>CAVYTO010000001.1:0-1140416 GCA_963771505.1 Terriglobia bacterium
GTATTTCTCGAGATCGAGCTTCATAATTGCCGTTTATTATAGCCAACTGGTGAAATCAGGCGTTTACGCTCACAAACAGGCTGATCGTCCGTTTGGCAGCCGCGTGGAAATCCCGACAACGGGATCAACGCCTGCCATTCATTGACGGGCTTAGAAATATTGGTCGGGGAGAGAGGATTTGAACCTCCGACCCCCTGGTCCCGAACCAGGTGCTCTACCAGGCTGAGCCACTCCCCGACAGTAGCGCTGCGCGAAAATGGTGGGATCGCGCGGCTGTGCGCGACAACCCGCGCGACTCCGAAATTATAGCATTCAGTAAGCGCCGCCCATCTTTGCAGCTCCGCGGCCATGTGCGTGGCCACATCTCGAATCTCGACCTGCAATTTCCCTTTATTAAATCGTTTTCGTAATCTTGCGTGCGCATCCGCTATAGTTATCGCCAGCGCCATGATCGCTATCACCGCAGATTCACTGTTGTCGCCGGTCGATCGGATCGCCGACCCGGTTGTGCTAGTTGAAGACCTCACGATTGCAGCGGTCTTTGCGAAAAAATCCCGCGAAATTCCGCCCAGAGCGCGCATCGTCAATTTTCCCAAAGGCATTCTCGCGCCCGGCTTTCTCGATATGCACATCCACGGCGGAGCGGGCCATGACGTCATGCGCGCGGACAAATCCGGCTTCGCGCAACTTGAAGCATCGTTAGCCTCCCACGGTGTCTGCGGATACTTTCCGACTACAGTCACCGCGTCTTTGGATGTGACGCTCGCCGCCCTCGCACGCATGGCCGACGCGGTTGAAGGGGCATCCCACAGAGATGCGTCCAAGACACCGCGCGCGGTACCGCTGGGCATTCATCTTGAAGGCCCGTTCATCAGCCACGTGCGCCGCGGCGTCCATCCCACGGCGCAATTGCTCTCGCCATCGCTCGAAATGTTCGACCGTTTCTGGCAGGCAGCGCGCGGCCAGATTCGGGTGATGACGATCGCTCCCGAACTTGACGAAGCGATGGAAGTGATCGCGGAGGCAACGCATCGAGGAGTATGCGTGAGCCTCGGACATTCCGATGCCGACATCGGCACGACCCATCGAGCAATCGCCGCCGGAGCGCGCCACGCGACGCATACCTTCAACGCGATGCGCCCGCTGAACCACCGCGATCCGGGAATTCTCGGCGAAGTGCTCACCAACGATGCAATCTCGGCCGACATCATCGTCGACGGAGTCCATCTTGACCCAGCAATCGTCCGCCTCTTCCTTCGAGCGAAAGGGCTGGAGCGATCAATCCTGATTACGGACGCCATCGCCGCCACTGACATGGCCGACGGAACTTACATGCTGGGCGAACTTGAGGTCGAGGTGAAAGACGGCAAGTGTACGCATGGCGGCAATATCGCCGGAAGCGTGCTCACCATGGACCACGCCATCTGCAACGTGATGCAAACTGCCGGACTCGATCTGCAAAGCGCCGTCCAACTCGCTTCCGCTAATCCCGCGCGCGTATTAGGGCTCGGTTCGCGCGGCCGCCTTGTAGCCGGCGCAGTGGCAGACTTTGTGGTCTTGAATTCCGTTGGCGAGGTACAGCAAACCATTATGGGCGGACAGTTGTGATATCTCAATTCACATCCAGGAGTAACTAATGCCCGACAAAGGCGGATTTCCCCACTACATGCTGAAGGAAATCTTTGAGCAGCCCCGTAGCCTGCGAGACACCATCGCACCCCGCGTCGTGCTGGAGGAGTCGGCCGTACACCTTGAAGATGAGATCCGCATCGGCGTGGACGAATTGCGCTCGCTACGCCGGATCAACATCGTCGCTTCGGGAACAAGCCGCCACGCTGGAATGGCCGGCCAGTACATGATCCAGGAACTGCTGAACATTCCAGTCGACGTCGATTATGCCAGCGAATTCGAGTACCGCAATCCGCTCATCGGCCCCGGCGAATTGACCATCGTGATCACGCAATCGGGAGAGACCGCCGACACAACTGCCGCCCAGCGGGAAGCGAAAGCCAAAGGCTCGCGGACGATTGCCATCTCGAATGTGATCGACTCAACCATCGCTCGCGAAGCGGATGGCGTGCTCTACACGCACTCCGGACCAGAAGTCAGCATCGCGTCGACGAAAGCGTTCACCGCGCAAATGGCCGTATTGTACTTATTCGCGTTGTATCTGGGGCAGGTCCGCGGCAAATTCAGCAAGCAACTTCGTCAGGCGCTCATTCGCGAACTGACCGCGCTACCCGACAAAGCCGAGGTCGCGTTGAAGCAGGCGGCTGCATGCGAAGCTCTCGCGCAAACTTACTTGAAGTTTGAGGATTTTCTTTTCGTAGGCCGGGCTATCCACTATCCAATTGCCATGGACGGCGCGCTCAAATTGAAAGAAGTTTCCTACATCCACGCCGAAGGTTACCCAACCGGCGAAACCAAACATGGGCCGATCGCCATGGTCGATGAGCATCTTCCGGTGGTTGCCATCGCCACCTGCGACAAGAGCGACGCGGGTTCAATGCTGCGTTACGAAAAGAGCCTAGCCAATATCGCGGGATTCAAGCGCCAAGCGGGCCAGGTCATCGTCATCGCTACCGAGGGCGACGAGAAGGTAGCTCAACTGTCCGACCACGTCATCTACGTGCCCGCCGCTCCGGAACTGCTCTCGCCTATTCTCGAGATCATTCCGCTACAGCTTTTTGCCTACTACATGACGGTGAAAAAAGGGCTGGATGTCGATCGCCCGAGGAATCTGGTGAAGTCGGTGTCGGTGGAATAAATTCTAATTGGGCTTGCGCGTCTTGCCCTCTGCCAGATATTGCAGCAGGGCCAGGTCGGCCGCAGAGCGTAGTCTCTCAGACTCGGCAATTTGAGGACTCAGTACCACGCCATCGGTACCTTTCGCGCAGAGACTTTGTCGAACTCCATCGCCAGATTCCGATTCGTTCATCATCACTTGCATGTAGAAAAACAGAAAGTGGCGCATCTGGTCGAGCGCGGACCGCAGAGTGTTGAGGGATTCCATCTCCGGCAGCCCGCTCAAGGTCTCCATCAGTTCCGGATCGCCCGGGGCTGCCATGGCTGCGCAGTTGAGTTCACGCTGGATTGCGCGAAGGTCCTCCGTCACGCGGAGAATGCGGTTGTGAACGTCGTCCAAACAGTTCTCGTTGACCATTGTTTTTGAGCTCGCTTTAAGCGCAACCTCACCATCTCACCGTACGGGCTCCTCTGACAGATACCCCATGTGCATGCGCTTTGGTAAGCCTGAGAATGGGGGAGGATTACTTAAGATTCGCGGCGGTGCAGCGTTCAAGATTGCGCTGTTCTCAAGACTAGAGACGATGGAACATCGCCGAACGCTAACAGTCAAATGCCACGCCACGCGCGGTTTTGCGGGCGTAATCTCTTCACAATCGTGGAGTTTTCACGTCAACTACCGGCAGCGGCCGTTTCAGCGGCCAAGAGTGTCTTCTTACGCCGCACGCCCCAACGGTAACCACTGATCTCCCCGCTTTCACGGATTACCCGATGACACGGAATCGCGACTGCGACCGGGTTCGCGGCGCAGGCGCGCGCAACCGCTCGCGCTGCTTTTGGACGGCCGATCGATCGCGCCACTTCGACATAAGATTCTGTCGAACCTGAAGGAATGGATTGCAAATGCGTCCAGACCAACCGCTGGAACGCTGTTGCCTGAATGTCGAGCGGTAACGATTTACGCGCTTTGTGACCTTGCATCTGTCGTAGCAGTTCGTTTTTCGCGCCATCGAGCGAAGCATCTACTCGGCGTCGATGGGCAAAGGGAAACTCGCGTTTCAGCCCATTCTCAAGTTCTTCATCGGAATTCGCGAATTGAATTGTGCAAATCCCTTTGGTGGTTGAGGCAATCAACATCCGCCCCAGAGGCGAGTCTGTCATCGTGTATCGAATCGAAGCCGCTATGGCGCCCCGCCGGTATTTGTCCGGGGTCATGCCCAGTTGCGAGGCCGTCCGCTCATAAAGCCGGCTGCTCGAACTATAGCCAGCGTCGTACATCGCGCGGGTCACTGAATGACCGGCTTGCAGATTGTGTTTGAGTTGCTTCATGCGGCAGGAGTCAGCGTAGGCATGGGGCGACACGCCGACGGCGGCTTTAAACATCCGCTGTAAATGGAATGGGCTTTGGCAAAATTCTTTCCCCAGTCGCGCCAGTGTTACATTTTCATCGAGATGGCTTTCGATGTAGCGACAGACGGCGCGTACCACTTCGACCTGAGTGTTTCCGCCGAGGGCTTTTGGACGGCACCTCAGGCACGCACGGTATCCTGCGTGTTCAGCATCTGCAGGCGCGCTGAAAAATTGCACGTTTTCGCGCCTCGGACGCCGCGATGGGCATGACGGACGGCAATAAATTCCCGTCGTCGAAACCGCGAAAACGAAGGAACCGTCGCGTTGGGCGTCGCGGGCAAGTACAGCCTGCCAGTGCGCGTCGTCGGTTTTTTCAGGATTATTAGAAAACGCTCTAGCCATCATCTCGTTCGAAGCTGCAATTACCATCGTATCGGTGTTCATGATTAGAGAGATTAAAACTCGCCACGCTAGCGATCTATCCAGTTCTTGCGGTCAAAGTAAGAATCTGATTCCCGCTGCGTTACACTCGATTCTTCTAGTCGCACTCTTAGGCTCAACCGCTTTGCAAACCAAATTCGCATCGGCTGAACAGAACGAAATAGTCGCACTACACCTGAGCCGCGCTCTCAAGCTGGGTGCCGCCCACCCAAATGCCGCCTGGAAATCCGTGCCCGCTGTATCATTTTCCGCAGATTGGCAAGGCAAAAATCTCAACCCTGCCACAGAAACTTCGGTGCAGGTGGCGTGGTTTCAGCAGACACTTTATCTTCGATTTGTATGCAGATACCGAGCCCTGTATGTTTTTGCTGACTCCGAACCGAACGGACGACGCGATCAGCTTTGGGACCGCGACGTCGCTGAAGTTTTCCTTCAACCCGACCCTACACGCGAACACTATTACAAGGAATTCGAGATCGCTCCGAATGGTATGTGGGTGGACCTGGATATTTTTCCTGGAGGCCGGCGCAACTTGCAGAGTGGAATGACGCGGTCAGTCCAGATCGATGAGAGTTCGCACACATGGATTGCCGAACTCTCTATCCCAATAAGTTCTTTGACTGATCACTTCGATCCTAAGTCCATTTGGCGAGTTAATTTATTTCGCGTGGAAGGCGATCGCGAACCTCGGCGATACTCGGCATGGCAGCCGACGTTAACCTCGACACCAAACTTCCATGTCCCCGCAGTGTTCGCAAGGCTTCGTTTCGCTCAGTAAAATAACCCGCCAGCCGCCCGATTTCATACTCCAACCGCGCTGATTAGCGGTAAAATAAGGAAGTCTGCGGAGGTTCTAATGTTTGAAGGTCTCTTTCAACCGATGCACTTGCTGATCATCTTTGCTATCGCCCTGCTCATTTTTGGTCCCAAAAAACTGCCAGAACTTGGTAAAGGGATTGGCGACGGAATCCGCGCGCTCAAAGAGGGAATGAAAGAACCGCCTGCCGACGCGGCGAAGACTGAAAACAAAGAAGTCATCAGCAACAAGACCCCGAACAGCTAAATCAAGGCATTCAAGAAGTAAAAAGAGCGCTCCCGTGAAGGAGCGCTCTTGGCTTTGTTGCGTAAAACTAGTTAGGCATTAGAACTGTATCAACGACGTGAATTACGCCATTCGACTGGAACACGTTCGCGATCGTGACGGTCGACGTTCCGCCCTTTTCATCTTTCAGCACAATGTTCTTTCCGTCCATCATCGCGGTCAAGGTGCTGCCGCTGACGGTTTTCAACGTCGCCTGCCCGTGGCCTTCTTTGATCATTTTCTTCAAATCGGCGGCGCTGACTTTGCCGGACACCACGTGGTAGGTGAGGATTTTAACCAGCGTGTCCTTGTTTTCCGGTTTCAACAAAGTATCCACCGTGCCCGCAGGCAGCTTGGCGAAGGCTTCGTTGGTTGGTGCGAACACAGTGAACGGGCCAGGTCCCTGCAAGGTGTCAACCAAACCGGCAGCCTTAACCGCCGCCACCAGCGTGGTGTGGTCAGCAGAGTTGACCGCGTTTTCGATGATGTTCTTCGTGGGATACATTTCCTGCCCACCGACCATCGGGTTTTTGTCCGCTGCGAGAGCGAAAGATGCCATCAGGGCTACCGCGCCCATAAACATGACCAAATTCTTTTTGTTCATTGATTTTTCCTCCTGAATTGCGTGCACCTGAAGTACGCGCGTCAACCCGCTTTGGATGGTTCAGGCCCTAATTGACCTCTGGGGAACAAAGCTGATCGGGATTGCATCCCTGCTCTAACATTGACTTCCGTTGGGGCCAATTGCTAGCATCAGCGAGTCTGGAAAGTACCGCTTAGACCCTAAATGGAACTGGTTCTCAATCTGATTTGGCTGGCGTTGGCCATCCCGGCTGCCTGCCTCTGGCGTCGGCAGATTCAGGGTCAAGACAAGAATCTGGTTGGAACGGCTGCCTTCCTGGTTGTAGTCAGCTGTGTTCTGCTGCTGCTGTTCCCGATCATATCGGCATCGGACGATCTTCATGCAATGCGGTCCGAAATCGAAGAATCTTGCCCAGGCAAGAGGCTCGTAAAGCAGGCGGTTTCACATCGTACACACTTGCCGGAGTTTAGTAACAGCGATCTCCAATTCTTAGGCTCGATTGCGGCGTCGAATCCACAAATCGATGTGAGCGGACGAGTGCATGCAACGTTCCTCGGCGACTCATATCCAACACCTTCAGTTTGCCGCAGCGGCCGGTCCCCGCCCCGTCCGGAACTATCCTAATAAGTTAAGCGAGTCCTGTTTTCAGGGCGTTTCATCCAATCCAGATTCCGCCGTCGGCGCAAGGGCTGCGCTGGGCGATGCCTAAAAGTACACGGAGTTCTAGTGCACAACCGTTTTTTAATATCTGTGTTTCTGGCGCTAACGGCGTTTGCCGGTGTGGCTTGGTGCCAACAGCCGATGGCACTAACGTGGGAACAAGTACGCGAAAAATTCGAGATACGCAATCCGTCACTTCTGGCTGACCGGCTGAGCGTTAGTGAATCCAAAGCGCAGGAGATCACGGCGTTCCTGCGCCCGAATCCTGACTTCACGGTATCTACCGATGGAACCCAGATCGCTCCCTATCACGGAGTCTGGCAGCCATTTACCGGCACGCAATATCAGGGCTCGCTGAGTCAACTCTTTGAGCGGCGGAACAAGCGAAATTTGCGCCACGAAAGCGCCGAAGCAGCCACTTCGATCGCCGAATCAAACCACGCCGACCTCGAACGGACTTTGCTATTCGGTCTCCGCAATGCCTTCATTCAGGCGCTCCAGGCAAAGGCTGTTTACGGAGTTGCTAAGGAAAACCTGGGCTACTACGACTATGTTCTCTCCATCAGCTCGGAACAATTCAAAGCTGGCGCCATTGCGCAAATTGATTTGGATCGTTTGGAGCTACAGAGAGTGCAGTTCGAGTCAGACCTGCAGACAGCGATTGTGAACGTCCGCACCGCAAAGATTCAACTGCTCACACTGCTGAACGACAGGACGCCGGTGGAAAGCTTCGATGTCACCGCGCCGTACGATTTCAATGACAAGCTGCCTTCACGCGATGAAGTTCGGCAGACCGCACTCGAAAGTCGCCCCGACCTCAAAGCCGCGATGCAGTCGATCAAGAAGGCGGAAACCGACCACAAACTCGCGGTGGCGAACGGTTCTACCGATCCCACCGTGAGCGCCTGGTACACCTACAATCCTTCGTTCAACAATCCTTTCGCACATCAGACGGTCGGCGCGAGCGTCAATATCCCGCTTCGAATCTTTGACCGCAACCAGGGAGAAAAACTGCGGACACAGCTTGATATTGACCGCAGCCAGCGTCTCCTGGATGTGACTCAGGCGCAGGTCTTCAGCGATGTCGATTCGGCCTACGCGACCGTTGACGGTGATTTAGCGCTCCTGCGGCCATACAAAGAGAAATATTTACAACAAGCAGTTCGAGTGCGCGACACCATGACTTTTTCTTATCAGCACGGCGGGGCCGCATTGCTCGACTTCCTCAGCGCCGAAAACGACTATCGCGCGGTCGAGTTGAGCTATGTCAACCTTGTCGGTTCTTATTTAACCGCTGCGGGACAGTTAAACCTTGCGGCCGGTCGCGAGGTTATTCCATGAAGCGCCATCGTCTCGAAAAAAACTTAGGCCGAGCTGCTCTCTCAATTCTGTTGATGTTAACTGCATCCTGCTCCCGCGAGGCTGCGCCTGCTCCCACGAAGAACGAAGCTACGCGCGAGCCCGGAGTGTTCGATGTGGATCACATTGAACGTTTCAAGTTGACGAAAGTAGAAACCAGGTCGCTGCCGACCGAACTGAGCACGAACGGCAGCGTCTTTCCTGACATCACGCGCACAGTGCACGTCACGTCGTTGGGCTCCGGCAGGGTCGTCGAAATCAAAGCACGCTTGGGCGACGCCGTGAAGAAAGGGCAAATTCTTCTCGTTATATCGAGTTCCGATCTGGCTCAAGCAACTTCCGACTACCGCAAAGCCATCGCCGACGAGATTCTTTCCCGCAAAGCGCTCGAGCGCTCGCAACTTCTCCTGCAACATGGCGCGATGGCCGAGAAGGATTTTCAAGTCGCCCAGGATACCGAAGACAAAGCCAAGGTCGACGTCGAGACATCTGCCGAGAAAGTAAAAGCCTTGGGAGGAGACATATCCCACCCGAGCCAGTTGATCGAACTTCGAGCGCCCGTTTCAGGCACCATCGTCGAGCAAAATGTCGCGGGATTCGAAGGCATTAAAAGCATCGACAACACTCCAAATCTTTTTACCATCGCTGACCTCTCGCAGGTCTGGGTCGTTTGCGATGTCTTTGAAAACGATCTAGGCGAGGTTGCGTTGGGGGATGCAGCGGACGTTAAGCTGAACGCATTCCCCGATCGAACATTTCACGGCAGGATTTCGGACATTTCACGCTTGCTGGATCCGTCAACACGATCGGCAAAAGTGCGTGTAGTGCTAAACAACACCGACGGTTCTTTCCGTCCCGGCATGTATGCAGTCGCACTCTTTCGGTCCAAGAAGAAGCAAGAACAAACCGTGCTGCCAGCTACAGCGATCATGCGCCTTCAGGATAAAGACTGGGTTTTCCGGCAGGAAGGCACCTCACGTTTTCGCAAGCTGGAAGTGCAAACCGCCGGAGCCACGAATGACGGAATGCAACAGGTCCGCGAGGGCGTGAACCCTGGAGACACGGTCGCAGCAAACGCGTTGGAATTTTCCAGCGCAGTGGCTGGGAACTAGCCATGATTCAGGGCTTGATTGATTTCGCGTTACGAAACCGAATCGCGGTCCTCGCCGTGGGACTTCTGCTATTCGTCTGGGGCATCGTCTCGTTCCACAACCTGCCCATCGAAGCTTATCCGGACGTAGCCGATACCTACGCGCAGGTGATAACGCAGTGGCCGGGCCACGCCGCCGAAGAAGTGGAACAGCAAATTACGGTGCCCTTGGAGGTTGACCTTAACGGCGTTGCCCACCTTACGCATCTTCGCTCGGTGTCTCTCGCGGGTCTGTCGGTCATCACCATCATTTACGACGACGATGTCACCACCTTCAATGCGCGGCAAGAAGTGCTGGACCGCCTGCAGGAGGTCACGCTTCCGAACGGCATCAATCCGAGCATCGGTCCGGATTCGAGCCCCACCGGACAGATCATGTTTTACACGCTGCAAAGTTCCAATCCGAAGTATGACGCCATGGAACTCAAAGCGCTAAACGATTGGTACGTTCAGAACCAGCTCAAATCTGTGCCGAACATTGTGGATGTCAATCCGTTTGGTGGCCCAACGCGCGAATATCAGGTGCAGATTGATCCGGGCAAACTCGTGTCCTACGGCCTCTCTCTCACTCAAGTTGAGCAGGCTCTCGCGGCAAACAACATCAATTCCGGCGGCGGATTCATCGAGCGCGGCGAGCAGGCGCTGAACGTACGTGCTGTCGGTCTCATGCAGACCAGTGAAGATGTGGCCGCGACCGTGGTCAAAGTACAGAATGGCACCCCGATACGAGTTCGCGATCTCGGACCAGTGGTTCAAGCGCCAAAGGTGCGTCTGGGCCAGTTGGGCCGAGCTGTCCGTCACAACGACGGAACGGTCATCGACGACGCCGATGTCGTCGAAGGAATCGTCCTATTGCGAAAAGGCGCGGAAGCCGAAACTACCCTGGACGCCCTGCATAAAAAAATCGCCGAACTGAATACGAGTGGCCTGCCGGCAGGCGTGAAGCTGGTTCCGCACCTCGATCGCAGCGATCTCATGAAGTACACCACCCACACCGTCCTGCGAAACCTCACCGACGGCGTGTTGCTGGTGACTCTGATTTTGTTTTTGTTCCTCGGCAACGTGCGCAGCGCGCTCATCGTCACTGTTACGATTCCGTTTTCCCTGCTGTTCGCCGCAATCTTGCTGGACCTTCGTCATATTCCCGCAAACCTGCTGTCTCTGGGCGCGCTGGACTTTGGCATGGTGGTGGACGGTTCTGTCGTTATGGTGGAAAACATTCTTCGCCACACCACTTTCCCGAATCGCCAGAAGACTTTTCTGCAAATCATTGCGACTGCGGCACATGAAGTCCAGAAGCCGGTTTTCTTTGCCCGCATCATCATCATTGTTGCCTACTTGCCCATCTTCACCCTGCAACGAGTGGAAGGCCGGCTCTTCAGCCCGATGGCCTGGACTGTGGCTTTCGCCCTTCTCGGGGCATTAATCTTCGCCCTGTTTCTTGCCCCCGTTCTATGCAGCTTTCTCTTTCAAAACGGCGGTAAGGAATGGCGCAATCCAGTCCTGATTTTTCTTCAAGAGCGCTACGCCGCTACGCTTGATTGGTGTTTCGACCACGAGAAGCTCACGCTCGGGCTCGGCGTTCTCGCCCTCGTTATCATGATCGTGGTGGCCATGAGCGGCGTGATCGGCTCTGAGTTCTTGCCGCATCTCGATGAAGGCGCAATCTGGGTCCGTGGCACGCTCGCGCCCAGCACTGGCCCCTCGGCCGGAATCTCTCTCGCCAATCGCGCCCGACTTGTGCTCGCCGATTTCCCCGAGGTGACGCAGGTCGTTAGTCAGGTCGGTCGCCCTGACGATGGCAGCGACGCCAGCGGTTTCTACAACACAGAATTTTTTGTCGACCTTTTGCCGCGCGAAAAGTGGAGACATCAGTTCAAAACTAAAGACGAATTAATCGCCTCCATGGACAATGCTCTGGCACAGTTCCCCGGAGTGGATTGGAATTTCTCCCAGCCCATCTCCGATAACGTCGAGGAAGCGGTCAGCGGCGTGAAAGGCGAATTGGCGGTCAAGCTATTCGGCACCGACCTTAAGGTTCTTGAGCAAAAGGCCGACGAGATCCAGGCGGTGATGGCCAACGTCCCCGGCGTTGCCGACCTCGGCACTTTTCAGGTTCGAGGACAACCCAATGTCAACCTCGTCATCGACCGCGCTCAGGCTGACCGCTTCGGAATCAACGTCAGCGACATTCAGGATGCGGTCGAAGCGGCTGTCGGCGGCAAAGCAGTTAGCCAAATTCTCATTGGCGAGCAACGTTATGATCTGACCGTCCGCTATCAGGCGCCGTTTCGCCAAACTGTGGACGATATCGCCAACATCCGCTTGCTCGCTCCCTCAGGCGAAAGAGTTTCGCTCTCCCAGCTTTGCCACATCAGCCTGGATGACGGCGCGTCCACCATCTACCGCGAAGGCAACTCGCGTTACATCGCTATCAAATACAGCGTTCGCGGGCGGGACCTCGGCAGCACCGTGCGCCAGGCCATCGACGAAGTAAACGCAAAAGTAAAGTTGCCCGAGCGCTATCACCTGGACTGGACCGGCGAATACGAGAGCCAGAAACGCGCCAATCGACGCCTGTCTTTCATTGTTCCCATTACCCTGCTGCTCATGTCTTTCATCCTCTATTCCGCGTTCAATTCGTGGAAGTGGGTGTGGCTGATTCTCGCAGTAGTGGCGCTGTCTCCTTTGGGTGGATTTTTTAGCCTGCTGATTACCCAAACCCATTTCTCTGTGTCGTCAGGACTGGGCTTTCTCGCACTCATCGGCGTGTCGGTAGAGATCGGCGTGATCATGGTGGAGTACATCAATCAACTGCGCACGCGAGGAATGAATCCGCGCGAGGCCGCCAAGGAAGGCGCTTCCCTGCGCTTGCGCCCCATCATGATGACCATGCTCGTCGCGACCCTGGGCCTGTTGCCGGCTGCAATGTCGCATGACATTGGTTCGGACTCTCAACGACCGTTCGCCATCGTCGTGGTAGGCGGCCTGATCGTGGAACTTTTCATCAGCATCATCCTGCTGCCGACTTTGTACGTTTTCTGGGCGCGGCCAACCGACACTCTACCTCCACCTGAACTCGGGTTCACCGAGGATGGCGAACACGTCGACTAGGGCATGGGAGATGTTTTCAGAGGCAGTGATTCGAACCCGAACAACTCGCTAATTCCTCGTCTAGTTCCTACCGGGTAAACTCCGCCACAAAAGTTTACTCTACAGTCAAAGTAATTTGATCTTGACGAACAATTTTTTTCGCGCTGATCCCTTCCTGATTCACAATAAAAGTGATCTTCAGGAGGCTAACGCTGTGTTCACTAAAAGTGATTGGTTGATTCTTTCTGCCGCTTTCTTGTCATTTCTATTCTCGGTCTCGCTCTGGTTTGGTGTAGGGATGACGTCCCCGAACAAAGACGCCGGCGTTTTTGTTGGGCTTTGGGTTCCATCGATTATCGGGGCTGGCATTTACATCCGCCAAGCCGCACGGGACCGCCACAATGTCTGACACCATAATCTTCTTAGTGGGATTGCTGACAACCTCCCTGCTTGCCATCGGCGCAGCGTTCACCGTGATGGAAGTCCGGCGGATCGAAAGAAGGTCCTTAAGGCCCAGGCCGGTTGCGCAGGAGAGCATCTCCGCAGCCTAGAGGGTAAGGTTCGTGCGGTCGGAGGGATACCAGGAACCGAACCGGCTGCAGACTCTGACTTAGCGACGCTCAACGAACATGGGCATGCCGTATTTAGGACGCAGCGTAATCAGCTGTTGCGGCACCACCCGCGCCTCAGGCGAAAGTCGCAGCCGCCATTTCTGCGCCAGCGTCGCCAGCACCAATATGCCTTCCGTCCACGCCATCGCTTCACCGATGCATTGCCGGAACCCCGCTCCAAAAGGAAAGTAAGAAAATTTCGGAAACGTGGTCCGGCCAGATGGCGCAAACCGCTCCGGCAAAAACTTTAGGGGATCGTCGAATCTCGCCGGATCGCGCTGGGTGATGAACTGGCTGATGAGCACGGTTGTTCCCGCCGGTAGACGATACGGTCCCAACTCAAAATCATCCAGCGCTCGCCTTCCCATTGCCCAGGCCGGCGGATAAAGTCGCATGGATTCCGCCAAAACCATTTCTACGTACTTGAGCTGGGGAACGTCTTCGATCGTGGGTATGCGGCCTTCCAGCACCCTGTCAATTTCATCATGTATCTTTCGCTCGGCGTCGGGATTTTGCGACAGCAGATACCACGTCCAGGTTAAAGCGCTCGCAACCGTCTCATAGCCTGCCAGAAAAATAGTGATAACTTCATCTCGCAATAGTTCGTCATGTTTAGGGCGAACTTCTTTCGGACGAGCTTCGGACGATTCGATTCCGTCGCGCGACCGCAGCATCATGTCGAGAAGATCGCCGCTCCCACTTCGATTTTGCTCATGGTCCTCAATCATGCGATAAACGATCGCGTCCAGGCGCGCTTTAGCCTTCGCGAATCGTCCCACAGGCGGCACTCCCAGGCTCACGAAAGTTTCCACCGCCGGCATCGCGATCAGATAGTGATACAAACCCATAATCGCGTTAATGGCACCCGAAAGCTCCTGCACTTCGTGCCCGAGTTCGGTGCTGAACAGCGTCCGTGCGATGATGCGCAAAGTCAGGTGCATCATTTCCTGCGATGCATCGATGCTCCGGCCGTCACGCCATAGCTCCCTCGCACGAACTGATTCTTCGACCATGGCTTCGGCGTAACCGGCAACACGTTGGCGGTGGAATGCAGGCTGCGCAACTTGCCGTTGAGCCTTGTGTGGCTTGCCTTCCGCGGTGATCATGCCTTCGCCCAGCAGCATCTTCGTTCGCTGTACCGTGCGCTCTTTAACGAAATTATCGTTTTGCACAACCAACACTTCGCGAATGTATTCCGCATGGTTTAGAAAAACGATGTGCGTCGGTCCCAGTTTGTAATGGACGACATCCCCGTGTTCCCGCCGCAAGTATTCGAACAATCCGATGGCGTCCCCGGGACGAAATCTAGACCAGGTATAAAAAATCAGGTTGCGTTTAAGCCCAGGTGGGTAGTGGTAGCCGAGACCTCGTACACGAGAGGGTTTCTGCTCGATTTGAAACTGACTAGCACTCATCGTTGTCGGACTTTTCTTTCAGGCTGACTTTTTGGATGCCCGTCGGCTGCATATAGCTACCGGGAACAAGTCTGACTTTTCGTGACATGACACAATCAGTCGCGACTTTGGATCGTCACTTCCAAATTCCAGCGATCACGGAAGCCGCTCCATCGCCGTCGGGCTGAAGCGGATTTAATCCGAAGTTGTCTTCGATCGTGCGCAGCACGCTAAGGTGGTTAAACCTCGCAGTGACTTCTTGCGGCTTGACCATCGCTCCCAAAAACACCGTGTACAGGCGCTCCGGCTTTTTTCGGCCCTCAGCTTCGTCGAAGGTGATCACAACTAAAGTGCGGCTTAAATTTTCGTCCTTTGGAACCCAGGCGTTTTCGTCGAAATGCAGCCACTTCGTCAAAAACTCCGAGAGCCACGCCGAAGCTTTCTTCATTCCCACCGGCGCATTGAAAATCGGATCATGCCCGTCGTCGTCGAGATTCGGGCTGTAAAAAATGTACTCAGGCAAAGGATGCGCCTTTGCATCGGCAATGAAGCCTCCGATGTCAGTCACGAACGCGTTGTCGGTGCGATGCGTGTCGACCTGCACAACGTTGCGAAAGCTGCCTTCCTGCACCGCCTTGAAGCTCAGAAACGGAACATGCTTCCGCGCATACCTTCCTTCCCTAGCTCCGAGGAACGGTTTGTTGTCCGTGGGCGAAGCCGGATAATCCTCAGCGTAATTTCTCCAGTTGATCAGGTCCCCGATCGTCCGGTGTTGCTCGTCGGCGGGAAGATCGACTTGGCGGTCACCGTCTAGATGTTTCTGCGTTCCAAACGAACTGCCCGAGATCATTGCCAGATAATTCGGATAGGAAGGATGATAGAGATTGACAAAATTGCTGAACACCACGCCCTTGGTGGCTAGCTTTTTCAGTAAGTCGTCATTGATCGCCGAATCGTAGTTCTGATTCTCAAGCACCACGACGATCACGTGGTCAAAATGTTTTGGCGGACTGGGCCGTGACGCCACGTTAGCCGCACTCTGGGCGACGATCGGCGCAACCGTCAGACATACCAAACAGGCCGCGTGTAGCAAATTTGGTCTGCGTGACGCATCTCTCTTCCGCTCCATAATTTGACTATCTCACAATCGATGAGTACGTACTTGCCCGTGGCAGGAGAGACTTACGACCCTGAAGCATCCGCCGCCCGCATAAGGCGAAAACCTCTCACTAGCCACATTTCATCTCTACCCGATATGCGCTACCCGAAACACCGTATTGTGCGATGGGACGGATTCGGGTAACGTCAGGGTCAGAGTTTGGGGCGGTCATGGGTTAGTGCGATCCCCTTGAGGATCACGTTCAGCCCTCACGATCGCCCCAGTTATTCCCGGTCTGCTTCTCTTCTACGCTGCGACGGATTCCGGGCTGTTCTGCGAACGCTTTTCTGCATTCTGCACCAACGTAGCAGCTGCCAGAGACGAGAGCAGCGATAGCGCTGCCGCCAACAGCAGTATTCCGCGAAATCCGTAGACAAACGATTCTGCGACTGCTTGAGTTCCTTCTGGATGCGCAGTTTGAATTGCTGCAAGTTTGCCGCGCTGCGCGAAAATTTCCTCTTGCGCTGAAGCATCCAGCGGACTGCGCTCCAAACTGACTTTCAACTGCTTCGAAAAGAGTGGACTGAAAACAATGCCGAATACGGCCAACGCTAACAGGCTCGCCGCTCGCGACGTGGCATTGTTCACTCCGGACGCTGCGCCCGAGTTCTCCTGCGAAACCGAATTCATTACGACTGTCGTAAGCGGAGCGACGCTGATGGCCAATCCAAAGCCCAGCACCAGCACGCCCGGAAAAAATGTCGTCCAATAGGTACCACCCACGCTCGGATAGGTGAGCCCGAGAAAGCCCGCCGTGACGATGAGGGGGCCGACGATGAGCGGCAACCGTTCTCCGTAGCGCGCCACCAAACCGCCCGACCATCGCGACAGGAAAAACATAAGCAGAATGAATGGAAGCAACGCTGCTCCGGCTGCAGTCGGTGAGTAATGCTGAACCTGAATCAAATTCAGCGGCATGTAATAAAGAACCCCACCCAACGCCGCATACAGAAACAATGTCATCAGGTTCGCTCCGCTGAAATTGCGCGAACGAAAGAGCGACAGCGGCACCATGGCATAGTTCGATTTTTTGTCGATCAGAAAAAACCCAGCTAGCAGGCAAACCCCGAACAATCCGACTAGCGCCGAATAACGTCCGAGCCGCGCCGATTCGATGAGAGCGAATGTGATCCCGCCCAGGCCTGAGGTGGCCAGAATCGCTCCTTGCCAATCCAAAGCCTTGTCTGATTTACTCTCGGCCTTGTCCGGTATTCGCAGGATGCAGATCAGAATTACAACCACCGCGATCGGCACATTAATAAAAAATACCCATCGCCACGAAGCGTGTTGCACCAGCCATCCACCAATTAATGGGCCAATAGCTGCGGTGATTGCGGTGAATCCTGACCAGGTGCCGATGGCTTTCCCGCGCGTTTCGGCGGGAAAAGAAGTACTGATAAGCGCTAAACTTCCGGGAACGAGTAAGGCCGCGCCGACCCCCTGTAATGCGCGGGCGGCGATCAGAACGTGAATCGTCTGCGCTAACCCGCACCACACCGACGCTCCGGCGAAAATGACCACTCCCGCAAGAAACGATTTCTTGCGGCCATATATGTCACCCAACGATCCGCCAATCAGCAGCAGCGCGGCTAGAAATAGCGCGTAGGATTCCACCACCCATTGCACATCCGCCGCGTTGGCCTGAAAGAAGTTTTGTAGAGCGGGTACGGCCACATTCACCACCGTTCCATCGATGAATGCCATGCTCGAACCCAGGATCGTCGCGGCCAGCACCCAGGTCCCCGCGCGCGGATCGCTCGCATTCGCCTCTGGACACGGGCGCGACAGAACAATCGCTTCGTCGCAAGGCGGTCTGCCGTAAGTGCTCATCTGGCGTCTCCCTTCTGGCAAACCGGACACCAAAAAGTCGTTCGGGCTTCTTCACCCTGTTTGCGCGACTCAATCGACGTCCCACATTTTCTGCACGGCTCATTTCGCCGTCCATAGACCCACAAGCGGTCTTCGTTGCTGGAACGTCCCGTAGTTCGCCGCATCCCGGTATATGTCACCATCTGGTCGCCCGATGTGTCGGTAACATTCGCAAGCAAAAACTTCCTGGCTGTCGTCACCAGACAAGCGAGTTGGTCGGACGTAAGATTACCCATCCGTCGAAATGGATTCACGCCGCATGCAAAACAGACCTCGGACTTAAAGACATTCCCCAACCCCGCCATGATCGATTGCGTAAGCAACGCAGGGCCGACTTCGAGGTCGCCGCGTGCACGCAAGTCTTCGATGGATCGCTGCGGGTCGAACTCCGCCGTCAACACATCTTGCCCAAGGGTGCGAAACCCGCTGCGGCGTCGCAACGTATCTTCTGTATGAAATTCAGCCACCGGAACCTTGAACGCAACCGCCCAGATACGCTCAGTCTTGATCACGATGCGCATGTCTCCGGTGGGCCGTTGCCACGCTTCTCCGGGTCGGTAAATGTGCCAACTGCCGCTCATCAGCATGTGCGTGAGCAACACCAGGTCGCCGGAGAATGTCATCGACATCCACTTCCCCCGCGCCTCGACCGTTTCTATTGTTCTTCCGACGATTCCGGAATCGAAATCCACACGGGAAAGCTTTGGCAGGACGGTTTCGAAGCCAGTGACGACTTGGCCGGCCAAGGCCCGATTGAGCGTCCGGGCTGCGCGGAAGATTGTATCGCCCTCGGGCACTAACCCAACTCCGCAGCGCGGCGTTCGCTCTCGTCTTCGTCGGTCTCGATGTCCTCGGCCGCGGCTTCCTTACTCGACATCGCGATCGGGGCGACGCGGCGCATCTGAAATCCTGCCGCCGAATTCACGAAACCGGATTCTTCCAGAAATCGCGACAGGAAATGTTCACGCGCCGGTTCGCCGTTGATCAGTCCAATCAGCAGGCCCGTTTTCCGTCCCTGCCGCCGGATCGCGAGTTCCGCCAGCTTGCGCGCTAGTTCGCGAGCGAAGCGTGACCGCGACGGCTCTGTTTCAGGAAGAAATACCTGAACATCCTGATTTCGCCGCCGGAGAAATGCGGTTAGATTTCCGTCGATCAGAATCACTCCCGCGCCGCTGGTCCGCGACATGGAATGCGGGCTGATACGTGCAGGCTCCGTGGATGCTGGAGCGACCGGCGAGTCTTGCGCTTGCGTGGCTGAATCAACTTCTCCATCTCTGCGCGGCCACGGTATCAAGGTTCCGTAAATGTTAGCCGGATCAGTTGCCGCAAGATAAACCGATTCGGGGGTCTCAGGCTCCACACGCAGGCTTCTTAGCATGTCAACGGCGGCGGGCATGGCAAACTGGGCAGCGCCTAAACCAGCAACAAACATTCCGCGCCGCACCCAACCACTGTCTTCCATCACTTTCAGCGCAGGGTAAATCGTGGGATAGCCGCCGGGGACATTTTCGGCAATCGCGGTTTCCCGCAGCACAATTCCGTGCCGCACCAGAAGTTGCTGGGCAACGCTCGCGCTCCATTGCGTTGCCGCCACGGTCGTTCCGAGGTGTTGGCGGACCAATGACCAGCGCCCTTGTGGCGGAGTTCCCGTTCGTGAGCGGAGCCGCCGCACAAACTCCGGGGATCCCGGAGGCGACTGTAACGCTTCCGCGTTGCGGTCGCGTTTGTCATCCGCCGGACGCAACAAGTTTCGCAGAGGATGAAACGTGTCGTTTGTAATTTCTCCAGCCCAAACCAGTTCCCACAGCGCGTCACGAGTGTCGCCGGGAAATCCGCCCCCGGTTCCGGCATGAATGGCAGCGAAAAACGAAGCTCCGCTCTGAGCAAGAAATCCGACTATCATGGTCGCGCGCTCCGACAATTTTTCCGTCTGGCCCGCTGGTAGCTTCGGAGCCAGCAGCATAGGCAAGGCCTCACTCAGATACAACGCGATGCGGCCGTCTCGGTTCCCAATTTGCTCGACGCCCACCCAGACCACTTGTCCGGAGGCCATTGCCGTATCCAGGCTGGACGATTCGTAGTCGCTGATGCGCGAAGGAAATATCTCTCGCTCCAGCTCGGAAGCAAGCAATGCCGCACCCTGGAGATTTTCGATCGCATCCAGCAGCGCATCCGGCCCGCGGCGGCGCACTGTCACGCCTTGCCACCTCGCCGTGAATCGTACAAAAATACTCTGCTCGACTGGCTCGATCTCTCTCCGTAATCGTGCCAGACTCTTGCGTCGAATTTGTTGCAACACATCTGGATCGCACCACTCTCGCGTCTTTCCACCCGGACGGAACTCGCCCTCCAGCAACTTGCCGGTTCCGTGCAGCGTGTGCAACACAGTTTCCACTTTCTCCGCCGTCAACCCGTAGCGTTGGCCGATATCGGCCGTGGCGAAAGGCCCGTGAGTTCTAGCGAACGTTCGCACCAGCGCGCGCAGCGGATCGTCGCCCTGGGCAAGGAACGCTTCGGCTAACCCCGGAGGCAACGGCGTGCCGAGCGCGTCGCGATAACGCGCCGCGTACTCGACCGGAATGTACCGCTGTTGTCCTGCAATGCGGACCGCCACCACCCGCCTCGTCTTCGTCAATTCCTCCAGCGCGGAAGCTACATCCACGGTTGCAGAACGCGCACCAATTTCCGTCGCTGTCAGATCCCCGAGTTTCAGCAGCAAATCATGCAGTCCATCAACATGCCGCGCCTGATAATCCGCCTCCAGCGCTTGCAAGCGGCTTTCCACTTCGTTAAGCGCAGTCGCGTCGAGGAGTTCGCGAAGATCGGTATCCCCGAGCAATTCCTCCAACTGAGATTGGTCAATTGACAGCGCCTGCGCGCGCCGCTCAGCAAGCGGTGCATCGCCATCGTAGATATAGTTCGCGACGTACGCGAATAGCAGTGACGCCGCAAATGGCGACGGGCGGGAAGATTCCAGACTTGTCACCCGGATCGAACCACGCTGAATCCCGTTCAGAATTCCAGCCACAGCCGGCAGATCGAAAACATCGCGAATGCACTCGCGGTAAGCTTCCAGCAGGATCGGAAAAGAAGAAAACCGGGATGCTACCGCCAGCAGATCGGCCGATTTCTTTCGCTGTTGCCATAGCGGAGCCCTCACCCCGGGCCGCCGTTTCGGCAGCAACAATGCCCTTCCCGCGGCCTCGCGAAATTTTGCGGCAAACAACGACGTGCTGCCCAGTTGTCGTAACACCAGCTCCTTGAACTCGGCTGCCGATGGCAAGATGTCTTCAGAAGTAATGCCTTCGTCGTTATCGGGAACCCGCAGCACGAATCCGTCATTTGACCACATCGACTCAACTTCCAGTCCGCGCTCGGCCCGCAACCGTGATGTGACCGCCATGCACCACGGGGCATGCACCGCACTGCCGAAAGGCGTGAGGACGCACACCCGCCGGTCGCCCATTTCGTCGCGACAAGTTTCAATGATTACGTCTTCGTCACTCGGTACCCGCGTAGTAGCGGCCAGTTGATCTTCCAAAAACTTCAGCAGGTTTTCCGCAGCAGTTGCATCGAGGCTGTGTTCTTCCACAAGCTGGCTGAACGCCACCGGCCGGGGCAGAAGCAGAATTTCGCGGCACATCCTGCCAATTTTCATGCCGAATTCCACCGGGCGGTTGGCGCTGTCTCCTCGCCAGAAAGGCATCTTGCCCGGCTCGCCCGGGGCCGGCGAAACTTCGACTTTGTTGTAAGAGATGTCTTCGATCCTCCAGGTCGACGCTCCCAGGACGATGGTGTCTCCCTGCCGGCTCTCGAATACCATTTCCTCGTCGAGTTCGCCGACGCGCGCACCTTTGGTAGCCCCTGCTAGAAACACACCATAGAGCCCACGATCCGGTATCGTTCCGCCGTTGATGATGGCGACCCGCCGCGAGCCTTGCCTCGCCGATAGCTTCTTCGTCATCCGATCCCATGTGATTCGCGGACGAAGTTCAGCGAATTCATCCGACGGATATCGCCCCGAAAGCATATCCAGCACACTTTCAAAGATTGGCCGCGTTAGAGCAGCATATGGCGCCGAAGATCGCGTCAGGTCGAACAGGTCCTCCAGCGTCCAGTCATCCATTGCAACGGCTGCGACAATTTGCTGCGCCAGAACGTCCAGCGGGTTTCGGGGATAGTGCACGGACTCCACATCACCCTCATACATCGCTCGCGTTATCGCGGCGCAAGCCACCAGATCCGCGCGATATTTGGGGAAGATCACTGCGTTGCTCACGGCGCCGACGTGATGGCTGGCGCGACCGACTCGCTGCATACCGCTCGCCACTGACGGCGGAGACTCAATCTGAATAACCAGATCGACCGCGCCCATGTCGATGCCCAGTTCGAGTGACGATGTCGCCACAATCGCCCGCAAGGTTCCCATCTTCAGCTTGTCTTCAATCTCCTTGCGTTGAGCTACGGCTACACTCCCGTGGTGTGCCCGCACCAGGGCTTCTCCGGCGAGTTCATTGATCGCCCCTGAAATTCTTTCCGCCAGCCTGCGGCTGTTCACAAAAATCAATGTCGACCGGTGGGCACGTACTAACTCGAGCAGTTTTGGGTGAATGGCAGTCCAGATGGATTTCCGCTTTGGCCCCTGCGATGCCGGTCCGCTCGGCAACGTCTCAAGTTCGTCCAGGCTCGCCATATCTTCAACGGGAACCTCGACGCGAAGGTCGAGCTTTTTCGGCGCACTCGCATTCACGACCGTGACGTGCCGGTAAACGGGCACAAACGAGCTTGATTCGAACTCAGTCACAGCCTGCTCCGCAGCATCTTCGGGCACTACGGATTTTTGCAGAACGCCGCTCTCTGATTCGCGAGAAGCTTTGCGCTGTGCTTTCGCTTTTGGCGGCTCCGCCCCACCAAGATAACGGGCTACTTCCTCCAGCGGACGCTGAGTTGCCGACAGCCCTATTCTCTGGATTTCACGCCGGCCCACCAGATGTTGTAGGCGCTCGAGTGACAGGGCCAAATGCGATCCTCGCTTGGTCGGAACCAGCGCGTGAATTTCGTCGATGACGACGACCTCAACCGAACGCAGCGCATCCCGCGCATTCGACGTCAGCAACAAATAAAGCGACTCTGGAGTCGTAATTAAGATATCGCCCGGATGACGGGCAAAGCGGGCGCGCTCCGCTTGCGGTGTGTCTCCAGTCCGCACAGAAACGGCTGGCTGATGGAACGGTAAATTGAGCCTTTGCGCAGCTTGAGCGATGCCGATCAACGGCGCACGCAAATTACGCTCGACGTCCACCGCCAATGCTTTTATGGGTGATATATACAGCACTCGGCAGCGCTGCGTTGCATCCGGCACGTCAGAAAACACGAGTCGGTTGATGCACCACAAAAATGCGGCCAGGGTCTTGCCGCTGCCAGTCGGCGCGAGCAGTAAAGTCGATTCGCCGCGCGCAATCGAAGGCCAACCGGCTATCTGCGGCGCGGTCGGCGACGGAAACACCGCTTCAAACCAATCGCGCACCGCGGGATGGAAAATATCCAGCGCGCGACTCCGACTCTCAGCTTCGCTCTTCGTAGTTCGATCGACCATGGGTTCATCAGCCGCAGAGGCCAGCTGAATGCCTAGTAATAGATGCAAATCGCCGGCGGTACGCGGCATGCATGGCAATCAATCGCGTGCAGCCAACTTGACTATGGGTAAAAACTGCCGCGATTCAGCTACGCGCTGCAAATGCCGTACTTGTCGTGGAGAAACTTCTGCAACGACTTCGGCAGAAAAAACGACAATTCCTGCCACGTCATCAATTTCAATCGGGCCCTTAGATCGCATAGTTTTACCGCGCGTAGGGTCGAAAACCAGGACTCAATCAAGTCTGGCCGCCGTGCATCGCAAAAAAGGCAGAAAGAGCCTCCAGAATTATGCGCGGCCAGTATGCCGCGGATCACCTGATATCCCCTTACCGCACCGCCGACTTCACCTAGCATCCCTGCTTCAAACACATCGTGGAAGTCACGGTATCGCTGGATTTTCGCCATCGTCGCCAGCTGGAAATCGCTTTCGGTCAATTTAGCTTCGATCAGTAGTCCGCCCAGCTTCAAGTCAATCTCGGTTCGGTCTTTGGGAGGCTTGGTGGTGACAATCTTCGGGCGAAAGCCAAATTCGGCCGCTGTTCCATCGTCGATGCCCAGCGCCGAGCAGAGCTGCCGATTCTTCATCACGTGAGGATGACAAAAAATATTCATCAGCAATGCGTCGGAGCTATTGGCCGAATCAAGCTCGCGCCAGCGCCAATCCGCTCGCGGCATCGCCCTTCTAGATGCAGTGTGGACTTTGGCCAGCCTTTTCGCCCACGATGGATTCGCCAATATTTGGCGGTATGAAGTGGGATGGAAATTTCCGTGGCGCCCGCATGCAGTTTGCCCAAATATGACGCTTGGGACATTCCCCAGCGTGAAATCCCGAAGTCCTTCAACCGCCTGAGCGCGAGAATACAACTCCGCTTTTAAACGAGACGACCCCACGAGCTGCCTCCGAGGCTGGTAGAATACGGTCAATTATATTCGTGTTTTATTCGCTTAGAAGGTTGGCTTGGGAGCCGGCAGGTATCAGTTGAAGCTTGAATCCTATACCCTTGGCATACTTGCTGTTACGGCTGTTCCTTGACCATTCGACGAAATCATCAATTTTCCATTTAACTCGCGGAGTCTCTCTCGCATACCCGAGAGCCCGACACCCAATTGATTCCTACCTTGATTGAATCGCTGTAGCACTTCAGAAGTCATGCCTTTGCCGTTGTCCCGAACGGTTAGAGTCATCTCGCGCAGTCCAGCATGAAAATCAATCTCCGCCTCCGTGCATTGGGAGTGCCGATGAATGTTGGTCAGACATTCCTGCAAAACGCGAAACATGGCCAACTCACAAGCTGGAGAGAATCGTCCAAGATCGCTGGGCAATGAGATCTTCGTTGGAATTCCGCTGCGCTTTGAAAATCCTTCGACGTACCAGTGCGCAGCGGAAACGAAGCCGGCTTCATCGAGCATCGGCGGATGGAGAAGATGTGAAATCGTCCTGCACTCGGCTAGCGCAGCGTCCGCCAATTCCGCACACTCGTCAATCGTGGCTCGCTGGTCTTTAGATTTCGGCAAAATCCCAAGGTTCATCTTGATGCCCGCTAAATATTGCCCGAGGCTATCGTGCAACTCACGCGAGAACTTTCGACGCTCCTCATCCTGAAGGTGCATCGTTCTCGCACTCAGTTCGCGCAAGCTGTTTTCGGCCCGTTCTCTGCGCTCGAGTTCTCGATTCAGCTCATTATGGTTGACTACAAATAGCAACGACGAAATCAGAAAGCTCGCGGCCAGGCAAATCGCGACAAACTGTTCCCATTGGTGAGTTCGCCGCAATCGCACGTCCAGCAACCGCTGCTCTTCGTCCTGCATCGTCTGGATGGTGGTGTCCATTCGCGCAGCCACGGAAACGATCCGTTGCGTATTGCGTGCCTGGTTCTCCAAGGTTGAAACATTTCGTTCGCGCAACGCGACCGACTGCTGCATCAAGCTGACCCGTTCGTCGACGAGGCCCTGCAGTTGTAAAAGCTCCGCTTGCTGCAGCGGATTGTCAATCGTGAGTTTCTTTAGGAGTTGCAAAGGAGTGCTGACTTGCCCGATAGCTGCCTGATATTCGTGGAGATGATCGGGGTCGCCGGAGTCGATATATTCTGTACGAGTTCGCCCCGCCCTCGAAACCACGGTGTTTACCTGACCGAGAGCGCTTTGCACCTCGCGGCTATGTGCCACCCATTCCTGGGCAGCGAGAAAGCGCGAGATTGCGACAATTGCAGCCACTCCGCTCGCGATGAGGACCACGAGGGCGGCTATGAAAAGTAGCTGATTTTTTCCTCTGGGTGACATCGCTCCCGCAACGCTATGAGGTTTCCACTTGAATGGAAAGTATGTCTTGATGAAGGCGGGACTTCGGCTTTTTCGCCTCTTCGTTCTCGTATTGCTGTTGCGTTCCGACGAATAGCTGGATACTGCCGCCCACGACGATCCCGTCCCCAGTTCTCGCAACCGACGGAGTGTATCCCCAAACGCGACTGTTATCTACATTCCCAAACGTTGCAGTTCCGCCGGCAAAAACTGTAGACGTTACAACCTTGCCGTCTGCGGGAACGGAGACGACATAGCGCGATTTCTCGCGGTGAAGTTCGGGAGCGCCCGGAACTCCCATTTCTATATCCACTTGGCCGCTGAAATTCGCAGGCAGATCGATTTCAATCTCTTTCAACTCGCGCTTGGAACAACCAGAAACGGCCAATAACAGCGCGCCAATCAGGACAGTTCGAACGTAGACCATCTCCGGGCAGCTCTCTTTCGTGGGAACAACCTATTTTCCCACATTTGCACGTTACTATGCAGGAACACTCAAACAGCCGCCAAAAGCCCGCGAATAAGTCTGTACCTGCCTGGGGACCCCGGATTGCGAGATAGCGCCTCGCTCTTTTTACGCAACCGTTGATTCGCTAACACGGATCGGCGTTAGACAATGCCGGACACTAGCCACACTGCCGGCAATGCAGGAATCGCACGCAGCGCAGCGACGTCCACGGCAACAGCTTTGCGCGGCTGCGATGCACCCGGTCGACGGATCGTCGGTTTGAATTGCAGAAATGGATTTATTTCTTGCGCGTTTCTGACGTCGCCAGCTTAGCAAACATCTGCGGATGAATGTTGCTCCCGGTCAGAATCGTCGCAACACGGCCGCCCGGAATCTTATGTCGGCGGATAGCGGCTAACCCAGCGGCGCCAGAAGGCTCCAACACCAACCCGAGCACCGAAGCAGACAGGCGCATCGCTTCGATCAGCTCATCATCGTTAACAAGAACGATGTCGTCCACCAGATTCTTCATCTGCTCGACTGACTCGCTAACTGGCACTCGCACCTCTATCCCGTCCGCGATGGTGTGGACAGCGCGCCCCAGGGTTGAAGAATCGCCAGCCAATCGCGACATCCCGCGCGCTTCTCGCCATGCATGCAGCATTGCCGGAGTTGCTTCAGGACATACGCCGATCACCCGTGTGTCCGGGGAACGCTCTTTGATCCACGCGGCAACGCCATTGATGAGGGCGCCGTCGCCCAGAGGTACAACGACTGTGTCGATTGTCCCTGCGGCAAGCAGTTCGACCGCGATCGTGCCCGCGCCTTCGGCTATTGCGTCCTCGGCACCATCTTCGACGAAAATGCAAGCGGGATCACCGGCCGCCTGCTGCCGGGCATTCTGTTTGGCAAGTTCGAAATCACCGCCGCATACTTTAACCTTGGCGCCGAGCGAGCGCATTCGCTCCGCCTTGGCCGGGTTCACATCATTGGCAACAAATACTTCCACCGGAATGCCCCGGCTCCGACCGGCGTAGGCCATCGCTTGGCCGAAGTTGCCAGCTGAGGCGCACACGATGCTACATTTCGAGTCGCGGGACCGGACGAAGAAATCCGCGCCCCGGCCCTTAAAGCTGCGAATAGGATTGGCCGTCTCGACCTTCACCAGCACGCGATTCCGCATCACGGCGTTCAGCGTTCCGTCCTCATACTGCGGACTGTTAAGAAATACAGGATCAATCAACCGTGCCGCTTTTTCGATGTTGGCCAGGTTCAAGGCACGCCCAAACACGGTGATCTCCCATCAGTGTTGTCTTAATCGATATCACAAATTCGGATGGTAACCGATCTGCGGAAGTTGCTAAAAGGAAGAATGTTTTGGTTGCGGGGGTAGGATTTGAATCTACGACCTTTGGGTTATCCAAGAAGACTATTAGTTTCAATAACTTACAAGACGCGGGTGGCCCTTGAAAAGCCTTGTAAGTAGGGTTAAGGAATCCTTATTGGACAGTTAAAGGACAGTCGTATCCTGTCGATCTTAGCCTGTCAATATAGTTCTAGCGGTGTCTTGTTGTGAGAGATGTGAGTCACTGGCAACTGCGTGGAATTCAGTTTAGACGGCCGCGATCATGTGTCGCTTTGCTAGAGCCTCAATCTCAGACTTGGTCACCGCCGAGAGGTCTGCGCTTTCGGTAGCGATGACCCGTCGTGAGATGTCGGGATGATGGGTCTTCAAATATTCTTTCAAGAACTCTGCGGCGTTGTTTTTTCCGGTTGCATGACCGATGAGGACGATCTCATTAGCCGCAGTGATATCTTCCGCGACCTCCTCATAAAACGAATCCTCTTCGGGCACGCGCTCGCCTCGGTAGTGGGCTTCCTTTCGATGAATCAGATGATGATGGAAATGATAAGGATCGTAAGGCTGCACGTTGTGTTCGTCTGCCGGACGACTTCCACCGGAATCCTTATAAACATGCGCGGCGTGGTGGTCGATGACGACAATCATCCGGCAGGGTTTGGCCGGTTGTTCGGTCTGCGCGCCCGATTTTTGCGCGTCCAGCCGCGCCTCCTTCAGGAATTTACGCAGGCGGGAAACTTCCTCCATGCCCAGATCGTGGGTGTTTGGCTTCTTGAAAAAGGCGCGTTGCCCACCAACACGGAACACAAACTCGTCGTTGCCGTTCGGTTGAACCTCACCCAAATGGTCGACGAGGTCGACGGCTTCGCTCCAACTCGAATTGTGGGGCAGTTTACCGTTGACAAGATTCTGATACAGCGATTCGAGGTGCTTGCTCACGGTGTGTTCTCCTTCATAAACAATTCTAAACTCGAACGACATGCGTCTCGAACGGTCTGTATTGAGCCACGAGTGACGAGATTAAGGCAATTGGACCTTGGTATTGACGACATCTCGTGCCCAGGTCGGCAAGTCAGTCGTGAAGATACTGCAGTCGATACGAAAGTATGGGCGATACCATCGTCCAATTGTGCGGATTATTTTGTTGTGGCCGAATGAACCGAATACCTGAGAGGCGCGATGACGAAAACGATGAGCTTTCAAGCGGGCAGTCGGCCGCTCTTTACGGAGCGAGATGTACAAGGCATGAGCAAGGCGTTCAACCTGAGAAGTTATGACAACGTCAAAAAGCACGCTGGGGCGATCTACGATCGCATCGGTGGAATCGGCGGCGCTGTAATGCCACCACCGCCGCCAAGAGGAGAAGGTCCTTGGCAGCAATCTCGGATTGAATTATCCGCCAAGTGGATGGCGGACGGGTTCCAACCTTAGTCGGCCTCAACCACCCGGGGCTGCTTTTGATTTGTACACGAGAACCGGATCGTCATTACCCGCCTGCGATCGGGTTCCGTATGGAGGATTTCATGAAAGCAAACGTTACGTTCGGCTTCTTGGTTGCGGTCTTGGCGCTGGCGACCGCCATTCCTGGCATGCGAATTTCCACCGCCCCCAACCCGCATGTCAAGTCCGGAGTAGACCGCCTCTATGTGATCGATTGCGGTGACGGCAGTGGCCCCGACGAATCACGCTGGACGCCAGGAGTTAATATCGGAACGCCCGTCGGCTTTCCCGGACACTGCTACCTTATCCATCACACTCAAGGCTGGGTCCTGTGGGACACGGGCATCAATGATGCTGTTGCGAAAATGCCGGATCATGAAGTCGTATTTCATGAATGGGGTCCGGGAACTGGCCCGATCTGGCGCAAACCAATAACTCTCGCGGCTCAGCTCGAACAGTTGCAGCTCAAGCCTTCGGACATCAAACTGATGGCCGTGTCACATAGCCACCCCGACCACGCAGGAAATATCGAGATGTTTCCTAATACGCTCATGCTCGTACAGAAAGTCGAGTACGAATGGGCTGGAAGCCGACAAGACACCGTCGCCTTTAACAAGAAGCATCCGGTGAAGCTCATCGACGGCGACTACGATATCTTTGGCGACGGGAGCCTCGTGCTGCTCTCCACGCCGGGACACACGCCCGGCCACCAATCTTTGCTCGTGAGGCTTCCTAAAACTGGAGCGGTGATTCTAAGCGGCGATGTTGTGCATTTTCAGACGAGCTTTGACCATCGCTATGTTCCCGACAATAATTGGAGTAAAGAGGCCTCGTTGCAGTCCATGGACAAGATAGCGGCAGTCATGGCGAAGGAGTCTGCGCGGCTCTGGATCAACCACGATCAGCCACAAAGCGAAGCGCAAAAGAAGTTGCCGGCGTATTACGAGTGATGGCCAACTCGCAACTTGCCGGAAAGGATTGCGGCCGACGGAGATCAAATGATACAGGTGATAATGGAATCGGGATCGGCCATTCGGGATGGGAAAAGATAAGTGACCGGGTCAATTCTTCGATCGATAGACTCACCCCAGCGGCAGGCCGAGACCTTCCCCGTCCTAACCCCCAGCCAGATCGACCGCATCCGGCCGTATGGCACGGTGAGAACAGTTCGGGCCGGAGAGATCCTGTTCGAAGCCGGGGATCGTTTGCCTTTGTTTGTTTTGCTCTCCGGAAAGCTCGATATTGTAATAACCAGGCTCTCTGGCGAGCACGTATTTGCGACTCATCGTCCGGGCGGTTTTTCCGGAGACATGGTCTTGATCTCCGGAACCGGCTCTATGGCGCGAGGACGCGTGGCCGAGTCAGGAGAATTTCTTGAGGTTAGCTCCGGTGCCTTGCGCTCGCTCATCGCGAAAGATGCCGAACTCAGCGATATCTTCATGCGCGCTTTTATCCGCCGGCGCCTCGCGCTCATTGCGGGCGGCATGGGCAACGTCATTATTCTGGGATCGCGTCACTCGGCTAATACGTTGCGGTTGCGCGAGTTTCTCACCCGCAACGGACATCCGCACGCATATATCGATCTTGACAGTGACACGACCGCCCAGGAACTGCTCGATCGTTTTAATGTGAAGATAGACGAAATACCGATCGTGATCTGCAGCGGAAAGGCCGTGCAGCGCAACCCCACGACCCAACAGTTGGCTCAATGCCTTGGGCTCTCGGGCAAAGTCGATGAATCCCACATTCTTGATGTCGTCATTGTGGGCGCTGGTCCGGCCGGGTTAGCGGCGGCGGTGTACGCAGCCTCAGAAGGATTAGAAACTGTGGTGATCGAGGCTGACTTTCCCGGCGGACAGGCGGGCTCGAGCTCAAAGATTGAGAACTACCTTGGCTTTCCGACCGGCGTCTCCGGTCTGGAGCTCACGCGCCGTGGCGTTGTTCAGGCGGAAAAATTCGGCGCACAGATGATGGTGGGACAGCGAGTGGTCAAGTTCGAATGCGATCAGAAGCCATATCGGCTCTCGCTGGAGAATGGCGATATTCTGCGGGCTCGAAGCATCATCATAGCCACTGGGGCGCAATACAATACGCCGAACGTCGCCAACCTGAAGGAGTTCGAAGGAAATGGGATCTATTACGCGGCCACATTCATGGAATCACAGCTCTGTGGGGGAGACGAGGTCGTCGTCATCGGCGGAGGAAACTCGGCCGGCCAGGCAGCCATTTTCCTGGCGGAAACCGCCCGGAAGGTCTATATGCTGGTTCGCGGAAAAACACTTTCCGATACGATGTCACGCTATTTGACTCAGAGGATCACTAAGCACCCGGTGATCGAGCTGCATCTGGAGACTGAACTGGTGTCCTTAGAGGGCGAATCGCACCTCGAACAGGTCACATGGCTCGACCGGTCGTCAGGGGAGAGGATGACGCGCGACATCCGGCACGTTTTCGTGATGACGGGTGCGTCACCTCGTAGCGACTGGCTGCGTGGCTGTGTCGTCCTTGATCAGCAGGGCTTCATTCTTACAGGACGGGACCTGGATCCAGTTCTGGGAAGCGCTCCACAAAAATGGCCTCTTGGCCGGTCGCCGCAGATGCTTGAGACAAGCTTGCCAGCAGTTTTTGCAGTGGGAGACATCCGCTCCGGAAACGTGAAGCGGGTTGCGTCCGCCGTTGGCGAGGGTGCGATCTCGATCCACCTGGTGCATGGCGCACTGGCGGAAATATAGGGTCGACGAGTAATAGGGTCAAGTAAAACTGGCGGCTGTTGATCTGGTCGATTGCGAGTTGATATTGGTCGTCTCCTTATTCTCGATTCGCATTAGTTTAGGCTTGCGCGGCCTTCTCTAGTCATTTGGTGCCTTGTAGGGCTGCTCTACCAACTTCAAACTCGTGAGTCTTAGACTCTTCCGAAATTGAAGTGTCCTGGCGTGGTTCAGCGCTTCTGGTACGGGTGGAAGATGTAGTCCTTCGCCTTCACTGGCGTATGGCACGCGAATCCGCAGTCTGAAGGGCTTTTGGCATCGGCCGTGAACTTATCGGATGCGGGGTCGTAGTTGAACACCGCGTAGCCCCACCCGCCGCTTTTTGGAAACCTCTTGCTGTCCTTTTCCATGACGAAAGCCTGGGAAAAAACGTCTGGCACTTCGACGACGAAAGGGGCCTCAGTGCTCTTCTTGTGTTTCCACTGGAGCTTCACGATTCTAGAGCCGTCGGGGAAAGACTGGCCATTGCCCGGAACGCCGGCCTTAAACGCCTTGATCATCGTGGGATCGGCGACGATCACCTTGAGTATATCGTCGGTCCGGGCGGAAGAGACGTCAGCCCAGTCCTCGTATCCCTTGAAGTCGGAGAACGCGATTCCGCTTGGCGATTTCAGCGAGTACTTGTCGTTGTCGTGGTTTTGCGCGTAAAGGATCACCGCGCCGAGGGCCAGCACTGCCAGGGCTGTTGCAACTATGGTAAAGCCGCCGATACGCTTCACGGCGGTGCGTGCTTCTCTCCTCTGTTCTTGTTGCGGCACAGATTTCGTCACAAGTTTCGACATGGTGCGCTCTCCTCAGAAATAAAGTTTGCAAGGCCCGATCATTGCCAAGTCAGATCAGCACCTCGAACGATTGCAATTAAGCCAGAGGTGAGGGGAGCAAAACAATTGGACCATGGTATCGGCGACACCTTCGTATCAAGCGCGCGGCATGAAAATGTGGCAGTCGATGCGAAAGCATGGGCAATACCATCGTCCAATTGCGCGGCCCGTTTCGTTCTGGCTGAATGGTGGCGGAGGAAAATCCCATGGCGACCATGAACGCGACTACGAAACTCACACAGATGAGCGCACCCGCGAAACCAGCGCAGATTCGCGTGACCCGGCGGTCGCCCGCCTATTGGCGAGTCACAATCGACAATCCGCCGATCAACGTCATGGGTCCGGAAATGGTCCAGCAGTTCCAGGGAGTCATGAACGCTCTTGAGGCCGACGAGCAAGTTAGGGTCGTCGTATTCGACAGCGCGGTAGACGATTACTTCCTGAATCATTCCGATTTCACGGCCAAGATTGAAGACTTGACCTCGCTGCCGGAGGGGACTACAGGTTTGCCGCCTTGGCCAGACTTTCTTGTGCGTCTGACCCGCTTGCCGGTTGCGTCCATCGCGCTCATCCGCGGCCGTGCGACCGGCAATGGCAGCGAGATCGCGCTGGCCTGCGACATGAGCTTTGCCAGCCGCGAGAAGACCATCATTTCGCAATGGGAGGTGGGGGTGGGAATGGTCGCCGGAGGCGGCCCCATGGCTCGGCTTCCCCAACTCATCGGTCGAAACCGGGCGCTCGAAGTGCTCCTGAGCTCGGAAGATATCAGAGCGGATCAGGCCGAGGCCTACGGCTACATCAATCGCGCTCTGCCTGACGCCGAGCTGGATACGTTCGTAGACGCGCTCGCGGCGCGGATCGCAAAGTTCGACAAATGGGCGATCGCCCAGACCAAGCGCCTCGTGAACAGCAGCCTGCCGCCGGATGTCGAACTCGGCGCGGGATGGGATGCGTGCATCGCCTCCCTCGGACGGCCTGCCGCACAGAATGGAATCAAAGCGCTGATGGAGCGCGGCTTCCACAAACCGGGGGATGTCGAAAATCGGCTTGGATATTATCTGGGCGAAATTGCGCACTAGGCAGCGGGATTCTTGCACCCTATTTGTAATGCACTGTATCAACAAAAGGAGCCATCAATGAACGCAGTACAAATCGAACAAACGAGCTATGAGATGCCCCCGCGCGAAGGGATGAGCATCGCGCATTTTCTCACCGTCGCCGACGTCGAGCGATCGGCTCGCTACTACGAAAAGGTTTTTGGTGCTCGCATTCTAACCATGGGTGACGGCAACGCGCCTCCCTACCTTCAGCTTGCCAATATCTGGATGATTCTGAACGTTGGGGGCGGGCCGACTCCGGATAAGCCGACGGTAACGCTCAGCGTTCCCGACCCGAATCACATCAACAGCTTTATGAATTTCCGCGTTGCGGATATTCAAGCTTGCTACAAATTATGGAAAAGCCGCGGCGCCGAGTTCATCACGGAGCCGATCCCCAAGTACGGCGAGATTCGCTGCTACATCCGCGATCCCGATGGTTACATTATCGAGGTCGGACAGAGCACCGAGCTCAAGTACGGTTAGCACTTGGCCAAGGATTGGTGCAGGCTCCGCACCTCGCCTATGCGCTTCCGCCAATTTCGCTTGAACAGTCAGACGTTCTGAAATGGAAAGGAGTACCAGATGGTCGTCGCAAGCGAACTGAAAGAGGCCCCGCGCGTAACCGCGCCTGGCGCCTTGAACACGCTGAGCGTGAACGTTTTTACGGCCCCGGGAAAGACCATGGTCGGCGAGCGGCCCAAGCCCTTTGGCGAAGCGCTCGGCTTCGACCCAATCACATCGACTCTCATCTTCGGCGAGGATGACGCGGTGCTGGTGGACGCAATGGGGACGGTCGCTGAGGCCGAGGCTCTCGCGGATTGGGTCGCTCTACACAACCGCAACCTGGAGACCATCTATATTACGCACGCCCATTTCGACCACTTCTACGGGCTGAGCATTCTGCTCGACCGCTTCCCGGGCGCTCGGGCGATAGCAACGCCCAAGACAGTCGTGGTTGATGTTTGGATTCCTACAGCCATAACATTCGTCATCCGTTAATCTTCGGATGTTAATCCAATTATCCAAGGAGTCTGTATGCCAACTATTACCACCAAGGACGGCGTTGAGATCTTTTACAAGGATTGGGGCTCAGGGCAGCCGATCGTGTTCAGCCATGGCTGGCCGCTTTCGGCGGATGACTGGGATAACCAGCTGATGTTCTTTCTGAGCAAGGGGTATCGCGTGATCGCGCATGACCGGCGTGGGCATGGGCGCTCGACGCAGGTGGCCGATGGGCACGATATGGACCATTACGCCGATGACTTGGCGGCGCTTACGGCGGATCTGGATTTGAAAAATGCCATCCATGTCGGGCACTCGACCGGCGGCGGTGAGGTGGTTCACTATTTGGCTCGGCGTGGGCAACAGGACGTGTACAAGGCTGCGATTATTAGCGCGGTCCCGCCGCTGATGTTGAAGACGAATGCCAATCCGGAGGGCCTGCCGAAGTCAGTGTTCGACGATCTGCAGGCGCAGCTTGCATCGAATCGCTCGAAGTTCTATCGCGACCTGCCGGAGGGGCCTTTCTATGGATTTAACCGGCCCGGGGTTAAATCCGTTGAGGCCACCATTGCAAATTGGTGGCGGCAGGGGATGATGGGCGGCGCCAAAGCGCATTATGACGGGATTGTGGCCTTCTCGCAGACGGACTTTACGGAGGACCTGAAGAAGATCACGATTCCGGTGCTAGTAATGCATAGCGAGGACGACCAGATCGTTCCGTACGTGGCGGCCGGACCGAAGTCGGCAAAGTTGCTGAAGAACGGAACCCTAATTACGTATAAGGATTTCCCTCATGGCATGCCCACTACGCAGGCGGAGAGGATCAACGCCGACCTGCTGGCATTCCTCAAGAGCTGAATATGTAGGCGTGGAAACTCCGAGGGGCAGATGGGACGTGTCCCATTTTTCGACGATGGAGATTAATGAACGTCCTGTCAGTGCCCAGTTTTAGTTCCATATTTCGGGAGAACAGATTCGATTTCAAAAAGGAGAACAAAATGACCCCAAAAGGAAAAGTCCTGGTACTAGTATCGAGCGGCCGTGGCTTGCCGTTGAAAGATGGCAAGGTTTATAAGGGCGCCGGCTACTATCTCAACGAGCTGACGGTTCCGGTTCGCGCCCTGATGAAAGAGGGCTACGAAATCACCTTCGCCAACCCCAAAGGCAACGCGCCCCAAGTGGATGTGCATTCAGAGGTCGCCGATTTCTTCGGCGGGGACGCGGCCAAGCTTCAGGACTACATGTTATTCCGCGACGGCCTGGCAGGGCTCAGAGATCCAAGCCGCATCGCGGATGTCATCGCATCGGGCCTGGATCAATATGACGCCGTTTTCGTTCCCGGCGGCCATGGCCCGATGGAGGATCTGCTCGATGATCCCGACGCCGGCACTGTGATGCGACACTTTCACGAAACATCCAAGCCTACGGCAGTGCTCTGCCATGGCCCGATTTCGCTGCTCTCGGCGCTTCCGAATTCGAAGGAGTTTGTCGCCGCGCTGGCGGCGGGCGATGCTGCCGGGGCACACGCAATGGCTCAAGGCTGGATCTATTCCGGATACAAGATGACCATCTTTTCGACCGCGGAAGAGCAGCAGCGGGAGCCGCTTGAGATTGGTGGCAAGGTTCTCTTCTACCCGGACTTCGCTTTGCAAACGGCGGGCGGTGACGTGAGTGTGCTCGCTCCATGGTCGAGCTATGTCCTTCAAGATCGCGAGCTGATCTCAGGCCAGAATCCATTCTCTGATCAAGCGCTTCTGAAACTTCTTCTACCGGCGCTCGATGCGAAGAAGAAGGAATCGGTTTCAGCGGCATAGCACTTCTCTTCGATGGAGAGACAAGAGATGGATTGGAAACGGTTGGTCCAGTTTGCCTTGCTGGGTAGTAGAGATTTGGAACTGTACGCGATCTTGCTAGTGCGCGTTTCGATCGGGCTGTTCTTCGCCATCTCCGGGGCAAACAAATTGTTTGTGGCCGGGGGCATGAAACCGGTTTACGAAACGCTCGTTCAGGCCAAAGTCCCGTTTCCCCGCCAGACGGCTTACTTCGTGGCGGGTGTCGAGTTCGTTTGCGGATCCCTGCTGGCCGTTGGGTTTCTTTCGACTCCGGCCAGCGTTGCTTTATTGATCGACATGATTGTCGCCACCTTGACCAGCGCAGTCTCCACCCTGCCGAAACGGCTTTCGCTCGTTAACCGGCTCGACGATTTTCTCTACCTTCCCGAAGTCCTGTACGTGCTCTTCTTTATCTGGCTGATCTGCTCTGGCCCGGGAAAGGTCAGCGTCGATTTCTGGCTGGCCAGCAAGTTACTGAGCTGATCGATCGGCGAAGCGCTTGTTGCTGGAGTTAGCTTGTTGCCCGCGGCGGCTGCCAGAGACACACACACTGAGCTTCGCAGGTGGGTTGGGTGGGTTGGGTGGGTTCCGCTAAGTTATGCTATGGATGACTGATCTGCAGGGCGATTTTCCCGGACTTGTGCCGTGCGCCCGCAAGCATGCGTTGCGCCTGGCGCGCCTCCGAAAGCGGCAGGATTGAGCCCACACGCGCTGTGATTCTGCCCGCGTCAAATAATGTTGTCAGTGTCTGCAGGCGCGCGGTGGTCACCTCAGCGTAGAAGAAAATGGCCTCTGGTGGGAGCGGCTGCGTCGAGACCGAGGTGACGAGTTTGCCTCCGGTTTTCAGCGCAGGGACGCAGCGTTGAAGCGTACCGCCCCCGACCGTGTCGAGGATTGCATCCACTTGTGGGAGGTCCTGCTCGAATGCGGGCTTGCTCGAATCGATCATGGATTTCACGCCCAATGATCGGAGCAGATCTTCGTCGTCGAGGTGGCCGATGGCAATGACCTGGATTCCGGCATCTACAGCCATTTGTACGGCGTAGGCCCCGACGTTCCCCGCGGCTCCGACCACCATTACCGTTTGTCCGCGCATCGCCTGTGCATACTGGAACAGCATTTGCCAGGCGGTGACCGCAATGACGGGAGCCGATGCCGCTTCTACGTGATTCATCGATTGTGGTTTGCGGGCGACCATCCCGGACGTGGCTGCGGCGAACTCGGCCTGGGCGCCACAGAACTGCGGATTGGTGACGCCATAGACTTCCTCGGCCTGCGCAAGTCCCGTGACGCCGGGGCCGACCTCCTCGACGACACCGGAGAAGTCCGAACCGAGGGTGAGCGGAGGTTCTGGGCTAACCTTGCTCTTGCCCTCACGGATGATCGCGTCCCAGGGAGCGACGCCCGCTGCCATCACGCGCACCAGAACTTGGTTTGGGCCCGGCGTCGGCGTTGGCACATCCTCAACCACCACGACGTCGGGCGGCCCGAAGCTATGAATCCGAACTGCTTTCACGGACAATTCCTCCCCGCCTTGAAGTCGCTCGAAAACCGATTAGGCATTCCACACACTCGTCGCTACTTGGTTTCGACGCAGGGTTGAGTCCGCACAGCCCCTTTCCCATTTCCCATTTTTCGTTCGTGTCGTCTATTCGCACAACAATGTCAAGCCACGAGCAGGATCTTCCCGATACCGCCCTTTTCTGCCGCTGCTTGAGCCTTGGCCGCGTCACTCAGTGACAGTTTCTGGCTAATTGGGATGACCAGCTTGCCATCTCGCACCGCTTCGGCCATGAACTCGAGGGTTTTCCTGTCGAATTTCGAGAATACGTGCACCACTTTTACAGACGGGTATTTCGCGGCGTTTCGCGGCAACTCTACAACCGATGCATAGACTCCTCCCGGCTTGACCTTGGCGATCAACTTCTCCGCGGTTCTTCCGCCGACCGTATCCGCCACCGCATCGAGCGTCGCAAGACTTGCAATCGCGGTGTCGTCGTCGGTTAGCGACCGCCTGATCTGCGCCGATGGTCTTCGCTTGATCCATCTGGGTCTCTAACACCCCCGCAATCACGGTCGCCCCCCGTTGCTTGGCAGTGAATACCGCCGAACGCCCGACATTTCCTACGGCACCCACGACCAAAACCGTCTGGCCGGCTTTGATTTCCGTAGCGGAAAGCAGCTGGTTGCCGGTCGTCGTCACCAGCGGCAACGCCGCCGCCTGGATCAAGTCGAGACCCTTCGGGACCTTCGCCAAGACTGCCGCCTTCACGACACAAAGTTCGGCGTAAGTATTGTCCGCCATCGCGAACACCTGGTCGCCGACGGAAAGGCCCTCCACTCCCGGCCCAATCTTGACGACAGTCCCAGCCATATCGACGCCTATCAGCCCTGGGAACTTCATGGGGTAGAAATCCTTCGTTAATCCGGCGCGTCGCTTGTAGTCAATCGGATTCACGCTCGCAGCGGCGACCCGGACCAGCACCTCGCCGGGACCCGGAACCGGGTCAGGATAGTCTTCGAATTTCAGCACTTCCGGACCGCCATATTGGTAGACAACAACTGCTTTCATATTTCATCTCCTTATGTTCAGTAGAGAAACAGTCACTAACACAACTTAGATGAACGAAGCTAGAATTCGTCGCCGAGTCCATGGACTCCCACAAATTCGAAACTGCAAGCCGCCGGGACGGCATTGCGAAATAATTTAGTAAGGGCCGACGCACCGATTCTGGCGCTCAACACTAGCTCGCCTTCGCTGAACTGTAATTCGCCCACTTCAGCACGTCCCATATCTCGCACTGCAAGTAAAAGCCTGCCGAGATAGAAGGGGCTATCACTCCTTCGCGAACGGCGTCGTGAACCAGCTCATGCACTGCTTCGTAACCCGGAATCTGCACTCGCTTGGCGAGTTCGATCAGTTCTTGTGTTGGAAGTTCACGTTCAGCAATCATTGAAAGCAGTAGCATAAGGCCGTCGGGACCCCCGAACCGGTCAAGAGCCAATCCCTCTACGAGGGCCCGATTTTTTCTGAATTCGTCCCGCGGATTGTACTGGCACCCGTATGGCTCTATCCAACCTGGGCCGGTCTTACGGCGATGCACTAACCGCAAACCGCTTACTTCCGGTTTTCCTTTAGTATCCTCTCTCGCAAGCCATTCCACCCAGCCGGCCTGTAGATCTGACACAAGTTCGCCGCAACTATCACATCGCCAACCGGATCGAATGGATTTACCTCTTGGCATAGCTCTCACATCATTCTTCTAGGCGAACTGGCGCCAGGCCGGAGTTGAGCCTCACCTCACGATGCGTTTCAACGGGTCACCGCGCTCTTTTGAGGATAAATGCCCAGTTCGCCCTACGACGTTTCCGAGATGTTGACGTCGTAGTAGTTTGCAGCTTTCTCGATGTTCGCGAACGCCAAAGCGCGATCGGCATCGGACACGTCGATGACTTGATCGAAACGCGCGACCGCATTACGAACATGTTGTGCATCAGTCAGTGGTTCTTTACGCTGCTTCGGAAATGCGTAGACGCTATCGGGCAAGTCGCTCTGCGTCGTCAGCCGTCCATGTTTCCCGTGAGGTTTCCAAGTTGCTTTCGGCATGTCCCTACCGTCCTTCTCTAACCCTGCGATGGGACGATTACACCCGAGGAGTCGCCGTGAATCAATTGGACGATGGTATCGGCGATACCTTGATAGGTCCCTATAGACGTCGATCAGGAACCGCGCTCTTAGTGCCGATAGATGCGTCAACACCGTCGGGATGTTATTTAGTACCGCCCGCGAGCAGTGACCAAGCGCTTCAAGAACTCATATCAACGTACCCCAACACCATCGATTGCCGACACGCGCTTGGCGCACACAATTAACCCGTTGCGGAAATCTCACTTCGGGTGAAGTGCCGAATTAACCGCCTCAAGCAGAGTCGTGTCGCTGAATGGCTTGAGCAAGCACTCCACCGCACCCTGTTCGATCAGCCGCTGGCGAACGATCATATTTCTATCAGCCGTAATGAAGATGATCGGGATCACTTGTCGCCTTTGTATCAGTTCCTGTTGAAGATCAGGCCCGGTCATTCCAGGCATGGCAACATCAAGGAGCAGGCACCTGGTCTGGTCGACGCAATCAGACGCGAGGAACTCTTCCGCCGACGAGAACGCGCGGGTCGCAAAACCGAACTGCTTCAATAGGTCAGGTAACGACTCACGCACGGATTCATCGTCGTCAACTACGGATACAAGTATGCTTTCGATGGCATTCCTTTCGGAGCAGGACTCCATGGCCACAATGCTCCTGTTCAGGAGAGGGCGTCCATTGTCCTTTGGTATTGGTTTGCCGCGATGTGAGGATTGGCGCGGCCTTCACGCCCCACGGGACCCGATATGGCGGGCGCCTGAAGACTATGAATGCTGTCGACGTGCGCTGAGCCTTCGGCGGTTCGAGGAATGGAGAACGAAAATGCGGCTCCCGGACCATTGTTCAGAGTCCCCCAGAGACGGCCGTGATGCCTCTCGATAATGGAGCGGCTGACAGCAAGCCCGATTCCCATGCCGTCGCACTTGGTTGTGTAAAACGCGTCGAAAAGATGGTCTGCGGATTGAGGATCAAAACCGACTCCCGCATCTTGCACCGTCAGACGCACCCGATCACCCTCGTCCCGCTCGGTTCTGATCAAGAGTCGTCTTGGACGATCTTCGACTGTGCTCATGGCGTCTGAGCCATTCCTGAGCAGGTTCAGTATGACCTGTTGAAGCTGGACACGATCACCTAGGATCAGCGGAAGTTCGTCGGCAAGTTCGGAACATAGCATCACCCGATTCTTCTGAAGCTCCGCTATGGATAGGGCAATCACCTCCAGAACAGCCTCATTCAAGTTCACAGATTCAATCGTGGGTTCTTTCTTACCAAAGAGCGCGCGCAACCGGGTGATCACCTCGGACATACGGTTGCCATCGCGAATCGTACGCCGGGCGGTTTCGCGAGCACCTTCGATTTGGGGAGGATCAGTCGCCAGCATCCGCAAACAGGCGCTGGCGTTCGTGATGATGCCGGACAGCGGCTGGTTGACTTCGTGGGCGATTGACGCTGTTAGGGCTCCGAGGCTCATCACCCTGGCCACATTTGCGAGTTCCGATTGAGCCTTATCGCGTGCCTCTTCCGCAAGCCTGCGCGCCGTGACATCCTGAACCGAGGCCATGTACTCGGACTGACCATCCTGGTCCCAGGTCGCATGAGCGACCGCATGCAGGTACTTGATGGAGGCATCTGGCATTAGTAAGCGGAACCGCCATTCAAAGTCATGGCCGCCCTCTTTTGCCTGATCTGCCAACTTCATTTTCTCGATCAAGGTGACGTCTTCCGGATGAACTCGGCTACGGATTAGTTCGGGCGTCACGGGAACGCCGATCTCAAGCTCGTAGATGCGGTACAACTCCGCTGACCAGTTGATTTCGCCTGTCGCCGGGCGCCAGGAATAGCTGCCGACTTGACCAAGACGTTGCCCCTCGGCAAGGAATGCCTCGCTGCGCCGCAACTTCTCTTCAGCGCGCTTCCGGTCGTCGATATCGTTGAGGAGAAAATACCAGCCAGTGATTCTGCAATTTGCGTCTCGCACCGGAAGGCCGCGAACCTGGAACCATCGATAAGCCCCGTCGGCCCTTCGGCAGCGATGTTCAACATCGTAAGGCGTACCAGTTGTTATCGAAAACGTGAAAGCTTTGACAACTCCAGCAAGGTCGTCTGGATGAACAGCATCAGTCATCTTCCAATTCTTAAGTTCCTCGGGAGTCTGGCCGAAGTACTCCAAAATTGGTCTGTTTATCTGTTCAATCTCACCGATCGAATTCATAGTGCAGATTAGCCCAGGAATGTTGTCGACAGTTTTGCGGAGATTGGTTTCGCTCGCTCGCAGCTCCTCTTCGACGCGCTTCCGGTCGTCGATGTCGGTTGACGTTCCGACAAATTTCATGACTTTTCCTTCTGCATCGCGCAAGACCACGGCTCGATTGAGATGCCAGCGATAAGTTCTGTCCGCAGCGCGGAGAAACCTCGTCTCCGTTGCAAAATCCTTTCCCGAGCGTACTCCCTCCCAGAAGTTCCTCGATGCTATTTCTCGATCCTCAGGGTGGACGGAGGTCATCCAGGCCTCGGGATGCGACCGGACGAAATCGAGGGTCTGACCGGAGTATTCAAGCCAAACCTGATTTACGAAATCGGCAGTTCCATCAGGCTTAAGCGTCCAAGCTGCTACCGGAATATGCTGCAGCAATCCAACCTGGAGCTGCAGCGCTGCATTCGCTGCGGCAAGTTCAGCCGTGCGCTGCGCGACCTTTTGATCGAGTTGGTCGGCGATATGTTTCTGCTGAATCGGGAGCCGAGCCTCCTGGAGGCCGATGGAAGCCTGATTCGCCGCTACGGTGTGAAGAAGTGCCTCCGTCTCCTGCTCATCCGCATTATTGAAAACTGCGCAAACATGACGCACTTCGCTGAGTTCTTCTCTAGCAAGGGAAATCTGTGGAGCAGTATTCTTCATGGTGTCTTTTCCCATTACTCGCTGAGTTTCAGAACAAGCTCACCCGTTCCTCCGAAATACTTAACGACTGTGTCTGCGAAATTCCATGTCGTAGCCAGAAAACATTGCAACCGCGAACGTGGCGATTACGCGGCCATGGCTGCGGGTGCAAGGCCGAGCCTCGCGGCCATCTTAACGAGGTCGGCAAGAGAGCCGGCCATCATCTTGTGCATCACCTTACCTCGGTGTGCCTTCACGGTAATTTCGCTGATACCGAGCTCTCCAGCGATCTGTTTGTTCAACAAGCCGGAGACCACGAGCTCCATAACCTGCCGTTCCCGATGCGAAAGTGACGTGTAATGGTCCTCGAGGACCTTCATCACCGCCTCCCGACTCAAAGCAACGCGGCTGCATTCGAGGGCGGCGCGGATGGCGCGCAACAGCTCATCCTCACTGAATGGTTTCGTCAAGAATTCGACGGCTCCAGCCTTCATGGCTTGGACTGTCATGGGCACGTCCCGGTGGCCTGTGACGAATATGATGGGCATGTCCGTCCGTTCGACAGCGATGCGCTTCTGCAGCTCGAGACCATTGAGTCCTGGGAGAGAAAAATCCAGCACCAAACAATTCGGAACGAGAGCTCGTGGACGGGTAAGGAATTCCTGGCCGGAAGAGAAGGTCTCCGGCTGCCAGCCCTCGCAGCGGATCAATAATTCCAACGATTCGCGCACAGAGATGTCATCGTCGACCACGAATACGATTGGTGCCAGGCCCAACAGAGGTGGTGTCCCCAAGTCACGGCAAAGTCCGTACGTTGAATTCATATTTCACTCCTCGATTCGCTCTTAGCAATCGTTTTGCTGAGAGCATCTTAAGGCTGAACGAATGATTTGGAGCAGCTGCTCGTCGCCAAAGGGCTTGCCCAGGAAAGCGGCAGCGCCCGCTCGCATGGCTCGTTGACGGGAATCTTGGCTCTCGTAAGCGGTGATGAAGATGATGGGAATGCCGCAGCCCGAGGCAGCAAGCTGACTTTGAAGCTGCAGACCATTCATGCCCGGCATCTGCACGTCAACGATGAGACATGAAGTATCGTGCAAATGGCCGGAATTCAGGAAAGACTCGGCAGATTCAAAAGCTGCCGCCCGAAAGCCGAAGGACTCGATGAGTAGGGTGGTGGTCCTGCGAACTGACTCATCGTCATCAACTATCGAGATCAGATTCTCTGTCACTCAGAATCCCTCACCGGTTTCAAGCTATTCGCAGAGGGAGAAAGAATCTATTGGGCGTTGGTGGAGTTAGATCCTAAAAAAGACGATGCGTGTAAGCTTTCGCTTACGAGGCCTTTTCCGAGGGTTCTTTGAGCTTTTCGATCATTCTGACCAGGTCGACAAGGGACTCTGCGTGCATCTTCTCCATGGCCCGGCTACGCTGGACCTTCACAGTACTTTCCGCAGTACCGAGCTCGCCCGCAATTTGTTTATTGAGCATGCCCGACGCGAGCATGGAGATTACCTGCTGCTCGCGAGAAGTCAACGAGTCGAAGCGCTGTTGGAGTTCCGTTATTTCCTTCTCCTGTTCACGTCTGGAACGATCTCGCTCCAGTGCGATGCGAACAGCATCCAGCAGATCCTGATCGCGGAATGGCTTGGTGAGGAATTCAACTGCCCCAGCTTTGATGGCGCGAACACTCATTGGAATGTCGCCATGGCCAGTGAGAAAAACGATCGGAATATGAATCTCTCTCGCTGCAAGCTCGCGCTGAAAGTCGAGCCCACTCAGCCCGGGTAGTCTGACGTCCAGCACGAGGCAACTTGGCACAGCTGATGGTTTTCTGTGCAAGAAGGCGTCCGCTGAGCCAAAGCTCTCAACCTGCAGCCCCACGGTGCTTAAGAGGAACCTAAGCGAAGAACGGACGGATGCGTCGTCATCGACCACAAAGACGATGGAAGCAGCAGTCACGCTACGCTCCCATGACTGACTGGCAGCGTAAAGGAAAACACGGTACCAATGGGAGAATTCGGCATGGCCCAGAGCCGCCCTCCATGGTTTTCAATGAGTGAACGGCTGATCGACAAACCCATGCCCATGCCGTTCGCTTTGGTTGTGAAGAAGGGCGTGAAGACACGATCTGCCGCTGATCCAAGGCCATGGCCTGAGTCGCGTACCGCAACCAGGATGTCCCCAGATTCGTCAACCCGGGACTCCACCCAGAGTGCGCGAGGTTGATCTGTAACTGGGATCATGGCCTCAATGCCATTCATGATCAAGTTCAGTAGAACCTGTTGCATCTGAACCCGATCCGCCAACACTAGCGGGAGGGCCTTAGTCAGTTGGCGTTCGAGCCGAACTCGATTTTCATAAAGCTCACGGTCAGCTAGAGCCAACACCTCTTGAATCACGTCGTTTATGTCCAGCCTGTTCTTTTCGACAGGTTCCTTCCTTATGAATCCACGAATTCGAGCAACAACTGCGCTCGCTCGAGTGCCATCGGCCACGATTTCCTCAAGAGCCCGGCCCAGAATTTCAGGTGTCAGCTTGTCAGCAGCGAGCAGTCTCAGGCAGGCATTGCTGTTATTGGTGACAGCGGTAAGCGGCTGATTGACTTCGTGGGCGATGGATGCTGCCAGTTCGCCCATGGTGGTCAGCCTGGAAACCCGCGCGAGCTCCGCTTGCGTCATCTGCAACGCTTCTTGTGCACGATTTCTTTCAATGCCATGAGCGATCAAGTCCGCACCAGACGCCAGTGTCTCGGTTGTCTCTGGGGTGACCGGTTTCCGAGAGAACATGGCCAGCACGCCCACGGTGCGATCTCCGACGCTCAATGGGTAGCCGGCGAAGCTAGCCATCCCTTCTTTATCTGCCCATGCTCTGTCACTAATTCGAGGATCATTCAGAACATCATTGGTCAGGTGCGCTTTTCGTTCCTGCGCAATCATCCCAATTTTGAATTGTCCCATCGGAATGCGGCTGTGAGGTCCGTCGAGATGTGTGTACATGCCCGCGCTGGCCTGCAGTTCCAACATCTTCCCATCGCCATCCAGAGTCCAAATCCTCGCAAATGCTGCATCAAGATGGCGCACGATGGCTTCGCTGCACTCACCCAGGATCGTCTTCAAACTTCCTTTCTTACCGAAAGCCACGCTCACATCAGCGCGGACAGCGATCTGGCGCGCGTGCGCTGCTCGCAACTCCTCTGCTTGCTTTCTTTCGCTGATATCGCGGATGAAGCCGGTAAATACCTTGTGCCCATCTCTAGATAGTTCTCCAAACGAGATTTCCACGGGGAATTCTTGGCCACTCTTGCGCAGCGCGGTCAGTTCAGTGCCTTGCCAGTTGATGTGCCGCTGGCCGGTAGCCAAATAGCGGCTGAACCCTTTCTCGTGCAATTTCCGCAGGAATTCCGGCATCAATAGGGTCAACGGCTTCCCGATCAACTCCGTCGGATCATAACCAAAGATTCTCGCAGTGGCGGGATTGGCAAACAAAATTGCACCGCGCTCATCGATGCTGATCACGGCATCGGGGGCAGTTTCGACTACGAGGCGATAGTTTTCCTCGCTACTGCGGAGCGCCGACTCCTCGCGTTCACGCTCGGTCTTTGCGGACTGTCTTTCAGAGGTCATGTTTTGCGAGCTTTACACGACGAAGGAATTCTAAACCGAAAGGAAGAATGGAGCTATCAAGGGCCGACATGCGACACCGCCTCATCGTCGAGGACTGAGGAGATGCCCTTAGATCGCGGCTGGGGGCGGCGCAGAGGCGATACCAAGGTATCGACGATACTATCGTCCAATTGTTCATCTCCCGGGCTTTCTGTTCTGATTACTCGCGTCGACCGGATTCAATCGGAATAGTAATGACCAGGAATGCGAGAAGGAGGACACCATGACGCAAACCAGTACTACACAAACAGGCGGCAAACAAGCAGACAACAAGAATGCGATTCGTCCGTTTCATGCCAATGTTCCGGAAGCGGAACTTGCTGAATTGCGCAGGCGCATCAGCGCAACCAAGTGGCCAGAGCGGGAAACGGTCACGGATGCAACGCAAGGCGTGCAACTCGCGACCACTCAGGCACTCGCGCGCTATTGGGCGACAGACTATGACTGGCGCAAGATCGAGGCAAGAATGAACGCCTTGCCGCAGTTCCTCACCGATATCGATGGTCTGGATATTCATTTCATCCACGTCCGTTCAAAACACGAAAACGCGCTGCCGTTGATCGTTACGCACGGATGGCCCGGCTCAATCATCGAACAGATGAAGATCATCGATCCGCTGACCAATCCGACCGCGCATGGCGGGAATGCATCGGACGCTTTTGATGTGGTGATTCCGTCGATGCCGGGCTACGGATTCTCGGGCAAGCCAGCCACCACCGGGTGGGATGTTGCCCACATCGCGGCTGCCTGGGTGGTGTTGATGGAGCGCCTCGGGTACACGAAATTCGTCGCGCAAGGCGGCGATTGGGGCGCGGTTATCACCGAACAAATGGGCGTGAATGCGCCTCCGGAATTGCTCGGCATTCACACCAACATGCCCGGCATCTTTCCAGTCGAAATTGACCAGGCGGCCTTTTCCGGCGCGCCGGCGCCATCGGGACTGTCAGCCGATGAGAAGGTGGCTTACGAGCGCGTGCAGTTCGTCTATCAAAAGGGAATCGCCTATGGGTACCAGATGGGGCTGCGACCGCAGACGTTGTACGGAATCGCGGACTCACCCGTCGGCTTGGCGGCTTATTTCCTCGACCACGACGCGCGCAGCTACGAGCTGATCACACGGGTCTTCGAGGGAAAATCCGAAGGGCTCACGCGCGACGACATCCTCGACAACATCACGATCACCTGGTTGACGAACACGGCGCTCTCTGGTGCCCGTCTCTATTGGGAGAATTGGGGCAAACTCGGATATTTCAATGCCAAAGGCGTCTCCATCCCGGTTGCCGTGAGCGTCTTCCCTGATGAACTCTATCCCGCTCCGCTGAGCTGGACCAAGCGGGCGTATCCCAATCTCATCCATTACAACAAGGTTGAGAAAGGCGGGCACTTCGCGGCGTTTGAGCAGCCCCAGCTTCTTTCAGAAGAGATTCGCGTGGGCTTCCGATCCCTGCGATCAAACGTGGCGAAGGCGGCAGCATGATGATTGTTGCCGAACCTGGCTCCTTGGTCGCAGAGCAGCAGGAGGGCTTCGAGAGTAAAGCTCTCCTGTTTCACCTCCGTGCAGGGCACTCAGGAATTTAGAGGGAGCAACACAGTGAAACGGATTGCCTGCCTGTTGTTTGCATTTGTAACGATGACCGGTGTGGCCTTCTACATGGTCCACGCCGCTGGACGCTCCGACGATGGGGCTGATCCAATCTTCGGAATCGGGATTCCTCAAGGGTACCGCGACTGGAAGCTGATCTCTGTGGCCCACGAAGAAGGTAACCTCAACGATATTCGCGCCCTTCTCGGTAACGATGTAGCGATCAAGGCCTACCGGGAACGGACGTTGCCGTTTCCCGACGGCGCGACCATTGCCAGGCTGGCTTGGAGTTACGTTCCGTCTGAGGAAAACAACAAAGTGTTTGGCCGCACCCAATCGTTCGTGCCCGGACCCGCCACGAACGTTCAGTTTATGGTCAAGAACGCCAAGAAATACGCCGCGACGGGTGGTTGGGGGTTTGCTCAATTCAAAGACGGCAAACCTGCGGCTGCGGCACTGCTCAAAACCTGCTTTCCCTGCCACGAGCCTGTCAAAGCTCGTGACTTTGTCTTCACTCTTTATGCACCGTGAGTTCGCGGAGATCCGATGAACAATGAAGAATCGTTTGATAGTTTGACCTATGCAGACCAAGTACATTTGGCGGAGCGTGAGTTGGCATCATTCATCGGCGCTGTGAAGGAGTTATTCGGTCCGGAACAGGCTCTGCTCTCCGCGGATGACTGGCTTGACGAGTCCGAGTTGATGGATTGCGCGCCTCGATCCATCAGCCGAGATTGGCGGGCGGTCACAGTCGCGGCCTCGGCTCGACTGGCAAATCGTGTGACTGGAGCACGAGATCCTCGAACGCCCGCGTCATCGACTGATTCGAACGCTTCGCCAATACCATCGTCCAATTGTTTCGCATCCGCCCTTCTGGTGTGATGCCTTATCGCGGCAGATTTCGTTTACCGAATCATATTGATTGGAGGCACCATTATGAAACGCTTCACACTCTTCTTGATTGCAGTTGCAACAACGGCCGGCCTTGTCGCGCTCATTGGCCCTGCCCCCGGTCAAGCGGACGAGCAATCCGCCCCCTACGTTACCGACATCCCCCTCGGGTATCGCGACTGGCGGTGGATTTCTTCGGCCCATGAAGCCGGCAATCTGAACAGTCTAGGCGCGGTCTTGGGTAATGAGGTAGCGATCAAAGCCTTCCGCGCTGGCAAGTTTCCATTCCCAGACGGCACGATCATTGCTGCTTTGCATTACCATCACGTCCCCTCGGAGGAAAACAACAAGGTCTTTGGTCAGGCTCAATCTTTCGTTCCCGGCGCTCCCACGAATGTTCAGTTTATGGTCAAGGACTCAACCAAGTACGCCGCAACTGGCGGATGGGGATTCGGTCACTTCAACGCAAGCGACCGCAAACCTGGCGACGCGGCGTTTATGAAAAGCTGCTTTCCCTGCCACCAGAAGGCCGCAACTACCGACCTCGTCTTTACTCGCTACGCACCGTGACTCTGGAAACTAATGCAAAGGAACATCCCATGAAATATCCGACACTTTATCGCAGCGCACAGATCGATGGGCTGTCAATTTTTTACCGGGAGGCTGGTCCGAAAGACGCGCCGACGATACTCCTGCTGCACGGTCTGCCGTCCTCTTCGCGAATGTTCGAGCCTCTCTTCACCCGCCTTTCCGATCGTTATCACCTCGTCGCGCCCGATTACCCGGGCTTCGGACACAGCGACTGGCCGGACCCGAAGAAATTTGCGTACACTTTCGATCACATCGCGGAAATCATGAATCGCTTCACCGAAGCGCTAGGTCTGTCCCACTTCACCCTCTACATGCAGGATTACGGTGGCCCCGTTGGCTTCCGCATGATCCTGGCTCACCCAGACCGAGTCGAAGCTCTCATCGTCCAGGACGCGGTAGCTCACAATACTGGTCTCGGCGAGAACTGGAAAACGCGGCGCGCCTTTTGGGCCGATCGCGCTCCGAACGAAAGCGCGTTGCGCACAAATCTCCTGTCGCTTGCAGCCACGAAGGCTCGCCACGCAGCGAACGATCCCAACGTGGAGCGCCATGACCCCGATCTGTGGACCGACGAATTTTATTTTCTAAATCAGCCCGGCCAGGCTGACATTCAAAGCGACCTCTTCTACGACTACCGCACCAACGTCGATTCCTACCCGAAATGGCAAGCATGGATGCGCGAGAACCAGCCGCGCCTGCTGGTGATCTGGGGTAAATATGAGTCTTCGTTCGACCCCTCCGAGCCGGAGTCCTATCGCCGCGACGTCCCCGAGGCCGAAGTCCACATCGTCGATGGCGGCCACTTCGCCTTGGACACCGCCGCAGACGAAATCGCCGCACTGGTCGAAGGATTCGTCGGTTCTTCACGCCGGGGCTCTGCGGCACGGCGAGCAGGGTGAGGCCGCATTTGAGAGAGCCCGGAAGTCCGATAAAGAATGGAGGATCAGATGACGATCCACTCGATATCTTCGGCAGACAACGCCAGCAGATCTTGCTTGTCGCGGCGACCGAGCGCCGCAAGAAAATTCATCACAATCTGGACATTCTTTTCGGTGCTCATCGAAATATCTCCTTTTCCGCTACATCAGGTGTGTCCAATCTAATCCGACGTTTCGGAACCATCCTTCTCGGGCCAAATCGCACGGTCATAGATTGATTACTGCTGCTTCTTGAACAGATCCTGAAAGATGAGCTGACCCCAAGTGCGGCCGCGTGCGTGCACCAGCGCGCCACCCTCGTTGAGCTTTCCCAGCTTGACGGGTGCGAACCCGAGTTGTTTGGCCAAATCCGCCACGGGAGAGATCGCGTCCTCGTCATCGCTCGACAAAAAGACGACCCGATGGCCCCCTTCGACGACCGGGTCGGTAGCCAAGATCGCTGCAACCAGGTGATTGAAACCTTTCACGAGCTTAGCGCCGGCGAAGGACTTCGCAACGAAGGCGGAGGACAGAAGACCGTCCAGCTCTTCAGGGGGAACTCCAAACGCGTTCGTCGCGTCGATGACCGTCTTGCCTTCCCAGCTCGGCAGGGCCTTCGCAACCTCGCGGTGTTCCCCGAACGGGACCGCCAAGATGATTGTGTCGGCCTCGAGAGCCTGTTTCATTGACTTGGCGGTGACTGGGGGTCCAATCGCCCGAGCCTGTGGTGCCAACTCCTCGGGCGGCCGGCGGCCAGCGACGGTCACGTTGATGTTTTTGCGGGCGAAGGCATGGGCGAGGGCCTGGCCTATCTTTCCGAATCCTACAATTGCGTAGCTCATAACATTTCTCCGCTCTTTGTTGATATTGACTCTTATCAATCGGATTCCGGTGGGCGTCTGGGCGATCGTGCACTCACCGAGATTCCCCGACTTTAGACGGCAGTCATGCCGCCGTCGACATTCAACTCCACCCCGTTCACGAAGCTCGAATCGTCTGAAGCGAGAAACAGCGCGACGGTCGCGATTTCCTCAGGTTGACCCATCTTTCCCCGGGGGATCAGTGATTCGAACATCTGCTTCGCCTCTTTGGTGAGAACTTCTTCCTGCATGGGTGTGGCGATCGGTCCCGGACCCAGCACGTTCACCCGGATGTTCCTGCCCTTCAGTTCGTTCAGCCACGTGCGTGCAAAGGAGCGCAGTGCTGCCTTGCTCGCCGCATAGACGCCGAACCCAGGAAAGCCCTTCACCGAAGCAACTGATCCGGTCATGATGATCGACCCGCCATCGTTGAACAGCGGCAACGCCTTCTGTACCGTAAACAGCGTTCCGCGCGTGTTTAGGTCGAAGGCCGCATCGAAGTGCTTCTCGGTAATCTGGCCCAGTACGGCGGCTTCGCCCGTGCCGGCGCTCGCGTACAGAATGTCGATCTTGCCCTTTTCCCGCTTGACCGTATCGAACAAACGGTCGAGGTCGTCGAGATTGGCCGCGTCACCGCGCACGCCGGTCACGTTCCGACCGATCAGCTTTACGGCCTCATCGAGCTGCTCGTGCCTCCTGCCCGTGATGAAAACGTAAGCGCCTTCTTCAACGAAACGCTTGGCGCTCGCCAGCGCCATGCCGCTCGATCCACCCGTGATAACTGCAACTTTTCCTTCAAGCTTTCCCATAATTACTCCTTTCGATACTTGCGTGACATTCGGTACAGTAGAGTAGAGTTCTTTGGTGGTGGACGAGAACCGCTCAGGAGTCCTAATATTTTGTCTATTCGTCCAAAAAAGAGAAGCTAAGTTGGATTCAATAACAGACATTTTTAGAACGATGCACGTGGCCGCTTTCGGTCTGCACAGGCTCGAAGCCACCGCCCCGTGGGGGATAAAACAGGAAAACCAGACAAAAGAAAAAGTCACGCCTTCAGACAAAAAGATGTCACCCATAGACTTGGCGCACTTCGCCATGCTTTCGCGCGGCAACTGCTGGCTGAGTGTGGAAGGGATTGCGGAGCCGATTCCCCTCACCGGTGGTGATTGCTTTTTACTGGCTAAGGGGACTTCGATTGTTTTGCGCGACAGCCCGCGAACACGTCCGAGGTGGACCTTCCCCGAGATCGGGGCCAAGGCCAACGGTAATGTCGCTCTTTGTGGCGGAGGGGGCGCACCGACGACAATCGTCTGTGGATCCTTGAGTTTCGATCGCGCCAGTCTGAGGCCGATCACTCAGTTATTGCCGAACTTCATTTTGATGAAGGCCGATCAGGAACGCACGCTTGCTCTTCACACCACAGTGCAGGCGCTCGCGTCAGAGATGGCAGAACAGGCGCCGGGATCTGAAGTCGTCGCCAGTCGGCTGGCCGAGGTTCTGTTTATCCAGGTACTCCGTGCCCATATCGCGTCGGGACCGGAACGCGACAAAGGATGGCTTCGTGCAATTTTCGATCCTCAAATAGGCGTTGCTCTGAGTTCCATTCATGACAGAGTGAATACACCGTGGACCGTCGAATCCCTGGCCGAAGCGGCGGGCATGTCTCGCTCCGCATTTGCAGCGCGTTTCAAAGCGCTCCTTGGACAAACACCTCTGGAGTATGTAACCGAGTGGCGGATGCAGAAGGCGATACGGCTACTCGAACGGCGTGACAAAAAGCTCCCAGAAGTCGCTCGATTGGTCGGTTACGAGTCCGACGCCGCATTCAGTAAGGCGTTCAAGCGAGTTGTCAGGGCTAATCCTGGCGAATACCTCAGACGTGGTTTGAAGGACCCATAATCGACCGAAGCAGGCCACGATCAGTCCCGATAAACGGGACTCGGGCACGGATAAGTACCGAGAAGTCGGCTTTTCGTCATCAATCGCACAATTGATACTAAGAACGCGGCCTCGGCCCTGACCAAGCGCAAAGCCAATCGCCCAATCGTGCAACGCCTCTTGCAAAGGCCTGCCAATCAAGAGGTGCATTCAATAAATAAGGGGAACTGTGTCAGTTCCCCTTATTGGACAGTTTTGGACAGTTGCTGCAAGTGCCCAATTGCCCGTAACCCTATGATTGCGCTGGTTGCGGGGGTAGGATTTGAACCTACGACCTTTGGGTTATGAGCCCAACGAGCTACCAGACTGCTCCACCCCGCAGTTCGATGATAGCAACGCAGTTACCCACCGTCAAACCTCGTTGCCTGCTTGAGAGAAAAACAGTAGAGTGACTTTCATCCGGCATGGCGCTGTCCACCCTCAATGATGTCTTCTACTGCGTCGTCGATCGCGACGAGCGCGTCGTCATGATGCACCGCCAGTCGGGCCACTGGGCGTCGATTTCGTCCGGCGAACTCTATCGCGATGTCGCTGCTGTTGCAGTCTGGATGGTCGATCGCGGGATTCGCAAGGGCGACCGCGTGTCCATCCTCAGCGAGAATCGCCCGGAGTGGACGATCGCCGATTTTGCCTGCCAACTGCTGGGAGCAGTCTCCGTTCCCGTCTACGCGACGCTGACTCCAGAACAAACGGCGTACATCCTCAACGACTCAGGCGCGCGCATCATCTTCGTCTCTTCTGAACAGCAACTGAAGAAGATGCTCTCCATCTCGAAAGATACGAAGATTGAATGCGTCGTCACCATGGACGAAACGCCGCCCTTGTCAGGCAATTCAAAAAATGACGTGACGCCCATGGGGCCGCTCATGCTCTCCGGTCCAGAAAGCCGAAGTGCGAAGCTTGACGCCAGCGCCCGCGACGTGCAGCCCACCGATCTTGCAACCATCATCTACACGTCCGGAACCACCGGAACGCCCAAGGGAGTCATGTTGACCCATGGCAATCTCGCGGCAAATATTTCGTGCTCGCTTAAGCCTTTCGGAGTCAAAAAAGGCGATTCTTCGCTTTCTTTCCTGCCCCTATCGCACGTAACCGCCCGTCATGTCGATTTCGCCATGCTTTACCACGGGGTCACTGTCGCCTATGTGCCGTTTCTCGATCAGCTTCCGCAAGCGCTCGTCGAAATCCGCCCCACCATTTTCGTAGGCGTTCCTAGAGTGTATGAAAAGATCCATGCTCAAGCCGAAAAGAGGACCGCAGCATTCCCCAAGAACCTGATCTACCGCTGGGCGCTTTCAGTCGGCAGGGCGCATCGAAAAGGCATTCTGGCCGGACAGGAACCATCTTCAACTTCGTGGAAGATCGCGAACCATCTCGTGTATTCGAAAGTCCGCGCCGGAATGGGCGGCCGCGCCGAACTCTTCATCTCCGGTGGAGCGCCGCTGGGCCGCGAACTAGCCGAATGGTATGCAGATCTCGGCATTCGAATTCATGAAGGTTATGGCCTCACCGAAACTTCGCCGGTAATTGCGGTAAACAATCCCGGTGAGCACAAGATCGGCACAGTGGGCAAACCGCTTTCTAACATCGAGGTTCGCATCGCCGGCGATGGCGAGATCCTCGTGCGCGGTCCCTCCGTTTTCAGCGGATACTGGAACCTGCCGGACGAAGCCCGCTCCGCTTTCATAGATGGATGGTTCAAAACCGGCGACATCGGCAACCTCGACGCGGAGGGATTTCTATCGATCACCGACCGCAAGAAAGATTTGATCAAAACTTCCGGAGGAAAGTTCATTGCTCCGCAGCCGATCGAAAATTCGCTTAAGCACAACGCCCTCGTCGCAGAAGCCGTTGTCGTCGGCGATCAACGCAAATTTCCCGCCGTCCTTATCGCTCCCAATTTCCCGGCGCTCAAAGACTGGGCCAGCGCTCACGGCGTTCAGGCGGGGTCGAATGCGCAACTAGTCGGCAATACGAAGGTGCAACGGTTATACGAAGATATCGTTGGCGGATTGAATGGCAAACTCGCCCGTTTTGAGCAATTAAAGAAAGTATTGCTGGTGGCCGACGAATTCTCGTCCGACAACGGAGCGCTCACCGCCAGCATGAAATTGCGGCGCCGCGCCGTCACCGACCGATATCGAAACCAGATCGACGAGATGTATGCCGCCGCGGAGCGGGAGCCGCCAGCATAAAAAGCTACCCGCCAAAGCCCGCTGTCTGCATGGCATTACGCGACACGTCGCTGCTGGAGGAAATTCCCTGCATTCGCAGTTTGAAGTCGTCGGCATTAGAAGCATTTTCCAGAGCGGTGTCGTAATTGATCAGTCCTGCCTGGAAAAGGTCCCACAGCGATTGATCGAACGTCTGCATCCCGTATTGCGATGTCCCAGCTGAGATCGCATCACGAACCGCACGCGTTTTTTCAGGCACCAGGATACATTCACGAATGTATGCGGTATTAATCATGACTTCGACGGCCGGCACTCGGCCATCGCCGTCACATCGTCGTACCAGGCGCTGGCTGACCACCGCACGCAGCACGGCAGCCAACTGAAGACGAATCTGCTTCTGTTCCGGAGGCGGAAACACGGCAATGATACGGTTGATGGTCTCGACCGCGTCCAGTGTATGCAGTGTCGAGAACACCATGTGACCGGTTTCCGCAGCGTGCAGCGCGGTACCAATTGTTTCCATGTCACGCATTTCGCCGACCAGAATCACGTCAGGATCTTGCCGCAGCGAAGCTCTCAAGGCAGCGGAGAAATTCGGCGTATCCACTTCCACTTCCCGCTGATTGACGTAACCTTTCTTGTCGCGATGTAGAAATTCGATCGGATCTTCAATCGTGATAATGTGCTCGGCGCGGGTTGAGTTGATGCGATCGACCATGGCTGCCAGGGTCGTCGACTTACCGGATCCGGTGACGCCCGTCACCAGAATCAGCCCTCGCGGCATGTCGCAAATTTGTTCAACGATCTTGGGCAAAAACAATTCGTCAAGCGCGCGAATCTTGGTGGGAATGACGCGAAGCACCAGGCCTACGTTGCCGCGCTGCTGAAACACGTTCACACGGAAGCGGCCCAATCCGGCGACACCATACGCCATATCGAGTTCAGTCGACTCTTTGAATTTTTGCTTCTGGCGCGCCGACATCATGCTAAACGCCATGGTGAGCATGTCTTCCGCGCTGACGCGGGGCTGGTCAGTCAAAGGGTTCAAGTCGCCGTCAATGCGCAAATGGGGATAGTTCCCAACCTTCAAATGCAAGTCGGAAGCCCGGCGCTCCATGGCAATGCGCAGCAGATCGTCAATGTTCATGCGACACTTTCCCCTCTGAATCTAGTCACATGATGAACCGAAACGCAGCCGTGCCCAAGATGACGTAAGTAATTGGCCTTATGGGAGCCCGGCTGACTCAGCAAAGAGAAAGCCGCCTGATCAGGCGGCTTCCGGTATGGCTCTTGAAAGGCTCTAAGCGGCTGCGGTTTCTGCGCCTGCACCCTGCCATGGCTCGTCGTGGCTTCCGCCATAAATCGACGGCACCCGCGACCCCATCGGGCGCAAGTATGTCGCCAGCGCGCCACGGTGATGAATGTGGTGATTGTTCAGGAATCCGAGGTAAAGGACGACCGGCATGTTGAAAGCTCCCATGAAATCCACCGGAGTGACTAGCTGTTCGCCCGACAGAGCACGAATCTTGGCGGTCGCACGTTTGAAATTCTCGTCATACCAGCCAACCAGAGTTGCAATGTCTTTCGGTTTGTCGGTTTCTTCGGGGTTATCCATCTTGAAGTTTAAAGCCGCGATTCCATCGAGGAATTGGATGTCAGTATTAGCCAGGTGCCACGCCAGTTCCCAGGCGCTTCGGGCGTCGGGTTCGGGCCGATAATCGCACTTTGCCTGGGGAATTGCAGCCAGCACTTTCTTGGTGGTTTCCAGTTCACGATTGACGCCATCCAGCATCATGTCGCGGTAGCTGAGGGCAAATTCGGGGGTCAAACCTTGCTCTGTCATCAAAGTAACTCCTAGTGAGGATTTTCCTAATTCGGGGTAGGGAACGTTCAGATTTTCCCCGCCTGAAAATGCTCACGGTTTATACGCCCGGCCCGCATCTCGGTTGTGAACGAAGCGGCGGACGTAACCTGAACCAAATTCAAGCGGCCCGTTGCCACTTCTTCCCTAGCGCGTCCAGCTCGCGGAGAACTTTTTCTATGTCTTTCATTCGTTCCGTAATTCCGTAGGTAACGGTGGGTGGAATCGTCGTCTCGTATTCTCGGAACACGAAACCCTCGGTTTCAAGCGTACGCAAGCGTTCTGTAAGCACGCGCGCCGAGATTCCGCTGATCGCTTTCCGAAGCACGCCAAACCTCATCGACCCGGTGTGATTCAGCTCCCAAAGGATGTGCATAGTCCATGGACGCGCCAGCAGTTCCAGCAAGCCATGGATGGCGCACGGATTGGGCGGCTTATTGTTACGCGGCATAAGTAACTCAGTTACATTGTAGTGCCTGATAGTAATTTAATAAATAGTTATTTTTTGTAACCACGAACAAGAGTTTGTCATCAAACCCACCGAAACGGAGGAATTCCATGAAACTGCTTCGCATCGATTCCAGCGCCAGAAACACCTCAGTGTCTCGCCGATTGACCCAGAGCTTCGTCGACACCTGGAAAAGCCAGCATCCCGGTGGTACCGTAATCGACCGAGATCTCGCCAAAACCCCCGTATCTCACGTTACCGATGAATGGGTGGCAGCCGTTCACACCGATTCGGCCAAACTCACTGACGATCAGCAACGGCTGTTAAAGACATCGAACGAATTGATCTCGGAAATCCAATCGGCCGACGTCGTCGTCATCGGTGTGCCCATGTACAACTTCACTGTTCCTTCCAGCCTCAAGGCGTGGATCGATCAAATCGTGCGCATGGGAGTGACTTTCTCTTACGGTGCGAGTGGCCCGGTCGGCCTGATAAAAGGCAAGAAAGTTTTTGTGCTCACATCCCGAGGCGGTGCCTATCAAGCTGGAACGCCGACGCATGGTTTCGATTTTCAGGAACCCTATCTCCGCCACATTCTCGGGTTCATCGGCCTAACAGACGTGACCTTCATCAACGCCGAAAATCAAATGCGCGATTCCGCCGGCCTCGACTTGGCCGCAGCCACCGAAAAGATTCAGCACGCTGCCGCATAGCTCGATGGCAACTCGGCGCGCCCGCTGCGTCTCGAAGTGATTCCGAACAATTTCGAAGGAGTAATCGTAATGTCACCAGACAGGCCGAATTTACAATCGTTGTCGCCGATCATCATTCTGCTCGGACGCATTCTCTTCGCCGCCATTTTCGTGGTCGCCGGGGCGCGGCACTTCTCCAGCCAAACGATCGCCATGGCAGCCTCGATGGGTGCCCCCATGCCTTCGCTGCTCGTGCCCTTCTCCGGCATCCTGTCGGTCGTAGGCGGACTTAGCGTCGCGGTCGGTTATCGCGCAAAGATTGGCGCCTGGCTGATCATCCTCTTCCTCATCGGTGTAACTCCCGTGATGCATAATTTCTGGGCCGCCACCGACCCGATGATGTTTCAAATGCAGATGGCGCACTTCATGAAAAACGTGTCAATGCTCGGTGCAGCGTTGCTGATTACCCAGTACGGAGCCGGCGCGTGGAGCCTCGATTCACGCGGTTGACTTAGTCTAGGGACTTAGTCTAGTCTGCGAACATGGAAGTCAACATCCATGAAGCAAAAACTCATCTCTCCCGGCTCTTGCAACGTGTTGCCGACGGAGAAGAAGTCACAATCGCGCGCGCCGGCGTTCCCGTTGCCCGGCTGGTGGCGGTAGCAGCGAAAGCCAGTAAGCGCCCACTCGGTTTCGCGCGCGACCAGATTTGGGTGGCGGACGATTTTGACGCTCCCCTTCCCGATGATTTACTCCGGCAATTCTATGGCGGGGAATTGCCAAAAACCATTACGACGCCTAAGCGTTCCCGCGCTCGCAAAAAGGCCGCCAAAAAACGGTGAAGTATTTACTTGATACCGGCATCTGGCTTTGGAGCACGAGCGCGCCGGAAAAAATTAACGAGGTTGGTCATGGAATTTTGGAGACCGGACTCAACGAGATTTACCTGTCGTCAGTCGCAGTTTGGGAAGTTTGCATCAAGGTGCAACTAGGCAAGCTGCGTCTTTCATCGCCACCTGCGGAATGCATCCCCGCGTTCATGCTGAAGCAAAGACTGCACCCTCTCGCCATCACGCAAACTCACGCGTTGAAAGTGTACGAGTTACCTCCGCACCACGGCGACCCGTTTGATCGAATGATCATTGCTCAAGCAATCGCAGAAGACATGGCGATTCTTACCTCCGACCGGGCGTTCAAGAAATATCCGGTGGAACTGATCTGGTGCGGAAAGTAGAGAGCCTACACCGCCACGGGCTGCTTCGCGTTCACCGGGACTGGCGTCATCCACTTAAACCGGTCAGGCTTCTGCCCCTGCACGAGCGCGAAGAATTCGCCCATGACCGCCTTGGTGATGGGCCCGGCAACGCCGTTGCCAACGCTGATCTTATCCACTGAACGGATGGGCGTAATTTCCGCCGCCGTGCCCGTAAAGAATGCTTCATCCGAGATGTACAACATTTCCCGCGGAATTCCCTGCTCGACCACCGGAATGTTAAGATCGCGGGCGATGGTCAGCACGGAGTCACGTGTAATGCCCGGCAGCACGGAGTTACCCAGCGGCGCAGTTTGCAGCGTGCCATTCCGCACCACGAAAACGTTCTCTCCCGAGCCCTCGCTGACGTATCCGTTGGCGTCGAGCGCGATGCCTTCGACATAGCCGTTGAGAATCGCTTCCATCTTAATCAGTTGGGAGTTCATGTAGTTCGCACCCGCTTTGGCCATCGCGGGTAGCGTGTTCGGTGCCAGCCGCGTCCACGAAGATACGCAGACATCGACACCTTGGTCCGGATCGGAACCCAGATATTTCCCCCACGGGTAGTTGCAGATGTACACTTCGGTCGGCGAATTGAACGGATTCACACCTGCTTCGCCATATCCCCGCAAAACAATCGGACGTAGATAGCACGGCCATACGCCGTTATGCTTGAGCAGGTCGATCATTCCGCGAACCAGTTCCTCGTGTGAGAAATCGACATCGATGCGGTAAATTTTGGCCGAATCCAGCAGCCGTTGAATATGCTCTTTCGCCCGGAAAATCGCCGGCCCGCTCGGCAAGTTGTAGCAGCGCACGCCTTCAAAAACCGAAGAACCGTAATTGACCACATGGCTCATGACGTGGAGTTTGGCGTCGTCCCAAGCGATCATCTTGCCGTTGTGCCAAATCTTTTCCGTCTTTTGAATAGCCATGAGGACTCCTGTTGGGTACTTGCGGATTGACCAGCCAGCCTGAATTATAAACGACTGTTCCAACGCGGGAAGAAAGACTACGAAGGGAATCGTAAAGATTTTCTACCATCGCCGAGTCCGGCAAATTGCAAGCCGGATAAGGCTAGAGTGGGAAGATTTCGACGGGAATCAGCTCCGGCAATCGCTGATCACTCAGCGGCCGAGGCCGGCCACTTCATCTCCGCGCAAATACTTGCCTTTCGCGGCAAACATCTCGGGCATTGCCGCATCCGGTTTGTCGTAATTGTTATTCGCGTTCCAGAAGAGAAAGCCAATCCCGCCTTTTTCTTTGGATGCCGCCACTTGCACTTCAATATATTGCGGAGAATAAGTTTTCGTGCGCCATGCAAAAGCTTGCAGCCACGGCCGAATCACAACTCCGCTGCCCTGCGTGATCTTCGCGAACCGCGCCATCGACTCTCCGATGAAGTGCTCGGGCGCGTCGCCGGGGTGCGCAATGCCGTCCATGCCAAAGAAATGTGACGGATAGATCATCGGCGATAACACATCACAATATTTCGCCATATTCACGATATCTTGACCGGTGTGGGCAAGGTCGACCGGACGCTGCCACGCCATGATGCCGAAAACGTCCAGCGACAACAGCACCCCGGTCGGATGAATCTGAGCATAAGCCTGCTGTAGAAAATGCGTAATCACGTCAGAGCGATGCCAGTCCGGATGCGCCGTCTGGAACACAAAACTCGCGTCCTTCTGGTCGCCTTCCGCTGGAAACCGGACATAGTCAAACTGAATTTCGTCAGCTCCGCCTTCAATCGCCTTCTTTGCCAGCGCAATGTCGTATTCCTGAACCGTTGGGTTCGACGTATCCGTCCACACCAGCTTGCCATTTTCACGCCACGGCAGCCCAGTCTTGCGGGATTTTACCGCGAGTTCCGGATGCATTTTCACCAGGCGTTCATCGCGGAAAATCGCCTCGCGAGCGATCGCATGCATCCCTTCAGAATGCAGGAAGCGCACAAACTTTGGCAGGTCGCGGATCGTCACACTGTGCGGCCCGGCGAGCGCATTCTCGAACGGAATGTTGATCGTTCCGTCGCTGTCCTTGATATCGAATACCACCGCGTTGCCGCCCAACTCACGCCAGCGGCGGATGATGCGCAATCCGTGATCGCTTCCGGCCATCAAGCCGGTCAAATAGATCGCCCGAACTTCAAGATCGCGCGGCGACGGGACCGACTTCTCGACAATCGGGCTCGCCAGAATTCCCGGAACCAGGACTTCCTGCCCGGCTTTCAATCCGTTGCTGTTTTCAGCCAATCCGTTCGCTTTGCGGATCGCTTCCGCCAACTGCGACGAAGTTAGGAAGGAAGTCTGCGAGATGTAATGGTGCGCAACCGTGCCAATGCTGTCGCCGCGCTTGGCCTGGTAGTAAGCGCTACCCGCAGGCGGCACTAATTCTTCAAGTTTTGGCGCCGGATTCACCGCTCCCGGCACCGACGTCTTTGAGGCCGGCAACAATTTTGCGGATGAAGCAGACTGGGCCGCAGACGCGGCGCTGAGCGATAACAAAACAACAGCAATCAGTGATGTGCGACGCAAGGGCTCTCTCCTAAGCAAAGGCTGCTGAGGGATGCTAGCGTCGAGTCAAATCTTCATCCAGTTACGTCGGGCGATGGCCTCTTTTCCGAAAGATCAGCGAAATGAGTTTTTCGCATCAATGAAGTTCCCAAATTGGCTTTCGGGCGCAACTCCCCTTTACCCCACCGGAGGTGTGAAAAAGATTTCTCTTTTCTCCTTGTGGCTCTCCGTTGATAATTCCCCAAAGCCGAATCCGACGTCTGTAAGTGCTTCATTTGCTTAATCCATCTATCCGTTTCGGGTTGGATGAGGGCTTGCTAATAGTCAGTGTGGGAAGCAGATGCGGATGCCAGAAATTGTCACCTTGTCAGCCAGCGCCCCCGGCGAATCCCAGGTCAGCCGTAAGCAGGAAAGGACAGTTCGGACCCATATGAAGACCGTCGCCAGCGCCACCCTCGACCCAACACTCCGCAGCAGCGATGCTCGCGAGTTTGAAGCCAGCCTCCGCCGCAAGATTGTCGGACAAGATCCAGCACTTCTGAAAGCTGTCGAAATTTACCAGATGTTTCTTGCCGGGCTGAATCCTCCGGGTCGCCCCGTCGGCAACCTGCTTTTTCTTGGACCCACCGGATCGGGTAAGACTCGCGTAGTTGAAGCGATGGCCGACGCGCTGTTCGGCGACACGCGGGCGTGCATCAAAATCGATTGCGCTGAGTTCCAACATTCCCACGAAATCGCAAAACTGATCGGTTCGCCTCCGGGATATCTCGGACATCGCGAGACCCATCCTCTTCTCACTCAGGAAGCGTTGAACCAATGGCACACAGAAAAGTTGAAGCTATCGATTCTGCTATTCGACGAAATCGAAAAAGCTTCCGATTCGCTCTGGCAATTGCTTCTGGGAATTCTGGACAAAGCGACTTTGACGCTTGGCGACAATCGCCGGGTCGATCTTTCGCAATGCATCATCATCATGACTTCCAACCTCGGTGCCAATGAGATGACCGGCCTCGTGGAAGGCGGTCTCGGCTTTGCTCAGAAAGCGAGAGAAGTCAACGCCTCGTTTGACGACAAAATCGAACGCGCTGCCGTCGACGCGGCCCGGCGCAAATTTTCGCCGGAATTCATGAACCGCATCGATAAAACCGTCGTTTTCAAGACGCTCCGCTCAGAGCATTTGCAACAGATACTCGAAATCGAACTCGGCATGGTCCAGCAACGCATCCTGATGGCGGCTCCAGCCAACCAGTTTGTCTTCAACTGCACGGAAAAAGTGAAAAGCTATCTCCTGCACGAAGGCACCGATTTGAAGTACGGCGCCCGCCACCTGAAGCGTGCCATTGAACGTAACCTCGTGTTCCCTCTCGCAAACCTGGTCGCGACCGGACAAGTGAAGCTCGGGGATTTCATTCGCGTCGATCTCGATGCGCAAGGTCAAATCACGTTCGTCAAAGAGGCCGAAGGAGCAATGGTTCCGGTGTTGATGGAACGCTACGGCGCCGCTGCATCTTTGCCAACGCTCGCAGCACGCGCGGCGCGGCCATTGCCGAAGCGTGAACTGGGTGCCAGCCCCACCGCCGAAGTCAAATAATTTCTCCGCATGGGTCGACTCGGGCGCCGTGAATAACGGCGCCCATTTTTTTGCCCGATGCTTAGCGCTCTTGCGCCAAACCCCTACCCGCTGATCCTAAACATCTCTTTTTGACTCTCTCGATTTCGAGTACCCTTAATAGGTGCGGACGCTTCGTCTTATCGCGAGTGCTTTTTTTGCGGCCTCTCTGGGATTGGCCGCCTTCGCCCGCGTTCAGCCCACCACTGGGTTCGACCTCTATTCGCACGAGGAGGAGTTGCAGGTGGGAAAGCAGGTGGTCGAGGAAACCAGCAGACAGTTGCCGCTGTTGCCCGACTCGTCCCCGATCGCGCAATACGTTCAGCAGCTTGGATTGCAGCTCGCGGCGCACGCTCCCGGCGACGCGTGGCCTTTCAATTTCCATGTCGTCAACGCAAAGGAAATCAACGCGTTCGCGCTGCCCGGCGGAACCATCTACGTGAATCTGGGAACGATCCAGGCCACCGACAACGAGGCCGAGCTGGCCGGTGTGCTGGCCCACGAAATCGCCCACGTAGTCCAGCGCCACGGGACTCGCGCCGCCAGCAAAGAACTAGCCGCCCAAGTGCCTTTGGCATTGATTGCGGGAATGCTTGGAAAGAACACAGGATCGCAAGCGGCCGCCATGGGCATCTCTTTTGGTGTGGGGTCGTACTTCCTGAAGAATTCGCGACAATCCGAGTCTGAAGCCGATCTATTAGGTGCCGACATCATGTACGACGCAGGGTTCGATCCACACGCGCTCGCGGAATTTTTCGCCAAACTGCAAGACGAAGCCGGACGCGGCAGCGATCTCGACCAATTTTTCAGCGACCATCCCGACCCCGGGAACCGCGTCGATGCGGTGAACCGGGAAGCCGCAACTCTGGCGGCGAAAAGTTACTCTGTTGACAGCCCTCAGTTTTTATCGATGAAACAAGCCGCCTCAGGATTGAAGCCGCTCACCGCCGAGCAGGTTGACGCCTGGCGGAAAAAGCATTCGCAGGACCGCCGCTAGCCACCCGCTTTCAATTCCACTAGAACCTGACGCGCGATTTCTTTCAGTGTTTCGAACACCCCCGGCCCTTGAAACGCTACTGCTTCGATGACAGGCTCGTTCTTGCGGCGCAATTCCTTTTCCAGTTGTGCCACAGGCAGAACGTTCGGCAAATCCCGCTTATTGAGCTGAAGCACATACGGCAGCTTGCTGAAGTCGTAGCCATGTTCCGCGAGGTTGGAGTGCAGGTTGTCGAGCGCTTCCATGTTGGCGTCCATGCGGGCTTCCTGAGAGTCGGCGACAAACACGATCCCGTCGACGCCGCGCAGAATCAACTTGCGGCTGGCGTCATAGAAAACCTGCCCAGGGACGGTGTAGAGATGAATTCGGGTCTTAAAGCCGCGAACAGAACCCAGATCAAGCGGCAGGAAGTCGAAAAATAGCGTTCTTTCAGTCTCGGTGGCAAGGGAAATCATCTTGCCTTTTTGCTGTTCCGCGGTTTTCTGATAAATATGCTGGAGGTTGGTGGTCTTGCCGCCCAGCCCCGCGCCGTAATAAACGATCTTGCAGTTAATTTCGCGCGCAGCAAAGTTTATAAAACTCAAGAATTTCCTCGACTCGCGCGGCCAAAAAGGACGACATCCGTCCGCCCGCAAGATTGGCGTTAAAGAAAGTTTGTTGGTACTGCTGGTTTTATACCACAGCGTAATGGTTACGAGCAGGTTACCTAGGTTACTACATAGAAAGCGGCAGAGAGCATGCCACCCAGAAAGCAGATTCCTCGCTCCGCGAGGAATGACAAAGGTAGATCTGCCTCATAGCCCCTTTCATTTTGTCATTCCGACCGAGACGGAGCGAACGCGACGGCGATCCGCGCTCATCGCCCCGGCAGCGGGTAATAGCCTGCTTTGGCGCTGACGTCCACGCAGGGGCGATAGGCCGTCTTGCAACTCGGACCGTGATTGGCAACCCGCACTTCGACCTCTCGATAAGCGCTGGATGGCGTCCCGCGGCTGGCATAGCCCAGCGTGTATTGATCGCGGGCGTCGCCGACTATGCGCAGATAGATATTTTCGATTGAGTTGCGCGTGTACTCATTGAACACTTCGCCACCGGTCGCGTTGGCATACTTGGGCAAAATGTCGCTATAGCCAAACTTCGGCAAATGCAGTTTCTCGACCTTGTCGTAAAGCGGAATCGCCGCGGCTTCCGTCCCAATGCCGTAAACCAGAATTCCCGCCGAAAGCAGCAGCTTCAGCACATCGCGGTAGCTGGCCGTGCTGCGGTATTCTCTTCCATCGCTGATTATGAAAATCACTTTGCGCCGGGACTTGTCCCGCTTCATCAAGTCCGTGGCAGCCTGCAAAATGGCGTCGTTGAGCACATGCGCTTCGCGCGTGGGAGTAATAACGGTGGACACAGTCGGATCGACGTTCTGACCGTTGATAGTTGGCCCTTGCGGCCCCAGCGGCCCTCCGGTCACCGGAACGCCGTTATTATGTCCTGTCACGGTGGTCAGTTGATTGAACACCTCCCCAAGCTTCTGCCCGGCCACGCGAAAATCTGTGGCCTTGCCCACGGTCGTACTGTAGGTGTAGACCGCTACTTCGTCGTAAGGGCTGAACGTGCCTTCCAGCGCGGCGAATGTCTTGTTGACTTTCTGCACGGCGACGTCCGGCATGCCCAAGTCAAGGATCACCGCCGCCGACAGTGCAAACGGATCGCTGGTGAAGAAATTCAAGTCTTGCTTCTTACCATCTTCGTAGACGGAAACGTCCTTGGGGACGATTCCCTCAAGCAGATGTCCAGATTCATCCTTCACCATGAACGGAACGACAACCTGATTCACATTGACGGGAATTTTGTAGAGCTGTTCGCCGCCCTTGGGAGCGCCGGCTTCGGCTTGCCCCGGCGGGACCGTATCGATCTTCATGGGAGGGTGCGACGCGGGATTTTCTGCCGCCGGCTGTGTATCTCCCGGGGGCGCTTGATTCGCCGGCAGAGGCTCAGGTGGGGGAGTTTTGGAAACCGGCGGAGGGGTAGTCGGAAATTGCGGCGGCCGGGTCGCCGACGGCGCATCCGGAATATCAGTTGTGGGTTGCTGGGCCAGGGTGGAAGCAGCCAAAAACAGCGCACAAACTACACTTAAACTGAGATATCTTCGAGTAGCTATCATCCAGTTGGCCAGTCAAACCTTTCCGCCGATCGAAATTGCCCGGTGTAATCAGATGCCAAAGTCAGCCACTTTGTGCATCCAACTAGCAGCCACTAGACTAACAAAAATGCGAGAGAACAATCCTATGCTTCGAAAGCCGTTCCGACTGTCGATGTTGTCGTTCATCTGCTTTTTGCTGTTAGCTTGCGGTAGTCTTGTCGCCCAGCAGTCGGCGGCCAACGGCGATGACCAAACTATCGACACCCTCAAGGTCAACGTTAACGTGGTCCAGCTTTTCTTCAATGTGAAAGACAAAAAAGGCGCCTTGATCCCCAGCCTCACGAAAGACGATTTTGACATCGCCGAAGAGGGCAAGCCACAGACGATTAAATATTTCGCAGCAGAATCGAACTTGCCACTCACGCTGGGAATCCTGATCGACGCGAGTGGCAGCCAGATGCGTGTACTCGACATGGAAAAGCAGGTGGGCGGAGACTTTCTGGGCCAGATACTTCGAGACAAAGATCTCGCCTTCGTTTTGAGCTTCGATGTGAATTCTGAACTCTTGCAGGATTTCACCAGTTCGGTCGCCTCGCTCAAGCGTGCCATGAACGGAGTTCGCATCAACACTGGAGGAGGCGGCGGCACTTTGCCGGGTCTCGGCGGCGGCCCGGTCCCGACAGCCAACGGTCCGAAAGGCACGGTACTCTACGACGCCGTCTACCTGGCTGCTCACGACGAACTCGCCCAGCAGGTCGGTCGCAAGGCGATGATCCTGCTGACGGACGGCGAGGACCAGGGCAGCCAGCTTCGGCTCAAAGACGCGATCGAAGCGGCGCAAAAAGCTGACAGCATCGTCTATGTTCTGCTGTGCGCCGACCGCGGATTCTACGGCGGCCTGGGCTATTCCGGCGATAGCGACATGAAAAAACTTACTTCAGAAACCGGCGGCCGCGTCATCGAAGTCGGAAATAAATTCGACAAGCTGAAGGAAGCCTTCAACCAGATCGCCAACGAACTTCGCAGTCAGTACAACATTGGCTACACGCCGACCAACGCGACCAAAGATGGGACATTCCGCAAGATCGAAATCCACGAGAAGAATAACAAAGACTACAAGATTCAGGCCCGCAGCGGTTATTACGCGGTCGCGCCTAGGGATTAAGCGCGGCTACGGAGTGGGCGCGTAGTATCCACGGCGGCTGCGGACGTGAAAGCCTTTGTGGTTCTGGGCGAGAATCTCAATGCTGCGAAAGCGTCCGTCGGCCACGAACCCGGCGGGTTTGTAGGAAACCGCATACTGGCTGCGCAGTTCATCCTGAATTTCCTGGAACGCGTTGGCCACGTCGGTCAGTTGAAAGGGAAAGAAAGCGCGTCCACCGGTCACGTCCGCGATTCGTTGCAACACTTTATCGCCCGGGCTCTTCGATCCGCTGATGTTCGTGCTGATGGTATAAATCACCACCTCAGCCCGCTCCGCCATCTCGATCGCCTCTTCCCGCGAAACGTGGCTCTGGTTATCGTCTCCGTCGCTTAGCAGAATGATGGCTTTCCGCGTGGCCACTCCCGGTTGCTGGCTGTTCAACAACTTGTCGCGGCAGGCGAAATAAATCGCGTCAAACATCGCCGTCCCGCCGCCGGGACGTAGTGCGTGAATTCCCTTTGAAAGCGCCTCGGAATCGTCGGTGAAATCCTGCGTGACCTCGGGCGTGGAGTCGAACCCCACAACAAACGCCTTGTCGTAACGCGGACGGATGGTCTGGCTCAAAAACTCAATCGCGGATTGCTGCTCAAACTTAAATCGGTCCCGCACCGAATTGCTTGCGTCCACCATGAGCCCGACATTCAGGGGTAAATCGGTCTGTCGGGTAAAACTGCGGATTTCTGCCGCCGGACGCCCGTCGTCCATCACTTTGAAATCCAGCTTTTGAAGGTCTTTCACGTAGCGGCCATGCTTGTCCGTCACCGTGAACACGACGTTCACTTCGTTAACCGTGGAACGGATGGTGCTCAGGGTGTTGTCGGGCGCGGGCGGGGTGGCAGGCGGCGTGGTGGCGTCTTGAGCTTGCGAAACCGTACCGATGAGCAGGATCAACGAGCAGAAAAGATAAGATCGCAATCTTGTCGTGTTTTTCTTCATGACTTATGAATCGATCCGGAGTCTACTTCAGCGCCTTCTCCAGCAACCCCGCTGCGCCCGAACCTCCGCGGCCTTCAACATACTTAGTCATCACGGGAAGAAATTTTCCCGCCATCTCTGGCGATAGCCCCAGCTTGTGAAATGCTTCCGCAGTCTCGGCCATGCGTCCCAGGCTTCCCATGTTGCCGGGAAGCGAATTTTCCAGGCTGGAGAACTGCGATTGCTGCGTCAATTGCGGGGCCGACTTTAGTAGGCCGCCCATCCCCGGCACAGCTGACGATACCTTGCCGAATTCGTCTTCCGTTAGCCGCGTCTTGGCCAAAGCAAACAGCGCTCCCGCTCCCCCTCGCGCCTGTGTTGGCTTGATCGCAAGCTGTTTCGATAGCTGGCTAACCAACCCGGAACTGGCCACCGTCGGGGCAATTGAAGTTTGCGCAAACGACACCGCGACCATCCATACGCAAATTCCGACGAACAGGACTGTGGACCGCCGCACCCTGTTTAAAGTTGGCATGTTGCCTCCTTTGCCACAACGATCATAGCGCAGCCTGCGCTTCAAGACCGCCGCATTCACTACGAAGGCTTTTCCGGCTCCAGCCTCGCAAGAAATTGTTTCAGCTCCTGCGGAATCTCGCTGGCAAACGCCAAGGCCTCATTCGTTCTGGGATGCGCGAACTCAATCTTCGCCGAGTGAAGAAAATTCCGCGATAGCGGTGCCATGCTGGCGTTGTGACCGTGTAACGCTCCCGGAGCGCCATACAGCGTGTCTCCGGCAACGGGATGACCCAATGACGAGAGATGCACCCGGATCTGATGGGTCCGTCCTGTGTCAATCTTGACTTCAAGCAGCGCGAATTTACCCACCGGCGAATCGATCCGCCGCGTCACCGTGTAATGGGTGATGGCCTCGCGACCTTCTTTTGATCGGGTTGTCATGCGCGTGCGCCGGACAGCATCGCGTCCAATTGCAGCGTTGATCGTGGCGCGATCTCGCTTCGGCCATCCATGTATCAGGGCGACGTAAGTCTTCTTTACCTCGCGCCGCGAGAATTGCGTTCCCAGCCGGCGATGTGCCTCATCGTTTTTAGCCACCAGCATCAAACCGCTGGTCGCTTTGTCGAGGCGGTGAACGATGCCCGGCCGCAAGTCCCCGCCTACAGCGGAAAGTTTGTTGAAGCGATGCAGCAGCGCATTCACCAGCGTTCCCCGGTTGCGGTCGTCTTCAGTCGCGCCCGCGCCCGCATGCACCATCATTCCGGCCGGCTTATCGACCACCGCGAGATCGTCGTCTTCGTAAACAATCGTGAGCGGGATGTCTTCCGCAATCGCGCGTAGCGGCGGCAACGCCACCGCCCCGAGGATGGCGATGGATTCCCCGCCGCGCAACCGCATCGACGCCTTGGCAGAAGCGTCATCGACGAGAATTTTTTCTTCAGCGATGAGTTGTTGCACTCGAGCGCGGCTGGTCTCGTCCAGCGTGGAGGCGAGGAAAGCGTCAAGCCGCTTCCCCGCCTGATCGGCGTCGACTGCTATGGTGATGGGATATTCGGACAAAAGAGTGTTCGGTTTAGCGCATGTTACCGCGCGGCTGGCGCCGGTACGCGCACTCCCGCCCCGCTGCGCATCCACCAGATCGTTCCGCCAAGAATGACCAGCCCAATCGAGATCAACTGCGTGCCAGTCATGATGCCGCCAAATACCGATCCTCGCCCCGGATCGCCCCTTATGAATTCGAGGAAATATCGCGCGATTCCGTACAGAATGAGGTAGGAGGAAAATATCTGGCCATCGAACTTCTTGCGTTTGAACATCCACATGAGCAGCGCGAAATTTGCCAGCTCTACCGCACATTCAAATAACTGAGTCGGCTCAAGCGCTTCGTTCAGTGGCGTACCCACGAGTGTCGACGCCAGTGGATTGGTGAAAACGACACCCCAGATATGGTTGGTCGGCTTGCCGTAACAGCAACCAGCCGCGAAGCATCCCAGGCGCCCAATCGCATGCCCGAATGCCAATCCCGGGGCGAATGCGTCGCACGTCGCCAGTGGCGGCATGTTGTGTTTGCGGATATACCACACGGCCGCAATGAACGAAGCGATCAAGCCGCCGGAAAAAACACCACCTGCCTGTAAAGTACTCAGGCTAAAGACGTCGCTCAAGTGCTGATACTGGCTCCAGTCATTGATGATGTAAAGAACCTTCGCTCCGACGATACCGGCCAGCACTACCACAATCCCGAAATTCCAGGCGTCGTCCGGATCGATGCCCTGCTTGAGCGAGTTGCGGACGCTGATCCAAAGACCGGTCAGTACGCCCAGAGAAACCAATACGCCATAAGTAGGAAGGCTGAACCACCGGAAATGAAGGAGTATGGGATGCACTATTCAGTTAGATGCTGGCAGTTAAGATTTTGCGAAAGCTTAGTTTAGCAGGATCAAGCGGCGGGAAACTGCTGGATAAATCGTGGAAAAGTGAAGCCGGCCCACCTGAGCCGTGTGTTGGGCCGAGAATGAACCCGTCGGTAGACGATGGGAGCCCGCCGCAATCCTTTAGGCGTCTCCGCGTGGCGGAGCATGGCACACCGGATCGTATATACGAGTCAAGCCCCCGTTCATTCAGTGTTGGTTCAAAAATCGGTAACCAACATCACGAACCCTGTAGGCCAGCTTTCATTGTGGATGCTAGAAAAATCCGGCGGAATACGCAAGAGGAAAAGCGTAAATAGTTGGCACTCCGCTTGCCAGCAACTTTCGTAAGCCTAGCCGGATACAGCGCAAGCTTGTTGCTGGAATAAGAATTTCCGCCGATCACGGCCCGGCCCGTTCCGCCCAGTAATGGCTCCGCGCTAAGATTGTGCCCGATCCGGCATTGCGCAAACGAACCCGAAGCTCATGCAAGCCCGGTTTCGGGCTCTTCGGCTGAAAGCTCAAAAGGTAGCGACTATGGAGATGATTGTCGAAATCGTTAACGTGAGTCTCAAAACTTTTGCGGGATTCAAAAAGCTCATATTCGCCTCCCGTCATCGCGGCAATCGTCTTGGGAATGTTCTTCTTCATGGCCGCCGCCATCATAAAAAGCGGGGCTAGAAGGTCTGGCCCTTCATGCATCTCGTCTTTGTTGCTGCCTCGTCCCGTATCCAAAATATTCGACAGCGCGGGCGAGAATGCCAGCGAATACACCGCAATATTACTGTTGCCAATTTCTGTAATGAGGTCTTCAATCTCGGTGTAGTGACTTCCATGATCGCGAGTCTCACTCACCAGCAGGAGCACTCGCAGGCGGTTCGGCGGCAGGTTGCTCAGGATGTTTGCCGAGTAATGAATTGTGTCGAGGATCGCCGCTCCATCGTCTCCGGGCTCCAGCTTGCGGAGTGCGGCTTCAACCAGGTTTGCGTTGCCGGTGAAGTCTTGTGCCAGTGTCGTACCACTGTCGAAGGTGACAACCGCAGCTTGCGTGTCAGGTTGGCTCAGAATGGGATCGAGCATCGAGGCCAGGCCGGCCATTCGCGGTAGTTCGTGGTCGGCCCTGCGACCCGTTTGCACAGCGACAACCACCGAAATGGGTTGAGCCTCAGCCGCTTCATCGAGTTGCACGTTCTGCTCGACGCCGTTGTCTTCGAGGACGAAGTCTTTGGATTGCAGGCCGTAAACAATTTTTCCCCGCGAGTCCTTCACCAGTGCGGGAACGAGAACTGCGTTGGACTGTGTGCGAAAGACTGGAGCCTGGTCTGGATCTTTAGCTCGCGAATCGGGGGGAAGCTGATCCTGCGCGGCAAGAGTGCAGATAATTAGAAGGGGTGCAACGAAGAATCTTGCTGAACTACCCCGCGCGGCGGCCATCTCTCGCTGGTTCTTCCAGCGCCTCATCCAGGGCTTCCGAAAGATGATTGGCTCGCTTCAGGTAATCAACCTTATTGCCGTCCTGGTTCCGCTTAAGCAGATGATATTCGTCGGCAATATTTAACGCCGCCAACACCGCCAGCCGCGCCGTGTCCACGGTATGCGTCTGCTCAGATACCGCCCGCATCTTGGCGTCAACGTATTCGGCCAGCTTCACGATGTAGTCCGGATCGGTGCCGCGCAGGTTGTAACCCTGATCGAAGATTTCCACCCGTACACTGGGCGCTTCAGGACTCGTGATTGGCGGATTGCTGGCCATGGCCATGAATTTCGCTCCTGTTGGTTTCGCTGCCGCTAACTAGCGACTTTCTCTTGCGCCGCGTCTTCGATCTGGTGCAGCATTTTTTCCACTCGCCCGCGGATTTCTTCCCGCTCCCGCTTCAACTGAATCATTTCCCGGCGCAGGATCGCGTTTTCGCCCTCGCGCTCCTCCAGTTGCTCGCGTAGGCGCTTAGTATCACGCTCTGCCGTCGCTGCCGATTCTTTGGCCGCCCGGTACATCTCAATAGTGCGATAGATTTTCTGTTCCAGCGCCTGAAAATCGTCGGTAGGAACCTGCGTAGGTACCTCGTTCTCTGCTGTTTTCAAGGTCATATGAATAAACTTCCGAAGAGGATTTGCAACTTGACCGAAGTATAGCGCAGATGCGCGTGAGGAAAACGCGAATAGCGGTCGGACCTTACCGAGGAGTACCTGAAAAATTATTGAAGAGAATAATCGAACACGTAGGAATGTTTTCCATCGGCAATCGTAACGACCATCTGCCCTGAAATGCCCGTCAATTCGCCAGTACCAGAATCGGGTACGACGACAACTTTCATCTGCGGAGCGCCTTTGATCATCGTACCGTTGTGCTGCAACACGAACGACCCGCTGCGGCCTTGCAGCTTTCCTGTAACCCGCTCCATCGCGACGTAGCCAGCCGATCCTTTCACTTCGGTCATGAAGCCCAGCATTTCGCCCTGGCTGGTCGCTTCGAGATCGCCGTGAAATTGTTTGTCGATCGACATTCTGCCAACGCCGGATTTTTCGGCCTGCGGATTGTCCGGCTTCTGCGGCGCCATTTTTACTTCGAATGTACCTTTTGCCTGATGCTCCATAGTTTTGTCCACCTGATTTTTCTGTTGCGCGCTTCCCGCCGCTACGCAGAGCACGAGACTTAGCAAAGCTGCCGTGGCGTAGCCAAGAATGTGGTGCGATCTCATTTACTTGCTCGTTCCAGCGCTTTGCGGTCCCATTTTCCGCTGTCTGCGGCCGCGTCGTAGGTACTCTGCAGAAATTCCATTAGCGTGTGCTTTGGGCTTTCCGCGTTTCTCAGATCGTCATACATCAGCAGAAATTCATTCAGCTCGCCGGAGTAGCCTGCTGCCTCGGGTCTTATTTTTCGCTCGGCAAATCCCTGTCCAGCAGGCGCGGCATAAGAATAAAAAGCCGGCCCTTTGATACTGCCGCCGCCCGGCCAGAATCCGGCGCTCGATACTTCATGCGAGTATGCTTCCCGCGTGACCGGATCAGCGCCCGGCCGCTCTGGCGCCGGCCTGCCGGAGAATCGCGTCACCGCGAGGTCGAAACTACCCCAGAAAAAATGCACCGGACTGACCTTCCCAATATATTTCGCGCGAAACTCCTCGAACACCTGGGCGACCCACGTAAGGATGATCCAGAATTTATGCACCGCGTCGCGATCATAGGACGCGTGAATCTCATCCTCCTCGAAGGCAATTGGATCTGGCAGCTCGCACGGCATCGTCCAGATGGTCACGTTAACGCCGAGCTTCTCCAGCGCTGACATGGATTTCTTGTAGAACTCCGCAACCGTTTGCGGCTTAAGATCGATTCGTTCCCAGCGCCCGTCGTTGCTATCAATCACTAACTGGTGATCGATAAAGTCGAATCGGATTTCGATGGATCGCGATCCATACGGCATCGCCGAGGTCGTCAAGCCGCGGGCATTCAGGTAAAGCGGCACATTCCACCAGTGATTCACTAGCGGCGTCAGTTTGAGTCGCACCTTGCCTACTATCTGCGTCCACATATGCAGCGTGGCCATCGTGTCTTTCCAACTATCGAAAGGGAGTTCGGGCAGGTCGGGCTTGTCGGCGGTAAAGCGTTTCGGGGGCAGTACAGATTTGTCAGCGCTCATGATCGCCCCTAACGCCTCGCGATGATGCGATCCGAGATCTTGTCGTACAATGCTTTCGGCATGATGTGCCGCGTCAACAATTCGCCTGAATCGGTGTACGGACGCCCCGCAATCACCCTATCCGCCTGTGCCGCGGAAACATCCGGCAGGCTGGTCAGGTCACCTTTCGACGCGGAGTTGATATCCAGCGGCTTATCGCGGCTCCAGCCTTCGCGGATTCCAGCCGCCACGGCTTTCACGTCGCGCTTCGCCTGCGCGGTCGCCTGTGCCGTCTGTTCCTGAAGATCCTGGGAATTTTTCGGTGGCTGAGTGCAAGCCGCCATCGATACCAATAGAACAACTAGTGGCAGGAAAAAGAATTTCAATTTCATTTGCATCCCCTCCGCGACAACCATATTACGCCGTCAGTTTGTGCAACGGATTCGCACTATTGTTGCGGAGCGGGCTGCGCTTGATCCGGCTGGGCTGGCTGCGGTTGAGCCTGAGTATTCGCTGGCATCACCGACGTGGGATTTGGCCGAGGCTGAATGTAAGGAACGTTCGGCATATGCGAGACCTGCCCGCGGACTGCATCATCGAGCACGATTCCCGTGTGGTCAAGCAGAAGTCCAGTGGCGCGATCAAGCTCGACACGCGATTTTTCATACGCAGCCATCGCCGAAACAAGATTCGACGCAGCGCCGGTCAAAGCTGACTGAAATTGAAGGACAGCCGTCGTGGTTGAAGCTCCGAGCGCCAATTTCTTCTGCTCCGCATCCAGCGTTTGCCGCGAAAATTCCGCCGAAGCCTGCGCCGATTCCACGCTGGCGCGGTTCTGTTGCAGGGAAAACTGCGCATTGCGGACTTCGATCCGCACCTGATTTTCGAGCTGCTGCAAACGCATTTGCGCCTGGCGATGCTCGAGTTCAGCGCGCACCTGATCGGCCTGCGCAAGCCGATTGCGGATGGGAATCGTCAGCGTGACCCCTACTCCTTTGTCGGCTGCGGTGGAATTCACCAGCTGATTCAGAGTCGTTCCGTAGCCCACAGGACCGCCATTCGCAAAAGGCGGCGGAAGGATAATTGCTCCAATCGACCCTGCGTTGGGGCATGCCGTGGTCGGTGCGGTCAGGACGGCGCAAGGATTAACGTTTCCGCCGATGCCCGAACCACCGTAGTAAGCGAACAAGTCCAGCGACGGTAGTTGCGCATTGCGCACCGCTTTGTCGTTGATCTCCCGATTAGACAGGTCCAACTTGGACTCCGCCAGTTCAGCCCGATGACTCAACGCTTCATTGACCAGATCTTGCGTCGGCGTGATCGCCTCCTGCGCTGGCAGCTGCATGGTCGAAGTCGGTATCACCTCCGCATCCGCAAGCCGCGGATCGACCAGCGTGCGGCTGAGCGCGTTCTTCATCAACAGCTGCTGCAACTCAAGGTTAGTTTGGGCGACGGTAAGAGCCTGCTGGTCGGTCGCAACCGTGCTCTGCGCTCCTACAACTTGAATCGGCGCCAACGTGCCGATGTCAACCTGCTTTTTAGTGTCCGAAAGCGTCTTCTGCGCGAAGGCCACCGCTTCCTGCTGCACCTTCACATTTTCGTAGGCGAATACCAGGTTCCAGTAGATATTTTCGATCTGATCAACGGTAGTGATGATCTGCAAACGAAATGCCGCGTCGCTGATCTCGCGATTGTTGCGCGCGAACAAGATAAACCGTCGATTCGGTAGAAACCCGAAACCCTGCAATAGATGCTGGGTTAGTTGCGCATGAAAATTGGAATTGATTTCCGGGCTGAACGTGGTGAACGGCACGTTCGTTGTCTGGTGGGTGTTGTTGAAGCCTACACTCAGCGCCGTCCCGGTCGGAAAACCCTGGGTGTAAGCGAAATTCGCCGTGCCAGTGTTGGCATCGATGACGGGCACTCCATTGAAAGCGCTAGTCGACAACGTGTGGTTGCGGTCCATCTGCAACGTGCCCGTGATAACCGGATCGTAGCTGGTGATAGTCGATCCAATACCTTGGGTGGAACTCACCAGACCATTGGTGCCGCTTCCCGCCCCGGCTACGCCCACGCTGGTGCCGCCCGCTCCGGAGCCGACCGTGCCGCTCAATCCTCCGGCTTCTCCACCCGGAGTATTTTGCACGATGCCGCTATTGACGCCCAAAAGATTTCCGCCCGCCTTGCTGCGCAAAAGATCGGTGTCGGCGATGTTGAGGTTGTAGCGCGCAATCGCGATGTCGAGGTTGTTCTCTAAAGCCAGAGCAACTGCGTCGTCCATTGACAGCATGATCTTGCCGTCTTGCAACAGCGAGTCGATTCGCGGCGTATTGAGCAGGTTTGGCGACTCAACTTTTGCCGGAAGATAAGGGCGAATTGGGTTCGGAAAGTGTGAGCGCGGCTTGGAATAATCGTGCAGCACAAACTGCTGGTTCTGCGATGCTGGCGCCGAAGGCAGGCTGGACGCAGCAGGAGCCGGTGCCGCAGGCGCGGCGGTATCCTGCGCCAGCGCCAACGAACACATGGCCGCGGAAACGCCAAGGCCGATACAAAACCGCAAAGATAAAGATAATGACTTCATTCCGAACAAATGCATTCGCTTCTCTCCTGCACAATCGCTGTAAAGATTAAGATCGGTCGCAATCAAAACTTGTTACGCAAAACTAACGCTCAGAGTTTCAAATTTTCGGTCCGCCAACTTCGCCAACGACTTGATAATGAGTTGGAGCGCATCAACCCCTGAGAATGCCATAGTATAGCTGACGTTAACTGTGAGTTCTGCCGCCGGTCCGACGCTATTCGGGTAAATGTTTGTAAACCTCAGCGGGTTTGGATGACAGCCCTATCGAGGAAGATTCCGCCAACATGGCTTTGCGCAACTTAAAAATTTCGCTCGCTTACGATGGGTCCGATTTCTCCGGCTGGCAAGTGCAACCGGAAGCGCCCACAATTCAGGGAACTCTCGCCTCGGCTATTGGACGTGTCACCGGCGAAAAGGTCTTGCCCCAAGGCTCCGGCCGCACCGATGCTGGCGTTCATGCGCTGGCCCAAGTCGCAAGCGTGGAACTGAATTCGCCCATTCCTGCGGTCAACCTCAAAATCGCACTTAATGATGTCCTGCCACCATCGATCCGGATTTCCGAAATGATCGAGGCGCCGGACGAATTCCACGCGCGGAAATCCGCGAAAGCCAAAACTTACCGTTACCGGATTTATCGCGGCGAAGTCTGTCCTCCGTTTCTGGCGCGGTACGTCTGGCACCATCCATACCCTCTAAATGAAAAAGCAATACTGGCAGCATCCTCGCTCGTGATCGGCGAACAGGACTTCACCTCGTTTGCAGCGGTCGATCCAGAACGCGGCCGCGACGGCACTCCCGCCTCAAGTGTAAGAACGATCTTCAGCTCCGCGTGGGAATCGCATGGCGACGAAATGATCTACACCGTCAAGGGCAGCGGATTTCTGCACCACATGGTAAGAAACCTGGTGGGAACATTCATTCTCGTCGGAAAAGGCTCGCTGCAACCGGAAGACATCCCACGCATTTTGCAGGCGAAATCCCGCTCCGCCGCAGGCCCGACCGCCCCAGCACACGGACTTTACCTGGTGGGCGTAGATTATTGAGCAAAGCATGCCTTCTGAAACACAAATCGCTCCCCGCCCGATAAAAGCAGTCAATCCGGCAACCGGGGAACTTCTGCGCGAACTCGAGTGCGCCGACGAAGCCAATATTCTGGCCGCAGTGGGCGCCGCGCGAGCAGCCCAGCCGAGGTGGAACGCGCTTGGCGTCCGGCATCGCATTCAAGTCTTGCGGAAGTTTCAAGCTCTCCTGCATGCCCGTAAAACCGAAGTCGCCCGCGTCATCACCAGCGAAGCTGGAAAACCAGTCGTGGAAGCGCTTCTCACCGAAGTGCTGGTCGTGCTCGACGCCGCCCGGTTCTGCATCGAAAACGCGTTCGCTTTCCTGCGGGAAGAAGAAGTTCCGCACGGCAACCTCGCCATGAAAGCAAAATCTGGCCGCATTCTCCGCGACCCGCACGGAGTTATCGGAATCATCTCGCCATGGAATTATCCATTCTCCATTCCCGCCACAGCAAGCCTTGCCGCGCTGGTGACCGGCAACGCCGTCGTATTGAAGCCGTCGGAACTGACTCCGCTATCCACGCTGGAACTCGCGAGCCTGCTCCACCAGGCCGGCGTTCCTCAAGATGTATTCCAGATCATCATGGGCGACGGTGCAGCCGGAGCTGCCCTGGTTCAGTCGCCCATCGACAAGCTGGTATTCACGGGCAGCGTAGCGACCGGAACCAGGATTGCGCAAATCGCAGCAGCCCGCTTGCTCCCGGTGGTTCTCGAACTTGGCGGCAAAGACCCGATGCTCGTGCTCGAAGACGCCGAGATTGATGCTGCTTCGAGCGGCGCAGTCTGGGGCGCGTTCATGAACGCCGGACAAGCCTGCCTGTCGGTCGAGCGCTGCTACGTGCACCGCAACATCTATATGCGTTTCGTGGATGCGTGCGTCGCCAAAACGCAGCAATTGCGCGTCGGCGACGGCATGAACGACGGCATTGACATGGGTCCAATGATCAATCAGCGGCAACTCGAGAACCTCGAACGACAGGTTGAAGATGCCCGTTCGAAGGGGGCGCACGTGCTCGCCGGAGGAGAACGCCTTTCGCATCTCGGCCCCAATTTTTACGCGCCCACCGTGCTGGCTGACGTCAATCATTCCATGCGGGTGATGCGCGAAGAGAGCTTCGGTCCGGTGCTCCCCTTCATGCCATTCGACACCGACGATCAGGCGGTAGCCTTGGCCAACGGCTCCGACTACGGACTCGCCGCGAGCGTTTGGACGCGCGACCGCGCTCGCGGAGAATCGCTGGCCCGCTGCATCCACGCGGGAACCGTAATGGTGAACGACACAATTTCGTGTTTCGGAATCAGCGAAGCCCCACACGGCGGAATCAAAGCCAGCGGCATGGGACGAACGCACGGGCGATTCGGCCTCGAAGAGATGGTGCGCGTGAAATATCTGGACTCAGACCGTCTTCCAAAAATGAAGAAACTCTGGTGGTTTGGATACGGAGAAAAATTCCGCAGGCAAATGGAAGGCTTCGCGGACATGCAATTCGCCGGATCGACGATCTCGAAACTGAGAGGCGGCTTGCGGGCAGCTGGGTTATTCAACCGCAAAGGCCAGCTTTGAACTAAGACTCGTTTGGCAACGGCTCAGATGGGGGCGATGTATTCATAAATACCCAGCGGTCGCTGAAGGCAAAGTTGAGCAGCGCGCACAGTGAGATGCTTAGGAGGTTGGCAAAGAGCACAGGTATTCGCAACACGCCGCGAAACCCTGCCATCAGCGCCACATTTCCCACCAGCGAAATCAATCCCGCGCTGACTTGGAATCGCGCCATCCGCGCCAGGGCGTTCTCCTGCACAGCACACCGATCAGCCCATGTGAATCGCCAATGCCAGATAAAATTGTGCAGAATCGCCGCCTCGACGGCAATGATCGTTGCAATCAAGTAATGAACCCCTGCCGCGTTCAACAAAGTGAGGACCAGCAATTGCACACCAATTCCGATCGATCCGACAAAAGCAAATCTTGCCAGTCGAGGCTGAGACTTCATTCGCACGGCAGCGCCTCTTCGCGGTAAAGCTGCACGGTGTGCCGAACCGCCGACACAATCAGGATAAGTGCCATACCGCAAATTGCGATCACTCCGCCCAGATCGAACAGCAGAACCTTCCCTCCCATAAACTTGATTTGCGGATGCGACAACAACGCCAGATTTCCCGCCGCAAGCAACAAGCGAATCTCAGTCGGCCCGAACCTGAAGTAAGAAAGCTGAAAGCAGCCCAGCGTGTAGGTGGCCAGATAGGCTTCCACCGAGAGCATCAGGAACGCAATCAACATGCCCAGCGCGACCGCCGGATGCACATAGCCCGACAGCGCCATGCCTCCCATGAGAAAGAACCCAGCGATGGTGTCGGCCACATGGTCGACATAAAATCCATATCGTGGCCGCTGCCGGTTCCGCACCCGGGCAAGGGTTCCATCGAGGCTGTCTCCCAGCCAGTTCAGTCCCAGAAAAAAGATGCCCGCGAGCAGCGCGAAAGGATGGTAGCGTGACACGGCATAACAGGCTCCCGCAAGGCACTGGGAAACGAAACCCAGCAGAGTCAGGTGGTCGGAGTTGATCCATGAGGGCGTCCGTTTCGCCAGATACAGGAGCACCTTCTTTTCGGCGGACGCGACAAAACTCCCTTGCACCCGCACGGCGTTCGAAAAACTCGATGGCCTCGCGTTAGCCACCGGAAAGAGCTGAGTTGACATGGATTTTGCACCTCTGAGTTAGCAGACTCTTCGAGAATTGCCGCCGAGACAATACCCGCGAGGTAAATTGCACCTCAATAAAAGATCAAGGGGCATCGCAAAGAAAAAAAAGCGCTTGCTGCCAATGCTAGATCTGGAGACCTGGGCTCAAAGACCCACAGTCCGCGATCGTTCCCGCATGAGCACCAGCGAGCGCTGCCCGAAGGGAAGATAGAGCAGAGCAGCGGTGACGGCGAACGCCAAGCCGAATCCGATCTGCGGCGCGAGCAAGAACGGAGCCAGCGCCCAGAGCTCATCCAGCACAAAAACGGCTGGAAAAATGCGGAGAAACTTCCGGCCCAGATGATGACTGTCGAACGCGACCGCTGAAAGCAGATAAAGCCGCACGGGAATTCCGATCGCCGCCGTAATCATGATCAAAGGGACGATCCAACGTTGGTGCAAGCCATGCGGCTGAAGCAGGTCCTCAATGACGCTCATGCGCGCCAAAGCTGACACATAAAAACTCAAGTACATGACCTGGATTAGCAGCAGAAGAATTTGAACGTGCTTCGGTTGTGCCGCAGGCAGGTCTTCAGCACGGGTGAGAATGTTTCTTCCCGCCGCAACGGGCACAGGCTGGTCAATCGGCGGCTCTGCGATCTTTTCGGAAATATTCTCTACCGGTGCGACGAAGCGGTATCCGCGCTTGGCGAGGGTTTCGATGTAACGTGGGCTCGACGCCGAATCGCTCAGCACCTCACGCAGCTTGTTGATGATGGTGTTCAGGCTGTGGTCAAAATCGACGAACGTGTCGGACGGCCACAGCTTCTCGCGCAGGTCATCGCGCGTGACCACCGCTCCACGCTGCTCAAGCAGCACAACCAGGACCTGGAAGGGCTGGTTCTGCAAACGCAGCCGCACTCCGCCTTTGCGCAGCTCGCCGCTGCCGGCGTCGGCTTCATATACGCCAAAGCGATAGATAGTTTTACCTACGTGGGCGGCCAAGGCATTGACATGATAATTGATACGGGAGGCGTCGCCCGGAAGACAATGAAGAAGTGTAGAAGGCGCGGCTAGCGGTTGCTGGCGTCAGCGTTGCGCTGACGATTCTGTTCTTGTTCTCTCTGCCGCTGGCGTTCCTTGGCGCGTTCAACCTCGTCAATCTGCGACTGCTTCCAGCGCACCGGACGCCGCGTGACCGCGCTGCCCGAACGAAATGAAGAAGTGGATGCCATAAAACTCCCGCTAACGGCTGTGTTTATTATCGCTGACGATGGTTTCGGCTGTCCACCAAATATCGCCCGACGTGACCGTCAGGACCACTTTATACGCCTGCGCTGCCATCTCGGGCAACGCCAGCAGCATCGATTCGGCGACCGGCTCGGACGGTTCAATCCACGTTTGCTCGTCGAACAGGTCAAACGCCGCAACCGGCTCATTCCACTGCACCTGATTGAGTGCCGCAGGCGGTGGTTCGCTCAGCGAAACCCCATAAATGCTGAGTGCGGTGCCTTTTTGCTCGATCTGGACGCGCGACAGCCCAATATTTCTCACCTTGATCGTAGCGCGCAAAAAATCGCGCGAGCCTTGCCGTTCGATGACAGCGTCCACCCAACATTCCAAACGCGGCTTGTAGGTGCGTCCACGAAAGTAGTTGAGATAAGTCCACGCAGCGCCAACCAGGATCGCCAAAATCTCGCAGATATCCTTGACGATTTCCACCCATTGCATAAACACAGGCGATTCGGCTGGGCCAGCGAAGAACATTATCTAGATACTGTAATCCCAGGCCGTGTAGGGCGAACAATCCTATCCGCCAGATTTGAAGTTGGTATTAAGGCCCGGAAAATTATGACGATTTCGTCGGCACGATGCGGAACTGCTTCTTCCCCGAAATGCGATAAGTGGAAAAGTCCGCCCGATCTACGGTGAGCATGTGGTCACTGAGCGCGTTCGCGGGCGTGGCGTTCTCGGAGACGTTGACGGATCGCCTCTCGCGCGCCCTGTCCCCCGGACGGGCGATCGAGAGAAACAAATGCCGATGCAGCTTTCCGCTGCCGCATGGAGCTCCTGTTGATTTCCCACAACAGCGAAACAACCGTTCATCAACCGTTTTCGTGCGGCAGAGTCGAATTTCGGCATTCACTAAGTCCTACAGTGATCGATTTCGATTGAAAGCAGCCGGACCTGTAAGCCGAATTCTGTCCGTGGCATTGCTGCCGCGGGACGGTCATTCCTCTGGGCCACGCATTACTGCGGGGCTCAAGCGACCTACCCGAAGGTTTGACGCGCCGAGCCGGCACGTAATCCGGTAAGCCCGAGGGCCAGCCGAAAAATTCCTCCCTATTTGGTCTTGCTCCGTGTGGGGTTTACCGTGCCCGTGGCATTACTGCCGCGGCGGTGCGCTCTTACCGCACCTTTTCACCCTTACCCTGGCGTTGCCGCCAGGGCGGTATGTTTTCTGTGGCACTGGCCGTCGAGCGGACTTGAATCCGCCCTCCCGGACGTTATCCGGCACACTGCTCTGCGGAGTTCGGACTTTCCTCCCTCGGTCCTTGACGAACCAAGAGCGACCGTCCGGTCCGGCTGCCTACTGAGCGATTATATGCGAGGGCTCTGCCTTTATGAGCAGTGCGGGCTTGGCAGAAAAAAGCGGATTCCTTGGGCGCCGTCGCTAAGCGCTCCGGCAGGATCGGAATGACAATTTCCAGGGATCGCCTTTTGTCATTCCGAGCGCAGCGAGGAATCTGCCTTGGGCAGGGGCACCGGCCCACTCGACCCGGCGAGCATAAGCCCGATCCAGCAACTGATCGGCCAGGTGATTAGCCATGACAACCAATACCAGTGCGGCCAGCCCTTGCTCCAGTTGGGAATGATGGCCCCGACGCCCATCGCTTCGCCGAGGACGAAGAACCAGAGCACGTGCCTCGCCGCGTTGCCCGGAGCGTAGCGCGCGACCAACCACGCACAGAAGATCGAGATGATGACGAAAAGTGCAGTGCTTGCCAGCAGCGCGTGATCAGAGGGAATCTGTCCCTTCACGAAGTCACCGGGGAACAGGCGAGTGAGCAGTGGGTCGGTGCAGATCACCAGAATCACTGACAGCAGATAACTGCTTACTACGATTGCGATGGACTTGAACATCCACAAACCTCCGGCAGCAGGAGTTGACGGAATACGGAGTCCGGCTGCGTGAGGGATTATATGCGATGTCATCGCGCGGATTGTACCGCAGCGTTACACTTGGAAAGCTGCCACGCAAAAGCCGATTGTCTATCTCAATCCACAAATTCATCGAGGGGGTCGCCGCCAGCGGAACGTGCGCGAGTATCGCCTATTACGCCATTTGTACCGCGAGCGCGCGCCGATATCGCAAAGATAGAGGGAATGCGCCAACGGGTTCAAGCGTCCAGCCGGCAATCTCGATTCTGAAGCCGCTCAAGGGCACCGACCCGGAGATGTACGAGTGTTTGAAAAGTCATTTCCAGCAGGCTTATCCCGACTATGAAATTGTTTTCGGGGTGAGCGATGGCAAAGACCCCGCTGTTGCTGTGGTCGAGCGGATGGCACATGAATTTCCCGAACGCAAAATTCAACTCGTGGTCTGCGAAAAAAAGGTTGGCAATAACCGAAAAGTTGGAAATCTCTCACAGATGGTGGCGCACGCTGCCAACGATATTCTCGTCGTGAACGATAGCGACATTCGGGTCGCGCCGGATTATTTACGTCGCGTTGCTCAGCCACTGGCGGCAGAAAATGTTGGATTAGTCACGTGCCTGTATCGCGGTGTCCCGTCCCAGACGCTGGGTTCTCAACTGGAATCGCTTGGCATCGCCACCGATTTTATTCCCGGGGTGCTGACTGCGCGGATGCTGGAAAATGGCATTCACTTTGGCCTTGGTTCGACGCTGGCTTTCCGGCGCTCCGACCTCGAAGCCATCGGAGGGTTTGAATCCATCGCCGACCATCTCGCGGACGACTATGAACTGGGCCACCGCATTGCCGAACTAGGACGGGAAGTCGAACTATCGAGCGCGATCGTCGAAACTTTTCTCCCGGCTTATTCAGTACGCGATTTCATCGCTCACCAATTGCGCTGGGGACGGACGATTCGCGAATCTCGTCCGGGCGGATATTTCGGCTTGTTGTTCACTTTTGGCTTGCCGTGGGCCGCACTGGCTGTCATCGCAAGCGCCGGAGCCCGATGGTCATGGCTGCTGCTCGGATTCGCCGGAGCCGCGCGAATTGCAATGGCGCGGGCCGTAGGTACAAAGGTCTTGCATGATGCGGCGGTTGGAAAAAATCTGTGGCTGCTACCTGTCCGCGATTTTTTGGCGCTCGCGATTTGGGTCGCCAGCTACGCTGGACGAACCATCCGTTGGCGAGACGAGGTGTTCCGATTGAAAGGTGGAAAGTTGGTCCGTTGACGAAGGTTCGACCCGATCGTTACGTCGAATCTTTGCGAGATTGCCGCTCGACAATTTTTCCGCCTTCCACGAGCTGATAGCGGTTGTCTCTCCAGACGGTGCGCCGCGACAGATAGCTGGCGCACCAGACCGCGAACCCAAGCAGATCTCGCACGGGATACAACCATGCAGCTTTGCGCGCCTGCGGGTCGGCGACCACTTTCCATCCGATGGCCCAGCTTTCGCTCAGGCGATTCAGAATCGCAACGCCTAGAAGCAGTTCCCCAAGCTTAGGAAAGCCAAGCAGGGTGGCCGCGGCGAAACCAAGAATTCCATAGGGCATTGCAAACACGAGCCCCGTGCCGAGATGTCCCCAGGGCCGGGAATAACGAGTGCCCTTGGCCCATCGCACCTCGCGGTCCCACATGCGGCGGAAAGTCATCGGTGGCACAACGTGCTCGATCACATGGTCCGACAGAACAATGCGGTAACCGGATTTTTCGATCAGGTTTCCAATTATGAAATCATTGGAAAAATAATTTCCAGTTGCCGCGTAACCGCCGATTTTACTCAACGCGTCTTTTCGCACCGCAATCGTCGGGCCCAGCCCAAACTTCATGCCTTCGAGCATGTTGGCTACAACCACGCCGGCCGTCATTTCCACTGACATGCCGATCGCGTCCAGATCAGACCAGAACCCGCCAAGGCTTCGCCCACGGTAAACGCAAGTGACCATGCCAATCGACTGATCAAGTAAAGGAGCGACCAACTTCCGCAAGTAATCGGAACTGACGCTGACATCGCTGTCGCTGGTGATGAGCAACGGATGTCGGCTGATTTCTTCCATGCGATAAAACGCATAGGCGGGAGGGTTGGGCCAAGGCGGATGTCCGGTCACCAGAGTCGTAACGTTCACTTGAGGATACTGGCCGCAGAGTTCCGCGATCACGGCGAGAGCGGGATCGTCGTTCTCGGCAGCGGCGAACAAGATTTCATAATCCGGATAGTCCTGGCGGAAAAACGTCTCAAGGTTGTCGCGCAGCCCAGGTTCCAGCCCATGAATCGGCTTCAGTACAGACACTGGCGGCAAACTGGGGACATAGCCGGGTGTGCTCCACGCCTCATGACTCGACTTGCTCTGGTGATAACGTGCGCCAACCAGCGCCAGCACTAGAAAGACGAAAGAACTGACGCTGCCGATGATCGCGACTGCGAGAAGAACCCAGGCAGCAGCATTCAAAGCTGACGGAGCATCCACCAAGAACACGAAAGGCAGCAGGCTCATCGTGAGGGAATTATACCGACGCTCATCTCAGATCCACTCAATCGGCGTGATTAGTGAAAATGAATTTGCCGCCGCTGCTGGCCAAAAGAAATCTTGGGGCGGCACGAAGCTCTTTTGGGTCTTCCTGATCACTCCACATGAAGACGCGGCCCGGGCCAGTCCATCGGGCCGCCAGACTGGCCTCGGTTTCCCACACAGTCGGAGCGTCGGGAAACAGGGAACCGTACCACAACGTGGCTGTTGGTTGATGAAGCACCAGCACGTGGCGTTGCAGGTAAAAATTCAGGCTGGAGGCAGACGCGAAATCACCGTCAATCACGATCGCATCACCGGGGCGGAATCGCTTTGCGATGGATTTCGCAAGCGGTTGCGACGACAGAATAGGCGAAAAGATCGAGTACCCCGAATGCACGCAAGCAAGAACAACAACCATCATGGCGACCAGCGAAGCGTTCGCTAAGCGGGTTTGGTTGCGCCTTCGAGCCATCCAATTTGCTAAAGTTCCCAGAAAAAACGCGATGGAGAAAGCCGCGAGCGGCAAGCGAAACAATCCCATCGATTGCGGCGTCAGGTCGAAGAAATGGCCGAATGAAAGTGTGTAATCCTGCGGGTTTTTCTTGAGAAGTTCCGACAAATCAACTCCCGGAGCGGGAGTTTTCGACATGCCGAGCAACGCCATTCCCGCAGCGAAGATCGTCACTCCGAGTATGAAGAGAACGATGGAAGAGACGCGGCCTGCGCGACGCTCGGAACTTCCCGCGGTCGATTTTTCCTCACTTTGCAGCCAACCGCCAACGAGCAGAGCGATCGCCGGAACGGCGGGAATCGTGTAGTACTCCTGCCGCGTTGAGAAACTGAAGAAGCCGACGATTACAGAAATCCAGATGAAACACAACAGATTTGCCTTCTGCGCAGGAGATTGCCGATCTCGCCAGGCACGCCAGCGGACAGGAATTTTTGCAATCGCCTGCGGAAGAAACGCGATCCAAGGCAACGCCCACACCAGCAGCAACACCCAGAACAATAAGAGCGGAACGGTGTCATAGTCCCGCGGCACCCGCTTATTTAGAAATCGCAGATATTGCTCGTTCACGAAATAAAACCACAGAAATCCGCGAACTGCGCCTTGCGTAGGATTTCTAAGCGCCGCCAGAATGTGCCACGGCGCAGCGATCAGGAAAAATACGATGCTACTCGACAGTAGTCGAAGTCGCCACAGATAGCGCAGATTTCGCGTCACGACGAGATAGACGCCGATCGTAGCAAATGGAAAGACTAGGCCAATCAATCCTTTGGTCAAGACGTTGAGAGCGCAGCTAGCCGCAAATCCCCAACAGGCCACGCGTGAGGGCTCCTCTTCTTCCATCGCGCGTAGGAAAAAATAGAAACCTAGCGTAAGCCAAAGACTGACGATGACATCCGGAATTTGAAAGCGGGTAAATATATACGGACCGATCATGGTCGCCAGCGCAACACTCGCATACAAACCACCGCGCTCGCCGTAAGCTCGTCGACCCAAACCATACACGGCAAGAAGCACAGCGAGAACACCCAACGTAAGCGGAAGCCGGGTGCTCCAATCGGACACTCCGAAGATTTTGAAGCTCGCGGCCACAGCCCAGTAAGGCAGCGGCGGCTTTTCGAGATAGCGAACGCCGTTGATGTACAGCGTCACCCAGTCATGCCGAATGACCATTTCGCGAGCCGCTTCGGCATGCATGGTATCCACGTCATCGAGCAGCGGAGGATGAAAGATGCCCGAAGCGTAGATGACCAGCCAAAGGCCGATGATCAGAGCAATCGACAACCGCCGGGTATTTCGGCCCGATGAAATGACTTGGTTGATTGGAGTTCCGGATGAACGAGCGCTGGCCGCAGACAGTGAGAACATGAAGTTCCACTGGGATTATACGGGAGTGTTGCCGTTTTCATCCCGCGGAAGCGGCGGCGGCGTGCGCAACGTGCGAATCTTCTTCGATCATGTCGCGAAGTTTGCTGGCCAATATCCTCAAGGAAAACGGTTTTTGTAGGAATTGCCGGGTCACATCGATGGTTCCGTGGCGCTGCACGGCCTTACCAGCGTACCCAGAGACAAAAAGGACCTTCATGTCTGGCCGGCTCAGGACTAACTCTTTGGCGACCTGTGCGCCGCTCATGTGGGGCATGACCACGTCGCTCACCATGGCGTGGATGTGTCCGGAAAAAGTATTTGCCACGATCAGCGCTTCTCTCCCGTTGGCTGCTTCCAGTATTTTGTATCCATGGAGACTGAGAAACTCCGCGGTCGAAGCGCGCACCGCGTTTTCGTCTTCGACCAGCAACACGGTTTCAGTACCTGTGGCTACAGGTAAATCTGCCGGCCTCATTGGTTGTGGGGCGATCTTGCCGGCGGCAAGCTGCGGAAGATAAATCCTGAAGGTCGCTCCCATGCCCGGTTCGCTGTAAAGCCAGATAAAGCCGCCGCTTTGTTTCACGATGCCGTAGACCGTCGCGAGGCCGAGACCGGTTCCCTTTCCGACTTTTTTTGTCGTGTAGAAAGGCTCGAAGATGTGAGCCTGGTGCCGCGCTGGAATGCCCTGCCCTGAATCGGAGACGGAAAGTACAACGTAGTCTCCAGGAGGGACAATCGGACGCTGTTGCACGTAGGACTCATCCACCACTTGACGTGAAGTCTCAATCGTCAGTTTTCCACCGTGGGGCATGGCGTCGCGGGCGTTCGCCGCGAGGTTCATCACGATTTGTTCAATCTGGATACGATCTGCCCGGATCAAGCCCAAACCTCGGCCCGGAACGATTTCCATGTCGATATCTTCGCCGATCAATCGCGAGAGCATGTTGGTGGTTTCGCGAAGAACCTGGTTCAGGTCTAGCATTTGCAAGGACTGCACCTGCTTCCTTCCGAATGCCAGCAATTGACGGGTCAAATCGGCCGCTCGGCGGGACGCGGTCAGAATCTCAGCGACGTTGTGGCGAAGCGGATGACGAGCAGCCAGAGAGTCTTGCATTAGTTCAGCGTAGGCGCCAATCACCATCAGCAGATTATTGAAGTCGTGGGCGACGCCACCAGCGAGCCGGCCAATCGCGTCCATTTTTTGCGCTTGCTGAAGTTGATGTTCAAGCCGGCGTTTTTCGGTAATATCGCGATCACACGACACGAAATGGGTAATGCGTCCCTGACCGTCGCGCAAGGGTGTGATCGTCTTCTCGGCAACAAACGTTTCACCATTCTTTTTTTTGTGGATCAGTATGCCACGGAAAATATTCCCAGAAGTTACCGACTGCCACATATCCTGATACAGTTCGAAGCTTTGCTCTTCCGACTTGAGAAGCCGCAGATTTTGTCCGACAACTTCCATTCGGGCATAACCGGTCAACAACTCGAACGCCGGGTTAACGTATTCCATCGTTCCGTCGCGGTCGGTAATGATGATAAGTTCCGTGCTTTGTTCCACCGCGCGCCAGAATTTGCGCAGCGTCGCCTCGGCGCGGTCGTGATGGCGATCGTTGCTGTAAGACTCGATTGCGGCACGCACCGCGGGATTGACCGCGATTCCATTCGGCGCGTCGACATTTAGAAAATCCCATTTCCCGGTCTCGACGGCCTCAGCGATGGCTTCCTCGTCGATGCACTCCCTGAGGAACATCACAGGTAATTGCGGAGAAGCCTTGCGCAAGCTCGTGAGCCAGGGCGTTGGGGCAGCGCCATCGCCTTCACAAACCACGAGATCATAACGGGCCCGCCGCGCGCGCAGGATCGCGTCGTCGAATTTGGCTGCATGAATGACACGCAAGCGCGTTTGACAGCTCGCCATTAAAACATCGCGCAAATGCAAATATGTATCCCGGTTGCCGCCGACATAAAGGAGACGGAAATGGGACTGCGGAAACTTTGTGGGGGCGTGACTCATTCAATTTCAACTCCGGCTCAATCGCTACATCGGACAGAAGCAGGCAGGCCATTGCGGGTCGCAACCCTGAGGAAGAACTCAGCGACAAGGCTGGGGTTGTTTTAGGAAACGTACTGTTTAGGGAAGTTCACATTCCCATAAGTAACGCGACTTGCGTCCTTATCGCGCCCAAATGGAGAGCACTACCAACGTCAACACGCTCACCACCACGATGCCGATTGTGTAGAAGTGCTCATGCAACCAGCTTTGCCGTGGCAAATCCGCGAGATGGCCAAATTCGCTGGAGGGGGTCGGGTCAGAAGAAACCCCTGAGGCGAAATCCGCGGCCTCACAATCGACGCAAATCGTCCTGCCTGCGGATACCGGAAACCCGCACCGGGTGCAGAGTTTGGGGCTCTCTGACCTGGCCAGAGGCCCTGGGGCTCCAGGGAGAGCTTCTGGAACACTTGATGCCGGGATCGAAACCCGGCCATTCTTAATGCGTATGCGGCTCAATGCCGAAGGCGAGGCGGTCTGATCGCTTGACTGGTTCGCTTCCTCCGCCAAGTCTTCTGGTTCCTCAATCGAGGTAAGAATCAAATCCGCAATTCTTTTTGCTTCTTGCACGTCGGAATCGGTAAACGCAGATTCCCGTGGCGAGAAAAATTGCAAGATACCAACGGCTTCATTTTCAAAAACCAGCGGCGCAATCAGTATCGAACCGATTCCTTGCTCACGGCACAAGTCCGCATCCACACGCGAATCTGAGTTGATATCGCAACAGATTACCGGCAGTCGCTTGTTTACACATTCAGCCATGAGTTCGGAAGCTGGACCCGATTCGAGCGCGAGAGGAGAGCCCTTCAGCGGCATGTCGGTCCCGGCGCTGGCCCTGCAAATCAGCGAGTTGCCCTCACCGAAAGCGATGGCAACGCCAGATGCAGACGTTAAAAACCGCGCCCGCTCGGCAAGCAGGAGAAGTGTCGCAGACAGATTCTGATCTTCAGATAGCGATGCAGTCGGCGGAGCCGAAACGGCGCCGGAATCCAAAGACTCTTCTGTCGCGGGTTTCGCCGTCAAATTGTTTTCCATAAACACTCAACGCAGTGTCTCGCCCCAGTTATCAGGATGTCAATAGATTGGGAAGCACCGCAGGTCGGTGACCCTGCGGCGCTCATTTCTTGCGGGCGGGCAGATATTTTTTCTCAATCGAAGCGACGACCACATAGTTTGGGTCCACCATTTCGTTGAGATGGATTTTTGCGACTTGAGAAAGCAGCTCGTAGGCGTCGTATTCAGACAATCCGTAATCGGTATGAATCCAGTTGACGAGTTCGGTGAAGGCAATTCGCAACGAGTCATCCAGTGGCCGGTATGCGCCGACCGTCATGATTGACTCCTCATTCTCAAAACGCGGCCAGCTTATTTTCAGGCCTTTAATCAAGTTCACCTCCACGCGCGCATGAAGAGGAACCTCGATCGCGGTGCCTGCCACTTCCCCATCGCCCATGGCCGCATGGCCATCCCCGAGATAAAGCAACGCCCCGGGAACATTCACAGGAAAATACACCGTATTGCCGGCGCTGGCTTCAGGCGAATCCATGTTGCCGCCAAACTCGGCAGGAACAATCGAACTACGCGCTTCGCCTCCCGCCGGCGCAACCCCGATGCAGCCAAAAAATGGACGCAGTGGTATATCGACGGAAAATTTCGAATCCAGCCCGCGGAACGTCGCGGTGTTGGTCGCCCGGTTGATGGGGTAAAACCAGATTTTTTCTGGTACCGGAGGTGCCAGCATGGGCGTGTAATTCGTCGCGTTCAACGCTCCGAAACCGGGCGCGAACGCTCCGATGCCTTGGTCGCCATCCACTTGCAAGTCGAGAATCTTCACGGCCAGCGCATCCCCGGGTTCCGCTCCCTCAACATAAAAAGGGCCCGTGAGCGGGTTGTCGCCTTTAACGAGACTCAGTGTGTCGCCAGGTTTCCGGATGGCGTTGCCGAAACAGTCCAGAGTATTGGTATCGAGTGTTTCGCCGGGCTTGAGCCGGGCTACAGGATCCGTCGACGCATACACATATTTCACGTTGTCGATGGTGGCCTGATATTTCACCACCGCGCCGGTTTGCGAGATCGCGGGAACGGCAGCGATCACCGCTGCTGATGTGGCCAGCAGATATTTTTTCAGTGGGTTCCCCGTTCTGAGCGTTCGCCGATCAGTCGAGGTCGGCGAGCGTCACAGTGGAGTATCCGCCGGTGGGGCCGTTAATGGCAACCAGCGTGCGGATTTGTCCTGAGGTGAGTGTAATCTGCCCGGAACTTAAGTAAGCATTCTTTGTGCCAGGTGCAGTCAGGAAAACTTCGTACGTTCCGGCGACAAGAGTCTGATAATCCGTGGCGGATTCGAAACCCAGCGAGCTGACCACCGGCGCAACGGTCGTCAAGCTGCTTCCGGAAGGAACGATATAGATGTCGGCAGACCCTATGCCCGGCGAAGCGTTCACCACGCGAATTTCAATGTCGCCCGTAGTCGGCGCAGTGTTGCCATCGGTCAAAACGACTCCAGTCACGTTGGCTGAATAATTTGCCACGATCATGGTCGTCTCTGTGGTCGAACCGATGGTGATGTTCTCGTCGATGATCGGAGTGCTCGAATTTACAGGCTCAACCTGAATGTGCCGGGAACCGGAACCAACCGGAAGGTATCCGGTATTACCTGCATAGGGAATGTCCGTGCCTTGCATCTGGCCGTCGATGAGGACGTTGACCGAACCTTCATCTGGAGAGGCCTGCATCACGCGAAAGCTCGATGAGCCGCTTCCACCGCCGCAACTAGCAGAAAACACAATAGCCACAGCTACGGCCAAGCCTCCAGCATAGTGCTTCCCAATCGACAATCTCATCCTGCCAATCTCCTTCGATTCGATCTCAGCTTGCGACCCGAGCCTGCAGAGAGCTGCGCAGGTGCGCCACGCGTGTTTGATCGGGCAGGTTCTATCTAAACATGATCGCTGATTCAATGCCGTAAAGTTTTAGGAGGGTCTCGGTAAAGAAGTGTAATGGAGAATAGCTGCAAAAACTCAGTGCTTCTCGTCGCGCTGGCGGAGCCAATCCAAAAACATCTGCTCGATGGGACGATCGTAGGTCATGAGGACGTGGCGCACGGTATGTCCGCTAACCAAATGGCATACCTCTTCCGCCAAATTCTTGGCATGATCGCCCGCGCGTTCGAGGGATTGCGTCATGAAGATCACTTGCAGGCTGGCTTGATGTTGCTGGTTTTCTGGGTTTTCAATGTGGCGTAGAAAAATCAGGTTTCGCAGGCGGTCCATCTCCGCGTCTGCACGCAACACGTCAATGGCCCTCTTTACGTCGCGGACCGAAAACGCTGTTCCGACATCCGAAAGCATTTTTTCCAGTAACGAAGCCATCTGGGTAAGGTCTCGGATGTCTTGCGGATCCAAGCGAGAACCGGCGGCTTGGGCACTGCTGGCAAAACTCAGCAATAGATCGCCGATACGCTCCAGACCGATCATGAACTTCATGCAGGCAAGCAGTTCGCGGGCTTCTGGCTCTGTCACTCGAGTAATTGTTTCGGTGACGCCCGCGTCAATTTCACGATCGATATTATCAAGTTGCTTTTCGCGCTCGCGAATGGTGTTCAACAGCGCCGCTGATCCGGTCGCGATCCCTTCGGCGGCCGCGCCGGCAGCTTGCTGGGCGACGCTGCAGGCTTCAATCGTCCGGCGCACAAGTTGCGCGGATGCTGGTTCGGGGTCGGGTCTTTTCACGCTCGCGGTGCTCATAGGCGATTCCTTCCGATCCTGTGACGATGCCAGATTTCCGAACAATAAAGCGGGGCTCTTGTGTAGGCGAATCGCCATTCTTGCAGCATAGGGCGGCTGTTCCTTTAACTTTATTAATAAGTTGTGAAAATCGGGTAAATTTTCTGGGGTCCGGGGTTCAGAACGAAGATCTCAACGGGAACCGATGGGTCCGATTGGCTCCGCCGCCCGGGCCATGGGCAGCGTAAACAAGAACGTCGAGCCGTGGTTCAGTTCGCTTTCCGCACGAATGGCTCCGTTATGGGCAAGGACGATGTGTTTGGCAATGGCCAGTCCTAGCCCCGTGCCGCCAGATTCACGGGATCGGGCTTTGTCCACACGGTAGAAACGTTCGAACAAACGCGAAAGATGTTCGGAGGAAATTCCGGGCCCGAAGTCGCGAACGTAAAATTCTACCCCATCCGACGAATGGCAAGCTCCGAGCAAAATGCGATCAGTTGCGGATGCATACTTCAAAGCATTTTCGATTAAATTGGACAGAACCTGGTGGATCGCTTCGAGGTCGGCGTTCACCGGTTCAGTGACGGAGTTTTCGACTTCCAATTTCACACCCTGTGACCGGGCAATCTCCGCAAAACTCTGGTTTGCTTCACGCAAAATCTCTTCGGGCAATATCGGACGAATCTCAAATCGTTGCTCGCCCGATTCAACTCTGGCAAGCGTAAGCAGATCTTCGGTGAGGCGTGACATGCGCATGGCATTCTTGCGGATGATTTCGAGAAACTCGCGTGATGGATTGGGTTCGGTGGACGCATCCAGCAAAGTTTCGGTGTACCCCTGAATTGATGTCAGCGGCGTGCGCAGTTCGTGGGAAACATTGGCGATAAAATCGCGACGGGTCTTTTCCGCGCGCTCGGTTTCGGTGAGGTCTCGGAGAACGACCACAGTGCCCCCAGCGGGCATGGGCGCGGCGGTAACATCGAAGGCTCGGCCTTGCACCATGGTGGTAGCACGTGCGCTGGCAGGGGCGCGGGTATCGCGCGCAGCGCGAAGCGTGCGCAGAAAATCCGGGTCCCGGACAGTTTCAATGATGGGCGCCTGGATGCGTGTGCGTCCCGACACGAGACGATCCATCGTTTGGTTTGCCCACTGTACCCGTTCGTCGGGTCCGATGGCAATCACGGCGTCCTGCATACTGTTCAGAAGGGTTTCGAGCTGGCGCTGGCTGTTTTTCAGAGCTTCGAAGTTGCCTTCGAATTCGCGAGCGGTCTTATCCAGGGTGGAAGCCACGCGCCCAATCTCGTCGCCCGAGATTGGAACAATGCGTGCGCTCAAGTCTCCCCCGGCGATCCGCTCGGCAAACTCGACAATTGCCTGAAGACGCCTTGAGATTGACTGCGCGACCAGCGCCGCCACGAAAACCGCAACCCCCAGCGCAATGACCGCCGCCAGCAGGAGAGTGGACTGCATTCGCGCGACTGCCTCACCGATATCTTCGAGCGGATAGGCCAGGCGCACCGCCCCAACGTCCACCGTTAACGCGGTATACAGAAACACATTCCCCTGCGGGTCATTTCGTCTCTGTGGCGACCCAACGCGATGCTCCAGCGCTCCCATAATTTCTGGTTGCTGGCTCTCATCGGCGCCGGCAGGCTCTCGTGGATCAGAGTCAGCCAGCGCTCTCCCCGAGGCATCTACCACGGTGGCGCGAGCGCCGGAGGCTGCGGCCTCGGCAGCTGTGATTCTCTCGAAATCCGCGGGGGACGCTGCATTGATGCGATCGGCAAACATCGCTGTCTTCTGTCGCAGCTCACGGTCCATCTGCCCGTCCAACGTTTCTTTCCAAACGCGCCGAAGCGAAAGGTCAAGCGCTACTGTCGCGATCACGATCGCTAATACAAATACAGCGAGCAGCTTAAGAAATATGCGCTGTCTCAAATCGGGCTCACTTGGGTAGTTCAAACCTATAGCCCGCTCCACGCACGGTTCGCAGGTAGCGAGGATCTTCGGGATCCGCTTCGATTTTCTCCCGTATGCGCCTTACATAGACGTCCACCGAGCGCGGGGTGACATAAGAGGTATCGCGCCACACCGAATCGAGCAGTTGATCGCGGGTAAAAACCCTCCCTAAATGCCGTGCGAAGTAGTCGAGAAGGCGAAATTCAGTGGCTGTGGTAGTCACGATTTTGCCGCGCACCACCAGGGTCATCGCGCTGGGGTCAATTTCTATTTCCCCCACGCGCACCGGCGTTGGTGTCAGAGGCCGCTCGAAGCGTCGAAGCACGGCTTTGATTCTCGCGACTAATTCGCGCGGACTGAAGGGCTTCACGATGTAATCGTCCGCGCCCAGCTCCAAGCCCAGAATTCGATCGGCTTCTCCGGTTTTGGCGGTGAGAAAAATTACCGGAATCGCCGCCAAAGCTGCGGTGCTTCGGACCCGGCGGCATATTTCCAAACCGTCGCGTCCGGGAATCATGATGTCGAGAATGAAAAGCGCGGGACGCTGCTTCTCGGCGTCGGCAATTACAGAATTGCCGGTGGAGAACATCCTCACGGCGAATCCGGCGGTTTCAAGATGGTGGCGGACCAACCGGGAAATGTCCGGATCGTCTTCAACTATAAAGATGCTGGCTTTCACTCCAACATCATAACCGCTAAGTCAGTGTCCGTTGGCGGCAAAGGCCATCGCAATAAGCGTCTTCTGCTCCATCTCGTGGGCTTTTGCCGACCCCGTAGCCGGGCTTGGGCTGGACGACCGCTTGACTGACAAGACCGCGTGGTCGCCCGCGATGCGGCGCAGACGCGGCAGCACGTAGGATAACGGCCCCATGTTGCCCGGTTCTTCCTGCACCCATACCAGTTCATGAGCGGAAGGATGTTGCTCAATTGCGGCCAGCAACTGCGCGTCCGGAAATGGGTAAAGCTGCTCAAGCGATACGACAGCGATGGATAAATCCTTTCGCTTCTTGCGCTCTTCCCGAAGCTCGTGTCCAATCTTGCCGGTGCAAAGAAGTATCCGTTTAGCCTGTTGCGCCTCCGGGTCGGGCAGCACGTTCAGGAATTCGTCACGGCTGAAATCGGCAATCGGAGAAGACGCAGCCGGGGCGCGCAACATGCTTTTAGGAGTAAATACGACGAGCGGTTTACGCCATTTGCGCATCGCTTGACGCCGCAGTAGGTGAAAATACTGCGCCGCGTTCGACGGCTGGCATATCTGGAAATTATCGCGCGCGGCCAATTGCAGGAACCGCTCAATGCGCGCGCTCGAGTGTTCCGGCCCCTGTCCTTCGAAACCGTGCGGAAGCAACAACACCACGCCGGACAACAATCCCCACTTCTCTTCTCCGGCGCTGATGAATTGGTCGATAATCGCCTGTGCAACGTTAACGAAGTCGCCAAATTGCGCTTCCCACAAAACCAATGCATCGGGGTAGTCGCGGCTGTAGCCGTATTCAAATCCAAGAACAGCCGCTTCAGACAATGTCGAGTTGTAAATCTGACAGCGTGCCTGGCCCTCTGAAATATGTTGCAGGGGCACAAATTCCTGCTCGTTTTCGATATCGAGCAGGACTGAGTGCCGCTGGTTGAATGTGCCGCGGCGGCAATCCTGTCCACTCATCCGAATTGGAGTTCCGCCTTTTACGAGCGACGCGAAGGCCAGCGCCTCCGCCATTCCATAGTCCACCGGGCGCTTCCCCTGTCCCATTTCCGCGCGTTGCTCGAGCAATTTTTTGACCTTGGGATGAATATGAAATCCGTCGGGGTAAGAAGACAAGCCCTTCGACAGAGCTTCTAATTCCTTAGCTTCTACCCCGGTATTCACCGAAAACTCTGGCTTGTACCGTCCGCCGCTGTAGTTATCCCAATAGGACGGCAGCGTGCGCATCATCGGTTTGTGTTTGAGCGAGCCGGCTTTCGACTGCGCGGTTTCCAGTTCCGAACGAATCGACTGGATGCGCGTCGGCAGATCGTCGGCGTCGATATCTTCGGCGTAAATCTCGTAAAGCGGTGGATGCTCCTTGATCGCTTTGTACAGCAGCGGCTGCGTAATTGTCGGATCGTCAACCTCGCTGTGGCCATGACGGCGATAGCCGACCATGTCGATGACCACGTCGCTGTTAAAGGTGTATCGATAGTCGAGAGCCATGCGTCCCACGCGTATGACCGCATCAACATCCTCAGCATTAACGTGAAAAATCGGAATCGACTGGCGCCGGGCGATTTGAGCCGCGAATCGCGATGAATGCAACTCGCTCGGAACGGTCGTAAACCCGATCAGATTGTTCACGATGATGTGGACGGTGCCGCCAACCGTATAGCCCGGCAGATCAGAAAAATTCAATGTTTCGGCGAAGACGCCCTGTCCGGCAAACGCGCCATCGCCGTGAACGATCAGCGGCAAATATTTGCCAGGGCCATCCTCACCGATGCGGTCATGCTTCGCACGGGTGCGGCCAACGGTAACGGGATCGACGGCTTCAAGGTGACTGGGATTCGAAACGAGGTGAACGTGAATGTTTTTTCCCGACCGGGTCACGTAATTTCCCGTTGCGCCCATGTGGTACTTGACGTCTCCCCCGCCCAGCACACTGCGCGGATCGACGTCTTCAAATCCCGCGAACACTTCTTCCGCAGGACGCTTCGCTACCTGAACGATCACGTTCAATCGTCCGCGATGGCTCATGCCCATCACAAGTTCCACTGCACCGCGTTGCCCCGCGCCGTCGAGAATCTCGTCGATCAATGGAATCAGCGCGGTGACACCTTCCAGCGAAAAGCGCTTTGTGCCCAAGTATCGCTGCTGAAGCACTTGCTCGAATAAGTCTGAGCGGATCAGCTGATCCAAGGCCGCATTCTGGTCGACCGGTAACGGCGCGCTTTCCATCCGGTCTTGAATCCAGCGGCGTCGATCTGGTTCCGCAATGTGCATGAATTCCGCGCCCACCGTCCCGCAATAAAACTTGCGAGCCTGCGCGGCGTTCTCGCCCTCGATCGGAAGATCGGGATGCGGCTGCGGGCGCATGAAGCCGAGAGGATCGAGATCGGCTTCAAGATATCCCCAATGCCTGAAGGCATCGAAAGCACAATCGCGTTCCAAATCCTTGGTGGGAGCTTTGTCGAGCACGGCCGATACGCCGGCGGAACCGTTTCGTTTCTTTGAGTGCGCCATAAAAGGTCGCTTATAGAATAAAGGATGAGTGGCTCATAGGCGAGGATGCTTTTCGACTGAGCCCGTACCACGGAGGAGACGATCAGATGGGTAATCCAGCTAAAGGGCGACCAGTTCTGCTCGGCATTCCGTTGGATTTCAATTCGTCTTATTTACGCGGCGCCGCTGAAGCTCCGCCGCTCATCCGGCAGGCGTTCGCCTCGGATTCCTCGAATTCCTGGTCCGAAACCGGCGTCGATCTTGGCGCTTCAGGCATCTTTACGGATGTCGGCGACCTCAAGTTAGAAAATAAAGAAGAAGCGCTCGGGATTATCGAGTCCGAAATAGGCCGACTGCTCGACGACGGGCATCGCCCGATCGTCCTCGGTGGCGACCATTCGATCACATATCCGATTATCCGCGGATTCCACAAACGTTATCCAACTCTAACCATTGTTCATTTCGACGCGCACAGCGACTTGTACGACGAATTTCAGGGAAACCACTTTTCGCACGCCTGCCCGTTCGCCCGGATCATGGAAGAAGGTCGCGCCTCGCGGCTCATCCAAATCGGAGTTCGCACTTTGAATAAGACACTAAGGGATCAGGCGAACCGCTTCGGAGTGGAAATCGTCGAAATGCGCCACTTGCCCGCGCTCGAGAAACTGCGGCTGTCGGGCAACGTTTATGTCAGTTTTGACGTGGACGTGCTCGACCCCGCGTTTGCTCCCGGCATCTCTCACCGCGAGCCCGGTGGCATGTCAGTGCGGGAAGCGATTGCCCATTTGCATGCAATCTCGGGCGACATCGTCGGCGCGGACATCGTCGAGTACAATCCCCGGCAGGATGTATCTCAACTCACGGCTATGGTCTGCGGCAGGGTGCTGAAAGAAATCATGGGAATGATGGTGCGTGCTCCCCACGCAAACCTTAGAACTTGAACTCGGTGTCAAGCTGCATGCGGCGCGGCGGTTGAGCAATCACCCCCCGATCAAAAAATGGCGACGTGATCACGCCCACGTAGGTGAGATCGTTTGGATGATTGAACACATTGAACGCGTTCAAGGCGACGGTCAGAACGTGTTTTTTATCGCGGGCAAAAGTAAAGTCGTGAGCGAGGTTCACATCCAGGTTGATGAAGTTCGGTCCAGCTAGTGTGTTGCGTCCGACGCCCGGAGGGCGGTCGTTAACGACCCCATCTCGATTATTATCGGCGCCGGTGATAATGTTGACCGGCTTCCCGCTGTATAGAGATAACGCCACGCCAATGGTGAAGAATCGAGTCGGCTGTGACGACCCCAGCAGGTCGAACTTGTGGCGCCGATCGAAGTCCCCGCGGCCCCAATCGGCGTTGGCATTGTAACTGTTAGCGGGAAAATACGTGATGCCCCCAGTGTTGTTGTCCGTCCTTCCAAATGTATATTGCACCTGCCCGTTGAAATACTTGCTGGGTTTGCCTTTGAACGTCACTTCCAGCGAATTGCTTTTCTGGTATCCCTCGGATTGGATTTCCCGCTCCTGCCCAATGTTGGGATTGGGTCGCGCAATGAAGTCCGGGGGCGGGGGCGCATTGGCGTCGATTGAGCGAAACAAATGCATGCCGCGCGAGCCAACGTAGTTGGCGCTGAGAGAACTCTTCGCCGTAATCTGCCTTTCCATTCCGAAACTGTACTGGGCGGTGTAGGGTATCCGCGCTTTGGGATCAAGCACGACCACGCTAGTTGGCAGACCCACCAACTCGAGCGGGATCACCGGATAGGAAGGGTTTTCGACGATGTAGCGCAGCAAATTTACGCCGTTGAAGTGCAGCAAGTCGGCGATGGGGCGAGGACCGCTGCGGTCGTAGAAAATTCCAGCGCCGCCGCGAACCACGGTCTTGCTGTTAGCGCTGGGAGCATAGGCAAAACCGAAACGTGGGGCGAAATTATTGCTGTCATCGTGAAAGTAATTTTGCCAGTAGTAGCGCGCGCCCACGGAGAGGGAGAAATTGGGCTTGAGGCGGATGAGGTCTTCAATAAAACCAGCCACGGTCCGTTCCACGAATACGAGATGCCCCTGCCCTTGTTGCACGAAATAAGTTGACGGCTGACCAGCTACATAGGCGGCGAGGCTGCCGAAAGTGTAGGTTCCGGCGCGATTGGTGAAGTCGTCCGCGCCGCGGCGGCTCAGGTCCGGCACATCGATGCCAAACTTCAGATCATGCTTTCCGTTCGCGAAGGAAACGATGTCCGTGCCGTCGAAGTGAACTTCGGTGCGCCGGGAATCGGCTTGGGCACCACCGCCAGTGAACGCTCCGGACACCACCACGCCAGCGGCTGGGCTGACGCTGGTCACCGGGGTGTCGTTCTGTCCGACAAGAAAGCGCAACTGGTTCAACCAATGTGGTGAGAACAGATGGCGGTAGCTGACATTGATCTCATGTTCCTGAGTTTTGTAGTTGGTCCCGGCCTCGGGTAAAACCGTCCCTCCCACGCCTTGGTTCTTGATAGTTTCGCGCTCGTAGGAGTAACCGATCCAGAATTGATCGCCATTCGCCAGATCGTGAAAGATGCGGCCAGAACCGAAGAAATGACGGTTGGGATTGGGAACAGTCTCGTTGATGACGCCCTGAACTCCTTGCGCGAAAACTATTGCAGCCTGATCTTCCTGATCCTGCTGCAGTGATAACAAAAATGTGGTTTTACTACCGTGGCCAACAGGTCCGGTTAACGAGCCTTCGTAATAACGACGCTGATCGGTCGGCTTCACCGGGGCGAATGCGTTGGTTGCGTCGAAGACGGCGTCGCGAAACAGAAAGTTGACGGTTCCGTGAACTTTTGGTGTTCCAGTCTTCGTTGTGATTTCCAATCGCGCCCGGCCCGGACGGGAAAACATAACCGAGTAAGGATTCTGGTTGATGCGCACTTCCTGCACTGCGGAAGCGGTTACTCCAGGTCCGTTCGCCTCAACGCCATTCACCACCAAGGCCACTCCGTTGGTTCCAATGGCGCTGTCGTCGAGGAAGCGAGTTAGGGTGGTCACGTAGTCCTGGTCAAACACCGGCACCCGATCGAGCGCTGCCCGGTCCACGGTATTCGCGCTCTTGTTCTCGGCAATTTCGGTGTTGACTTGAGTGGCGGCATCGCCGGCTTGCACCGAAATCACCTGGGCCTCAGCGTAAACAGGAAGAACGATTTTTACCGGGAGCAGGTTTGCAGACCGAACCGACAGGGAAACGACGCTGTCGCTGAAACCTTCATGGCTGGCTTTGATCTTGTAGTCGCCATAAGCGACGCCGCTGAAGGTGAAGCCTCCAGTATTGTCGGAATCGGTTTCGGCAGCGGCCTGTCCCTTGCCAGTCAGCGTGATGTGCGCGCCGGGGATGGCGGCGTTCGAGGGGTCAAGGATCACGCCGGTCACGTTATGCGTCCCTCGAGTTTGCGCAAGCAGTGGCGTCCGCCAAATCAGCATCAAAAGAGCGACGCCAAAGCCGATCTTGGCAAACTTGTGCACGCCTCAAGAATATCTTTGCCAACCTGAAGGGCGGCTGAAAACTGGTCCCCCACGGAAACAGCACGTGCCCAACCCTCGCAGCTTCGCGAGAACTGAGCACGTACCCACCAACGGTTTTGCTAGTTGAAACTGAACATATCGAAGAGATCGTCGATGGCCGGGCTGTTGGTCGGCACATACGGATCGCTTCCGTTGGTGGTTGGGTTTGGCAGGTTGTCGCGGCTGCGTCCTGAAATCGGAGCCAGGCCCCAATTCCGATCGATGAATTTAAGAATCGACGCGTGGTCGGAATACAAGTGAGACACCTTTCCGCTGGCCGCGAATGGCGAAACTACAATCAGCGGAATCCGAGTGCCATCGCCGAAGAAGTCGAGCGGTTGCACGTAGCCTGAGTCATAGTAGCCCCCGCCTTCATCCACCGTGATGAAGATTGCAGTGCTCGCCCACAACGTAGGATTCGCCTGCACTTCGGTGATGATCTTCTTCGTGAATGCCTCGAACAGGTCAAACTTCGACGAAGCCGGGTGGCCGTCCACAAAACCGGAAGGCTTCACGTACGACACCGCCGGCAAGGTTCCATTGGCGATGTCGTTGTACAGGTCGGTCACATCCTTCTCATGGGTTTCACGTTGCGTGGCGTTGCCCATGATCGAGGACGTGTACTGGGTAAAGTTGCAGATGTCGCAATATGCATTCCACGGGTTGCTGTATGTAGGATCCTGAAGATACAAGTTCCAGTGATCTCCGTAATATTTCCAGGATATGCTGGCGTTGTTGAGGGAGTCGGCAATTGTGGGAACGCTGGATGGAGGAATCGCGAATGCACCAGTATTGACCGATCCATCGCCATAATAGCCGGGCGCGTAATTGTTCAGCAGGTAGTACGCTCCTGAAGCACAGTTCGGACGAATCCTGGGCGTCAGCGTGTTGAGGTAAGTTACAACCTCCTTCACGCCGGGTTGTGACGCATCCGAGCAATCGCTGTAGGTGCCCCCGCTGTAACCATCCTGCGTGTACCAGTTGTTTGTGCCCGCCAAAGGGTTGGGATTTTCGATTTCATTGCTTGGCGGGACTTTGGCATTGCCCATTCCGTCGCTGTAGTAAGGGAGATCTCCTGCGCCCAGCATGAAGCTGTTTGCGCCGGTTCCGCCCATCACTGGCTGATGGTAGTTATCCGAAATCGAATAAGTCTGCGCCAGTGAGTTGAAGTAAGGCACGTCTCCTTGCGCGACATTGTAGAAGCCCATTGAGATCGAACCTTCAGCCGTGGTTTCCGGGCGGAAAGGGGTTGGGCGCGGATTTCCGTTGCTGCCCGATCCGATGGTGTCTTCAACAAACGGGAACAAATCGGCGAGGCAGCCAGAAGGATTGATGGCAGTCGCGTTCTTCTTGCTGCAATCCATCTGCTGCCACATCTGGTAGAAGCGATGCACCGGGCTCCCGGCATAATCGTCGTAAGTTACGCTGGGCGTGAGTTGATAGGGGCCATTCTTCAAGTGGAAGACGTTCGCGACACGCGTGTCGATCTGCGTGTAAGGAATGCCGGTCGCGCCGGTGGTGAGCAGAGTGTAATCCGACGAGAGCAAGCCGGGTTCTGCAAGTTCAGCTGCGGCCGCCGTTTGGAAAGGGCCGGGATGTGCATCGCTGGCAGAAGGCGGCGCGAACTGCACATTGGTGGGAGGAAGTTGCGGATACGGACTCTTGCCGCCGGGCGCGATCGAATAAGAAGAACCATCCACAGCTCGGCTTTGCGCTGACAGGCCGAAGTTAGGACCCGGAGTCCCATCAAGGTTGATGATGCCTTTTGAAAGCATATTGCGGACGCTCTGTCCCGCAGGCGGCTGGTAAGTGGCGAAGAGATGATCGAACGTGCGGTTTTCTCCAACAATTACGATTACATGCTGGATCGGCGTAGTTGTGGTTTGCGCCGCCATTGGCAGTGGCGCAACCAGGCTGGCTATCGTGGAAAGCAACGCGCAGCCAGCGCCCAAATAGCGCCAACTGTCACGATAAGAATTTACGAGAGACATGAATCTTCCTCCTGCAGGTTTAGGGAAATGGATAACCTGAGGGTGGACGACGGGCATTAAGGCGAAGTGAATCCAGCTTGAATGTTTGTTTAAAAAACGTCCACAAGCTGTTGAGGATATAAAAATCCCGGTAATGAGAAGAGCTGAAGCCTTTTAAGCGATCGGACAGCTGAGTCGAGTCTACTTTGCCGGCGTGTTTTTCAGGACCAGCACCAGGATTCGCCCGTCAGAGTGGAATTCTCCACCCGTCGCGGTCTTCGCCGTGGTCAGAGGATTTGGCGGGGTGACGTGGTCGCGCTGAGTTACCAATCCCGTACCGGACAGCGTTCCATTTACATACTCCCGTTCACCGTCGATGGCCGGGTCGATCTTGTGGGTAACTCCGTTGTTGCGTTGGTCCTTTTCAAATCCGATGTCGTGAGTTGCCGCGATACACCACAAAGGCCGCCCATCCGCTTCGAACGGCGATTTCCAAACCCGCAGGTGGTTTCGCGACATCGCGACCTTCACCGGCTCGGCGTGCGCAAATCCGTAATCCTGTGAACGTCCGAAGAGAAATAGCGAACTCATCGGCATGGTCAGGTAATCTTTCTTTTCGAGCGAATCGACGATCGCGTTGAGCGCGGTGTTCTGTACGGTCTTATCCACTCTCGTCCACCCAGCGGTGGCGAAAACTTTTTCTACCTCGTCCTGGGTTCCGATGATCAGCACATTCACCATGTCGCCAGGCAGGCCCGAGGGATCGCTAATACGGCGCGGAATCTTGTTCAGCAAATCCGGCGTGATGGCGGCTACAGGCGTTTCCGCGGGACCTCCGGCATTGGCCGCGTCTTTCGAACCTTCGTCGAGAATCTCAATCTTCACGTGGAATGAACCGGTCGCCGTTGCCGCTTCCGTTTCGCTCTGATTGAGCCCCAACTGTAGTTTGCCCGCGACCGGAACGTCATACTCTTTGCTGGCACCGATGGCGAAGGCTTGTGCGACATCGGCCGAGCCAATGCGTCCGATCAATTCGCCATGTCCTGCATCGCCTACCGCATATTGATGGAGCAGATCGGCAAAACCGCGCGGCAAGCCATCCGGGCCGAATGTTCCTTGCGTGTGGGTCTTGCCGGTGTAAGACGCGTCGGCGGGATAAGTGATAGATCCGGTCGCGGTGAAGCGCAGCTTCGCCCCGCCGTGGACTTCCACCGCCGTGTCAACCCACTGCTTCGTAGCAGGCAGGTCGATTTCATAGGATTTCTTGGCGGTTTGCGCCAATGCGACAACACCAGCCGAAGCGACGATCGCGGCGAGAATTCCGCGTACAACTGCTCTATTTCGAAATGCCATTTTTATTCACCCTATCGCTGTCATCGATGATCACGCTTGCAATCCGCTCCGAGATTATATCCGCTCGAAATGATCCGATCCCCAAATACTTATCTCCGCGTGATGGTGGTTTGGCGCGGGAGAGCGCGCAGGTTGGCTAACGCTGAAACTTATCATGAGGCACTTTCCGCCACAATCGTCCATCTCGCGGAGTTACACGACAACGTGCTAGCATCGGAGCTTCCTAACGCCCTGTAGACCGGAATTTCACTGAGGGTGCGTTTCTCGTGGCCACGCAAATCGAAAAAAGCTTTAAGGTGCGAGAAACACCCGCCCAGACCTGGAAGTTCCTGAGCGATCCGCGCAGAGTCTCTGCCTGCGTGCCGGGCGCGTACATCACCACTCAGGTGGACTCCAACACCTACGCCGGAGGCATCAGCGTGCGCTTCGGCTCGAACCTCACCGACTATCGGGGAGAAGTGATGATCGTCCGCATGGACGAGAAAAAACTGGAAGTGGAAATCATTGGCACCGGCCAGGACGCGAAAGGCCGCGCTGGCGCTTCCATGAAGATGAGGAATAAGCTCCGTGCGCTGCCTGACGGCGGCACCGAGATCAGCAGCTATTCTGAACTGAGCGTGTCCGGCGTCTTCGCGGATCTGGGATCGCCTCTCATTCACGAAGCCGCAAACATCGTGTTCGCCGAATTCAGCAAGAATTTCAGGACCTGCCTCGCCCTGCCTGAGGACTCCGAACCCACCGAAGCCGCCCCTATCAGCGCCGCTTCACTGGCATGGCAAACCGTCCTCGGAGTCTTCACGCACCGATCGTAAGCGGTCACTCCACCAATCCTGGTCATCGTGGCAACCCTAAACCACCGAGGGTGCCCCATTCTACGTTTGCGCTTTGTGCAAACGTAGAGTGGGAGGCGACGCTGTCCAGTAGACACAGACGGCGCGGGGGAATGAGTTGTGTCGGTGTGACGTCTCCCGCCTCAAGCACGTCGAATCTGAGCCGACGCAGTGGTGCGTGGTTCCTGGTAGCTCATGCTCGCATGTTGAGGACTCGGATTGCGGACCTTCGATGGACGTCCGCTCTTGCGCATGCGCTGGTCGGCTTCAATCCATGACGGCAGTGCGCCTTCCGGCTGCTCCCAGTGCGCGACCGATGCCTCGTCGCACCAATTCAGCAGATAGGGCATCGCTTTCTTGTGGGCGTCTGAAGTCATGAACTGACGCATGCCGTCCTGCGAGTCCCAGGCTGTCATGGTCCAGAACGTCCACTTGCGGTCAGCCAAGAGAGAACCGATGCGGAATCCAGCAGTTCGTTTTATTTGCTTCTGAACGCGCGTGGTGTGCCAGAGAAAGAACGGCAGAAATCTCATTGAACGAATTCGCAGGCGCGTGAGGCTGACGAAAATCATCGAAGGTTAAGAATATAACGTGGACAGAATCAGCGCTTCCCCTCCACCGGCGAGTCAGCCCGATTTTCTTGTAAGGATGCGTCGCACAACATGGCCCTTCCACATCCAGAGTCCCGTCAAGACCATCGTGGGAAAGAAGACGAACCGCGTCGGATGGGCGTATTGAGGCATTTTATCGAATGGGCTGTAAATATAGCCAACAATCGGGATGCTCAAGATTATGTGGATCGAGCGAAGAATCGTCCGAGTTGTCATGGGTAAGTCACCTTTCGGCGGTTGGGGCTGAAAAGTCTGAGCTCAAAGCGCAGATACTCAGGCCCGCGCTGGTGAAAGCGCGGAGCTTCATAATGACGCCGCTAATATGCTGCAAACGGTTACGGCAACGCGGCAACCACGCCTTCCAGGTTGCCGAGAAACTTCTGCCAGCCGTAGTTTGCTCCCTTGTATGCTGCGTCTTGATCGGCGCCGAATCCCGAATGTTCCATGCGCAGATGAGTGCCGCTAGCGCTCGGGGTCAACGTGAAAGTCACGACGCTTGCCAGTCCCAGGGCGACCCAGGTGTAAGAGAGCTTTGCGTTGGGTTCGACCGCGAGAACTTTGCCATCGACGATGCCGTCCCAATTGCTCACGGGCGTCGAACGAAACTTGAAGTCGTGGCCCACGGTTGGCTGGAAGTCGTTATCCATAAGCCATTGTTTGAGCAGCGCGCCCTGGGTGAGTGCGCGCCAGATCTTCTCCGGCGCGTGAGGAAATTCTTTTTCAATCACGACTGAGCGCGACTTGGCTGAGGTCGTTTGTTGGTCGATCATGTATCCATCCTTTTGAGTAAGTCTTCGAGGCGGCCAAAGTGGTCATGCCAGAACCTGCTGTAAAAAGTCATCCAGTCGAGGAGCGGAGCAAGGGCGCGGGGCTGGGCGGCGTAATGAGTTTCGCGGCCATGGTGACGAGCGCGTACCAAGCCCGCGTGCTTAAGAACTCTCAGATGTTTCGATACCGCGGGCTGCGAGATCTTCGCGTTGTCCGTGAGCATCCGTACAGTTTGTTCACCGTGGCGGCTGAGACGCTCGAAAAGCGCGCGGCGAGTCGGATCGGCGAGAGACTTGAATAACTTATCAGGCATGCGATGCATATAAACCTATAACTGCGTGGTTATGGGATAAATATAACCGGGTAGTTATGGATTGTCAACAGGTTTGACAGACCGTTCGACTTCTGTCCCCTGCCGTTGGCAAAGACACGTCCAAGCCGAACGCAACAATTTGCCGATTTGGACTGATACATGGCTCAAACGCGGCGACAGTTGGCAGATCATCGCCAGAAACCAGAATCAGGCCCAGGATGCGAGGGCGCTACGCCACTCGGGAAGCACGAAACCAGGTTTGGCCTTGAACTATATCACCCAAGCCCAAATCAAGGCAGGGATAGGTAGAGGGTAGGCGGCGAGTCCGATGAAAGTCATCGTCTTTTTCTCCCTACTAAACTGAGAGGTCCCCCCGCCGGGCGAGCCTGCGTACGCGAAGAGCCTGCGCTAACGAAAATACAATTCCAATCGCTAGAAAGATCGAAGCGATTGGGATTACGTCCGAGAGCAGATCGCGATGGAGCTCTCGTGCTTCCCTTAACTGCACCACGAGAATAGAAATAGCAATGAAGTAGAACGGCGATCCTGCCAATATTCCGGATAGGAAGATTGCGCCTTTTCCGAAGCAGGCCCAAGTGCGAATCCAAGAACTGCGCCGTTCAAAGCCCCAATCATCACAGCCCACAAAAACTCAGATCTCGTACCTCCTTTGACGAGAAAGCCGCAGGCAAGGACGGAGCATATCGCGACCCACATGATCCAGCGGTCGCGCCCATTGCGAAGTGCCCTTTCGCAAGTCATGGGGAATGAAATCGGCGGACTGGCGTCAGAAGGCCCGACCAGGGTGGAGTTGGTAGCGTTAACGGGAATCGAACCCGTGTTTTAAGATTGAGAATCTGATAACACGCGTAGTGTTTTCAGCTATTTGGGTACTCTGCCACGAAACTGTACCTCAAATTGTGCCCCGCTTTCGCGGCTGCAGCTCGGACTTGGCAGGCGAATCGCCTCTTCTTCCCTTGCGTCCGCTTCATACGCTGAAGGCTGTTGAATTTCGTTCCTATTCCTATGCGGAGCTATCAGCGCGAGGCCCGTATGAGCCTTTCGCCCTCCAAGACGCCCAGTCAAGCGGAGTGTACAATTATCGGGCTTTCTATGGAAGCGTTTGTGAAGTGGTCCCTGCCCTTCGCAATTGTACTGATACTGGGGTGTGGATTGGCATTCGGGCAGACATACAACGATTCAGGAGACATCTAGTGCAGCATTTTCCGTGGTCGGTTCGTATGTGCAGCAGCGGTGTGGGTTTCATTACTTGTTCTTTGCGACTTCGCGAACGCGGCGTCCGGGGGAAAGATCATCTACACGTTTCAAGGGGGATCGACCGCACAGAACCCATCCTCCTTAATTATCGACGCTGCGGGAAATCTGTATGGCACGGCGTTCGTCACAGATGGCTCCGAGGGATGTTTGCCGGCATACTGTGAAGTTGTATTCGAGTTGACGCGCGGCTCTGAGGGCGAGTGGAACTACTCGATTCTCCATCGCTTTGCTTCCGGTTTTAGCGTCTGGGGGAACACTTCGGATACGGCAGGAAATCTTTATGGTGCTCAGAGTGGAGGCGGCGCGAACAACAGGGGACTTATTTTTGAACTGAGTCCGGGCACAGGCGGGCGTGGACAGAAACAGTGCTCTACAATTTCGGCAATTATCCTGACGGACTTGATCCTGAGAGCGTGCTGGTTTTAGATGGCTCGGGCAATCTCTACGGAAGCACACTGGACGGTGGAACGAACAACTGGGGCACGGTCTTTGAACTCAGCCCGAACGGCACGGGTGGATGGAGTGAGAACACAATCTGGAGTTTCAGCGGCTAAAACGACGGAGAGCAACCCATCGGCCCATTGACCCTTGATTCTCTGTGGAAACGTCTACGGGACGACCTCAGCCGGGGGGAACATCGGAGGCGCGATTGGAGGAGGCACGGCATTCCAGTTGATTCCGCCTGGCATTTCTGGTGGGACGTGGACCGAAAATGTTTTGCACACGTTTGGTGGGTTTCTGACTGGTGATCTGTCTTTTCCGCGAAACGGAGTCGTTCTCGACTCATCAGGAAACGTGTACGGAACAGCCACCGCCGGCGGTTTGCCTGAAGGTGGCGGCGGGGTTTTTGAACTAACTCCCGACCAGAATGGTTCGTGGACGGAATATTTGCCCTGCCGTTACGGGGTGAAGATGCCGTGTGAGGGTTATGCGAATGTCGTTTTCGATTCTGCGGGAAATATGTATGGCGAAAACGGAGGAGGGGGCGCACACAAGTATGGAAGCGTTTATCGCCTCACTCCCCGCCAAAACCGGCAAGTATTTTGGCGATATACGGACGTATATGACTTTTTCGGGAATAGCGATGGTGATGATCCGGTTTGGGGTTTGGTGACGGATTCAAAAGGCCACCTGTTTGGGATCACGAATAGCGGTGGAACCGCTATCGGCACAGCAGGCTTTGGCGTCATTTTCGAGGCAACGGAGTAGAAGACCCTTTCTTATCGAGGAGAGCATGAAATTCCCACGTGAATTGTTTGTTCGCATCCTGGGTGTGATTTTAATTCTCGAAAGCTCCGCGCTCTGCGCGGCCAAGAACGAAAAACTGCTCTACACGTTTCTCGGTGGGGGAAATGGTGCACTTCCTGAGGCACCCCTTATTGCCGACTCTCAGGGCAATTTGTACGGAACTACAGAAAGTGGCGGTAACCAGTCCGGGTGCCAATACGGAGGGGCATCGAATGGTTGTGGCGTCGTTTTTGAGTTGGTGGCCCCTTCCAGTCTACGGGGTCGTGGATGGAGGTAGTGCTTTACAAGTTTAGCGGTGGAGCAGACGGCTCCGTCCCCTTAGCAGCTCTCACGTTCGATAAGGTTGGCAACATCTACGGCACCACGAACGAAGGCGGAGATATCGCTAACCCGAACTGTTCAGGGAGGGGATGCGGCGTCGTCTTCGAGTTGTCCCCGCCCAACCCGCCCGGTGGGAATTGGACCGAGACTGTATTGCACACTTTCGAGAGTGGCACAGACGGAATGTTTCCTCGCTCCCCGGTAGTTTTTGACTCTGCTGGCAACATGTATGGGACAGCTGTAGGAGGTGGATCGAACTCGGTGTGCACCGGCTGCGGGGTGGCGTACGAGCTTTCCCTGGCTGGCGGTACCTGGACCGAAACTGTAATCTACACGTTTTCCGGACTCGCGGACGGCTTGGCCCCACTCGGTAATATCGCGCTGGACAAAGTGGGGAATCTCTATGGCACTACTCAGGGAGGCAGTAACAATAGTCCCGGCACAGCCTTTGAACTTAGCCCATCAAGCAGCGGACAGCCGTGGACCGAAACAACCCTCGCGCATCCGATTGAGGGAGCAACAGGTCTCGTTCTCGGCAACGACGGCAACTTCTATGGTGCGACTACCGGAAACGGATTCCTCGTAATCGGGACTATTTATCAGCTCACCAATGCCAGCGGGAATTGGACTGAAAATATTATTTATTCATTCAATACGCAGACTGGGGCGCTATATCCCAATGACCGATTCTCGATTCAAAGCTGAATATCTATTTCGCGACCAAGAATCAAATTGTGGCGGAGTTTTTAAGCTTACCCCCATGCCAGGAAACACCTGGGCACCATCTGAACTCTTCGGCTTTTCGCGTGCGCATCTTAGCCAAGGATGTTTCCCGAGGGCCGCGCTTGTCTTCGGAAAGTGGGGAGCGCTCTACGGCACAACGTCAAATGGCGGACTGGGGATCGGCGACGGAATTGGCGTCGTCTTTGGTGTCTTACCCTGATAGAGCAATTGGATTGGTTGGCACCGCGTCCTTCTGTCCAATGCGCGTTATCACGCAGGGTGCGTGGAACCTCGATGTATGTCGCCGCTCGAAGGCACTTGACGATGGCATTAAACTTGGAATTGTGGGAGCAGATGTGATTAGGAACTGCGTGATGATGGGTGGAGAGCTGCATTTCCGAAGAAAGCATCAACCCCGGCAACTGTGCCTAAAATTGTGCCCCCTACCTGCCGCTACTGTGCCACACAAACTCATGCGACGTGTCTTCTACTCTTTGGTCGTCCAGATGCAAGTGCGCTCAATATGAGATAGCAGGAGAGCGTTGGTAGCGCTAACGGGAATCGAACCCGTGTTTTAAGATTGAGAATCTCACGTCCTAACCCCTAGACGATAGCGCCACGGCGGCTTTCGCGATTATAACAAGGAACCGATTCGCATCTCGTTACGATATCTCTCGCGAAGCAGTGGGTCGTTTTGGCTTACGCGACGAGCCGCTTGTGTGAGAGATCCACCTTCGACTTCGCTCAGGGCAGGCTCTCGGCCCCGCCGGGGAGTACGCGGGGCTTCGGAATGACGCCCGACGCCGAGGGAAAGTGACTGGCATTGAACGCACCAATTTCGCTTATTCCCGATTGACCTGCGCCGTTCATCCGCGAAATACTGAAGAGGCTCTGCATCCGCGGTGACGCGTGCCACAATTCGCGTTTACCAAATCGAGGGACTGGAATGACCGACTTCAACCGCAAAGTGGAAGAGGCGTCCGTGCGCCTGAATCAATCTGTCGCCGAAGTGACGGCGCGCCTGGAAAAAGAAACAGCCGAACTGGTGACCTATCTGAACGACGAAGTTGTTCCGACGGTCCGGCAACATTCGACCAAGGCACTGCGTACTGCGGCCGAGAAGATGTCGCAACTGGCCGAGCATATCGAAAAGCACACGCCCACCCGCAAGTAGCCGCGGCGTTATTTTTTCTTGCGGCGTGTTTGTTTCTGGCCGGATGCTCGCGTCACAGAGCGGCAGACACCCCGCTGCCGGAGCCTCCGGCGATCAGCGAAGGCAATCCCCAGAACTCTGCGCCGCCAGACCACCGGAATTCGCCGCCACTGACGGGCTCGATCATTCCACCGGGCACAAAGCCTCTTTCAGTTGAAACCGGACTCGCCAGTTGGTACGGGCCGCCTTACCACAATCGCCGCGCATCGAACGGCAAACTCTACGACATGAATGCGATGACCGCGGCGCACCGCACGTTGCCGTTAGGCTCGGTCGTGAGAGTCACGAATGTGAAGACTGGAAAATCGGCTCTCGTAACGATCACCGATCGCGGTCCTTTCATCGCCGGACGAATACTCGACCTATCGCTGGCTGCTGCAAAACAGATTGACGTGTGGCGAGCCGGCGTTGCGTCCGTGCGCCTGGAAGTGATGTCGACTCCAGCCACGCTGACTGCGCAAGGGCGATGGGCGGTGCAGATCGGCGGATTCGAGCGCGAGCAAACCGCCAACCACCTGGCGGCAAACTTGTCGAAGCGATATCAGTTGGCCAAGGTGTCGTGCTTCAGCAGCCCTATTGGTGATTGGTGGGTGCGGGTGCGCGTGCGCAATGACGATAAGGTTCGAGCAGAAGAGGTCGCCCGTCAGACCGAGCCCACTGAAGGCGGCGTCTTCTTAGTGCGCCTGGATTAAATTTCTAAATTCCGATGGGAGAAAATCACGAGCATGAGCGACTGCCTATTCTGCCGAATTGTCGCGGGAGAGATCCCCGCAAAAAAAGTTTACGAAGATGATCGGGTTTTCGCTTTTGAGGACATCGCGCCACATGCGCCGACGCATGTGCTGGTGGTGCCGAAGAAACATATTCGCGGACTGAAGGAAAGTTCAGCCGAAGATGCGGAAGCCATCGGCCGCTGCCATCTGGCCGCAGCGCAGATCGCGCGAGAGCGCGGCATTGAAGAGGGATACAGGACCGTCACGAACGTCGGCGCAGGGGCTGGGCAATCCGTGTTTCACCTGCATGTGCATCTACTGGGCGGACGCACGTTGAAGTGGCCTCCGGGCTAGCGATTCAGGCAAAACTACTGGATGGAAGCTTCTTCCGGTTCCGGCGCGCCGTGCCGCCGCAACAACTGAGGAAGGTTCTGTGAAAATGCCGAGCGCGGAAGGACCATGTCGCATCCCGCTTCGTGCGCCTTCAACTTCAGGTCGCCTTGAACGTGCGAGAGAAATCCGATAATCGAAGTTCCCTTCTTCAGCTTTGCTTTCAGTTTAGGGATGAGAGTAAGCGGCTTTGCATTGGCGTTGTTTAAGTCAAAAATGATAAGCGAGGGCTTTTCTTCGCCGTTCTGCTTGAGACGTTCGGTGAGATCTTTTTCCGCTTTTATGAATTCTACTTTCACGTTGAGCTTGCGCGCGGTTTCCTGAATTTTTGCCTGGAAGAAAAGATCATCGACGAAGGCAAATATCCGCGAGTTAGCGTCCGTCATCTGCGGCAGCGGCTCAGGATCGGGTTGAGGATAGGTAGCGGCAAAGCCTGGACGCATACGTCCTTGCTTAGACCCGTTGCCATTGCCATTCATGGTCGCGCGGTAGCTGTGGTCCATCGGCGCGCTGTAGACGCCGCCAGCGAGAGGCTGACGGTCGCGTCCGGCGTTCTGGCCGCCGCGGTTGGACGGCCGCCGGTTACGACGCCGCCTGCTTCTTCCCCCTTGGCCGCCTGAGGGACGTCCTGGTCCTGCATTCATAGTGATCTCGTTATCTATAGTTGTGGTTGCTTAGTCAAGACACTCGCCACGGTGGCGCCATGCGCGCCTGCGATGCCCGGCTTAAATAACAAATTCGGATGAAACATTCTTGAATGAATTTTCCGTTAGACGCCTGAAGCTGTCTGGCGTGGAGGGCCAGCTAGGAGCATGGCCGTTGGGAACACTTGTATCGTAACGCTTCCCTGCGGCCGCTTGCAAGTGCCAATCAGCCTTCCAGCTTGGCATCCATGGTGATTTCGGCTTTCAGCACCTTCGAAACTGGGCAGCCGGTCTTCGCATCTTTCGCAAGTTTTTGAAATGTTGCATCGTCCGCCCCGGGTACGCGACCGATCACATCCAAGTGAATTTTTGTGATGGCCCAGCCAGCTTCCTGTTTTTCCATGGTCAAAGTTGCGGCCGTTTCGATGCTCGAAGCAGTTAGTTTCGCGCCACTGAGTTGCGCCGACAACGCCATCGAAAAACACGCGGCGTGTGCGGCTGCAATCAATTCTTCCGGATTCGTTCCCGGGGTATCTTCAAACCGGGTGCTGAACGAATAAGGGGTACCGTTGAGAATTCCGCTGCCGGAAGATACGGCGCCTTTGCCGTCTTTGAGTCCACCCTTCCAAACCGCACTGCCTTTACGCTCCATGAAATCTCCTAAGTTATGAGAATTTGAAAATGTCGGTTTGCTACCGCATCACGCAGGCCATACACACTGCTGGATGTACGCGGGCTGTTTGGATGCAACCCAGTCAAAAGTGTTTCACAACATGAGCAACACGACAATACGCTAGCGGACCGGCGGCATGCTGCTGTTCCATGCGTCGGCCATCAGCAACCACGCACCCAACCGGCGCCAGGCATGAACGAACTTGCCTCGTTCGACGATGCTCGATCCGTTTTCGAGTTGGATGGCCAGAGTGTAGCGGCCTGTTTCCACAGCCAGATCGCCGGAGTGTTCCACACGCAAGGTTTCAAAACGCAAATCGCGAAACCCGGCTTCTCCGAGGCGGCGGACCAGATTTTCTACTGCCTTGGCGCCCTGCGCAGATTCATAGTGCGGAGCCATGCATGTACCGTTGGTTGCGTAGAGGGCTGCAACCTGATCGTAGTTGCCGGTGTTGAACGCCATGCAGTAATCCTGCGTCAATCCTCTGATTGTCGACTCAACATCCGCGAATGAATTCGAAGTGGCTAGATTACCCGACGGCCGATACATCGTAACTGCCCTCCTGAGGGAACTACTATTGGAAGCGCCATGTGATCTCGGCCTGAGATCAGCGGCGAAGGCTGATTCTAACCCAAAATTGGACATTGCGTACGGCCAAATTTTCCACCGACCGCTTTCCTTAAGGCAATTTATCCCTGACTCAGCGGGTTCCTCTCCGCAGGTTTATGATGGCGCTGTCGGTTGAGAGGTTTCCAGCTAAAGGCTAACTATGTACTTTGAACAGTTCTATCTAGGGTGTTTGTCGCATGCGTCCTACATGATCGGCTCCGATGGAGAGGCGGTCGTGGTCGATCCGCAACGAGATGTGGAAATTTATATCGGGGCGGCCCGGAAGCGAGGACTGGCGATTCGACACATTGTCGAAACTCATCTGCACGCTGATTTCGTTTCCGGACACATGGAACTCGCCGAACGAACCGGTGCAACGATCTATGTCGGATCCAAAGCGGAAGCGAAGTATCCGCACGTCAAGCTGCGTCAGGGCTCGGAAATAAAAATCGGATCGGTGCGGTTGCACACGCTCGAAACTCCCGGCCACACCCCGGAAAGCGTCTGCTTCGTAGTCATTGATTTGGAGAAATCAGAAAAGCCTTGGGCGGTCCTCACCGGAGACACTCTATTCATCGGTGACGTCGGGCGACCTGACCTCTCGAAAGACCACACGCCCACGCAATTGGCGGGGCATTTATTCGACAGCCTGCACGAACAATTAATGAAGCTACCGGACGAAACATTAGTCTACCCGGCACATGGAGCGGGGTCGCTCTGCGGGAAAAATATGCGTGCGGAAAAATCGTCCACGATTGGGACGGAGCGGCTCACGAATTATGCACTTCAGATCAAGGATCGAGAAGAGTTTGTCCGGCAGTTAACTTCGAACTTACCGGCGCGGCCGGATTATTTTTCGCAGGATGCGGAAATCAACCGCTCCGGCGCGGTGTCACTCGCTAAACTGCCGGAGTTGAAATCAGTCGAAGCCGGCGAATTGAAATCATTGATCGAGCAGGGAGTGATTGCCCTGGACGTGCGGCCGAACGATTTATTCTGCGAGGCGCACGTCCCCGGCTCGGTGAACATAGCACTCGGCGGCCAATTCGCGTCATGGGCCGCTACGATTTTAGGCTTGGCAGCGCAGCCAGTGCTCGTCGCCGATTCTGCTGAACAGTGCTCGGAAGCGCGACTTAGGCTGGCGCGGGTGGGAATCGAAAATCCTTCGGGTTATCTCGCGAACGGCATCGCAGGATGGAAGGATGCGGGTTTTACACTGGAACAAATACCGCAACTTTCGGTTTCGGAATTGCGCGAACGCATGCAGCGTGAAGGCGTTCAAGCTCTCGATGTCCGTCGCGAACCGGAATGGCATGCTGGGCATATTGATGGGGCGCAATGGTGGCCGCTGGATAACTTCAGAGCTGCCCCGCCGGAATTGAACGCTAACCGGTTGACCGCCGTCCATTGCAAAGGCGGCTATCGCAGCGTGATCGCGTGCAGTTTGTTGCGTCGGGCCGGCCTCAAAAATGTATTTAACGTGAAGGGCGGATTCGACGCATGGCGTGAGGCAGGGTTGCCGGAACAGGTCGACGCGCCGGCGCTGGTTTGAAGCCGTTAACGGAAGATTTGTGTGTTGGCCTCAATCCGGGCATGACCACGTCGAACACGGTGTCCGGCAATTCGTCGTTCAGTTCAGTGTGCCGAAGCAGCATTCTCATATAGAGAGGACCGTAAAGAAGATCGAGAATGGTGTCGGGATTCAGGTCGGCGCGGATCTCTCCGGAACGCATCGCTTCCCGCAGCAGCCTCCTGGCCTCAGTCCGCCGGGGTTCCACGTAATGTTTACGAAAAGCCTCGAGCATTTCAGGATTCGATTGCCCGGCTCCGATCACCGCAGCAATGACCTGACCTAAGGAGCTGCGGAAGATACGCGTCCAGCGCTTCATTTGCTCGCGAATCACTTTTTCCACCGAGCCCGTTGACGCGATCCGCAATTCGTCTTCGACGGCTGACACAAAAGATTCCATCACGAGTTCCGCTTTGTTTGGCCACCACCGGTACACCGTGGCTTTACCCACGCCCGCGTGCGCGGCAATAGATTCGATCGAGAGATCCGTGAATCCAGTTTTACGCAGCAGGGCGAGGGTGCTTCGCACAATTGCATTGCGCGCGTCTTCGCTGCGTGGGCGCCCGCGCCCTTTACGTCCGAATGGGGTCGAAGTCCGATACATTTCTTTACACTGTAACAGAAATTAAATCCGATACGGCTCGTATTTCATCTATGATGCAATAACGGCGAAGGAGTGGTCGATTCTCAGGTCGCTTTCTTCGGGGCAGGTTTCTTCATACTATGTGGATTGTTGCCTTAGCACTGCGCAGGCCGTACACGTTTGTGGTGATGGCACTTTTGATTTTGATCCTGAGTCCGATCGTCATTCTGCGCACGCCCACCGATATTTTCCCTGACATCAATATTCCCGTGATCAGTGTGGTGTGGAACTACAACGGCCTGTCGCCGCAAGATATGTCGGACCGCGTCGTGTCCGTTACCGAACGCGCTCTTACGACTCTGGTCAACGACATTGACCACATCGAATCGCAGTCGTTGAACGGCATCGCGGTGGTAAAAATTTTCTTCCGCCCGAACGCCAACATTCAGACTGCGCTCGCCCAGGTAACGGCGATATCGCAGACCCAGCTCAAGCAGCTTCCCGCTGGCACCACTCCGCCTTTAATTATCCAGTATTCCGCTTCGAGCGTGCCCATCGTTCAGATCGGGTTAAGTAGCAAGACGCTGGCTGAGCAGCAGCTTTTCGATTACGCGACAAATTTCATCCGCACCCAGCTGATCACGATTCCCGGTGCCGCCATCCCGTGGCCGTATGGTGGAAAACAGCGGCAGATTCAAGTCGACATTGACACCGCCGCGATGCAGGCGAAGCATCTCACGCCGGTGGATGTGGTGAACGCCATCAGCGCGCAAAACCTGATCCTGCCCTCGGGAACTGCAAAGCTCGGGTCGTTGGAATATCAGATCGACATGAACGCCAGCCCGAAGACGATCGAGGAACTAAACGACCTTCCGGTGAAGACCGTAAATGGCGTAACGATGTACATAAAAGATGTCGCGCACGTACGCGACGGGTTTTCGCCGCAAACCAACATCGTCAGGCAGGAAGGCTCGCGCGGAACGCTGATCAGCGTTCTCAAGAATGGCGGCGCTTCTACCATCGACATCGTGAAAAACATTAAGGCGATGCTGCCGCAGATCGCCACCACTCTTCCCGAAGAGCTGAAGATGAACCTGCTCTTCGATCAGTCCTTATTTGTGCGCGCGGCAATCCAGGCGGTCATCCGCGAAGGCCTGACCGCTGCTTGCCTGACGGCTGCCATGATCCTGCTATTTCTCGGCAACTGGCGCAGCACGCTGATTATCGCGATTTCGATTCCGTTGTCGATTCTGGTTTCTGTAATTTGCCTCAGCGCGATGGGTGAGACGTTCAACATTATGACGCTGGGAGGGCTGGCGCTCGCTGTCGGCATCCTTGTCGACGACGCCACGGTCGAAATCGAAAATATCGAACGCAACCTGGGCATGCGGAAGGAACTGAAGCATGCGATTCTGGATGGCGCCCAGCAAATTGCTGTTCCCGCGCTAGTATCAACCCTTGCCATCTGCATTGTGTTTGTTCCGATGTTCTTCCTCACCGGCGTCGCACGGTATCTTTTTGTTCCTCTTGCCGAGGCTGTCGTGTTCGCCATGCTCGCGTCTTACCTGCTATCGCGAACGCTGATACCCACGATGGTGATGTATCTGCTTCGCGGGCACGAACTCGACACACATAAACCTCCGACCACTTTTCTCGGACGCTTTCAAAAGGGTTTCGAGCGCAAATTCGAGGAGCTACGCGATTCGTATCGCGGCAGCCTCGAATCCGTGATGGAACACCGCCGTATTTTTGTCATTTGCTTTCTCGGATTTTGCATACTGTCGGGAGGACTCGTCTTCTTCCTCGGCCGCGATTTCTTTCCGCGTGTAGACGCTGGTCAGATGCGCTTGCATGTGCGTGCGCGCTCAGGGCTACGCATTGAAGAAACCGCCCGGCTCGTCGACCTGATTGAGCAGGAAATTCATCGGGAGATACCCGAACACGACATGGGCACGGTGCTCGACAACATCGGCCTGCCATACAGCGGCATTAACACTTCTTACAGCAACTCCGGAACGGTGGGCACTTCAGATGCGGAAATTCTGGTCAATCTGAAACCCGATCACCGTCCCACCGACGACTACATTCATAAGTTGCGGCACAATCTTCCACGGGCGTTTCCGGGTGTCGAATTTTTCTTCCAGCCGGCAGACATAGTCAGCCAGATCCTCAATTTTGGATTGCCGGCTCCCGTCGATGTGCAGCTCATTGGCAACAACTATGCGGCCGACTACGCTATCGGACAGCAGATTTCCAACGACCTTCGCCGAATTCCTGGTGCTGTCGATGTCCACGTCCAGCAATTACTGAACAGTCCTGCGCTGTCGCTGAATGTGGATCGGGTACGAGCACAGCAAGTCGGTCTCACGGAGCGAGATGTGGCCACCAACCTTCTGGTTTCGCTGAGCGGAAGCTTCCAGACTTCGCCGACATTCTGGCTGAATCCAAAGAACGGAGTCAGCTACAACATCGCAGTGATGACCCCCCAATACCGGTTAGACACCTTGCAAGCGCTCATGAACACGCCCGTGTCCGGTTCCGCGGGGGGCGCGCCTCAGGTGTTGGCAAACCTGGCCACGGCGTCGCCAGCAACGATTCCCGCTGAAGTAAGCCATTACAACATCACTCCCGTTGTCGATGTATACGCGAGCGTTGACGGACGGGACTTAGGCGGAGTCGCCAGTGATGCAGAGAAAGTAGTGGACTCGTTTCGTTCCAAGTTGCCGCGAGGCACACGGATGGTGGTTCGCGGCCAAGTGGAAACCATGAAGAGTTCGTTCAACGGCTTGTTGATCGGGCTGGTCATGTCGATTGTGCTGGTCTACCTGCTCATTGTCGTGAACTTTCAGTCGTGGCTCGATCCGTTCATCATCATTACTGCGCTGCCCGGCGCTCTCGCGGGAATTTTGTGGATGCTGTTCCTCACGCACACGACGCTCAGCGTTCCAGCACTTACCGGCGCGGTCATGTGCATGGGCGTGGCCACGGCCAATAGCATCCTGATGATTTCTTTCGCGCGAGAACGAATGGACGAAGGCATGCATCCGGTCCAGGCTGCGCTCGAAGCGGGCGCAACCCGGATGCGGCCAGTGATCATGACGGCATTGGCAATGATCATCGGCATGCTGCCTATGGCCCTAGGCCTGGGCGAAGGCGGAGAGCAGAACGCTCCCCTCGGCCGCTCTGTAATTGGTGGATTGCTGTTCGCCACCGTCGCCACATTATTTTTTGTTCCCGTTGTGTTCAGTATTTTTCACGGACGGCGATTGAAGCGCGAATCCGCGAACACCGGCGCATCATCCTGATATGAGCGCCTAGGAAGCAGGGTACATATATGGACCAGCAAGTGATGGAACGGCCCGAAACCCGAGCATTGATGGAAAAGCCGGCTCCGCGCCAGCGTGGAGCGATCTGGCTTCTCGCGATTGTCTTGATGCTGTTGATAGTTGGCGGAGTTATTTCTTTAGTGATTCGCCTTGACGAGAAGCACGCCCTGGCCAAAGAAACGGACGCACTGGCGACGCCCAGCGTGGCCACGATCCACCCTAAGACAGAGCCGCCGCAACAAGACTTGGTTCTGCCTTCCACCTTGCAGGCCTACACCGAATCGCCCATCTATGCGCGTACTAACGGTTACTTGGGCAAATGGTATAAGGACATCGGAAGCAGCGTAAAGAAAGGCGAATTGCTGGGCGATATCGAAACGCCGGAAGTCGATCAGGAACTGATGCAGGCCCGCGCAGCCCGAGACCAGGCTGTTGCGCAAGTACAGATCGCTAAATCTTCGGCGCAACGATGGGAAGAATTGCGCAAGCAGGACGCAGTAGCGCAGCAGGAAACCGACGAACGCTCAAACGCTTACGTGCAAGGGCAGGCGAACTTGGCATCGGCTACCGCGAATGTCCGGCGGTTGGAGCAGTTGGAATCTTTCAAGCATATATACGCCCCGTTTTCCGGGGTCATTACCAAACGCCTAGTGGACATCGGTGCCCTGATCAACGCTGGCAACGGCGGAATGAATCAGGAACTGTTCGATCTGGCGAAGATTGACCCTATTCGCGTCTATGTCGAGGTGCCCGAAATCTACGCGCCCTTTACGCGACGCGGCGTCAAGGGTTCGATCGAGCTGGCTTCCCTTCCCGGGCAAGCTTTCAAAGGCGAAATTGAACGCACTGCGGACTCCATCGATCCTACAACGCGAACCTTGCGCACCGAGATCGATGTTCCGAATCCGAAGAGCGAATTATTTCCCGGCGCTTTCGCGCAGGTGCACTTTGCGGTAAATGTGACAACGCCGCGACTGTCGGTGCCGGTGAATGCGCTTTTGTTCCGGGCTGAAGGCACGAAAGCCGCTGTCATTCATGACGGGAAAGTGCATCTCCAACCCGTGGTGATCGGACGCGACTACGGTACCGACGTCGAAATTCTTGGGGGACTCAACGCTGACGACACACTCGTCCTCAACCCGTCGGACTCGCTTGAAGAAGGCCAGGCAGTTGAGGTTGGAGCGCCGAACGGCGGCGCGCATTCATGAGACGAATTGCCTACATGCTGCTGATCGGGCTGGTGGCAACATCGGCCAGCGCAGCATCAAAAAAATATAAACGGCCGGATGCTAGCGTTCCCGCGAACTGGCAGGCACCCGCCCCATGGCAAGCCGCGAACCCGACTGACCAAATCCCTAAAGGCACGTGGTGGACGTTATTCGGTGACGATGAACTGAATCAGTACGAAGACCGCGCCATACACAACAACCAGTCGTTGCAGGCTGCGATGGCGCGATTGAATGAATCGCGAGCGTCGGCGCGAGTCACCTCCGCTGGCCTTTATCCTGAGCTAGACGCAGGTCCGTCAGCTACGCGCCAGCGCATTTCAGGAAATCGGCCGCTCAATGGCGCCCCGCCGCCGCTTTCTCCGATCACACAGAATGTGTTTTCTATCCCATTCACGCTGAACTACGAACTTGATCTTTTCGGACGCCTCCGGCATGCCATCGAAGCCAGCAATGCCACATATCAGGCTTCTGCCGCGGACCTGGAAAATGTTCGTTTGCTGATCAGTTCCGAACTGGCTGCGGATTATTTTCAGTTGCGCGAGTTGGACGCGGAAACTCTTGTGGTGCAGAAGGCGGTCGACTTCGAGAAGAATGGGCTCGATCTCGTAGAGAAAAGGCATAACGGTGGCGCCGTATCTGGGCTCGACGTGGCACAACAGCAAACCGTTCTGGATTCTTCAATCACCCAGCTGTATTTGCTTCGACAGCAACGCGCTCAGAACGAACATGCCATAGCCGTATTGCAGGGTTTGCCGGCTTCGGACTTTAAGGCTTCGGTAAGGGCGTTAGCGGCGCAGCCTCCGGCGGTTCCGCTCATGCTGCCGTCGGAGTTGCTGCAACGCCGCCCAGACATTGCCACGGCCGAGCGCACTGTGGCGTCGGCGAATGCTCAGATCGGCGTGGCCCGAGCCGCTTTCTACCCCAACATCTCGCTATCGGGCGGCGGAGGCGTGCAGAGCCGCGACTTTTCATCCCTGTTTAACGCGCCGAGTTTCCTGTGGTCGCTGGGATTGAGCGTGTTCGAACCTCTTATCTCTGGCGGCCGTCTACATGCCCAGCTTGATTATTCCAGCAGCGTCTATCAGGAAGATGTCGCAAATTACCGGGAGTCGACGCTGGTGGCTTTTCAGCAGGTCGAGGACGCACTCGCCGGCCTCAACGCACTGGCTCTCGCGTCCGATTCGCAAAAACGCGCGGTAGCCGACGCTGATCACTCTCTGGAACTGGCCAACGCTAGATATAACGGCGGTCTTGTCACCTATCTCGACGTGATCACCGCTCAGGAGCAACTGCTGACTAACGAACGCCTCTCGACCCAGATTGAAGGCCAGCGCCTGGTCACTTCCGTTTATCTCGTCAAGGCCCTAGGCGGCGGATGGGACGATTCCAGTCTGGCTGCGCTAGGCATCAGGCCGAGCCTGAAACAAGCAATTCAACAATAGCGCCTCAAGTTTTTCTCCACCCGGAACCACTTTTCGATTACTCCGCGACCAAATCATAACTAGTAGCATCAGTATGCGAACGGACGGAAATGGCAAAGCCAGTTTTGTTAACGGTTGATGACGATTCGGATGTGCTCCGGGCAATCGAGCGCGACCTCCGCAAGCATTACGGCGACCGTTATCGCGTGATGGGCGCCGATGCGCCCGCCAAAGGCTTGGACGTTCTTCGTCAGCTCAAAACACGCAACGACAACGTCGCTTTATTGCTGGCGGACCAGAGAATGCCCGTCATGGACGGCGTCAATTTCCTTAGCGAGGCAATGCAGGTTTATCCTGATGCGAAGCGTATTCTGCTGACAGCCTACGCCGACACCAGCGCGGCGATTAGCGCCATCAACCACGCGAATGTCCATTACTTTCTGATGAAGCCGTGGGATCCGCCTTCGGAACATCTTTATCCCGTTCTCGACGATCAGCTTGACGACTGGCTTTCCGCCCACAAGCCTGCGTTTGAAGGCATCCGTGTTCTCGGAACGCGATGGTCGGCGCGATGTTATGAGCTGCGCGATTTCATGGCGCGCAACCGCGTGCCATACCAATGGCTCGACGTCGAAGCTGCGGCCAACGATCCGGAGATCAAGCAAATTCTGGAGGCACTGGGGCCTGACGCTTCACGCCTTCCCATCATGCTCTTCCCCGACGGTACAAAAATGTTCGAAGCTTGTCCGCCGGATGTCGCGCAGAAAGTTGGTTTGCAGACTCGCGCGCAGACCGACTTTTATGACATGGCGATTGTGGGCGGCGGCCCTGCCGGACTGGCAGCAGCAGTTTATGGAGCTTCCGAAGGCCTGCGAACAGTGATGATCGAGCGGGAAGCGCCTGGCGGCCAGGCTGGTTTGAGTTCGCGTATCGAAAATTATCTCGGATTTCCTACAGGCTTGAGCGGCGGCGACTTAGCCCGACGCGCGGTCGCGCAAGCGCAACGGTTCGGGGTCGAGATTTTGTCTCCGCAATCCGTAGAGGCACTGCGAGTCGAAGGGCCCTACCGCATTTTGAAACTCGGCGACGGAAGCGAAATTTCCTGCCACGCCGTGATGATTTCGACGGGTGTCCAATGGCGTCGGCTGGACGTTCCTGGGATGGATAAGTTGCAAGGCGCGGGAGTATATTACGGCGGCGGAACCACCGAAGCTTTGTCGTGCAAGGGCGAGACCGTCTATGTAGTCGGCGGCGCGAACTCAGCTGGGCAGGCCGCCATGAACTTTGCCAAGTATGCAGAAAAGGTCGTCATTCTGGTGCGTGGCGAGTCGCTATCGGCGACAATGTCGCAATATCTGATCGATCAAATCGAGAAGACTCCGAACATCGAGCTTTGGTCGCACGCTTCCGTGGTGGAAGTGCATGGCGACACGCATCTGGAAACAATTTCCGTTTTGTGCTCAGACACCAACAAAACCGAACAAGTGCCCGCGAATTCGCTTTTCATTTTTATCGGTGCCCTTCCGCAAACGGATTGGTTGGCGGGAGTGGTCGAACGCGACGATCGTGGATTTATTTTGTGCGGCGCGGACCTTGTTCACAATGGCAAGAAGCCCGCCGGCTGGACATTGGATCGCGATCCATTTCTTTTAGAAACGAATGTTCCCGGAGTGTTTGCGGTCGGCGATGTGCGACACGGCTCGGTGAAGCGCGTGGCATCCGGAGTCGGCGAAGGGTCGGTAGCCGTCCAATTCATTCATCAATATTTGAGTAAGGTGTAGCGTTCAGACGCAAATGCCCGAAGAATCAAACTCGCAATCCGTCCGGCCCGCGCAAGGCAACGTAACGCGCGAAGAATTGGCGGCAATCGAAGCATTCAACGGCCTTGCCGCCGATGAGCTCGATTGGTTCCTGAGTCAGTCTGAGGAACAAATCCTGCCTGAGGGAACAGTCTACTACCGACCGGGCGATGAAGCGGCTTGGATGTTTGTACTGCTCGAAGGTGCGCTCCAGGGACGGTCCGACGAACCCAATGGCGAAACCATCGTTTTTGAAATAACCGCAGGACAAGTGAGCGGGCGTCTGCCGTTCTCGCGGATGAAGAAGTATGCGGGAACGATCCGTGCTTTGGCGCGATCGAGGGCTGTACGTTTCCCGGAAGCAAAGTTCCCGGAACTCGTTCAACGCATGCCAGAGCTGACCAGCCGCCTGGTTGGCGTGATGTCAGACCGGATTCGCTATGCCACACGACAGGAACAGCAGCGCGACAAGCTCGCCGCATTGGGCAAGCTCTCGGCCGGGCTTGCTCATGAGCTAAACAATCCCGCGTCCGCCGCCAAGCGCTCTGCCAGCCAGTTGCGGGAAGCCCTACAGCGCATTCGGGATGCAAGCCACGACCTTGGCTCGCGCGATCTCACGCCGACCCAAAAAAAGCACATAGAAAACCTCGAAGCGGAAGTTGTCGCCGAGAGCAAGTCGCGCCCAGATTCGCTGGCGGCCAGCGATCTCGAAGACAAACTCGAATCGCTGTTCCGCTCGCATGGCTTCGATGACATGTGGCAACTTTCGGCAGACTTGGCCCAACGCGGTGTCCAACCAGCAATCATCGAACCGATCTTTTCGGAATTTGACGCCGCCACCGCGCGTGCTGCGCTGACAAGAATTGCCACTTCGATTGAAATCTGGAGTCTTTTGGCGGAAGTGGAAAGCGCCGCTTCGCGTATTTCAGACCTGGTCAAGGCCATCAAAGAGTACACCTACATGGACCAGTCGGTTCGACAGGACGTCGACATCGTCAAAGGACTGGAAACCACACTCACCATCCTGAATCACAAGCTGAAAAAGGGCGTCACCGTCACCCGCGAATATCAGCCCATGCCGTTGCTGGTGAATTCATTCGGCAGCGAACTGAACCAAGTTTGGACCAACCTTATCGACAACGCGATCGACGCGATGAACGGTCAGGGCGAACTTGCCGTGCGCACCTATCGCGAAGACAAATATATTGTGGTTGAGATCGAAGATCACGGCCCGGGCATTCCGCCTGAACTTCAGCCCCGCCTTTTCGAGCCATTCTTTACGACCAAAGCTGTTGGACAAGGGACGGGCCTGGGTCTCGACACTGTTCGCCGCATTGTTCGCAAGCACAACGGCGATGTTTCATTTCGTTCCGGCCCCCGCGGGACGTGCTTTCAGGTGCGACTGCTAATTTCGTCTGTCGAGCCGCGCAAGACGATCCCGGCCTCTTAAGATTGCCGCTGCGATCATCTGTCGAAAGGTATGCAATTGTTTGCATAGAGCCAAATTGCCTCTCCGTTGAACTCCTACTATGCCTTCTCGTTTGTCCAACCGCATGGTAAAAAGGACACGTTCGGTTCGCCGCCTTTCAGAGGATACCCCGATGAAGACTTCTATCCGCCAGCCGCTTCTGATGTTCACAATCTTGTGCCTGGCCAACGCCTTTGCGACAGCGGCGTCAACACCTTATGTCGTCACCGATGACGACGCTAACCTGAACGGTGCGACGTTCTACTCCATCGGTGCCGGGGGTGCCCTGACCTTGGTGGGCCAAGTCCCGACGAATTTCTCCGGCGTCACCGGCGGGTATTTTGGCTTGAACCGCATCACTGTCCTGAACAACGGCAGCGGCGGCTGTGTTTACATCTCCGATGCCGGCAGTTCAGACGTCGCAGGCATTGTCGTCCAAACCATGACTTTGGCCGGTAATACTTTAGGCTCGGCAACGGATACCGGATTTTCGAACGGTATCGGATTGGCCGCCAACTCCCAATATCTCTACGCCAGCTTCACCGACTCAAGCACCATCGGAACCTTCACCATCCAAGCCGGCTGTGGGCTGACATTCGTGAACGATGTCACCGTCGGGGGCTTGCAGGGCGGAATCATCGATGGCATGGCAGTGCATGGAAACATGATGATCGCCACCTACGGAGATGGATCAATTGAATCCTTCGACCTCACTACAGGCACTCCGGTGTCGAATGGAGACAAGCAGAACTCGACTGATTCAGTGACGGGCGCTTCCTACCCCAACGGCATCGATATCACGCAAGACGGCCACTTTGCGATCTTCGGTGACACCTCGACCTCATCGGTGATCGAAGTCTCTGACATCTCCTCCGGAAAGCTGGCTGCGACCGCCGTTTATTCGTTTCCAACCAGCATTAGTTCCAGCAATGTGCTGTTGAGCCCGGACGAAACCTACCTTTACATTGGCGACACTCAGGGCGACGGCGTTACAGCAGCCCCGTTCAACAAAGCGACAGGCAAAGTCTCGGCAGGCTGCACATCCGGCCGGCTGAAAGGCTACTCGACAGGATGGTCATACGGCTCAGGGCTGGCTCTCCAGTCGACGACCGGCAACGGCGGCGGAGTTTACATCGCCGAATTCGGCGCGCCCTCGAGCATTGGCATCGTAAACCTGGCTGTAAACGGGTCGTCTTGCACGTTGACCGAAGCGGCAGGTTCGCCGGCCGCCGATACAAACAGTTCGGGATTATTGTCGATCGGCAACTATCCCCCGCGCTCTTTTTGATACGACATTCGCACTTGATCGCATTGATTTGCAGGGAGCCTTATGAAATCAGCACGAAAATATTGCCTGGCAGCCGTGGTCTGCGGTTTCGCTTCGCTGGCAGCATCCGCGCAACAAACCTGCCCCAACCGCCCCGTGCCCGGAAGCATTGTCCAGGACGCTCTGAGCATTCCATCGGTGAACGGAACCCTGACTGCGCAGTTCATCATGGGCCATTCGGTGGACTCGACCGGATACACGCACTACTGCTACAACTACCGGACGAATTCAGGCGCGGTTGAATCCCCCACGCTTCGACTTAACCCAGGCGACACACTGGACCTTGATGTCGTGGATCGCATTGCGAACAACGACGGCTCTAAGGTGGCCGCGCCGACCCGCATTCAAGGCAAGCAGCTGGTGATGGGCCTCAAGGACGGTCCGGCATACAGCGACCCCTCGAAGATGGCGATGGAAGCGCCGTCGGGAACCCCATGCGGCGACTCCGGCACCGCGACCATTAATTCCACCAATGTTCACTTCCATGGGCTGGATGTGACCCCGAATTGCCACGGAGACGACGTCGTCAACACCCTGATCCAACCCGGCACACCCGGATTTCAATACGGTTTCCAGATTCCCACCAGCCAGCCGCCCGGCCTTTACTGGTATCACCCGCACATCCATGGCTTCACCGAATTCCAGGTGAATGGCGGAGCGGCGGGTGCGCTTGTCGTCAACGGAATGGAAAAAGTTCGTCCTGAAGTTGCCGGGCTCACCGAGCGCGTTTTTGTGATCCGTCAGCAATATCTGGTTCCATGGGTTCCGGGACCGTATCAGCTGACAATTAACTATCAGGTCGCCGACCATCCGCCATTTCCAGCCCCCATCATTCAGATGGCACCCGGCGAAAAACAATTCTGGAGAGTTGCCAACGCCACCATCCAGGATTTTGTTCCCGTACAGGTGCTGGTCAACAACGTCCCCCAACAACTACAGTTGATCGCGCTCGACGGATATCCGCTAGCGGCGACTCGTATGCAGACGAGCATCCTGATACCTCCCGCGGGGCGGGCGGAATTTATCGTGCAAGCCCCGCCAAAAGGTCAGTTTGCCGAATTTTTCACCCAGTCGTATTCGACCGGCCCGACCGGAAACGCAGACCTTCAGAATGTGCTGGCTGAGATTCAGCTCACCGGATCAGACTCGAAGGCGTCACCGCCAGCAAAGCCCGTCCAGACTGCTGCGGTTGTGCCACAGCCGCTGAAATACTCCGACCTCGGTTCAGTGCCGGCGACTCAGACCCGCAAACTCTACTTTTCTGAGGAATTCGGCGGCACCAACGGACCGATCCAGTTCTACATCACAGTGGAAGGGCAGAAACAGCATGTCTTCGAGACCAACGAAAAGCCTGTCATTACAACTCACGTTGGCGCCGTCGAAGATTGGACCGTCGAGAATCGCGCACTGGAGACCCACGCATTTCATATCCACCAGATTCACTTTCGCGTTCTGGAAATCGACGGCAAGCCTGCGCCAAATCAAGATCTGCGTGACACCATCGAAATTCCTTACTGGTCCGGGCCGGGCACGCCGTACCACAGCGTCAAGCTGCGAATGGACTTCCGTGATCCCGGAATAGCGGGAACATTCGTATTCCATTGCCACATTCTGCTGCATGAAGATCTGGGCATGATGCATAAGATATTGGTCGAACCTTAGTTCTTAGAAACCGTAACTTCAAAAAAACAACGAAGGAGTCATAGCGATGCGTAGGAATCTTTTGCTCGCCATGGCTGGCTTGTCCCTCGCAGCTGGGGGATTTGCGGCCAGAGGCCAGAATTCGCCAACGCCTTATGCGGATACTAAAACCACGGGTTCTATTCCTGGTTCATACGGCCGGCTCGTTGCTGCGATACCGGATCAGATTGGAACTGACTTGGTTTTTGAAGATGCCGGCGGCATCATTCGCTTCGTCAGCATGACCGGAAGAAAAGAAGGTGAGTTGGCCCGCTACGATCAGGCTCCAACGCACGGCGGAATTCCGAAATCCTACGGCCACTTGGTGACGGCTGTGGTCGACTCGAAAGGAACTGAATTGATTCTTGAGGATAAGGCCGGAGTCATTCGCTTTGTGACGATTACCGGAGCGAAGCAAGCTGAGCTTCGCCGCGATTGAAACCTGTCTACCCTGCCAGGGCCAGAATAAGAATGCCACTATCCGTCTCAAACTCTAAGAGCGAATAGTGGCAATTGTTTTGTTTTGTAGTTCTTAGTTGACGGTGATCGCTTTGCCGCCCGACAGAATTCCGTTGGTCACGACATACAGCGTGCTGGCTCCGGTCTCGATCGTCGCGGGAACCGCGAAGGTAGCGGAAACCGGAGTGCTTCCCGTGGCAATACCCATCGTGCTGAATCCCGTGGTGCGGGCGAAAGCAATGTGCTTCGTGCCCTTGTTCTGGATCGCAACCAGCGGGTAGTTGCTGGCGTTTTGAGCGTCGTCGCCGTAAGCATTCGCGGCGCTGAGACCGTTCAACTGTGTCCCGGTGACGGTATAGGAGTTGCCGTGGGTGACAGTGCTGGGAACCGATGTGATGGTCGGCCTCCAGGCGCTCTGGATGGTGCCGTTTGAACTGTAGAGCTCGGCGTCAATAGTGGCGCCGTCTGCAGCCGTATACAGGATCTGGCCGGTGGGCAGGACCAACAGGCGTCCGGTAAACGACGGCTGCGTTGGAGCGCTGGCTGGGCCAGGTTCGGTGGTGAAGGTTGTGCCGTTGAACTCGTAAAAGGTTGACGGCGAGTTGAAAAATGGGCTCGTCATAACGAGAACATTGCCATCCGGAAGCAAGCTTGCCGGTGCGTCTCCCATCATGTTTCCACCGGGATAATCTGGACCCTGGGCCCATGTTCCCGTAGACGATTTGTAGACAGATGTATGCGTCGTCGCTCCCAGGGCGACCACGGTGCCGTCAGGACGCTGCATAAGCGGTCCCATCTCGGGGACAATTCCCAAGCCTCCGTTGCTGGGCAAAGCGACGACGGTGCTGCCGGCAGTGCTCCAGGCGTTGGTAGAGGGATTGAAGGTTTCAGAATTTGTGCCGTTTTCCGTATCGACCGTGAGAACGTTGCCGTTCGGAAGAAGAGCAAAACCTTCCTCGGAGAATCCATCCGCCTTGCCGGTTCCTACCGGGGTCCAAGTCAAAGATGACGCATTGAATTCCACCTGCAGCTTCGCTGGTTGGCCGCCCTGACCCATCATCAACGTGCCATTAGGCAGCACCACCGCTGGCGAATCGCCGATCGTGCGCCATCCGCTGGGAGGATTGACCGCAGTCCACTTATCGGCAACGGGATCATAGATCGCGCCCCGGTTTGTTTCACTGCTACCGTCGATGTTATATTCGCCGCCCTCGACTAGCAGCCGGCCATCCGGCAGGACTTGAGAAGCGAAATAAAGAGGACCGTAGTTGGAAGGCATGGATGCTGTCTTAACCCAGGTGCCGTTGAGATAGCTGGCGGTATTGCTAGGGATCAATCGATACCAATTTGGACTCATGTATTCGTGCACCATGGCAGAGCCATCGGTGAGTAGAAGCGCAATGTCGGTTTGAAAAGTCGGTTGATGGGTTAACTTCAGCCACTTGCCGGCCGGTTCCTGGGCGCTGGCAATCGTGGCACTAGCTGCAAGAATGGCGCTTGCCACTCCTAGGGTGCGGAAAATTTTCATCATAGTCCTCGTTTGGATTTTCTTCGTTCTAATGCCAGTCGGGAGAAACCAGTTCGTAGCTTTGCGGTATGCCGGTGCCGGACAGAAATAGGCGGGATCAAGCGACGGCAAAACATATGCAGATTAAGTGGGCAGCCACAGCGTGTCAAGCTGCAATGTTTTGCATATATTGCAGTCCCGTTCGGCGTTCGACTGTCGCTGTGGCGCGAAAAAAATCTAAGGCGGTGCACATATTTTCCAAGTTTGGTTCCTGCCGTGTACCTTTGTGCGTTCGTGTAACGAAACAGCAACCACTCAAGTGCTGATTTCGAGTTAATCTGCCTGTACAGCAACAAATCAGTTTCATACTTCCCCAGCCTGTGGTTGGACATTTGTGCGCGTTCGCGCGCGATGTGCAGTTCAAAATCTAAGGAGAATTTTGTGAGATCGAGAATCTTGGGGAGAGGTGTGTCTGCGCTTGTCGTTTGCCTGCTGTTCGCGGTGGCTGCCATCGCGCAGATTCCATCGGCACAGCACGTCATCTTGGTGATCGACGAAAATAGTTCTTTCAGCGATGTTCTAGCCAACATGCCCTGGCTGGTGTCGCAAGGTAATGCCAACGGATACGCGACGAATTACAAATCCGATAACGGCGGATCGTTGCTCGATTACCTGTGGCTCGCGTCGGGAAGTTGCGAATCCTCAGCCAGCTGCGTCCTTCCCCCCGGCACGCACGATTTCAACTGCAACGGTAACGATTGCTACTATCCCGGCGGCAATCAGACCGATCCGATCGCGGACGACAATATTTTTCGCGAGATGAACAAGGCGGGCATCACCTGGAAGGTTTACGCGCAATCTTATGCCGCGGCCGGAGGCACGCCGCTCACCCCCGACAACGCGAACGGAACGTCATACTATCGCCGCCACAACGGAGCTACCTGGTATAGCGACATTCTGAGCAATGTGGACGGATCGGCCAACAATATCGTTGACTTGTCGCAACTTGAAGTTGACCTGGCAAATGGACAGTTGCCAAGGTTCGTGCTGATTGTGCCCGACGGCAACCATGACGCGCACGACTGTCCTGTCGGAATGAAAGACTGTAGCGAACCGCAGAAGCTCGCCGCTGCGGATGAATTCTTGAGCGGCCAGCTGGACCAACTTTTGAGTAGTTCCTACTTTCAGCCCGGTGGAAGCGCACTGTTCTTTGTGACCTTCGACGAATGTGGAGGCGGCACCGACGGGGGTTGTGGGGCGTCGGTGTATGCGGCCATCATCGGCCCAACTGTAGCTCCGCACACGGTCTCCGCAACACCCTATAAACACGAGAATATGCTGCGTACCATGCTTGACGCGCTTGGAATCACAACCTATCCCGGGGCGGCTGCCACCGCGGCACCCATGTCGGATTTCTTCTCGGTGCCAGGCAAAAAACCCTTAGTGACTGTCGCGTACCCGTCGAGTAAGGCATCGATCAGTTCGCCGGTTACGCTTCAGGCAGCGGGTTTCCCTACTGCGGGCCTGTCCATTACCGGATGGTATGTCTACGTTGACGGCAACCCTGCATATCAGCAAGGCGCGCTCAGTTCAATCAACCCCGCTATCTCAATCGCCAACGGAAAACATACCCTTCTTGTGCGGACGTGGGACTCGTCAGGCGCATACGGAGATCAAACACTAAACCTGACTGTAAGCACATTGAATCCGACTCTGAGCGTGGCCACGCCAGCCAACAAATCTCAAGTAGGCTCACCGGTGAACATCATTGCATCTGCGTCTCCGACCGCAGGGCACACGATCAGCGGTTGGTGGGTCTATGTCGATGGCAATGCGGTCTTCAACGCCGGTCCGATGAACACCTTCAATGCCAATGTCGGAATTTCTCCCGGCGCGCACTCAGTGAAGGTTCGAGCCTGGGACAGCTCCGGATCTTACGCCGATCAAACTCTCTCGCTGACTACGGTAAACAAACCGGCCGTTGCCGTCGCAGCACCCACCCACAGCGCCAACGTGATCTCTCCCATGAACGTGCAGGCATCGGCAACACCAAGCAAGGGGCAGCGCATCACCGGATGGTACGTTTATGTGGATGGCAAGGCCGCTTACAACACCGGCGCAACATCATCAATCAACGCAAATATCCAGGCTTCGGCGGGTTCGCATACGGTGCTCGTTCGAGCCTGGGATTCGTCAGGAGTGTTCGGCGATCAGACCCTGCCTGTTGCCGTCTCTCCGTTGGCCGTCAACATCACCACACCTCTCGCTGGCGGCATTTCGACTTCTCCGGTCAACATTCAGGCGATAGCGACTTCGGGTTATGCGATTACTTCTTGGGTGATCCAGGTCGACTCAATGACACAATTCGAACAGGACAATGACGGCAATCCAATCGACGCCAACCTGGTTATGGCACCGGGTCAGCACACCATTCAGGTGCAATGTTGGGACAGCCACGGCAACTACGGCAGCCAAACCATCAATGTGACCGCGCGCTAAAACTCTTCGGCGCGATTAAAATAAACGAATCGCGCCGATTTGTTTAGGAGGGCCGGTGGCCGGCACCAGGAAAGGCTCGCTGCAACAACTGAAAGGCTGGAACGAGATCGCCGATTTCCTGGGCCAACATGTTTCCGTGGCCGAGCGATGGGCGAGGTCTGGAATGCCTGTCGCTCGCGAAGGCCGTCGCGTTTATGCGGATCCCGCTCAACTGAACCAATGGCTGGGACGCGAGTCATCCGGCGAGCCCGTGGTGATCGCGTCACCAGCTACCGATTTAGCCTCGGAATTAAGGCGCGGACTCAAGTACGCGCAAAAAACTGCGCAGCGCAAGCCGACGCCCTCTAAGAAATCGCCGGGCAAATCTGGCGGCGGAAAAAATGAAACGCCTACGGAGTGAATGCGAACACAATTCCCTGCCCCGAAATTCCTCCAGCCGCAGTCGTTGAATAGAATATGCCGTCAGCATCCGCGCTCATTCCATAGTAGGGAAACTCGCCGTCGCCACCCTTCGCGCCAAAGCGATGCAGCACAGTTTCAGTCCAGGAACCACTCGCCGGTTTAAGTTCGAATACGGTACCGCAGTCGCAGCTCGCAGCGCCGCCCGCTGTTGTGGTGGCGTATAAATTGCCCGAGTGGTCGAAAATCAGAGTGCTCGTAGGCGAACCGCCGTCGATTCCACCTTGAAAGCTGTAAAGGACATGCTCTTTGCCTTTTGTGTCCAACTCGAACACCGCGCCCGCGCCGGTCGTTCCGCCGTAGTAAGTAGTTCCGTATAGGTTTCCAGCCGCGTCGCTGATTAGCCCGCCGTAAGGAAACCCGGCATCCGGCTGTCCTTTGAAAGCATAAAGGGTGGTGAACCGCCAGTTTTGCCCAGACGGCGACAGCCTGAAAATCGTTCCGCTGCTGGACGCGCCGCCAATTTCGGCCACGCCGTAAAGGTTTCCTGCGGCATCGGAAAGCAGAAGTCCCAACGAGCCGACTCCGCCGTCCGCGCCGCCGGTAAAGCTGTGGATCACTTTTTCCTGCCACTGTCCCCCGCTCACGGGCGACAATTCGTAGACCGTTCCCAAAGACCCCGTGCCGCCGTCGGGCGTCATGCCGAAAAGATTTCCAGATTTGTCGAAAATCACGCCGCCGCCTGCGCCCGAACCGTCAGTTCCGCCCGCAAAGTTGTAAATCACACTCTCGGTCCATCCACTTCCAGAGGGCTGTAGCTCAAAGACTGTGCCGCAGCCATCTCCCACGCACGTTCCACCGTTGCCGCCTGCGACTGTGGTTCCATAAAGATCGCCTGCGGAGTCAAGCGTCACGCCGCCGTAGGGATTTTTGCCATCCGGTATTCCGGAAAAATTGTGTAGAACCGTTTCCTCGAATTTTCCGCCGCTCATCCGCTTAAGTTCGAAGACAGTCCCATAGCCAAAAGTCCCACCTGACACGGTGGTGCCATAGCCATTGCCAGCCGCATCGAAAACAATCCGCGTCGCCGGATCGCCGCCGTCAACGCCGCCAGTGAAGCTGTAAATGATTCGGCCGCCTGTGGCGGCAGAGCTTGCTGTTGTGAGAATCAGCAACGCCAGAATTGACAGAAGCGGCGTGCGGGTCAAGTTGATTTTGCGGTTCATAATCATTTTCACCCCAGACTTACAGATGTACGAATGCGGCCATCATCAAGCCAGACAGGGCATTCACGGACGTTTGAGAATCCTAATCGAAGTTCAAAGCAGGCGCCAGCGAGAAAAAAGAGAAGTTTGGATTTACCCCGAAATTGCGGGCCATTTAGCAGCTATGCGATACTGGCAGAGAACCAAGCGGATCACTTCGGTGGCGCGGTTCAAGTGACGGCTATGGAAACGCGACGAAGCGCCTCTGCTTCGTTGACGATGCCGGGATGGCGGAACTGGCAGACGCAGCGGACTCAAAATCCGCCGACCTTCGGGTCTTGGGGGTTCGACTCCCCCTCCCGGCACCAAGATAAGCATCACAGAATGAATAGGTTACGAAGACCAAGCCTGCGTTGAAGCGTCGGTCGCAAGCTGGAGGACTGAAGCCACCAGGCTTGGCATTGCCCGGGCGGAACAGAACCTCATGGCAGCCGCGTTTGAGTGATATGGTTGGTCCACCGTTACAACTGATGGGAAGCCAACTTGTCAGGATCAAATCCTCAGAAGACCTGCGCAGTAAGAGATCGGTCTGCGTTGAACAGCTTCCAATTGCCCTCTGAAATAACTTCTACCTTATGGTCGACCACCTTCAGGGCGCTTTGGTCGTCGATGGCGTAGGACGGCACAGAAAGGGTGGCTGCCAACTTTTCCAGGTTGGCGAGCGAGTTTTCCGGAAACCATTCGTGATTGAGATGCGGGTGCAACGCGATGTCTACCAAGCCCAGCGACTTGTCGGTGTCGGCCGGTAAGGTATGGCCACCGTACGTCGTTCCGAAGCGGGTCATGATCATGCTGCCAGCGCTTACTCCCGCGTAGACCATTCTGTCCAGAAGCGATGGGAGGAGGTCTGCGAGCCCAGACTGTTGCATCCAGTAAGAAAGATATTGGCAGTCGCCCCCGCCGACCAACAGGACGTCGGTTTCCTGGAGGCGCGCAAGCCAACGCTCTCTCTGAATGCTTGGCAGAGCAGTGAGCTCCAGCACGCCGAGAGACTTCCAGCCCAAATTGCAGAACGGCTCACCGATTGTTCCTCGGATCATCTTGGCTGCGATTTCAGTACCGTGGGGGGAGGGATTTGTACTCGGGAAGGCGTATATCGCGGTAGGGACGAAAAGCGCACTCGCCTCCGCGATTGACTTGCCGAGCAAGTCGACCAGTGCATTGTGGATGCTGGCGTTGCTGATGCCCGATGAAGTGAGAAGGAGCTTCATGATTCCTCCTCGGCTATGATAACCCCCCCGGTGCAATTGGTCCTCATAAATGCACTTTTTGCCACCTGGCTATCGCTTCCGAGAAGACGACTTGTCGTTACCAGTCCGGCGTCGGTGAGTGCATCGGCGATTATGCTTCAATCCACGAGCACTCCCCACGGGAAGCGCGCCTATCAGGATTGATGCCCAGGCGGGTTCTTTGACATGTCCACAAGACCCAGGATCAACACAATTGCTATCCGGATGAGAATACTTCCGGAGCGTAGGGAAGAGAAAGGCGGGTATGCGGGCATGCCGAAATACGTGACAATCGGATACGGCGATCAGGCGGGTTACGAGAAAACACCGGAGGACCTGCGTTCAGGAAGTATCAGATCCAAAAAAACTCCGATGCCAGCTTCGGCATCGGAGCGACTTCGTACGAGCGAGATCTTAGCGGCTTGCCGGGGCAAACAAGTCCCTCATGGTATTCACGTCGATATCGCAAGCGTGATTGAGGCACGGCAATCCCAATCCACCTTCGACTGACTTCAAGAGCGAGAAGTGATCGTAAAACACCGGGCTATGCACTTTCTGCACGCCGTAGTTGGTATCCACAATCATGGCGACCTGGTTGATGATGGGTTGGACGGAGTAGTCGTTTTCGTCCCACACCGTGATGATCGCGTTACGTCCGATTTGCCACGCCGGGGAGCTGTGAATGGCCGTCACCAGCTTTTGGACAGCCTGATCTCCAAGAATAATAAGAGCAGGGTTTAGGCCAGCCTGCGTGCCATTGCTCGTCGGATCGTAATTACAGAACGCTGTGCTGTTGCCGCGGCCATGCTGGTCGTTGCATTGGTTGGGAACGATGAAGGAGTAGTTCGGCACTTTGCCGGAGCCCAACGCAGACCACAATCCGTTGTATCCGTCAAAGGCAGACATGTTGCCGTAACCAACGCCTTTTGTCGTTCCGTCTTGCACGTCCTGGAAGTAGACAAACGGATTGTGCTTGGAAGCGTAGAGCTGCACGATGTCAGACTGCGTGAGCGGCGGATTCAGCTGCGGGTTGATCATGCTGAAATCGGTATTGTTTGTGAACTCGCCGTCGCTGTAGTCGACGGTATCGAGCGAGCCCAATGGTAAGTTCTCTTGATAGGTCTTCCAGGTTTTTCCAGCGGTGGCGAGTTGTTCAGCAATGGTGATTCCGAGAGTCGTTTGAACCGCGGGGTAGGACAGAAATCCGTCAATGTTGATTTCGCACGGGGGCCCTTGCACTTCGTTGGTGCAATCAAGGATCGGGGTTGCGGCATCGGTGCCGCTGCCGGAGATGGGGCAAATGTTAGGGCTGGGCGGATTGTCCGTGTTCGGAATGCCAGTAGAAAGGTTGGTGGCGCAATTGGCGTCGTGCCAGTCGGGCGGATTATCGCTCTGGACGCCGAAGTTGGAACCTCCAACAACTTCCAAATAATTCGTGAGGCTGGGATGTCCAACTGCGAAGTAGGTGCTGCCCGTGTTGGCCACGGTTCCGTAATGGTTGATGAATTTGGCGTTGGGATTTCCGAAAATTTCGGTGTAGCCATGGTTTTCCATCATGATCACGAACACGTGATCGAGGTGCGGGATGCCGGTTGGAACCGCACCCTGCTGCGCTACCAGCGAAATTGCAGATGCCGCAATCAGGCCGGACAATAAGACGATCTTTTTCAAAGGATTCTCCTGTTCGAATTCGATTTCATCGCAAACCCTGAACCCACTCCTTGTCGCAGGACACGTAGAGACCTCCTGATAAGCAGAAAGGGGTTATGTTGCAACGCTAGCGGCGGGTTGTTACTCCGCTGTTTCTGGATTGTTAATTTAAGGTCAATGCGAACGGAGCGTTCATGCGCGGCCAAGGTTCCGCTGCAATCTTGGCGTCACTAAAATTGTGCGGCTCGCTGTGTGGGATCGAGTCTACGGGCACGTACAATCTAGGAATCATGCAAGCAGATAACTCAGTCCAGTTCTTTGAAGCCGCAAAAATAGCGTCCGAGCGTGGAGATAAGCGCTACCGGGAATTCCTCCGAATTCCGGCGATGAGCGCGGGAATCTATGTATTGGCGGCGGGCGCGGAAGATCCGCAGAGCCCGCACAAAGAAGATGAGTTGTACTACGTGGCGAGCGGCTGCGCGCGTTTCAAGGCGGGAAAAGAAGATCAGGCGGTCGGCGCAGGCAGCGTTATCTTCGTGGCGGCGAAACTTGAACACAGATTCTACGAGATTAGCGAAGACCTCACCGTTCTCGTATTCTTTGCCCCAGCCGAAACCTCTTAGGCTCTAGGCAGTTTCCTTCCCGGGAATCCAATAGATTTCTTCTTTCATCGATTCCTTGGTGAAGCCGATCCGTTTCAGAATGCCTTTGCCGTTTTCGATCATGTCGGGATGTCCACAAAGGTACGCAGCAGTATTTTCAGCAGCAAGTCCCCACATGTCTGTGTATTTGCGGATGAGTTCATCGACTCTTCCCTTTTCTCCCGTCCACTTCACGTCATCCCAGGGACGGCTGACAGTCGGCACATACTTCATCCACGGGACTTCAGCGGCAAACTTCTGCAATTCTTCGACGTAGCCCAACTCCCACGACCGGCTGGCGCCATTCAAAACGAACAGCTCGTGTTCCCCGGCAAACTTCCCTTCTTTCCAATCCTTATAGAGCGAGCGAATATAGCTCACATAAGGCGCGACCCCGGTCACTGTAGAAACCAGAAAATGATGCGTGCGTCCGCTTTTCGTGTCCAGCGTGAATCGGCCTTTCGCGGCCTTGCGCATCCAGAGTTCGTCCCCGACCTGAAGCGCATAAATCAGGGGCGTCAATTCGCCAAGGGGTACCAGTTCGAAGAAGAATTCAATTTCATCCTCGTAAGGCGACGACACAATCGAATAGGGCTTTTCATGGCGCTTCTCCGGGCCGTCGACGCCGAGGGTCGCATACTGTCCGGGAGCGAAGGTAAATGGTCCGGCAGCCTGCACGCGAATCATCCAAAGGTCGGACGCGAAGTCCACGCGTCTTGTGATCTTGACTCGGTGAAATTTATCGTCGCCACCGGCCATGAGTAACCTCACTGTTTAGAAGTGCGCCGCAGATTCAGGCGACTCAGTGTACCGCAAACTTAGGCGCCTGGAAGCGATGGGGGGCGGAACTTTAGCTCAAAAATGGAATTTTAAAATCACGAGTGATTACTGCAACGTGTCCTCGGTAACTTTGCTGAATCCGAGAGCGGCCCTAAGATTGTGTTGTGGAAACCGCTACGGAACCAGCCATGGAACTTAAGTCGAGTTCAAGCGAATCAGCCTCGCCGCTTACGCGAACATTGGTGAAGTACGGCGACTGGCAATCTTGGGCAGTGTGCGCAGCTGGAGTACTTTTCGGATTTCCCTACATGGGTAAAGAAACGACCCAGGCCGCATGGTCGGAAGTCGTGCGCAACGTCAAGCAACTTCATTCACGCTGAACCGCCGCCCGCGGCGCAACTCCTGAGGAAGCATGTCATTGACCCCTCCAGCCCACGCAGCGGCCCAGCCTTCGTTTTAACTACCTCATTACCTTCTAACTTCACAATAAGAACGGCAAAATCCCGTCATCTTGCATCTGAAAAGTTGATAGCATCAGGTCGGTCGCTTCCCTGTGCCTCAATCCTTTGCAAATATCGAGAAGTTGCCCAATAGGCTGGCTCCTCTCCTCTCGGAGTTGTACCAAACGAGCCGGGGAGCGGAGTTTGGGCTTGGTGGCGACGAATTCGCTTCGATTCTCGAAGGAGTGCTCGCGAAATATGCGCCGGCAAGGAACGATAACGATAAAGACACCGAAACCTTTCTGCTGACGTTAAAAGTGGAAGATCTCGCGCTGGCCCGCGCCTGCGCGGCCGGCAATGAACGCGCCTGGGAAGTGTTCCTCACCCGCTTCCGGGAAAAGCTCTACGAAGTGGCAGCGTACATCACCCGCGAGAGCGCGTCCGGGCGCGAACTTGCCGACTCGCTCTATGCAGACCTTTATGGTCTCTCCGACCGCGCTGGCAAGCGGGTATCGAAGTTGGCCTCCTACAGCGGGCGCGGATCGCTCGAAGGCTGGCTGCGCACTGTCATGGCGCAGGAGTACGTCAATCGTTACCGCAAACAACGGCGGGTAGTGAGTCTGGATGAAGAAACGGAACAAGGCACGCAATTCGCTGCGGAAGCCGGCGCGCCGCCCCAGGTCGCCGATCCGGTTGTGGAAGCCGCAACGGATCGTGTGCTGTCCGCGCTTTCTGCCGACGACCGATTTCTGCTCGCTTCTTATTATCTCGACGGGCGCACCCTTGCCGAGATTGCCAGACTGCTCAAAGTGCATGAATCCACCATCAGCCGCAAGCTGGACAAGCTGGCTAAAGCCTTGCGAAAGCAAATTTTAGCGGCGCTCGTGAAAGGCGGCATGGGCCGTCGGCAAGCCCAGGAATCCATGGACGTCGACGTGCGCGATTTACGGGTAAATATCCGCAGTCTTAAAACGCAAGAACCAGCCGTTCCTGCGTTCTCACAGGTAAAGATTCAACCCAAAGCAGGCGACCGCACGGATTGAAGCGGTAGCGAATTAACTTTATAGCCGCAAAGACGACGAATGAGATTTGATGGAATGGATGAGCTCCCCAAAATCGCGCTCGAACGGATGAGGATTTCGAACCCTTCTGAGTCGCACCCTGAAGCGGAAATGCTGAACGCCTTCGCCGAAAATGCCTTGGGCGACAAAGAGCGCGGGCACCTGACGGCTCATCTTGCCCAATGCCCAGACTGCCGCGAAATCATGATGCTTGCGCTGCCCGAAGCCACCAACCCGCAGGCCGTCCTTGTGCCCGCATCGCTTTTCTGGCGTCGGCCAGCATTTCGGTGGGTGGCGCTTACAGCTTGCGCCGCACTGATCTTGGCGGGCGTAAGTGCGCGTCACTTCGGTGAGCACAGATCAATTGGAGATGTGGCGCAGGCTGTTCCTTCTCAGGCAGCTCGAAGAGTTGCACCCATGCCGCCTGCATCGATTCCGGCAAGCGAGGTCAGCGCTCAAAAAGCACCGTCGACGCCGAATCAACGGAATAGGGCTACGAGCGCAGGCAACAACCAATCCCCAGCTGTCCCGGTTGAAAGCTTCGTCCCGAGCACAAGCCGGGACTCAGCCCGTGTAACGGCGCGAACCACGCTCAATCTCAATCCCCGCTGGACTCTCACCGAAGATGGCGCTCTACAACGCTCCCTCGACTCCGGCAAGACTTGGTCGCCAGTTTCGGTGGCACCGAATGCGGCCTTTCGGGCAGTTGCAGCCTCAGGGCAGCGCATATGGGTTGGCGGCCAAAAAGGCTCACTCTATTCCTCGCTGGATGCCGGACAAACCTGGAGTCATGTCCAACCTCTAGCCGGATCCGAAAGCCTCGCTGACGACATTACAAACATTGTCTTGACCGACGATCATCATGTCAGTCTGGGCACAGTATCTGCCACCTGGGTTTCCTCCGACTCCGGCCAGACCTGGCAAAAGAAGTAGCTCCCGCTGTTTCCTCGTGGTTATTACCTACGTGACATTTACAGCGCATCCGCGCGCCCCTACCATCCAGTCGTGGTTTGGCAGTTCCTGGGGAGGGCTGCCAAGCGTCCTGAACTACGGTTTAGGACGCTTCCTTTTTGCCCGGAAGCCACAGTTGCCGTTCAGATGTGGCTTGCGTCGAATCCGGCCAGTTGGCATCTATATCAGTGTTACGATTGAATGGCTGGAAAATTCAATTCGCAATCATAAATTCGCCGCTGGCAACATTTCTCTAGGCGGCATCAACCGGAGGAAACATGGCGGGCAATGGAATTATTGAAGTGAACGACGCAAATTTCGACCAGGACGTGCTCAAGTCCGACACACCTGTATTGGTGGATTTTTGGGCAACCTGGTGCGGCCCTTGCCGCGCGATTGCTCCGATCGTCGAAGAATTGGCGAAGGACTACCAAGGCAAAGTGAAGGTCGGAAAGATGGATGTGGACGCAAACAGCGCCACTCCGATGCGTTATGGCGTACGCGGTATTCCTACGCTGCTGGTTTTCAAAGGCGGACAGGTGAAAGAGCAGATCGTGGGATACGTCGCTAAAGACGTGATCCAAAAGGCGCTCGACAAGCACCTGGCGTAAATATCTTCGGGACGGATGCAAGTCCGTCCCAGTACCTTCCTAGTATTTCCTCAACACTCCAATCACCCTGCCTTGAATCTCTACGGCTGCCGCCGGAACAATAATCGGCTTCATGGTTGCGTTGGAGGGCTGCAATCTCACGTTGTCGCCCTCCCGATAGAACCTCTTCAGTGTGGCGTCGCTTCCATCCACAAGCGCGACAACGATGTCCCCGTTGTGCGCAGTCTTCGCTTTTTCCACCAGAACGTAATCTTTATTCAGAATGGCTTCGTCCTGCATGGAATCGCCCCGCACCTCGAGCACGAAAACATCCTTCGAGCGGACGAAATCGGCCAGTGAAATAGTTTCGGAGTTCTGCACCGCTTCAATCGGCTGGCCCGCGGCGATCCTGCCAAGCAGAGGAAGAACCAGGGTCGTGTTCACCGACATGGCCTGCTTCAGGCGGCCCTTCGCTGGCACCAGATCAATCGACCGGCTGCGGTTGAAGTCGCGCGTTAGCAGCCCTTTTTTCTCGAGATTGGTGATGTGCTTGTGGACGGTAGCCAGGGAGCTAAGATCGAGGCCCGCTCCGATTTCTTCAAACGAAGGCGAATATCCCTGTTTTTGCACGAAGTCCGAAATGAAGTCGTACACTTCTTTTTGGCGCCGGGTGATAGCCATTTCCGGATTGTAAGCGAATAAAAAGCGAAGTCAAGGGCGTTCTGACTTGGTTGTGGCGATGGAACCTTTTTGATCAAGCGCGATCTAATAGATTGAACCCAGAAATGAGCGAGGAATTCATGGAAGAGAAAATGAAAAAGACCGAAACCGAGTGGAAGCAGCAATTATCTTCAGAGCAGTATCATGTCGCCCGCGAGGCCGGCACCGAGAGGCCATTTACCGGCAAATACTGGAACACGAAGGATTCAGGAACTTACAACTGCGTTTGTTGCGGCGCCCCATTATTCAGTTCCGACGCGAAGTTTGATTCAGGGTGCGGCTGGCCCAGCTTTTCGCAGCCGATCGACGCCGCTCCCATTGTCGAAAAGACCGACCGAACATTCGGGATGAAGCGGACCGAAACCCGCTGCGCCCGCTGTGATGCGCACCTGGGTCATGTGTTTGAAGACGGCCCGGCACCGACTGGCTTGAGGTACTGCATCAATTCGGCGTCGTTGGATTTGCAACCAGAAAAGAAATAGCGAGGTCGCCTCGCAAATGCGATCATGGCGAGAAAAGTTATGGGACGCGCAGCAGATGCGCGTCCCTTTTTAATTTATGCGCCAGCGGAAGCGGCCATTGCTTTCTGCTGCTCGTTGGAATTTTCTTTCTTGTTGTCGTTCTTTTTGTCAGCGGACCGCACCTGGACGCTGCCCTTAAGCAACGCTCCATCTTCAACGCTGATGCGATGAGTGATGACGTCGCCAGTCAGCGAGCCTTCGCTGCGGATGTCAACACGGTCAGTGCACTCGACGTTTCCGGTGACCTGGCCCATGATGACGACTTCCTTGGCGCTGATGTTAGCTTTCACGACGCCGTTGCGGCCAATCGTGACGCGGTTGTCGGTGAGATTGATCGAGCCTTCAATCTTACCGTCGATGTATAGCGCCTCGGTGCCGCTGATTTCGCCTTTGATCACCAGAGAACGGCCAATGGTGGCTTGTTCGGTTGGCACCGACACGGTTTTGGTCGGGGCAAAGTTAGTTGGGGTTGCGGGATATTTGTTGGCGTTATTCTCAGGTGCTTGCAGCATCGGGTCTATTCCTTGTTCCGTGCGGCTTCGATTCGTTCGCGCATTGCCGCAGTCGGCGATTTCTGAACTTATGGCCAGTCGGCCAAAAAGACTATCGCATGAACTTTGGTGTCCGTGCAGGTTACGGAAGAACAGGAACGAGTGCGGAAGGAGCTTGAGAACTGCGGCTTTCTATGCCTGGACCGCTTGCGACAACGCTTCCCACTCCGCAAGAAATTTCTGGTGGCGGGTCTGGCAATCCTTCAACTCGCGCGACAGCCGCTCGGTTTCTTCCGCACTGACGAAACTTAAAAGCGCATTCTCATGCTCCGCGATCGATGTTTCCAGTTCCGCGATTTCAGTTTCGAGTTCCCCGATTCGCTCTTCCATTTGCTTGCGCTTGATAGGATTGAGCCTCTTGCCTTTAGCTTCAGCAGACGGATTCGCTTGATTGCCATTCGCCGGCTGCGCGGAACTTGAACTGGAGACTCCGCTGCGCAGTGATTTCACGACAGTCGCCTGCAAAGCTTCCGCCCCACCCTGTTTGCGCCACATGAAGTCTTCGTAGTTGCCGGGGTAGACTTCCACTTTGCCGTCGCCAACTTCAAACACACGAGTAGCCAGTTTGTCGATAAAGTATCGATCGTGGGAAACGAAAACGACCGACCCCGTGTAAACGGCGAGGGCATCGAGCAACACATCTTTTGCGCGCATGTCGAGATGGTTGGTGGGCTCATCGAGAAGCAGAAAATTCGCGGGATCCAGAAGCATCCGCAGAAGAGCATAGCGATTGCGCTCCCCGCCTGAGAGCACGCCTATTTTCTTGAAGGCATCGTCGCCGGAAAAAAGGAAACAGCCTAGCAGGCTGCGCAACTCGGTTTCGCCCGACTTCGGCGCCACGCGGCCCAGGTCGTCCATCACGCGCGCGTTGGTGTCGAGTTCCTTATATTGATCCTGGGCGAAATACCCAGTCTGGATGTTGTGACCCAACTTGTAGTCGCCAGCCGTCAGTTTTTCTTCGCCCGCCAGTAATTTGATCAGCGTGGATTTGCCTGCGCCATTCACGCCCACGAGCGCAATACGGTCTCCGCGCTCGATCATGAAATTCACGCCGCCCAATACGTGCTTCTCTCCATAGGCCTTGGCGACATCGTGGAATTCGGCCACGATCCGTCCGCCAGCTTTGGGTTGCGGGAACGAAAAATGGATGGTCTTCTCTTCTTCCGGCAGCTCAATACGCTCGATCCGTTCGAGCTCCTTGACCCGGCTCTGCACCTGCTTGGCTTTAGTGGCGGTGTAGCGGAAGCGATTGATAAAAATTTCCAGCTGCTCGATGCGGTCGCGCTGGTTGCGGTACGCCGCTTCCAGTTGTTCGAGACGCTGCGTTTTCTGTGCCAGATATTTTTCGTAGTTACCGGGATAGAGCGTGATGCGCTTGTTCCATATCTCGCCAATCCGGTTGACGGTGATGTCGAGGAAATAACGGTCGTGCGAGATGAGCACGAAGGCGTTGGGATAATTCGTCAGATACTCTTCCAGCCAGTTGCGCGCTTCAAGATCAAGATGGTTGGTGGGTTCGTCGAGCAGAAGCAGATTGGGCTGTTGCAGCAGAAGTTTAGCCAGCGCAAGGCGCATCTGCCAGCCACCGGAAAATTCGTCCGTCAGCCTTCCCCAATCTTCTTTGCGAAAACCGAGGCCGCCGAGAACATTGCCGACCTGGGCTTCGGTTGTGTAGCCGTCATGCGCCTGAAATTCATGCTCAAGGCGGTGATAACGATCGGCGACCTGCATGTACTCCGGCGAGGCCGTATCCAATTCAGACATGCGGACGGTTAGCGATTCCATCTCGCGCTCCATGTCGCGCAACCCGGAGAACACCGACATGCATTCGTCGAATACGGTGCGGCCCGTGAGCGTGAGACCATCCTGCGGCAAGTACCCAGCGCTAATGCCTTTGGCGATGCTGACGGAGCCGTAATCCAGCGTCTCGCTGCCCGCCAACACCTTCATCAGCGTGGATTTCCCGGTGCCGTTCGCGCCCACCAACCCCACGCGGTCGCGGGACGTGATCATCCAGTCGACGCTCTCAAACAAGAGCTTGTGTCCAAAGCGTTTACCCGCGCCTGAAAGTTGAATCATGCTGCATTAATCGTCTCACGAGCGCCAGTTTTTCGCGTAGAAGGGCTCACCCAGAACCGTCTTGTGGAAGATTTAGAAATCTTAGAATGACGTCGAGGGGAATAGATCGTCGGCGTGGTCGGGACGGCTTGGCGGTTTTTCCGGCGCGATGATCGCGAGGGCCCGGTCCATCACCGACTGGATTTCCTTCGCGTACTTGACCTCCCTGCCCTTGGCCAGAATCTTGCGTGCATTCTCGGGCCCGAACCAGGTGGGATTTCGGTCGCTTTCGTGCGGAATGCCGGTCTCTTGCACTTCCATCAGGAACGCCTTCACCACGAACTCGCGCACACCCGGAGGTTTCCAGAAAACGCCCTTGGAATGCAGATACAGGTGAAAGTGTCGCGCCTCGATGTGTCCGCGAATACCGGCTTCTTCGAGGGCCTCTTTCTCGGCCGCTTGGCTATGAGAAAGATGATCCTCAGGCGCGCCCTTGGGAAAGGTCCACTTGTTGCCGCCGTTGCTGTTCACCAGCAGGAATTCAACCTGATGCCCTTTGCGGCGATAGCACACGGCCGCCACTTGCATGGGCAATGCGAAGCGTAGAAGTTTTTGGGCTGCCGTCTTCAGGTGACGCTCCTTCAGTTCCGCTGCTGCTGCAATGGTAATGGGAAGATGTTTCTAGAATATGAAATTGCAGCGAAAAAGGTGCAGCGGAGATTACTAGATGATTACCTTCCTTACTGGGCGGCGCTGCGTTCTTCGCTGGTGGGGAAACTGGTAACGCTGGCGGTGGGCCTACTTTGCAGGATTTTCATGGTGTTCAAGATCGAAGAAATGACGGGCTCGTCGCCGATCGCAGTGTTGATCATCAGGTGGTAAAGCGAACGTGTCGGCCAATCCGCGTTGAAATAACGCTTGATGAAAACAATGCGGTCGCGATCGACAGTATTGAGAAGCTCTTCTGGGTCACCCGGAATTCGGCTGCCGTTTTCCCGCAAGCGGCGCAGCTTCTCGGCGTAAGGCGCGTAGAGAAAGACGTGAAAAGCGTCGGCGTGCTCACGCAAAAAGTACGGCGCGCCGCGTCCGACAATCACGCACTTGCCCTCGCGAGCGGCTTTCGCCATGACCCTGCCGCCCATTTCCACCATGCAGTCAGCATCGAAAAAGTCGCTGCCCGGTTGCGGCATTGCACGCTCATAGCTTCCCCGCCAGAATATTTTAGACAGCCGATGGAACGTGCTGTCAACTTTGTCCTGCCTGTTCTCAACCGCAGCACAATCAACGTTTGCCAGCTTGGCGATTTCTTCGGTGAGGGCGTGGTCCCATAGTTTCCAACCCAGGCGCTGCGCCAAGGCTGCTGCGATTTCGCCGCCGCCGCACCCGAATTCGCGTTCGATCGTAACTACGCTGTACATCGCAAGTTTTTAGTGAACTACCACCGGCCCGCCGGGTTTCGGCTTCTTCATCATGAAAACCAGCGGCGTCATGCATAATACGCCAACCGCGAGCATCCAGAAATTGTCGATGTACGCCAGCATGTCGGCCTGTCGAAATACGTTGGCCTGGATCAACCCGTAAGCGCGGTGCATGGCGTCAGCGGGTGAGAATCCACGGGCCTGAAGATTTTGAGCCAGTCCTTGGAGGCTGCGCTGGAAATTCGGGTTGGCCGCCGATAAATGGTCCGAAAATTCGACCAAGTGATGTTGTGAGCGTCGTGCCAGCATGGTGGTAACCACGGAAATTCCGACACTACCCCCTATATTTCGCGCCAGGTTGATGAGCCCAGATGCGGCGTTATTTTTCTCTCTCGGCAGATATCCATAAGCTGCGGTGTTGATGGGGACAAACAGAAACCCAAGCCCCGCCGCCTGCACCATGCGGGCGACCACGAGCGTGTGGAAGTCCACCGACAGGTCGAATCGCGTCATGTAGAACAGCGAGCCCGAAACCAATAGAAATCCGAAGACGACCAGTCTTCTCGGGTCGTATCGCGACAGCAGAAAGCCGACCAACGGCATCAGCAAGACCAGCGTAAAACCACCGGGAGTCAGCGCTTCGCCCGCTCGTTGCGCTGTGTAGCCCAAAAGAGTTTGACTGAACTGCGGCAGAAGCAACGTGCTCGAAAGCAGAGTGAAGCCTACGACGAACATCATCAGGCTGGCTGACGCGAACGTCCGGTCTTTAAACAATTTTAGTTCGATGATGGGATCTTTATGGTTCCACTCCCAAAAGATTGTAAAGACAATCGACGTCACAGAAATGATCGTCAGCGCGACAATGAACGGCGAGCCGAACCAGTCGTCGCGCTGGCCTTTGTCGAGAATCACCTGAAGCGTGCCCAGGCCGAGCGCAAGAAATCCAAGGCCCATGTAGTCGATTTTCATCTCCGAGAATTTCTTTTTCTGCGTCCCCGGAGGATCTTGAATCAGGCGCGACGTCAGAAGCAGGGAAATAATCCCGACTGGAATATTCACGAGGAATATCCAGCGCCATGTGTAATTGTCGGTAATCCAACCGCCCAACGTGGGACCTATAGCCGGCGCCATGACAACCGCGAGTCCGTAGACTGCAAAAGCCATGCCTCTTTTGGCGGGAGGGAAAGTGTCCGCGAGAATCGATTGCTCGCTGGGCTGCAACCCTCCGCCTCCCGCGCCTTGCAGCACGCGGAAAAAAATCAGCATGCCTAGGTTCGGCGCGATTCCGCAAAGAAACGAACTGATCGTAAAAATGGCCACGCAGCTCATGTAGAAACGCTTGCGGCCCACGATAGAGGAGATCCAGCCACTCAAAGGCAGGACAATCGCATTCGACACCAGATAGGAAGTTAGAATCCACGTGCTCTCATCGGTTCCTGCGGAGAGGTTCCCGGCAATATGGGGAAGAGCCACATTGGCAATGCTGGTGTCGAGGACTTCCATGAACGTCGCCATGGTTACGACCACGGCGATGATCCATGGATTCACGTCCGTTAACGGCGGAGCAGCCGCCCCGGCCATGCTGGGCGCGGCAGCACTCATTTAATCCAGACCTTCGGTTCGACGCTCATGCCCGGACGCAAAACGTGCTCACGGGTTTCACCGGCATCGAAGGTGATTTTCACTGGAATTCGTTGTACAACTTTCACGTAATTCCCTGTCGCGTTCTCGGGCGGCAGTAGGCTGGTGATGGAACCGCTGGCGCCGGCGACGCTCTGCACGTGGCCTTTGTAATCGTTGCCAGTCGTATCGACGTAGATGGTGACCGCCTGGCCGACCTGCATCCTCCGTAGCTGTGTCTCTTTGAAGTTCGCCGTGACCCAGATGTCATCGAGGTCGACGATCTTCATCATCTCCTGCCCGATGGAAACATTTTGTCCGACTTCCACCGTGCGGTTGGTCACGATTCCGCTGACAGGAGCGGTGACCAACGTGTACTGCATGTTGAGCTGCGCCTGGTCGAGCGCAGCTTTCTTCGCCTGTGCCTGCGCTTGCGCGGAATCGGCGCGGGCGCGGATTGCGGTTATCTGTTGTGGCCCGGTCTGCGCCGAACGCAGGTTTGCGTTGGAACCTTCCAGCTTGCTTTGCGCCTGCTTGATTTGCTGGTCTGCCGCCGATGCGGAAGCGCGAGCTGCGTCGACTGCTGAAGCGCTTGCTGTGGCGTTGGCAACGGCCTGATCGTATTGCTGACGCGAGATTTCCTGTTTGTCGACCAATTCCTTGTAACGCGCGAGATCGTTTTGCGCTTTTACGTTATTGGCTTCGGCTTGCGCGAGTTGCGCCTTGGCGGCGTCAAATTGTTGCCGGGCCGCCGAGATGCCTGCGCGAGAATTCTCTACATCGGCTTGCGCGCTCGAAATCTGGCTTCCGCTGCTGACGGTTGTAATCGGCACATTGGCCTGCGCCGCTCGAGCAGTCGCCAGCGCGTCCTCATATTGAGCCTTGGCATTTTCCAGCGCCACCTGGTAATCGGCGGGATCGATCTGAATCAGCGGTGTGCCGGCATTCACATACTGGTTGTCGTTCACCAGCAATTTCGCGACATGCCCTGAGACTCGCGCGCTGATGGCGTTCAAATGGCCGTCGACTTGGGCGTCATCGGTCGCTTCGTACCGCGAGAGGTATAGCCAAAGCACTATCCCGCCCACGATCAGCACCACCGCGCCAACGATCAGCAACAGCCGCAGCTTCGGACTCATCTTCTTGGGCGGAGTGCGACGCAAATCTCGGTCTGAGGAAGGCAGCGGCGCTTGCTGGCCCTGGGGTTGCTGGCCTGGCTGCGCGGGGGCCTGTTGCCCTGACGCGGGAGCTTCTTGAATTGGCGGAGCTGTGGTTTCTGCCATAGTTACATTCCTGCTTACTTACCCTGCAAATAAAGTTTTACGCCTTCTTCCGCGAACCCAGTGGCTCGCGCCAGTTCTACCTTGGCGAGATTATGCGCGTACAAGCTCGAGATAAATGCCTCGTTTGCGGACGCCACCGACTCCTGGGCCTGTATGACTTCAAGATTATCTGTCACTCCGGCGGCGAAGCGGTCGCGGGCCTGATCGAGGGTTTGGTTAGCGAGATCCAGTGAACTCCGGGCAACCTCCACCTGATCGGCTGCGGATTGCAAATCCAGCAGCGACGACCGGACATCGTAGTCAATCTGCCCGCGAAGATTTTCCAGCCGCTGCTTGGCCTGCCGCAGTTCGGCTTCTGCCTGCAACACCTCTCCATGGGTCTTTCCGCCGGCGAAGATTGGGATGTTCAAAGTCGCGCCGACCTGAAACACTCCGTGTGAATTTCCCACGTTGACTCCTGCATCACCGTAATCGCCGCCAATGCCGAGTGTCGGGAAGTGTTCCGCGGTCGCAGCCCGGCGACTTAACTGCGCCGCGCGGACCTGCTGCACCGCCGCAAGGTAGTCGGAGCGCGACGCGTACGCCCTCTCTTTCGCATGTTCAACGGTGTCTGGAGTGAACGGCGAATATGGAACTTTGTCAGCTAGGACAAATTCCTGGCCTTCCGGCAAACCGATGACCCGGGCGAGAGTCAGCTTCTGCTTCGCATAATTGTTTTTCGCGGCGATCAGTTGCTGTTGCCTCGTCTGCAACTCGACCCGCGAGCGCAGCGTGTCGATGGCCGGGCTCACGCCCGCGTGCTGTTGATCGGAAGCCTTATTGAACAGGGCCTGCGCGTTCGTCACTTGTGCTTGCGCAGTTTCAGCCGACGCCGCATACGACACTGCCTGAAGATATGCATTCAACGTAGCCAGCACGACAAGCTCGCGCGCATCCTTATAATTAAAGTGAGCGACTTCTTCGTTGACGCGAGCGCTTCGCTCTTTGTCCCACTGGTGCAGGTCAAACACCGTTTGCTGCAATGAAACGGCGCTCTGAAAAATGCCGATCGGCCCGATGACGGTCGGAATGCCGGGAAGATTGAAGCGAATTCCCTGCGCCGCCAGATCAATTTGCGCAACGCTCTGAGTTACCGACGCGGAAACATTCGGCAGCAGGCTGCTGAGTTCTTTCCATTTCGCGCCGCGCGCGGCCAAAGTATTATCGCTCTGGACCAGAAGCCCGAGATTATTTCTCAAGCCTCGATTAATCGCATCGGTAAACGTCAACTGCAAAACTTCCGTGGTCGCTTTTCCCTCAGGAACACTGCCGGTATATGAATTCAAGTTGAACGTCGGGTTCGAAGGCTGAGTAGTAGGATTCGGCGCATCGGGCATGTTCTGCGCAGGCGCGCTCAACCGCGCGAGGGCAAAACACGCTACGGCGAAAGTTCGCAGGATGTCAGAAAACCGCATGCGGCTCATCACAGCAAATCAGTCCGTAGGCGCGGCGTAGTTTCAAGCATATAGGTAAGCACCATATGGATTCCGCTCAGCCTGACTCGGTTGCAAGATTGTAAAGGGGAAATCGCATGTCGCAGCGCGAACCAACCCTTATCGCCGCAGCTATGCTCGGCCGAGCGATTGTTTCTGGCACGATCGGCTATCATTTATAACGATTTCATAATTATCGGTTGGAGAATCCATGGACGCTTTCCTTTCCTTTAAGGAAGCACAGAAACAGGGCTGGGCTCACTTCGCGCCGATGGAAGCCGGCACCATGATGCCTGCGGCGAAACTCGCGAAATTTGCAGGAGTTCGCTCCGGCCAGGATCTTCTCGATGTGGCCTGCGGTACTGGTGTCCTGGCGTTAAGCGCTTTCCGCATGGGAGCTAAAGTGACGGCTCTCGACCTGACTCCGCAACTGCTCGAGCGCGCCAGGGAAAATGCCGCTCTAGCTGAGGCCAGCATCGACTGGCGTGAAGGTGACGTGGAGCATCTACCCTTCACCGATGGCCAGTTCGACGTCGTGATCAGTCAGTTCGGGCATATTTTCGCGCCCCGCCCGGACGTTGCGATCACAGAAATGTTGCGGGTATTGAAATCCGGCGGCACCATCGCGTTTTCTACCTGGCCTCCCGATCAGTTTGTCGGCCGAGCATTTGCGTTGAATGCACAATATCTTCCGGCGCCGCCTCCCGGAGTGTCACCGCCCGCTGAGTGGGGCGATCAAGACATAATTCTCCAGCGTCTAGGAGCGAGAGTCGAAGACATTAAATTCGAATCAGGAACCATGCTGGTGCCTGCTCTCAGCCCTCGCCACAACCGCGTGATGGCGGAACGCGCAATCGGCGGAATGATCAGAGTCACCGCGATCCTATCCAAGGAAGATCCGGCGAGGCTGGCCAAGTTCCAGCGCGAGTACGAAGAATTAGCCGCCGAATACTTTGCCGATAATGCCGTTCGGCAAGAGTTTCTCATGACTCGCGCGACCAAGCGATAACCAAGGACGGCATCCCATCGATTGCCAAATTGCGGAAGCTGTCATCTAAACTATCGGTACGTTGCGCATATTCGTCACAATTTTTCTGCTGGCGGCGCTCGCCGTGGGCGCGTGGCTGGGCTGGGCTTTGTACGCCCCGGTCACTCCGAATGGCCAGCGATTTGTATTGCTGCGTTCCGGTTACTCCACTCACAAGATCGCCGCTGAATTGCAAGCGGCCGGCGTCGTGCGCAGCGCTGACGCGTTTCTGATCTGGCAGCGGCTGCATCGTCATCGGTCGTTGAAAGCCGGCGAATATCTTTTCGAGAAGCCGGCCACGGGAATTGAAGTCTTTAACCGATTAGCCCGCGGGGATATTTACGTCCACACCGTCGTTATTCCCGAGGGCTACACGATGTTCGATATCGCGCAAGCTATCCAGGACGCGGGCCTCGGAACGAAGGAAGAGTTTTTGCAGGTTGCTAAATCCGGCACCACGCTGATTGCAGATTTAGATCCTGCCGCGACATCGCTCGAGGGATATCTATTTCCGAACACCTACGAATTCACCCGCACCCAAACCATGCAAGACATGGCGGCCGCGATGGTGAAGCAATTTCGCGAAGTTGCACAACAGGTCGGTCTGCTGGCCCAAATGCATGAGACGGTGACGCTGGCCTCGATCGTCGAAAAAGAAACGTCGGTGGCGGATGAACGTCCCTTAGTTGCTAGCGTTTATCGCAACCGCATGCAGCACGGAATTTTGCTACAGGCCGACCCCAGCGTGATCTACGCCGAACTCGCGCGCCAGGCCTACGCTGGCGCGTTGCATCACAACGACCTGCAATTCGACTCACCTTATAACACTTACAAGCATGCGGGGCTGCCTCCGGGCCCGATTGCAAATCCGGGGAGGAGTGCGATCGAAGCGGCCATGCATCCGGCGGACACCGATTTTTACTATTTTGTCGCCACCGGAACCGGCGGCCATAAGTTTGCCCACAGCCTTGAAGAGCACAACCGCAACGTGGCCGCCTATCGTAAAGCCATGCAACATCAGTAACCTTCCTCGCAACGAGGCACGGGATTTTTGCCACTTTTCTTCGCTTATACTCATCTTAAGAAAGTCTTCATGTCATTTTTTTACCCTCGATCCCGCGTTGCATTGCTCATTCTTGCCACATTTCCCTTGGGCGGGTGCCTGTTCCGTTCGCGGGTTGTGGAGCGGCCTTTCAGCACCGATCACCTGCAAAACGCCGATCAGGCGCAGTTAATCGGATTTCTGGCAGATCAGGGATCGCGAATCAAGTCGATGCAAGCCACCGTCGACATCGACACGTCGATAGGCGGCGCCAAAAAAGGCAAGGTCACCGATTACAAAGAGATTCGGGGCTACATTCTTTTGCGCAAACCGGCGATGCTCAGGATGATTGGACTCCTGCCCATTGTCCGAACGCGCGCGTTCGATATGGTCAGCGACGGTTCCACCTTCAGGCTCTCGGTTCCGCCGAAGAATAGGTTTGTAGTCGGACGTAATGACGTCGTCTCGGAGAATCCGCAACAGCCGCTGGAGAATTTACGTCCGCAGGTAATCTATGACGCGCTCTTGCTCCGTCCTATCAATCCGGAAAATGAGATTGCAGTGCTCGAGAACGACACCCAGACCATTACCGACAAAAAGGGCCACAGCATGGTGCAAGCCGACTACGTGCTCGATGTGGTCCGCAAAGCCGGATCGGCTTGGTTCCTCGCGCGCAAGGTCATCTTCAACCGCACCGACCTGCTTCCTCACCGGCAGGTGATTTTCGACGAAAAAGGAAACGTCGTCACCGACGCCAAATATCTCAATTACAAAGACTACGACGGCATCAGTTTTCCCACCCAAATCGAGATCACACGATCGCAGGAAGAGTACGACATCACTTTGAATTTATTGAAGCTGGAGTTCAACAAACAATTAACTGACGACCAGTTCACGCTCGATCAGCCTCCGGGCGCGGAAGTTGTACACTTGGGCGAATCGAATTCCGGCGGATCGTCGGCGCAAGTCACAAAAACGAGTCGGTAAGTTTTTCTTTCCCTATGAATAAGATGATCGTGGCCAATCTCGTGCATCGTCCCGTGCGTTCGCTTATCAGCGTCGTCGCGATTGCGCTGGAAGTGACACTGATCCTGCTGATCGTCGGCCTCTCGCTGGGAATGTTGAGCGACTCGCGCCACCGCACGGCGGGCATTGGCGCGGACGTTCTGGTCATGCCTCCGGGATCGTCATTTATCAGCGGACTGACCGGCGCGCCCATGTCGATCAAAGTTGCCGGCATCGTAGCCAAGCTGCCGCATGTCGTGGCTGTCGCTCCGGTGATCACGCAAATCTCCACCAAAGGCGCGCTCGAAATCATCGCCGGCATCGACCTAAAGAGCTACGAGAGCATGTCTGGACCTTTCCGCTACATCGATGGCGGCCCGTTCCAGGGACCGAACGATGCTTTGGTCGACGATTCTTTCGCCCGCGCGAAAAAGGTCAGCGTCGGCGACACGGTTGAAATTCTCGCGCACCCGTTTCGCATTTCTGGAATCGTCGAAGAAGGCAAAGGCGCACGAAAATTTATCCAGCTTCCCGTCATGCAAGACCTGATGGGCGCGCAGAACAAGGCGTCCATCATTTATCTGAAGCTCGACAATCCTAACAATGCTGATGCAGTCGTTGCCGAAGTGAAGCAGGTTCCGGGGATGGAAACCTACTTCGTGAATTCGATGGCGAATTACCTTTCACAAATGACTCCGACGCATTACCCAGGGCTCTCGACGTTCCTGAACATCGTCATTGCCATATCGGTCATTATCGGATTCATTGTGATCTTTCAGGCGATGTATACCGCGGTTATGGAGCGGACGCGGGAAATCGGCATTCTGAAATCGATGGGCGCTTCGAAGTTTTACATCGTGAACGTGATCCTGCGCGAGACCATCTTGCTGGCAATCGCCGGTATCGCAGTGGGAGTCTTGTTTAGCCTCGCGGCGAAGATCGGCATCGAGCATCGCTTCCCCACAATCCCCATGCACGTAACCGGCGATTGGATAATCAACGCCAGCCTGATCGCCATCGGCGGAGCCGTGCTGGGCGCGCTCTATCCAGCCTTTAAAGCCGCCCAAAAAGACCCTATCGACGCCTTGGCTTACGAGTAGCTGTCAGAAAACGTTGGGGGGGAACAAAGATCAGCACCAGTGAGGTAGTGTCTTAACACCGTGTTGATTGCTCTTCGTTTGGCTAGTGGATTGCCCAAGACACTACCCACCAGTCATTCGTTGACAATAACCGCAGGATTCCGTTATCTTTAAGACTTCGGAAGTGCTGCGGTTGCCCTCCTGATAAGTCTGCGCCTCCAGCGCTCGTCAGGGTACTCGGCGGTCTTCTCGCTATTTTAATTTCTTAATTAGTTTCTGGGAGATTTGGCATGTCTACGTATTTCCCCAAAGCGGGGGAAATTGTGCGCAAGTGGTACGTCGTCGATGCTGCGGAGCAGACGCTTGGGCGTCTGGCGTCGCAAGTGGCCCGTATTTTGATGGGCAAAGAGAGCCCCAAATACACTCCGTTTCTCGATGCCGGCGATCATGTCATCGTGGTTAACGCGGACAAGATCAAGACCACCGGTTTCAAGGCCGACCAAAAGAAGTATCACCACTACACCGGATATCCGGGCGGCATTCGCACTGAAGAGTTCAAGAAGCGGCTCGTGCGCAAGCCGGAAGCGATCATCGAATTGGCGGTCGAGCGCATGCTTCCCAAAAACAAACTGGGCAAGCAGATGTTCACCAAGCTGAATGTGTATCGCGGTGACAAACATCCGCACGAAGCGCAGAAGCCGGAAGCGTGGCAGCTCGAAGTCCGGGCATAAGGTTCAAGGTTGGCAGAAATTTTGGAAAGGCTTGCACTTCGCGATTCGAATCGCCGGTGCTGAAAGAATCAAAGAATGGCTGAGATGGTGCAATATTACGGAACGGGCCGCCGCAAGACGGCGATCGCCCGCGTGTATCTTCGTCCGGGCAACGGTGAGTTCAAGGTCAACGGACGTCCTTTCGACGAGTATTTTGTTACTCCCGCCCAGCGCAACAGCGCGAAGGCTCCTCTGATCTCCACGGAAACCGAAGCCGGGTTCAACGTGATGTGCAGAGTGACCGGCGGCGGAGTGAACGGTCAGGCCGACGCGGTCAGCCTCGGCATCACGCGCGCGCTGATGATTTTCAACGGCGAGCTGCGCAAAAAGCTTAAGACCGAAGGCATGGTCAGCCGCGATTCACGCGGCAAAGAGCGCAAGAAATACGGGCAGAAGGGCGCTCGCAAACGGTTCCAATACAGCAAGCGGTAGAGTTCCAGGAATTAAATTCTTCCCGCGCCGCAAGCCGGGACGGGAATAGCAATCCGGCGATACCAAATTCGCCGGATGCAGACTAAAAGAGGAGGTTCATTGGCTAACATCACCATGAAGGAGCTGCTCGAAGCGGGTGTTCACTTCGGGCATCAGACGAAACGCTGGAACCCAAAGATGAAGGAATACATCTTCGGCGAGCGCAACGGGATCTACATCATCGATTTGCAGAAGACGCTGAAGATGTTCAAGGAAGCGTCGAAGTTTGTCCAGGACCTGGCCACCGACGGCAAAATTGTGCTGTTCGTGGGCACCAAACGCCAGGCGCAAGACGCAATTGCGGAGGAAGCGACGCGCTGCGGCGGCTACTACGTAAACCAGCGCTGGCTGGGCGGACTGCTGACCAACTGGGTCACCGTGCAGAAATCCGTGAAGCGGTTGAAGGAGCTCGACGAGATGGCCACGGATGGCCGCTACGAGCTGCTCCCGAAAAAAGAAGTGATCAAGCTCGAACGCGAGCGCAAGCATTTGCAGGCCAACCTGGCCGGCATCAAGAACATGAACCGGCTGCCGGATGCGATCTTCGTCATCGACTCAAACAAAGAGCAGATCGCGGTCCGCGAAGCGCGCAAGCTGGGAATTCCGGTAGTGGCCGTTGTCGACACCAACTGCGACCCCACCGAAGTTGATTACGTCATTCCAGGCAACGACGACGCGCTGCGCGCGATTCGCTTGTTCGCCTCGAAAATTTCGGATTCCGTCGCCGAAGGCTCGCAGTTCATGAACGACAAACGCGATGCCGACCTGGCTGCGGCGCACGAGCGCGCAGCGGCCCCGCAACATCAGGCGGAAGAAACTCAGCAGGCTGCGTCAGCAACTCCACCCGACGAACTGGTCGGCGAAGACATTAGCATGGAAGACGTGCTCGCAGTGACCGCCCGCAAGCAGCCCGCGGCGGCGAAGGAAGCTCCCGTTGAAACCGCTGCCGAAGTCGAGCATCAAACACTGTAGGCATCAGGTAGGATTTGTCCTAGCCGATTTTTTTATTTCGCGTCCCGATGCAACCAGACCCGCGTGTCCTCTAGCGCGGGTTGAATTTTATAAAGATCACAAGGAATGATCCATGACGGCGACCATTGCAACTCCCGACTCTAACGACAAGGGTTCAGTAAATATCTCCGCGGCACAAGTGAAAGACCTCCGCGACAAGACCGGCGCTCCGATGATGGACTGCAAGAAAGCCCTGGCGGAAGCCAAAGGCAGCATCGAGGAAGCCATTGTTCTGCTGCGCAAGCGCGGAACTGCCGTCGCCGAACGCAAAGCCGGACGTGCTACCAGCGAAGGCTCGGTGTCCAGCTACATCCACGCGGGCGGAAAGATTGGCGTTCTTCTCGAAGTGAACTGTGAGAGCGACTTTGTCGCCCGAACCGACGACTTCAAGGAGCTGGTGCATGACATTTCCATGCACATCGCGGCCAGCGATCCGAAGTTCGTACGCAAGGAGGACGTTACTCCGGAAGCGTTTGCCCGAGAGAAGGACATTTATCTCGCGCAAGCTACCGCGTCGGGCAAGCCGCAGAACATCGCCGAGAAGATGGTTGCGGGCAAGATGGAAAAGTTCTACGAGGAAGTTTGCCTTCTGGAACAGCCCTTCATCAAAGATCAGACTGTCAGCATTTCTCAGCTGATCGCCGCGAAAATCGGCAAGCTGGGAGAGAACATTGCCGTCCGGCGTTTCGCCCGTTTCAAGGTTGGCGATCCCGGCGAGACCGTAGCCATCACCCAACCCGGCGAGCAAAAAGCCGAATAGTCAGGGAAGAGCGCCAATGGCGCTCTTTTTTTTGCTTGTAAAAATCACACCTGGATTCCAGAGGAACGAATGGCGACTCCCGTATTCAAGCGCATCCTGCTGAAACTCTCCGGCGAGGCCCTGGCCGCACAACAGGGTTTCGGAGTCGACCCCAACCGCATCCACGAAATAGCAGCCGAACTGGCTGATGTGCGGTCGCTGGGAATTCAGATTGCCATCGTAGTCGGCGGCGGGAATTTTTTCCGCGGGGTAGCGCAGCAAGCAAAAGAAATGGACCGCGTTTCCGCCGATCACATGGGAATGCTGGCCACCGTCATCAACGCGCTAGCCCTGCAGGACGCGTTGGAAAAGCAGAACGTCTACACCCGCGTGATGTCCGCTATTGAGATGAATCAGGTCGCTGAGCCGTTCATCCGCCGTCGTGCCATGCGTCACTTGGAAAAAGACCGCGTAGTCATATTCGCCGGAGGCACCGGCAATCCTTACTTCTCGACCGACACTGCCGCTTCTCTTCGCGCCATGGAGATTAAAGCGGAGGCAATCCTGAAAGCTACTAAAGTCGATGGCATCTATGACGCCGATCCCATGATCGTGCACGATGCCAAAAAATTCACCCAGATCACCTACATGGACGTGCTGAAAAAGGGGCTGAAGGTGATGGACTCGACCGCCATCTCGCTCTGTAAAGACAACAACCTGCCAATCATCATCTTCAACCTGAACCACCGCGGGAACATCCGCAAGGTGGTCACCGGAGAAAAGATCGGATCGCTGGTGAGCGCCTAAGCCGCCAGGGTAAACGTCATGCTGCGCATCTCAGTGCGCGGCGCCGATGCCGGCCGATTGCTGGCGTGCCGTCCCGAGAAGTAATACCACAAGCTGACGGCCTCGACGGCCAACACGAGAATCATCCCAAGCCCAGATGTCACCCACCATTTAATATGCTTCGGCTCTTCCCTGCTCGATTCGTTCACTGCAAACTTGTCGATGGACGATTTGTTCATGGCAGGGATTCGATGGCCTAACCGTTTCTTAAGATGTCTGGACAGGAAATCAGCACGCACTCGTACGGCCTCCCGCGAACAAAAGCCGCGTAGAATTTATCAACCAGCAAACCGGAGTGCGGTAGAATCCAGCTTCGTGGAGGCGCTTATGGCAACCATCACCACCAAAGACGGAACGCAAATCTACTACAAAGACTGGGGCAAGGGGCAGCCCGTGGTGTTCAGCCACGGCTGGCCGTTAAGCGGAAGCTAACCCCGGTGGATTGCCGAAGCAGGCTTTCGCTTCCGTACCTTCGCGTTTTGAAAGGAGCATGCAATCGTGGCCGAGAAAAAGAATTCGATCGGGAAGACTGATTCCAGTGACATGTTGGAGCGCGCCGCGAGGTCGGTAGGTACGACTCTCGGCTCCGTCGCGGCGGCCGCCGGAAAAGTAATCGGCGGCGCAAAGGACGCGGTTTCGAGCGTTTCAGCGAAGCCGGCAGGTAAAGTGTCGAAGGCGAAACCCACTACCCCGGCCGCCAAGCGGGCGGCCAGCAAGAAAAAGAAGAAGGCATCGCACCGGCGCGCTTTAAAGCGGTCAAATACTTCTGGCTAGCCGTTTGTGATTCGCATCCAATTTTTCGCTGGATTTGTAGACTAATTTTCAGGAGGTGCCATGCGCTGGACGCCGGGCGGAGACAGCAGTGACATTGAAGATCGTCGGGACGACAGCGGCGGTGGCGGCTTTCAATTCGGCGGCATGCATCTCGGCATTGGCGGATTTCTGATCCTGCTGGTGCTGAGCTTCGTCTTCAAAACCAATTTCTTCAGCTTGCTTGGCGGCGGCAGCGCGGCAGCGCCAAGTTCCACAGCTGTCTCGCACAACACCTCCCAAGACACCCCAGAAGACCAGGCCGAAAAGCCGATGGTTGATTTCGTCACTTTCGTTTTTGACGACACGCAGAGCACCTGGCAGAAAATCCTCTCCGATCAGGGCACTCCCTATCGTCACGCCAAGCTGGTTCTCTACCGCGATGCGATCAACTCGGCGTGCGGGACGGCCCAAACGGCCAGTGGTCCGTTCTACTGCCCCGGCGACGAAAAAGTTTATCTCGACCTCTCATTCTTCAATGAACTCAAGCAGCGCTTCGGCGCTCCCGGCGAATTCGCCGAAGCCTATGTAATCGCTCACGAGATGGGACACCACGTGCAAAAACTTGTGGGCATCGAGGCCAAAGCGCGGGCTGCGCAGCAACGCGATCCGCAGTCGGCCAATGCGATTTCCGTGAAGATTGAATTGCAAGCCGATTGTTTCGCCGGCGTGTGGGGACACTCGACCGACCAGCGCCACCTTCTCGATCCCGGCGAAGCGGACGAAGGCCTGAAAGCCGCGTCAGCCGTGGGCGACGACCGCCTGCAAAAAATGTCCACCGGACACGTGAATCCCGAAACCTTCACGCACGGATCGTCGGCTCAACGCTCCGACTGGTTCCAGCGCGGCTTCACCGGCGGCACCATCGCGTCGTGTAATACCTTCAACTAAACCTGCCGCCAGTTTTTCTGTTCCCCAAAAAAACTCCGGGTCCCCCACCCTTTTCGCGTTTTTTGCGAAAGGGTGGGAACCACAGGCCCGGCCAATCCGTCTGCCAAGCCTTGTCCTAAACTTGCGTTGCTGAAATAACAGCAAGGGCTTGCAGCACTGAAACTCCGGCCCCGATGATAGAGACGATACTAAAAATTCGGGACGGTCGGCCTGATTCGCGGTACATCTCCACCAGCTAGGTTGAGCGCAGCAATCTCTCCATTCGCATGGCCCTACGGCGCTTCACTCGCCTCACGATGCTTACTCGAAAAAGCTGGACAATCTGAAATATGGCCTGTGCTTTATACTTCGCCTATTACAACTTTTTCCGAGTACATAGTTCGCTCCGCGTCTCGCCAGCGACGGAAGCGGGAATCACGGATCACATATGGACGCTGACGGAACTACTGGCATGAAGCGCTTTCTGAAGGGTTTCTTCATTGTCTGGGCTGTCAACTTAGTGCTGTTCTTCATCTTGACGGCTTACCTTGGTGGAGACGCAATAAACGGAAAGAAACTTGAGGGACACTATTTTTTGTCGAACCACGGCCATCTGACGGAAGTCAGTCATCGCGTATTCATTTATAGCGAGGTACATACTGTGATCTTCCTAATCCTTGGGATTCTTGCGATGCCTCTCGCCGTAATCGCAAACCGGCAGAAAAAAAATAAAGACTGAGATGGGAACTCCCAGCAACGCAAATTTAGGACACTGCCGTCTGCCAAGCCTTCCTCAAATACCCCAGACAATGTAGTAAAAATAGCCTTTAGACTACTCCCACGATCTCGCCATGGAAGGCCAAGCTATGAGTGCAGATGCGAAGCACACTACCGATGTTGAAGCCTACATCGCAGCGTCCCCGGCGGAGTCGCGTGCCAGGCTTAAGATGTTGCGCAAGGTGGTAAGGTCTGCTGCACCACATGCTGAGGAGACGATCAGCTACGGAATGCCCTTCTACAAATATCGCGGCGCTCGCGTTTCATTCACCCTGTTTAAAAAGCACATCGGACTCTTCGGGGTTTCGTCTGTCCTCAAAGAACATCAGCGCGAGCTGACCGGCTATCCTCAAAGCACCAAGGGAGCCATCCGCTTCCCACTGGATAAGCCGCTGCCTGCAAGCCTAATCGGCAAGTTGGTAAAAGCCCGGATGAATGGGGACCGCAGAACTGCTAGACGGCACCTGTCCGGGTATCGGTCGGTCAGAGGAAAGCAGAAGAATCAAGAAGGCAACGATTGCCGTTGCGATTCGTGAACCGCTGAACGATGAGGACTTCAACAACGTCATTGACCAAGATTATAGCTGCGGCAGTTTAGCGAGGTTTATCAGAAAATTGCCGAGTCGTGACGGTAGGGTGCAGAATGATCGACGAATGATAGGATTGCCTACGATGGTCGCCGCCAAAATAGAGGTGTATAGTGCGTTCAATTTCCGTGCACGGATATGTTCTGGTCTCCGTGCTATTTCTCTTATTGGTGTCAAGTAATTGCACTGCCGTTCAACTCGCACCTGCTAGCGCTTCCACAAGTGCAACGAGGGCTTCCGGAACTACCAGAAGAGTTGGCGAATATTCTCTGCCGCCCGAATTGCTCAAGAAAGCCAACACCCTAGGCAATCTCCGATTTGCCTTTCGAATTTTCAATTTTATCTACCTGCTGTTTGTGATGTGGTTCCTTCTGAAATCTAGGCTATCCTCGAGGTTCCGTGATTGGGCAGACTCGGTTTCTCGCTTTCGTTTTGTGCAAGCCCTGATCTACACGCCTCTTCTGTTGTTCGCCGCATCCTTGATGCTACTTCCGTCTGACATTGGCGGGGAGGCACTTTTACACCGTTATGGTATATCCGTCCAGTCTTGGCTGTCTTGGACTCAAGACTGGCTGGTAGCCCGGCTTCTCATCGTGGTGATTGGCAGCATTTTTTCATGGATCCTTTTCGCAGTCATTCGACGCAGTCCCCGCCGATGGTGGTTATATTTCTGGCTAGTTGCAGTCCCCACCCTCCTCTTCATTTTCTTTCTAGAGCCTGTCGCTATCGACCCACTTTTTAACCACTTCGAACCGCTTAACACCAAAGCACCGCAATTAATTTCGGAACTCGAGCGCCTCACCATCCGAGCAGGTATACCGATTCCTCCTGAGCGCATGTTCTGGATGCTGGCCAGCGATAAAACCATCTTCACCAATGCCTATTTGACCGGCATCGGGGCTAGTAAGCGAATTGTGATATGGGACACTACGCTCACCAAAGAGACTCTGGGCGGCACACTGGTTATGTTTGGCCACGAAATGGGCCACTACGTTCTGCGCCACATATGGAAGGGCTTGGCATTTTTATCAGTATTGATGTTTGTGTCGCTTTATCTCACGTATTGGGCAATCGGATGGCTGCTCAAGCAAAACGGAGTTAGTTGGGGAATTCGGGGTTTGGATGATTGGGCTTCGCTCCCGGCTTTATTACTTATTCTCGCTGTAATCGGCTTCCCCGCCAACATCCTGATAAACACCTATAGCCGTTATCAGGAACACCAAGCCGATATTTACAGCTTGGAGGTAACACACGGAATCGTTCCCGATAATGGAGCCGCTTGTCTGGCCTCGTATCAAATGTATGGCGAACAGGTATTGGCACAACCGCATCCCAATCCCATAAACGTATTTATATTTTATGATCATCCGACCGTGGCGGATCGTATGCACTTCTGTGCAACCTATGATCCTTGGTCCGAGAATCGCCCCCCACAATTCGTAAGATGAAAGGGAGCAAAATGGCTAGGCTGCGGATTCGAGCGGAAATAATGACAATGGAAAAACAATTGGAACCGGATGAAGATATAAAGCTTGCCCCACTTTATGAGCGGCGAAAAGACGATACTGAGCCCTTCGATCTCATCGAGCGTTATCTACAATACCCGTCCCTGTTTCGCCATGGCGAGCGAACCTTAATCGCCCACTTGCCGCACGAAACAGGCCAAGGGCGACCCGTAAGGGTTTTTGAAACTCGCTGTCCCGCTCGGTTTTTCACCGCGGTCATTTTCCCCGACGCAGACTGGCGTTATCTACGAAACAAGCTCCGGGGCTGAAAATGGCTAATCTCGGTGCGGAGATCGCCAGAGCCTATGACGACAACCTGCCGATAACAGAAAACGATTTATCTCAGCGAATGTCGCTGGCAACGGCTGATGAAATGCTCGTTTCTAAACCGTGGATCGCCGACGAAATACATTGGCGGAAGCGAGTGGGGGTCGAACCCACCGGCGACAGGATAACCTGCCGCCCGCCGGTTTTGAAGACCGGGGCAATCACCGGATCACTCGCGCTTCCACGCTAACCTGATTCTAACTGGATTATCCGAACTGACTTGCTTCGCCTACGACGCCTCGTGAAGCTGGCTCTCGGCGAGCGCTTCCGGAGTGTGTACGTGTTCGGGGCGAACACCGAGTCCGACCAATCGCGCTGGAATTCTGCGCAGCACGGGCGACTTGTTTAAGAGCGTCATTGGCCAGGGCACGGTGAGAGGCTGGTCGCTTTTCAAGACGCGCTTAATCACTCGATTCTGAATAAACACCTGGGCCCCTTGCGTGGCGCGCGTAGGAAAGGTGCGCCGCTGTTGGACTCGCTGCAAATCCTGTCCTGTCGGTGTCCGTTTGAGAAACACCGGGCCCAGCAGGTTCGCGGTGGCCACCGCGTCCTGAATGGCGAGGTTGATGCCAACGCCTCCGATTGGGGACATCGCATGCGCGGCGTCGCCAATACACAACACGCCCGGCTTGTGCCATTTCAACAGCCGATCGACGGCCACGGTCAGCAGGCTTACGCCTTTCCAGTCGCGCAATTCTTCGACACGGTCGCCCAGATACGGAGCGAGGCCCAAAATCGTTTGCCGCAATGCGGGCAATCCCGCCTCCTTGATCGCATCCATCGAACCTTTTGGGATGACGAACGCGCATTGCCAATAGTCGTCGCGGTCAATCATCACCAGAAATTTTCCCTGGACGATGTTGCCGAGCACCTGCTTCGGGTCAGAGTCGCGGCGGCTGATGCGCATCCATAGAACGTCCATGGGCGCGCCCAGCGTGAGCACTGCGAGCCCGGCGCGGTCTCGCACGGTCGAGTGGCGACCGTCCGCCCCAACGGTGAGCGCGGCGCGAATTTCGATTTCGCCTTCCGGCGTTTTGGCGCGAACGCCCGACACAGCGCCGTGGGCATCGGTCGTCAGGCCAGTGACCTCAGCCCGCATTTTCAAATGAAATGACGGATAGCGCCGCGCCCGGTCGGAAATGAAATTGAGAAAATCCCACTGCGGCATCAGTCCAACAAACTTGCAATGCGTGGGCAGGTGGGTGAAGTCGCCGAGCTTGATAGTCTCGCCGGCGATGATTGCAGACAATTCGCGGATTTCCTGATGGGGACGCTTGAGAAATTCGGTCAGCAGGCCGAGTTCATAAAGAATCTCAAGCGTCGAAGGATGGATAGTGTCGCCGCGAAAATCGCGAAGGAAATCGGCATGCTTTTCCATCACAACTACGTCCACACCCATGCGCGCAAGAAGCAGCGCCAGCACCATTCCCGCCGGGCCGCCGCCGGCCACGCAACATTGAGTCTGCTGAACGCTCATCTACATGTCGCTTACTTTGGTTGGGCCACCACGCGGAGATAGGGCTTCAATGTCTTCCATCCACCGGGATACAGTTTCTGCGCTTCTTCGTTCGACACCGCTCCGCCGATGATCACGTCGTCGCCCGGCTTCCAATTCGCAGGGGTGGCAACCTTGTGCTTCGCGGTCAACTGCATGGAATCGAGCACACGCAGAATTTCGTCGAAGTTGCGCCCGGTGCTCATGGGATAGCTCAACTGAAGCTTTACTTTCTTATCAGGCCCAACCACAAACACGGTGCGCACGGTCGCGTTGTCGGCGGCGGTGCGGCCTTCGGACGTGCTTCCGCTCTCGGCGGGCAGCATGCCGTAAAGTTTGGCGACTTTCAGTTCAGGATCGCCAATCATCGGGTAGTTGACCTTATGCCCCTGCGTCTCTTCAATGTCGGCGGCCCATTTGCCGTGGCTGGTCACGGGATCGACGCTCAGCCCGATAATTTTGCAATTGCGTTTGGTGAATTCCGGTTGCAGTCCGGCCATGTAGCCCAGCTCGGTGGTGCAAACCGGCGTGAAATCCTTTGGATGAGAGAACAAAATCGCCCAGCCGTCGCCGATCCATTCATGAAAGTGGATGGTGCCTTGCGTGGTCTCGGCGGTGAAGTCGGGTGCGGTGTCGTTGATGCGGGGAATCGATCCAGTGGTCATTTCAGTCCCTTCAATGTTGATTCTTAAAGATAGCTTGTAGCATACACACGGCGCAACGGCGGACAGCGTAAAATGGCCGCCTATGACTGCTTCCCGCCGTTACGCCTTCACTCAGGTAGACGTATTCACATCGGTCCCGTTTACGGGCAACTCGCTGGCGGTTTTTGGCGATGGTCGCGGCTTGACTGACGACGAGATGCAGGCCATCGCGCGCGAAATGAACTTGTCGGAAACGACTTTTGTTTTGCCGGACGACTCTTCTCGCGGCGCAATCCGCGTGAGAATCTTCACCGTGCAAGAAGAGTTGCCCTTTGCCGGACATCCGACGCTGGGCACGGCGTTCGTCCTGCGCGGACAGTCAGCCGCCGCGCAAATCACGCTCACGCTTAACGTCGGCGAAGTTCCGGTGACGTTTGAAGATATTGCCGGGCATCCCACATTCGGCGAGATGACGCAACGCCCGCCTGAATTCGGCCCGGTCCATGACCGCGAGGCAGTTACCCGCGCCGCCGGATTGCTCGACGGCGACATCGATCCTTCGCTGCCCATTCAAACTGTATCTACCGGTGTGCCCTTCACCATCGTGCCTCTGCGCGGACTTCAGACGATTCAGCGCCTGCGTGTGGACGTTCAAGGCTCTGCGGACTATCTGGAGCGCAGCGGAGGAAAGTTTTTTTACTTCGTCACTCGCGAAGTCACCGACCCGACAGCTCGGCTGCACGCTCGCATGATGTTTTACAACGGCGAAGATCCGGCCACCGGCTCGGCTGCGGGATGCGCAGCCGCATGGATGGTTGAGCACAAAGTTGCCCATCCTGACGAGCGGGTTTTGATTGAGCAAGGAATTGAAATGTTGCGCCCCAGCAAGATTTTTGTCCGGGCATCGCAAAAAGATGACCGCGTGGTTAACGTGCGCGTCGGTGGAAATGTTGTTGAAGTTCTTCGCGGAGAACTTTTTTTCTAACTCAGCACGTGCAATTTGCCACTAAATACAGGTGAAGCACAGCATCGAGATTTTTACAATCCTACAAATGGCGCATTAGCATCCGCGTCACTTTACAGAGACGCCGTTCGCGGTTACGATTTTCTCCGCTCTGGTAATTGATTCGACAAAAACTTTTTAGACAAGACGCCGCGCGCGCCAACTCGCGGCGTCGGATGCCACTTCGGGGAAAATGAAGCCCAAGCGAACGATTTTGTGCGTTGACACAAACGAACAGTGCCTCTCCATCCGCAAGGTGATGCTCGAAACTCGGGGTTATCGGGTGATCTCCTGCACAACCCTCCACGACGCGCTCGATTGTTTCAAGCGCGGCGGCGTCGACCTGGTGCTGACTGACATTCTTTCGCCAGGCCACGACGGCATTCACCTGATTTCCCAGGTGAAGGATATTTCTCCGCAGGTGCCGGTGATTCTCATCAGCGGCAAAGCCCGGATCAGCGATCCCGAAACCCGCGCCGATCTTTTTCTTCCCAAGAGCACGTGTGCCCCGGCGGAATTGCTTGAACGCATCCGCACGCTGTTGGTGCGGAAACGCGGCCCCAAGCGGGCTGACCGCGCCACCCTCCCGGCAAACTTGCCGGCTTCCGCGTAAGCTCTCCGCATCTCAGGCTACGCAGGGCATCGTGTAAGATCGATAGGCACCACTTCCATAGTCACAATGCCCTTTATTCAAGCGGTGGACCTGCGCAAAACCTATCGCGTAGGAAAAATTGATGTGCCAGCCTTGCGCGGCGTTTCTTTCGATGTAACCAAGGGGGAATTCGTCAGCGTCGTCGGCCCTTCCGGCAGCGGCAAGTCGACGCTTTTCTATCTTCTCGGTGGCCTCACCCGGCCAGATTCCGGCCACGTAATCGTCGACAGCCAGGATTTCGCCCAACTTTCCGACGCCGAGCGCACTCGTATGCGCAAGCGCAAGATTGGTTTTGTATTCCAGAAGTTCAACCTGCTGCCGACGTTGAGTGCGCGCAACAACATCCAGGTTGCGATTGAAATTGCAGGAACGAACGGCAACCAAGACCCTTCCTATTTCCAGAAAATCACTGGATTGCTCGGGATCGAGAAACGTCTCGACCATCGTCCCTCGGAACTATCCGGCGGAGAACAGCAGCGTGTAGCGCTGGCTCGCGCGCTGATCAATCGTCCCGCGATCGTTCTGGCCGACGAGCCGACCGGCAATCTCGACACGAAAAATTCAGATATTGTGCTCAACATGCTGCGGCAAACCAGCAAGGAACTGGGACAGACCGTGTTGATGATCACGCACAATCCGGAAGCTGCCGGCTATGGCGACCGCATCATCCACATGCGCGACGGATCGATGGTTTCCGCGGAACAAGACCCGCAGTGGACGCCGCGAGGAGCGGATTAGTTTTTCTTGAACAAAGTCAGGAGTGACACATGAAAGAAGATTTGCGAAAACCGATTCTTGCAGGAGTCGGCGCGTCCGACTACGAGCGCTACCTGCGCACCGACGAACTGCTCTTGCTACAGAAATCGGCGGAGTCGTTCCTGCACAAAGACGAGATGCTGTTTCTCGTAGTGCATCAGTCTGAAGAATTATTGATGAAGGGCGCCGCGTGGGAATTAGGGCGCTCCCGCGAGTATCTCGAAGCCGGGGATTTCGGCAACGCCTCGCGCCTCATGCACCGCTCGAATCCGATGATCGAGCACTGCATCACGCTGTTGCACCTGCTGGAAACGATTTCACCTTTCGACTATCAACTCATCCGCGCCGGGTTGGGGCATGGCAGCGGACTCGATTCTCCAGGATTTCTCTCTCTGCTGCACATCGGTCCACAACTGGGCAAGGCCTTCAACGTTCAGCTCAACAAAGCTGGACTCACGGTTCTAGAGCTCTATCGCCGCCACGAAGAATTTTTCGGACTTCACGACGCCGCCGAACGCCTGCTCGATTTCGACGAGCGTATGCACCTGTTCCGCTTTCATCACCTCAAGCTGGCGCAAAGAATCATCGGAGGAGGAGTGGTGGGAACGATGGGCACCCCGGTTGAAGTGTTGCACCAACGCATGGAGCACCTCTTCTTCAAAGAACTATGGGACGTAAGAAACCAGATCACCGCCGAAGCCAACCAGCGCATGCAAAAGTCGGGCGGAAGTTCTAAGTACTAGGGGGCTGGTCCAGCGATTGTTTTGACCATGAATTGTCGCAATCGTTCTCGGCGATGCCCACGCCCAATCCCAATCGAGCCCGTAGGCCGCGTTCACGACGACTTACTTGGAGAACATCTGCCGGGTGATTTTGTCGTCCGAAATCAGAACCTTCACGAAGCGCGAATAATCGTCAAGCGTCGTGTAGAGCGTCGCCGCGGCGATTGGATACTTGAACTCGCTCAGGTCGTCCGGACGCAGCGCCTTGCCGTCTTCATAGAATCCGGTGGCCGTGCGTGATTTTAAATTCGGATTCCAGACGAACCTGCTGTCGCGCATTCCCAGCGGATCGAACACTTCTCGATGCATCCAGTTGTCCAGTGGAAGGCCGGTGATGCTTTCGATCGCCCGCTGAAGCAGGTCCTGAATTGCCGCAATCCGGGCCCTTGTTTATAATCGAAAAGCAGGGCGGGAGTAGCTCAGTGGTAGAGCGCGACCTTGCCAAGGTCGATGTCGCGAGTTCGACCCTCGTCTCCCGCTCCAATTTTCCCCCTTGAGTTCGCCACCGTTTCGGGATGACGCTTTCAGGGTTTTGGGGAGCCGAAGCCAGTGGTGAAAGTGGACTTTTTCGTCCTCGACCGCTAATTTAGACAACAGGGCGCGGTACCCAAGTGGTAAGGGAGAGGTCTGCAAAACCTTTACGCGTGAGTTCGATTCTCACCCGCGCCTCCAACCTTCCCAAATTTGCTCCTGCGTTATTTCCCGCCCAGCAAGCCGAAGACGGTGACGTTGTTTGTGGTCCCGACGTAGACTTTGCCGTTCACGATCATCGGCGTGCCGAAGTGACTGGCTTGTCCGAATTGATCGCGTCCACCTGATTGGTTCGAGTTGTAGAGCTCGGTTGAGACGGCACTGGCGTTGTATGCGTGGAGCACGTCATTGGGATCGCTGTGTTCGATTGCCCAGACGATTCCGTTCGATGTCCCATTGGAAGACACGCTTGGAGTGCTGCCCGGATAGGTAAACGACGCGGAGCTTTTAGACGCGGGCGAAGTCAACAGCTTGGCCTGCGAGAAAGTGAACTGCAACAAATTATTCGACACCGGCGCAAAGTAAACGCTGCCGTTGAAATACGCCGGCATAGAGTAGATTCCGCCAACCAGCGCGCCGTCGATCTCTTGATAGATCGCGCTATCGTTTTTAGGATTGAACTTGCCCATGTTCGCGCGATTCACAATGTAGATATTTGTATCTTTTCCCGCTCCGATGGCCAGATTGTGAGTGTTGCCGCCCCCATCTTGCATGGGCGGCAGCACCAAAGCGCCGCCGGAACCAAGATCGAGGTCCTGGCCCGATTCCTGAATGGTGTTAAAGGGCTGGAAATAATCGGAAACGGTGAGTTTTTTGTTGACGACCGAGACCTTTAGAAAGCCGTTGCCGTAATCGCCGTTGACCGGGAATCCCTTGGAATTGAGGGTGGTGTCGAAGGTGCCGTTGGCGTCGAGGAAGTAGAGGCTGGTTCCATCGGAGGCGAAGCCAGCGCCGGATTGCCAGACTGAACCTTCGCTGCCGTTCGGGGTCAAATTGACTACGGACTGCTTACCCGTGCGCTGATCGTATCCGATGACCCATCCGGTGTATGGTCGCTGGTCGCAGTGCGAAGTCCAGCCGGTGTAGATGACGTGGTTCAACAGTAGCAAGCCCTGGCGTTCGGCGTATTGACCGGGCGCGAAAATTACATATCCGCCCTGACTGTTGTCGCCGGAACCGGGATATTTTGCCTGGACGCTGACTGGCGATCTCGTCTGTTCCTTGCCGCTGGCGATGTCGAGCGCGTGCAAGCGTTGGAAGTAAGTGCCTGAGGAATTCTTGCTCATCCCTACGACGTAGATCGTTCCGTTTTTGCCGGCGGTGCGGTCAATGACTGGAGTCGAGGTAATTCCTATTTGTGGGCTGATCTGGCTGCATCCATGGTCATCGGACGGGAGTTCGCCAGGCCCTAGCACCGATACCTGCCAAAGTACTGTGCCCGCATCAGCGTCAAAAGCATAAACGCTGTCGTTTTCCGTGACGGCGTAAACCACGTTGTGTGTGCCCTTGCCGGAAATAGCCACGTTCGCAAGATAAAGGGGCTCGGCGTCGATGATCCCGTCGACCGGCATGGAGAATAGCTTGCCGAAGGCTCCGGAATTGACGTTCGCCTGGGTAAGAATCGTTTCATTATTGTTCTGGCCAGTGCGCGCGACATCGTTGTGGTACGTCGTGACGTCTGTGGCTGAGGCAGCCGATAGTAAGGCGAAAGTGAGCGCTGGCAGCAGCCATCGGTCGAGAAGCGAAAGCGAGATTGGCGTTTTGAGGTTGTTTGAGCGGCACACGGGATCCTCCATGGTCTAGTCTGGGAGCTTTGGATGCGAACCGTCCTACAGTGTTTCTCGATCAACGATATTTAAGGCAGGATCACTACTACGACAAGTGCGCCCTAAAGTGAACAAAATACTCTGCTTATGAGTGTTAGAAATTTGCACAACAACTTGCCATAGAACCCGGTGTTTCAATCCTCAAATCTTGCTTCGATTTTTGGGGCCGTCTGAAGGCCCCGGTCAGGTCTTAACGGAGGCCGCTATGACAACAATAGATTCGCAGTGGCGAAACATACTTCAAGATTTGCTGAAAGAAACCGACAACGCCAGAATGGTCGCCCGGGCCAACGATTTGGAAGAATCAATCATCACGCGCCTTCAGGAGCTTGGCCCCGCCGACTCCTCTGCAACGGAACGCTCCGAGATCAGAGACGCTACTCGTACGTTGCTGAAAATTCGCGCGGAGAAGCTTGGGTTTCCGGTGGATCCCGCGCTATTGAAGGCCATCACTACAGAGACGTCCGCCAGTCGCTAACGGATCGACGTATCGGCCTTTTTGATCAAACCAATCCAGCGTAAGCATTAAGTTAGTCCGTGATTTGGCCGAAGAACGAGGTATGTCAAAACTAAGACATATCCTCGCAACATCGGGCCTAAACACGCTGAAACTCGGAACCTTCCCTTCGCTCTGTTCCGCCTTCTGCCTGCTAAGTAGCCTCGCAGCGGCGCAGGTTCCGGACCTCGCCGACAAGAGCCTCGAAGAATTAGCAAACATTCAGGTTTACAGCGCTTCGAAGCACTTGCAGAAGGTCAGCGATGCCCCGGCTTCGGTCACCATCGTGACCTACGAGGATATCCAAAAGTATGGCTATCGCACTCTTTCGGACATACTCGAGAGCGTCCGCGGCTTTTATGTGACGTATGACCGCGATTACAGTTTTGTCGGCGTGCGGGGCTTTGGGCGCTTAGGAGATTCCAACAATCGCCTGCTGGTGCTTATCGACGGCCATCGAATCAACGATAACGTCTTCGGGCAGCCATACCTTGGATCCGAATTCCTACTCGACGTTGACCTGATCGAGCGCGTCGAAATCGTTCGCGGCCCAAGTTCATCGCTGTATGGCGCTGACGCTTTCTTCGGCGTGATTAACGTCATCACGCGGAAGTCCCCGCAACTCAAGGGGCTGGAATTTTCTTTCGAGCCCGCAAGCTTTGGGACGTATGAGGGCCGAGCCAGCTACGCTGGAAAGTACCGTGGCGTAGACACGATGCTGTCAGGTACGTTCTACGACAGCCAGGGATCAACGCTATTTTTCCCGGAGTACAACACGCGAACTAACAATAATGGTATCACCGCAGGCGCGGATTACGAGTCGTTTCAACATCTTGTCGGTAGCGTCAGCTTTTCTGGATTTACGTTGCAGGGTTTGTTTAGCGCGCGGGACAAAGGAGTTCCAACCGGATACTTTGGGGCACTATTCAATAATCCAGGAACGCAAAACTACGACTATCACCAGTATCTAGACCTGAGTTATCGCCGGAACTTCGCGGAGCGCTGGGATTTTTCGGGGCGAGCCTCCTACGATCAGGCCCGATTGCAAGCCCCGGTCATTTACTCGAGCGGGCTGCCGGATGGTTCGACTACTCCGGTTACTTTCTCATTTCGCGGCAACTGGTGGGACAGCGAAGCCAAGCTCACACATGTTTTTTGGCGGAAGCACCAAATCACTTTCGGCACTGAGGTCACCGATAACGTTCGCCAAGATCAAGGCGACTACACTCCCATTGCAAACAGTTTCTTGTCCGCTCCCTACAGCTCAGTGATCTGGGCTTTGTATGGACAAGATGAATTCAGGATCACATCCAAAATCTCGCTGAGTGGCGGAATACGCTACGACCACTATTCAGACTTCGGAGGCAGCACCAACCCACGGCTCGGGTTGATTTACCACGTTCTCCATCCAACCACTTTAAAATTGTTGTATGGCACTGCGTTTCGCGCTCCCGAACCGTTTGAACAAAACCCGGACTTTGCGCTGTTCGACAGCAACTTTAACCTCAAGCCAGAAACCATCCGCAGTGTCGAAGGAGTAGTTGAGCAGGAAGTTGGTTCCCATGTAAATGTATCTGCCAGTATTTTTCGCAATTGGATCGACAACCTGATTTCAGTTGAGAGGAATCCGAGCGACGGAAATTCCATCAATCGAAACGTCGAGAACGCCACCGCAACCGGAGCTGAATTCGAAGTCGATGGTCACACATCTGGCGGATTGAAGGGCGTAGCAAGTTACAGCTTTACCAACGCCGTGCAACCCAGCACGCAACAAAATCTTGCCAACTCGCCGCAGCAATTGGGCAAGTTGAATTTCAGCGTTCCATTCTTGCAGCAAAAGATATTTGCGAGCGCCAATGCGCAGTACACGAGTCCGGCTCGCACGTTGGAGGACAAAAGCGTCGGCGGATTCACAGTGGTCAACGCGACCATTCTCGGCCACGCCATCACCAACCATGTGGACCTCTCCGCCAGTGTCTACAACCTGTTCGACAAGAAATATTTCGATCCGGGCCGCCCTGAGGACATCGAAGACTCGATCCGGCAGGACGGGAGAAATTTTCGGGCGAAAATTACGGTGCGGTTCTAGCAGGACTCCATTCGCATGTCCAGTTCCAGGCAGTCCAATCGGGTCGTGGCGCCAAAAGGCTATGCGCGAGAGCGCATGCGGTTCGGAACGCGGTTAAGGCGCGTTTCCTGTTCTCGACTTGTTCGGGTTTTTTTCTGCGTGGCGGTTCTCTGCCTATCTCTTTTCGCGCAAGACGCTCCCCCCACCGAATATCAAGTCAAAGCGGCGTTTCTGCTGAGTTTTGCGAAGTTCGCCGACTGGCCCTCCAACACTTTTTCCAGTCCCGCAGACCATCTAAGAATATGTGTGCTGGGGCGCGACTCTTTCGGTAACGATTTGGATCAAATCGTCGCCGGGAAAGCAGTGAATGGACATAAAGCGGAAGTACTTCGCGTTGAAACTGCGGCTCAGGCACGGACATGCCAGATGGTTTTTATCTCTTCCTCGCAGAAATCCCAACTTGTGCCGATTCTGCAAGCCATGAAAAGCGCGAGCACGCTTACCGTGGGAGATACGCAAGGTTTCGCCCAACTGGGCGTGATGATCAACTTTGTTTTGGATGAAGGCAGGGTGCGCTTCGAAGTAAATCTGAAGGCCGCGAGACTCGCACATCTGACCCTCAGCGCCAAATTGCTTACCGTGGCAATTTCAGTAATCGGCAAAGACGAAGGTGGGGGAAACTAGGTCGGGTTCCCCTCACAGAATCAGTTGCGCCTACCAATAGGTGAAGTTGAATTTATCCAACCAAACAGAATACTGCTGTTGGTGCAGGTTGCCATCCAGTTGGTAGTTGACTGTAATTCCATACCAATTTGAAGGCGCCGATCCCGGCGGTCGCTTGACGTTGACCTGGCTGGTTTCTCCGTTCAAAGTGATGGACTGATACAGCAGCTGGTCATCGGATGTTCTCTGAACCTGAATGACTACGTGGTTCCAAGAATTCACGAGAGGGTGGCACGCAATTCCGGTCGAAATCCACTTTGAGTGAACATTGTCCCAGGTGTCCCATTCGTTGCCGCCCGCGACCCGGCACTGGTGTCCCCAGATGTAGCCCTTGCTGTCGAAGTATTGATTCACGTCGAACTCGATTGCCTGCGCCAGTTCAGGATGACCACTGTAGAAGTAGACGTCATACGTGAAGTTATGAAGGGTCGGAACGAGTTTCTTGTCGCTGTCGGGAACACCTTCAGATGAATACGCACCGATCAGATGATTGACCCAGAGCACGTCTGAGTAGGGTTTGTCTCCACCGATGGTGGTTTCGGTCGAATTTCCACTGAGGGAGGGCGAAGACACTCCCCGGGTCATCGACCAAGAAACTTCAGGGCCGCTCGGAAGACAGCTCTGGCAAATGGAGTAGCCACTGGGCAACTCGCCGTATCCCAGCCATTCGTTGTTCTCATGAATGTTGGTAAAAGTCTGACCGTTCGGCGGCGGCGCAGGAGACGGTGACGGATCTGGAGCCGGCGGCGGCGAGGAAGCAGGAGAATTTGGCACCGGTGTGCTGTTGCCTGACGTGGTTTGTATTCCGGTTCCACCGCCGCATCCAGTCAGCAGAGCGAGCGTGGTAACAGTTACTACCAGGGGGATAATGTAGCGATTCATTGCGCGGATAATAACGAGGCGCGCACGACAGCTATAGATGACGGAGGTCTAAGGCCAAACGGCGATCAGTAACGGGAATTCGACAATATGCGGGAAATGCCCGATTTTATTGGTGTAAATTAATGCAGACGGCTTTAGCTGCACGGAAGGGCTTGACCTTGAGCTTCCCGCTCCCACGGCTGAAGCACTTTTACCCATTGCATTCCGGCTGCAATCGCCGCCTGGATACCGATTTCGGTGTCTTCGAAGACCAGACACCTGGCCGGATTTACCTGCAGACGCTCGGCCGCGAGCAAAAAAGCTTCCGGGGCCGGCTTGGGATGCTTGTAGTCCTCAGCGCAAATCAGCACTTCAAACTTATCGAGCAGCCCGAGCGTGCTCAGGGATCTGGTCACGGATTCGCGGGAACTTCCCGACACGACGGCGAACGGAATTTCGCCGAAAACCTCGTCGATCACCGAAAGCACTTCCGGAACGGGTTGCAGCCGATCTATGAACTCGTAGTAGTACTCCTCCTTCAGCTTGCCCACTTGTTCGACCGGCATCGTCAGATGCTGCTGGAGGTTGAGGGATGCGATCACTTCCGCCACCGGCATCCCTCCCCATTGATAGAAGAGTCGTTCGGGAAAGCTGCAATTCCACACCGAGAGCGCCTTCGTCCAGGCGAGATAATGCAGCGGCATGGAGTCCGCCACGGTGCCGTCGCAGTCAAATAGGTAGGCTTCGAAGGTGCCTTTAGGGATTTTCAAATTCATGCCGTTATGTCCACAGTTTCTTCACAGCTGGGAAGCTCAAACTTGTTCCAATCGCGGGATTTATCGTTCACAATAAACTCGCTACATCTCAAATCGTCAGCGTAAGAGTCGGGCCATGACAGAATCGTCGGATTTCAAGGAACTCGTCAAGCAGCAGGCCGATATTGTTCGGGTGGTGGGCGATTACGTGAAGCTGCGCAAGGCTGGCGCGCAAAACTTCTCTGGATTGTGTCCCTTCCACGGGGAAAAGACGCCGTCATTTTCAGTGCACGCCACGCGTCAATTTTATTATTGTTTCGGCTGCGGGGTGAAGGGCGATGTTTTTAGTTTTGTCCAAAAAATTGAAAACATTACGTTCCCTGAGTCGGTCAGGCTGATCGCACAAAAGCTGGGTATCGCGGTACCCAAGATCAGCTACAGCAGTCCAGCGGAGGCAAAAGACGCACGGCTGCGCGGAACACTGCTCGACGTCCACGAAGCGGCCACGTCATTTTTTCGCGATTGCCTGCGTCGCAACGAAGGGGCGCGTGCGCGTGAGTACCTCGTCGGCCGCGGCCTGAGCGAAGAGACGATCTCAGCCTTTGGCATTGGCTACGCACCGGATTCCGGTTCGCTGCTCCGCGAGCGCTTGCAGGGATCCTTTGACGAAGAAACACTGCGGGAAAGCGGATTATTTTCGTGGAAGCAGGACGACGGCCACCGCGAATCTTCAACCGCGCGGCCAGCGCTGGTCTCAATGTATTCGAAGTTCCGCAACCGCGTGATGTTTCCCATCTGCAATGAGTCGGGACGCGTGATCGCCTTCACCGGACGCACCCTGGCCACCGATGAGAAATCCGGGCCGAAGTATTTGAATTCGCCAGAGACGCCGATCTATTCCAAGTCGCGCGTGCTTTTCAATCTGCATCAGGCCAAGGAAGCTGTCCGCAAACTGGACTATTCAATTCTGGTTGAAGGGCAAATGGATTGCATTGCCGTCTACTCAGCCGGCTTCCACAACGTGATTGCCAGTTCTGGGACGGCGTTCGGAGATTCGCAGGCCAAGCTGCTCGGCCGTTTCAGCAAGAATGTCGTGGTGAATTTCGACCCCGACGCGGCTGGCGCGCGGGCCACTGAACGCACGCTAGGCCTGTTGGTTGAGGAAGACTTTCACATTAAAGTGCTGACGCTTGAATCCGAATTCGACCCTGACTTGTTCTTGCGCCAGAAAGGGCGCGAAGCATATTCGGAGGCGCTGCGTAAATCCCAGAAATATTTTGATTACTTGATTGAGCGGGCGCGGGCGCAGTTCCCTGTTCGTAGCGCCGAAGGCAAGGTTCAGGCTGTGAACCATTTGCTGCCGCACATCCAGCGCATTCCCAACCGGATCGTCCGCGATGAACTCAGCGCCGAGATCGCGCAAAAACTTGGCATCGACTCGGCCATTCTGCGGCAGGAACTGAAGCATGTAGTCGTGTCGCGCTCGGCCACGGCAGTGAAAGCCGCGCCGTCGGTCCAGATCACGGATGCGGAACGAATTCTAATCTGCGCGCTCGCTTCTTCGAGCGAAATTGTGAACACTGAAGAGCACATTTCCGGCCGCGACGGAGCTGAAGAGGATTTTGACCCATGCCGCCAGGCGCGTTTCGCGCTTCAGATGGAACGCCTTCACGAAGGACTTGGAGCAGAGGCGCTGATCGAAGCGCTTCTTACCTACGCCAATGATGAAACCCAATCCGACGTTATGGACTTGCCCGTATCGGAAGCCGAGAGGGCCGTGCTGGCTGATGCTTTGCTGAGAAACGCGGAGGAATTGTCGCCGGAGCGGCTGGAAGGGGCGGTAAAAGCCCTTCGCCGAATTCAACTGCGGCGGCGGTTGGAGGACGTCCAAACCCAGCTTCAGTCGGGCAAGCTCCGCGACGCGGACCACACCCGTTCATTGCTTCATGAGAAAATGCGGCTCAAATTGGCTCTCCGCGACCCGCTGTCGGAAGCAATCCCGAAAAGTGCATGATCGTTTTCCCGTTGAAACTAAACATCCTTAAAGATCATCTAACTCAACAAGCAACAATCCGCAATGTCGTGGGCTTAAAGGGGAAACTGGCGGTTGTAGTTGTGGTAAAATTTAGGTTTGTGCTGGCAAGTATCTCCGCACGTTAAAGCTCCCACTCCAAATTATTTCCGCGCCCTCCAAAGGGCGAATCGAGGGTAATCCGTCTTGGCCTTGGACGATAAGTACGAAGATATAAAAAAGCTAATTGATACGGGAAAAGAGAAGGGTTATCTCACCTTCGACCAGGTCAATGACCTGCTTCCGAACGACGTCAATACACCAGAAGATATGGATGACCTGCTGAGCACCATCAGCACGCAGGGCATTGACGTGCTCGAAGGGCCCAAACTTCCCTCTTCCACTCTTGATAAGAAGTTCGACGACGAAGAGGCGGGCGAGGACGTAGAACTTGACCTCACTCCCGGAGCGCTCGAAAAAACTAACGATCCCGTTCGCATGTATTTGCGCGAGATGGGAACCGTGCCGCTGCTTACGCGCGAAGGCGAAGTGGAAATCGCCAAGCGCATCGAGCGTGGCCAGCTTCGCGTGCTGAAAGCGCTGTCGCGTTCGCCCATCGTTATCAACGAATTGTTGGCGCTAGGAGAAGACCTCAAGAAGAGCGTCCGGTCGATCAAAGAAGTTGTCACTTTCGATGAAGAAGAAATCACGCAGGAAATTCTCGATGCCCGACTGAAGGAATTTACGGGAAAGATTGACGATCTTGCCAAGGCCTACAAGAAGTCAGCCCTGCTGGTCGAGAAATTTGCCGCAGTCTCGCAAAAGAAACGTCCGAAAGATTACCGCCATTACCGCATCGCGCTGGCCCGCGCGGTGGTGCAGGTTTCGTTGTGCGTCCGCAAACTGGGATTCACCAACGCCGAGCGCAAGCGCCTGATCGATCGGGCCAACAAGACGGTCGATTCCATGCGTTCGCTGGACCGGCAATCTCTGAACCTCGAAAAGAAAGCTGAAGCCACGCGTAGCGACGACCAGAAAAAAGAATATCGCCGCCAGTCGCGCTCCATCCGCGCGGACCTAGAAAAGCAGGAAGTCGAAGCCGGTGTTTCTTTCCTTGAAATCAAGCGCACGCAGCGCGAGATCATTCAAGGCGACATGGACGCCGAGCAAGCGAAGCGCGAACTGATCGAAGCCAACCTGCGCCTCGTCGTTTCCATCGCCAAGAAATACACGAATCGCGGCCTGCAATTTCTTGACCTGATCCAGGAAGGCAATATCGGCCTGATGAAGGCGGTCGACAAGTTCGAGTACCGGCGTGGATACAAGTTTTCAACATACGCTACGTGGTGGATCCGTCAGGCCATCACTCGCGCCATCGCCGATCAGGCCCGCACCATTCGTATTCCGGTGCACATGATCGAGACGATCAACAAGTTGATTCGCACGTCGCGGCAACTGGTTCAGGAACTGGGACGCGAACCCACGTCGGAAGAAATCGCCAAGCGCATGGATATTCCCGTGGCGAAGGTCCGGAAAGTCCTGAAAATCGCGCAGGAACCGATTTCGCTCGAAACTCCGATTGGCGAAGAAGAAGATTCGCATCTGGGGGACTTCATCGAAGACCGCGCCGTGGTCTCGCCAGCGGAAGCCGTCATTAATGTGAACCTGAAAGACCAGACGGGACAAGTGCTGCGCACGCTCACTCCGCGCGAAGAAAAAGTGATCAAGATGCGCTTCGGTCTTGAAGACGGCAGCGAGCACACCCTCGAAGAAGTTGGACAATCGTTCGCTGTAACCCGAGAACGCATCCGGCAAATCGAAGCCAAAGCCTTGCGGAAACTGCGGCACCCCTCGCGTTCGCGCAAGCTGAGGGCGTTTATGGATGGCGTTCGGGACTAGGTAAGCAACGAAGAAACGTGAGCGGGTGCCCCATCCTTGTCGCGTTTTGTGCGACAGGGTGGGGCTTTTGATTTTGGAATGTGCGAGAATCGCTTCTGCATCTCGTTCGGCCTGCAGAGTCTGGCATTGGTGGCCGCGCAAGCGGAAGCGCTGAGCTAAGGCAAACGGCTTCCTGAGTTCAACCGCCGTGGTGGCTGGTGGCCGCTTCCGCTCCGTTTAGCACTTCGTAGTCGCCGACGTGCACTTCCTGGTTAGTGAACTCGCCGCAATGTTTGTCGAGCGCTTCGAATTCTGTCGAAAAATTTTCCCTAAACGCCTCACATGCTTCACTGCTCGTCCAAAAGTCGAGTGTCATAAACTGGGCGGAATTGTCTTTGTCGCTTAAGAGGTCGGTATGAATGTAGTTCGGATCGCGGCGGAAAAGCCGTTCCCAATCGCCTTCCGGACCATAAGCCACGCGGAACGCATCGAGACACTCGGGGCGGACAAGATAGGACCACACGTAGCAATACATCCAACAAATCTCCGATAGGATTGCTTCGCGACAGGGCGACGTGAGTAAAGTTTATCGCAGGATGAGTTCGGATTTCGAGCGAAAACCGCCTACGCCCCGCGCGGCTCGCGGTGCATCGAACCTCCACGCCCATGGAATCATGACCGCGATTGCGACTATGCTGGTTAAGACACAAGGTAAACTGCCTGGGTCAGATTCAATGTAACCGTCTTTTCCTTGTCTTTCCACAAACATCAATCGTCGTCCACAAGTTCTCCACAGGTTGACGAAATTTTACGTTTGCCATTGCGAACCATTTGAAGCACAGTGCTGACAGCGCTGCGTGAGACGAATACAGCGGCTGGAAGTTGCGGAATGGCGAGTCCGGCAGTCCTCGAGGGTGGATTGTTGGAGGGTCTTGCACAATGCCCCATCATTCATGGCGGATGACGGCGAAGCAGAACCTACGGCGCGTTGCGGCCTCCTAGTGAATTCCTCCTGGTAGGGTGGGCCGGCCGTCAGACTATCGCAACTTTTGCATATCGCTCCCCTGGAGCGGATGTCACCGTGCGGAGAGAGACCGGGTATTCCGAAAGGGATGCGGGTTCGAAACCAATCGGGGTCGCATCCCGTCCACGCGCAGATATGGCCCAGGTGGCTGGCCTGGGCCGTATTGATTCTGGCGGGCTGGGATTCACGTTTCCGCGAGGCCGGAGTTCGCGAGATCCCTTCGACTTCGCTCAGGGCAGGCTCTTCACTCCGCCTGAACAACGGCTACGTTCAGGATGGCGCTGCATTATTTGCAGGCTTGCCTTTCGCTTTTTCTTCACATAGCATCTTGGCATGCTTGCGCGGGTTTGTTCGTTTCCCGAGGAGAAGTAATTGCGTCCGCGTTTTCCAACGAAATTCTTGTCATCCACACCTGAGTTCGCAACTAGTATTCAGTTCGCGGTGCAGGTTTTGATATCCGCAATTCCAACATAAACGTGGCCACTACCGATTACAGCATCGCGCACACTCTCCCCGCCAATGTCGAGGCGGAGCGCTCTATTCTTGGCGCTATTCTTCTCGACAATTTTTCTTACAACGAAGCCGCGGAGCATTTGAAGGCCGAGGACTTTTCGCTCGACTCGCATCGCCGAATTTACTCGCGCATGATCGACCTGATGGACTCTTCGCGTCCGGTCGACATGATCACGCTGATCGAGGAACTGGACCGGCACAAGGAACTGCAATCCGTTGGGGACATGGGCTATATCTCCGGCCTTGTCGACGGCGTGCCCGACCGGCCGAGCATTGAACACTACATCAAGATTGTCCGCGACAAGGCTTTGCTCCGCGGACTGATTCATGCGGCAAACTCCGCTATCGCGCGCGCGGCCGACCAAAGCGACGAAGCGGAAGAAGTGTTGAACGAAGCTGAAGCCGCGCTCTTTCAACTGTCAGAAAAACGCCTCGGACGCGGCTTCATGGGCGTGCAGGAAATCGTCAAGGAAAAATTCGGATCGATCGATGCCCTGCTACAAAAGGGCCAGCGCATCACGGGAGTCGAAACACACTTCTCCGATCTCGACGAAAAAACTGCCGGCCTGCAAAAAGCCGACCTCATCATTATTGCCGCGCGACCGTCGATGGGTAAGACCGCATTCGCCATGAACATTGCGGAGAATGCGGCGATCATCGATAAAAAAGTTGTAGGCGTGTTTTCGCTGGAAATGTCGAATGAAGCGCTGCTGCAACGCCTGCTCTGTTCCGTGGCGCGAGTGGACTCGCACAAATTCCGTACCGGTTCGCTCTGGCAGGACGACATGCGCAAGATTTCACACGCGCTCGAGCAACTAACGCATGCGCCTATCTTCATTGACGACACTCCTGGAATTTCCCTGAGCGAGATGCGCGCCAAAGCGAGGCGGCTGCGGCAATCGCAAGGCCAACTCGATCTCATCATCGTGGACTACTTGCAACTCATGTCCGGTGGATCGCGGCGCTACGAAAACCGCACGCAGGAAGTCTCAGCGATATCGCGCGGATTGAAAGCCTTGGCCAAAGAAATGGCAGTTCCCGTGGTCGCGCTTTCCCAGCTAAGCCGGGCTCCTGAAAGCCGCGGATCTGGAGATCATCGTCCGCAGCTTGCCGACTTGCGCGAGTCTGGATCAATCGAGCAAGACGCCGACGTGGTGGCTTTTATCTTCCGCGAAGAGGTGTATAAGCCGGACGAGCCGGAACTTGAAGGAGTGGCGGAAATTCTTATCCGGAAACAGCGAAATGGGCCGACTGGCACGGTAAAGCTGGCATTTATCAAGAGTTCAACCCGGTTCGAAAGCATGGCCTATGGCGGCGATGCCGGAAACGAATGAGCTTGGATTCCTACACTTTGGAATCTGTGGAAAATTTTGTGGAACGGTGAGCCGTGAGGCTAGCTACAGGCTTCGATTCTCTGTTGTCGACGTAACATTCAAGTTGCACCCGGTCCTCATGAGACTGATTACACACAACTTACACTGAATTTGATCGGCTGAATTTGGCCCTTAAGGCAAAAACTGTATTTGCTTGCAGCTTTTGGAGATTTACACATTATTGGGGCATGTCCCAACGGTCCCCGGCCCCTATGAGCCCGTCTTAGAACGCTTAGATTGCGAAATTCAAGACGGTTTTGTGCGGATTGCCGACGACTTTCGAGCGCCTACCGAAGGAAGGGGATTCACCACTCGACCGCGAGCGGTTCAACGACCGGTGTCAGCTTTCGCGGTGCCGCAGGAATGCGTCCTGAACTCGGCGTATTGTTTTTCCAGGTCGTCGTACTCCGTTTTCAATGGAGCGCACTGGGCGTCATATTGAGCTTTCAACGCCGCGTAATTTTTCTGCACCTGATCGTATTGCGACCGCAACGCTGCGTATTGACGCATTTCCTTGTCGTACCGCCGGTTTGCCAGTACGACCTCCGCAAGAAAAAAGGCAATTAGCACCAGGTTCCAAACGATGCTTGACTTCCATACGCTGGAGTTTCCGCGTGGTTGCTCGTTCATTCAACTCTCCTGCTTCGCCGCACACTCTATCACGGGGGGGAGGCCGAAGTATTGGGTCGGCTGAGGCTGACTACTCCGGGCAGCGTCGGCAAGGAGGCGGGAATTTGGGAGCGGGCAAAGTCGAGAATGCTCCACTCTGCGACGCCCCCATCGGCGAACGTTTCGAAGAACACCCGACTTAGGGCTGCGGAACTTCACATAGTTCACGGCACGAGGCCTCCGCAGCGATTCGTTCGACCTTTGGGATGCCCAACGGCGGCTCGCCGCTTTCCAGTTTGGCAAAATTTCTTACGACGCTGATACAATTTGGGCGTTCAGGCGGGTAGCGATCAACAACGTGAACCGCTTCCAACATCAAAATTGTTATGTGTGCCCGGCTCAATGCTCCGGCTAACATCGATTCGCCATCGCGGATCGCGTCGATTGACTTGATTCGTGGCGCAGTGATGGTCCTGATGGCGATCGATCACGTGCGCGTTTTCTCGGGCCTTCCGGCTGGGGGCCCTACGCCCGGAATTTTCTTCACCCGCTGGATCACGCACTTTTGCGCACCAGCTTTTATATTTCTCGCTGGAACGAGCATCTTTTTCTACGCGCGAAAGCACAGCGATGTGGCGCAGTTCTTGATTGTCCGCGGTGTCTGGTTGATCTTGCTCGAACTCACCGTTGCTTCGCCTCGCCTGGACGTTCAATTTCGATTTTGTACATTACGAAATGGCCGGCGTGATCTGGGTCATTGGGTGCTGCATGATCCTGATGGCGCTTTTGGTTCACCTGCCGCTTGCAGTTGTGGGAACGATCGGAATCGTCATCATCGCCGCCCACAACCTGATGGATTCGCACATGGGCAATCTGCTGGATGGAATGGATGCAAACAAGTTCTCTGGGCTATGGAAGATTGTTTATGTCGGATTTTTTGCGGGCCCGGTAAATTTTGGGCCGAACGGGCCGAGCCTCATCGTGCTCTACTCGATCGTTCCGTGGATCGGTGTGATGGCCGCCGGATACGCTTTCGGCAGCATTCTGGCGTTGGAACCAGCTCGAAGGAACCGGTTATGCCTGGCGATTGGCATCGCAGCCATTGCGCTGTTTTTTGTTTTGCGCGGATTTAACTTGTATGGCGATCCGCGCCCGTGGCATGCCGTGGCGCAGGCGCAGAATAGTCGTCCGCCAATGCCGAGTTGGCTTTCGCTTTTGAACACCTCGAAATATCCGGCCTCGCTGGATTTCTTGCTGATGACGCTAGGGCCCATCATTGCGCTCATCCCGTTGCTCGAAAATGCGCGCGGCGCGGTGACGCAGGCGATCACAATCTTCGGGCGGGTGCCGTTTTTCTATTATGTTCTGCACATCCCGCTAATTCATGCGTTAGCCCTGGTCGTTTCGAAAATCAGGTTGGGATACGTGAGTCCATGGCTGTTTGCGAATCATCCGATGGGAAATCCAGAACCGCCCGACGGATATGTCTGGAGCTTGCCGCTGCTCTACCTCGTCTGGGGAATCGCGATCGTGCTGCTCTACTTTGCCTGCCGCTGGTTTGCCGGAGTCAAGGCGCGAAGAAAGGATTGGTGGTTGAAGTACGTCTAGGCGGGGCGGCAAGCCCCTCAGGCAGGCGGTTTGAATAGGCCGCACGCCTAATCACATACTTGGTCCGCCCAACGGATGCATTGCCCGACGCGAAGTGGGTCGCAGTAACAGATCATGCGAAGTCAATCTTGAACCTTTGAGCTTTTGTTGCGGGACGCGTGTGCAGAATTTGCGCGACTCGGCGGCAAAGAAAAAGCGGGCATCTGCATTTCTGCGATGCCCGCTAAGTTTTTCTACGCACCTGATTACTTCTTGGATGAGAAAAGCCCCGGCAGCACTTCCGTGCCTTGCTGCTGAACTGCCTGCAGGCTGGACGGATTAAGACCGAGGGCTTCCAGAATCGTCGGAGCAACCTGCGCTGTCTGAACTGGAGTAGTGATGGTCTTGGCCGAAATGCCCGGGTTCGAGACCAGAATCATCACGTTGGTATCGTCGTGCGCGAATCCGCCGTGTTCCGCCTGCTTGGCGGTGCTTCCGGAATATGTCACGCCAATGTTGGACGTAACAATGATGTCCGGTGTGCGCGAATCTCCCACGGGCGAAATGCCCGGCGCGTTAAACAACTGGTTCAGCGATTGTCCCCAGAAGATTTGACCAATACCCGCGATGTTTGCGGACGCTGGCGATTGCGTCTCCAAGATCTGAGCCTCGGAAGCGGCGTTACACGAGCTGCTCAACCAGAGCAGGGAAACGTCGTCTTCCGTCGGCCCGATCTGGCCGCCGGCGTTGGATTCGGAAGCCGGCAAGCAGCCATCAATCAGCCTGCTGGGCGACGTCGTAACCGGGCCGGAGGCGCTGATTCCCGCGTAGCGTTGGGAGTCGATCGGGCTCTGACCATGTTTTGCGGTGATGATGATCAGGGTTGAATCGCTCAATCCCTGCTTTTGCAGCTCAGTGACCCAAGATCCGATCGCCGCGTCGACGAACTGGATTTCGTTCAGCAGGTTCGAGCTCGGCGTGCCAGTCGCGTCCAAATAACCGCCGCTGCCGAGATTGGCCTCGATCAGCTTTTGTCCGACGCTCACAGTCTGAAAGTTCATGCCGAAGACTTCTGGCACCTGGGTCTTCTGCTTGCGGTTGTGGTTATAGCCGTCGATCTCATTGAGGATGGCATCGACTTTGAGGGTGTCATAGCACTGGATGTTTTCGAAGCTGTTGGTCCAAGCCGTTAGATCCGCATTCTTGTCGCGAATCGGACTGCAGGACGCACCCAGTACAGTCTTGATGCCGGGCAGCGCAACCACGTTTGAGTTGATCTCTGGAGCGTAGAAGTCGTCCAGATTGGTGCCGTCTCCGGGCCCGGAAACCGCCGAATAAGCCGGATGCTTGTCAGACCAGGCGGTGTAGCCCTTGGCGCCGTGGATGACACCAAATATCGTATTCGCCCGGACGAAGTTCCATGGGTAAACCGGGGCGCAATTGTTAAACGGGTCACGCTCGAGCCGCGTTGGATCGATCGAATTGATACCGCCGTCGCCATTCTTGGTTTCGATGCCGTCGATGCCGTTCAGGAATCCCTGGTTCTTATCGATGCCTTCCTCGTACTCCGTGGAAGTGCCGTTGGCTACGTTGGCGATGCAGGAACCGCCCGCCAGGCCATTGCCCGTGGTGTTCTGCGGAGGAGCGAGCACGCGGTCGTAAGCCACATCGTAAAACGCACCGTGCAAGCGGGGTGTGCCGCCGGTAACGATCGTCATCAGGCCCGGAAAAGAATCGGAGGGCCGCGACGTGCTGGTGTCCAGGTAATTGACAGCGGTCTGGCCAAGCTTCGCCAGGTTCGGGCAATAGGGCTGCCCGCCGTTGACTCCGGCCACTCCCTGCGAGCAATTCAAATAATCGACTGCATGCATGCCGTCAATGCTCACAAGCAGGACGCGCCGAATATGGTTGCCCTGGTTAAGGTTTTCCTGCGCCACAGCGCCGGATGTAAGAAGAATCATTGTGGCAACAGCTGAGCACAGCAGTGTTCTGGTTTTCATAGATTCTCTGTGAATCTCCTTTACGCTCCACGTTATCCGCGTCGTGTTACGCGTCCATGAACCATCTGTTAAATTCCCGTGTACAGCGGGGTGGAAAAGAGGTTCAGCGCCGGCGCTGAGTTGACCGAAGGGAGACAGTATTGAATTGCCGCGTGGCTTTAGCGCTTACAACATCCGCACAGATTCTCATGAGAAAGCGAACTTCCAGCTTGCACTCGCTCGCAACTCAACTGGCGGATGGTGAGGGTCTTTGTCGTGACATTTCCGCGCTGACGATTTGTCCTGAAAGGAACGTTAGAGCGACTTGCACATCTAAAGCAGATTCCTCGCTGCGCTCGGAATGACAAGGTGTAGGAGAGGGTGAAGACGGTGACTTCTAATCGCTGCTTTCGCCGACTTTTAGAACGGCAAGAAAGGCTTCCTGAGGGATGTCGACGCGGCCTATGCGCTTCATGCGTTTCTTGCCTTCTTTTTGTTTTTCGAGGAGCTTGCGTTTGCGGGAAATGTCTCCGCCGTAACACTTGGCGATGACGTTCTTGCGCATAGCGTGCACGGTTTCGCGGGCAATGATTTTTGCGCCGATGGAGGCTTGAATCGGCACTTCAAACATCTGGCGCGGAATGAGTTCGCGCATCTTTGAAACCAGCAGCTTGCCGCGCTCGTAGGCGACTTCGCGATGCACGATGATGGAGAGTGCGTCCACCGGATCGCCGGCGACCAGGATGTCCATTTTCACCATCGGCGATTCCCAATATCCGGCGAGATGGTAGTCGAGTGAGGCGTATCCGCGGGAGACGGACTTCAGGCGGTCGTAGAAATCGAGCACGATTTCGTTGAGCGGCAGTTCGTAATGCAGCATCACGCGCGATGAGCTGACGTATTCGAACGTCTTCTGCTTGCCGCGTTTCTCTTCAACCAGCGCGAGAATTCCGCCGACGTATTCTTCGCTGGTAAGAATGGTCGCCATAATCACCGGCTCTTCGATCTTTTCGATTTCGCTCGGATCGGGCCAGCGCGAAGGATTGTCGACTTCGATAAGCGATCCGTCAGACTTTGTAATTTTGTAACGCACGCTAGGCGCGGTAGTAATGAGGTCGAGATTGAACTCGCGCTCAAGGCGTTCCTGGATGATGTCCATATGCAGCAAGCCGAGAAAGCCGCAACGGAAGCCGAAGCCCAGCGCTTCGGAACTTTCAGGCTCATAGAAAAATGACGAATCATTGAGCCGTAACTTTTCGAGAGCCTCGCGCAGTTGGGTATGGGCGTGCGAGTCAACGGTGTAGAGCCCGGCAAAAACCATGGGCTTGATTTCTTCGAAGCCAGGCAGGGGTTCGAGCGTTGGATGGGATGCATCGGTGATGGTGTCGCCAATCTTCGTGTCGGCGACGTTCTTGATGTTGGCGATGAGAAATCCGGCTTCGCCGGCGAGCAGTTCGCCGATGTCGACTGGTTTGGGCGTGAGCACGCCGAGAGTTTCCGCGTCGAAAACGCGGCCGTTCGACATCAGCTTGATCTTTTGATTTTTCCGTATCGTGCCTTGGACAATCTTGACCATTACGATCACGCCGCGATAGGGATCGAACCAGGAATCGAAAATCAGCGCCTGAAGCGGGCCATCGGGATTGCCTTTGGGCGGTGGTACGCGCTTGACGATGGCTTCGAGCACATCGGGCACGCCTTGACCGGTTTTTGCGCTGATGAGGACGGCGTCGGTGGCGTCGAGTCCGACTGCGCCTTCAATCATTTCCTTGGCGCGCGGAATGTCGGCGCTGGGAAGGTCGATCTTGTTAATGACCGGGATAATCTCTAGTCCGTTATTAATCGCGAGGTAAGCATTGGCGAGAGTCTGCGCTTCCACTCCTTGCGAAGCGTCGACCACCAGCAACGCGCCTTCGCAGGACGCCAGCGCGCGCGAGACTTCGTAGGAAAAGTCAACGTGGCCGGGCGTGTCAATTAAATTGAGTTGGTAAGTCTGGCCGTCATGTGCTTCGTAAACCATGCGCACAGCGTGTGCCTTGATGGTGATGCCGCGCTCGCGCTCCAAGTCCATGGAATCAAGGACCTGGGCCTGCATTTCGCGGGCGGTTAACGAACCGGTCAATTCCAGCAGGCGATCGGCGAGCGTAGACTTTCCGTGGTCGATATGCGCGATAATCGCGAAATTTCGTATGTGTTGCGAATCCATGGAGTGTGCGGCTGGTATTGATTCTAACAGGCGATAGTGGGAGGAAATTCGCGCGAGACACGAGCGCGAACGTATCTGTGAATTAACATTATGAGTCTATGTTGGTGCTTGCGTCCGCATCGCCGCGCCGCGCTGAAATTTTGCGCAACGCCGGAGTTCCCTTCACCGTGTTGGCTTCAGATGCCGAAGAGAAGATCGGCTCAGGCGAATCGCCACGTGCGTGCGCGGAACGGCTGGCCCAGGCAAAAGCAGTCGCAGTGCATAAAACGCGGCCTGGCGACTACGTATTGGGCGCTGACACGCTCGTGATCGTGAACGGCGAAATTTTGGGCAAGCCGAAAGACGCCGAAGATGCGGCGAGAATGTTGCGGCTGCTTTCAGGGCGATCGCATCAGGTGATCACTGGAGTTTGCTTGATCACGCCGCGCGGGGTCCAAGATATTACATCAGAAGGCACGCTGGTGATGATGACGGAAATCGGTGCGACGGAGATTGAAGAATACGTTCGCTCCGAGGAGCCGATGGATAAAGCCGGAGCATACGCGATACAAGGCCGGGCATCGCGCTACGTCACTAGAATTGAAGGGGATTATTCAAACGTGGTCGGACTGCCGATGGCGGTTGTGTACAGGTTGCTGAAGCTTCGCGGATTTCAGTTTTGACGAGCTAGATTTTCTTGTCAGGGTCGGCCGGATCTTTCGGCGCGTTCGGATCGTCTTTCATCGAGGACTTGAAGTTTCGAATTCCCTCGCCAAGCCCCTTGCCGAGGTCGGCGAACTTTTTAGGTCCGAACAAGAGCAGCGCGATCCCAATGATCAGAAGCAGATGCAGCGGTTGAAATAGTCCCTCTCCCATGTTTCCCCCTGAGAGCCGCAATCCTCGGCCTGGTCAAAGTCTAGGCTCAGGTCAGTGGCGAGTCAAAGAAATCTGGCGTCGGACCGTGAAATCAGGCGCTTTCAACGAGTTGGGCGAGCAGGGCGGCGCGGCGCGGCAGTTCAGAGACGAAGACGAATTCATGCAGAGCGTGAGCGCCGTCGCCGACGCCGCCGAGGCCATCGAGCGTAGGAATGCCGAGGCCAGCGGTAAAATTGCCGTCGGAGCCGCCGCCGACTGAAGCTTCGGTCAGCTTCCATCCCAGCTCGTTGGCGATCTTGGACGCTTTGCTGAAAAGCTCGGCGACTCCGGCCGTGCGCTCCATTGGAGGACGATTGATGCCGCCACTGACTTCGATTTTGCATTTACGGTTGAATGGCTTCAGCGAGCGCAGCGTACGGTCAATTCCCGCGGCGTCTTTCATTTTTGCAATACGAACGTCAACCGTCGCGGATGCCTCCGCGGGGACGACGTTTACAGCAGTTCCGCCTTTGATGAGTCCGACGTTGAGTGTGAGGCCGCGCTTGAGGCTAACCATGTTCGAGATGCGCTCGATCTGGCGGGCCAATTCGAGGATGGCGCTTTCGCCGCTTTCGAAGTCGAGTCCCGAGTGCGATGCCTTGCCGGTAATTTTGATGTGGTATTCGCCGACACCTTTGCGGGCGGTCTTGATGGCGCCGTTCGGGCCGTATGAAGGTTCGAGCACGAGAACGGCAGCGGATTTTTTTGCCAGGCCCTCGGTGATGCGGCGCGATGTGCCGCTGCCGATCTCTTCATCGGAAACAAGCAGCACCGTGATCGGGCGCGGTAGGGCATCTTCATGCCACGTACGTAGCGCTTCGATTGCATGCAAACCGAGCGCGATGCCGGACTTCATATCGAGAACGCCGGGCCCGGAGATGCGACCATCTTTTATGCGGCAAGGCATTTTGGCCGAGGTTCCGAGCGGGTAAACCGTGTCCAGGTGGCCGAGCAGAAGAACCGGCTTGCCACGACCGGGGAAATCGACTTGCAGATGATCACCGAAGTTGGCGACCCGGTGCAACTTCGCGTGACCGCCGAGCTTTTCGAATCGTCCCGCGAGGAGCGCTCCGAGTTGGTCGACGGCGGCTTTGTTGCCGCTAGGCGATTCGATCTCGACTAGTTGGGTGATGGTTTGGACGATGTCGTCTTTGCGCTGTTCGAACCAGCGGAGGCTGGCGCCGACGTGCGAACTCACGGTGAATGTGGATTTCCTTTTTGTCATTTTTTCCGCGGTTATTCTGAGGTTCTTTGCGGTAATTGGATAAGCCCTAGTGTCCTAACAGTATCCTTCATATTGGTTTCTTTGGCCGAAAGCCCCATCTGTTCCGCAACAATCTGCCGTAGATGGTTACGGATGTTTTCGTCAGAAGCGTTGCTTATCAGCAGCTCATACACGCCGCCTAAATACCCGTCATATTCGTCCTGTGCCTTTGCTCATCTTTGATACCGATGGGATCCCAAGCGTCCAGCAGGACGCGCCGTATCTCAATCCTGATTTTTCGGGACTCGGATTTATCCATCACGGGTTTATCAACAATGGGGCTTTTCGGCCTACGCGCCTGATGTCAGTCTCCGGTGCGATACAGTATAATCTGGCGTTTGGCCGCAAACCCCATGACCGATTCCGCACAGCCCGGCGAACCGCTTCCAACGGGAACGATTGCACTGGACATCAATGAAATCCAGAAGATTTTGCCGCATCGCTACCCGTTTTTGTTGATTGACCGTGTGCTCGAACTCGACCGCAAGAAGCGCATCGTTGCGCTGAAGAATGTCACTATCAACGAGCCGTTCTTTGCCGGACATTTTCCCGGCGCTCCGATCATGCCGGGCGTTTTGATTATTGAAGCCATCGCGCAGGCGGGCGGCGCGTTATTGCTGACCGAGGTTGAGGACCGCGAGAACAAGTTGATGGTTTTCACTTCGATTGAGCGAGCAAAGTTTCGCAAGCCGGTAGTGCCGGGAGACCAGTTGCGGATCGAGGTCGAGGTGATTGGCTGGCGCGCAGTCCGCAACATGGTGGCGGCGCGCATGGCGGGTATCGCATTCGTCGCGGGCAGGAAAGTGGCCGAAGCGACGGTAGGTTGCCAACTTATCGACATCTCGAAAGGCCGCGCCGGATCCCGCGATGACGGAGACGCGGGCTAGTAGTTGGGCCGCTCGCCGATGAACATCCACGCGACAGCAATTGTCGATCCGAAGGCCGATGTTCATCCGTCGTGCAAGATCGGGCCTTACTGCACGGTAGGCGCTGAAGTTGAACTCGGAGAAGGCTGTCATCTGCATTCTCACGTCGCGATCGAAGGTCCTACTAAGATCGGTTCGAGTAATAGATTTTTTCCTTTCTGCTCGATCGGTATGGCACCGCAGGATTTGACCTACGCGGGCGAGCCTACTCGGCTTGAAATCGGCGACGATAATGAGTTCCGCGAATTTGTCACCGTCAATCGCGGAACGGTCAAGGGCGGCGGAACGACCCGCATTGGAAGCCATGCGCTCGTCATGGCGTATTGCCACATCGCGCACGACTGCCAGCTTGCGGATCACGTCCTCATGGCGAATGCGGCCACGCTTGGCGGACATGTCACGGTTGGACAATGGGCGCAGGTGGGAGCGCTTTGCCCGGTGCATCATTTCGTGAGAATTGGTGCGTATGCTTTTATCGGCGGAGGAACCACAGTCACCCGCGACGTGCTGCCGTTCTCGAAGACTGCGGCGGAACGAGGAACCCGCGCGTACGGCATGAATTCAGTGGGACTGGAGCGGCGCGGATTCAGCAAAGAGCGCATTGGAAAAATTCACCACGCTTACAAGCTGCTCTTGACTTCAAAGTTGAATACGTCACAGGCGCTCGAAAAGATGAAATCGGAAGCAGAACGGGGCGAGGATGTTGATATGCTCGTTCGCTTTATCGAAGACTCGGAACGCGGTGTGATTAAGTAGATTTCAAACCCCTCCCTCAGCGCAGAACGCTAAGGAACGGGGCACCTGTTTGTTGGGAGTTCGGAACGCGGAGTGATTAAGTAGACTCAAAAGCCCCACCCAGTCGCAAACAACGCGACAAGGGTGGGGCACCCATCAGGATGACGACCCATCACAAAGACCGCATCGGATTAATCGCCGGCAACGGAAACTTCCCCTTGCTGGTGCTGGATGCGGCAAAAGCGCAAGGGCTTGAAGTTGTCGTCGCCGCACTCAAGGAAGAAACTGCACCCGAGATTGAGACTCACGGCGCGGCGAAGGTGGAGTGGTTGTCGCTCGGGGAGCTATCCAAATTGATTGCGATGTTTCAGCGGGAAGGCGTTCATCGCGCGATCATGGCCGGACAGGTGAAACACAAGCAGATTTTTTCGAGCATTCGTCCGGACTGGAAGTTGGCGAAATTGTTACTGACTCTCACCACCCGAAACACCGATTCCCTGCTGGGAGCGGTGGCCAGAGTTTTGGCGGATGAAGGCATCGTTCTCGAAAACTCTACGTCGCTGCTCGAGCCGTTGCTGGCTAGGCAGGGAGTTCTGACACGTCGTCCGCAGAGTGAGCGCGAAGCCAGTGACATCCGGTATGGCCGGGCAGTGGCGCGACATTTGAGCGAGTTCGATATCGGCCAGACGGTCGTGATAGCTGAAGGCGCATGTGTCGCGGTTGAGGCCATGGAAGGCACCGATGCGACCATCGAACGTGCGGGCGCGATCATGGCATCCATGGGCGAGGACGCTTCCACGCTGGATCGGTCGTTGACCGTGGTCAAAATCGCGAAAGTCAATCAGGACAAGAGATTCGACGTTCCCGTAGTTGGAGTAAAGACGATCAACACGATGGCAGCGGCTGGGGCGACTTGCCTGGCGATCGACGCCGGGCAGTGCCTGCTTCTTGATGGCGACCGAACGATTATTGCAGCAGATTGTCATGGAATCGCGATTGTGAGCGATCCGGTCGAGAAATGAATCGCACGATTTTTTTATCCGTCATTGCCGGAGCGCTTGCCGCAGGCGCGAGTGCACAAGCTCCGATTCCAAAGGCGCTGCCCGAGATTGCGTGCGATCAAGCTGCGGAAGGCTATTGCAACATTCGCCTGGCGATTGTCGATCAATCGGTCGATAAGAATTCAAGGTTGGCGTTGATCGTTGGCGGCATGCACGACGGCAAGAAGCTGGAATTCCGGATTGCGATCGCGCTCGACATTCAAAAAGGGGACATGAATCCGATCACGCTCGCCCCTCAACCTTATTCAGTGAAGCGCGGCGGAATTCGGTTTGAGCGCATTGGCGAATCGAGCGACCAGTTCGTTTCAACGTTCGCAAAACTCTACCGGACGAAAGAGCGTCCGACGGCGATGGACGATGATATTCACTTCAACGCTTTCGCTTTCCGCGGAGATCCCGACCAGATCATGTCGAAAGATGTTTTGTTTGAGCTGTCACACGACGATCCGGGAAACAAAGTCCCCCAGTGCGAATTGCTTCTTGATGTGGATGTGGCGAAAGGCGCGGCGAGCCTTAACGAAAAAAATGAAGACTTCCGCGAGTGCGCGATACGGGTATTGGGCCGTCCCATCCCGATCGAATGAACTGGATTATTTCTGGGCCGGCTCTTCCTTCGCCAACTTCACCCGGGCGGACTCAAGCTTCTTCTGCACTTGAGCGAGGTCTTCGTTGTCGACTTCCGCGGCGACGGTCTTGTTCCATTCTTCCAAAGCGCGCTGCCAGTGCTCCGCGGCCAGCTTCAATCGGCCAGTCTTTTGGTAGAGATCGCCTAGGTGGTCTTGTACCGTTGGATCGGATGACAAGTGCTGCGAAGCTTTGGTGAGGCTGTCTTCCGCCAGATCATACTTGCCCAGCTTGAAATAAGCCCAACCCAAGGAGTCAAGATACGCGCCGTTGGCAGGGTCGAGGCCAATCGCTTTCTTAATCAGGACGAGCGCCTCGTCGAGCTTCATGCCGCGGTCGGCGAGAGTATATCCGAGATAGTTAAGAGCGACGGCATTTTGCGGATCGGTTGCCAGAACCTGCCGGAAAGCCTCTTCGGCCTTATCATAATTTTTCTGGCGCTCAAAATCCGATCCGCGAAGAAACTGGATGTATTCCTTATCTTCCGGCTTGCTGGAGAGTTGATCAGCTTTGTCCAGAGCCTGAGCGGCTTCCGGCCAGCGCTTGAGGCGGCCGTACATTTGAGCTAATGCGATATAGACTTCCCTGTCGTCGGGCGTGCCTTTCAATAAAGCCTGCACTTGCCTAATCCCGGCGTCGGATTGGCCCATGTCCGCCAATTGGGACGCGTAAACCATTTTCAGGCCGCGATCGTCAGGCAACTTTTCGACCGCTTCTTTTGCGGTATCGGTCGCTTTCTGCCATTGTTTGTCTTCGCGGTAGGTATCGATGATCTGCTGGTAGCCGCGCTCGGCGTTTTCATTTCCCAAAGCGAGCATCTTGCGGAATGTCTCTACTGCAAGAGTTTCCTGATTGTTGTCCCGTTCGACGGTTCCCAGACGTTCCAGAAACAAGGCGCGATTATTCTTCTCGCTGTCAGAGTAGCTGCCGTCGGCTTTTTCGGTTTTCTTCAGTAGGCCGATCAACAACTGCTCCGCATCGTCGTAGCGGCCCATGGCCTGGTATACAGCTGCCATGTTGTATGGGACTTCCATGGAGTCCTGCACCATGCTGCCGGCTTTTTTCAGACTGTCAAGCGCAAGGTCAAACTGTCCGTTCTTGCGGTAAATTTCCGACATGCGCACGAAAGTTTGCGCGTCTTCAGGATTGGCCTCCGCGATGACCTTGTATTGTTCGAGGGCGGCATCGGTCTGGCCGTCATTCATCAAGTTTTCGGCGAGGCCGCGGACAGCGTCGAGGTTATCGCGGTCCAATTCTGTGGCCTTGCGATAGGCGACAATGGCGCGCTTGTAATCTTTCTGCTGCTCGTAGGTGTACCCAAGAGCGGAGTAGAGCTTCGCCGAACGAGATGCGTCAGGGATGGAACTTAGCGCCTGCGCAGCGCGAGCGCTGTCGCCTTCTTCGTTGTAGAGGTAAGCGAGGGTGGTCGCGGCTTCTTCGGAATCGGGTTGCAACTTGACGGCAATTTTGAACTGGGCTTCAGCCTTCTGTAGATCGTGATTCAACCGGTAAAGCCGGCCGAGAAGGAGATGGTCGTCCGCATTATCAGGTTCGATTTTGACGATTTGCTCGTACTGTTCGATGGCAAGTCCGAGAACGTTTTCGGATCCGGTGCCAGATTGGATATCGCCAAGCGACTTCAGATAAATGCTGCCCAACAGCTTGCGTGCTTCGATGTTGTTGGGATCGCGTTTGAGAATATCCTGGGCTTCGACGACCGCGTCCCGAATCCGGCCGGTTTTGGCATAGAGTTCTGCCAGCCCAGAGGTGAGGTATTCCGAAGATGGGTCGGAATCGATCGCTAAGCGGTATTCTTCGATGGCTTTGTTGGCAAGGTCGCTGCGTCCATAGACGGCGACCTGCTCTTCGTAGATATGGGCCAGCGCGTAGTGGTAATAGGCAGCGGCCTTATCGAGCTTGCGCGGGGCGCTTGCGGTTGCGGGCGTCCCGGACGGAGCCGGGGCGGGGTCTTTGGAAGCTTGAGGTGCGGCGGGTTGCTGGGCGACGGCAATCGCCGCGAAACCTAAAATCGGGATAATTCCTGAAAATCGCTTCATCAAAGGCCCTTTATGTCCGCAAATCATAACGGTTGGATGCGTATCCTCTAGTGTCTGGTGCTTGGTTATTGTAAACCTTGGTAAACCGGGCCGTCGCGCAAATGGTGACTGCGAGTATGCAGCCAGAAGTACAAAGTCTTTCGGGCGGGGGAGCCTATCCGTGAGAGCGTTCGACCAGCCGAGGCGCGTAATAGTCGGGAGAAACCACCTCTAATCGGCGGCCCTTGGGGCTAAAAATCGGAAAGCGAGCAAGCCCTGCTCTCTGGAGTCCATATTTCAATGCGGTAGCGAGGACGCCGAATCCGTATGTAACGCTACGGCGAAAGTTGATCGAGGATGCTTCCCCGAAATACTTGGTGGGACAGGAAACTTCGCCGATGCGGAAACCGAAAAACGCGCATTGAGCAAGGACCTGGTTATCGAACACGAAATCGTCGGAATTCTCGATTAAGGGAAGTTCGGTCAAGACCTGCCGGCTGAAAGCCCTGTAGCCGGTGTGGTATTCGGACAGCTTGATGCCGAGAAACAGGTTCTCGAAAGCCGTCAAAAAGCGGTTTGAGACGTACTTCCACCGAGGCATGCCGCCGCGCAGAGCGCCTCCGCCGATAATTCGGGAGCCCAGCACCACGTCATACACGCCGTAAGCGACCATGCTTGCCATGGCGGTGACGAGAAGCGGGGTGTACTGGTAGTCAGGGTGGACCATGATGATCACGTCAGCGCCCGCGGCCAGGGCTTCCCGGTAGCAGGTCTGCTGATTGCGTCCGTAGCCATAATTGCGATCGTGAACGAACGTTCGCAGCCCGAGGCTTTGCGCAACGGCGACGGTCCGGTCGGAACTGTGGTCGTCGACGAGAATGGTCACGTCAACCAGGGCGGGAAGTTCGCGCACTGTGTCGCCGACCGTCTTTTCCGCGTTGTAGGCGGGCAGCACGACCGCGATGCGCTTACCGTTAATCACTGGAATGCCTGAACACACAAACATCATACAGGCCTGCAACTTTGGCGGAAAACAAAGGCCCGGCGGGCGAACCCGGCGGGCCTAGGAATTGATGCTCGCGGCGCTATTTTTCGGCGGCGGCTATGGCGGTTTGATAAGGAATGTAAGCTGCGTATCCGGACTGGCAGCCGGTATTGTCGTGGTAGCCAGGGTAGTATGCGCAATACAGATCTTGGACGTAGACTTCAATCGTGTTGGCATGGTGTTGGGTTTCGAACGGCAGGAGCGAAACCAGCGATCCAGCCTTACCGGCGCCTGCGGGCGAACTTTGACCTAATGTCTGCAGCTGTTGCACCAAGCCCAGTCCGTGGTAGGTATCGAACAAATTAGCCCAGTCGGAGTCGGTCGGACGTCCTTCCCCGTAAGTAGTGATGTCGTGATTGGAAGCGCCCTCGCTGCCAATTCCGATGCCCATGCTGGTTTGAGTGGCTGCTTCCTCGTCGGCCCAGCTGCATCCGCCAGCCGGACTGCAGGCCACGGAATTCTGTAGCGGAAAGGTGTGCGGCTGGTTGGCCTCGTGGGTGTCGTTGCCTTGGGCGTTGCCAACCCAGTCGTTATGCAGCGTGTCGATGTTGTTGTTCACCAGCGTCAGCAGCTGGGATTCACAACGGTCGTTGGTCTCGCCGCCCGAGCTGCGCCCGAAGCGGATGTATGCAATTTGCGACTTCCAGGAGACGCTGTTGTAGTGCGCCATCGCCGCCGTGATTAAGGCGCGATAGGCGGTCTGGAAGGGAACTTCCCATACAGCAGGATACGCCGTGGTGTCACCGCTGTGAGCGCATGTGTTCATCGGAGTGCGGCCGCTGCCGGGATAAGTGGCGAGTGATCCGTTGCAGACGCAGTAGTCTAATTGTTTCGCGCCGACACTTTGGGCGTAAGAAGAGCTGTAAACGTAGCTGGGAGTAAATGTATTCGATGAGAAGCTGATCGGCGCGATCACGATACCGATCTTTAAGCCAGTACCCACGTAGTTTGTCACTTCTTTGTCGCAGGAGGAAAAGTTGTACACTCCCTGCGATGTTTCGATATTGGACCAGCCGCAAATCTCGGCGATTCCGTTGATGTGGGGCCTTACGTAGGTCTGGAAGGCGGTCCAGTTCACGGCATACTTGCTCTGCGGCGCATTAAACGCTATTACGTCCGCGGACATGGCCGCGATTGGGAAAATTGCCGTCAACAGTAGAGCGGTGAGGGATGTGCTGCGTAATTTCACGGTTAAAGCTCCTCGCGATGAAATTGATTGAATTTGACGATCGGGACAAAGATTTCCCGAAAGTCAAGCCAGGTCTTTCTCAAACGTGAAGTTGGCGCATCAGGCACGACCCACTTGCTTGCTCAAGTTGTAGTCTTGCCGTCTGGAAGAAGTGAATAACTTAAAAGCAGCTTAGCAGCGATTTGCGAAATCGCAGCCAACCAGAAGTACATCTAGAAGGGGTTTGCGGTACATGACCGGCTCGCTTAGCGAGCCGGCAGGAATGAGGTTGATGCGGAGCACCCGCGCTAAACGTAAGAGCGAAAGTGCTTTTTTGATTAACTACCGTTAACCTTAGATTTATAATCGAAGCCGATGATCACTGGGTCAAAAGAAGACTACCTGAAAGCTGTACTTCAGGCCGAGAGCGAGGGCGAAACCGTCATTTCGGCGACCCTTGCGCACTGGCTTTCCGTATCGCCCCCAGCAGTCACGATGGCCCTGCGCCGACTCAAGAAAGACGGGCTGGTGCGGATGCACAAGGACGGGCAGGTGATTCTCACCGCCGATGGGCGCAAAATAGCCCGCAAACTCACATTACGCCATCACCTGATTGAACGCATGCTGACCGAACTCTTCGGCATGGAATGGTACAAAGTTCATGACGAAGCGGAGCGCCTTGAGCATGCCGTTTCGCCGGACTTTGAGGCGCGGCTGCTCGCCAAGCTGGGGCGAGACGGAGCCTGTCCCCATGGGAATTTGAGTGAAGTAGAAAGCCCGAAAAGCCGCCAACGCCGAGGCCTGATGCTTCTTTCGGGAGCGAAGGAAAACTGCAATTACCTGGTCAGCGGCATTTATGAGCGCGACCGCCGTTTACTCGAATTCCTCGATCATCGCGGCATCAAACCGGGGGCGAGGCTGCGGGTTTGCGGCGTCAACTATGATCACACTCTGTCGCTGAAAACCTCAGTCGGCGAAGTCTCGTTAGGGATTTACGCAGCCCAGAAGATATGGGTTCGACCGCACGCCTTGGATGATTCAGCGTCGGCTGATTAACCACGGTTTACCTTTTCCCGTATACTGAAGCTAACCCTGTGGCGATCGCTGCATGGCTTCTGCCTATTATGGCCACTGGCATCACCACTCCCGAAGCAAGAGGTTGGCGCACCCGGCCCGGAATCCCCAGCCTGGCCGAGGTAAATTCGTCCCTGCCAGTTCCCCGAGGGGGCAGCTTTCTACGCAAACTTCTGGCTTTTGCTGGGCCTGGCTTCCTCATTGCCGTCGGATATATGGATCCGGGAAATTGGGCGACCGACCTGGCTGGCGGGTCGAAATACAATTACGCGCTCTTGTCCGTGATTATGGCTTCGAATTTGTTAGCGGTGCTGCTGCAAGCGCTAGCAATCAAATTAGGGGTGGTCGCCGATCGAGATCTTGCGCAGGCGTGCCGCGACCACTTCAGCCGCCCAGTCTCGATGATGCTCTGGCTCTTTGCTGAAGTCGCGATCGCCGCGTGCGATCTTGCGGAGGTTCTAGGCTCCGCCATCGCGCTGAACCTTCTGTTCCACATTCCCCTGTTGCTCGGCGTTTGCCTGACCGCTCTGGATGTGCTCGTGATTCTATTTCTTCAGCAAAAAGGCTTTCGCCTGATCGAAGCTCTGGTTCTCGTTCTCATCGGGACGATTGCTGTCTGCTTCGGTTTGGAAATCGTCTTTTCGCAGCCTGCGCTCTCAGGCTTAGCGCGAGGGCTGTTCATTCCATCGCAACAGATTTTTCGCGACCCGGGAATGTTGTATATCGCCATTGGAATTCTAGGTGCGACCGTAATGCCGCACAATCTGTATCTACACTCTGCGCTCGCGCAGTCTCGTGACTTCGAGCGGACGCCCCGTGGTCGACGCGAAGCGATTCGCTTCGGCGTGATCGACTCGACTTTTGCGTTGACCATCGCTCTGTTCGTGAACGCCGCGATCCTCATCGTTTCCGCTGCGACGTTCTTTCGTCGCGGCTATACGCAGGTCGCCGAGATTCAGGACGCGTACCGCTTGCTGTCTCCTTTATTAGGCATCACGGGCGCGAGCGCAATCTTTGCGCTGGCGCTGCTGGCATCCGGACAGAATTCGACCCTTACGGGAACGCTCGCGGGGCAGGTGGTGATGGAAGGATTTTTAAATATTCGCCTGCGACCCTGGCTACGCCGCTTGATTACTCGCGGAGTCGCGATCGTTCCGGCCATTATGGTGACAGCCCTTTGGGGCGAGCGCGGAACAGCCGATCTAATCGTCTTGAGTCAGGTCGTTCTCAGCATGCAGCTAAGCTTTGCCGTCTTTCCACTCGTGATGTTTACCAGCGACAAGGCAAAGATGGGCGATTTCGTGAATGGCGCGTGGCTAAAGACCCTGGCGTGGAGCGCCGCCCTGCTGATCGCCGCGCTGAACGCTTGGTTGCTGGTGTTGACTCTCCGCGCGTGGAAAACTTAGCGCCGCAGAGATTAAACTATACCTAGCCGTTTCATATAGCCATCTTCATCTCAGCCAGTTCCAGGAAAGGCGCTCTCATGAACAGTTTCGGCAGCTGCTCGACGCTCCGCGTGGGTAACCGCGATTACGAAATCTTCAAGCTCGACTCGCTTGACCAACAAGGAATTTCGACTCGACATCTTCCCTTCTCGTTACGCATCCTGCTGGAAAATCTGCTGCGAACTGAAGATGGACGCAATGTTACGAGCGCCGAGATCCGCGCGCTGGCTGGCTGGAGCGGTAAGGCGAAGCCGGACAAAGAAATCGCGTTCACGCCGAGCCGCGTGTTGCTGCAAGATTTCACTGGAGTTCCGTGCGTTGTCGACCTGGCCGCGATGCGCGATGCCATGAAAGAACTGGGTGGGGACCCAGCGCTCATCAATCCCCTGCAACCGGTTGAGTTGGTCATCGACCATTCCGTGCAAGTAGACGAATTTGGTAGCGCTGGTGCCTTCGACCTGAATGCTTTGCTCGAATTCCAACGAAACAAAGAACGCTATTCGTTTCTTCGCTGGGGGCAAACCGGGTTTAAGAACCTCGCCATTGTGCCGCCGGACACTGGAATCGTGCACCAAGTGAATCTAGAATTTCTGGCCCGTGTCGTGTTTGTGCAGGAAAGAGACGGAAAGCATGTTGCCTACCCTGACACGCTGGTCGGAACGGACTCGCACACCACCATGGTCAACGGCCTCGGCGTGTTGGGTTGGGGCGTGGGCGGAATCGAAGCCGAGGCGGCGATGCTGGGGCAGCCGGTTTCCATGCTGATTCCGCAAGTTGTGGGCGTGAAGCTGACTGGAAAACTTCGCGAAGGTGCGACCGCTACCGATTTAGTTTTGACGATTACCGAGATGTTGCGTGGCCACGGCGTTGTGGGAAAATTCGTGGAATATTTCGGGCCGGGGCTGCCCGAGCTATCGCTAGCCGACCGGGCAACCATCGCCAACATGTCGCCCGAATACGGCGCGACTTGCGGAATTTTTCCGGTCGACCAGGAGAGTTTGAACTATTTGCGGCTGACTGGCCGCACGGACGAGCAGATCGCGCTCGTCGAAGCGTATTGCCGCGCGCAAGGTTTGTTCCACGATGCTAAAACTCCAGAGGCGGAATATTCGGAGCTGTTGAGTCTCGATCTTTCCACAGTCGAGCCGAGTCTCGCCGGGCCGAAACGTCCGCAGGACCGAGTGAGATTGCCGCAGGCCGGTGAGTCATTCCGCGCCGCGCTGCCGTCATTGCAAAAACCGAAAACCAAGGTCGACGCTGCACCTCCGGGCACTCTCGCCGCCAAGCAAGAAAGCCGATGGGAGCAGGAAGGCGGCCAACCGGTCACCGCCGCCACACCGCAGCCGAGTCACGAAGAGCATGTCACTGAAACCGTGAAAAACGCACTCAAACACGGCAGCGTCGTGATTGCAGCGATAACTTCATGTACGAACACATCGAATCCGTCGGTACTGATCGCCGCTGGATTGCTGGCGAAAAATGCAGTCGAAAAAGGATTGACGGTTCCAGCGTGGGTAAAGAGTTCGCTGGCTCCGGGATCGAAAGTTGTGCGCGATTATCTCGAGAAGGCTGAGCTGTTGCCCTATCTCGAAAAGCTCAAATTTCATATCGTCGGCTACGGATGCACGACCTGCATCGGTAATTCCGGGCCGCTGCCGACGGAAGTTTCCGAAGCAATCGACGAAAAAGAATTAGTTGTCGCGTCGGTGCTTTCCGGCAATCGCAATTTTGAGGGACGCATCAATTCTGAAGTGCGCGCGAATTATCTGATGTCGCCGCCGCTCGTAGTCGCGTTTGCCCTCGCTGGTCGCATCGATCTCAATTTGCAGAGAGACCCGATTGGCCGCGGCAAAGACGGGGCGGAAGTTTACTTGAAAGACATCTGGCCAGCTCAGCGCGACGTGCAATCGGTGATGGCGAAGTCCATCAACTCTGACATGTTCCGCAAGAGCTATGCCGGAATTTATGACGGCGACGAACGCTGGCGCGGCCTTGCCGTGCCCAAAGGCGAAACCTACGCGTGGGAGCGCGACTCGACCTACATCCAGCGCGCGCCGTATTTCGATGGCATGTCGTTGCGGCCTACTGAGGTGGGCGACATCCGGGGAGCGCGCGTGCTCGCGGTGCTCGGCGACAGCGTGACGACCGATCATATTTCTCCAGCGGGATCCATTAAGAAAGACGGCCCGGCGGGAAAATATTTACAGACGCATGGCGTGAAGCCGGCGGACTTCAATTCCTACGGCTCGCGCCGCGGCAACCACGAAGTTATGGTGCGGGGAACGTTCGCCAATGTGCGGCTGCGCAATAAGATGGTGAACGTTGAAGGCGGATTCACGCGGCACATGCCCAGCGGCGTCGAAATGCCGATTTTCGATGCGTCGGAGAAGTATCTTGCCGAGGGCGTGCCGCTAGTGATTCTCGCAGGCAAAGAATACGGATCGGGTTCGTCGCGCGACTGGGCGGCGAAAGGGCCGCGTCTGCTGGGAGTGCGCGTGGTGATTGCAGAAAGCTACGAGCGCATCCATCGGTCGAACCTAGTGGGCATGGGAATTTTGCCGCTGCAATTTGTGAATGGCGAAAACGCGCAATCGCTCGGGCTGAGCGGCGAAGAAGTTTTCGAAATCACAGGAATTCGCGAGCTGGTCGAGAATTTCGCCGCCGGAAGACAAACGAAAGTCCGCGCGAAGAATAAAGAATTCAGCGCGCTGGTTCGGATCGACACTCCTCAGGAAGCGCAGTACTACGCGAACGGCGGTATCCTGCAATATGTACTTCGGCAGTTGCTGAGCGCGAAGGCGGAGCCGGTGGGGGTTTAGATTCCAAAGATGCAGCGCGTTGCGTCTAACCTAATTTCATCGCTGTCCGGGAGAAATATCTCACGCCGTTCGGGAAATGAGACAGGGACTAGGCTAAAAACCAAGATTGCACTACCCACGCACGCTATGCCCCCGCTGCTATAATCGAGAATTGCACTCATGCCTACGAAGCGTCTGATTCGCTCCACTACTGTTCTTTGTGTCCGCCGGAATGGGTCGGTTGTGATGGCCGGCGACGGACAAGTTACGCTTGGCGAAGGCGTGATCAAACACTCCGCCAAAAAGATTCGCCGCCTGTATCAGGACAAAATACTCGCCGGATTTGCCGGTTCCACGGCCGACGCGTTCACGCTTTTCAGCCGTTTTGAATCAAAGCTGGAGCAGTATCACGGCAACATTGGCCGCGGCGCGGTCGAGTTAGCAAAAGATTGGCGCACCGACAAATTTCTCCGCCACCTCGAGGCGCTGTTGCTGGTTTCCGATAAAGAACAAACATTTCTGCTAAGTGGCCAGGGCGACGTGATTGAGCCGGACGGCGGCATCGCGGCCATCGGCAGCGGCGGCCCCTACGCGCAGGCGGCGGCACAGGCGTTGCTCGAGCACACGCAGCTTACCGCTCGCCAGATTGCCGAAGAAGCTATGAAGACTGCGGGCAAAATGTGCATCTATACAAATGACAAAGTTACGATTGAGGAGCTTTGAATCAGTGTAGGGGCGGGCGTCCTCGTCCGCCTGCCCGTTACCGCTAATTGTCGAGCTAACGCTCGACTGGACAGCCGAGGGCGGTTGTCCCTACGTGAGCATCTATGGCTATATATTTACCCGGAACCGCGGAAGAAGAACAGATTGCGCTCGACGAACTGACGCCGAAGGAAATCGTCGTTGAACTCGACAAGCACGTGGTCGGGCAAAAAGACGCGAAGCGCGCCGTCGCCATCGCTTTGCGCAACCGCATGCGCCGGCAGAAATTAGCGCCGGAGCTGGCCGAAGAAATCATTCCTAAGAACATCATCATGATCGGGCCTACGGGCGTCGGCAAAACAGAAATTGCACGACGCCTGGCGAAGCTGGCGAATTCACCGTTCATGAAAGTGGAAGCGTCGAAATTTACCGAAGTTGGTTACGTTGGCCGCGATGTTGAGTCGATGATCCGCGACCTGGTCGAAGTGGCGATTGACAACGTGCGCGAAGAAAAGTTGGAGGATGTTTCCGATAAAGCGGAACTGAATGCCGAAGAACGTCTGCTCGACATTCTGCTGCCCGCGCCTGCCGCGGCTCGTCCCGAGCCATCGGCCACGAACAACGGCGGGCTGGCGCTGGAAAATCCGTCGGACTACAGCGAATCGCACAGCCGCACCCGAGAGAAGCTGCGCCAGCAATTGCGCGAAGGCAAGCTGGACGATCGCATGGTCGAAATCGAAGTCCGCGAGCGCAATTTTCCATCGTTCGAGATCATCTCAAACCAGGGCATGGAAGAGATGGACGTGAATCTCAAAGACATGCTGCCCAACCTCTTCGGCCAACGCACCAAGAAGCGCAAGATGAAAGTGAACGAGGCGTTTGAGTACTTGATTCAGGAAGAAGAACAGCGTCTGATCGACATGGACCAGGTCACGCGCACCGCCATCGACCGCGTTGAAGATTCCGGCATCATCTTTTTGGACGAGATTGACAAGATCGCCGGGCGCGAAGGCGGCCATGGGCCGGACGTTTCACGCGAAGGCGTGCAGCGTGACATTCTGCCGATCGTCGAGGGCACGACGGTGAACACGCGCTATGGGATGGTGCGCACCGACCACATTTTGTTTATTGCCGCAGGCGCGTTTCATGTATCGAAACCTAGCGATTTGATTCCGGAATTGCAGGGGCGTTTTCCGATTCGCGTGGAATTGCAGTCGCTCACGATGGATGACTTCATCCGCATTCTCACCGAACCGAAATCTTCGCTGGTGAAGCAATACACCGCGCTATTGGAGACCGAAGGCGTGAAGCTGGTTTTCACGAAGGATTCGCTCGACGAAATCGCACGGTTTGCATTCCGCGTGAATGAAGGCACCGAAAACATAGGGGCGCGGCGGCTGCATACCATCATGGAGCGCGTTCTCGACCAGATCAGCTTCGACGCTCCTGAAAAAAAGGGCGAGACCGTGAACATCGACGCCGATTATGTCCGCAGCAGGTTGGCTGACATTGTGAAAGATCAGGATCTGTCGCGGTATATTTTGTAGGAACTCGCCTAACCCCTGCTAGAGGACAGTTACCATTGGATTCGTTCCGGTCAGCAATCTGGGAGAAGCAGATTCCTCGCTGCGCCCGGAATGACAAGGTGGTCAGGGCGGTGGTGCGATGCCGAATCGCCCCCATCCAAGCGGTGTACACTTAACTGTTTTGCGCCCAACTCCGAATTCATAAGGAAAATTCATGTCCAAAACAATGATGGCGGTGGTGAAACCGCAGGCTGCTGCTGGCGCGGAAATCCGCGAAGTGCCGGTTCCAACCTACGGCCCCGGCGATGTGCTGGTGAAAGTGAAAGTCGCATCGATTTGTGGGACCGACCTGCATATTTATGAATGGGACCGCTGGGCGCAGAATCGCATTCACCCGCCGTTGATTCCCGGGCATGAGTTTTGCGGTGAAGTTGCCGCTTTCGGCAAAGACGTGACGAGCGTTCGCGAAGGCGATTTTGTTTCCGCGGAAATGCACGTCGCATGCGGCAAGTGTCCGTTATGCCGGACAGGAGAAGCGCACATCTGCCAAAACGTAAAGATCATCGGCGTCGACGCAAACGGAGCGTTCGCTGAATATGTCGTAATTCCAGAGACGAATATCTGGAAGCTCGACCCGGCAATTCCGCAGGAGTACGCTTCCATCCTCGATCCGTTGGGGAACGCGGTGCATACCGTTCTGGCGGGCGAAATTGCCGCTAAAACCGTGGCCATCACCGGCTGCGGACCGATTGGATTATTTTCGATTGCTGTCGCGCGAGCCGTGGGCGCGGCGCAGGTATTCGCGATTGAAATCAACGAGCATCGCCGCGAAGTGGCGAAAAAGATGAAAGCGGATTTCGTGCTAGACCCGTCGAAGGAAGATGTGCGCGCGATCATCATGGAAAAAACAGACGGCTTGGGCGTTGATGCCGTACTGGAGATGGCAGGGCATCCCGATTCGATTCGCACTGCTTTCAACATCGTTCGCAGCGGAGGCAGGATTTCGCTACTCGGGCTGACTTCCAAACCGATCTCACTCAATTTTTCCGAAGACATCATCTTCAAGGGGATTACAGTTCAGGGCATTAACGGACGCCGCATGTACCAGACGTGGTACCAGATGACGGCGCTGCTGAAAGCTGGAAAATTGGACTTGCATCCGGTAATCACCGACCGGATCGCGATGAAGGATTTTTCCACGGCCATGGATCGATTGAAGACGGGCGCGGCCAGCAAAATTCTTGTTTACCCAAACGGCGTTAAGTGATCTTGGGCGCCGCCACGGCCCCAGCCAGCTACAATACAAAAATTCATGCTGCGCTACTTCACATCCGGCGAGAGTCACGGCGAGGCTCTGGTCGCATTCATTTCTGGCCTGCCGGCCGGATTGAAGATTGATCAGGCATTTCTCGACCACGAACTGTGGCGCAGGCAGCAAGGCTATGGGCGTGGCGGACGAATGAAGATCGAGCGCGACGCCGCGCACATAATTTCAGGCGTGCGCCAAGGAACGACGATAGGATCTCCGATTTCGGTGCTGCTCGAAAACAAAGATTGGAAAAACTGGCAGGAATCGTTGCCGGTCCAGCAAGGCGATCCCGAGAAGCATAAAGCGGTAGCATCGCCGCGTCCCGGACACGCCGACCTCGCAGGCGCGCTGAAATACAATTTCCCCGAAGCGCGGTATGTGCTGGAACGGGCGTCTGCGCGCGAATCGGCAGCCCGTGTGGCCATCGGCGGCTTCGCGAAGCTTTTTCTGCGCGAAATCGGCATCGAAGTTTTGAGCCATGTCATCGCAGTCGGTAATGCGACGCTCGAACGGGAAATTGCCTGGGAAGAAATTCGCGAACTATCATCGCGCGATGAAATCTTGTTAAACTGCGCGGACGGTAACGCCGAGCAACGCATGAAAGCTGAAGTAGATACCGTGCTGAGGTCGGGCGACTCGGTTGGAGGCGTGTTTGAAGTTGTAGCGCATGGAGTCGCTCCCGGCTTGGGGACTTATGCTCAATGGGACGAGCGCCTGGACGGCCTGCTGGCGGGCGCCGTCATGTCGCTTCAGGCAGTGAAAGCAGTAGAGATTGGAAGCGGCATTCGATCGGCAGCTTCGGCTGGATCGACAGTCCACGACGCGATTTCGTACGGCGAGAAAACGGGCTTCACGAGTTTCGTTCGCGAACACAATAACGCCGGGGGCATCGAAGGTGGCGTATCGAATGGCGGGGAAATTCGCGTGCGCGGCTATCTGAAACCGATTTCGACCTTGCGCCGCCCATTGCAATCGGTTGACTTCAAGAGTCGAGAACCAGTGAAAGCGGCGTACGAACGATCGGATGTCTGCGTCGTTCCCGCCGCTGGGGTGGCTGCGGAGGCCATGATTGCACTCACGCTGGCTCGGTGCGCGTTGGACAAGTTCGGCGGCGATTCGATGACGGAGACGCTCCGTAATTTTCAGGGATACAAGACACAGTTGCAGAACTATTGATTCCCAATAATGATTTATCCCATCGTAAAATTCGGAAACCCCGTGCTCGACAAGAAAGCCGAGCCAGTTACCCTTTTTGACGGCGAGCTGAAAAAACTGGTGGAAGATATGTTCGAGTCGATGTACGCCGCCAGGGGCGTGGGTCTGGCCGCACCGCAAATCGGAATCTCGAAACATCTCGCGGTCATTGACGTGACCTTTAAAGAGGATCCAGACGCGCAGCTTGTGCTGGCGAACCCGGAAATCATTCACAAGGAAGGCAAGCAAACTGCGAGCGAAGGCTGCCTGAGCATTCCGGAATTTCGAGAGCAGGTTACGCGCGCAAAAATAGTGACCATCCGCGCCCAGGACATCAACGGGAATTGGTACGAAAAGACCGGGGAAGAATTGCTGGCGCGGGCATTCCTGCACGAAACCGATCATCTAAATGGCAAGCTTTACATCAGCCACATCAGCGCGCTGAAGCGAGACTTGATGAAGCGGAAAATTCGCAAGCTGGTAAAGGCCGGCGAGTGGTAGACGCGCCAAGCGATCGCCGGCTCAGTCTGGTGTTCTGCGGAACGCCGGTGTTCGCCGTTCCCTCGCTCGACAAATTAGCCAACAACGGATTCACAATTTCTCTCGTGGTCACCCAACCAGATCGGCCGCGGGGGCGGGGAATGCAACTGGCGCACTCTCCCGTGAAGCAGCGCGCGTTAGATTTGGGACTGACGGTCGCTCAGCCGGAAAAAATAAAAAACAATGATGATTTCCGCGCGGCACTGACGTCGATTGCGCCGGACGCCATCATTGTTATTGGCTATGGGCGGATTATTCCGCAATGGATGATCGACCTTCCACGACTTGGCAACATCAACGTTCATGCTTCCCTGCTGCCGAAATATCGCGGAGCGGCGCCGATTCAATGGGCCATCGCACGGGGTGAGCGCGTGACAGGTGTAACCACGATGCGGATTGACACGGGCCTCGACACCGGAGACATTTTGCTTTCCCAGGAAGTTGCCATCGACGCGGAAGACACTGCGGAGACGCTCTCTCCAAGACTCGCGACCGTCGGGGCGGACTTGCTCATTCAAACCCTGAGCGGATTGCAGGATGGAAGTGTAATGCCTCATCCTCAAGAAGATGCAAAGGCCACGCTGGCGCCGATTTTGACCAAAGCTGACGGCCGCATCGATTTTACTTCTTCTGCCACCGAAATCTACAACCGCTTGCGGGGATTCCAATCTTGGCCGGGCGCGTTCACGACCTTCCGGGGGAAAAAACTGAACGTCTGGAAAGCCATTCCGACTGCCAAGGCGATCGCCGCCGGAGGATTGTGTTTGGAAGGCGAACGCCTCTTGGCGGGGTGCGCGGTTGGCTCCGCGATTGAGTTAATTGAAGTACAGCCGGAAGGCAAGAAGCGAATGAGCGCTGCTGACTTCATCCGCGGATACCGGCCGCTCGACGGCGAAAAGTTTGGTACAGGTGAATCGACGTAATTCATGGCAGTAAGCCCAGCGCGCGTCACCGCCTTCGAGATTCTTCTGCGCGTGGAACAGAAAAGCTCCTACGCGGGGGAGTTGCTTAATTCGCCGCGCTACACGGCGTTGTCGCCTCCCGACCATAACCTTGCGACCGAACTCACCATGGGGGTGTTGCGCTGGCGTCTGGCGCTTGACGAGACGATCAAACGGTACTCGTCGGTTTCGCTTTCCAAGTTGGACGACGAAGTATTAACTGCGCTGCGAATTGGGACTTACCAGCTGGAGTTCTTGGCGAAGATTCCGCAGCGTGCCGCGATACACGAGAGCGTTGAGTTGGTGAAGCGCGCTCGAAAAACCTCAGCCGCCGGACTCGCGAATGCTGTATTGCGCAAAATCGCCGAGCAGGTGGCTGCGTCGCAGACCCCTGACGTATCCCGCGATCTTTCGCATCCTGCGTGGATGGTGGAACGATGGACAGCCGCGTTCGGCGCGGAAGCTGCGCAAAGAATTTGCCGGTACGACCAACAAATTCCGCACCCTACGATTCGAGTTTTCGATCCAACTGTGCTGCCCGAAATCGAGCGTGCCGGAATCGAACTGGCTCCCGGCGCTTTTCTTCGGTCGGCATATCGCATTGAGTCGGGAAATTTTCGGAAGTTGGCGGAATTGAATCCGTCCAGCGCTGCGATTCAGGATGAGGGCTCGCAATTGGTAGCGCTACTGGCCGGAAAGGGCAGACGAATCTTGGATTGCTGCGCCGCGCCGGGTGGAAAGACACGGATATTGGCGAGGCGAAATCCGGATGCGGAAATCGCCGCGGTTGAATTGCACGAGCATCGCGCACAACTATTGCGCCGATTGGTGCCGGATTCCAATGTCCAGGTAACTACCGGAGACATTTCTGCGATTGAGCTGGAACAAGATTTCGATTGCGTACTGGCCGATGTTCCCTGCTCCGGCACCGGCACTCTGGCGCATAATCCTGAAATCAAGTGGCGGCTAACCAAAGAGGACTTGCCCAATTTACAAACGCGTCAGATAGCAATAGCCAAAGCCGCGGCGAAGAATGTTGCTCCAGGAGGCAGGCTGGTCTACTCCACTTGCTCTCTTGAAGGAGAGGAAAATCAGGATGTCGTTGAACAACTGGTGGCTGCGGACCCTCGCCTCCGACTCCGCAATTGTCGCGCTGAACTCGAGTCGCTAATCGCCGAGAACGAACTCCTTCCCGTCGATTTAGAACCGCTCACCGATGGGCCCTACTTGCGCATTCTGCCCGGCGCGCTTGCTTGCGACGGATTCTTCGCTGCGATCTTTTCACGCGAATAATTTCAGCGAACAGTGAACGTGATGGCGGTGCCTGCGACAACTTTGACGCCGTATGGAGGAGTCTGCGTGACGATTACGCTTGTCGGGAGCGCGTGTTGATCCGCAGGCAGCGCGGGCCCACCCGGAACGGGAACGGGCCCGGTCATAGTCGCGCTGATATTTTCCGGCCTCCATCCACCAGTCAATAATGCCGAAGTGGCAGAATTGAGCGACTGCCCGATGAAAGCGGGCATCACCCACGCTTGCGGTTCAGGGGCGTGCGCCACGAGCAGGTTAATATCCGGGGAAGAAATTCCGTTGGCTTCCGGCAAAGGACTTTGCGAAATTACTTCATCCGGCGCAACACCGGGTTGGGAAATCTTTGCCACTGAAGCGACGTCGAGTCCGCGCCGCTCGATGTTCAGTTCGGCGGTGCGTTGACTTTCGCCCAACACGTTCGGAATCTCCACCCTCTGCTTGCCCAAACTTTCGGCCACCCGAACTTGCCAACCGCGCCTGACCTTGGCGCCAGCGGAAGGAAGTTGTGACAATATCCGCCCTTCGGGAACGCTGTCGCTGTAATACTGACGCTCCGAAAGGAATTGTAGGCCGTTGTCTTCGGCGATCTTGCGGGCTTCGACGGGAGTTTTTCCGGCGAAGTTGGGCACGGCGACTTCGGCCCCGTGAATGGCATAGCGCATCGCCGTCAACGCAGAAACGAGCGCCACGACCAGCAAGACGAGAGCGCGAAGAACGAAGCGAAAGAAAGATTTCACAGCGGACGAATTATAAATCAGCCGCGGAATTGCTAGACCGGGCTCTTCTGCAAGAGGACAACGACATGCGCAATTGCAGTGTGGCCGGTGCCCAGGCCTTCTGGAGTCTTTGCTTTGAGTCCGACGCAATCTGCTGGAATATTTAAAAGCTCTGCTACCCTGGCGCGAATGGCGGTCGCGTGAGGTCCAATTTTCGGAGCGGACAGAATCAATGAAGAATCCAGATTGACGATGGCATAACCCGCACGACTCACGCGTTGCATCGCCTCGCGCAAAAAGACAGCGGAGTCGGCTCCCTTCCATTGTGGATCGGACGGGGGAAACAACGCTCCGATGTCGGGCCCGGCGATCGCCCCTAGCAAAGCGTCAGTGATGGCATGCAGCAGGACATCGCCGTCCGAATGACCGCCCAAGCCGGCGGGGTGCGGCAGAGCAACGCCACCTATGATTAGGGGAATGCCTGGAGTAAATTCGTGCGAATCGAAGCCATAACCGATGCGCATTGCGGGCTGGGCCGAAGCAGGCGAACTCATGGATTTGCGCGCCTGATCTCGGATTTCAAATAGAACTCTGCCAGATCCATGTCCGCTCTCGTCGTTATCTTAATATTACGTGGGGAGCCCATTACCACCACGACCTCTTGCCCAGAGCGCTCGACCAGTGAAGCTTCATCGGTGCCGAGGAAACCATCGGCCATGGCTTCATCAAATGCCTTCCGCAAAATTGAGTAGCGAAATCCCTGTGGCGTTTGTGCAAGCACAACTCGCTCTCGCGACAGAGTCGAGATGACGATGGCATGCTCCGCGGTTCGCTCCACTTGCTTCACCGTGTCTACGGCGGGCAAAGCGGCGAGCGCAGCGCCGTACCTGGCCGCTGCCGCAATGACTTCGTCGATGATCTCCGGTGTAACGAAAGGCCTTACAGCGTCATGCACAATCACGACGTCGTCGGGAGCGGCTTTAATGTGATCCAAAGCATTCGCGACCGAGTGCTGACGATGCTCGCCGCCTTCCACCAAGTTGATCTTGAGATTGGCGAACGATTTGGCGTCGGAATCAAGTTGAGCACGGAATCCGTCAATTTCGTTCTTCCGTAACGCGACATAAGTTTCGGTGATTCTTGAATTGCCGGCAATCTTGCGCAAGGTGCGAAGAAGAATCGGAACGCCGCCGAGTTCAGTGAATTGTTTCGCCGGGTTTTTGCTGGAACCGTTCGCCGCCATGCGCGTACCCAGACCAGCCGCCGGAATAATCGCAAAAGCCTTCATGCGGAGATTGAGTATACAAGTTTCCGCCCGGCATCGCGCGCTCGATCTAACGTTTTGCTGTTTAGCCCGTCAAAACGTGCGAGGAAACATAACGGCGATGCGATGGGCCATCAAAAGGCGCGGGGCGCTAGCGCTGATATCCATCGCGATTCCGGCGCTCTGCGCGGGCCAGCTTCAACCTAGTGGGTCATCCGATAATTCAGCGGCACCGTTCATCACGTTACACATCCCCCATCTCAATCATCCGCCTGCGTTGAAAGATTTTCTAACCATGGAACCGTCGGCCGCATTCGCGGGCAAAATGCTGAAAGTCGAGGGATTCAAACAGCGCGACCCAACCGACGGCGCTCCGGTTTCGCAGAAAACCGAAGTGTATTTCGGATACACCGACAAGAATTTGTACGTGGTTTGCGTGTGCTCAGACTCAGAACCGGGCAAAATGCGGGCGCACTTGTCCCGTCGCGAACTCATCAACGGCGACGATCAGTTCGGATTCGTGCTCGACACCTTCCACGACAAGAAGCACGGCGTGTTTTTCTATCTAAATCCGTATGGAGTCCAGCAAGACGGAATCTGGACAGACAATCAAGATCCCGACTATTCATTCGATATGTTGTGGAACTCGGACGCCAAAGTCACCGACAAGGGCTTCGTGGCGTGGTTCGAGATACCTTTCAAATCGCTTCGGTTTCCTGGAACTCCGCAGCAAACGTGGGGGTTGTTCCTGGAGCGCGACCTGCCCCGCAATAACGAGTCTTCGTTCTACCCTCGAATTACCAGCAACGCGCAAGGCTTCCTGAGTCAAGAGACCGATCTTGACGGCCTGGAGAAAATTTCGCCAAGCCGCAACTTCCAACTCATTCCTTATGCATCCTTCAAATCTTTCCGGTCGCTGGATGACCGCGATCCGAACAAAGCATCTTTTCAAGACATCCATGCACAGGGCCGCATAGGACTTGACGCTAAAGCTATCGTGCACGACGCGTTGGTGTTGGACGCGACCATCAATCCTGACTTCGCCCAAGTGGAGTCTGACGATCCGCAGGTAACAGTTAATCAGCGCTTTGAAGTTTTTTTTCCGGAGAAGCGTCCGTTTTTTCAGGAAAACGCGGCGTACTTCGATTCTCCGATGCAACTCGTGTTTACGCGTCGGATCGCCGATCCGGAATACGGGGTTCGGGCAACCGGGAAACTGGGCCCTTGGGCTTTGGGATGGTTATTTGCCGACGACAAGCGCCCCGGCGACAGTGTGCCTTCCTATGACGGACTTACAGGGCGCAAAGCGTATTACGGAATTCTGAGGGTTAACCACGATATCGGCAAAGAGTCGACATTTGGTTTTATCTATACCGATCGCGAACTGCACACCAGTCCCGGCACAATCTGCATCACGAATGCGTGCATCGTGGGTTCGAACCGGGTTGCTGGTTTCGACACCAAGATCAAGTTCAACGCTAAGTGGTCGCTGACCGCGCAGGCCGTCATCAGCCATACAAAGTTCAATGATGGAACTCACATCGGCGGACCTGCATACCAATATTTCGCAGAGCGCAGCTCAACCAAGCTTGAATTCAACAGCATGTATCAAGACACCGCAGCCGGGTTCGAAACGGATACGGGATTTTTTCGTCGGCCGGATGTTCGCCGCTTTAGTAACTTCGCCCTGTACCGATTCAGGCGCGAAGGGAAAACGCTGCAATGGCACGGCCCCAGCCTGTTTACCATCAACAACTGGGACCACAGTGGCACGCGATTGGAATATTTTGCGAATGCGAATTACCGCTGGATTCTGCAGCGGCAAAGCGATTTTGGCGTCTACAGCAATCTTGGGCATGAACGCCTTCGCCCCCTCGATTACAGCGCGTTGCCGTCCAACCGGGATTACACGCATTACCACGACGGACTTTTCTTCGATTTTGGCTACTTCAAACAGCTGGCGCTGAGCGGAGAGATGAATTTCGGCACCGACACGAACTACAATCCGCCGCTACTGCCGGGTTGCACCGCCGGTCCGGCAAACTGCATTGGGATACCAACCCTCGCCAAATCCGACTTTGCGCAAATCACCGCAACGGTCCGACCAACTACTCAGCTAACGATCGATAACGCCTACTTCTTGACGCGTTTGCGCGACAACATTACGGGTCGCTCAATCCTGAACAATCACATTATTCGTTCTAAGTGGAATTACCAATTTACTCGCGAGTTGTCGCTGCGATTGATTGGGCAATACACCGCGGTGTTGAGCACGCCCGAGCTGAGCACTCTTCAGCGGACCAAACAATTCAATGCGGACGTCCTGCTCACCTATTTGCTACATCCGGGGACGGCGGTCTATGTGGGATACAACAGCGATCTGCAGAACTACGATCCACTGCTGCGTTTGGACCAGAGCGATCCGAATATGGGTCTCGTCCGGAACAACGGGCGGCTCATTAATGATGGCCGGCAATTGTTCGTCAAAATCTCATATTTGTTTCGTTACTGATCGGCTTTTCGTCGGGCTGCTCGGCCAGGATCGTGGGGACTTTTTTGGGTTCGACGACTGGCCCGTTGCTACCACTGCCATTGCTAAGCGGGCCATTGTTATTCAGGGCGCGCGAATCGCTGCGGCCCTCGCTGCTGCGGCTTTCGCTGTTTCGGCCGTCATTGCGATATCCGCTGCGCTCATCCCACTTGCCGAAGATCATTTTTCCGGCGGTGGTCTGCAAAACCGACGTGACGGATACATCGATGGTCTTGCCAATCACTTTGCGGGCGTTGTCGACCACCACCATCGTTCCGTCATCGAGATAGGCCACACCCTGGTTGTATTCTTTCCCTTCCTTCAGGATGAATACTTTCATCACTTCGCCGGGAAGCACGATCGGCTTGAGCGAGTTGGCAAGTTCGTTGATATTCAGCACGTCCACGCCGCGAAGCTGCGCGACTTTGTTCAAATTGAAATCGTTGGTGATGATTTTGCCCTCGTAACGTTTGGCGAGTTCGATCAGCTTGAGGTCGACTTCGCGGACGCTGGGGAAATCGTCTTCCACAATCTGAATATTGATGTTGGCCATTTTTTGCAGGCGCTGTAGAACGTCCAAACCACGGCGACCACGATTGCGCTTGAGGGAATCGGCGGAATCGGCTACCAACTGCAACTCCCGCAACATGAATTGCGGGGTGACGATGGTGCCGTCGAGGAAGCCGGTTTCGGCAATGTCGGCGATGCGGCCGTCGATGATGACGCTGGTGTCGAGAATCTTGTAGCACTTCTCGGAGGCTTTTTCGCCACCGAACAATCCGCCCAAGGCAGCCAGGTTTAGCAGCTCGCCTTTGTTCGATCCGACAGCCGCGCCCAGGTAGGCCATCAACAGCATGGCGGCAATTTGCATGAAGCTTTGTGTCGGACCGGGAGCCAGGCTGTTACGGATCACCAGCGCAAAAAGGTATCCGGTGAAGACGCCTATGACGCAGCCGACCGCCGCACCGATGAGCCGCTTCAAACTTACGCGGCGCAGGGCTGCTTCCAGGGAAACGATGATCGCTCCGAACACGACGCCGATCCCCGCATCCCAAACTGGCGGTAGGTCGAATGGCCGAAGCAGAAAGCAAACGACTGCAACAACAAGAACCAGAAGGGTCCTGACTATAAGTGCGCTCATGAATTTACCTTCCCGGGACTCGAGCCAGACCTGGCTTCGCGCCCGTCTTCGCCGCCCGGATTCAAAGCGGCCCTGGTTAAAATCCGGAGCTGATGAATTAGCTATGAAAAGGTGCGCCCCGGCCCGTCTTGAAAAGCCGACGGGAAGAATCCGCGTAATAATAGCAAGGAGTATATACCTGCGCACCTTAAAACCAGCCTCGGACGGGCGATCTTGGGGGAAAGTGCTAGAGATTCGAGCGCTTACAGGCTGGTAAACTACCGAGGATGAAAGCGTTAGTCATTTCGCGTCTGGGCGGTCCGGAAGTTCTGGAAGTGCGGGAAATGCCCGATCCAGCGGCGGTCCCGGGCAAAGAAACGGTTCTCGGCGAAGCTTTTGGTTTGAACTTCGCGGATACGATGACAGCTCAGGGCGGCTATCCAGGAACCCCGCCGCCGCCGCTGATTGCCGGCCGCGAATTCTGCGGCACCCGACAAAGCGATGGGATGCGCATGATGGGTTACGCGCAATGGGCTGCTTTCGCGGGAAGAATTCTGGCTGAACCGAAACTGTTGTGGCCCGTTCCCGAAGGCTGGAGCGCGGAACAAGGCGCTGCCTTCCCTGTCAATTACTTCACGGCATTTCTGGCTTATTGGAAGGCAGGGCTGGCGCAACCCGCTCAAGCCGGATCGCGTCCGCGAGTTCTCATTCATGCAGCGGCCGGCGGCGTTGGGACGGCCGCTATCCAAATCGGCAAACTGCTGGGCATCGAGATGTATGGGACGTCGTCGTCCGAAGAGAAGCTGGCCAAGGTGAAAGAGCTCGGCCTTGAGCATGGAATCAACTACAAGAAACAAGATTACGAGGAAGCAGTTAAGGATTTGACGAACGGGCAAGGCGTGAACGCGGTATTCGAGATGCTCGGCGGAGAACACGTCGCTAAAAGCGTCCGCTGCGTGCGAGATTTTGGGCGAGTCATCGTTTACGGTTCGGCCACCGGACAAAAGCCCGAGCTGGACACCCGCATCCTTTATGCAAAGGGCGCCAGCGTTCATGGCTTGTGGTTGACCTATCTTTCGGGAAACCGCGACGTGATGGCGATGGCATGGAAGCAGCTATCCGAGTGGACGGCCCAAGGCCACCTTCGTCCGGTCATTGGACAGGTATTCCCGCTCGAGCGGGCTGCCGAGGCTTACAAACTTTTGATGGAGGGTAAGAATGTTGGGAAACTTGTGCTGACAATGCGTTAGGAGTTATTTTGAATTCTCGCTACTTCTCAGATACACTCCGCCGCATGCGGTATTTTTTGTTGTTGACTCTTACCGTTGGGTCGATATCCGCGGCCTTAGCGCAGTCAACCGCGTATACATCCACGCCTAGCCCGGCAGTCTTCGAGCCGGTCACGGCATCCGTCGCTCTCGCCACACCGCCTCCGAATGACCCCGCAGACATTCTAAGTTTGGCCGAAAAGATGAACGGCCTCGAAGTTCCCTCGGCTAGACCGTGGCACGTAAAATTTACGTGGGAGCAATTCGATGAAGACGGAGATAATGTGCACCGCGGAACGCTCGAAGAGTTCTATGCTGATGCCAAAAAATATCGTCTCATCTATACCGGGGACACGCTGAACCAAACGGAGATTGCTACCGCCTCGGGTCTCTATCGAAGTGGCGACCAACGCTGGCCGGATGCGACCGAACTGCAAATTGGGAATGAAGCAATTCGGCCATTCCACCTCGCGCTCAAGGGCGTGCCCGACACACGGCTCGACAGAATCGACTACTCAGTGGGCGCCTCGAAGATGGCTTGCGTCATTTTTCGATGGCCGGCGGGCCGCGTGATTGCCGATGACTGGGCAAGTGAACGTAAAATTTGTCGTAGCGAAAGACGGGCATGTAATTCAGGCAGAAGCTTCAGACGGGCCAAAGGAGCTGCGGAAACCTGCGGAAGAAGCTATGCGCAGGTACAAGTTCCGCCCGTTCTTGGTTATGGATCAACCAGTGGAGGTCGAGAGCACGATGAATTTTGAGGTGCGGCTGAGGTAGCTTGGCTGCTTGGCTATCCCTCGACCTTCACGCCCCGCCAGAAAGCAACATAGCCCTTGATCTCTTTCGCCTCGCGCTTCGGCTCGGGATAATACCAAGCGGCATCCAGATTGTTTTTTCCGTTCACCGTCACGGTGTAATAGCTGGCTGTGCCCTTCCATGGGCAGATCGTATGGGTTGCGCTGGGGCTAAAGTGTTCTTTCTTGATCGCATCCGGCGGGAAATATTGGTTGCCTTCGATTTCGATGGTCTTGTCTGACTCTGCGAGTACCGCGCCTTCCCACATTGCTTTTGCCATACTGAATCGTAGCATCAGGGCGACAGACGGAATCGCTTATCCGGCAAGAGCGGTTTTTATGCGCTCCCATGTCATGTCGAGCGATTCCGGCAGTACTCTGGTTTCGCCGACAACAGTCATAAAGTTCGAGTCCGCCATCCAACGCGGCAGGGCGTGCATGTGGATGTGACCCGCAACTCCTGCTCCCGCGGCCTTGCCGATGTTCATGCCGAGGTTGACGCCGTCGGGTTTGTAAAGCGAGCGCAGCGTGTCTTCCACCTTTTGCGACAAGTCCATCATCTCGTGGGCGGCAGACTGTGGCAGTTTGCGGAGCTCGTCGAGATGCTCGTAAGGCACGATCATCGTGTGCCCCGGCGTGTAAGGAAAAGTGTTGAGAATGATGAAGCAGTGGTCACCACGGTGGACGATTCGGGCCTTCTGGTCGTCGAGCTTTTGCAGCTGGCAAAAAATACATCCAATGCCGACAGCGGGGTCGGTGACGTAGGCATAGCGCCAAGGGGTCCAAAGATAATCCATTTCGGGCAGACTAGCAGAACCGCACCGATCCACGAAACGCGGACGCCCATCTTTGACGCTGCTAAAACCGCCCTGTTAGACTTGTAAGTTGCCATCGAGCATCGAATTTAGAAGGGAAGTTTGTGCGCACCGAAACCCGACGTCAGCTAAAAGAAGACCGCTTCAGCACCGCTACCATTCACGCCGCCGAGGCGACCGCCCACTGGTCGGTCGAGCATAAATCGAAGCTAATCACCGGGGCCGTCATTGCCGTCGTCGTGCTGGGTGCGATTGCAGGCATTTGGTACTACTTCAACCAGCAGGATTTGCAGGCCAGCGCGGAAATGACGCAGGCCGTCCGCACCTTAAATACACCGGTTCGTCCGGCGGGGATGCCGGCGCAACCCGATCAACCTAGTTACGCCTCAAGTAAAGAGCGCGCCACCGAAGCCCACAAGCAGTTTCAAGGCGTGGTGGACAAATATCCGCACACCCGGTCGGCGGAATTCGCCCGATATTTTCTGGGAACCACGTCGGCTGATCTTGGCGACACCGCCGGAGCCGAAAACCAGCTAAAGTCTGTTGCTTCATCGCACAATGCGGACCTGGCGTCGCTTGCAAAGCTCGCTTTGGCGTCGGTATATCGTAGCGAGAACCGCAATCCCGATGCGATCGCGCTCTACAAGGGATTGGTCGACAAGCCGACAGGATCGGTTGGCAAACCCACCGCCCAGATGGAACTGGCAGACACTTACCAGGCGTCAAACCAGCCAGCCGAAGCCAAGCATATTTACGAGCAAATCCAGAAGGACAACCCTAAGAGCCAGATCGCGCAGCTTGCAGCTTCCAAACTTCAGGAAGTCAAGTAGCTCCATTTGGGGGGTTACGCGAGCGACCCCATCCGGGCTATAATCGCGTCGGAATGTTTCCGATGCGTATCCAGAACCCTAATTCGCACTTGCCCGCGTGCTGGCTTCACTTTCTAGTGTGTCCGCGACGCCATTTGGCAGTGCTCCCTTCGCAAGTCCGTCCCAGCCTCTTCGGTAGCGACTAGTTAGATAAATCTTTAGCGAATGATTTTAGCCAGGAATTCGTCCGCTTGCGGACGGGTTTCGGCCACCGACCACGACGCTCGCCCAACAGAAATTCAGGAGAACTCCATGCCCACAATGACCAAGCCTGCCATCGGACCGAAGATTAACACCAAGCTGCCCGGCCCCAACGCCAAGCGCATCCTGGAAGGCGACGAGAAGTATGTTTCGCCGTCGTATACACGCTCGTATCCGCTGGTCGCCAAGAGCGGTCGCGGCATTGTCGTCACCGACGTGGACGGCAATGAGTTTTTCGATTTTTCCGCCGGTATCGCCGTCACTTCCACCGGACATTGCCACCCTGACGTGGTTGCCGCGCTGCAAAAGCAGGCGGGCGAATTGATCCACATGTCGGGCACGGATTTTTATTACGAGAGCATGATCACGATTTCGGAGCGCTTGTCGAAAATCGCTCCCATGCCCGGCCCACACAAATTCTATTTCGGCAATTCCGGCGCGGAAGCCGTTGAGGCCGCGCTGAAGCTTGCCCGCTATCACACCAAGCGCCAGCAGGTGATTGCATTTTTTGGCGCGTTTCACGGACGCACCATGGGCGCGCTTTCCCTCACCGGATCGAAGCCGCAGCAGAAGCGGCGCTTCTCGCCCATGGTTCCCGGCGTGACGCATGTGCGTTATCCCGACGTCTATCGCGGCTGCTCAGGCGGACAACAAGATGCTGACGCGTTCGCTCTCGGTTGCGCCCGCTTTATCGAGGACAAGCTCTTCAAGACGATCCTCGCTCCGGAAGAAGTCGCCGCGATTTTCGTGGAACCGATTCAAGGCGAAGGCGGATACGTCGTCGCTCCGACAATCTTCATGCAGGAACTTCGCCGCATCTGCGACAAGCACGGCATTCTTCTGGTCGCTGATGAAGTCCAAAGCGGCGCGGGCCGCACGGGCAAATGGTGGGCCATCGAGCACACCGGCGTTCACCCCGACATTGTCTGCATGGCGAAGGGCATCGCTTCCGGCATGCCGCTCGGCATCATGATGAGCAAGGCCGAAATCATGGACTGGGTGCCGGGTTCGCACGCATCCACGTTCGGCGGCAATCCGTTGTGCATCGCCGCGTCGCTCGCTACGTTCGACGTGATCGAGCGCCAGGGTTTGCTCAAGAATTCCACCGAAGTTGGCAATCACATGATCAAGCGCATGGGCGATTGGCCCAAGAAGCACAAGCATGTCGGCGACGTTCGCGGACGCGGGCTGATGATCGGCGTCGAGATGGTGAAAGACCAGGCGACGCGGGAATACGCCCCCGAAATGCGCGATCAGGTGGTTGAGAAGGCCTTCGAGAAAGGTGTGCTCTTCCTCGGCTGTGGACCGAGCACGGTCCGCATCGCGCCTCCATTGGTCGTCAGCAAAGAAGAAGCCGATGTCGCCATGGACGTGCTGGAAGAATCCATCGCCGCCGTCGCCTAAACCGCTCGCTGAAAAACTTGTCATCTCGAGTGAAGCCGCAGCGCAAGCGACGGCGCATCGAGAGAACTTGAGTTCTTCCTGAGGAACCCACCTTGCCGGTTGTTCACGGCAGGGTGGGAATTTTTCGTAGGAGACTCGTGTGGAATACGAGGCACACAACATGTGGAACGGAACCGGATCGCTCGAAGCCATCTACGTCAGCAACAAAGCCAGCGCCCCCACCCACTCGGTCGAGCGCGCAAAAGCAATTCCCGGCACCGGACTCGAAGGCGACCGCTACGCCATCAAGCTTGGCACCTTCTACAAACCCATGCCCGATTACGAACTCACGCTGATTGAAGCCGAAGCCATTGAAGCGATGAAGCTGGAGTACAAGATCGACCTCGATCCGGCCGATGCGCGCCGCAACCTGGTTACGCGAGGCGTGCCGTTAAACCATCTTGTAGGACAGGAATTTCACGTAGGAGAAGTGAAAGTCCGCGGCATCCGGCTATGCGAACCGTGCAGTCATCTGCAAAAGCTGACACAGCTTTCCGTAATCAAAGGCCTGCGCCACCGCGGCGGCCTGCGCGCGCAAATACTCACCGAAGGCACGATTCATGCGGGCGACGCGGTGCGATCCTAGGTTCTCGCGCTGCCCTTTCGGTGCAACGGCCCGGATCGCTTAGAGACCGCGCCCTTCCGCAATCGGGGAACAACCTGAACGCCCGCCCAAAGCGTGGCGATCGTTTGCTCGATCAAGAGAGCCGGTTCAGGCAGGTCGGGCACAACACCCTGGATGACCATGAGCGTGGCGAGGCCGAGGATCGTGTACCACCAAGTGTGGGCTACCACTATGTCATCCCTGCTTGGCAATCCTTCATCCTTGGCAACATCGAAAAAGAGCTGCACGAAACGCCCGAACAATGGCGCGCCAATGTCGTTGATGTATTGTCCAGCGCGGATGCCATTGCGATTCTCCGGCCCGAAGAAGACGTTCCGGAACTGCTGTGGATGGGCAGCGCAGAACTGAATCAGCCCGCGTGAAGTCGCAAATAGACGCTCTTTCGGCGAAGGATGCTTAGCGGCAATCGCGTCGAAGTTTTGAATCAGTAGCCGGATTGTCTCGCTGCTCAACTCCGCAAGAATGTGCCATTTGTCAGGGAAGTGCTGATAGATCACGGCGTGCGTATAGCCGATCTCTTTAGCGATCGCGCGAAGCGTCACGGCCTCATAACCGCGATCGGCAAACATTCTGCTGGCCGCCGCAAGAATTTCACCCCGCAGCCTCGCTTTACGTTCTTCCCGTCGACTTGGCGATGTGGAGGTCACTTCACCATCTTAGCCCATTTCAGGAAGATTTGCGACCAATTGATGTTTTCTAACCACTGGTTATTCACCACTGTTTAATTTGCAACCATTGGTTAACTCAAGCGTCTAATGGTTAGGTCGCTGATTTGATGGGCGGCCAAATTCCAAAGGAATCAAAGGGAGCATGCGATGAACGTTCTGGTGATTGGAGCAGCAGGCAAGAGTGGAGAAGCGCTGGTAGATGAGGCGCTGGCGGCCGGACATAAAGTGACGGCTTTCGTGCGCGGCGCCGCGCAGTACAAGAAAGCGAATGTCAGAGTCGTTGCGGGTGACGTGCTGGACGCGACTGCGGTCGACGCTGCAGTCGTCGGACAGGATGCCGTCATCGACGCGCTGGGCGGCAAGACGCCGTGGAAAGTGACGGCCATGGAAACCAACGCCGCACACAATATCGTGAACGCGATGCGGCGTAATGGCGTACGCAGATTGCTGAAGATCTCGGTGGTCGGTGCGGGTGAGAGTGTGAAGAATGCCGGCTTCTTCAACGAGCACCTGCTCATGAAAACGTTTCTGAAGGGTCTGCTGGTAGACAAGGCTGGCATGGAGGCGGAGATCGAAGGCAGCAACCTGGACTGGACGCTCGTGCGGCCGCCAATGTTGACCGACAGCGAGAAGACCGGCATTGCCCGGGTGCTGAGCACGGAGGGGGGCGAGAAGGCGCACAAGATTGGGCGCGCCGATCTGGCAGCCTTCATGGTGCAGCAACTGGAAAGCAGCCGGTATGTGCGTCAGGCAGTCACGGTCACGACCACATAGCAAGGCGGTGGGTCAATGAATTCTGGCAATCAGAGAATTCATCGGCATCGAGCCGCGAAAAAGTAATTCTGACCTAAGGAGATGAAAATCATGAAAAGACAATGGTGGATGCTCACCGTGACGATTGTGATCGGCCTTGCCGCCCTGGTTGTCGGGCGGCACATTTGGCCGATGGCGCCTGACGTTCCCATGCCACCGGCGAACCTTTTGCCCGGATACATTGCGCTCTCGGCCACTGAGGCGCTCGCCTTTGGCTTCGCCGTAGCGTTCGCCTTATTCGGATGGCCATCGATCCGCGGCTTGGACCTCGGTGCAGCCTGGCTCAACAAATGGTTGTTCGTCACTCTCTGCTGGATCATGGGGAACTGGTGGATGCACGACAGCCTGCACATGCACAACGGCATGAACATGCATGGCTTGCTCTTCATTGAAGTAGGCTTCCACATCACGATGCTGATTTGCGGCGTGACCATGGCCCTGAGCTTCGTGCGACTTGCTCCCCACTCGCGCGCCAAACTGGACACGAGCGAGCAGAAGCCTGGACAGTAGCGAAGTAGAGCCTGGTGCCCCAGGCTTTTTCCTTACTTCGACCGTTGACCACCGGTAGTCAGCGGCTGGTGCCCATTCAAGCCGTTCTTTGGCTTGAGTGGGGCATTTCCACGGCTGCGCATAGCTTCCCTTCGGCGCGTTGGCGCTTTCGCGCCGTCCATTCGGACTCAATCTCAACCTCGCCCTCCTGCCTGATGCCCCAGGTTCGCGCCGTTCTGTGGCGCTAACCGATCTGGTCGGTTCGATGGAAACCCACATTAAGTTCGCCGGGTGCTAACTACCTGATCGAATCGAATCGTGGTTGATGCGGATCGAGTCGGCATTCTCGCCGCGAGAAAAAGCCTGCGCGTTGCGCTGATGCAGGGAGGGGAGTCTATCGCGGGAGAACTCATCAGCTCCACGAGCAAGCCCGCCCCGTTGGCGTCCTCCAATCAAACGTTAGCGGTGACAAAGTCCCGTTGCACTTAATACTGCATGTTCTCGTTGCAACACCAGTAAAACTACCTCCGTACTGCGAGGACAAACATTTTGACGGGTAAAGGGATGTCAGCCGGAAGCAACACAAGCCGTCCTCGGTTCGTCCAGAGTCTTATTTGCTGGGTGAGGCCCACAGTCCTCCCATCCATAGTGAAATCGAAGCGCGGAGAGATTTGAAACAACTGGTGCGGCCTACTCTCAAGAATTCCTGCACTGCCTGCGTCGAAACAATACGCACCACCTTGCCTTCGCGACAGTGTGCACAGGACTTGAGATTCGTCACCCACAGAGTGCAGGGTGATTTCCTGTCGCAACGTCATCAAGACGTCCGCGTGAAACTGCGAGCCCGCAGTTTCCAAAGTGATCCAGCCTTTGCGCGCCACCGTGTTGAAAAATATTTTGCCGACTTGCTCATCGTGGCAGTTGCGGACGATCAATTCCATTTTGCTCGCGGAAAAATCCTGCCAGATGCCGTAGAGTAGATCCGCGAAGTTCCACTCGGCACCCGCAATCTGCGCCCAAGCATCTTGTGGCTTGATTTGCAGGTTCCGAGCCATTTGGGCTTTGCGTGCGCGTAGCCCCCATAACGACCTCGCCAGAGCTCTTCTCTGCGCCAAGACCGAGCCTACGCTGAAAGAACGAGTGGAATCTTATGTGGCCCACTCCGAACGGCGATTCGAGACGAAGTCGCGGTCGAAAGAATACTCGACGATCTATCTAGAAACTCGACGCCTACGAAAGGGCAGGCTTAGATGTTGCACCCTCGCGCGATTTGTCCATAGCTTCAATCTACTCATCCGCGTCTTGGTTGCGTCCACGTTAGAATCACACTCGTGCACAACGAGAAGGTGCTCGATCACTTCTGCAATCCTCGAAACTCCGGCAGACTACTGGATTCCAGCGCGGTTGTGGAAGTCTCGAATCCGGTGTGCGGCGATTTACTCCGACTAGCGGCGCAGGTGAACGCTGGTCGTATAGTGGAAGCTCGTTTTCTTTGCCGAGGTTGCACAACCGCTATCGCGAGCGCTTCTCTTCTTACAGAATTGCTTAATGGCCAGTTAATCGCAGTTATCCGCTCGCTCAGTGCGAGTCGGATTTCGGAAGAGTTGGGAGGCCTTCCGGCAGCCTGCTATCACGGCGCCGAGCTGGCCGCCGCCGCCGCCGCCGCCCTCCTCGAAAAGATCCGCGAGACGTAGGCTTTAGCTTGTGCTTCGGGTGGCTTTATTCATTGTGCGGGTATCGTTCAGGTTCAGTACGCAGCCTTGGTCATCGGTATGAAATTCTTGCACGTCCTCGTGAGCCCAGACCACGGCGCGCGCGCCCACATCCAGGGGGGCCCGCAGCAGTTCTCCATATAAGCTCGACGAGAAGATGACCGGATGCCCTCGGCGTCCCTCGTACTTGGGCACCACTATCGCTTTTTTTCCAGTGGAGAACAATTCGATGAGATTATCAATCAACGCCGCACTGATCAACGGGTGGTCGATCGGACAGATCAGCATCCCGTCGGTCCCGGGGGGCAAACTCCGAAGCGCTGCATGTACTGAACTCAATTGCCCTTTTTCCCACTCCTGATTAATAACGATTTCCTCGGGGCGCAGCTGCACGGCTTCCATGATGACCTTCGCATCTGCGCCAAGGATTACTCGACGCACCCGAATTTTCGGATGCTCTGTAACTTCCAGCAAGCGTTCCAGAAACGACCGACCCTGAAAACGGAGCAGCGCCTTCGGAGAGCCCATGCGGCGCGATGCGCCGCCGGAAAGAATTGCTGCTGCCAACACAAAATCTCCCTTAGGGCTCGCTTAGGTGTTTTATGGTTGCCATGCGAGGCTCATAGCTCAACTTCTTGTGAGGAGACGTCTCCGTGTTACGGCGCACCGCTATCAATTCTGCCACGATGCTGACCGCAATCTCTGCCGGAGACAGCGCACCGATTGACAGCCCGATCGGAGCATAGACGCTCGCAAATTCATCCGCCCGGAAACCCTCTTTTTCCAAGGCGCGAAAGACCGACAACACTTTGCGTTTGCTGCCTATCATGCCTACGTATCGCGCCTGGGTGCGCACTGCCCAGGCCAGTACACGCATGTCTTCCTTGTGTCCCCGCGTCACGATCACTAGATAACTCGCCGAATTCGGCTTAATCCGCTGAAACGCTTCCTCATAGCTTGTTTGAATCGCCTGCGCCATCGGGAATCGCTCGGCATTTGCAAAGAGCTCACGATCATCCACGACACCCACCCCAAATCCTGCCGCGCTCGCGGCCTTGGCCACCTCCATGGAAATGTGTCCACCACCAAACAGATAAACAATCGGCTGGGGCAATATTGGCTCAACGAATACTTCTAGCGTCCCGCCACAAATCAGTCCGTTGTCGTAACTGGCTTCGTTGTTCAAGCTGAAAACCATTTTCCGCGGTGCTTCCTTCTGCATCACTTCCTTCGCCGCAGCCCAAACGTCCGCTTCGACGCACCCTCCGCCAATCGTGCCGGCAATAGACCCGTCCTCGCGCACTAACATCCGCGAACTTTCATAACTAGGGATTGATCCAACTGTGTGCACGATGGTCGCAAGTGCCCCGCGCTGTCCTGCGCGCCTCATCTTCACAATTTCTTCAAACAGGTCCATATTTACTCACGATATTTACCCTTGACTCTACAACAGACCGTTCGGGATCAATCAGGAATGCCCAGATGATAGCTCCTCCAAGCAGGACGCCCGCTGAGATAAAGAAAGGAGCAATCCAAAATCCCCTTTGCACCAAGAATCCGAAAATGATAGGAGACAAGGACGCGGCCAAACTTCCCGCCATATTCATCACACCGGACACGGTGCCGCTGTATTCGCCGCCGACATCCATAGGAACCGCCCAAGCCGGACTGATTACCAATTCCAGAAAGAAGAGCGACGCAGTCAAACAGAGGATTGCCCCCCAGACGGAGTGGGCCATCGCTGCCGGAATCAGGAAAGCCCCGGAAACCAGCATCGCCGGTGCCGCTACGATTCGGCGCGCGAATCTGAGCTTGCCCGTCTTTCGATAAACTGTGTCAGTCAGAGTACCGCCCACAATGTCTCCTACCATTCCGGCCAGGAGGGGAAGGGACGCGAATATACCTACGGCCTTCAAAGATAAATGACGGTATTCCAGAAGATACGTAGGGAACCAAGTTATGAAAAAATAAGTGCCGTAGTAGAAGCAACAGTAACCTGCCGCTATGTACCACATATTGGCAGATTGAAAAATGATCTTCCACGGTGGTGCAAGCTGCCGATGGAGCTCAACTTCTAGTGTCGTGCCGTCTGGATTCGAGCCTCGAATGTGCGCTAACTCCAACGCGTTGACTTTGCTGTGCTCTTCTGGAAGATTCCGGTACAACCAATAGAAGGCCGCGGACCATAGCAAACCCGCCGCTCCAAAGAAATAGAAGATCCAACGCCATCCGAACGCGATCATAATGCTGGCCGCAACCAAGGGAACAATCGCGACGGCAAACCGGCTAAAGCTATGCGTGACACCATGTACAATGCCACGTTCCGCCTTAGGGAACCAAAGTTGCATGGCGCGCGTAGAGGCTGGAAACGCGCCAGCCTCAGCCAATCCAAACAATGACCGTATGCCGAGCAGGGAAACCATCCCCGCCGCAGTCGCTGTCATTCCAGTCATAAGGGACCAGACCGGAACGATAATGAGAAGCACCAGCCTTGGTCCGCATCGGTCTGCGAGCCAACCCGCTGGAATTTGTCCTATTGCATAAGCCCATAAAAAAACGCTGAATATGAATCCGAGGGATGTCTGACTTAGCTTAAACTCCTTTGCTAACGCGGGGGCTGCAATGGAAATGCCGGTCCGATCCATGTACGTGATCATGTACATCAGGCTAATCAGAAGGAGAATCCACCAGCGGGTGTTGGACGGTTTCTGGGGAAACGCGCCCGGTTGGAGAACGAGCCTGCGATCAGTATCCAACATTCACTCTCTTCGGTCGAGCTAGCCGGCCAGATCGGTGGAATTCCCTCCAGATCAAATTGTCATGGCTGGCGATCGCAGTGCGGAAATCTCGATTGGCTTACCGCCCTCAGCAGACCGATCGGCCGCCTGATAAACCTCCATAACCATTCTTGCGTGCTCTGCGGTAACTAACGGCTGACGGCCCTGAGCTACACATTCAAGAAAATGAACTGTCTCGGCCTCCATTGGGCCGGCATAGACATGCCCGACCTTTTCACCCGGCATGGTGGAGATGGGAAATTCGATACCCTTTTTCATGGTGTTGAGGCTCACGTCGCGATGAGTGTCATCCACCATAATCGCCCCCTCAGTGCCAACCATCTCAATCCAGGTAGACGAAAAATTTGGGTAGGCGGGCGGTAGTACCCAGCCCGCACCAACCGTAAACGCAGACCCATCATCAAGGGTGACGACGATCCACACGCAATCCGGTACGTCGTGCAGTGACTGCATGACCTTGCGCACTTCTTGAGCATAAACACGCACTGGTCGTCTCGGCGCAAAACACCATAGGAGGAAATCAATGTCATGAGTCGCCTCCATGGCGGCGGGTGAGAGCTTGATGCGGCCTCCAATTTTGTTCCCCAGATTGCGGGTTATGTGCCGGCTCACCAACGCGCTGATGGGTTGACCAATGGTGCCATCGTCAATCGACCGTTTTACATAGGCGAACTTAGGGTTGAATCGCTGCGAATAACCAATCGTAAAGACAAGATTTCTGGAGTGTGCTAAAGCTATGAGTTCGTCGGCCTCGGAAAGTTCGAGGGCGATTGGTTTCTCAAGAAAAACATGCTTACCTGCGGTCAAACTTTCCTTCGCCATCGGATAATGCGTGGTCTCCGGAGTAGCCGAAATGATCACCGCATCGATGCTTTCGTTTGCAAGCAGAATTCGATAGTCCGAGGTCGCGCTGATTGCCCCCGTCTTATCGGCTACTTCCTTCAGACGCGGCTCCTTGATCTCAGCCAGGTGCAGGTCCCTGACGTAAGGGCTGGCCGCACAAGTCTCTGCGCGAATCCCTCCGCACCAGCCCGTCCCTACTATCCCAACATTGATGGTTCTCATGACCCCTCCAACTGGCTCACTTGCTGACAAGCAAAACGCCAAACGAATTTGGCTTCATCGGAGGGTCCTCTTCGCCTTTGGGCGTCACCGGCTCGAAATCCGCAATAGGCAAATAGATGTTGTGGGTCTTCGAATCTATCGCCATGGTGCGAGCATACTTTTTCGTCGGGATAGTTTCGACTACAACGTACTGGTCGGGTGAATCCTCGTGGATGACGGTAAGATCTCCGGATTCGCCGTTCGAACTGAAAACGAGCTGAGTGTCGGGGTCAAAGGCCGCGGCGTCAGGGTCTTCGCCAATGGCAGGGGTCGCAATCACTTTTCCGGTTTCAGAATTAACGATCATCATCTTTTTGTTTCCACAGACAGAGAAGAGCCGGTGATTCTTTTGATCGATAGCGAGTCCGGAAGGCTCTTTGCAACCCGCCAAAGGCCAACGATGCAGAACCGATAGCTTTTGAGCATCGATCTCGAGTATCTGGGACTTGTCCTCGATATTCACGAAGACAAGACCTTGGCCGTCGCCTACCGCAAACTCGGGCTTGCCTCCTACGGCAATCATGCCCGCAACCGTTCCATCGGCAGCGCTTATTGCAATTGCATTCGCGCTTTTGCCGTTGAAAGCGAAGACACGTTTCGAGCCCGCGTCGTAATAGATGGCATCGGGATTCAAGCCACCCGATTTGACCGTGCTGATCGCTTTCAGCGTTTTCAAGTCGAAGATGGTGATCGTATTGGCTCGGCCGTTGCTGGTGAAGCCTCGCCCCAAATCAGGCGCCAGGGCGATTCCGTGAACACCATACGTATTGGGAATGTCACCCACGACAGCAGAGGTGTCGGCGTCTAGCACCACAACGTGGGTTTGATGAGAGACGTACACTCGACGGGCAGCACTGTCGACGATGTCGTAGTCCCATCTGCCTGCGCCACCGATGGGAATGGTTTTTGTAATCCGATAGCCTGTAGGTGCCGGCGAACCTGCGTAGGCCGTCGCAACGAGCAGCGCCACGCCAGCGACTGCAGAAATTACCGCCGCAATCAAGGATTTGCGTTGATAAGACATGAGTTTTGTAATCCTCCTAATTATCTCTGAATTCCATAACGTGTTGGAGTTTCGTAACTTGAGAGCGGACGCGTTCGGTTGAGCCGGATATTCGGATCACGCGCTTACATCGCTCCTCCCCGATTTCAGAGCTTCAGGGTTTACGGGATTGCGCGGCATTTCACCGTTGAGCACTCGAACGACCTCTTCCGCCGCCTTGGTTTGCAATTCGATCAGCGATTCGACCGAGTAAAAGCTCATATGTGGTGTAAGGATAACGTTCTCGCGTCCGAACAGCATCGAGTCAACCGGCGGCTCCGCCGACAAAACATCCAGAGCGGCGCCGGCCAAGTGTCCGTCGTCAAGAGCCTTGATTAGAGCATTATCGTCCACAATCGGGCCGCGGGCCGTGTTGATCAGGTAAGCAGTCGGTTTAAACTTACGGAAAACGTCAGAGTTGAATAACTGCTCCGTTTCCGGTACTAGCGGAGCGTGAATGGAAATATAATCCGAGACTTTGACCAATTCGTCGAAACCAACACTTTCCACACCCGCGCTCGTTGTAACTGATGCTGGGACATATGGGTCGTAAGTCACAACTCTAAGACCAAAACTCTTCGCCTTCGGCGCAACCGACTGAGGAATTCTGCCAAATCCTACCAAACCGAGAACTTCTCCCCGCAGTCGGTGAATCGGAATCACCGCACTTAATTTCCAATGGCCTGTGTGCGCACGCGAATTGGCCAAGGGGATTTTTCGAGCCAGAGCAAGAAGCAGCGCTAAAGTATGATCGGAAACTTCATCAATGCAGTAATCCGGCACCCGGGTGACCAAGATGCCCGCAGCGGTTGCGGCCGCGATATCCACATTGTCGACGCCGATTCCGAATCGAGCAATGATCCGGCAACGCCTCAATTGCCGGATCATATCGGCTGTGATCTTAGCGTAGGTCACGAGCACGCCCTCGGCGTCTTGCGCCACCCGCAGGATGGCCTCGGGGGTGGACTCGTCTGACAGCCGCAACTCGATGCCTGCTTCTGAAAGCACACCGCGTGCTGGGTCAAGATTCGGAAAGACGGAGTCAGCGACGGCGACGAATGATCCATGCATCTATCGCGCCATCGCTTCTTCCATATGTTCCATCAGCGTAAAGACTACAGGGCCTTCGGGGGAGACGAGAACGTTTTCTTCCAGACGGGTTGTCTGCTGCAGGCCCGGGTGTCCGGCAAACGTTTCAATAGCAAAATACATGTTCTCTTTTATTTCAGACGGAAATTTCAGGGAATAAGCTCTCGAGATCCACATCCCTTCGTAGAGCGTAAGCCCAATACTGTGGGCAAATTGTTGCAAAGTGACGGTGCCGTACTTGTCGTCGTCGTACTCGGGGAAGGCGGCCGCAACGTCCGCCGTGGAGTTGCCCGGGCGTAGCTTCTGCAGCCCGGCGTACATCGAGTCGTAGACCTCGCGATATAAGTCGATTTCTTTCTGGTTCATCTTTCCTGCGCACTTGAAGCAGCGCACAAAATCGATGAAGTAGCCGGAAGGGCCCACGGCATTTATGTCAACAATGACCAGATCACCCTGTCGGATGATTTTTTCCGTCGCCCAACGGCGATACGGACTGGTATTGCCTCCAGAAGCCACAATAATGTCGTAGATGATCTCGCAGCCGCGTTCCAGCATAAATTCGTGGACCTTGGCTTCGATCTCACGCTCTCGAACTCCAGGCTTAAGCCATTCGTACTTGATCTTCCACATGGCGGCATCGCCAATGCTCGCCGATTGCTTCAATAGCTCAATCTCGTCGCGTGTCTTAATGACGCGCGCAGCCGACACGGCCGGCCAGGCATCCGTAATGTTGAGATTGCAGGATTGAAATGCCTTCAGCGCCGGCCAATCGAAGTTGTCGATGCCGATTTGCTCTTTCCGCAGTCCATGAGCATCTAAAACCTCAACCACGCTTTGTGCCATACGGCCCGCCATCAGCGGCACCGCGCCCTCCGCCCATTGCCACGTGATGGCCGGCTTGATTCGATCTTCCATCCACGGCAAGTCGATCTCGGCACAATGGAGGTCTGAACCGGCTGTCTCGAACAGTACGGGCTCCCCTCCATTCGGCACGACGGCATAGCGGATGTTGATGTTGTACTTCCAATTGCCTTGGTACGACCCCGTGACATATCTGATATTTGCGCCGGCAAACAGAACAAGTGCGCCCAAGTCACGTGCAGTCATCTGTTCTTTAAGCTTCTGCAAACGATCCCTGCGCAACCTATCGAAATCGACGCGATGTTGCCAGTCGGCACCGGTCTGACTGTAAACGCGACGAGGATCCCATTCATGCGGGCTGCCGATAAAGCGAATATCCATTAAATCTCCTTGACGCGCTGTCGGTGTCTTGGCCTTGTCATTGCCGCAGAAGCTTGTAAATAAAGAAAGAACATGTATGCCACACTGAGTCTTCTGCCAAATTGTGGGGAAATCGTAAACGCCCGGACACATCTCTACCAGTAATATCTTGAAATGTTATTCATAGCGAATTATTATGCCTCGCAAATGGCAATCAAGTTGAAATCGAATCAGAGTAGCGACGTGACGACCCAGCCAGCTACCTCATCACAAATGCGAGCACTGTCGGCCGGGATCGATTCCTTGGATCTGAAACAGATTCGCTGCTTTGTCGCAGCCTACGAGGAAGGTAGCTTCAGCAAGGCCGCTGAGCGTGAGCATTGCACGCAACCGGGCTTGAGTGTTTACATCCAGCGTCTGGAATCGACGCTCGCGCACCGCTTGTTTGAACGCAAAGCTCGAGGTGTCACTCCCACCGTCGCGGGCAAGCATTTCTACGGCTGTTGCAGCGAAGTGCTACGAACAGTAGGGATGGCGAAACAGCAAATGCTCGATTTGTCGGGTAATGTGGCCGGCAGAATCAACGTAGGAGTCTCTCCGACAATGTTCAAGGGAGTCCTTTCCCGAAAGCTGCCCGATTACCTGAGTGCCCATCCCTTTGTAAGTGTCCGGCTCGCGGAGGCCTACAGCGGTACCCTCACGGATTGGGTGGTATCAGGCGAAGTGGAAGTAGCCATTGTGACCAAACCCCCAGTTCATTTCGGACTCGAAACAACGCACTTTTTTCGGGACCGCTTAGTACTGGCGAGACGAGCCAATCCCAGGTCTTCAAGAAAACGCGTGAGCCTGAGACGGAGTGCAAGCGATCTCGCTAAAATGAAACTCATTCTACCTTCGTCGAAGCATGGTCTCCGACAAGTGATCGAAGCGGCGGCACTTCGGCTGGACGCCGGCGGATCTGGCAGAATCCTCGAGATCGATGGGATGCTTGGTACCCTGGAATTAGTGCGCAATTCCGATTGGGCCACGGTCCTCGCGAGCATCGCAGTTATGGACGATGTCAGGCAAGGAACTCTAGTGGCGGAGCCGATTGTTGAACCTGAGCTTTGGTTGGATTTCTATTTGATACGCAATAAGGATGTTTGTTTGTCATTGGCATGCCGGCAGTTTTTAGAATGGTTGAAGCTTGCTCTTAGGCAGATTGCCGAAGTCGGAACTTTCCCATATCCAATCAGTCCTCAAGATTAAACACGGAGATTTTAGATGACCATGATTTCGCTAACCGTGAACGACACCGTGCGGATCGTTGACGTCGACCCGGAAACCCCGCTACTGTACGTGCTCAGCGACGAACTGCATCTGCGCGGGCCGAAATTTGGTTGTGGGCTCGGCCAGTGCGGCGCCTGCACAGTGATCATTCACAAAAAGGCGGTTCGCTCATGCATCACAGCGGTAGGCGAAGTGAAAGAAGCAGTAATCACAACACTCGAGGGCCTGGGCACACCTGAGAAGCCTCATGCGATTCAGCAAGCATTCATCGACGAGCAAGCTGCGCAGTGTGGCTTTTGCCTGAGTGGGGTTATTCTCACGGCTAAAGCCTTCATCGACGAGAACCCGAAAGCGACCGAGGCCGACGTCATCCGCGCTCTTTCGCACGTTCTGTGCCGTTGCTTCACTCACAAACGCATGTTCGCCGCCATCAAGCGATATTCGCAAACGAGGAGTGCATGAACACGCGTCGCGATTTCCTCAAGGGATCAGGAGTATTGTTTGTGAGCTTCGGCACGGCGTCTTTGCTTCCATCATCTGCGTTCGCTCAGGGACAATTTGACACGCGTATGTCGCATATCGATCCGACTCAGTTGGACTCTTGGATTGGAATAGGATCAGACGGCTTCGTCAGCGCATATACCGGAAAATGCGACTTCGGTCAGGGCATGTTCACCGCGCAGACCCAATTGATCGCCGAAGAGCTATGCGTCCCGCTCGATCGCGTGCGGTTGATTCAATGCGATACCTCAGTCACACCGGACCAGGGAACCACTTCGGGGAGTCAGTCGACACCCACTAATTTTAACGCTTCCGGTCTTGCACAGGCAGCGGCGACCGCGAGAGAGGCTCTGTTGAACATGGCAGCGCAGCACATCGGTGTTTCCGTGGATCAACTTACGGTCTCAAACGGCCTCATCAGCGCGAAGACCGGGGCGAGCGTCAGTTACGGAGAACTCATTGGAAAGAAGAAGCTGAATCTTAGAGTCAGCGCTGAGGCGAAGCGAAAGCCTGCGAGCGATTGGACAATCTTGGGCAAGCCTGTCCCGGCGCTGGAAATAACGGCGCTTACAACAGGCCGGTATGAGTTTGTGAACAACATTCTTGTTGCCGGAATGCTACACGGACGGGTAGTACGACCGCCTGCGGTGGGAGCCACAGTGGTGAGTGTGGATGAGAGCTCCGTGAAAGGGTTGCCCGGATTAGTGAAGGTTGTCGTGCGGAAAGACTTCATAGGAGTGGTGGCAGAAAAACAGTTTCAAGCTGAGCAAGCCGCCAGCCAATTGAAGGTCACATGGACGCCGGGGAGCGGGCTGCCCAAACAACAAGGCTTCTACGATTACATTCGCAAACAGCCGTCGCGGGATGTATTAGTCGTCGACTCCCAGGACACCAAGCAAAAGCTCGCTCAGGCGGCATCTGTCATCAAGGCTACGTACTGCCATCCCTATCAGTCCCACGGGTCGATAGGAGCTTCTTGTGCAGTGGCGGATGTGAAAGCAGACCAAGCGACTGTATGGTCGCCGACGCAATCCGTCTATCCGACGCGAAGTGGAGTGGCAACGCTGACCGGGCTGACCGTTGACAACGTCCGCGTCATCTTCGTACGCGGGTCTGGCTGTTACGGACTGAATGGAAGTGACGCGGTGTCATTCGACGCCGCACTTTTGTCGCACGCCGTGCAAAGGCCGGTGCGCGTGCAACTCTCGCGCCGGGACGAAATGGCTTGGGGGGAAAACTACGGTGCCGCGTGTGTGGTCGAACAAACTGCCGGCATCGGCCCCAGCGGAGCGATCGTCGCCTGGGACTGCGAGACTTGGTCGGTCGCTCTGGGAGGGAGACCCGGCTATGACCGCCCGGGAAACGTGATTACCGGTTTCCTCGCAGGATACGACCCCCAAACCATAACATCCCAGGCGGCCGCACAACCGACTGGCGAGATGCGCAATGGCAGTAACGCTGCCCCTTCCTACGTTGCTGGTTATATTGGCGGTCACGCTGGTGGCGCTGGAAAGATCCGCAGCGAGCGGGTTTTGGCCCGCACTGTGAAGTCGCCTTTCTTCACAGGGCCGCTGCGCTCGCCGCTGCGTTTGCAAAACACGTTCGCCCATGAATGTTTCATGGACGAACTTAGCGCACACGCCAAAGCTGATCCAGTGGAATATAGGCTGCAGCATCTCAAGGAGAAACGGATTATTCAAGTGGTGAAGGCGGCAGCAGCGGCGGCAAAGTGGGAGGTTAGGCCTTCACCAAGAGCTCTGCGGCCGCATGAAGGAATCGCCAACGGCCGTGGTATGGCCTGCGTGGCCTATGAAGGAGAGAACGGCTATGTCGCGCTGATAGCTGAACTCGACGTAGATCAGACCTCCGGTCGAGTCCTGCCAAAGCGTTTTGTAGTGGCGCAAGATTGCGGTCCGATTTCAAATCCTGCCGGAGTACGCAATCAAATTGAAGGCGGAGTTTTGCAAGGCATGAGCCGCGCGCTAGGCGAAGAAGTGACTTGGGACGACAAATCGGTTACGTCGACTAGCTGGGGTACGTACCACAGCCTGCCTCTCGGATTCGAAGTGCCAATCATCGAAAGCGTATTGATTGATAAAGAATCAGTGCCAGCGACTGGGGCGGGCGAGACCGCGATCACTGTGGTAGCGGCGGCGATCGGCAATGCCATTTTCGATGCCACGGGCGCGCGACTTCGGCAATTACCGTTTACCGCTGCGCTGGTAAAGGCCGCGCTTAACGCAAGAGCTTGAAATGCGGAATTGATCCACCTTAAGGTGCAACTGCCCAGGAAAAATTCGAAGGCTGGAGAATGTCACGCTATGGATCAGAGTCGCAACCAATTCGTCACGGAATGCAACACTGTCGAGGCTCGCGCAATTGCCGTTCAAACGATCGCAGCAGGCGCCGCGACTATGCCCCCGATGAACGGTGGGCGCGGAATGGCCAAGGGGCTAACACTGTTGACGTTTTGTCGTAAAGGTCAATGTCAGCTCGGCGTCAAATCCCACAAGGGCATTCTGAACGTAGCGGAGGCAGCCAAACTGTTGCACATGCCCGCCCCCACTACCATGGATGATTTGCTTCAGAATGAATTGGGTCCCAATCTGAACGCTTTGGTCGAAGCCGCCCTCCAGGCCAGTGGTACAGAGAGTGCATTCATCGATGAAAAGGGGATCGAATACGGCCCTGCCGTTACTCGTCCAGAAAAGATTATCTGCGTCGGCCTAAACTACCGGCGGCATGCCGTTGAAGTGAACATGGCGATCCCCACGCAGCCCGTGCTTTTCAGCAAGTACAACAACACGCTTAGTGCTCATAAGGGTGCAATCAAGCTGCCAGTCGGCCTCGCGACAAAATTCGACTATGAGACAGAACTCGTAATTGTCATGGGCAGAAGCGCCAAGAACGTTAGCCAGGCCGACGCACTGTCCTACGTGGCAGGCTACTGTACGGGTAATGATTTCAGTGCGCGAGACCTACAGTTCAACAACGGTGGACAATGGTTGGTTGGCAAATCTGTGGACAAGTTCGCTCCCTTGGGACCTTATATGGTAACGGCCGACCAGGTTAATCCCGACAAGCTAAACATTCGCTGTCAAGTCAATGGTGAGACACGCCAGTCCTCCAATACGGATGATTTCATCTTCAACTGCGCCCAAGTTGTGAGTTACATTTCGCGTCACATGACCCTGAGATCCGGCGATATCATCTTTACCGGCACCCCCGAGGGCGTTATCCAGGGCCGTCCCAAAGATCAACAGGTATGGCTCAAGGCCGGCGATCAGATCTCTTGCAGTGTTGGAGATCTTGGAGAACTGCAATTCGAATTGATCTGATTGGGAATTTTAAATCGCACGTCACTGCACTAAACGCCTGTTCTTCCCGATATATCGAGAAATTATCTTCAACATATCGCATTATTATTTGACAATATATCCCGTTCGATCAAACATGCCCGCGTGCGTGGTATCCGCTCTTCTACAGCAAATCCCGTCGTCGGCTTGGTTAGGAACCTGGATATTTCACGTTGGTTCGACAAATATACCCACGAGTTAAGGCAAGGAAAATCAAGGATAAGGTTTCATTCCTCGACCTCGTCCGCTTTGTTTCAAAGGAGACCAATTATGCTTGGGGATCGCTGGCAAAGGAGAACTGTAGCTCTTGCAGCCGTGGTGACGTTGTTGTTGACTATGTTTGGTTCCATTCTTCTTCAAGGGCAGGTGGTTGGAGGAAGCATTTCCGGCTCAGTAGTCGATGAATCCGGGGCGTTGCTGCCGAATGCGACAGTATCACTCAAGAATTTGTCCACCGGCGTAACTACGACCGCGACCACCAACGGTCAGGGGCTTTACAGCATACCCAACCTCTTGCCCGGAACCTACCAGGAAACGATTTCCACGAAGGGATTTGAAACCTCTGTCAGAAACGGAATAATCCTCAATGTAGGGTCGCAGCTGGTTTCAAACATGACGCTGAAAGTTGGCGCCATTAGCGAACAAGTTGAGGTCAGCTCTCAATCACCAGACTTACAATTGGAATCGGCCACCATCAGCGGGGTAGAGGATTCAAAAACAATCGTCGAACTACCACTCAATGCCAGGTCGTGGACAGATCTGGCTGCTCTACAGCCGGGTGTTTCTACCATACGTGCCATGGCTCCCGTTTCCAGCACCGATCGCTTAGGCCGAGGCCTCGGAGTTGAGTTGTCGGTCAGCGGCGGGCGTCCCCAACAGAATAATTATCTTCTCGACGGGATTAGCATCAACGACTATACGAACCAGGCCCCAGGCAGCATCCTGGGTGGCAATCTTGGAGTGGATGCAGTCGCGGAATTTTCTATTTTAACCACCAACCAAGGCGCTGAATATGGGCGGACATCGGGCGGCGTCATCAGTGCCATCACTCGCTCGGGAACTAATCAGTTTCACGGAAGCGCTTATGAATTCCTGCGCAATAGCGCGCTCGATGCCAGAAACTATTTTGATGGACCAACAATAGCTCCGTTCCGGCGCAATCAATTCGGAGCGTCGGCAGGGGGTCCCATCCAAAAAGATAAGACGTTTATTTTCGGCGACTACGAAGGATTGCGGCAATCGTTAGGTTTGAGCATGGTCGATAACGTACCTTCGCCGGCCGCGCGCCTCGGACAGTTGACCACGGGCACCGTGATTGTCGATCCATTGGTGAAACAATATTTACCTTTTTACCCGCTACCGAACGGTCCGGTCTCAGGTGACACCGGTATTTACAGCTTCGCAGGATCTGCAATCACTACGGAAAATTACTTTACAACCCGGGTGGACCATAAATTCTCTGAAAAAGACAGCTTAGACGGCAGCTACATGTACGATAGCTCTCCGTCCTCCCAAAACGACGAATTCAACAACAAACTTCTCTTCACCAAAACCAGGCGGCAGTTGGTTAGCATTGAAGAAAACCATACCTTCAGCCCGTCGTTGTTAAACTCTTTACGCCTTGGATATCACCGTGAATATGCTGCTGCCCCGTCCTCGAGTCAGGCTATAAACCCCTTAGCCGCGGATACAAGTCTCGGCTATGTGCCCGGAGACACTGCTGGATTCATCGGCGTTCCCGGATTAACGTTCTTTACCGGCGGCCTCAGCACTCAGCAACCCGCTGAATATAATTGGAATTCGTGGCAGTTTTATGACAACGTATTCTTTACAAGAGGAATTCATAGCCTGAAATTTGGCGCCAACGTCGAACGAATTATTGACAACCAATCCACTCCCTCTCAACCGGGAGGAGATTTTGAGTTCAATTCACTTTCTGATTTTCTCACCAATAGACCTAACTCTCTCATCACGGACGCTGCCAATGTCGCTCCCCGCCGAAGGCTTAGAGAAACTATTTTCGGGACTTACCTTCAGGATGACCTGCACGTACGTCGCAATCTAACGGTCAATCTAGGTTTGAGATACGAGATGGCTACCGTGCCTTCTGAAACTCACGGGAAACTCGCCAGCTTGCAAAGTCTGACGGATCCTACTGTCATCGTTCGATCGCCGCTGTTTGCCAACCCATCCTTGCGCGATTTTGAGCCACGTGTCGGTTTCGCTTGGGACCCATTTGGCAATGCCAAGACAGCGGTTCGCGGTGGCTTCGGGATGTTCGACGTACAAATTTTGCCCGCCAACCTGCGGCATGCCGTGGATGGAACCGTACCCTTTTACTTGTCGGCAAACGGCTCTAATTTGCCTCAAGGATCGTTCGGCCCTGCGTCATCTCCAACGTCAGCATATAACCTGCTTACGTCGACTCCGAATGCGCAACGTGCTGCTTACGTCGATCAACACCCAAAACGCAACTACGTCATGCAGTGGAACTTAAATATCCAAGAGGCATTGGGGACCAAGACTACCGGTTTGATAGCTTACGTAGGCTCGCGTGCGGTGCACAACCTGATGCAAACCGACGATTCCTCGATTGTGCTGCCAATGACCAAAACCCCGGAAGGTTATCTGTGGCCGTGCGCGCCGAGCACAATCAGTCCACCTTGCACGAGCGGGGGTGGAACGATACTCAATCCGAACTTTGGTCGTGTGCCTGTAACTCTCTGGAATTCCGACGCCGTGTATCATGCTTTAGAACTCCAAGTCGTACGCAGAATCAGTCATGGCCTTTCTGGGCAAGTTTCCTACACTTGGGGTCGATCGATCGATACCGCATCCGGTTCCACGGACGGCGATCAATTTCGAAATGGACTTTCCAGTCTCTACTTTTTCGACCCGAGGCTTCGCCGCGGACCCTCCGACTTCAATCAGACTCACAACGTAGTCATGAGCTACACCTGGGAAATCCCAACCTCCAAAGGGCTTTCTGGCGTTCTGGGCTGGGCTGCAAGCGGCTGGGAATTCGGCGGAATTCTGCAGGCGAATACCGGGACACCCTTCAGCGTCACTATCGCGCCCGATCCACTTGGAATCAACAGCACTGATCCAATTGATTTTCCCAATAAGGTACCCGGATGCAATCCGGTCCATGGCGGCCTCAACTACTTAAATCTGAATTGCTTTACGCTTCCAGTCGCCACGCCAGACATCGCTTCGATGTGCGCCCCTTTTGGCGCTAACGCCACGCCAGCAGCTCCCATCCCCGGAACCTGCGCCAACCTCTTGGGCAATAGCGGACGAAATAGCATTATCGGCCCGGGTTTGGTCAACTTCGACATGTCATTGTTCAAAACAAATCACATCTCGAGAATCTCTGATCTGTTCAATATTCAGTTCCGCGTGGAAGCTTTCAACGTTTTCAACCATGCTAACTTCAACCCGCCGACTTCCAACAGCCAGATCTTCAACGGCGACGGAACGCCTGTGGGACCGACGGCAGGACTGCTGGACTCCACCTCAACCACCTCGCGCCAGGTGCAATTAGCGATCAAAGTGCTCTGGTAAGAACTTGATTGGAACGCATTGATTATTTCAAGAGATCTGGAATCTAAGTTACGCGTCTGGACGCGTATTCGTCTCGGCGCCAGTTTGAGCGTCATGATTTTGGCTGCGATCACCTCCCACGCACAAGCTAAGTGGATCAAGCTTGCGCCCTTTCCGGAGCCTGCGGAAGAAATCTCCGGCACAGTGGCTCTAGGTAAGATGTATGTCTTCGCCGGCTTGGCACCCGGGTGGAAGCCAATGGGAATGGTCTACGAATATGACCCTTCGACCGACCATTGGACCAAGAAGAAACCTATGGCGCTGCCTTCACACCACGTCGCTTTCACCAGCTACGGTGGCAAGATTTACGCCTTCGGAGGTTTTGTTGCGCCTGAAGGGGGTCCGCCGGCGTGGGTACCGATTAACAATGCGTGGGAATATGATCCCGCGATCGATAGCTGGAAGGCTCTCACGCCTATGCCCTCCAAGCGCGGTTCGGCACTGGCAGCAGTTGTTGGCGACAAGCTCTACGTGATTGGCGGTGCTAGCACTATCCCAGGATCGAAGGATACTACCGTTTCGCCGACCCAGCCCCACACATCTGTCGGGACCGTGGAGGAATACGATCCCGCGGCCAACACTTGGCGGGCGCGAAGCCAGATGCCAACCCCGCGCAACCACGCCTCCATTGGTGTCGTGAACGGAAAGATCTATGTGATCGGCGGGCGGGTTGGGGCGGCGTTCATTGGCCTGGCCTCCGACGTTTCCGTGGTAGAGGAATATGATCCCGCAACCGACCACTGGAGCGGCCCGCGCGCGCGGATGCCGACAGCACGAAGTGCCCTTGCAACCGGGGTTTATGGCGGACGCATTTATGTCGCTGGAGGGGAATACCAGGACCCCCACATGATGGCCACGTTTCGGGCGGTGGAGGCTTACGATCCAGCGACCAACAGCTGGACCGAAATGCCGCCGTTGCCGGTTTCTCGGCACGGCTTAGCCGCAGGTGTGATTGGCAATCGCTTTCATGTGGTGGGCGGCGACGTGCAATCGGCGGGCACCGGAATTGAGGTTTCCACCGGGGAGCACGACGCATTTGACTTTGCCGGGACCGAAAAATTCTAGAAAACTTTCGTCAGATCTTATGTTCCCATCGACGATACAAGGAAAGAAACCAACCATGGCAGCAAATACGAAATCGGGCACCGAACAAGGAATATCCCGTCGACGAATACTTCAAACGGGATTGGCGACCGCCGCACTGACGGCAATGAGTGGCAGCAGCAAGGTGCTTGCTCAGGGCACAGTACCGAGTTCCGGGCATCCCGACACCGGACATGTGGTCGATATCCACGCCCACTATTTCCCTGAGACTTATCTCGACCTGGTGGCAACCGATGGCAAACGCTTCGACGCCTCCTATCGAATGACCGGCCAGGGCTTCTTCATAAAGACCCCCGTCGGCAGCAACGGTCCCCTGCCGGCGCGGTTCATCGACCTGAAAGCCCGAATTGCGGACATGGACGAGCAGGGGGTGGGTGTACAGGCGATTTCGCTCACCGCCCCGATGTTGTACTGGGGCGATGCAGAGCTGTCTACAAATCTAGCAAAGGCTTGGAATGATGCCGCGAGTAAGGCTCATCAGGCCTATCCGAATCGGCTCGTCGGCTTTTTAACCTTGCCCATGCTTTATCCCGACCGGGCTCTGGACGAACTGGCCAGGGCAAGCAAACTCCCCGGCATGCGAGGTGTCTACCTCGGCACCAACATCGGCGGAAAGGATCTCGATGACCCGCTTTTCGAATCGATCCTGGCACGGATCGAAGCTCTCGATCTACCCATTTTCCTGCATCCCGTGGACCCTCTTGGCGGTGACCGCCTCCAGCCGTATTTTCTCTCGAACCTGATAGGGAATCCCGTCGATACTGCAGTTGCCGCCTGTCACCTAATTTTCGGGGGGGTGTTAGATCGTCATCCCAAACTCCAGATCAGCCTGCCACACGCCGGGGGAGTGCTGCCGATACTGATTGGCCGCATCGACCAGGGCTGGCGTACCCGACCTGAGCTTAAAAAGCTGCCGCAGGCGCCAAGTACATATCTCCAGCGCTTCACCTATGACACGATCACTCACTCGAAGCCGATAATGGAATTCGTGATCAAACAAGTTGGAGCAGAACGCATCATGCTGGGCAGTGATTATTGCTTCACGATGGGCTATGACCAACCCGTGCGGTTCCTTGATCAGGTCGACCTTGGGAGTGCACAGCGCAAAATGATTCTAGGGGGGAATGCAGCACGACTCCTGAAACTGTAAAGTGCTTTCAGGAGTAATCCTGAGGTCAGATCAGGCTCTGGCCTCGATGAGTTCTTTTACCTATTGTCTCTGCCTCATCTAAATTAGCTGAATCCGCACGGCTGTCTACGACCAATCGCTGCCCCGTGAGTAACGTTGCGCTCGATTTCTCACTACACTGCGTCACAAGCGAACTGAGGGGATCAACTTTCACGTTTGTATTTTGGGAATAGCGCGGTTAATTTGTTCGGCCCCGATAAGACGGGGGGATTGACCGGACAAGGGGATACCTGTTTGCGACCATTGCGGGCCCGAGTCGAAGAATGTACAGGACTATCGGTTAGTAGTCTCAAAAACAAGGCAGACTAACGCCGCAGGAACATCTAAGCCGTATTCCAATTCTTTAACTGGCAATTTAGAGAGGAGGAGAGAACGTTTGTTAAATAAATTGGCACATTTCTCAACCTTGCCATTAGTTTACTAAACGCGATTTGGCTCAGGATTCCTACCGAAGGCCTTGACTCATTTACAATCGACGAGGTTTAGGGTCTCATGAGACTGTTCCCTCATACGGATTGGGTCGGTTAGCGTTGATAACGCAAAAGAGACAATACGGCGACTTTGATACATTGCGCTCGGTCGTGCTGGCTACTGATTTTTCCGCCAGTGTTCGGCCTGCTGAACACTTTGCAGCCCTGCTGGCGCAACACTACGGGACCACTTTAATTGTTGCTCATGCATTTGCTCTCGCGCAGCCTGCAATCGAGGCCGAAGAATTAACACACCTGCCAAGCATGCAGCGCCGAGATCTCGACCATCGGCTGTCCGTAACGGTGGAAGAGTTGGCACGTATCGCACCAAAGGTGGAGACGGTGCTTAGCGGACGCAGCCCAGCCGAAACAATTGATCGACTATTGCAACAGCACCAGCCCGCTATGGCGGTCCTCGGAACGCATGGCGGAGGCGCTTTGGAGCGGCGATTTGTCGGCTCCGTCGCAGAAGAAATCCTGCGCAGCGTAAGCGAGCCAGTCCTGACAGTTGGTCCTCACGTCGCGACTCCTTCCCCGACGAGGCTATCGTTCCGCAACATCCTGTACGCTACCGACTTCTCCCCTGCTGCCGCTCGTGCAGGCTTTTATGCCCTCGCATTAGCTCGGAGCTTCAGGAGCAAGCTCGATGTGTTACACGTTGTATCTAACTATACCGCCGAAAAACGAGATCAAATCGAGAGACAAGAGAGGGAATTTTTGGCGGCGCTGGGCGAACACGCTTCTGGAATCGGCAACATCATTTTAACACCACGCACATTTGTGGAGATCGGCAAGGCTCGCGACCGGATTCTCACCCACGCACGCGAAGGTAATGCCGATCTCATTGTTCTCGGAGCTCACTATCACTCGCAATTTGCCAGGCATTTGCGAACGGGACCTGCTTTTCAGATCATCTTGGAAGCAACTTGCCCGGTGCTGACAGTCTGCGTTTCGGAAGATCGTGCAGAAAAACGTACGACGAACCCTGGCTCATAGAATTAATCCCCGGCACCAAGTCAAAATATGTTCCCGCTGCAGCGGGCTAAGTGTTAGGAATTCCATTCCATACCCAGCGCCCGCCCTATTTCGAACAACCGCGCTCAGGCGCTGACCTGCCCCCAGCTTACAACCCTCCCTGTTCGGTTTGAGCCGGGATGGGGGAGCGCGAGGGGCAAGGGATGGCGTTTGAGTCCCTTGCCTCTCGCCCAGCTGTGTAGAAGCTCGCTGCCTGCCTGGTGCCCCAGGGTCGCGACGTTCTGTGGCGCTAACCTGGGCGTCACTGCGCCGAACATCCCCGGGGGTGAAACGGTTGTGGTTCGCTTGGGTGTGCTAGACTTGCCGCCGGTCTGCATCTTTCAGTGAGGGAAGCGTGAGCGACCCGGCAACGAAGCCAACCCCCGACAACTCCAGAGGCAGTTCCGATCCCGAAGCCACTCTCGACTCGGCCGCTGCCCCGGTGGGCTTACCCGGACCCGACCTGGGTTTGATCGGTCCCTATCGTTTGATCAGAGAGCTTGGAGAGGGAGGGATGGGGCAGGTGTGGCTGGCCGAACAGTCCGCCCCCGTCAAGCGCCAGGTTGCGCTGAAAATCATTAAAGCAGGACGCTACGACCATTCCGCATTGCTGCGCTTCGACGTGGAGCGGCAGACGCTGGCGATCATGGATCATCCTGGAATCGCCAAGGTATTCGATGCAGGTGCGACTTCCCAAGGTCAACCGTACTTCGTGATGGAATATGTGCCGGGTTCTCCCATCACCAACTATTGCGACCGGAAGCACCTTTCGCTCCGGGAGCGGCTGGCCCTGTTCATCAAGGTTTGCGACGGCGTACAACACGCGCATCAGAAAGCGATCATGCATCGCGATCTGAAGCCCTCCAACATTCTGGTGGTTGAAGTCGATGGCCAGCCGATGCCGCGAATCATTGACTTCGGCATCGCGAAGGCCATCTCGCAACAGGGTGAGGACGAGACGCTGGTAACGCGTGCCGGAGGGTTGGTGGGAACACCGGGGTACATGAGTCCCGAACAAGCGGATCCGACAGTGTCCGATGTAGATACTCGCACAGACGTTTATTCGCTTGGCGTCGTGCTTTATGAACTTCTTGCTGGGGTGTTGCCCTTTGATGCCAAGCACTGGCAGACCAAACCCTTCCATGTGATGTTGCGCCAACTGCACGAAGAAGATCCGCCGAGTCCGAGCACTCGAATCAGCGGAGACTCTACCTCAACGACCGCCGCGCAACGCCGGAACACCGATCCAGGACAACTTGCAAGCCTGCTGCGCGGAGACCTGGACTGGATCACGTTGAAGGCTTTGGAAAAAGATCGTGCCCGGCGGTATGGCAGTCCTGCAGAATTGGGCGCCGACGTCGGCCGCTACCTCCGCAACGAGCCTGTGGTCGCGCGCCCGGCAAGCAAGGCATACCGGACGAAAAAGTACATCCAGCGCCACAGAGTTGGAGTGGCGGCGGCAGCCACCTTTGTGCTGCTGCTAATTGCATTTGCGGTGCTGCAAACGATCCAATTGCAGCGGACCACCCGGGCGCTAGCTCGCGCCGACCGCGTTACCGCGTTTATGACCGACATGTTCAAGGTATCGAACCCGAGCGAAGCACGCGGGAACGACATCCGGGCGCGCGAGATTCTGGATAAGTCGGCGAAAGACATCGACACCGGACTGGCAAACGACCCAGAGCTGCAGGCGCACATGATGAACGTCATGGGCACCGTATATCAAAGTCTGGGGCTCAGCTCGAAAGCGGAGCCTTTGCTGCGGCACGCCCTGGAAATTAGACAGCGTATTCTCGGCCCGAGGAACCCCGACACGTTGCAATCGAAGTCCGATCTCGCGGTCGTAATGCTGGCGGAGAGTCACCTCGAAGAAGCGGAAAAGTTGTGCCGAGAAACGATGGAGACCCGCCGCCAGGTACTCGGCCCCGAGGATCATGACACCGTGGATTCCATGGTGCAACTGGCCCGGATTCTCGGTTTTGAATCGCGATACGACGAAGCGGAAAGGTTGAACCGTGACGCGCTCGAACTGTCGCGGCGAAAGTGGCCGCAGGATAGGTTGACAGCGACTGCGCTGTCGCTTCTGGCCGACACCCTTACTCATCAGGGCAAATATCCGGAAGCAGAGAAAGCAGCCCGAGAGGCACTCGAAACCGATCGGCGAGCACTTGGCTCCGATCATCCCTCAGTGCTGAGGGATATGTTCAACCTCGCTGGTATCCTCACTGAAGAGCAGCATTACGCAGAGGCGGAAAAAGTGCAGAGAGAGTTGATTGAGTCCGCCCGCCGAGTGCTGGGACCGCAACATCCCGGCACACTGGTTGCCATGAGCACTATGGCCGCTCTGCTGCAAGAGGAAAAGCGTTTCGCCGAATCGGAGAAGTTGCAGCGCGAAGTGTTCGAAGCGCAGAGGCAGACCCTGGGGCCGGAACATGCATCCACATTGCTCACACTGGGTAATTTGGGTGCCGTGTTGATTGAAGAGAAGCAATACCCCGAAGCGGAAAGCGTTTTACGCGAAGCTCTCGCTGGCCTTCGCCGCGTTCTCGGCCCTTCGCATGAAGTCACAGCAACTGCAGCCAAGAATCTGGCTCGCGTCCTTGCTCTAGAGGGCAAGCGCGATGAGGCCTTTGTCAACTTGCGGGCCTATGCGGATACCTTGGATTCTGCCGACGACATAGATCACCTGGCTAAAGACGATAATTTCCAGTCCCTTCATGGAGATCCGCGATTCGAAGCGGTCCTGATCGCTACGCACAAACGCATCGCCGCGAAGACGCAACCGCCGACAAAATAAAGAGCGCATGCTCGTCACCTTTTTTCAACACCGACTCTGTGTGGCTCCTGCGACGGCCGATGGCGCTTACTCGTCGATATATGCATAAGCGCAACCGTCATCGCTGGCAGAGAACGCCAGCACATTATTTGACAACCACATGCGCTGAAACCGTCCCACCGCGATGGGCCGGGTGAGGACGCGGCCATATCGCAGTCCCAGGTTTGAGGCGCTTGTATCGCCTCGACCGCCGGGCAGCGAGTGGCCGCCTCCCGTCCAAACAGCAATCTCGTTGCCGTCTGCTTCCGGGCGCGCCTGCGCTTACAGTGTCTTGCCCATGAAAAAAGCGGCGAACAAAATGATGATGTATTTGATCAAGATGTAGGCAAACTACTTGCCTGACGCATCCCAGACGATGCGTCCTCCCACAATAGTTTTCACGACCTTGACCTCACGAATTTTGTCCGGGGGAATCGAGAAAATGTCGGTATCCAGTAAAACTACGTCGGCCAGCTTTCCCGGCGTGATCGAACCTTTCTCTTTTTCCTGAAACTCTGCGTAAGCGGAACCCATCGTATATGCCTCAACCGCCTCTGGAACGGTCAGCTTCTGCTCTGGAAACCAGCCTCTCGGATTTTTCCCATCGAGCGTCGCCCGGGTCACGGCGGCGTATAGCCCAAACATAGGATTGAGGGGCGCAACGTCCCAGTCCGTACCAAAAGCAATGCGGATCCCGTTCTCGAGAAAACTTCGGAAGGCATACGTCCGGCTGGCGCGGTCATGGCCAATTCGCGCTTCCGCCCATCTGCCGTCGTCAATGGCGTGATACGGCTGTACCGATGCGATCACATGCATTTGCGCGAAGCGGGCAAAGTCTTTGGCAGCCATATGCTGCGCATGTTCGATTCGCCAGCGCCTGTCGGCTTGTCCATGAGCTTTTTCGATCTCGCTGTAAATATCGAGGATGGCCGAAATGCCGGCGTCGCCAATGGCATGAGTGCAAATTTGCAGCCCACCAGCATCGGCCTTCATCATCCGGTCACGCATCAAGCCGGGTTGCTGCATCTCATCCGACAGTATTCCCCGATTTCCGGGTTCATCGGAATAAGGCTCGAAGAAATAAGCGGTCCTGGATCCGAGCGATCCGTCGGCATAGGCTTTCACCGCGCCGATTCTCAGGTACGCATCGCCGAAGCCGTGACGAATGCCGATCTTTACCTGATCTTCGACATTTGTGATCAACGGAGCGGCGTAAATACGAGTTGTCAGTTCCCCACGTTCATGCAGTTCGAAGTAGGCAGCGATTTCGTTGTAGTCGGGATTCATGCTCTGTACACTGGTCACTCCGAGCGAAGCGGCATGCTGAAGAGCGCGCCTTACCGCCCGGACCATGTGTTCATGCGTGTAGGCTGGGATCGCCTTGTCCATCAAATCCATCGCCGCGTCTTTTAGCAGCCCCGTCGGATTGCCCCCCGCATCGCGCACGATCACTCCTCCCGGAGGATCCGGCGTTTTGGCGGTCACCCCCGCCAACTTCAGGGCGAGGGAGTTCGCCAGCGCCATGTGGCCGTCATAGCGGAAAATGAACACCGGGGTGTCGGCGGTGACTGCATCGATCATTTCCCTGGTAGGCACATTTTGAGGCGACCATTTTGTCTCGTCCCAATCGCCACCCTGCATCCATTCGCCCTTCGGAGTTTTCCTGGCCTGCTCGGCGATGCGGCGGACGAATTCCTCCGGGCTGGCGGCGTCAGTTAGCTGCACGCTATCCAACTGAAAGCCACCGCTGGCAAAATGCACGTGTGCGTCATTGAAGCCGGGCAAAAGCAGTTTTCCGCCGGCGTCGATTACTTGGGTTCGCGGGCCGCGCCACGCATCGATATCGCGGTTCGATCCGACGGCGACGATGCGGTCGCCAAGCACTGCCATTGCTTCCGCTGTCGGCTTTAGACGATCAACCGTCCAGATTTTGGCGTTGGTGATGACGAGATCGGCGGCGGGCGCCTGCGCCCATGCAGAGTTCGGAATAAGAAGAAACAGCAACGTCAGATATCGCATATAAACCAGCATCACCGTTGCCCCCATTTCAACTTGGCGCGCAACACATCTAAAAAAGTCCCCTGAAAATGTAGAAGTTTGACTTGAAATATAGGAAAAATAAGATTCGAATCTGTCTTAAATTGGATTTTGCGGCTGGTGCTCTGCTTCTGTCAAACTCTCTCAGAGAGGTTCCCCTATGCGAAGTTCCCTAGGGCAACGCTTCGAGATGCAGGTTGCCCATCTGTTAGTTAACAGAGCATGGCACTATACGTCCGACCCGTCGAAGCAAGGAGCCGTCAGGTGCGATCAGAGGGTTTACGCCGAATGTTCTGGTTAGAGATCTCGCCGCCTTCCTGGATTTGACGCCCCAAGGCTGACCAGACCGATCTTGGCGGAACTCCGCTTTATGGGTCAGGCTTCGCCCTCGACTTGATGGCGTACTGTCCATAATCGATTGTAAGAATCTTCTTGCCGAAAAACTTCATTTCGACATCGGTGCGATCCTTCGCCGGTAGCCAGAACTCCCCGATCTTTTGGTAAGTCTGCACAAATTCAGCATGTCTAATCCAAAACGAAGGGCTTCTAACAGGATGGCCTGCGATCTTGACGATCGCATAGTCCCTGTCATCGATCCATATCGTACCTTCAAATAGATACTTGTCTGCCCGCTTCGGATTGGCCTGGACCACGAAACAGTGACACACGGTGGAGTCTTCAAGTCCAACCAATCGAAAGTTGTAATTTGCCGGCGTAATTGCGCTGATCTCGCGGCTACGGCCCGAAGTGGTTTCCGTTTCGCTGGCCATCAATGGTTTGAACACTTCAGTGCGAACTAAGCCGGAACCGTTCTCCCGCACAATCGTGAATCTCTTTGCATCCGGCGCTTCAAACTGAACTCGCACTATTTCTTCCGCGTATATCTTGCCTTGGGGGCTCATCGCCCTGTAGGTTCTGAGAGCCGAGTATTGGTTCAGCCGTGATTCGCGATCGCGGTTATGCTCGATGAGCATCGCGAAAATCTCCTGGCTGGTAACGGGGGCGGCAGAACTAGCCATCGATTGAGCTGCTAGTAGACCTAGCAACACTTTGACCGAAAACAAGATTGGCACGAATGTAGACCTGACTTCTGAAATATTTCAGCCGCGCCTACGACGATCCCGACTGCCTTTTTTAGAACATTGCTCCAATGCCCGGGCAAGGCGTCTCGGCATGGTGGTCCGTAATTGATTTTACGCGGTTGTCCACAGGGAGTTGTTGCACAACCCTCCACAGGTTTCCTCTACCGTCCACAGGCTGTAAGGAATTGCCCTTGCGTGCTGTGCAAACATGAGGGCGTGCTTACGAATTTTAGGCAAGTCAACGCAAACGGCTTCTTGAACGCGCAGGCGTGGGCTTTTCGCAATGAAAAATGCCCACTGGCTGAAGCCAGCGGGCATGAAGCGAGCAAGCTGTAAGTTAGAACAACACGCCCGTCACGAAATCCTGGCTCGTGCCGGTAGTGGTGTCCATATAGGATTGATAAACGCTGAGCCCCGCCCACGCGTTTCCCGTGTAATCGCCCATAAAAGTTCCTCCGAATCCGTCGTTATTCGGATTCGATGGTTTCTTCGAGAGCGCGTATCCCTGGCTATAGCTCACCCCGCTGTTGCCTGAGAAAGCGAAGAATGGCTGGTAGCTGACGTTAGCGGTATCATGACGACGATCCAGCCAGGTTACAGCCACTCGCCCATTCTTCTGATTTACGTTCAGCCATTGGAAGAATTGATCGCCCTTGGTTGAAGTAGGATTTACGACGACCGGCTTGCCCCAGGTGGTGCCCCCATTGGCGGAGGCGGCCACTTCGACTTGCATCTGCGTCCCCGTCCAGTTGTAGAACACCGCATACACCTTCGCGGTGGGTCCGCTACCCAGAACCCCGTTGGCCGGAATGTTGCTGACGCGCTCGCCCGTGTTCGGCAGTGTGCCGTAGAAGCCACCCGCCGCGTCCGGCACAAGAGTCGTTGTGGCAATGGATGCGGCTTTGCTCCAAGTCTTGCCGCCATCAGTCGATTTAGAGAACATGATGTTGCTGACGGTGTCGCCGCAATCGCCGGTCGGTCCGGTCGTCGGGCAGCGCAGCCAGTTAATGTAGACCGTTCCATCCGAACCAACCGCCATGTCGCTAAATTGGTCGACCGTTCCAGGGTAGGTCTGCAACGTATCCACTACGACTGTACTGAAGGTCTTGCCGCCGTCAGTCGAGTGCGACACCGCAATCTCGCTGTCGCTGCCACTCGATCCGCCAAACTGCGTACTTGAGACATAGATATTGTTCTTGAACGAACTGGCGGTGTTGGTGTCAATTTCCATCCACGGCTTGTCGGCCAGACCATTCAGACTCTGCAACGGCTTGGTCACGAGCACAGGCGTCCCGAACGTTTTTCCTCCGTCGGTCGATGACGCCAGCACGATATCGCTGTTCTGGATGCCACCGGCAAATGCGTTCCCGTTCAGATCAAATCCGACAATCGGATCGCCTTGGCCGCCACTGCCCAATGAGCAGAAGTGGCTCCAGGTCGCGCCGCCGTCCGTGGTGGCAAAGTAGCCCTGAATGTTAGAGCAGTTGTAATCGTTGCCGCCGGTTAGAAGATTGTTCGCATTTTTCGGATTCGCGGCGATGGGATCTTCATTGACGGGGTTCGTGCCGCCTTCGGAAGCGTTTACCGGGGTGTAGATGCATGGCGCAGGCGTACATGTAAGGGGAGTGGGCGCGGCACTGTCGCCCATCACACCAATTCCGTTTCCGAGAGTGATCGGGGCTCGTCCTGCCTTAATGGCCCGCGACATGAGCACGCCACCTGAGTAAGGCAGACGCTCAAGCATCTGAGCGCTCATGACGGAAGTGGCTAGTACAAGAAAACTTGCAACACACAAAACTATTCTGGAAGTTCTGGTCATTAATTTCTCCATGGCTGAAAGTTGGATTTACCTGGTTGAGTTGACTGGGGAGTTTGGGGAGAGTCGTTGCTCGTTCCCGGCGTAAGTGATTCTACTCCGATCTCAGAGCGACGCAATGTGCAAAGACTTGCATCTTCTATTCGTATGGGATAACCCGGCCCGTCTACCTGGGTAGAGACCCAATGGTTCTCGCGGCGGGAACAAACGCAGACCTGATGGTCATCAAGCAGATCCATAGAAGCAGATCTTGAGTGTCGAAAACGTGGAGATCCTGTTCAAGGAGGGCGTAGGAAACAGTTTCCCAAAGACCGGCCTCAAATTTCGCAGCGACTCCTACTCATCCTGTAGCAGTCTCGAGTCGTATGTTGATTGATTCACCAAGATTGATTCTTGTGCGGCCGCCTCTCCACCAGTGCCAGCGACTTCTAAGGCCAAAATGAGCGCTCAGGTGACCGCAAACCTTAAGCCAGGCTTAATGTAACTTGCTGTAGAATGTGTTCAACTGCTGGGTCCCACGCGGGTAGGCTGATTGTTGCGCCGCCATCAGTCCAATTCATGCGTCAGCCAATTCGCAGCACGTAGTTGGCGGACACTCATTGACAATATTAGCCAAACCGAAGGGCCCGGTCGCGTATCGTATCGCTTCCTTCTCGGATTTCGAGTCGATCGCAGCACTCGAAACGCGTAACGGCCTGACCGCAAAAAGTAAGTCTGAATGGGAGCACTTGTGGCGTGCCAACCCTGCCTACCAGAAGCGTCCAGACTGGCCCACCGGTTGGGTTCTGGAGAATTCGGACGGACAGATCGTCGGCTCGTTTGGAAATATACCTCTGTCTTATGAATTCCAAGGCCGGGAACTTCTGACCGTAGCCGGACGGGGTCTGGTAGCCGACCCCCCTTACCGAGGTCACGCAACTGCGCTGATTCGGCGCTTCATCACTCAGAAAGCCGACCTAATCATTAACTCTTCTTGCAATGCCGCGTCAGCTCCGCTGCATGAAGCACTACGGTTTTCACGAGTGCCGATAGGCCGTTGGGATCGTTCGACATTTTGGATTACCAACTACCGAGGATTCGTCAATAGTTTCCTCCGAAACAAACACTTACCCGCGGTCTTGGCGAATGCGCTGATCCCCGCACTCTGGGCGAAACGTAAATTTGGCACGACGCGTCCCCGAATTGATTGCGATTTACAAACTGCCGCCAATTTCGACGAGCGTTTCGATGATTTCTGGGAAGAATCGCGACGGACAAATAACCATAAACTCCTTGCCAACCGCTCAAGAGCAAATCTCTCTTGGCACTTCCACCACGCCCTGTCACGAAATGCAGCGTGGGTGGTCAGCACTGGGAGCCCTTCGAGGCTTAACGCTTATGCCGTTTTCTTACGGGACGACAATCCCCTCTATGGGCTGAAGCGAGTCCGCTTGATTGACTTTCAGGAACGCGGCGGAAGCACCTCAACGCTAGAATCGATGCTGGGCGTCGGGCTAGGCCAGTGTGAAAACTTAGGGATTCATGTTCTGGAGGCTTTCGGCTTTTCTCCAGAAAAGCAGCGAGTCATTGAGCGACTCGCCCCGTGGCACCGCCGATTACCCTCTTGGCTTTTCTACTACCGGACGCGCAATTCGCAATTGGCAGCAGACCTTAAGGTACCGGCTGCCTGGGACCCGTGCCACTTCGACGGAGACGCGAGCCTGTAGGCTGCTGACGATTGCCCGGTGCCCCAGGTTCGCAACGTATTGTGGCGCTAACCTGGGCGTCACTGCGCCCAACACCGTCGGGGGTGTAGGTGTGTTTCCATGACCCGAGGATTGTATCGGCTGCACGAATCCGGGCCGAGTCATTTGTTGACGTTCAGCTGTTGCGCCGGGCTGGTGAAGGAACCTGCGGACTGGAAATGGAGCAGCTTTCGCCACTACGCCCTGCGGGAAGTGCTGCCCGTAGAAATCGAATCCGAGTGGACGGCGCGGGACCGGGAGACCCAACCGGGCACTGCGCGAGTCTTCCTCCGCCCAGATTAGCGCCACAAAACGTCGCGAACCTGGGGCACCGGCGTTCATGGTACCCGCCCTTCCACAGTGTGCGAAGAGCGGGGCAACGTCTTTGTTGGTGGCATCGGGTGACGTCGAAGCCTGGGCCGCCCGCCCGGCTCACCAAATTAACCAGCTTGTCATTCCGAGCCATTCGCAGTCGCGCAGCGACGAGAATGAGCATAGGAATCTGCTTTTCTTCCGGGGAGCGGCAGAGAACTGTATGTCTGCGGCTGCCCCCCGGTGGAGATCGAATCCGAGTGGACGGCGCGAGACCGGGAGACCCAACCGGGCACCGCGCGAGTCTTCCTCCGCCCAGGTTTGCGCCAAAAAGCACGAAAGTCACCCGTCGTGGGGTCAACCGCGAGTCATTGACGCTACGAAATCATCGCCTCTAGACGATTATTTGGTCATCACCGATTTTGATTTCATATGCCTCGTAGCCCGGCTTATCATCCAGGCATCGCAGAGTATAGCCGTTATCGAACACGATGGCGAGAGTTCCAGCATCCTCTCCAAACGCCTTTACAATCTGGCGGTGCAAAAGATAAAGCAAGTCCGACTGGACAGACGGGAGATCCGGAATGTCGATCCTTTTCTCACTCGGTCGAAACCTAAGCAATAGGAATAGCTGGCACACCGCCGTCCGTCGTGGTGCCGTAAAGATTGCCCTGCGAATCCAGGATCACTGCTGGATTGGCTGGCGCCTCCGGAAGTTGTAAAGAACGATTTCTGTCAGCCTCCGCCCAGAAGCGACAGCTCGAATACATTACCGCAGCCCTCAAAGTGGCAGATACCCGCAAAACTGCCGCTGAAGACATTGACGCCATATAGATTGCTGTCGAAGTCGCTAGAGCAAAAAGGAACTGGTAACACCAATATAAACACGTGATCGAAGCGTAAGCTGAATTTGGTACAAGCCGAAACATACTTGCTGAAGCATGCGCCCAATCAACTGATTACCATTAAAGTCTTTCGGAAGTCCGTACATTTCATTCCTCACAAGGCAGAAGGACTATCTGGGAACGTGGTACATGGGCTGGTGGCCCATTCAAGCCGTTCTGTGGCTTGAGTGGGGCATTTCCAGCGAACCAATTAAGGCGCAGTGCGAATCAATCAATGGGGCGAAGCCAGCATGAAAATCTCGTGGGAGGCAGCATGAGATCAAATCCCGCAAGCTTTACAAAAAACGTAAAGCTGGGCCACCCGCCAGTTCAGAAATCGTCGGCCCCGCACTTTCGTCCGCGATTGATCGCCTCGACCAATCCCTTGACCTGCTGCCTCATGGAATTTGTATCGCGACATATGGAGGTTTCATTTAAGCCCTCAAACTGGTTCTTTCCTTTGATCAGTTGGGCGAGTTCCGAGTGACATTGCCTCTCCAACTGACTTAAGTCAAGCGCAAGCAGAACGACAATAAGAGACAGACGCAGACAATATTTCGCGTCGATTTGCCACCAGCGAGAATGTAGCATTGGTACTCCTCAGCGAGACCGGCATCTAGGCGGTAGCGCATGAGAGCAGCCAGGGCATCTGCAGACGCTTCGTTCGTTCTTGCCCCGATCACTGCCAAGCCAAGTTCGCCTTTATCCGGGCCTGCGCAGGCAAGCTCATTTTGGCGGCACAGGTACCGTCCCTGCGGGCTGCTAGCAACGGCCAAGGAAGCAAGGATCGCTTGTTCTGCTACACGCATTTCTCGTTCTTCGTGCTTCATTTCCTGCGAAAAGCCCAGAGCGGATGCAGCAATCACAATTAGCGCGCCAGCCAGCAATTCTTGATGCCAAGTCATATGGATATCCCTCACTGGGCTGGTGGCCCATTCAAGCCGTTCTGTGGCTTGCGTGGGGCATTTCCAGCGAACCAATTAAGGTGCAGTGCGAATCAATCAATGGGGCGAAGCCAGCATGAAAATCTCGTGGGAGGCATCATGAATCCCCAGCTTTACAAAAAACGTAAAGCTGGGCCACCCGCGGCGCGAGACCGGGAGACCCAACCGGGCACTGCGCGAGTCTTCCTCCGCCCAGGTTAGCGCCACAAAACGTCGCGAACCTGGGCACCAGGCCAGACCGCGCAGGAAATTCTAGAGAAAGCCCTCACTGACTTGCTGGCAAAGGCCAGATAGCGGTTGTAAGGTCGGTTGATGTCACGGAACCACACGGAAGGCCACGTTGCTGGTCAGTATGCCGCTGGGTGTGGTCACGGTTACGAGACCTGTGGCGGCTCCGGCAGGAACGTGAGCGACAAGCAGTGTGTCTGATTTTACAGTGAAATTCGAGGGAGTTCCGTTGAACCACACTTCCGTTGTTCCCGTAAATCCTTGCCCTAGAATGCCGACGGCCTGACCGGTCTTAGCCGCAGCGTTGACGAAGGCGACGAATGGGCCGAGACCTACGGAGAGGCTGTAACTAGCGCCGTTCATACCGGCTCCCCCGGTATACGTCATCCCGTAGAAGGCTCCGTTCGTTGCTTGAACAGGCACTGAGTACGGTAATGAGCCGTCCTCGTTGCCGGTGAAGCTATGCAACGTCGTCAAAGAGCCCGCTGGAGTGACCTGGAAGATGGTGCCCGAATTGGAGACGCCACCACCTTGAACGGTAGTTCCATAGAAATTGCCGTCAGTTGCCTGAACCAGCCCGGTGGTGGGGCTAACGCCGTCGGCACAGCTAGCACGAGCGCAAAAGCTGTAAAGCGTAGTCAATTGGCCTGTCAAGGTGATTTTGAAAATCGTACCGCAACCATAAGCGCCACCGGTCTCAGTTGTCCCGTAGAGGTTCCCATCCCTTGCCTGAATTAGCGAGGTATAGAGCCCCGCGCCATCTGTCACGCTGAAAGTGTGCAACGTCGTCAGCTTGCCACCGGGAGTGATTTCAAAAATAGTTCCATAGATGCCACCACCTGAGCCGCTTGTAGTCCCGTAAAAATTGCCGTCGGAGGCTTGAACTAGCGCCGCTGTGGGCTGCGAACCGTCTTCGCAGTTGGTAAGGCTACAAAAGTCGTAAAGCTTCGTCACTTTGCCGGAGGGAGTCATCCTAAACACCGTGCCGAAATCATGAGTTCCTCCATACTCCGTTGTGCCGTAGAAATTACCGTCAGCAGCTAGAATTAAACCCGCAGCTGGCTCTGACCCATCAATCCCGTGGAAGAAATGCAAAGCCGTAAGATTGCCTGATGGAGTAATTTTGAAGACGATGCCATAGCCATAGCCACGGTAAATGTCGTCTCTCGTGGTGCCGTAGAAGTTGCCGTCAGTGCCTAAAACCAAGCCTCCGTTAGGGTCGTTGTGACAGCCGCGTTGGGGGCAGAAATTATAAAGAAATCTCAGCGCGCCTGTCGGCGTCATAGAGAATACGGCACCGTTTCCGGTCTGGTTTGTGCCGTACAGGTTTCCATCGGTGCCCTGAGTGAGCGCACCAACTCCACCATTAGGATTGAGAACGGTGAAAACTTGAGCTGGAAGCGGGGACGCCGTGCCGACATATAGCAGAATGAGCGCGCATAAAGTCTTTGAGCCAAGAAGAGTTCGCATTGGTCCTCCTGAAGCGTGTGCGCTATCAAGGTGCCGCGAAACCAGCATGTCTTTGCATCTGGTCCCCCGGCTTGCAGCTCATTATATGCCGGGTGGTGCGACATGCCGAAAAAATCCTTTCTGAAAGCTGTCTCGTGTCCCGGACGACATGGCTCCGCGTCCCCGCGTAAACATTGGCCTGGTGCGCCACGTTCGCGACGTTTTGTGGCGCTAGCGTGGGCGTCACTTCGCCGAACATCCCCGGAGTGTAGAGTGTGTTTCCATGACGCGAGGGCGCCGTCTTTTCCCAAATTAGTCCTTGACCTCGCGACCGCTCAATACTCACAATAAGCACTGCGATCAACGCTATCCGAGCTCGCGTTTTTTAGGTTCGAGCGATACTCCCCTGTTACTGGATAGTTAACAAACGCAGGCACCGGGCCCGGGCACAGGCCAGGGCTAAAGCACCTAACTCGCCTGTCGTCTGGATTTTACGCATAAGCGGTTTAAACGGTAAGATTTGCGAACCCGTCCACCCCCAACTCGAACATTCCATTAGATCGAGGGGGGAGGGGTAAGGCATACATTACCGCTAAGTAACGATACTAATTAGTAAACTATGCTACTAACCCTCAATCTCGCTATCCCTTCAGCAGCTTTTCCATCTCTTTTTCGTCGATTACGTTGACGCCTAGTTCTTTGGCCTTGTCGAGTTTTGATCCGGCGTCGGCACCTGCGACTACGTAATCGGTTTTCTTGCTGACCGATCCGGTGACCTTTCCGCCAGCGTCTTCGATTAGTTTTTTGGCGTCCTCGCGGCTGTGATTGACGAGCGTACCGGTCAGCACAAACACCTTCCCTTTTAGTTTGGTGCCGCGTTCTTTTTTCGTTCCGGTCAGCCGAAGACCCAACGTGTGCAACTGATCGATGAGCTTGCGATTGCTGGGTTCCGCGAAGAACTCGACGATGCTTTTGGCGATGCGCGGCCCCACTTCATCGACTTCCTGCAATTCTTCCTCGTTGGCCGCGGTCAGCGCCTGCATCGAGCCAAAGTGTTCGGAGAGGAATTGCGCGGTGCGCTCGCCGACGAAGCGGATGCCCAATCCGAAGATCACGCGGTCGAGCGGAAGCTTCTTCGATCCTTCGATCTCGCCCAAAATATTCTGCGCGGTCTTGTCGCCGATGCGATCGAGGGAAAGCAGCTTTTCCGCGGTCAGCTGATAAATGTCCGCCACGTTCTTGACCAGGCCGCGGTCGGTGAGTTGATTGACGAGCGACTCGCCCATGCCATCGATATTCATCACTCCGCGGGAAGCGAAGTGCAGAATGGTCTCGCGCAACTTCGCGGGGCAGTTGGCGTTCACGCAGCGATAATCGACTTCGCCGTCGGCGCGGACGACGTGAGTACCACACACCGGGCACTTGTCAGGCATGTGAAACGACTTGCGTCCGCGCGGATGGTCTTTATCTTCGAGGACGCGAGTGACCTTGGGAATGACGTCGCCGCCGCGTTCGACTTCGACCCAGTCGCCGATCTTTACGCCGAGGCGCTCGATCTCGTCCATGTTATGCAGCGTCGCGCGGCTGACCGTTGTGCCTCCGATGGAAACTGGTTTCAGGTATGCGACCGGCGTCAGCTTGCCCGTGCGTCCGACTTGCGGAACGATATTTTCCACCTGCGTGATTCCGGCGCGCGCGGCGTATTTGTAGGCGATGGCCCAGCGCGGAGCCTTGCCGGTGTAGCCGAGTTCGTCCTGCAAAGCGGTGCGGTCGACTTTCACGACGATGCCGTCGATTTCGTAGGGCAACTTCTCGCGAAGCTTTTCTTCTTTTTCGATGAACTTCCAGACCTCGTCAAAATTTGTCGCCTGCATTCGGCTGGGATTGACTTTGAATCCAGCTGCGCTCAAAGCGGACAGCGTTTCGGAATGTCGCGGAAAGTGGGTCTTGCCGTTTTCCAGCAGCATGTAGGCGAAGAAATCGAGGCGGCGCTGGGCGGTGACGCTCGGTTCGAGATTGCGCACAGTTCCGGCCGTAGCGTTGCGGGGATTGGCAAAAAGGCGCAGTCCCTGCCGCTCTTGTTCTTCATTCATTTTGCGGAACGACGCGAGCGGAATCAGCATCTCGCCACGGACTTCGAAGCTGCGGGGTATTCCCGACTGCTTCAGTTTGTCTTTCGGAACGGAAAGCGGAATGGACCGCACCGTGCGCACGTTGGGCGTGACGTCTTCGCCGACCACGCCATCGCCGCGAGTGATTCCGCGCACCAGCCTGCCATCCTCGTAGTGAAGCGCCAGCGACATACCGTCCAACTTGAGTTCGCAGACGTATTCGATGTCGTTGCGCCCGGTGAGTTCGTGGACGCGCCGCTCCCAGTTGCGAAGATCGTCGACATTGTAGGTATTATCGAGGGACAGCATGGGCGAAGAGTGCGCGGCTTTGTTGAAACGCTCGCTCGGCTTTCCGCCGACGCGCTGAGTTGGCGAATCGGGCGTGACCAGGGCGGGATTGGCTGCTTCCAGGTCGACAAGCTGCTTCATGAGTTTGTCGAATTCGGAGTCGCTGATCTCGGGCTCGTCGAGCGCGTAGTAGCGGTACTCGTGGTGGCGAATTTCGTCCCGAAGAGTCTCGATTTTTTGAGCGATGTCCTTTGCCGCAGCCATGATTGTGGGTGATTATATTCGTTCGAGCTTCCTCACTTGACGGAGATTGAGCATGGCGAAACCGGATGGCGTAGAGTTTTCACTCTCCCAAGCTTTGTTGAACGCGTTCGATACGAACGACAAGATCAATCAATACATGCTGGAAAATTTGCCGGCGGAAGCATGGGCCGCTGAGCCCACGGGCGGCAAAGGTCGAACGATAGCCGCCATTGTGGCGCACATGCACAATGTGCGGATCATGTGGCTGAAAGCGGCCGCCAAGGAAAGCAGAATTCCCGAGCAGCTTGACAAAGCAAAAGTGACGCCGCGACTCGCCGCCAAAGCGCTCGACGAGAGCCGAACTGCGTTTTCAGTGGTCTTGCAATCGTCACTCGAGAACGGCGGCAAGGTCAAAGGCTTCAAGCCCGACGTCGCCGGATTCTTCGGTTACCTCGTCGCCCATGACGCGCATCATCGTGGTCAAATCTGCCAGTTGGCACGGCAAGTGGGGCATCCGCTCTCACAAAAGGCGATGTTTGGGATGTGGGAGTGGGGATCGCGCGGCAAGGCGTAAGAGTGACGACATTGCGTAAGGCCATGCTGCTATACAATCCGGTTTCTGGCCGAAAGCCTGAGCGGCGTGCTGGTCAGGTCGAGGCGGCGGCGACAGTGCTGCGCGACGCAGGAGTGGATGTAGCAATTGCGCCGACCCAGGGTCCCGGTCTCGTCAAAAATCAGGTGCGGCAACTAATCGCGGATGGATGCGACACCATCATCGCGTGCGGCGGCGACGGAACCATTCACGATTGCCTGCAAGGAATAGTTGGATCTCAGGCTCAGCTTGGGGTGATTCCACTGGGCACTGCCAACAGTATGGCGAACGATCTGCGCTTGAAGCGCTCTCCGGCCGCGGCAGCCCGGCAGCTTCTGCATGCAACGGCGAGACGAATCGCCGTGGGTCACATCGAGTGTGCCGGTTCACAAGGCGAACAGGTTTCGCGCTACTTCACAGTGGCGGCAGGAATCGGCGTAGACGCCGAAGTTTTTTTTCGTCTTTCGTCTTCCACAAAGAGGAGTTTCGGATTAGTCGCGTACTACGCAGAAGGACTTCGGCTTTGGTGGACGCATCCGCTGAATCATTTTGAAGTCGAGGTGCAGTCCGAGAAAATACGAGTGTCGCAATTACTAGCGGTGCGCATCAGGAATTTCGGCGGCCTCTTACGCGAACTTGCGCCCGGAGCTTCGCTGGATCGAAAGGATCACCGGGTGGTGCTTTTTGCCACGCGCAGCCGAGCGGCCTACATGGCATACACGCTGCGGAACTTGATTGGCGCCGAATGGCAAGTGAACGGCATCGATCTTGCTCACGCGGAAACCATGACATGCTCACAAGTGCCCGGCGACCCCACGCCAATTTATGTCGAAGCGGATGGCGAACTCCTCGGATTGCTGCCAGCCAAAATTTCCATTGTTCAAGACGCGCTGACGCTGCTGGTACCCGCCGACGCCGAACGATGAAACTCTAGGAACGCTTGCGGCTGTTGTATCCTCACTATTCAACTTCACTGTTCGCGAGGCCGCTGACTCTTGGAACCTGTCACCCACTTTCTCACTGGCGCGTGCCTTGCGCGTACGGGATTCAACCGCAAAACCGCCCTCGCAACGTTGACTATGACTTTGGCAGCCGAAGCGCCAGACATCGACGTGCTCAGTAGCTTTAAGGACCCGGTTTTTGGCTTCGCGCATCATCGCGGCTTCACGCATTCTTTTCTCGGATTGTTTCTGGTTTCCGCCGCGGTTGTTGCTCTGGTGTATGCGATCTGGCGATTGCGCGGACGGAAAATCAGCAATCCGAAAGTCCCGCCTCGTTGGGGCTTGCTGTATCTATTCGCAATGATTGCCGGCGTGAGTCACATTCTGCTCGATTACACGAATAACTATGGAGTTCGCCCATTCTGGCCGATCTCGGAAAAATGGTACTCATGGGACATCGTATTTATCGTTGAACCGGTGATGCTTGTACTTCTGGCCGGAGGGCTGATAGTCCCTGTATTTTCCGTGCTTCTCGATAGCGAATTTGGCGTTCGCTCGAAAGGACCTCGTGGACGGCTGGCGGCTTCGCTTGCACTCATCGGCGTGGTCGCGATGTGGGGCGTGCGGGACTACGAACATCGTCAGGCCGTGCAACGGCTTGAGCAGGACACGTATGAAGGCGCGAACCCGATCAGGGTTTCGGCCTATCCTTATTGGGGGACGCCATTTTCCTGGCTGGGCGTGGTTGAGACGCAAAATTTCATCGCGACCACTGGCGTCAATTCGTATTTAGGTGAGGTGGATCCGGTCGATGGGTCGAATATCCATTTCAAGCCGGAGGAAACTGCGGTAACGCTGGCGGCCAAGCAGTCATACCTGGGCCGCGTGTATCTGGATTGGGCGAAATACCCCATCACGGAGACTGAAACCACCCCCGATGGATATGTGGTGCATTTCCGCGATTTGAGGTATGCCTACCCCGGCCGTATCGGGCAGAACACACTTTCTTCGAGCGTGGCCCTCGACAAGGGCTTCCATGTGGTTGAAGAGCGCTTCGGGTCGAAGACGCGGCGGCCCTGAAACTTGACGCAACCCTCACCACGCGCCACAATCGTTATTGCATTTCTTTTGAGGTGATCATGCTGGCTTATTTATTCGTAGTTGTTGCTATCGCTGTCCGATTTTTACCGCACCCCTGGATGTTTACCCCGGTCGCGGCTTCACTGCTGTTTTTCGGCGCACGCGGCTCGAAAAGGCAGTTGTGGATTCCACTCGTCCTATTCGCGGTTTCAGACATTATCTTGACCAAGATCGTTTACTCATTTACGTTTTCGTGGGACCACTTTGTCACCTGGGCGTGGTATGCGGCCGTAATCTGGCTCGGAACCCGGCTGCGCGAGAATGCAGGCACGGTGCCAGTGATCGGCGCTTCCCTCGCCAGTTCGATTTCGTTTTTCTTGTTGAGTAATGCCGCTGTGTGGGCGTGCTGGAATATGTATCCGAAAAACGTCGGCGGCCTGATGACTTCCTACATCATGGGATTGCCATTCTTCCGTAACGCAATCGCTGGGGACTTGCTGTTTACTGCAATCATGTTTGCGACGCCCGTGGCGATCCAAGCTCTAACGCGGGCAAGTGAACACGGCGATCACTCGGCCGCCGCCTAATCCAAAGTTCGCTTTGTGGAGCGCTTGAGATTTAGCCAACCGCTTGGACGCTTTTGCGATTGATGCGGCTGGCCCGCCATCGCATCCCGGCGCCGAGAAGCCCTGCGCCGGCGACCAGAAGCACCCAGTAGATGTGCTCGCGGAATGCGACGGCAAGCACGCGGATCACATCCGGGCCGAATTCAACCACCAGCAAGCTGAAGATCAGGAAACGCAGGAAGCGTCCGGAAAAAATCGCCGCCAGATAATGGCTGAATTTCATTTCGGACACGGCCGCCGCCAACGCGAAAACCTTAAAAGGAAACGGAGGCGGCATCATTGCGGGAAACATAAGGCTCCACAACGGATGCTTTTCGAAGGCGGCATGAATCTTTTCAAAGCGCTGCGCGGAAATCCGCTTGCGCAGCAACTCTTCGCCGCCTTTGTAGCCCACCACGTAGACCACAATGCTGCCCAGGGTCGACCCTGCGGCCGCCATGAACACATATAAAAGGAGGCGGGCGCGGTCGGCCCAGACGTAGCCACCCACCACGGCATCCACCGGCAAGCCGATGGAACTGCCGTCAATCGCCGCAATGGCGAACACTCCCCAAGCGCCAAGCGGCTTAAGGACTGCCCAGAGAAACGCCGTCGACCGAGCCAGAATGTGTTTGATGGGTGTCAAAATCAGCAATTGGTGTGACTAGAAATTGTACGCGAGTGGCCGAATGTGCCAATATAATTGGTCTCTGCGAGAGTCTTGCTTAGTTCAAGTGCATTTCTCCACGAAAGAGACTAGTGTAATAGGCACCTTGTGTTCGCTTTGAGACGTAATACTGTTCTTGCGCGAACATTTTGGACAACTGGTATCGTAGCCGAGATTGCGGTTGCGAGTCGGCCTTCCGCAGAAGCCGATGAACGACTCCATTTGGAAGCTGCAGTGCGTTCATCCGCCAAAGGCCTTATGAAAATTCTGCTTTACAACCCTGACAACGGGGTCACGCGTAACTTCATGCCGCACCTCTGGATGTTTCTGCTGCAGTCGCTGACCCCGGCTGGCCACGAGGTTCAACTGATCGACGGCAACGCGCAGCCCATGGACGAAGCTGGCATTGCCCGCTACGTTCTTGAGAACAACATCGGGCTGGTCGGCATCGGTGCCATGACGCGAATGGTGGCTAAAGCTTATCGCATGGCGGACGCAGTCCGCGCGGTCGGAGTGCCGGTGGTGATGGGCGGTCCGCATGTGACGGAAATGGCCGACGAAGCGCTCGGCCGCGACGGCGGCGCTCAGCACGCCGATGCGGTGGCGCTCGGCGAAGCTGATGAGACCTGGCCGCAAATTGTCGAAGATGCGGTGCGCGGCGAGTTGAAAGATATTTACGCTCCGGTAGATGCGGCTGGAAAGGAACTGAAGCCTTCTCTGAAAGCCTATCCCGTGATTCCTTGGGACACGATCAATCTCGCGCAATTCAACCTGGTCCCGAAGATGGTCTCGCCGTTGCTGCAGAAACTCGGAGAAGGTTGGGGGACGTTTCGCATTATTCCCGTGGAATCGGGGCGCGGGTGCCCTTACGGCTGTGAGTTCTGCACGGTCACCGGATTTTTTGGCGACTCGATTCGCTTTCGCACCAACGAGAGCGTGGTGAACGAACTGCTTCTACTGAAAGCTCGCGCACGCAGTGAGAAAGGCCAGATCGCAGTCTTTTTTATTGACGACAATTTCGCAATCAATGTTAAGCGGACCAAGTCTCTGTTGCGCGACATCATTGCTGCCGGGGCGCAGCTTAATTGGGTGGCGCAAATCAGCGCAAACCTTTTGCGAGATGAAGAACTGGTTGACCTGATTGCGGCTTCTGGCGGCAAGTGGGTTTTCATCGGCATGGAATCGATCGATCCGGCCAACCTCGCGGATGTGAAAAAAGGATTCAACAAGCCGGGCGAATATGCGGCCGTCCTCGAACGGCTCGCGCAGCGCAATGTTTTCGCCATCACTTCGTTCATTTTCGGCATGGACAACGACACCCCCGGCGCGGCCGAACGCACGCTGCAACAGATCCGCACCTGGCCACCGGGACTTCCCATTTTTGGTTTGCTCACGCCTTTGCCGGCGACTCCGCTTTACAAGCGGCTTGAGGTCGCGGGGCGGCTCACGCGTCCGAAACACTGGCAGGAGTTCATTCCGTTTGCCATGGCGCACACTCCGCTGAAGATGACCATCGACGAAGCCCATGCCGAAGTCAATTACGGGTGGGCGCAAGCGTACAGTCCGGAGGCGCTGGGCAAAGCCGTGGACGCACTCGCGCACAAACCGCTCGGTTACCAGATCAATATCTTCATCTCGCGGATGGCCTTCCGCGGAATTTACTTCCCCATGATGGGGAAAATGGCGTGGCCTAAATGGATCGCGCAAAACTGGCGCACAATCTTCAAGCTCACCAAACGCGGCTTCGGTTTCGGGCAGCCGTTTGCACCGAATCCGGTGGCGCCCGCGCCGCCGGTTGAAGCGGTGAACTAGGCGCTTCGTGATCTAGATTATTCCGACTCTCGAGGGTGCCCCGTCCAGGCTCTGCTTGGGCGGGCTGGCTCTCTGAAATCGACTTCGGGCAACTACGATCCGTTCATCCACACTCAACCGGAAAACGATTCTCCCCGGATTCACATCTGAAACACCGCCCAAGCGGAGCTTGGACGGGGCACCCTCACGATCGTAATTATTTTCAGCGGGATCGACGGTACTCTCCGCCCTACCCAGTGTCTCGCCGATCTGCGACAATAGAGATTCCCCTTATGGCTTCTACGTCCACATCTGCCTTTACGCCAGAGGTCATCCGCGAACACGGGCTTACGCTCGACGAATACGAAAAGATAAAAACGCTTCTCGGCGGACGCGAACCCACGCGCACCGAGCTGGGCATTTTCAGCGTGATGTGGAGCGAGCACTGCTCGTATAAGTCGTCACGGGTGCATTTGAAGCGGCTGCCCACGCGCAGCAAGCGGGTGCTGCAAGGCCCGGGAGAGAACGCTGGCATCATCGACATTGGCGATGGATGGGCGTGCGCGTTCAAGATTGAGTCGCACAATCATCCGTCGTTTATTGAGCCGTTTCAAGGCGCGGCGACCGGCGTCGGCGGCATTCTGCGCGATATTTTTACCATGGGCGCAAGGCCGGTGGCGGTGATGGATTCGCTGAGATTCGGGCCGATTGCGGTGCCAAGGTCAAAATCTGCGGGCGAGGGCGCCCACACCACACAAGCTGAAATTCATAAGAACCATTCGACCATGGAAGGCGTCGTCAGCGGTGTGGCTTCTTATGGAAATTGTTTTGGCGTGCCGAATCTTGGCGGCGAGACTAAGTTTGAGCCTTGCTACTCCGGCAATCCTTTGGTCAACGCTTTTGCTCTGGGACTTGTCCGGCGGGACGAGATTTTTTACGCGAAGGCGGCGGGCGTGGGCAATCCGGTAATTTATGTTGGTTCGAAGACCGGGCGCGACGGCATCCACGGCGCGACCATGGCCAGCGAAGAGTTCAGCGAGGCAAGCGAGGCGAAGCGGCCAAATGTGCAAGTCGGCGATCCGTTCATGGAAAAGCTGCTGCTCGAGGCTTGCCTTGAGGCGATGAAGACCGGCGCGATTGTCGGCATTCAAGACATGGGAGCGGCTGGGCTGACTTGCTCAACCTGCGAAATGGGTGCGCGCGGCCATGTTGGACTTGAGATTGAACTTGATCGCGTGCCGCAACGCGAGACCGGCATGAACCCATATGAAATCATGCTGAGCGAGTCGCAGGAACGCATGTTGCTGGTAGCGCAAAAGGGCCGTGAAGATGAAGTATTCCGTGTCTTCGAAAAATGGGGACTCGACGCGGTGGAGATCGGCAAAGTCATCGCCGAAGATACGATGCGGGTGCTTGAGCAGGGTGTCGTGGTCGCGGAGATTCCCAATCCTGCGCTGACCGATGACGCGCCGGTGTATAAGCGCCCGATGGAGCGCTGGGAACCGAAGATTCCTCGCGAGAAGCCGGAGAACGTTCGTTTAACAGTCCCTCAGCAGCTGAAGCCCTCGCTTGTGTCGGGAAATAGCGGCTCGGCTGAAGCCGGGCCCTTCTCAAACGATTTCACGGGCAAACTCAAGCAACTGCTTTCCAGTTCGAACATTTGCAGCAAGCGCTGGGTGTGGCAGCAGTATGACCACATGGTGCAGACGAATACGGTCGAGGCGCCGGGAGCGGGCGATGCCGGAGTGATTCGCATTAAGGGCTCGAAGTTCGGATTGGCGATGGCGCTCGACGGCAACAGCCGCTGGTGCTATCTCGATCCGAAGTTGGGCGCGATGCATGCGGTCGCGGAGGCCACGCGCAATGTGGCATGCGCTGGAGGCGTTCCCGTGGGCGCGACCAATTGCCTGAATTTCGGCAATCCCGAAAAACCGCATATTATGTGGCAGCTTTCGCAGGCGATTGATGGCATCACAAAAGCCTGCGAAGAACTTGATGTGCCCATAACTGGCGGCAACGTCAGCCTCTATAACGAAACTCTCGGCGAGGGAATTTATCCGACGCCCGTCATGGGGATCGTCGGTATCGTGAAAGATGTCAGCAAAGCCGTCCGCCCCGGCTTCAAAGAAGCTGGCCGCACAATTATGCTGCTCAGCGCGTCCTCGCCGGGCGATGCGACGGATGCGGAGGTCGAATTCGGTTCTTCGGAGTACGCGAAAGAAATTCTCGGCTCTCTCTGGGGATTTCCTCCTGCCCTCGAACTTGATCGGGAAGCTACGTTGCAGAGAGCGATTGTCGACATGATTGAAGCCGGACTGGTTGAATCCGCGCACGACTGTTCGGAAGGCGGCATCGCTGTAACCCTCGCGGAATGTGCCTTCGAGCATTCGACCGGCTTTAAGGTCGAGTTGAAAAGTCGCGGAATTCCCGCAGAATGTACGCTATTTGGCGAAGACGCCAGCCGCATCGTCATCTCTTGCGACCCCCAGCATGTCGAACGAATCCAATCTATCAGCGGCGATTACGGTTTATCGTGCAAGCGTATCGGCGAAACCGTTTCGGGGCGGGCTGACATTTCATTGGACGGGCGTCCTGCGATTTCCGCAAAGGTCGAAGATCTCCGCAGTGAATACGAAGGTGCAATTCAACGGATCCTGCGATCCGATCCTGAATTGGTCGAGGCATAACTAATGATGCTGTCTTCCGATAAATTTCATGATGAGTGCGGCGTAGTCGCGATCTACCAGAATCCGGAAGCGGAGAAGCTAGCCTATTTGGGTTTGCATGCGCTACAGCATCGCGGTCAGGAATCTGCCGGGATCGTTACGTCCGACGGCATGACCTTGCGCGCGCATAAAGAAATGGGATTGGTAGCCGACATCTTTACCCACGAAACTCTGTGGAAGATGCGCGGCACGCTGGCAATCGGCCACACGCGATATTCGACTGCTGGGGATTCTACTTTACTGAATGCACAGCCCATCATGGTGCAATCGAACAAGGGCATGATGGCGTTGGCGCACAACGGAAACCTGGTGAACGCGCATGAACTGCGCGCGCGCATGGAATCTCACGGCTCGATTTTCCAGACAAACAGCGATACCGAAGTGATCGTGCACCTGATTGCGCAATCAAAAGAGCAGACGCTGCCTGAAGCCATGGCGGACGCGTTGCGCCGGGTCGAAGGCGCATTTTCTCTGGTGATGATCAGCCCTGACCGGATTTTTGCAGCCCGCGACCCGCGCGGATTTCGTCCGCTGGCAATGGGACGAATTCCCGCCGATGGCGATCGTAAGCAAGACACGATCGTGTTCGCATCGGAGACGTGCGCATTCGATTTGATCGGAGCGGTTTACGAACGCGACGTGAAGCCGGGCGAACTCGTGATTGTCGGCCCGGAGGGCGTTTCGTCGCGCTTCTATGCGCCTGCGCTGGCGCAGTCGAGCTGTATTTTCGAGCACGTATATTTCTCTCGTCCCGACAGCCGCGTTTTTGGCCGCCCTGTCCAGGAAAGTCGCGAGGAACTCGGACGGCAGCTGGCGCGCGAAGCTCCGGTCGAGGCGGACCTCGTCGTTCCCGTCCCCGATTCCGGCGTGACTGCTGCCATCGGATACGCGGCGGAAAGCGGCATCCCGTTTCGTTTTGCCCTGATTCGAAATCACTATGTCGGACGTACCTTCATCGAGCCCCGCCAAACGGTTCGCGATTTCGGCGTAAAATTGAAGCTCAATCCAGTGCGTAGCTTGCTCGAAGGCAAGCGCGTGGTTCTAGTGGACGATTCCATTGTGCGTGGCACTACCAGCAAAAAAATCGTCCGCATGATTCGCCAGGCCGGTGCGAAAGAAGTGCACATGCGCATTTCTTGTCCGCCGACGATTTCTCCCTGCTTTTACGGCGTAGACACGCCTTCGAAAAAAGAACTCATCGCGTCCAACATGTCGATTGAGCAAATCCGCGAGTTCACCGGCGCCGACTCTCTCGCGTATCTTTCCGTAGAAGGGCTCAAGCACGCCTGCGCCGACGGCGAAAAGACGTCCTACTGCACCGCCTGCTACACGGGAAAATATCCGACAAATTGGGTGGATGTAGACGAGATTCAGCCGGCGGTCGTCAGCAAGTCCTAGCCATGGCGTAGAGCGGGCGCCGGGATCCCCGGCGCACAGCCCTAGAAGTTCACCCGAACGCCCAACTGCGCTGCGAATGGAATTCCTACTGTTGTGCCTGGACCGAAGAAATCTCCCAGACCGCCTGCAGGTACCGCCAATTGGCTTAGGCGGGTCACTGGCGATGTTGCTGTGCAAGCTGCATTTGTGCAGACATCCGTGACATTGCCTGACTGCGCCTGCGCGCTGGGGACGGGCAAAGCGGCAATATTCGCGACGTAATTGGCGCCGGAATTGTTGCGGTTGAAGAGGTTGAAGAACTCCGCGAACGGAATCACAGACCACTGGTCGTGAAAGTTGATCGGGCGGCTCACTCGCAGATCGGCCTGAATGTAAGGCGTCCCGCGGAACTGGTCGAGACTCGTGGGCACTCCGTTCACTGAAATACGTTGGCTGTTGTCCGCGGTTGTGATGGTGAAGGGGCGAGCGCTCTCGGCCTGCGTCAGCGTTGTGACTTCGATTCCTCCGGGCACATGCAGGGTTCCGGCGAGAACGAAGCGGTGGGTGACGTCTTCACCGGACGGGCCATAATCTCCCGGCGCAAATGCATTCAGCGGATTGCACACTCCGTTCACGTAATCGAACAGTTCGCCCAGCACGCATCCCCAGGTTTTGGCGCTGGACAGCGTGTAGTTCGCGACCAGGTCAAAGCGCCGCGTCACATTGCCTTGCAGGTGCAGCATCAGCGCGTTGTAGCTTGAACGATTGTCGGATTTGAATACGCTCACGCTCGGCGCGAATGTGTTGTTCAGGCTGGTCGCGTCGTACGGATACGCGCGATATCCATGATTGCCCTCTTCGTGCGTGAAGTCGGCGCTGGCCGTCCAATGGGAGTTGAAGGCGTGCTGCACGCCGCCTGTTGCGTGGATCGCATACGGCGTTTTGTAATTGCCGTCGATGAGCGAACCGCTGGTGACGCATCCGGCGCTTGGGTTCGTCGTCGGATTTACGCACGGCGAGGGCGGCGCATTCACTGCCTGAAATGCGGCGGCCCATCCGGTTTGCGCAAGGTCGTTGTAGAACATGCCAAACCCTGCGCGGATCACGGTCTTAGCACTCGATCCGGGCGCATAGGCGATTCCGATTCGCGGGCCGAACTGCTTGCGGTAGTCGTGCGGCGCGGAAGATTCAAGGGGAATGTTGAGAGCACGCAGCGTAACGTACGCGGGATTATCCAACTGGCTACGTCCGGAAGCGTCGAACAGACCAAAGGTGGTTTGGTAGCGCAGTCCGTAATTGAGCGTGAATCGCGGGGTCACGCGCCACGAATCTTCGACGTAGAGTCCAAGCCGTTGGACGCTCTGTGAAAAGCTGCCGTCGCTGGCGGGCGTGGTGCTTGCTCCCGCTGCAAAGTCGGCTTGAAATTGCGCTGGATTGCCCAGATAGTCAGTCGGATTCATCGGCAGCGAATAGAGCGTTTCCTGATTGCCGGGGAACGCACCGCCTAGCACGGGCTCGTGAATGAAATTGACGCCGAACTTAGTCGCGTGTTTTCCGGATGCGTGCGCTACGTCGTAGCGGAACTGGTATTTCTGCTGGTTCCGCAGCGAGGGAAACAGCGTAATCGGCGTGGCGAATTGATTGTCTCCGAATGTCTCGAAGCCGGACACCGTCAAAGAAGTGGAACTGAATGGGAAGGCTAGCGCAAATCCAAGCGTCTGATTGCGAGTCTGCGTCAGGTGAAGTTCGCTGGCGTCGAAAACGAACGTTGACAGCAAGGAATCGCTCCACGCGAACTGATTGCTAATCACGGTGTTGAAATAATTGTTGTGAGTAGTCAATCCTGTGGATGGCAGCGTGGCTTGCTGGACCAGCGCGTTGCGAGTCAAATAGCTGTCGCCAGACGTTCGCAGAAACCATTGCGAACGTTGCGACTGTGCCCAGTCGAAGCGAATCGATCCGAAATAGTCGCGAAAAGGAATCGCAACATTCGCGGGCACGGCGATCGAACTCACGCCCGGAACCAATCCCTGCGAAGCGAGCTGTGACAGCGCATTGAATTGGGTGGAGCTGGCAGGACTGAACGCGATGCTCGCGTTTTCATGGACATATTCTGTTGACGCGAAGAACCATACTTTATTTTTTAGCAACGGCCCGCCAACTGCTCCAGCATAGTTCTGCCGCGAAAATGGCTGCTTTGGATTGGGCGCGGGATTCTCGATGGGAAAACGGGCATTCAACGCGGCGGCGCGCTCATAGAACGCACCGGTTCCGTGCCACTCGTTCGATCCGCGCTTGGTTGTAATCACGACCGATCCAGCGGTGGTGCCGCCTGTGTCCGCATCGGCCTGCGCTGTGCGGAAGGAAAATTCCTGAATGGAATCGGGCGAAAAATTTTGCAGAAATCCGCCAATGTAGTCGTCGGAATTATCGCCGCCGTCGACTGAAAGGTCGTTGTTCAAACCCGAGCTGCCTCCGGTGGAAACGGCCGTGATGCGGGCTTTCGTCGGGTCAGAAGGCTCGACCGGCTCGGTTCCCGGCGCGAGGTAGGCAATGTTGGCGAAACTGCGGGCCGCGAGTGGAAGGGTCTGAAGATCGTGCTCCGAAACTACGGTCTGGTGAACGGCGCTGGCGAGGTCGATGGGCTGGGTTGTAACCGACGACGGCTTGGCCACCACGCTGACAGTCTCAATGCTGCTGCTGGGCCGCAAGGTTACGACCACGTCGCGGATGGAACTCACCACCACCGGAACGAGGGCTTTCGCCGAGGCGAACCCCTTCGCCGACACAACAAGGTTGTAGGTTCCGGGCAGCAGGTCTGGCAGGTAGAAATCTCCGCGCGAATCGCACATGCCGGAGCGTACGATGTTTCCGTCCTGTTGCACCGCGATCGTCGCTGACGGGATGCGGCCACCGGATTCATCCTGTACGGTTCCACGCAGGCTGCCGCGCGAGGTCTGGGCAAAAGAAATTGATGCTCCGAGCGCAATCGATAGAACCATCGCAATCTCAATCCGAAGCACACGAAGGCAGCTGCGTAGTTTTATGGCATCCATTAATTTTGTCCTCAGAACGCAGCGGGAGTGCCACTAAGGGGAGACTCAGGATGCGAGTTCCAGCGCCGCAGAATTGAGGATAATACAGGCGGGAAAAAATCGCTACAGCGCGGCTGATCGGATTGTGCGCACTGGGGGCGGAGCTTGTAGTAGTGGGTTCCGACGAGGGGATCATTCCCCGCTTGATTTGTTAGGGGGCTTCCGCGAAGGGCTGGTGGGATGAGGTAAGCCTAATGGGCTGATGAAACCGCGGGGACTTCGGATGATGTATGGCCAGGTCAAAAGCCAAGAGGGAGAAGCCTGGGCCTCTCCCCCGTTAATTATTTGCTGCGTACCGAGTTTACTGGGCTGTTTGCGCGTCCAGTTCGACGCCGTCTCCGACGTGCATATCTTCCATCGCGAACACAATCATTCCCGTGGAAGTCGTTGGCGTTGTGCTCAGGATTACCACTTCACCAACTGCGCGGCGTGGCAGATCGCGGACGTGAATCACCGGTCCGCCGGTGCTGGTGAACATGTGAGGCTCAACTGCAGCCGTTTTCATCTGCGTATCTTCGCTGATCGAGGCTTTGAACGACAGCGAGTCGACCGGATCATGCAAGTCGGCATCGTAGCTGCGGACGGCGCGCATGTAGTCGCCGACTTTCACGCCCTGGTTCGCGCCTACGTTCATGTAGATTTTGGCTCCGGTTCCAATTTCGGAGTCAAAATCTTTCGCCATGACGATGCGCCCGCTGGTCTTGCCATTGGCAGGAGCGAAGCGGTCGAAGCGCAGGGGAAGATGAAAATCAATCGCCGTTTTTTCGACGAACGGAACGGCGAAATCGCCGGGGACGACCGGAGCGCATCCGAATTCGATCTGCGCGACGGCCATTTTGTTGCGGGCGTCGATTACGCGCGCCCGAGCTAGTTCAGCGTAGGGCTGTCCCATTTCTTTCAACTGGGCGGTTTGGCCGGTATAAAGCTCGTACCGGTTGGGGTTTCTCAGCTCGCGCAGAAGCGTGAACCTCTGGCCAACCTGATAGCCCGATCCGGCCAGAAAAATCATGTCCCCGTTCACAAACTGGGTGGTGCTGGGGGTCTGCATCCCGCCGGTCACAAAATTGGCGTTAGGCAGCAGTTGTTTGCTGACCATGCCAGCGCAATAAATGTCGGCGTTGGTGGGGGTCTGGACCCGCTCAACCGGAAAGCTGACCGAAGTGGGCAGTGTACCTTCGGGGCCGGTGGTGTCTGCGGCAGCCGGGTCGGCAGCCGGGGTGGTCTGTTGGGCGGCGGCCATAACCGCCAGCGCCAGAAACAGCAATAGTCCTGTTTTCTTCATGATACCTCCAAAGTCTTGTACGACGCTGCCCGCGACTCCGCGTGCTAAATGCGGCAAATAAAGGGCTTTCACGCCGGACATTACCAAGCCGGGGGTCATGGGTCAAGGTTACGTCGGTGTAATGGCGTGGTGGCTCGAAGATTATTGCCGTAAATTTTGTTACGCTGCTGTTGCATCTAGACTTACGCGCCTGTAATATCGCGCCGACCCTTGTTTTAGCTGGCAGGTTACACAATTTAATGATTGCAGCTTCGAAAACATCCCTCTCCCGGCTTCGCGCCTTGCGTCTGCCGCGGGTTTGCGTCGCGGTCACGGGCGACGATCCTGCGGACATGGTGGAAAAGGCCGACTCCATTATTCGCGACAACACCTTTATTGAGTTCAGGTTAGACTACCTTCCCAAGCCCCTGCTCGCGATTCCCAAGATCCGGGAATTTATGGATTCGCGTCCCCATGTGATCGCGATTGCGACCTGCCGGCGGACCGTGAACGGCGGCAAATTCCGCGGCTCGGCGGACGCCCAACTCGAAGTTCTCGGCAAGGCTGCGGCTGCCGGATGCCAACTGCTGGATATCGAACTCGAAACCGCCGCCAAGATCAAACCCGACAAGTTGCGGAGCCTCCGTTCCGGCGGAGCGCTGATCATTTCCCATCACGACTTTAAGGCGAGCAAGAAGCTCGAAGAGACGCTCGAGAGCATGGTCAAGATTCCTGCTGACTATTACAAGATCGTGACCACCGCGACGACGCTCCACGACAACGTCGTGATGATGAAGTTCCTGGAGAAGCACAGCCACAACTATTCGCTGATCGGCGTTTGCATGGGCGAACAAGGCATTGCCAGCCGGGTGTTGGGTGTGCGGGCGGGAAGTATTTTCACTTTCGGTGCGATCAGTCCTGATGAGAAGACGGCGCCGGGACAAGTCACGGCGCAGGAACTCGATACCACTTATAGGATTGAGTCCGTGGACGCGGCGACGCGTGTTTATGGAGTTGTCGGCGATCCCATCGGGCAGTCGCTTTCGCCCAAGATCATGAACGTCGCCTTGCGGCGCGAGAACGTGAACGGTGTATACATCGCTCTGCACGCCAAGACGCTCAAGGATTTGATGGCGTGTATTCGTGAAATTCCGCTGCATGGAATTTCCGTGACCATGCCGTACAAGCAAACGATCCTGGAGCACCTCGACAATACCGATTCGCACACCACAAAGATTGGTGCGTGCAACACGGTGGTCCGTGCGCAGGATGGCAAGCTTTACGGTTTCAACACGGATGCCGCGGGGGTGGTGCGTCCGCTCGAGCAGCGCATGACGATCGAGTCCGCGAAAGTCTTGATCCTGGGTGCGGGCGGCGCGGCACGCGCAGCCGTTTACGGATTGAAGGAGCGCGGTGCGGAAGTTTTCATTCTGAACCGGACTGCAGAAACCGGACAGAAGCTCGCCCGCTCGGCTCACGCGAAATCGGTGAAGCGCGCCGATCTCAAGAAACTGAGCTTCGACGTCATTATTAATGCGACGCCCGTGGGCATGGGCAACCAGCGCGACTCGATCCTGAACGCGGAAGAAATCAATGCCAAGTACGTTTTCGACATGGTCTATGATCCCATCGAGACCAAGCTGCTGAAGCTGGCCAAAGAGCGCGGCGCAGAAACGATTCCTGGCACGGAGATGTTTGTGCATCAGGCGGCGCGGCAATTCGAAATCTGGACCGGAAAGCCCGCGCCCTGGGACGACATGCTCAAAGTCGTCGGCCTGGCGCTGCAAGCGAGAGAAAACGAAAAGGCCAAAGCCGCACCGGAACTGGTTAAGAAGAAGTCGAAAAATTAAGCGCGGGCTAGATCGCGAAAATCCATAAAGAATCCTTCAACCTCCTGTCACTCTCGCTCTTGCGCGAGGGACATTCCGCTCAGGATCACAGCGCTTTTTTATTGAAGAATGTTTCACTCGTTGCCGTAGGCTTTTTGCGAAGGGCAGGATAAGCTCATGTATCCTGACCCTACGACATGGGCCGGCCTGCGTCACTCACAGAGCACGAACAATTATTGAAAACGGCGAATGCGCGGCTTCATCCTTCGCTAACCGATCCTAATTTTTTGGTACTCGATTCGCGGCGGCGCATCTTCAAGAAATGGATTGCCGAGCTTCCCCACCGCCCGCTGCAAATTCTGGATGTGGGCGGCCGTTATCAGCCTTACCGTCCCCTGCTCGAAGGGCGCATCGCGCGCTATCTTGCTGTGGACGTTCTCCAAACTTCTGCGGTGGACGTTGTGGGCAGCGGAGACACGCTGCCTTTTGCCGATAACACGTTCGATCTGGCAATCGCCACGCAGGTGTTCGAATATATTCCCGAACCAAAGGTTGCGGCGGCGCACATTCACTCTGCGCTTAAGCCGGGCGGGGTGCTGCTGTTGAGTGCGGTGTCTTATGCTCCCAGATTTGTTGACGATGAATATTGGCGCTTTACTCCGCGAGGTCTACGCGAGACTCTTTCTTCGTTCGATCAGGTCGAAATTGTTCCTGAAGTGATGAGCCTGGGCGGCATCGTTCGAACGCTGAACTTAGGAATGGATACTTATGCTCACTTCCGTCCAGTTCGGCGCGTGTTCGAGTTGACCATGTGTCCGCTGCTCAATCTTCTTGGGATGACAGTCGAGCGCATGAAGCTCACCAAAGGAGATCAGTTCACGCCAAACTACAGCGTGCGGGCGCGGAAGTCGGATGGTTGAGGTCTTTGCAGTTCGGGGTCGATCAATCCTGCAGCTTCGAACAACAGGCGATGGTCAAAAAAATGGCTGTTTGCTTGTAAATTCCTCATTCCATTGAGGTGGCGAGCGAGTGCGCCGCTAAAATACGGCGGATGAATAACTTGGAGGTAAAATCCGGAGCCGATTAGACTTGCTGCGCGGGCGACGCGGTTTCGAATGTTTTCTTTCTGCCGCTTGCTGTTCTTCTAAGAGTTGTACATCCTTAGGCGCGATGTCAAGGGAATTTTTCGGCAATCTTTGCGGCCTTGGCCCACTGAATCACTGGGCTCCGATTCTCCCGGCTCCGGTAGGCCGCCCCCTTTGCCAGATTCGCAAAGGGCGGCGCACCTTTTGCTTATTTTCCGACGACGAGAATTGTGAACTGGTTGTTCTCGGCGGTTGACAGGAAGAGCTGGTGGGTCTTCGGATCGAGGGCCATGGTTTTTGCACGCGGCAAAGTTTTCACGGTTTCGACGGATGAGTATTGGTCGGGCGAATCTTCGTGGATGACGCTGATGGTGCCTTCTCCGTTGGAATTGAAAATCAACCCGGTAGAGGAATCGAAAGCGGTTGCATCCACGTGGTCCCCGATCGGCAAGGTAGTGACGACTTTGCCGGTGTCGGAATTGATGACGGCCATGACTTTGCTGCGGCATCCGATGAAGAGGCGATGGTGCTCGCGGTCGATGGCCATGCTGCTGGGCGAGGAGCAGGGAGCGGTCGGCCAGCGCTCGACGACTTTCAGGTTTTTGGAGTCGATCTTGACGACCTGGCTTTGGTCTTCGAGATTGTCGTAGACGAATCCATTGCCATCGGCCACGGCAAATTCCGGTCCGCCGCCGAGATCGACTGTTCCGGCAACCTTGCCGGTGGCCGCGTCAATCGCGGTGGCGCTGTCGCTGCCGCCGTTGAAAGCGAACACGCGCGAGCTGGCAGGATCGAAAATAATCGCGTCCGGCTTCTTGCCGGTGGGCACGGCGTCGCCGATCTGCTTGAGTGTTTTCAGGTCGAAGATGGTGACGTTGTTGGTCTGGCCGTTGCTGGTGAATCCGCGGCCTTGATCGGGAGCGATGGCGATGCCGTGGACTCCGGCAGTGGGAGCGACTTTGCCGGCGATGGCGCCGGAATCGACGTCCAGAACTTCAACCTGCGTGCCGTGCGAGACGTAGAGCTTGCGGGCGGATTCGTCGACGGCGAGATAGTCCCAGCTACCGGAGCCGGGGACAGGAATCTTTTTTGTGACGTGATAACCTTCGGCGGCGAAGCAGGAAGCCGCGAGGCAGAGGGATGCAACTACGACGTTAAGGCTCTTCAAGATATTTCTCCCTATTTAGGCTTGGTGTGGCACTGGCCGGAACCAGAATCGTGAAAATTCTTGCCGGGCTCGGGGATGAATTCCCAATCGTAGCCAGCCGCATGCAAGGTCAATTTCAGCACGCCGAATGCGGTGTCATCACGGACTTCGCTGTTAGGCTTCGCTGGGCCGAATGGTCTGTGGTTCTTGCCGCCGGTGCCCACGACGAATTCACGAATGCCGCGAGCGGGGTCGGCTTTGCCGTCTGGGTCCTGGGGAGCGAAGCGTTCGTAGTCGTGGTCGTGTCCGTTCAGGATGAGGTCGGCATTGGCGGCATAGAGCGTGTTCCAGAGCGGTTTCATCAACGGATTGTTGCCGTGCTTCTCGCCGGAACTGAAGAGAGGTTTGTGGAAGTAGGCGACCGTGCAGCTTGAGGGATGTTTGGCCAAATCGTCGGCCAGCCACTTGCCTTGTGGAGACGCGGCATCGCATCCGCCGACTTCTTCGCATTCGCTATTCAGCACGATGACGTGCCAGGCGCTTAGGTCGTAACTGTAGTATCCCTTTTTCGGATCGCCCGCAGCGGAACCGAAATAGCGCGCGTAGCCGGAGGCGCCATCGCTGTGATATTCGTGATTCCCGACGGCTGGACGTGTGCGGTCTTTGAAGCGTCCCCAGGTCGGAGCATAGCATTTGGCGAACTGTTCGTCGGTTCCGTCAGGGTAGGCGAGATCGCCGGCGGCGAACACAGTGCCGGGAATTTTCTCGATCAGCTTGGCGGTAGCTTCCGCGCCGGAGAGGTCGTCACAACTGGAGATGTCGCCCGCGCCGACCAGGACCGCGTCGGACGGCGTGGGCACCGAAGGCTTTTGCTGTCCTTGAGAAGCCCTTGCGGCCGAGTTGTCATTCCGCCGCTGTGCCACACAAAAAACACTGGCCAACAAAACAGCGCCAAGCAGCATGCTTTTCAGTTGCAATTGCTCACCTCACGCGAAAATCTAACCGCCCCGACCTTAACCGGGGCTGAATCTGCTTATTTGGGTTCGTTGGAAAGCGTGTAGCGCAATCCTACCTCGTAGCTCGGCTTGTAGTATTCGCGTTGCAGGACATACTGCGGACTGCCCTGATAGAAACCGAACACTTCGTTGGTCAAATTCAGGCCGGAGACGATCAATTGAAGGCTCCGGTAGAGGCGAACGGTGCCTTGCGCATCCACCTGCGTGTGGGCGTAAAGATAGACGTCGCCAAGAGGACCCTTTTTACCCAGCGGTTGCGGATTCGGCGAACCGTCCGGATTCAGATTGAAATAATTGTATTGAAAAATGTTGGCGCCGTTGTAGGAGATCCCAAGGCGCATGGACAGGCGTCCGCGATCATACGTCGGGCTGATGTTGAAGGTGTTGGGGGCCTGGCGCAGCAAGGCGGGGCTGTCGGAACGGCCGGGAACACCGTCGGTCGAGGAGTGGGAGTAGCCGTAATTTGCAGAAATTCCCACGCCGCCGAGAAATCCGGGCAAGAATGTGAGGTGCTGCTGATAGGCGATTTCGAATCCGTACAGGCTCGCGCTTTTGCCGTTCAAAGGCTCTACGAGGCTGCCCCCGTTGTAAAACGCGCCGTAGGCATCGGTAGTGATGGCGCTTTTCACGCCTTCGTAAATCGGATCGGAAAGCTGCTTGTAAAAAAATCCCGCCTGCAAAAGCCCCAACGGCTTCAAATATTTTTCGTACAACAGATCGTAGTTGTTGGCGTGCTCGGCTTTGAGGTTCGGGTTGCCGATGTCGATTTCCTGGTTGGGTCCGTTGTGGGTCAGGTAGGGGGGCAAGTCGGAGAAATTCGGGCGCGATATGCCACGACCGTATGAAGCGCGAATGGCGGCATCATGAGGAAGGTTGTAGCGGAGTTGCACCGAAGGAAGCGGGTCGAGGTAGGAACTGTTTGTATTTACCGGAGTGACGGCGGTGAGCGCTCCCGTGGTTGGATCGAGAGCGACGTTGTTGCCGGTTACACTCTCGCTCGTAGCTTCAAACCGCAGTCCGGTCTGAAGGCGGAAACGACCGAAATCGAGCGTGTTCATCAGATAACCGGCAGTGATCCGCTCAATCAGGTCGTAGTTATTCGGGATTGTATTCTGCTGTGTGCTGACGACGTCGGGGGCGAGGAACGCAGTACCCGGTCCATTGATAAACGCTTGAACTTTGCTGTAGTCCACGGTCGGGCCAAACTTGTACGCTCCGTTGTAGTAGTTGTTATTGACAAAGCTGTTGGGGAAGTTCGAGGCAGCAAGGGCCGGATCGGTCGCGGCACTCGAGGGCAGGTTGGGATTCACGAAGTAATAGTTATCGGCAAAATCCTGAAATTTGTGGGCATTGCGCAATTTGAACCCAAATTCGAACGTGCCGAAGTGACCGGCCCAGTTATAGCTTCTCGCCGCGGAAGCAGCACCCTGAATGTTTACCTGGGGGCTGTAAGTTGTGCTGACGTCCCCGTTGTTAAGGAAGTAGTTGCTTAGATTGAAAAATGACGAGTATCCGCCGACCGGCACGAATTTTGGAGCTAGAGGATCGGTGGTGACGATGTTGAACTGGTAGGAGTTGGGATTGGTAAAGTTGGCCTGAGCATAACCGTGATCTTCCTCGCTGGAGCGGGAGAGGGAAAAATCATAGAGCAAAACCCACTTGGGCAAAACGTGCTTTCCGCCTGCCGCCAGACTGCCGATGACATCTACCGGGCGGCGAATCGAGACGTTGAACGCTGAGCTTCCGTTGGCGTCCGTCTGGCCCGGGGTGAGGTACCCACTCAGCGGGTTGCCGCTGCTATCCGTGGAAGAGTTGGCCGCCGGGCTGTAGGCCCAGCGATCGCCATAGTTGTTGAAGTGCGAGTAAATGCCACGAACGTATAGGCCTGAACCTTCGTTCAGTTTGTAGTCGACGCTTCCGGCAAATCCGTAGCGCGTCCGGTAATAGCGGTATTCGCGAAGGTCCTGGCCCCCGTAGGTTGCGAAATAGGGCGCGGATGAGCCTGGATTCTCGCAACTTTGGCCACCCGGGGCGCACTGGACGGCTGTTGGAACGGGTTCAACATCGTCGATTCCGCGACCATTCCAGTCATAGCTGCCGCCGAACAGTATGCCGAGTTTCTTGCCGGCTCCGAAGCGCTTGCCGATGGTGCCGTCAGTTTCGTAGAGCTTGCGCCCATTTACGATGGGAGTGTAGCCGCCGATCGCGTTCAGATATAAAGTCGGCTTTTCCTCCGCAGTTTTGGTCACGAGGTTGACGGAGCCGCCGATGGCATCTCCATCCTGGTTGGCGGACAGGGTCTTGTTAATCTCAACGGACTCCACCAAGTTGGCGGGGATTGTATCCAGCTTGATCTGCCGAACGCCGCCTTCCGGCGACGGGACATTGACTCCGTTGACGGTCACGTTGCTCAAGCGCGGCTCGGTGCCGCGAATCTGCACATATTTTCCTTCGCCCTCGTCGCGCTCGAGCGTGACGCTCGGCAAGCGGCCCAACGCATCGGCAATGTTAGTGTTGGGCAAACTCGTGATTACTTCAAACGGCAAGACTTGAATGATGTTGTCGGAAGCCCGAGTGCGGTTGATGGCTTCGGCCTCGCCATGAACGCGGTCGGCGGTTACGGTGATTTCTTCGCCCTTTGTGGCGACGCTCAATACCGCGTTGAAACGGGCGGATTGTCCGGCGACTACATCGACATATTTGCTGGCGCGAGTGAAGCCGACATAGGAAACCGAAATTGTGTATTTACCGGGGGCGAGGTTGTTGAAGTTGAAATCGCCCTGGCCATCGGTATTTACGACGAAGTTGCCGGGCATGATTTCCACCTTCGCGCCTTGCAGGGCGGCCCCGGCAGTGTCTAACGCCTGACCGCTGATCGAACCCCTGCCACTCTGAGCGACCGAGCACAACGAAAACGTGCAGAAGGCAAACAGAATCATGGAGTAGCGATACGCAATATTGTTTGAAGAACGGGAGTTGGGTCGCGGCTTCATACAGCGGCTCCTTGGGCGATATCGATCAACATGTCTGGGAATTGAAAGCCGATTGTAGGAAAGCGCGGTCGTTCTTAGATTAACGGCGGGTGAAAATCGCTGGTCACAGTGCTTACAGCAACAGCAGCGAAGACGACATCGGGAGCGATTTGTCCAAAATACAAACGTCGGCGATGCTGCTCGGCATATTTTGGTTGCAATCGTAAGTAACACAGGAGTAACATCACGTAAGGACGCACCTGTTGGCGTCGATTTTCTGTGCACTGCCCGTTCTTCCAGGTTCAGAAGCTGTAACCAACTATTCGTGGTCGGGTGCCTACTTGCGCCCAGGAACAAGTTCGGAGAAAGCTAAACATGGCGTGGTATGCGTACTGCCTCACAGAACAATTAGCGGCAAGTAATGGAACACGTGTCCGGCGGCCATATCTTCTTGAAGGGATTCAAGGAGTTAACGGCGCCCCGGTTCTGAGCTATCCCAGCGGTGACTTCGCTGTCGTTGTCAGCGAATATGACCGCGAGGCGGTGCTGGCGGCTGACGAACTGGGAAAGCTGGATGAAAAGGTGGTTTTGGAGCATGCGCGAGTTGTAAGCGTATGCTTCCGCACGGGAACGGTCCTGCCGTTCCGCTTTGGAACGATCTTTGACAGCGACGAAGCGCTTCGGCAAGCCGTCCGAACCAACCGCCGGGCTTTCGGCCTGAGCGTGGCCAGGTTGCGGGGCAAGGCCGAGATGCACCTAAAAGTGCTCATCCGGGACGGGGCCGTTCGCGAGGCTATCGCAGAGGTGGAGATCCCCAATTCAGTGGGTGGCGAATATCTGACCAAACTGCGGGAAAAAGCGTCAAAAGATCGCGAGCGCCAAACCAAGGCTCGCGCATTGTCGGTTCAAGTCCACAAGTTGTTCAATCCGCTGGAAGAGGAAGTAAGCTGTAAGCGCGTCAATACCAACGGCATGTTGATTGATATCGCCCACCTGATCGATTCGAAAGCCGTGGAAAAATATCAAAATCGCTACAGCAGCGCCGCAAAGCAATTGAAGAATTGCGAGCTGGTGATCAGCGGCCCGTGGCCCCCGTACCACTTTTTGCCGGGCAAGCTGCGTACCGTCGCTGGAAATTCTTAAGATTGTTGGATTGACACCAGACCCACGGCCCCGGCCGTGGGTTTTTCAGCGTTTGAAGAAGGTTTGAAATGGCCGAAGAGCACAAATTCAGAGTGAAGCTGGCGGGTCAGCCGGGCACACCCATGACGGCGATCATTCCCCCTTTCGACGTGGTCAAGATGTTTGGTACACGGGCGCGAGTGCCTGTCCGAGGAACGATCAACGGATTTCCGTTTCGATCTTCTCTATCAAACATGGGCGGCGGCCATTGCATGCCGGTGAATAAAGAATTGCGAGAGGGCGCGTCTTGCAAGGCCGGAGACACAGTTGATGTCGTAATGGAACGGGACGAGGAAGAACGAAGCGTCGAGCCTCCGCCTTTGTTGCAAGCTGCGCTCGCCAAGAGCAAAGCCGCCACGGCCAACTGGGAGAAGATGAGTTTCACGAACAAGAAAGAAATCGCGAAATCGATATTAGATGCAAAGCAGGAAGAAACCCGGCAACGCAGGCTGGCAAAGGCATTGGACATTCTGAAAAACGGTAAGAAGTGGACCGGCTAGGAAAGTCTATGCTCTGGACAATTCTGAGATCAGCGCTTCCCTTCTCGATTGGGCGATATTGTCGATGCGCATCAGGACGATCCGGTAGATCATGATTGAGAATACCGCCAACGCGCAAAAAATTGCAGCAGCGGGCCATAAGCTTCCGCGGCGAAGAGAAATGATCATGGTTAGAGCACTGGTTCCGAGCACCACGATTTGGACTCCGAAGCTGGCGAGTATGGTCGTCTGCGAAGCTCGCTGACGACCAAACGTAGCATAGTCAATTTTTTTTGGAAACAAGATCGACAACCAATCCCCGGCGGCGAAATTCAGCGGGATAGCAAACAGAAGTCCGGCTGCGGTTGCGACAAGCGCGTCTATGCGGGGAATGCCATACATGAAACAGACCCCGACCAGTGCGAGCATCATTTCAAACATCACTACCGTAGCGTGAGCCAGGTTCTTACCGATCAAAATTTGGCCGAACTTCACCGGTGCGGCGAAAAACAATTGAATACCTGCGCCATCGCCGCCGAAGCTGTTGTAGACGAGGTTCGTCACTAACAGCAGTGAATAACCCGCGATGAGCGGGAACGCCAATTCGGGCGCATTGGCCAAAAACCCTCCGCTACTTGCGGCGTTACGAAATACGAACAACATAAACACAGGGACAATCAGCGTGAAGAGCATGGGTCCGCTGCGCATCAGGTAGTGCAGTTCTTTTTCGAACACAGCGGCTACAGGAGGCGGCAATCCCGACAATGCCCAGCCTTTGCGATGTAGATGGATTTGTCCTTTCGAATCTGCTCGTGACGAAGTTTCGCTAAGATTCTCGCCCCGATATTCTTCTTTGAGTCTCAGGCTGAGCAGCGCCAGAAATGCGAAACCGTAAATACACAGCAACCCAGAGTACTCAAACATTCCGCTATAGTCGGCAGCCTCGAATCGGGCTAACGACGCGGCTGCCAGCCCGGGAGGGAGCGCCCGCTGTAGTGGAGTAACTCGGGCGACGATTCTCTCCGCCTGGGGTTTCTTCATGCCGTGGCGCCCGTGAGTGAGTGGGCCGAGCAACTGGATACTCAGGAACACCAGGAAGAACAATACTCCCAGGATTTCGCGGGTCCGGCGCTGCGCGAGCCATCGTTCAAGCCAAGAGAAAATCATGCGGGACAACCCGACGTTGACTGCGCCAAAAATCAAGAATATGACCGCTGCAGGAATCAGCAACCTCGGTTTTGCGTAACCCGCCCCGACCCAGATTCCCATCAGCCAAAAGCTGCTCATGGTGGTTGCAGGGTCAGCGGAACCGTAGACCAATCGCACCAGAAAATATGCATGGTAGCTGAGCGGGAATCGCAACAACGCGCTCGAATCGAGGTTTTCGGTGAAAGCAGTCGCCACGATCGGGAACAACTGCCAGAACAGAAAGACCGGCCACAAGAGAAGCGTGAGCCATTCAATTTTTCCTTGGCTCACGAATAACCATGCTGCGCCGCCCAGGCCTAACGCTCCTCCCAGAGCACCTAGTGCCAGAACGATGCCGATGATAAATCGCGATACGACTTCCATCTGCCCACGGGAGGTCCGGAGCGAATGAACGAACAAGAGCCAACGCAGCCGTACGATGGCGCGCAGCTGACCGCCCATTTTCTGTCGTAGCAGGACTTTATCGTCAGTGGTGAATGTCGTCATGTCATTCCAAGAACGATAGCTCGGGCGCTACTGTGCCTGACGATCCCACGACCCGAAGAAATATCTCTTCCAACGTCAATTTTTCGCCCGGCGCGGACGCACCTACGACCCCGGCGCGCAGTTCGTCCAGGGAACCCTGGGCCACAAGCTTGCCTTGATGGATGATGCCTACATGGCTGCACAAACGTTCGACAATTTCGAGCACGTGCGACGTCAAAAAAATAGTCGCGCCGCGAGCAATCATGCTTTGCAACATCGTCTTCAGGGTCCCTGCAGCGATCGCGTCAACACCCTCAAAAGGCTCGTCGAGAAAAAGAACCTTCGGCCGATGGATGACCGCAGCGGCGAGGGCGATCTTTTTCTGCATTCCGTGCGAGTAGTCTGTCACCAGCTTTTTGGGCTGGTCGGCTAATTGCATGAAATCCAATAACTCAGCCGCGCGGTTGGACGCGGTGTCACGGTCGAGGCCGTACATGCGTCCGACGAAATTCAGATACTCCGCGCCCGTGAGTCTGCCAAACAGAGCCATGCCTTCAGGCACTACTCCGATTTGTTGCTTGACCGCGATCGGGTCTCGCAGAAGATCGAGGCCGAGAATATTAATTGTGCCGGAGCTGGGAGCGAGCATTCCGGTGAGCATTTTGATGGTGGTGGACTTTCCTGCTCCGTTCGGTCCGAGGAAGCCGAAAAACTGGCCGGCGGTGACGCGTAGGTTCACGTTTTCGACGGCGACAAGTCCGCCGAATCGGCGCGTTAATGATTCAGTGGAAACCGCCGGAACATCCATAGAAAGCTGACTTTAGCATGAATCAAGCGGAAAAGGCCTTTGTAGCCGATCTAGTAGCCAGAAACAGGAAATCAGATTGTGCGATTCGGCGGCTATTTCATCAGGCCGCGCTGGGCGATGCCGATGTTGTCGCGGCTGGTGTTTTTGACCAGATACATCATCTCGTCAGCCTGGCGGATGACGTCGTGCGGCGTCTTAGCGTCATGCGGATAAGTTGCGACGCCCATGGAGGCGCGGACATTGATGTTCAGACCTTCATCTTTGCAAAAGAGGCTAGTGCGCAAACTGTCGCGTAAGCGCTTAGCCACTACCAGCGCCTGATCTTTACCGGTCTGCGGAAGCAAGACAACAAATTCATCACCGCCATAGCGGAAGGCATAATCAATTAAGCGGAGCTGGGCTTTCACCAAGTATCCAATTTCTGCCAGCAGTTTGCTTCCGACAAGATGGCCGTGGGTGTCGTTGACTTGCTTGAAGTGGTCAAGATCAATGAAGACGACAGTGAATTCGTAGTTGAACCGCGCGGACCGGTACACTTCGGTTTCCAGGGTCTTATAAAGATGACGAGCGTTGTAGAGTCCGGTGCAATCGTCAGTGATAGTTAGTTCCTGAATCTTCTCTACCGCGCGCGCGTTCTCGATGGCAATCGCGGCGTAATCGCACATGGCTTGCAAAAAGAATTCTTCGGCAGCGCCAAAATGCGCCATGTCAACGTTCACCAACTGGATTACGCCCAGCACTCTTAGCCGCGAGCGCAGAGGAACGCAGATCACCGACTGCGTTTCCCACTTGGTCATTTCGTCGATGCGACGACTGAAGCGCGGATCGGTCATAACATCCGGGACGATTACGCGCTCACCGTGTTTCGCAACATGGCCGGCGATTCCCTCGCCCACTTTGAGCCGGACATTCTTCAGGGTTTCGGACGCAGTACCGACTGCAATGGCAAAATAGAGTTCGTCGCGCTCTTCGTCCACCATCAACAGAGACCAGGTGTCCGGACGGAAGTATTCCGCCATTTTTTCCATGATGGTTTGCAGGATGGAATCGAGTTCAAGTGACGACGTAAGGGTCTTGGCGACATCGTGAAAGATGTTTAGCTCAAGACTCTGCCGGTTCAGACCGACCCCCGTACCCTTGCTCGTCAAAGAAATCACCCGTTTTCTTGCGCGAAAGTACCCCGATTATAGGTTTCGAGCATACCTGAGGCAAAGCACCATTAGTAATATGAACCCTCGTAAGCATATGGAGCGGAGAGACTCTGCTGATAGGTAGCGGGCCGGTTGCCCGGGAAAAGAAAAAGGACGGCTAAAAGCCGCCCTTTTTTGCCGATTTTTCCAAGATGGGGCCTAAGTACCTTCACTCCAACCGGCCAGATATTCTTCCTGCTCGGGGGTAAGCTTGTCGATTTTGATGCCCATGGATTCGAGCTTCAATTTTGCCACCCGTTTATCCAGGTCCGCCGGCACGGTATGAACGTCCTTTGCGAGCGTCTTGTAATTCTTGACCATGTGTTCGACTGAAAGGGCCTGGTCGGCGAAGCTCATATCCATCACCGATGCTGGATGCCCTTCTGCGGCGGCCAGGTTGATCAGCCGGCCTTCGCCGAGAAGATTGATCTTGCGTCCATCTCTCAATGAATACTCATCCACGCCGGCGCGAGTCTGGCGCTTGGAAGATGACATTTTGTCGAGGGCTGGAATATCGATCTCGACATTGAAGTGCCCAGAGTTTGAGATGATCGCGCCATCCTTCATGACCTCGAAGTGTTCCTTGGCGAGAACGTTCTTGTTTCCGGTGACCGTGCAGAACACGTCGCCGAGCTTCGCTGCTTCGGGCATGGACATGACGCGGAAACCGTCCATCACTGCTTCGAGGGCTTTCGTCGGATCAACTTCGGTGACGATTACCTCCGCGCCTGCTCCGCGAGCGCGGCTAGCCAATCCGCGGCCACACCAACCGTAGCCGGCTACAACAAATTTGGATCCTGCGAGCAAGAAGTTTGTCGCGCGGATGATTCCGTCAAGCGTCGATTGTCCCGTGCCATAGCGATTGTCGAACAAGTGCTTGGTGTCGGCGTCGTTCACGGCAATGATGGGGAATTTGAGGACTCCCTCTTTTGCCATAGCGCGCAAGCGGATGACGCCAGTCGTGGTTTCTTCGGTTCCGCCCAGCACGCCTTCAAGAATGTCGGTGCGCTTGGTGTGAAGGATTGTCACCAGGTCGGCGCCGTCGTCCATCGTGAGATGCGGTTTGTGATCGATGGCCGCCATGATGTGGCTATAGTAACTGTCGTTATCTTCGCCCTTCACCGCGTATACGGCGATATTGTGATCGCGCACCAGGCTGGCCGCAACGTCGTCCTGTGTAGATAAGGGATTCGAAGCGCAAAGCACAACGTCCGCTCCGCCATCACGAAGGCAAATAGCGAGATTCGCGGTTTCCGCGGTCACGTGCAGGCAGGCAGAGATGCGAATGCCTTTCAACGGCTGGTTCTTGATGAATTCCTTACGGATGATTTGCAGCACTTTCATCGACTGGTTCGCCCACTCGATGCGCTTCTTTCCCATGTCGGCCAGCTCAATGTCTTTTACGTCACAACTTAATTGCGGGGTGGTTGCCATTACTTCTCCTGTGGCGCTATAAAAGCGATTTTGATTTCGTTGCTGCAAACTACAAGTTCGTTCACGAAAAATCCTGTGGCTACTTGCGAGCCGCTGCCGCTTGTTTCAAACCAACTGCCTCCGCGAGTTGCCCGGCTTTATCTGTGGCTTCCCACGTGAAGTCTTTATCATTGCGACCGAAGTGACCGTAAGCCGCAGTTTTGCGGTAAATCGGACGGCGCAGGTTGAGCGAGTCGATGATTCCCTTGGGGGTAAGCTTGAAGTGCTTGCGGACAAGGTCCGGAATGATTTTTTTGTCGACCTTCTCGGTGCCAAAGGTTTCGACCAGCACGCTTACCGGCTCGGCAACGCCGATGGCGTAGGCGAGTTGGACTTCGCATCGTTCCGCCAAACCGGCTGCGACGATGTTTTTGGCGATATGCCGGGCCATGTAGGCCGCCGAGCGATCGACTTTCGTCGGATCCTTGCCGCTAAACGCGCCGCCGCCGTGACGTCCCATGCCGCCGTAGGTATCCACAATGATCTTGCGTCCGGTGAGCCCGGTATCGCCCATGGGGCCGCCGATTACAAAACGCCCGGTCGGATTAATGTGATATTTGGTGTCTTCATCGAGCAGGTGCGCTGGCAAGACCGCCTGGATCACATGTTTCAAGATATCGGAGCGGAGTTCGTCATTTCCGACAGTCTCAGCATGCTGGGTCGAAACGACAACCGCATCGACCCGTTTGGGCTTGTGGTTCGAATCGTACTCGACGGTGACCTGCGACTTGCCATCGGGGCGCAGGTAAGGCAGCTTGCCGTTCTTTCTAACTTCGGTGAGGCGCATGGTGAGCTTGTGCGCCAACGAAATCGGGGTCGGCATCAGTTCTTCATTTTCGTTACAGGCGTAGCCGAACATCATGCCCTGGTCACCGGCGCCGCCGGTATCAACGCCCATGGCGATATCGCCGGATTGCTTGTTGATGCTGGAAATCACCGCGCACGTGTTCGAGTCGAAGCCATATAGCGCGTTGTTATAACCGATCGCGGCTATCGTTCCGCGGACCAGAGTCTGGAAGTCGACGTAGGCTTTCGTCGTGATTTCACCGGCGATCACAACCAAGCCGGTTGCAGTAAGAGTCTCGCAGGCGACGCGGCTGGTTGGGTCTTCCGCCAGGCAGGCATCGAGGATGGCATCGGAAATTTGATCGGCTATCTTGTCGGGATGCCCTTCTGTTACGGACTCCGAGGTAAACAAGTAACGATTCTGGTCGGACAATTAAGTATCTCCTTAGAAGAGGCCTGGACGCATTTCAGGCAGGTTTTGGCAACTAATTAGCGCGTGCAAACTGGGGACTCTAAAAAGCTATCAGAAGCCTGCCTGACAAAGCAATTGGTTAAAACCGCGTGGGATAGATGATCAGTGAACTGCGTCCCAAAAGGGCTGGATGGAAGCAACGTAGGGCTAAGTGTGAGGTCGTTGGAGGTTATCCGGGCGGGGTCGTAGCCGCCTGCGCGGAAGATGCCGCGTGCACGCCCTCCGAATCGAAGATCAGCGTCTTGACTTCCCCTTGCTTGCCCTGCGGTGGCAGCGCACGATGGTTCCAGAAAAAATCGAGGCCGCCGACATTTCCGGCTTTCACGGTTAACGATCCGCGAAGTGTGAAGTTTTTCCGTTGCGGCGGAGAAATCACCTGGCGCAGGATTTCTCCTTGCGGTCCGCTGACAAAGATCCACGACTGTTCCCGGGCGACGATTTGCACATGAAAGGGCTCACCGGGCACGGTTTTTGCTCGATCTGCGGAAGCGGGCAACGGCGCGAGATTTTGCTGCAACTGCTGGGGACGCGCGTCTGGCTCCGTTGTGGCAACGGCGGGCTTGGGCTGTTCCGGCGCTTTTTCGGCGCTCCCAATCGAAGTGGTGCTCGACGACGAACCCATTGTGTCGTAGCGGACCTTCCACGCCACCGCACCGGCGGCAATGATCAACACCGCGACGGCAAGCGCCATCCACGGGGCGCGCGATTCACTTCTTTCTTCCGGCCAGACTTCTTGAGATACCTGCGGCTGCACCGGCATGTTGGGATCATTGCCGCCGGCCGCGGCGATGTACTGATCAATGATCGTCTCTTCGTCCAAACCGAGATAGCGGGCGTAAGAGCGAATAAATCCACGATTGAATATTCCGCCGGGCAGCTGATCAAATTGATCAGTCTCGATCGCGGTCAGAAAACGCGTGCCGATCTTAGTGACGGACGACGCTTGCTCGAGAGAAAGATTCTTCTTCTCGCGCTCGCGTCGAAGTTTTGCGCCCAGCGATTCCATGGAGTGTTAGCCGCTTCAACTATATAAGAACGATTGGTCTGTAATTGAGACCCCTGCTTCACGCGATCAATTGCGGATTGGATTCAGCCTCGCGAAATCCATCCGCGATGGCTGCTACGCAAAGGTTTGCACAAGCTCCTCCAACTTAGTGACGGCCAAGGCTTTACCGCTACTAGTGTCAGTCCTTCGGTAACTTTGCGGGTTATGTGCTGGGGTGTAATCTGCGCACGTGATGGAGAACCGCGGCATGATCTCAAAGAGTGCGTCGCCAGCCAATCTGGATCAGCGAGTGCCTGGAATTGCTTTGCAGACACATCAGCCGCGCAAGAAACAGTATTCGGACGTACAAGGCGCGGCCCGCTTCCCCATCAAGCTTCCGATTTCGGTGAAGTCGGAAAGCGGTGCGCGAATTTCCGAAACCCAGAACATATCCGCGAATGGGGTTCTGTTCGAGATTGATTCCTCGATGCCTGTTGGTTCGAGCGTGGACTTCACCATTTCGTTGCCGGCTGAAGTTGTGGGAGCGATGAGTGACGTTCGAGTTGATTGCCGCGGGAGAGTAGTACGAAGTTCCGAAGAAGAAGGACGCCGCGGCGTGGGCGTGGTGATTGACGAGTACAGGTTCGAGCGACGCTAAGCGGAAAATAATATGGCAAGCACAGCAATCGGGCTGGAAAAAAGCGAAGAGCAGACCGGCAGCGAGGAACGGGGATTTATCCGCGTCATCGTAGCCGATACGCAGGCCATTTTCCGAGCGGGTTTGCGGAAGATATTCGCGCTTGAAGATGACATCCGAGTGGTCGGCCAAGCCGAAACTCTCGCCCAGAGCCTTTCCGCGGCCAAAAAATTCTCGGCTGACATTTTGATCTTTGAAGCTGCCCTGTCACCCAACCCGGTCGACGCGGTGGTTGAACTCATGCGGCAGGCTCCATCGTTGCGGATGGTCGTGGTCACTCCCGAGCCTGAGCGCGAAATTACTCTGGAACTGTTCCGTCGAGGGGCGCACGGAGTTGTATCCCGCGAAATCGATCCGGAGATGTTCGTCGATTGTCTCCGCAAAATAGCAAAGGGAGAACCCTGGCTCGATTCACAGGGCACGCAATGGGTGCTCGAGGCCTTCCGCACGCAGGGATCGAAGGGCGCGGGACATCGATCTAAGGTTCAGCTCACGCCAAAAGAAGGTTTGATCGTATCCTGCGTGACGCAGGGAATGAAGAACAAAGAAATCGCGGTCCGGGTGGGAACCACCGAGCAAGTGGTCAAGAATTATCTGCGCAAAGTCTATGACAAGCTTGGAGTCGCCGACCGCCTTGAACTGGCGCTTTACTGTTTGAACAACCGCGTCGAAAGCGCGGCCGCGAAGGTTGAAGCGGCAGGCCAATCTGCCGTGCAAGCAGCGGCAGCCAGTCATGGATCAAATGGGATTGCTACGATCCCGGCAGAAAAATCTTCCCAGTAGTTCCTTTTCTCGTCAGATCAGCAAACCCGTCAAGCAGTCGCTAGGCTCGTTCTCGCCGGCCTGGATCCACGTAAGCCGTAGTACACGATGTAGAGGTAGCAGATCGCTGGCACGAACAGCGAATGATGTATTCCCATCCGGTCTGCAAGAGCGCCTACCAGCAGAGGAATGATCGCGCCGCCCACGATTGCCATGATCAGAATGCCAGAACCCTCACCGGTCAGCGGGCCCAGTTCGGCAATACCCAAAGTGAAAATGCTGGGGAACATGATGGAGTTGAAAAGGCCAACCAGGAGAATCGACCACATGGCTACATGGCCGAAGCTGAGCATGGACGTCAGCGTCAGCAGGCAAGCCATCGAAGCGGCGACACCCAGGACCGTTCCCGTCCGCACCCTCTGAAGGATGGCCGAGCCGATGAACCGGCCGATCATCGCTCCGCCCCAGTAAAACGAGACGTAGCCGGCGGCGGTCCTGATCGAGATATCTCCGATATTCGATTGGCTGAGGTAATTCACAAGAAAACTCCCGATCGAGACTTCCGCCCCTACATAAACGAAAATTCCCACTGCGCCGAGAATCAGATGGCGATACGACCAGAGACTGGGGAGGCTCGCCTTATCGCCGGTATGGCGTTCTGCTTCCGGAATTGGAGGCAGCTTGAACGAGGCGATGGCCACGCCTAATGCCACTGCGATCAAGCCGAGGATCAGGTACGGCAACTTGACCGACGAAGCCTGATCTAAGCGATATGCCTGGAGCGCAGGGGCGGCCATCTGGCGAATTTCATCCAGAGTTTTCGGAGCTGCGCTCAGAATGAAAAGTCCGCCGAGATAAGGCGCGATCGTTGTGCCGAGGGAATTAAAAGCCTGAGCGAGATTCAACCGGCTCGATGCTGTTTTCGCCGGCCCCAATACAGAGACGTAAGGATTCGCAGAAACCTGCAAAGCGGTGATTCCGGCGGCCAGGACGATGAGCGCCGCCAGGAAGAGCGGGTACGATGGCACGCTAGCAGCTGGGATGAACAACAGGGCTCCGGCACCCATGGTGAACAAACCCCCAACCATCGTCCACTTGTAGCCGATCGATTCGACCAGCCTGCCTAACGGTAGGGCGAACACAAAGTACGTCGAGAAAAACGCGAACTGAATAAACATGATCTTCAGGTAGCTAAGATCGAAGATCAGTTTCAGGTGCGGAACGAGGATGTCGTTGAGACAAGTGAGAAATCCCCACATGAAAAACAATGTGGTAACCATCGCGAGGGGACCGCGAAAGCTGCGAGTTTGATCGTTTGGCGGAAAGGCGCTTTGCGAAGGTCTGATTTCCATGGATAGGTCTCGTTTGTCCACCAGCAGCGGTTAAACTTAGGACGAAGCTATGGTAACGCGCGATGCAGGTTTCCACTGGGAAATTTAATCGCATCGATACCGAATGCATCAAAGTGTATGTTGTTGGTTGTGGTGCGGCCCAATTCCACTTGCGAGGCTTGAATGAAAGCTCTTCGACTAGCCACAGTTTCAGGTTTGTTGGTTCTGGCATCTGCGTTTCTGGTCGCGCAAGCGCCGCCCTCCAGCGGAAGCCTGACTGGCAACCCGGTGTTCCAAAATAACTGCGCCAAATGTCACGGCAAGACTGCGGATGGCCGCTTTATCCTGGGGCCGACGCTGGTTTCGGGAAAGACTTCGAGCATGTCCGCCGATGACTTGCGCAACATCATCACCAACGGAAAAGGCCACATGCCGAAGTACGGCGGCAAACTCAGTGCAGATGAGATCAACACATTGGTGCTACAAATCAAGGCGATTGGAAATAAGTAAAGGCTTCGGGGTGCGCCAGGCCTGGGTCTTATGCTGCCAACATTCGCCAGCCCAGCAGGAGTCCGTTGCTCGCTAGTTGCACAGTCGAAGTTTGCCCCACATGAGCGGCGAGCATATTCTCGAATAACCGGGAATCGCGAGCCATCGCGCCCATCACCTTTTGGCGAAGGAATGGGTTCCAGTCCAGCATCAGCATGAGACGCGCCATCAACGCGGGGCGACGCGCGAGGCGTCTGTGCACCCGTCGATAAGGCTCGATGCTACCGTTGGCGAAACAGTCCGCCAAGGCTTCAGCCTGGTGGAACGACAAGCAAAGACCTTCGCCGGTGATGGCATCTATGGCACCGGATGCATCGCCTACTAAGGCAATGGATCCCGCTGACACGTTCCTCAATTTCCGTGTTGCCGAAGTGGCGCCCCGCTCTGCGGACGATGCAGCTGCGCCTCGGAGCCTATCCTGTAATTCGGGGAAAGCCGGTAAAGCCGCATCCAGTCGAAGTCGCCGATCTCGCGAAATGACAGCCACACAAACTTCGTCCGCGGCGGTTGGGGTGACGTAGATCTGGCGCTTCGGACCCCAATAAATCTCCATGCAGTCGGTCCACGGCTGAATGCGATAGTGCCGGCGAAAAGCGTAGCGGGTCGAATCGTACAAATAGCGGTCTAGACCGGACCATCGGCGGACAAGGGAATTCCCACCGTCCGCACCGACAATCCAGCGGGCGCGAACCAACTCGTTGCCCACCACTGCTCCATCAGAACTCAGGCTCGTGACGGGAGATTTCCAGCGCATCTGAATTCCAGCGACGGCAGCGCGCTCAATCATGATCCCGTGGAGTGCAGTGCGGCGGATGCCGAGTCCATAACCTTGCGGAAAATTGGCTTCGGCACTGAGATTTCCGCTGAGAAAACGAATGCCGCGAAAAGGCTGCGAGACATCCTGCGGGATGGAGATTCCCAACTTCGTTAACGCAGCCCGGCCATCGGGCATGAGGCCTTCGCCGCAGGGTTTGTCAATCGGGGGCTGGGCGCCGTCGGCAACCATCACTTCGAGGCCACGCTGACGAGCGGCGATCGCAGCAGCCAACCCCGCCGGTCCACCTCCGATGACTAGAACGTCTAAAGGCTTCACCATTGCAGAAGTAATAGCTCCGAACAGAAACCCGGCCCCATGGCGGCCATCAGGCCCAGGGTTCCGGGGGCCGGCCGGTTCTTCGTCATCGTTTCTTCCAACACTACTAACACCGAGGCAGATGAAAGGTTTCCCTTTTGCCTCAAGCATTCCCACGAGGCGGCTAATTGCCCGTCTTTCAAATCCAACGCTTCTTCAATGGCTTCAAGAACTTTGGGGCCACCGGTGTGCAGCACCCAGCTTCCGACGTCGGATCTCCGGTGCCCATGGTCAGCGAGAAACTTGTCGACATCGTGGCCGATCTGTTTGCGCACCAAATCGGGCACCTCGCGGGAGAGAACAATATTGAAGCCCTTCTCAGAGATACGCCAACCCATCATTTCTTCTGTCTGCGAATAAAAGACGGACCGCGTGGCCAGAATTTTGGGGCCGGAATTCTTTTCGTTCGCGGTTGGGCCTTGCCACTCGTCGCCAGCAACAATCACTGCGGCAGCGCCATCGCCGAATAATCCTGAAGAAATTAAGTTTGCCGGTGACAGGTCTTCTTTTTGGATCGTGAGCGAACACAATTCCACTGAAAGAAGCAATGCGAGCTGCCTGGGATAAGCTTTGACGAAATCGGCCGCGCGCGATGTTCCGGCAGCGCCAGCGACGCATCCGAGCCCGAACATTGGAATCCGTCGGATGTTGGGAGACAACCCCATGCGATTCACGAGCAGAGCATCAATTGAAGGGCTGGCGATGCCTGTGACGGAGGTGAAGAAGAACGCGCTTAATTCTTTGGCGTCGATTCCAATTTGCGAGCAAGCAGCCGTGATCGCTTGATTGCCGAGGTCCACAGACACATCGATCCACACATCGTTGAGTTGTCCCCATCGCGTTAAGGCTGGGTAATCTTGGACCGGAAGCGCGAGATGGCGACCATCGACACCTGTGTTCCGGTGAAGGCGTCGAAGCATCTCTGGATTTTCAAGGGTGTTGCTCCAGTAGGCCTGGAGAGCGTCAAGCAAAACGGCTTGAGGATAGTAGTGCTTCGGAAAGGCGGTGGATGCGGCAATGATTTGCATAGTTAAGTATCTCGCAGGAAGGCATCCTGCGGATTAGGCTCCGAGGGCCCGCCGCGCCAAACCAATAGCCTCTGACCAGAATGGCCCCGGATGATGGGCCAGCTCAGCTACATCCCGAACCGCAGCTACAAACTCAGAAATCTCGGATGAGCTGACTACCAGAGGCGGTGCCACCTTCAAAACCATGAAATCGTTGCCACAAACCTGGGTGAGGATGCCGTGGTCGCGAAAAAGTCGCATGACCAATATCTGGCCGAACATGGCTGGATGAATTTTTGCGAACGCTTCAAATGGCGCTCTCAGCGTCAGTCGGCGAGGAGGGACGAACTCAATTCCGAGCAACAGCCCTTTCCCTCGTACTTCCTTCACCATTTCATAGCCTGACAACGCTTCGCTGAGCGCCCCGTGAAGTTGAGCGCCCATCTGTTGCGCGCTGTTCCCTAACGATTCGCGCTCGAGCACATCAAGTGTTGCCAGCCCGGCGCGCATGGACAGGCTGTTCTCGCTGAATGTGGACGCATGAACGATAGAGCGCTTGAAGGATGTGAAAACTGAAGCTTGCACCGTGTCGGTCATTAGTACTGCGCTTACGGGAATCAATCCGCCACTCAGTGCTTTGGCGAGGATGACGATATCTGGGGTGATGCCGAAGTGATGGGAAGCGAGGAAAGGTCCGGTGCGAAACATACCGGTTTGCACTTCGTCAGCGACCAATAGGGTTCCGGAACGGCGGCATAGAGCTTGCGCGTCGGCGAGATAGCTCGCCTCGGGGACGCGAATGCCACCTTCGCTTTGAATTGGCTCGACGAAAAATGCTGCGTATCGTTTGGTCGCAAGTTCTTTTTCAAGAGATGCAAGGTCGCCGAATTCGACGGTTGCAGTTTCAGGAAGAAGCGGGCCGAAACCTTTGCGCCAATAGTCGCCGTCCATGAGCGACAGCGCACCACAGGTGAGCCCATGAAACGCTCGCCTGCATGAAAGCAAGCCAACCCGGCTCGTGTGTGCACGCGCGAATTTGATGGCGGTTTCAACGCCCTCGCTCCCCGAGCTGGCGAAGAATACCTTCTCCAATCCTCCCTTAGAAAGGGCGCACAGTCTTTCAGCCAACTCTCCCGCAAGATCGGGAACATTGCTTTGCAACATCACGGGGCCTGAGCGGTCAATCTCACTCTTTAGCGCAGAAAGTATCGAGGGGTGATTATGGCCGGCATTATGAACGCAGTACCCCGAGAGAAAGTCCAGGATCCGCCGGCCATCCGAGGTGAAAAGTTCCGTTCCCGAACAGCGGTCATACTGGACATTCATTTCGAGCAAGTTCAGAAGTTTCACCCAGTGAGGGTTCACATGCTCAGCGTAAGCCTCGATAGTAATTCTTTCTGCTGTGGGCATCAGGAGTGACTGTAAAACAATGAACCCGAAGCCCGTGCGGCCTCGGAAAAACGTGCGATCTGACTTGCGGCGTGTGACGATAGGATGCGGGCGGCGTGAGACAAGGTTGCCGCACGTTCCGCTATGTCCAAGGTGTAAACTGGTGCGAATTTTGATAAGGACAGCGAGGTTAAATTGCGCACTCAAGGCATTCGCAAGCGACTCCACAAGTGTTCGGCCTTCGCTCTGGTCATTGTTTTATGTTCCCTGTCCGCTTGGGCGGCCGATGGCGGCGACGGCCAACTCCCGCGCATCCAGAAGTACATTGCCGGGGGATGGGACACTTTGACTCGGTCGATGACTGAGTGCAAATCTGTGGTCGATCCGAAAATGCGGGCAGCTCCGCTGTTGTATCTCCCCGCAAATTTTGCAGTGCCCGAGGCTGTCGAGAAGCTACACGCCGATTGCGGAGTTCGTATTCAGAGTCTTCCCAAACCGTTGCGCCACCTCGGAGAGATGAAAGCCGATTCGGTTGAGCCGCACGGTCTTCTGTATCTACCGAATAAGTATGTGGTTCCCGGCGGCAGATTCAACGAGATGTACGGCTGGGACAGCTATTTCATCATTATCGGACTGCTCCGCGACGGGCGCACCGAACTGGCGCGAGGAATGGTCGAGAATTTTTTCTTCGAGATCGAACACTATGGCGGAATTTTGAATGCAAACCGTACTTACTATTTGACTCGCTCGCAACCGCCATTCCTGAGTTCGATGGTGATGGCGGTCCATGATAGCGACAAACGCGCTGGTCGATCTGACGACGAATGGATGGCGCGTGCTTACGACTACATTTCGCGTGATTACGACTTGTGGTCTCACGAGCCGCACCTTGCAGGAGCTACGGGATTATCACGCTACTATGATTTCGGGGAAGGGCCGCCAGCGGAAGGATTGCAGGATGAATCCGGTTTTTACCGAAAAGTAGTGGATTATTTTGCCACTCATGGGACTGACGACTACTCCTACCTTGTTCAACAGGATAAAAGTCCGACAACTCTGGGCGCAGCTTATACGATTTCAGTTTGCGATGCGGCGACAGGAAAACAAGCCTGCGAACCAACGCACACGGTTCGCCTTAGCGATGACTATTACACCGGAGATCGTTCGATGCGCGAATCCGGCTTCGATGTCTCTTTCCGCTTCGGACCGTTTGGTGCCGCGACCCAACACTACGCGCCGGTTTGCCTGAATAGCCTGCTTTACAAAACCGAGACAGACATGGCCCAGATCGCCAGAATGTTGCATAAAGAGAAAGAATCGTCCTCATGGGAAGCACGCGCGCAAACGCGCAAACAGAACATCGGAAAATATCTGTGGGACGAAGGCCAAGGAATGTTTTTGGATTATCAGTTCAGTGACGCTAAGCGATCGAACTATCGATATCTGACGACGTTCTATCCGCTTTGGGCAGGCCTCGCCACACCAGAACAAGCGCGGGCTGTGGTCGGCAATCTCCCAACATTTGAACATGAGGGCGGGCTGGCGATGAGCCCTGTCGAATCTGGCGTGCAATGGGATTATCCCTATGGATGGGCGCCGGTGGAGATGCTGGCGATTGAAGGTTTGCGCCGGTATGGGTTCGACAACGACGCCGATCGTTTGACAATCAAGTTTCTAACGACTGTTCTCGTCAACTTTGAGCTCGACGGTACGATTCGGGAGAAATATAACGTCGTCACCGGTTCGTCGGAAACGCCGGTCGCGGCCGGCTATCAGGCGAACGTAATCGGCTTCGGATGGACCAACGGAGGGTTCCTCGAATTGTTGCACGACTTACCGCCAGCCAAAGCTGAAGCGATCGGAAAGAATTCCGCTATCGCGCATTAGCTAGGCACGTCGTTCGAGTTTTGCGATTTCTTTACGGATGTCGCCGCTATCCGGAACAGGCATGGCACCCACACACGTTGCTACCCAGGCACCGACGAGGTTGCTGGCGCGATTCATTTCAGCGAGCGAGGAACCTCGGAGATATTCGCTTACCAGGGTTGCCGTAAACGCATCTCCGGACCCAATTGTGTCTGCCACCTGGACTTTGTGCCCCGAATGCACATCAGAAGTGGCGTCCGCGGTCAGCACGCTTCCCTGCCCTCCGCAGGTCACGCAAACGAGTTTTAACTCGTAAAGTTCAGCCAGCATCTTCGATGAGGAAAACACGTCAACGTGGTGAAGGCCCAAATCGCGCATCACCACTGGCATTTCGTCATGGTTCAGCTTCACGATGTTCGCAAGGTCCATTGATCCTTTCAAAATTTTGTTGTCGTAGAAATTCTGCCGCAAGTTCACGTCAAAGATACGGACTGCGTCATCTCTCATGGAGCGCAAGAATTTCCCAATTGTTGCCCGATTTTGGCTGGAACGCTGCGCTAAAGAGCCGAAGCAGACTGCGTCCGCTTCTGCTGCCAGTTTTTTCCAAGACTCGGAAAAATCCAAAAAATCCCAGGACACATTTGCCGCGATTTCAAATTTCGGCTGCCCGGCTTCATCTAGTTCAACCTTCACCACGCCGGTACCATGACTGGTGTCGCGCTGGACGAAAGTGGCGTCCAATCCGAGATGGGATAAGCGGGTCAGTGCCTCGTCGCCTAGATCGTCCGCCCCGACGCGGCTTGCCACGATTCCTTCGTTGCCTAACAGCGAAGAAATGTATGCGAAGTTCGCAGGCGCGCCGCCCATTTGCCTACCGCTGGGCAGAAGATCCCACAAAAGTTCGCCTACACCGACAATTTTCTTGCGAGGGCTGGGAGCGGAATCAGGAAACATGTCAGTTCTGTTTAGCCCTCAGCTCTTCGGCAAGCTTCAGCTCACGTTCCGCATCGTCTTTCATGCCCATGTCCCGATAGGTCTCGCCCAGCAGATGGTGCGTGATCGGATTGTTTGGGTCCATGTCCGCGGCACGGCGCAGGGCTCGCAGCGACAGTGCGAACTCGCCTTTTTTCTCGAGCACCTTGCCCATGAGAATGTATGGCCCGGTAGATGACGCGTCGAGCCATAGCGAGCGCTGAAGCATGCGCTCGGCATCGTCGAATTTCTGGATGCGAGAGTAGGCGTCCGCCAGTTTATAGAAGGCTGCGGCGTTCGCGGGATTCAACGATAACTCCTGCTTGAACTGCTCCACGGCTTCCGGAACGCGCGACTTGTATAGAAAGAGCTCGCCCAGCAACATGTGAGCGCCCGGAAGCTTGGGGTCGAGGGCGACGGCTTTCTGAGCGTAGTCTTCGGTCACAGGATCGAACTCCTGCCGCAGCAACATGCGCGCCGTGAAGAGATAACCTGCGGCGGAATCGGGCGGAACATCAAACATGCGGGAGAAGGCCGCGCGGGCTTTGGCGTAGTCCTTCGTTTGTATGTAACAGGTTCCGAGTATGTACGAAGCATCCACGTTGGCGCGCGGGTACCAGGACTGCACCTTTTCGAGGTAAGGAATCGCGTCAGAAGGATGGCCGCCGAGGTAGGAAGAAAGCCCTAACAGTTGCGTGGATTCGTTGTCGGCTGGATCTTCAGCCAAGGCTTTTTTCAGGCTTTCGATTGCCCTGGGATAGTCGCTGGTCTGGTAGTACGCCGCGCCGAGTTCTCTCCAAACTCGCGTAACCGGCGGTTGTGACGTTGTTAGCGCTAGCAGGGATGCAATGGCGGCATCATTCTTGCCCTGACGAAGCAAAAGCTCCGCAGAGGCAAAAACGGCCTCAGGATCACTCGTGTGAGGATCTGCGGTCTGTGCGGGCAGGATAGTAGAAAGAGAGGCGATCACCAAACCCGCGTACAACTTACGTTTGAAGAATTTGGCCATTCTGCGCATCGGAAGAAGAGAGTTCAAGAAAAAAAGGGAGCCTCGATGAGACTCCCTCCGGTTGGATGCTAACGGTCGGCCTAGAAGTCGAACCGTAAAGCGAATTGCAGTTGCCGCATGGTTGTGCCGTTCTCGATGTCGGTAATCTTGCCGTTGTTTCCACCTTGGCAATCAATACACCCGTTGGCGCCGTTATTCTGGCTGAATGCATAGACAGGATGGTTGAACACGTTGAAGGCATCCGCACGGAACTGCATGATAAAGCGCTCGGTGATGGGGAAGCGCTTGACCAGAGACATATCCGAATAGAAACCAGCCGGCCCGTGGAAAGTGTTGCGTCCGATGTTGCCGATATTACCCACGCCCGGATCGGCAAAAGCGCCGGGTGTGGTGACAATGTTCGGAACCGGGGTGAAATAGCTGATTGTGTGGGTCGTGTTGTCGAGCGAACCTACCCCGGTATGGAAGGAACCGGTACCCTTGTTTGGACGGCAGACGCCCACATCTTCTTCGGCACCGCACTCCGCAAAGCTGGGAGTCCATGGCAGTCCGCTGCTCCAGTTGGTGGTATTGGCGATCTGCCACCCTCCAATCGCGTAGTCCAGAGCTTTGCCGGAATTACCAAGGAACTGCTTGTTCCTGCCAAATGGCAGCTCGTATACGGTATTAAATACGAACACCTGATTGCGGTTAAAGTCGACGGGGCCGTATGCGATCGGCTTGCTGATCGCATAGTAGTTGCTGTCGTAATTGTTGGCGTGCGAGTAGGTGTAGTGGGAAATAAACTGGAGGCCCTTGGTGAAGCGTTTGTCCACTTTCACTTCAAAAGCGTTGTAGTTGCTGCTGGCATCGTTGCCGTAGTAGTTACCCAGATCGTAGGGAATGGCCGGATAGAATGGACGCCGTTGGGCTTGCGAAAGACTGGTACCGTAGCCGGCGATAGAAACCGGGTTCACGTCGTAGTTCGGTCCGTTACCCGCGAAGCCGTGGCTTCCCTTGCTGCCGACGTAGGCCACTTCCAGCGAGGTCGAACCATTGAGTTGCCGCTGGACGGTCGCGTTCCACGCGTCCACAGTGGGTAGGACCTGTCGCGGCGGGCGGATGTGCAAGCCACTCACCTGGCTTCCCAGAGTCGAGAACGGAATGATTCCGTTAGAAGGAATGGCTGGGAACACCGGAGCGATCGGGCCATTCGCCAAGGTGAAAACAGGAACCAAATTTCCCGATGCGGCGGGGCTATTGCCATTCACGTTGATCCCGCTGCTGGCGTCAAAGTTTTGCTTGATCAGGACAGGTAAATTTTGTGTGACGGTGTGCCCGAAATTGGAACCGAACACGCCAATGTCGTAGCTGCGCCCATAGCCCATACGAACAACTGTCTTTGGGTTAAGTTCGTAGGCGATGCCGAGGCGGGGAGCAAATGCCTTATAAGTATTGGCAATGTTGCCGTTCAGGCCAATTCCGCCGTAGCCGCCAACTCGAATCGCGCCGGTGCCACCCAGGTCGGTGATGTTGGCAAAACCACCGTTGCCCTTGGAGTTAACCGATTCGGGGAAGTAAATTTCCCAGCGCAAGCCGTAATTGACTGTCAGCTTGTTGGTTGCGCGCCAGGTATCCTGTCCGTAGAAGAACCAGCGCTTTTGGCGTTCCGCTGCGTTACTGGCAGAAGGCAGGTTTGGATTGGTCACGTAACGTGCAAACGAGGTGACATCGCCCAGAAGGAACGTCGCCAGGTCCAATCCGCCAGCACCCCCATTGGAAGTTGCTTCCGGGCTAAAGTTGTATTCACCCGTTCGGTTGTTGTCGCTGGGAATACGCAGGTTTTCGGCGTAACGGATATCCGCGCCGAATTTGATTTGATGATTACCGCGAATCTTTGTCCAGTTATTCACGAACTGGAACTGCTGCTCGCTTTCTGTGAGCGGGCAGTTGCATCGGGCTATGCCCAGGCCGTCACCAAAGCTGGAGATCGCAAGGCCCGCGCCGCCGTTATTGGGGGCGCCGCTTTCCCCACTGATTGGATCGCTGCCGAGGATGAAAGCGCCGAGGCCGGCTGTCTTTGGATCGCTGGTGTTGGCGTTCGGGATACCGAAAGCGGTCATGGGTGCGCCGCTGTCAGCCTTAGAAGTTTGCGGGTTGTATTTGAAATAACCGAATCGGAAATCCGTCAGCAGGCTGGAAGAAATGGTCTTGGTGAATCCAGTCGCCAGGCTGTAGTTGTGAATAATCGAACTGCCAGAAAGCCCTAATAGGCCGTTTCCGGGGCCACCCAACGCGCCCAAGAGTCCCTTGCCCGACAACTTAAAGTAATCGAGGCTGAACCTTCCGAACACGTTGAGGGTGGGTGTTGCGGTGTAGTCGATGCGGGTGTCGAAGCTGTTCTGGGTAAAGGGGCCCGATCCGGAACCGACGAAATTATTTAACACACTCGACGTCTCAGGCTTAGGAAATTCTGCGAGGATGGCCCCCGCCTGAGGGGAAATGCGGTTAATTGGGATGAGGTTACCAGCAAAAGCAGTTCGGTTCGTTCCCTTGTCGGCATCGGCGGCTGTCGGTGAACTCGCCGGATCGTAAACCTGCCCGCTAGGGGTTCCGGCAATTCCCGCCGTGAGATATTGGCTTAAATCGCAGAATCCCGTTGTGTTCGTAGCGGGGTTGCACGTCGAAAGCACCGTGTTGGTTGGAACTGTGAAGGTTCCGCTGACGCCGTTGGTTTGACGGGTACCTTGATAATCGCCAAAAAAGAAAAGTTTATCTTTGACGATGGGGCCACCGATGGTTCCACCGAACTGTTGCCAGCGGGCAGACGGGATGAAGCGCCCCGTGAGCGGATCTTTCTGATATTGCGTGAACGGGTCGCGAGCAAGGGTGGCGTCAGTGCGGCGGAAGTAGAAACCGCTACCGTGGATCTCGTTGCTGCCGGACTTCGTCTGCGCTGTTACAACGCTGGAAACGGCTTTGCCGAACTCGGCATCGTAATTCTGCAGGGCGACTTTGGCTTCGGTGACGGCGTCGAGATTGGGGTTGATTACGATAATCCCGAGAATTGGGTCTTGATTGTCGGTGCCGTCGAGTTCGAAGGCCGTGCCGCTGAAATGCTGTCCTTGAGTAAAGATTTGCTGACTGCCCTGCGGATTTTCCGTGGCGGCGTGGCTCCATCCGGTCAACTTCTGGGATCCGGGGGCGAGCAACTGGAGGGTGGTGAAATTGCGATTGAGGATTGGAATGTCTTCGACGTACTTCTCGTTAAACGACGTCGCGACATCGGCGCGATCGGTCTTGAGCTGCGGGGCTTCGGCGGTAACTTCGACTGTCTCGCCCGTACCGCCAACCTGGAATTGGAGGTCAACGCGCGAGTCGGCGTCGGCAGCGACGTTGATGTCTTTCACTTCGGAGTTCTTAAATCCCTGGAACTCAACCTTGATTGAATAAATATCCGGAATCAAGTGTGTGGCGGAATAGTTTCCGCTATCGTTCGTAGTCACCGAGTCGGAGGTGCCCTTGCGTTCGTCGGTTACGGTAACTTTTGCGTTGGCTACGACGGCGCCCTGAGGATCAGTGACGGTGCCGATTATGCTGCCATAAACCGCTTGTGCTTGGGACTGGTTCGGAACTGCCAAGCCCAGTATGCAAATCGCTGCAAGCGCTGAGATCCATCGCTTCGCCATATCCGTTGCCCCCGCCGTGATGACTGTCGCGAAATTCCGTTCTGAGACACAACTGCGGAGAAGTGTTTCAGTTCTGTGAATTTCTGGTCATGGAAAAAGTACGCTTGTCAAATCTGCATTGTCAAGAAGTATGAAGTTATTTATTTTTTGTTTAAGTTATCTAAGGATTCGCCTCATGGTTCGCGAGGATGGGGTTTCCCGAATCAGGAGGTTTCGTAAATTTTTTTTCTCAACTGTCAAACAACGCTCGCCTTCATTGCCTCATGTTCTAGAATCACGCGCATGTCGCGCGTCAGACTCTGCTGCTTTGGCCTTCTGTTCGTTGTGGGAGTCAGCGCAGCAGCGTTTGGGCAGTCAAAAGGGGAAAAGTCCGAGGCTGGCAGTGAAGCTTGCGTGTCGTGCCACGCTGAGATTTATAGAACCTACTCGACGACTCGCATGGCAACGGCAAGCGGATCTGCCGCCGCTGGGGTGATCGCCGGCGAGTTCATCCATAAACCATCCGGCGTTCACTATCGCGTGTATCTGGAGAACGGGCGCGCCTGGATGAGCTATGAACGGCCAAGCGAGGGTGGGCTTTCAGGCCGACGGGAACTTCTGTATTACATCGGCTCCGGCGAAAAAGGACGCAGCTACATTTTTTCAGTGCAAGGTTTCTTGTTCGAATCTCCGATCAACTGGTATTCGCAAGAACACTCGTGGAACATGACTCCGGCGTACACGGATGCACGGGAAATTCCCTTGAACCTGCCCGCTCTAACTGACTGCATGAACTGCCACACCAGCGGGCTTGAACGGCCAATCGCAGGAACGGAGAGCAAATATCCCGGAAAGCCGTTTTCGCATGCAGGAATTACGTGCCAGCGCTGTCACGGGACGGCGGCAGGCCATTCGCACAATAGCGACCGAGTTATCAATCCCGCGAAACTCGCGCCGGAACTGCGTGACTCAGTGTGCATGGAATGCCACTTCGAAGGGACTGCCGCAGTTAAGCAGCCGGGCAAAGATCTCTCGGATTTTCAGCCGGGGGAAAACCTTTCCGATTACATTCACTATTTTCTGCGGAGCAAAACTTCTTCGGAATCGGCCCTGGCATTGAGTCAATTTGAAGCGCTCTCGTTGAGCGCCTGCAAACGCGCATCGGGGGACAAGATGTCATGCACGAGCTGCCACGATCCCCACATGGAGCCGAGCGCGGCTGAAAAGCCAGCGTACTATCGCGCGAAATGTCTCGCCTGCCACGGCGAACCGTTCGCGGCCAAACACCATGCAGATAAGCCACGCTGCACGCAGTGCCACATGCCGCTATTGCCCAACCAAGCGGTCGCTCATACACAATCGACTGACCACCGCATCATGAAATATCCGGTTGGATTCGATCTACCCGACAAGCGAGCCAATTCTGGCGATCTGGTCGCGTTCCCGAAGTCCGCCGCGAACCTCACAACGTCGCGAGATACTGCGCTGGCATGGGAGGCGCTCGCGCAACGCAATATGGAGGGCGCCTCGGCGGAAGCTGAGAAGCATCTTCGCACAGCAGTCCAAGACGATCCGAACGATCCCGCGCTGCTTTCGGCGCTGGGCTTCATCGATCAGCAACATGGGCGAGACAAAGATGCTCGCGAGCTTTACGAACGTGCGCTGAAAGTCGATCCGCTAGCAAACGATGCCGCGACAAATCTGGGAATCCTGGAGGCTCGCGAGGGAACCCTGACTCGCGCAGTGAAGCTCTGGCAAGGCGCCTTTGAGCGGGTACCGAACCGCAGCGAAATCGGGATTGACCTGGCGATCGCGTTCTGCACGGCGCATCAGGTGGATGAGGCGCGGAAGTACATCAAAAGGACACTCGATTTCAATCCGGACTCTAACGCCGCTAAGCATCTGTTGGGGCATTTAAATCTAGATCCGCCGAAATGCACGCCGTAAGGCTTACTTTGGGGCGTGGGCAAAGCGGGGATCGATTTCTGCCGCCTTCTGAAATTCTTCTTTGGATTCCTGCATTGCTCCCTTTCGCTCGAGTGCTTGCGCGAGATAAAAGTGCGCGGCGGCGGAGTCGGCGGATTGCTGGATTGCCGTCCGAAATTGTGAAATTGCTCCGTCGAGATCGCCTGCATTCAACAGACGCCTGCCAGAGTTGAGGGAAAAGGCCGCGGCTTGTTTAGCATTCGCGCTCTTGCTGAGGTCGGCGCCAAGGCGAGCTTCGACAGCGGCGTGCTCGGTGTCGCCAGTTTGCCGCAGAACTGCGGCTAGCGTGGTGTGGGCTCCGGCGAAGTCTGGTTGCAGCCGAACAGCCTCGCGTAACGCAGCGGCGGCTTCGGGCAATTTTCCCTGCTGTTTGAGCACGGTTCCCAAGGTGTAATAGGCCTCAGCGTAGTCCGGACGAACCTGAGTCGCGGTCTTCAACTGGGCAACCGCTTCATCAAATTCACCCTTCTGCCAAAGCGTCACACCCAGAGTGTAGGGAATGTCGGCTTGGGTCGGATCGAGTTGCTCTGCTGTCTTAAATTCCTTGATCGCCGCGGGCAGTTGATCGCTGAGCTTGAGCGCCAGGCCTAAGTTGTAATGCAACGTCGCGTCGCGAGGCGATAGCGTTAGCGCCGATTTGAATTCACCAATGGCAGAGTCGAAGTCGGCCTTTTGTAAGTATCCGATGCCCAGATTTCCGCGATAGTCGGAATCGGAAGGCTTGAGGCGCAGAGCTTCCTGAAATTCGGGAATCGACTCCGTTGCATCCCCGTTTTGGATGAGCGCGAGGCCGAGATTATTGTGCGCATCCGCGTCGTTCGGTTGCAGCGCTACTACTATGCGGAAGGCTGCCACCGCGCCGGGAATGTCTTCGCTGCGCTGGAGCGAAAGCCCCAACTGCGTTTGAGCTTCGCTGTAATCAGGCGCGAGTTTGACCGCGGCGCGTAATTCATCGAGTGCTTCGGATGGTTGGTTTTGGTCTGCCAGAACCCGAGCCAGGTAATAGTGGGCTTGCGGATTCGCCGGAACCTCTTTCTCGAGGTCCCGAAGCAATTCGGTCGCACTGTCCAGCGAATGCTCCTGCCAGCGGACTATGCCTAAATGCAACGCTGCTCCCGGCAATCCTGGTTGAAGGCGTAGCGCTTCGACAAATTCGGCATCGGCTTGTTGATTTTGTGAGTTGCGCACGTACAACGTTCCCAGTTCGTCGTGCAAGTCGGCGCGAGCGGGCGCAAGCGCAGCGGCACGCTTGTATTCGGTAATTGCTTCCGCGAAGTCGCTTTGAAAACTCAGCATCTTGCCCAAGGCGCGGTGGGCCTCGGCGTCGTCTGGGTGCAATTTGACCGCCGTTCTTGCTTCTTTGACCGCGCCGCTGATGTTGCCGCTGGCAGAAAGCGCCGTAGAGAGATTAATTAGAGCTGGCAGGAGAGCTGGCGAAATCTTGATTGCTTCTTGCAATTGCGGGATTGCCTGATCGTTCCGGCCAAGGGAAAGCAAAACCCATCCGAGGGAGCTGTGGCCCTCCGCAGAGTGCGGGTTCAAACGGACATACTTTTCGAAAGCGGTGCGCGCCGCGTTGAAATCGTTGTGTTCCGCCGCTTGAACGCCCTGCTGATAAAGCGATTTGGAACTCGCGGAAATCTGGGGCGGTTGGGCAGGAAGCAGCGCAGGCCAACCAACGTTGTAAACAGACGCTGCGGCGCAGACCGAGATTCGGATGAGTTTCAGAACTGATTCGTTAGCTCGCGGGTAAAAGCCCATAGCTGATTCGTAATTCTAATTGTAGGGTCGGTGCGTTTACTCATTCTGAAAGCACTGCGCGGGCTTGCCTTGACTGCCGCTGGTGCCGACCCTACCATTGCCAAGAGAGCTTTCGATTGCACCCCTCCAGCCTTGCCACTTTGCGTCTTGCCGCGGTGTTGACATTCCTGCTCGTTGTTCAAGCCGGATCTCAAGATGTGAAGACCGTGCAGAAAAACGCGACCGCTGCGCCAATCGCCAACTTCGTTGACCTCGCTCCAAAGGCCGGCCTAACGATGCGAAACACCTTCGGCGGAGTGGACACCAAGAAGTACATCATCGAAACCACGGGCACCGGCGTCGCAATCTTTGACTACGACAATGACGGATGGCCCGACATTTTTCTGGTGAATGGAACCACGCTCGAGCCAGCCCCCGGCGGACAGCGCCCTACCAGCCATCTTTACCATAACAATCACGACGGAACCTTTACCGATGTCACCGCCAAATCACATCTCGATGCTATCGGCTGGGGACAAGGCGTGTGCGTTGGCGACTACGATAACGATGGATGGGACGACTTGTACATCACGTACTACGGAAAGAACCGTCTGTTTCATAACAATGGCGATGGGACCTTCACTGACGTGTCCGATAAGTCTGGCGTTGGCGGCACTGGAAAAGCCTGGGGGTCTGGCTGCGCTTTCGTGGATTATGACCGCGACGGTCACCTCGATTTGATGGTGGCGAATTATGTGGATTTCGATCTCGCCACAGCTCCAACACCAGGAGAGCGCGCAAGCTGTGTCTGGAAAGGTGTTCCAGTGATGTGCGGCCCGCGAGGACTTCCGCCGGCCAAAAATATCCTGTATCACAATCGCGGGGACGGGACCTTCGAAGACGTCACACACAAGAGTCATATCGACCAGGCAAACGGTCACTATTCACTGAGCGTTTCGACTTTGGACTTTAATGACGACGGGTGGCCCGACATTTATGTGGCGTGCGACAGCACGGCCAGCATTCTCTATCGCAATAATCGCGACGGCACGTTCACCGATGTCGGCGTGATCGCCGGCGCTGCCTACAACGAAGATGGACGCGAGCAAGCTGGTATGGGTTCAACCGTCGCCGATTACAACGGGGATGGGCGGCTGGATATTTTCAAAACAAACTTCTCCGACGACACTTCGACTCTTTACCGCAACAACGGCGATGGAACGTTCGAAGATGTGACATCTGCGGCCGGGCTGGGACTCTACACCAAATATCTGGGATGGGGTACGGTGTTTTTCGATTTCGACAACGACGGCTGGCCGGATTTGATTCTCGTGAACGGCCACGTTTATCCCGAGGTCGACAGACAGCATCTTGGCAGCGATTACGAAGAACCTCGAGTTCTTTATCACAACCTGGGAAATGGAACTTTTGCCGACGTCTCGTCGGTAGCCGGCTCCGGGATCAACGCCAAAGCATCTTCGCGAGGTCTTGCAGTCGGCGATTTTTGGAATGACGGCAGAATGTCGGCGGTCATCAGCAACATGAATGAGGCACCCAGCCTATTAGTCAACCAAGTTCGATCATCCAACCATTGGATCGCCATTCACCTGGCGGGAACAAAATCCAATCGCGATGGGATCGGCGCTCGAATTTCCATCAAGGCGGGGACGCGCACGCTGGTAGACGAAGTTCGCAGTGGGTCAAGTTACGACTCCAATAACGATATGCGCGTTCATTTCGGCTTGGGAAAGGTCGAAAAGCCTGACTGGATCGAAGTACGTTGGCCTAGCGGGCTGGCTGAACGGTTCGCGAATCCAGCAGCCGATTCGGTGCTGACTCTGAGGGAAGGTTCGGGCGCGGCGCAACAACCTGCTGAGAAATAAATTTGCTTCAACTCATTTCTTTGAGGGAGTCGCGACGATGCCTTCACGTTCCTTGATGTGGACGACTTGGTTTGCGGGAATGTCTTTCACTGTATCGATTTGGCCGCTCGGCCATCGAATTTCAAGTACATCAACTTTCTGAGCCTTGCCCAATCCGAAATGTACCCGAAGATCACTTTGCGAGAGATAGCCTCCGCCACTGCGAACTTCATCAATTTGCGAATGTGCCTTGATTTCACCCGGAAACTTCGTTTCACAGCGGATGCGCGCTCCGATGCCACTGCGATTAGACTTTGTGCCTTCAAGGCGGATTTTGATCCAGTTATTTCCGGCCTGCGAATCGCACCGCAAAAGCTGGGGAAATGAGTTCACGCAATTCACGGCGACGTCGACATCTCCGTCGTTGTCGAAGTCTCCAAATGCGCATCCTCGCGAGGACGCCGGAGTAGAGATTCCGGGACCGGCTGCGAACGACACGTCCTCAAATTTTCCGTTACGGAGATTGCGGTAAAGCAACTTCCGCTGCGCGTAACCTGCTTCGGTCCGTAATTGTTCGACTTCTGGGTAAACGTGGCCATTGCAAATGAGAATGTCGGGCCACCCGTCGTTGTCGAAATCGAAGAATCCGCAGCCCCAGCCGAGAAATTGAGTGTGCGCCCCTAACCCAGCGGCAAAAGTTGTGTCTTCGAAATTGCCTTTTCCAAGATTGTGGTAAAGCGACGGAGTATCACCGGCGAAGTTTGTCTTGATGAGATCGAGATTTCCGTCGAGGTCGTAGTCCGCCGCAGAGATCCCCATGCCTGCCTGCGGCTTTCCATCGGGGCTCAACGCACAGCCTGCCTCCAGAGCGACGTCTTCGAACTTTCCGTCATGCTTGTTCTGATAGAGGGTACTGGCAGTCGAATCGTTGGCGACATAAATGTCGGGCCAGCCGTCGTTATCCAGGTCGGCAACCAGGACGCCGAGGCCGTACGTGCCTGTCACTTTCGCAATTCCTGAAACTTCCGAGACATCGGTGAATGTTCCATTGCCGTTGTTGTGGTACAGAATGTTTTTGCCCGCGTTGAGGCCGGGCGGGCCACAGGCCACCATCACGCCTTTATAGAGGCAGGGGCCGGACTCAGGTACGGGAGCGGTCTTGAGATCGAGATCTATGTAATTGGCGACGAAGAGATCGAGCAGGCCATCGCGATCGTAGTCAACGAATGCGCACCCCGTGTTCCAGCGTTTGCCTGATCCGGCGACGCCGGCCTTTTCGCTTACGTCAGTAAAAGTTCCGTCGCCGTTGTTGTGGTACAGCACGTCCTTGCCGAAGTAGGTGACGAATAAATCGTCGTGGCCGTCGTTATCGTAGTCACCAACGCAGCAACCTTGTCCCCAGCCGGAACGGGCGACTCCGGCCTTCAACGTAACATCAGTGAAAGTTCCGTCGCGATTATTTTTGAATAGGCGGGAAACTGGTTCCTGGCCTTGCGGAAAGCCATCGAGCCGCGAACCGTTTACGAGAAAAATGTCCAGCCAGCCGTCGTGGTCGTAGTCGTAAAACGCGACGCCGCAACCTGTAGTTTCAAGCAGGTATTTATTCTTGTGTTCGCCGCCGAAAATGGTCTTGGAGTTCAGGCCAGAGCTGTGTGCGATGTCGATGAAGCTCACACCGAGTGACGATTGTTTACCAGTATCGGCTGGCGGAGTCACTGGAACTGCTTGCGGCCACAGGGGACGGCTCAAACCCAGCACGCTTTCAAGCGATAGCACAACCGCCGAGCGGTGCAGCGATTTTATGAATTCCCTGCGCGAGGACGACAAGAAGTGGTTACCCGACCGGAAAGCTCATGCTAGAATTCGCACTCTATTTCTTATATCGGGCGCTCCAGGACTTTTCAAGGCGGCAATGCTGATAAGCCGAAAGAATAGCCCGCACCACGGGCACTATTCGCTGCGTTTCCCTTCCAGGATATCCCTTCTTCTCGTTCTGTTTTTTGCGGTCGTCGCGGGTGCCGAGGACCCCTCTCTTCCGGAACTGACTCGCGCAGTCCGCCCGTGGGAGTTTCTTCCTGTTGTTGGACAACGGGCGGCGGTGTTCGGCAACGAAGCGGGCGTGATGGAAGGTTGGGTTTATCCGCTCAAAATCTTTCGCGATTTGCATCTTGTGTTTCGGGTAGCCGACCGGGAAATCCCTGCCGGATCGTTGGCGAGGACTTTAATCACGCGTCCTGAGTCGTCAGTGATTGTCTACTCCGGCGACAATTTTTTGGTGCGCGAGACATTTTTTGTTCCCGTGAACGAGTCTGGAGCAGTCGTCCATTTCGATATTGAAACTACCGTGCCGCTGGAGATTGAAGCCAGCTTCGTCGCAGATTTTCAACTGCAATGGCCGGCAGCGATAGGCGGCGCTTACCACTTTTGGGACGAACCGCGGCACGCATTTCAGTTCGGAGAGGAACAGAAGAAATTTTTCGCGCTATTCGGATCGCCAACCGCCACGAACGCCCAAAGCAGTTATCAAACGAATTACTCTTCGTCGCTGCAGGATTCTGTGCGTTTGGGAGTTACTGAGAGAGGCAAGGACTCGAAGCTTCTGGTTCTCGCGGCGTCAACGGAAAGCCTTGCCGCCGCTGACTCGACTTACAAACGGCTCGTGGCTACATATGACAAGTTGTTGAAAGAATCGCAGGAATACTATCGGAACTATCTACAACGCGGGGTCTCGCTGACGCTTCCCGATGCGCAACTTCAGCAGGCTTATGACTGGTCGCGGGTGAGCTTGATTCAGGGTCTGGTTGCAAATCCGCTGCTGGGAACGGGCTTGGTCGCGGGATACCGCACGTCGGGAACCAGCCAGCGCCCCGGCTTTGCCTGGTTTTTCGGTCGCGATACTTTCTGGAGCGCGTTCGCGCTAGATTCCTCAGGCGATTTTGAAACTGCCCGTGCGGCCATCGACTTCATTGCGAAATTCCAGCGCAGCGACGGAAAAATCCCGCATGAAATTTCGCAGAGCGCTTCGCTGGTGCCGTGGCTTGATAAATATCCCTATGCCTACGCTTCCGCAGACGCCACGCCCCTTTACATCATTATCGTCAACGATTATGTGAGCGCGAGCGGGGATATAGATTTCGCCCGCAAACATTGGGCTAGCCTGTGGAAGGCTTACCAGTTCATGCGTTCGACATACGATGCGAACGGCTTTCCCCAAAATTACAAAATCGGGCATGGATGGGTGGAGGGCGGTCCTCTGCTGCCGGTGAAGACCGAGTTCTACCAAGCCGGACTAGGAACGCAATCGCTGACAGCCCTTGCAAAGATTGCAAAGTTGGCAGGCAAAGCAGAAGAAGCTAAGGTTCTGGAGAGGGAATATGACAGGCAGATTGCCGTGCTCAACGAAAAATTCTGGTCTCCCGCTAAGAGTGCGTTCGCCTATGCGCTGAATTCAAACGATAGCCAGAAAGACGAGGTCTCGGTACTGACGACGGTTCCAATGTGGTTCGGGACAACCGACGCTGAAAAGTCAGTTTCGACTTTGAAATTGCTCGCGGGTCCGGACCATCAAACCGACTGGGGCACGCGCATCATCTCATCCCGCTCATCTTTGTATGACGCCAGCGGATACCACTTCGGCTCGGTTTGGCCTTTGTTCACAGGTTGGGCATCGGTGGCGGAATATCGCTATCATCAGGAATTTTCCGGGTACACAAACCTGCGCGCTAACTCGCTGCTCGCCCTGGACGGGTCGCTCGGACACGTGACGGAAGTCTTGTCGGGCGACTATTATCAACCGCTGTCCACCGCATCACCGGAGCAAACGTGGTCGGCGGCAATGGTCCTCAGCCCGATGCTGCGAGGGATGCTGGGATTGAGCAGCGACGCGATCGCCCACTCCGTTATCTTTGCGCCCCACGTCCCCGCAGACTGGCGCAATTTTTCGGTCGACAATCTGAAGGTCGGGTCGACGACACTTTCTTTCCAATACGCCAGAGCGCAGGATCAAATTACCTTGACATTCAACGCGCCGGTTCGGGAGACTGTGAACTGCAATTTTCCCCAGCGGTGAGCCTCCACAGTTCCGTGACAACAGTTGAAGTGAATGGAAAAAACACGCCGTTCACCGTGGACGAGAACGCGAGCGATCAACACGTCCATTTACGGACAAACATCGCCTCAGACACGACGACAATTCATATTCAGCTTAAGCATGATTTTGGTTTGAGCATATTGCCAGCTCTGCCTTCGCTCGGGGCGCGTAGCGGGGGCCTGCGAGTGATTTCGGAGTCGTGGAACCAGGGCCATTCACAAGTCACTTTGGAAGTTGCGGGTGCGCCCGGCCAGAGTTACTTGATGCCTGTTTGGAATCCGTCAGAGATTTCAATGGTCAGCGGGGCGAAAGTTATTGATACAGCTTCGGGCTCTTCCGCGCTTGCAATTGCGTTTCCGCGCGCCCAGAATGACGATTACTCGACACAGAGAATTGTGATTGATCTTAAAAAATGAAAAATGACCGCCGCGTCGCCACTAGTTGCACCTAATCCACTAAGGAGCGTACCCCATGTCGCGAACTCTCATCTGCCTTTCGTTTCTTTTGGTGTTTTGTTGCAACCAGTTGGTTTCCGCGCAGGCGAACCCAGTAGACGCCGAAGGTCATCAGTGGTGGCAGCACGCGGTTTTCTACGAGGTGTACCCGCGAAGCTTTGCCGATGGAAATAACGATGGCATCGGCGATTTGAACGGAATTACATCCAAGATGGGCTATTTGCACGATTTGGGCGTCGATGCGATTTGGATCTCGCCGTGCTTCCCTTCGCCGCAGGTCGACTTCGGATACGACGTTTCCGATTACGAAAATATCGACCCGATGTACGGAACGCTGGCCGATTTTGATCGTATGGCCGCCGAAGGCAAGCAGAAAAACGTGAGAATCATCTTCGACTTCGTGGTGAATCACACATCGGACCAGCATCCGTGGTTTATCGACTCGAAATCGTCACGCACTTCGGCCCATCGCGATTGGTATGTTTGGCGCGACGGCAAAGGCCCGGGGCAGCCTCCGAATAACTGGACGTCCATATTTGGGGGATCCACATGGAAACTCGATCCCACCACGAATCAGTACTACTACCACATGTTCTATCCCGAGCAGCCGGATCTTAACTGGCGAAATCCAGCGGTCGAAACCGCGATGTTGGACGTGACGCGCTGGTGGTATAAGCGCGGCGTTTCAGGGTTCCGTCTAGATGCGGTCGACACGCTGTTCGAAGATCCCGAGTTGCACGACAATCCGATTCTGCCCGGAACGAATGCCCAAGGCGACCCTAATCATGAAGACAAGTACAACGCCAAACTGCCAGGGGTACACGACGTATTGCAGAAGCTTCGCCGCGTCGCCGATGAGTCGAACGCCGTGCTGATAGGCGAGACCTGGACTAAAGATATCGATGAATTGAAGGCCTACTACGGCGGCCATTCCGCTGAGTTGCAAATGCCGATGGACTTCATGTTCACGACTGTCAATAAACTTTCTCCGCCCGAATTTCGCCGTCAGATTGCAGCGGTCGATGGAGCGGGTGGATGGCCGGTTTACGTCATCAGCAATCACGATATCGTTCGCTCTTACAACCGCTACGGAAACGGAAAAGACAACGATGCGATCGCCAAGTTGATGGGCTCGTTCTACCTGACGTTGCGGGGAACTCCGATCATGTACTACGGCGAAGAGATCGGCATGGAGAACAACAATCCGAAACGCAAAGAAGACGTTCGCGATCCGATCGGCCGCACCGGATGGCCAAAGGAAATTGGTCGCGATGGCGAGCGCACCCCTATGCAGTGGGACACGAGGGTCAATGCAGGATTCAGCACAGCAAAGCCGTGGCTGCCGGTACCGGCCAGCTACCAGACCCACAACGTTGCAAGCGAGATGAAAGACCCGGACTCAGTCCTTTCCGTCTATCGCACAGTACTGAAGTTGCGGCATGAAAACCAGGCACTGCTCGAAGGCACATACACGGCCTTGAATGAAGACGATCCGAACGTGATGTCGTACTTGCGCTCGTACAAGGGTAAGGCGGTGCTGGTGGCTTTGAATATGTCCGGCACGCCACAGAAAGCGGCGTTCGACCTTTCGAAGAATGGATTCGCCAATGCCAAAATGCATCGCGTGCTGACGACTCAGAATTCCACGGCGAAGGACACGACGATTTCGCTTGCGCCTTACGGGGTCTACATCGCGGAAGTCACGCAGTAGCAAGGAACTCGAGCATCCCAGGGTAGCTTCTCTGGGATGCTCATCCTGCTTTCAGTGCGCGATCATTTTCTTTTCCATGGCTTCGAGCGACAGGCCTTTGGTTTCCGGATAAATCGCGAGTACCACGATAAACTGCAAGACCATCATCGCTGCAAAAAACATAAACGGCACTGACCGAGACCAGGCGGCCAGCGCGGGGAAGATTCCGGATATCAGCGCGTTCATCAACCAATGCGTCAAGCTGCCCAGGCTTTGACCTTTCGCTCGAACCCGATTCGGAAAGACTTCGCTTATGTACACCCAGATCACTGCTCCCTGCGAAAATGCGAAAAAGGCAATGTATGCGATCAGGAGCCAGAGCAACGATCCGTATCCACTGCCGCGCGAGAAAACGAGCGCAACACCACTGAGCACAAAAGCCATGCCAATCGCGCCAATAAGCAGCAAAGTTTTCCGTCCGATGCGGTCGATCACCGACATCGCGATCATCGTAAAAATCAAGTTCGTGAGACCGACAGCGACGGCCTGCAAATCTCCAGACATTTTGTCGTAGCCGGCGTAAGCAAAAATGTCGTTGAGGTAATAGAGGATTGCATTGATTCCGGCCAACTGATTGAACATGCCGATGGTGATGGCAAGAAAAATAGGCAGCCTGTAAGTCTTCTGGAACAGCGGCTCGTTGGTCAGATGGTGCTCGGCATCAATGGAAGCGACAATCTCGCTGAGTTCCTGTTCGTAACCCTGTTCTCCGGTGAGCCTCAGTACGTCGCGCGCCTCGTCGATACGCCGCTTTTTCACCAGCCAACGAGGGCTGCGGGGAATGGTAAACAGCATCAGAAAAAATAGGGCTGCGGGAACGGCCGATACGCCCAGCTTCCACCGCCACTCGGCATCTAGCCCAAAATGCTGAAGTCCAACGAGATAATTGGATAAATAAGCAAGCAATATCCCCGAGACAACATTTAACTGGAAGAGCCCAACCAACCTGCCGCGCCAGCTCGCAGGTGCAATTTCTGCGATGTACATCGGGCCCAACACTGAAGATCCTCCAATGCCAAGCCCACCGAGGAAACGGAACATCACCAGCGCAGGCCAGTTCCACGATAGTGCACAGCCCGCCGCGGAGAGAAAATAGAGCACAGCCATGACGCGCAAACTGTCGCGGCGGCCATACCGGTCTCCTGGCACTCCGCCGAACATTGCGCCGATGATCGTTCCCCACAAAGCGCTGGAAACCGTCACTCCAAGTAGCGCAGGAGAAAGGTGATACACATCCGTGAGCGAATGAGTCGTGCCGGCGATCACAGCCGTGTCAAAGCCAAACAAGAGGCCGCCGAGAGCGGCGACCCCGGTGCTCTTTAAGAGATAGCCATTGATCGTCATGAACTCGTCGGCCTCGGCTCAAGAGAAGGCATTGCAGGGTCGTGTCAAGATAAACCGGACGGAACCGGATTACAACGCCAACGCGGCGAGGCCGTTGTGAAATCTACCTGGTAGAAAATTTGTAGACTGTGCGCGACTTAAATTCCTGACCGGGCCGCAGGATCGTTGAGGGAAATTCCGGATGATTTGGCGAGTCCGGATAATGCTGCGTTTCCAGCGCAAAACCTTCGCGACGGGTGTAGGCGTGGCCGTGTTTGCCGACGACGGTGCCATCGAGAAAATTGCCGGAATAGACCTGGATGCCGGGCTCGGTTGTGTAGACCTCAAGAACGCGGCCGCTGGCTGGATCGTACACCTGCGCTGCAAATGTTAACGCGCTGCCGCCGCCATTCACGACGAAATTATGATCGTATCCATTCGCCAACACCATCTGCTCGTATTTGTCGTTGATCCGCTCCCCGATTGCGGTAGGCGTGCTGAAGTCGAGAGGTGTGCCCTTTACGGACCGGATTTCGCCGGTCGGAATCATCGTTTTATCGACCGGGGTAAATTTGTCCGCGTTCAGTTTTAGCTCTTGCTTAAGCACATCGCCGTTGCCATCGCCTGACAGATTGAAATAAGTATGCTGCGTCAAATTTATCGGAGTGGCTTTATCAGTGGTCGCCGCGTAATCAAACATCAGTTCGTTCTTCTCGGTAAGCGTGTACGTTACAGTGACGGTCAAATTTCCAGGAAAGCCTTCTTCGCCATTTTTGCTGGTGTATTTGAAAGTGACTCCAACTCCCGTTTTGTTCTTGAAAGAGTTCGATTTCCATAGCGCTTTGTCGAATCCGCGAAGACCGCCGTGTAAAGTGTTCGGTCCATTATTTTTGGGCAGCGAATATTTCGTTCCATCGAGATGGAACTCGCCGTTGGCGATACGGTTGGCGTAGCGGCCGATGATCCCGCCAAAGTGAGGCAAATTCGTGGAATAGTCTTCCAGCTTATCGAGGCCTAAGACTACATCTGCCGGCTTTCCGTTCTTGTCGGGGGTGCGGAGTTCCAGGATTACCCCTCCATAATTCATCGCGCGAACTTCCACGCCGTGACCGCTACGAAGGTCGTAAATCTGCACCGGTTGGCCGCCAATGGTGGCAGGCGGTTCCGTGGTCACGTCTGGCTTGCCTTTCGCCGACGATGCTGCCGCAAGATTCATACCTAACAAAATATTAATCGCAATCGAAACGATGATCGTGAATTTTCGGTGATTCATCAGAACTCCTCTTCACTGGCGCGGAAGTCCCTATTATGCACAAAAGCGCGAAGCGCGCGGCAGGTTGACGACTCATCCGAGGCATCCACAGTCCCGCAATCCCGCCATTTTTAGGGATACGGCGAGATTCGCGAGGTTTATACTGGCGTTAACGCAGGTCGCAGTTTCGCCGCGCAAGCATTTCAGTTAAGTTTCTTCTCGGAATTTCAAGGGTATGGAAGAGCACGACCGGTTACGGCGCAATCCGGAATCTGGTGGCGGCCCCGGCGGAGGCGCCGCAATTGGTTCGCCGTCCGGCACAGGCAGTTCGCCGTCCGTACCTCCTGCCGCTTCCGACGCTCCAACGATCGTTCCTCTGCATGTACCCGATTCCGATGCTGCGACCTTAGTGCCGCTGTCGAAGACGGATTCTCCGCCATGGACTCCTCCGCGGCCGCCCAGTGGCGGCGAGCGCGCTTTTCAAGTTCCCGCGCCCACGCTGGAGGAAGGCTCCGTATTAGCGCAACGCTATCGCATCCTTCAAACTCTCGGCGAAGGCGGCATGGGCGCGGTTTACAAAGCCGCCGATCTTGAACTCGATCGCCTGGTCGCATTGAAGGTCATCCGCCCAGAACTGGCACGGAATTCTGCAATTATCGACCGCTTCAAGCAGGAGTTGTTGCTGTCTCAGCGGGTCACCCATCGAAACGTCATTCGCATATACGACCTGGGCGACGGCAATGGTGTGAAGTTCATCACCATGGAGTACATCGAAGGGCAGGACCTGCGCTCGCTCATTCTCGAGCACAAGAAATTTGCTCCCGAAGAGGCCTGCAGGATCATGGAGCAGATCTGCCTGGCGCTGGAGGCAGCGCACAACGTCGGCGTGATTCACCGCGACTTGAAGCCGCAGAACATCATGCGGGACAAGGACGGCAGAATCCTGGTCATGGATTTCGGTTTGGCCCGCAATCTTGAAGGCAATGGCATGACGCAGACCGGGGCCCTGGTCGGGACGATGGAGTACATGTCGCCAGAGCAGGCGCTGGCCAAGGAACTGGATCAACGATCAGACGTCTTCAGCGCCGGATTAATCTTTTATGAATTGCTCACTGGGCAGGTGCCTTACCGCGCGGATAGCGCCCTCGCCAGTTTAATCCGGCGTACCCAGGAGCAGGCACGGCCAATTTCCGACCACGATGGAACCATACCGTCCGAACTCAGCGGGATCGTGAGCAAATGCCTCGAGCGCGAGCGAGAAAAACGTTACCAAAGCGCAAAAGAGCTGCTTGCCGATCTACAGGCTTTTCATGGCAACAGGACAGCTGGTGCGATCACGTTACAAGCGGTCAAACCCTGGGGTCAGGACTTGCCTTGGCCAAAGATCGTCGGCGGGGCTGCAGCCTTGATCCTGGTGCTGGTCGGATTTTTGTTTCGGGACAAGCTGCGTTCGCCTGCGGGAAATTCGGCAGCAGGGATGGCTTCGGTGCAGTCTCTCGCCATCCTGCCGTTTCACAACGCTTCAGGCGACCCATCGTGGAACTGGCTGGGGCCAAGCCTGGGCGACATGCTCACTACGGATGTGGGGCAGTCCGCCAGCCTGCGTTCGATTTCGCCAGATCACTTGCAGCAAGTGTTGCACGACCTGAAAATTGCGCCGGAGAGTTCCCTAGATTCGACCACCCTGCGCCGCGTGGCGGGTTTTGCTAACGCCGATATCGTGGTGTCCGGCCAATATACGAAGCTGGGTGATCAGATCCGCATTGACGCTACTCTCCAAGACCTGAAGCGTGGCCGCACAGCGGCGTTGAAGGCGGAGGCACAAAATCAGCAGGACTTATCAGCAGCTGTGGATCGGCTGGCCGACAGCATCAGGAAAAACTTATCTTTGTCGTCGAACCTGCGAGAAGAGTTGCGAGCGCATTCCTTCAAGCCCACTTCCAAATCGATCGACGCGCTGCGCGACTACAACACTGGAGTGCAATTTGCGCGGCAAGGAAACAATTTGGAGGCGCTAAAAAACCTTCAAGCGGCAACAAAAGAAGATCCCGATTTTGCCATTGCATTTTCCAAGCTCGGGGAGACCTACTCCGCGCTCGGCTACGACAGCGATGCCGAACAGGCATCTCGTCGCGCCATCGACCTAAGCTCCGATCTGCCTTTGGCTGAAAAATATCTGATCGAGGCCAGCCGGGCGCGGGTCGTCAAAGACAACGGCAAAGCCACTCTTGCTTACGAGAATCTGGAGAAGAGCTTTCCGGACGATCTGGACGTGCAGTTCGCCCTCGGTTCGCTTTACGAAGACGCGGGAGACTTGGATAAAGCCAAGCAGCATTATTCTACGGTCTTGAGCGCCGATGGCAACAACGTTGATGCGCTTTTGGCGACAGGACGAGTGGACATTAAAGCGGGAAATCCGCAAGATTCTCTCGATCCTCTGGCGAAAGCCAAGAATCAGGCGATCGATCTTAATAACGAAGAACAGGAAGCGCTGATACTTCAGGCAGTCGGCATCGCGTACAAGCACCTGAACAAGCCGGCCGAAGCCCTGCGGAATTACGAGGACTCAATCACCATCAATCGCCGGCTGGGACAAAAGCGCGGCGTAGCAGCCAGCCTCGACGAGATCGCCCAAATTCAGGATTCCATGGGCAAGACCGACGACGCGTTGAAAAGTTATAACGAGGCGTTGGGCATCCGCCGCGACATCGGAGCGAAGAAGGAAGTCGGCGACACAATCATCAATATCGCCAGCGAATATACCGACCGCGGGCTCTACGACAAAGCGCTTCCCATGTTCAAGGAGGCGTTGCAAATCCAGCGTGAAGCCGGAGATGAAGCGTACCAGGCGATTTGTCTGAACAACATCGGCAATATCTATTTGGCTCGCGGCGAGAACGACGATGCCGTCACCTACTTCCAGCAGGCATTGCAGATTCGCGAAAAGCTGAATGTTCCGGGCGACGTGGCCGAGACACTGCATAATCTCGGCGAGGTTTATGTAAATCTCGCGCAGTACGACAAGGCCATGGCATCGTATATGCGCGCGCTCGATTTGAACCGGAAGGCGAGCGATGTGCGCGGGGCCGCGATCCAATCTCACAGCCTCGGCCTTATGTTTCAGTATCAGGGGCGCGTGGGAGCAGCGGTATCAGCCATGCAGGACGCGGTCACAGGATTACGGCAAGCGGGTGACCATGCACGGCCGATGGCCGATTCACTCAACGACCTTGCGGATGCGCTGGCAAGGGCCGGCCGCGGCACCGAATCCGCCGCACCCTTGCAGGAGGCTCAAGGTATCGCGCGAGATTTGAAAAGCAAGGCGTTGGATGCGTCTCTACTTATGACCCAGGGCGACGTCGCATACTTCCGTGGAGACATTAAGGCGGCCGGATCAATCTACGAGCAAGCTGCCCGGTCGAGCGCAAGTTTGACGGAAGCAGATCTTGGCTTGATTGCGAAGCTCAACATGGCCAGGGTCGCGATTGTCCAAGGGCGCTATCAGCCCGCAGTTGCGGATTTGCACAGCTTGGCGCAAAAGGCCGATCAGCAAGGCAGGATGTACCTATCGGTTGAGGCTTCGACGGCGATGGCCGACGCTATGATTCACGAGAAAGATTATGCGCACGCGCGGCAGGAACTGGACCGCAGCTTTGCCCGCGCCGAGAAGTTAGGTTCTCGGCTTCAGGCGGCGAAGATCCATTACTTAACTGGCCAAGTATTGAGTTTGACGGGCAATCAACGCGAGAGCGTAGCGCAATATCGGCAAGCTGTCGGTATTCTGAATGAAATCAAGGCAGAACCCGAAGCCGCGCACGTTACCGAACGATTCGACCTTCAACCGATGTACGCCACGGCCACCGCCCGTTCCGGAAGCGATAAGCCTTAGCGATTCTGCGCGCGGATAGGTGACCGATGAACTTCGACCCTCAGGTCAGTTCCCTTTTCCTGACAGTGGTACGAACTGCGTCGGGATGATCACATTGTCCGTAACTGTGAGATTCGCCGACCTGGAAGTCTTGGCTGACGGTTTGAAGCTCACCGAAATTGTGCAACTGCTGCCCGGATTGAGCGACGATGGGCAATGATTCGTTTGAGTGAAGTCTCCGTATCCGCCGCCTATAGTAATGCCGCTTACCGCGAGCGGAGTGGATCCAGAGCTGCTGAGCTGAATGCTCTGGGTTACGGTCGTGCCTACTTTTACCGTTCCAAAATTGAGGGCGGATGGTTTGAAGCTGATTCCCGGATTGATTACGTTCGCCGACAGGGGCACCACTTGTGGGCTGCCGGATGCGTTGTCAGTGACTGTAATGCTGCCGGATTGCATTCCGATTTGGTCACCGAAAAAAGTGGCGAAAATCTGGCAGCTTTTTCCCGGCTTCAGCGACGACCCGCAAAGGTTGAGAATGCCGAACTCGTGGCCGTCGCCGCCAGCAACCTTGAATGAGCTGAAAGTCACCACCTGGCTGCCCGTGTTGGTCAGAGTCACAGTCTGTCCTGTGGGGAAGAACAGGTAGGGAGTTCCAAAATTCACGCTGGGCGGAGAGATTGTGAGCAATGCGCCGTTGACGGACTGATTCGCAGGATTCGAAGAAGAGCCCACGAAATTCGTGTCACCGATGTATTTGGCCACGATCGTGCGGTTCCCCGACGTATTGAAAGTGATGGAGCAAGCCCCGGTCGCAACGGCAGTCGCGCAACTCTCTCCTGTGTTCGCGGTGACCGTGACCGTCCCAGTCGGAGCGACGATGTTCGTCGAGCCACTCACAGAGAAGGTCACCAACACGCCCTGCCCGATGTTCGAAGGATTCGGGCTGTTGCTCAAAATTGCAGTCGTCGTAGTGGCCTGACCTACGAAGTAGGTCGCGCTCACCGGAGTCGGAATATTTTTCACGGCGTCCTGCGAGTTCACCGTGAAAGAGTGTGAGCCGAGCGTAGTGGTGTCGAGATTGGTGGTTTCATTCGCACTCGGCACTGCTGCGAATGTTGCTGACCCGGACGGTCCGCACATCACGACTCCCGATCCGCCGACATCGCTGCAAGTGTAAGACGCAGTGTCCGCCTGACCCAGGGTTGGCGAACTCACAAGAAACTGGATTGCGCTGATGCTGGGCGCGAGTTTATCGACTTCGAACGGGCCATAGGGGCCGACAGTGGTCGAGTTGCCGGCAACATCAAGGATGTTAACCGGTGCGATGGTGGCAGTGGCGGTCTGAGTATTCGGTGGCACCGACGTGGAAAGTGTGAAGCTTGATTGCGCGGGATTCGCCAAGCCTGATCCGCCGTCGCTCGCGAGGCAGTTGTAGGTGACGTCGCTGCTGGTCCACCCGCTGGGCAAGCCGACGGGTGTGCAGTTTGCGGTTGGTGGGGTCAGGTCAACGTTGATAGTAATGCTGGGCGGCGCGCTGCTCACCTGGTTTCCGCTATTGGTGACAACTGCTTCTGTGTTTCCAGCGTTGTCTATCGCAAAGAACGTTACTGTGGTTGCACCTTCCAGCAGGCCCGGAATCGTCAGGGTCCCGTTGGAGCCGGGCAGCGTTCCGTTTGCCGGACTTGGAAGGTTTACTCCCGCAACTGAATAGTTGATTCCCGTGACCGTCGGTAGGGGCGACGGCGGATTCGTATTGCCGGACGGGACAATTTCGGTGCTGTTGATTGTGAGGTTGACGCTTCCGTTGGTCCATCCCTTGTTCAGCTGCGGGCTCGTCGTGGGTGACGAAGCAGGCTCCACGGAATTTTCGATCGGAACCAGGATGGAGTTGAAGCCGTCCGTCTTTCCGCTGACTTTCACTGCGTCCCCGCTGATTCCGGAGAAGATGCTGACGAGTCCTTTACAAGTATTGTCGCTGCCAACTGGGCAGCTCAGAGCCGTGTCTTTTCCCATCAAATAGTTTGGGGCCGTGATCGGCTTCTGCGTGGGATCAAGATCAAAAGTATTGCTCGGCAAGATCAGTGCGCTGGTTCCAGTGTTCGGGCAGTTCGCGCCCGAAGGGTTGGAATTGTTTTGCGTTGTGCACAGATCGGTGGTCACGACGCAAAGAAACGTTCCGTTGCCAGTGTCCTGACGTAGGCAGGCGCTGCCCTGGAACGGCGTGTTTTGCACCAAGTTGGCAAAATCCTGGTCGGAGATTCCGTCGACTGTGCCTTCCATAACGACACCCTGAAATGCGCTGGCGGGCAATCCGCTTTGAGAGTAGTCAACGGCGGCGCTGAGATTCTGGGTGTAATTGAATGTGGTGACCGCAGGCTGCAACGGCTGATTGATGTCGATCGGCGCCAATGGCAATTGCGAAAACGACCAGCTCACGACGTCACTGTTCTGGACGTTGCTGCCAGTAGAGGAAGTGAATCCTATAAATGCGCCTGCGTTCGGATTGAGGAAAAGTTGTTTGGTGATGTCAAGCGTAGTTTGAAGCAACAAATTGCTATCGAGATACACGGCAAAGTTGTTGCAATTCGCGGTGCAGGTTCCCGGGGGAGTGTAGTTGACCGTGATGGTGTGCACCGCGCCGTCCGACAACGACATTCCGAGGGGAAGACTTTGCAGGGCGAGCTTGGCGGCGCTTCCATCCGGGCAAAGGTAATTATGGTCTGAGCTGTTGCCAGATAGCGTGGTGGCGTTGTTTGGCGTGCAGCTTTGGACCGCAACGTGGTTTGCATCCGGGTCGCCGTATTCGAGGTTTTGATACGTGTCCAATTCCACGGCCAGACTATTCTGTATCGCCTGCCCGAAGCCCATCGCCGAAGCGAGGTCGTCGTTGCCGTAAGCGATGCTACTGCCGTTCCCCGCGTAGCCGAGAGCGCCTGTCCCCAGCGGATCGTTTTGGATCACCAACGCCATTCCGTCGCCGGGGAATCCACATCCCGCGCAGGAATTTGTGGTGCTGATTTGAAACTGAAAAGAGGTAGTGAAGCCGGTGTTGAGCGGCTGGGCAGTGAAGAACCAAGCCGACGCATGCTGGTTCTGGTTTGCGGCGTTCATCCTGAGCGTTCCCGTTGACAGGGCGGTTGGGTTATCAGGAGATCCGTTCGTAAGCACCTGGCAACCCGGGGCGGGCACGCCTCCGTTCGCGCAGACATTGCTATTGGAAAATCCGCCGGGACTGATGTTGAATGACTGGGCGGTAGCGGCAACGGAGAGAGCGCAAAAAACGACGGCTGCAAGCAGGAATGCCTTCGGCGAAAGCGATGCGATTTTCATAAAGTCCTTCGTCGGGATTGGGGAATGCCCCAACCTCCGGTGTGCGCACACGGCAAGGCCGAGCGCTCCTTGATCAATTGTCTCTGTCGCAACTTGAGAACCGGGTCAGTCGCCCAACAGGGACGACTCGAAAACAGGCAGTAGGGGGAGAAAGGCCAGCCTGAGGCACGAAAACGTCGCGCCCCAATTTTGAGGCTGGTAGCCGCCCGTGTCAAGCGTTTTCAGCCTTTTGCGCAGGGAAGAACGCAGGCGGAAATTTACCGGCTGCGCGAATAGTGACTGCCAGCCATATGTGTGGGCGGTTCCGGCTGTTTTATCTGTTTTGGTCAAGGGCTTCCACGGGAACAAAGTCTCTGTTCGCCTGCGCCTGGGCGTGAGCCAATGGCAAGATGGAAACAATTGGCAATTCGCCTCGAATCATCGCGACTTCGTCGCAATTGTTGTATCGCGGACATACGCAACAATCCTTCGAAACTTTGTCGGGCAGGTCGTCCCGGCGCACTACCTCGAAACCGAGGCGACCGAAAAACTCAGGCGCGCGGGTGAACAAGCAGATCGAGTCAACATGCTGCTGTTTGGCCTCGGCAAATAGCGCCCGAACCAACTTGACTCCGCCACCCTTACCCTGGCATTTCGCGTCCACGGTGATTGAACGAATTTCCGCCAAATGGATGCCATAGAGATGAAGGGCGCCGCAGCCGATGATTCGGCCCTTGTCCTCAAGCACGGCGAAATCGCGAATGTTCTCGCAAATCTCAGCCAGCGTTCTGGGCAGCAACGTTCCATCGCCAGAATAGGCGCAGATGAGCTCATGCACTTGTTTCGCATCAAGCAGAGTCGCCCTACGCGTGCGCATGGACGCCTCCCGACTTAGCGTGTGCCCGCAGGGAGTTAACTTGGCGGCGCGCCTGGGTCATTGCTTCTCGAACGTGCGGAACGGCCGTGCCGCCCGGGACGTCATGAATGGCGATGACCGATTCCAGCGTCAGATGTTCGAAAAGATCGCGGGCAAAAGCTGGATGCAGCGCCTGCCAGCTTTCCAGCGACAGATCCTGAAAGCGGCAGCGTTGATCAAGACAGAGGCGCACCGCCGCGCCGACTATTTCGTGCGCCAGACGGAAAGGCACGTTCCGCTGGACGAGGTATGTGGCGACAGCCCAAGCTTCCATGAAGCCCGATTGCGCGGCTTCAGACATGCGCGGGTAGTCGAATTCAACGGCGCGCACCCATCCGGTAATCAGAGGCAGTAAGGCGAGTGCGGTTTCGGCGGCGTCGAACAGTGGCTCCTGAGTTTCCTGCATATCTTTGTTGTAGGCCAGCGGCAAACCCTTCAGCGTGATTTGCAACGCTGTGGCGCTGCCGATGATACGGCCCGTTTTGGCGCGGGTGAGTTCGAGCAAATCGGGATTTAATTTTTGTGGCATCGCGCTACTACCAGTCGAGTACGCTTCTGGGAGGCGAATGAAACCATATTCCTGAGTCGAGAATAGAATCATTTCCTCCGCCCAACGGCTCAAGTGAAGGGCCAGCAGCGAGAGCGCGTTGACGAATTCAACGGCGAAATCGCGATCTGCGGTAGCATCAATGCTATTGGTGGTTGGGGCGGAGAACTCGAGTTCCACGGCCATGGCGCTGCGGTTGAGAGACAGCGTAGAGCCGGCAACGGCGCCCGAGCCTAAGGGGCAAACGTTTAGCCGCGCGCGGCAATCCGCGAGCCTTCCGGCATCCCGAAGAAACATTTCCACGTAAGCCAGCAGCCAGTGTGCGACGAGCACCGGTTCCGCGCGTTGCAGGTGTGTGTAAGCGGGCATCGCCGCGGTGCCTGAGTGTTCGGCGCGACCAATCACCGCTTCGCACAGGTCGGCAATTTCATTCTGCAACTGATCGATGCTGGCGCGCACGTACAAACGGAGGTCTGTGGCAATCTGCTCGTTGCGGCTGCGTCCGCTATGCAGTTTGTAGCCAACGTCGCCAATCAACCCGACCAGCCTCTTCTCGACAAAGTGGTGAACATCTTCGGCCTCATCGTCGTTCAGGAAATCTGGCGACAGTGATACTTGATTGCCAACCTCTTCCAACCCTTGCAGGGTCGAAATCAATTCCTCGGCGGAAATAATTCCTGCTCCATGCAAAGCACGAGCATGGGCCGCACTTGCAACCAATTCATGCGGCAGCAGACGCCGATCAAAAGCAAATGAACGCTGCCAGCGTTCGAAGGCTTTATCCACGGGAGTCCGAAATCTTCCCTCCCACATTTTTTTCATGCGACCTCCGGTTCTTCCGCAGGCTTCACCACTCGGACGTTCAAAGCGGCACGCGATCGTGAAGGAAGACCAAGGATGCGAATAAATCCCTCAGCATCTTTCTGGTCATAGCTTTCGTCCATGGTGAACGATGACAAGTCGGTGCGGTAGAGGGAGTACGCCGATTCGCGACTCACCACGGACACATTTCCTTTGTAGAGAGACAGCGTCACGGTTCCAGTGATGTTCTTTTGCGTGCTCGCAACAAAAGCGTCCAGGGACTCGCGCAGCGGCGTGAACCACAGGCCGAAGTAGACCAGTTCGGCATATTTCAATCCGATGTGCTGCTTGAAGTGGGCCAGGTCTCGATCGAGACAGAGAGCTTCGAGTTCGCGGTGTGCGGCGATCAATAGCGTTCCGCCGGGAGTCTCATAGCATCCGCGAGACTTGATGCCGACGAAGCGGTTCTCCACCAAATCGATTCTACCGACTGCGTTGCGCGCAGCGATTTCGTTTAACAGCTCAACCAGAGAAACAGGATCGAGCGTCATATCATTCACGGCAACCGGAACGCCGCACTGGAAGGCGATTTTGACATGCTCTTCCCTATCGGGCGCGTCTTGGGGCGAATGCGTCCATTGCCAGGTAGAAGGTAGCGGAGCATTCACCGCATCCTCCAGTTCGCCGCCTTCATGACTGATGTGCCAAAGATTACGATCGCGGCTGTGTAATTTCTGGCGGCTGGCTTCCACCGGAATGCCACGCTTTTCCGCGTAGTCGAGGCAATCTTCCCGAGACTTAAGCGTCCATTCGCGCCACGGGGCAATCACCCGTAATTCGGGGGCAAGGGCCTGATACGCCATTTCGAAGCGCACTTGATCGTTACCTTTACCGGTGCAACCATGCGCCACGGCGGTTGCTCCCTCGCGCAAAGCAATTTCAATCTGATGTTTCGCAATGACCGGACGAGCCAGAGAAGTGCCCAGCAGATATTTGTGTTCATAGACGGCGCCTGCTTGAAGCGCGAGAAACACGTATCCGCGCAGAAATTCTTCGCGCAGGTCTTCAACGATGACCTTGCTTGCTCCGGTCTTGTACGCCTTATTGACAACGGCTTCGATGTTGTCACCCTGGCCGACATCGCCAACCATGGCAATCACTTCGCAGGCATAATTTTCTTTTAGCCATGGAATAATGATGGACGTATCCAGTCCACCCGAATAGGCAAGAACGACTTTTTGGTCAGGCATGGGCGCTCCTCGCGGGCCGTCGGTTTCCCGCGCCCATCAATAGATAAAGGACGGCTTTCTGAACATGGAACCGGCTTTCGGCTTGATCGAAGACGATCGATTGCTGCGAATCGATCACGGAGTCCGTGACTTCTTCCCCGCGATGAGCGGGCAGGCAATGCATAAACAAAGCTTCCGGAGAGGCTTTTGCCATGAGCGCATCGTTCACTTGGTACGGAACGAAGACCGCATTCCGTTCTTCGGTTTCCTTCTCTTGTCCCATGCTTACCCACGCGTCGGTATATACCGCGTCGGCTCCGCGGACCGCTTCTGCCGCATCGGTAAACAATTCGATTTTCGCGCCCGTACGCTCTGCTACTTCATACGCATCTGCGATGATTTGCGGATCGGGGCCGTATCCAGCCGGAGTCGCAATTCGCATTCGAGATCCCAGACAGGCGCACGTCAGCAGCAGAGAGTGAGCTACGTTGTTGCCGTCGCCCACATATGCGAGACAGACATCTCTTAGATTTCCAAAACGCTCCTGAAGAGTGAAGTAGTCTGCCAGCGCCTGGCATGGATGTTCGGCATCGCTAAGCGCGTTAACGACTGGGATGGAGGCATGCCGGGCCATATTCTCCATCGTCGACTGGGCGAATGTGCGAAGGACGATGGCGTCAACCCAGCGTTCGAGATTATGGGCGATGTCGCTGAGCTTCTCCCTCGCGTCAATGCGATCTTGGGTTTGGTCTACAAACATGGCGGTTCCGCCCAGGCTCACAATGCCGGCTTCAAGAGTCAATCGAGTTCGTAGTGACGGCTTTTCGAAGAACATGACCATCTGTTTTCCGGCGAGAGTACGGCGAAAATCTGCGGGACGCGCCTTCATGATGCCGGCCAGATCAAGTACGGCTCGCACCCCTTCGGGGCCCAGATCGCGGGTGGACACGAGGTCAGGACACCAGAAAGCGGAAGAGCTTACCGCTGGTTCGGGCGTGGCACTTACACTGTTTATGGTTTGACGGCTCATCTATCGCTTCTTCCTCGTCGTCCTTTTGGATGTTTTTCTTCTGCCTGCCCTAGGGCCTGATCGAGCGCAGTGACCACCTCATCGACGTGCTTTTTCTGAATGATGTAGGGCGGCAGAAAACGCAACACGGTTTCGTGGGTGCGGTTGATGAGGATTTTCTCTTCTAGCAGTCCTGCCGCAACAGCCTTGGCGGTCTCCGGCGAATTGAGTTCCATACCCAACATCAGCCCTTTACCTCGAACTTCGCGGACGCTCGCATGTTTTTTCGCGAGATCATTCAGGCGCTTTAGGAAATAGTCGCCAAGCCGGTTCACGTGATCGAGCAATAGATCCAGTTGCTTTAGAAACTCGATCGCGACAGCGCATGCAAGTGGGCCGCCGCCAAAAGTAGTGCCGTGCATGCCCGGATGCATCGCCCGGGAAACACGATCTGTTGTTAAGATGGCCCCGAGCGGCAGCCCCGCGGCCAGTGGCTTAGCCACGGTCACGATGTCGGGCCGGATGCCATGATGCTGGCAGGCAAAGTAACGGCCCGTGCGTCCGAGGCCGCACTGAATTTCATCCAGGATCAGCAATGCTCCGCTATTTTTGGTGAGCTTACGTGCCAGTCGCAAAAATTCCGCACTCACGGGACGTATGCCGCCTTCGCCTTGTATGGTCTCGAAGCAAACCGCGCACACGCTTGAATCGAATTTTCGCTTGAGGTCTTCGACATCGTTGAAGCGGACGAATTGTACGCCGGGAAGGACGGGCGCGTAAGGCTCGCGGTATTTTTTCTGGCCTGTCGTGCTGAGAGACCCATACGTCCGTCCGTGAAAAGAATTGTCCAGCGCAAGCACCCGCCACTTGGGCTTGTTGTTTGCCGATCGGGATCGGGCGTAGAGCCGCGCAAGTTTCAGGGCACCTTCCCAGGCTTCAGTTCCACTGTTGGAAAAGAAAACGCGATCCAAGCCGGAAATCTTCGTGAGCCGCCCCGCCAACTCCGCCTGATACTCGTGGTAATACAAATTCGAAAGATGAATGAGCCGTCCAGCCTGCCGTTTCAACGTCCGCTGGATTGCGGGGTGCGCGTGACCCAGGGCGTTGACTCCGATGCCGCTCAGAAAATCCAGGTAACGATTCCCTTGCGCATCCCAGAGATGCACTCCGCGTCCCTTCTCGAACAGCACGGGGTGACGGTCGTATGTGGGCAGCAGCAACTGGCCTTCGGCGCGCTTCACGGCTGCTAACGTCGGTGTCGCACTCACTGCGTCACCTCAGTTCCAAGCGCGACATGGGACGAGTGGAACTGATTCAGTACGTCCGCGTGCAAAGCTGGAAGTATGTGAACTCGCTGTACGCCGCCGCTTAACGCCTGAGTGCAGGCCTGGAGTTTTGGCAGCATTCCACCCTTAATCACTGAGGTCTCGATCAAGCGTGGCAGGTCTGCCACGTTCAACGAGGACATTACGTTGCCTCGGTCATCTTTCACTCCGGCGACATCGGTCAGGAAAATCAGGGCATCGGCGTTGACGGCAGTGGCGCAAGCCGCCGCCATCTCATCAGCATTGATGTTGTAATATTCACCGTCGATTCCTAATGCCAGCGACGTGATCACCGGGATGCCGCCGGCGCTCCAGATAACATCCAGCCAAGTCGAGTCGGCCGTCACGATCTCGCCGACGAAACCTAGATCCACGCCCGCCATTTCTCTCTTCTGCGCACGGAATATTCCACCGTCTGCGCCGCACAGCCCAATTGCTCGGCATCCAGACGCAGTCAACGCCGCAACTAATTTCTTGTTCACCAGGCCAGCCAAAACCATGAGAGCGACATCGCGTATCTTCTGGTCAGTGACTCGTACCCCCTGAACAAACTCGCTTGTGATCCCCATCTGCAGGAGAACCCGAGTCACCGCCACGCCTCCGCCGTGGACAACCGCCACTTGATGACCCGTGCTGACCAGTTCCGCCACGCTCGCGGCGCACTGATTTAGCGTGTCCGCAGTTTCCAGCGCAGCTCCTCCAATTTTGACGATTACTTTCAATTCAGTCCTTCTTTTTCGCTCCAACCGCACATCAGATTCATGTTTTGCACTGCTTGACCGGCCGCACCCTTTAGAAGGTTGTCCAGGCATGAAACCAGAACCAGCCGGTGCCTGTCTGCGTCCACGCAAAAACCGATGTCGCAATAGTTGGTGTGGAGTGAAAATCTAATTTCAGGTAGCTTCGAAGATTCGAAAATGCGCACCCACGGCTTGTTTGCGTAGAAACTGCGAAGAGAGGTCTCCACTTCGCGTGCGGTCATCTCCCGATTCAAGCGAACGTAAATCGTGGAAAGAATTCCCCGTGTTATGGGAAGGAGATGGGGCGTGAAAGTAATATTCTCGCTCTCGAGATTTAGTTGTTCAGCAATCTCGCCAAGATGGCGATGATTGAACACGGAGTAGACGGACAGGTTGTCAGCGACGGAAACGAAATGAGTGCGCGCGTTCGGTTCTTTACCCGCTCCCGAGGCGCCCGATTTCGAGTCGGCAATAATGCCGCGTGCTTCATCCACTACGCCAGCCCGCAGCAGCGGGGCGAGTCCAAGAATGATGGAAGTGGCGTAGCACCCAGGATTGGCCACGAGCGCCGCATCGGCGATTGAACTTGCATGCAATTCGGGCAGCCCATAGACCGCTCGTGCGGTCAATTCGCTCGCTGAAAGCGTGTCATGATCTTCGAATCCGTAAATTGCGCGATGCCGCGCCTGTTTCAGCCGCCATGCGCCGCTTAAATCGATCACGCGCAGACCGCGCGCGATGGCCTGAGGCACGAGCGATCGCGAAATCTCGTGCGGCGTGGCAAGGAATAGAACCTTAACCTTCCGTCGCGAAAGTTCGTCCCAGTCGAAGGGTAAGAGTGGGTGATCGCCGTTGCCTGAAAACCCCGGAGACGAAGTAGCCATGTCGCTGCGTTCAACCCCGTCCCGCGCCAACAGAACTGGACTTTCAACTCGAGGGTGGCGCAGCAGAAGGCGCGTCAATTCCTGACCTGAATATCCAGTCGCTCCGAGCACCGCTGTCTGAAGTCTTGCGGACATCAACCGATCATCCCCTTGAAACGCCCGGCCAGGGTTCGCGCCGCTTTCTTGTCCCGACAGACCATTAAGATGGTGTCGTCGCCGGCAATTGTTCCGATGGCCTCTGGCCAGTCTTTCTCATCGAGTGCGGCGGCCACCGGCTGGGCGCTTCCAACGCTGGTCTTGATAACCAGTAAGTTCTGTGCGGTAAGCACCTGCAATACAAATTCGCGGACTAGCCGCGAGACCGGCGGCAACGCGGTTTCCCCTGCGCCTGGGGCGAGGGCAAGCGCATAGCCGCTTCCGGTTTTCGCGAGCCCCAATTCATGAATGTCGCGCGACAACGTGGCTTGCCCTACACTGAATCCACGCTTGTTCATTTCCCGTTGCATGTCTTCCTGATTGGCTAAAGGACCCTTCTTCAGCAATTCAAGAATTGCCTTCTGTCTTGCCGCTTTGCTCATAATAGATATTTATGCATAGCGATGAATACTTATGCATTACTAGAATCATATGCTTTTCACGCAAAACGTCAAGTAAGAATTGGGACGCCTTAGGTTGCAGGGATTGCCTGGCTTTGCCGACGAATGCGGTAGGAGGAAACTGGCGAAAATTGTTAAGCGGACGAGTCGTTGGCGACTAAATACGCTGAACCTGGTCGGTGCCATCTCGATCCAGCGCGCCGACGACCTGCTCAAGAAAGCTGGAATCCCTTACATCTTTAACGATCATGCTGAACGTGGCATGTCTACATCAATTCGCGCAGGGCTGAACCATTTTTTCTCAGCGAATCCTGATGGTGTCCTCATCACCGTATGCGACCAGCCGCACGTCACTTCCGCGCACTTAACCGAGACGATGTGCTGCTGGCGTAACTCGCAGGCATCTGCTGTGGCGGCTCACTATTCGGGAACCGTGGGCGTGCCCGCGATCCTCGGCGCGAAGTTTTTTCCTCTTCTTCAAAAACTCGAAGGCGACCGGGGCGCTGGAGAAATCTTGCGACAATTGCCGGATTTGACGAAGTTCTGACTTCCCGAAGCCGCCTTCGGCATCGACATGCCCGAGGATTTGCTGCAGCGGCTCTGAAACAGCTCTGAGGTCAATCTTGATCCAAGCAACGGAACCATCTCGAGATGGGTATTGGGGAATGCGCGTATTTGGCGTTTAGAATGTGATAGCTAGACCCCATGACATGGGTGCACAGCAAGGCCGCACCGTATGAACGTGTACTTAATTGACGGAACCTATGAATTGTTCCGCTACTTCTTCGCCGTGCCATCCGCGAAAGACTTAAACGGCCAAGAAATTGGAGCGGTTCGCGGCGTACTCGGTTCGGTTCTATCCATGATCGAGGGCGGTGCGACCCACCTCGGGGTTGCTACCGATCACGTAGTCGAGTCATTTCGCAACGAGTTGTATCCGGGATACAAGACCAGTGAAGGCGTAGCTACCGAGTTGCTTTCGCAATTCCCAATTCTTGAGGAAGCTCTCGAAGCTATGGGAGTCGTCGTATGGCCGATGGTCTACTTCGAGGCGGACGACGCACTCGCTTCTGCAGCCAATAGCGCAGCAAAGGATGAGCGCACAGAGAAGGTTTTAATTTGTACCCCGGACAAAGATCTTAGCCAGTGTATTGTCGGCACCCGAGTCGTTCAACTGGATCGCAGGCGCAATATCCTGCGCGACGAAACCGGCGTGGTGGAGAAGTTCGGCGTAAAGCCGCAATCGATTCCCGATTATCTGGCGGTGGTGGGAGACACAGCTGACGGCTTCCCCGGTATATCGGGATGGGGAGCGAAGGCAGCGGCTCTTGTACTATCCCAGTACGCTCAGCTGGAAGATATTCCGAAAGATTGGCGATCTTGGCATCCGTCTATCCGGAAAGCTCGCGCACTGTCGGAAACGTTGTTCGCCGGATGGAACGATGCAGTATTGTTTCGCACCCTGGCAACTCTTCGGCTAGATGTCCCTGTCTTCGATAGTGTCGAAGAGGTTCGTTGGGATGGACCCCGTCCGCAATTCGAGGATGTCTGCCGCAGACTAAAAGCTCCCGGCCTGCTCGGCCGCGCCATGAAGCTATGCGGCTAGACTCAGAAGAGCATTGTCCGGATGTCGTCGCTGGCTTCTGACCCCCTAGGGATTAGTGTCGCGATCGCAACCTTTACCAGCAGGAAGCTTAAACGGCATAAGCCTACGCCGCGTTCCACAGACGATGGAAACCCGGAGCACGCATCCCCCTAATCGCGCTCCGGCACCATCAGCCAGGAGACTGGCTGGAATGAAGTTTCCGCGCGTCTTTACCGCGTTAAACAACTGCTGGTCGCCAAACCGCACGACTGCGGCCACGGCCCGTCCTTCTGCGCTGCTCAGCAATAGGGCGGTTACTGCCCTCGGTTCGCCACACTAGTTCACGGTGAACTTTGTTGAGCTGTTGGCTGTGCCTCCCGGTGTACTGATGGACAGGGTCACGGTCCCCGGCGAGAGCCCCGACGGCACATCCGCCGTTACCTCCGAGTCCGAAACCACAGTGAACGTGGTCGCGTTCACCGTGCCGAATCTGACCGAAGTGGCCTGAATCAACCCTGAGCCGTTGATCGTCACCAGCGTTCCGACTGCACCGCTCGGCGGCGAAAACGTGGTTAGCTTCGGCTTTACTCTGAACGTCTGCGGACTGGACAGTGTCATCGAACCGGTGGTTACTGTGACCACGCCCGTATGTGCTCCCACCGGAACCACAGCCGCTAGATAGGTACTGCCCAATCGAGTTACCGATGTAGAAGCCACCCCGCCGAATTTCACCACAGAGGCACTGGAAAACCCCTGCCCAAACATACCGACGCGTGCGCCTACCAGCTCAGTCTTTTGCGTAGGCTCGAGTTTCACAAAAGGGGCGTCGCCTGTGGCTACGCTGAAAAATGTGCCCACGGTCGCAACCCCCTGTCCGCCCACTGGAGTAGTTCCGTATGCCAGCCCGTTCGTGTTCTGAATCAGAGTGGCCAAGGGTGCGGCCCCGTCAACGGGCGGATTCGTTGGCAGCAGGAAGGCCGTAAACACGTTGGCTAAAGTCAGCTTCCAGATGCTGCCTTCGCCGGTAGGCCCGTAAGAACCGTTAACTCCATAGAAATTTCCGTCGTTTACTTGCAGAAGATCCACGTTCGTCCTGCCGGCATCGTCTACACAGGAGGCATCGGTCGTTTGCACGAAATCGTGCAAATCGGTGAAAACACCGGCGGTGGTCACTTTGTAGATGCTTCCGAAATTATTGGCCGCTCCCGCGTTTGTAGCTCCATAGAGTTTTCCGTCCTTACCCTGAATGACGCCGGTGCACGGGTTGTATCCGGAAGAGGCCGAGAAGTCGTAGACTTCGGTTAAAATGCCGGCGCTGCTGATCTTGTACACGCACCCGAGAATGCCATTGGAACAGCTGAAAAGCGTGCCATACAAGTTGCCATCGCTCGCCTGGATCAAACTGGAAGCGGGTCCGCAGTCGCTGCCTGAAAATGTGTGCAGATTGGTGTATGCTCCTGCGGCGGTCAACTTATAAACATTTCCGCAACTATAAGGATAATAGCCGGTAACGCCGTAGAAATTGCCGTCTGCCGCTTGAACCGGAGCGTATATCGGCTCGGTGTCGCCGTTGGCTCCAGTGAAGTCATACTTATCTGTAAACACTCCGGCTGGTGTCAACCGGAAAATGCTGCCATTGCCGGAAGGAGTGGAGAAACAGGTTCCGTAGAAATTTCCGTCGCTGCCAAGTGTCAGCCCTGAGAAGCAGAAGCTGAAATTCGCCGGAAAATTGTAGATGACGCTTTCCGCACCGGTCGGCGAAATCTTGTAGACAGCGCCGGTATTGTTGGTTCCACAGTACAGACCAATCCCGTACATGTTGCCGTCGCGGCCCTGGACGATGTTGTTTTCGGGCTCGCAGGCGTCAGTCGGAACATCTTGGAAGTTGTACACCGTGGTGGGAGTTTGCGCGTGCCCCTGAGCGGTCAATCCGAAGAACATTACGATCGTCGCGATTGTTGCGATTAACATCGCTTTTATGCCCAAGCTCTTATTTTTTTGACGATACTTCGATTCCATTTGTTTGTCTCCTGGGAGTGAGTTGCGCTTACGAGCCTTCTAGGGGGGAACCGTCTGTGCGCTTCGCGACTGTGGCCCGGACATGGGGTTTCAGTCAATGGTCTGGAGATAGCCTCTGATTGGCGTGGACATGGCGAAATAAAGCACCTATTTACAGGTATTTACGTGGACTTATTGCCAAAGAAACCCAGCCTGAGCGATGCCCGAAGGTGCCATTTCCAGGGTGTAAAACTCGTTGTAGACTAGCCCTGCTGCAAAGATTACTCCTATGGGCTCTGTACAAGCGCCTCCGGCGATCGCTCGCTTCGGTGTGTTTGAGGCCGATCTCCGCGCGGGCGAACTGCGGCGAAATGGCGTCCGGGTTCGCCTTCAGGATCTACCTTTTCGAGCCCTGGCGCTGTTGCTTACCCGTCCGGGAGAAGTAATTACGCGAGAGGAATTCCGGCGGGCGCTCTGGCCCTCAGATGTCTTTGTAGATTTCGAGCAAGGGATTAGCAGCGCCGTCATGCGGCTTCGAGATGCGTTACGGGACTCGGTCGACAACCCAGTCTTCATTGAGACCATCGAGCGCCGGGGCTACCGCTGGATCGGACCCATTCAACGGATGGATCCGGATCCCCAGGGAACGAAGCCAGACTCGATAAAAAAAGAAGAACCCAGTCAAAACCATTCACTGGAAAAACAAGTAATGACGGCGGCACCCTTTCCGTGGCGGAAGATGGTCTATCTCTTCCCGGTGGTGGCGGTGGTGCTCTCCGTGTGGATTTTTCGTCCCGGCCACCGCAACGGCAATGAGAGCGCGAAATCCAGGCTCGATGAACGGCGCATTCATCAACCCGCCAATCGTGAGGCCGAAGATTTTTACCTTAAAGGCCGCTTTTACTGGAACAAGCGCACTCCCGAAAGCCTGAACCAGGCTCTTGAAGCTTTCAAACAAGCCATTGCGCACGATCCTGGCTATTCCGACGCCTACGTTGGTCTGGCTGACTGCTACAACCTGCTGCGAGAATTCTCGGCCATGCCGGGAAACGAGGCTTATTTCAAGGCGTTCGCGGCCGCGAACAAAGCGGTTGAGTTGGATCCCCAATCGTCCGAGGCACACGCCTCGTTGGCATTTGTGACTTTCTGGGGAATGTGGGACGCGGCAGACTCCGAAAAGGAATTCCGCCGCGCCATCGAACTCGATTCCAATAACATTAAAGCCCACCACTGGTACGCCACGTTTCTTCATGCCCTCGGGCGCCACGGTGAAGCTCTGAGCGAGATTGACCTGGCGCGCAAACTTGCCCCGGATTCCTCCTCCATCCTCGCCGACAAGGGAGAATTGCTCTGGAGTGCAGGACAACATGAACAAGCGCTGCAATTGTTGAAACAACTCGAGGGGGCCGAACCCGATTTCATTTCGCCACACGTGTACCTGCGATTAGCCGATTTTGAAACTGGGAATTATCCCAGCTACATATTCGAGTTGAAAACAAATGCCGTGCTGACTCACGATGCCGCGCTAGCATCGGTCGCCGAGGCCGCGGCCAAAGGCTTCGCGAAGGGCGGCGAGCACGGCTTGTTAGCAGCCCAAATCTCAGAACAGAAGAAGATGTATGAACAGGGGAAGTTGTCGCCTTATTATGTGGCGCAGTCGGAGGCTCGACTTGGCAACCAGCGCGAAGCGATCCGGTACCTGACCATCTGCGTCCAGTCACATGACGAAGTCGTGATCAACCTTATCGATGACGCTGGATTCATCGGGCTTCGCGGTGATCCGGCTTTCAGACGGCTGTTCGATAAAATTGGCCTGCCGCTAACCAACTGAGCTGCAATGCAGGAACGATACTCCAGTTATAAAAAAGCTGCGCTTCAGAATAACTGCATCGTTCAAACGATCGCATATTCGCTAACGTGTGAACGGGACAGTTTGACGCACACCAGTGTGGCCGACCGCCAAGCTCTAGTTCGGCCATTTCGCTCCTATCTTTTCGATCCCGCACAGGTGTTGTGGTGCTGGGCGCTGTGCTGGCCTTCATGCTCTTCCGCAGCGGCGGGCTGAACGGGCTCATCCTTCGTCAGCTCTGCTACAAAACTGAGCTCCCAAGTCGTACCTCCATCGTCAGAGACAGATTGTTCGAAACGATGCGAAGTCGGCGTGATGTTAGACCAGACGACGCGGACCAGCATTGTTTTTCCGTTGTACGTTTCCTGACTATAAAACTCGCCGCGGCCGTTCCTAAATTCTCCGATGGCGGGAACTCCGATCGTGCCATCGCCGCTGGTAGAAAAATACACGCTCCATTGGCGAGCCTGTGGATTGTAGAGAAAAAGAGTGAGGCCTTGAGAGAGATCATCGGGACCATTTGCTTCAATTTCATCCAGCAAAGCACGCCCGCCCCACACCTTTCGAACGACCTCTGTGCCGGTCCTTTGGACCCACGATGTGGCGCCAGTCAACGGATGCCGGAGCCGGCGTGTGTGGGACCTCCAGGAACCAAACATGAAATCAAAGTCATGCTGCCCATCGTGGGTCGCAGGCATCTGCGGCCTGCTTTCGCCACCTGCAGCATTCTGCTGCGACAACCCGCAGAGACTCCAAAAAACGATTAGGGCAAACACGAGGGTTGGCCTCGTAATTTTCGACAAAGTACGGATTGTATGTCCTTGCTGCGCAGCACAATTTGGTTGCGTAACTTCTGTCATCACGATCTTAATTGTAGGTGGCATATCTCAATTACGAATGTTTGCAACAATGACACGAACCTTGGCGTCGCGGGACACGGGGGCTGCGACTTACGGCGCCGTTTTCGTCTTGAACACTTTTCACCGAGCTGTTTGCGTCGAAGGAAACTCGTCCGCTTGTTGCAGAGTCACGCGAGTCACTGGGAGTCCGCAGTACCGTCCGACCACTTGGCGACAGGAACCAGGAATACCGTCACTCGGTTCTGGGGATTTTCAGCCCCGACAACCGGCGACTCGGGCAAATTTGCGCCCCAGGTCTGTACATCAACCTGCGGTGTGAAAAACATGAGGTGGGGATGCCAGTGCCCATCGCGATCGCTTAAGTATCCTTGTTTCGACAGCATGTAGCACATGGCGCCGGGTTCCGAGGCCGTCAACTCGTTCTTGTCGAAGGCCGCCCTTAAGCTGTCAAAGATTTGAGCCTTGGATTGTCCAGCTAGTGCCCAGTCCGTCTTCTTGAGGGTGAGCGGGAGATAGGTTCGTGCGGCTGCCGGGTTGAAGCAGATCGGAGCTCGCAGCTTAGGATTCCAGAAGTCCGGATCGTCGATTCCCGCGGTCCATGCTCGTTCAACGACACAAACGAAACCATTCTTACCTTTAACCGCGGTCTCATAACCCTGTTTTCCTAGAACCAATACATCGGCGTCACTTGATATGGACTCAGTGGCCGCGCTCCGAGCCAAGGCTATCTCGGCATTTCGATCCGCAATCAGGTATTGCTCAAGGGGGGCCATCGCGGGATACCGTGCTTTGACGTCCTGCGTTTGAGCTTGCCTCCCGAAGACAAGCATAACCAGCACCAAGCTGCTTGACGCGATTTTCCTGAGAGTCTTTGGCTTCATGATCTCTAAGAGTCCTCCGAAATGTAGGTCATTTCGCGATTGTGCCGCATCGCGGTCACTTCATCTTCTTGAGATGGCTTTTGCCCGCGCGTTACGTCGTCATCCATTGCATGTAAGAGACCACTCCATCGCACGAATGAAATCATTGTTTTAGGGCTTTTTCAAGGCCGGCCTTATGGTTTTACGGATCCACTCGGAGCGGTGTTTGAACCTAAAATCAGTGCTTCTACAACAGAACTCAGTCAGCCGAATCGTTCCGCGAAACCGGACTGCCGTCCCACGATCTAGAAAGAACGCTCTCAAAGCAACCCGTTTGTGCCGCTAGAGTCTAGTTCACCTCCGCCCTCTCGTGCACGCAATTGTGGCGCGATGCTCAAGACAAAAAGCGCGATGGTCCGTCGAAAGACGGAGAGCAGAAACTCTGATCCTGCGATGAGAACTGCTGCTTCGCGCTTTAAATAATGAGGGAGAGCCAGCGAGGCGGCCCGTCACTGCGAAGACCAGGGGGTATGAAAGACCCAGCACGGCAAGAGCACGCTGAACCACATAACGCGAGCGATGCGGCCGTTTCCAGCCAGCGCCCGGCACGTTGTAAAGATCCATACGGCTGCTGGGGTCGTTTTGACTTGATTGTAAAAGACGCTTCCGTGGTCGGCCAAGGGCGTGGCCACCAAGGCAGTTACCATTGCAAATGTAAATTCCGGAGAGCCGGGATGTCTTGCCTGGAATGCCAGAACACGACTACACACAAGAAAATCACAACAGCGCCTGCATCAGGAAGGATTTTGGGGAGGAAACTTCTAAGCTTGGAGGAACTCGCCAGCGATCCAACAAGCAGCTCGGCGTCAGCATTGAGATTTAAGTTGCCAACTTCGCCCCGGAGGTCGGCTTCAGACTGCATCTAACTTTATGATCTTCTGAGACTTCTCCCGATCTACAATGGCTTTCCGGGCGGGCTGTACCCGCGACCGAAGGAGAACATGACCGGCTGAGGTCGAAGGTTTCGGGATTATCGTCGGTTTTGCCACTCATAAGAGCTACTTATCTTGAATCAAGCCCTTCTGCACCTACGGTGCCGTCTGATGCTCGCCATTGCGGGGACGCTCGTCTTGCTAGTAACAGGGCAGGCCGTTGCGCAGAATACGACGCTCATCAGTCTTGATCAGGCCATTGATTTGGCGCTGGCGCACAACCATTCGATTAAAGCGAGCCGGACCCTGATTCTTCAAAATCAGGCTCAGGAAACCACGGCGAATTTACGCCCTAATCCAACGTTGGATGCGGACACTCAGTTCATCCCATTCTTCAGTCCGCAGGATTTTTCCGGCGACAACCTAAACGAGACTCAGCAGTTCGACATTGGAATTGGCTACCTCTTCGAGCGCGGTCACAAACGGCAGCGCCGCCTGCAAGCGGCCCGCGATCAAACGGCGGTCACCCGCGCCCAGGTCGCAGACGCTGAGCGCTCACTGGTATACAACGTCGGTCAGCAGTTTGTTAGCGTTCTGCTGGCGGAATCAACTCTCCGTTTCGCTCTCGATGATTTGGAGGGGTTTCGGCAGACCGCCGATATCAGCGAGATGCAACTCAAGGCGGGCTACATCGGGGAAGGGGACTACCTTAAAATCAAGCTGCAGCTTCTGCAGTTTCAGACCGACGTATCCTCTGCCCGCCTGGCAAAAGTCCAAGCACTTACAGGGCTGCGAGAATCCCTGGGTTACGACGCGGTACCAGCCGACTTCGACGTGGTCGGCGATCTCGCGTATCAGCCGCTCAAAGGCAACCTGGAAGATTTTCAGGCGCGAGCCTTACGCGAGCGCCCTGATTTTCGTGCGGCTGAATTGGGGATCACCGCCGCCCAGAGCCAAATTCTGCTGGCCAAGGCGAACGCCAAAGTGGATGTAAACGGCACTTACGACTTCACCCATGTCTCCGGGGAGAATACCGCATCGGTCTTTGCAAATTTCGAGTTGCCAATCTTCAATCGCAATCAAGGCGAGATCGCACGCACGAATTACGCACTCACCCAGGCCCAGGAGCAGAAAGAATCGGCCAGCGATACCGTGCTTTCGGATGTCGCGAACGCCTTCGAGTCGGTCAAGAGCAATGATGAAATCGTGCAGCTCTACGTTTCCGGATACCTTAAGCAGGCGCAGGATTCACGTGACATCAGCGAGTATGCTTACAAACGAGGCGCAGCGAGCCTACTGGATTTCCTGGATGCCGAACGCAGCTATCGCTCAACCCAATTGGCGTACCGCCAGGCATTGGCCTCGTACATGACCGCACGGGAGCAGTTGAAGGAAGCGATGGGATTGAGGAATCTGCCATGACCGGGAGCCAGAATAATCGACTCAAGAATAGAGGCCGCCGGCACAAGTGGGTTGTGCTAGCCGGTGTGTCGGTGGTGGTGCTCGCTTTTGCCGGCTGCGAGCAGCCGAGGCAGGATGCCTCTACGAATGCGAAGAATTCTACGGGCGCTCAATTGTTTGCTATCCCGTCAGAACAAATGTCGCATATACAGGTCTTGAAGGTCCAACCTACACCACTGACCCGGACGCTGCGGTTGACGGGAGCGGTGGCCTACAACGGCTTTCGCACCACGCCGGTGATCACACAAGTGAGCGGCCCGGTCAGCCGAGTTGTTGTCGTTCCGGGCCAGCACGTGCGTCAGGGCGAGCCGATGTTATACGTCGCCAGCCCGGATTACTCGCAGCTCCGCACCAACTACTTGAAAGCTAAAGAGGCGTATATTCTGGCGCAAAAAGCCTTCGCGCGTGCCAAAGACCTGTATGAGCACAAGGCGATTGCCGAGCAGAATCTGGAACAAGCGGAAACGGCGGAAATTCAAGCGGGCGGCGATCTGGTAGCCGCGCAAGCTGCGCTGAAAGTGATGGGAATTACAGATCCCGACGCACTGGTGAAGGCACCGCCTTCTTTTGAAGTTCCGGTGAAGGCTCCCATCAATGGCGAAGTGGTCGAACAGGATGTGGCTGCGGGACAACTCATCCAGCCCGGGACAACCCAATGCTTCATGATTTCTGACACCAGCACGGTCTGGGTACTGGTCAATGTTTATCAAAAAGACTTGCCGTACGTCCATGCAGGGGATGCGGTCAAAATTCTGACGGATGCATATTCCGCGGTGTTCCCCGGCCGCATCGCCTACCTCGCAGCCTCTCTCGATCCGAACACACGCACTCTTCAGGCACGCATAGAGACTAACAATCCTGGTGAGAAGCTGAAGAAAGATATGTTTGTGACCGCTGTTGTGAACGCGGGCACAATTTCCGACGCTATTGCGCTCCCAGACGCCGCAGTCCTGCGCGATACCGAAAACCAGCCTTTCGTGTATGCCGAGACCGCTTCGAATCAGTTTGGCAGGCGCTCAGTGACGCTGGGAGAAAGTTTGGATGGACAAACACAGATTACCAGCGGGCTGAAGCCAGGAGACGAGGTGATCGGCGATGGCAGCTTATTCTTGCAGTTTGCCAATTCGCTGCAACGCTAATTGCATCGCGCAAGGATGAAAAGTTTTTCGCGAGCTCTATTGAAATTTATGCCCACCATATCTGAATGATCCATCGAATCGTCCAAGCGGCTCTGCGGCAAAGGTTCCTGGTGCTAATGCTGACCGCTTTCATCACGGTCGGCGGCATCCTGTCGTTCCAGCGGATGCCCGTGGACGCCTACCCCGACCTCTCGCCGCCGCAAGTCGAAATCATCACTCAGTGGCCAGACCACGCCGCAGAAGAAGTCGAACGCCTTGTCACGCTTCCTCTGGAACTTGAGATGAACGGCGTCCCCCACATGGTGGTGATGCGGTCCATCTCGCTCTATGGACTCTCCCATGTCATCATGACATTCGAAGAGAGCACCGACGACTACTTTGCACGCCAGATAGTGTTCGAGCGACTTGCACAAGCTACTCTTCCCACGGGTGTGACTCCAAGCCTCGCGCCACTATTTAGCCCCAGCGGCCTGGTCTATCGCTACGTGCTGGAGAGTCCCGATCGTAGCCCCCAAGAGTTGAAGACGATTGAAGACTGGGTAATCGCACGGGCTTATCGCTCGGTCCACGGTGTAGCCGACGACTCGGGCTTTGGTGGCACGGTAATGCAATATCAAGTGCTGCTCGATCCGGCGCGCATTTATGGCTATCACTTGACCGTCCCGCAAGTGACGGCCGCCCTAGCCGCGAACAACGCAAATGCTGGCGGCGGCTTCTATTCGCAGGGCGGGCAGTTCTACTACGTGCGAGGCATTGGGCTGGTCCGCAATACCGACGATATCGGCAACATAGTTGTGGGCGCCAACAAAGGCGTGCCCGTCCGGGTGCGCGATGTTGGCGACGTCACGATCGGGCATGCACCGCGGCTCGGCGAATTCGGCTTTCAGAAAAATGATGACGCGGTCGAGGGCGTCATTCTCATGCTGCGCGGGGAGCAGACGCAAAACGTCCTCAAAGCAGTGGAGGGTAAAACCGAAGAGTTGAACCGCCACATCCTGCCGCCTGATGTCAGGATTCGTCCTTATTACGACCGCAGCGAGCTGGTGGATCTGACCACGGAAACAGTGGAGGCTAACTTGCTCCGCGGCATGGTGCTGGTGCTAGTTGTGCTGATCTTTTTTCTGGTCAGCTTCCGGGCCGCCATCATCGTCGCCATCACCATCCCGCTCTCCTTGCTGTTTGCATTCATTGTCCTGCATGCGCACGATGTGGCTGCTAACCTGCTTTCCATCGGTGCCATTGACTTCGGCATCGTCATCGACGGCACCGTGGTGATGATGGAGAACATCTATCGCGAGCTGGCATTGCGGGAAGGCCAAGAGTACAAACTCAACGAGGTCATTCTGGCGGCCGCGAAAGATGTGGACCGTCCAATCTTTTATTCGGTCGCGGTCATCCTCGCAGGTTATCTGCCGATTTACGCGCTGAGCGGGCCGGCCGGGAAGCTGTTTCATCCCATGGCCGAGACCATGTCGTTTGCTCTGGTCGGCGCGCTGATTCTGACCCTCACCCTCATTCCCGTGCTCGCCTCATACTGGTTCAAGAGTGGCGTGCGTGAAAAAGCGAACCGCCCTTATGAATGGATGAAGCGGAAGTATGCTTCGCAGTTGGATTGGGCACTCGACCGCCCCAAAACAACCGTGGCCATCGCGACGCTCATTTTTGCCGCGACCTTGCTGCTGGTCCCTTTTATCGGTGGTGAGTTTATGCCTCACCTGGATGAGGGTGCGCTCTGGGTGCGGGCTACCATGCCATACACCATTTCATTTGAAGAAGCCAGCAGGATTGCCCCTCAGATCCGCGACATCCTAATGTCTTATCCGCAGGTCACGGTGGTGGGTTCGGAATTAGGACGTCCCGACGATGGCACCGACCCTACGGGCTTTTTTAACTGCGAATTCTATGTCGGCCTGAAATCCTACAAAGACAAATCGTGGAGCGGCGATACCGGCGATAAGAAGCAACTCATCGAATCCATCAATAAGAAACTCACCGCTTTCCCCGGAATTATTTTCAACTACACTCAGCCCGCTGAAGATGCCGTGGACGAAGCCCTAACGGGCCTCAAGAGTTCACTGGCAGTCAAAATCTATGGGGACGATCTGAATGTGCTTCAGGATAAAGCAATACAGGTCAAGAATGCCCTGGCCAAAGTGCCGGGGTTCACTGAACTCACGGTGGTGCGCGAACTTGGCCAACCGAGTTTGTTGGTGGACGTTGATCGGGACAAGATCGCGCGATATGGAATCAACGTGGCCGACGTGGAGGCCGTAATTTCCGCGGCCGTCGGAGGGCAGGCAGTCACCCAGGTCATTCAAGGGGAAAAGCTCTTCGATCTGGTGGTGAGGATGCAGCCCCAATTCCGCAGCAGCGCGCACGAGATCGGAAATCTGCTGGTCGGCACACCGGATGGGCAGCAGATTCCGCTCAGTCAACTTGCCAATATAAGCCAGGGGAACGGTGCGTCCTTTATTTATCGTGAAAATAATTCCCGCTACATCGGTGTGCAGTACAGCATTGAAGGCCGTGATTTGGAACGATCCGTTCGGGATGGGCAAGCAGCCGTGAGCAAGGTCGTGACTCTACCACAGGGCTACCGGATGCTGTGGGGTGGCGAATACAGCCAATTTCTCGAGGCAAAGTCGCAGATGTACTTTATCGGCCCACTCGCCGGAGTGGTGATTTTCATGATCTTGTTTGCGCTTTACGGTAACTTCAAGTTTCCCGTCACGATTGCATTGGGCGTGATCATGACGGAACCGGTGGGCGCGCTGATTGCGCTCAAGCTAACGCACACCCCCTTCAGCGTCTCTTCAGTTTTGGGACTTCTGGCGCTGCTGGGGGTCTCGGTTGAGACCGCAGTTATTCTGGTTTCCTACATCAACAAGCTCCGGCAGGAAGGCTTGGATATCCGGACGGCCACTCGGGAAGCATCGCTCCTGCGGCTTCGTCCCATCATGATGACCGCGCTGGTCGCGTGCCTCGGGTTGCTTCCGGCCGCGCTCTCCACCGGGATTGGCTCCGACACCCAGAAGCCTTTCGCCATCGTTATTGTGGCAGGCTTAATTTCGCGGCTCTTTATCGGCTTCTTCGTCAATCCGGTGTTGTACGAGATGGTCGCCCGTGAAGGCGATGTTCTTCAGGTGTAGTGAACATCCAAATACGCCCTTCGCCAGTTGTGGAACGGCTGACCTTTTTCCCGCTATTTGTACACCTGCCGGGATCCAAGAAAAATCGGCAAGCGCCCCGCAGGTGTTGCTTGAGCGTAGATTCTCTGGTCCGGTTTCCGGTCAGATATCGCGTCAATCCGCCGATGTCAGAGCTGACTGGCGTGAAATTTATGCCCGTAAGCTGCCAGCATCCGGTCTGGTATGGCAGAGTGAACGCATCGCCGAGCCGTTGAAGCTGCCACTAACCGCCGGGGCCCATTGGTAGTAATAATAGGTATTGCTACCGTCCCCGCCGGGGCTCCCGGCACCCAAGCCATCCCCTCCGCCGCCACCGCCTGCTCCTTCCCACGAGGCGTTATAGGTGTAGGCCGCCGGGGTCGCTCCCGGATCGACCTGGATCATGCGATTGTTGGCGTTGTAGCTGTAGCCGTGAAAACCAGCCGCAGTTGGGCCATCGCCGGTCATAGCGTTTCTCAATCGGCAACTATTGTGCTGCTCCAGTTTTCGCCTGCAAAAGAATTTTCTAAGGTTTTCTTAACGTTGTCCACAGGATTTCAAGCTCGCGCGGCCATACTCTTGTTCTGAATGATTAAGGATTTCATGTCAGTTGAGAGGGTGGGCCATGCGTGAGAACGCTGCAAGTGTAACCAGGCGTAGATTCCTAGGCGCGGGCTCGACGGCACTTGCGGCGACCGCTCTGCTAGCGATCACAACAGAACAAGACAGCCAGGCTGCGGGGCAAACGAACCACGTAAACGTTCCCAGGTCTTCTAAGCACGATTCTCCGAATGAGGAAGATCCCGGAGCGAGAAATGGCGCATTGGAAGCCGAGAACCCAAATTCAGTTTGGTCTCCTGAAACGGACAATGGCGGGCAACCGCCGTTTAAATATTCTTTTTCTCTGGCGCGAAAACGAATCGAGAGCGGCGGATGGACTCGTCAGGTCACTGCGCGCGACCTACCGATTTCGAAGACGATCGCCGGAGTAGAGATGCGGCTGACGGCTGGTGGGGTTCGTGAACTGCACTGGCATGTCTCCGCTGAATGGGCGATCATGCTCTACGGCACGGCTCGCATCACCGCCGTTGATCAGGACAGCAAAAGCTTCGTCAGCGACGTCGGCGAAGGCGATCTTTGGCTCTTCCCTCCGGGCGTGCCGCACTCGATTCAGGGTTTGGGGCCGGACGGATGCAAATTCCTGCTGGTTTTTGACGATGGCGACTTCAACGAGTTTGAGACTTTCCTGATCACTGACTGGATGGTGCACACGCCGACGGAAGTGTTGGCTAAAAACTTCAACGTTCCCGAATCGACCTTCGCTAAAATCCCTAAGAGGGAACTATTTATTTTCCAGACGGCGTTGCCTGGCAATCTAAACCAAGAGCAGGATCAGGCGGCAGCAGGTACCGGTGTGGTGCCGCGGCGTCTCGATTTCCGGCTGAGTCAGATGAAACCTACAAAGGTGACAGCGGGTGGCGACGTAAAGATCGTCGATTCTAAGATTTTTCCTGTGACCCCGATTGCCGCCGCATTGGTGCGGCTGAAACCCGGTGGCCTGCGTGAGTTGCACTGGCATCCCAATGCGGATGAGTGGCAGTATTACATCAGCGGCAAGGGCCGTATGACAGTCTTTGCCGCAGGTACGCGCGCCCGCACCATGGACTTCGAAGAGGGCGATGTGGGCTACATCAAGCAATCCAACCCACACTATGTCGAAAACACAGGAGATGTGGACTTGGTTTTTCTTGAGATGTTCAAGAGCGACCACTACGAGGACATTTCTTTAGCACAATGGATGGCGCACACGCCGCATCTGTTAGTGGATCAGCATTTGCAGGTTGGGCAAAAAATGATTGATGCTATTCCGCGGGAAAAAATCGTGAATATACCCCTGTAGCCTAAGAGGAAGATGAACAAGCTAAGCGGTTCCTACCAACGCCGAATCCTGAACGCGTCGTTTCTGATCGCTGCGCTTTTATGGATTGGCAGCGAGCAGTCTGCGTTCGCTCAGCGCAAGGGCGACGCAATTGCGGCTGATACTCCAGCACAGGTTCATGCGCTCAAAGTGACTCTGCTGTCGACCATGCTGGTCGGCGACGTTACGGGAATCGGCGAGTGGGGTTTTTCAGCGTTGGTTCAGGCGGATGGTCATCGCGTTTTGCTAGATACGGGAGCCCATCCCGATACCGTTCTGCAAAATGCACAGGACTTGAAGATTGATCTCTCCGATGTTCAGGATGTGATTCTCACGCATAACCACTGGGACCATGTTGGCGGTTTACTGAACCTTCGCAAGGAGATGATGAAGAAAAACCCTTCAGCATTGTCCCGGGTTCATGTCGGGCGCGGCATTTTTTACAGCCGGCCGAGTGATCAGGGCGAAGCTAACAAAATGATTGCGATCAAGAAAGAATATGAGGCGACGGGGGGAAAATTCATCGAGCACGATGCAGTTTCGGAGATCTTTCCAGGCGCATGGCTCACCGGCCCAGTACCCCGACTATCTTCCGAACACAACTATGCCAGCAGTGGTAAGGTCTTAACTCCCGGAGGCTTGGTTCCGGACACGGTTCCGGAAGATCAATCACTCGTGCTGAACACACCGCAGGGACTGGTCGTGATCACGGGTTGCGGCCACGCAGGCATCATCAACATCTTGACGTTCGCGCGAGAACAGTTCCCAGACGAGCCGGTTCAGGCGGTTATTGGAGGACTGCATCTCTACTCGGCGAGCGATCACCAGCTGGATTGGACTGCAGACAAGATGAGGGAATTTAAGGTAGCGAATGTAATCGGTGCACATTGCACCGGCATCGAAGCCGTATATCACATTCGCGAGAGGCTGGGCTTGCCGCGGGGGTCTGCGGTCGTCGGAAGCATCGGATCGAGCTTTGTTCTTGGGGAAGGCGTAGAAGCCGGCAAGCTAGCGCAATAGCGACCCCGAATAGAAAGTGGCGCCCTTGGCGTTCAACGTGCGTTGTTATCGAGCCAGTCCATGAAAAATTTCGCGATGCCGGCGCTGTTTTTCTCGGACATCATCTGGTGGCCATTACCAGGTAGCCCGACATCCTCCAGCCTTACGAACGTGGTTGTCACGCCCGCTTGATTGAGCCATTTCGCCATGCAATGCGCATAGGGACGGTGATAGCTAGCTTCTCCAGAAACGTTGAGGACGGGAATGCCTTCCAAGTTTATGAGTTTACGCGCAGGCTCTTTTTGCAACCAACAAGGATCAAGACCCGGAGCATCCGGCTTCTCCTGCCGAATCGTATGCAATTCAGACGCTTCTCTTATGGGCGGGTCGTAGTGAATCGGGAAATTGGTCGGCCCCCAGACGTGTCCCGGACCTTTCGCGTCAAGCTCCATGTTCTCAATGGGCGGTCCCCAAGGCTCTACCGCGACAATGGCCTTGACAAGTTTCGGCCGAGCGTCGGCGACCAGCCACCCGGAGGTGGCCAATCGAGAGTGCAGAAGCAGGATCACCGGTTTGCCAATCAGGTCGACCAATCGCACGAGGTCGTCGGCCGAAAGCTGCTCCATGTCATCCGCTGTGGGAAAACCGAGTTCCATCTTCGAGAAATAATCGAACACGGGGTCGCCGATTTTCCCTTTGTTCGGAGCGTCGCTCGGCCATTGCGTGTATTTGCGGGATTGAGGCCAGCTACGCTGCGCATTCGACGGCGGACTGCCACCAGTCCAGACCTCTTCCATGTGTTCCGCGGTGCGGGGCCCAGACAAACTGCCATCAAGGTCGGGAATATAGGCGGCACGGCCTCGACCGGGAAAGTCCATCATGTAAACCGTATATCCCTGGTTGACGAAGTCATAAGCCCAACCCGGCCTCCCGTCGGGCGTTTGCAGCAATGCGATATCAGTTTGCCCGCCTCCAGCTTCCACAAACAAAATCGGATACGGATGCCGGATTTTCTTAGGTACCCATACATCCACGTACATCGCGCCGCGCATCCTTTCCTTGCCCGGTTCGCCCACCCATTTCCCGCCGATGTAGAAGTGGCCCTGACGTCCAATCTTTTCCGTCGAGAAGGTCGGCACCGACTTGAGGGGCATCGGATAGGCAGGGACATCGGCGGCTGGCGCGAAGCGGCCGGCAAGAAGAACGGTGGTCAGCAACAAAACTATTGCATTGGAGAGCTTGGTTATCGGCATAAGGTTCCCTTAAGGTTCGAGTGCTAGAATCCGCGCTAGGTTTGTCCCGCACATAGCGCCTTATATAGCGCAGCACGTTCAGCTGTCAATTTAGGAGCGTCGATTCATGTCTACGGCCACAGGTTTGAAGCCCATACCGTTCCTCATCGGTGGGGAATGGATTCAGGACACGCCCTCCACAATAACGCATGTGAATCCAGCAACAGGCGAAGTCAACTACGAGATTTGTGCCGGCACGGAAGCTCACATCGATACCGCCGTACGGGTGGCGCACGAAGCAGCGAGCAAGCCTGCCTGGCGAAATATGTTGCCTCACGTGCGAGCGCAGATCTTGAACAAGATTGCGGACCTGATGATCGAGCGCTCCGATCTGCTTGCCCGATGCCAGATGTTAGAAAACGGAAAGGTGTGGAAGGAGTGCAAGAATCAGGTTATCAACGGCGCAGCGACTTTCCGCTACTGTGCGGCTGCGATTGAAACGCTGGGATCGGAGATTACCCCTCCACGCGGGAACTATCTCAGCATGACAGTGTATGAACCGTGGGGAGTGGTTGCAGCGATCACGCCCTGGAACTCACCGATTACCCTGACGTGCAACAAAATCGCTGCGGCATTAGCGGCTGGTAATGGCGTCGTTCTCAAACCTGCCTCCTACACACCAACATCTGGAATTGAGTTAGGGCGCATCGCCCTTGACGCAGGCGTTCCTCCGGGAGTGATGAACGTCGTACCCGGAGCAGGAGGAAAGATTGGCGACGCTCTCGTCACTCACCCACTCGTGAGAATGGTTTCGTTCACGGGAGGGACAGAAGTCGGGCGAAGAATCTCTGAACTTGCCGGGAAGAAAATCATTCCTGCGGTGCTGGAACTTGGCGGAAAATCGCCGCACATCGTTTTCGCGGATGCAGATCTAAAAGCGGCGGCGGATGCGGCGACGGTTGCAATCTTCGAGGGAACGGGCCAGTCATGCACCGCCGGATCGCGGCTGTTTGTCGAACGCAAGGTTTATGACGAATTGATTGCCATGATCATCGAACGAGCGCGGGTGTTGCGTGTCGATTTACCAGATGCGCCCAACGCACAACTCGGGCCCAGCGCCAGCTTCTCCCAGCGCGAGTTCATCGAGAAGATCGTGGACGGTGCTCGCGAAGAGGGAGCCGAAATTTTGATTGGAGGCAAACGGCCATCCGATCCGCGTTTGGAAAAGGGGGCGTTCTATATGCCCACCATCGTGGCCGGCATTACCAACAAGTCAAAGATCGCGCAGCAGGAGATTTTCGGCCCGGTGCTGTGCGCCCTGCCGTTCGATGATGAAGACGACCTGATTCGGCAGGCTAACGATAGCGATTATGGGCTGGCATCTGGGATCTGGACGGCCGATTACAAGCGTGCCTGGCGGGTAGCGCGGGCGCTTGATGCGGGGATGGTTTGGATCAACACCTATAAACAATTTTCCACTGCGTCCCCGTTTGGCGGATTCAAAGAAAGCGGCCTTGGCCGCGAAAAGGGTTTGCAGGGGATTAGAACTTATCAACAGGTGAAAGCGCTGTTCTGGAGCATGTCAGATACCTTCGACGGCGGCTTCAGCATAGCGAAATAATTCCAGGGGAAACACATATGCCCAACAGTGAAATGCAGTCGACTCCGGCGACGACGGCGGCGAACGGAGCCGCGTACATCGCAGACTTCCTTGTGCGGCAAAAGGTGCCTTACATCTTCGGTGTATGTGGACACGGCATTCTGGGGTTGCTCGACGGATTGTTCGACCGGCAAGGCGAGATCAAGACAATCTCTGTGCACCATGAGTCTGCCGCTGGCTTTATGGCGGAAGCCTACTTTCGTATTACGCAGAAACCAGTAGCGACTTATACCTCGTGTGGCCCAGGTTCGGCGAATCTAATCCTTGCGATCGCTGCCGCGTTCGCGGATTCGTCAGCGATGCTGAACATTACTGGGAATGTGCCGACCGGGCAATGGAACCGAGGTCCGTTTCAGGAGACCGGGAAGTATTTCCAGGGCGATTTTGTGAATGTGCTTCGTCCCTACGTGAAGCGCAGCTTCCAACCGACGCGGCCAGATATGCTGCCATTGGCTCTTCGCCAGGCATTTGCGTTGATGACCAACGGCCGCCCCGGACCGGTGAACATCGATATCCCGTTGAATGTGTTTGTAGAGCTCGTCGATGAGGACTCGGGGCAACGCGAGAATTGGGCGGTCACGGAATGGTCGAGACCGGCCGCGGATCCTGCCGCGGTGGACGAGACCCTGCGGCTTCTCGAGAAGGCGGAGCGCCCGGTGATCGTTGCCGGGCACGGCGTTGAGCTCAGCGGCGCCGAGCCGGAACTCCTCATGTTGGCCGAAGCGTTTCGCATCCCCGTAGCGACGACTCCTTTCGGGAAGGGTGTTTTCGATCCGCGACACGCTTTGAGCTTGGGCCCCACCGGCCGTAACGGGTCCTATATGGCCAACGCAGCGTGCCGGAACGCCGATGTCATTCTGGCGCTTGGCACGAGATTTGACGACCGCGCGACCAGCGCATGGCTTCCCGGTTTCACTTACAACATTCCGCCCAGCAAGCTTATCCATGTTGACATCGATGCGACTGAGATTGGCCGCAACTTTCGCCCCGAACTTGGAATCATCAGCGACGCGAAGCTATTTTTGCAGCAGATCCTTGCCGCACGCCGTCCGAAAGCAAATGGACAACGAGATAGCTGGCTCGATCGGATTGCAGGATGGCGAAAACGGTGGGAGGCGGCGACCGTCATGCCGCGCACCTCAGACGCGATTCCAATCCGCCCCGAACGCGCTGTCGCCGAACTGCGAAAGGCAGTACCGGCCGATGGAATTGTGCTGGCGGATGTTGGTATTCACCACAATTGGCTTGTCTGTGAGTACGAAGCTTGGAAGACTCGCACTTTTCTCCAAACGTGGGGTTTTGCTTCAATGGGGTTCGCGGTCTCGGGTGCGCTTGGCGCAAAACTGGCTGCGCCCGACCGGCCCGTAGTTTCACTATGTGGCGATGGCGCATTCATGATGAACTCGAGTGCCGTGCTCACCGCGGTCGAGTATCAGATTCCCGTCGTCTGGATGGTATGGAACAACTGGGGCTATTGCGCGATTCGAGACCAGCAAAGAGGATACTTCGGTAATAATCGGGAGATCGCGACCAGCTTTACCGACGTGAAGGGGAATCTTTTTTCCGCCGACTACGCAATGATGGCAAGATCGATGGGTGCTGAAGGTCACTTGGTCGAAAAGCCAGCCGATCTTGGGCCGCAGCTTGAAGCGGCCATCGCGTCCGGTCGACCGACTGTTTTGGATGTCCGTATCGATCGTGAAGTGCGGCCCTTGGCGACAGGTAGTTGGGATCTCCCACCGATTCCTCATCCGTTGCCGAACTTTGGATGGGACGAGGGCGATTGAGACAACCGATTACGCTTCGGGAGCGCAAGCTCAACCATGACATCGGGATCCAAGGTTAGCGTTTCCGTGCCGCTTGAGGCGAAATCGCCAATCGCCGCAGATATATCCCTATGGTCGGGCAAACGGTTCTACGTTGCCGCCTTATTGTTCCTCAATCTCTTCATAAATTTCATGCACCGAATCAATCTGTCGGTGGCCGCTCCTTCGATTGCGAAGGAGTTTGGGTGGGACGCTTCGAAGATGGGTCTGCTTTTTTCGTCTTACCAGTGGACCTATTGCGTCTTTCTTCTGCTTTGGGGCTCGATGTCCGACCGGGTTGGGGCTCGTTGGGTCAATGCCGTGTCGGTGACGCTGTGGTCGATAGCAGGAATGTTGACCGGAGCCGCGACAAGCTTTGCGGGAATGTTGACGACTCGACTGGCATTAGGGGTGGGTGAGGCGGCTTCATTTCCGACTTCCGGCAAGGTGGTTCGACAATGGTTTCCGCCTAAGGAACGTGGACTTGCGACCGCAATTTTTAACTCCGGAACTTTTGCAGGACCTGCGTTTTCCGCGCCACTCGTTGCGTGGTTGTTAGTAAAAGAAGGTTGGCGAGCATCGTTTATGCTCACTGGATCCCTGGGGTTCGTTTGGGTCGTCTTGTGGGTTGTATTTTTCCGAAGTCCCGCGGAGTGCCCGTGGTTGCCGGAAGCGGAACGGACCTATATTTTGGCGGAAACGGGGGCGCAGACAAAAATCACGATCCCTCCCAAGGGTGCTTTACTTCGGCTTCTCGGTCGGACAACAATGTGGGGTCTGTTCCTGACGCAAGGATGCTGCGCCTACACCATGTTGCTCTTTCTGTTTTGGCTGCCTTCTTATTTGGTGCAGTCCCGCCACATGTCATTGGTGAAAGCGAGTTGGTTTACTTCCGTTCCCTACATCGTAGCGGTGGGGTTGGGGCTCCTGATCGGAAAACTGAGTGACAGAATGCTTACCGCCGATGCGATCAAGCAGGGGAAGAGGCGTACTTTGTTGATCGTGTTTATCTTGCTTTCAGGCGTGGTCCTGCTGACCAACATGGTCGGCAACCAGTACCTTCTCTTAGCGCTTATTTCAGTATCCCTGGCTTGCATTTCCGGAGCGTTGTCATTAAACATCGCTCTGACGAGCGATCTCGTGTGGAATGTGGAGATGGTGGGCACCGCGACCGGATTCCTGATCTTGGGAGGAAATATTTTTGGCGTATTGGTGCCGATTGCCACGGGAAACATCGTTAAGCGTACCGGTAGCTATGACATGGCGTTTTACCTGGCCGGTTTTTTATTATTCGTTGCTGCGGTGATTACTTTCACCATGACGCGTAGTCCGCTCAGTTTTGAAATGCGAACTACGGACAATACAGTATGAGTACTCCTGCCAACACGATGTGGTCTTTACGAATGCTATCGCCCTTAGAACCGGGCATCGTGTGCATCGACCTTGATCGAATGCTCGAGTTTTACACCGTAGTTTTGGGATTCCAGTTCGTCTCAGACGCTGAAGCGTCCGCGGAGATGAGTACAAAGTTTGGTACATCACCGAACGGTTTTAGAATTGTTCGTTTGCAAACTCCCTATGGGGAGCGGATTAAGCTGGTTCAGCCCAAGAAAGTCTTGCCCCAGAAACGTGGCGTTCCCGAGTGGGTCTTTGAGGGGCAGGGCATCGCTTATCTCACGTTCATAATTGCTGACGTGCAGGAGGTCACGACACGCCTGAAAACTTATAGAGTCGAGTTGGTTAGTACGCAGCCTGTCGAAATCCGCCAAGGCATTACCGCGATCTTTGCGCGGGACCCAGAAGGAAATTTCATCGAATTCGTGGAATATGCCGACCTCGCGGCGTATCGGGGAACGACTTCTAAAAGTTAAGACGCTGGGTAAGCTCCGCAAATCGTGGGTCGGAACGAAGACTGCTCAGTTGGGGATCAACTTCCAGAAAAACCATCGAAGTTGAGCGGTCATCGTAGGCTTTCCGTAGTGAACTGATCGCGGCATCGTTATCGCCCAACCCCGCGTAGACCAGTGCAATCGCATACGCGGGCACATACTCGTGCTTGCTTCGCTCGACTAAGTCCTCCAGCACCCCGCGCGCCTGACTCGTATTTTTGCTCATTGCGTATACATGCCCAAGGGATCCTTCGTAATAGGGATCGCCTCCGGACAAGTGCACCGCCTGCTCCAACTCCGAGACTGCCATCCCGTACATCTCTTGTTGTTCGTATGCCCTCCCGAGCCTGAAGTGCGTCCGCGGGAAACTGGAGTCTATCTCAAGTGCTCTCTTAAGTGTTTGAATCCCTTGATCGTGCTGGCCCGCGAGACATAATGTCCATCCCACGTTGCTGCCGATAATCAGCGAAAGCGGATCGTCCTCCAGGGCGCGCCGCGCTTCGGCGATCGCCTCCGGATACCGGCCCATAGCCGCCAGCGTTTCGCCATACCAGGAATGCGCCATGGCATAGTTAGGATTGTCAGCAAGGGCGCGGCGGAATTCATCGGCGGCGGCGGTTGGATTCCAGTCATAGTAAAAGTGGATGAAACCAAGAGTGGCGTGAGCTTCGGCGAGGCCATCGTCCATTTCCAAAGCTCGAGTCGCCGCATCCTTTGCCGCTGGAAAAGCCTCTTTAGGCGGCAGGGCGGCATACAGACCGAGAGTGGCGTAGGAATCCGCGATGCCAGCGTAGGCTTCCGCAAATGCCGGGTCGAGAGTCACTGCCTGCTGGAAGTATTCCAAACCCTTCTTCAGGCTGGCGTCGGTGCGCCTATTCCAGAAATAGCGACCCTTAAGATATGCCTCGTAAGCATCGGGGTTCTCGGTAGGGCGCTTGCTGAAACGACGAGTCTCTTCTCCGGTCAGCTTCAGTCGAATCGATTGTGCGACGCGCTCCGAAAGCGCATCCTCCAGGGCAAATATGCTGGTGAATTGCTTGTCGAAAGTCTCTCCCCATAGTTGGACTCCGTCGCGCGCACGGATCAGTTGTACGGTCAAACGCACTCGATCGGCATCTCGCTGAATGCGTCCCTCCAGCACGGCATCGACGCTTTGCTCCTTACCAGCCGACTCCGGGCTCATGTCCAGTCCCGAGTATTTTTGAATGGCGCTGGTCGGTCGTACGATAATTTTCCCGGTGTTTCCCAACCTAGTAATCAAAGCGTCCGCCATCCCTAACCCCAAATATTCGTCTCTGCTCTTCGCGCCCAAGACTTGGAACGGAAGAACCGCGAGGGAACGAATGGCCGGGTCTCCTTGAGTTTGGCTGGTGACGGTCACCGGGGGACGGAACACTCTCAATGAGATTAAAGACGCACCCAAAATCATCACGGCGATCAGGATCATCCGGCGAAACCCGGTCTCGAAACCGCGCGCTGCAGTCTGCTGAATAACAACCTGCCCCGGTCCACTCCCCATCGCCTGATGGCCAGGCGCTGCGGGGCCGGCTGGGAACTCGCCCTGGCTTGACGCCGCTTCGACAGCTCCCGATAAGCCGTCCGTCCGCACTCCTAACGAGACGCTATCTGGCTCCTCTTCCTGTGTGACGTCAGCTACAAACCGGTACCCCTTCTTAGATATCGTTTCGATGTATTTATGCACACCTCGGTCGTCATTCAGCGCTTTGCGCAGAAACGAAACGGTGACAGAGAGGTTACCTTCTTCGACGAATGCTCCATGCCAGACGATTCTCAGCAGTTCGTCCTTCTCAACGAGGTGACCGCCTCTTTCCACCAGGACCACCAACAGATCAAATGCCTTGGGAGGCATAGGAATGGGTTGGCCGTCGCAAAGAAGGAGACGCTCGGGAGGGTCTAATTGAAATGGCCCGAACCTATACAAACACTTAACAGGAGTTCCCATTACCATCAAGAAAAGAAATTCTTAAGATTTCTTTTAGCAATTCCACAAGACTTCGCTCTGTCCATGACCTAACTTTGCAGCGTTGGCCACGAAACCTGCAACTGCCCCGGCGTTGGATTATAGCTCACTTGCGCTTCGGGTCAAGCACCTAAACCAGACTGTCTTGGCCTGGCGACGTTGCGATCGCAAGAATCAGCTGACTCAGTAATGTAAGTTGGATGCAGAACGAGGTTGGAAAGCTTAATTGATCCCGCGCCGACACGACTTTTGGGGAGTGGATAAGTCTCGTCGCTGGGTGGGCAAGAGGCTTTGCTTGCCGCGGAGCGCTTTGATGATGACGAAAGCCTGGGGGGATTCTATCGTGCGCATTCAGAAGTCGAAAGATCGTTCAATCTTGTCGTTTGTTGTCGTTGCAGTTATGGTTGCGGCATTGATGCCCTTTTGCGCCCATGCTCAAGTATCCGGCGCAACGCTCGTCGGCACGGTGACCGATCCAACCGGAGCTGTCATACCGAACGTCACCGTCTCGGTCAAGAACCAGGCGACGGGGGAAGCTCGATCTGTCACCGTCGATTCGGCCGGCTTTTATTCCGCCCCCAATCTACTGCCGGGTAAGTACGAAATCGATGTCTCCGCACCGGGATTTGCGACCACGGTCCAAAAGGATCTCATTTTGACCGTAGGTGCGCAGCAGTTATTCAACGTCAAGATGCAGATCGGTCAGGTGACTGAAAAAATCGAAGTGACCGGGCAGGGTTCCGCGGTGCAGTTAACTAACTCGACCATCAGCGGAGTGGTCAATCAAGAAACGGTCGCTCAGTTGCCGCTGAATGGACGCGATTGGACTCAACTGGCGACGCTGCAACCCGGTGTGGCGTCAGTCGGTTCAATCCAGGCGAACAGCGGTTCCCCGGATCGAGCTCGTCGCGGATACGGAGTGCAAATGACGATCTCAGGCTCCCGTCCTACGCAAAACAACTATCGCATTGACGGCATCAGCGTGAATGACTACACGAATGGGGGCCCGGGCAGTGTCGAAGGGTCCACTCTGGGCGTGGACGCCGTGCAGGAATTTTCCGTCCTGACCAGTAATTATTCCGCGGAGTACGGACGAACCTCCGGAGGCATCATCAATGCTCTGACCAAGTCGGGGACAAACCAATTCCATGGCGATGTCTATGAATATCTGCGGAATAGCGCTTTGGACACTCGGAATTACTTTGATCCGGTCGGCCAGATCCCGGCATTTCGCCGAAATCAGTTCGGTGGAGCCCTGGGTGGCCCCATATGGAAAGACCGGACTTTTTTCTTCATTGATTACGAGGGACTCCGGCAGAACCAGGGCATTACATCCACCGATCCTGTCCCTTCCGCTGCGGCTCGCCAAGGCATCCTTTGCTCCATCCCCCAGCCCGGACCTAATGGCTGCGTCACCCACCAAGTCACCGGCGCTTTCAACCCAGATCCGGCGACGGGCATCGACAAGGCCGTCTTACCTTATCTCAGCTTATGGGGTCTGCCCAACGCCGGGCTTACTGGCAATGGCGATGTTGGGTTCTATTCGTTTTCTGCACCGCACGTGACCAGCGAAAACTTCGGAACTGCGCGGATCGATCACCGGTTTTCGGCCTCCGACAGCGCTTTTGCCAGCTATCAGTACGATTCGGCGACCCTAACCCAGCCGGATCCAGCCAACGATGTCCTCGTCGGCAACACGACCGGGCGAGCTTACGTTGGAATTGAAGAGACCCACATCTTCAACTCGCAACTGCTCAATTCCGCCCGCCTTGGACTCAATCGTTCTCTTCATACTGCGCAAGGCGTACAGGCGCTTAATCCGAATTCTGGCAATGCGGCTCTGGGCGAGAGTCTGGGCGCCGATAACCCACAAATTGACGTACCCCCGTTTGTCTCTATTCAGGCGGGACTAAACCAAATTGAGCGTCTCGACTTCTACCAGAACTCCTACCAGGGATACGATGACATTTTCTACACTCGGGGGATTCACAGTTTAAAGATGGGCTTTGCAATAGAACGAATCCAGTTGAATGCGTACGACCCCGCGCCGTTTGGGGAAATCGCCTTCGGCACCCTGGCAAATGCATCCAGCAACGGGTTTTTGACAAACGATCCCATAACTCTTTCCGCCCCACTTCCCAGCGCCCCGTTCATTCATTTCAACTTTCGATCCACCATCGTCGGGGGGTATGTCCAGGACGACGTGCGTTTCCGTCCGAATCTGACTTTGAACCTCGGCTTGCGCTACGAGATGTCAACCGTGCCCTCGGAAATACACGGCCACCTCTCGGCGCTGGCCTCCCCATTCAACCAGAGCTTCCAAAATACAGTCGTCGGCAACACCGTTTTTTCGAATCCCACCTACAAAAACTTCGAGCCCAGAGTGGGTTTTGCATGGGATCCCTTCGGCAACGGCAAGAGTTCAGTCCGCGGAGGATTCGCGATTTTCGATGTTCTTCCTCTTCCCTACTTGTTGGGGCAATTCGCTACCAACACCGCCCCCTTTACGGAAAATGGCACGGCAAGTAATTTGCCGGCAGGCTCGTTTCCGACCGAGGCGTTCAATATTCTCGCATCGAATGCGGCAAGTAATCTCGGCCTGCGGATCCCCTACATTCAGCCCAACCCCAAGCGCGACTACCTGATGGAATGGAACCTGAACATCCAGCGCGAACTCGCCCCGAACCTTACTGCAAGTGTCGCGTACGTGGGGTCGCGCGGCGTGCACATGATATTCCGTGCGGACGACATCAACACGACCTTGCCGATTAATGGTTCGAAACCGCCCTATCTCTGGCCAGCGCCGGGAACCGGCACTCAGCTAAGCCCCAACATCGGTCGCATGGATACTCTACAGTGGAACAACGATACGTATTTCCATGGCCTCGAAGCTCAAATGGAGAAAAGAATGAGCCACGGTTTGCAGGTCCAGGGCAGTTACACCTGGAGCCGGGCCATTGACGGAGGAGACGGTTCGATCGCAAGTGATTCGTTCGTAAATTCCATCCCCAGCCTTTTGTACTTTCTTCCCAAGTACCGGCGCGCACCTGCCGACTTCAACATCACCCACAATTTGACCTTCAATTATCTGTGGAACATCCCCGTTTCACACTCATTGCATGGTGCGGTCGCAGGTATTGCAAAGGGATGGCAGGTGGGTGGCATTACCCAGATCAAGTCAGGCCTCCCGTTCACTCCTTTGATCGGAGGAGACCCGCTCGGACTCGGGAGTTCAGCACCTTTTGCTTATCCGGATCGCATTACGGGTTCAGGCTGCTCCGCGCCGGTTAATCCCGGGAATGCTAATGGGTATATCAAACTCAATTGCTTTGCTGTCCCGGTCGCGACCCCTTCGATTGCGGCGCTTTGTGTGCCGTTCGCTCCAAATGGCGTGTCCGCGCCTGGGACCTGCTCAAACCTGCTTGGCAACGGCGGTAGAAACGAAATTTATGGGCCGGGATTAATCGACTTCGACTTTTCTGTGATTAAGGATACCCGCCTTGGAGAAAAACTTGACGTGCAGTTTCGCACCGAGATTTTCAATATATTCAACCGGGCTAATTTCAATCCTCCGCTTGTCAACAACACATTATTCAATCAGGACGGATCCCCGAACAGCTCTGCCGGCGCTCTTGACTCTACTTCGACGACAAGCAGGCAGGTTCAATTCGCTCTGAAGATCATTTTCTGATCTACCCAGTGGTATCGCCAACCAAGATGAGCGATTAGCCCGTGCAGTGTACTGGCGCACCGACCGCCATCTCCGCGATATCGTGGCCAGCACTTCGCGAGGAACAACTCATCATGAGCGAACGTCTAAGGGGGAAAATCGGAATCGTAACCGGCGCGGGCACTGGAATTGGACGCGCCTGCGCTATCGCGCTGGCAAGTGAAGGAGCGCGAGTAGCACTAATCGGGAGACGCAAGGATCGCATCGAAGCGGTCGCTCACGAAATCGGTGGCTCCGCGTTCGCGCTGGCGGGCGATATTTCCAAAACTGCCGAACTTAGTCGCCTCCTGGACGAGACCGTGGGCCGATTCGGCGGATTGAACTTCCTTGTGAACAACGCAGGTATTCTGCATGTCGGGAATGCAGAGCAGATCACCGAAAACCAATGGGACAGTACCTTCAACGTAAATGTTCGCGCAGTTTGGCTGCTCTCCCGGGCGGTATTGACGCATCTGAGAAGCGCAGGCGGCGGTTCGATCGTGAACATTGCGTCCACGCTGGGGGTGGTCGGCGCTCGCAACCGCGCAGCTTATGCTCCGTCCAAAGGGGCAGTCATCCTGCTAACCAAGAGCATGGCAATCGATCATGGGCACGAGCGCATCCGAGTGAACGCGATCTGTCCATCGTTCGTAGAGACCGAATTAACCGCATCCGTGCTCGCCCAGACAAGCGATCCAGTCGCCGTTCTTGGTGAAAGAACGGCCTCGCACCCGATTGGAAGGCTCGGTAAGCCGGAAGATGTCGCAGGTTTAGTGGTTTACCTTGCTAGCGACGAATCATCTTGGGTGACTGGCTCAGTGTTGCCTGTCGATGGGGGCTATCTTGCGGGGTAAGAAAACTAACCACATCTTCTTATTCGGACGCCACTCTTGAATACGTTAGCCGCCACTACGAAGGTTCGCTCACAGGGAAGCAAGCCGTTTTACACCAGTTTGTGGGCCCAGGTTCTCTTGGCGATCGTTCTGGCGGTCGCATGGGGGCACTTTAGTCCCGCCCGGGCGGTTGCTATGAAACCGCTTGGCGACGGCTTCATCAAGCTGATCACAATGTTGATCACCGCGGTGATTTTCTGCACCGTGGTGTCGGGCATCGCGGGCATGCAGGACATCAAGAAAGTCGGGCGCGTTGGCGGTAAGGCACTGCTCTATTTCGAAGTTGTCTCCACTCTGGCTCTCGTGCTGGGCATGATTATGGGCAACGTTCTACGTCCGGGAGCCGGACTGAATGTCAACCCCGCCAGTCTTGATGCGAAAGCCGTGGCTGATTACGCAGGTCAGGCGAAGGCCCAAAATGCCACGGATTTCCTGTTGCACATCATTCCCACTACCGTGATCGATGCCTTCGCTAAAGGCGACATATTGCAAGTCGTGTTTATCTCCGTTCTATTTGGCTTGGCGCTGTCGACGCTCGGCGCAAAAGGTCGGATCCTGGTGGATTTCGTTGAAGCCCTAACTTCCGCCGTCTTCGCAATTGTAAACATCATCATGCGATTAGCTCCGGTTGGCGCTTTTGGGGCCATGGCTTTCACGGTGGGGAAATACGGAATTGTTTCTCTCGGCCCCTTAGCGAAGCTGATTGGAAGCTTCTATTTAAGCTGTGCACTTTTCGTTGTCGTCGTTCTGGGTGCGATTGGGTTGATTGCAGGATTCAACATCATAAAATTCCTTCTCTACATCAAAGAAGAGATTTTGCTGGTTTTGGCTACGAGTTCATCGGAAACGGCTCTCCCTGCGTTGATGGAAAAGCTTGAAAATCTCGGCTGCTCCAAAGCGCTGGTCGGATTGGTAGTCCCGACCGGTTTCACCTTTAATACCGACGGAAGTAGCCTCTATATGACCCTCGCCGCTTTGTTTGTAGCGCAAGCAACTAATACGCACTTGACGTTTGTGCAGCAGTTGACGATTTTTGCGCTTGCGGTTCTAACCTCCAAAGGAGCAGGGGGGGTTCAGGGAGCAGGATTTATCGCGCTGGTCGGAACTCTCAGCGTGGTCCCCGCCATTCCGGTGGCGGGAATGGCGTTGGTCCTGGGTATCGACCGGTTTATGAGCATGTTTCGCGCACTGGTAAATATGATCGGAAATGGTGTAGCAACGATTGTTGTGGCTCGATGGGAAAAGGAGCTTGACTCGGCCACTCTGCAAATGAACCTTGCTGGTGCTCAGGCTGCGCCACTGACATAGGCGGCGCATACAGAGGGAGCTAATGGCGATTAACAAGTCCGATTTCTCGCGCCGCGCTTTTCTTTTGAGCGGTGCGCCTGCTGCGGCCTTTGGCCTCCAAGCCATGGCTTCGCCACGAGCGCTCGTCCCAAACTCCGCGCACCCTCCTGCGGCCTCTTCCAAGATATGGAGTGCCGAATACTGGGCGAAGCGCAGCGACGTCTCGCTATACCTGTTCCGCAAACGCGTCAAAGCTCCGCGGAATGCTGAAGGCAAACTTCCAATCCTGTTTCTCGCGCATGGATCTTCCGTATCTTCTCGGCCAAGCTTTGATCTTAGCGTCCCGGGTCATGGCCAATACTCATTGATGGATGTGTTTGCAGGGTATGGCTTCGACGTCTGGACGATGGATTTCGAAGGTTATGGGAGATCCACCAAAACAAACGGCAATTCAGATATTGCAACCGGGGTCCTGGATTTGGCGGCCGCAGCCGAAGTTGTGGCCAGGGAGACCGGACAAAAGAATTTTCACCTATACGGGGAATCCTCTGGAGCGTTGAAGGCCGGGGCATTCGCGATGGCACAACCCGAGCGCGTTCGTCGACTGGTCTTGCTATCTTTCACTTGGACGGGTCAGGGCTCGCCAACGCTCTCCAAGCGGGCAGACTCCGTTGAATATTATCGAACCCACAACCGGCGGCTGCGCGATCGAGAGATGATTCGCAGTATTTTTACGCGCGATAAGCCCGGGACTTCCGACCCCGCCGTCGCAGAAGCGATGGCCGATGCGGAGTTGCCCCTAGGCGATTCCGTCCCAACAGGCACCTACCTTGACATGACGACGAAGCTGCCGATCGTCGACCCACTTAAGGTGCTGTCCCCCGTATTGATCGCCAGGGGCGAGTATGACGGGATCGCAACCGAGGAAGATCTACTCAACTTCTTTCGTAAACTTCCAGTGGCGGACAGGCAATTCTCCGTCCTTCCAGGTGCTTCTCATTCGGTCGCCTTGGGAAAGAACCGCCAGCAGTTTTGGCACGTCATGCATTCTTTCCTGGATATGCCTCCACGGCTTGACTCGCACGAGTGAACCAGAGAAAGAGAGGCGGTCTGTTGGTCTCGGGTTTTCGCGCCTGTCATCGCCTTTGAATTCTGGTATTGAACTCCGGGTAGCTGCTGTGCCAGATACAGGTGACGTTCACGCCAGCCGCGAAAGGCAACCGGACCGGATCACTTTACATTTCCGGCGAGGATCGTCCGCCGAATCCATCTCACTTTCGTAAAAGAGCGGAAAAGCCCTCATGCAGAATCGTCCGGTGTGCTGGCTTGATCCCATGATTCCGACTACTGCCGGCTGATCTCGAACACCACGCCGCCGCCGTTGGGACCACCGCCCACAGTTGTGCCGAATAGATTGCCGTGGCTATCGAAGGTAAGGTTTGCTGCGGGGAGATCGCCGTCGCTATTTTCGAAATTGTGCAGTATCGTGTACGTCCAGGTGCCGTTGTTGTTAGGCGACAGCTGAAAGACAACCCCGCAGCCGCAGCCAGCGCCGCCGTAACCTGTGGTGCCGTAAAGATTGCCGGCATTGTCCAAAATGACGCCGCCTACCGGGTTGAACCCGGTTTCTGCTGAAGGCGTCTGAAAGTTGTAGAGAATCGTCTCGGTATACTGACCGTTGGAGCCGCGGGTAAGCTTGTAAACCGTGCCGCAGCCGCCATTACCACAATTATTGCTGCCACCCGAAAATGTTGCCCCGTAAATGTTGCCCTTATTGTCGGCGACGAGTGGGGAATTTACCGGTGTCTGGCCATCGCTCGGGAAAGCGCCGAAGCTGTAGAGCGTGCGCGCTTGCCAGCCGGACCTGCCGGAAGTAAGTTCGAAAACGCTCCCGCCACCGTAGGTACCTCCAGTTCGACTCGCCGCAAAGACGAAGCTCCCCTTGTTGGCGATTCCATAAGTAGAGCAGAACTGTACCGCGCAAATCGATTTGTAAGTCCAGCTGCCGGCACCCGGCGATAGCTCGTAAACTCCGCTGGCGCTGCCATAGACGTTGCCGAGGTTGTCTACAATCACGGGCCCATCTCCGGGAACTCCGTCGTTGCCACCGAAGTTCCAAATATTGAAAACTACCCACCCGCCAGTTCCGGGGATCAACGAGTAGGCAGTTCCGGCGTTGGATGACCCGCCGAGCAAAGTAGTGCCATAGACGGTGCCGTTGCTGATGACAGTTATGCCGTTTGGACTGACACCGTCGGCTTTGCCTCCGGCAAAATCATGCAAAACCGTTTCAACCCATACGCCAGAGCCTTGCGGGCTTAACTCGAAGGCCATTCCCTTGTTGAAATTTCCACCCCCCGCGGTTCCGAAAACATTTCCTTTTGCGTCTAAAACGACGCTCGAGGCCAAGGCCACCCCGTCGGGGAGTTTTCCGAAAGCATGGGCGATCTCAAAGGATAGACCCCCAACCTGCGCATAAGCACCGCCGCCCCATACCTCGACGACCAGCATAAATGTAATAATTAGACATCTCTTTCTTTGCATGAGCGAGAACATGGCAACCTCAGGTTAGAGCCGCTAGGCCTGAGCTATCAGACCTAGCGTCACGATTTTCACTGCTCATCTGCGTCATCGTTATCTGGAGACGAAGCAGTAGTGTTCGTCGCGGTGGACCCTCGTCCCAGGCTCTCTACATAGTGCTTCCTTGCATCCGGGCGTGACGCGCACATCGTAGCCCGTGATCGAAAAAAACAGGTCTAAGTGAAGCGCCTGCGGCTGGGGCAGCTGCTTTCGACGTGAAATTTGTGTTGGTCAACGCAGGCAAAAGCGATTTGACGATCCCGGTGTCGCCTAACGCGGGCGATTTCGAACGCAGCAACCCTGTTGCCAGCTATTCGGTAGAACATCTCAGCCTTTATTTGACATTAGGCAAAACCAAAGGGGCGGCGTTGTTTGGCGCGAACCTTTACGGTAACCCGGAAGTAGCTGGGTCGCTGATTGTGGTCAGCCCTGGGCAGTCTCTTACTGTGCTATCTAAGGTGATGACCGCTGCGCCTACCGGCCAGACAGAAACGAATGCCCCGGCCAGTTACGTTGGCCATGCAACTTTGCAAGAGGAAGTCATGAAGCCCCTTGATGGAGGCCTCTTCGTGGAAAGTACTGAGCTTGGCTCGGCGACTTCCGCCCAGTAGCCAAGTGGGGCCTACCTCGCCGCAAAGACGAAACTTCCCTTGCTGGCGATTCCGTATTTCAGTGGGTCGGTTTGCTAATTACCGTTTCGGTATGAAGTTGCGCAAGCCACTTGCCGTCACGACGAACCCAAATAGTTGTTTCGTTGAGAGCATCGCTCATTTTTTGCTCACCGCACGCAGTGATCGAATTGAGGCGGTAGGTTATCACTGTTACTTCTCTACTGGGTCTGCGAATTTGATGGTTCTGAAGGCTGGACGCACCGATCGTACAATTCACGCGCGCTGCGATAAATTGATCTGCACTCTGTAACTTGTCGGAAACGATAAGAAAATCAGGCAACAATAACGCCTTAAATCCATCGTAGTCTTTGCTTTGGAGAACTTTTTGCAGTTTGACTTCTTGAATGAAGATTGGATCAACTGAAGGCATTTGTTCGAGGTTTTTCGATCCAGTTGCTTGGCTGCGGGCGACATTTAGATTCCCGCACGCTACAACGATCAGTAAAAGGAAGGTCTGTCTTAAATGCATTTCGTTAATTATATCCGGCGATGGATTTTAACCTCAATAGCTGGTCACAGCATTGAATACTCTGTAGCCTCAAGCGATCCCCAAGCCCACGTTAGATAGGCTCTCCGACTCTCCGAAAAAAAAAAAAAAAAAACGGTTTCCACGACGCTGCAATGGGTGCAAGCGTTGAAACCGGACTGCCAAACTGAGCTATCGAGAAACGAGCACGAAAAGGGCGCAGAACAATGACGGGAGTTGAGTTTCTCTAGTCCGGTTTCTGCGAAATATCGCGGAATTGCGGCGATTTCCGCGAATTCCTTCATGAAAACCGGTAATTTTCTCTGCTAGCCAGACTGAATGGCGGAGAGAGTGGGATTCGAACCCACGTTAGAGTTTCCCCTAAACACGCTTTCCAAGCGTGCGCCTTCAGCCACTCGGCCATCTCTCCGTTAAAATTGCTAGCGAAACGGGTGCGTTCAGATTGTTGGCACACCGCGCGGACTGGGCCCGCTCTTTGATTGTATGGTGGCGAGGCTTAGTCGGCAACAATCGCTGCGTTAAGCATTTCCCCAAAAACGACTCGCCATCAGGAAAGGCTCACACGAAAAAAAGGGCAGGCTCGTGGCCTGCCCCAGTTGATGCACTATCCTAGCTCTTAGCTTCGCCTTCAGGATGGGCCGCTGCTTCCGCCTCGGCATTGTCCATTGCCTTCTTCGCTTCTTCAGCGCGCTTGGCGCGAGCTTCGGCACGTTTCTCTTTGCGCTCGTCGAGCAATTTTTCGCTTCCCAGCAACTCGATATAGGCAAGCTCCGCACCGTCGCCCTTGCGTGGGCCAGAACGAATAATGCGCGAATAGCCACCCTGACGATCTCCGAACCGGGGACCGATGGTGTCGAAAAGTTTGTCAACGGCGGCACCGGTCATCAGGTAAGAAAGCGCTTGACGTCGAGCGGCCAGATTGCCGCGCTTGCCTAAGGTGATCATTTTTTCGACGATCGGCCGCATGGCTTTCGCCTTCGGCACCGTGGTTTCGATGCGCTCTTCGAGGATGATCGAAGTGACCAGATTGCGCAGCAGCGAGCGGCGATGCGCTGTGTTCCGTCCTAGTTTCCATCCTGCAACTTTGTGACGCATGGCAAATTTCCTTTAGGTCAAAGTTTCAAGCTTCGGATTTCAAGTTCACGGATGAACCTGAAATCCGAAACACATTCTTTACAGGTCGCTATCGCCGTAAGCCGACGCGGGCAGAATCTGATTGGAAGTCGGACCGGGCACGGCGTTGCCGTGATCGTCGATCTTCATTCCCAAACTCAACCCCATCGTGCCAAGGATCTCTTTGATTTCGTTGAGAGACTTGCGTCCGAAGTTCTTGGTCTTCAGCATTTCGGCTTCTGTCTTCTGGATCAGCTCGCCGATCGACTGAATGTTCGCGTTCTTCAGGCAGTTATAGCTGCGTACAGACAGTTCGAGTTCTTCGACGGAGCGATTGAGATTCTCGTTCTTGATTTCCGGCTTGCGGTCATCGGAGGAAATCGACGTCTCGATATCTTCTTCAAAGTTGATGAAGATATTCATGTGGTCTTTTACCAGCTTCGCGGCCAGTCCAATTGAATCGGCAGGAGTGATGGAGCCATTCGTCCAGACTTCGATGGTCAGCTTGTCGTAGTCGGTGATCTGGCCGAGACGCGCTGCTTCCACGTTGTAATTGCACTTGCGGACTGGCGAGTGAACGGAGTCGATGGGAATGAATCCGATGCCAAGATCTTCGTCGAAATTCTTGTCAGCGGAAACGTATCCGCGACCGCGCTTAAGGCGCATTTCCAGGTCAATCTTGCCGCCTTCGCTGACGGTCGCAATGTAAACATCTTTGTCGAGCACTTCGACGTCACCGTCGGCTTCGATCATTCCGGAAGTTACGATGCCGGGTTGATCCGCACGCAGGTAGATCGCTTTTGGAGCATCGCCGCTCAGCTTGAACGGAACCTGCTTCAAGTTCAAGATGATGTCGGTTGCGTCTTCGACGACCCCAGGGATTGACTGGAATTCGTGAAGCACGCCTTCCATTTTGACGGCCGTTACCGCTGCGCCTTCGATGGAAGACAGCATTACGCGACGGAGCGCGTTGCCGATGGTGGTGCCGAAGCCGCGTTCAAACGGCTGCGCCCAGAAAATCCCATACTTGTCAGTCAGAGACTGAGTGTCGACTGCGAGGCGTTTTGGTTTTTGAAAGCCCTTCCAAAGCATGTGTTTCTCTCCTTCGGCCGTTTGGCTCAGTGCCGACTCCCTGAATTAGTCCGAATTCAGGTCTAACGCCGGCACAGGCTGATCTGGCGCGAAATGTTGGACTGTAAAAACTGTCGTTGGTCGTTCGTCGATTTGTTCCCAGCACGAACAATTTATTTGCTGTAAAGTTCGACGATCAACTGCTCGTTAACCGGCATGTTGATTTCGTCGCGCTTAGGCAGCGAAAGAATGCGGCCCTTATAGTTGTCGCGATCAATCTCAAGCCAATTGGGCGCGTGTCCGTGACTGGCAACATCCTTTGCCAATTCAAGAATGGGCAGTTTCAGGCTGCTGGCCCGGACAGCAATCTCTTCGCCGACGCTGACCGGATACGAAGGAATATTGACCTTCTTACCGTTGACGTGAATATGGCCGTGCCGGACTAACTGGCGGGCCTGGCGGCGCGAAACGCCGAATCCCATACGGAAAACAACGTTGTCAAGGCGGCGTTCCAGTTGTTGCAAAAGAATTTCGCCAGTCACGCCCTGTGATGCGGCGGCCTTCTCGAAATAGTTTCGGAACTGGCCTTCCTGGGTGAAGTACATGCGCTTCGTCTTTTGTTTCTCGCGCAATTGCAGGCCGTAGCCGACGATTTTGGCTTTGCGGTCTTTACCGTGCTGGCCGGGGGCGAAGTTACGCTTCTCGATGGCGCACTTGTCGCCAAAGCAGCGCGTGCCCTTCAGGAACAACTTCATACCTTCGCGGCGGCAAAGGCGGCAGACAGGATCAGTGTATCGGGCCAATTTGTTCTCCTTTATTAGATGTCCGGTTTACAGGTATGGCTTCACCCTTCTTCCCGGGCCAAAATCAGTGGTTAGTTGCTGGTGGATCGTGTCAGAAAACCCACTCCACCACCGTTCACTTCACTAGACTCTTCGACGCTTAGGCGGACGGCAACCGTTGTGCGGAATCGGCGTCGAGTCTTTGATATGACGGACGTCGATACCGGAGGCGGCCAATGCGCGGATCGCCGACTCGCGTCCCGATCCGGGACCGCTGACGCGGACTTCCACGCTGCGGACTCCGTGATCGCGCGCCATGCTGGCTGCGTTTGAAGCCGCCTGCTGCGCCGCAAAGGGAGTGCCTTTGCGCGATCCGCGAAAACCAAGCGAACCGGAACTCTTCCACGAGAGCACGTTGCCGGCCGGGTCTGAAATGGTGACGATCGTATTGTTGAAAGAGGCCTGAATATGAGCCACGCCGTGAGAAACGTGCTTACGCTCTTTCTTCTTGAACGTCTTCTTTTTGCCTTTTTTATCGGCGGCTGCGCCGCCCGCTGCTGCTGGTTTCGCCATAGGTTTTTTCTGCCGTTAATCGCTAGTTATTGGGTCGTTGGCCTCGTTCGCCGTCGTTATTTACGAACGACAACGACAAATAACAAACGACGATTTTATGTTTTAGCTGCGGACTTCTTCTTCTGTGCGACGGTACCCTTGCGTGGTCCTTTGCGGGTACGCGCATTGGTGTGCGTACGCTGCCCTCGAACGGGGAGGTTCCTACGATGACGGTATCCCCGGTAGGAACCGATTTCGATGAGACGCTTGATGTTCATCGAAATTTCCTTGCGCAAATCGCCTTCAACCAGTCCCTCGGCCTCGATTACCTGGCGAATACGGTTCACTTCGTCTTCGCCCAAGTCCTGGACTTTCTTCACCGCTTCAACTTTGGCCTTCTCGAGAATGCTGGCTGCGCGAGGATTGCCAATACCATAAATGTAGGTAAGCGCGATATTCACGTGCTTATTTCGCGGAAGATCGACGCCTGCTATACGTGCCATAACGCTCCTTCGGGCCTAACCCTGTCGTTGCTTATGTTTCGTGTTTTCGCAAATCACCCGCACCACGCCCTTGCGGTGAATGACCTTGCACTTGTCGCAAATCTTCTTAACCGATGCTCTGACTTTCATAAATTCCTCGGCGGCCTGTTATTTGTACCGGTAAACGATACGGCCGCGGTTCAGATCGTATGGCGAAAGCTCGACCGCCACTTTATCGCCGGGCAGGATGCGAATAAAATTCTTGCGCATTTTGCCGGACACATGAGCGAGCACCTGATGCTTGCTCTCCAATTCCACCTTGAACATGGCATTGGGCAGCGGTTCGACTACCACAGCCATTACCTCAATCGCGTCTTCCTTGCTCATGCACTCCTTTTAATTTTGCTACTGCGTCAGCACCATCGGGCCCTGTTTTGTCACCGCAACACAATGCTCGAAGTGAGCGCTAAAGCTTCCATCCGCAGTTACGGCGGTCCACTTGTCTTCCAGCACCCGCGTTTCCGGCTGGCCAAAATTCACCATGGGCTCGATTGCCAGCACCATGCCTTCTCGCAACCGGGTCCCGTGGCCGCGCGAACCGTAATTCGGCACTTGCGGCTCTTCGTGCAACTTTGTTCCAATCCCGTGGCCTACAAATTCGCGAACGACGCTGAAACCGTTGGCCTCAACATATTCCTGCACAGCCGCGCCTACGTCGCCCACTGAGTTCCCGATCAGGACTTGCTGAATGCCTTTGTACAGCGATGCTTCGGTCACTTCCAGTAATTTGCGTAACTCTGGTTTTACTTCGTCCCCTACGGCAACCGTAATTGCTGAATCGCCGTAGTACCCGTCCAAAACGACTCCGCAATCGATCGAGACAATGTCTCCCGGCTTCAACGTTCGCTTGTCCGATGGAATACCGTGGACAATCTCTTCATTGATCGAAGTGCAGAGCACACAGGGATAATCAAAATATCCCTTGAATGCCGGCTTCGCGCCAAGTTCTTTCATCTTCTGCTCGGCCGCATGTTCCAGGTCCATCGTGGTCATGCCAGGAGCGACCATACCCCGAAGATGATCGAGCACCTCGCGGACAATACCGCCACTGCGTCGCATCTTCTCGAGTTCCGCCGCCGACTTGCACACAATCGCCATGTTTAATGCCCAGATGCCGAAGCCGAATGCCGCCTGATCGCCTGGAAGATTTCTTCCGTCACCTTGCCGAGAGGACGGTCGCCGTTAATCACAACCAGCAAGCCCCGCCGCTCGTAGTAGTCCGCGACAGGTTTCGTCAAGCGGTCATACGCAGCCAACCGCTCCTGAATGACCTCTTCGCGGTCGTCATCGCGAATCACAAGTTTGGTGCTATCAACGTCGCAGATTTCATTGACGCTGGCAGGCTGGGAGTGGATGTTATAAATTCGCCCGCAGACAGGACAACTTCTACGCCCGGTTAGCCTTAGCTTCAATTTATTATAATCCACGTCCACCCGGATCACAATCGGCGTCCATGGCTTCGGAGTGGATTGCTTGCCGCTTTTCGCGCCGACCGTACGCGCTGCCAAATTGTCAAAGAACCCGCGTTGCAAAAATCCGTCCAGCCAAACCGCCTGGTCTTCGGTCCGAGGAAACCCGTCCAGTATAAAACCACGCCTTGCATCCTCGGACTTGAGCCTGTCCCCGACCATCTCACAGACCAGGTCGTCGGAAACCAGATCCCCCCGCTCCATCACCGCCTTGGCTTGCACTCCTAAAGGCGTGTGACGCTGGACATTGTCGCGAAGCAGATCTCCGGTAGAAATCTGCGGAATGCTGAATTCCTCAACGATGCGTTTGGCCTGTGTGCCCTTTCCCGCTCCGGGAGGTCCCAGCAGCACCACCGGTCCAATGTTGGGCAATTCTTCGTTCGGCATCAGGTTTGACGGCAGCCCACAACCGCTGGCCTGCTTCCGCTAATTCTGCAAAATCCAAATCAGACCGATCAGGACGAAACTCTACCAGCGGCGTCCGCGAATACGCCCGCTGCGCGGCGTAAATCCATCGTAGTGCCGCATGATTAACTGCGCTTCGATCTGGGTGACCGTGTCCATCGCCACTCCGACTACGATCAGCAGCGAAGTTCCACCGAAATAGAACGTAACTCCCAAGCCATTGGTTACCCAGGTTGGAAGCCGCTCAAAGAATCCTCCCAACGCCCCCGGCAAGTGGTTCAAGTGAATGCCTGTAATCATCCACTCGGGGATAAACGAAATGATGATCAGGTAAAGCGCTCCGACTAGGGTGATGCGAGTAAGAATCTCGTTAATCGTATCGGCGGTCCGCTTGCCCGGACGGATACCGGGAATAAAACCGCCATACTTTCGCATATTATCGGCCACTTCGCTCGGGTTGAAGACGATCGAAACGTAGAAGTATGCGAAGAAGATGATGCCCGCCGCGTAGAGCAGAGTGTAGAGCGGCTCGCCCCAACTGAGCGCATGAAACAAACCGCCGAAGTAGCGGTTGTCCTTGAAGCCCTGCCCCAGCATTTGTGGGAGCGTCAGAATGGAGGAGGCAAAGATCACCGGCATGACGCCGCCTGCATTCACGCGGAGCGGGAGGTGTGTGGATTGACCGCCCATGACTTTGCGCCCGACAACTCGCTTCGCATACTGAACCGGAATGCGGCGCTCACTGCGCTCCACGTACACGATGAAGGCGACGATCAGAACCATGACCGCGACCAGCAACACCATCGCTGGAACGGTGAAAACACCCCAAGCTTGGGTCTTCGCTTTTTCGAACAGGTCAAACACCCCGCGCGGCAGCCCGACCACGATGCCCGCAAAAATCAGCAACGACATGCCATTGCCGATGCCGCGTTCGGTGATTTGCTCGCCCAGCCACATCACGAATGCGCTGCCCGTGGTGAGGGTCAGCATCGTCATCAAAACAAAACCTACGCCGGGATGGATGACAAAATCTCCCCCGCGCTGCAAGCTCACGGCGATGCCAAATGATTGGACGCAACTCAAGATGACGGTGAGGTAACGGGTCCATTGAGTGATCTTCTTGCGCCCGAGCTCGCCCTCTTTTTGCAGCTTCGCGAGCGGCTCGTATACGACGGTAAGCAGCTGCAGGATGATCGAGGCCGTGATGTAGGGCATGATGCCCAAAGCGAAAATGGTCAAGCGGCGAAGCTGGCCGCCGGAAAACATGTCCACCAGTCCCAAAAAGCTACCGCGGCTTTGCTCGAAAAACTGTTGCAGTTTGTCGGCATTGACACCGGGCGTGGGGATATGGCCGCCAAGGCGGTAGACCGCCAGCAAGCCCAGCGTAAACAGGATGCGCTTACGCAGGTCTGGAATCCGGAATATGTTCGCCAGTTTTTCAAGCATGACTACAAGACCTCGAACTTACCGCCTGCTTTAGTGATTTTATCCTGCGCCGTCTTCGAAAATTTGTGGGCGTGAACCGTGATCGCGCTCGTCAATTCGCCTGTACCCAGGATCTTGACTGGATGCTTGGTGCTGATGACGCCAGATTTCCGCAACACTTCGGGCGTAATCGTGGATTCGCCGAGAAGGGCAAGCTTGTCGAGATTGACGATGTTATATTCGACCCGGAAAATGTTGGTGAAGCCGCGTTTCGGCATGCGGCGATGCAATGGCATCTGGCCGCCTTCAAAGCCGCGCATCATGCGCGAGCCGCTGCGCGAACGCTGACCTTTGTGCCCGCGGGCGGACGTCTTGCCCATGCCGGAGCCCATGCCACGGCCTACCCGCTTCTTGTTTTCCGCCGCTTTTTTCGGGGCCCGAACATTTGAAAGATTCATAATTGGACTCTCAAGTTTTGCTAATCGCCAAAGTTCGGCGGGAAAAATTAGACGATCTCAACTAAATGTGGCACCTTCGCCACCATGCCACGAATGGCTGGGTTGTCCGGCCGTTCAATGATTTGATTTAGCCGGGTGAACCCCAGCCCTTTGACCACCAGCTTTTGCTTGAAAGGAGCGCAAATGGAGGAGCGCACCCACTTCAGCTTCAGCTTGCCGTCTTTTTCAGATGTCTTTTTTGCCGTCATCACGATTCCTCGTCCCTGGCGCGGCTTTATAGCTCTTCGACCGATTTGCCGCGTAGCTCTGCCACGTCTTTTCTGTTCTTCAACCGCTTCAGCGCGTCGAATGTTGCCTTGATCACGTTGTGCGGATTGGTCGTTCCAATCGACTTCGTCAGCACATTTTGAATGCCGACTGACGTCATGACTGCGCGTACCGCACCGCCCGCAATCACGCCCGTGCCTTCCGGCGCCGGCTTGAGCAGCACCTTGCCGGAACCGAATCTCCCTAGTGAAAGGTGCGGAATCGAGGTCTGGGTCAGGTTCACGCGCAGCAGGTTTTTCTTGGCCGATTCGATTCCCTTGCGGATCGCCTGCGGAACTTCCTTGGCTTTGCCAGATCCGTAGCCGACAACCGCCGCGCTGGGATCGCCGACTACAACAAGTGCGGCAAACGACATATTCTTGCCGCCTTTGACCACCTTGGTGACGCGGTTGATCGCGACCACCTGGTCTTTCAACTGGTATGCGTTGGCATCGAGCTTTTTTACGACTGTTGGCATCTATGAACCTATTTCCAATCTTGAAAATTCTTAAAACTGCAGCCCAGCTTCACGTGCCGCATCGGCCAAAGCCTTTACGCGGCCGTGATAAATGTATCCTCCGCGATCAAAGACAGCCTTGGAGATACCTTTCGATTTCGCGCGTTCGGCGATTTCCTTGCCCACCGACTTCGCCGCCGCGAGATTTCCCCCGGCCTTGCGTTCGCCCTTCTTGCCTTCGGCCGAATTCGCCGACACGAGCGTCGATCCTGCCTGGTCGTCGATGAGCTGCACGTAGATATGGTTCAGCGAACGGTACACGTTCAAACGCGGACGCTCGTTTGTGCCTTGAATCTTCTTTCGAATCCGGTCATGCACGTGCCGCCGGTTCGAGTTTTTGGATGAAATTGTCAGCATAAAATTCAGTCCTTCTCGGCCAGGTCCTGCAACCCAAACTTCCAACCGCAGGTTTATTTCGCTCCGGTCTTTCCAACCTTCTTCTTCAATTTTTCGCCCGAATAGCGGACGCCTTTGTTCTTGTACGGATCCGGCGGACGGAGCCCGCGCATTTCCGCAGCCACCTGCCCAACCTGCTGGCGGTCGATTCCGGTAATCGAAAGCTTGGTCAGCTTCGCGTCGACTGCCGCCTCGATGCCGGTGGGCAGCGGATATTCAATGGGGTGGGAAAAGCCCAGGGTGAAGACCACCATGTTCTTTCCTTTCATCTCCGCGCGGTATCCAATGCCGACGATTTCAAGTTCGCGGGTCCAGCCCTTGGTCACGCCTTCAACTGCATTGTTGACGAGCGCGCGGGCAAGTCCGTGAAACGCGGCATTCTCGTCGCTGTCGCGGACGGCAAGCAGATGCCCGTCTTTTTGCTCCATGGTGATGCCGGGAGGCAGCGCAGTCTCAAGCTTGCCTTTCGGCCCTTGGACGGCAACGGTGTTGCCTTCAATTTTGATCGTTACCCCTTTGGGCAACTCGATCGGCTTTTTTCCAATTCGTGACATAAGAATTCAGCTTTCAGTTCTCGCCATTTCCGGCTGCGAAGCCGAAGGCGTCAGCGCTTCGTTACTACCAAACCTGGCAAAGCAGTTCACCGCCCAGACCTTGCTTGCGGGCCTGGCGTCCCGTCATCACGCCCTTGGGCGTAGTCAGGATGTTGATGCCCATGCCACCTAATACGCGCGGGATCTCGGTGCGCCCGACATAAACGCGGCATCCGGGCCGGGACACACGCTCGACCTTCGAAATAGCAGCCTCGCTGTTCGCGCCGTACTTCAAATAAACACGCAACAACTTGTGGCCTTCTTCTTCGGAGGCCTTGAAGTTGGCGATATAGCCTTCTTCCTTAAGAATACGGGCAATCTCCAGCTTCAGCTTGGAAGCCGGAATATCAACTTTTTGGTGCCGCGCGTTGATCGCGTTGCGAATGCGCGCCAGCATGTCTGCGACCGGATCGGTCAAATTCATCGCTTCTCCTTCGTCACCCGTTAGCTTCGGCCCCGTTTTGACTTTCGGCCAAAGAACCAGCGGCGACGGTTTGCTCAAACTCATCCGGCAAGGGCCGGAAACCGGTTAAATACCCTGTGCAACTACCAGGAAGACTTCGCCACTCCTGGAATCTCGCCACGCAGCGCAAGTCCGCGGAAACACAGGCGGCAAACCCCAAACTTGCGCAGATACGCGCGGGGCCGGCCGCAGATCTTGCAGCGGTTGTGGCGGCGGGACGAAAACTTGGGGCGCTCTTCTTTCTTGTCGCGCGCCTTCTGGAACGTTTCCTGGATTTTCGCGTCCTTTACTCTTTTTGCTGTTGTCATGCCATCCTTAAATTCATTAACGGTGAACTGCCAATCTGATGTTGTCTACTGCGTGCGGAACGGGATGCCCAGATGCTTAAGCAAAGTCCTTGCCTGATCGTCGCTTCCGGCTGTCGTCACAATGGTGACATTCATACCTTTTTGCTTGTCGACCTTCGAGTAATCGATCTCTGGGAAAATCAGCTGATCTCGCAAACCGATGGTGTAATTGCCGCGCCCGTCGAAGCTTTTCATCGATAGGCCGCGAAAGTCGCGAACACGCGGTAGAACCATACTGACCAAGCGGTCGAAGAACTCATACATGCGGTCACCGCGCAGCGTCACCATCGCCCCAATCGGCATGCCTTCGCGCACTTTGAAGGCGGCAATGGATTTCTTTGCGCGAGTGACCACCGGCTTCTGGCCGGTGATTTGTCCAAGCTCGTTCACTGCTGGATCCATGATCTTCGCGTTCTGCGTGGCCTCGCCCATACCCATATTGACTACGATCTTGTGCAGGTGGGGCACGGCCATGGGATTCGAGAAATCGAGTTCCTTCATCAGCGCCGGGGCGATTTCTTTATTGAAACGCTCACGCAACCGTGGCGTCTCCTTGGCGCTGTGACGCGCCACCTGGGGCTCGCGCCCGGCGGTGTCGCCCTGCTGCTTCTTTTCTTTGTCTCGGCTCTGGGTTTTTTCGCGGCCCTGAGCCTGGTCTTTATTCTTGTCGTTCTTGTCGTGATCTTTGTCTTTTGCCATATCGTTTCAACTCTCGCGAACGCCCGTCAATTGGGCTTCGGTTCCGACTTATCGTGACTTTTCGAGCGTGGTGCCACACTTGCGGCAAACGCGGACTTTCTTGTCTCCACGCACTTCGTGGCCAATCCGCACCGGACCGCACGCTCCGCAAACCAGCTGCACATTCGACAAGGCAATACGGCTTTCCTGCTCCGCAATGCCGCCCTTGATGTTGCGCTGCGGGTTCGGCCGCACATGCTTCTTCACCAGCATCACGTGCTCGACCAGCACTTTGCGGTCGTCCGGAAACACGCGCAGCACGCGCCCTTCCTTGCCCTTGTCCCGGCCCGTGATCACTTTCACGGTGTCGTTCTGCCGGATGTCCACCCGTACATGTTTTCGAATGACCGTCTTCATAATCTCAACTCTTGATTTCCTTTATGCGCCGCTTCGGATCTAAATGACTTCGGGAGCGAGCGACACAATCTTCAGAAATTTCTTGTCGCGCAACTCGCGTGCCACCGGCCCGAAAACGCGTGTGCCCACCGGTTCGCCGGTTTCGTTGATCAGGACTGCCGCATTCTGGTCGAAGCGAATGTAAGTGCCGTCGCGGCGTCCGTATTCCTTATGCGTCCTGACTATGACCGCCTTGACGACCGTACCCTTCTTCACCGTGCCGTCGGGAGAAGCTTCTTTCACGCTGGCAGTGACCACGTCTCCGAGACCCGCACGAAGGCCGGTCGATCCGCCCAAAGGGAGGATCACTTGCAGCTTGCGAGCGCCGGAATTGTCGGCGACATCGAGCCAGGTTCTCATCATCACAGCCATGGTTGCGTCTCCAAAAATTCTCCGGACTTATGCCCGGGCTTCAACCGCTGCTTCAGGCGCCAGCGCCGTCTTGCGTACAATTTGGGCCAGCTTCCAGCGCTTCAGTTTCGACAGCGGCCGCGTCTCTTCGATCCGGACCACGTCGCCAATGTGCGCTTCGTTATTTTCGTCGTGCGCGTAAAACTTCTTGGCCTTCGATACCACCCGTCCGTAAAGCGCATGCGACTTCTTTCGCACCACGCGCACAACAATGGTCTTGTGCATGCGATTGGAAACGACTTCGCCGACTACTTCCTTGCGGCGGCCGGCAGCAGCCTGCGCCGGCACGGATTGTGGATTGGTCTCAGTCATCGAGTTCTTCTCCGTCATGTCTTAGCGCCCGTTATTTCTTCGCGCCAGCCAGCTCGCGCTCATGCGCGACCGTCTTGACCCGCGCAATGTCTTTACGCAGGCCGCGCAATTTCTTGAGGCTTTCGGTCTGCCCCATGTTCAACTGGAACTTCAGCTTGAAGAGCTGATCGCTTAGATCGCGCTCCTGATGGCGAAGTTCGTCGTCATTCAAGTTTCGGACTTTTTCAGGTTTCATGATTTCTTCTTGCCCGTTTCGACCGAGTGCGCCAAGGTTGGGCGCTTCACAAAAGTTGTGCGAAGCGGGAGTTTGTGCGACGCCAGCCGCATCGCTTCGGCCGCATCCGCCACCGCAACGCCTTCCATTTCAAACAAAATTTTTCCCGGCCTAACCACCGCAACCCAATGGTCCGGCGCGCCTTTACCTTTACCCATACGGGTTTCGGCCGGCTTCTTGGTGACCGGCTTATCCGGAAACAAGCGGATCCAAATCTTTCCGCCGCGCTTCACGAAGCGGGTCATCGCGACACGGCTGGCTTCAATTTGCCGGTCAGTGATCCAGCCCGGCTCGAGTACTTTCAGCCCGAAATCGCCGAACGCCAGCTCGCTTCCGCGCCACGCCTTGCCGGTCATGCGCCCGCGCTGCTGCTTGCGATACTTCACCTTCTTTGGCATCAACATAAATCAGCTCTCAATTCCAACAGCTTTTCTAAAACGCTCCAGCAGCTTCGCGCGGTTCGCGCTTTTTCGTCGGCAAAATTTCGCCCTTGTAGACCCAGCACTTCACGCCAATCACTCCGTAGGTGGTGCGAGCTTCGGTGAAGCCGTAATCGATGTCGGCGCGCAACGTGTGCAGCGGTAGACGCCCCTGCAAATACCACTCCGAACGCGCGATTTCGTTGCCATTCAGGCGGCCGCTGACCCGGACTTTGATTCCCTTGCAGCCGAATCGCAATGCCGAATCCACGCTCTTGCGCATGGCGCGGCGAAACCCGACGCGCTTTTCGAGTTGCAGCGCGATCGATTCGGATACGAGCTGGGCATCGAGCTCAGGCTTGTGCACTTCCTGGATGTCGACGAATACGTCTCGCCCGCCTAGCCGCTTCTGCACGTCGGCTTTCAGCTTGTCGATCTCCGCGCCTTTGCGTCCGATAATGATGCCCGGACGCGCGGTCTTAATGATGACCCGCAGTTTGTTGCCCGGACGCTCGATTTCGATCGAGCTGACGCCCGCCGACTTCAGCTTGTCCTTCAGCTCGGCTTTCAGCTTTACGTCTTCAAGCAGCTGCTTGTCGTAATCTTTTTCCGCAAACCAGCGCGACTTCCACGGCTTGGTGTAGCCGAGGCGAAAACCATAAGGATGGACTTTTTGTCCCATAATTTCCCTCTAAATCCTTTACCAGCAAAACAAATCGAATCTTCTCGAACTTCCAGCTTATTTCGCGACCGCTTTTTTCTTGTGCGTGGCCGACTTTTTCTTCGCCGGGCTATGCGCAGCGCCGCGCGCTTTCACTCCGGACTTTTTCTTGGCCGGCGAAGCCGATTTCTTTCCCGTAGGCGCAGGTCCTGCTGTCGTAACCAGGTCGTGGTCCCCGCTCTGGCGCACCCGCTCGGCTAGCGTCAGTTCGATGTGCGCGATCCGCCGCACGTAGCGGAATGCCCGGCCCATCGGGGCCGGACGGATGCGTTTCATGCGCGGCCCGTCATTCGCCACCGCGTGCTTCACATACAGCGCGTCCACGTCAACATCGATGTTTTTTTCCGCGCTTAAGTAGTTCGCGTTTTCGAGTGCCGACCGCAGCAGCTTCTCAATCCGAGCGGCAATGCGCTTATTGGTGAAAGTCAACGTATTGAGCGCGTCCTCGACCCGGCGGCCCTTGATCAGATCAAGCACCAGGCGCGCCTTTTGCGGCGAGACGCGGACGAAACGGGCCTTTGCTTTAAATTCCATGTTCGTTTCCCTTTATGCCTTCGCCGCCGGAGGCGCGGCTGCCGGTTTGGCCGCGCTCTCGGTCGCTGCCTTCATCGAGTGCCCCTTGAACTGGCGCGTGAAGCTGAACTCACCGAGCTTGTGGCCGACCATATTTTCGGTGACATACACCGGAATGAACTTCCGCCCATTATGCACGGCGATGGTGTGGCCCACCATTTCCGGGATGACCGTCGAGCGCCGTGACCATGTCCGCAGGACTTTTTTCTCATTGCGTGCATTCATCGCATCCACCCGCGTTTGCAGGTAAGCGTCGATGAACGGGCCTTTTTTCGTAGAGCGTGCCATAGAATTTCAAACCTTTCTAGCCAACTGCCGGAGATCCCCCGCTCCGCCCGGGACGACACCTGCGAGGCTCAAGCGCCTCGCGCAGTAGCGTCACTTCTTGCCGCGACGGTTGACGATAAACGCATCCGTGCGCTTGTTATTGCGAGTCTTGTAACCCCGGGTGGGCTGTCCCCAAGGGGTCACGGGATGCCGTCCGCCTGAAGTTTTGCCTTCGCCGCCGCCATGCGGATGGTCAACCGGATTCATCGAAACGCCGCGATTGTGCGGGCGCTTGCCCAGCCACCGCGACCGTCCGGCTTTACCGATGGTGATGTTCTCGTGATCGGTGTTGCCCACCTGCCCGATAGTCGCCATGCAATCCTGGGCGACTTTGCGGGTCTCTCCGGAAGGCAGTTTCACCAGCGCATAATCGCCTTCTTTTGCGACCAATTGCGCCGCGCCGCCAGCTGAGCGCACCATCTGCGCACCCTTGCCCGGCTTGAGTTCTACGTTATGAATCGTTGTACCCGGCGGAATATTGCGCAGTGGCAGGGCATTGCCAACAAGAATATCGGCTTCGGGACCGCTCAAAATTTTCTGCCCTACCTTCAAACCGTCCGGCTGCAGGATGTAGCGCTTCTCGCCGTCCGCGTAATGCAGCAGCGCGATGCGCGAGGAACGGTTGGGATCGTACTCAATCGTCGCGACCGTCGCGGGGATGCCCAGCTTGTCTCGCTTGAAGTCGATAATGCGCAGTTGCCGCTTGTGGCCGCCGCCGATAAAACGCATCGTGGTCTGGCCGCTGTTGCGGCGTCCGCCCGTGCGCTTGTGCGGCTCGAGCAACGCCTTGTGCGGCGTGGTCGACGTGATGTCGTCGTTCACCTGCGTGGTGCGGTAGCGCAGCGTCTGGGTTGTCGGTCTGTAAGTCTTGATTGCCATAATGTCACTCCCGCGCGCGGCGGATTAAAGGTTCAGCGCGTACTCCGGCATTTTTTCCCCGGCCTTGAGCCTGACAAATGCTTTCTTCCAGTCAGGACGGTAACCGGCGAACTTGCCGCGGCGTCTTTCCTTGCCGGGAAAATTCGCGGTGCGTACGGAATGCACCTTTACCTTGAAAATCGTCTGCACCGCCGACTTGATTTCCGTCTTAGTCGCCTTGGGGGCCACTTGAAATACCAGGGTATTCTGGCTTTCCTTGATGGCCAGGCCCTTTTCCGTGATCACCGGCTTGCGCAAAATTTCGTATGCGGACTTCATCTATGCCACCTCCGCTGCTTTTTCGTGCCGGGTGCGGCGACGCGGCAGGCGAACAGCTTTCTTTGCCTTCGGGGCTTTCGTTTGCGCTTCGGCTTCGTCATCGCCTTCCGCTTCGCCGGATTTCCGCTCGCGCTTCGAGACGGAATTCCTCAGCGAAAGCTGCAGCTTCTCAATCGCGGGATGCGAAAAGATTGCCCGGTCGTAACGCAGCAGATGGTAAGGGTGCACTTCGCTGCCGCCAATCAATTCCAGTCCATGAATATTTCGCGCGCTCAGTTCAAGATTGCGATTGGAATGCTTCACCGCCTCGACGATGAGCACAGTTCCGTCGACCTTCAATTTGTCCAGGGCTTCGCGGAAAGCCTTCGTCTTCGCTTCCTGCAACTCGAGCGTGTTCACAATGATTAGCTTGCCGTCGGCAAACTTCGACGCCAGCGCCGAGCGCAACGCCCCCAACAACTTTTTTCGGGGGAAGGCGTAATCGTAGGAACGGGGCTGGGGGCCGTGAACCGTTCCACCGTGGCGCCACAGCGGCGAACGGATCGAGCCTACACGCGCGCGCCCGGTGCCCTTCTGCTTCCACAGTTTTTTGCCCGCACCAGATACCAACTTCTTGTTCTTGGTGGCATGAGTACCGGCCCGCTGTGAAGCGCGGTAGTGTTTGACCGCTTCCCAGAGGAGGTCTTCGTTGACGGCCCCGAACACCTCATCGGCCAGGTCGAATGTTCCGACCTTTGCCCCGCTCAAATCGTGAATGTCTATCGTTGCCATGGTCTTTAAATTTCCGCCGCAGTCTATGCAGCTTGAATCACGTGCAACCGCTTTTTTAAAATCCTCTGCTTTTGAAACCGCTCAAACCTTACTTACCCTTTTGCGCGCGCTTGGCCGCCTTCAACGGATCGACCGTAGCCGAACCCGCAAATCCGCGGCGCTCTCTCGGCGGCTTCTTTGCCTTGGTGATCACGAGATACCCGCCGTTCGGGCCGGGCACGCTGCCTTCAACCACCAACAAATTGTCTTCCTTGTCGAGACCCAACAGGCGCAGGTTACGGACTGTTACCCGCTCATGCCCCATGTGCCCCGACATGCGCATGCCTTTGAATACGCGCGACGGGAATGCCGAAGACCCGATCGAACCTGTAACCTGAAACATCGAACCATGCGACTTTGGTCCGCCGGCGAAGTGGTGGCGCCGGACGACACCGGCAAATCCACGCCCCTTGCTGACTCCGACAATGTCCACAAATTTCTCGCCGTCAAAAATATCTACAAGAACGCGGTCGCCGGCCTTTAAAGCGCCGTTGCCATTCTCCGAGGACTTTTCGTCGGGATCGACTTCGAGCGGAACTTCGCGGAAAAACTTGACTGGCGGCAGATTGTGCTTGCCCAAGTGGCCCTTCATCGGCTTGGTCAGGCGCGATTCCTTCACGAACTCGACCAGCCCGATCTGCGCGGCTTCGTAACCGTCGCGGGTCTGGGTCTTGTGCTGCGTCACCACGCATGGGCCCGCCTGCAAAATGGTTGCAGGATGGGTGTCGCCCTTGTCGTCAAACAATTGCGTCATGCCGACTTTTTTTCCGAGGATTCCGGTTACTCGTGCCATTTTCTTTCTTCTCCGCTATACCCAGCGTGGCCCTTTCGGGCTATTGGCTGGTGAGCTTCAGGGCCAAGGCCCTGAGCGGGTTGCCGCTTTCTATTTGTGTTCCTTGCCGAATGCCTTAATCTCAACGTCGACACCGGCGGGCAGGTCGAGCTTCATCAGCGCGTCCACCGTTTGCGGCGTCGGGTTCAAGATGTCGAGCAAGCGCTTGTGCGTACGAATCTCAAACTGTTCCCGCGACTTTTTATCAACGTGGGGCGAGCGCAAGACGCAATACTTGTTCTTCATTGTGGGCAGCGGAATCGGTCCCGCCACTTGTGCGTCGGTGCGCTTGGCCGTGGCCACAATCTCGGCCGTTGACTGGTCGAGCACGCGGTAATCGTAAGCCTTCAGGCGAATGCGAATTTTTTCGTTTCCTATCACTTTTTCTCTCTCCCACCCCTTCCGGCTTACCCGGAAGGAAAGAACTTGAGGTGCTTGCGCGGCGTTTTGGGCCGCGCTTAATATCTAGCCCTCTGTTTGAAACGGCCCGGTACTACTTCACGATCTCCGCGATGGTGCCGGCGCCTACAGTGTGTCCGCCTTCGCGGATGGCGAACCGCAAGCCTTTTTCCATCGCCACCGGCGTGATCAACTCGATCACCAGACTCACATTGTCTCCCGGCATCACCATCTCCGTGCCTTCCGGCAACTCGGCGATACCGGTCACGTCCGTCGTCCGCAGATAGAATTGCGGCCGGTAGCCCTTGAAGAACGGCGTATGCCGCCCGCCTTCTTCTTTTGTCAGGATATAAACTTCAGCTTTGAACTTGGTGTGCGGAGTAATCGATCCGCCCTTTGCCAGCACCATGCCGCGCTCGACATCTTCTTTCGCGATGCCACGCAATAGAAGCCCGGCATTGTCGCCCGCCATGCCTTCATCGAGTTGCTTCTTGAACATTTCGACGCCAGTGACAACCGTCTTGCGGGTATCGCGGAAGCCGACGATTTCCACTTCCTCGCCGACTTTCACCTTGCCGCGCTCGATTCTTCCGGTCACGACCGTGCCACGGCCCGAGATCGAGAAGATATCTTCAATCGGCATCAGGAACGGCTTATCCAGTTCGCGCGCCGGTTGCGGTACATACTTGTCCACCGCTTCCATCAGCGCATCAATCTGTTTTTCCCACTTTTCTTCGCCATTCAACGCGCCCAGCGCGGAGAGACGAACGACAGGAACGTCGTCGCCCGGGAACTGATACGACTTCAGCAGTTCGCGCACTTCGAGTTCGACCAGTTCGAGCAGTTCGGGATCGTCAACCGCATCGCACTTGTTCAATGCCACCACCAGATACGGCACGCCCACCTGCCGCGCCAGAAGCACGTGCTCGCGGGTCTGCGGCATCGGACCGTCGGTTGCCGCGACGACAAGTATTCCGCCATCCATCTGCGCCGCGCCCGTGATCATGTTCTTGATGTAGTCGGCGTGGCCTGGGCAATCGACGTGCGCATAGTGCCGGTTCGCCGTCTCATACTCGACGTGCGCTGTGGCAATTGTGATTCCGCGGGCCTTCTCTTCCGGAGCGTTATCGATCGAATCGAACGACCGGAACTGAATCTTCGGATTGTGCTTCGACAACACCTTCGTGATCGCCGCCGTCAACGTCGTCTTGCCGTGATCAATGTGTCCAATCGTCCCCACATTGCAGTGCGGCTTATTCCGTTCAAATTTTTCCTTCGCCATATCGCTTTCTTCTCCTCAACCCTCGGCCGAAACTAGGTCGTCTCCGTCGCTACCTTCGCCCAAGTAGTACTCACCGACGAGTTGCTGTTTCTCTATCAATCCTTCCGCGACAATCAGGCGGTTGAACCTGTCGCACTCCGCCACAAACAACTCGCGGAAAACTTCAAAGTTTACATGGGATTTCCAAAAATCCCGAACTCTGTACTGCCCTTCCGGCAACTCGCGCTCAATCCCAGTCCCGAGATACCCACGCGCTCGACTCAGAAGCTCTTTCCATATCCCGTCTGGCCCGAAAACCACTTCGAAATCCGCTCGCCGCCCATCGTCAACCCAGAATCTTCGATCAACCACGAACCGCGGACTATGTAGTCATTTCGCCGCGCCTTGCACCTTCGCAATGATTTCTTCCGAAACCGAGCGCGGCGCTTCTTCATAGCGCGCGAAGTGCATCGAGTATTCCGCGCGGCCCTGGGTACTTGAACGCATATGCGTGGCATAGCCAAACATTTCTGCCAACGGCACGATCGCTTTAATGACTTGCGAACCGGCGCGATGTTCCATGCCTTCGATACGTCCGCGGCGTGAACTCAAATCGCCCATGATGGTTCCGGCGTAATCTTCCGGAGTTACCACTTCGACCGCCATCACCGGCTCTAGCAGTACTGGGGAAGCCTTGCGGGCCGCTTCCTTGAATGCCATGGAACCGGCAATTTTAAACGCCATTTCGTTCGAGTCAACGTCGTGATAGCTGCCGTCGTAGAGCGTGGCCCTCACATCGACCATCTCATAGCCCGCCAGAATGCCGCCTTCCATGGCTTCGCGAATGCCCTGATCGATCGGCTTGATGAATTCTTTCGGCACCGACCCGCCGACCACGTCGTTGACGAACTCGTATCCCTTGCCGGCTTCATTCGGCTCCAAGCGAATCTTCGCGTGACCGTATTGACCTTTGCCGCCCGTCTGCCGAATGTACTTGCCTTCCGCTTCCGATTTCTTGCGGATCGTCTCGCGATATGCAACTTGCGGTTTGCCGACGTTGGCTTCGACCTTGTACTCGCGCATCATGCGGTCAACGATGATTTCCAGATGCAACTCGCCCATGCCGCTGATGATGGTTTGACCGCTATCAGGATCGGTATGCACCTTGAACGTGGGGTCTTCCTGAGCCAGACGGCTGAGCGCCATGCCCATCTTTTCCTGGTCGGCTTTCGTCTTCGGTTCAACCGCAACGTCGATGACGGGGATTGCAAACTCGATCGATTCAAGCGCAATCGGCTTGTCGTCATCGCAAATCGTGTCGCCCGTGCCCACATTCTTCAGGCCCACGGCCGCGCAAATATCGCCAGCCATGATTTCGCTAATGTCTTCGCGCTTGTTCGCATGCATCTTGAGCAAGCGACCGATGCGCTCAGTCTTTGTGGTACGCGGATTCAGGACCGAATCGCCCGACTTCAACTGCCCGGAGTACACACGGATAAATGTGAGCTGGCCCACAAACGGGTCGGCCATGATCTTGAACGCGAGCGCCGCGAAAGGCTCTTTGTCGTCAGCTTTCCGGGTCAAAATCTCGTCTTTTTTGTCGGGATTCAGGCCCGTGATCTCGGGCGTGTCGAGCGGCGAAGGCAGATAGTCGACCACCGCATCGAGAAGCGGCTGGATGCCTTTGTTCTTGAACGAAGTTCCCACGACCACTGGAAATACCTTCAGCGAGATCGTGGCCTTGCGCAACGCAGAACGCAATTCTTCGGCGGAAATGGTTTCGCCTTCAAGAAATTTGTGCAGGATCGCGTCATCGGTTTCAGCGACAGCTTCAACCAGTTGGGCATGAAACGCTTCAGCCTTCTTTTGCAGGTCCGCGGGAATTTCCCCGGTGATGTACTCCGCGCCGATGGTCTCGTCTTTCCATGTGATTGATTTCATGTTGACGAGATCGACAACGCCCTTGAATTTGTCTTCCTGCCCAATCGGAATCTGGATGGCAACGGGTTTCGCATTCAGGCGCTTGCGGAGCGTATCGACGGCGTGCTCGAAATCCGCGCCAGCCTTATCGATCTTGTTGATGAAGCAAATGCGGGGAACGCCGTACTTGTCGGCCTGACGCCAGACTTTTTCCGATTGCGGCTGCACTCCGTGCACTGCGTCGAACACCGCCACCGCGCCGTCAAGAACGCGCAAAGAGCGTTCGACTTCCGCAGTGAAATCAACGTGCCCAGGAGTATCGATAATGTTGATACGAATGTCGCGCCAGGTGCAGGTCGTGGCGGCGGAGGTAATCGTAATGCCGCGCTCCTGCTCCTGCTCCATCCAGTCCATGGTGGCAGTGCCTTCGTGCACCTCTCCGATGCGGTGCGTCCGTCCTGTATAGAACAGGATGCGCTCCGTCGTAGTGGTCTTGCCGGCATCGATGTGCGCCATGATCCCGATATTTCGGCACCGCTCTAATGGAACTGTTCTGGCCACGACTCTTATCTTCCTTCTGGGGCTCGTTAAAACGCTTTGCTTCTAGGCCGCGAAAATCTTTACCAGCGATAATGCGCAAACGCCTTGTTCGCGTCTGCCATACGGTGAACGTCTTCTTTCTTCTTCATGGCTGCGCCCTTGCCGTTGGCTGCATCCAGTAATTCGTTAGTCAGCTTGTCGACCATCCCTTTTTCCCCGCGGGCACGGGCATAAGTAAGCAGCCAGCGGATCGCGAGCGAAGTGCGGCGGTCGGCATTGACTTCGATCGGTACCTGATAGTTCGCGCCACCGACGCGTCGGCTCTTCACTTCGAGAAGCGGCTTCACGTTTTCTACCGCCTTCGTGAACAGCTTCAGCGGTTCGTCGCCACCTTTGGCCTGTAGCTTGGTCAAGGCTTCGTAGAAGATCCCTTCGGCGGTGCTCTTCTTGCCCTGATACATCATCGAATTGACGAACTTCGTTACCAGATTCGAGTTGTAAACCGGATCGTTGTCTACGGTCCGCTTGGCGATATGACCTTTTCTTGGCATGGATTCGTCTCTCGCTTACGCTTTCGGGCGCTTCGCGCCATATTTCGACCGGCTCTGTTTGCGGCCAGCCACTCCGACTGAATCGAGCGTTCCCCGCACCACGTGGTAGCGCACTCCCGGCAGGTCTTTTACGCGGCCGCCGCGAATCAGGACGATCGAGTGCTCTTGAAGATTGTGGCCAACGCCGGGGATATAAGTCGTTACTTCGATCCCATTGGTCAAGCGCACGCGGGCTACCTTGCGCAGCGCCGAATTCGGCTTCTTGGGGGTTTGCGTGTACACACGCGTGCAAACGCCGCGCTTTTGCGGGCACCCTTGCAACGCCGGACTCGCCGTCTTGTAGCGGGGCCGCTTGCGGCCATCACGCACGAGCTGATTAAAAGTAGGCATGTTTTTCGCTCAATTGCACAATCTCGCCCGCATTCGAGAGGCGAAGCGCAGGATTTACCCAAGCGCTACGTCATCCGGATTAAGGGACTGGCAGGCGGTTCGCCCAGCCATGCTTCCGCGTGCAAAGCACGAGGAGATTTTTGCATTTCCCGTTCGACTAACGCTGCCGACGGTGACGCCAAGCCCGAGATTCCGGGAGTCGCTCCGTTTCGTCAGCTTCGCTCTGCATAGCCTTCCAACGGGAGGAAGGTGTTCGCAGGGCATTTCAGCGAGGGCGTCTCAAACTGCTAAGACGTGGTGTCTAGCGCTTACTGCTCTCTTGGGGCGGTCTGCCCGTCCAAACAACATGCAGACAACTTCGGCCACCTACAGGCAAGCAACAAATCAACTCGCGGAACCTTTTAAATATATCAAGAGGTTTCTTGACCCGTCAAATGGTAAGGCTCTGAGAATTGCAGGAGCCAGTCGAGTGCAGCGTGAAACGCACGAGCCTTACTGAATTTTCGCATATTCCGCTTTTGCCTGCTTCAGCACAACTGCATCCGGGTCTGCGCCGTTCCACAAAGCCAGAAAGTCTGAATATGCGGTCCGCGCTTTCGGCAGACCTTCTGGACTGTGCTCCGCGGCCTGAGCCAGGCTCCGGGCAAGTCCCACCTTAGCCATAGCGCCCGTCCAGCAGTTCCAGACCATGCCACTGTGGCCAAGAATTTTTCGGAATTCCACCTCCGCGGCCTCCGGTTGCTTCAGCAACAGATATGCTTGTCCTCGAATGTACGGCGCGTAGAGACATGAAGAATTCTGCGTAAACGTGATCAACGCCAGTTCGAGCGGTTCGGCAACTTTCAAATCTTCAACGGCAGCAGCCGCGTCGTTGTGATCGAGAGCCAACTGCGCCCTGATGGTAGGCAGCCACAGTGATTGAATCTGCGTATCCAGCGGATACTTACTCTCCAGCGTCCGTGTGGCACCCTCCGCTCGCCGCGCGTCCCCGCTCAGGGCAAAGGCAAGAGCCGCTTCAATCTCGACTCCCGGACTGTCGGGCGAAAGCTTAACTGCATCTTCCGCAAGCTCGGGTGCCTTTGCGGAGTTGCCCATTCCTGCCTGGACTAGCGCCGCATTCGCCTGCCAGAGAGAGGCATTCTCGTTATTGTTGGCGCTCTTAGCGGCAGTAATGGCCTGTGCCGTAAGGTCGGCGGCTTTGCGCATTTCGCCGTGAAAGGCGGCCGCGTCAGCTTCAAGCGACAGCCCAAGGCTTCGGTATTCCGGCCGCGCATTGAGTTCAGACAATTCCTTCGCGGCTGCGTCTGAGTCGCCGGTCAACATTTTCACCGCGTAAACATTCATCCGGAGGTTCGGATCGTCCAGCTTTCGCTGCTCGGCTGCGTTCAGAATTTTTTCGGCTTCCGGAATTCGCTGCAAAGCCATCAGTGTTGCGCCGAGGTTGATGTAGCCCACTACATTGTCTGGAGCGAGACGCAGGAATTCTCGATTCGATTCCAGGGCCTTGTCGTGTTGCCCCTGTTCCGACTGCGACATGGCCAAACTTCCGTAGGCAACATAATCGTGCGGAAAATTGTCGACCCACTCCTGATAGGTCTGCGCGGCCCGATCCAACTCTCCGGTCACGTTGAGATAGTAATAGCCTGCAATTAGCAATTTCTCGCGCTCGCTGGTCCGCTCACGCAAGTCGAACGCTTTCTTGTAATACTCACGCGCTAGCGCTGGTTTCGCGATGTCGATGTAATTACTGGCAATGGCCCAATAAGCGAGCGCGAAGTTAGGATCCAGCTCTATTGCGCGCAGACCGTGCGGAAGAGCGGCTGGCGCTCCCCGTTCACGCATCGCCTTATATTGCAGCGTGTATTCTTTGAGAGCTTCGATTGACGGCGTGGTCGCTTGTTCCAGTGGAACGTCGAATTTCTGAACAGTGACGAGCGACTCGCCGAGGCTGTGGCGCAGATTGCTGGCCGCGTCGCTTAAGGCAGGCAGGACTTTCTCTTTCGATGGGGCTGTGACCTGCTGCTGCGCGAGCACGCGACCGTTATTGCATTCGATTGCTTTCAACCCGATTACGTAGTCGTTGCCGAGACTGGCGATCGCGCTAGAGATATAAGCGGTGGCACCGATGCGCTGGCATACTTCACGAGCCAGGGCGGGAACGAGCGGCGTATCGGCGGCGCGCGTCATATGATTCAGCGCATCTCCAACTTGATCTTCAGAAACAATGTTTAGGAATGGCGATTGCAGCAACGCCATGCTGAGAGCTTGACTCAGGGCTCCATCGAAAACCGGGTCTCCGGTGGAATTCTCGAAGTTTGCCAACACGATTGCATCCTTTGCCTCGAGCTTCTGCGGGCGATGCAGCCGGTAATAGACCCCAGCTGCCAGGATTAAGGCGAGCACGATGCCGCCGAATGCTAAGGCAGCGAGCTTTCGACCATCGAATTTTTTTTGCGCCGTCGAAGGTTCGGATCTTGCAGGTGTGCGTGTCCCCTGCGAAGTCTTGTTCCCCGTTGACCACGACGTGTGCGAGCTCGTGTCGCGCCGTAGTCGCTGCAGGTCGCTTCGCATTTCCGCTGCAGACTGATAGCGCAGATCTCGGTCTTTCTCCAAAGCTTTATTGATGATGCGTTCGAGTTCAACCGGGGCTTGCGGGTTAAGGTAGACCGGCGCCACCGGGGCTCCGTGCAAAATCCCATCAAAGATTGCCGCCGACGTGGCCCCGGAAAAAGCCGACCTTCCCGTGGTCATCTCATAGAGCACCACTCCGAAGCTAAAAAGATCGGTGCGCGGGTCGAGCGGCCGCCCCAGCGCTTGTTCCGGCGACATATACGACACGGTGCCGACCGCGCCGCCAGGAGCGGTCAAGCCGCTTGGGTCGTCACTTTGCGTGGCTCCGGAACCGCCCAGGTCGCGATCGGCGATGATTTTCGCCAGGCCAAAATCCATGACTTTGGCATGACCTCGCTTTGTAACGAAGATGTTCGACGGTTTGATGTCGCGGTGAATGATGCCTTCGCCGTGGGCGGCATCCAGGGCGTCGGCTATCTCGATTGCGAGGCCCAGGGCGAGATCGGTATCGACGGGGCGGCCTGCGATGCGGTGGCTCAGAGTGAGGCCTTCGAGGAACTCCATCGCAATGAACGAGCGGCCGTCTTGTTCACCGATTTCGTAGATTGTGCAAATGTTCGGATGATTCAGCGCCGACGACGAAATCGCCTCTCGCTGAAACCGCACCAACGCCGAAGCGTTGCGGGCGACATCATCTGGCAGAAACTTGAGCGCCACGAAGCGCCGCAGGTTGGTGTCTTCCGCCTTGTAGACGACGCCCATCCCGCCTGCGCCGATCTTTTCAAGGATGCGGTAATGCGTGATGGTTTGACCGATCATGTGTGGCGCATTGGAACCGATTCGGCTTTGCAGTTTACTCCAGCGAAGCGAGAACTCGTAAAGGCTGTCTGATTGCGATTTCGGAAAGCGAGTTCACGGCGCCACTGTATCTGCACCCGGTTCTTACTCCTTATCAAAGATTAAATTTTTGGCTTGCCCAGCGTAGAGCTTCCTCACGGTCGTGCAGTCGCCCGTCGAGTTGCTCGTCTTCAATTGAAGACAATATCTCCTTGAACCGAGGGCTTGGAGAAAGGCCTAGCGCAATCAGATCATCACCGTTGACCAGCGGTGCAGGGCGAATCGCTTCGGCTGGCAACGATCTCATCCGTTCGCGGACGAAGTCATAAGAGCCAAGCCCACCAAAGCTGGCCAGGCAGTCTAGGCGATGTAAGTCCAGATGCTGATCAAAATCCGGCAGCCGGATAAAGCGTTTGAAGGTAGAGTCTTTCATCCGCTTGGCGTCGGCGAAGCGCATGTGGTTCTTGATCAATGCGACTACCTGCTTCGCATCGTCTCCTGAGAAGCGAAATCTCCGGCAGATTTCCTCCGCCATTTTCTCGCCGACTTCCACGTGCCCATCGAAGCGGATTCGGTCCGGCGCAACGCGAAACGTCGCTGGCTTGCCGACATCATGTAACAGCGCACCCCAGGCGAGGGTAGAAGGCGTCGGCTGCGGCAATTTGTCGAGGAGAAGCAGCGTATGTACGAAAACGTCGCCTTCCGGATGAAATTCCGGCGGCTGCGCCACGCCCTTCATGGCCGCAATTTCCGGCAGCACTTGCTTGAGCAGATCAGTCTCATCAAGCAGCAGGAATGCTCGCTTCGCCTGCCCTTCGGTGAGCATTTTGGTCAATTCGTCTCGCAGACGTTCCGGAGAAACCTGGTTGATCTGCGAAGCCTGGTGACGGATCGCCGCCATCGTTGAAGGTTCAAGAGCGAACTTGAACCGCGCCGCAAGTCGGACGGCGCGCATCATTCGCAACTTGTCTTCCGCAAAGCGCTGTCCCGGATTGCCGATGGCTCGAACGACGCCGTGCTGCAGATCGGTTTGTCCGCCGACGTAATCGAGTACCTGGTTCGCGACTGGATCGAGCATCATCCCGTTAATCGTGAAGTCGCGACGCTGCACATCTTCGCGTGGGTCAGTGGTGAAACGGACTTCGTCGGGACGGCGACCGTCGGTATAACCGAGGTCGGACCGGAAGGTGGCCACTTCTACAACGTCGCTGCTATTTTCCTTGGAGGGAACCAGCACAACGCCGAACCGCGACCCTACATCGTAGGTTTGCGGAAAAATCTGCATGACTTCTGCCGGGGTGGCGCTGGTGGAAATGTCGTAGTCTGCTGGCTCGTGCCCAAGCAGCAGGTCGCGCACACATCCGCCGACCAAATACGCTTGATGCCCCTGCTGCCGCAGGTCGCTGACAACCGAGATGGCGAATTCTTTCAACACTCGAAGCGCGGACCTTCATCCACGCTACCACGCGCTGCTGTCAAATCATGCGGCGCTCGCGGCGCATGATTCATGTGCGTCGAAGGACGTCAGTGCGAAGTGGCCGCGGTGACGCCTGCGTCCGCGAGGGCCTGATCGGCGGCATTGCGCCCGGACCGAATGCAGTCAGAAATCCCGATGCCTTGATAGGCATTGCCTGCGAGGTATAACCCAGGGCAGGCTTTCAAAAGGGATTGGATTTTTTCGAGGCGTTCGCGATGCCCGACTGAGTATTGTGCCATGGCTTTTCTCCATCGGTTTACGCGCACTCCCCCCGGCGCGGCGGATACACCAAGAATACTCTTCAATTCTGATCGGACGACTTCAACAATGGCATCGTCGGTCAAATCGAGAAGAGATTCTCCGCTGGTTCCGCCCAGAAAACAACGCAGAAGAGCGCGATCTTCCGGCGCGCGGTGGGGAAATTTGTTGTGAACGAAAGTTGCCGCCATCAAGCGTAATCCCTGATTTCTGGGAACGAGAAAACCGAAACCAGGAGGAAGGGACGCTCTTACTTCTGCGTCGTATGTCAACCCGACGGTGATCGAGGACGTGTAAGGTATGCTGGCCAACTCTTCCGCAAGACGTGGGCTGTTAGGGCCGACTAATGCTGCCGAAGCCCATCCGGGCAGGGCCAAGATAATGGAGTCGGATTCAAATGGCTGCGAGTCGGAGTGAACAATCCAACCACGGTCGGTCGGATCGATCGCACGCACGGGGCAATTGAGGTGAAGAGATTCGGAATCGAGACTTGACGCGAGGGCATCGGGCAAAGTCTGCATGCCATCCCTCATAGTTGTGAAGATTGAGACTGCGTTATTTCTCCGAGGCCCATGCAGTCGTGTGAATACCATGGCTCTACCCAAGCTTCCGAATCTCGCTTCCATTTCCACGAAACGCGGCAAGATCGATTGCACGCTTAGACTTTTTGCTTCTCCACCGTAAACTCCGGATAGAAGTGGATCAGCCAATCGCTCGACCATCTCCGGACCGTAGTGCCGCTCGATGAAGCTGGCAACAGATTCGTCTCCCGTTGTCCTGCGGCGAGACTGAAACCACTCGGCAGCAATTTTGATTTTTGTGCCAAACGAAAATAGAGGAGAGACCGCGGCCGCAGCAAAATTGGTCGGCACCATAAACATAAGGCCGTCGGGCAGCGGGACGAGCTTGCCCTTGACCAGAATGTAAGTTTTGCGGTCTTTGTCGTTCGAGCCGATCAGTTGATCGCCGATTCCCAGCTCTCGGCAAAGATCGGCGGCGGCCTTTTTTTCGCTGAGGAAGGAATCGGGACCGGCCTCGAGCAAGCAATCATCCAGAGTTTCGGTCCGCAGAACCCCACCGCAACCCGAACCTGACTCAAAAAGCGAATAAGTGACGGGAACCCCCGCGAGACGCTGCTTCTCGATCGTGTAAGCGGCTGAAAGGCCTGAAATGCCTCCACCGATGATGGCAATACGCTTCATGGCACCTAGAAGAAATTGATTTCAGGCATCGCGTCAGGACTTCGATAACGCCGCGGATTCCTGCTTCACGAATTCGGTCAGCCTCTTTACGTTCTCTACCGGAGTTTCCGGCAGGATGCCGTGACCAAGATTAAAGATGTGTCCGGGCCGTCTGTTAGCGCGGCGCAGAATGTCTTCAGCCCTGGGCTGAATATCTTTCCAGCCCGCGAACAATAAAACGGGATCCAGATTACCCTGCACGCCCACGCCCGCTCCGAGCCGGCTCCAACCCTCGTCCAATGGGATTCGCCAGTCCAGGCCGACAACGTCAGCTCCTGTTTCTTTCATCGACGGCAGCAATGTCGCGCTGTCGGTGCCGAAATAAATTACGGGCACGCCGGTCGCTTGAAGCGACTTAATCAGGCGTGTCGTGTGCGGCAAAACGTATCTCCGGTAGTCGTCGACGCTCAGGCAACCAACCCAACTGTCAAACACCTGGATCACGTCCGCGCCGGCGCGGACTTGTTGAATTGAGTATTCGGAAGTCACCGCCACAAGTTTGGAGAGAAGCTGGTCCCATGCAGAAGGCTGGGTGTACATCAATTTCTTGGCATGAATGTAATTGCGCGAACCTCCGCCTTCGATCATGTAGCTGGCAAGAGTGAACGGAGCGCCACAAAATCCGATTACCGGCAGGCGGTCTGCGAAGTGTTTCGCGACGCTTGCCACTGCTTCGGCGACGTAGCCTAGATCGTCAGCTCGGTCGGTCCGCAATCCGTCAATATCTTCTGCCGTCCGCAGGGGCTTTTCAATCACAGGCCCTTCGCCGGGCGAAAAATGAAATGGAAGCCCCATGACCTCTAGAGGCAGCAGCAGGTCGGCAAAAATGATAGCGGCGTCTACACCCAGGATTTCAGCGGCTGTAATGGTTACATCCGCTGCCACTTTCGGATGCTTGCAAATCTCGACCAGGGAATATTGCTTACGCACCGCACGATATTCAGGCATGTAACGGCCCGCCTGGCGCATGAACCAGACCGGGGTACGTTCGACGGGCAGGCAGCGGCAGGCGCGCACAAACAGAGAATTGGGAGCTGACATTAAATAACAATGTAGCATTCGAGCCGCGCTGGGTGCGGCTACTTGGGAGCGTCGAAGCGATAGCCGATGCCGCGGACAGTCTTGAGGTAAAACGGGTTCTCTGCGTCTGGCTCGATCTTTTCCCGCAGACGCCTGACGTAAACGTCCACCGATCGGGGAGTTACGAACGAACCTTCTGACCATACCGCATCCAACAATTGATCGCGGGTGAAAACCCGAGAGCTGTGTCGCGCGAGATAATCAAGCAGACGGAATTCTCTTGTTGTAGTCGATACAATCTCGCCATCGACTTTCAGAATCATCGAAGCGGCATCTATCTCGAGAGTGCCAACTCTCAGCGGCGCGTCCTGCGACGACTCGATCGTTCGCCGCAAAACTGCACGGACTCGCGCGATCAGTTCTCGGGGACTGAAAGGCTTCGTCACGTAATCGTCGCCGCCAAGCTCCAATCCGCGCACCCGGTCACTCTCACCGGCCTTGGCCGTCAGAAAAATAATGTGCGTTCCCGATAGTGGAAGGTTTCTGCGGATGTGCCGGCAAAGCTCCAAGCCATCGCTGCCGGGGATCATGACGTCAAGCAGAAACAATGCCGGTTGCTCGGCTGTGGCCTGATCGATAACGTCGGTGGAACCGGAGAACCAGCGCGTCGAGTAGCCGTTATTGTCGAGGTGAAAACAGATGAGCCGGGCGATATCGGAGTCATCCTCGACCACATAGATCAAGGGCTTACTGGCGGCACCTTCGGGCGATCTGTGGTCCGAATAAAATTGAGTTTGCGTACTGAGAGTCAACGGCACCGATCCTGACTAGGCGATGGCACAGTTTGCAGGATGCAGGTTGCAGAGGCATTGCGGCGGTGTTAAAGGCGCGTGAATTTTGCTCGACTCCAACTCGGCGGCCATTCCGACCGCAGTCTGCGCTCGATCCTGTTGTTGGCAACCCAACACCGCGCTGGAAAGAGCGAGTGGCCTCCATGAGAGATAATTAGCAAACAGCTTCCATACGAGGGTGAATGAACGCCAGAAATAAGTTTTTAATTCTGATCGGAATTATTGCGGTCATTTCGCTGGTTTACTTCTTGGTTTCGAGTCCGTTGTCCCGAGACCTCGTACTGATTGGCACAGTGGACGCGAATCAGGTAATCGTGAGTCCGCAAGTGCAAGGCCGCATCGTCAAGCTTTTTGTCGACGAAGGCACGCAAGTGAAGCAGGGCGATCCAATTGCGGTGCTGGATGCATCGGAGTTGCAGGCGGAGGACTCCGCGGCGGCCGCGACGATTAACAGCATGAAGTATAAAGTCGCGGAGAGCCAAGCCACTTTGCAGGCAACCGAAGGAACCACAACCAGCGCAATCGCGAACGCTCAAGCGCGTTTATCGTCCGCGAGAGCACAACTGCAACAGGCTGAAGCAAACCTGCAAAGGACGGAGAGCGATAGCCGCCGCACTATAGCACTTGCCCAGCAGGGCGTGGCTTCCGACCAGGACCGGGTTCAGGCCGAAAGCAATCTCACGGCGCAACAAGCGACGGTGAAGTCGCTGAAAGATCAAATTGCAGCGTCGGAAGCGGATTTGAACACAGCGGTTGCAAACCGGAATCAAGCAAAAGCCGCACTTGGCACGATGCAGTCGAATCAGGGCCAGCTCGTCAACGCCGAAGCCCTGCGAAAACAATCTCAGGTGCGACTCGGTTATACCGACATCGTTGCCCCAGTCACCGGCACTGTTTCTGTCCGCGCCGCGCGGCAAGGTGAAGTTTTGTCACCCGGTCAGCCGATCGTGACCATCGTCGATTTTACGGATACCTGGGTGAGGGCGGCGATCCCTGAAAGCGATGCAGATCACATTGGCATCGGCGACGTGCTGCGAATTCGCTTGCCGGGCGGCACAACGACTTCTGGCAAAGTTTTCTACAAGGCTCCGGAAGCCGATTTCGCCACGCAGCGTGACGTCAGCCGCCGGAAGCGAGACATTCGCACCATCGTGCTCAAGGTCCGCCTCGACAATCCCAACGACGCATATGTTCCGGGGATGACGGCGGAAGTCTTGGTTTCGCAATACCAAGCCAAGGGCCCGAACAAGAGCCAGAGCGCGGCAGGCCAGCCTTGACATCGTCTCGCGATCCGTTGAACGACTCTGCTCCCAATCCGAATGCGATTGACGTAAAAAACATCGTGAAAAAATACGGCGATTTCACGGCGGTTGACGACGTTACGTTCCAGGTGAAGGAAGGCGAAGTTTTCGGGCTGCTTGGTCCGAACGGCGCAGGAAAATCAACTCTCATCCGGATGATGACTACGCTCATTCCAATTACTTCGGGCACTGCGCACATTGCCGGACACAACGTCCAGAAAGATCCCGACGCCGCCCGCCGCGCAATCGGCGTCATTCCGCAGGCTCTCACCAGCGATCTCGATCTCACTGTTGAAGAGAACATGAGCATCTACGCCAAGTTGTATGACGTACCCGCGGCCAGGCGAAAGACAGCAATTGCGGAGCTGCTTGACTTGGTCGACCTGACGAAATGGCGGAATGCACAGACGAAAACCCTATCCGGTGGAATGCGACGGCGGCTCGAAATCGCGCGGGGTTTGGTGCATAGCCCGCGAATTTTCTTTCTCGACGAGCCCACCACCGGTCTGGACCCAGTATCTCGCGTTGCGGTGTGGGAAATGCTCACGGCAATCAAGAGCAACCGCAATCTGACGATCTTGATCACCACTCACTACATGGACGAAGCTGACCGGCTTTGTGACCGGATCGCCATCGTCGACCACGGGAAGCTGGTCGCGCTCGACACGCCGCCGGCGCTGAAAGCGAGCGTGCCAGGGTCGAACGTCATTGAGAGCCAGTTTGAAAACGCTCCCGCAGGTTGGGAATCGCGGTTGCGCTCGCTCAGCTACGTCACGTCTGTCCAACATGAAGGCGCGGGCATGTACCGCATACTCACCAGCGATGGGTCCCGAACGACCACCGAGCTTGTAGAAGCTGCGGTGCAGGCGAAAGCTGGAGTGAAGTCTCTTTCGGTGCAGAACACTACGCTTGACGATGTGTTCGTGTTTTACACCGGCAGGCAGTTGCGGGACGAATTAGTGAAAGCTCATGGCTTCGTGATGCCGCCCCGCCCAGGATTGCAGCCATGAATCACATTCTCGCAATCATCGAGAGAGAAATGCGCAAGTTCTTCCGTTCGCCTGCGCTCATGATGGCGTCGATGATCTTCCCGCTTGTCCAACTGATTGTGCTGGGCAACGCCTTCGGCGGCAAGATCCGTGACGCCCGACTGGGACTGGTAGATGAGGACGGGGGAACGCAGGCGCTCAAGATTCGCGAGGCATTCGACTCTGTGCGGTCGAACATGCACACGTTCGAGCCTGTCTACTACGACAACGAGAAGCAGGCCATTGACGATGTCCGCAACGGAAAGATACAGGGCGCCGTCATCGTTCCTAGCCAGTATTCTCGCCGGGTGTACGAACAAGACCAGCCGCGGATCGCGCTGGTTGTCGACAACAGCGACAACTTCATGAGTTCGACGCTGGAAGATTCGCTGACCCAGATCACCAATTCGCTGAATAATCCTGTGGTTGAGCCGCGCATCTTGCAGCAGACCGTACTAGAAATTGTGGAGCTGTATCCCTACATCGAGTACATGAAATATCTTTTACCCGGATCGATCTCGTTGGCGATGTTTGTGTCGGTGATGATCGGCGGGGGAATGCTTTACATCGATGACAAAGCGCGTGGGGTCGTGGAAGGATATCTTGTAACTCCCATTACGAAAACGGAACTCGTCTTTGGCCTGAACGCCGCGGGCGCGATTAAAGCTATCTTGACCGGCGTGATCATCACCGTGATTGGATGTTTGATTTCCGGCGTCAGCAGCGTGTTCAATCCGGTGACTGCTCTCGGGTTGTTCGCTATGGTCGTGCTTACGTCGATTGCGTTCAATACGATGATGTTTCTGCTAATGGTGCGGGTCGACGATCCTCTCGTGCCGCGCGCAATCTTCGGGATATTGAATACGCTGCTCTTTTTCCCCAGCGGGTCGGTTTATCCCGTCCAGTCTTTCCCGTGGTGGCTGAGAATGATCGCCAAAGGCGATCCGTTCACGTACGCTGTCCATGGCTTTAAATCGCTTCTTTTGAAAGATGCAAGTATCGTGGCCGTCCTTCCCGACATGGCCTACCTAGGGATTTTTGCTCTCGTCACTCTTAGCATTGCCACACCACTTTTTAAGAGAACGCTCTAAACATTAGCGAGTCTCCCCGCGAGGAACTATCGCAACCGCGGCGTTTTCCTTTATGCTTAGGCCATCGTGGCCCTTCTCGATGCACCGCAGTACGACCCTACGCGCGACCGCCGCAGACGAAACTGGATTATTGCCGGAATTCTAATTGCCTTGGTCTTGGCTTGGACGGTTTATCACTTCCGCGACTTCTCTGAGCGGCATGCTGTAGCTAATTTCTTTGCGGCCATCCAGAAACAAGACTTTGAGGCTGCATACGGGATTTGGTTCAACGATCCCAACTGGAAGCAGCACCCGACGGAACACAAGCAATATTCTTTCGGCGATTTTTACCGCGATTGGGGGCCCGGCGGAGAGTGGGGCTTGGTGAAAAGCTACTCGGTGGATTGCTCGGTTAGCCCCGGCAGCGGAGTGATCGTAGAGGTGACAGTCAACGAGCGCTCCGAACGCGCTTATGTATGGGTGGAAAAAGCCGGGAAGGTTTTTTCTTTTTCTCCCAACGAAGTCCAGTGCGGAAACTGGTTCGGCTGGCTAACGGAATAATCGGCTCAGGCATCAGCCTGAAAATACTCCAAGACCTTTTGCAGCGATGCTGAGTCGCCAACGTTCAGGCATTTTTGCGAACGATCAATCTGGCGCATCAGACCAAACAGGACTTTGCCGGGTCCGACTTCAACAAACGTAGTGATTCCCTCCCCGATCAAATACTTAATCGAGTCCGCCCAACGCACAGAACCGGTGACCTGGCGAATCAATGCGTCGCGGCTGGAATTTGCGTCGGTAATAGGCTTTGCGTCCACGTTGCAGACAACGGGAACGGCGGGATTCGCAAACTTAAGCGCGTGCAAGTTCTCGGCCAGCCGGTCTTGCGCCGGTTTCATCAGCGAGCAATGGAATGGGGCGCTGACCTGTAACATCACGGCTTTTTTGGCGCCACGCTCAGTCGCCAAGTTTGCCGCCCGCTGCGCCGCCTCGGCGTGCCCGGAGATGACGATCTGCTCCGGAGAATTGATGTTGGCCGCCTCGCACACCTGCCCCTGAGCGGCTTCGATGCAAACGGCGGCGACTTTTTCCGCGTCCATTCCGAGAATGGCAGCCATCGCGCCAACACCGACCGGCACGGCTTCCTGCATGTAGCGGCCGCGGTCGCGAACGGTGCGGATCGCGTCAGCAAACGAGAGTGTTCGGGCCGCAACATGTGCCGAATATTCTCCCAGGCTGTGCCCCGCAGCGAACTGCGGTTTGATTCCCTGCTCCTCCAGAACGCGGTAAGTGGCGATAGATGCCGCCAGAATCGCTGGCTGCGTGATTTCCGTCAGCCGAAGCTGTTCCTCCGGACCCTCGAAACAGAGCTGAGACAATCTGTACCCCAGCGCATCGTCGGCTTCAGCAAATGTCTGCGCTGCATTCGGGAATCTGTCGGCGAGTTCCTTGCCCATGCCGACAACTTGGGATCCCTGTCCTGGGAAAAGGAACGCAATCTTCTGGCTCATAGAATTTTCAGGAATTATGTTCTTGCAAGCTCCGGTTGCGGCGCTGCCCTGGAGCGCATCTTGACGTCGGCTAAAGCTTTCTCGATCTGGCCGTCGATCGGATGTTGTGCGAATTCCGCCGCCACGCGAATCGCGTTCTTGATCGCGTTGGCATTGGACGATCCGTGAGTGATGAAGCACACACCTTTGATGCCCAGGAGGGGCGCCCCACCGTATTCCGTGTGATCCAGCCGCTTCTTGAAGTCGGCAAACGCGCTTCGCGAGAGCAATGCTCCTACCTGGCGCGTGATTGTGGCTTTAAGACTCTCCTTGAGCGTGTTGCGCACCAAGTGCGCGACGCCTTCTGAAATCTTTAGGGCCACGTTTCCAACGAAACCGTCGGCAACAATCACGTCAACCTCGCCGTTATATAAATCGCGCCCTTCGACGTTGCCCACAAAATTAATCGGCAATTGCTTCAGCAGCTTGAAAGACTCGCGAGTCAATTCGTTGCCCTTGGTTTCTTCTTCGCCGATCGAGAGCAGCCCAACTCGCGGCCGTTTCGTTCCAAACATGCTGCGGAAATAAATTTCGCCCATCACCGCAAACTGCTCGAGATTTCTGGCTTTGCAGTCGACATTGGCGCCGACATCCAGCAGCGAAGCAGCGGTTCCAAGCGCCGTCGGAAACACGGCAGCCAGCGCTGGACGATCCACACCCGGTATGGCCCCCAGCACCATTTTCGCGGTGGCCATGGCGGCCCCGGTATTGCCTGCGGTCACGAAGCCAGCCGCACGTCCGTCGCGGACGAGCCGCAGACCCACGCGCATGGAAGAGTCGCGCTTGGCGCGCACTGCCTGGACGGCTTTGTCGTCCATGGTGATGACTTCGCTGGCGTGTGAAACCTCAATCGGCAAAGAGGCAGCCGCCGGATGCCGCTCCAATTCAGCTTGCACCACGGGCAACGGCCCAACGAGAATGACACGCACATCGAAGTTTCGCGCCGCCTGGATGGCGCCTTCGATTTCAGGTTTGGGTGCGCGATCGGAACCCATCGCGTCGAGAACTATGACGCTGGCCATGGAAGGATTGGCTAGCTGGCTTCTTGCACGCTTACGATCTCGCGGCCTTTGTAATGGCCGCATTTGGCGCAGGCGCGGTGTGGCATTTTGCGCTCGTGGCAGTTGGGGCATTCGGAAAGGGAACGGGTGGTCAACGCGTCGTGCGCGCGGCGGGTGCTGGTACGCTTCTTCGAGTGCCGCCGTTTTGGATTAGGCATTTTCTATTCCTCTCAATCAATTAAGCAGACGAGGACCAAAGATCCTACTGGCTGCGAATCTTTAAACCTTTGCTACAGCTTGTTTCGAATCTCCCGCAAAGCGGACCATCGCGGGTCTTCCATCGGTGCCGCGCACGAGCAATTACCTGAATTCAGGTTGGTGCCACAGTGTGGGCAAAGTCCCTTGCAATCTTCCCGGCACAGCACCCTGATCGGCACAGAAAGCAGAACCTGCTCGCGAAGGGCGTCCTCGAGCAAAATTCCGTCCCCTTGATAATAACTGACTTCGGCTTCAGCCGCCGTTACGGAGAGCTCTTCCCTACCCGAATCCGAGCCTTGAGGCCGATACAGCAAATCAAAATGGTGCGCCACGTTCTCGTTTACCGGTTCCAAGCAACGCCCGCAAGGCAGTTGCAAGCTTGTGGTCAGGTCGCCGGCGAGACGGATGTCCTGAATCTTTTCGCGCTTGCCGTGATGCTCTTCGACGAGTTGCGCTCGCCCGCTAGCGCTGAGCGCTTTGGTCTGGACAACCTCAGTCCCCAAATCCAGCACACCCGGCGCGAGGCTTTCCTTGAAATCAATCGGATGCAGCTCTAATTCCTTGATTTCGATGAACATTCGACTCTCCGCACCCCACCTGAAACTGCGAAGGCCGCGGGACGCAAGACGTTACAAGCGTCAGTTCTCAGGGAGCAAAATTAAAGAATAAAGGCCGTCAGAGAGCCGTGTCAAGGAATGCGCGTTCTTGGGCTCCGCACGGCCGCCGTAGTCGGGAGATCCATCGCTCCGCCTGCAAGACGGCTCCACTCTGGATGACGCCGTCAAAGTTGGGAGTCGGATCTGGACTTGAGTTCAAGTAACAGGCGGACTGCTTCTGAAACTGGATCATCGGCTATCCCATCGACTAAGCCGATGCGAAGCGCTTCAGCAGCATCGAGCTTTTCAGCGGCACAGAACATCTGCGCGGCCAAACCTTTCCCGATCAGGCGCGGAAGCCGCTGGGTCCCGCCCCATCCTGTCAGCAAGCCCAGAGATGCGCCTCGATGCCCAAAGATGGCATCTCGAGAGGCGATGCGGCGATGGCACGCCAAAGCTAAGTCAAGTCCGCCACCCATACAAAATCCTGATACCGCTGCGAAGACCGGTGCTGGGAAGTTTGCGATTGCGTTCATCAGCAATTGCCCAAGCTTCGAGAATTCGTACGCTTCGGGGGCAGAGAGCGGGGCAACTTCGTTCAAGTCGGCCCCGGCGGAGAAGAATTCAGCATTTCCCGTTACCACCACGGGTTGGGGATTTAAGGCCATGTCGCTAAAAGCTGCTTGCAATCCTTCGACACATTTGCGCGTGAGCCGATTGACGCCGTCGTCCGAACGCAATCGTAGAATCCTGCGGTCTTGCAGCGGCTCAATATCAGATTCAGTCGCCAACTACTTGCGCTCCAACCAACGCTCCAGGCGGCAGCCGTCTTCGTCTAACTGGAACGTGCCGACACCAAAACACTCTCCCACGAACAGATTGCTCTCCGGGTCGCGAACCACCCGCGTGATCCACTGCTTGCCAACTTCATATTGGCTCGACGTAAACCAGCGCTGCGGCAAGACCTCGACGAATCCTGCACGCAGGTTGACCACGAACAGCGCAAACGCCGGATCGTCCAGACTCTTCGCAGAATAACTCGTCGGCATCAGCAGTTCGTCGGCAGCGCTGAATTGCTCGGGAACCGCAATCTCGTGCCTGCCTGCTGGAAGAGAAAGTGGAATCTCGAACTCAGCAATGGGAGCGCTTGTCGCATACAGCCGGTCGGACGAACGTTGGAACCAGCCGACAATCTCTGCAACATCAAACGGCTTTAATTGGTCCGGATCAAAACATGCGATACGAATATTTCGTCCTTCAGGGCACCAGACCCCAATATTGCCGGGCGACACCGGAAATGGGCGGCAGTAGGCGTTCAAGGCCAAGCGTGGCAGACCCGATCCGTGCGTTGGGGCTAATGTGATCACCTGCGCGACCGACTCCTGGTCTTCATGCACCCACGAAAAATCTTCTCCAGGCTTGCTCGAAACCGCGGGAAACGTTTTCCAATACCAAGGCGACGGACCAACGGTGTGCTCCAAGAGACGCTTTGCAGCTGTTAGGGAGATAGACATTTAAGTGGAGTTTGAGAACTTTTAGGCGACAGGCACGTTGCGCGGTTTTACATTGGCGCGAATGAATTTAACGATGTCGTCCATGGCAGTGCCGGGCTGGAAGATCGCGGCCACGCCGATATTTTTCAGGTTTTGAACGTCCTGATCGGGAATAATTCCTCCCAACACAACGATGACGTCATCCATTTTATTTTGCTTAATCAGGTCCATCACCCTCGGGACAATCGCGTTGTGCGCACCGGAGAGAATGGAGAGTCCAATTACGTGTACGTCTTCCTGCAGCGATGCACTGACAATCATTTCTGGAGTTTGCCGCAACCCCGTATAAATCACTTCCATCCCAGCGTCGCGCAAAGCGCGAGCGATCACCTTGGCACCGCGGTCATGCCCGTCGAGGCCGGGCTTGGCCACCAGCACGCGAATTTTCGAGTCAGCCATGCTTCTTCATTTAACCATAGCCGCGCCAGCCTGGTGCGGCCGCAAGCCAGTCTCAGGGAGTTTTCCTGTCCAAGCTTTGCCACAAATACCAGCAAGCCACGCTGCGATATGGCGCCCAGGAGCGAGCAATTTTCTCCATATCCTTCGGCTTGGGCAGCTTTCTCTTCTTATAGTGTTTTTTGAAGGCAACCTGAATAGCGTAGTCGCCGGTTGGTAAAACGTCGGGGCGGCGCAGGGCGAACATCAAGAACATGTGCGCCGTCCAGGTGCCGATTCCCTTGATTTGAGTGAGGTGTTCGATGACTTCTGTATCCGTCATGCCGGGCAGCCGGTCGAAATTGACCGTGCCTTCGTAGGTTTTCTTTGCCAGATCGCGAATGTAGCTTAATTTTTGTTTTGAAAGCCCGACCGCCCGCATCTGCGCTTCGGTGACGGACAATATGCCTTCCGGAGTCAGCGGCTGCCCCGCCAGACTCTCAAGCCTTCCAAAAATAGTCTCCGCCGCCCTACCATTCAATTGCTGGTACACAATCGAACGCGCCAAGTCGTGGAAGACTGGCTCGCCGTAATCCATACGACAGGTTCCGATTCTCGCAATCACTTCGGCCAAAATGGGGTCGGCTTTTTTAAGATGATTAATCGCTTTTCGCATGAGAACAATTACTCCACCACTAAGCCGCCTGTCAGATCAGCCAGACGCTTGACTTCGTGGTCCGCGCACCACGTCTCCAGTTCGGCGGCTATTTTTTCGGTGGCACGAGGGTCCCAGTAACTAGCAGTCCCTATCTGTACCGCACTGGCGCCAGCCAACATGAACTCGATAATGTCCGATCCGGTTGAAATTCCGCCCATGCCAAGAATTGGTATTTTCACCGCTTTCGACGCGTCGTAAACCATGCGCAACGCGATTGGCTTGATCGCCGGGCCGGACAAACCAGCCGTCACGTTGGCAATTCGCGGCTTCCGCGTTTCCGGGTCGATCGCCATCGCTACGAAAGTGTTGATCAGAGAAATTGCGTCGGCGCCCGCATCCTGAGCGACCTGCGCCATCTGCGCGATGCTGGTGACGTTAGGGGAAAGCTTGACGATAAGCGGGCGCTGCGTGGCCTTGCGCGCTTTGGTGACGACTTCGTCTAATGACCGTGGATCGCTGCCGAACTGAATTCCGCCATGCGCGGTATTTGGGCAGGAGACGTTCAATTCATAAGCGGCAATTCCTTCACCTTCATCGAGTATCTGAATGGTGTGCTCGTAATCTTCGCGCGTGTAGCCGAAAACATTCGCGAAGATGACTACGTCTTTGATCTCGCGCAGCCGCGGAAGTTTTTCTTCGAGGAATGCCCGCGCTCCGATATTCTGCAAGCCGATGGCATTCAGCATTCCTGCGGGCGTTTCGTAAAGACGCGGCGGCGGATTGCCGGCCATCGGGTCCCGGGAGAGACCCTTCACTACGAATCCGCCAAGACGACTAAGGTGGACAACATCCTCGAACTCGAGCCCGTAGGCAAAAGTCCCGCTGGCAGCGACAATCGGGTTCTTGAGCGCGATTCCGGCAATGTTCATGCTTAGATCGCAGCTTGGTCTCGCGCCAGAGTTCGGCATTATTGTTTTGACACTTTCTCGGACGGAACCAGCGCCTCAGTCAGTACGCGCCCAACAGCATGGGTCGGAGCATTGATGCCGAGCAGTGACGAAAACGTCACTGCGAGGTCAACCGGTTCTGCCTGTGTTCTGTACACGCCCGGCGCGAAAGGAAGACCGTAAAAGGCCAGCGGCACGTGACTGTCGTAGGTGTAGGGAGATGCGTGGTCGGTGCCACTCGACGATCCCACATCGAACGGAACAGGAACGCCAAGAACGTACCACCCGGCTTCAGGAGAGTAGCTGTGCAGATATTTCATGCCCATCTCCGTTCGCGGCACTTCGCCTTTTGCTAACTGCGACTTCGTGAAATAACCGCGTAACCCGGCTGCCATGAGGGCTTCGCCGACGGCATTTTCTGCGTCTGCTTCGCCGGTTTTCAACGCGGTGAAGGCATCAAGATTCAGCCATGCGTCGGGATAGTCGATGCCCTTTACGAATTCGGTTTTTTTCCCCGCCGCAAGCTTCGCGGACAATGCATCGTTCACTTTTCGTTTCAAATCTTCAGAAGAAAGGTTGACAGCAGGAATCCGCAACTTCGACGCAACTGCGGGCAATGGCGCGATTCCATGGTCAGCGGACAACGCAATCCAAACGTTAGCTAAGCCAACCTGATGTCCGAGATAATCGAAAAAGTCGGCGAACTGTTTATCCAAAGTGAGTGCCATGGCATGCATCTCGGGGGAGTCGGGGCCGGCTTGATGTCCCAGAATGTCATTGGCGGAAAGGCTGATCACGAGCAGGTCCGTGGCCGGGCCTTCGCCAAGCTTTTCGTAAGTGATCAGTTCACGCGCGAACTCGAATTCGTAGTCGTTGGCGAACGGCGTCGATCCGACGAGTTCATAAAACCCCATCGGCTTGCCCTTTTTGTTCAAGCGCGGTGCGGTGGTGCGCAAAAGCTGACCACTGCCATCCTTCCAATCTCTGCCGAAGTACTTGTCGGTGCGCTTGGCATTGTTGAAATTCTGCACCCATTTCGGCAATTCATCGCGGTAGTACGTCGAGGTGATCCATGCGCCTGAGTCGTGGTCAATCCAGTACGCGCCGTCTCCGGAATATCCCGCAGGAAGGATGGACGCCCGGTCTTTCAGCGAAATTCCGAATACTTTCGACTTACCTTGTGTCGCCAGCTTGAGTTCGTCGCCCAACGTGTCGGCCATCAGGTTATGCGGAGACGCGCCTGGATCTTTGCTGTCGATACCCACCAATTTGTATGCGTCGTCCTGCACTGAACTCACTGCGGCTTGCTTCTGCGGGTCCCACCACTCGTTCGACACAATCCCGTGCCCGTTGCTGTAAGCACCGGTCAGAAGAGTGGCGTGTCCCGGAGCGGTTCGCGTATTCGCGTAGTTGTAATTGCAATCCGAAAAATAGGCTCCCTGGTCCATCAGCAGACGGAAACCGCTGGGTCCGAACTGGTCGCGGTAGCGTTCAAGATAATCGCCTCGGAACTGATCGATGACCAAGATCACAATCAGCTTCGGATGGGCATTGTAGGCGCTGGCAAATGACTGCGCGGTTACTCCGACGAACAGCGCAAGTGTCAGCAAGTATCGATTTCGGCGGAGTCGCATTCCGGGTAGTGTATCGCGTTGAATACAGAAGCTGGAAGCAATGCAGCGGAGCATTCATCCCACACTCACAGCCCACCACGGAATGGTCACGACGTTTAGCTCTGGCGCGAAGTCCGAAAACGTCTGTATACGTCGATCTCTCGAGCTATGATGAGTGACATGGTCGTCAACGAACAAGGTCAGCTCGACTGGCGCGTTTGTTCGCGTGCGCGACTCTCTCGCGACGCGCGGTTCGATGGCAAGTTTTTCATTGGCGTCGTTGGCAGCGGGGTTTACTGCCGGTCGATCTGTCCCGCTCGAACCGCAAAAGAAAAAAATGTGCGCTATTTTCCGACTGCGGCGGCTGCGTCTGAAGCCGGATTCCGTCCATGTCTACGCTGCCGTCCTGAGTGTTCGCCCGGCACGCCCGCGTGGATCGGCGCTTCCAGCACAGTGTCGCGGGCATTAAGGTTGATCGCGGAAGAGGGACTTGAAGACGGCGTCGATGACCTGGCCGACCGGCTCGGAATGGGATCGCGGCATCTGCGGCGTTTGTTTTTGCAACATCTTGGAGCGACGCCGAGCGGGGTCGCCCATACCCGGCGTTTGCACTTCGCAAAGAAGTTGATCGATGACACTCAGTTGCGAATGGCCGACGTCGCCATGGCGTCAGGATTCGGCTGTGTCCGGCGTTTCAACGCGGCGATTCGCGATGTTTATCACCGAACGCCAACCCAGATTCGCCGTTTGGCGCCAAGGACGGAGATGCGCGCGGCTAACCGCTATTTCTTCCGTTTGCGGTATCGTCCCCCGTACGACTGGAATGCGATGTTGGAGTTTCTCGCGCCTCGCGCAACTCCGGGGGTTGAGGCTGTCAAGCACGGTCGTTACCGGCGTTCCATTACGGTGGGACCGCATCACGGCTTCTTCGATGTCTCTCTGGATGAGCCGAACCATGCGTTGGCTGTTGAAGTCGAGTTCGACGATCCAAAATCTCTATACCTCATCACTGAACGTATACGCTCAATGTTTGATCTGAACGCCGATTGGGCGGTTGTCGCTGGAATTCTTAAAGCCGACCCGCTGTTAACTGCATCGTTGAAGAAAAATCCTGGATTGCGAGTGCCCGGATCTTGGGACGGCTTCGAATTGGCCGTCCGGGCCATTCTCGGGCAGCAAGTCAGCGTAAAAGCGGCGACTACTCTTGCCGGTAGAATGGTGAGCGCACTCGGCACTCCGTTTGCGGCAGCAAGTGGCCTTACGCATCTTTTTCCCTCTCCCGCGGTGGTCGCCGACGCAGATCTCACGGGTATCGGGTTGACGCGCGCCCGCAGCCAGACCATTCGCAGCCTGGCACGCGCTGTTTGCGAAAATAAAATCTGTTTCAGCAGCATTCACAACTCAGAAGATTTTCTGGGCCAACTTTGCGAAATCCCGGGCATTGGCCACTGGACGGCACAATATGTCGCCATGCGCGCCCTCAGAGAGCCGGACGCATTCCCCGTCGGGGACCTGGGGCTCTTGCACGCGCTAAACCTGAAATCCCCGAAAGATCTGGAGCGCCGATCCGAAGCCTGGCGCCCATGGCGCGCTTATGCCGCGATGTATCTCTGGAGAATGCCTGCGCCGGCAGCCCAGCGCGCGATAGCCTGAAACCTCACTAGCGCAAACTTCCGCTAAAATGAGAGTCGTCGTCCGGCTCCATGAAAACCTCTGAACTGATCTTCGATTGGAATCAGCAGCAGCCCGAGATGTTGCGCCCTCCCGGCCCGGTGCGGCTTACGGATGAGACTCTCCGAGACGGACTGCAGTCGCCCTCGGTTCGCGATCCTTCGATCGAAGAAAAAATTAAAATCCTTCACTTGATGGAGCAGTTGGGAATCAACTCGCTCGATCTAGGATTGCCGGGTGCAGGTCCGCGAGCGGTCGAACATGTCGAAGCGCTGGCGAGGGAGATCGTTTCTTCACGGTTGAAAATTCAGCCCTACTGCGCGGCGCGGACACTGGAGAGCGACATTCGCCCGATTGCCGAAATTACACAGCGGACCGGGTTGCCCATCGAAGTAGCCGCGTTCATTGGGTCGAGCCCGATAAGAAGGTATACGGAAAACTGGACTGACGACTTCCTCCAGGTCACGGCCGAAAAAGCGGTAAAGTTTACGGTCTCCGTCGGGTTGGATTGCATGTTCGTCACCGAAGACACGACTCGATGCGATCCCGGAACCGTGAAGCGGCTCTATTCGACGGCTATTTCCTGCGGCGCAAAGGCTGTGGTCGTTTGCGATACCGCCGGGCACTCGACTCCAGCGGGCGCGGCAGCGCTGGTAAAGTTTGTGCTCGAAGAAGCTATCCGGCCTTCGGGCGAGAAAATTCGTCTCGATTGGCACGGCCATTGCGATCGCGGATTCGCCGTCGCGAATTCAATGGCTGCGTTGGTCGCCGGCGCCGATTGCGCACACGCCACCGCCCTCGGAATTGGGGAACGAGTCGGCAATACACAAATGGATCAAATGCTCGTGAACCTCAAACTCATGGGCGTGCCCCCGTGGACGGACCAGGACTTAACTCAGCTCAAGGAGTATTGCGTCGCTGTCTCCCGCGCGACCGGTGTTCCAATTCCCGCAAATTATCCGGTCGTGGGTGAGGACGCTTTCCGCACTGCTACAGGGGTGCACGCCGCTGCCGTGATCAAAGCCTTCAAGAAAAACGATTTGGAACTGGCGAATGCGGTTTACTCCGGTGTGCCAGCGCATGTTTTCGGCATGGAGCAGACCATCGACATCGGCCCGATGAGCGGAAAATCGAATGTCGCGTTCTGGCTGGAGCGGCGCGGATTGCCTATGTCGGACTCAGTCATCGACGCGGTTTATCAGCGGGCTAAATCTTCCAATCACACGTTGAGCGAAGCCGAGATCCTCGCCTGTGTGCCCAAGACTTAGAAATGTTTATCGAGTCTAGCCGCCGAAGCTTAGTTCCCACGAGCGCATTTGCCTCCGCCGTCAACCGTCCCTAGAATGGAACTACGGCTTCCAATCACAATCTATGATTCATTTTCCAGTTCCTGAAGCTCTCACTTTCGATGACGTGTTGCTGCTACCCGCCCATTCGGATGTAATCCCCTCGCAGACCAACACCGCGACGATGCTTACCCGCAACATTCAGCTAAACATCCCCATTATCAGCGCCGCGATGGATACCGTTACCGAATCCCATATGGCCATTGCGCTTGCTCAGCAGGGCGGACTCGGAATTCTGCATCGCAATCTCACCATCGAGCGTCAGGCGGATGAAGTGGACAAGGTAAAGCGCTCGGAAAGCGGGATGATCGTCGACCCGGTCACCATGTCCCCCGATGCCAAGGTGTCCGATGCGCTGGAAGTTATGCGCAAATACAAAATCTCCGGTGTACCGATCACGAAAAACGGCAAGTTGGTCGGCATTCTCACCAATCGCGACTTGCGTTTTGAGTCCAGATTCGATGTTCCGATCGAGAAAGTGATGACGAAGAAAAACCTCATCACGGTTCCGGTTGGCACCACTCTCGAAGACGCGGAGAATATTCTTCACGAGCACCGCGTAGAAAAGCTTTTGGTGGTTGACGACAACTACATGCTTAAGGGATTGATCACCGTAAAAGATATCCAAAAGAAATTGAAATACCCGAACGCCGCCAAGGACTCGCATGGGCGGCTGCGCGTCGCGGCGGCTATTGGCGCGACCGGCGATTTCCTCGAGCGCGCGCAGGAAATGGTGAAAAACAAGGTCGACGTGCTGGCAATTGACAGCGCGCACGGACATTCAAGTCGGGTTATTGAAGCGGTCAAAACAATTAAAGCTAAGTTGCCTGAGGTTGACCTCATGGCAGGAAACGTAGCTACATTCGATGGCGCGCAAGCGCTGGTGCAAGCCGGAGTGGATGCGATTAAAGTTGGAATTGGCCCCGGATCAATCTGCACGACACGCGTGGTCACGGGAGCAGGGGTACCGCAGATCACTGCCATCGCCGAATCCTACCGGGCGACGAAAGACGCTGGAATTCCAGTGATTGCCGATGGTGGCATTAAATTTTCGGGTGACATCACCAAAGCTTTGGCAGCGGGTGCTTCGGGAGTGATGATCGGCTCCCTGTTTGCCGGTACCGATGAAAGTCCCGGCGAATTGATTTTGTATCAAGGCCGCACATTCAAGTCGTACCGCGGCATGGGATCGCTCGGCGCTATGACGGCAGGCTCCGGCAGCGCAGAACGCTATTTCCAGAATGTGGAAGGCGAGGCGTCCGCCGCGATTTCCGGAAATGGCGAAGAATCCAATCGCCTCGGGAAAATGGTTCCGGAAGGAATTGAAGGCCGCGTTCCTTATCGCGGTTCGGTGTCAATGATCGTCCATCAGATGGTAGGCGGACTGAAATCTGGCATGGGCTACTGCGGCTGCGCCACCGTTCCGGAACTTTTGCAAAAGACCCGGTTCGTGCGCATCAGTGGCGCTGGACTTCGCGAGAGTCACGTGCACGATGTGATGATCACGCGAGAAGCGCCAAATTACGCGGTGGAGTGATTCAAAATCATGCAGATTGACACCGTGGATGTTGAGATCAAGCCATTCTTTTGCTCGCTGGATTCTGGCGCTTGACTCCCGAGCGCGCGAAAATCTTCAAAGCTTGGCTCCCCTCGCTCATTTGGATGGGATTGATCGCCATCGAGTCGACGGCCATGCTTTCCGCCGCCAACACCAGCCGCTTGCTCTATGGCATCTTTCATTACTTGACCGGAGTAAGCCATGCCCGGTTCGAAGTCTGGCATTTTTACATGCGCAAGACGGGCCACTTCGTCGGATATTTCACGCTCAGTTTCTTGTTGTTCGGATCGTGGCGGGCAACTAGTTTTGTTCCGGGATCGCCGCGCTGGGCATTCCGCTGGGCGTGGATCGCGTGGCTGATGACCGCTTTCGTGGCCAGTATGGACGAGTGGCATCAAACGTTCATCCCCTCGCGGACGGGAACAGTCCATGACGTCGTGCTCGATAGCACCGCAGCGCTAGTCGCTCAAATTACTTTATTCATGTACTGGAATTCGCGCAAAAGGCGGGAAGTGTTTTCAGTCGACCGCTAGTCTAGTAAAGTGCGTCGTACTTCGTGACTACCCACTGGCCTTCCTGGTTTTCGAGGGTCACTGAGAAATCGCCTTTTTCAGTACCGCCTTGCTCCAGGTTTCGCCGCGTGGCACGATAATGCAGGATTCGTAGCGGAGGATTATCTTCCCAGTCGGTGATTTTCCAGCTCAGCAGCGGGTGTTTGGCTTCGGCATCGCAAATGAAAGCCGCGTACTTCTTGTGATAATCCTTCTCCCAGGACGCTAGCTGTTCCTTGCACTGCCCATCCCGCATCGCTTTCAAGTAGGTTGCGGCAACATGCTCTGAAGAGCGGTCACGCAATGGGTTCAACGAAACTGAAATTGGAATGTTGCTGAGAGGGTCAACCTCCTGCGATCGCGACAATACTGGAGGCTGGTTATTCAGCCACAACAGATAGCCGAAAAACACCATCAGCACCAAGACTCCGGCTCCTGCGGCGATCGCGATTTGCGTGCGAGAAAAATTCACGATGCCTGAAGTCTAGACGCTTCCGCAAATCACGCCAGATTACCGCCGTGACTGCCATTCGTACATGTACCGTTAGGTTAAAGCCGGTCGAAATTGTACTTCACACCAACTTTACGGGGGAGACTCGATGTCAACTAAGGTGGGCCTGAACATTGAAGCAGTGATCCTGGACTACGGTGCCGTGCTTTCGGACATTCCGACTCGCGAGGAATGGGCGCGCATGGAAACGATGTTCGATGTCGACCCCGAAAAATTTCAGGAGCTATGGATGCGAAATCGGCCAGCCTTCGATCTTGGAGAACTTAGCTCAATGTCTTACTGGTCGAAACTGGGCGAGGACGCCGGACGCAAAGTGGCCGATTCTGAAATTCATCAACTGATTGACTGGGACATCGAGATGTGGGGCCGTGAAAATAGAATTATGGTCGACTGGCGGCACGCGCTTCGGGCCGCAGGCATCAAAGTGGGCCTGTTATCGAATATGCATCCGGACATGATCAATTCGGTGAAGGATAAATTCGACTGGTTGCGCGATTTGGACTTTGTAGCGTTTTCCGCTGACATCGAGATGACGAAACCCGACATCAAAATCTATGAGTACACACTCAAAGAAATGAACGTCAAAGCCGAACACTCGCTTTTCATTGATGACCGCGCTGGCAACGTCGAAGCGGCCCGGTCGATTGGGATGAACGCAATCCAATTCGATTCGGTAGAACAGCTTCGACAAGATTTGCTAGTTATGAATTTTCCGATTCTGCCCGAAGGTCCCGCGAGAAACTCATGAAATCCCAGAAGAAGATGTTGTCGTTGTTGGTGGTGATCGCGCTGCCGGCGGTTCTTTGGTCAGGCTTCGGTTCAAGCAAGGCCCCCCAAGGGGGACCCACTCCTCCGTTTACTGACTATCGCTACGAGAGCCCGGGCACGGAAAGGAAGATTACCGCGCGAGATCTGCCTCAGCCCTACGCTACGAAATCAGCAGGAAATCCCCCAGACGTCGCACCCCGCCCTGCCGACGTCTGGCCGCAGGCTCCGGCAGGTTTCAAGGTCGAACAGTACGCGACCGGTCTCGACAACCCTCGGCTGACCCGGACCGCACCAAACGGTGACATTTTTGTTGCGGAAACAGACCCTGGAAACATTAAAATATTTCGCGGCTTGAGAGATGGAAAGCCCGTGCAAACCGAAGTCTATGCCGGCGGTTTGCGAGAGCCGTTTGGCATCGCCTTTTACCCTCCTGGGCCGAATCCGCAGTGGCTGTATATAGGAGACACCGACGCGGTCGTTCGCTTTCCCTACTCCAATGGCGATTTGAAAGCGAAATCCAAGCCGCAACACGTCGCCGATCTGCCTCATGGTCGCGGCCATTCGACTCGCGACATCCGGTTTTCGCCCGACGGCAAGAAAATGTACGTCTCGGTCGGTTCAGGATCAAACGTCGACGATCCCGACACTCATTCCGGCGAGAAGAATCGGGCCGACATTTTGGAATTCAATCCCGACGGTTCGCAGCAGCGCGTGTACGCTTCAGGAATCCGCAACGCCGTGGGCCTGGCGGTCGATTCAAAGACCGGGGAGCTGTGGTGTTCCGTGAACGAACGCGATGGGTTAGGCGACAACCTCGTGCCAGATTACATCACTCACGTTCAGGACGGGGGATTCTACGGATGGCCGTGGTGGTATACCGGATCGAATCAAGATCCGCGGCACAGCGGCAAACATCCAGAATTGAAGGATAAAACCCTCGTACCGGATGTGCTGCTGCAGCCACATAACGCTTCCTTGGAGATGACGTTCTACGATGGAAACCAGTTCCCCGCCGAATATCGCGGAGACATTTTCGCCTCTGAACATGGTTCATGGAACAAGTCAGTGCGCGCAGGATACGAAGTCATTCGCGTGCCCAGGCACCAGACCGGCCACGCTTCCGGCGAGTATGTCGATTTCATCACCGGCTTCGTGACGAAGGATGGAACCGTATGGGGCAGGCCCGTGGGCATTACCGTGGCGCAGGACGGCTCGCTGCTCGTCACAGACGACGGCTCCAATTCCATCTGGCGGGTAAGTTACGTCGGCAAGTGAGAGATCAAATTTTTGGCTGCGCTTCTATTCTGATTCGCTTTCCAGCGCGCTCAACGTTTCGTCATCGACATTCCACTGCTTGAGTATCTGAAAGATCGTCTTAGGATTGAATCCGGCCCGCATCAATTGGCGGAACACACGGGCCGCCTGTTTCCGGTCGTCCGGTTGTTTGATCCTCTTGCGGCGCAAATATTCGCGAGCCTGCTTCTCGTCGCTGACCTCGTCAAAAACTTCCCCAACCGCTTGCTCGATCACTTCTCCATGGACGCCTTTGATTTTCAAATCCGTGACAACTCTTCTGCGCCCAAGCTTCTCATTATCCCTCCGCAATGCTGAATAGGCTGCGGCATAGCGGGCGTCGTTTAGATATCCCTGATCTTTCAGGCGTCGAATCACCAGCTCCACCAGAGTCTTTCCATACTCGGTTTCCATCTCGACGCGTGGTCGCAGCAAGCGCTTGAGTTCGGCAACCGAGCGCATTCGCCGCCCCAGTGCTCCCACGGCATAATCGTAGAGTTCGCTCTCGGTATCGAGTTTTCGCGGGCGAGCGAAAGCCATGATGCACTCAAAATACTCTTTTCATTCAGTCTGCGAAACTTGGCCCGCCCTTCCATGGCTCCGTGCTACCCTTTACAGTCGCTTGCCGTCTAAATCTACGAAGCCGCGCGCCCGAAGCGCAGCGCCCCATGGGAGTCTTTACATGAACTGTATCCACCGGAATTTTCGTGTTTTCCTACCATCCTTGATCGCGCTGAGCGCCCTGATTTTTGACGCCGCGCAGATGCCTGCACAAAATCAACCGAAGTCCGACACTCACGGGATTGCGGTCAGCCACATGGACGTCTCCGTAAAGCCGGGTGACGACTTTTACCACTATGCAAATGGCGCGTGGATTAAAAAGACCGAAATTCCAGCTGACCGCGGCGGAATCGGCGTTTTCACAACCCTGTCGGACTTGAGCAACAAACGCACAGCGAGCTTAATCGAAGACGCCTCGAAGTCAAATGCGGCTCCCGGCTCCGGCCAACGTAAGATCGCCGACCTTTACAACTCCTACATGGACGAAGCTGGCATCGAGAGCAAAGGCGCCTCGCCGATACAACCGCACCTCGCCGCAATTGCCGCGATCCGCGACAAGAAGGAACTCGCATTTGCACTGGGCGAAAGCCTGCGCGCCGACGTTGACGCCCTCAACAACACTAATTTTCACACGCCGAATTTGTTCGGACTTTGGGTGGCACCCGGATTCAACGATCCAGAGCACTACAATGCCTACCTGCTGCAAGGCGGTCTTCAGCTTCCCGATCGCGATTACTACCTGTCGGACTCCGAGCATATGCGCGGGATCCGCGAGAAATACCTGGTTCATGTTTCGGCGATGCTTAAGTTGGCTGGGTTCAGCGATTCTGACGCCCGCGCGATGCACATTGTTGAACTGGAGAAGGCAATCGCCGAGAAGCACCTCAGCCTCTCCGATAACGATGACATTCACAAAGCCAACAATCAATGGACCCAGGCAGACCTTGCAGGCAAGGCCCCCGGCCTAGACTGGGCTGAATATTTGCGCGGCGCAGGCTTGAGCAAGCAGGAAAGCTTTATCGTGTGGCAGCCGACGGCCTTTGCCGGCGAGTCCGCGCTCGTAGCCTCAACCGCACTCGATACATGGAAAGATTGGCTCGCCTTCCACCTCGTCGAAGCCTACGCGGGCGTTCTGCCTAAAACGTTCGCTGACGAGCGCTTTGCCTTCTTCGGCAAAACCCTCTCAGGTACGCCTGAGCAACGCCCTCGCTGGCAACGTGGCGTGTTCGTCGTCAACGGCTTGCTCGGGGATGAAGTCGGCAAAATTTATGCGCAGAAATATTTCCCGCCCGAAGCGAAGGCATCCGCCGAGCAGATGGTGGCAAACATCAAGGAAGCTTTCCAAAAGCGCATCGACGCCCTGACCTGGATGGCTGACTCAACGAAAACAGAAGCGAAAGCGAAACTGGCTACGTTGTATGTCGGTGTTGGATATCCCGAAACCTGGCGTGACTATTCCGACTACGAAGTGAAGGCCGGAGACATCTTTGGCAACATCTGGCGCGGCAATCTTTTTGAGCTGCACCGCGAAATCGCGCGCCTCGGAAGCCCCATCGACCGCCACGAATGGTCCATGACGCCGCAGACGGTAAACGCAGTGAACTTACCGTTGCAGAATGCGCTCAACTTCCCCGGCGCGATTCTCCAACCTCCTTTCTTCGACGATAAAGCTCCGGCTGCGGCGAATTATGGCGCCATCGGTTCGATCATCGGACACGAGATCAGCCATACCTTCGACTCCGAAGGCAGCGCGTTTGACTCGAAGGGCCGCGTGCGAAACTGGTGGACCGATTCAGACTTGGCCCACTTCAACGCTGCGACCGCAAAGCTGGCAGCGCAATATGACACCTACAAGCCTTTCCCTGACCTCTCAGTGAACGGAAAGCAGACGCTGGCGGAGAACATCGCCGACGTCGCGGGAATTGCATCCGCCTATGACGGCTATCGCGCTTCGCTAGCGGGCAAGACTGCACCGGAAAAGGATGGCTTCAACGGAGACCAGCAGTTCTTTATAGCCTTCGGCCAGAATTGGGGATCGAAAGCGCGAGAGGCATCGCTCCGCCAGCAGGTCGCAACCGACCCTCACTCTCCAGCTGAGTTTCGCGCGGCGACCGTGCGGAACATCGACGCCTGGTATGCCGCTTTCAACGTGCAACCCGGCGAGAAGCTTTATCTCGCACCCGACGATCGCGTAAAAATCTGGTAGTCGCGATACATTAAACCTTACAAGCGCCCGATGTTGGGGCGCTTTCTTATTGGATTTCCCGGAGAACTCCGACGATTTCTTTCGGCTCGGGACGGTCGGTGTAATCCGCGTTGGCGGCGGCGTAGCGGATAATCCCGCTGCGATCCACAACGAACACTGCGGGGATTGGCAGCTCCCAGCTGTTGTCGCCATTTGCCAGTGGCAAATTGACGAAAGCGCGACGATACACATCGATCTGGTCTCGCGGGACGGGATATGTCAGACCATACCTTCGGGCAACCTGATTGCCAGTGTCGCTGAGCAAAGGGAAGTTCAGGCGATGCTGGTCGGCCATGAAGAACGACTGCTTCACTGTTTGCGGGGAGATCGCGACCAACGAAGAGCCAGCCTGCTGAATATCAGTCAACTCACGCGCCGTCGCCTCCAGTTGTGCAACGCAGAAAGGACACCAACGTCCGCGAAAAAATATTACCGCCAGCGGACCCTGAGAAAGCAACACCTGGGAAGAAACTACAGTCCCGTGCTGATTCTCCAACTCGAAAGTCGGCGCGAGATCCCCGACCTTGACGACCACTTCGGCGACGCCACGCTCCACGAGTTGCTCGACAACCCGACGGTGAATCTGCTGATTCTCAGCCGGAACATACTTGGCAATGAGTTCTTTGCGCTCAGCAAATATCTCTCGCAACGAGCGCGAATCTTCGACGGCCCTCGATTCTTCTAAAGACCGCCATTTCACGCTAGGCTCGCTCTCTGATACCTATTCACTAACCGCGATCCACTGCCTCTACATTCCCGGCATTTTCATGCCAGCCAGCCGCCGCGCGAAGCTGGGCTTGCCCATCTGTTTAAACATCTTCCTCATTTGTGCGTACTGGCGCAGTAGGTTGTTCACTTCCTGTACGCTGGTTCCCGAACCGCGGGCGATGCGCTTGCGGCGACTTCCATTCATCACTTCATGATGGTGCCGCTCGAACGACGTCATCGAGCTGATAATCGCTTCAATGCGGTTGATCTGTTTTTCATCCACTTTGTCGGCGTGTTTTTGCAGTCCGGCAAACGGCCCGATACTCGGCAACATACCCATGATGTTCTGAATGGATCCCATCTTCTTCACTTGCTGCAACTGATCGCGGAAGTCCTCAAGCGAGAAGCCGTCGCCGGCCATGGCGCGGGTCGCCATTTCCTGCGCTTTCTTCTTGTCGACGTTCTGCTCGGCTTTTTCAATGAGCGACATGATGTCGCCCATCCCCAGGATGCGGGACACGATGCGGTCGGGATGGAACGGCTCCAGCGCGTCATACTTTTCGCCGACGCCGATGAACTTGATCGGCTGCCCCGTCACCTGGCGGATCGAGAGCGCTGCGCCACCGCGGGCATCGCCATCCATTTTTGTCAGCACAATTCCGGTCAGCGCCAGCTTCTTATGAAACTCATCCGCGGACTTCACTGCGTCTTGCCCAGTCATCGCGTCCGCGACGAAGAGAATTTCCGAGGGGTTGAGGATTTTCTTCAGCGACTGCATCTCTTCCATCAGCTGATCGTCGATGTGAAGTCGTCCTGCCGTATCCACGATCAAGACGTCGGAACCGGTGATCAGCGCCTCTTTGCGCGCCTCTCTCGCCAGCCGCTCAACCGTGGAGGTGTTGGCTTCAACATTCGCGCCTTCGTAAATGTTCGCCTTGATAGCATTGGCGACAACTTTCAACTGCTCACGCGCTGCGGGACGATACACGTCCACGGAAACCAGTAACGGACGGTGCCCACCATTCTTGAACCAATTCGCCAGCTTGCCAGATGTTGTCGTCTTGCCAGACCCCTGAAGGCCCGCCATCAGCACGACCGTGGGCGGCTGTGAAGCAAACTTCACTCGCGCGGTGTCGGTCCCAAGCGAAGCGACCAGTTCGTCGCGCACAATCTTGATGACTTGCTCGCCCGGCGAAAGCGCCGTCGCCACCTGCTGGCCGACAGCTTTGGCCTGAATGTGGTCAATCAACTCTTTGACCACTTTGAAGTTAACGTCGGCCTCTAAAAGAGCCAGCCGGATTTCGCGAAGGGCCTCACCAATGTTCTCTTCGTTGAGTACGGCCTGCCCGCGCAGGGATTTGAACGCTCGCTGTAGCTTTTCTGAAAGATTCTCAAACATAGTTGTAGATGCTAGTTTATCAGCCGCAAACAGCCCACGTGGAGACGGGCGCCTCGGTTCCAGTCGAGCGGCAGCTCGACCGAAAACCGGCAACGGATGGCAAGGCGTTCCTACTTATCTCAATGGGGTGACAGGAAACCAGCCGATTGCGGGAGTGTTAGTCGATCCCGAGAGCCAAACCGTTTACGGAACCAGCCCATCGGGCGGTAAGTACGGCTTCGGCTCCGTGTTCGCGGAACAATCTGGCGCAGTGGAGCTCGTCCATAGTTTTTGCGCGAAGCTCCCCACCTGTGTGGACGGCCAGTATCCACAAGGCGGACTCATCGAAGATCAGGCGGGGAATTTGTTCGGTACGACCGAGACCGGCGGTTTCAAAGACTCGGGCGTGGTGTACGAAATTGTGCAGTGAATTGCGCTTCAGAGGCGCGGTACCCCAAGTTCGCGCCATAAACGAGAGTGGACTCATTAGCTGCCAACGGAGCTAGCGTCGCCGCCGCGCAAAAGCTAATCTAGCTGTGAATGAAACTTCGCGCGGACGCGCTCGCCAGCATCCAGACCGGGCAACCGTTCGACCTGTGCATTATCGGCGGCGGCGCGACCGGCGCCGGGTGCGCACTCGACGCCCAATTGCGGGGCTTACGTACCGTCCTGCTGGAAGCCGATGACTTCGCTTCCGGAGCGTCTGGAGCTTCCACCAAAATCGTCCACGGCGGCGTCCGTTATTTGCAGCAGGCGGTCACTCATGTTGATCTGCAACAACTGAGCGTAGTCAAACGCGCTCTGCGGGAACGTGCTCTAATGCTGGCGAACGCGCCCTACCTCACCCGCACCCTGGACTTCGTGGTGCCATGCTACAGCCCCTTCGACCTCGCCTACTACGCAGTCGGAATGAAGATGTACGACTGGCTGGCCGGAACTGCGAAGCTTTCGCCAAGCCGAAGGATTTCATCCGCCGACGCCATCCGCTTGCTGCCGGGCATGAATGCCGAACGATTGTCCGGAGCAATTGTTTATTCCGACGGCCAATTTGACGATTGCCGTTACTGCATCGCGCTGATGCAAACGTTCACCCGGCATGGCGGAGAAGCCGTCAACCACGCATCGGTCGGCGGATTTGAGAAAGATGCCGCAGGCACGCTGCAAGCGATTAGAGTTCGCGATGAACTGTCGCAACGGGAGCTTGTTGTTCGTGCGCGCTCGTTCGTCAACGCGACCGGCGCCGGTGCCGATAAGGTCCGCGAACTGGCGCGGCCGGGGGTTGTGCCGAGGATGTCGCCGAGCAAAGGCGTCCACATCGTGCTGCCGTTGGACGGATTTTCCGCCGATGCCGCCATGCTGATCCCCTCGACTGAGGATAGTCGCGTCATCTTCGCGATTCCCTGGCAAGGCCGCTTGCTCGTCGGAACCACCGACGATCCGGCGAACCCGGACGGGAAACTAAGCGTCACAAAAAGCGAAGCGGAATATCTGTTGCGTCATTTGAATCGCTATATCGGGCAACCGTTTTCGCCCTCGCAGATTGTTGGCACAAGCGCAGGCCTGCGGCCACTCTTGAAACGCGGGGACGGCCGCGCGACGGGAAAACTTGTGCGCGATCACGAAGTCGAACTCGATGAAGCCAGCGGCCTTATCAGCATCCTCGGCGGCAAGTGGACGACTTACCGCGCCATGGCTGAAGACACGATTGACGCGGTTGAGAAGCAACTTGGGCGGGAACGAACTCCTTGCCGGACCGCGCATTTCCCTCTGGCCGGCTCGGAGCGAGTGTCCGCAGAAGATTGGACGCGTCAAGTATCGCCGGAAACCGCGCTTCACCTGAAACAAACATTCGGCGCGGACGCTGGGCGGGTGATTGCACTCGCCGCTGAAAATCTGCGGTGGTTGGCACCACTCATAGCAGGCAGCCCGGCAATTCAGGCAGAAGTCGTTTACAGCATCCGTGAAGAAATGGCGGCGACCATAGAAGACGTTCTCGCGCGCCGCATCGGGTTGCAGCTTCTGAACTCGCAAAACGCAATGCGAGCCGCACCGGCGGTGGGAAACCTGCTGAGCGACACTGCGAACCGATCGAACGACGATGCCGTCCATGAATACGCCTCTCAGATTCGTCGTCAGGCTGAGGCCGTCGGATTCGCCTAACGCCAAGACCTTTGCCCACGGCACGTCATCTTGTCTCGGCTTTACCCGCCCAAGCCTCCGCCGCCGCCACTCTTCGCGAGATCGAAGGATGCGAATGAAACAACGCCTCCACAATCTTCGACGGCTTCCGTTCAGAAAGATTCTGGCTGGCCAGCTTGTTCATCGACGTGATGAATGGGCCTACATCTGAAATCGAACGGAACGCGTAGCGGTCCGCCTGGCGTTCGTTATAGCGCGAGTAGGCGTTTAAAGCGGGCATCAACAAGAAGCCGAGGACCGTGAAAACCAGCGCCAGCAAAGGCAGGTTGGCAAAATCAGACAATGTCTCGAACATGTGCAAGCGATCGGTTGCATAATGAAGCGCGAAATTCGCTGCCCAGAAACCTACCAATGACGTTGCCGCCTGCACTGCAATACTCTTCAGAATATGTTTGTGGACATGATGCCCGAGTTCGTGCGCCAGCACAGCTTCGATTTCGTCCGCAGAATAATTATCGAGCAAGGTGTCGGCAAGAATGATCCGGCGCGTACTGCCCAAGCCGGTGAGCGCGGCGTTCGCTTTCTTCGTTTTCTCAGAAAGGTGCCATTTGTATACTCCGCGAACTTTTGTACCTGCGCGTTCCCCCAGGCGGACCAACCGTGACTTCAGGTCTTCGTCTTGAAGGGGTTCGAACTTGTAGAAGATGGGAAACAGGATCACTGGAGCCAACTGCGCCATGAGGATGAACAGCCCCATGAACGCAGCCCATGCAATCAGCCACCAATGCTCAGGGAATTGCCGCAGGATGAAATAAAGCACTTCAATCGCAACGCCACCAAGCACCAACCCCAGCAAGAATCCTTTAGCTTCATCCCACAGCCAGCCGCGCCATCTCTGATTAGAAAGTTGGTAGCTGCGCTCAAGCCGAAAGCCGTAAAAGTCCAAACCGAAACCAAGAATTTTTCCAGCAGCCAGAATCATGACGAGATAAAAAAAGACTGCAAGTGAGTAGTTGCGAAACGCCGCTCGATAGGCGAGGTCGCGAAGCAGGTTTGTCCAGCCAGTGGCGAGAAGCGCTACGAGCAAAAGCAGTCCGAAGGCAAAATCGAGAATACCCAGCCAGCGCTGAATGCGGTTATACCGCTGCACTTCCGGCGAATCCAGGTCCTGAGGGGTTGCGGGGCTCATCGTTGCTTCAATTATGCCGCATGAGGATGGCTGATTGGCGTCCAAAAGGGTGTCGTCCGAAAAACAGGCTCAACAGAACCCTCGGCGCAAGTCAGGCGTTAACGAACTTCTCGGCGCTCGCAAGAATTTCTTCGACTAACTCCGGCGACGAAGCCTCCGCGTATACCCGCAGAAGAGGCTCAGTGCCCGAAGCACGGAATAACACCCATGCTTCCGCGCCGTTGTCGATCGATGGGGCGTCCAAAAACAACTTGATTCCGTCGAGGTTCGTCTTTTTCCTTACTGCATACTTTGCCAGCCGGTCAGTACCCTCGGCAGAAGCGCGGCGGATCGTGTCTTTCTTGATGTCGTCCGTGATGTGCATGTCGCGACGGCCGTAAAAGTGAGGCCCAAAATCGCGTTGCAGGTCGGCAATCAGCTCGCCCAAAGGCTTCTTTTCTTCCGCCATGACGTTGGCAAGAAGCAGCGAATTCAGAATTCCATCGCGCTCGGGAAGAAAGCGCCCGTAGCCAACTCCGCCGGATTCTTCGCCACCGATGGCGATTTCGTGCTCCATCATCAAGTCGGCAATGTATTTGAATCCGATCGGGCACTCGTAAAGCTTGCGCCCGTTTTTTGCGGCGATACGATCGCTCATGCCGGTTGTATTAAACGCCCGCACCACATCGCCCGACCACTTCTTTCGCTCCAGTAACCAGCGTTCGAGCACGCAGATGATTTTGTGTGAGTCGACAAAGGTGCCGTCTTCCGCGACCGCGCCAATCCTGTCCGCATCTCCATCGGTGGCCAGACCCGCATGACATTTTTCCTTGATGACCGTCTCCTGCAACAGAGCGATGTGCGGCTGGATCGGCTCCGGATTGATTCCCGGAAATAGCGGATTCACATCCTGCCGGATGGCAACGTGCTGAATGCCGCGCGTTTTGAAAATTTCTGCAAGCACTCCCCGCCCAGCACCGTGCATGCAGTCGACCGCAAATTTGAAATTAGCTTTGGCGATCAAATCGAGATCGGCGAAACTGCAAATCGCTTTGACGTATGCAGGCTTAAGATCGACTTCTTCGATCGGCGCAGACTTTCCGCCAGTTGGCTCGTAAGGCTCGTCGCGCATCTCCGCCTCAATCCCCTTCATGATTGCGGGGGTCGCTGATCCGCCGAACTTGCCTTTAAACTTCACGCCATTCCAATTCCACGGATTGTGACTGGATGTAATCATTACTCCGCCTGCCGCACCCTGACTCTTCACGGCGTATGAGACCGCCGGCGTTGGCGTGAAGTCGTTCGCCAGCTTCACCGGGATGCCCAATGACGCAAGCACTTCCGCCGCAATCCGCGCAGCGCGGCCCGAAGCAAAGCGCGTGTCGTAGCCGACGACGATGCCGCGCTTCGGGTCTTCGTGGTTGATCACATATTTAGCGATTGCTGCCGACACTCGGCGCACGTTCGCAAATGTAAAGTCGTCAGCGATAATTGCACGCCATCCGTCAGTGCCAAATTTGATTGGTTGAGTCATTTTCAAGATCTAATCAGATGCATCAAACCAGTTTGTGCAGCCGCTTTTCGTCCAGATACTTTACGACCTTCCCTACGTCCTGGGCGCGGTCGCGCGTTGTGATCAGCAAGGCGTCTCCGGTCTCGACCACCACCAAATCATCAACTCCGACCACCGCAATAAATTTCCCCGGAGCGTGAACGTAATTGCCCTGCGCGTTCAGGGTAAAACTTGCCTTCCCAGCGATCACGTTGTTGTCGGAGTGAGTCTTTCGCGAAGCGTGGTGCTCGTGCAACGCCGTCCATGAGCCGAGATCGTTCCAGCCAAAATCGGCCGGAATGCAAAAAAGGTTGGACTTGCCAACCCCCTTTGCGGAGCGCGGTTCCAGCACGGCGTAGTCGATGCTGATGTTTTCACAACGTGGGTAGAGGCGAGCGAAAGTGGCATCGAATTTTCGGGTGCCGTAGCTCGCGGCGATTTGTTCTAGAAGCGGCGACGTATTGGGCAAGTGCTCACGTAATGCGTTCGCCAGGGTCCGGGCGCTCCACAGAAACATTCCGCTGTTCCAGAAGAAATTCCCCGCAGCAACAAATACCGCTGCCCGCTCTGTGTCGGGTTTTTCGGTGAACCGGCGAACCGAAAATGTTCCATCATTCTCGCTGGCAACGTCTACCTCAATATATCCATACCCGGTTTCCGGACGATTGGGCTGGATGCCAAGTACAACAATATTGTCGCCGGCGCTTGCCAGGGAAATTCCCTGACGCAACGTGCGCCGGTAACGATCGGCATCGGCGATTACATGGTCCGAGGGAAACATTCCGATGATGGCCTGAGGATCGGTTCGCTCGAGAATGAATGCGGCCAATCCAATTGCTGGGGCGGTATTGCGCGCCGCTGGTTCGGCTAGAATTTTCTTTTTGTCGAGTTTGGGGGCCTGGCGCGCGATTTCGCTGCGCAAATGTTCGTTCGCGATCACCCAGAATTGCTTTGCGGGGGCGAGCGGCAATAATCGCGCTACGGTTTGCTGAAGCATGGTGTGCTTGCCGTCAAGCGCGAGCAATTGCTTGGCGCGCCGCTTGCGGCTGAGCGGCCAAAAGCGTGTCCCGCGGCCGCCTGCAAGAATCACCGGATAAAAATGCGATTTAGCCATATTGAAAAAATTCAGACTACTCCCATCGAGTTACAAACTCCGCGTGGCAGGCTCTGGCACTGACCCACCCGGAACATACGCCTTCAAAAATTCCACCGTCCATTGCGGCCGAACGGAAAACTCTCCCAATGACGCTGGAACAACTACTGCATCGCCCTTGGCCAATGTGACGGGCTCGTTGCCGGCCACTTCAATCGATGCGCACCCCTCTGTCGCCACCAATATGTGAGCTGAGGTTTTTCCTGAAAGCTCAACTGTATTGAACAGCTGCGGCTCCCGCAATTCGAAGAAGTCCACAGTAAAGCAAGGAGACGAAATCAGCGCCGATCGCCGGTTTCGGCCTTCCTGCGTAGGCGCGGGTCGCAGCACCTTCCCAGAACGCACTTTATCTTTTATCGCAGCCAAACCGCGCTCGAGGTGCAACTCTCGCGGTCTGCCGTAATCGTATAAGCGGTAAGTCGTGTCCGACTGCTGCTGGGTCTCAACGATCACCGACCCCGGTCCGAGAGTATGCACCGTTCCGCCTGCCACGTAAATCATCTCGCCTTGAAAAATGTCGATCCAGTTCAACAGATCTTCGGCGCGTTTCTCCTCGATGGCCTCGGCGAAATCCGCGCGGGTGACGCCGGCTTTGAGCCCCAGGCCGATCTGGGCTCCGGGTTTCGCATGCGCGACATACCAGCATTCCGTCTTGCCGCACGGTTCGCCCACAGCTCTGGCGCCGTCATCATCCGGATGTACCTGCACGGAAAGCTTCTCCGCGGGGAATAAAAATTTCAGCAATAGAGGAAATCGTGACGGATTGGCCGGCGCATCTCCACCGAAATCCCTGCCAAATTGCTGGCTCAACTCACCAAGAGATTTGCCGCGAAGGGCACCATTCGCCACTATGCTGTGGTCCGCGGTCAGCCACGACTCGCCGATTTTTTGCTCGAACCGATGGTTCGGATAAATCGGCGCAAGGTCTAACGTTCCCCACGGGCGCGGGTCGAACAGCGGCGTCATGAGCAGCGGATAGAGTGGGGCCATAGCGATTGCGATTGTCGCGCAGCGCGAACCGGGTCTTAACTACAATCCGGCCAAAAACTTCTTCATCCGCTCCAGCCCGCGGTTTAATTCCTTCATCGACGTCGCATACGAGACGCGGATGTGCTCGCTGCTTCCGAACCCTTCACCCGGCACCGTCGCAACGTGAGCCTCCCGCAACAGTTTCCCGGCAAGATCCGAAGCTGATCTGACGCCGCCGCGGCCCAAGTATGCCGCGATATTCGGGAATACGTAGAATGCACCCTCCGGCAGGCTGCACTTCACGTCAGGGATGGACCGCAATCCCGCCACCACATGATCGCGCAGCTGAATGTATTCCTTGCGCATCTCTTCGACGCATTGTTGCGGACCGTTTAACGCCGCAACCGCAGCTTTCTGCACAATCGAAGTGGGATTTGAGGTCGATTGACTCTGTAACTTTTGCATCGCGCTGGTGACCGCCGCTGGAGCCAGCGCGTAGCCCAGCCGCCAACCTGTCATCGCGTAAGTCTTCGACAGAGAACCCAAAATCACCATGTGTTCGCGGTATTCGTTTAGCGAGCCCACCGAAAATTGCTGCCCGGTGTAGTTGAGATACACGTAGCACTCATCCGACAAGACCCAAATGCCGTGCTGCGCGGCCAGTTTCATCACCGCGCTCAAGTCAGCTGGCGACATCACCGCACCTGATGGATTTGACGGCGAATTCAGGATGATCACTTTCGTCCGCGGAGTGATCAAGCGTTCGATCATTGCAGCGGTGATGCGAAAACCCTGCTCCTCATCGCTGTCGAGAAGTACGCACTTGCCTCCCGCGTAATTCACAATGTCTTTAAAAGAAACCCAGTAAGGAACCGGCAGGATGACTTCATCCCCGTGGTCCACCAAGACCTGGATCGCATTGAACAGCGCGTGTTTCCCGCCCACGGATGCGATGACCTCTTCGCGCCGGTAAGTCGAGCCAAAGTCCTCCGCATGGCGCCGCATGATCGCATCGCGCAATTCGGCAGTTCCACCCACGGGCGTGTACTTCGTGAAATTCGCATGGATCGCGGCAATCGCCGCGTCTTTAATATGCTGCGGCGTCGCAAAATGCGGTTCTCCAGCGCCAAAATCGACTACATCAATTCCCTGCTGCCGCAACTTGTCGGCTTCCGCCACCACCGCCAACGTGGCACTGGGCTCAATACGATTGATTCGTTTGGTTAACTTGATCGCGGTTGCAGCTTCGGTCACTGGAGTCATTTTCTTCTTCCTGTCTTTGGGGGTCTGGCGTTTCTCAGCTTAACCGCTGGATCTAACTTTCTCTTGAGCCGATCTTCCACCATCGAGGGCACAAGCCCTTGCACAGATCCGCCCAGTTGCGCAACCTCGCGCACGAGCCGGGAGCTTAAGTAAGAATAACGTTCCGCCGGCATCATAAACACGGTTTCCAGCTCGGGATGCATTTTGCGATTCATTAACGCCATTTGCAACTCATACTCGTAGTCGCTGATAGCGCGAATTCCGCGCAGAATGGCAGTGGCGTGCACTCGCAGCGCATAATCTACAGTCAACCCGTCAAAGGTTTCCACCCTGACATTCCGGAACCCCGTGGTCATCGACTCCAGCATCGCGCGCCGCTCACTTACGTCGAACAGCGGATTTTTCTCAGGATTGCGCAAGATGGCAACGATGAGCTCGTCAAAAATGTTGGCCCCGCGCTCGATCAGGTCCAAATGCCCATTGGTTGGGGGATCGAACGACCCGGGATAAATGGCGATGACTTTGCTCAATAGGCCTCTGGGCTGAGTTCCTGATTTTAAGCGGGAAGAAAGCGGTTGGCAACACTGTACTTTGTGGAATGCTGCGCGATCGCCCGTCACGTGGGTCGCGATCTTCGTCGTCTTTTGCGCCGGCTGTCTAATGGGAGTTGCGCAGACTGACGAAATAGCCCGGCCGCTACTTTTTCTCCGCGGCTTCTTTCTGATATCCAGCCGACAAAGTCCCTTTAGATTTTGCAATGGGAAGCAGCGTCGGATAGAACTGGACGAAGGTAGTATCCACTGCGGCGTTCGCGGAATGGCATGAGTAGCATTCGGCTTTCACCGGCACCATCTTTGCGGTTTTGCTGTCGTCGAATCCGAAGAATGCCCACTTACCGGGAAAGCGCGCTTCGTCCTTCACGTGGACTTCAGTTCCCATCACATCGGTTCCCTGAAAATTTCCCTTCTGATTAATCGACCCTTTGCCCTCCGCGCCGCGAACTTCCAGCACCAGCATGGTCTTGTCGGGCCAGGTTCCGTTCTCAAGGAATGACTTGTACGCGTCAGGATTGACGAAAACATTGTCGAACATATGATGGTCGGCCATTTGCATGCTCTTGTTGTAGCTCATGTCGAATCCGCTGCTCAGATAGACCCACGTTCGATAGTTCTCTGGCAACTTGAGCTGACCGTCGTCAGTGTATTCCGGGCCGGAACTGGGCGGCGTCGCATCTGCGCGAAACGCGGCCGCGGCTAAGATAGCGATAACGATAAAGCCCGACAGAGTCTTCAGTTGGGTTGACATGATCGCAAGTATGGTCCGGGGACGGGCAAAAGACCATCCCACTCCCTGCAATGTACCGTTCGTTCACTGCATTTTTCTCAATTTGCGGTTTGCCGGGACTACCATTCGAGCATGGGGAAGTTTGGCAATGGCATCGGTCGTCGTTGGCTATGGATTGCCGCGGTCTGGTTCGGGGTCGGCCTCTTCGACGCGACGCAGACGGTCTTTTCGATGCGTTCCGCAGGCATGCATCACTCCTGGATCCGGCTATTCTTTACGCTGCTGTTAACTTGGGTACCCTTCGCTGTTTTCACACCGACCGTGTTGCGCCTAGGCCGGGATTTCCCGGTTGCGCCCCCGAACCCCATCAACTGGCTCGTCCACTTAGCCGCTTGCGCCGCGATTTGTGCGCTTGGATGCGGCTGGAGATCGGGCTTCGAGATCGCACTCAATCCTTGGGCGCTCACTCCCGGACCGGACTCTTTCTGGCGTATGTGGCTGAGCAAATTCGACGGCGACTTTCTGGGTTATCTGATCCTTTATTCTTCTATTCTAGCGATCAGTTACGTACTCGCTTCCAGAGAAATGCTGGCTCGGCAAGAAACGGAAACAGTTCGGCTCAGCGAGCAGTTGTCACGGGCACAATTGCACATTCTGCGCCAACAGATTGAGCCACATTTCCTTTTCAATGCCCTCAATAGCATCGCCGGCTTGGTACGGGAGCGGCGAAACGACGATGCTGTAAGCATGATCGCCGGGCTCAGCGATTTCCTCCGGGGAGTTCTAAAGAACTCCGGTCGTCAGGAGGTAGCGTTAAAAGAAGAAATAGATTTTCTGCAAAAGTATCTCGATATCCAGAAGGTTCGTTTTTCGGATCGGCTTCAGTTCAGCATCGAAATGCCGGACGATCTCTCCGATGCAAAAGTCCCCAACTTGCTTCTTCAACCGATCGTGGAAAACGCCATCAAACACGGAATTTCCAAGGTCGCGCAAGGCGGTCGAGTCGGAGTAGCAATCCATCGGTCCAATGGAAGCCTGCGCATTTACGTTTCGAACGACGGCCCCAGCCTGCAGCCGGATTGGGCGACCTCACAGTCGGGAATCGGAATATTAAACCTCCGAGCAAGGCTGAAAAGCCTTTACGGAGAAGACGGTGATTTTGCATTGCTGGACCGAGCTGCGGGAGGCGTTGAAGCGGTGGTTACTTTGCCCTATGCGACCGCAACCGCCAAGGACGAACGATCGTGAAGACCGGAGAGCAGCGTTCTATCCGCGCTCTGATTGTTGACGACGAACCGTTGGCGCGCAGCAATGTTGCTGTGCTACTGCGGCGCGATCCCCAAATCGAAATTGTCGAAGAATGTGGTTCGGGCAAGGAAGCGCTCGCAGCAATTCGCGAGCTGAAGCCCGGCCTGCTTTTTCTTGACGTGCAAATGCCCGAATTCGACGGATTTGACGTTCTGGAAGCGCTCGGCCAAAACATGCCTCCGGCGGTGATCTTCGTCACTGCGTATGACGACTACGCTATTCGCGCCTTTGAATCAGGCGCGCTCGACTATTTGCTGAAACCGTTCGACGACGCACGTTTCGAACGCTCGCTGAACCGAGCCAAGGAGAGACTCGCGTTAGACCGAAGTGCAACCAATCATCTTGATCGCATCGTCGTAAAGAGCGCCGGACAGATTGTTTTTCTGAACGTCGGAGACATCGATTGGATTGGGGCGGCCGACTACTACGCCAGCCTCCATGTCGGAACTAAAACTTATCTGTTGCGACGCAGCATGGGTGACTTGGAGAAGGAACTGGATCCGAGAGCGTTCTGCCGCACTCACCGTTCAGCGATCGTCAGTCTCAGCCGGGTTGAGTGTATCTCGATCAGCGAAAACGGCGAAAACGAGATCGCGCTCAAAAATGGCGAACGATTGCCCTTAAGCCGGCGTTACAAGAAGCAGTTGCAATCCCGATTAGGAGTTTGCAGTTCAGAGCTTTTCTCGACCTAGCGTTTCGCCCCGGCGCTTTTCGCGTCCGTGCCTGTCGGCATGGTTGCAATCTTCGGTCCAGCGGTTGCCGGAGTAGGCATAGCTACCGGCTGCGGTGCAGGCGGATTCGAAGAGTTGCTGGTCAGTCCAAGCTGTTTCCGCACTCTGACGTCAATTTTGGCCAGCGTGTCCCGGTTTTCCTTCAGGAACTGCCGGGCATTCTCGCGACCCTGACCGATGCGTTCGGTCTCGAAGCTGTACCAGGCGCCGGATTTCTCGACAATGTTGTTGCTCACCGCAATATCGAGCAAGTCGCCTTCGCGCGAAATGCCTTCGCCATAAAGAATGTCGAACTCGGCCTCGCGAAAAGGCGCCGCGACTTTGTTCTTCACGACCTTGACCTTGGTTCGAGATCCGATGACGAGGTCCCCTTCCTTGATCGCAGCAATCCGGCGAATATCCACACGCACGGACGAATAGAATTTCAACGCGCGCCCGCCGGTCGTCGTTTCAGGATTGCCGAACATGACTCCGATCTTCTCGCGAATCTGATTGATGAAGATCAAGCAAGTCCGGGATTTCGATACCGTTCCGGTCAGCTTTCGCAGGGCTTGAGACATCAGCCTGGCTTGCAGACCCATGTGGCTGTCGCCCATTTCGCCATCCAACTCGGCTTTTGGGACGAGTGCTGCTACGGAATCGACCACCAAAACGTCAATCGCGCCGGAGCGCACCAACGCTTCCGTGATTTCCAGCGCTTGTTCGCCATAATCAGGCTGCGATACCAGCAAATTGTCCACATCGACGCCCAGCTTTTTGGCATAGCCGGGGTCGAGCGCATGTTCCGCGTCCACAAATGCCGCCATGCCGCCCATCTTTTGCGCTTCCGCGATCACTTGCAGAGTGATCGTGGTTTTGCCGGATGATTCTGGACCGAATACCTCGACCACGCGTCCTCGAGGAAAGCCTCCCACACCCAGCGCGGCGTCGAACGAGATTGCCCCGGTTGGAATCACCGCGATCGGCACGATTTCTTTCGACCCCAGCCGCATGATCGAACCCTTGCCGAATTGCTTTTCGATCTGCGCAAATGCCAGATCTATTGCCTTGCTGCGCTCGTCCGCCATAAAAATCTATCTCCTGAATGAAGATTTCAAAATGAAGTCGAAGGCGGATTATACATCTCAGTCGAAGCGAATAAAAGGCGAATTAGTAATATTGCCATAAATTATTTGTTTCGACGTACCCGAATGGGAACTGGCGACGTAGGCTCTACTCGGCCCGACCGGATTTCTTCCTTCAGTGCCTTGGGAAATTCACAGCCTCGTGTCCCCATCGCGCAATGCCCAATCGTACCTCGTGCTAAAATCACCGTCTCGCAACTTATCTTCAAATCGCACAGCCCAGCGATTTCTCACGAATTTTGATACGAGGTTTGAGATTGGTGCCGCAGAAATCTCCGAAAAACGCGGGTGTCACCTACGCCGACGCGGGCGTCGATATTGACCGGGGCAATAAGACCAAAAAACGTATCAAATATCTCGCCCACAAGACCTTTACGCGTGGCGTGCTCAGCGAGATCGGCGGCTTCGGCGGTCTTTTCTCGATTGATAAGCAGAAATACATCGATCCTGTCCTGGTGTCGAGCGTCGACGGTGTAGGTACCAAGCTCAAGGTTGCGTTTGAGATGAAGTTGCATTCCACCATCGGCGCTGACCTGGTTAATCATTGCGTCAACGACATCGCGGTGCAGGGCGCTGCGCCCATGTTTTTTATGGACTACCTCGCCACCGGCAAACTGGAACCCTCAGTGGCCGAACAGGTAGTCGAGGGCTTGGCCGATGCCTGCAAGCACAACGGCTGCGCTCTCATCGGCGGTGAAACGGCAGAAATGCCCGGATTCTATCCCGAAGGCGAATACGATCTTGCAGGCTTTATCGTTGGCGCAGTCGAACGGGAAAAAATCATCACTGGCAAGAACATCCAAATCGGGGACGTAATTTTAGGGTTGCCGTCCACTGGCCTGCACACCAATGGATATTCTCTCGCGCGAAAATTGCTCTTCGAAGTGGCAGGCTACACCGCCGATTCCTACGTGAACGAACTGCGCGGTAAAGTTGGCAACGAACTAATGAAGACGCATAAGAGCTATTGGCCATCGGTAAAACGGCTATTGGACGGCGGATGCGTTTCCGCCATGGCTCACATCACGGGAGGCGGCATCACCGAGAATTTGCCTCGAGTTCTTCCAAAAGGCGTGGCCGCCATCATTGAGCTGGGTTCCTGGCCTGTCCTGCCAATTTTCGATCACCTGCAACAACTCGGCAACGTGGAACCGCAGGAGATGTTGCGGACGTTCAACATGGGCCTGGGAATGTTGCTCGTCGTTCCGGCGGACAAGTTCAAGAAAGTCCAAACCCTGCTGGATCGCGCCGGGGAGAAAGCCTTCACTGTCGGCCGCATCGTCAAGGGAGAGCGCAAAGTAAACTACGCGTGATCAATCAGTAATCGCCGGGCAGAGTAGGGCTAAGGCAATGAGACAAGATGCAGCCCGGCAACCTCACCGGGGCAGTCTCATCCTTCGCGGACTCGTTCATGCTGGGCTGCTGCGCCAGTCTTCCTCGGCCCAGGTTAGCGCCACAGAACTTCGCGAACCTGGGGCACCAATCTTCACAAATGACAATCCTCCCCCTCCGCAAAGAACGCGGTTGGGCGGGGCACCCCGGTGAGATTGACCACCCTAAAAACACCCCTGCTTTCTTGTTCCCGTGATGAAGGAGGTACTGCGGAATTTGCGTGATCTTCGCGAGTGCGCGCTTCGGTCTAGAATCTGGCGATGGCGCCATCACAGCGTTGGTTTTGGATTGGCGCGGTGGTTCTTGTGGTCGGGGCGGCGATGATCGTGGCCGTTCAGATGGCGATCCATCGCGCGCAGCCGACTTTGAAGAGCCGCGTAATTGAGACTTTGAGCGCACGCTTCGACAGCAAAGTCGAACTCGATGAAATGGATGTCTCGGTGTTTCGCGGACTTGAGGTGTCCGGCAAGGGATTGCGGGTGTTCGCGACTCCAGAACTGGTTGCCGCGGGCGTGAGCGCGCCGGAGGTCGTGGTCCAGTCATTTCATTTTCATGCCGGGGTTCTGGGGATTTTTCTCAAGCCCACACACGTCGGTACGATTTATGTGCAGGGGTTGGAGATTAATATCCCTCCGCGTGAGATGCGAGCGCATCAGACTTCGTCGAGGCGCATGGGCAAAGTGAAGATGGAGGTCGATTACATTGTCGTGGATAATTCGCGGCTCGTGATCGGCACCGCCAAGCCGGACAAGGATCCGAAAGTGTTCGACCTGAAGCATGTCGTCCTGACAGACGTTGGGCCCAATTTCGCTTGGCCCTATGACGCGACTTTGACCAACGCAGTTCCGGCGGGTGACATTCATGCGAAGGGCAAATTTGGTCCGTGGAACAACGAAAGCCCCGGCGATTCCAGCGTGAGCGGAGATTATCAGTTTGATCACGCCGACCTGAACACAATTCGCGGCCTGGGCGGAATGTTGACTTCCACCGGGCAGTTCACCGGGCAGTTGAATAAGATTGCGGTGCATGGGACGACGGACACGCCGAATTTCTCACTCGACTCAGCGGACCATCCGTTGCCGCTGCACACGACGTTTTCGGCAATTGTCGACGGAACGACGGGCGACACCTACCTGCAACCGGTCGAAGCGAGGCTTCGGAATTCTGCATTCTCATGCCGGGGCGCAATCGTAAACATCAAAGGCGTCGGCCACACTATCGATCTCGACGTAAACGTGCCTGCGGGAAAATTGCAGGATTTTTTGCAACTGGCGGTCAAGACCATGCCTCCGGTGATGACGGCGGAGATTGAAACACGAACGAAGCTGGACATTCATCCGGGCACGGGGAGTGTGATGTCTCGAATGAAATTAGATGGCGGCTTCCGGTTGCAGAAGATTCACTTCACCAATCCTCAGGTGGAAGACAAGGTGGACATGCTCAGCCTGCGCGCCGAAGGCAAACCGCAGGAAGCGAAGCCGGGCGCGGAAGACGTGAATTCGCAGATGACCGGACGCTTTGTGATGCAGTCGGGAAAACTCGATTTTTCGCAGCTCAATTTCGAGATGCCCGGCGCCACCGCCGCCCTGCATGGCAACTACACACTGGATGGAAGAGTGTATGACTTTGAGGGCGTCGTCCGCACCAAGGCCAAGCTTTCGCAGATGATTGCATCCCGTTGGAAGAGCCTGTTGCTCAAGCCGGTCGATCCTTTCTTCCATAAAAACGGCGCGGGAGCGCAGATACCCGTGAAGATTACGGGCACGAACAGCGCGCCAAAATTCGGCTTGAACCTGGGCCACTAGAGGCGATCGCTGTCACCAGACGCGGCAAACCTGGTCAGATGGTTTCACCATCGGCTGTCCGGCCTTGCAGTTGAAGACCTTGCCAAATTCCGGCATGTTCACGACCACGCCGTTGATGCGATATTTCGCGGGTGAATGCGGATCGGTCGTGGCCCGCATGCGAATATCGTCGGGACGCTCATTCGCGCAATCCCACTGGGCGAAGCCCACGAAAAATCGCTGCTCCGGAGTCAGTCCGTCGGTTGGCTGCAAGTGCATGTCTTTGGTTTTGTCCTGCCACGCCATGTAAGCGAGCAGCTCGCCGCCGAGGTCAGCGACGTTTTCACCGAGCGTGAGCTTGCCGTTGAGGTGAACGTCGTCAACGACAACGTAGGACGAATATTGGTCGTCGACGCATTTGGTACGGGCGTCGAACTTTTCGCGGTCTTCTTTGGTCCACCAATCTTTCAGGTTGCCCTTGGCGTCATATTGGCTGCCTTCATCGTCAAAGCCGTGGGTGAGTTCGTGCCCGATGGTGCCGCCGGTGTTGCCGTAGTTCGGAGCGTCGTCAATCTTTACGTCGTAGAGCGGCGGCTGTAATACGCCCGCGGGGAAGTTGATGTCGTTCATTTGCGGGTTGTAGTAGGCGTCGACAGTGGCGGCGGAAATATCCCACTCGCCGTGATCGACGGGCTGGCCGATTTTATTGATCTGGCGATGCTGTTCGAACGCGGCCGCGCGGTCGACGTTTCCGGCGAAATCAGACGGTTGTATATCTACCGAGCTGTAGTCCCGCCATTTGTCGGGATAGCCGATTTTGTTGCGGATGCCGCCCAGCTTCACCACCGCTTCCTTCTTGGTTTCAGGGCTCATCCAGTCAAGCTGGCCGATGCGTTCGCGCATGGCTTCTTCAATGCGCGTGACCATGTCGAGCGTGTCGGCTTTGAGTTGTTGCGAAAATACTTTGCGAACGTAGGCCTGCCCTAATGCTTCGCCGAGATTGTAGTCGGTGTACTGCACGCATCGCCGCCATCGCGGTTGCTGCTCTTTCGCACCGCGCAGATATTTGCGGTAGAACTCGAAATTTTCATTCGAGAAGGCGTCAGACAGAAAGGGCGAGTAGGCGTCGGCAACATGGAAACGGAGATAAGTCTTCCAGTTGTCCAGAGGTTCGCTCGTGAGCTGCAAGTTCACTTCGCGGTAAAACTTTGGCGCGTCGACATTGACGATTTCAAAGCTGGGATATTTCTCGTCGCGGTAGTAGGCCGTCCAGTCGAAATTCGGCGCGAGTTTCTGCAAGTCGGCCGTCTTCATTTTGTTCTTGAGGTTGTAAGGATTGCGCCGTTCGACCCGCGTCCATGAAGCTTTGGCCATCGTGGTTTCCATGCGCATCACGTCGTCGGCGTTCTTCTTCGCGGCGTCAGGTTTGTCGCCTAAAAGCTCGAACACTTTTTGCACGTGCTGAACATAGCGTTCGCGGATTTCTTTAGATTTAGCGTCATCTTTGGTGTAGTAGTCACGGTCGGGAAGGCCGAGGCCGCCCTGGTCAAGGTCGGCGATTTCCTGCTCGGAGTTGTCTGGATCCTGCGTCGAACCAGGGCTGAAGAGCAACGATCGCCCGAATGGAAGAGTCACGTTGGCGACCAGCGGCGCGATGTCGTGCGTCGCCTTCAGTTGCGCGATGGCGCTCAGTTCCGGCTGGATCGCCGCCACGCCGCGCTGATTCACGGCCGGCTCGTTCATGCATGCGCCGTAAAAGTCGCCGATCTTTTGCGTGACCGGATCGCGTCCGGCTTTCGCGGCGGCAGCTTCTTCGAGAATTCCGCGAAGAAAATTCAGGTTGTCCTGATAGAGCTTGCCGTAGACGCTCCATGAAGTCTGGTCGGGCGGTATCGGGTTCTTCTTTTGCCAGCCGCCGCAGGAGTAAGTGTAGAAATCCGCGCACGGGTCAATGTTGCGGTCCATCGACGTTACGTCGAGGCTTGGCGAATACGGCAGCACGGGAGCGCTGGGCGTTTGCCCTGGCATCAGGATAGAAAACGCGAGCACTATAGCGAGGGTGAAGGCTGAGCGATTGGACATATTGCCTTTTAGACGATGTGATTTAGGAAACGTTTGCGACCGCTATGATATACCGCCGGGCGCTCGGTTGGCCGGGTCAGCGCCGGACGCGTTGTTGGCGGGGCACGAAGGGTACGGCTGGCTCGGCTTTCGGGATCATCGTCATCATCTGCATCACGGTGCGGTTATCGACCTTCACGAATTCCAGCTCACGTGCGGCTTGCAAAGCGTTGACGGCTTCTTTTACGCGCGATCGGGGAACAAAATTGCCGAAGAATGAATCAAGCTCGGCCTGGTCGGCGGCGATTACACAACCAAGATACTTCGACACGAGCGCGGTAAGCGCCTCGCCTACGCCAAGATTCATGCCATCGCGGACAGCGTCGGGAGACCAGCGGTAGAGCACGTCCCATGAAGAGCCGTCGATGGGATCGTAATCAACCCGCGTGATGCGAAGACGCGACCACAGCTCGCCCAGAGCGCCGTCGAGCGCAACAAGAGAAACGCTTCCGCCCAGATCTTCCCGCATTTGCTGTTTCGAAATCGGCCCCTTGCGGCTGATGAGTTCGAACGAGTCGCACGCGAGCTGCGAATATTCAGATCGAGCTCCGGCCTTAGGGGCTAACTTGGGATTGCGTTCCCCAACCAGCGCGTAGAAATAAGGAAAGATCGACGCCCCGACCAGCATCGGATTGTTCTCGCCGAAAAGATTGGCTTCGTATGCGTCCCGCTCGCGCAACAGGCGCACCATCAATTTGGTGGCATCCTGCGCCTGTTCGTTGGCGAAGGCATGCTGCCATGTGGGCAGATGGTCATCCGATCCGGCAAATGCGCCGACAAATGTGGGCGCGAGCACAAAAGGACGCTGCGGAAACATCATGCAGAATCCGCAAGACTCGAGAAACGAGCGCGCGTCTTCGAGCGTGCGCACCGGTTTCCCGCTGAGCCGCCACTTGTCACGCCGAAGCTGGTCGAGTTCCTGGTCAGTCATAAATTCGATCGCTGGTCGCTTGTCGATGGTCGTTTGTGGGTTCAGGAGATGTGGCGAACGACTAACGACGGCGCTTATATTCTTTTGAATGCCCGCTGAATGTCCTTCATTGAGTATCGCAGAACCACGGGCCTTCCGTGGGGACACGACATGGGGCACTCCGTTTTCGCGAGTTCCGCCAGGAGCCATTCCATTTTATTTTGCTCGAGCGGCATGTTGACCTTGATGGCGGCATGGCAGGCGATCGAAGCCGCGATGCGGGCGCGAATTTTCTCGAGATTCAGCGCCTGGTCTTCCTTGGCAAATTGCTCGAAGAGTTCATGCAGCATGTTCTCGACCTGCGCCGCGTCCACACCGGCAGGCGCGACTTTGATGGCAACGCTGCGCGCGCCGAAGAGTTCGGCCTCAAATCCGTTTTGATTCAGCTCGTCGCTGATTTCGTTGAACACGGCCTGCTGCGCCGGAGTGAGTTCGAAAACCAGCGGCATCAGCAAGCGCTGGCTCTCCACTTTCTGCAATGACCGTTGCTTCAGAATTCTTTCGAAGAGCACGCGCTCATGCGCGACGTGTTGGTCGATGATCCAGAGGCCTTCGGGATTCACGGCGAGAATGAAAGAGTCGCGAATCTGGCCGACAGGTTTCAGAGTCGCCAGCGCGGGCGCGAGTTCCCCCGGCAGTTCGGTTTCGTCCGCCACAGGCGGCGCACATGTGTCATGTCCAGCGACGATCTCGGCGAAAGTCTCCCGCTGCGGAGCGAGCGCCACCGCGGCGTTGGCTTCCACAGTGATCGCATCGTTGCCAAATCCCAGGCGCGCCGTTTGCGGCAGTACTTCAGGCGGTTGCAGGGTGAAGCCCGGCGGAACATTCAGCGCGCGCCATGCCGCGATATCGACGGTCGAGCCGCGCGAAGGCGACATGGCGCCAGGAGTCAACGAGGCTCCGGCCGTGGGGTGCGCTGAGATTTCTGTCATGAACTGCGGCACGGGGCGCGCTTTCATCAACGCTCCGCGAACGGAATCGCGAACAAAGTCGTGCATCACGCTCTGCTGCCGGAACCGGACTTCGGTTTTAGAGGGATGCACATTCACATCCACTTCGCCGACTGGGAGTTCGAGGAACATCAGTACGACTGGGTACACCGACGGCGGAATGATGTTGCGGTAGGCCTCGGTGATGGCGTGCTGTATCAGACGGTCGCGAATGAGGCGGCCGTTAACGAATACGTAAATCGAATTGCGGTTGAGCTTCTGGATTTCCGGTTTGGAAACGAACCCGTGCACGCGCATGTCGCCGAAACTGCGCGGGGCGTTGGCATTGGCGTCTGATTCGATATCTTCCTCAGGGTCGGCGCTCTTTTTCCACGGTGGCGGCTGGGGCAGTCCTATGCGGTCCAACGGCTGAACGGCGGCCAGCGGAATCAACTGATCGAGCACTTCCTTGCCGAATACCTGATAAACGCGCTCGCTCGAACCGGCCACCGGCGGGGCGACCAGCAGGGCGTTGGTGGCGGAGTGCAATTCGAAATGCTTTTCCGGATGCGCCAGCGCGTAATGCGTAACCAGCGAAGCGATGTGGGACAGCTCGGTGGATTCCGCCTTCAGAAATTTCTTGCGCGCCGGAGTGTTGAAAAACAGATCGCGGACGGTGATGGAGGTGCCGGCGGGCAGTCCGGCTTCGGCGACGTTGAAAATCTTGCCACCGTTGATTTCAATCACCGTGCCCGAATCTTCGTCAGAGGCACGGGTTTCCAAACGCAACCGGGACACGGACGCAATCGACGGCAACGCTTCACCGCGGAAACCAAGCGTGGAGACACCCAGTAAGTCTTCTGCATTTTTGAGTTTTGAAGTGGCGTGGCGCTCGAACGCGAGCAGTGCATCATCGCGCACCATCCCGCAGCCATTGTCAGCGATTTGAATGAGCTTTTTTCCGCCGGCTTCAACTTGAATCTTGATGCGGGTAGCGCCGGCATCGAGGGAATTCTCGAGCAGTTCCTTCACCACGGAAGCGGGCCTTTCGACCACTTCGCCGGCGGCGATTTGATTGGCTACGGATTCCGAGAGTACGTGAATGCGTCCCATGGATGCGATCTATGAGTTTCGCAGATGACGGATGGGTTCGCAAAGATCGAATGGTCGGAGCGGGAATTGGAGCGAGATGCGGTTTATGCGACCGCGGCAGAGGTCAAGGCGGCGGCGACGGACAGGGTTTTGCCCGGGCCTTGCGAGACGGCGGATTCGAGGGCGCGTTCGGCACGGTTGATCACTTCAGTGACGCTATCCACTGAATCGTATTGCTGCTGGAAGACGGCCTCGGCAACGCCGGCACAGAATGTCACCGTCGCGTGATCGTTAAACTTCACTAACCCCGAAAGCTTGCGCAGTTTTTCAATGACCACTTCGGCCTCAGGCGCGCCGGTTTCCCCAAGGATCAATGCGATCGAAGTAGGACCGTAGCGGAAGGCCAGATCGTGCTGGCGAATGTTGCCGGTGAAAACTTGTCCGACCTGCTGCATGGCGGCTTCAATAGCGGCCTCGCCAAAGTCCCGAATGAGCGCCGATTTTTCCCCGATGTCGATCAGGGCGACGGTCAACGGCGCGTTCTGCTGCAACGATCGTTTCGATTCCGCCAGAAGCAAGTCGAGATACGACGAGCGCTTGAGCAGCCCGGAGTCTTCGTCGGTTACAGAGAGGTTTTTCACCAGCCGCCGTAGCCCGACATTGTTCAGGGCAATCACGACTTGCTCGGCGATAGTTTTGAGTATGGCAACTTCATTGGCAGACCATGCGCGCGGATTGGGATGCGTAAGGATCAGCACGCCCGCATGGTCCGAGCCATCGCTTAATGGGATCGCAAGCAGCGCGGCAACCTGCAACGCCACCAGCGCGGGACGGACGTTTTCGAGTTCCGGCAACGAACGGGCGTTGTTGAGCGCCTGTACGCCGCTCGAAATTGTCAGCTCATGTACGGCTGCAATCACTTGGGCCAGGGCAGCGGGGGCGGCTGGAGTTACTCCAGAGCCGCAGTGTTCTTTCACGAGGCTGGCGGATTGTCCCGGCTTACGCATGGCGGCGACGCAGCGGTTGGCGTTCCACTGGGCACCGATTTCCGCCGCAGTGGTCGAAAGCACCGTCTCCGCATTGTTCTGGCGATTCAGTTTGCGGGCGATTTCGGCAACGCGGGCGAAGGTGTTGACTTCGTCGACGGGAGCGGCGGCGGCTTGAACCACCGGGGCAGCGGTGACAACGGGCGCCACCGTAGCCGCAGCCACTTCAGCCGATGCCGCGTATTGAGGCTGAAAACCTGCCGTGGAGTAAAGAGCCCGCAGTTCCGGATTGCGGTCTTCTTCCCGCGGAAAGAATTCGCTGATTCTTTGCAGGCGCCCAACGGCCTGGCTCAGCATTCCATACTGCACGAGTATTTCCGCTTGCAGCATTAAGTCCTGCAGGGTTGCGACCCCTAGAGTGCGCTCTTGATTCTGCGCTGCCGGCGGCGCGGCGCTGGTGAAGCGCGAAGCGACAACCTGATATCGGTTTTCGTCGATCTTGCCACGCAGGCTTTCAAGGCGTTTCTGGTGTCCGGGTTCGTAGGCATCGATTTCGGCAGCTTTGTCGAGGCAATCGGCGGCTTTGGGGAAATTTCCCATGCCGTAGTGAAGGTCGAAAAGCTTGAGCAGCGTTTGGGAATAATCGCCCTCTCGGTTCGACGCGTTGAACAGTTCGCTCATGAACTCAAGCAGGTCTGCGCTGGCTTTGTGCTTGGCCACGATCGACTGCATAAGAGTGATGAATCCGCGACGGTCGCCTTTACGGCGCTGAAATTGTTCGAGCTTGCGGGCGAGCGCGACGCCTTGAGCGTCTTGTCCGCCTTCGAGCAGGGCTTCGATCAGGCGGCCAATCTCCGGAGTGCGGGTGGAGTCGGCTTCAAATAGTTTCCACATTACCGGTTCCGCATCGGCGATTCGTCCGGTGGATAGAAGCGCTTTGGCGTAGGCGTCGCGAAGGTCGGCGGAAGCGTTTTCCGTAGAAGCTAACGGCTCGAGGATGAAAATTGCCGCGCCTACTTGCTGTTGAGCGATCAGGCTGTTCGCATAGGCCAGCGCGATTTCCTCATCGGCTGGATTCTCTTCGTAGGCGTGCTCGTACCAGTTCGCCGTCTCGCTGGGCTGGGCCTGTGCCGCCAGCTTCATGTAGGCGTTTGCTGCGGCCCGATGATCGCCGGCGCTGGCGCTCAGTTCGGCCAGCCGGATCATGTTTTTCTCAACAGGATCAAGCGCCAGAATGGCTTTGAGTACGTCGATGCCTTCGGCTTTCTTGTCCTGGGTAATCATTTCATCCAGGACGCTTTCGTAGATTTCGAGAGATTGCCGGGGATTTGATTTTTCCTGTAATTGCGCAAGCTTCAGGCGATGCGAGGCTTCGGGATTGCTTAGCCGGCTAAGCTTCTTGTAAGTGAGACTGGCGCGCGGGGCGTCCGATGCTGCGATCTGGCGTTCGAATAACTCCCCGAGTAAGCGCACGGCTTCCGGATTGCGCTTCAGGGAAAGATTCAAGTCCGCGGCCATCTGCCGCACGGTGTTGTTTTCGGGGTCTGCCGCAAGAGCGATCATGTAGCTATCGAGCGCCTCGACGGTCTTCCCTTTTTGCAGGAGTTTTTCCGCCCGTTCGATATGTTTGGCGATTTCGGCGCGATCAGCCATGGGAAAAGGAGGGCGCGCTGGACAAGCGTCCTCATAGCGATTCTAGGGGTCACGTTACGGGTGCAGCAACGCAGTACCTGTGGTTTGAGTTACTTCGGTCATGACCCAGCTATGCGGAGTTGGCTGGAATTCCCATAATGAAGGTGGCAACGGCCGAAGGGTACGCTGCGTCAAAACCCAAGTCCAAAGCGGCTTACCGAGTTCTGTTGGAGAAGGGTTTATGCGCCCAAAACAAAATTAGTACGGTTTTAGGTGTGATGTGACTATCCGTCGGATCAGCCTGTTTTGCTTCGAGTCAAGCCACTATCCCAATGTCAACTGGACCCAATTTCAGTATGACGCTACCCACGTCGGATTGGGGTACGAGCGCTCCGATGACTTTAACCTTTACGCAGTGAACGCTGCGACTGGCGCGCTAGTCTGGAAATTCACTACGACGGGCCCAGTGGATACCTGGCCAGTGGTGGCGAACGGAGTGACATATCTGGGCGGGTACCAACACCTTACGCGCTGAATGCGCGAAACGGAAAACTGATTTCCCAGTACACGGATACCGGATTTCCGCAGCCCATAGTCACGGACGGGGGCTCTTCGTGCAAGGCGGTTCTGATTTCTACGTTCTTGGGCTTCCGGGGAACTGACCGATTGCGAGAGAACAGCCCATCCTAGCTGCATGGCTGGGGTGTTCTCTCGCCGTTTCCCCATTTTTCTGATACACCTTCAGGGTGTCAGAAACCGCACGGCTCGAATCTGAAAAAGGTCTACGGCACCAATTGTCAGCGGGACAGATGGCGATGGTCGCCGTGGGCGGATCGATTGGCACGGGACTGCTACTGGGTTCTGGCGCTGCGGTCAAGATCGCGGGACCTGCGGTCATCCTCACTTACCTGATTGGCGCATTTCTCGCGTGGACTGTGACGAACGCGCTGGGCGAACTGGCTAGTGCCCATCCTGCTGCGGGATCATTTGGACTTTACGCGGAGCTCTATTTGAATCCGTGGGCCGGATTTGCCGCCCGCTACGGCTACTGGATCTCAGTGATGGCGGCGGTAGGGGCAGAATTGGTGGCGGCTTCGACCTATTCCGCTTATTGGCTGCCTGCGGTTCCGGGAGTGGTGTGGGTCGCGCTCTATGCTTGCGTGCTCTTGTTGGTGAATCTGCGCGCGGTGGGCGACTACGCGGTTTTCGAATTCTGGTTCGCCATGGTGAAAGTTGTCACCATCGCCGCTTTCATTATTGTCGGCGCATGGCTTCTTTTTGCCGAACGGGTTCCGCCCCAGTATGTGAATCACGGCGGGTTTATACCGAACGGCCCGGCGTCGCCGCTGCTGGCGGTGTCGTTTGCGTTGTTCAGCTTTCTGGGTCTGGAAATGGTGGCGATTTCGTCCGGCGAGGCTCGCGCTGCAACAGAAATTCCCCGAGCGACGCGGATGATGTTTGCGCTGCTCGCGTTTGTGTATCTCGGCGCGACCACAATTTTGGTGGGAGTATTGCCGTGGGACCGCATGGGCGTTTCTCAGAGCCCCTTCGTTACCGTGTTCGTGGTGGCGGGAATTCCAGCGGCTTCGGCGCTGATGAATCTAGTCGTGCTGAGCGCGGCGCTTTCCGGCGCGAACGCAAATCTCTATGCAGCCAGCCGTATGCTGTTTTCACTGGCCCGGTCGGGTCACGCTCCGGCTTCACTCGGTCAGGTGAACGCGTCAGGTTCGCCCCGCCGGGCGCTGCTGATTTCAACCGGCGGTGTGGTGCTGGCGATGGTGATGGAGAAGCTCACACCGCAATCGGCTTTCCTCTACATTCTCGGAGCATCTCTATTTGGCGGAATGTTGTCATGGGGGATTGCCTTAGCGGCGCATATCTCGTTTCGGCGTCAGATTTCCCCGGAGCGCTTGGCCGCGCTGCCGATGCGTGCGCCGGGCGGGGCTATCGCATCCGCCGTGGGACTTATCGGCCTGGCAATTGCTGTCGCTTCGACCTGGTGGGTACCGCAATCGCGAATCACGATCGCCTGCGGATTGCCGTTTCTGGCGATCCTTACCCTCGGGTACCTGCTGCTACGCAAATCGCGGCGCGGCGGTACAATTTCTTCATGAGCACGAATTCCGATCCGCTTCTTAATTACCGCTCCGAATTCCCGATTCTCGACCGCACCACTTACATGATCAGCAACTCGCTGGGTGCCATGCCTCGCGGCGTATATGACGCGATGAAGGGCTACGCCGACATCTGGGCGACGCGCGGAGTTCGCTCATGGCAAGAGCGTTGGTGGATGCTCGCGGACGAAGTTGGCAACGAAATCGGCGCGCTGATGAACGCTCCGAAGGGGTCGGTTTCCACCCATCAGAACGTGACTACCTGCCAGCAGGTGGTCGCATCGTGTTTTGACCTGGCGGGCAAGCGCAACAAGATCGTCTACAGCGATTTGAATTTTCCTTCGGTGATGTATTTCTGGGAAGCGCAGCAGGCGAATGGCGCGCATGTGCACATGGTGAAGACCGATGACGGCATCCACGTGCCCACCGAGCGTTTGATCGACGCGATTGACGAGAACACGCTGCTGGTGCCGATCTCGCACGTGATTTTTCGTAGCTCTTATATCAATGACGCGAAGGCCATTATCGAGAAGGCGCATAAAGTCGGGGCACTCGTGGTGCTCGACACATACCAATCGCTGGGTACTGTGCCAGTGGACGTGCAGGCGCTCGATGTCGACTTTACCTGCGGCGGCGTCTTGAAGTGGCTGTGCGGAGGGCCGGGAGTCGCTTATCTCTACGTGCGACCCGACCTGGCGAAGAAATTGAAACCCAAATTTACCGGATGGTTCGCGCACGAAAATTCCATGGCATTCACGACCGGGCCGACTACTTACACGGACACTGCCTACCGCTTTATGAATGGGACGACGCACATCCCTGCACTGGAAGCTTGCCGGCCCGGATTGAAGATTTTGACCGAAGTCGGCGTGGACCGCATCCGCACGAAATCGCAGCGCCAGACAACGCGCTTGATCGAACTGGCCGATAAACACGGATGGCGCGTGAATACGCCGCGCGATCCTGAAAAACGGGGGGGGACGGTTTCCATCGACATGCCTGACGCCGAAGAAGTCAGCCAGGAACTGCTGAAGCGAGACATCCTGATCGACTACCGTCCGAAAGCGGGCGTCCGCTTCGCGCCGCACTTTTACAACACCGACCAGGAAGTGGAAACGGCGATCGCCGCAGTGGAGCAGATACTACAGGATAAGTCTGTCGCAGTCAGATAACAGGCCCTGATCCGTTTCCTGAGCGAGGACTATACGTACGCCGGAAGGTCGAAACAGTACTCACCCAGAAGCCGGCAGTCCAACGCTCATTCAGGCAATGCATGACCTCGCGTCACGGGACAATCCAGAGAACCGAAAAAATCTTTATGAAGCTTTGCTTGCGTCGATGTTATTAATCCCCGTGCCTGAAATTCCGTCCGGGGTGATGCCCGGAATCCAAACGCTTCAGGCGAAAACGCCCTTCCAGTTGATAACCGGGTTAAACGGCAGGAATCAAAAAGTGACGCCCGCCTTTACCGATTTGGAAGCATTGCGGACCTGGAACTCGAACATCCCTTACATCGGGCTCAATGCTGGGGATCATTTTCGGATCGTTCTTGGCACAGAAATCCAAGAAGTGATAATCAATCCCTTTGACCCAGCTAAGAAGATGATCCGTCCTACCGGGACAGTCACGCGCCGTGAGGTCGAATTTCTAGCTCAGGGGACGATCCCGTCGCGAATGAGCCAGAACATCGACCAGCACGACCTGTCGGCCAATGACATTCGGGCTATCGGAGTTCCGGCGCAGCGGCTTAGTGTAGATGTCGAGGACGCGCTCAGAAGCAAGGCATTTGATCTGGGTGATGTCGATCAACTGTACGCGTTTCAGATGGCCACCCAGGCTGCATCAAGCACTGTGGTCGGCATTGAGCTCCAGGTTGACCTCCCGCCGGGGGAGCGAAATGCCATAGTTCGCAGCTTAGGAGACAGCGTCCAGCCAATGCTGGGTGCCGGATGGCTGGACTTTCTTATCCTACGCGGAGCGCTGGGTGATCAGATCCGGTCTGTTGGTCTCCTGATTTTCAGTCGCCGCCGACGTTCTTAGCCGGATTACCTCAGTCATGTCGCTTCGCTGTTTTCTGCTGCTTCGCGTGCATCGCTCAATTACGCTCGGCCCGATGCCATACGTGTGACTAAACACGGTGGCTTTGGGATTGGGACGTGCTCTTCGCTTTCGCGTTATTGATTTACGGGCATAACCGGCTGCCGGTCTACGAGATTGTGGGCGCGGCGGTCGGCGTGTACCTGTTCTGTCGCGGATTCTTCATCCTGCAACGCAAGCGGCTGATCGTGAACACACCTGCGTCGAAAGTTCGCAGCGCTTCGATGGGACTGGTAGAAATCAGCGGGCTCGCCGCTGGACCTCGCACGATTCCAGCGGCGGTGACCGGAGTTCCCTGCTACTTCCACCACAGCATGGCGTGGGAGTGGCGGCGGGAAGGCAAAAATAACACGTGGGTGAAGGTGGCGGAAGAAACCGTCCACGTACCGTTCTATATCGACGACAACACCGGGCGCGTGCTGGTGGATCCGCAAGGCGCGGAGATGAGCATCCATCGCGACTTTTGCGACGAGTTCAGCCAGTCGCTTTTTTCCAGCAGCCTGGATGTTCCGGCCAACGTGGCCAGTTTTCTGTCGCGCCATGGCGTCAGCTACAACCGAAAAATAAAAGTTGAAGAATATTGCATCAAGCCCAAGAACGCGCTTTTTGTGTTGGGAACACTCGCCGAAAACCACATTGGGTACAACGAAATTCCCGTCAGCACGTATTCCGCTGAGTCGACGCAAATTCGCTGGCGCGTTCCGGGATGGTCTCCGCGCGAGATGTCGAGTTTTACTGTCGGCGCGAATCCACGGATGTCGCCGATTTTCGCGGCGGCGCAACCGGTGGCCAGCGTGGACCAGCAAATGAAAATGGCGGGCGTTTTGATGAGCGCTCGCATTACTAATCCTGTGGCCTGGGCGGCGGCGGGAATTCAAAGCGCCGCCGCCACCGCCCCGGCGCTGGCTACAGACGAATTCGACCTGCATCCTCCGGTGGTGCTCAAAAAAGGGGAGCACAACCCGGCTTTTTTCATTTCATGGCAAAGCCAGCGCGACGTAGTGCATGCGCTCGCACTCAAGTCGGCGTGGATGATCTGGGGCGGGCCGGCGCTCACGTTGCTTTGCGTCTATCTCTTGTTCGCGCAGTTTGGACAGCTCTAAAAAACCTTAGGAGAATTATGACAACTATTATTTTGCTCGCGTTTTTGTTTGCCGGAGCGGGTCTGTTCGCCTATGCAATCACGATTTTCAACGGCCTGATTGCGGTAAAGAACGAAATCGCCAAGGCCTGGTCGAATATTGACATCATGCTGAAGCAACGCCATGACGAATTGACCAAGCTGCTCGAAGTCTGCAAAGGTTACAAGGCGTTTGAAGGCGAGACGCTGCAAAAAGTGACGCAGGCGCGCAGCATGTATCAGCAGGCGGCAACCGTCGACCAGAAGGCGCAAGCCGACCAGAGCATGTCTTCAGCCCTGCGCGGATTTTTTGCCGTGGCGGAAAACTATCCTGACCTGAAGGCCAACAACAACTTCATGCAGCTGCAAAAGCGCATCACCGAGTTGGAAAGCCAGATCGCCGACCGGCGCGAGTTCTACAACGATTCGGTGAACACTTTGAACACACGCATCCAGCAGTTCCCGGATACATTTGTGGCTGCGTTCATGGGGCTGTCGTCGAGTCCGCTGTTTGTGGTGGAAGAAGGCGACAAGTCCGACGTGCCCATGGCATTTGGCGCCGCAGCGGGCAATTAGCACTGACGCAAGGGTCACCAACCTTCGCAACTCGCTTATCGCGGGGAAGCCGCCATTCTCAATTAGAATGGCGGCGTGAGTGAAGCCATTCGCATTGGAATTCTGGGGGACTTCAATCCGGAATTCCGCTCGCATCCCGCGACCAATGAGGCGCTGCAACACGCCGCTAGAAAGCTGGACATCGCTGTCCACTCAGAGTGGGTGACGACTCCTTCGCTTGTAAAACCCGACGCAGGTCAGGTTCTGGAGAGTTTTGACGCGCTTTGGGCTTCTGCGGGCAGCCCCTATAAGAGCTTTGACGGAATGCTCAAGGGCATCGAGTTTGCCCGCACGCGGGATTGGCCTTTCCTTGGGACTTGCGGCGGCTTTCAATATGCGCTGATTGAGTGCGCGCGAAATGTGGTCGGCATCGCCGATGCCGACAGCGCGGAAAACACTTCCGGATCGAAGAACATCGTTATTTATCCCGTGGCTTGCGCGGTTCCGAACAAAGACAGCAACGCGCCCAAGCTATCGGGAATGGTTCCCGAAATTCGCCTGCGTCCGGGCTCGTATTTGCAGTCGTTCTACGGGAAGGAGGTTGTGACCGAAGAATTTTTCTGCAATTTCGAAGTCAATCCCGACTTCGAATGGGCGGCGATGGAAGCCGGATTCCCGGTCGTAGCGCGAGGCGCGCAAAACGAAATCCGAGCGATTGAATCGCCTTCGCACCGATTTTATGTGGCGACACTGTTCCAGCCCCAGCTTTCGTCGAGCGCGAGGGAGCCGCATCCTGTGGTGATGGCGTTCGTGCGAGCGGCTGCCACTTGGCATAAAGAGCGACAAGACGATCACGTGCTTGTTTAGCGGTAAAGGGCGGGCAGTTTACTGCGGGAGCAATCCGCTGTTTAATTGAATCTTGCGAGTTCCCGTGGATGTGCCGCGTCCAACTCGGTCACTGCATCAGTCGCTCGCGGAGATTCGCGTCGGAACGCCAATCTCAAGAGCACAAGCCTGTGAGTTGATTACGGTCACTGACAACGACCTTCCCGACCTGTTAAGTCTCGCGCTCGAAACCAGACGGCGCCACAAATCAGATCTCATTACGTATTCCCGTAAGGTTTTCATCCCACTGACTAACCTGTGCCGCGACTATTGCGGATATTGCACATTCCGTCGCGATCCGGGCGATCACGGCGCGCACACGATGACGCGGGAGGAAGTACTCGCAGTTGTGCGCGAGGGCGAGGCGCTCGGCTGCACCGAAGCCCTGCTCAGTCTGGGCGACAAGCCTGAACTGATTTTTCCGGAGATGCGCGATGACCTTCGAAAATTGGGCTATTCATCCACTCTGCAATACCTTGAAGCAATCTGTGAATTGATCTTGCGAGAGACGAATGTTTTGCCGCACCCGAATCCCGGACTACTCAGCGCTCAATGGATTGCGCGTCTCGCGGCAGTTTCGCCGAGCATGGGTCTGATGCTCGAAAGCACAAAGCATCTGGCTGCTCACGACGATGCCCCGGACAAGGTTCCGGCAAAACGTCTAAAGACGATCGAAGAAGCAGGCAAGCAGGGCGTGCCATTCACCACGGGATTATTGATCGGCATCGGCGAAACTGCCGAAGATCGAGTCGACACGCTGCTTGCGATTCGCGATCTGCACGAGCGCTATGGCCACATCCAGGAAGTGATTGTGCAGAATTTTCGCGCCAAGGCGAACATTCCTATGCGCGATCATCCAGAGCCCACGCACGGAGAGATGTTGCGAACGATTGCCGTTGCGCGGATTTTAATGCCAGAGATGAACATCCAGGCGCCGCCAAATCTTTCTTCGATGGATTACGAAGATTTTCTGGAGGCGGGCATCAACGATTGGGGCGGCATCTCGCCGCTCACGCCGGATTTCATTAATCCTGAACGCCCGTGGCCGCACCTCGATCAACTAAAATTGCGGACTGAGGCGCGAGGGAACATCCTGCGCCAACGGTTGCCGGTATATCCTGAGTTCGTGCCGATGATATTGAGAAAGAATGGCCCGGTGGCCGAGAAGTTGCTGACAGTGCGAGGCAGCGATGGCTTGGCGCGGAGGGCGGCGTGATCGTCGTTCTCACCGGGGGAACCGGCGGAGCTAAATTCGTGCAAGGCCTGCGCGAAGTCATTCCTCCGGAAGAATTGACGTGCATCGTCAACACCGGCGACGACCTGGAATGGTGGGGACTTTATGTTTCCCCCGACGTCGATTCCATCATGTACGCGCTTGCGGGAACGCTCAGCAAAGAGCGTGGTTGGGGAGTGAAGGGCGACACGTTTTATTGTCTGGAAACCATGAAGGCGCTGGCGGAGCCAATCTGGTTTCAGGTGGGCGATCGCGACCTCGCGGTTCATCTGCTGCGTTCCAAGCTGCTAGCGCAGGGAAAAACTTTGACGGCCGTTGTCGGCGAATTGTCGGCGCGTTTCGGCGTTCGATCGCGCATCCTACCCATGAGCGACTCTCGCGTGGAAACCCGTGTGGATACGCCCAGCGGCGAGTTGAGCTTTCAGGAATATTTCGTGCAACGTTGGTATCAAGATCCTGTGAAATCGGTGCGGTACGCGGGCAGCTCGGACGCCGAACCCGCTCCTGGCGTGATTGAAGCGATCATGGAGGCCGACGGAATCATACTGGCTCCGAGCAATCCGGTGAGCAGTATTGGACCGATCCTGGCGGTGCCTGGAATCCGGCAAGCTTTGGCCCAAACAAGTGCGACGGTCGCGGCGATCAGCCCGATCGTGAACGGCAAAGCGGTGTCGGGCCCGGCGGGAATTATGATGGCGGCGCAAGGGTTGCCGGTGTCTCTCTCGGGAATTGTTCACGCCTACGAGGATTTTCTCGATCTTCTGATTGCGGACGACCAGGATGCTGAAGCCGCCGAACGCATGCAATCTGCCGGATATCATACCCATTGCACCGCAACCATCATGAAAACGCGCGAGGATAAGATCAGTCTCGCCCGCTTCGCAGTTTCGTTGCTGGAGCGGGAAGAAAAACACTCGCAGATTGTGAAACGCAAGTGATTCTTCTACCCGTAAAACATCTCGCTCTCGCCAAGCAGCGACTGGCCTCCTGGTTCGATCAGCAAGCCCGCACCCAGCTTGCGCAAGCAATGTTGTGGGATGTGTGCGCAACGGTTGCGACCCTGCGGGACCGGCTGGAGGTCAGCCTCGTGACCAGCGATCCGTTCGCAATCGAACTCGCGCGTGAATTCAAGTTTGAAATCATGACCGACCACGACAATCCCGGCGAAACCGAAGCGATCGCCCGGGCAACTCGGGTGTGCGTGGCCCGCGGATACGATTGCACGCTGGTTATCCCCGGCGACATCCCGCTGGTCAGCAAACAGGAGTTAGACCAGATTTTGGCTGCGGCTCCGGAACACGGAACGGTGCTAGTCCCCGCCGCCGATGGCCGCGGAACCAATGCTGCCTTGCGGCGTCCGGCAAACTTGTTTCCTCTCGCATTTGGAAACGACAGTTTCAAACCGCACCTGGCGGCGGCGCAAGCCACGGGAAAACCTTGCATCACACTCTCGCTGCCCGGTGTCGCGTTGGATGTGGACACTCCGGCTGACTTGCGTTCGCTAGCTGACGCTCATGGAGAGACAACTTCGCAACGACTTGTGAGGCAGTGGAACCTCGAAGAACTTCCGCGCGCCGCGAACCAGTAATGGCGCGTCCTGCAAAGCGCGCCGAGATACGAATCATCCCCGTTGCATTCGCCGATGAAATACGGCCCGGCGATAACGTTGCTGAAAAGCTGATCACCACGCTGGCGGATCTCCGCCTGGTTCTCGCGGCGGGTGACATTCTGGTTGTCAAGCACAAGATTGTTTCTAAGGCAGAAGGCCGGTTCGTTCCTTTAGAGGACGTGCGGCCGTCGGCGCAGTCGCGCCTGTGGGCAAAACGTTACAGGCTCGACGCCCGCGTCGTGGAGGTTGCTCTAGCCGAGAGCAAAGCGGATCGTCCGGCGCAAGAATGGCGTTCTGATTACAGAAACGCATCACGGGTTTATCTGCGCAAACAGCGGCGTCGACGTGTCCAACGTTGATGGCGGAGAACACGCTTTGCTGTTGCCGGAAGATGCGGACAAATCGGCGGCGCAGATTCATCGCAGGTTGAAGAAAAACTACAAGCTGCATATTCCCGTCCTGATCACGGATACATTTGGCCGCCCCTGGCGCGAGGGCCTGACCGAGGTGGCCATCGGCGTCGCCGGGATGCTCGCCGTCCGCGACTATCGGGGTCAAGTGGATTCTCACGGCCATCCTCTGCGCGTTAGCATCGAAGCCGTAGCGGATGAGTTGGCGTGCGCGGCGGGTTTGGCCTGCGGCAAGTTGGAACGCGTTCCCGCCTGCATCGTTCGCGGCTACCCGTACGTGAAAGGCGACGGCAGTTCGAAAGATTTATTGCGCCCGGCAACTGCTGATCTGTTCCGGTAATATTGGGAAAGCCGACATGCTAAGGCAAATTTCACAATCCGAACTCGAAAACTTTCCGTCGTTAGAATGGAGCGAAATCGCATCCAGCGTGAGTTCTCCGCTCCGCGAGGCGCTCGACAGAGTGCTGACTTCGCAGGATGGCGGCGTTCTGTCTCAAGAAGAATGTCTCGGCCTCGCTTACTCTGAAGGCGACGATTTGCTGGGTCTGCTCGCCGCTGCCAACGAATTGCGGCGTGATCTGGTCGGCAACCTGGTGACTTATGTTGTTAATCGAAACATCAACTTCACCAACATCTGCTTCGTCGGGTGCAAGTTCTGCGCATTTAGCCGGGGTCCGCGTGAAGCGGACACGTATTTCTTGACCGGGGATGAGGTTGCGCAGAAAGCTTTGGAAGCGGCGCAGTTAGGCGCGACCGAAGTCTGCATTCAAGGCGGACTTCCGCATGGCTTGCCTGCGTTTTATTATCGCGATATTCTCCGCGCCGTGAAGAATGCGGTTCCGGCGATGCATATCCACGCATTTTCTCCGATGGAAATCGTTTACGGCGTGGAACTCACGGGCATGGCGCTCCGCGATTACCTTTCGATGCTGCGCGACAACGGCCTCGACACGTTGCCCGGTACCGCTGCCGAAATTCTGGACGATCAGGTGCGCCACATCCTTTCACGAAATAAGCTGACTACGGCGCAATGGGTCGACGTGATTCGCACCGCGCACGAGTGCGGCATACGCACTACCTCGACGATGATGTATGGGCACGTGGAAACTCCGGAGCATTGGGTCAACCAGATATTGTTACTCCGCGAAATTCAGCGACAGACGGGCGGTTTCACCGAATTTGTTCCGCTGGGATTCGTGCATCAGAATACTTTGCTGTTCCATCAGGGCCTGGCGCGAACCGGCCCCACGCTGGCGGAACACCTGAAGGTTCACGCCCTCGCGCGTATTTTTCTTGCTGGATCGATCAACAACATTCAAGTCTCGTGGGTGAAGCTGAATCGTCGTCTCTCGCAGCTGTGCCTGCACGCTGGAGCAAACGATTACGGCGGAACTTTGATGGAAGAAAATATTTCCCGCGAAGCAGGCGCCACGGCGGGGCAATATACCAGCCCAGATGATTTCCAGTCGCTGATTCTGGAAACCGGTCGGATCCCCGCGGAACGCAATACGACCTACACTCGCTTGAAAATAAAAGTTGCGCCTGCCGAGCACGTCAGCGAAGAGTCGCTGGAAGCGGAGTTTGCTTAGGTGAGATCGCGTCCAATCGCGATCATCGGCGGATCCGGGGCGGAAGGCTTCGGTCTCGCTCTACGCTGGGCACAGGCGGGTGAATCAATCGTCATCGGGTCGCGCGATGCCGCCCGCGCAGAGCAAGCGGCCGCAAAGCTCAGAGATCGAGTTGGAGCGAGCGCACAAATCTCCGGCATGGAAAATGCCGCCGCTGCACAGGCGGCAGACTTGATCATCCTGACAATTCCGTTCGAAGCGCATGCGGCAACTGTGAAGCATCTCAAGCCCTCGATCCGTCCGGGAAGCATTGTCGTGGATACGTCCGTGCCGCTGGCCGCAAGCGTAGGCGGGCGCTCGACGCGAACGCTTGGAGTTTGGCAGGGCTCGGTAGCGCAACAGGCGGCCGAGATTTTGGGTAAAGACATTTCTGTAGCGGCGGCGTTCCACCATGTTTCCGCCGACCTGCTTAACGACGAAGGTTCGGTCGATTGCGATGTGGTTGTGTCCAGCGACGATGCCGCCGCGATTAAGACGGTGCGCCATCTTGCCGCGAAAATTCCCGGGGTGCGTACGCTCGACGGCGGCAAGCTTGAAAATGCTCGGATTCATGAGCAGATTACCGCGATGCTGATTGGTTTTGCCATCCGCGAAAAAGGCCATGCGGGAATTCGTATCACTGGCTTGCCGGAAAAAGCTTACGTCATCACCTAAGTAAAGCCGCGTGCAGCTTGCGGAACGGTGTATCGTCTAACATCACGCCTTCACATGACTACGCCTTCTGACCCGCGCCCCGCAATTGAACTGCGCAACGTTTCCTTCGGGCTGAACAATGGCGCGGAGTTGCTGGAAGGTGTGTCGTTCAGTGTGCAGCGCGGCGAGACGCTGGTCTTGCTGGGCCGCAGCGGTTCCGGCAAAACAACTACGCTCAAACTCATCAACCGATTGCTCGAACCCACGTCCGGAGATGTGCTGGTAGACGGGCGATCGCTGCGCGAGTGGGATGTGATTCGCCTGCGCCGATCGATTGGGTACGCGATCCAGGAGGGCGGCCTTTTCCCCCATTTCACGGTGGCGCGGAACATCGGCCTGGTTCCCCAGATTGAAGACTGGCCGGAAGATCGCGTACGAAATCGCGTGCGAGAGTTGCTGCAAGTGGTTGGGCTCGACCCGAAGGTCGGGGCGCGCTATCCGCGCGAACTCTCTGGGGGACAAAGGCAAAGAGTGGGAGTTGCCCGGGCGCTGGCAGCCGATCCTCCATTTCTATTGATGGACGAGCCTTTCGGCGCACTCGACGCCATCACCCGCACGCAACTGCAACGCGATTTTCTCGCCCTGCAAAGACGCTTACAGAAAACGGTGGTGTTTGTTACTCACGACTTGCGAGAGGCGTTGCTGCTGGCTTCGCGAATTGGATTGATGGAAGACGGCCACCTCGTCAAGCTTTACACGCCGGAAGAGTTCACTGCTTCGACTGACCCTCGCGTTTCCGTCTATCTGGACGCATTTAGCCTGAAGGAATCTGCGACGGCAAGTTCGTCCATGAGAATTCGATCATGAATGTTTGGCACTTCATGTTGCAGAACCACGTGGAAATGGTGGAACTCACGCTGGAGCATCTGTGGCTGGTCGGAGTCTCGATGCTGCTGGCGGTGTTGATCGGAATTCCGTTGGGTATCCTGATCACGCGATGGCCGGGTTTGAATCGTCCGGTGTTGGGTGGTGCGAATGTGATTCAGACGATCCCCAGCCTCGCGCTGTTTGGCTTTCTTCTGCCTGCGCCGTGGATTGGCGCGCGCGCCGACCGGCTGGCGATTCTCGCGCTTACGCTCTATGCGCTGTTGCCGCTGATTCGCAATACCTACACTGGAATAATGGGCGTCGACCGCACCGTGATCGAAGCTGGACGAGGTATGGGCATGACTGACATGCAGCTCTTGTATCAAGTCGAACTGCCGCTCGCGCTGGGAGTGATCATCGCGGGGGTGCGGGTCGCTGTGGTGGTCTGCATTGGGATGGCTACGATTGCCGCGGCAATTGGAGCCGGCGGTTTAGGGGAATACATTTTTCGCGGCCTGGCGATGGTAAATAATTCTGTAATTCTGGCTGGCGCGATTCCCGCCGCGGCCATGGCCTTGATTGCGGATTACACTTTGGGCTGGCTGGAAAAACGGCTGACGCATCATTAGAGCGAACAGGGCAGACGTATTTGTCCGCCGAGGTTTCTGAATCGACTTTGGTCTGGAGCTGCGTGACGCCTGACTACAAAATGCGCGCAATCCTCATCGCTCCGATCGCCTTCCTATTGGCGCTGCTTCCCGCCTGCGGGCCGTCCCGGAGCGACCGGGTTGTCGTCGGATCGAAGAACTTTACCGAATCCCTCATCCTCGGCGAAATTATTGCGCAAGAAATTGAGACTAAGACGCATCTTCCCGTCGAACGCCGGTTTTACCTCGCCGGAACTTACATTTGCCAGCAGGCCCTGCTCGGTGGGCGTATCGACATCTATCCCGAATACACCGGAACCGCGCTAACTGCCGTGCTAAAGGAAGCGCCGGTTGCTTCGTCAGACGCGGCGTTCGCAAGAGTGCAATCCGAATATTCGCGACATTTCAATTTCGCCGTGGGGCCGATGCTTGGCTTCGACGACACTTTCGCCATCGAGATTCGCGGCGCGGACGCTCGCAAGCTTGGACTGAAAACAATTTCACAGGCGGCCGCGCACGCCCCGCAATGGCATGCGGGATTCGGCTATGAATTCATGGAGCGTCCCGACGGCTACAAGGGCCTGGCCACAACTTACGGACTGCGCTTCGCCGATGCGCCGCGCGTGATGGACTTAGGCCTCACCACCCGCGCGCTCGCCAGCGGCCAAGTCGATTTGATCGCCGGCAACTCAACCGATGGGCTGATTCCCGCGCTCGACTTGTTTGCACTCGAGGACGACAAACACTATTTCGCGTCGTATGAGGCTGTGCCGGTCGCGCGCCAGCAAACTCTGGATCGGCATCCTGAGCTGAAGCCGGTGCTCGAAGCGCTGGCCAACCAGATCTCAGAAGACGACATGAGGCAGCTAAATTACGCGGTGGATGGGCAACATCGGGACGCGAAAGAGGTGGTGCGGGAATTTTTGCGTGGAAAAACTTGTAAGGTCAATCGTGAGCGCTGCTAGCAGCACATAAGCCCACCCTTTCGCACAGAACGCGGAAAGGGTGGGGCACCCATTTTTCTTTTGGCGCTGGGAATCCGTCCCAATAGACGCTATCCGCAAAGCTGCTCACATCAGCCAGATCGCGTCCACATCTACGATCACTTGCGTGCGCGGAATCTTCTGTTGAGCGGCGTAAGCCAGCATGGCGCGCAGTGTACCGTTCAACTTTTCGCGGCTGGCGGACTTCAGTACAAAGTGATAACGATAATCGCGCTTCAGGCGCATGATGGGTGCGGCGGCCGGACCGAGTACGCGAATGCCTTCGTGTCGGGTTTTATCGAACCACTTCCCTAGAGCCCCAGACCAGCGGAGCGCTTCATCCAGTTGATCGCTACGGACGAGAACATTCGCTAGCGAACTGTAGGGCGGATAATGCATCCAGCTGCGGAAGCGCAGTTCTTTTTCATAGAAGCCGGCGAAATCGTGCTGCGCGGCGTATTGAACGGCATAGTGGTCTTGGAAGTAAGTTTGCAGCACGACTTTTCCGGCGGTCTTTCCTCGTCCGGCGCGGCCGGCGACCTGGGTAAGCAATTGAAATGTCCGCTCGGCGGCGCGAAAATCTGGCAAGCCGAGCGCGGAGTCGGCGCCGACAACGCCTACAAGCGTGACGCCATGAATATCGTGCCCTTTGGCGATCATCTGTGTGCCGGTGAGAATGTCGAGTTCACCGGCGTTCAAAGCGTTCAACGCGCGCTCGAAGTCTTCGTGGCCGCGCACGGTGTCGCGATCAAGTCGACCGATGCGCGCTTGCGGAAACATTCCGTGCAAGAGTTCTTCCAGCTTTTCGGATCCAGTGCCAAGAAAATAGACGTATTCGCTTCCGCAATGCGCGCAGACTTTCGGCACCGGAGCGGTGAATCCGCAGTAGTGACATTCCATGCGGTGCTCGCGTTTGTGGTGGGTGAGCGAGATGGCGCAGTTCTGGCACTCGGCTTTTTTGCCGCAACTGCGGCATAAGGCCACGGGAGAATATCCGCGGCGGTTGAGCAGGACCATGATCTGCTCTTTTTTTTCCAGGCGGTCTTTGATTTCGGCGGCCAGCTTGCGTGAAATTACCAGCTCGCTGCCGGTCTCCTGAAATTCCTGCCGCATGTCTACTATTTCCACTTCCGGGAGAGGACGCTGTTCCACTCGGTCGCGCATTTCGAGCAAACCATATTTATGTTTTTTCGCGTTGTAATACGACTCTAGCGACGGGGTCGCCGAGCCCAGCACCACTACGGCTTTGGCCATGCTTGCCCGCATCACGGCGACATCGCGCGCGTGATAGCGCGGAGTTTCTTCCTGCTTGTACGACGAATCCTGTTCTTCATCGACAATGATCAAGGCGAGACCGGCCACCGGCGCGAACACCGCCGAACGCGTGCCCACAACTACTCTCGCTTCGCCCCGGCGGATGCGGTGCCATTGTTCGGCGCGTTCGTCGTCCGAAAGGGCGGAATGCAAAATCGCAACTTCATCGCCGAAGACGTGATGCAGGTCCGCGGCCACTGCCGGCGTGAGCCCGATTTCGGGCACCAACAGAATCGCCGATTTCCCCGCTTCCAGCACCGAACGCATGGCCGCAAGGTAAACGGCTGTCTTGCCCGAACCCGTTACGCCGTGCAGAAGAATTCCAGCGAAGTTATTCTTCTCCACGCTTTCGCGGATCAACTTCATCGCAGTCTGCTGAGCGTCGTTGAATTCGAAGTTCAACGGAGAACCGCGCGGGTTGACGCGAACGCGCGTCGATTCCAGCGGCTGCTCAATGATTTCTATCAGCCCGCGTTTCACTAGTGTGCTAAGCGTGGTGCGCGGGACACCAAGCTGCTTCGTCGTCTCGACTGAAAGTTTTTCGCCGGATGCGGTAAGAGCGTCGATGAGTATCTTCTGATTTGCGTTGAGCTTGCCTTCGGCGGTTTTCAGCACGGCCACTTTTTCTAACCTGGTAGCGTCACGGGCTTCGGAGACATCTTCACGCGCGATCCACTTCTTGCGTACCATGCCAGCGAGCAGACTTCGTGAAGCGCGGGTTGCCGAGCGCAAACTTCCCTCGCGCATGTCGTCGCGGTTCAGCAACTGCTCAAGCACGCGAAACTCAGTCGCTTGATCGTCGGGTGACTTCTTTGACCTTCCGGGAGATCCGGTCGTGCTCGCGTTATGCAGCACGGTTTGCCCTGCTTCCGCGATTCTGTACGTGACTTTGCGTTTGAACTCCGCGGTTAGGGGCAGCATGCCGCGATAGACTTCGCCGATGGGGGCGAGATAGTAGTCGGCGATCCATTTACCCAACCGAAGAAGTTGCTCGTCGAGCGCGGGCGTCAGGTCAAGGGCCTGGATGACATTCTTCGTCAAAACGGAAGGCGTTCTGTCGTGAATTTCCGTGACGACACCGGAGAGCCTCTGCTGGCGGAATGGCACGAGCACTCGTCCGCCTACCACCGGTTCCATGCCTTCGGGAATCCGGTAGGTGAAAAGCAGGCCGAGCGGCACGGCGATCGCTACGTCGCAAAACTCAGGCATCTGTTCGAGAATAAATCACCGCGAGAGCGGTCGAGGCCCCACCGCTGGTCTCCGCTAGAGGCGCGGACTTTGAGTTTCATCCCTTCGGTGCCATAATTAGTCGCCTTCTAGGGGGACCAATGAATACAATCCATCGTTTTGTTATCGGCTGTGCGATCGCCGGCCTGATGCCGGCTGCGTTGCTCTCGCAGGACGAGGCGCTAGACCAGATCGCCGCAAACCAGAACCGCGTTGCCGCGGGCAAAATTGAAAATGGAAGGATAAACGTCCAGCTCGAACTGCGCAATGGAATCTGGCATCCGGAGTCGGAAGACGGGCCTCAACTTTATGTGCAGGCAATCGCGGAGGCCGGCCACGCCTCCCAAATACCAGGGCCCATGCTGCGCATGCACGAAGGCGATGTCGTCCATGCGACCGTGGCTAATAAGCTGGGCATGAAAGCCACAATCTATGGGCTTTGTACTCGCCCATGCGACGCGAAGTCAGGAACGGAGATTCCTGAGAACGAGAGCCGCGAATTCAATTTCACGGCTGGCGCTGCTGGAACTTATTACTACTGGGCGCGGACGACCGAGCCATTAAAGACGCCGAAACAGATTCTGGTTGAGCCACTACGCAACGACGCGCAAATGAATGGCGCTTTCATTGTGGACCCCGCAGGCAGTGTCGCCGCCGATCGCGTATTTGTAATCAACGCAATGTTTTTGGATTCCGACCCGGTGCACCAAGACTTGGAAGTCCTATCCATCAACGGTAAATCTTACCCTTACACGGAGCCGCTTGCGTATACGGCTGGCGAGACGATTCGATGGCGGGTGCTAAATCCCGGCGTATCCGAACACCCCATGCATCTGCACGGCTCGTTTTTCAAGATCGCCAGTATCGGGAGCTTCGCTACGGACACGGCTTACACCCCCGAACAGCGGCAGTCGGTGGTGACGCAAGACTTGACCCGCGGCCAAACCATGATGATGGAATGGACACCAGAGCATGCCGGGCGCTGGCTGTTCCATTGCCATTTTGCAGCGCACATGTCGACCGACGCGCGGCTGCCCATGCTGGTTTCCGCGGACGTGAAACCGCCAGCACTTTCGCGCGAAGCGACCGACGCAAATGCCTACAAGAAGTCGATGTACGGCATGCCCGACATGGCGGGGCTGGTGCTGACGATCAACGTAAAAGCGTCGTCTGCGGCCGCTGCGCCATTGTCCACCATCGCGCCGCGAAAAATCGATTTGGTGATCGAGCCAACTACTGCTGCCGGGAAATTGCCGACTTTTTCCTGTTCGGTGCGCGAAGGCAAGAAGATGGTCGCGTCGGGCGACACATCCGTCGGGCCGCCGATCATTTTGACACGTGGCGAGCCGGCGGAAATTACTGTCATCAACCACCTCGCAGAGCCGACCACCATTCACTGGCATGGACTGGAACTCGAGAGCTATTACGACGGCGTGATGGGCGGAGGCATGGGCGATCAAGTTACGCCAGCCATCCAACCGGGCGCGTCATTCGTCGCCAGATTTACTCCCGAGCATGCTGGAACTTTCATTTATCACACTCACGCTGCCGGTCCGAACCAGCTTCCGGGCGGCATCTATGGCGGAATTATCGTTCTAGAGAAAGGCGCGGCCTTCGATCCAGAGCATGACCGCTTGCTCGTCATCGGTACCCGCGAAGCGGAGTTTTTCTCTTCGCGGCTCACGCTGAACGGGTCGGAAAAGCCGGGCTCGTTCAAATTAGACCACGGCACCACCTATCGTTTCCGCGTGATCAACATGGGGGCGAATCTTGTCGCCGCCGTTTCACTGGGGAATCCGGACAAACCAGTTATGTGGCGACCGATGGCCAAAGACGGCGCGCCGGTTCCGCTGCGCCTGGCAGCTGCGACTCCAGCCTCACTCCACATCACCTCGGGCGAAACTTATGACTTTGAATTTCGTCCTGAGACTGCGGGCGAGATTCCCTTTCAAATCGGAAACGCTTTCTCGAAAGGCAAACTCGTCAGCACCTTCGTGGTGCAGTGAGTTGGTGATTTACTGCGAGCTCCCGATTTACAATTATTGCGGACACAACCGTCCGCACAAAATTGCGAATCATAATGAGCTTGTATGGCTTTCCTAATCAAAGTTTGCGTAGTTTGCCATGAAGAATTCGAACTGAAACCGGGCAAGCCCGGTTTCGCGAACCGCTGCCCCGAGTGCAGCGTTGAAGAAGAGAGCGCTCCAAAAGACAAGCGCGGCATGGACGCGGACGAGCGGAAGAGCAAGTCTGAAATGAACGACTCGCGAAGGCAGGCCATGCGCGAGCTTCTCTACCGGAAAGACAGTTAGATTTTTTGCTGACAAATCTCGCCTAGTTGGCGGCGGGCTCGATTTTATCGATCACCAGCGCCATCGATCCGCCGCGCTGATACGCTTTCCCGCTGGCTTTCACTTGTTGCCCGGCAAGAGGCATGAGCTTTTCATTCTGCCCGGACGACGGCGTAGTGTCGGCGATCGGCCAATAGATATTGCCGTCAGCCGTGAGAATTACCAGCGGAGAGCCGGCTTTTGCGCACGCGGTCGCGCACTGTGCGCTAATCGGCTTTTTCAACCCCTTGGTGAATGCACAAGCCGAATCGAGAACATATCCTTGGACCGAAATTGCCTTGCCTGTATTGTCCGCACCAGTGGCCAGCACCGCTGCCAACGATAAGCCTAAAACTGCGAACATTGCTATGGAACGCTTCATGTGAAATCCCCCTCGAAGTGAGATTTGTCTAAGGCGCGAATCATAGCAAATTTCTGCAACTAAATTCGAATCTTCCCTAGGCCCGAACGCCGCCGTCAGCGTAATCATCAACGGAGCGACGTGTTCCGGCTTGACCTAGCAGTTCACGATACTTCCCCGTTGCCCCCGGAAACGAGGTGACATAAATTTTCCATGCAGAGGGCTCATCCTAACTGTAGGCTACACATTTCCGTCGGGAGAAATCTGCCCGTTGGTCTGGTTCGGGCCGATGCGTCTGACGAGAAGCGGATGTTCCGTAATAAATAGCGGGATCGCTTCAGGAACTTAGGCTGGTCGGGTTCGGTACACCCATGCTTGTTCTCCAGCTGTCGGCGGGGCCTCGAACATCTCTGCGGAATTCGCTGGGCCGTTGATCTGCGCGAGCCGTCGCTCGATTAGTCCGTGAGTAGGAGCTAGCGAACACACCGGATCGGTGGCAGCAGCGTCGCCCGCGATCATCATGGCCTGGCAGCGGCATCCGCCAAAATCGATGGCACGGCGGTCACAACTGCGGCACGGCTCTGGCATCCAACTCTCGCCGCGAAACTTCTGAAAGCTTTCAGACTCACGCCAGATCCAATCGAGTGTTCGGCTTGCGACGTTTTCGAATTGCAGCCCAGGTATTACGCTGGCGGCGTGGCAAGGCATCGCATTTCCGCGAGGATCGACCAAGAGCAGACGCCGCCCCCATCCTCCCATGCAGGCTTTTGGATAGCGCGCATAGTAATCGGGGACAACCGCGTCGATTCGAATTTTTTCCAGCAGCCGCTCTTGCGCATTCTTGACGACCTCTAGTGACTTTGCCACCTGCGCGCGCGTCGGTAGCAGCATTTCGATGTTCTCTGCCGCCCAGCCGTAATACTGTACGTGCGCGATTTCCAGCCGTTCGGGTTGAAGCGATTCCGCCAGGGAAATCATTTCTTCAAGATGGTCGAGGTTCTGCCGATGCACGACCATGTTCACGGTGAACGCAACTTTCGCGCGCCGAATCATGGCTGCCACATCGAGCTTCAGAGCGTGGGCGCGCGTGCCTGCGATCCAGTTGGCGCCGGCTTCGCGTGAGTCCTGAAAGCTAAGCTGAATGTGATCAAGTTTCGCAGCTTGTAGTTCATCCCAACGCTTCTCGGTGAGCCCGATTCCGGATGTGATGAGATTTGTATAAAGCCCGCAGACGTGTGCAGCGCTCACCAACTGCGAAAGGTCTGGCCGGGCCAGCGGTTCGCCGCCGCTGATGTGGGCATGCAAGACTCCCAGTTTTGCGCTTTGATCGAATACATTTTGCCATTGCTCAGTGTTTAGTTCGGATGCGGCTCCCGCCATTTGTAGCGGGTTGGAGCAATACACGCAATGCAGAGGGCAGCGGTGCGTGACTTCCGCGATCAATGCCAATGGGGATTCGAGCGTCAAAAATCCACCATCCGCTTTTGCCGCATTTGTTCCAGGAAGGCGGCGGCTTCTGAGCGAATTTTCGCAGAGTTCGATGCGTTGTATTGCGCGGCAAGCTCGTTCACGATTTGGTCAAAACTGCGTTGCCCATCGCAACGTTCGAGAATCGCGAGAGCCGTATCTTTCAAGCGCAGCGCTCCCTCTGGATACACCAAAACCTTTTCATCGCCGGTTCCTGTCCAGCGGCAACCTACCGCTATCCGGGGAACGCTATGAGCTTCGAGTGGCATGATGTTTATCTTTATTTTTACTCTGGACGGAACGCGCCCGGCGGCGGCCAGCCCGGCTGCACATAGGAATAGTAGATTGCATCCAGCTGTGCCCAGAGAATTTCGCATTTGTTGCGGAGCGCCTGAATCGCTTTTTCCTGCTCGACACGGCTTTGGGCGTGGTCGACAACGAATTGCAGTGCGAACTCCGCATCGGCCGGGGCCTGATCGAGCCGCGCTTCGAAATAATCCAGCCCTCCTGCCAGCCACGGATAATGCCGCCGCAAAGCGTCGATCCGCAGTGTGATCAGGTCGCGGGAAAAAAGTTCCGTCAGCGACGACGCCACCGCTTCAAGCAGCGACCGGCTCCTGACCAAATCCAGATACGCGTCGACGGCGTAGCGCACGCCGGGAAGAATTTCTTTGCATTGGATAACGCGGTCGCGCCGCAAATCTAACGCTTCCGCAAGGCGAAGCCAGCGCTCGATTCCGCCTTCAGGAGTGTTTTCGCCGTCGTGGTCCAACACGCGCTTCCGCCATGCGCGTCGAAATTCAGGATCGTCGCTTCGCGAAATAACGATCGCATCTTTAATTGGGATGCGGCTTTGATAGTAATAGCGGTTGAGCACCCAAGCCTGCAGTTGCCCGCGCGTGAGTTTTCCTTCATGCATCAAAAGATGAAACGGATGGCGATGGTGATAGCGCTGCGCTCCTACGTCGCTTAGGCGGGACCGGAGTTCTTCTACGGTGAGCAGGCGGTTCTCTGCGGTTTCTAAAGATTGAAGTGGCATCCGTCCTCTGCGACTTCCCATCCGCTGTCGCGGACGCGGCGAAACTCTGGTCCTGACTCGTCCAGCATGGGATTGGTATTGTTGATGTGAACGAACATTTTTCGCGGACACCGCAGTCCCGATAATAATTCAAGGCTGCCGCCGGGAGAACCGACCGGAATGTGGCCCATCTCGCGAGCGGTCGAAGCCGAGCCTTGGAGGGCAATCAGTTCGTCGTCCTTCCAGAAGGTGCCGTCGAATAAAAGAACGTCCAGATCGTTCAGATGATTCATCAGCGTGGGATTGAGCTGCGCGACCGCAGGAAAATAGCCGAGCCGCTTGCCGGAACTCCCTTGCAAAACCAAACCCAGAAGGCCTTCGCCGGGGACGAGTTCATTCACTCGCGCTGGCTTCACGTACGCGGGGTAATGAGGATCGAGCGATATCGGTGTACAGCGAATTCCCGCGGGGTCGCCGTTGGAAGCAGAAAGTTCGAACTCAGCGCCGGGGATGATGTCCGTCCAGCGCGCCTGATTTTCGATTCGATTGAGCATGGAAAACATGCTGTTGTCTTCGCGAAGAATTCTGCGAACCGAAGCGGTGGCAAAAATCTGAAGAGGCTGAAGTTCGCGGAGCAGGAGCAAGCAGAGACACTGATCCAAGTCGGCGGAGGTGAGCACTACTCCGGCGATTGGGGAGCTTCGGACGCTGTCGGCAGGATGGAGAAAACGATGGGCTTCGACGTGAGCGAGCAAGTCCGGCGAGGCGTTGAGCAAAAACCAGCCTTTGCCGTCAGAGCTGACGGCAACCTGCAACTGCGTGCGGGCGTGCCCGACGAAAGTCCCGTTCCTAAGAGAAGCGCAATTGCGGCAACCGCAATTCCATTGGGGAAAACCACCACCGGCGGCGGTTCCCAAAACTTCTACCAGCATGACGCCGAACTAGATCTCGGCGGAAGCGTAGGAGTTGATCTCGCAGCCCAGGGAAATTTCTTCGATTTGTGGAGTCGTCCAAGTCATAGAGATATTGTCCGGTCGTTGAAGCTGGGTGTCAAGTGAAACCATGATGCGAAAAGTTTTGCGCAGTGGCGGAGTGGAACTCATTCGCCCTTAGCCGCCTTCATCCCCAGCTCTTTCATCACCATTTGCAGGTCTTTCCAGGCTTCGCCTTTTTGACGCGGATCGCGTAGGAGGAATGCGGGATGGTACGTAACCGCAAGTTTGGTGCCGCGGAAGTCGAACCAGCGTCCGCGCAGCTCGGACATGGGCGCGTTCAGCGCGAGCAGCGTTTTTGCCGCGACCGCGCCCAGCGCGACGATCGCTTTCGGTTTGATGACGGCGATTTGCCGCATCAGGAACGGCGAGCAGGTTTCGCACTCATCACGCTCGGGCTGGCGGTTCGCCGGCGGACGGCACTTAATGATGTTGGCGATATAAACGTCCGCGCGTGTGATGCCCATCGCTTTGATCATGTTGGTGAGCAACTGGCCGGAGCGGCCGACGAACGGTTCGCCCTGCTCGTCTTCGTCCGCGCCGGGGGCTTCACCGACAAACATCAGGTCGGCATTCGGATCGCCCACGCCAAACACGATCTGCTTTCGATGCTCGCTCAAGCGGCAACGCGTACATTCGCCCAGATCTTCGCGGACGGCGCGCAGCGCCAGCGCCGTGTCGGCGATGCCCAACTCTGGTTTCGGGCCAAGCACGGGAAGATCGGCCAGCGGGACAGCGACAACTCGAGCGCGAGGGGTCATAGTTTCGTCATCGTTAGAAATTTCAAGATTAGGAATTTCAGGGTCAGCTGCGATCAGGGCGACATCCTGCCGGTAGAAGTCGTAAATGCCGAGATCGTTGTAATAACGGATGCGCTCCCGCAGAGCGCTTTTCATTTGCGGATCGAGAACTCGAGGCATCGCACGAACAGGTTATCAGGAATTGATGAAGCCGCTGAGTCGACAGTTGAAGTTGAAAAGATCAAGCCGACTCGGAAACCGGCACCTCCGGAATTTCGAGGCCGGCCTTGCGGAGGCCGTCCAGCACCTGCTCGGCAAGTGCGGGATCGAACCAGAACTGCGCCGCTAACGCCGGGCGCGCAATCGCCGCAAAGCTTGGCACAAGCGCGAGCATTTCCCGCAGGGCGCTCGCCGCTGAGTCAAGTTCTCCGAGCCGCCCGTAGGCTGCCGCGAGTACCATGTGCGTGCTGGGAAAGTGGGGCAGATTAATCTTGACCGCAAAGCGCAGCGCGCCGCGATAATCGCCCTGGCGGTACGCGTTTAAGAACAGGGGAAACCAATACCATCCCGGATGATGCGGATTCAGCGCCACAGCTCGGTCCACCATTGCGCAACCGCGCTCCCATTCGCCGGCGTAGGCCGTTAGCGCGCCCATGTGGGCGAGCGAGCATCCGTCCATCGGATTAAGCGCGATCGTGTGTTCCGCCGCGGTGCGAAACGCCTGGATCTCCTTGCGATGGAACTGGACGACGGCAAGCGCATGAAAAGCCCGGTGATTGGAAGGCTCGAGGTCAACCGCTTTTCGTGCAGCAGCGAGCGCGCGTTCGAGTGAGTCGGGCTGTCCGCCGAAGCCCTGGGCATACCCGTCTGCATAGAGGATTGCCAGCATGGCCCAGCCATAGGCGTAACCCGGAACGTCTTGCACCGCCCGTTCAAGAGCGGTTAGCGCGTGGGCGTGATCTTCGGCGGTGATGCGTTCTGCATAAATGAAGCTGCGCAGAACGGCTTCGTACGGAGTCAACTGCCCGGGGGTCTTGCCTCTGATCGCTTCGCTCATGCTGTGCGGCAGGATTCCGTGCGCGTCAGCGATGGTCGAAACAATGTGCGGGACCAGTTCGTCCTGGAGCGTGAATAGGGCTTCGGGGTTGAAGTTGCGCTCGTACGTCTCGGCCCAGAGATGAGCGCCGGAGCCTGCGTCAACTAACTGCACGGCAACCCGCAGCTTTGTTCCGGCGAGCCGCAAATTCCCTTCAATTACATAACGCGCGCCAAGTTCTTTACCGATCACTCCGACTTCGCCGGACTCTTGAGAGTAGCGAGCGATTGAGCTTTTGGCGATAACCCGTAGATAGGGAAAGCGGGACATGCCGGTGATGATGTCGTCGGTCAGTCCTTCAGCCAGCGCCGGAATGTCGTGGTTCTCGCCCCTATATTTGAAAGGGAGTACGGCGACCCAGAAGGCTTCTACGTCTCGAGAGGCGGACCGCGTTCCGCTGGAAATTGCCGCTGGACGTGAGATCTGCGATGCGCCGCTCGGTAATGCTTCGAATGCGATTTCCAGCCCTGCCTTGCGCAGTCCGTCGAGGAGGTGCTCGATCAACTCCTGGCTATACCACTTGGCATATTCTTGCCGCGCTGTCCGGGCGAAATCAGGACGCAGCGCCAGCAAACGCTGCGCCGCCTCGTTCGCCTCTTCGTATCGTCCGAGTTGACCGAGCGCGGCCGCTTGTAGCGCGGGAATGTGAAAGTAGCTGGGCAGATTCATGCGAGCCACGGCGTCGAGCACTTCCATGTAATTGCCCAACCGGTAGGCATTGCAGCACCGGGCGAAATAAAAGTAGCCGGGGCAGTTGGGATTCAGCAGCATGGCACACTCAACCATTTCGCAGCCACGATCCCACTCACCCGATGCAGCAATCAGCAAACCAAGATAGGCCTTTACGGAGGCGTCGAAGGGATTGAGTTTTAGCGCGCGTTCGGCTTCGATCCGGAAGGGAACCATCTCTTTGCGGAAGAAATGCACCGTGGCCAGGGAATAGTGGCCTAGCGCGTGCGTCGGCGCAAGATCGACGGCACGTTGCGCCGCCGCCAACGCCCGATCAAGCGGATTCGGTTTAGCGTTGAACCCCTGGGCGAACTCTCCGCGATAAATCATCGAGAGCATGGCCCAACAGTCGGCGTGATCTGGCGACTCGCGGACCGCGCGCTCCAGAATTGCCCGGACCATCGCGTGTTCCTCGGGTACGAGGTGCGAGAAATATCCAAAGGTCCGCAGCACAGCCTCGTGCGGAGTCACGGCGTCGTAGCTCTTGCCGCGTAGCGCTTCGCTCATGCTGCGGGGAAGAACGCCGTACTGATCGGCAATCGTCGACACGATGCGGGGAACGAGGTCGTCCTGTACTTCGAATACGGATTCGGGAGTGAAAGAACGCTCGTAGGTGTCAGCCCACAGATGCGTACCCGAGTTTGTATCCACCAATTGCACCGCGACGCGCAGCTTCGTCCCGGCGAGACGCAGGCTGCCTTCCATCACATAACGCGCGCCGAGTTCTTTACCGATCGCGCGGACATCTCCAAACTCGCTTGAATATTTCGCGGTTGAGCCCCGCGCGATCACCCGCAGGTAGGAAAAACGGGATAACCCGGTGATAATCTCCTCTGAAAGGCCGTCGGCGAGAGTTTTCAACTCGGCGCTGCCGCCCGCAAACTTGAAGGGCAACACCGCAACCCAGAAGCCTTCGTTGGACCGGGCCGCGCCGGAATCCGCTTTTACTGCAGAACGAGAAATTTCGGAGGCCGGACTCGCAATTGGTTTGATCGAATCAATTTCCAGGCCTGCTTTGCGCAGCCCGTCCACATAGTGCTCGACCAATTCCGGATCAAGCCATACCGCTAAACCAATGCGGGCCATCGCTGGGAAGTTCGGAGAAAGTGCAAGCAACTCCTGCGCGGCAGTGCCGGCAGCCTCCAAATCGCCCAATTGCGCGTGGACGACGGCAAGCGCCACGTAGGTGAAAAAGTAGCCCGGCATGTTGATCTTAAGCGCGATGCTCAGCGCGCCGCGATAATCGCGCTGGCGGTATGCATTGTGGAACAATGGAAACCAGTACCAGCCTGGATGGTTCGGATTGAGCCGCATTGCCTGTTCAACCACTGAGCAGCCGCGCTCCCAGTCGCCGCTCGAAGCCATCAAGCCGCCCATGTTCGCGGCCATGCTTCCATCCAGAGGATTAAGCGCGATGGCTCGCTCGGCTGCGGTACGAAAAGCCTGGATTTCTTTCCTGTGGAAATGGGCCGAGGCTAGCGCCTGGTAGCACCGATGATTGGCTGGCTCGAAGTTGACCGCCTGCCGCGCTGCCTTCAGCGCACGGCCCAAGGGGTCGGGCTGGCCCCCAAATCCTTGGGCGTATTCGTCTCCCCAGATCAGCGACAGCATTGCCCAGGCGGTGCCATATTCGGGCGCAATTCTTACGGCGTATTCCAGGGCGGCCCGCACCGTGGAATGTTCCTCGCTTGAAATCCGATCATGATAACCGAAGCTGCGTAGCACCGCTTCATACGGGCTTAACTGCTCGGGAGTCTTACCGCGCACCAGGTCGCCCATGCTGCGTGGCAGGACACCGCTCATATCGGCGATCGTCGAAACGATGCGTGGAACCAGACCGTCTTGCAACTCGAAAATCGCATCCGGCGCGAACGCGCGCTCGTAAGTTTCCGCCCATAGGTGAGAGCCTGAAGTCGCGTCCACCAGTTGCACTGCCAGGCGCAACTTAGTCCCAGCAAGGCGCAGACTACCTTCCATCACAAAGCGCGCGCCGAGTTCCCTGCCGATGGTCCGCACGTCGCCCGACTCGCTGGCAAAGCGCGAAGTCGAAGTGCGCGCAATCACGCGTAAGTATGAAAAGCGCGACAGGCCGGTGACGATATCTTCGGTCAGCCCCGAGGCCAGCGCCGTTATGTCAGCATTGCTGCCGCTGTCCTTAAATGGAAGTACCGCGACCCAGAATCCTTCATCTGCACGCGCCGAGCCTGAATCGGGTGCGGGTACGGCTCGCGAAGCCGAACTCGAGGAATGCGTAAATCGGGCCGCTTGCCGCGCCAGATCGCGAAACTCATTGCTCACGTCGCGCGCGGTCTGCATGCGATGGCGCGGGTCTTTCTCGAGGCAACGCCGAATGATGCGCGCCATATCGACTGAGAGATCGGAACGCACGTCGGTCACCGGAGGCGGAGTGTCCCGTAAGATCGCCGAGGCCAATTCCGCCGAAGACGTTCCCTCAAACGGTCGCCGCCCGGTTGCCATCTCGTGCAGCACGACACCCAGCGAAAAAATATCGGTGCGATGATCCAGGACGCGCCCAGAAATTTGCTCGGGCGACATGTAAGCTGGCGTCCCCATGACAATACCGGCTCGAGTGTGCCCTGCGGATGTCATGGTCGCTCCGCTTGAGGCTTCCGCTCTCACATCTTTCGCCAAACCAAAATCCAACACCTTGATTCTGCCGTCGTCCGAAACCATGATGTTCGCCGGCTTCAAGTCGCGGTGCACGATGCCCGTTTCATGCGCCGCTGCCAGCGCTTCCGCCAGCGCTCCGGCAATTTCGACAATGCGTTCCGCGGGCAGTCCGTGGGCTGGAATCACCCGATCGAGCGACTGGCCGCCGACTAGCTCCATGATCAGGAAGTGCGTCCCTTCGAATTCCTCGACTGCATGGATGGTCACAATGTGCGGGTGGTTCAGCGCGGCAACGGCGCGGGCTTCGCGCTGGAAGCGCGCCAGCCGTTCGGGATCGAGCGCGACTTCCTGCGGTAAGACTTTCACCGCAACTTCACGGCCGAGTTTAACGTCGGTTGCGCGATACACTTCGCCCATACCGCCCGCTCCGATGGCGGCGGTGATTTGGTAGTGCGAAATTGTTTTTCCAATCAGATGGAGGCCTTAGGAACCGTCTCGTGGCACGAGTGCTGCCCCCGAAGCGCGGGCACGCACGATTTTACATGTTTCGTTCCGCTCGACTCGGTGAGAACGGAGGAGTCAGCCCATCAGCGATGCACTTTTCGGCGGGGAAACGGACAACACCAACCGCGGGTAAATGAAGGGGTCATTTCAATTCAATCTCGATCACCGATCCTGGAGCAGAACCGGCATTGGTCAGCGTATGTGCGACTTTAGAGTTAATCCACTGGAAGTCACCGGCTTGCACGTCGTGCGTCATCGACTGTCCGTCGGGAGACGTCATTTTCAACGTCATGGGCGTGGCGGCGACGAGCAGATAGGGGCGTTCGTGCGAATGCATGGGGGATGTTTCCCCGGGAGCTAACGACCATTTGTACGCGCGCCCGCTGGGATTCTCCGCGGCAATGGCGGCCGACTGCGGCGCGGTTGCCAGTGCGGGGCGCTGGAGCAATTCGATATCCAACACCTCAAATGCACTGGCCCCGACATCGTGGACACGGTGCGTAAACGGACCTTTGGACTCCGCCGATGAAACATCGCCGGGCTTATGCGTTTCGGGGGCGTGTTCCAGCTGGCCCGGCGCCTGCCATGCAGAGGACGACTCCGCTAGAAAGACCGCAAAACGGTCGTGGAGGTGGGTGTGATACTCCGTAGCCTCTCCGGGAGAAACCTTCACTCGCAACACCATCACCGAGTCATTTTTCAAAACGACTTTGTGATGAGGTTCTGCTTCGACCGGTACCGCCGTCTGCCCGAAGGAAAGAGCGGGCCAGATGAACACTAGCAATGCGACGATTCTCATATGCAAACCCGTTCCCCTCAGTTGGCCGCAACACGATTGCTTTTCCGTATGCGCACCACTTCGTCCAACACGCGTTGCGCGACTTCCCACTTTGAGGTTTCCGGTACCTCAACTACGTTGTCGTGGCTGAGGATAGTAACCGCGTTGCGGTCGGAATCGAAACCGACGCCTTCGCGCGAAACATCGTTGACGACGATCGCGTCCAGCGATTTTGAGGAGAGCTTTTTTCGCGCGTTCTCCAGAACATTTTCAGTTTCGGCGGCGAAGCCGATGATCAGCTGGGATTTTTTCGCTTTCGCAATTTCCGCGACGATGTCGGAAGTGGGCTCAAGCTCGAGCGATAGCGCGCCACCGCGTTTGATTTTCTGCGATGCCTGGGATTTGGGGCGGTAATCGGAAACAGCGGCGGTCTTAATGACGATTGTGGCTTCGGGCAACAGTTTCATCACCGCGTCCCGCATCTGCTCGGCTGATTCGACCCGCGTAAGTTCGGCTCCGCCGGGGGGTGAGATGTTGGCCGGTCCGCTGACGAGCAGTACGCGTGCGCCGCGACGCATTGCGGATTCCGCAAGCGCGTAGCCCATTTTCCCGCTGGATCGGTTCGTGAGATAACGCACAGGGTCGATCTTTTCTCGCGTCGGGCCCGCGGTGATGAGCACGGTTTCGCCGGACAATTCCTGCGACGATCCTAAGGCGTCGAGCAACATGGCGACGATCGCTTCATTCTCCGCGAGCCGGCCGGAACCGGTCATGCCGCAAGCGAGATATCCTGCGCCAGGCTCGACGATGCGCACGCCCCGGGCTTTCAATATTTCGAGATTCGATTGCGTGGCGGCGTGGTTCCACATGTTCACGTTCATCGCCGGAGCCACGACAACGGGCGCGGTTGTCGCGAGATAAAGAGTGGTGAGGAAATCGGACGCCACGCCCTGCGCGAACTTCGCGATTACGTCCGCAGTGGCGGGCGCCACCAGCAAAGCGTCAATCGATTGCGCCACGGCGATGTGTTCGATTGCAGAATCGATGTTCGGCTGCTGCTCGTCAACGGAGAACAAGTCGGTGATGACTTTTTCCCCGGAGAGCGCGGCGAAGGTGAGAGGCTTGACGAATTCCTGGGCGGCACGGGTCATAACGACCTGCACGCGAATGCCGCGGTCTTGCAGCAAGCGGACGATTTCGGCGGCTTTGTAGGCCGCGATTCCGCCGCAGACGCCGAGAGCGATCTTCATAGCAATTTATCTGGACGACCGCTTACTTTGATGACTGCTCTGCCAGCGAAGGCGCAAAACGGGAAGCCAGCTATACGCCGCCGACCGCTTCATCCACGATCTCGCCTGCCGTTTGCGCTGGCGGCGCCAGTTCAGGAATAATCCACTTCACTTTCCCAGCCTGGATTTCATCCTGTGCGATCCGGCAAGGCTTTCTGGAATGAGAGTCGACCACAGGCGGCGCTCCTCCTAGCAGTTGCCGGGCGCGTCGTGCCGCCACGAGAATATAACGGTAGTTGCTGTCGAAACCTTCCACCAGCATCATGGCAATCTCCTTCTCGCTAACGTCCACCCGAAGCCGTTGTTGGCTGAAACGAGGCCAGGATCGGTTGCAAGCGTTGCCGCATATTTTCCAAACGGCAACTCTCGGCTCTGGCCGCCATTGAGCCATCTTCAACGGAGCTTGACCTGCCCGAACGCTGCTGACGCTCCCACTGCAGGATCGCCTTCAACAGTTCTGTCGATTCCTCCAAGCGGTCGTTCACTAAAATATAGTCGTACTTTTCGTAATTCTCAATCTCGCGGGTAGCGGCGACCAACCGTGCTTTAATAACTTCTTCTTCATCGGAACTGCGGCCGCGCAGGCGCTGCTCCAAAGTTTTCAAGTCCGGCGGAAGAATAAAGATTCTCACCGCTTCCGGCACCCGGCGCTTGATCTGCTCGGCCCCCTGAACGTCAATGTCGAGCAACAAATCGCGTTGCTTCTGCGCCGCCTCCAACAAAAACCGCCGCGCGGTTCCATAAAATTTGCCATGCACTTTCGCGTGTTCGAGGAATTCATCTTTCTCGATCATGTCTTCGAATTCGGGCCCGGTCACGAAGAAATATTCGCATCCATTGCGCTCGCTGCCACGGGGCGCGCGGGTGGTGTAGGAAATGGAAAAATCCAAGCCTGGAACCAGTGGCCTCACTTCATTCACCAAAGTAGACTTCCCTGATCCTGACGGCGCGGAGATGATGTATACGGTTGTCATTCGACGTTCTGTACCTGTTCTCGGGCTTTCTCAATATCGGACTTCATGGCCAGACCCATCTCCGTGATTTTGAGCGCTTCTCCGGCGAGGCCGGATGTCTTCGATAGCAAAGTGTTGGCCTCGCGGTTCATTTCCTGCAAGAGAAAGTCGAGCTTTTTTCCGACTTCTCCGCCTTGCTTCACCAGTCCAATAAAGTGTTGCACGTGGTTCTCCAAACGAACCAATTCTTCCTGAATGTCGCTGCGGTCGACCAGAAGCGCAACCTCCTGGAGAACTCGCTCGGGATCTGCCTGCGCTCCAATTAGCTCTTGCATGCGACCTTTCAGCTTATCGGCATACGCTTGCTGCACAGCCTTCCGGTGCTTTTGGACCGAAGTCTGTGCTTTTTGAATTCCGCTCATCAACCCAAGCAATTCCTTCTCGATGCCGCGGCCTTCTTCTTCCCGCATGCTGTCCAGTTGTTTCAATAGCTCGCTGACCGCGGCCATGACTGCGGGTTCCAGGCCATCGACGGCCACTGTGCCAGCCGGTCCCAACGACCCCGGCATGCGCAGGACCGCATTCAAGTCAGGCTCCGCGACAATGCCGAACTCAGTCGCAGCGCTGCGAAAGGCGCGCACGTATCCGCCAGCCAGCTCTTTATTTAATACGAGATCGCCCGTGCTTCCCCGCTCCAGATTCAGGCTCAACTCAATGTGCCCACGGGCTAGTTTTTCTTTGAGTAGACGCCTGAGCTTCATCTCAAGGCCGTCGCAATCGGGGGGAAGCCGGAAGTGGACATCTAAAAATCGGTGATTGACAGCTTTCAACGAAAGCGTGAAACCGCCGCCACCAGCGCCGTTGGTCTCCCCGGCATCTCCGGTTCTTCCGGTAACCTGCGCAAACCCAGTCATGGAACGAATAGGCATCGCTTTATTTTCCTACAAAACTTGCGCGGTGCTCGCACGCAGATCGCCGGCCCGCGAGAATTGCAACTCGTAGAGCCTTCGATATGTGCCGAGCCGGTTCATCAATTCATCATGAGTGCCAATGTCGGCAATGGTGCCGTCTTCGAGTACCACTATGCGATCGGCTCTTCGCACCGTCGAGAGGCGATGAGCAATCACAAAAACAGTGCGTCCGGCAATCAAGTTCTGTAGCGCGGATTGCACTAACGCCTCCGATTCGCTGTCCAGCGCCGATGTCGCTTCATCGAGTATCAAAATCGGCGCATTCTTTAGCAAAGCCCGCGCAATCGCAATTCTCTGGCGTTCGCCTCCGGACAAGCGCACGCCACGTTCACCGATCACCGTATCGTAACCTGCGGGGAGTTCGCTAATGAAATCGTGGGCCAGTGCGGCATACGCCGCCGCCTCCACTTCCTCTTGCGAAACGCGCGGTTGCCCATAGGCTATGTTGTTGCGCAGCGTGTCGTTGAAGAGCACGGTTTCCTGCGTCACCACGCCGATCAGCGAACGTAATGACATCAACGTAACTTCGCGAACGTCTACTCCATCGACGGAAAGCCGGCCCTGCGTCACGTCAAAGAAACGGGGGATCAGATTGACCAGCGTAGTCTTACCTGCCCCGCTCGATCCAACGATCGCCAGGACTTCTCCAGCGCTGACATTTAGATTGATATCGCGAAGAATTTCGCGTGCGCCCGCGTCGTCAGATTCGTATGTAAAACCGACATTTTCAAACCGAATCGATTTGGAAAATCCCGGCAAGCTCTTCGCGTTGCTCTTTTCCCGGACCTCATCCTGAGTGTCCATAAACTTGAACAGTTCGGAGGACGCACCGATCGCTTGCTGGAAATTGTTGTTGAATAGCGCGAATTTGCGGACTGGGTTATAAAGGCTGAAGACGGACGCAATGAAGGCTGCGAATATGCCCAAAGTCATGCCGCCATGCACCACCTGCCCGCGGCCGAGCAGCAGCAACATGGCGATGCCGATGGCGCCAAAAATATCCATTAGCGGCGAACTCATGGCAGCCGCAGCGACCGAACGCAGGTTGGCCCGGAACAGGCGCTTTGCCGCCGCGCGAAAGCGGGCGCTCTCCCACGCTTCCATGCTGAACGCTTTCACGATGCGGTTGCCGGTGATCGACTCCTGCAAAATGTTTTGTATGTCTGCGAGCTGGTCTTGCCCTTTGCGGGTCGTATGCCGGACGCGGCGTCCAATTTTTGTCGCCGAATAAATAATGAATGGAACGAATAGCAGCAACACCCACGCTAGTTTTCTGCCCAGGACCACGACGGCGATGGCGGTGAAGACAAACGTAAAAAGCTGTTGCAGAAACTCGGCCAGCACGCTCGACATCGCGTACTGCACCCGTTCAATGTCGTTGACGATCGTGGAAACCAACGTGCCGGTCGTGTGTTTCTGGAAAAACGCGGCCGACCGGCGCAGGATCGAATCGTAGAGTTGGTTACGAAGATCGGTGATCATGCCGTATCCGGCATAGTTCACGAGATACGTGCCAGCGTAATCAAACAAGCCCTTCAATACGGTTGATGCTACCAGCGCGTACGCGACAATCGTCCACGCATTGTGAAAGTGAGAAGGTACGAACGATTGCAAATAAATGACGCGCCCCGATCCGGGGATAGTTAGGAGCTGAATGTGGTCGGAACCGCTCGATGGATTCAGCACCCGGTCAAGGATGGGTCGCAACAACACCAGACGGAACGCCTCTAGAAATCCGACCGCAGCCATGAGGACGACAGAAACAATGAGTTGCCAGGAGTAGGGCAGCACGAACCGCACCAGTCGCGTTAATTGCCGCATTGGGGGCCCGCTGCGGTTAGAGTTAACATGCGCTGCACGGTGCCATTCTACTTCACTTCTCCGGATTCGGCGTTGGGCGTAAGAAGATCGAAGGCTCCATTTCGTCCGCGGATCACCGCGAATAGAGTCTTCAATTCCCACTGACCAGAAATTTCGGATGCACCCACTTCGATCTTGCCGCTTCCGTTCGGTCCGGAGATCGGAATGCGCAGATATCCCCGCCCGCGGCCGTTCTGGGTTTGGATATTGCCGAGTACGACCCATCCCGCATGAACAGGTTGACCGATAGCTTGCGTGATCCGTTGGTCAGAACTTGCCCTGGCTAGAGCTTCGCGATACAGATCGTTGTGGTGAAACGAATACTCGACCAGACACAGAGTTCCAACAGCGAACACGAGGAGCAAGCCAACCAGCACTAGAACGCCGGCAACAACTTTCGCCGCTGGGTGCTCGTCGAACCAGTCTGACTCGCCCACGACCGGAACCACGGGATATGGCGCTTTCACCATCGGGGTTATTTGGGACTATCGCGATGAACAGCTTTCGTACGAAATCCGGCCTTGCGCAGCAACTTGCTCACGTCTTCCGAAATCATGACCGAGCGGTGTTGTCCGCCAGTGCAACCGAACGCGATCGTGAGATAACTTTTGCCTTCCCGAATGTAATGCGGCAACAGGTAAACAAGCAATTTCGAAATGCGATCGATGAACTCCCTGGTCTGCGGGAACGAACGGATGTATCGCGCGACTTTCGGGTCGCGTCCAGTCAGCGGCCGAAACTCAGGGATGAAGTGCGGATTCGGCAGAAAACGTACATCGAACAGCAGGTCCGCATCTTCGGGCACACCGTGGCGAAAGCCAAAGCTGACGCAAGAAACCAGAATGGTTTTTTCCGTTTCCTGCTTTTCAAAGCGTTCGATGATATGCGCTCGCAGCTCGTGCACGTTGAATTTCGAAGTGTCAATCACCACGTCCGCCATTTCGCGGATCGCGCGCAGATGCTTTCGTTCCGCACCGAGAGAAGATTTGACGGTGGAATGCTGACCCAAAGGATGAGGGCGGCGCGTCTCGCTGAAGCGGCGCAACAAAACTGCGTCGGAGGCTTCCAGAAATACAACTTTGGTCGGCAGAAGTTTTTTTACGGACTTAAGAATTGCGGGCAGCGCAGCAAGCTGCACGCCTTCGCGGACATCGACGACGAGAGCGGTCCGCTCGATTTCGGATGATGTTCCAATCAGTTCGGCGAAATGCGGAATCAGTCCGACCGGGAGGTTGTCCACGCAATAGTAGCCCAGGTCTTCAAAGGCTTTCAGAACAGATGCCTTGCCTGACCCGCTCATTCCCGTGATGATGACCAATTCGCCGGCTGAACGTTTGCGGGATTTTTTTGGTTTATCCGACAGTTTTGCGCGCGCCTGAGGGTTTTGTTTCTTCGCCGCTGCACTGACGTTGCGAGAGGGCATTCAAAAAATGGTAGCAGGTCGAATGTCGCGTCGCTAGTTTCAGCCGGGGCACCCGGAGCGGCGCTGCGGAGTAGAACGTCGAGGTTGGCGGTTACTATTTCGTAGGAACCGCAACTTCGCCGACACACATCGCGCTCAAGGATTCTAGGTAAGGAGCGCGCGCGATTCCTCGTTCGGTCACGATTGCTGACACATATTTTGCCGGAGTTACATCGAATGCGGGATTTTCGACTCCGACTCCGTCAGGCACCATTTGGCGTCCTGCAATGTGCGTCACTTCTTTTGCATTTCGCTGCTCGATGGGAATGTTGCTGCCATCTGGGGTCGCCAGATCTACAGTGGAAATGGGAGCCGCCACATAGAACGGGATGCCGTGTTCCTTGGCGAGAACGGCGACGGTGTAGGTTCCGATCTTGTTGGCAACATCGCCGTTGGCCGCGATGCGGTCGGCGCCGACTACGATGGCTTGGATTTTTCCCTGGCGCATCATCGCTCCCGCCATGTTGTCGGATATCACGGTCGTGTCGATGCCGTCCTTCATCAGTTCCCATGCGGTCAGGCGAGAGCCTTGCAGGAAAGGACGCGTCTCGTCGGCGTAAACGTGAATTCGTTTGCCTTGCTCGACTGCCGCTCGGATCACGCCCAACGCCGTGCCGTAGCCACATGTGGCCAACGCACCTGCATTGCAGTGAGTAAGCACGCCGCCGGAAGCAGGCATTAGCGTGGCTCCGTGCCGTCCCATTGCCTGATTCGCAGCGATGTCTTCAGCATGCATGAGCTTCGCTTCCTCGATAAGAGTTTCGCGAATTGCGGCCACAGGTTTCCCATCCAACGAGTCCAACTTCGTTTTCATTCGCTGGATCGCCCAGAAAAGGTTGACCGCTGTGGGCCGCGTTTCACCGATTAGACGGGCGACTTTGTCGAAATCAGCTTTTAATTCCGCCTCGGTCGCAGCTTTGGAATTCAGCATGCCCAGCGCGATGCCCATGGCTGCGGCCACGCCGATGGCGGGCGCGCCGCGAACTACCATCGATCGAATTACATCCGCAACTTCTTCATGCGTGGTGCAGTTTACGTAGGTCTCTTCCATCGGCAGCCTGGTCTGGTCGATGAAGCGAACTCCGGTAGCAGTCCATTCGAGCGTTTCAACCATGATTGTTGGGTTCCTGAAAGAATTAAATCACGAGCAGCTAAACTTTGTGTTCGGCGCAGCGGGTCCGGGGGCGATGGCTAACCGCCGGCCGTCCGCAGATTTCGCACCCCGCCGACGCTTGATACCCGGTGGGCGCGTCGCCGCGATTGAGGCTAATGTGTTCGCGGCGCACATCGCTCGCGGTGAAGATGGAAATGAACGGCGCAGGTAGAGAAGCCCGCTCAACCCCGGAGCGTCCGCCCGCATCTTCCCGCTCCACGAGGCACATGACGCCGACAACTTCAAAACCGAATTCGCGCGCTGCCTCAACGGCCTGAATCGTTGAAGATCCAGTCGTGCAGACATCGTCGACAATCACCACTCGCGCGCTTTTTTCGCGGAAGCCTTCAATGCGCTGTCCGGTGCCATGCTGCTTCTCCGCCTTCCGCACCAGAAAACCGTGAATTTCTCCGCTGGTCACTGCAACCGCGACCACGATTGGATCGGCGCCCATAGTGAGCCCGCCAATTGCAGCGGGCTTCCACGACTGCGCGGAAATTTCGTCGAGAAAAACTTGCCCGGTTAACTGCGCGCCGCGCGCATCGAGCGTGGTGAGACGGCAGTCGATGTAGTAATCGCTCGATCCGCCAGACGAGAGTTTGAAGTCTCCCAGGCGAAATGATTTGGCGGCAAGCAGCCGCAGCAACTCTCTGCGCGGATCCGAATGAGATGTTTGCAGTGCCATGAAATTTCAAGATACCACGGGCGTGAGCTTAGAAATCGCTATTGAGTCAGCCGCTCCAAGTGCCGGAATCCGCCGGTTGCTACCAGCGTGATGACGGTCAGCGTCGAGTTGTAGGCCATATGCACGAGAAAGCTCGCGGCCACCGAACCCGATACCGCCCGGACGATTGTGAGCACGAGGCCGACACAGAAAATGATCAGGATCGGCCCCCACGCGAAGCCTAGCTGAACCGCGTGGAGCAGTCCGAACGCCAACGCTGTAAGGAATACGCCCGCGGCAACTCCGATGCGCCGTGCCACCACCGGATAGAGAAATCCGCGAAAGAACAATTCTTCCATTAAAGGGCCAAGGCTTACGGCGAAGATGGAAGTGAGATATGCATCCAGCGGCCGCTTGAAGAATTGATCGAACGGGACATCTTTTGGAATCGGCAGGAAGTGCGCGAGTCCTTGCAGCGAAAACAGCATCGCAACGCCCAACGCCATCAGCGCGAACGACGAGCGCGGCCAGCGCCATCCGATCGCTTTTGCGAAGGGCACATGGTATTTCCCTTCGATCAGCATCACCATCAATATCAGCACCAGCGCGTAAGCGATCAATTCTGACGCCAGCGCCAGCACGGGGATTTGGGCCAGCTGTGTCCAGCCGACATCGGGGTAGAAGAATTTTTTGGCGACCACGCCCACGCCAAGAAAGATTACAAACGGGCTAAGGAACATCATCAGCGCAATGCTGACAACGTCCCAACCACTCCAGATTGGGTCTCGGACTGGGGCTACGACCGGTTCCGCTGGCAGCAAAGGCGGCGGCGCGTCGGTCTGAATCCACGAGTTGTCGGAAGAAGACATTACGCGATCGCTTCCCGCTGGATTGTTTTATTATTTTGGCTGCCGAAGTATTGCGCCAAAGCCTGCCCAGTGTGCGACTTCTTTACTCGCGAGACTTGCTCGGGTGTTCCCTGCGCCACCAGCCGTCCGCCCTCTTCTCCGCCTTCCGGCCCAAGATCGATGATCCAGTCGGCGTTGCGTACGACATCCATATTATGTTCGATGATGATGATCGTATTGCCCAGGTCGGTCAGGCGATGCAAGACATCTAGCAACTTGCGGACATCGTCGAAGTGCAACCCGGTGGTCGGCTCATCCAGCAGGTACAGAGTCTTGCCCGTCTGCCGCTTGCTCAATTCCCGCGCCAGCTTGATGCGCTGCGCTTCGCCGCCGGAAAGTGTCAACGCGGACTGCCCAAGGTGGACGTATCCGAGGCCCACGTCAACCAAAGTTTGCAACTTCTGCTTCACTTGCGGAATGTTTTCAAGAATTGGGACGGCGTCGCTGATCTGCGTTTCAAGCAGGTCGGCAATCGAAACGCCCTTATATTTCACGGTCAGCGTTTCGTGATTGTAGCGGCGGCCTGCACAGACCTCGCAGAGTACATAAACATCGGGCAGAAAATTCATTTCGATGCGGCGCTGGCCTTCGCCCTGGCAAGCTTCGCAGCGGCCCCCGGCCACGTTGAATGAAAAGCGTCCCGGCTTGTAGCCGCGCTCGCGGGATTCGGGCAACATCGCATACAGGTCGCGGATGGCGGCGAACACTCCCGTATACGTCGCCGGATTGGACCGCGGAGTACGCCCGATGGGCGACTGGTCGATGCGGATCACTTTGTCGATCACTTCCGCGCCTGAAACCGCTTTGTGCAAACCCGGCTCTTCGCGCGACCGATATAACTTCTTCGCCAGCGCGCGATAAAGAATGTCGTTGACGAGCGTGGACTTCCCAGACCCAGAAACGCCGGTGACAACTGTCATCACGCCGAGCGGAAACGTCACGTCGAGATTCTTGAGATTGTTTTCGCGTGCGCCCAGCACTGTAATCCCCACACCCTGAGGAGAGCGGCGTCCTTCACGCATCTCGATTCTGGTGCGGCCGGAAATGTACGCTCCAGTCAACGACTCTGGAGCATCCTCAATCTGCTGCGGAGTGCCGTGCGCCACCAAGCCTCCGCCATTGCGTCCCGCGCCCGGCCCGAGATCGATGACGTAGTTGGCGCGGCGGATCGTTTCCTCGTCGTGCTCCACGACCAGCACGGTGTTGCCCAAATCGCGCAGTTCTTCAAGCGCCTTCAACAGCCGGTCGTTGTCGCGATGGTGCAGTCCGATGGATGGTTCATCGAGTACATAGAGAACGCCGCGCAGCTTCGAACCGATCTGCGTTGCCAACCGGATTCGCTGACCTTCACCGCCAGACAGCGTGGCTGCCGAACGGCCCAGCGAGATATAACCAAGCCCTACCGAATCCAGGAATTGAAGTCGTTCAACGATTTCCGCCACTACGCGTCCGGCAACGGTTAAGTCCCGGCCGGTCAACTTAATTTTGCGCGCGGCCTCGAGCGAGCGCGACACTGGCATCGCCGTGAATGCGGCAATGCTCATGCCGTTCACCTTAACCGCGAGACTTTCCGGGCGAAGCCGCTGGCCTTTGCACATGGGGCACTCCGAGGCCGACATGTAATCCATCAAGTGCTCACGATATGCGTCCGACGAAGATTCTTCCAACGAGCGTTTGAGAAAACCGATGACGCCGCGAAATCCGGTCTTCCCTTTTGTGCTTTCGCCGTACAGCAACAGGCTTTGCGCTTTCTCCGTGAGCTTCTCGAATGGCGTTGCCAGATCGACCTGGTGCGCATGCGCCGCGATTTCCAATTGACGGATTAACCCTTGCGACGCCGATCCCGGACCCAAGCCACCCTCGAGCAACGGCTTCGCCCAATCGGTAATCACTTTCGCGGGATCGAAATCGAAGCGGCTTCCCAATCCATGACATTCGGGACAAGCGCCGTACATGCTGTTGAAGGAAAACGAACGCGGCTCAAGGTGAGGCACGTTGATGCCGCAATCCGGACAAGCCAGCTTTTCCGAGAAAAGCTGTTCGGCTCCGTTTACGATTGCAATCTGCACCAAACCTTCCGCCAGCTTCATCGCCAGCGCCACCGAAAGCTCTAGCCGGTGCTCAATTCCCGGTTTCACCAGTAGGCGGTCTACCACCACCTCAACAGTGTGGTTCTTGCGCTTATCAAGAACGATTTCGTCTTCCAGACTCACAATTTCGCCATCAATCCGAGCGCGTGTAAAACCGTGTTCGAGCAGCTTTTCGATTTCTTTTTTAAATTCGCCTTTACGCCCGCGCACGATCGGTGCCAGCACCATGACCCGGTCGTCCGGCGTCAACGCCATAACACGCTGCACAATCTGGTCGGCGGTCTGACGGCTTATGGATCGTCCGCATTGCGGGCAGTGCGGCGTGCCGACAGAGGCGAACAATAGACGAAGATAGTCGTAAATTTCGGTAATCGTCCCCACGGTCGACCGGGGACTGCGGCTGGTCGTCTTCTGCTCGATCGAAATTGCCGGACTGAGGCCGTCAATGGAGTCGACATCCGGGCGTTCCATCTGATCGAGAAACTGCCGCGCATAAGCCGACAGCGTCTCCACATAGCGGCGCTGGCCTTCAGCGTAAATGGTGTCAAAAGCGAGTGAAGACTTGCCAGAACCGCTCAAACCTGTGATTACCGTGAGCGTATTCCGCGGAATTTCTACGTCAATGTTCTTGAGGTTATGCTGGCGCGCGCCACGCACGGATATGTTGCGGATGGCCATTTTTCACTGGGACTATTGGACTTCCGTAATTTGCCGGGCTGCCCAGCGATGTCGGAAAGTAGGGATGCGTAGTCCGCCCTACAGTATCTTAGTCGTTAACAGTGGACAACGTCAACGCGGGTACAGTAATCAGACCGTACCGTCCGCGAACCCGGTAAACCCGGTACGAGGAGTAGAGTGAGCAGCTTCATGGTGGCGTTGGTAATTCTGGCAACTACGGTGGTTACAGTGGCGCTCGGCATTTATGCCGCCCACTTCAGCATCAACACGATCCTTTTCGCCCTGACGCGCCAGCGACGGGCACAGGTGGTTCTCGTTCCCACCCAAAACCTAGTCAGCGGCGACTAATCAACCTAACTTATTGCTGTGGTGGCTGGGGCTGATTCGGCGCTCCGCCCGGTACAGGTACCGGCGTGAACGGCTGTCCGGACTGCTGGAGCTGCTGCTGACGCTGTAAATCCTGCAACATCTGCTGCGGACTGCGAACTCCCGGCGGCTGGCCATTGAACTGAAATCCCTGCTGATCGGCAGGCTGGCCTTCTGGCTGACCTTCAGCCTGCTGCGGCTGTTCGATTTCCGGCTGCTGTGCGTCTTCACCGCTATCGGCCAGTCCTTCCAATGAATCATTGGCTTCCGGATCGATCTGTCCCGGCCCCGGTTGGGGCGGCGGCCCCTGATCGCCGGGCTCTGCGGCAGCTATTGGTGCTTCCCCGCCTCGGCTCTGCGAGATCAAGACGGCGTGATCGAGCAGATTGGGGTTTGAAGCTGAGCCAACCAGTACATAGTTATAGGCTGATCCGTTTAAGAGGCTGGCCAAAACATCGCGAGCCGGTCCCGGGCCAAAGTGGCCGACCACACGTTCCGTGGCATTTGAAGGAACGTCCACCGATGCGCCGGTCTGCGAGTGAACTGCCCGAAGAACGTCCGCCAAGGTCGAATTCCGCGCGACAATCGTTAACTGGTCGTTGTGATAACTCACCTGGGGCGCGGCGGTAGGTTCTTGCTCGAGCGTCAGAGGGGGCAGTGCTTTTGGCGCTGCCGGTGCCGTAACCACTGGGGGAGCAACCGCCTTGTGCTTATGCTTGGATTTCTGCTGGGCAGCGTCGGCTGGGGTCAACAACCCGAACGATCCCAGGAATACAACTAAACTCCACGCTTTCTTATTTTGCCACGCTGCCATAGGTTCCTGTAGATGGAACGCGCAACCAGCCCGCGTTTGCCAAGAAAATTGTAGCACCGCAGGCGGGAACCCTCATCGGGAAGAATGCCAGGAGCAATGAAGAAGAAAGTCTCTATGAAACTAAAAGCGTTAGTGTGACCATGGACTGCGGTTCGGTGTCCTCGAAGTGCGTGATGCCGCGCTTCCGAAGCGCGTTTCAGGTTGCGGCTTAGAATCCATCCCACAGTGTTTATGCGTTAGACGCCGACAGCAACAGCGGCGCAAATGCCGCCCGCTTTGTGGCACACAAGCTTTATCAATCCGCCGAGTGTCCCCGCAGTTTCGAGTTCTCAAGTGCAGTGCGGCGACCTTGTTCCGGAAATCGGCATTACGAGCACGCCGGTCATCGATCTTGGTGCCGGAACAATATACGTACTGGCTAAGACGCGCGAAGGCAACAAGGCGGTGCAAGCTGCACGCACTCGAGATCACCACTGGCCTGGAGCGCGCGAATTCTCCCGTGGCGGTTGCCGCCAGAGTGAAGGGCACGGGCACGGGCGCGGGCTCAGTCAATGGCGTGGTCTCGTTCGATTCTCTACGGCAGGCGCAGCGCCACGGCCTTCTCCTGCAAAACGGACAGATCACAATTGGGTGGGCGTTGCATTGCGATAACGGTGCATATCACGGTTGGATTATGTCCAACGATGAAATCAGCCTGGCGCAGACGGGGTGTGTGTAACAGCGTTCCCAACGGTCGGATGCGGGCGTCTGGCAAAGCGGCACCGGGCTTGCAGCGGACGATTCCTTCAACATTTTCACTGCCACCGGCAATGGTACATTCGACGGCACGCTCGACTTCGGCGACACCATCGTGAAATTGACTCCGACGCCGGGAAAAATCAGGCCTACCGACTTCTTCACGCCTTACAACCAGGCAATGCTGGACGCGGAGGACGGGGATCTGGGGTCTGGCGGCGTTCTCCTTTTGCCCGACCAGACCCAAGGGCCTCATGCGCATCTTCTTGTTCAGGCAGGCAAGGAAGGATCGATCTACCTCGTCGATCGTGACAAAATGGGCAGGTATAACACACAGGGCAACCACATTGTGCAGGAATGGAAAACGCGATGGGCGGACTTTGGTCCACGTCAGCTTTCTGGAACAACAATGTATATTTTGGCCCGTCCTACGATTCGATGAAGCAGTACACGTTCGATCCGGTTGCGGGAATGTTGTCGACGGCTCCGGTTTCCACCACGGCGTTTAGTTTCAACTTCCCAGGACCGTCGCCCTCCATCTCATCCAACGGGACCGCGAATGGGATCGTTTGGATCATTCAAACGGACGACTACGGTCACGGTCCTGCGACCCTGCACGCTTTCGACGCGACCGACCTTGCCAATGAGCTTTACAACACCGGGCAGAATTTCCCGCGCGACAATCCCGGCGGATCGGTGAAATTTACCGTTCCGACAATCGCAAACGGAAAGGTGTACGTGCCGGCGATCAAGCAGATCAGCGTTTACGGTTTGCTCGGCCAATAACGCGGCGCGCACTTAACGGTTAAGATTGATCCCGGACGAGGTGTGTGCTTTCTCCTGCGATTCAGCGCGATTTTCCAGCCAACTCCCGCTGAATCGCAGGCACCTTAGCCGTCATCTCTAAGACATCTCACTGGAGGAATTATTTATGGCGCACGAATTACCCGCACTTCCTTACGATTATGCGGCGCTCGAACCGACGATCGATGCAGCCACAATGAAGCTGCATCACGACATGCACCATGCCGCGTACGTGAAGAATTTGAATGCGGCATTGGAGAAACATCCAGAGCTGCAATCGAAGTCCGCGGAAGACCTGATTAAGGATTTGAACTCGGTTCCCGAAGACATTCGCACGGCTGTCCGGAACAACGGCGGCGGACACGTGAACCATTCGATGTTCTGGAAAATCATGAAGCCGCAAGGCGGAGGCGAGCCCAGCGGAGCGATCGCGCAAGCGCTGCAAAAATCGTTTGGCAGCTTCGCCGACTTCAAGACCAAGTTCAACGACGCCGGCACCAAACAATTCGGCAGCGGCTGGGCATGGGTGGCGAGCAAAGGCGGCGGCGACCTGCAAATCATGAGCACAGCCAACCAGGATAGTCCCTTATCGCAAGGAATGTTTCCCATTTTCGGCAACGATGTCTGGGAACATGCCTACTATCTCAAGTACAACAATCGCCGTCCGGAATATCTGACCGCATGGTGGAACGTCATCAACTGGGACGAAGTCAACCGCCGCTACGAACAGGCAAAGTCTAGCCGCTAGACGCGGTAGTGCTTACAGCGCAAGAAAAAAAGCCCCAGCAGATGTCTGCTGGGGCTTTTTGCGCCGGCCGGGGGTCGGTCGGCGGCTCCGAGTCAAAAGTAAAGTCTCCGAAGCGTTCCTGCAAAGAACGTAGAGCCCGAAAACCCTACTTAGGGTGTTGCCCTTTGTACAGGCAAATTACGAAGTTCTAACATCGACCCCTGATTTTTCCGGATTTCGTAACAAAACTGACCAAAAGTCAGTTCAGGCTAGCCTAAAGCGTATGCGGGACCGGTAACGATGCGCTCTTCACTCCCCCGCTGCAGGTCGGATCTTGTGAACACTTGCGGAATTCCGGCACTACTAACGCTTGTTCGAGCGTAGGATCGTTCATGTTGAGCAAGCGCTCAATGGCATGCTGCATCGCAAGCTTGTCGCCGGTCTTCTCGTAGGCGGTCACCAGAAGCTTCAGCGACATTGGATTATTCACGTCCTGCTCCAGATGTGCGATGGCTTCGCGATGCTTTCCTTCTGACTCGAGCATGGCACCGGCAGCGCCGTGATAAGCGAGGTCGATTAGGGTATCGGCGGCTTCTTCCGACATCGCAGTCAGGGCGTCGAGATTCGGTTTTGCGATTTTACGGTTGCCCATCTTGATGGCGAGTTCAACCCGGGCCCGAAGGATTTGAGCGGCTTCCTGTTGCAGCGCGGTTTTATTTGCATTTTCTGATGCTGCGGCTGCGCCATCGGCTTTGCTGAGCAATTCAAGAGCGCGCGTGGTGTCGGGCTGGTAGAGCGCCATCTGGCGATAGGTGTCCGCTTCGGGCAAGCTGGTGTGGTGAGCGTGAGCGTCGTCCGCAATCAACTGGAAAGCGCGGTCCGCCCAATCAAGATCGCCTTCGCGGACGAATGTCGCCGCTTCACGTGAACGCCACAAAGTCTGTTGTTGCTCTGCCAGGCCGAACTTGTGAAATCCGGTGTCGTACTCGCGGCGGGCGCGCGCCTGATCGCCCATCATCGAATATGTGTCTGCCAAACCAAACTGCGAAGAGTAGAAGTTAGGATCGATGGCGAGCGCGGCGCGGTAGTGCTCGACCGATTGCTCGAAACGTCCGGCTAAGCGAAGGATCTCGGCGTAAGAATCCTGAGGATTGGGATCGTTGGGCAGCGCGGCGACATACTTATCCATCATGCTGAAAGCTTTGTCGTAACGGCGAGCGTACGCATAAACGTAGCCCATGTTGTTTGTAAGGCCAGGAGAGTCCGCCAATCCGGATTTTTCATAGATCGCAATGGCACGGTCATACTGAGCCTGGTTCATGAGCCACCAGGTGGTCATCCACACAATCGTCCTGTCATGCGGATATTGGCTCAATAGGTCATTCATCCTGGTGATCGCCAGGATCAGGTTGTGATCGGAAGCGTTCTGGTACCACGTGATGACCTCGCGCTCCGTGGGACTGGCTTCATCTTTCATCTTGAAGGCTTGGGTTTGTTCGCTGACCTGCTCCGCGGAATCGAGGCTGATCTGGGCGAGCAATTCGTGGCCCATGGCGAATTCGGGGTCAATCTTTACCGCTTTGCGCAACATGTCGATGGCTTCGGTCTGTTGCACTTGATCGAGATAAATATCGAGCGCCTTTTGCGCAAGACGGGCGGCCTCTGGAGAACTGGTCGTGAATTGAAGCGCCGGCGGCGCGGCTGGCGTTTTGCTTTTGTGCCGCGCGGATTTCTCCGCCACCGCAGACGACACGCTCAACAACATGATGACTGTGAACAGCGCCGCAGATTTGCTTCCAGCCAGTAGACCTGAAGTTGTTTTCATCTTGCTAATTGCCTTTCAGAAGATAGCCCGGTTCAAGGGGCAGCTTGCCGTCGATTTTGAGGACGGTGACGTCTTTAGTGAGCGAATACAAATCGACCACGCCAATGGCGCCGCGGTTGTTGGAAACAAAGCGAAGAATGGCGTCATCGGAATCGGCCACGGTGATTACGCCGGGATGAGCCTGAATAAAATTGCGGGCCTGATCGGTTGTCATGTTCAGTACGCGGCGCAGCAGCAATTGCGCATCTTCAGAAGATGGATCGCGCATCACGATCTTGATCGGCTTGCCGTCCTGCCAGGTGCGCGTGCGCGCGGAGAAAATGTTGGCAAGCTCGGCGGCTTTGATGTTGGTCGCTGAACTGGACTTATCAGCCACAACCACGAGCTGCTTCGCTCCGGCGCAAGGTGCGATGGCTGCCAACAGAACCCACGCCAGAATTTTTCCTCTATTGATCACGATGCCGCGATTGTAGGTTGCCGCCTAAACGGGCAGAAGATAACGAACGTAACGGATACCTCCGCGTTCCCATTTAGAAAAAGATCAACGATGACGCGGCCTGCACAGAGGTTCATGGCCGCTGGGAATCTGTCACGGCCTTCCGCACATTCTTAGACTTGAAACCTGGACAGTAACAGTTACGGCCTTCAACCCTTCCAGCGATAGGCGTCGGGTTGAGGGAGGCCAATGTGGGCGAGCACGCGGTTACAGAATTCGCGGGCCATATCGTCCACGGAGATTGGACGGTTATAGAAGGTGGGAATCAGCGGAAACAAAGTCGCTCCCGCATCCGCGGCCCGGAACATGTTGCGAATGTGGATCTTGTTAAGGGGCGTTTCGCGCGCGCATAGGACTAGCGGACGTTTTTCTTTAAGGCAAACGTCGGCCGCGCGCTCGATGAGTGCGGAAGCAACACCGTTGGCGATGCGGGCGAGCGTGCCCATGCTGCAAGGAATTACGACCATGGCATCGCTTGGGTAGGAACCACTTGCGATGTTCGCGCCGATGTCGGTGTTCGATTGCTGCTGAATCTTGCGGGACGGCTTCCTGATTGAAGGAGCGAGTAATTGTGCGACGAGATTGCTGCGGCCGGAAAGATCGAGTTCCTCGGCCATCACGCGCAACGCGCTGTCGGATGCGATGAAGTTGACGTTCTCGACTCGCGCATCGGTTTCAACGGTCAGCAAGAGGTGCTTAAGGAACAGCGATCCGCTAGCACCGGTGGTGGCGATGGTCAGATTTTTTGGCGGAACGATAGGCAAGAGCGACTCCAGGGCATCGAAGTCCGAGCATAGGGAGCGGAGAGGTTAGAAGTCAAGGCGGCGGCATCAATCCAGATGGCGACAACCTCCAATTTGCGGGCACGGCGGAACGCGGCGCAGTTGCACGCGCTCGCGGACCTGAAGAAGGACATTCGCTCGCAAGACACCAGTTATTGCCGCAAATATCTGCGTGAGTTCCAGAACTCGTATCGGTCGTATGAGAGCGTGCTTACTCGCCATGAGCTTGAAGCGGAAGTGCGCGGCGCGGACACAGTGCTGATCGGCGACTATCACGCGCTGGCAGCGTCGCAGCGTTTCGCGGCGCAGTTGTTCGAATCCACGGCGCTGGAAAGTCATCGCCCTGCAGTGCTGGCGGCGGAAACGATTTTCACGCGCGATCAGTCGATCGTGGATGAGTGGTGGCGTCGAGAAATCGGCCACGCCGAGTTGAAAGAACGGATCCGCTTCGATCTCGATTGGGGCTATGAGTGGGAACCGTTTCTCGAGTTGCTCACGACCGTGCGCGAGCACGGCGATGCGATCTACGGGGTGGACTGCGCGCCGCGAGAAGACCTGCGCAAGATCGGGGCGCGTGATCGGCACGCGGCCTACAAGATTAAAGAGATTCGGACGAAGCATCCGCGAGCGAGCATCATGGTTTTGTTCGGCGAGTCGCACCTCGCGCCGGGGCATTTGCCGCATCAAGTGCGCACGCTCTTGCCGGAAGAAAATATCCTGACTGTGCTGCAAAATGTGGACGCGCTTTACTGGCGGGCCGCCGGCGAAAAACAGGAAAGAGTGGAGGCGGTGCGGGTTTCGGACGATGTGGTTTGCGCCTTCAATTCGACGCCGCTGGAAAAATACGAGAGCTACCGCCTGCACCTGAGCCGATGGGGACGCGATGAAGACAGTCCCGAGCTAACGCCGACGATCCACAACCTGATTGACAGCCTGGTGCGATTTTTGGGCATCAACCGTTATTCGCCGCACAACACGACGCAGCCAAAATTCCTGGTCGACATGATGCCGGAAGTTTGCGGCGGCCAGTCCGACGAACGATTAAGCCGCTTGCTCGAAAGCAGGGGTGCGAGCGCACTGGAAGTCAGCGAAATTATCCATCAAGTGAACGAGCGCGGATGCATTTATCTGCGGTCAGCCAACGCCGTTTACGTGCGAAACTTTCGCATGGTGTATGCGGCGGAAGAAGCTGCGCGATTTCTCCACCACGCATGCCGCGGATTGCCCTATCGCAAACGCAATCACGGTGCTGCCAGCGAACGCGCGATCGTCCTCGAAGATGCGCTCGCTTATTTTGGTTCGCGCGTACTCTATCCGGCGCGGAACGGAGATGAATCGGGCGAGCGAGAAAAACCGCGGGCCGGGTATCAACTAGGCCACGCGATCTACGACGCCTACGTGCGGGGAAAGGTTAGTCAGAGCGCGCTGCGGCGAATGTTTCTCGCGCACATCGAAAATTCCAGCCAGGCCGACGGTCTGTGGCGCGAAATGCGGCACAAGTTTCTGGGCCTCTAGCGAAGGCCCGGCTCATCCTAAAAATTGTCCGCGGACAATCAGCGGAGCGGATTCGAATTGTTAATCTAAGTAAAATTACGCGGCAGGAGATCCTTCTCTTCGCCCGAAGAACAGCTCCGTCAGGATAATGCCCGTCGAGTAGGGTGAGCGGTTCCCGCTAGGCGCTGGTTTTGCGGCTTCCGCAATCGGTTGTTTTTCTTGCTTCGACAAATTCAATGCCTTGGCGCAACTGGTTTGGGCGGCTTGGCTTTGGTTCGCTTTGCGGAGCGGTCGGGCTTTGGCCTTTTGGCGAGGTCGTCCAGATGAAGGATCGCGGCGGCGGCGGTGTAGCGGACAGAGTCTTTGTCGTCGAACATGGCCAGCGCGATGCGGGGAATGAGGCGCGGCGATCCGCGATGGGCGATGGCAGTGAGTGCGGCGTTGCGCACAAGTTCGCTCTTGTCTGCGATGGCCGTTTGGACGAGCGCATCTTCGCTGATTGAGTCGGGATCGTGCGTCAGGGCGCGGGCGGCGGCGGCCCGCACAGGCGATCCGTCGTCTTTCTTAATGGCGCGATATGCGTCGTAGCCGATTCCAGCAAATGGAATGAAGCCGATGCCTTCCTGAAAGCCGAGCAGGGCCAACTGCTTCTTGTCTTTGAGCTGGTCGAGTTGCGAGGCGACGATGCCCTTGCCGCCCTTCATGTCTCCGGTGAGCACGGCGTAGAAGATGCGGTAGGCGGCGGGATCCTGAAACTTGAGCAGCGCGTTTCCGGCGGCGATGATCACCGACGGCTCTTTGTCAGTCAGCACTTTGCGCAGCGCGGGGATGGTGGACCGGTCGTGCAATTCGCCGAGCGCGCTGCATGCGGCGGACCTGACTTCCGGCTTCTCGTCGTCAAGTGCATGGATGGAAAGGTCAAGCGCACGCTGTTCACCTTCAAGCAGAGAAAGAACTCGGACCGCAGTTGACCGTTTGGTGGCGCTGCTTTCCGCGAGGCCTTCGTTGAGCAATTTCCATGCGCGTTCTGGGGGAGTGAGCTTGGCGTCGTCAGCCGGGGTTGGATATGTGGGTGTCGGCGCGGGAGATGTGGGAGCCGGGGGCTGGGCTTCTTGCGGGGGCGCCGTCGCTGGCTCCGAGGCGGGCGCTTGCGGGTCGGGCCTGGGACTGCTTTCGGTTTGCGCGACCGCCCCTAATGCGTAGAGCAGCGACAACGCAGCGGCCAGAATCCAACGATTTGGCATCGGGCTCCTTCTCACTCGACCACGGACGATTTTTTGGGACACGTTCTTCCTAGGAACGACGATCGTTCAGTGCTTTTTTCGTTTAGCGCTCTTGGCGTCCGACTTTTTGCGCACAGGCGCGGAACGTTTGGACGGACCGAAGACCCGGGCAAAAATCTTGTCGATGTTCCGCAATTGCCGCTTCAGGTCAAAGGCACGATCAAGTTGTGGGGGCGGCACGCGACGAGTGATTGATTCGTCCCCACGAATGAGATCGCGGAAGTTACGGCCTTCCTTCCAGGCGCGCATGGCGTGGGTCTGGACGGCGCGATAGGCGTCTTCGCGCGACACGCCATTCTCGACCAGGTCAAGGAGGAGCTGGCCGCTGAAGATCAATCCGCCGGTGCTTTCGAGATTGGCGCGCATGCGTTCGGGATAAACGAACATGCTGTCGATGAGGTTAGCCGTCTTCTGCAAAAGATAATCCACGAGCGTGGTAGAGTCGGGGATGATGACGCGTTCTGCCGAAGAGTGCGAAATGTCGCGCTCATGCCATAGGGCGACATTTTCCAGTCCGGCCTGGGCGTTGGAGCGGACGACGCGGGCGAGCCCGCTGATCTGCTCACTGGTGACAGGATTGCGTTTGTGCGGCATGGCGGAAGAACCTTTTTGCTTCTCGCTGAAAAACTCTTCCACTTCGCGAACTTCGGTGCGCTGAAGGTGGCGGATTTCGGTGGCAATCTTGTCGAGCGTTGAGGCAATGACGGCGAGCGTTCCGAGATAGTGCGCATGCCGGTCGCGCTGGATGACCTGGGAAGAAACGGCGGCAGCTTTCAGGCCGAGGCGCGCGCACATTTTTTCTTCCAACTCGGGGCTGAGGTGGGCGAAGGTACCGACGGCGCCGGAAAACTTCCCTACACGCAGGTCTTCAGCGGCGAAAGCGAAACGGGCGATGTCGCGGCGGACTTCTGAATACCAGTTAGCGAGCTTGAATCCGAACGTGATGGGCTCAGCATGAACGCCGTGTGTGCGTCCGATCATGGGCGTGTCTTTGAATTCCCAGGCGCGGCGTTCGAGCGAATCGGAAAGGCGAAGCAGGCCGCCAGTGATGATCTGCGAAGCTTCCTGAATCAGCAGCGCCTGAGCGGTGTCGACGACGTCGTTGGAAGTGAGTCCGTAGTGGAACCAGCGGGCGGCGGGGCCGACAATTTCTGCGACCGAAGTGGTGAACGCTATCACATCGTGCCGGACTTCGGCCTCGATTTCATGAATACGATCGAGATTGAAGTCGGCCTGCTGTTTGAGCGTTCGCGCTGCGTTCTTGGGGACCATGCCCGCATCGGCCAGGGTTTCGGTGGCGGCCAGTTCGACGTTCAGCCATTTGCGGAAGCGATTGTCTTCGCTCCAAATTTTGCCCATCTCGGGCCGGGTATAACGCGAAATCAAGGTTGACCTCGTTCTGCGGATGAAGTGGACTAGGGATTTTAAATGGTGCGAGGGAAAGTGGCTAGCGGGGTTCTTGAAGCGGGCTCGCGCGAAGGGCCGCTGGCTTAAGAGTTCCCTCGCCCCTCTGAAGAAAACGCGGGTCTTCGGGATGACGCCGTCACAGCCTCAGGGATGACGCCAACTAGGGTAGCGGCAATTTTCATCTGATAATCTCTGGTTGTCCCCTTTCATGCCTGATTCTTCGCAGCAGTCGCGGCTTTCTGTCATTGTCGCCTTCGGGCTGGTGTATTTCTTTTGGGGATCGACCTACCTCGCGATTGATATTGCGGTTGAGCATATTCCGCCGGCGCTGATGTGCGCTACGCGGTTTTTTATCGCGGGAACGGTGATGCTCGGTTTTTGCGCGGCGCAGGGCCGTCGCGTGATGTACGCGCCGATCCGGCTGGCACGCATGGCCGTGGTGGGAACACTGTTGCTGATGGGCGGAAACCTGACGCTATCGTATGCGGAAACGCACGTGGCATCCGGCCTGGCAGCGCTGGTTATAGCGACTACACCGCTGTGGTTCTTGATCTTGGACCAATGGCTGCTGGGCAAACAAAATTTATCGTCCCGAGGAAAGATGGGCCTGGTGCTGGGGTTGGCGGGGCTGATGGTCCTGCTGTGGCCGGATTTGACTTCGCATACTTCGTTTGGGCGAGTGCAGCTGTGGTCTTTGCTCAGCCTGCAAGGCGGATCGTTCTTGTGGGCGCTGGGTTCGGTGCTGGCAAAACGGTGGAAGTCGGCGGAAGTGGACCAATTTTCAGGAACCGCATGGCAAATGATTTTCGCCGGACTGGCAAATTTCGCGTGGGCGCTGGCGGTAGGCGACCTGGCGAAAGTCGTTTGGACTCCGCGAGGAATGGCGGCGACGGGATATTTGATAGTATGCGGATCGTGGATCGGCTACACAGCGTACATCTGGCTGATTGCTCATGTGCCCACGTCGAAGGTGTCGACGTATGCGTATGTCAATCCAGTGGTCGCAGTGTTTTTGGGATGGCTCATTCTGCATGAGCGGGTCGACGGATACATTCTGGCGGGCAGCGCGATCGTCGTGGCATCGGTCGTTCTAGTGACCAGCGCGAAAGTTGAGGCGAAAACCGTTCCGGCGCGGGCTTAGTCGGGGACGATTGCGGTAACTTCGATTTCGACGCGGGCTTGATCTTCGATCAGGGCGACGACTTGCACGGCTGTCATGGCGGGGTAGTGGCGTCCGATAATTTCGCGGTAGATTGCGCCAATCTCGGGCAACGCTGAAACGTATTCTTTCTTGTCGACGACGTACCACGTCATGCGGGCGATATGCTCTGGACGGGCATTGGCTTCGGCAAGAATTTCCACAATGTTCTTGAGTGCCTGGCGCACCTGGCCTGGGAAATCATTCCCGGGAAATTTTCCCTCGGCATTCCAGCCGATCGTCCCGCTGACGAACACGATGCGGCCCTTGTCGGACACTCCGTTGGCGTAGCCTTTGGGCCGGGGCCAGTGTGCGGGTTGCAGAATTTCCATGGCAGTTAGCTTTCTGTTTTCGCGGCTTGAGCTGCCCCGCTCCGGAATTTTTCCATCTGCAGCTTGAGCTCGTTGGGAATCGGGATGGCACGATTGCGTCCGAGTTCCATCAGGACGAGAACCGATTTCCCGCGAATGCGCTCTTTTCCGTCTGCGCCGCTGAGTTTGATTTCCAGCGCAAAAGAACTGCGCCCGATTTTGGTTACAGCGAGTTCGGCTTGCAGACGGTCTCCGAGAAAACTGGGAGCGAGAAAATCGACTTCGAGATGAACGGTGGGGATGCCCCATCCGCGCTGGGCGTGCATTTCGGAGAAGGAAAAATTCAGGCCAGCGGCGAACCAGTCCTCCACGAGATTGTTGAACATCACAAGATAGCGGGGATAGAACACCATGCGGGCGTAATCGCAGTCGGCGAAGCGAACGAGAATCTCGGAGCGGTAAGGCGCGGATGAAGATGCTGCGCTCACTTCGCCTCCGATTCCTGAAAGTCTCTGATGATCCCGCGGGCGATGATCAGTTGCTGCACTTCGGTTGCGCCTTCGTAGATCCTGAGTGGGCGAATTTCGCGGTAGAGGCGCTCGACGGTCTGTCCGTGAACGACGCCCAGTCCGCCGAACATCTGCACGGCCGCGTCGACGACTTTTTGCGCGATTTCGGTAGCGTACATTTTTGCCATTGCGGCTTCAACGGTAACGCGCTGGCCTTGATCGCGGAGCCACGCGGCGCGGTATGTCAGAAGCGAGGCGGCATCGATTTCGGTTGCCATTTCGGCTAGCCTGGCTTGGGTGATTTGAAATGCGGCGAGATCCTGACCGAACATTTTTCGGGATGTCGCACGGCCCAAGGATTCGTGAAGCGCGCGACGTGCAAATCCAAGAGCGGCGGCGGCAACCGATGTGCGGAAGACGTCGAGAGTGGACATGGCAATCTTGAAACCCATGCCTTCGTCGCCAATGCGCCGATCTGCCGGGATGCGGCAATCGTTGAACGATAAACGCGCAAGCGGGTGGGGCGCACTGACAGGAATTTTTTCCGCAACGGAAAGCCCGGACAAATCCGCACCGACGATGAATGCGGAAATGCCTTTTGCGCCGGAAGAATCTTTGTCGCGGGCGAAGACGATGAAGAAATCCGCGATGCCGCCGTTGGAGATCCAGGTTTTCTCGCCGTGCAGGACATACGAATCGCCGTCACGACGAACCTGGCATTCCATGGCGGCGACGTCGGACCCGGCGTTGGTCTCGGACAACGCAAACGCGGCGATGGCTTTTCCGTGAGCCACGGCGGGGAGGTATTTTGATTTTTGCGCAGGAGTACCGAACAGGCTGATCGCGCCTGAACCGAGGCCTTGCATGGCGAAGGCGAAGTCCGCGAGTCCGGCATGCCATGCGAAAGTTTCACGTAGAAGGCAGAAGGCGCGTGTATCGATTTCATCCGCGGCTGCGCCGTAAGTTTTTCCGGCAATGCCATAGCTGAGCCAGCCTGCGGAGCCGAACTGGCGAACGAGAGCGATGCAGGCCTGATCGACGTCCGGAGGGTCGCTGATGGAGGGGCCGCCAAGAGTTTTCTGCGCCCACGCGGCGGCATACGCAGCAAGGGTGCGGTGACGTTCTTCGAAGAATGGCCACTCGAAATGTTTGGCGGGAATGGGCACCTTTCAGTTTCCTTCGAATTCCGGTTTTTGTTTCGCCGTGAACGCATGATAAGCACGGTGAAAATCATTCGTCGCCATGCAAATTGCCTGGGCTTGAGCTTCGGCTTCGATCGCCTGGTCGACTGCCATATTCCATTCCTGCTGGAGCATTTTTTTGGTCATGGAGTGGGCAAAGGTTGGGCCGGACGCGAGGTCCCCGGCAAAAGACTGGGCCTCGGCGAGAACTGCATCGGGTGAGCAGATGCGGTTGAAGAATCCCCAACGCTCGGCTTCTTCTCCTGACATGTTGCGGCCGGTGTAAAGCAATTCGGAAGCACGGCCCTGGCCGATCACGCGAGGCAGCAAGGCGCATGCACCCATGTCGCATCCAGCGAGGCCGACGCGAGTGAAGAGGAAAGCGGTCTTGCTGCGCGCCGTGCCGAAACGAATGTCGGAAGCCAGGGCCAAGATTGCTCCCGCGCCGCAGCAGGTTCCGTCGATCGCGGCAATGATTGGTTGCGGACAGGCCCGCATGGCCTTCACCAAGTCGCCGGTCATGCGGGTGAAGGCGAGCAGTCCGGGCATGTCGAGTTTGGTGAGCGGGCCGATGATGTCGTGAACGTCGCCGCCCGAGCAGAAATTTTCTCCAGCGCCGGTAAGCATGACCGCCTTGATGTCTTCGGCTTGAGCGAACGAGCGGAAAAGATCACGGAGTTCAGCGTAGGAATCAAAGGTCAGCGGATTTCTGCGCTCAGGGCGATTGAGCGTAATTGTGGCCACGCCGCCTTTCGCCGCAAATAAAAAATGCTGCGCGCGATAATTTTCAAGCTGCGTGGAATTGCCAGGTAGTTGATGAGGAACGCCGGCCAGATGTCGCACTAACGCCTCCTTCGTGACGCGCTGTGGGTAGAGGGTTCACGTCCGCCATCGAGATGGCATTTCAATTTTCCCAACAGTTGCAGCATGACCTGCTTTTCACCGCGTTCGAGGCCTTGCATGAGTTCGATGGTCCAGCGTTCGTTGTGGGCGGCCATTTCGCGGAAGCGCTTTATTCCGGCAGCAGTTAGTTTCAGCGTTAACGCGCGGCGGTCACTGGGGTCGAGCACGCGTGCCGCGAGATGTTCCTTTTCGAGCTGGTCGGCAATGCCGGTGATGTTTCCGCCGGAGACCATCAGTCGCTTCGAGAGTTCATTCATTCTCAACCCTTGAGGATGACGATCGAGCTGCGCCATCACGTCGAAACGCGGAAGCGTCGTGTTGAATTCGCGACGCAGGCGGACTCGAATCTGATTTTGAATCCGCATATTGCATGACAGCATTCGCAGCCAGAGTCTGAGAGCCAGATGATCGTTCCGGTTGGCGCGGGTTTCGAGGTCGAAACTCGCAGCGTCCGCGGGGTGGATTTGGCCGCCTGGATTTGCGCGCATCGTTGAGGTCGTAGCCACAATCACATCACCTCTCCGCCAGCGACGACGATCGATTGGCCGGTGATTGCTTCGCTGCCCGGAAGGCAAAGCCAGACGACAGCGTTGGCAACTTCTTCGGGCGTGACCAGCCGGTTTTGCGGATTCATGGCGGCGAGTTCGGCGGTGGCTTGTTGTTGGCTGCGTCCGGTTTTAGCCGCGATGTTGGCGACGGCGGCATGAGTCATTTCGGTGTCAACGTATCCGGGACAGACTGCGTTGACCGTGACGCCCTTGGACGCGCACTCGAGCGCGACCGACTTTGTTAATCCGATAACAGCATGTTTCGAAGCGCAATATGCGGAGACATAGCGATGCCCGCGCAGACCGGCGATGCTGGCGATGTTGACGAGGCGTCCCCAGCCTGAGGCGAGCATAGCGGGTAGGGCTTGCTGCATGCAGTGGACGGTTCCGTCGAGATTCACTGACATGATTTCGCTCCACAATTCGGGGGTCGTCTTAAGGAACGGAGCGGACTTGGCTTGCCCGGCGTTGTTGATCAGAATTTCCACTGGGCCATTTTTGGTTCGCGCTTCCGTAAATGCCTTAGTGACATCCGATGAGCACGTGACATCACAAACGGTAAACCCGAAGGCGTCATTCGTGCTTATCTCGCTTGCGGCTTGTTCGAGGGCGCGACGGTCACGTCCGACGATGGTGACTCGCGCGCCGTGCTGCAACAGCGATTTCGCAATGGCCAGTCCGATCCCGCGAGAACCTCCGGTGACCAGAGCGTGCTTTCCGTGAAGCAGCAATTCACTCATACCTGCAACCTCAATTGCGCAGCACGGGCTAGATTGCGTTCCATCTGGGTCTTGCCGTTCAAGTAAGGATCGGGCCACCACACATCGCCGAAGCCTTGCTTGGCGGCTTCATGCAAAGTCCACGCGGGATCGGCAAGATGAGGGCGCGCGATCGCGCACAGGTCTGCCCGCCCCGCAGCAATGATCGTGTTGACGTGATCGCCCTCAAAAATGTTGCCCACGGCAATCGTGGGGATTCCAGCTTCGTTGCGAATGCGATCAGAAAATGGAACTTGAAACATGCGTCCGTAGACGGGGCGCTCGGCTTTGCTGACTTGTCCGGATGAGCAGTCGATGACATCAGCGCCAGCCTGCTTGAACAATGATGCGATCTGAGTTGCGTCTTCGGGAGTGACACCTCCGTCGACCCAGTCGTTTGCGGATATGCGAACGCTGATGGGCAGGTTGACCGGCCAGACGGCGCGCATGGCTTCGAAGACCTCAAGAGGAAAGCGGCAGCGATTTTCGAGCGAGCCGCCGTAGTCGTCTTTTCTGAGATTGGTGAGAGGAGAGATAAGACTGGAGAGAAAATATCCGTGGGCGCAGTGAATTTCAAGCCAGTCGAATCCAGCTTGAGCGCCACGCCGGGTGGCAGAAACGAAGTCCGCCTTGATTTTTTCCAGGTCGGAGATTGTGGCTTCGCGCGGAGTTTGCGAAACGCCATCGATGTACGGCAGCGGAGAAGCGGAAACAAGCGGCCAGTTGCCCGACTGGAGCGGCTGATCGATTGCATCCCAACCGATGCGTGTGGAACCTTTGCGGCCGGAGTGTCCGAGTTGCAGCGCGATCTTGGCGTCGGTGTAGGTGTGGACGTATTGAACGACACGTTTCCATGCATCGCGCTGTTCGTCATTCCATATGCCCAGGCATGCGGGAGTGATGCGGCCTTCGGGCGACACGCATGTCATCTCGGTAAAAACCATGGCTGCGCCGCCCTGCGCGCGCGAGCCGAAATGAACGAGATGAAAATCGTTCGGCATGCCGTCAACGGCCATATACATAGCCATGGGGGAGACCACGACGCGATTTTTCAATTGCACACCACGGGCGGTGAACGGAGTGAACATCGGAGGGACGGCGTGATGAACTCCGCTCTGGTTGGCGAACCAAGTCTCTACTTCCTCGACATAGCTCGAATCGCGCAGCTTCAGATTCTCATGGCCGATGCGCTGGCTGCCGGTGAGCAAGCTGTAAGTGAACTGCTCCGCATCGAGGTGAACGTAGCGCTCGACCTGCTCAAACCACTCCATCCGATTGCGGGCCGCGCTCTGCAACTTGAGCGCCTCAATCTCGCGTGTCTCCTGATAATTTTGCAATGCGGCAGGAACATCGAGCCTGGTGCTGCTGAGCGCGCCAGCCAGCGACATGGCATCTTCCATCGCCAGTTTCGTTCCCGAGCCTATGCCAAAGTGCGCGGTGTGCGCAGCGTCACCGATGAGCACAATATTTTTGTGGAACCACTTTTCGCATAAAACGCGATTGAATCGCAGCCAGACGGCAGACCCGCGCAAGTGTTTGGCGTTCGACACCAGGCGGTTTCCATCGAGGCGATCGGCGAACAGTTTTTCGCACAGCGCGATGGATTCATCGGCATCCATTTTGTCCATGCCTGCGCGAAGCCAGTTTCTTTCGGGAGTTTCAACGATGAACGTAGACCAATCTTCATCGAAGCGATAGGCATGAAGGTTGAACCAACCCCATTCTGTTTGCGCGAAGTCGAAGGTGAAGGCGTCGAGCTTCTTGCGGCTGCCCAGCCAGATGAAACGGTTCTTGCGTTCATCGATGTTAGGGCGGAATATCGAGTCGTATTTACGGCGAGTCACCGAGGACGCACCGTCGGATGCAACGAGCAGATCGCAATCCTGAGCGTAGTGATCGGGGTCCGACACTTCGGTTTCGAACTGGAGCGCGACGCCGAGGTCCCTTGCGCGATTCTGGAGAATGTTCAATAACTTGATGCGCGCGATGCCGCAGAAACCGTGGCCGCCCGAGGTGAACTTGCGGCCCTTGAAGAAAACGTCGATGTCATCCCAGTGGCGGAAGGCGCGGGTGACCGCCGCGTGAGTTTCGGGGTCGGCGTCTTTAAAACCGTCCATCGTCTTGTCGGAAAAAACGACGCCCCAACCGAACGTGGCGTCAGCGGGATTGCGCTCAATGACGCGAATATCCCAGGACGGATTGGCCTTCTTGGCCAGAATGGAGAAGTAAAGGCCGGCGGGACCGCCTCCCAGGCAAGTCACTTTCATGCCGCCACCTGCTTCAGCGCAGCGGAGAGCTTTTCGCCGGAATCGTCAGCCAGCGCTGCTTCCCGCAATGCGCGCAGTTGTTGAGTGGCTTGCGGCGAGCCTCGCAGTGTGGTAAGTGCTGACATCAAGGTCTCGTAGCTTTTTTGTCCGCGAGCGTGCGTGTCGCCATAGCCTTTCAGCAGGCCGGGCCATTCGGCGACTTCAGCGGCGAGAGCGTAATCTCCGGCGGCAAGAACAGGGATCATCGCCAGCCACTCGCGGATTTGCTTATGCTCACGCTGAAATCGGAGCGAGCGACGACGTACGCGACGAAGTTCCGCCGTGATATAGAGTTTCAGGAATCCGCGTACGGAAGTTGTCTGCACAATCTGGCCGTTGCGCGCCAGCCGGTCGATCAGGTCTTGAACCCACTTCGTTGCCATCAACCATTTTCCTAGGGTCACGGGCAAGACATCGGCGATTTCTTCGGTGCGGGGATACAGGAATTCATTGATCTGCACGAGCTGAGCGCCAGCCGCACGGGATTCTCCGCGGACACGTTCGAACCGCGTGCGGCGGATCTTTAGGTCGGCGACGCGTCCGGCATCTTCGTAGGACATCCAGAGGGCGAGGTAGCGCGCGGTTTCGCGCAAGAGTTCGGCTGCGTTGTGCGTGTCGGCTCGGCGGATGGGCGCGAGAAGGTCAAAGTACTCGGAGGCGTAGGCGACGTCTTGATAATCGGCGAGGCGCTCGATACCGGCCAGAAGAATGTCGTGAGAAGGAGCGGGGAAGTCTGCCTCGATGCGAGCGGCAAGTTCGCGAAGACGCCATCCGAGTTTATTGCTCAAAGGAGCAGGCGCTTCTTGTCGTGGCGAAGATACTGCCTGCAAACCGGCGCTGAATGCGGCAAGGCTCGATTGAACCGACACACCACTGCGATGAATGGCCTGCTCGAATTGCTCGCGCGAAAAGGGCAGCGTTTGAGTTCCGGCGAGAGCGCCGAAAAGCGCGGCGCTGATCAGGCTGTGGTTGTCGCTGGCGATTTTGGCGAAATCCTGGTGTATGAAAACCTTTGCGCCATCGCGCGCAGAATCGAACAATTTGTCGGGATCGACACGACCGTCGGCGACCGCGGTTTTTTCTGTCATGGAATAAACGCGATTGGTCGATGCGATCAACGTGGTTCGGTCGGGAGTGACGAGTCCGCGCTGAACTGCGCGTGCGGCTTCCATCATCTCTGAGGCGACTACGATGTCGACTTCGCCTGGCACCGGCATCAACGCGAAGATCGGTTCTTTTCCGGCAGAGATGGCATCGGCTTCTGGGAAAAGTTCGATGTAATAAATCGTGGTTCCGGTGCGTTGTGCGACTCCGGGCACGGAAGTAGTTTGCGCGAGAAATCCGCCTTGCTCGGCGAGGTCGACGATCCAGTCCGCGAGAACTCCGCCGCCTTCGCCGCCCATGGCGAGAATTGCCATGGTGATGACGCGCGTGTCGCGCTCACTGCTCGGGGGAGACATTGTGGCGATCGCGCTCATGCGTGGATGCCTTCCAGTCGTTTGTCCATGCGGCGCTGTAAGAATGCAATGACTGAGATTCGGATGCGGGAGCGGAATTTATCCCAGGAGGTGGGATTTGAAACTACATCCGTGCGATAAAACGACGGGCAGAGGCGGGCGACGTGCGCGACTTCGCCGCACAGTCCGCAACCGATGCAACTTTCAATGACGGTTGCGACGGGATCTTTGCGCAGCGGATCGGGACTGGGAGCGATGGTCAAGGATGGGCATCCTGACAGGCGGATGCAGGAGTGATCACCGGTGCAGGTTTCGGCATCGACTCCGAATTTTTGCGTGACCATGCGCTCGCCCTGTGCGGCGCGTTTCCGGCGAAGCGGCTTTTCACGACGTTCGCGGTTCAATGCACATTCGCTTTGAGCGACGATGACCTTCGGACCTTTCTCTTTGGTGGTCAAGGCCTCGTGCAACACAGCTTTCATTTTGGCGAGATCATATGTGTGCGTGATCGTCCGCACCCACTTCACGCCCACGCCGCGCACTGCATCACTGATTGACAGGCGAGTGGTGCGAATGGGGTTGAGGGCGGCGGACGATAGAATGTCCTGCCCCCCGGTGGCGGCGGTGTAGCTGTTGTCAACGACGACGAGCACATTGTCGCTCTGATTGAAGACGGCGTTGCCGACTCCGCTAGTGAGACCGTTGTGCCAAAATCCGCCGTCACCCATTACGCTGATTGTGCGGCGGCTGGTTTCTTTTGTGTTGAACGCGGCCGCGCCAGCCCATCCCAGGCCGTAACCCATGGTGGTTGCGCCAAGATTGAATGGTGGCAGGATGGAGAAAAGATGGCAGCCTATGTCGGCGCTCACGTGGTGCGGGCCGAGTTCGCGCTCAACGAGCTTCATGGCGGTGAAGATTGGACGCTCGGGACATCCCGTGCAAAACGACGGCGGGCGCGAATGCACTTCTCCGACCTGCAACGGCATAGAAGGATGCGCGACGCGCGGCAGATGCGATTCTGGAACGAGATCGGGAGCATATTGCGAGATAAATTTCACGATGCCGGCGATGACCGGCGCTGCGGTATATTCGCCAGCCATGGGAAGGCAATCTTTCCCATGAACTTTCGTGGATGAATCGGCGCGCCTGAGAATCGCATGCAGGTTTTGTTCGATGAAGTCAGGCTGACCTTCTTCGATCATCAAGACCGCGCGCTTGCCGGAACAGAATTTCGTAACTTCAGTATCGACCAGCGGATAGGTCACGTTGAGCACGTACAGCGGAATTGCGCCGTTGCCGAAGGCATCGGACAGGCCGAGAAGCTGGAGGCTGCGGATGACGGTGTTGTACATGCCACCCTGCAGGATGATTCCGAAATCGCGAGAATCCGCGGCGAACACTTCGTTTAGGGCATGTTCCTGAATGAACTTTTGCGCGGCGGGCCAGCGTTGATGAATTTTCTCCTGCTCATGGACGAAGCTGGCCGGGGGAAGCACAATCCTGCCCACATCGCGCACCGGATTCTCCATTGCATCGCGCAGCGAAAACTTGGGGCGAACATTGTTTTTGGCGATGAAGCGGCCGTGAACGTGGCAGGCGCGAATGCGCAGTTCGAGCATCACCGGCGTGTTGGTAGCTTCGGACAAGGCAAAGCCATTTTCAACCGCGTTCACGATGGAGGGAAGATTCGGCCGGGGATCGAGCAGCCACATCTGCGACTTCATGGCGAAAGCGTGAGAACGCTCTTGCATGATGCTGGAGCCATCGCCGTAGTCTTCTCCCACAATGATTAATGCGCCACCTTTGACACCGCCCGAGGCCAGATTGGCGAGCGCATCGGAGGCGACGTTGGTACCGACGGTGGATTTAAAAGTGACCGCTCCACGCAGCGGGTAGTGCACCGATGCCGCGAGAGTGGCTGCTGCCGTGGCTTCCGAAGCGCTGTGCTCGAAGTGCACACCAAGTTCTACGAGGATGTCGTTGGCGTCGGTGAGGACGTCCATCAGATGAGAAATGGGAGCGCCCTGATATCCGGCGACGTAGGACACGCCGGACTGGAGCAATGCTTTCGTGACGGCGAGAATGCCTTCGCCGCGAAATAATTCGCCGTCGCCCAGGTAGAGCTTCTGGACTTCCTTCTTGAAAGTGCGTTCCGCCATCGCTATGCCAGACGAGATGTAATTTATAACTGAATAGTTTAGATGTCAAGCAATTTTGACGGAATAGCCGTCAGTTGAATGAAGACCCCGCGAAGCGCAAGTCTACTTTTTCTTGTTGCCGAAAATCCCCATGATTTGCTGGACCGGATTGTTCTGTTGCTGCTGGCCCGGCTGAGTGCCGGGAGCGGTCTTCTGGCCGCCCAGCAATCCGCCTAAAATTCCGCCTGCGGCTTGAGATGGATTGCTGAAATTCGGGATCAGGCCCTTCAGCTTCATTTGCGCGATCTGCTGGAGATCGGGCGCGTAGTTGGGATGCTGGAAGGTTCCGGTGACAATCGCGGGGATGACGAGTTCGCCCTGATTGTTGGCGAGCGCCGTCGTCATCAGGCCGCCCACGCCGCCTACGCTTTGCGCGGTTTGCTTGGTGAGGACGGCGGTGACTTTCATGTTGAGCGCCTGATCGACGAGGTTGGCGGTGCCGACCACTCCGATGTTGCCGAGGTTCAGCAAAGCCTGAAGGTTGCTGGTCTGCGCCACGCCGCTTTTGATAACGACGTCTCCGGTGACCTTCGAAATGTCAGTGTAGCCTTTGTCCGCCTGGGCCTTACCGCCTCCGAGGCCGCCGATTTTGGCGAACTCGTGGTCAATATCGACGCCGGTATATTTCACGTTGTTCAGGGCGAGTTTCATGTTTCCATTGAGAGCTCGAGCCACGGCTGCGGAAGTCGCCGATGATAGCGGCCCGTTCGCGCGCAAGTCGAGGTTGATTGTTCCCTGCCCCTGGACGCTGTTGAGTCCGGTGACGCCGTAGGCTTTCGCGATCGACAGAATCGCGGGCAACTGCGCGCCAGCGGCATGCATGGTGAAATCCACGTTGGGATTTTTCGCCAGGTACTGAAGCATGGCAAACTGCGCGGTGATGGTGGTGCCGCCGGAAGTAACATTGAAGCTGTTCGAGCGGACATCGGTGGGCGTCAGGGTAAGGTCGATCGCGGGAACCTGTACCGGTAATGCAATTCCGTTTCCGCTGGCCACGATGCTGCGACCATTGACGGTGCCATTGAGTGCGGGTTTGTCGGCGGGTCCACGAGCGTTGATATTGGCAGTGACATTTCCGGCGACTTTCATGCCGGGAGCAAATGCTTGGCCCGATGCTGCCGCCAACTGGATCAATTCGGCGATGGGCACGCCGTTTGCTTTCAGATTCAAATCGATAACCGCGGTGGCTGCCTTGGTGTTGGCCGTGCCGTTGACATAGAACGGCGTCGATCCAAGCTTGACTGTGGTCTTGTTGACGGTAATGACTTCCGCACGCAAGTCGTCGCTCACGTCGTAATCTGCGTCGATCGGATATCCCAGCTCAGTTCCATGAACTTTCGGGTTTTGTAAAGTCATGTGGCCGGCAGCGGCGGCTTTGCCTGCGGCGCTGCTGATTTTGGTTTCGCCGGAGAGCACGCCATCGGTACCGACAAGCGCGGGGGAATTCAGAAATTTTTGCAGGCCGGAAATCTGGACATCCTTGAGCGTCAGATTGCCTTGAAATGGCGTGGCGGTTGCGTCCGTCGCCATGGGACCGCCTTTACCCTGAAGCCGAACTTCCTGCGACCCAGCGCCGGGCAGACGCGCGGACAGATCGACCGAAAAGGGTTGGTTGGGAGCGAAATCGTTCAGCGTGAGATCGATGTGATCGTACACCGAGCGCGGGGTGGGCGCTTCCTGATTGGTCAGCGCGACTTGGCCGTCTTTCACGGTCAACTTGGATAGAGAAAATTGTCCGGAAGAGGACGAAGAGCTGGACTTGGGTTGGTTCGCTCCGAGTGAAGCGAAATTCCAATCTCCGGCTTTGTTCTTGATCAGCTCAACGGAAGGACGCTCCAAGTTAACGGAGTCAACTTCAACATCTTTATGCAGCAGGGGCAGCAAGTGCACCGATACGTCGAGTTCGCGGGCCTGCACGAACGGAGTCGTGCCAAACTTGGGGTCTTCGTCGATGACGATGTTCTGAACTTTGAATTGCAGCGGGAACAGGCCGAGGTCCATGTTGCCGAGTTTTACACCGCGGCCCAGTTGCTGTTGCAGTTGTCCCTGGATGCGGTCGTGATAGCTGTTGACGTTGAATGTGGCAATGAAAATTCCGACACCCACAACAACTACCGCAACCAAAATCCCGACTACCATTAGTGCTTTTCGCATAACATGCCCCCAAGGTTAAGAACTTAGGTTATACGCCTTCGATGGGGGTTGCCAGCAAAAATCGGCGAATGTTGTTGAGCCTCGATTGTGATTATTTTGCGCTGCCCACGAGTTTTTCTACGTCGGACATTTCCTTGACCACGCCCGACGACAAAATCTCGGGGCCGTGATCCGTAACCAAGATCGTGTCTTCAACCCGGAAATGCATGTGCTGGTCGGGAAATTCGACGATGGGCTCGACGGTGACCACTTGTCCGGCTTTCACGGGGCCGGTAGGCCGCTGAACATCGTGAGTGGCGAGGCCGACGAAGTGGCCGGGGAATCCATACCATTGTTTATCGATGCCGTTCTTGGTGAAGACAGCCTTGCCGGCATCGGCGACCTGTTCGTAGGTGTTGCCCGGCTTCAGCAGAGCGATCGACGCTTTCTGTGATTCGAGGTCGACGGCATACCACTTGGCTTGTTCAGGAGAGAATTTTCCGCTGATATTGAACGTGCGGGTAATATCCATCGCCATGTGGTCGAAGTCGGCGGCGAAGTCGAAAACCACAAGATCGTTTGCCTGAATCTGACGGCGGTCGTTGAAATAATGCCAGGTGTTGATATTTTCTCCGGTGCCTACGATGGCGGGATACGCCCAGCCTTGTGCGCCGCCGTCTCGGAAAACGAAATCCGCGCGGGCTTCGATTTGGTATTCGAACATTCCCGGGCGGGCGTGGGCGATGGCTTGCTTCAATCCTTCGGCGCTTAGTGCGCCATTTTTGCGCAGAACGTCGGCTTCCTGAGCGGTTTTGATGTTCCGCATTTCGTCAATGAATCCGGTGACGTCTTTCTGGTGGGCACCGGGATAGCGCTGCGCGAGTTTCATGAACGCGGCGCGGTCGCCGGGCGTGGGATCTCCATAGGGCGCGTTGTACTCATCGGCATAATCGCGGCCTGTTTCTCCGCGCGCGCCGTCGGCTTTGTCGGGGAAAGTCAGCCGCACCCAGAGATCGGTTTCTTTGCCGAGCAGGAAGGCCAATGTGCCGTCCAAAGTACCGATGGGCAACACGGTGTGGAACCCCATTTTTTCGCGCTGGTCTTCAGGCAGCGAAAGCAGGTTGGCGCCGTAGACTTGCTTCACGCGAGGGCTTTGCTCGGGCTCGAAGACCATGGTGCGTCCGCTCTCGGCGTCCATCACAAGCACCGCGCCGGGGTCGCTCAGTCCGGTGTAGTAAAAGAAGTCGTTGTCTTCGCGGTAATGGTTGGCTTCGGGCAGCACATGGCGGGCGAAAAGAATCAGCACACCGGTCTTGATGCGCTTACCTAATTCGGTTCGCCGACGGGCAAATTCCTGCGTTCCGCCGAGATCGTTGACCGCGACCGGGTCGGTGTATTGCGCAACGGACGGCAAAGCGGTTGCCGCAACCAGCCAACAGACGACGGCAAATAGTTTGATTCTCATAAAGGTCTCCCTGCGAACTGCCGAGTGTACGCCTGTCGAGCCCAGGCTTACAACGGGGGACGACCTACTTTCCGGTAGGCTTAGCGATCATCTCGTCGTGATCGTAGTACTCATAGGCGGACATCGGCTTCTCGCCGCCTTTTTTCCAGACCCGCCCGTCTTCGCCGAGCTTACCGAGAGCGCGAGCCATTTCTCTCACGTGGATCGCGACCGACCCGCAACAGGATCCGATGTAGTTGATCCCGATTTCCTTGGCGCGCACGGCGTAGTCACCCATTTCCTTGCGCGTAAGTTGTAACGGGTCGAGCCCTAAGGGAAATTCGGGAAGGCTGGTGAAATCCTGCTTGTCTTTTGGAGTGCGATAACCGACCGGTTGGCAGGCAAGATAGCCGTCAACCGCATTGCGCATTTCTTCCATGGGCCCGAGCAGATGTTCCGGTGGACGCAGGCAGTTCATGCCGACAATGTCCGCTCCTGCATCGAGCAGCGCTTTCGCCGATTCAGCGGCCGACTTTCCGTCCGCAGTCTGGTCGGTGTTCTCGAAGCAGATGGTGACCATTACCGGCAAACCGGTTTTCTTTCCGCGTTCGACGGCCAGTATGGCTTCGCCGAGAAAAGAGAACGTTTCGCCGATAATGAAGTCGACGCCTTCATCGACCTGAACGGCGAGTTGTTCGTCAAAAGTTTGGCGAACGCGGTCGGCAGCGGAGGCGCTTCCGGGTTCGTACATCCACGTGAGACTGAGATTACCTGCAACGAGACACTTGTCGCCGGCGACATCTTTCGCGATGCGGACGGCGGCGCGGTTGAGTTCCTCAAGCTTGTTGTCGAGGCCGACGGTAGCCAGCTTGTCGCGGCTGGCGTAAAACGTTAAGGCCTGGAGTACATCGGCTCCGGCTTCACGGAATTCGACGTGCAATTCGCGCAAGGCGTGCGGATGCAGCAGCGCCACTTCGGGCGTGAACGGACCCGCGCGGACCCATCCGCGCTTTTCGAGTTCGAGCAGGTAGCCTCCGTCGCCCAGCACCGGGCCGTCTTTGAGGCGTTCCAGTATTCCCTTCTTCTTCATGTGTCCTCCTTTAATCATCTACGTATTCATATTCGGCGCGGATTGGTTGATTTTCCACGAAGCGATCGGGCCGAAAGGCTTGAATGTCCGCGCTGACGCCACGGCCGTCGAGCAGCAATTCACTCAACACCAGGCCGATGCCTGGGGAGATCTTGAAACCCATGCCGGAAAATCCGGCACAGATGTAGAGTCCGGCGACGCCGGGGATTTCCCCAAGTAAAGGGCGGCAATCCGGAGTCATGTCGTAGACGCCGGTCACGCCACGCAAGACTTCGGCGTTGACCAGCGCAGGAATTCTGCGGCTGGCGCGTTCGATAATGTCTTCGAGACTTTCGTCCGTGGCGCGTTGGGGAAAATTGTCGGGATCGACCGGGCGCTGTCCGTAAAAGTCGCCGACCAGGAATTTGTCGTGAGCGTCGGGACGGAAATAAGTTTTGGTGACCGAATCGATGCACGCCGAGCCTGCCTGTGTGCCCGGCGGAATTTTCAGGATGGCGACTTGATGATATTCGGGTTCGATTGGCAAATCGTATCCGGCTGACTCAAATAATCGCCGCGACCATGGACCGGTGGCGGCGACTACGAGCGGGGCGGCAATGTCACCGCTGGAAGTGGTGACGCCTAGTACGCGGTCGCCCGAAACACGGAATTCGATGACCTGCGTGCGCGGCGCGTAGTGGACACCCATTTCGCGGGCGCGCTCAAGGTAATCGTTGGCCACGCCAGCGCCGTCGCCATAGCCGGAGTCGGGTTCATAGGCGGCGAGTTCGATGTCGTCGACGTTCCAGTCGGGATTTAGGGCCTGCAGCTCGTCGCGTCCGACGAGTTCCACGCGGATTCCGAGGTCTTGTTGCATGGCGACATTTTTTTTAAGACGATCGATTTCATCCGGGGCGACGATCCGAACGAAGCCGGTCTTGCGAAAATCGCCGGGACGGCCAACTTCGTCCTGCCAGTTTTCGAAGCTGCGGAGGCTCAACAAAGCAAGCTTCACTTCCGCGGGATAGCTGTAATGCATGCGGATTAGCGCCGAACTGCGACCGCTTCCTCCGCGGCCGACGAATTCTTTGTCCAGGACGACCACGCTTCCGGCCTGTCGCTTCGCCAGATGAAACGCGATGGATGCACCCATTACACCGGCACCCACAATTACGATGTCCGCGGACTTCGGCAATTCTCTTGCGCTCATGCGTGCGCCATCTTCAATCGGCCATTTTTCCAGTCGCGCAAAACCTGGTGGGCGGCGTTGTGGCCGGGGGCTCCGGTGACGCCGCCGCCGGGGTGCGCACCCGCTCCGCAAAGGTATAGCGCGTCGATGGGAGTGCGGTATTGCGACCAGCCAGCCACGGGACGCATGAAAAATAGTTGCTCAAGCCGCAAGTCGCCGTGAAAAATGTTGCCTTCGGTCAGGCCGTAGGTTCGCTCGAGATCGAGAGGAGTCAGCACCTGACGCGCTTCGACGGCGGCAGGTACGTTCGGAGCGTACTCGGCGATTTTTTTGACTACGCGATCGCCAAGCAGTTCGCGGTGGTCGTCCCATGTGCCGCTTCGCAGACGATAGGGGACATATTGAACGAAGCAGGTGAGGATGTGCTTGCCCGGAGGTGCCAGCGAGCTGTCGGCATTCGAGGAGATGACGCAATCCACCCAGAGTTCTTCGGGGATGTCTCCGAACTTCGCGATGTCATAACAACGCTCAGCGAATTCGAGCGACGGCACCAGGGTAAAAAACGTTCGTTCCATGGGACTCGCGCTTGCCGGGGTCCCAGTGAAGCGCGGTTCCGCGGACAGAACCATATTTACTTTGGCGCAGGGACCGTCCATTTTTATGGCGCGGACCCTTTGCACGAACTCTGGCGGTAAATCTTTTTCCGCGATAAAGCCGAGGAAGGTTCGTTTGGGATCGGCGTTCGAGAGCACCACGCGAGCGCGGATTTCAGAGCCGTCTTCAAGCACGACTCCACGTGCTCGGCCATTGTGGACATCGACCTGAGCGACGGGAGAAGAGGTTTTGATTTCGACGCCGAGCTGGCGTCCGGCGGCAGCCAGGGCCTGAGTAATGGAACCCATTCCTCCCATGACGTGGCCGTAAAACCCCTGAAGTTCTTGCTCGCCGCCGCTTAGCAGATGGAAGAGAAGTCCGATTGCGGTGCCGGGTTGATAGGGGCCTCCATGTTTGCCGTAGACATTGTTGGCGAGAAACATGGTTTTGATTTTTTCGGACTCGTAATTGTTGTCGAGAAATTCGCCGAGACTGCCGGTGAGAAACGAAACCAGTTGGGCAACGTCGTCATTAGAAATTCCGCGAAAGCGCTTGCCCATACGAAAAAGATCGGACCAGCCTTTCATGCTTCCGGTTTCGGCTTCCGGCGGAGGCTCGAGAAAAAATGGCTGTAAATATCGGGCCAGCTTTTTCAGCTTGTCGTCGATGCGAATAAAGCTATCGGCGTCTTTCGGAGAAATTTTGGCGAATTCGTCGCGAGCGCGACCTCGGTCGGCCCACCACGGAACGACGTGGCCGTCGGGAAATGGAACCTGAATCGAGGGATCGCAGGACACCATGCGCAAGCCGTGCTGCCCCAAATTCAAATCGCGAATCACTTCTGGTCGCAGCATGCTGGCGATGTAGGCCGTGGTCGAGACCTTGCAGCCGGGCGCAATTTCTTCGGTCACGCAGCATCCCCCGACGATTTCACGGCGTTCGAGAACGAGTGTTTTGAGGCCCGCTCGGGCGAGATACGCGGCGGCCGTGAGGCCGTTGTGACCGGCGCCAATGACGATGGCGTCGTACGCGTTTTGCGCCGATGGCATTCTCTGCTGACTAGTGGTCAAACCGGAGGCAAACTTCTGGAACACAACGATACTTGAGACCGCGTGAAAATTGAATTGAAATCGGATTAACTTTCGGATAAGGTGTGTTGACTTGAGGTCAACTATGAGCGGAATTGGCGCCAGTTCTTCGTCCCCTCCCCGGTACACCGAACCGCTGTCTCGTCCGCGATCGCAGCACAAACGAGCGCGGATAGTAGATGCAGCGATGCGGCACTTTGCCGAGCATGGTTATCACGCGGCGCGCATCGGCGACATCGCGGATGAATTGGACATTGCCAAAGGCTCGATTTTTCAGCATTTCAATAGCAAGGATGGTCTGTTCTTTGAGGCCTACAAGAAAGCTGTCCGGTCGTTTCCGCGCTATCTGGACGCGCCGGAGGAAGTAATTGCGAAGGGTTTTTTTGAGATCCTGCGATACTGGCTGGCTGAGACGGAGCACCTGATCCGCGAAGATTGGATTCCCTATCGCGTATCATTGCTCGGGAATTACGGCACCGACCTCGCGCTGAAAAAAGAAATCAACCGCTTCCTCGTGGCGGAAGATCCTTACGGCACTGTCGCTTTTGTCAGTTTTGGATTGGAGCGAAATGAACTGCGGACGGACATGGACAAGGAGATGATCGTTTCCATCCTTGACTGGACATGGGAGCGCTTCCAGGACGCGTTATTGACGGAAGAGCTTGACCCGGGGCTGTTTCGAAAGCAGGGAAACGTCGTCGAGAAAAAGGAAGCGAGAGTGACACAATTTATTGCAGTGCTGCAACGCGCGATTGGCGCCGAAAAGCGCACGTAGTTTATTCATATGCCAGCCTTGCTGAAAGAAATACTGTCGAGTTATGACGATGCCGCTTCGCTGGCGGAAGCGTTCACCATTCCAGCCGCGTGGTATACGGACCCGCGCATCGCGGAACTGGAAACGAAGACCGCCTTCTGCAAAAGCTGGCAGATGGTGGGACGAGCCGAGCAGGTGGAAAGTCCTGGCCAGTTTGTGACGTACGTCGTCGCTGGAGAGCCGATCGTTGTTGTGCGCGGCAATGACGGCGTCTTGCGCGGATTTTATAACGTCTGCCGGCATCACGCGGCTGCCGTTGTGACCGAATCTTGCGGGCAAGCTTCAATTCTCCACTGCCCTTATCACGGCTGGAACTACGGCCTCGATGGATCGTTGAAGGGCATGCCGGAATTTGACGGCGTCAAAAATTTTGCCCGCGAAGACAATGGCCTGGTTCCGGTGAAAGCAGAGGTTTGGGAAAAGTTTGTGTTCGTGAATCTGGATCCGGCCGCGGCTTCGCTCAAAGACTATTTTGGCGGGCTGGTGAAGCGCGTGGCTCCGCTCGCTGTCAGCAAGCTTCATTATTTCGATTCACGGACTTATGACATTGCGTGCAACTGGAAAGTTTTTGTCGACAATTTTCTGGATGGCGGTTATCACGTTCCGCATTTGCACAAAGGACTCAACTCCGTGCTCGATTACAAGTCGTACACGATCGAAAACGAAGATCGTTATTGCCTGCAATCGAGCCCCATGGTGGCTTCCGATGAAGACGCCGCGACTGGGGCGACGCGCAAGGGAGACCGGGCGTGGTATTTCTGGCAGTATCCGAACCTGATGATTAATTGTTACGAAGGCTACATGGATACGAATTTGGTCATACCGATCGATGCCGACCACTGCCGCGTGATTTTCGATTTTTATTTCGGCGATATTGGGGAATCCGCGCGCGAATACAACGAAATGAGCGTGGCCACTGGAGCGCGGGTGCAGGATGAAGATTTAGGAATTTGCGAAGCGGTGCAGCGCGGACTCAAGTCGAGAGCTTACGGCGCAGGAAGGCTTTCGGTTCGCCGCGAGGCTGGTGAGCATTTGTTTCACCGTTTACTGGCCGCGGATTTGAAGGCTGGATTAGGCCAGATGTAGTTATTAATCTTCCAATCCCATCGCAACTCAAATTCTCACATTTCCTTGTCATTGCGAACGCTGCTTTAGCTCTGAGGACCTGCCTTCTGCCCGCACCGCAACCAGCAGATTCCTACGCTCGCTCTCGCCGCTTACGCCGCTCCGACCGGCTCGAAAGACAATTTTTGAGGGAAAACGGGAAACTCAAGGGGTTTCTCGATTCGCCGTCGCTGGCGCTCCGGCTTCACTCGAAATGACAGAGTTGGATGGATTGAGGCCCGCGGCTGATTTGGTCAAAATCAAACCTTGTCGTTCTAAGCGTAGCGAGAACCTATGTATCTTCCTTCGTGGAAAGAAAGTGCATAGGTCCTTCGCTTCGCTCAGGATGACAGGGTGTTTGTTATTTATCTCTTCGCTTCCGTCGGCTCTTTCGCTCCCACCCTTTTGCTGACGGCGAAGGTCATCTTGCCGGATTGTTTGTCGGCGTCGACTACTACGTGATCGCCGTGCAGGATTTCGCCGTCGAGAATCTTGAGCGCGAGCGGGTCTTGGATGAGCTTCTGGATGGCGCGCTTCAGCGGGCGCGCTCCAAAGTTAGGGTCATAGCCTTGGGCGAACATCGCGTCTTTAGCGGGGTCGGTCAGCTCCAGCGAAATTTTGCGGTTGGCAAGTAAGCGCCGCACATCTTCTAGGCGCAGCTCGATGATCTTGACCAGTTGTTCCTTGCCGAGGGGATGGAAAATGACGATGTCGTCCACGCGGTTGAGGAACTCGGGCCGAAAATGTGCGTGCAATGTGTTCATGACTTGCTTCGAAGCATCTTCAAAGTCTTTTTCGGAGTGCAGGCTATCGGATTGCAAGAATGACGACCCAAGATTCGACGTCATGATGATGATGGTGTTTTTGAAATCGACGACACGGCCTTTGCCGTCGGTGAGGCGGCCATCGTCCATGATTTGCAAGAGCACGTTGAAGACGTCGGGATGCGCTTTTTCGATTTCGTCGAAAAGAATTACCGCATAAGGACGGCGGCGCACCTGCTCGGTAAGCTGTCCGCCTTCTTCATAGCCGACGTAGCCCGGTGGCGCGCCGATCAAGCGCGAGACGGCATGCTTCTCCATGTATTCCGACATGTCGATGCGGACGAGGGAGTGCTCATCGTCGAAAAGGAATTCGGCTAGCCCGCGTGCGAGTTCGGTTTTGCCGACGCCTGTAGGGCCGAGAAAAATAAACGATCCGATGGGGCGTTTGGGATCGCTCAACCCGGCGCGGGAGCGGCGAATGGCGTTCGAGACGCGCTCGAGCGCTTCGTCCTGGCCGATCACCCGATTTCGCAGGCGGTCTTCCATGGTGACCAGCTTTTTGACTTCGCCTTCGAGCATCTTGCTGATGGGAATGCCGGTCCATTTGCTGACGATGCGGGCAATGTCTTCGTCGTCCACTTCTTCTTTCAGCATGTGGTTGGAGCGGCCGGCCTCGCCCGCAGCCTTGTCAGAAATTTTCTTCAGCTCTTCTTCGGTCTGCCGGATTAGCCCGTAACGGATCTCGGCTACGCGCTGCAAATTGCCCTTGCGTTCTTCCGCCTGCTCTTCGATTTTGAGTTGCTCGAGTTTCTCCTTCAACTCGCGTTGGTGCGCGATCGCGTCTTTCTCTTTTTTCCAGTTGGCTTTTAGCGTGTTCGACTTCTCGCGAATCTCTGCCAGGTCTTTTTCAATAATGATGAGCCGATCTTTTGAGTTCGTATCCTCTTCTTTCTTCAGTGCCTGCTTTTCAATTTCAAGTTGCGTGGCGCGGCGCTCCAACTGGTCGATGTCGGTCGGCAACGAATCGATCTGGATGCGCAACGATGCGGCGGCTTCATCGATCAGGTCGATGGCTTTGTCCGGCAGGAAGCGGTCGGAGATATAACGGTGCGACAGCGTCGCGGCGGAAACGATGGCGGAATCTTTAATGCGAACGCCGTGATGCACCTCGTAGCGTTCTTTGAGGCCGCGAAGAATGGCGATGGTGTCTTCGACGTTGGGCTCGCCGACGAAAACGATTTGGAAGCGACGCTCGAGGGCAGCATCTTTTTCGATGTACTTACGGTATTCGTTGAGCGTGGTCGCGCCGATGGCGCGCAACTCGCCGCGGGCCAGCGCGGGCTTGAGCATGTTAGAGGCGTCGATTGCGCCTTCGGCCGCTCCGGCGCCAACAATCGTGTGCAGTTCGTCGATGAAGAGAACGATCTGTCCCTGCGAGTCTTCGATGTCTTTTAAGACCGCCTTGAGGCGGTCTTCGAACTCCCCGCGATACTTTGCGCCTGCGAGCATGGCGCCGAGGTCCAAAGAGATGACACGCTTGTTGCGCAGAATTTCCGGAACGTCGCCGTTGATGATGCGCTGCGCCAGTCCTTCGACGATGGCGGTCTTGCCGACTCCGGGCTCGCCGATCAATACAGGGTTATTTTTCGTACGGCGGGAAAGCACTTGCACCACACGGCGGATTTCTTCGTCGCGTCCGATGACGGGATCGAGTTTTCCGCGACGGGCTTGCTCGGTCAGGTCGCGGGCATAGCGCTCGAGCGCCTGATATTTTGCTTCGGGATTTTGGTCCGTAATTTTTTGCGATCCGCGGACGGATGCGAGGGCTTTTAGGATTGCGTCGTAGGTTGCGTTGTGGCGCGAAAGAATTTGCTGCGCGGCGTCGCGCTTTTGCTGCGTAGCCGAAAGCAGCAAGTGCTCGGTGGAAACGTATTCGTCTTTGAAGTTTGCGGCTTCCTTGAAAGCCTGCTCGAGTAGTTTGTTCAGGGCGCTCGAAGCAGTGGCCTGAGACGCGCCTTCGCCGGAAACTTTGGGCAGGCGTTCGATTTCTTTATAAACTTCGTTAAGCACGGCTTCGGGACCGATGCCGATTTTTTCGAGTACGGGCGAAACGATGCCCTCTTTATCCTCGAGCAGCGCGGCGAGCAGATGGAGCGGAAGAATTTCCGAATTGCCATGATCGGACGCGAGGGTGCTGGCGCGCTGCACCGCTTCCTGCGCTTTGACTGTGAATTTATCCCAACGAATGGCCATGATGAACCTCAACTACGCAATTTTATTCCTAAATAAAAACGGGAGGCGGGCATGTCAGCCGCCTCCCCGAACCTTGGGCCTGCCGGACAAGTAAATGTCCGCCCCACACGAGCTTCAAATTATGCGGCCTGGCTAACGCTCTTCTTGCCGTCGAGCGTCTTCTCGCCGCCGACGCTGATCTTGATTTGCTTCGGCTTGGCTTCGGCCTTTTTCGGCAAGGTAATCTTCAGGACACCCTTGTCGTAAGCGGCCTTCACACTCTCTGCGTCAATCGTGGTTGGCAGCGTGAACGTGCGGACGAAGCTACCGTATTGGCGCTCCACGCGGCGGAAGTTTTCTTCTTTCTCTTCCTTCTCGAACTTGCGCTCTCCGGTAACGGTGAGCGTGTTGTTCTCGATGCGCACGTCGATGTCACTTTCGTCAATGCCCGGAACTTCAAGTTTCAGGCTGATTTGGTGCTCGTCTTCATAGACGTCAACTGCCGGAGCGAAGCTTCCAGCGGTCAGGGAATCTTCCTGACCCTCGGGGCTGTAAGCGCCATGGAAAAGGCGGTTCATGCGGTCTTGAAGAGTCGAAAATTCGCGCGAGGGGTTCCAGCGAGTGATAACGGTCATGTCAAAGCTCCTTCGAATGTCGTGAAATTTTTGGGCGCCTTTTTGCGTCCTGCTGACTTAGATGCGCCGCATACAACAAACGAAGCATAAAACATGAGTGTATTGTTGTCAACTACTAATTTGAGTATAAAGTTATTATTTGCAATAACATATCAGGCATTTCAAATACGATGTTTCTGGAATGTCTGGAGTGACAGGGTGATCTTGGGATTGTCCGCGCTGTTCGAGGAGACGGACTTCGCGGCGTGCGTCCCGCGCCGCTTCGGCGACGACGCCGAGGAATTCCAGCGAACTGACATGGTAGGAACAGGAACAGGTGACCAGGATGCCGCCAGGGTTCAGCATCTTGAACGCCCTAAGGTTGAGTTCTTTATATCCGCGCATGGCGGTGTCGATGGCGCGCTTGCTTTTCGCGAAAGCGGGCGGATCGAGGACGATGGTGTCGTACTGCTTGCCCGAGGCGGAATAATCGCGAAGAAGGTCGAAGGCGTTGGCTTCGATCCATTCGATTTCGCGGTTGTTGAGCAACGCATTGCGCTCGGCGACTTCAAGCGCTGGGCGGGAGCTGTCGACGGCGGTTACGCTACTGCACTTTTCCGCGAGATGCAGAGAAAAGCCGCCCTGATAGCAGAATATATCTAGCGCTTCTCCGCGGCTGTAGCGGGCGGCGGCGGCGTAGTTTTCGCGCTGGTCGAGGAACGCTCCGGTTTTTTGGCCTGTCTGCGCGTCAAAGTGAAATCGCAGTGAGTTCATGGTGAAAGTGGTCGACGACTTATCGCCGTAAAGAGGCCGCGAGTCCAGGGGCGGCAAGTGCTCCAGCTCGCGAATCTTCGGGTCGACGCGCTCGACGATGGCGACGGGTGCAAGCTTCGTCAGTTCTTCGAGAACGACCTGGCGGACCGGTGCTGCGTCCATTGCCTGAGTGACGACTTGCAGGCTGAACATGTCGTTGTAGCGGTCGACGATCAGTCCGGGGAGTGAGTCGGCTTCGCTGAAGACGAGGCGATAGGCGTCGGTTTCGTGGACGAATCGCTCGCGATACGCTACCGCAGCCTGAATGCGCTGGCGCAGCAGCGCCGGCAAATCGTCGACGATCTCATGCGAAATCATGCGGACGGCAATCTGCGACGAGCTGCTGTAGAGCGCGGTCCCAAGAAATTTTCCGCGTTCGTCCGTAACACGGATTAATGAGCCGGGAGGGACGCCGTCCGCGGAGAGGATATCGGAACGGTAGACCCAGACATGGCCTTCTTTCAGGCGAGTTGCGCCGCGACGGGAAATTTTAACGGTCGAGCTTGGGGGCATGAAGCGAGTTTACAGGGTGAAAGCAAAAGCAGATTCCTTGCACGTGCTCGCCGCTGCGGACAGCTTGGAATGACAAGATAGAAAATTCTGAGGATTTTAATTAGCTGGCGGCGGTTTGAGTTTCGGGAGTTGGAGAAAGGGCGCGGGCCGCTTTCAGATCGGAGTGGAGTTCGTCGAGAATTACGCTGGGCAATTCGTCCCCCCAGTTGTCGAGCTGCTTTTCATCGGGGGCGTTCCTAAGCTGAGTTGCGGAATCAATTTCGTGAGAAAAAGCGGTGACAAAGTTACCTTCTCGATTGCGGGTGATGCCGACTTTCCTGCCGCTGTGGGCGTCGTACACCCGGCAACTACAGCGCATTTCGGCGTTCGCGAGGGCAAGAAAAACCTCTCCGGACTCATCTAGATCGGGGCGGAAGAACCACACACGGCCGCCGGCAATCTTTACTTTGGCGCGCTTCTTGGCGGCTGGGACCGGCTTGATTGCTGCATCTTCGCGACGGGGATCAAAATAAAGGATGCGCTGGCAGGATTCGCACTCGATGGTTTTTCCCGATCGAACTTCGTTGTAAGTCTGAGGGCGAAGCTTGGTTTGACAACCGAGGCACTTTTGGTCGCGGACTTCGGCGATTCCCGATCCGCGAAACTTCATGACCCGCTCGTAGTGGCGGATTAAATCTGGGTCGATCGCGTTGCGCGTAGCTTCGCGCTTGCTATTCCACTCGGCGAGCTGTTTCTGATCGTGTTCGGTGCGTTCGCGAGCTTCTTTTTTTTCTTTCTCGACTCCCGAAGCTTCCGCTTTCAGTTCGGCTTCGGCGATCTTTACCTTTTGCTCACGGGCTTCGACATTGACCATCAAATCAAGAATTTTGTCTTCGTTCGCCTGAATATCCTGCTCGGCAAATTGGATCTCGTGCATCAACGCTTTGTACTGATCGTTGGTCTTCACTTCGAGCGACTGGTCGCGGTATTTCGAGATCTTCCCCCGCAAGTCCTGAATCGAAGTCTCAAACTTGCGTTTGTCGGCTTCGTCGTTCTTGACGGCGGCTTTGGCGGCTTCCAGCGCGGCTTTGTGCCCGGCCAGTTTTTCTTCGATGATTGCGACGCGTTTCGGGAGGGCGGCGATTTCTTCCTGCAAGCGCCGGATTTCCCGGTCGGCGTCCTGCAGGTGCATCAAGTTTTCAATGTCTGGCGCCATGAGGGGAGAGAACTTCTTGATTTTAGCATGGCTATGCGAGACGAGTTGCGTTTGGCAGATTCAGTTGCGTGCCTATAACCTATGTGATAACTTTTAGACTTGTCCCGTAAAGCAGGAAGGGATCATTAGGGATAGACTGCGCCTCCGCGGAGGTGGAGGTAAGGTCCGTCCCGATTGCTGGCGTAGCTCAGTTGGTAGAGCATCTGATTTGTAATCAGAGGGTCGTAGGTTCAAATCCTATCGCCAGCTCCAGAAATCGGACCCCAGATGCAGGGCGGTAGTTGAGGCAGCGGACGACAGAGTTTCCCACGGCATTTCGCAAGGAATCTCCTAAAGTGATTTGACTTTGCGCAGATTTTAGCGCGTCTTGTTTTTCTGATTCGGGTAACGGTTAGACCTGCCGCTGCATTGCCTCGCGCATGCGTCGTGCCGAGCGGAGCGGGTGGATATGCACAGGTGGGTGAGTGGTTAAAGCCAACAGACTGTAAATCTGTCCCTCCTAGCGAGGTACGAAGGTTCGAATCCTTCCCTGTGCACCAGAGATTGGTTGTAACGAAGGCGAAGTTTTGTGAACCGTTTGTATTGGGCGCTGTTCGCGTATGTGGTTCTCGGGGCTTTGGCCTGGAGGACGATCAGCGATTCGCGGATGCGGTTGGGAACGTTGGCGATTTTGGGGATGTTCGCGGTCAAGTCAATGTTGCACAGGCGCTTAGAGACGCGGTAGTCAGCAAAGAAGGTCGGGAAACTGATTCTCGAGAGATTTGATTTTGGTTAGCGGGCCGATGTAGCTCAGTTGGTAGAGCACTCCCTTGGTAAGGGAGAGGTCATCAGTTCAATCCTGATCATCGGCTCCAGAGTTTGAGGCGTTTTGCGGGCCCGTTCGGCACTTCGTTTTGCTCAGTTCCTCAGGGCAGGCTAACAACGAGCGGGGCGGGAGCTGCCGAGATCCCGAGCGAAGTTGAGGGATCTCGTGAGTACAACGGGAAGGGCGGGAGTAACTCAGTGGTAGAGTCACAGCCTTCCAAGCTGTTGGTCGCGGGTTCGATTCCCGTCTCCCGCTCCAGAATTTGAAGATCGAGGACGAAGTGGCATTTCAACAAGCGCCGTTAGCGGTCGAGAAAGTTGCCGAGTTTGAAGAACTCAAGCGCATCGTGGTCCGAGCGGTTAGCGGCAATCAGGCTGAACGATTTCTCGGACTGCTGGCAGGCGACCAGGTTCGCGTTAGGGACTTTGAGGGTGCGTTGAAGCGAGGCGCGTTTGACCGCATCGTAAAGAATGAGAGCGCTAAAGGCGAAAAGGACCGAGCGCTCAAGTTGTATCAAGGGCTGCCGGTTTTAGACCAGGCGCAGGTGAGGGAATTTTATCTTTCTAAGATTGAGGATGTGCCCGAGGCGCTTCGCGCCAAGTTTCGCAAGTTGTACAGCTATTACTGAGGAAGGAACCAGCAAGGACTTATATGGCGAAGGAAAAATTTGAACGGAATAAGCCGCATTGCAATGTGGGGACGATTGGACACATTGATCACGGCAAGACGACGTTGACGGCGGCGATCACGAAGGTGTTGTCGAAGCACAATCCGAAGATTCAGTTCCGGTCGTTCGATTCGATCGATAACGCTCCGGAAGAGAAGGCCCGCGGAATCACAATTGCCACAGCGCACGTCGAGTATGAGACGGCGAACCGGCACTATGCGCACGTCGATTGCCCGGGCCACGCCGACTACATCAAGAACATGATCACGGGCGCGGCGCAGATGGATGGCGGAATACTTGTCGTCGCGGCAACCGACGGTCCGATGCCGCAGACCCGCGAGCACGTGCTTCTGGCGCGGCAGGTGGGCGTGCCGTATCTGGTGGTGGCATTGAACAAGTGCGATGCGGTTGACGATCCCGAACTGCTCGAACTGGTCGAACTCGAAGTGCGCGAACTGCTGAAGTCGTATCAGTTCCCGGGCGACGACGTTCCTGTCGTTCGTCTCTCCGCGCTGGGCGCGTTGAATGGCGAAGAAAAGTGGGAAAAACAGATTGATGCGCTGATGGAAGCGGTGGACAAGTATGTACCGCAACCGGCGCGCGAACTGGATAAGCCGTTCCTGATGCCGATTGAAGATATCTTCTCGATCTCGGGCCGTGGCACGGTCGTGACCGGAAGAATCGAGCGCGGCAAGGTGAAAGTCGGCGAGGAAGTGGAAATCGTCGGCTTCCGCGATACCCGCAAGACGGTTGTTACTGGCGTCGAGATGTTCAAGAAGCAACTCGACGAAGGCATGGCGGGCGACAATGCCGGGCTTCTATTGCGTGGCATCGCGAAAGAAGATGTCGAGCGCGGCATGGTGCTGGCAAAGGGCGGATCGATTACTCCGCACACCAAGTTCAAAGCTGAAGTTTATATCCTGACAAAAGAAGAAGGCGGGCGGCATACGCCGTTCTTCAAGGGCTACCGGCCGCAATTCTATCTGCGGACGACGGACGTGACCGGTATCGCCGAGTTGCCGGAAGGCACGGAGATGGTGATGCCGGGAGACAATGTGAGTCTGGTGATCGAGTTGATCACGCCGGTGGCGATGGAAAAAGGCTTGCGGTTCGCCATCCGCGAAGGCGGACACACTGTAGGCGCCGGCACCATCGCGGAGATCGTGAAGTAGAGGAGCTTTGCTCCGCTGGACGGCCGAAGGCGGGCCGTTCCACATGGTTTGAGCAGGTTGAAGGGGTGACTTATGCGAGAGATTGTGACGTTACAATGCGGTGATTGCAAAGAGCGGAATTATTCGACGACGAAGAACCGTAAGACGACGACCGAGCGGCTGGAGTTCAAGAAATTCTGCTGCCGTTGCCGGAAGCATACGCCGCATAAAGAAGTGAAATAGTGGAACGCGGACGAGGGCGTCCGCGCTACACGAACGTAGGGGCGTAAGCTCAACGGTTAAACTGTCGGTCTCCAAAACCGAACTTGGGGGTTCGAATCCCTCCGCCCCTGCCAGATTTTTGGAGAGCAGTTCGAAGGAAACAGGTGTAGTGATGGGAGTAGAGAGCAAGAAAATGGCGAACTCAATCGCGACAAGCGGGGAAAGTTTTGGGGACCGGGCGAAAGCCTGGCCCGAACGGGTCAAGACGTTTTATAACGACGTTCGCTCGGAGATGCGCAAGGTCAGCGCGCCGTCGCTGAAAGAAGTGCAGGGCACGACCACGGTGGTGATCATTACCGTCTTTTTGTTCGGACTGTATTTCTGGATGGTCGACAATGCGATCGGCGGCGGCGTGAATTATCTGTTCAAGTATTTCACCCATCGCTAAAAGGGAACTTAAGAGAAGGAAATTTTGGCGGCATAACCTTATGGTTGAAGAAGAAAAAGCCCAGAACGCGGAAGCGGGAGTGGCAGCGCAGACGCCGGAAGAAACTCCGGCCGGACCTCCGCGCAATCCCAACATGCGGTGGTACATCATTCACTCGTACTCGGGCTTCGAGCGCAAAGTGAAGGAGTCGCTCGAGTCGCGCGTGCAGGCATTCGGGCTGCAGCAAAAGATTGGCACCGTGCTGATTCCGACCGAGGCGGTGACGGAAGTCAGGAACGGCAAGAAATATACGGTTGAGCGCATGTTCTATCCCGGCTACGTGCTGGTTGAGATGGACATGAACGATGAAGTCTGGCACGTGGTGAAATCGACGCCGCGAGTGACCGGGTTTGTCGGCACCGGGCAACAGCCCACTCCGCTGAGCGAAGAAGAAGTGCAGCACATCGTCTACCGGGTCAGCGAAGCGAAGGACAAGCCCAAGCTCAAGGTGAAATTCGAGAAGAACGAGTCGGTGCGCATCACGGAAGGCGCGTTCGCGAGCTTTACCGGCGTGGTCGACGACGTGAATGAAGACCGATCGACGCTAAAAGTAATGGTCACGATTTTTGGCCGCTCGACCCCGGTGGAACTCGAATTCGGGCAAGTGGAAAAAGTGCTCACCTAAGAAGGCTGAGACAGGAAAGAGAACATGGCAAAGAAAGCAACAGGTTTTGTTAAGCTGCAAATCGCGGCGGGAAAAGCGACTCCGGCGCCGCCGGTGGGACCTGCGCTCGGTCAGGCGCAAGTCAACATCATGGAGTTCTGCAAGCAGTTCAACGCCCGCACTGGCGCTAAAGAGATGGAAGGGCTAATCATCCCGGTCGTCATTACGGTTTTCAGCGACCGCACGTTCACTTTCATCACCAAGACGCCGCCAGCTTCCATCCTGTTAAAGCGCGCTGCGTCCATCGCAAAAGGATCCGGCACGCCCAACAAAGACAAAGTTGGAAAAGTTACCGTCAAGCAGGTGGAAGAAATCGCCAAGCAGAAAATGCCGGACCTGAATGCAGCTTCGGTCGAAGCGGCGATGAAAAGCGTTCGCGGGACTGCCCGTTCCATGGGCATTGAAGTGGTTGGCTAGAGATTTGTAACGGGTTTGGTCACGATCACCACGGCTTGCCGGAACAGCGGCCAGCGGTGGGAGACTAGGAGAAAGTAATGATCAAGGCAGGCAAGAACATCACCAAGGCGAGGGCGGCAGTTGAGGCCCGCGCTTACGCGCTGCAGGACGCAGTCCCACTCTTGCAGAAGATTAAATACACGAAGTTCGATGAGACCGTAGAAGTCACGATGCGGTTGGGAGTCGATCCCAAGCACGCGGACCAGATGGTGCGCGGCACGGTTGTGCTTCCGCATGGCCTGGGAAAATCGAAGAAGGTGCTGGTCATCGCCTCCGGCGACAAGATTCGCGAAGCCGAACAGGCGGGCGCGGACTTTGTGGGCGGCGAGGAAATGGTCGAAAAGATCAGCAAAGAGAATTGGACGGATTTTGACGCGCTGATCGCTACCCCCGACGTTATGAAGTCGGTGGGGCGGCTAGGCAAGGTGCTTGGTCCGAAAGGGCTGATGCCGAATCCGAAAACCGGGACCGTCACTTTCGACGTTGCCAAGGCGGTGCAGGAAGTGAAAGCCGGCAAAGTCGAATTCCGCACGGATAAAACCGCGCTGGTTCACGTTCCCGTAGGCAAGATATCTTTCTCGGCGGAAAAGCTGGTAGACAACGCAACTACAGTGATCAGCAGCGTGGTCAAGGCAAAACCCGCTGTTGCCAAGGGCAAGTACATTAAGGGTTGCTATCTCAGCTCCACCATGGGTCCCGGCATTTCGATCGACACTTCCGCCGTGGAAGCGGCAGCGAAGGCGTAAACAGCCTTCAGGCACAAGCGACAACCAACGAATTTCAAGGACGAACTTATGGCAGTTACACGAGCGAGAAAAACCGAACAAGTGGAAAAGCTGGCAAAAGACCTGCAAAAGGTTTCGAGCCTGGTGGTCACGACCTACACCAAGATGACGGTGTCCCAGGACTTTGAACTGCGCAAGACCTTACGCAATAGCGGCGCAAAATACACCGTCGTGAAGAACACGCTGGCAGAGCGCGCGGCCAAGGGCACCAAGCTGGAAGAAGCCCTGAAAGACCTTTCCGGCGTCACTTCCATTGCCTACACGGAAGGCGATCCCGTTGGGATGGCCAAGGTCCTGGCGAAGTATGCGAAAGACAACCCGGAATTCACGTTCAAATCCGGAGTGGTCGAAGGGCGCGTGGTTTCGATTAAGGACATCGAAGCGCTCGCCACCATGCCTTCGAAAGAAGAGCTTTACTCCAAGCTGCTGTTCCTGATCAATGCGCCAGCGCAACGCCTGGTAACGGTGATGGGAGCGGTGGGACGCGATCTGGCGGTGGTGATCAACCAAGGCGTGGAAAAGCAGAAATTCACAAACGACGCTCCGGCGGGCGTTTAAACAGGTGTGGTTTAACCAGTTTCGGTTCAACCAGTTTCAGGGCGGTGAAAGCCCGCCCGAAAGAGATTGAATTGCGGACGTGCGGGAGTTGCGCGGGCCCTGTTCACGGCGTTGTCTGGCGCTTGGAGCGGCGGGCCTGATCGCACTGGAAACCCGGCACGAACGCGATGAAATAACGCAAAATAGACTTAATTTTCAAATTGGAGAAATAACATGGCTGACGCGCAATTAACAGAAGATCAAATTGTTGACGGAATTGTGAACCTGTCGCTGCTTCAGGCGGCGTCGATTGTTAAGAGGCTGGAAGAGAAATTGGGAGTTTCGGCAGCGGCCGCAGCCCCGATGATGATGGCTGCCGGCGGCGGAGCGGCGGCAGGAGCGGCTCCAGCCGAGGAAAAGACGGAATTTGCCGTCGTCCTCAAGGAAGTTGGCGCCAATAAGATCAATGTGATCAAGGCAGTCCGCGAAGTCACCAGCCTGGGCTTGAAAGAAGCCAAGGACCTGGTCGATGGCGCGCCCAAGACGATCAAAGAGGGCGTGACTAAGGAAGAAGCGGAGACCATCAAGAAGAAGTTTACCGATGCTGGCGCGTCTGTAGAAGTGAAGTAGTCGAGTCTGGGGCGGGGGCAAGGCCTCCGTCCCACTTTTACCTCGGGCAAGCTGCAAGACTTGGGGTGGAGCGCGATCCTACTTTTGAAGCTTTGGATAACGTGATAGCATCTATAAGACACGTCTTCCCAACTTCATTCTGAGTGGCTGCGATTTCTCCGGTAGGTACGCGTTCGGAGAATGCAAGGTATCGTTGTCACGAGTTGGTGGACTATCCCGCGGGCGGCGGGATGGAACAGGCCTTACGAACTGGCGCGGAAAAGACAATCTGAACAAGGCACGAGTGCCGTAAATGGCGCCTACGGGGATTCACGTCCCTGCGGGCGAATTCGTCTTTTCAGCAATTTCTAACCGATACGAATACCGCGGCGCGATGGCGCGCCCTGCACATCCCGCGGTCGGTGGCAGCCCGAGAGCTGCACAGGAAAGTGGAGAACATCCGCATGGCAAAGAGCAATGGGTTCCGCACACGTTTCGACTTCTCAAAAATTCCGGCCACCATTCAGATACCAAATCTGATCGAGGTGCAAAAGCGCTCCTACGAACGCTTCCTGCAAATGGACCGGCTGCCCAGCGAGCGTGACGACGCCGGGTTGCAGTCCGTTTTTCAATCGGTGTTTCCGATCTCCGACTTCCGCAACGTATCACAACTGGAGTTCGTTGATTACGCCATTGGTAACTGGGAGTGCAAGTGTGGTCACCTCAAGGGACTGCACCATCTGCGCACCACCTGCAAAAATTGCGGCAACACCGTCATCACCGACCCTTTCCATCCGGGCGACGTTCTGTGCCACAAGTGCGGCACCTATAACGCGAACACGCCGGACTTCTGCAACAAATGCGGAGACCCGGTCGGATTACAACTGAAATATGACGTGGCCGAATGCGAAGAGCGCGGCATGACCTACTCGGCGCCGCTCAAGGTGACGATGCGCCTCACGATCTTCGATAAGGACGCCGAGACCGGCGCTCGTTCGATCCGCGATATCAAAGAGCAGGAAGTATTCTTCGGCGATGTGCCGCTGATGACCGAAAACGGCACATTCATCGTGAACGGCACCGAACGAGTCATCGTCAGCCAGTTGCACCGCTCTCCGGGCGTATTTTTCGAGACCGCCAATAACCGCACCTATTTCCTGGGAAAGATCATTCCCTACCGCGGATCGTGGGTTGAATTTGAGTACGACCAGAAGAACGTTCTGTATGTCCGCATTGACCGCAAGCGCAAATTCCTGGGTACGATCTTCCTGCGCGCGTTGGGCCTGCGTTCGGGCGAAGACATTCTGCGGACGTTCTATACCGTGGACCGCCTTGCCGTCCGCGACCAGAAACTTTTCTGGACGCTCGATCCGGCGTCGGAGAAAGCGACCAACCTGCTGGGCATGAAGCTGGCCCGCAGCGTCAAGAGCAAGGCGGGCGATGAGATCGCCCATTCGGGACGGAAGATCAACGCCACCACGCTGAAGGAAATCCAGAAGGCGAAGATTTCCGAGATCGAAGTGGATGTTTCGGACCTCGAAGGAGCATGGGTAGCTTCGGATGTCGTCGACACGACGACCGGCGAAGTGTTGCTGGAAGCAAATTCGGAAGTGACCCCTGACAAGGTCTCGAAGATTCTTGAGTCCGGGGTCGTCGAGATGAGCGTTTTCTTCCCCGAGCGAGACGATGTGGGTACGGTAATCTGCCAGACCCTGAAGCGCGATGCCATCAAGACCCCGCAGGAAGCGCTGATCGAGATCTACCGCAAGTTGCGTCCGGGCGATCCGCCGACGCTCGACACGGCGACTGCACTATTTCACGGCATGTTCTTCGACCCGCGCAAGTACGATTTTTCGCGCGTAGGACGGTTGAAGTTCAATATCAAGCTGTTCGAAAACCAGGACGCAAGCAGCCTGGACAATCGCACGCTTGAACCGGGCGATTTCTACGCCACCATCCGCTACCTGCTGAAACTGCGCAAGAACATTGGCGCGGTCGATGACATCGATCACCTGGGCAACCGCCGCGTGCGCGCGGTTGGCGAACTGATGGAAAACCAGTTCCGCATCGGCCTGGTCCGCATGGAACGGGCGATCAAGGAAAAGATGTCGGTCTATCAGGAAATGTCGACAGCGATGCCGCACGACCTGGTCAACGCCAAGCCGGTGATGGCAGCGATCCGCGAATTCTTCGGATCGTCCCAGTTGTCGCAGTTCATGGATCAGACGAATCCGTTGTCAGAGATCACGCACAAGCGGCGTCTCTCGGCCCTTGGGCCGGGCGGGTTGTCGCGTGAGCGTGCCGGATTCGAAGTGCGCGACGTTCATCCGACGCACTACGGTCGCATCTGCCCGATTGAAACGCCGGAAGGTCCGAACATCGGGCTGATCTCGTCGCTCAGTTGCTATGCCCGGATTAACGACTATGGCTTCATTGAGTCGCCCTACCGCCGCGTCAAGGGCGGCAAGGTGCTCGACTTTGTCAGCGTAGTCAATGCCGGCGACAGCGACCTGAAGGTCGGCGATCATCTGGAAAAGCACGAACTCGAGAAACTCAACAGCGACCTTAAAGACCGCCGCAAGAGGCTGATTGAGCCCGAGCCGTTCTCGTTCTACCAGTCGGCGTGGGAAGAAGATCGTCACGTGATCGCGCAGGCCAACGTTGAACTCGACGACAAGGGCCGCATTGTAGGAGAACTGGTAAACGCCCGAAAGGCTGGCAACTTCGTTCTCGTCACCCCTGAAGAAGTCGGCTACATCGACGTGAGTCCGAAGCAGCTCGTGTCGGTGGCCGCATCGCTTGTGCCGTTCCTTGAGCATGACGACGCAAACCGCGCGCTGATGGGCGCGAACATGCAACGCCAGTCCGTACCGCTGCTTCGCGCCGAGGCCCCGCTCGTCGGCACCGGCATGGAAGGCGTCACGGCGCGCGACTCCGGCGCGGTGATTCTTGCCAAGCGTAACGGGATTATCGATTCCGTCGACTCCGAGCGCATCATCGTTCGGGTCGAAGGCGAGCACCATCCCGGCCAGCTCTCGCGCGAAGTGGGCAGCGACATTTATCAGCTCACGAAGTTCAAGCGCTCAAACCAGAACACTTGCATTAACCAGAAGCCGGTGGTCTTGAAAGGACAGCGGGTCACGAAAGGCCAAGTTCTGGCTGACGGCCCCTGCACCGATCACGGCGAGTTGGCGCTGGGACGGAATGTGCTCGTGGCTTTCACGCCATGGCGCGGTTACAACTTCGAGGACGCGATCCTCGTATCCGAAAAGCTGGTGAAAGAGGACTACTACACCTCCGTCCATATTGAGGAATACGAGATCGAGTCACGGGACACGAAACTCGGTCCCGAAGAAGTCACCCGCGATATTCCCAACGTCAGCGAATCGATGCTGCGAAACCTGGACGAAGCGGGAGTCATCCGCATCGGCGCCAGCGTGAAGCAGGGCGACATCCTGGTTGGCAAGGTTACTCCGAAAGGCGAAACCCAGCTGACGCCGGAAGAGAAGCTTCTGCGGGCGATTTTCGGCGAAAAGGCCGGCGACGTGCGCGATGCCTCGCTTTATTGCCCTCCGGGGATCGAGGGCATCATCGTCGACGTCAAGATCTTCTCCCGCAAGGGCCAGGAAAAAGACGAACGCGCGAAAGCCATCGAGGGCACGCAGGTTGCGAAGCTCGAAAAGAACTTGTCGGACGAAATCCGCATCCTGACCGACGAACGGCTGAAGCGCCTGGAGAACATCCTGGGCGGGAAGACGGTCCAGGCGGACTTGCACGACGAGCGCACCAACAAACGCCTGCTGACCAAAGATGCGGAACTCGACCGCGACGCCATTGAACGCATTTCGACCCGCAATCTTAAGCGGATCAAGTATGCGGACAAAGACCCTCGCGTTAATGAGCAGATTGACGAGATCGAAGAAATGACTTCGCGCCAGATTGACGTTCTGAAGAAGATCGTCAACGAGCGCAAAGACAAGCTCACCAAGGGCGACGAACTGCCCCCGGGCGTGATCAAGCTGGTCAAGGTCTACATCGCCATGAAGCGCAAGCTGAGCGTTGGCGACAAGATGGCCGGCCGCCACGGCAACAAGGGCGTAATCGCTCGCATTCTGCCGGAAGAGGACATGCCTTACCTCGAAGACGGCACGCCGATGGAGATCGTGCTCAATCCGCTGGGCGTTCCTTCCCGTATGAATGTGGGGCAGATCCTTGAAACCCACCTCGGATGGGCAGGACACGAACTGGGCAAGAAGATCACGGCGATGCTCGAAGAAAACACCACGGAAGCGGCGATCCGCAAAGAACTCAAGATCCTGTTCAAGGATACGGTTCTGGCGGACACCATCAGCGGCTTCAGCGATGAGGAACTGATGGCGGTCGCTCCGACGCTCAAACGCGGAGTTTTCGCCGGATCGGCGGTATTTGACGGCGCCCGTGAAAGCGAAATCAAGGCCCTGCTCAGCAGCGCAGGTCTGCCGACTTCAGGCAAGACTTTTCTGTACGACGGCATGACTGGCGACAAGTTCGAGCAACCGGTGACGGTTGGCTACATTTACATGCTGAAGCTTTCTCACCTGGTGGACGACAAGATTCACGCTCGCTCCATCGGACCGTATTCGCTCATTACCCAGCAGCCGCTGGGTGGTAAAGCGCAGTTTGGCGGACAGCGCTTCGGAGAAATGGAAGTCTGGGCCCTTGAAGCTTACGGCGCAGCCTTCATTCTTCAGGAATTGCTGACCGCGAAGTCTGATGACGTGTATGGCCGTACCAAGATTTACGAGGCCATCGTGAAAGGCGAAGCCGCCATGGAACCGGGCGTGCCAGAGTCGTTCAACGTTTTGATTCGCGAATTGCAGTCGCTCTGCCTCGATGTGGAGTTGGTCAAGGCGAGCGAACGGAAGCCGGTGCTGGGTACGACTTCATCGGCGGCAGCAGACTGATTGGGCGTGGGCCGCTGGTCGTTCGTCATTGGCGACCAGCGTTCGGCCCAAATTGAAATTTTGAGACACGATCCGCTGCGTTTCGCTCTTGGGGCAGCGGATCATGAAATTAAGCTAGCGACAAACGACTAGCGACGTTACTTCAAGGGCCGCCAGCGGCAGCGCATGACCGCAGGAAGCGGAGGAACACCTTGTTTCGTTCGAGCCCCTTTGATCTAGCCAATCCGGTCGCCGATTTCGACGCCATTCGCATCAGCCTGGCTTCTCCCGAAAAAATCAGGAGCTGGTCGCATGGCGAAGTCACCAAACCCGAGACTATCAATTACCGCACCTTCAAACCCGAGCGCGACGGGTTGTTCTGCGCGCGAATTTTTGGCCCGGTCACCGACTGGGAGTGTCTGTGCGGCAAATACAAGCGCATGAAGCATCGCGGAGTGATCTGCGACAAGTGCGGTGTGGAAGTTACACTCTCGAAAGTCCGCCGCGAACGCCTCGGACACGTCGAGCTTGCATCCCCTTGCTCGCACGTCTGGTTCTTCAAGGGCTTGCCCAGCCGTATCGGCCACCTGCTCGACATTTCGCTGCGCGATCTTGAGTCTGTTCTCTATTTCGAAGCTTATGTCGTCGTCGAGCCCGGCGACGCTCCGGTGAAAGAGCGCGAAGTCATTAAGGACGAAGCTAAGTTCCGCGAACTCGACCAGCAGTTCCGTCCCGCTGGCTTCAAAGCAATGATGGGCGCGGAAGCGATTAAAGAATTGCTCAAGCGTGTGGATACCGAAGGCCTCTCCGTCGAGCTGCGCGAGAAGATGAAGCACGAGAGCTCGCTGCAAAAGCGGCTCAAGTACACCAAGCGCTTGAAAGTCGTTGAAGCATTCCGCAAGAGCGGCAACAAGCCGCACTGGATGATCCTCGACGTCATCCCGGTCATTCCACCCGAGCTTCGCCCGCTGGTTCCACTTGATGGCGGTCGCTTTGCCACGTCCGATTTGAACGATCTATATCGCCGCGTCATCAACCGGAACAACCGACTGAAGAAGCTGATGGACCTGCACGCTCCTGAAGTCATCGTGCGCAACGAAAAGCGCATGTTGCAGGAAGCGGTCGACGCATTGTTCGACAACGGACGCCGTGGCCGCGTGCTGCGTGGCGCGAACAACCGACCGCTGAAGTCGCTGTCAGATACGCTGAAAGGCAAGCAGGGACGCTTCCGCCAGAACCTGCTCGGCAAACGCGTCGATTACTCGGGACGTTCCGTCATCGTGGTTGGACCGGAACTCAAGCTGCACCAGTGCGGGTTGCCGAAGAAGATGGCGCTCGAACTGTTCAAGCCATTCATCTATCACCGCCTCGAACAGACCGGGCATTGCACCACCATCAAGCAAGCCAAGGAAATGGTGGAACAGCAGGAGCCGGTGGTTTGGGACATTCTGGAAGAGGTCATCAAAGACCATCCAGTGTTGCTGAATCGCGCCCCAACGCTTCACCGCCTTGGTATTCAGGCATTTGAGCCGGTGCTGGTTGAAGGCAAAGCCATCAAGATCCATCCGCTCGTCTGCACGGCGTTCAACGCCGACTTCGACGGCGACCAGATGGCAGTCCACATCCCGCTTTCTCCGGAAGCGCAGGTCGAGGCCAGCGTACTGATGTTGTCATCGCACAACATCCTTTCGCCTGCTTCAGGGCACCCGATCACCGTTCCTACGCAGGACATGGTGCTGGGGCTTTATTACCTGACCAAGTCGAAACCGGGAGCCAAAGGTGAAGGCCGCGCTTTTGCCAACACCGAAGAAGTTTTGCTGGCGCTTGATGCCGGTGAAGTGGAAACCCTGACTCCGATCCGCCTGCGGCATTCGGGCGAAGTCATGGACCTCACCACGGCCTATGACGATCAGGACATCACCCATACCGAACCGGTGATGCACGAGCGGCAATACATCAACACCACGGTGGGCCGGGCGATCCTGAACGATCACTTGCCCGAGGGCATGCCGTTCATCAACGGCCTGCTCAAGAAAAAAGGCATTGGCCAGCTGGTGAACTACTGCTACCTACGCTTCAAGCTGGAGACTACGGTCAAGATGCTCGATGAGGTGAAGTCGCTTGGGTTCCGCTTCGCTACCCGCGCCGGACTCTCGATCGGCATCGACGACATGGTCATCCCCGATAATAAGAAGATTTTGGTCAGGGAAGGCGAGAAGGCGGTAGTTGCCGTACAGCAGCAATACCTTGACGGCGCCATCACCAACGGCGAACGTTACAACAAGGTCATCGAAATCTGGTCTGGCATCACGGAAAAAGTTGCCGACGAAATGTTCGGCCAGATGCAGCAGCGCGATAAGGAAGGTTTCATCAATCCGATTTACGTCATGGCGGATTCCGGCGCTCGAGGATCGAAACAGCAGATCCGCCAGCTCTCTGGAATGCGTGGACTGATGGCCAAGCCGTCGGGCGAAATCATCGAAACTCCGATCACGGCAAACTTCCGCGAAGGGTTGACGGTGTTGCAGTACTTCATCTCGACCCACGGAGCCCGCAAGGGTCTGGCCGACACTGCGCTCAAGACGGCCGATTCGGGCTACCTGACCCGCCGCCTGGTCGACGTTGCTCAGGACGTGATCATCAGCGAATACGATTGCAATACGGTCGACGGTATCTATGTCGCCGGAATTGTCGAAGCCGGAGAAATCATCGAGCCGCTGCGCGACCGCATCGTGGGCCGCGTTTCGCTCGAGAAGTTGAAAGACTACGACGGCAACGTGGTGGTCGACATTAACCAGGAAATCACGGAAGACCTCGCAGCCGCGGTGCAGGCGGCAGGTATCGAGCGGGTGAAAATTCGCTCGGTACTGACCTGCGAATCGAAGCGCGGAGTTTGCGTGATGTGTTACGGCCGCAACCTGGCCTCGGGCCGCCTCGTCGAACTGGGCGAAGCCACTGGAGTCATCGCGGCGCAGTCCATCGGCGAACCGGGCACTCAGCTGACGATGCGTACGTTCCACATCGGCGGCACGGCTTCCCGCGTTTCCGAACAGTCGCGGCTCGATGCCAAGAACGCCGGCATCGTGCGCTTTGTCGGATTGCAGACGGTCAAAGCCAAATCCGGCGATCTGGTCGTCATGAACCGCCAGGGTTCGATTGCCGTGGTTGATGAAAAGGGCCGCGAGCGCGAGCGGTACGCCGTGGTTTACGGCGCCAAGGTCAAAGTCAGCGAAGGCGACACGGTGAAGCTCGGCCAGGTCATGGTTGAATGGGATCCGTACACCTTCTCGATCCTGACCGAAATCGGCGGCACGGTGCAGTTCAAGGATTTGCAGGACGGCGTAACGTTGCACGAGGAAGTTGACGAAGTGACGGGTCTCTCCCGCCATGTCGTGGCCGATTCGCCTGACGAAAAGCGCCAGCCGGCAATCACCATCAAGAGCAAGGCCAACAAGCGTTACCTGATGCCGTCACGCGCCCACTTGATGGTGCAGGACGGTGACACCGTGTTCCCGGGAGACGTGCTGGCAAAGATCCCGCGTGAGACCACCAAGACGAAAGACATCACCGGTGGTTTGCCCCGCGTCGTGGAACTTTTCGAAGCCCGCAAGCCGCATGACACCGCCGTCATCAGCGAAATCGATGGCACGGTGAAGTTTGGCGAAGTAGCCAAGGGACAGCGCAAGATGTATGTCATCGCCGACAACGGCACCGAAAAGGAATACTCGGTACCGCGCGGCGTTCACATCAACGTGCAGGAAGGCGAGCGCGTCAAGGCGGGCGAACCGCTCATGGACGGCCCGCTCGATCCGCATGACATTCTCGCGGTCCTCGGCGAAAAGGAACTTCAGTCTTACCTGGTGAACGAAATCCAGGAAGTCTACCGGTTGCAGGGCGTCAACATCAGCGACAAGCACATCGAGGTGATCGTTCGCCAGATGATGCGCTGGCGCAAAGTGGAAGACGTCGGCGACACCAAGTTCCTGCTCGAAGAACAGGTCGACAAGTTCCACTTCACGGAAGAGAACGAACGGGTCATCCGGGAAGGCGGCCGTCCGGCAACGGGCCGTCCGCTGCTCCTCGGTATTACCAAGGCTTCGCTCTCGACCGACTCGTTCATTTCCGCGGCGTCGTTCCAGGAGACCACGCGAGTGCTCACCGAAGCCTCCATCAATGGCAAGGTGGACCACCTGCGCGGCCTGAAGGAAAACGTGATCGTGGGACGCTTGATTCCCGCGGGAACGGGAATGGAATACTACCGCAACGTCCGCCTCTCGCCAGAAATGGAAGAAGCGGCCGCGCGGGTACAGGAAGAAGTATCTGCCGCCTACGAGGAAGCCGAACGCGCGCTGGAACTTATGCGCGCCGAAGGCGAAACCGAGGAAATGGCAGCGGAATAACCGAAACGGCGATAGCAGCGGGCAGCAATGCCCGCTGCTGCCTTTCTAACGCTTGTTATGCACGCTAATCCACAGCACCTCGGCGAGCAGACACGAAGCATCCTGCCCGTGCCTCCTCCTACCGTTCAGGGCACTCTCGCCCCGCTGGTGCTTCGAAGCTTTCGCCTGCTAAGGCTGGCCTTCTGGCGCGCTTTTCAGCATGACGCTTTCACCATCGCGAAAGCGGCAGCGTATTCATCCATCCTGACCCTGTTTCCAACTCTGCTGGTTGTAGGTTCGGTCCTCGCCGCCTCGCACCGGACTGAAGTCTATTTGCGTGAAATTTCCTATGCAGTCGGACGCATTCTGCCTGCCGGGAGCGCGGCCGCTGTGGGCTATCTGAAGGGCGACTCGCTGCAACGTCCCTTGGGATTGCTGATTACAACCTCCCTATTGACCTTGTGGACGGCCTCCGGCGCAATCATTTCCTGGATGGACGGCTTTCGACGCTGCTACGAACTGCCCAAGACCTGGGGTCTCGTGAAAGAGCGGTTCATCGCTTTTGCTTTGGTCATACTCGCGGGAGTTCCGCTGAGCTTTGCCACGGTGTTTGTGGCATTCGGAAACCGCATCGAGTCTCGCATCCTATTTCATATCGGGCACGAGTTCGGGCCATTCATATTGTTGCTGTGGATGGTGATCCGTTGGACGGTCGCGTTGCTCACCAGCATTGCCGTGATTTCGCTGATCTATCACAACGCGGTTCCGCGCACGCAACCCTGGCACAGTGTCCTTCCGGGAGCGACCCTGGCCACCGCGATGTGGTTCGGCGCCACATTGATGTTCGGCTGGTACCTGCAACACTACGCCGACTACAGCATCATGTACGGCTCGCTCGGCGTTGGCATTGCCCTTCTCGTGTGGATGTACATGGTGTCCCTAATCATTCTCATTGGCGCCGAATTTAACGCGATGCTCTTCCCTCGAGCATTCCTAGGCCGCGAGTTGCGGGCGATGCCCGTGCCTCAAACCGGCACACGGTAGGTTTCTTCCTTCCGACCTTCGTATCTTAAACCAACCAATCTTCCGTTTAGAATTGACAAGTGAAACGATACCCCACTGAGTGCGCGAGAAATAATGCCCGCTCCTGAACCTTCGCGAGTTTCCTATCGCCGCGCAAAGATCGTGTGCACCATCGGACCTGCGTGCAATTCTTTGGCAATGATGGGCGAACTCATGCGACTGGGCATGGATGTGGCCCGCCTTAATTTTTCCCATGGTACTCATCCGGAACACGCCCGCAATATCACCCGCCTGCGACAGGCTGCGGCTGCGCAAGGGCGTTCGATTTGCATCCTTCAGGATTTGCAGGGGCCCAAGATTCGCACCGGCATGCTGCGCGGACACGCAGCCGTTCAGCTGAAAGCGGGCGATCACGTTACCGTTACGCCAGATAATATTCCCGGAACTCCCCGGCTGATTTCAACCACTTTCAAGACGCTGGCCCGCGAAGTGCAGCCCGGCACACGGATTCTTTTGTCGGATGGATTGATCGAGCTGCGGGTGTCAGCCATTCAGGGCGACAACGTGTATTGCGAAATTGTGAATGGAGGGCGGCTGGGCGAGCACCAAGGAATTAATCTTCCCGGAATCGCACTGTCCATCCCCGCGCTCACGGCGAAAGACAAAAAAGATCTGGAGTTTGGACTGGGACACGGCGTAGACATGGTTGCGCTCTCATTTGTGCGCTCGGCAGATGATGTCACGATGGCAAAAAAGCTCATCCACGATCGCGGAATGGATGTTCCTGTAATCGCCAAGCTGGAAAAGCCGCAGGCGCTTGAGCACCTGGAAGAGATATTTGCAGCTTGCGATGGCGTGATGGTGGCGCGCGGAGACCTCGGCGTCGAGATGCCTCCAGAAAAGGTCCCGGTCATCCAGAAACATGTGATCCGCCGTTCCGGATACTGGCGCAAACCCGTCATTACCGCAACGCAGATGCTGGAATCGATGATCGAACATCCGAGGCCCACACGCGCCGAAGCCAGCGACGTAGCTAACGCGGTTTTCGATGGTACCGACGCGGTGATGCTGTCGGCGGAAACCGCTTCCGGCGCGTATCCGCGCGAAGCCGTCGCGATCATGGCCCGGATTATCTCGGAAGCGGAAAAGAGCATCGCCGAATCGACGCCGCTTCGACGCCGCCGCGATCGCACGCCGCTCACCATTGCTGAAACGATATGCGAATCGATCGCGCGCGCGGCCGACGATCTCCCCATGGGGGCGATCGCAATTTTCACCGAAACCGGAAACACGGCGCGCTTGATTTCCAAGTACCGCCCCAAGACTTCGGTCTATGCTTTCAGCCAGACCGAAAGAATTTGCAACCGCATGAACGTGCTGTGGGGAGTGCAGCCGATTCGCCATGTGCGGGCCGAAAACGCGGACAGCATGGTGGCCACCGCCGAAAAAGAGCTGCTCGCTCGCGGAAGCCTACAGGAAGGCAATGTGATGGGAGTGGTTGCCGGCACGCAAATGGCTTCGGGCTCGACCAATTTCATGCGCCTGCATGTGGTCGCTGCCGCGCAGAAGCCGGCCAGGAAGCAGCCTCGGAGCAATGCGCGGCAAGTATAATCGGCTGCATGCTCGACGAGATTCTCTCGCTTGCCATTTACGAGCCGTTGCCGGGCCTCGAAGCTCAATCCCTGTCGACGATTCGCCAACTCATTGGAGTACTCGGCGAAAAGGGCTATAGCCGCGACCTTCTCTATCGCGCGTCGGAGCCCGGGCAGTACGTTCTTCTGCGTTACTGGAAGTCTGAAGACGCTCGGCGGGCGGCTCAAGAGGATGGTGAAGCTCTCCGCTGTTGGGCCAAGCTCGCCCAGGAGATTCGCGTCATAAGAATCTACGAGACTCTGGAAGCTGCCATTGACCGCGGCCACGGAGCCGCCAAGAAGTGACTGCGAGGGTGGAAGCGTTGTCGGCCGGTAGCGACCCAGCGGTCCGAGGATTTCTTCACCATCCGGATCATCCCACCGGCGACGGCCTGGCGTTGACCCACGGCGCGGGATCGAATTGCAATTCGCCTCTCCTTGTCGCAATTGCCGAAACATTCGCTTCGAGCGGTTTCACTGTACTTCGCTACGACTTGCCCTTTCGCCAGCGGCGTCCTTATGGGCCACCAGGGCCGGGAGACAACAAGCAAGATCGATTGGGGATTGCAAATGCAGTTGCTGCGCTTCGAGAAATCGTTACCGGAAGGCTCTTTCTAGGCGGACATTCGTACGGCGGCCGCATTTCCAGCATGCTGTGCGCAGAGCAGCCGGCGCTTGCCAGCGGACTACTTCTTCTCTCTTATCCGCTGCATCCGCCGCTAAAGCCGGAGCAACTTCGGACGCAGCACCTTCCGGAACTGCGCACGCCAACGTTGGCGATTCACGGCACCCGCGATCCGTTCGGGTCAACTGAGGAATTAGAATCTGCGCTGCAATTGATTCCCGCTCCTCACCGATTGGTATCAATCGATGGCGCGGGGCACGATCTGGGATTCAAAGGGAAGGCGAGAGCGGAACAACTTCCTGCGACGGTTCTCGAAAACTTTATCAAATTCTTGGAGATGAAAACGGCTAGTTGACCCAACCAGACTTCGATCCGCCGTTTTTCTTATCATTGTCGTCCGGCGGAATGTAGTTGCCGTGCTCGTCGAACTTCACTGTCCGGTCGTGTTGCCGCATGTAGACTTCAAACTTACGGGCGGCACGTTTTCGCTTCCAGCGGTAGTAGGAATTGCGCAGACCGAAGTAGCGTTCGCTCAATCCGGATTTTACCGAGACCGGACGCGCTCCGAACGCCAGAAACCAGACGTAACCGGCGCCCAGCCCGAGAAGCAGCACGAAATAGAACAGCGAAAAATGGCTTAACAATAGGTACGCGGTCTCGATAGCGGCGGTGAATAGAACGATCCATTTCACCGGAATGCGAATCGGGACCGGAAACAACATGATGGGCGCATCCCGGTTAAAAAGATAGAAAACCATCAGAATACCGTTCGCGGCGGCACCTGAGCCCATGGCTGGGCCCGCAGTCAGGTGGGCGAGCGACAAGGCAAAACCGGCGATACCAGCAAGGATCGAGCTTCCGAAAAATAAGCTGTGGAACCGGGCCGTGCCTACGCGGTCTTCAACCGCTGCTCCCAGAAAATAAATTCCGAGCAGGGAAAAGACAAAATTCAGCGGGTCGACGTAAATGAACGGATAGCTGATGAACTGCCAAAGCCAGCCTTCACGAATGTGGACCGGATCGAGAGTTCCAAGCGAAAGGGCCGCTTGGCCAACCGACGGGGCAAACGACAGCAACAGAAGCAGCGTAACGTAGACGGCGACGCTTGCCAGAATGATTTGCCGGACTCCGCCGCGGAAGGGCGGCAGACCCAGGTCGGAAGAAATGTTTCTTGCCATGCAATCTACAAATGCGCCTACGTCATCTTATCAGCTCGGCGGAAGCGTCCGGCGTTACGCCGGTGCGCGACCGGCATGATTGGGCCATATCGGGAATGCAAAAAATTGTGTTAAATGTTTAGGACGATGACGGCGATCTCAAGGCACGAGGTCGAAAGCAAGAAGCCCGGCCATCGGCGCGGATTTTAATTTGCGTCACACTTGACCTGAGCGCAAGAAAACTTAATGATTAACAGAAGGGAGATTTAACCGCCACCATGATTTACTGTCCGGAATGCGAAACCAATCTTGATATCGATGACGACTCAGTCGATGAGGGCGAAATTGTCACCTGCCCGGAGTGCGGCAGCGACTACGAAGTTGTGACGGTCAATCCGATCGAACTGAAGGAAGTTGAAGCGGGCTACGAAGAGGAAGAAGAAGAGGAAACGGAAGACAGCGACTATTCGTAGGATCGGACGCTCGCCCTGTCATTCTCTTCGCTCACCCTACCCGCGAACCCTTCAAGCAGCTCAGTGAACCCATGCGTACCCTCCAGGGCATCTAACATAGGCGGGGCGTCCGGTTGTATGGTTGAGTGGAGAATCCTATGAAGAGTCTGATCGCAACGGTTCTAGTCCTGCTTTTTGCCGCTATGTCTTTCGCGGTGCCGTTCCCGCCGAAAGATAAAGACAAAACGCCAGCCGGACGGTTACTTACCGGTAAAGTGATTGATCGCGGCGATACTCCATTGTCTGGGGCGGTCGTTTACCTCGCGGATTCACGGACCCACAGCCTGAAAACCTACATCACGGGCCCGGACGGCGCCTACCACTTCCCTTCGCTATCCCTGAACGACGACTACGAGGTATATGCGCAATTTAATGGCAAGAAGAGCGATGTTAAGACGGTGAGCCAGTTCGATACCCGCTCGATCTCCAACATCAACCTGCGAATAGACGCTCACTAGACGCAAAAAAAGCCGCCATTTTTGGCGGCTTCCATGAACCTACTTTGACGTCGGTCAGTTGCTTTCGTTCCCTGCCCGTTTCCAGGTAATCAGGTCTCCGATGGTAGAGCCGCCCGTGCTGGCTACAGGCTGTTTGTAGGCTTCCACTTCAGAGCGCGACGCTTCCTCGCCGACGGCCTTGATGCTGAGGCCGACTTTCTTGTCTTCAGGATTCATCTTGATGATCTTGAAGTCGTGCTCCTGTCCGGCTTCGAGCGTGATCTGCTGGCCGTTCGCGTCCACGGCCTCGGAGTTGTGGCAAAGTCCCTCAACCCCCTCGGCAATTTCAACGAAGGCGCCAAAAGCGGCAACCCGCAACACTTTGCCGTGTAAAACATCGCCGACTTTATGTTGCCCGAAGAAGCTCTCCCATACGTCGGGCTGAAGCTGCTTCACGCCCAGCGACAGGCGCCGCTTATCGGGCTCGATGGCAAGCACCAGGGCTTTCACTTTGTCGCCCTTTTTGAGCACTTCCGAGGGATGCTTGATTCGTTTGGTCCAGCTGAGATTGCTGACATGCACCAAACCGTCGATGCCGTCTTCAATCTCGATAAACGCGCCGAAATCTGTCAGGTTGCGTACACGACCTTCAACGGTCGCGCCGATAGGATATTTCTCGTGCAATGCATCCCAAGGGTTGGACGCGAGCTGTCTCATGCCCAACGAAATCCTGCGTTCCTGCGGATTCACGTTCAGGACGACGCAATCCACCTGGTCGCCGACATTGACGAGCTTCGACGGATGCTTCATTCGCTTCGACCACGTCATCTCGCTGACGTGGACCAGGCCTTCAATTCCCTGCTCGAGTTCCACGAATGCGCCGTAGTCGGTAACGCTGATCACGCGTCCGCCGACGTGAGCGCCGACCGGATAGCGGTGGGTCGCGTCCAGCCACGGATCGGGCGTCAACTGCTTGAAACCCAACGAAACCCGCTGCTTTTCTTTATCGAACTTAAGGACTTTGACTTGAATCTGGTCGCCAACATTCACCAGGTCGCGGGGATGGGTCAACCTTCCCCAGGACATGTCGGTGATGTGAAGCAGGCCGTCCAAACCTCCGAGGTCAACGAAGGCGCCGTATTCGGTGAGGTTCTTCACCACCCCGGTCATGATGGCTCCCTCTTCAAGAATCTCGAGAGTCTTGCCCTTCTTTTCGTTCTGTTCTTCTTCCAGAAGCTGCTTGCGTGAGACGACGATATTGCCGCGCTTCTTGTTCAGCTTGATGATGGCAACTTCGATCTTTTGACCTTTAACGTTGTCCAAGTTGCGGACCGGGCGCACGTCCATTTGCGACCCTGGCAGGAAGGCGTGGGCTCCCGCGATGTCTACAGTCAACCCGCCCTTGATCCGCTCTACAACCACGGCCTCAATTGGGCGCTTTTCGTTATAGGCCTTTTCGATCTCGTCCCACGCGCGCAGGCGCTGGGCTTTCTGATGGGAAAGGACAATGTAGCCCTCCTCCATCGGCCCTTTTTCCCGCATAACATCGATGTTGTCGCCCGGCTGAAACTTGGGCTTGCCGTCATGATCTAGCACTTCAGACAGCGGAAGCATTCCTTCCGACTTTGCGCCCACGTCGACCACCACGTGGGTGGACGTCAGCTTAAGCACGGTGCCGCGGATAATGTTGCCCTCACTGGCGGCGGCTTCTTCGCTCTCGCTGGTGAAATTCTCCAGCGCCGAGGCGAAGTCTTCCCCGGACGCCGACTGGCCGTGAGTCTCTTCAGCAGTCTCGTTTGGGGTTGAGGTGGGCCCTTCGGTTGAAGGGCTGTTGGCTTCCATGACTTCGGTTGCGGTGGAGGAGTGCTCGTTGTGGTCGTTATTGTCGTCGAACAAGGTCGTGGCCTCTCTGCGGTGTTCTCGCACTTTGGGTGCGGACGGATGCGGGGCTTAGCGGACTGCTGGTGTGAGTCTTAGGTTGTGATGGGCCCATCCTGGCGGATGAACTTGGACAATCCCAGCGACCGGACGTGCTTACTAACCCTGCGTCCGAGGGAACCTCTTGACTATAGCAATCGCCGCTGGACAGTGTCAAACCGCAAAGGCGGTTCACTGCCCCTTTCACTTACATTTTACAGTTCGAAGGGGGCGGGGAAAAGAACGCTATTTCGAGGTCTCTTCCAATAGTCCCTGCTCCAGCTTTTCCTGGCAGGCGATGCAGTGTCGCGTCCAAGGAACCGCTTCCAGGCGCTTGGCATTGATCTCTTCGCCGCACGCGATGCATTCCCCAAAGCTGCCTTCTCTCATTCGGAAAAGAGCGGTGTCGACCATCTGCAAAAGTTGGCGGTCGTTGTTGCTCTGATGAAAGAGGAATTCCTTGGTGTAAGAGCTGGCCGCTTTGTCAGCGACGTCTTGGGTGGAATCTTCATCCACACTTCGGCCGTCCTGCTCAATCCGCGATACCATGCGACGCAGATCCTGCTGGCGGGTTTCCAACTTCTTCCGGAAATATTCGATCTTCTTTTTGTCCATGGAAAATGAGTCCAGACCCTATCTCGGCATGCTTTCCGCGCATGAGCGAACCAAGATCATATGCGCTTGAAATAAGATGCGTCAAATAGGCACGGGGATTCCAAAAGCACCAACGGACAAGGCCGAATGGCGAACATCAACCGCCATCTTTTGTTTCAAGTTTCGTCAACTTTTTTTGTTATCGCCCCAGTGGCGTCGGCATCTCAGCCAGTGCGTATCCCATCACCGCCATGGCAGCCGCGTTTTCTCGCAGCAATTGCGGCTCGACTTTATCCAGTGTGTCCGCAGCGGTGTGATGATAGTTGAAGTAAGTTCGATTGTCCTGCCAGATTCCAAGCGCAGGAACGCCAGCGTGAGCGAGCGGCGCTATGTCGGCGGCCGGACTGAAGTCGACCATGCGCAGCAAGTTCGCTCCGATGGGTTCGAGGACTGCCGCGATCGGCGTCAGTTGCGCGAATGCGGCAGACGTCACCTTGGCCTCGAAACCAAGAGGATGCCCGGCTCCTAAATCGCTCTCAATCGCCGCCACGTGATTCGCCATTTCGGAGGCATGAGTGGCGGCATAGGCGTCGTGTCCGCCACCGCCGTTTTCTTCGTCCATCCAGGCAATGACGCGGAGGGTGCGCTTGGGCCGCAGGTGCAGGCTTGTCAGTATTTGCGCCGCTTCCATGGCCACGGCAACGCCGGCTGCGTCATCGATGGAACCGGTTCCGAGGTCCCATGAATCGAGATGGCCGGAGACGATCACAACCTGTTCAGGATGCTCAGAGCCTTTCAAATCCGCGACGACGTTGTAGCTTTTCACATTCGGAGCGATCACTGACATCAGCGTCAGGTGCATGCGCACGGTGCCTTGTGCGGTCAAATGAGCGATCAAGTTTGCATCTTCGCTGGCCACGGCGCCCGCAGGAATTCCAGCGGGAAAACTATATCCGGTGTGTGGAAGCCTGTAATCGGCTCCGCCAACCGAACGCACCAACACCGCTGCCGCGCCCAGGTCGGCGGCCGCTTTCGCAGCCCCAGCACGATAGGCGACGCCTTCTCCGTAGGCTTCGCCAGCCAGCCCGTTTGCAGCTTTCTGTTTGTCAAAAGGAAAGTTAAAAAGAACGATCTTTCCCGCGACTTTTTCTTTTCCCAGGCTCGTCAGGTCATCGTAGTTTGCGACGGTCACAACGTCGGCTGTCATGCCCTGTGCAGAAGTCGGCGCATTGCCGCCCAATGCGGTGAGCACGATTTTTTGCGTGGTGCCCGCGGTCTGCCCGGGCCATTGCACCAGCTCGGCGTGTTCCTCGCCGCGCTGCCAGTGGTGGACCATCGCCTCCTCTAGATGGACTTCGAGTCCCAGTTTGCGCATCTCGGCCGCGACGTACTCCACTGCGGCTTGTGCCTGCGTTGAGCCCGAGGGGCGGGGGCCGATGTTTTCCGAAAGATACGCCACTTGAGCGTACGCGTAATCGTCGTGCAGCGCGCTGTCGCGCACCTGGACCAAAGCAGCCTTCAGTTCCGGCGACAACGGCGGGGCCGGCGCGGGACGGTCCTGGCAGACAGCGACGCACGAAATCGCAAGGGGGAAAACCCACGGAAGTTTTTTGGTCATGATGCCAGTGTAAGGGAAGCGGACAAAAAGCGAAAATGCGCCTCCAAAAAACGAGCGGCCCCATTTCTGGGGCCACACATCAAAAGAGGCAAAGGGTAGGAAACTAGAAGGGGCGATGCAAGGGGCCATTTCCGCTGAAGAAATGGCTATAGGCGAGATGTCGAGATCGGAGTTTGAGGGTCATTCTTCGTTGCGGCCTCTTTCGTTGCCCATGCATAAAGCACTTGCCCGGCCAAAGGCCGGCGTCGTCCCATGATTTTTCCAGACCTCGTAAGCCGCTCATTTAACGGGAAGTAGGGGCTGCGGCGACAGGCGGGAGCGGGCTGGCACAAAACCCATGAGTGCAGAACTCTGCACATTGGCCGCAACAGAAGCCGCTCTGGACGCGGGGTTTGGGGAAACCGCAGTAACCGCATGCTCGGTTACCACGCGACTCAGGTGGCGGCGATGTTGCGCTTTCTTCTGCGGCTGAGGACGAATCCGCGCTTACGGCTGCGCACGACCTGGCGGTCGATCTTCGACCAGAAAGCTACGAAATAATCACCGGCGGAAATCAGCGAAAGCAACATCATGAACCAGATGGAAAGCACCGCGATCCAATGCACCGGCAAAAAATAATTGCCGTAGATCGGCCATTGTTTCCAATGATGATCGAGGATCACTGCCACCACGGAGACAATCTGCACCAGCATTTTGAACTTGCCGAGGTCGCTGGCCTCAATGCTGAACCCTTCGTTGGCGGCGATCGACCGCAGACCGCTTACCAGAAATTCGCGACCGATGATGACCACGGCCATCCACGCAGGCACCAGCGAGGGATTGAACTGCACCAGGGAAATGAACGCGGCGGCGATCAGCAGCTTATCGGCCAGGGGATCGAGAAGAATTCCAATCGTAGTAATCTGCCCCCGTCTGCGCGCAAGATAACCGTCAATGCCATCGGTGATCGAGGCCGCGATGAACAGAGCCGAAGCCAGCAGCTCTTTTTCCCCGCCCGTGCCCTGAAGGTGGCTGGTGGATAGAATCCAGATCAGCAGGGGGATGCTGAGGATGCGAGTGAGCGTGATGGAGTTGGGTAAATTCAAGCTTGGCGCACTCACGCTTGCGCCCAGTCAAAGCCAGGAACCAGCGACTCCAAAATTATCCTCCAGCGCGGAGGGGAAAGCAACGCAAAGGGCAAGCAAAAGTGCAGCGCTGTGGCCAGCCATGTGGGGCCGCACAGACAGGCTCAAATCTCTACGCGTGACCTTGCGGCGTAAGCTTGTCAATAATTGTGGGAAGAAATTGCGACAGCCGCGAGCTAGCCTCTTCCGGAGTGATGCCAGCCTTGGCAGCCAATTGCGCCACCATTCCGCTGCCCATGGCGGTTTGGATCTGCTCCGCGGAAATCGGCAAATTTTGCCCACTGCCCACCCATGAACTCACAATCGAGCCCAGACCTTTGTCATGAAAATTCTGCACCAGACCGGAGAGACCTCCGGGCTGCTGATTGATGATTTCCATCACGTGCCCAATGGTTGGGTTGGTGCCGGCCACGGAATTCATGGCCTTACTTTCCATATCGTCAAGAAATCCCATAACTGCCTCCGGAAAAAAATACGACCGGACAGTTCCCTGCCCGGCCGCGTCATTCGCTTACTTCTGTTTTGCGATGATTTTGTCGGAAATCTTCTTGTAGGTCGCCGCGGGGACGACCTTCTTCCGCGTCAAATCGGTTTTCTTCGCGTAGGGACGGCCATCAATGATCTTCTGCGCATAAGCGTCGCCCACGCCCGGCAACGCGGTGAGTTGATCTTTGGTGGCGGAGTTGATGTCGACCAGATCCGACGAATCCGCGGACATTGCAGAGGCGGTCGTCTTGCTCGACTTTGTGTCCTGGGCCGATGCCGGCGCACCCATTCCGGAAAACAGCGAGAGAACGAAGAGTGCAACTGCCAGCGGTGCCGTTAACTTTTTATTCATGGATTCTCCTTAAAGTTTTGCTGCAAATGAAATTTATTTCTCCGACGCTTTGAAACCTGCCGCCTTGGCTTCGTCTTCGGTCATGAACTTGCCCTGTTTGGTTTTGCCGTACCATTGGCCGCCCTTGTGATACACGCCGCTGTCGGTATTGACCCAGACTTTGCCGCTGGACTTCGCTGCCGCTATGTCGGAACTCGAAGCTGCTGGACCGCCCGTAGAGGCCTTGCTCGGCGATTTAGTCGAACTGGAACCGCTGGACGCGTTGCCCATCGGCGAAGAAGACGAAGCGTTGCTCGCCGGAGGCGCCGATTTCGCCGGGGCGCTGGACGCTGCCGGTGCGCTCATCGGCGAGGCGGCTGCCGGTGCGGATGACGATCCCATGCTTGAATCGTTCGAAGCTGCGGCCTTCTTGCTGGCGCGCTTGCTCTTTGTGGTGGTCGCTGTGGAATCGGCGGCTGGGGTGCTCGAAGCCGACGATGCGGCGGGAGCCATCGCATCACCGCTGGCGGATTTCTTGCTGCTTTTTCCCATCGAGCTGGACTTGGAAGCGTCCATGCCGCTGGTTCCGGCACTCGTCTGATCGGTCGCCGTAGCGTCCATCTTAGACTTGCCTTTTCGGCTCTTTTTTGGGGTACTTGCGTCCGTGCCGCTAGTTCCGGCCGCAGTCTGATCGGTTGCGGTCGCGTCAGTCGCGGACTTGCCCTTCTTGCTCTTCTTTGCGGTGGTAGTACCGGACGCGCTGCTGTCAGGGCTAGCCGACTGGTCCGTCGAAGTGGCATCCGCAGACGCTTTCTTCTTGCTCTTCTTCTTTGTGGTCGTGGTGGAATCGGTCGAGGTTGCCGAACCCTGGTCGCTTGAAGTTGACTGCGCCCAGCCGGGAGTGCTGGCGCTCACAACCATGAACAAGAATAATGCGACTGCCAGTGATGCTAATTTTTTACGCGAACCGTTCATACGTGATCTCCTTAAGTTGTCCGTTTATCCGCTTTGAGGCGGGCACCAGTCTACTCGTTTCCGCTCTAAGCGTAAATGCCCCGCTGCCGCAGCGTGTAAGCCACGCGATCGATGGCCAGCATGTAGGACGCAATGCGGTTGTTGACATGGTGGGCTTCCGCAAATTGGACCACATCCGCGAACGCCATCTTCATGATGATTTCCAACTGTTCATTCACAAAAGCTTCCTGCCAGAAATAACCCTGCCGGTCCTGGACCCATTCGAAATACGAAGTGGTCACGCCGCCGGCATTGGCGAGAATGTCGGGGATTACGAATACTTTCTTGTCGGCGAGAATCTCGTCGGCCACCGCGGTGGTGGGCCCGTTTGCGCCTTCCGCCAAGATTTTGCATTTGATCCGGTCGGCGTTCTTGCTGGTGATCTGATTTTCCGTGGCCGCCGGAATCAGAATGTCGCAGTCCGTCACTAAAAGTTCGGCCGGATCCGCGGCTTCGCCGCCGGGGAATTTTTCCATGGTCTTGTTCTTGGTGCGGTATTCATTGAGAGCCTTGACGTCGAGACCATTCTTATTGAAGACGCTGCCGTTCACTTCGATCACACCGATGACTTTGTATCCGGCTTGATGCATCAGGATCGCTGCGTTGGAACCGACATTGCCGAATCCCTGGACGATTACCCGAGTGCTTTCCTTGCTCAAGCCGAGTTTCTTGATGGCTTCATCGCAGACGATCATGACGCCGCGGCCGGTGGCTTCGCGGCGTCCGCGCGAGCCGCCGATGTTGATCGGTTTGCCCGTCACTACCGCAGTCACCGTCTGCCGGACGTGCATGGAATAGGTATCCATCATCCACGCCATGATCTGCTCGTTGGTGTTGATGTCGGGCGCGGGAACGTCTTTCTCGGGCCCGATAAATTCCACCAGTTCCGCCGTGTAGCGGCGCGTCATCCGCTCAAGCTCGCCCATAGACATTTTGTGCGGATCGCAAATCACGCCGCCCTTCGCCCCGCCAAACGGAATGTTGACCACGGCGCACTTCCAGGTCATCCACGCAGCCAGCGCGCGAACTTCGTCGAGGGTCACGTCCGGGGAATAGCGGATGCCGCCTTTCGCCGGTCCTCGCGCGATCGAATGCTGCACCCGGTACCCGGTAAATACTTCCAGCTTCCCGTTGTCCATTGTCACTGGAATGTACACAGTGATTTCCCGGGTAGGGCTGCGCAGAATCTTCATCAGCCCTTCATCGAGATTCAGTTTCGCAGCCGCCATGTCAAAGCGGGCTGCGGCAGCTTCTTTAGGATTGAGTTCGAGATCCAGCGAGGCGGTGGTCATAAATTCTCCGGTGGCGATAATTAAATAGGATTGCGAAAGCCGTCTTAGGAAAAATCCCCCAGATCAGCCAAACCTTCATATAGTAAGCACCGCAGGAAAGTAAGGCAAGGAGAGCAGGTCCGGGCAGGGCAGATTCGGGACAGATTGTTTTTGAGCGCGGCCGGCTATGTGGACACAGTGTCGGGGATGTAGGCCCGCTGACGGGGAATGCCAATGCTCAGTCTATCGGGGAATTGCATAACGGCGTCTCTCGTGGCACAATCATCGGCGAGTAATCCGCCGTCGACGACGAACCCTGCGCCTGCCAACGGTAATAGAAATAGTCGATCCCAAACTTGTGATGCCTTTTGGTCCGAGTACGTGCGTCGAAAGTTCTTGTGCCGAAATCAGGGAGGCCGTGTGGCTCAAAACAGAGTTGTTTCAATCGTCCTGAGTTCTGTTCTGGTTGCGTCGATTTTCTCGCTAACCTCGTCGGCGGAAATTCCTACTCTTCATCCGCAAAACCCGCCATCGGTTGTGTTCGAAAAAAATGCCGGCCAGAGCGCCTCATCTGCTAATTTTCTTGCCCGTGGACCACAATATGATGTTTTGATTGAACCAGGCCGCATTGTCTTCGACCAAAAAAGTGCCGACGTGAAGCGTCCAGAAGTCGCGCTGGTTTTCGATTCGTCAAGTCTCGGAGAGATCGCCGGCGAAGACTTGCAGTCCGGACTTGTGAACTACTACATCGGCGCTGATGCCAGGCAGTGGCACGCGGGCGTGCCGACATACGGACGCATACGTTTTAAAAATCTTTATCCTGGAATCGATCTCGTCTTTTATGCGGCCAGCGCAGTGCTCGAGTTCGACTTCATCGCGCAGCCGAACGCCGATCTTAAACAGATTAGATTTCACGTGGAAGGCGCGCCATCTTTTAGCGATGGCGGCGACATTTTTATAGCAGCGTCCGCCAGCCCAATTCGCATAATCCAACCCGGCGCGTATCAGTCGATTGAAGGCCAAAAGCGGGAAGTTTCATCGAACTACATCGCCGACAATGGCGAGTGGACAATCGGATTCGGCAAATATGACCCGCGCCGAGAGGTGGTTGTCGACCCGTCGGTGGTCTATCAAGGCTATCTGCCAAACCCAAGCATGAGTCAAAATTCAAGAGGTATCGTCGCGCTTTCAGCCGATCAAAACGGAAATGCTTACGTGGCCAGCAATACGGCGCCGTCGAATCTCGTTTCGGGGCCATGCGTATTGACCAAGCTTGGGGCCACCGGCAGCTTGATTTACCAGACCCTTTACGGGCCTCAGAGTAATGGATTCGGTGAAGGTTGTTTCGGCATAGCCAGCGACTCCAACGGCAATGCCTACGTGACGGGTTCGTTCTCAAGCGGCCTCGCGACCACCAGCGGGGTAGTGCAACCAAACGATGCTGGTGGTTCGGACGCCTTCGTGGCAAAATTCGGCACGACGGGCCAGTTGATTTATGGAACATACATCGGGGGCAGCAACCTGGATACGGCGAGCGGGATTGCTGTTGACGCCAACGGGAATGCATACATCACCGGGAGCACATCCTCGAACGACTTCCCCCTGCAGAATGCTTATCAGTCAACTTTAAAGGGGAGCACCGACGCGTTTGTTTCGAAGGTCAACCCATCCGCCTCGGCATTGGTTTACTCAACTTATCTGGCCGGAAGCGCGGGGAGTTTCGGACACGCGGTAGCCATCGATTCGGCAGACGATGCATATGTCTCGGGCTCGACGAACTCCACTGATTTTCCGACCGTCAACCCTCTACAGACCTCATGCAATAGCCCGTGCAACAGCGGCTATCTGACGAAATTCGACCCATCAGGCACGGCGCTGGTGTATTCGACTTACCTCAACGTGCAGGGGAACTTTACAGGGTCGATCGGATCTCTATCGGTTGACCCCAGCGGGGATGCATTCATCAGCGGCGAGTTGGCGAATGGCAACGGAGTTGTGTTACTGGGCATTAACCCCACGGGGTCGGCGGTAAACTTCACGCAGACGCTCCAACCCGGAGTTGCATCCCCCTACGGAGCCCCACCCGTGGCCCTTGACGCCGGCCTCAACGTCTACACAGCGCTCGGAACAAACCAGGGTGCGACGCTGTACTCGTTTACAAACTCGGGCACGATGATTTACTCGTTTCCGGTGGAGTACTACCCAAGTGAAATTGCTGGCGCGGAATCCGGAAACGCTTACTTGGCGGGTGAAAGCGGAGCCTCTTACTATGCAGTCAACCTATTCGAACCGGCGCAACTTTCGACAATCACCAAGATCAGCGCGCAGAGTGCTGCGTCGGCCGGATTTCTTCCCGCCTCGATTGCTTTTGGTTATCAAGAGTTGGGGACAACCAGCGCAGCGCAGACCCTGACAATTCAGGATCTCGGGGACCAAACGCTCGATTTGAATAGCATTGTGGTTAGCACGCCGTTTACACTGAGCGGGTCCACTTGCGCGACAACTCTCGCTCCTAACGCGAACTGCGCCCTTTCGCTCACGTTCACTCCCCAGAGCACTAATCCGGCGACGGGCACGGGCACGGTCACAGATAACTCCTTGGGCAGTCCGCATGTGATTGCCCTGACCGGCCAGGGGTCGGCGGCAGGGGTGACTCTCTCACCCGCAAATCTGAGTTTTCCCGGCACACCGGTTGGGCAAAGTAGCCCGACTCAAGCAGTGACGCTCACGAATTCGGGCCAAGCTCCGCTCACAATTTCGCGGATCGACATCTCCGGCGACTTCAGCGAAACCAATAATTGCGCCGGGACCGTCAACGCGGGCCAAAGTTGTACGATCTCGGTGACCTTCACGCCCACAGTGATAGGAACCCGAACCGGCAATGTGACCATTACTGACGACGCTTCTGGCAGTCCGCAAACCATTGGCTTGGCGGGAACGGGTGGAGGTGGCAACGGCATCGGGATTGGAATTGCAGCTGGAGGTTCCTCATCAGCTACGGTTCCGGCGGGGAGCACGGCCATGTATCAGCTTGCGGCGGGAGGTCAGGGATTCAGCGGAACAGCAACTCTAGCCTGCTCCGGCGCTCCGCAGGGAGCCACCTGCTCCGTGCCGTCCGGCGAGAATCTAAGTGCCGCTACGCCCACCATGTTCAACGTAACTGTGACAACGACGTCGCGTACCTCGGCGATGTTACAAATCCTGAGGTTCGACAAGATTGGGATTTGGGCGACGTTCCTGCTTGGCATTATGGTTATTCCGGCGGCAGGTCGGCGCCGGAAGACGCGATCGAGGCCTGGGCTCATGTCGGTGGCGTTGGCGTTATCGCTGGGAATCAGTTCTTGCGGGGGCGGCGGGAGTTCGTCAGGAATTGGTGGCACGCCAGCCGGAACCTACAATTTGACAGTGACGGCCACGTCTGGTTCCCAGAGCTCGTCGGTCATGCTGACTTTGACGGTTCAATAGGATGTGAGCGAGCCGATTATTTCACCGTCTTGCAGGCGTTCCATTGTAACCACATGTCAGCGCCATCCGGCGTGATTGCCAAAACATCGACATCGTGGCTGACGCTGGCGTCTAAGTCGGCTGTCGATTGGATCAGGAACTGCGTGTAGCGCCAATCGAAATCGGCTCGCATCACGGACGCTTGCAGTTGCCGCCATTTCGCGTCGTAGTTCTGCGCGCGCTCGGAATTGTCTTCAAATAATTCCTGAGTAATGGGATGGCTGCAATAGGCCTGCTGTTTCAGCGGCGTCACCGTGCGCGATGCTACGAGCGGCGGCTTGGCGCTCGGTTCGAACGAGATGGTCTCGGTGAACGCGTAGGCTTCTCCGTTTGCGTCGAACCCAGCGAAAGAACCTCTCTCTAAAACTGCGTTCGCTTTCGCCAGGCTTTTGAGGCGGAGCTTGTCGATTTTCGTGAAGAGTTCAGTTTGCCGCTTTGCCCACTCCGCGGCCATGGCATCTAGATCTTTCGGATTGTGCGAGTAGGCTAGCTTTGCGTCTTCTTGCGCGTTGCCGTGTTTAGGCGCGCCGCCGCCAGCCGCTTTCGAAGCCGTTGTCCCGGAAGCGGCGAATGCGTATTTGCCAAGGACGAGAATGTCGCAATTTTTCTCGGTGTGTCCCTTGCTGTCCGCAGCGACGATGATGCGGTGGTCTCCGTAAGCGGCAACGTAGCTGGCCGATTGAGCAATTGAGACCTGCCCAAAAAAGGCTATCGCGGCAGGAACTGAAATGAGCGTTCGGACAGTGATGTATCTGCGAAAGCTCATGGGGTCGAGCGGCCGCAACCTCCGGCGTTGCGGGAAGTTTATCACGAAGCCCGAATGCAGGCGCACCATCGCTAGGGCGAGATAAGATAGAAGATGGGAAGATCGAGGTTCCATGTACGAAGTTACGGTTGACGACACTTTTGCCGCAGGCCATTACCTGCGCAACTATAAGGGTAAGTGCGAGAATCCGCACGGGCACAATTACAAGGTGCGGGTTACGCTCGCAGGCGCGGACCTGGACAAAGCCGGACTGCTGCTCGACTTCAAAGACCTGCGCGAAGTCATGAAGCACGTTATTGACAGGCTTGACCACCAGATGATCAACGACGTCGCGCCCTTCACCGAAATTAATCCGTCCGCCGAAAACCTGGCGCGGTATTTTTACGACCAAACCAACGAACGGCTGCGCGCGGTCACCGCCGGTCGCGTCCACGTCAAAGACGTGACCATTTTTGAGACCGAGACAACGACGGCGAAATACAGCCAGTAGCTTCCTCAGCGAATCGTGCAGATCACCGAAATCTACAAATCGATTCAAGGCGAATCCACTTACGCTGGAGTTCCCTGCGTCTTCGTGCGCCTCACTGCCTGCAATCTGCGCTGTTCCTGGTGCGACAGTGAATACACTTTCACCGGAGGACGCCGCATGGAACTGGAAGCGGTCCTGGCGGAGGTCGAACGGCTGAGTCCGGATGGCGGATTGGTCGAGATCACCGGTGGAGAACCTATGCTTCAGGAGCGCGAGGTTGTGCCTCTCATGCGGCGATTGAGCGATTCTGGATTCACCGTGTTGCTGGAGACAAGCGGGGAGCGCCTGCTCACGAATGTTCCGAAAGATGTTGTCAAGATCGTCGACGTGAAATGTCCTGGTTCGGGTGAAGGCGGCACGTTTCGGGAGCAGAATCTCGACACGCTGACTTCCCGAGACGAAGTAAAGTTCGTTCTCAGCAACCGCGAGGATTACGAATTCGCGCGGGATTTTATGAGCGCCCACAATCTTTCGCAGCTCGTGGCGGCGGTTCTTTTCTCGCCGGCCTTTCGCAAGGGAGCAACTGGCGGTCGCGACGCGAGCCACTGCCTGCTTGATCCTCGGGAACTCTCAGAGTGGATGCTGGCAGACCGGGTACCCGCCCGCCTCAACCTCCAGATTCATAAATTCATCTGGGATCCGGCCCTCAAAGGCGTCTAGCTTTTGGCTGAATCTGCAAAAACCGATGCGATCATCTTGCTTAGTGGAGGCATGGATTCATGCGTCTGCGCCGCGCTGGCCGTGCGCGACCATGCTCGCGCGGCTGCGGTTCACGTCAGCTATGGGCAGCGCACTGAAAGACGAGAGCGCGCGGCTTTTATTCAGATATGCGATCGGCTGGGAATTTCGCAGCGCTTGATGGTGAAGAATGGAGCATTGAGCGCCATCGGCGGCTCTGCCTTAACCGATTCTTCGATCGCGGTACCAGAAATTGGCGAGAGCGGCCAGCCAACTGGCGGCATCCAAGTTCCGGTCACTTATGTGCCCTTCCGCAACGCGCATTTTCTTTCGGTCGCAGTGAGTTGGGCGGAGGTGATCGGTGCTGGAGTTGTCTTTATCGGCGCGGTAGAGCCGGACAGTTCTGGCTATCCGGACTGCCGTCCGGCTTACTATCGGGCATTCAATGAAGTTGTGCGGCAAGGTACAAAAGAAGGTCGGATCGAAGTGTTGACGCCCTTGATCGCATTGCGGAAGGCTGAGATTGTGCGGCTCGGCCTTGAATTGAACGCGCCGTTCGATTTAACGTGGTCATGCTACCAGCGCGAAGATCGCGCTTGCGGAGTGTGCGATAGTTGCCGGATGCGTCTTCAGGCTTTTGCCGACGCGGGTGCGGTAGACCCAATTCCTTACTGTTAGGGATTCCAGCGAAGATTCTGAAGCTCGCACGCTCGCCGATTTATAATTTCGGGTTCCTAACGGAGGGAAGAAAGATGACACAAAGACTGAGAATTGCGGCAATCGCTGCGTTTTGCCTTGCGGTGTGCCTGCCTGCGCTGTTCGCCCAAGCCACGGGAACTGTAAAGGGCGTGTGCAAAGACGCTACTGGCAAGCCAATTGCCGGCGCAAGCGTTAGCTGGTCAAACCAGAACACCGGTCGAAAGTATTACCTCAAGACAAACAACAAGGGCGAATATTTTTCGCTGGGCATCGATCCGGGAAAATACAACGTCTCGCTCACGCAAGGCGGCAACGAGATTTTCCATTTCGAGAACTTTCAGGTGGGACTTGAAGAAGTGACCCTCGACTTCGACATGCAGAAGGAGCAAGCCAAGCAAGCCCAGGGAGCAGGCCTTTCGCCGGAAGAGCTGAAAAAGCGGCAGGATGAACTCGCCAAAGCGCAAAAGGAAAATACAACGGTTAAGGCGTTGAACGAAAAGCTGGCGGCCGCCAAGACGGCATCCGATGCGGGTGACTTCGACACCGCCATTGCCCAACTGAATGAAGCCACGCAAATGGATCCGAATCGCGATCTGGTGTGGTTCAAGCTCGGAGAAGCGCAACGCAACTCTGCGATGAAGCAGACCGATAAAGACGAGAAAACGAAGAGACTGACGGAAGCGGCCAACGATTACCAGAAAGCTGTGGACTTGAAGCAAAAATCGTTTGACGCCAGCGCAAAGAAGCCGGAAGACGCCAAGCAACTGGGAGCCTATTACAACAATCTTGGGGACGCTTACTCCAAAGCTGGCAAGATTGACGATGCAGTGAAGACCTACGCTCAGGCCGCACAGGTCAATCCGGAAGGCTCCGCCGGTTACTACTACAACATGGGGGCGGTCCTCACCAACGCCGGGAAAATTGACGACGCAATTGCGGCATTCGACAAAGCCATCGCTGCCGACCCAGCCAAGCCCGATCCTTACTATCAAAAAGGCGTGAATCTAGTTGGAAAGGCGAAAACCGATGCCAGCGGCAAGGTGACTCCAGCTCCCGGAACGGCAGAGGCGTTCAATAAATATCTCGAACTGGCACCGGATGGCCCCTACGCCGAGCCGGCCAAGAGCATGCTGCAATACATTGGCAGCACTGTTGAAACCAGCTTCGGAAAGAAAAAACCGGCCAAAAAGTAGCTGCCCGACTAACCAAGCAGGCGGCCTTCGGGCCGCCTTTTTTCGGCCGCCAAAGCACATTCCCGCAACGGTAGTTACCAAGGTCTAAGGGAGCCCCTTTCTTTCTGGAACCCGTTTCCAGCCTTGGATAGAGTGAGATATTGCCGCGCTGGCAATCGAAAAAATGGCTTCCCCAGGCATCGCTCCAATTTCCATTTCGCTCGATCCAACAACGGGATCGGGTTCGCTCGCGACACAATCTTTGCTGGCGGCGATGCTGCGTGCGCGCGAGGGCGTGAGCGACCTCATTTTTTCACCCGGCCGCTTACCGCAGGTGGAGGCCAACGGCGACCTGATTGCCATGCAAGCTCCCGGCCTGCGACCGCTCACGGCAGACGACACCCGGCACATTGCGTCCGATTTGATCGGCAACAATAAGCAGGCAATCACCATGCTGCGCGAGCACGGCTCGTGCGATATTTCTTATGGCCTTCCCGGACTCGCACGTTTCCGCGTCAATGTTTTCATTCAGCGAGGCAGTTGCGCAGTGGTGATGCGCGCGATCCCAACTGGAATTCCTAGTCTGGCGCACCTGGGTCTTCCTGCTCATCTTGAGGAAATCGCAAGCCTGCAGGATGGTCTTGTTCTTGTGAGCGGCCCACGCGGGTCTGGCAAGTCATCCACGCTTGCGGCGTTGCTCGATTGCATCAATCAGCGGCAGAATTCGCACATCATCACCATCGAGGATCCCATCGAGTTCCTGCACAATCACAAACGCTGTACCGTTCATCAACGGGAATTGCACAGCGATGCATCGAGTTTCGCGCTGGCGTTACGCTCGGCGCTGCGGCAGGCCCCGAAAGTGATCATGGTTGGGGAGCTTCGAGATCGCGACACCATCGAGATGGCCATGGAAGCCGCTGAGACCGGACACCTGGTTCTCTCAGGCATGAATTCAGTGGACGCGACCAAAACGGTGGAAAAATTGGTTTCAACATGGGCGCCAGCCGAGCAGACCGCAGTTCGCAGCCGATTGGCGAAAGTGCTCAAGTACGTGGTTTCACAAAGACTCGTCCCGAAGAAAGCGGGTGGACGCGTGGTCGCAGCTGAAATCTTGAAGGTCACGACCCCCGCCATGGAAGCGCTGGAAAGTTACGATCACAGTGGCCAAGCGCTGCTGAAAATCATAAAGTCAGCCAATGCCGACGGCATGTGTTGCTTTGACGACGAAATCGCGAACCTTGTCCGCAGCGGAACCGTCGATCTTGAAATCGGGATGCGGCACACCACCAATCCCGACCAGATGCGGCTTGCGGTTCAGTTTCGCTAGGCCTTTACTTCGTCCATCTCGTATCATCATTTGCGGATGCCCTCCGCCCCAATCCTTCTCACCTTCGAAGAAGCCCGTCACTGCGTTGAAGACCACGCCGCCGGAATTCGGCCACCGCAATCAGAACTTGTCGGCCTCTTGCAGGCAAATGGGCGCATCCTGGCTGAGCCGATCTCGGCGGACCGCGATCTACCCCCCTTCCCCCGCGCGGCCCGCGATGGATATGCCGTCCGCACCGCCGATCTGCGCGATCTTCCTGCGACGCTCACCCTAATCGGCGAAATCAAAGCCGGAGATGCAAGCGACCTCACCGTCAATCAAGGGGAAGCCGTGAGCATCATGACCGGCGCAGCATGTCCTTCAGGTGCGGACGCCGTGGTCATGGTCGAGTACACCGCGCAAGAAGGCGTTCGTGTACAGATCCAAAAAGCTGTGGCCGCTGGCGACAACATCGTTCCGCTGGGTGTCGAAGCGCGGGCTGAACAATTGCTGCTCGATACTGGCGCAAGACTCGACTACGCATCGATCGGGGTCGCGGCCACGGTCGGAAAATCTCGCTTGCTCGTTTACAGAAAGCCGAGTGTCGCGGTGCTGTCGACGGGCGATGAGATCGTGGATATTTCTGCATCACCTTCGCCTACCCAGATACGCAATTCCAACACTTATTCACTCGCCGCGCAGGTGATCGCCGCAGGCGGCGAACCGGTTCTCTTGCCCATCGCGCCCGATGAAGAAAGCCGTCTGCGCGAGCTTGCCGCTGAAGGCTTGCAGGCGGATTTGCTTTTACTTGCCGGCGGAGTTTCCATGGGAAAGTACGATCTCGTGGAAAAAGTTCTGTCGGAGCTGAACGCCGAATTCTTCTTTACCGGAGCGAAAATCCAGCCGGGCAAGCCTGTCGTCTTTGGCCGCATTCCAATGCAGGCCGTCGCAGGCGAGGGCGCCCGCGCCATACGATACTTTTTCGGACTCCCCGGCAATCCTGTCTCCACGATGGTGACGTTTGATCTCTTCGTCAAACCTTTTATTGAAGCGCTGGCTGGATCAACCCCGCGGAATTTTCTCTACCTTCATGCCCGGCTAAAATCCAGCATGAAAGCGAAGCCGGGACTTACCCGGTTTCTGCCCGCTTCGCTCTCAGGAGAATTCGATCGCGCAACCGTCGAGCCGGTGGGATGGCAAGGATCCGGAGATATAGCAGCAGCAGCCCGTGCCAACTGCTATTTAGTCGTCGCGCGGGACTGCGAAAAGTTAGCCGCTGGCGATTGGGTTCCAGTCATTCCACGGTAGACCTGGTGAGTTCGCCGGGCTGACAGGCTAGTGCGCCAGTTCTTGTTCGGCACCGGTAAATAGGTTCCGTAACGCGCGAATAATCCATCGCACCAGCAAGGCAGTGATGGCCACCATTACGAGCGCCGCGGTAGCGGCAGCGTAGGGATGCCTTGTTGCAAACCAAGTGAGTGATATCGCCAGGGCATCTTCGCCTAGGCTCAATCCAATGTTTGAAAATGGCTCCGGTGATGGCGTAACGGCGGCCCGGGCAGCGGTCTTGCCTCCGTGGGCAGCCAAAGCGATCAGCCCTCCCGCAAGTGTTGCGGCGAGTTGCTCCATCGGTGAGAGCGCAGCTGTCGCGCGATAGGCCAGAAGCGCGGCCACCGGAACACGAATGAAAGTGTGCAGCGCGTTCCACAGCAAATCGAAGGCGGGAATCTTGTCACCGAAGAATTCAACCGCAAAAAGCACCGCACTTGCGGAGATGATGTACCAATTCGACAGCGGAGTCAGACCTGCTGGTAATTGCAGCGCGCCGAAATGGCCGAGCAGTCCGAGTGTCGCGGTGGTCGCGTAGAGATTCAATCCAGCCGCGAAGCTGATGGCCACGAGCAATGCGACAATTTCTGAAGTCGGCAAATGCATACGTCAGGCAAAAGAAAAGGGCCACGTATCCGCGGCCCGGTCGATCAGATTTTACTGCTCGCTTAAAGCGTGGACTCGATCTCAAAGCCCCAGGCTTCAAGCAAAGTTTCAGGGATGTATTTCGAATTCTTGTTGCGGCGCGCCCACTCTCGTAGCCGCGTCGACCGCAAATATTGGTCAGGGGAAAGTTTGTACTCTTTCACTACCTGTTCGAACTCGGTAACGGTCGGCACGATCGGGCCGATAGGTTCCGGCTTGCCCCAATTAGGATTTCCACGTCTCTTCGCCATTGCTAATTCATACCTCGAATGTGTAGTTGAACTCTGCCCCGCTAACTTTTAGATTCGACAAACTGAGCTTTGATTCAGTTGAATGTAAGACAATGAATCTACAGAACTTCAGTGTCAAGGTCAATCCTGCTGGGTTAGGAAATTAGATCGCCGCAAGCGCCAGGTCCAAATCCTTCACGATGTCCTCAACATTCTCGATGCCGACGGAAATGCGCACTAGGCCGTCCGTCAAGCCGATGGCTTTTCGTCCAGCAGCGCCGAGCGCGGCGTGAGTCATGGTCGCGGGATGGGAAATTAGCGTCTCGACGCCGCCCAGCGACTCCGCAAGCGAGCAAAGCTTCACGCGCTTGAGCAACTTTTTCGCGTTGGTCAGCGATCCGGTTTCAAATGAGATCATCGAGCCGAAGCCGGTCATTTGGCGCTTTGCCAAGTCGTGTTGCGGATGGGCGCGAAGTCCCGGATAAAACACTTTCTTCACCTTCTTGTGGCGGGAAAGAAATTCCGCGACAAAGCGTCCACTACGGTCATGTTGCTGCATGCGCACCGCAAGGGTCTTTACTCCGCGCAGAATCAGCCAGCATTCAAACGGCGAAAGGATCGCCCCGGCGGCTTTCTGAACGAAAGCCAACTGCTCGACCTGCGACGCCTTAGTGCAAATGACCGCCCCGCCGATGCCGTCACTGTGCCCGTTCAAGAATTTCGTGGTTGAGTGGATGACCATGTCCGCGCCTAATGCAATCGGCTGCTGGAAATAGGGCGACATAAAGGTGTTGTCGACGACCAGTTCAATTTTGTGTTCCCGGCAGATCGCGGAAATTGCCCGCAAATCGCACAACGTCATCAGTGGATTGGTGGGGGTTTCCACATAAACCATGCGCGTTTTCGGGGTAAGTGCCCGCTCAACATTTTTCGCGCTCGATGTATCCACATAGGTGAACCCGAAGCCATATCCGGCTAGCACCTGGTTAAAGAGTCGCGGAACGCCGCCGTAGAGGTCGTTTCCGGCGACGACATGATCGCCCGACTTGAACATGGTGCAGAGCGCGTTGACGGCCGCCATGCCGCTGGAGAACACCTTTGCCCCAATGCCGCCTTCGAGCGCCGCCAGGTTCGCTTCAAGCCGGTCTCGCGTGGGGTTCGAGACGCGCGCGTATTCGTAGCCTTTGTTCTTGCCAAGTTCCTGCTGCAAATAAGTTGAAGTAGGGTAAATTGGCGGCGCTACCGCGCCAGTTTCGACGTCGGCTTCCTGACCCACATGAATGGCGCGGGTAGCAAAGCCGGGCAGGTACGATGTATTTTTTTTCATGATTTGTGACGATCTTTACGCAGGATAGAGAAGCTAAATTCCGCCTTCAAAAATCTTTTTCGAGAGATACCGTTCAGCCGAGTCGGGAATGATGGTCAGCACACGCTTGCCGGTACCTAATTTGCGGGCGATTGTCAGGGATGCAAACACGTTCGCTCCCGCGCTGGAACCGCCCAGAACGCCTTCCCGCGCCGCGAGATCTTTTACCATCCCGAAGGCGTCGTCGTCGTTCACCATAATCACTTCGTCGCAAACAGATGGGTCGAAGTTCCGCGGAATAAAACTTGCTCCGATGCCTTCCACCTTGTGCGGGCCCGGCGCTCCACCCCCGAGCACAGAACCTTGCGTTTCCACCGCGTAGGCCAGCACCCCCGGAATGTGCTGTTTCAGATAACGGGCAACGCCGGTAAAGGTGCCAGCAGTTCCTGATCCGATTACGACGGCGTCAATCCGTCCGCCCATCTGGTCGAACATTTCGCGAGCGGTGGTTTCGTAGTGATAATCGGGGTTGGCGGAATTTTCGAATTGCGCGGCCATGAAAGAATTCGGAGTGGCTGCCGCGAGGACCTTTGCCTGATTGATTGCGCCAAGCATTCCCTCATCTTCGGGTGTCCGAACGACCTCCGCGCCGAGGGCCCGCATGATCATCACTTTTTCTTCCGAAAATTTCTCAGGAACAAACAGCGCAACTTTGTACCCGCGATTTACGCCGATCAGGGCAAGGCCAATGCCGGTGTTTCCTGCTGTGGCTTCAATGATGGTGCCGCCCGGGCGCAACCGCCCAGTGCTTTCGGCATTGCGGATCATTCCGATGGCGGCGCGGTCTTTCACGCTTCCGCCCGGATTCAGGTATTCGAGTTTGGCGAAAACATCCGCAGAGCCGGCGGGAACCAGCCGTTTGAGCTGGAGAATTGGAGTTTCCCCCACCAATTGCGTGATGTCATCCACCACGCGCAGCCGGGTATCCGCGATTGTGTTCGAAATCACCATACAGAGTACGAAAGGGATACAGCTACGGTCAATTGGGGAGGGCCTGCCCTTGCTGCAGCTGCTGTTTCTATTCTACACAGCTCGCAACCCGCTCCGGAGCCCGGGCACGAACTGGCCAGATTGCGCTGAGAAACGCGACGGCGTAGACCATGCCGATGATGCAAAATCCTGCCGGAAGGTTATATTGCGCAACGACAGCCACCAGGAGCGCGAGCACGATCTGCAATAGAGTTCCGGCAAAATAAAAAGTGTTCTGCACCCGTCCCATGAAGTGTTTCGGCACTTGTTCCATCAAGGTTGTGTTCATGGCTACGCTGCTGACGCCCCGGCTCGATCCCATTAGGGCGAACACTGAGACGGCAATTGCCAGACCCGGCGAAAATGGAGCGAGGCTCATGCAGATGGCGAGAATTCCCATGGAAATCGCAATCGTGCGCCGCGCGCCCAACGCGGCGATGAATGCCGGCGCATAGATGGCGCTAAGAAAAGCTCCACTGCCCCAACCAGCATTCAGCCATCCATAACCCACCGCGCCGGCGTGGAGAATCTTGTCACTCAAAGGAGCAATCACAACTGTGCCGGTCATCATGGCGCCGAGAAACAATGCCCAGCTGATTCCGATAAACACAACCTGACGATTGCCTTTCAGAAATTGCAGGCCTTCCACCATCTCACGGCCAAACTTCGCCACCGCGCTTTCGGCGGCCACGATGTCCGTACGAATCTCTTCGGGACGAGGTACAACGTGTCGTCCTCGGCGTACCGCAAAGTAGCAGAGGAAAGAAAGCAGGTAAGTTGAAAAATCAATCAGCAAAACACCGCCCAGGCCGATGCGGTTGTAAACGAAGCCGACAATCGACCCGGCAATAAGCCAGCCGCCTTGCACTCCGGCCAGCAGAAATGTGTTGGCGTGAACAAAGTCTTCGCCCGGAGTCAGTTCCTGAATCAGCGCAGTAATCGTGGGCCAGAACATCCAGAAGCCCGCCGCCACCAGCATGTTCATGAGATAAAGCTCCCAGATTTGCGCTTTGCCCATGAAAGCGAGCACCGCAACCACGAGAATGACGACCGCTCTCGATATATCGAGCATCATCACCAGACGACGCCGGTCTTCGCGGTCAATGATCACTCCGGTGAACGGCAGCATCAGCACCGCCGGGATTGTGGCCACCACGGCAAACTTCCCCAGAGCCATTTCGGAATGAGTTTTCTGGAGAATGAACCAGGCGACTCCGGCCGCGTTCATTCCGCTGCCCAGCATGGAGATCAAGTTTGCGGCAAAGATGTACCGCAACGCGGGCTTTTGCAGAATGGATCGCATCGATCGCTTTCGTTGGCATCAGGCGCCCGCAGCGGTTGCCACGAGCGGCGGGTTGGTTGGTGAACTATTGCTGGCTTGCGATTCGTGCTTTTTCGAACTCGTCGCCTTTTTCCCACTCGACCATTTTTGTTTGTTCGGCGGCGGCCCATCCTAATGCAAAGCCGAAGCGGGCCATCGCAGCGTCGGCGGTGAAATTCATCTCCGGATGATATTCATCGGACGGTTGATGGTAGCGGTGCTCGGTATAATCCGCAGCCTGCTTCATCCCCCAGTCGAGGTCGTGGCCTTTGTATTTCATCCCTTCATTCACCGAGAAGGATGGAATTCCTACCCGGGCCAGGCTGAAGTGATCGGAACGGTAGTAGTGGCCGGCTTCAGGGCGCGAGTCAGGACGAATGGCAAGGCGGAAATCCTGCGCCAGCGCTTCGACTGTCGGATAAAAATTGGTCCGCTCCGCGCCGGAAACTTCAACTTCTTCAGGCTCCCCGAGCGGCGGCAAATCGTCGAAGTTCAAGTCCAAAGCTATTTTGCTTGCCGGAATCGGCGGATGCTTTCCCAGGTATTCCGAGCCGAGCAAGCCTTGTTCTTCTGCCGTCACGGACGCAAACAAGATCGACCGCCGCGGCTTCTGCGCGGCCTCGCTGAACACTCGCGCCAGTTCGATCACTATGCCGCAGCCGGTGGCGTTGTCATCTGCGCCGTTATAGATGTTGTCGCCCGGCATTTCAGGGCGGATGCCCAGGTGATCGTAGTGGGCCGTGTACATGACAGCTTCATTCTTTAGCGGTGAATCGGATCCCGGCAAAATGCCAAGCACGTTATTCGATGTGAACGGTCGCACCTTGCTCACCATGTGAGCTTTTAGACTGACCGGCAACGCGACCGGATGAAAATCCTTTGAGCGGGCATCCTGCATCATTTTGTCGATGCTCAAACCTGAGTCTTCCGCGATTTGCCTGGCTACATCGAGTTGAATCCACGCCGCGGCTTGAAGTTTTGGCGAGTCGTCAAGTTGGAGAAAAGACTTTTCCCCCGAATTGGAATTGCGCACCACTTCCCACGGATAGCTCGCCATCTCGGTCTTATGGATCAGGATCGCGCCGACTGCTCCTTTGCGCGCAGCTTCCTCATACTTATAGGTCCATCGGCCGTAATAGGTCAGAGCTTTGCCCTTGAAAAACTTCGGATCTTCGGATGGTGGCTCGTTCACCAGCATCAACAGGACTTTGCCTTTGACGTCGACACCCTTGTAGTCGTCCCACTGATATTCCGGAGCTTCAATGCCATAACCCACATAAACAATTGGCGCATCGATCGACGAGTCCGGCTTTTGGGTCTCGTTATAGGCCACGTACTGGTCCAGCGGCTTCAGGTCGGTCGAGCCCTTCGCCGAGACGATTGAGAAAGTTGTGGCGTCCTCCGGGGCGATGCCGACCATGGGCACCTTCTGCAAATAGCCGCCGTTGTCTCCGGCGGGCTTCAGTCCATAAAGCGCGAACTGGGTCGCGATGTATTCGGCGGCAATATCGCCGCCGCGCTGGCCGGTCCCGCGGCCCTCAAGCAGGTCGTGCGACAGAAACCGCACATGTGCCCGGATATTTTCCGGATTCACTTTTTGCATCGCCGCAAACGCGGGGCCGGAAAGTCGCGCCCCGGCGGCTGCGTGAGGCGTGCGCTGCTGCGCAACCGAGAAGACAGAAAGCAGACAGAACACAAAAATGGCGTGACGACGCATGGATGCAGACTCCTGACGATGTCGGACCGGAATTAACTATTGTAAGGGAAACAAACGTCCGCGCAGAAACGGAAGGCCGAGAGTGGCCGGGTTTTTAATTACGACAGCTTCGTAGCCCGCGACCGCGGGCTAGTTTCTGGACCCTCAACCGGCCCGGAAATCTGCCACCTTCTCGTCTGGCCGAAATAGCGGGACAGCAGCCGCAGCACCCGTGTCTGTAGTCTTGCGGTAAATTTCCTGAACTTCGGCCTTGGCCCAGCCCACGCTGGACACTTCAACCTTGCCGTCCTCTGAAATCAGGAAAAGCGATGGAACATTGGTGAGCCCGTAGGAATTGGAAACCGGGAACGTTTTCGTATCGTCCATCAAGACGGGAAACGTCACCCCGAACTGTTCGATGAATTGCGCGGTGTCTTTTACGTCGTTTTGCGAAACGCCGACGATTGTAACTCGTTTATCGGAAGCTTTGTAGACTCGCTCGAGATAGGGGAACGCGAACTGGCAGACCGGGCAGGATACCTTGAAAAAGGCCAGCAGCACCGGTCCCATCTTCAGCGCATCGCGCAGCACAAACGGTTTGCCGTCGAGCGTGTTCAGAGAAAAGTCGGGAGCGATGCTTCCGGTTGCAAGAGCCGCCATGTTACGTCCTCCGAAGAAATTACGCAGCCAAGTCATGAAATGCGGCCTTCACTCATTTTAGCCCACGCACACAAACGTGTGTCTAAGCCATGATGGCGGCGGACTTGAGGATTTTTTGCGCCAGACCAGTCAATGGAATCGTGGAAAGTTTCGACGCCGAGATCCATTTTCCTGACGAAGTCGGAACCGCCGATCCCTTGACCACTCGCACCGTGAAGTCGGTTACGGTAATGGAATGCTTGAGAGTCAAAATTTCAGCACTTTCATTTCTATCGTTCTCTAGCGAACATTCCGGCAGTTCCCACATTCCCGGCATCAGCGATGCGCTCGGCGACCTCCGAACAAGAAAGACCTTGCCGCGATCGCATGTCAACGTATAAGCAATTTCGCGCTTCCGTTGCGATGGCTTCTTGGCTTTAGGTGGAAGTTCACCTCGAGCAGAACAGAGAGAAGAGATCGGGCATACCAGGCAGAGCGGCTGGCGTGGAACGCAAACGGTTGCGCCCAACTCCATCATCGCCTGGTTCCAATCGCCCGGACGCTTGGCGCTCAGCAAATCTCGGGCGGCTTGCCGGGCCGCCGTTGCAGACAACCTTGTTCCCGCCACACGCTCGACTACGCGTTCGACATTGCCATCGAGGGCGGCTACCGGTTTGCCAAAACAAATGCTGGCGATGGCTGCCGCAGTGTATCGGCCAACGCCGGAAAGTTCCTGCCAGCCTTCTACGCTGGAAGGGAAAATGCCGCCATGTTCATTCACAATTTGCTTTGACGCCGCATGCAACATTTTCGCGCGGCGGTAATAGCCGAGACCGCTCCACGCGGCTAAGACCGAGGGTTCGCGGGCGGCAGCCAGAGCTTGGACGGTGGGAAATTTAAGCAGGAATGCTTTGTAGTGCGAAATGACCGCAGCAACCCGGGTTTGCTGCAGCATGATTTCTGATACCCAGACCCGATAAGGATCACGGTTTTCGCGCCAGGGCAGAGCACGTCGATTTTTGTCATACCAGGTGAGCAACCGCCGGCGAAATGCGGCATCGGGAATGCGGTTTTTTTGCACGTCCAGCGCTGCCATCCATGGCCCTGAGGGTTTATCATAAAGGGATAAGCCCCAGGCAGTATTGCGTGGATTCCTTCAACCTAAACCAAATCAACGCATGTGGTTTCTTAGTCAGTTCAATTCTTTAATTCATCTCGGCACTTGTAAGGAGCATTCCAGAATGGCAAAAACAAAATCACCCAGCAACGCTTCCTCCAAACCCCAACCCAAAGCGAAAGCCACGAAGCAAGCGGTCAATCCGGGCGTGACATCGACCGATTCGCCCTCCGCGGCCCCGGCGACGTCGAACGTCGCGGCAAATCAGACATCCGGCACGCCGGTAAGCGCGACTCCGGCAGTGGCTGCTCCACCGGCCAAGCCTGAGACCAAGCCCGTTTCCGCTGAAACGAAAGAAAGCAATGTAAGCGAGATGCAGCAACCGAAGCAGGCCCCGGCGCCGTCTCAGGGAAAACCACCGTCTCAACCCCAGGCTCAAAAGAGCAACGAAATCATGTTCCCCAAGAAAGGGGACCCCAAGCCCTTGCAATCCGCGGCGGAAGACCTCGACGGGGCAATCCGTCAGCGCGCTTACGAGATTTTCCAGGAACGCCACGGCGCTCCGGGAAATCCCCGCGAAGATTGGGCGCGTGCGGAACGAGAAGTACGCGAGCGCTTGTCGAACCTGGAAGTGAAGCGCGCGGCACAAGCGTAGCGGCATTGTGACCGGAAAGAAAACCTGGAATAGCAGAATCCGCTCACGGCGATTGCTGGCCGGCTGAAAATGTTACATTTACTTTGATCTCTTCAGCGGGTCAGCCGCAGTGCGGCGTTGCCGCCAGTGGTAGCGGAAGATCTAAATGATTCGCTTCTGAACGAGTCTTTCACTCATGTCTCAGATTGGAAGTTTCGCGCTTCTGCTGGCCCTGGCGCTGGCGGGCTATTCTTTCGTCGGCGGATTTCTTGCGCTCACCCTGACCGGGCCCGGTTCCGAGCGACTGGGCGAGACTGCCCGCCGTGCGGGCATCGCTTCTTTCGCGGTCGTGTTTCTCGCGGCGGTAGTCCTCGTCACCTGCGCGTTCCAGAACGATTTCTCGATCGCCTACATCTATCACCACAGCAATCGCGACCTGCCTGCGGCCTATAAGTTCGCTACGTTGTGGTCGGGGCAGGAAGGTTCGCTGCTGTTTTGGTCATTGCTGCTTTCGGCCTACGGCTTGGTCCTACGTCTTCGCTACAAGACCGACCCGCGACTGTTTGCCTACGCGTCGGTCGTTATCGCGGCGGTCCAGATATTTTTCCTGCTGCTGTTGAATTTCGCCGCTCACCCGTTCGCCATCATGCAGGGTTCGCTGCCCAGCGACGGAACCGGGCTGAATCCGTTGCTCCAGTATCCGGAGATGGTGATTCACCCTCCCATGCTTTATCTGGGATATGTCGGCTTCACCGTTCCGTTCGCGTTCGCGCTCGGCGCCTTGGCGATGCGCTACCCGGGTGAAAAATGGATACACATTACCCGCCGCTGGACGATGGTGACGTGGGGCTTCCTGACCTGCGGAATTTTTCTCGGCGCACATTGGGCTTATTCGGTTTTAGGTTGGGGCGGATATTGGGGATGGGACCCGGTCGAGAATGCATCGCTCATGCCCTGGCTTACTGGCACTGCGTTTTTGCACTCCGTGATGATGCAGGAAAAGCGCGGCATGCTGAAGACCTGGAACATGTGGCTGATCTTCTGCACCTTCATGCTTTCGATTTTTGGGACGATGCTGACGCGCAGCGGCCTGGTCAGTTCCGTACACGCATTCGCGCAATCTTCCATTGGCGATTGGTTTGTCGGGTTTCTCGCCCTGATCTTTGTCGTCTGCCTCACGCTTTATATAAAAAATCACAAGCATTTGAGGAGTGAGCACAAGCTCGAGTCTCTGGTGTCGCGCGAGTCCAGCTTTCTTTTCAATAATCTTCTGCTGCTCGTCGCCTGCTTCACTGTGTTGTGGGGCACTCTCTTTCCGAAGATTTCCGAGTGGGTGCAAGGCACAAAAGTTACCGTCGGCGCGCCCTTCTTTAACCGCGTCAATATTCCCGTAGCGCTGCTGCTTTTGCTGCTCACCGCAGTCGGGCCTCTGCTCGCGTGGCGCAAGACGTCTCTCTCCAGCCTTCGCCGCAATTTCACGTTGCCAGCTATTGGAGCGCTCGTTACAGGCGCAGCGCTGATCGCTTTCGGAATGAAGCCGTGGCGGGATCAATCCTATCTCTATTCGCTCATGACAATCATGCTGTCGGTGATGGTGACGCTGACCGTGGCGTCCGAATTTGTTCGAGGTGGCCGCGTGATTGGACGCCACACCGGACAGAATATTTTTGCCTCGATGCTGCAACTGGCCAGCCGCAACACGCGAAGGTATGGCGGCTACATCGTTCACTTCGGCGTTGTCGTCATCATGATTGGCTTTGCCGGGTCCGCGTTTAATCAGGACAAAGAGCAGGAAATGGGCTTCGGCGACAAGCTGAAGATCGGCAGCTACACGCTGGTTTGCAATTCGTATACGCAGGATGACAATCCGAATTATGGCAGCGAGTGGGCGGTGATGGACGTATTCAAGCGCGGTGAAAAGATTGCCACGATGAATCCGGAACGCCGTTTTTACAAAGCCAGTCAGCAGACCTCGACGATGGTGGCAAACCGCTCCACCTTGGCCGAAGATTTGTACGTCGTCTACGAGGGACAGAACCAAGACACCGGACGGCCGATCATCAAAGTTCACCTGAATCCATTGGTGATGTGGATATGGATTGGCGTGTGGATCATTCTTGCGGGCACAGTGGTCGCGATGATTCCCAACAGCCAGGAATCGGCAGTGCGGATCACTGCCCCGGCCCGCCTGCGGGCGGAACCAGTGGGAGCAGGCGATTGATGCGGCGGTCGACAAAGGGCGGCAGGGTTGAAAGGGCTCGGCTTCAGCCGAGCCATGACAACGGCGATTGTGGTCCCGCCCCGCAGGGCATGCAGGACGCGGCATCCGGAATGCCCTTGCAGGGCGTGATCGAGAAGCAATCTTCGGCAGCACGGCTGGAGGCCGTGCCCTTCCCGGTTGGCGCTCGGAAGCTTCTTTCTTGCGCTCTACTTCTTGTTGCGGTGTTCGCTTTTATGGCTGCTGGCGATGAATCCGCGGCGCGAGTGAACGACCTTGGGCACCGCATGATGTGCGTCTGTGGCTGTAACCAGATACTGCTCGAATGCAATCACGTCGGCTGCAACTATTCCGACCGCATGCGGGGCGAATTGATCGCGGCCGTGGACCGCGGCGATAACGACGATCTAACGCTGCAATGGTTCGTGCAGAAATATGGAACCACCGTCATCGCGGCCCCGACCACCAAAGGATTTGACCGCATCGCCTGGGTGATTCCATATCTCGTGCTGGTCCTGGGGATTGTGATGACCGCTGGGGTTGTCCGCGCATGGAAGTCGAAACCTTTACTGGCCGCGCCCGGAGCTGTGCGCCCGGTGCAAGGGTCGGAGCTTGACCGCTTCCGCCAGCAGGCTCGCGAGGACACCCGACTTTGACCCCGCTCCTGATTTGTCTACTCGTGACTTTTGCCGTGCTGATGTACGTCTTTTATCTCCCCGGAGTGCTTCATCTCGGCCCCCGCAAGACCCGGCTATCGTATTTGCAGGAACGCAAAGAAGCGGTCTACGAAAATTTGCGCGATTTGAACTTTGAATACAAGTCGGGAAAATTTCCGCCAGCCGATTACGAAAGCATGAAGTCTTCGCTCGAAGACGAAGCCGCGGCAATTCTCGCTGAAATGTCCCACTTGCAGCAGCGGCCGATTCTTTCCCGCATGCAAACCGCGAAACCCACGAACAAAGGACCCCGGATTTGAAGCGCCGATACATCCTCTTTCTATCCATACTTTTTTCCGCTTTAGCCGCCGCCCAGACATTGAAGGGCACGGTGCATAACGGCACATCCAACAAGCCATCCGCGGGCGACGAAGTGATCCTGATCAAGCTCGGACAAGGAATGGAAGAAGCCGCTCACACGAAAAGCGACAGCACCGGTGCGTACACCCTGAAGATCGACGATCCCGGCCCGCATTTGGTGCGCGTGGTTCATCAAGGCGTGACTTATCACCACATGGTGCCGCCCGGCACGACCACGGCAGACGTAGACGTTTTCGATGTCGCGAAGAAAATTGATTCGATCAACGTAACCGCCGACGTCATGCGTTTTCAGGCCACGGGCAACGAACTCGAAGGAATCCGATTGTTCGCCGTGAACAACACCTCCGACCCGCCGCGGACGCAGATGAACGAAGTAAATTTCGAGTTCTACCTTCCGCCCGGTGCGGAAGTCGGCCAGTCGATGGCGATGACGGCGAACGGCCAGCCGGTGAATTCTCCGCCCGTGCCGCAGAAAGAGAAAAATCTTTACGCATTCAGCTTCCCGCTGCGGCCTGGCGAAACGCAGTTCCAAGTTGTCTACCACATGGCGTACTCCGGCAAGATGCAAATCGATCCCAAGCTGCGCTACGGAGCGCAACACTTTGTCGTGATGCTGCCGAAGTCGATGACTTTCACTCCGGCGAACAATTCAGCATTCAAGCCGATGGACGATCCGCGGCAATCCGACGCCACCGTGCGGGTAGTCACCAACGCGGCGTCGAACCAAGCCCTGGGATTCACCATCAGCGGTACGGGCACGTTGCAGGATGCAGACGAAAATGCAGGCAATCCGCGCCCAGAGCCGAACAGCGCAACCGCATCCCCGGAAGATAAGCCTGGCGGCGGCCTCGGGCCGCCCATCGAAGCTCCCGATCCGCTGGAAAAATATCGCTGGTTCATTCTCGGCGGATTCGGCGTAGCGATGACCGCCGGCGCGATCGTGATTGCAGGCCGATCAAAGTCTGCCTCGGTACGTACCGACGATGCAGATGAAGAGTATTCTGAGCGTGCTCCGGTGGCGCGTGCCGCAGCTACGGGAAGACCCGGGTTGTTGCTTGAAGCGTTAAAAGAAGAACTATTTCAGCTAGAGATTGATCGCAAACAGGGCAAGCTATCCGCCGGTGAGTACGAGAGCGCGAAATCGGCGCTGGATCAGACCCTGGAGCGCGCCCTTAAGCGAGGATCGTAGCGAACTCGAGATACCGATATGTCAGAAACTTCACGCATTGCCGACCAACTCCGCCGCGCCTTCGAAGGCGAAGCGTGGCACGGGGATTCGCTCTTCGAACTTCTCGATGGAGTCAGCGAAGAGCAGGCTGCGGCGCGTCCGATCAAAAACGCGCACAGCATTTGGGAACTGGTGCTGCATATTGCCGCGTGGGACAAAGCCTGCCGTCGCCGATTACAAGGCGAAGCCGTCGAACTTCCCGCCGAAGAGAACTTCCCTGCCGTCGCGGACACCAGCAAGGCAGCCTGGCGGCACACCCTCCAGCATGTGAAACACGAGCACAACGACCTGATCAAAGCTGTGGATGAATTTCCAGGCTCACGGCTGGACGAGAAAGTCCCAGGCAAAGAACAAGAGCCTGCTTACCACACCTTCTATTACATGCTGCACGGCCTCGCGCAGCACGAGCTTTATCACGCCGGGCAGATCGCGCTGCTTAAGAAGGCGCTGTAACTTTTCGGCGGAAACGCCCGCTGAATCGACCCATCTCGCGCCACATCTAATTGGGTGAGGTTCAAGTTATGGGAAACACTTTCAAGACCGCGTTCTTGCTTACCGCTCTGACTCTGCTGATGATGTTTGTCGGACGGGCGCTCGGCGGCAGCAACGGCATGTTCATGGCGCTGGCCTTTGCCGCGGTCACGAATTTTATCGCTTATTTCTTCTCCGATAAGATTGCGCTGGCGACGTATCGCGCGCAGCCTGTCACGCGCGAGCAACTTCCGCGGGCTTATAGCGTGGTTGAACGACTGGCGCCGAAGATGGGCATCCCCATGCCCAAGATGTATGTGATTCCCACCGATTCGCCGAACGCTTTCGCCACTGGACGCAATCCGCAACACGCGTCGGTCGCAATGACCCAGGGCATTTTGAATCTACTCACCGATGAAGAACTGGAAGGCGTACTCGCGCATGAACTGGGACATGTAAACAACCGCGACATCCTGATCAGCTCGATTGCCGCCACCATCGCCGGCGCGATCACATTCATCTCGCGGTTCGGATTCTTTTTCGGCGGGATGGGCAACCGCGACGACAACCGGGGCGGCGGTATGGGCGGACTGCTTATGCTGATTCTCGCGCCGATCGCCGCCATGCTGATTCAGTTGGCAGTTTCACGCTCACGCGAATATGAAGCCGATGCTACTGGAGCACGTTTCACCGGTAATCCCTACGCGCTCGCCAGCGCTTTACAGAAACTGGACACCTATTCCAAGCGCCTGCCCATGGCGGCGACGCCTTCGACTGCACATCTGTTCATCATTCAACCGCTATTGGGGATGAACTTCGGCAGCCTGTTCTCTACCCATCCGCCGACAGCGAAGAGAATCGAGCGGTTGACCGGAAGGCCGGCCAACATCGCCTAGGTAAAAGACAGTTGGCTCTCGACGCCGAAATTCACGGCAACAACGGGTCGCGATCTTCCACGGTGGCTCCCACCAGTTCGACTAGTTCAATTACAACGTCGTCGGGAAGCGTCACGAGTCAGGCTTTGGCACAGTGCGGTCAGGTCGGCAACGCGTGCCGCCAATCGTTTCAATGTCTGGACTGAGCATAAGCGGCTTGACGGGTCAACGACGCGGATATTTTGGAAATAAGACAAGTTTCGTAATGCTTTCCCCGCCCCTTAGCAAAAAGCGCTAAGAAGCGGGCACCCAGTTGAGTTTTCTCTAGGAAATGGCGGGTCGGGCCGATATCCTTAATGAGGGGAAGTGCGTCAAATAAGTAGTGTTCGGTCAACTCCAACCCGGTGCCAGACGATTCCGGCTTCCGGCGGCCGCGTCTTTGGCTGCCCACGGGGCTTTGCTTCTTTGGCTTTTGCGCGCGCCTGCTCCTGTGGTGCTGATGCCATCGTCGCTGCGCGCCGGGCTGCGCAACGGAGCGGTCACTCCGCTCTACTTTGCCGGACAGAGCAGCCAGGCTACGGCTAAAACCGATTCGGCCAAGTCGCATCGCATGTCTGCGAAGGCGCTGCTTAACTGGCGTCCGGCACACAACTCGAACCGCACTGAGCATGGACAATCAGTCGCAACTGCCGACACAAAAGCAGCAGGCACGGGCGAAAATACTTCTATGCCGCCGGTGGGAGCGCCTTTTGGGCTGCGCTCAAACGGTTCGACTGATGGGCCCGATATTCAGCCGGCGTTGCCGGTCATTGCCCCCGATCCGCATGTTGATGCCGCCGAAATTCAAGACGGCCCCGAGGGCGACGTTATCGTTGAAGTCACCATCGACGAAAGGGGCAACATCGTCGAAAAGAGGGTTCTGCGCAGCCTGACTCCAGCGGTTGATTTGAAAGTACTGGCCGCGCTTGAGGCGTGGCATTTTCAGCCGGCGACCCGAAACGGCGTGGCGATTTCATCGAAGCAGGATGTGTCCTATCACTTCCGGCACACCGGTTCCTGATTCCCGTTTGATCATTTAAACCTCTTACTTTGGTCATCGGCGCGGCCCGCGCTACGCCACGAAACTTGACATTTCTGCTAACATTAAAAAGCGTTAGATTTGTATCGGTAGTTGAGCAGCAAGCTTATTGGCTCGTCCTGCCCTTGCACCACCGATCCCCTTCGAGCGTAAAAAAACAGATAAAGGAAATAAGTACTTACCATGGCAGAACAGGGAACAGTAAAGTGGTTTAACGACGCCAAAGGCTACGGTTTTCTAAGCCGTCAGAGTGGCGAAGACGTTTTCGTGCATTTCTCGGCCATCCAAGCGGGCGGCTTTCGCAGCCTGCAAGAGGGCCAGAGCGTCGAGTTCGATGTGACCAAGGGACCGAAGGGCTGGCAAGCTGAAAACGTCCGTCCCCTGTAACCAGCGGCGACGTTACTAAGAAACAAGGCGTGTCCGCAGCCGCAAAAAGGCCGGACACGCCCTCCCACAAAACGCGACTAACGCACAAAACTTTAGGAGTTTCCCCTGCCAGACGAAACGAAAGCCTGCTTCGCGATTATCCGCCACAATATCCGCACCTATGAATCCGGCGGTGTCATGGCCGTGATTAAGGGTCGCACCACTGCGGAAGCAACCCTCGTGAAGTTCGAGTCGGCGCAAGCCGGCGAGGATCGGCACGCGGGCTGGCGGTATTTCATCGAGAAGAGCGACCTGAAGGCGGGCATGGATCCGGCAATCGCCACCAAGCAGCGTCAGACCCGGCTTGAACTGCGGGAAGCTGAGGCGATTCCGTTTGACCCGCAGATCGTGCCTTTTCCCCGGCCGAACTAGCTTTCCAGCAATTCTCTAATGTCTGCGCTCGGTTTCCCGCAGCAGCGTTCCGAAGCTGCGGCCGCCAAAAGTGAACCCCTGCTGGATGCGCCCGATCACGGCAAGCTTTGCGCCTTCCGACGGCACCCCAAATTTTCCGCTTAATACCCACATCGTGCCGCTGCCGTCGTCCAGTTGAAAAATACCGCTTCCCAGTCCGCCGAACGAATTGGTCACGTGCCCGGCAATGCTGATTTCTTTTCCTGCGTAACGTCCTGGGTCGCGATTGATCTGGGCGATGCTCTCCCGCCGCGGACACCCCGCCAGCAAAATGGCTAATCCTGCCAAACCGACAGTCATCGGTAAGCGCGTGCGAAAATTGGACAAGGTACCCTCCTGACAGCAGAATAGTGGAAAAGCCAGTCGAGATGGAAAATCAAACTTCAGTTCCCGCGGAAATCGAGACCCTGCTGAGGCTATTTCGCTATGATGCTTGGGCCGTCGCTGAGGTCGCGAAAGCTCTGGCCGTCCCGTCAGCTCCGCCGAAGTCCTTGAAGGTACTGGCTCATATTGTTTCCGCGGAACGGCTTTGGTACGAACGCATTCACCAGCTTCCCCAAAGCTTTCCGGTTTGGCCGGATTGGGACGCTGCTCAGAGCCAAACTCAGGCGACCGAGATTTCGAAGCTATGGGATAGCTATTTGAGCCAAGGAGAAAAAATCCTAACTCAGTCTGTCGGATACAAGAACACCAAGGGCGAGGGTTGGACCAGCCGCGTGGAAGACATCTTGCTGCATGTGATTACGCACTCCAGCTACCATCGCGGCCAGATTGCCGCCGACATGCGCGCTTGCGGGCTCAGCCCGGCCTACACGGACTACATTCACGCGGTTCGTGAGAAGTTGATTTAGTAATTGTCGATTGAGCGCGGCTGATTGGCGAAGATTAATGCAGAGAACTGCTGTTCGGGGGAGCGTAAAGACTGGCGAGCGTCCGCGCGGGAATTCGGCTCTCGGGCGACCAGGTAGCGCCGCCGTTCGTCGACGAACGGAAATATGTGCTCCACTCCGGGCTGTTGCGGGAATCCATCCATCCCGCCCGAACTACGCCAGCTGAGCCGGCAATCAGCACCGGCAATGCGTGCTTTGCGCTCGAAGGCGCGGCCGAAAGCTCCGTCTTCGGGGACCAGGTTTCTCCGCGCGTTGTCGAAGAAGAAAAGAAAATTCTTTCGCGTGCCGCCTCGCCGGGCGGCGAGTTATGGGCTGAGTTCCACAACGCATACAAAACTCCCGCCGAATCTGCCGCCAGCGTGATCTGCGGGCCGAGATAGCCCCATGTACAGTGGTACGCGGAACAATCGGATGGCGTGCGGGATGTATCCATCAACGATGTCGCCCAGTGGGACCTGCGTTCACTGGGATGGCTGACGTACAAGCGAACCGTATTTTCCTTGCTCGTGTATCCCGCCCAGGCCAGGTTGACACGACCTTCGGCGTCCACGGCAGCGGCATCGGGGAGCGCTGACTTGATGTCCGCTGGAGCAGGAACGTTTTCCGAAGAGAAACTGCCGCCGCCGTCATGGGACGCAGCCAGCCACAACGCTCCGCTTCGGGCGAATCCCACATAAATATCCTGGCCTCGAGCCGCCAGCACGGGGCGTTCGGCGTCCTGCCATTCGCGTTCGATTAGAGTTACCGACCAGCTTTGGCCGAAATCGGAGGATTTGCCCAGCATCACATTTTGGTTCTGGTCCGCGAGCCAAACGGCATAGACTGTCCGGCGATCCGACGAATCGACGGCGAGTTGCGGGCTGACTTGCTCCGCGCCGAAGGGAGTCAGCGGGCGAGGAGCGTCCCAGTGCGAGCCACTATCCCGGCTGGTCACCAGAGTCAGGGCCGGAATTCGGCAATCCGCGCAATCTGACGCAGCTCGGAGCTGAGGATATAAAACGTAGAGATGACCGGAATCGTCGGCAGCCGTGGCTAGCTCCCATTGGTCGTCCCCGGCCGGATTCGGGGTGACCAGGCGACCGGCTGCCTTGACGCTAGAAACAGCGAAAGCGCTGCCCAGAAACAGCGGTAGCAGGGCGGCCAGCCAGAAAATTGGCCGGGAGATTCTCGCTTTCATAGCCCTACCTGGAATCACAGAACCTCAGCCTGGGGGAAACCGCTCTAGTCAAAATCTACCCTTCCGGGCGGCCTGGGTCAACCTGAGTCTACTGACGAATGGGGCGGCGGGTGCCATCAGGTAAGAGGCGCAACGGGGATATCTTTGAGCGCAACGCGAATCGTGGTCCCTTCCGTCCCGGACATCACGCGAAAATCACCACCCAGCTCGCTGACTCGCTCGTGCATGCCGGCTAAGCCAACCCCAAGTTCCTTGCCGAGGGCACCGTCGCGCCCCAGCCGACTCTTCGGCATTCCTTTCCCAAAGTCCTTAACCTCAAGGAATATCTCGCCAGCCGAAGCGTTCAAAGTAACTTCCGCCGTGGCGCTCCCCGAATGTTTATGGATATTGGTAAGCGCTTCCTGCACCACGCGGAAGAGCATGGTCTCCATTGATGATGAAAGCCTGTCTTCGGTGATGATATTGAGTCTTACTTCAATCCCGCTGCGCGCGCTGAATTGATCGATGAACCACTTCAAAGCTGAATTGAGGCCAATTTCATCCAGCAGAGGTGGATGCAGAAGATGAGAAATGGTGCGTGTCTCGGAGAGACAACTCTCGATCAGCTCTCGCATTTCAACCACTCGATGCGCTTCTATCGAAGGCGTCGCGTTGACCAGCGTTTCGAAGGTCATCAATACGGACACGAGATATTGGCCGATACTGTCATGAAGTTCCCGAGCGAGCCGCCGCCTCTCTTCATCTTGAGCGCTGAGTAATTGCACCGAAAGGCGTCGCAGCGCGTTTGTCCGCTTTGCCACTTCGGATTCCAGCCGCTCCTGATTGGAACGCAGCGCCTCCCGAATCTCGCGTTGAGCCTCAATATCGGTGTTGGTTCCCACCCACCGGACCAAGGCACCCTTCTGATCGTGGATTGGGACCACACGAGTGAGAAACCAGCGGAACCGTCCATCCGCGCCAAGAAGGGGAAATTCCATGTCGAATGGTGTGCCATTACGAATGCTGCCTGCCCACTTGGCCAGTACCATCGGCAGGATTTCCGGATCATGCACTGACTGCCATCCCCACCCTTCCATCTCTTGCATGGTCTTGCCGGTGTAGCTGAACCAATTCGCGTTGTACCAGAAAATCGACCCATCAGCCGAAGCGATCCAGGCCAGCTGCGGCAGGGCGTTGGCAAACTGGCGGAATTGATCTTCAGATTGGCGCAGCGCCTCTTCGCGGATCTGCAATTCCTGCAACTGATCGCGGACCTGGTATTGTTTTTGCCGGGCGCGCAGCGCGGATTGCACCGAGCTCACCAGCGTGACCGCGCGCAGGGGACGCTCCTGAAGGGATACGTTTCCCAGCGGTTTACGTATTACTGCCAGCTGGCGCGACGTCCGGTTGGCTGCACCGCCGCCAGTGATCACGATGACCGGCAAGTCCGACCAGGCTGGCTGTTCGCCGATCGCAGAGGTGATCGTGCGGATCTCTGCTTCCAGGAGGGCTTCTTCAAAGACCAGTAAAAGCGCCGCGCCTTCCCGCAGTTGCTCCGCGAGTTCATGGGCGCTCCGAGCAGCGAGGCACGCGATTCCCGCTTCCGCGAGGGCTGAGCCGATCAGGTCCGCATCACGACCCAGTGGGGCCAGAATCAGTACCCGCGAATCGTGATTAGCCGTTCGATCCATTCGGTGGTTTCGTGGATGGAGTTTGGCCGCTGATAAAGTCGGGAACTCCGGTCAAGATGCCCCTAAAACCCATGAGCGGCTCCCCTATGATAATCCCATGATCAAAGCGCAGCTCACGAATCGCGCGTTCATGGTTGCCGCTGCGCTTCTTAATCACCGATATCGCCTGCCGGACCTCGCCCCGCGCCTCGAAAAATCTTAGCAAAAGAACTGAGTCGGCAAGATAACTGACGTCGACCGGAGTCTGCATTTCATTGCCGATTAAGCCATGCTGCGCCAGGACTAGAAAGCTTGCCACACCCTTTTGGTTCAAAAAGGTCGTCAGTTCATGCAACTGCATGGGCAGATTGCTCTCGCCGGGCATGGCGTTCATGAATCCGTTAAGGCTGTCGAGCAGCACGACCGTTGCGCCGTCGCGATTTACCGATTCATATACGTTGTGCACGAACTCGCCGGGCGAAAGTTCGCCCACGTCGACCTGATGGACGTGAAATATTTTCTTGTCGAGGAATGGCTTGACATCCATGCCCAGGTTTTTGAGCCGCAAGAAGTACGTTTGAATGCCTTCGTCAAAGAGGAACGCGGCCACGTGTTCGCCTCGGGCCATGGCCGCAAAGGCATATTTTGCAGCCACCGTAGACTTGCCGCAGCCCGCCGGCCCCATTACCAGGGTGCTGGTGCCGCGGTCGATCCCACCGCCAAGCAGCGTGTCGAGTTGGGCGATGCCGCTCGAGATGGTTTCACAGTTAAATGGCTCAAAGTGTTCCGATGCCACCAGGCGGGGATAGACGACAAGACCGCCTTTCTTGATCCGGTAATCGTGGAAGCCTTCGCGAAACGAAGATCCTCGAAGTTTCACGATTTCCATCCGCCGCCGCTTGACCCCATAGTCCCTTGGCAACGCTTCAAGCGATATCACGCCGTGGGCAATACTTTGCAATTGCAGATCTCGCTCCGTGCCGGTCCTGTCGTCGAGCATCAAGACTGTGGATTGCTTGCCGGTGAAGTACTGCTTAAACGCGAGTATTTGGCGGCGGTATCGCAGCGCATCCTGGGCGAGAATCCGCAGTTCCGACAAAGAATCGATGACCACTCGCGATGGCTTGAGCTCTTCGACCTTGTCGACAATGGCCGACGTCGTGTCTCCAAGCTCCACTTCGGAAGGGTGGAACACGGTGTACTGCTGTTCAGGACGCAAAAGTTCCTGGTCGGGAACCAGCTCGAAAATGTTGACCTTGTCGAGCGACCATCCATGCGATTTCGATACACTCGCAAGTTCATCGGCCGATTCTGAGAGGGTTATGTAAAGTGTGGATTCCCCTCGCTTGACGCCATCCATCAGGAATTGCAGGGCCATGGTCGTCTTGCCCGTGCCTGGGTCGCCTTCGATCAGATAGAGGTGGCCTTTGGGAAATCCTCCAAGCAAGATTTCATCCAATCCTCCGATTCCTGTCCTGTCCCGGCTTTCTGCTGTCATTAATTCTCCGTCGCCATGAAAAACCTAATTATCTAATGTACCTGCCGGTGTTGTATCCGCCATACAGTCAATAGGGTAGGCAGCGTGCGCCAACCCCAACCTGAATTAGTTAGGTTTCGACGTGACCGCTGTCAAGGTTGAAAAACGATTGTCGATTAGCCCTGTGCAAGCTACGTGTCTTTTCCGACCATGTCGCATCCAATTACAATCATTGCTTCGAGGAGCGTTTTCCATGAAGGCTACATTTGCCGCTGGATGTTTTTGGGGAGTCGAAGCCACGTTTCGCCAGTTGCCGGGAGTGAAGTCGACCCGCGTCGGTTACATCGGCGGAAATACCGCGAATCCGACTTACAAAGACGTGTGCACCGACCGCACCGGGCATGCCGAGGCCGTCGAAGTCGATTACGATCCGTCGCAGATTTCCTACGACAAGCTGCTGGACGTTTTCTGGGAGAACCACGACCCGACACAACTGAACCGCCAAGGCCCCGACCACGGCACGCAGTACCGCACCGCGATTTTCTATCATTCTCCCGAGCAGGAGGCCGAGGCCAAGGCGTCGAAAGACAAGCTTGATAAGTGGCGTCGACTGGGCAAGCCAGTGGTGACTCAGATCGTCCCCGCAGCGGAGTTTTACGAGGCAGAGGATTACCATCAGCAATATCTGGAAAAGCGCGGGCTCGCGACTTGCCACATTAAGGCGTAGGCTGTTGAGGTTAGGCGCCCGGTCGGAACCGCAGGAAAATGTGCAACGATACAGGATCGTTTCCATAAACAGAGTTCAGCGCATCGGGTTTTGAATAGAACGTAACGTCGGCGCCCAATCCGATGTGCCAGTTGGCTGTTTGAGCGAAGTCCCGCACACCGCCAAATGTGTACGCGCCGATGCGATACGAGGGGTGGGTTGCGGTTTGCGGAAATAATTCATCTTTGTCGACAAGCTCGAGGCGCGTGTAGGCGTAGTTCTTCTTCCAAAAATTCAGCGTCGATTCAGCCAGATAGCTGTTCAAGATCGCATTGTCTGCGAGCTTACGCTTCCGTCCCCAAACCAGCGATGTCGCCCAATTTCCTTCTCCCAGCTTTCCAGCAGACAACGGCTGGTTGTGTTCGATGGACGCGGTCTGGCGATGCTCATCGCCCGGTTCCTGCGCTTCCGGCTGGACCAAATCGCCGTAGCTGTATTGTGCCGTCCAGTTCTTTCCCGGCGCAAGGTTGCCGCGTATCGACCACGAATCAAGCGCGGCCGGTTGAATGCTCCAACGCTCCTCGTTCGGCTCGCGGGCGTTGAAAGCCGAGCCTTCGATTTTGAATTTGTCGATCACGATACCAGTGGTGACGACGCCAAAACTCGTGTGCGTCGAATCCTGTAGATGATGACTCAACGGCGCAGCCGGATTCTCAGACGCAGATGCGCGATGAAGGTAGGTCACCGGTCCGAGAGCAGGCTCAGCCGCCGGGCCGCCATAAAGCAGCCAGGAAATTTTGCCATTAATCGGAAAGGTGTAGAGTGCGGCAAGTTCGGCGAACACATTGTGCGGATGTTGATGGTTGACGAGCGGCTCACCGTGGTAGGTCTCACCCGTCTGAAACAGTTCGGGAAATCCGGGATGCGGCGAGGTCAGAGATTCCGCGGAAAACATCTGGCGCAGCAGGATGGTTCCGCGGCCCAGACGGTGTTGCTGCATCGTCATCAGAAAATTCGCCGATTCCGCTTTGCCTGATCCGCGCGGGCCGCCTTGCTGGTTGTAAGTGATGAATAACACTCCGTGCGCCATCAAGTCCCAGCCGCTGCGGGAAATCATCCACATGGGATCGGGGACCGAAGCTGGTTGCCATCCCGTTCCCGATGAAACATGCGGAGACGGAAGGTCTGGAGAACTGCTGCCCTGCATTCGCATGCTGGCCATATCCGGCATAGATTGATCTTGTCCAACCAAGTTCGCAGCGAGAAAGTACGGGCAGAGCAATGCGGCGAAAAGTATTGCGGCTGCTGTAGTGCGCATGTGTGTATACCCAATCCCTGACAGATTTGCCAAAGCGACGGGAAGAATTTCCCGTTCGCAAAAAATGCTGGCGATGTTGTGGGATTGTCTCTAGACGCGCAACTGCGGGAAGGCGGGAGGATCGGCAGGGCGGTTCATCCGCGACATGCCTGACGAGACATCGGCACGTCGATTCTTCAGACTTATCGGCTCTTGTTTCGCAACGCTGATCGATCGCACTGCAGAGGGCGAAGTCGGCAATAGTGCGGCCGGGTGCCCGGACTGGCAGCAGGTGAAATGGGACGGTTGCGGCGCCTTGCCGCCAGTTGGGGGCATATTTTGACTACAGCCCATGGGCCTGCCCGTAGCGTGGGAGGCGGCTAGAACAGCCGACGAATTTGTGGGCTGAACCATGCAGATAGCAGCCACTGCGATGACTAGCAGCATCGACAGAAATTTGGGGGCGAGGCCATCCATAATCGCGTGCTGAGAGTTGGACATTAAGAACCCGTGATTCGCAGCCGCAGTTCTTCCGGCAGGCGTTGGCGGATTTCTTCCGGTAGCCGGTCATGCACATGACGAACGCCTACGCGGGCTGCATCCACCATCACCATTGGCGCGGGGGTGGCGACCGCCACCACCAGCCAGATCAATGCGGACAATGCAAATCCGGCAAGAGCTGTGAGTTCGAGAAGAAACGCGTGGCGGGGCTCGAAGTAGTGGATCGCGCCAAACGCCAGCAGGAAGACCACCGCTGAAACCGAGGCCAGGGCGATCAGCCCAATGTCGATACCGCGGTGAAGGCGTTGTCGCGACCGGCAATGCTCACACACGGCAAAGTGATCTTCGTAGCCGCCGCTCATTTCCGGCGCAATGCCGGAAATGTCATAGCGCCAGCCCGCCAGTATCTTGCCCACGATCGGGTCAATGCAATCGCTCATAGACTACAGTCGAATCGGCTCAAGAGGTTCTGTCTGCGCCGCCAGCATCACCCGGTTTTGCCATAAAGTTGGCTTTACGCTCAAGGCAGCTTTCGCTTCCTGAAGCGCCAATTCCGGGTGATTGTTTTGCTCTGAAATGTGCGCTAACACAATATAGGATGCGCTTCCATCATAATTAGCGGCAAAGAATTGCGCGAGGGCGGTGTTGGAGAGGTGCCCAACCCGGCTCATGACCCTCTGCTTGACCGACCAGGGATAGGGCCCAACCCTCAGCATTTCAACATCATGGTTGGATTCAATCACCAAAACGTCGCAGCCGCGCAACTGGTCGCACACATTTGGCGGCATGAAACCCAGATCGGTCGCAACTGCCGCTTTTACACCTTCGCACCGGAAAGTGAAGCCGACCGGATCGGCGGCATCGTGCGGAACGGTGAAGGGCATCACTTCAATGTCGCCAATAACGAACTTTCGGCCGGCGGAGAAGAACCCAATTTTAGGCACATCCGGACGCTCGCCTTTTTCGTCGCGTACCGCGCGCGACCAGGCTTGATGCGTTGCGCCCGTCATGAAGACGGGAATCTTCAGCTTTCGCGCCAGCACTGCCAGCCCGGCCACGTGGTCGGAATGTTCGTGAGTGATCACAATGGCGGTCAACGAATAAGGGTCGTCGCCGCCTGCCCGCATGCGCTTGAAGGTTTCGCGGCATGAGATTCCAGCGTCTACAAGAATGCGCGTGCGGGAACTTTGCACCACCACGCTATTGCCGCGGCTCCCACTCGCCAGCACCGACACCGAAACCGCCATGCCTGCAAGAATACTCGCCCTGCCTGTGGATAGGGGAGTGACTTTTCGGCTATCCGAGACCTTTGAGCGTAAAAGCGTTTTTCACCACAGAGCCACAGAGAAAATCTTTAACGTTGTTTTCTGTGACTCCGTGACTCTGTGGTGGATGGTTTTATCTTCGAAGTTCGTTAAGCGCGCGGCGCAGCACCGAGCCACCGTAGGCCCCGGCGATCCCAGTGAGAAAACCTAAAAACGATTCGTAGATCTGGGCGCGGTAAGGTTTCTCCGTTACCAGCAGGAAAGCCATCAATTGCACGATTGGCCCAAATATCGCAACGATCACGATCCAGCGCCAGGGCCTTTCGGGGCGCAGGACACCCAGCAACATTGTCGAGGCTAGCACAAACATGGCGGTGAGCAGAAGGTCTCCGACCCTTACATCGAGGATGCCGGCGGCAATACCCAGCACTGCGCCTAGCGCGTAGATCGCGAGCTCCTTAGATTTATCCAATAGCATCCTTACCCTACGACTGAGCCTGGCTTGAAGATGATCTTATGGAATTCTTTAACGTAGCGGTCGTAAATCCTGGCGGAATTTTTCTGAATCAATTGCTCGACCAAGTCGGCTCGTGTACCGCAGAAACTACATCTCCCCGCCCCAAATTTCTCGTCAAGGTAGAGTTCCGCCTGTTCAGTGCTGACACCTGCGTTTACCCACCGTGTGGATACTCCGGGATAGACACATTCGGCACGTTTTTCCGCCTCCTCCGCGGACCCGTGAGCCGAAGCACCGAGGGCTTTCCATTCGCGGTTGCAATGAAACAACATCACTCGTTGATCTTTGCTGTATTCGCAAATCGCCATGCATGGCATTTGACCGATTTCTTCACCGTCCACGAATAACAAAGTGCGGCCTGAGTAGCCGACGGATTCGTCCATCACCGCGTACTCAACGACGCGTGCGCAGTCGATACAAGGCGGAGGTGCAGTATCGTCGAGCATTTGTTTTCAAGTTCTCAGTACTGATAGAAACCCTTGCCGCTTTTTCTACCCAGCCAGCCTGCATCGACCATTTTGATCAACAGCGGGCAGGGCCGGTACTTCGGATCTCCCAAGCCATCGAGCAGCACGCGCATGATGTCGAGGCAGACATCGAGTCCGATAAAGTCAGCGAGTGTGAGCGGCCCCATGGGATGCGCCATGCCCAGCTTGAACACCTCATCCACCGCTTCGGGCGTAGCCACGCCTTCCATGACCGCATACATGGCTTCGTTCAGCAGCGGCATCAGCACGCGATTGGACACGAAGCCGGGCGCGTCGTTCACTTCAACTGGAGTCTTTTCGAGTTTGACGGCGAGATCGCGAACGGTCCCAAATGTTTCCTGCGATGTAGCCAGTCCGCGAATGACTTCGACCAGCTTCATCACCGGCACTGGATTGAAAAAATGCATGCCGATAACTTTATCCGGACGTTTGGTCAGGGCCCCAAGCTTGGTAATCGAAATGGAAGACGTGTTCGACGCGAGAATTACCTCGGGACGGCAGGTGCGATCGAGATCGCGAAACATCTCTGATTTGATATCGAATTTTTCGGTGGCGGCTTCAACAATCAAATCGCAGTCAGCTAGTTGTCCGCGATCGGTCACCGGCCGAATCTTTTTCAGGGCCGACGCCTTGGCTTCGGCCGTGATTTTGCCTTTGCCAACTTCGCGCTCGAGATTCTTGTCAATCGTCTGCAATCCGCGATCAAGAAATCGCTGCTCCACATCGCACAATGTGACGTCGAATCCGCTCCGCGCAAAAATGTGGGCGATGCCGTTGCCCATGGTTCCCGCTCCGATGACGCCCACCCGCTGAATGTCCATAATCATGACCTCCGCTAAATGATGAAAACTTAAGAGTCTATCACTGCTCCATGCGTCAGCACGCGCCCTGACGCGACTTTGGAGCCGACTCGGTGTTTGATCTGGCAGGCAGTTTCTGAGGGAGGCAAACATGTCAAAGCACAGTTTTCAAAACGCAGTTCGTGTTGCGGTTGTGTTCGCAACTCTTACCGGGCTAGGCGGCGGCGCGGCCTTTGCCCAGCGCTATGAAGATCGTGACGGCTATCGCCATGACGATTCCACATTTCGTGTAGCCCACGATTCTGGCTTCGCGGACGGAGCGTCCGTCGGCCGTGAAGACTCCTACCACGGCAAGGCTTTCCAGCCTTTTCCACGCGGAAGATATCGCGATGCAGACCGTGGATACAGGCACGAGTATGGAGACCGCTACGACTACCGGCGCGGATATTCGGATGGTTATTCCGACGGCTATCGCCGCAACTACGAGCGTTCGTATCGCCGCTATTGACTTGTGAAATAAAAATGGCCCCTGCTCATCACAGGGGCCGTCTCAAGGAGATTTTCGGGACTGCTACTGTTCTCGCTGCATGACTTCGTCGATGACCGCTTTACCGCCTTTGTCGATGGTGATCACGCGATGGATGCTTTGATATCCCGATAGAGTTACGTCAATCACGTAGTTGCCGGGATCCAGCTGGAATTCCACCGGAGAATTCTTGTCCAACACGCGGTTATTGACTGCGATTTGCGCGCCCTTCGGCTGGGTCTTGATTTCGACCGCGCCCATGGCTGTCTTGTCCGCTCCGCCAAACATCTTCTTGAACTTTCCGCCGATTTTTATGTTGTCGGCAGACCCAAGCGGGCGCAGTGAAGGCGCGAAGTGGAAAACTTGCGCCGCTTGCAGCGTGGCGTTCGTCGATTCATCGAGATAGCCCTGCTTGCGCACCATGAAAGTGTGCGCGCCAAGTTTGTCGACCGAAATCTGCGCGGGCGTCACTTTACCGGTATCTTTGCCGTCCATCAGAATTGCGGCGCCAATGGGATCGCTTGTGATCGAAACGCTGGCAGTCACCGCCGCCAGCTGAACCGTTAAAAATGATTTGCTTGCAGACGCGACGTCGATGTTTCGCGTCTCAGCGCCGTATCCGGGCTTGCTCAAGACGACAGTATGCGATCCGGGAGCCAACCCTGCGACGTTATACGGAGTCGACCAGGCGGCATCCGACCGGCCGTCTATCTGGAGTTGAGCGCCCTCAGGAGTTGAATTGATCGTCAGCTGGCCCGGGATGGCTACTGCGGATGCCATCGCTGCGGGCGCGGCTTTCATTTTCTTGCCGGCCTTGATCTTCGGGGTCACCGAAACTTGTGGTTCTGGCGCGATTGCCTCGGGTTGCACCTGCTGAGGCGTCGGCACTGCTGCGGTTTGCTCCGCTGGTTGTTGCGCGACTTGAGCGGCCGGTTGGGCTGGCGCTGGAGCCGCCGGTTTCGTGGGAGCGGCCGATTGCACTGGCGATCCATCGTCATCGGAATTGGCGCTATGAATGTGGAATGCGATGGCGACAATGATCAGGAGCACGACGCCAATGGCGCCTGCGATCGCATACATGAAGAGCTTCGGCGGCGTTTTCTTGATTTCGCTGGCGGCTTTTTTGGCGATTTCGCGCGCCTGGATGCCGGGCTTGTCTTTATCCGCCGATGCTTTCTTGAACACTGCGGCGTGAGCGGCGCTGGCGGCTTCGGTTTCTGGAGCGGGTTCCTGCACTACCGGAGCGGGCGGAGCAATAAACACTGCCTTCAGCGGCGGCAGCTCGCCTACATCGGAAAAACTTTTCTTGGGGGCGGCGGCAGCACTCGACTCGGCCATCGCCGGATCTGCCTTGATTGCCGGGGGCTCGACCAAGGCGGGCGGTTCGACGTCAGCTCTAATCAGGGCGGACTCCAACTTCATGCCGGACCCAGCGGCCTGCATCGACATGGGCCCAGGCCCTATTGCGCTTCCCATCATTGGAGCTTCAGTTGCGGTCGCTTTCGTTGAACCTGTAGAAATTCCAGCCGCTGCCGCGAATGCGGCCGGCGTCGCGGGCGGTGGCGTGGGCGCGGGAACGCTGACAGTCTCTTGCGCTTTCTTCGGTGTAACCCCGGTGATCCCTCTGGGAGGATCGATCTTCTTCGCTTCCTTTTTAACCTCGGCAGCTTTAGCCGGACTTTCCTTGCAGCGTTCGATGTCGATGACCAACTCACGGCCTGACTGATAACGCTGCTCCGGATCTTTGGCCAGAGCTTTCATGATCAGCTCGCTCAGCACCGGATGAACTTTTTTATTCACCTCGATAGGTGCCGCAGGCACGTGCTCGCGGATGTTTCGTCGCACTTCATCTGCATCTTCTCCGAGAAACGCTTTCTGATCGGTCGCCATCTCGTAGAGAATTGCACCCAAACTGAACAGGTGGGAACGGGCATCCATCGCAGCGTTGTTGATCTGCTCGGGCGAAGCGTAATAGAGGATGTCGGCTGGCTTGCCCGAAGCGCTCAGCGCTCGCGTGCCCATAGCGGAAATGCCGAACCCAAGAATTTTTACGGTACCGTCCCAACCAGACATGATCTTCGACGGCTCCAGGCTGAGGTGGATTGCCTTGTGCTGCGCTGCGTGATCGAACGCCTGCGCAACTTGCCGCGTGATGTCCTGAATGTCCCAGATCGAAAATCCGTCGTGGCGGTCAAGCGCCGTGCCCACGCTGTTGCCTTGCACGTATTCCGATGCGGCGCAGAGTTGACCTTCAATCTCTTCAACACTAAGCAACGCTGCGATGTTCGGACTGTTTAACTGCTTCGCCGCTTCCGACTCTGCCAGGAAAGCCTTGGTCGCTGACGGGGATTGGTCGGGGAGGGCTTCCAGCTTCACTGTCTTCAAGGCAACCGTTTGTCCGCTGTCGGGATCGGTCGCTTTGTACACCGCGCACGAGTCCGAGCGGCCCAACTCGCTAAGAATTTCGAATTTGCCGATTTTGTTCGCCATTTACTCCCAACTCCTCCGCATCACGCCGGAAAAACAACGCAGCCGTGGCCTGAAAACTCGTGGTTAGAATAGCCGGGTTGTCCCCGAAACTCTGCAAGACTCGCGGCTTCCGCGTTACGAAGGTCATTTTCACAATCTCAGACTGGTGACGTTTGTCATGGTCCCCGGCTGACGTTTTCCACTGGCGGGTTTTACTCCAAGTCAATGAATATAGGGGTGAAAACGTGACTGCCGGTTGTCTCGTCTGAGGCGATTCGTCTATGCTGACAATCAGCCCAGGCCCTGCACCCGGAGTTCTCCCATGACCCTGACTGGATTTGTTAGCAAGAACGCGTTTCGCAACAAGCGCCGCAGCATCCTCACGGTGTTGAGCATCGGTTTCTCGCTGCTTCTGCTCACGCTGATGATGACCATTTGGCACGCGTTCTACATCGACCAGGGCAGCGCCCAGTCGGCGCAACGATTGGTCACTCGCCACAAGGTGTCGCTTACCTTCGCCTTGCCCGGTTTCTACCGTGAGAAAATCCGCGCCGTGCCAGGCGTGGCGGTGGTCGTGCCGGTGTCGTGGTTCGGCGGTTTGTACCTCGACAAGAAGCCAGAGCATTTTTTCGCGCAGTTTGGCACCGATCCGGAAGAGTTTTTCAAGGTATTCACGGATTTCAAGATTCCCGCCGAGCAGCTGGCCGCATGGCAGCATGACCGGCAGGGCGTTATCGCGGATGCTCAATTGGCGAAAAAATATGGCTGGAAGATCGGCGACCGGATCGTTCTTCAAGGCACGATTTACCCCGTCAATCTCGAACTCAACATTCGCGGAATTTTCACCGCCGACCCTTCCACCCAGTCGGTCTACTTCAATTCCAAGTACGTCGAGGAAGCGGTGCCGTCATTCAAGGGCACGGCTGGAACTTTCAGTATTCTGGCGGACAAACCTGAGGATGTCAGTAAAGTAGCCAGTGCGGTGGACGACATGTTCCACAATTCGCCTCAACCCACGAAAACGGAAAGCGAAAAAGCCTTTCAGTTGGGTTTTGTCGCCATGCTTGGAAACGTAAAAGGCTTCATTCTCAGCATCTGCGGCGCGGTCGTGTTCACAATCCTGTTGGTGTCGGCAAACACCATGGCAATGTCCATCCGCGAACGCACCCGCGAAGTTGCCGTGCTGAAGACCCTCGGATTCCGCCGCGAGACCATTCTCGGCCTGTTCGTTGGAGAAGCGGTAACGCTCGCCATCGTCGGAGGCTTGCTGGGAATTTTGGGGGGATACTTCCTGATTTTTGCAGTCAGCCACGGGGGCGGGATGGGTATGTTTCTCTCGGGAGCGGGAGTTTCTCCGGGAACAATGGCCCTCGCTCTCATGGTGGCTGCATTTGTCGGATTTGTGAGCGCGATCGTGCCGGCCTACAACGCGTCGCGAATAAACATTGTGGAAGGCTTGCGTCACATCGGATAACGCGAACTATGACCCTCTCCAGCTTCATCGTAAAGAGCGCGTTTCGCAACAAGCGGCGAAGCATCCTGACGATGCTCAGTATCGGCTTTTCGCTGCTCTTGCTGACGCTGATGATGACGATCTGGCGGAGCTTTTACATTGACCAGGGAGCGCCGGAATCGGCCAAGCGCGTGATCACCCGTCACCGGACGTCGCTGGCGAATTTTCTCCCCCTGTATTATCGCGACAAGATTCGCACTATTCCTGGCGTCACAGCGGTAGTTCCTCTGACCTGGTTTGGCGGTAAGTATATTGACGACCGCCCCGAACATTCGTTCACCCAGATGGCGACCGATCCGGATGAGTATCTGAAGGTCGCTTCCGACAAAATCGTTCCGCCCGATCAAGTTCTGGCATGGCAGCGCGATCGTACCGGCGCATTAGTGGATGCGGACTTGGCCAAAAAGTTCGGCTGGAAGATTGGCGACCGCATAACCTTGCTGGGGACGGTTTTCGCAGTGAATCCGCAACTAACGATTCGCGCGATTTACACGGTCGATCCACCACCGCGAATTATCTATTTCAACGAAAAGTACTTAGAGGAATCCGTGCCGTGGTTTAAGGGAACTGCGGGATTTTACGACACGCACGTCGCTTCTGAAAACGACGTTCCAGCGGTCGAGAAGGCGATTGACGACATGTTTCATAACGCGCCTGCGCCCACCAAGACCGAGACGGAGCATGCATTCCGCTTGTCGTTCGTGGCGAGGCTGGGCAATGTGAAGGCGTTCATCCTGAGCATTTGCGGTGCTGTCGTGTTCACGATTCTGCTGGTTTCCGCCAATACCATGGCCATGTCGGTGCGTTCACGGACGAGCGAGGTCGCGGTCCTGAAGACGCTGGGCTTCACGAAACAGCGCGTGCTGTCGATCTTTGTCGGCGAATCGATCGCGCTTGCGCTGCTGGGTGGACTGGTCGGAATCCTCGCCGCGGCGACGCTCGTTCGTGTCGTCAGCAGGTCCCCCATTGCGCTGGGCGTCCCAGCCGGTTTCGAAGTGACTGTGCCCACAATGGTGGTCGCGCTGCTCGTCGCCGGGGTCGTAGGGTTTCTTAGCGGCTCGCTTCCGGCCTACAACGCGTCACGCATCAATATTGTGGAGGGCCTGCGCCACATCGGGTAAAAATTATGGCAATCCCCATCAAATATAATCTGCGAAATTTGCGCATGCGCAAAGGCCTCACCGGGATGACGGCGCTGGGCATCGCGCTTACGGTCACCACCGCGATTTTTCTCATGGCCCTGCTGGCCGGCCTGGATCGCGCTTTTGTCAGTACCGGCGATCCTTTGAATGTGCTGGTATTGCGCAAAGGCTCGCTGGCTGAACTCTCCGGCGGTTTCGATGCGTCTGTGTTTCCCACATTGCGGCAGTTGCCGGGGATCGCCAAAGACTCTCACGGCGAACCTGCGGCATCGGCGGAACTGGTCGTCGTGATCGTGCTGCCGCGCAAGGACGGCACGGGAGAAGTCAACGTCACAGTTCGCGGATTGATGCCCGATGGCCTGGAGCTTCGTCCAAAGGTAAAACTGGCGCAAGGGCGGTGGTTCACGCCGGGCCAGCGGGAGGTTGTGGTCAGCGACTCGATTCAAAGGCGCTTTGCCCATGCCAACATCGGCGACACGATGGAGTTCGGCAAAGGCCCGTGGACTGTTGTGGGCGTGTTCGATGCCGGGGGTAATGCCTACGAATCCGAAATCTGGGGCGACGTGAACCAGATGGCTTCTGACTTTGACCGCAAGGGCGGATATTCTTCGGCCTATTTGCGTGCGACAGATCCGGTCAGCGCGGATGCGCTCAAACATCGCGTGAACGACGACCAGCGCCTGGAGATGGATGGCCTTCTCGAGCCCGAGTATTATGCGCAGCAAACCAGTTCTGGTGGCCCTATTAAATTTGTCGGCATCCTCGTCGCGGTCATCATGGCCATCGGATCGAGTTTCGCCGCCATGAATACCATGTACGCGGCTGTGGCGTATCGTTCGCGTGAAATCGCCACGCTGCGCGTCATCGGATTTACGCGGCCAAGCATTCTTACGTCGTTTGTTTTCGAGTCGGTAGTGCTATCGCTGCTCGGTGCGGCTGCGGGCGTGTTGCTGATGCTGCCGTTCAACGGCATGACGACGGGAACGTCGAACGCCGTCACCTTCAGCGAGGTTGTCTTCAGCCTGCGAATGACCCCGGCGGTCGTCGGCGGAGCGGTGTTGTTCGCGGTCATTATGGGTTTGCTTGGCGGTATTGCGCCAGCGTGGCAAGCGGCAAGAAAAGATATTTTGACCGCGTTGAGGGACTGAGAGTGGTTAGGGGATTAGGAGCAACGGATGGCGATTGATTCAAAGCACGAGGAGCTGCAAGGGCTTCGCATCGACCGATCCGCGCGAAATTCGGGCGGAGAGGGCCCGGCGTGGGCGCGGCGTTACATCGTTATCGGGATCGTTGTAGTTGTTCTTCTCGGCCTCTTCGCCCTTGGCTATCGCTTTCTCGCTCCAGCCACACCGGAAGTCGAAGTAGTCAGAGCCGCCGCGGAAAGCAGCGACGTTGGCGGCATCGTTCTGTCAGCCAGCGGATATATCGTTGCCCATCACAAGATCAATGTGAACACCAAAGTGACTGGGCGCGTTGCCGCCATCAGTGTGGAGAAGGGCGACAAGGTTCAAGCCGGGCAAATTCTTGTAAGGCTGGAAGACGACGAATTCCGCGCGTTGTACGAGCAAGCCAAGGGCGCCGCGGACAATGCTCGCGCTTTCCTGGAGCAGTTACAGAATGGTTCGAGGCCGGAAGAAGTCGACCAGGCCCAGCACAACCTGGATGAGGCTCAGGCCACACTCGTCGACGATAAGGCCACCCTCGACCGCACCAAGCAACTCTGGTCGCAGGGCGTTGTATCCCGGCAAGTGCTGGATGACGCCACTGCCAAATTTGAAGCTGACCAACAGCGCGTAAATTCCCTTAACAAAACGTTTGCCCTGGTGAAGATCGGGCCTCGCAAAGAAGAAATCGCCCGCGCCCGCGCCAGCCTTGAGCAGGCCCAGGGTCAGGCCGACTATGCAAAGTCTCAACTCGACGCGACGTTGATTCGCGCACCGGTGAATGGCACCATCCTCGAACGCACTGCCGAAAAAGGCGAACTCATCACCTCGGGATTTGCGAGTTCAGCCGAGGGCGGTCCGCAAGGTTCCGTGGTCGCGCTCGCCGACCTGAACGACATCCAGGTGGAACTCGACATTGCCCAGGACGACTTTGCCAAGCTGAGCGCGAACCAGAAGGGAGTCGTCACTGTGGATGCGTTCCCTGACCGCAAATATAACGGCGTGATCGCACAGATTTCACCAGAAGCAAACCGGCAAAAAGCCACCGTGCAGGTGAAGGTGCAAATCCTCAATCCAGATAGCTATTTACGGCCCGACATGAACGCGACGGTGAAGTTCCTGGCGAACGAAGAAAAGAAGGCGGATTCCGGTCCGGCTGGCGTGTTCGTTCCCAGCGCAGCAGTGCGCGATCTCGACGGTAAGAAGATCGTATTAATCGCATTCGACGGCAAAGCCATGAAGCGCGAGGTTCAGATCGTCTCGCAACGAAGCGGCGGCGTGCTGGTGACCGGCCTGGTCGGCGGAGAAAACGTCATCACTACGGCACCGTCCAATCTGAAAGACGGCGACAAGATCAAACTGAAGGGGCAATCATGATGAGCACAGCTACAGAACCCAATGTTGCAACCCAAACCAAAGTTGTCCAGGTCAAGAATGTCAGCAAAGTTTTTAAACGCGATGCTTTCGAAGTCCGCGCCCTTGATGATGTAACGATCGACATCGCAGCCGGCGAATTCATGGCGCTGATGGGTCCTTCTGGATCGGGCAAGACGACGTTGCTCAACATGATCGCCGCCATTGACCGTCCTACCAGCGGCGAGCTTCTGGTACTGGGCGACAACATCTTTCGCTTCAGCGATGCGCAATCGGCACACTGGCGCAATGAGCACATCGGGTACGTATTTCAGACGTTCAACCTAATTCCGGTGCTGACCGCCTTTGAGAATGTCGAATTGCCGCTGCTGTTGACCAAACTGACCACGGCCCAACGCCGTGACCATGTGATGACCGCACTTAAGCTTGTCGGACTTGAAGAGCGCGTCACGCACTTGCCCAAGCAGCTTTCTGGCGGACAAGAACAGCGCGTTGCCATTGCCCGCGCCATCGCCAGCGATCCGACCCTGCTGCTGGCCGACGAGCCAACCGGGGATCTCGACAGCCATTCTGCCACTGAGGTCCTGGAAATCCTCAAGCGCCTGAACGAGGACTTCAAGAAGACTGTCGTGATGGTCACGCACGATCCCCACGCCGCTACTTATGCGCGGGTTACCCGTCATCTTGAAAAAGGGATGTTGTTGCCGCCCGAATAGACATAAAAAAGCCCCGGCAAAATGCCGGGGCTGATAATTTCAAATCCAGAACCTACTGGCAGTTCGTGAACTTGAACGAGTTCATGTGGGTCGAGAAGTTGAAGCTTCCCGTGGTCTTGTAATACTCCTGGGTGTACCAGAACGTGCAGTCATCTACAGGATCGATCTGCATGCTGCTGTAGTCACCCCAACGGTTGGAGCTGGCGGTTTGTACACCATTGCCGCGGATGACAATCGAAGCCGATTCCATCTGCCCGAGCGGGTCAGAAGGTTTACGCCCGGTATAGGCGATCAGCGGCTTGATGGTCGAACTGGAGGCGCTGAAGCCAAGAGCGATGTCGCCGACTTTGTCCTGAGCAATGCTGCCCATCCACAGGCTGGCCTGGCTCGTTTGATAGGTGCCCTGCTGGAACACTACCGGAGTCGTTCCCGGAGAGCGGATTTCATACCAGCGCTCGCCCGACACCGAAGTTTTAACCGATGGGGTTACGGAGTGAGATACCACGAGAGCTTCGTGATCTCCATAGTTGCGGTACGCCAACCGGTACATTAAGCGCCCAGCCAACGAGTCCAGTATCTCTCCCGGTGAAGGCTGAGGGATGCAGGACCCACCTCCGCAAGCATCTGTGTAAGAAGCTACGGTGATGGCCGTCGGTCCGGTGAACGTGGAGTTCTTCGGCGTGGCAAAGTCCACGTGGAACTTGTAGAGGTTCAGCGTGGTGGGCGAGATGCCTTCTTCCATTTCGTAATTCGGCGATCCAGCGGGAGGTGCGGTTGCGCCGTCCAAGTCCGCAGGCAGAAGGGCGAAATCGTTTGCAGTCTTCTGGAAGCAAACCGAGGTTGCGGCACTGCCGGCCAGCATTTTGGTGCGGTCAAGAGCGCAGCTTTCAGCGCCGGTGAAACCACCGCCGCCGGGGAAACTGTCGGTCGTGAGATAGTACGCATCCGGCCAGACGCCAAGTTTCGGGTAGTCGGGAAGAACGCGTCCGTAGGAAAACGAATACAGGTGATAGGTGCCGGTCGCGTCCGAAGAGGTCGAAACCGCGACGCAAGAATTGTTTACGGTAAAACTGTTGTTGAAAGCGATCATGGTGATGACCCAGCGCTGCGCTGCCTTGTCCCAAGTTGCGACCGGATCGCTCAGGTTGCCGGTAGCACACTCTCCGCCGAGGGGCGAATAAAGCGTCTGGATGTTGGTCGGCCCCATGACCAAATTTCCGGTGGATTTGTCATACACAGCGTAGGCAACGTTAACGGTCTCTACGACCTGTGTAAGTCCAACCGCCGAGTTCGTGTCAGGTGGAACGAACCCGCCGCCCTGGGCGTCGTTGATTCCATCGAAGCTCAGGCCTTTCGTTGTTCCTACGTCAACTCCCGCGTCTGCCGAACGCAGCACAGACGTTTGCCCCACTGAATCTGGCGAGTGCGAGTTATGAATGAACGGAGCCCGATCATGTTCCGGCATCACTTTACTGAGGTTGTGCCATGGAACCGGCTTCATGTCCCGGAATGCCTGGGTTGTCGTGACGTGTTTGGCTTGAGTCACAATTGGATTGGTTTGCACCTGCTCCGCTGGAGCGTTGAGTGCGAGTGCGAGCAGGGCAAATGAGCAGCCTGCGACGTATTTACCTACCATTTTTCCTCCTACCGCTGTCTGGGTTGATTTGTGTTCCGAGGACGCGGGATCGACGAGAACGCCGGTCGCGACTGCACCGTTTCTCAAATCCAAGTTAGGAAGATCTTAAGCCTCGATATGGGGTCGGTCAACCCAGTTGGGGACGCAATTCTCCCTATTTTGAGGGATTTTCGCCCCTGACAGCCATTTCCGAGCCAAGGTTTGATTCACGGTTGAACGAATCTATCTGCCTGCACGAGAACAGGTTGCACTCAAAGCTGATAACTCAGCGGGCGAGCCGTTTCAATCGATGACGGAAACCCTTAGTAACAGAGTCTTTTCTACCTCAGCCAGTCCCAAAATAGACATCGTTAATTGTCTTTTAATCTGCTAAATTTTTGTCAGTGAACTTCGGGAGTCTTCCCCCAGCCAACTCCCAGTGCTGACGGTTGAGGAACTCACTGAATCATGACAAAATTTCAAAAAGTTTTTCTCTTGCTGGTCTTTTCCTTCGGGATCATCGTAGGCTTCTGGCCAGCTTCGCGACAGCACACTTCACGCCAAATTGCGGCGGTGGCCCATCCGCAACCGGTTTCCGCGGTTGCTAACCCGCGCGCCAATTATCCGTTTTCGCTGGTTCCCTACGGCGTGCAGAGTGTCGGCGACTTCAGGGCTGCGCTCGCGGCCGACTCGGCGCTGGCTGAACATTACCGCAACTTCGACTTTCAGCATGCCAGCCTGGTCAAAATGGACCACGATTCCTGCGCTTACGTGTCTTTCCGTCGTGCGGGCAAGATTGCGTGGACGCAGCATTGCATTCCGATCCACCGAGGCGAGGCTGTTTTAACCGATGCCCGCTACACAGTTCGAGGAATTTGCGGCAACCAGATTTCGTACCGCCCGCAGAATCCGACGGCACCGGTGGATATCAGCGAACTAGGGCCACCTCCTGCCGCGCTTGCGGATCCGGCTGTACTACCCGCCGACGGCTTGGACGTCGCTTCCGCAATGCCGCCAGCGTCAGCGCTCTTGCCGGTTGCACCCAGTGGTGTAACTCCGACGGCCTCGTCGTCGCCGTTGCCGGGTAGTTCGGGATCGCCCACGACCGCAGGCGGGACACCGGCAGTTCCGGTCGCCGGCGGGGGAAGCCCCTGCTGCGGCACCACAGGTCAGCCGCCGAAATCGCCGACGCCGCCGAAGACTCCGCCAGTCAATGTGCCAGAGTCTGGCTACGCCGGAATGTTGATCTTGACCGTCATTGCTTTAGGGGCGGGCGTGTACGTAAAGATTCGGTAACGTATAGCACCTAAGTGGTATACCTTGGCACGTCGGTGCCATTCACAGTGACCCCGGGTTGTCTTAATCTACTTGTGAGCAGACTTCGGGGGAGGGCTGTTCAGGCGTCCGGACTCGATGAGTCTGGACGCCTTTAAAATTTTCTAGCACCCGGCAGAAATCAATATGGAACTCGCCGTTCTCATCTTCGCCCTGCTGACTGTTGGATCGCTGATACCCGCTCACGGACACGTCCCTTTTCGCCGCTAATTTCACCCGCAACTTCAATAACCCGTTGGTGTTTGAACTTGAGTAACCAAAGCAAGTTACCTGAGTCCAACTCGTGCCTCATGCGCCGTATCTAAAATACAACCGTGAGAATTTCCAGAACATTGGTTTTGATGGCGATCGGTCTTGCTTTGTTTGCGAAAAGTTCGCAGGCGCAAGCCACGCTATTAATGGAAGAGCCGTTCGGGCTCTTTGGAAGCATGAATCCCACGGGACATGCGGCTATCTACCTTTCGCGGATATGTGCCGACGGCCCAACGCGAGTGCGTCGCTGCGCGCCGGGTGAAATGGGAGCGGTAATAAGCCGGTACCACAAGATTGCCGGCTACGACTGGATCGCGATGCCGCTGTTGCCGTATCTATACGCGGTCGATGAAGCCGACGAAGTTCCGTCGAACCCCACAAAGGAAACTGTCGAGTCGCTACGAGATCAGTACCGCAGATCATATCTAACTAGCTTGGCTCCTGATACCGTCTCTGGAGGCACGCCCAAAGGCGAGTGGACGCAGCTGATAGGCGCTTCCTACGACCGAAAGATTTACGGCTTCGAGCTCGAAACTTCGGCGGAGCAAGACGAAGCAATGATCGCGTATTTAAACGATCGCCGCAACACGGCACACTTTAATTTGCTGTTCAGCAACTGTTCCGATTTTGCGCGCGAGCTTTTCAACGCTTATTATCCGCATGCCCTACACCGAAACCTGATTGCCGACTCAGGATTCACAACGCCGAAAGAAATTGCGAAGTTGCTGGTTCGGTACAGCAAGCATCATGAAGACTTGCAATTTTCGGCATTTGTGATTCCGCAAGTGCCAGGGCGCTTGGGGCGCAGTTCGTCCACGCGCGGAGTCTTGGAATCGCTGGTGAAAACGAAAAAGTACGCGCTCCCTCTAGTCTGCCTTCACCCTTGGATTGCTGGTGGCATGGGTCTGGCTTACCTGGCCTCGGGACGATTCAATCCCTCGCACTATGCCGAAACCGTGTATGACCCTCGCGAACAGCCTCGAGAGCTGCCGCAAGATTTGCTGGCAAGGCGAAGCTACCCGGAACTCACGATTCCGTAGTTTGTCTCGATGGCGGGATGTGCTTGTAAAGTAAAGTAAAATAAAGCGCAATCCGCTACGGATTGATAGAATCGACTCACCGCCCATCCGACATGAAAACTGGATCCAGCCATTGCTGAAAGCCAAGACCGTCATCATGGTTAGCGTGCTCGCGCAGTTGATCGCGCTAGCCGCTTTCGGGCAGACCACGCCGGCTCCGACGACATCCGCGCCACAAAGTTTGCCGGGCGACCCATCCGCCAAGAAAGCGCAAACTACGTCGGAAGCCAATCGATTGCCTTCTCCCGAGACACAAAGCACGTCAAAAGATCGATTGTTTTACGCCTTGCCCAATTTTCTGACCCTGGAGAGCGGCGACAAAGTTCCACCCCTCACGGCCAAGGAAAAATTTCAAGTAGTGGCCCGCGGAGCGTTCGATCCCATCCAGTTTGCATGGTATGGATTCCTTTCCGGCATCAGCCAGGCTGAAGATAGTGAACCCGGCTACGACCAGGGCGTCGAAGGCTACGCGAAGCGGTATGGCTCGGCCTTCGCCGACGGCACCATCGAAAATTTTATGACCGGGGCCATTCTGCCGTCGCTGTTGCATCAGGATCCCAGGTTCTTCCAATCCGGCAAAGGTGGCTTTTGGACGCGGACCAAATACGCAGTCACTCGCATTGTTGTGACGCGTGGCGACTCCGGACGGTCGGAATTTAACTTCTCCGAGGTGTTCGGGAGCGCGGCCTCGGCTGCGATTTCGACCTACAGTTACCATCCCAGCGAAGATCGCACCTTGTCGAACACTGCCAGCGTTTGGGGAAGTCAAGTTGGGTATGACGCGCTGACGATCGTGATCAAAGAATTCTGGCCCGACATTCGCCGCAAGCTTCACAAGCAAAAGCCGACACCCACCCAGTAAAATCCAATTCATGTTTGAACCCAGCCTGCTTCGCGAGAAGTGCATCCTCATCACTGGCGGAGGGACCGGTTTGGGCAAAGCGATGGCCGGACGATTTCTTGAGCTGGGCGCGACAGTCCACATCTGCGGCCGCCGCGAAGATGTTCTGGCAGCGACTGTCGCCGACTTTTCCGCAAAGTTTCACGGGCGCATTCACAGTCACACTTGCGACGTTCGTGACCTCGCGAGGGTCGAGGCCATGATTTCGGCTATTTGGGAAACGGCCCCCCTCGATATCGTCGTCAACAACGCAGCCGGAAATTTTCTCGCACGTACCGAGGAACTTTCGCCGGGAGCTTTCGATGCGGTTCTTGGAATCGTATTGAATGGCACCATCAACGTGACGCTGGCCTGCGGACGCCGCTGGCTGAAGAATGAGAATCCGCAGCAGAAGAAAGTTGTGCTGAACATAGCCGCAACCTACTGGCATACAGGATCTGCCTACGTGACGCCGTCGGCAACTGCCAAGGCTGGCGTAGTGGCGCTTACTCGCAGCCTAGCGGTCGAGTGGGGAAATCGGGGAGTTCGCATGAACGTGATCGCGCCCGGGCCCGTGCCTACCGAAGGCGCGTTTTCCCGCGTGCTTCCATTGCCAGAGTTGGAAAAAGTCGCGCTCAAGAAAAATCCGCTCGGGCGTTTTGGCACGACTACCGAGCTTGCCAATCTAGCCGCTTTTCTGGTGAGCGATTACTCGGGATACATCAACGGCGAAGTCATTACGATGGACGGCGGGGAGTGGCTCCAAGGGGCAGGAGAGTTCAGCGATCTGGGAAGGCTTCTCAGCGAAGAAAACTGGCAGGCGCTGAAGCCAAAGAAAAAGAAGACGACCTAAGTTTCATCCGCGCCGAAGCTCTCGGTCACTGCTGGCACCTGCCAGCCAGCGAAATAGCATATTGACGATGCTGAGCACGATCGCTCCCCAGAAGGCAGCGGCGAACGAATCCACATGAAAGCCGGGAACAATGGCCGACGCCAGTTCAATCATCACGGCATTGATCACGAGCCAAAAAATTCCCAGCGTCACCAGGGTGAGCGGGAACGTAACTATCTTCAGGAACAATCCCAGCGTCGCGTTAATGAAACCGATCACCAGCGCCGCGATCATTGCGGCCAGCAATCCGCTTACATGAAAGCCCGGCACCAGCCGCGCCACCAGCCAGACCGCGAGCGCGCTTAGCACCCAGTTAAGTAAATGCTTCATAAGGTCGAGAGTATAACTTGCCCACCCGGACGCGCAATGTGCCGTTGCGCCTTTCTACAATTGGGTCGCGCCTTTCTCAGTGATAATCGTTGACGATGCCGCACAAAACAAATGCCGCCCGGTTTTTGGACGAGCTAAAACTTTCCTACCGCTTGTTGGAGTACGAAGTCGACCCGGAAGACTTGGCAGCGGAAACCGTTGCTGCCAAAATCGGCCTTCCGCCGGAGCAAGTTTTCAAGACTCTACTGGCGCGGGGAGATCGAAACGGATTGTGTTTCGCCGTTATTCCCGGAAACGCCGAACTAGATTTGAAAGCGCTGGCGTCAGCTTCAGGCGACCGCAAGATTCAGCTGGTTCCGGTGAAAGAGCTGCAAGCGCTCACCGGCTACATCCGCGGCGGAGTGACCGCGCTGGCAGCGAAAAAAGATTTTCCAGTATTTGTGGACGAAACCATCGAACTGTTCGATGATGTCTCAGTCTCGGCTGGACTGCGTGGCTTGCAATTCCTCATACGGCCAGCCGATTATCTGAGCGCAACGCAAGGAACGCTGGCCGACCTGGCGCATTCGAAATCCTCGTAGACTGGCCCGCTAGCGTTTCGGCATCGCCTGCACTTTGCTGACCCTCGCCGCCTTCGCGGCTCCCGGCCCGGTGCCGGTCGGTGGCTTTTTCATGCCTTCCAAAAGATCTTTCAGCACAACGGCATTATTGCGTTCTTCATCTCTCGCAGAAAACAGCAAAGTCAGTTGCTTACGTTTTTCCGCAAGCTTGTAAAGCTCGTTCAACGCCGACACCGCCTCCGGATGCGCCAGCTCTTTTAAATACTTCTTACGAAATTGCGGCCATCCCGTGGGCTTGGAATGGAACCATTGGCTCAAATCATCGGATGGCGCGAGCGCTCGCAGCCAGGCGTCCAATGCCGCTCGGTCTTTGCTGACGCCACGCGGCCAAAGCCGATCGACGAGCACCCGGGTACCATCTGCCTTGCGGGGTTCATCGTAAATTCGTTTTATGCCGATTGCCATTGCGTTTGCTCTAGAATGATTGTACGGCGACTCGGGACCTCGATGGAACGTGCTCAATTCGTGTTTGGTTTAGCTGCCCTGCTGGCCGTCGCCGTCCTCACCGGATGTGACGCCGAACTCCGCAAAACCGACGCCCAACTTGGATTGAATCCGCAGCAGGCTGCTGGACGGAAAGTCTATGACGATTACTGCGCCCGCTGCCACGAGCCTTACTCAACGAAGGGGAAAAAAGGCCCGGGATTAAAGAATATTTTCAAAAAACCATTCTTCCCCGCCAGCGGCATGCCCGCCAATGACGACCGCATGACGGACATCGTCCGCTATGGCCGGGAAAAGATGCCGGGCTTCGGTCAGGTGCTTTCCGCGCAGCAGGTCGCCGACTTGATCGCCTATCTGCACACTCTCTGATCCTGTCATCCAGAGCGGAAATAATTCATTCGCAGCACGAATGAATTATTGCAGTCGAAGGATCCCTGACTGCGCAATGCTCGTTGCATGGGGAGCGACCAGACGCGGAACGCTACAATACCCCGGTGACTCTCCCCGACAAGCCCTGGCGTACATTCACTCGCTGGGAGCGCGTCCAACTGTGGTGCATTACATGGGCCGGATACATTGCCATCCGAATTCTTGCCTCAACTATTCGCTACTCGATTTCGTGGGAAGACGGATCCGCGGGTGATCGGGCGGTTCGCCCTGTCATTTATTCCTTCTGGCATTCCTGCATGATTCCCGCCATTTATCTCTGGCGCGACCGCGGTGGGCGCGTGATGAGCAGCGACAGTTTCGATGGCGAATACACCGGTCGCATCATTCGCAAATTTGGCTACGTGAAGGTCCGCGGCTCGAGCAGCAAAGGAGCGGTGCGCGCCCTGCTGGGATTGAAACACGAGATCCAGCAGGGATGGTCGGCGGCGTTCACGATTGACGGTCCGCGCGGCCCGCGGCAAGTTGTTAAGCCCGGCCCCGTGATGTTAGGCCGCCTGACTGGCGCGCCCATGGCTGGCTTTCACGTCGCGCTCGACCGGCCCTGGGTGCTGAACACATGGGACCGGTTGATGATTCCCAAGCCGTTCTCAAAGGCGCTCATGCGCGTGAGCAGAAACATCATCGTTCCGCCGGATGCCGACGACCCGGCAATGGAAAGCTGGCGGCAGGAATTGCAGTCTGCGCTCGAACGGGCGCAAGCCTTCGCCGAGGCCAACGTCAGCAAGGTCGGATCGGCCGAATTTCCAGTGCAGGCGGCTTAACGCTCGTATCCCTAGGAGCCGACAGGACTACAATGTTTCCCGGCAACTTAACGTTTCCAGAGAAAGCGGTCTTGGACTATGAGCAGCTCACAGCCTCCGGCTTTAGACATGGATAAATTGAATGCATTCGTCGGTCAATTTGTGACCGATCTCGGCGCGACCGTGCACGCGGGCATGGTCGTGATCGGCGAAAAACTGGGCCTATACGCCGCATTGGCGAGCGGCCCCATGACCTCGGCGGAACTTGCCGCGAAGACGAAAACGGACGAGCGTTACCTGCGCGAGTGGCTTTCATCGCAAGCTGCGGGAGGCTATGTCACGTATGACGAGAAAACTAACAAGTTCAGCCTCACTGCGGAGCAGGCGTTTACCCTCGCGAATCCAGACAGTCCGGCTTACTTGCCAGGAGCATTTGAGTTGGCACTGGGCGCGCTGAATTCGGTCCCGCGAATCGCAGAGTCGTTTCGCAGCGGCGCCGGAATGGGTTGGCACGAGCACGTTGACGGTGTCTTCCATGGATGCGAGAAATTCTTCCGTCCGGGTTACGCCGCGAACCTGGTTTCAACGTGGATTCCCGCATTGCAAGATGTAAAGGCAAAGCTCGAGTCAGGAGGCAAAGGAGCCGATGTGGGTTGCGGCAAGGGAGCGTCAACGTTGCTCATGGCGAAAGCATTCCCAAAATCGCAATTCATTGGATTCGACTATCACGACAAATCGATCGAAGCTGCTCGCGAGGCTGCCAAGCGTGAAGGGCTCGCCGATCGCGTGAAGTTCGAAGTGGCGGCTGCAAAAGAATTTACGGGCAAAGACTACGACTTCGTCGCTGTGTTCGATTGCCTGCACGACATGGGCGATCCCATAGGCGCGTCGGCTCATGTGCGCCAGGCTCTCGCCAAAAACGGCACGTGGATGATCGTGGAGCCGTTCGCCAAGGATGAACTCAAAGACAATCTGAATCCGGTAGGAAGGGTCTACTACTCGTTTTCGACTCTATTGTGTACGCCGTGCTCGCGGTCGCAGGAAGTGGGACTGTGCCTCGGTGCCCAAGCTGGCGAGGCGCGAATCAAAGAAGTGGTAACGAAGGCTGGTTTCACGCGCTTCCGCAGGGCGACCGAAACTCCGTTCAACATCGTGTACGAAGCCAGACCTTAGATTCCACGGCCGTCATTCAGAGCGAAATGAGTCGAAGGATCCCTACGTTTAACACTTCAGTGAATGAGTTGGCTCAGGGCGCGTCCCGCTCTGTTACAAGCTAGAATATTTCAACATGCCTGCGACGATTCTTGATGGAGTAAAACTGGCTGCGGAGATTCGGGCTGAAGTTGCGGCCGAAATCAGGACTCTTGCCGCCGCCAACTTGCGCCCGGGTCTGGCTGTAGTTCTCGTCGGACACAACCCGGCGTCGGAAGTCTACGTTCGCGGCAAGGTGAAAGCCTGCGAAGAAGTTGGAATTTACAGCGAGCAGCACACTCCCCCAGATTCGGTCTCAACCGAGGAACTTCTCGAAATGGTCCACGGACTCAATGTCCGCGACGACATCCACGGAATTCTGGTACAACTCCCGCTGCCCGATCACGTGAATGCCAAGAAAGTTTTGCTCGCGGTCGATCCCGCGAAAGATGTCGACGGCTTCCATCCTATGAACGTAGGATATCTTTCGACGCAGCGTCCGGGACTGGTGCCTTGCACTCCGGCCGGTGTGATGGAAATTCTCAGCCGCAGCAAGATTCCGGTGGCCGGTCGCGAAGCCGCCGTTGTGGGTCGTAGCGACATTGTGGGCAAACCCGCCGCCATGCTGCTGCTGAATGCGAATGCGACAGTTACTGTTTGTCACTCAAAGACGCACGATCTCGCCGGCATCTGCCGCCGCGCCGACATTTTGGTTGCCGCCATCGGACGCGCGGGCTTGATCACTCGCGATTTCGTAAAGCCTGGCGCGACCGTGATTGATGTTGGCATGAACCAGGTAACGGACCGAGCGGAATTTCAGCGGCTCTTTGCCGGCAACGCAAAACGTGAAGAGACGTTTGCGAAGAAAGGCTCGACGCTTGCCGGAGATGTACATCCAGATGTCGCCAATGTCGCGGGAGCGTTGACGCCCGTACCCGGCGGTGTCGGCCCACTAACGATTGCCATGCTCATGTCCAACACTCTAAGGGCAGCGAAATTGCAGCGTGGAATGTGAATCTTCCAAGCCTCCTGAGATGCTAAGAGTCGGTCTCACCGGCGGCATCGCCGCGGGAAAATCCGTTGTCGGAGAAATGATCGCCGCCCTGGGCGCTCATGTTATCCAGGCCGATAAGATCTCCCATGAGTTAATGCGGCCGGGCGAGCCCGTCTACGACGAAGTCGTGGAAAGGTTTGGCAACGCTATCCTCAATCCCGACTCGACCGTGAACCGTGGGCGCCTCGCGGAAGCCGCGTTCAGCGGCCGCATCGCAGAGTTGAATGCCATCGTTCACCCCCCGGTGATTGCAAAGCAGGAGGCGTGGATGGACCAGATCGGCCGCGAAAATCCCCAAGCCATAGCGGTTGTGGAGGCCGCGCTTATCCTCGAGGCCGGCATGAAGCCGCATTTTGATCGGCTGATTGTTGTGACCTGCAAGCCCGAACAGCGCATCCAACGCTGGATGAAGCGCACAGGCATGGACGAAGCCGCGGCGCTCAAAGAAGTATCCCGGCGGATGGCCGCACAATTGCCGGATGAGGAAAAAATCAAGGTTGCCGATTATGTAATCGACAACTCCGGCCCGCTGGAAGAGACACAGCAACAAGTGAGTGAGATTTTTGTAAAATTAAGTGAGGCACAAAAGTAAGCGCAGCCTCATTTATTTAGTCCCAGACTGGTCAGAAACATGATGAAACTCATTCGCATTATTTTTCTCTCAATCGTTTTTGCCGGAGCCTTTTTCTTTTTCACCACGCACCGCTCCAGGCATCTCGCATCGTCGAAGGACTCCATCTTCAGTCATCCCACGCAAGTAGAAATCAGCGAAGCTTCGTCTGGCAGTAATCCGCTCGACGCAGAAGAGCAGAACAACATCAGCGTCTACCACAAGAACATCGACTCGGTCGTCAACATCACGTCGCACGCGGTCGAATTCAACTTCTTCTACGGACTCGTTCCCCAGGACGGCGCCGGCTCCGGATTCATCATCGATAAAGACGGCCATATCCTGACCAACTACCACGTCATCGCCGAAGCGCGCCAGATTGAAGTCACGCTTGCGAACAAGAAGAAATATCGCGCCAACCTCGTGGGCGTCGACCGCCCGCACGATCTTGCCGTTTTGCAGATTAAAGCGCCGGACCTCGTCGCGATGACACTGGGCGATTCGAAAAATTTGCAAGTCGGCCAAAAAGTTTACGCCATCGGCAATCCGTTTGGACTCTCCGGAACGCTCACGCGCGGCATTGTCAGCTCCATTCGCTCCGTGCAAGAGCCAGACGGAATGACTATTGACGAAGCCATTCAGACAGATGCCGCGATCAATCCCGGCAACTCCGGCGGGCCGCTGCTGAACTGGCACGGTGAAGTAATCGGCATTAACACAATGATCGCCTCGAGCGTGGGCCAGAGCGCGGGCATCGGCTTCGCCATTCCCATCAACACCGCGAAAGCCGTGCTAAACGACCTTCTTACTTTGGGCCGCGTGCGCCGCCCGATTCTCGGCGTGCGCACGATTCCCATCAGCCCCGAGCTGGCCGACCAGATGGGCCTGGCCGCCGATTCAGGATTACTGGTCGTTCAGGTCACGCCGGGCAGCGGCGCCGATCGCGCCGGACTGCACGCCGGCACAGAACGCGCTTATCTGGGCAACACGCCCATCATGGTGGGCGGCGACCTCATCGTTTCCATCGATGGGCAGGACGTCCAAACCGAGCAGGACCTCAGCCACGTGATGAACAATCACCACTCCGGCGACACGGTCCACGTAACCATTTACCGTGGCAAAACCAAAATGCAGGTCGACGTGACCCTCAGCGAAGCCAAGATGCAACAGGTGTAGCCCTAGCTTCCGGGTTGATAGAGATATCTGTGGAAATCCACGAATGTCTTGCCGATCTCTTCCGGCTTACCAAGGTCGTTTACCGCGTCTTCGATTGAGTTGGAATACTTCAGCCGGAGGCTATTGTCATGTCTCCAAAAACGGCGTAAGAGTGTCGCCTCCGGTCCTGCGCAAAATCTTACACATTCACGACCATTCCGGATGTTCGTGGACGTTTACCGTTGCGCGTTCGGCACCTGGGGGGTATACTCGCGCAACGTTTCGATCCCCGACGAGCACTTCGCCGCTCAAGTTCCGCAATCAAGTTGAGAGAGGATTTATCATGACGAGACCTTCACGTCCGGCATTCGCATTGCTGATTGCACTGGTTACAATTCAGGCTGCCACTGCGCAGATCCAGGGCCAATGGGCCAAAGCTGGGTCGATGCAATCGGCGCGGGAGTTTCATTCGCAGGCGCGCATCGCCAGCGGAAAGGTCCTCACCGCCGGAGGGATCGATGCTAGCGGCAACGTATTGGCCTCCGCGGAAGTCTTCACCTCGAGCTCAGCCACCTGGGCGTCCACGGGCAGCATGGCCGAGGCGAGGCAATCCTTCGCCGCGGTTACTCTTGCAAACGGCAAAGTCTTGGTTTCTGGCGGACTTGGTATCAGCGGCGTGGTGTTGGGTAGCGCTGAGTTGTTTGACCCGGCCAGCGGATCATGGAGCCCGGCTGGATCCTTATCTCTCGCCCGCTATGGGCACACGGCGACGCTGCTGACGACGGGCAAAGTTCTGGTGACGGGCGGATGCACGGCGGCCAGTTGTACAGCCATCACGGCAGTCAGCGAATTGTACGATCCGTCCTCCAACACTTGGTCAACGACAGGCAGTCTCAATACTGCCCGATCCTACCAAACCGCCCTGATCCTGAGAACCGGAATGGTTTTGGCGATCGGGGGGATGGGGCCGCTGACATCCTGCGAACTCTACAATCCCTCAAAAGGTACCTGGAGCAATGCCGCCAGCCTGAACACGGGCCGCTACCAGCACACTTCTACAATTCTCGCCGATGGCAAGGTACTGGTCGCCGGCGGCGCCAACGGCAGGTTCCCAATAACTTCGGCGGAAATTTACACTCCTTCCACCAATACCTGGGCATTGACCGGGAGCATGACGATAGGGCGGTACGCTCATGCAGCCTCGTTGCTGCCGGACGGCACGGTATTGGTCGCGGGCGGAATTGGGCAGTCGATCAGTTGCGGCAAAGACTGCACGAGCTACATTCCCACCAACAAGGTCGACCTCTTCACCGAATCGACCGGCCTGTTTGCGGCGACCGCAAGCCTGAGCCAGTCACTCGCCTACCATGAAATGACGCTGTTGGCGTCCGGCCGCGCGCTGGAGGATGGCGGCAGCGCTACTACAAGCGTCTGCTGCACTGTAGTCAACACTGCCACGGTCTACACTCCTTTGACTCTGACATTTTCGGCCACCAGCCTGAACTTTGGCCTGCTACAGATCGGGCTGAGCAGCACTCCGCAGACGGTCACCGTTACCAATGTGAGCAGTCACTCAGTGGCCTTTAGCTCAATCGCCAGCAGCGGCGACTATTCGCAGACGAATAGCTGCCCGGCCACCATGACAGCCGGACAGAGTTGCACCATCACGGTCACCTTTTCGCCCACCGTCGCAGGAACGCGCAAAGGAGCGGTCGCCTTGAAGGACAATTGCCCGGGAAGTCCAGTGCAAACGATCAGCCTCACCGGGACGGGAGAAGCGTTGGCTCTAGGATTCACGCCGTCGGCGCTGAATCTCGGCAGCGTGGTGGTTGGTTCACAAGTCGTTCTACCGGCGACTTTGACCAACGACGGCGGAGTGACAGTGAATATCACGGGAATCTCCATCGCGCCGGCCAACGGAGTTTTCACGGAAACGAACAATTGCCCGGCAACTTTGGGCGTCCAGCAGTCCTGCACATTCCAGATCACGTTTACGCCGCCGGATGTCTTTACGTACAAGGCGACATTAACTGTGATGAACAGCGCGGGGGCCGCGGCAACTCTGGCTTTGCAGGGTACTGGCTTGAACAATTGAGCGGGATGCGATGCCTAGCACAAGGCTCATCCTGTTCCAATAAAAAATCGGCCCGCGGCATTGTGCTGCGGGCCGGCCCCTTGGAGGAAATTTTAACGGGAGTGCTCTGGTTGACGCTCTGCCGGATGCGGCGCGCTTTCACGAGGCGCGTTTTGCTGATGATTATTCTGTCCGCCGCCTGAACGTGAACCGTTCGGATTGCCGTGGGCTTCCGGAGGCGGCTGCGTTCCCGCCGGAGGGCGCGGCATCGACTGATGCTGCGTCTGCTGGGTGTTAGGGCGCTGATAGTTCGGCGTGTTGCCGCGCTCCGGCTGCGAATTTTGCTGCGGGGCGTTGTTGGGACGGGCGCTCGCTCCATTGTTCTCGGATCGCGTCTGCGATCCGGCCGGAGGCCGAGGAACATTCTGGGCATGCATCCCATTGCCTTCCGGAGTTGCCGGACGCGAGTTCACATTTCCGTTTGCGTTTCCGTTTGAGCTTGACGGACGCGGCACGTTTGGCCGAGCTCCATTCTGCTGCGCGGACGCGGGACGCGTCGAGCCTTCCGGGCGTGCGCCGTTCGCGCCGGGACGCGGAACTCCGCCATTCGCCTGCGGAGAGTTCATGGGTCGGTTTGCGGACTGGGTGTTTTCAGCTCGGTTTGCCGCAGGTTTATATGGCGCTCCCGCCTGCCGTGCCGCTACCACTCCGCGATTAAATTCCGCGGGCCGCGCGGTCGCGGCGATTGCCGGGCTGCCATGATTGACGGAAGCCAGCAACTGCCGGTTCGATTGCGCGGTTTGCTGATGCTGCGTCTGCAAAGCCGTCGGTTGCACATGCTGTTCGCGCTGGGCAACTAGATCCTGCGATGTAGGACGCGCGGTCAATCCGCCGGTGCCGCCGTTATAGCTCACGCGGTTTACCGTCGTGTTGTTGTTGATCACGGTCGTGTTGTAGACGTTGTGAATGTTCGTCACGTTGACGTTGTTCACGGTACGGTTGTAATTAAATTCGCCGCCGCGCCAATATCCGCCCTGGTAGCCGACGCCGGTGTAACCAAAGCCGTAGTTGATGCCGCCGTAGAAGCCCACGTGCGGACCCCAATATCCGGCATGAAACAGGAAGAAGCCGCCTGTGTCGAAGGCCCAGTATCCGGGTGTCCACAGCAGGCCGGGTTGCGGCGCGGCGACCCACGTGCCGGGAACCCAGAAGTAACCGTCAGGGCCGTAAGCCCAGTAGCCTGGCGTCCAGATAAAACCAGCGCTTGGGCAAGGGGGCTGTTCATAAACCGGCAGCGCCGGAGGTCCAATGCTGATGTTGACGAATACTCCTGCAAACGACGCAGCCGGAATGGCAAGCATCAGCAAGCCCAGTACCATCGCGCTCGTAACTCGAGAAATTCTCATGTCCACCCTTCCGAAACTGGCTCCATCCGGTTACTTAAAATGCAGCGATGATGTAAACCCTTGCTCAAGCCAGATGTTGCGCCGCAGAATCATGGGGATAGACGCGCATCGCTTGAAAATCAGCCGCTTTTGGCCGGATACTCGGTTTACATGAATGTCGATTCCATCCGCGAATATTGCCTTTCGTTCCCGCAGGCCACGGAAAAGCTGCAGTGGGAGGACAATCTCTGCTTCAAGGTTCGCGGCAAGATTTTCGCCATGATGGGGCTGGACGATCCTCGCGTCTGCCTGAAGAGCACACCAGAATCTTTTGCGGAACTTATCGAACGGGAAGACATCCTGCCCGCTCCATATGTTGGACGCTACAAGTGGGTGATGCTCGATCGTCTGGATGCTGTGATGTCCAGTGAACTGCGCGAGTTGATCGCGCAGTCGTACGATCTCGTTGTGGCGAAGGCGCCGAAGAAGAGATCAGTTAAAAGAAAAAGTGTGGTGAAGCAGAAAAAACTGCGATGAAAACCTTAGTGGTTGCGGTCGAAACTGAAGGTTTCATCGCCAACTGTGCGCAACGCCCAAGCCATGCGCGGAGTGTTGTGGGCGATGCCGATGCGTCCCTGGGTATCGAGCAGGATCATTCCGCCATGCCCGTTGACGCGGTCTTTCAGGTAGTTGATCGCTTCAGCGGCCACCCATTCGGGTAGGTTGCCGGACGCCACACGATCAGCGGCCCACTTCGCGAGTACCAGCTTCATGATGGGCTCGCCCCATCCGGTGGTCGAAGCGGCAGCGGATTGATTGTCGGCGTAGCAGCCGCAACCGATCAGCGAAGAATCCCCGAGGCGGCCGGGAGCTTTGTCGAGCGTACCTCCGGTAGAAGTGGCGGCGGCAATGTTGCCGTCCCCATCTAGCGCCACCGCGCCCACGGTGTCGTGCGAAATCTCTGGAGCGAAAAGGTCGTTGCCGCTTTGCGCGCCCAACGCTTGGTAAGCGCGCAACCGTTCGACTTCGCGCGGGATCACGAGCTGTTTGTTGTCACAAAGCTTGATGCCATGTTCGGCGGCGAACCGCTCCGCGCCTTCGGCGACAAAATAAACGTGCGGGCTTTCGCTCAGAATCTTCCGCGCCGCCCGCACCGGATTGGCGATGCGCTCGACGCAACCGACGCCGCCAGCGCGCAGGGTTGCTCCGTCCATGATGAGAGCGTCAAGCTGGACTTTGCCTTCGCGATTGAGAAAGCTCCCGCGTCCCGCGTCGAAGGTCTCGTCGTCTTCCATGATGACGACCGCTTCTTCAACCGCGTCCAGCGCCCCGCCACCGGCTTCAAGCACGCGCCAACCCGCTGCGAGGGCTTTCCGTACGCCGTTGATGTGCGCGTCGATCACGTCGTCCGGCATGGCCCACGCGCCGCCATGAACCACCAGAACTGGGTTAGAAGGCAAAGAAATTCCTCTCGGATGGACTGGTAACGGAATAGTCTAGCAGGCGAATCACGAGGGGCGATGAAGAGGTCGATAAGATAGAAGAAGAAAAACTGGCGATGCCGACTCTAAAAAAGGAAGCTAAACTCACCAGCGGTGGCCGGATTACAATTCCGCACGAAATCCGCAAATTGCTTGGAGTTGAACCGGGAGACAAACTGGCCTAACTCTGCCAGCAGCGGTGATGTCAAGGCCTAAGCGGCCTGCCCCGCCTTAGCCAACGGGGGCGCATCCTGCGTGCGGGTCCAGGTGTAGCGCATGCGGTGGATTACGGTGATGGTCGAGAGAATGGCGATGATCCAGAGCACCGGAGCCATGCGGTTGAACAGTGCGCCGATGATGACCAGCACGAGACGTTCGGGTCGTTCCATGAATCCCACGCGGCATGAACCGATGAGAGACTCTGCGCGGGCGCGGGTATAGCTGACCATGATGGCGCTGATCATCACGAAGGCCGCGAGCACTACATAGAAGAAGCGGTCGCCCCGGGAATAAAACACGAGCAGTCCCAGGAACTGCGAGGCGTCGCTGTAGCGGTCGACGACCGAATCGAAGAACGCTCCGAAGCGGGTAACGCGATTGGTGGCGCGAGCCACTTCGCCGTCTACGAGATCGAAAAATCCCGACCCGATAATCACTAATCCGGCGTAGAAGAACATGCGCGGCTGATTTGCTGCGTTGGCTTTTCCAAACAGGATGGCAGCGCAGGTGTTCACGACAAGTCCCATGAACGTGAGGACGTTAGGATTAATGCGCGAGAGTGCCAGCCAGCGGACGATGCGGTCAAGTAGAAATCCACAAGCGCGACCGAAAGCGCGAGTCCACGTTTTAGCCTGGGTCTTCGCTTGCGTCCTCGTGTCGCTTAAAGAGTGGGTAGCGCTGCGACTCAAGCGGTTTCGGCCTCATCGTGAATTGTGGAAAGCGTCAAGACTTCCATCTCTCGCGCGCCGTTGGGTGTAACGAACGTCGCAGTGTCTCCGACCTTTTTATTGAGAAGCGCCCGCCCGATGGGCGACGTGGTCGATATCTTGCCTGCGGCCACATCCGATTCTTCGCTGGTCACAAGTTTGTACTTCACTTCTTCGTTCTTCGTATTGTCGTGCACCTTCACGGTTGAACCCAGCCCCACTCGATCTTTGGGGATGTTGTTCATGTTCACCATTGACAGATCGGCAATGCGCCTGCCAAGTTGACGCAAACGCGCCTTCACGAATTCCTGCCGCTGCTTTGCCATGTGATACTCGGCGTTTTCGCTGAGATCGCCAAGGGCTGCAGCTTTTTTGATCTCTTTTGGAAGCTCGTGCACCAGCTCATGCTCGAGCTGATCGATTTCATCCTGAAGCTTGCGTTTGATCAGTTCAGTCATTACGTTTTGCCGATTATAACCCCAGCTCTGGTAAGGCAGACATGTGCAAAGAGTTGCGTCATTTCGCAAAATCCCATTCTACGCGAGGTACGAGGCATCGAAGGCGCGCGGGAATATCGCGAATGGGACTGAACACCAGCGTTTTGCGCTCGGAGACCGTGAGCCTAAAGCCTTTCCCTGATTGCCTTCCGTCCCTAATTGGGATAGGCTTACCACAGTTTAGAACACCTTTTCCAGCCCCGCGTGACCCTTCTATGTTGAGCCAAAATAGCGATTTCAACATCGGCGACAAAGTGGTTTATCCCAACCACGGTGTCGGCATTATTGAACAAATCAGCAGCCGGACAATTGGGGAAAACGTTCAGAAATTTTACCTTCTTACTATCAAGGCCAGCAGCCTCAAGGTGATGGTGCCGTTTCACAACGTCGCCGCAGTAGGTATGCGCCGGGTGGTCAAGAATACCGACATCCAGAAGATTGTGGAATTTCTGGGCGGCATCCCAGACGAGAGCCTTGCCGATTGGAAAGATCGTTATAAAGAAAATTCAGAGCGGATGCGCACGGGATCCCTGTTTGATGTTGCCGTTGTGTTGAAGGGACTGATTGTCCTGCATCGCGCCAAGTCGCTATCGTTCCGCGAGAAAAAGATGCTCGAGCGCGCACGCTATCTTCTAATCAGCGAAATGGCCATGGCTCGAAATTGCGACGAACGCGAAATCGAAGACGCACTCTCGACCGCGCTCGCCAAGTGCGGTTTGACGTTCCCCGACGCTTCGGAGTTCGAAGCCTAAGCGTTTCCGAACCTCCTCGAAGAATAGTCAGCCTATAATTTGCACGTGAACGCCGCCCCAGAAGTGAACGCACTTCAGCCCCGGGTTTTGGGGTTGGATGTCGGCGCTCGCCGCATCGGCGTCGCGGTGTCCGATCCGCTCGGAATCACTGCTCAAGGGCTTGCCACGATCCAGCGGCAGAATAAGCGTACCGATTTCGCCCAGTTAGAAAAAGTGCTGCGCGATTACGCGGTCACGGAAATAGTGGTTGGCTATCCGTTGCGAATGAGCGGCGCCGAGGGCATTCAGTCCGGCAAAATGGATTTATTCGCTGAAGACCTGCGCCGCCGTTTTAAGCTGCCCGTCCATCTTCAAGATGAACGCCTGACAACCGCCCAGGCGCACCGAGTGCTGCGCGAAACCGACATGTCGATCCAACGTCGCGGACAGGTGGTGGACCAAATGGCCGCGGTATTGATACTGCAAAACTGGATGGACATGCGCGCCTTGGCCCTCTCGCGCTCGCAAGAAGGATGATCTAGCCGAGTTAAACTGGCTTATGCACGTATTGCCAGGGAAGCTTTCCCGTCCCGACTTCTACCACATCCTAATCAGCGCGATCGGCCCTCGTCCCATCGCCTGGGTTTCGACGCTCGGCGCATCCGGACAACCCAACCTCGCTCCATTCTCTTTCTTCACGGTGGTATCCGCTGAGCCTCCCCTGCTGGGCTTTGCGCCCGGCCCAAGGCGCACGCCGGCCGGTAGCGTCTCGAAAGATACTTTGCGGAATGTGCGTGATTCCGGCGAGTTCGTCGTCAACGTGGTCACCTTCGACGTAGCAGAAGCTATGAACGTTACCAGCGGCGACTTCGCCGAGTCGGTGAACGAATTCGAACAAGCGGGTCTTACTACGCGAGCTTCGCAGATTGTAAAGCCGCCGCAAGTCGCGGAGTCCATGGTCAGTTTCGAGTGCCGGGTCGAGCGCATTCTCGACTTTGGCGGACCAGTTCCCACGGGCAGTTTCGTGATTGGAGAAGTCGTTTCCACTTTCGTCGATGAAAAAGCTTTACGCGATGGAAAGCTCGATGGCAACGCGCTCGATCTCATCGGACGCATGGGTGGCCATCAATATTCGCGGACTGACCGGCGCTTCGAGATGATTCGCCCCAAGGTCTAGCTAAGGTTGATTGACGGGGTTGTGTGCGGCGGCAAAATGCTCCCTCCAGGGCTGGCCATGATGAGACCAGAAGCTCGGTAAACGCATCGCCGAGTGGTGTCCGAGTTTTTAATGATTTTCCTCTTGCGGCGGGTTGGTCGCGTCGCTTTCCTCCAACCAGGCGAGCGTTTGGGCAATGAATGTTTCCTTCCCTTCCCGCCGTTTAGATTCATCCTCGGACTTCTCCCGAGGCGGCTGTCTTTTGTGATCTTTCGGATTTTCGGCACTGCTCATGGTGGGGTTACGACTTAACCGCGCCACCCGGATTTTCCCCATACGACAAATTGGTAATCGCGGTCGGGTTACCGGTGTCCGGCCAAAGTAATCTGGGAAATTTCTCAGATTTGGCGGACAATCTCGCAGTCCCCATGCCTCACGAATCTGACGTGTCGATTCCGCTTTCCGACGTGATTTCCGCGCTGTCGATGGCGCTTGATCTCACCGAGGGGCAACCCATGGGGCACGCCATCCGCAGTTGTATGATCGGCATGCGGATCGGCGCAGAACTCGGCCTTTCCGCCGCGGAGCAATCCGATCTCTACTATGCGCTCTTATTGAAAGACTCCGGTTGTAGTTCGAATTCGGCGCGTTTGTGCCAGCTTCTTGGCGCAGACGAAATTGTCGCCAAGCGCGAAGTCAAACTGGAAGACTGGACCAAGTTGTCGCTATCAGGCGCGCAATATCTTTGGCGCAATGTCTTGCCCAAGGCGCCTCTGACACAACGCCTAAAGCGGATGCTACAGGTCGCCTTGCACCAAAAAGAAAACAACGCGGCCCTGATCGGCGCGCGTTGCGAACGCGGTGCGGATATCGCCAGAAAGATCGGCCTGAGTGAAACCTCCGCGGAAGCCATCCGCAGCCTCGATGAACATTGGGATGGGGGCGGCTATCCCGAAGGCCGCGAGAAGCAGAAAATTCCGCTCTTGGCTCGAATCATAAATGTCAGTCAGACTCTTGAGGTTCATGCCGCGCGCGACGGCGCGGGGGCCGCAATCAAAATTGCCAGCGAACGTAGTGGGACCTGGTTCGATCCGGAACTTGTTGCGGTTGTACAGAATTTGCGCAACGAATCCACTTTATGGGAAAGCCTGAAGGCCGACAATGTTCGCGAACGAGTCCTACGCGCCGAACCCGGAATCGCGGTGCCGGCTTCGGCAGAAAGACTAGACAGCCTGTGTGAGGCTTTTGCGCAGGTCATTGACGCGAAATCGCCGTACACATTCCGTCATTCGGTTGGCGTGGCCGAGGCCTCGGTCAACATCGCTCAGCACTTGGGACTTGCGGGCTCGGCCATCACCACGATTCGCCGGGCCGCGCTCCTTCACGACATTGGAAAATTGAGCGTATCCAACGCCATCCTCGAGAAGCCCGGAAAGCTCGACGATGCCGAGTGGAAAATCATGCGTTTGCACCCGGTCTATACGCGGCTGATCTTGCGAACTATCTCTGGTTTCGAACACCTCGCCTTCATTGCCGGCGCGCATCACGAGCGACTAGACGGAAAGGGCTATCCCGATGGATTGGTCGCCCAACAGATGCCTTTGACGGCACGCATCATCGCCGCGGCAGACGTCTACCAGGCCTTGAGGGAAGAACGCCCCTATCGCATCGGCCTGTCACATGACGTGGTGATGGAAATGATGGACAAGGATTGCCCCGCCCGGCTGGATAAGGAATGTGTGGCCGCGTTGAATGGCAAACATTTAACTGCCAGCAAAGCTTCCCCGATCCAAGCCCTGGCCGCCAAAGCTTAAACCTGCCCTTACGGGCGGAATCCTGCAATTACAATCCGAAAACTCACCGAGCTTCGTACTTGTCCTGAGATTTAGACGCAATTATGTCCGAACCGGTGCGGCCAGCCTTTCAATTCGACATCGAGAAATACATCAGAAACTCGAAGAAAGTTGATATCGACGATATCGACCTGAGTCAGGCTGCAAGTTATCCGATCACAGAACAGGAAATCCATGCGCTGACTTACATGTGCGATATCGAGTCGCACACTGTGGTTTATCTTCGCGCCATCTTGAACACGTGCGCCATCCGCGACCCAGAAACTACTTCGTTTTTGAGCTGCTGGGCGTATGAAGAATTCTTTCACGGACACACGTTGCGCCGTTTTCTGGATGCCATCGGGGCCCCGGTTTCACCCAGTCGAATGCAGGAAGTGCAGAAAGCAACTTCAACGTGGGAATGGATGAAGGAACTGGGCGCATCCATCCTTTGCCAATTTTCCTCGCATTTCCACGCGGCCTATCTGACCTACGGAGCCATCTCCGAGCTTTCTACGCTGGAAGGTTACGGCGTGCTGGCGCGGCGGACGCAGAATCCAGTGCTCGCGGAATTGCTTAAGCGCCTGGCGAAAGACGAGCGCCGCCACTTTGCCTTTTACTACAACAAAGCCCGCGTGCAGCTACAACCGCAAAACGCGCAGCGACTAACGAGCTTCATCATTCGCCATTTCTGGCTGCCGGTCGGCGGCGGGGTAAAATCCGACAGCGAAGTGAACTGGATCCTATCATTCATTCTAGGCGACCCCGAAGGTGCGGAAATCGCCCTGCGAATTGATGAGATCATAGGCAAATTACCCGGTCTGAGCTGGTTTCACCGGTTGGCTGAAAGCCGCAACGAGGCTTTGCGAACGGTGGCTGAAACACCCCGTGCCGAAGAGTCTTCCAGCCCTCACTTCGATGTGCCAATGTCAGGCCTTTCCGCGTTAAAATAACCTCGGCATGAGTGCAAATAAGCTGAACCGCCTGCTGATCTCTCTCGTTGTTCTTGCTTTCTCATCACACCTCTCCGCCCAGACTTGCTCCACCGCGGACGACATGGGCGACGCAAACCGTTCCGCGCTCACGACAACCGCGCAGCGTTATTTCGACTTAATGTCGCATGGCGATTCGGACGGCTTGAAGCAGCATTCCGTCGACAGCCTCGCCGCAAACTTCGGCAGCATCGATGCGCTGGTGAAACGCAGCCAGTCGAAGCTTGCCCAGGCCCATGCTAATCCGCGGCCGCCATTTTTATTGAAGGCTGACGCCGCAAGTGGACAGCAGTCTTCCGGTGAGTTTCTCTGCGGAGTATTCGGCTCAAACGGGCAAACCGCCAACAGCGCGGAGTTTGTGTTGTCCGGGCTGGCTCCCGGAAATTATGCGGTAGCAATTGTTGACACCGATGCTTCAGCCATCACATTCGTTTTGCAGCAAGTGGGAACCGATTGGAAACTCGCGGGCCTCTACCTCAAAGACACTCGTGTCGGCGGACACGACTCCGATTGGTTTGAGAAGAAGGCCGACGGCTACAAAGCCAAAGGTCAAAACCACAACGCGTGGCTTTATTACCTTGAGGCGCGAGATCTGGTTTCGACTGTACCCTTCATGAGCACGCAAAAAACCGACAAACTCTACGACCAGGAACAGTCAGTGAAGCCAAGCGACATACCGGTGGATGCTCCCGTGTCTTTGGTCGCCGGAACCAAAACCTTCAAGCTGACCGAAATCTTTCCTTCGGTGGAAGGCAACGATCTCGACTTGATCGTGAAGTATCAATCCGCCGACGTGTCGAACGCGGCAGCTGTCTTTCAAGACAACACTGCGGTGATGAAAGCGCTAGTCGCGAAGTTTCCCGAATTTCGCGATGCCTTTGATGGCGTGGTGGCCCGCGCCGTCGAACCCTCCGGCCGCGACTACGGCTCATTGATGTCGATGAAAGACATTAAATAGGGTCTGGGCTGGCACTGACGGATCGTTTACAATCCGGCTTCAGACATTGAAGCACTCAGTTTCGAGCACCAATTTCCGAAGTCTATGACATTGAATCCCGGCACCAGGCTCGGGCCATATGAGATCGACTGCCTGCTGGGCGCGGGCGGCATGGGCGAAGTGTATCGCGCCGTCGATTCGCGCCTCCAGCGCACTGTGGCCATCAAAATTCTGCCCGCTCACCTTTCTTCGAATCCCGAATTACATGCCCGCTTCGCTCAGGAAGCGAAATCCATTTCCAGCTTGCAGCACCCAAATATCTGCGTGGTGCATGACGTCGGCTCTCAGGATGGCGTGGACTTCATGGTCATGGAGTACGTCGCCGGGGAGACGCTGGATAAAGTCATCCCCGAATGCGGATTGGCCACCGACATCGCCCTAAAATACGGAATTCAGGTTGCCGAAGCTTTGGCGCGGGCGCACGCCGCCGGGATCGTCCATCGCGATTTGAAACCCATGAACATCATGGTGGACGCCAACAGCCAGGTCAAAGTCCTCGATTTCGGATTGGCCAAGCTCGCCGTGAATTCGCCGACTGCCGGGAACGACGCCACCATGGCCACGTTGGCCACGACCCCGGGGATGATCGTTGGGACGTTCGCCTACATGTCGCCGGAGCAGGCCGAAGGCAAACCACTTGACGCGCGCAGCGACATCTTCTCTTTTGGATCTGTGTTCTACGAAATGCTTTCCGGGCATCGCGCGTTCGAGGGTAAGTCGAGTGCGGCGATGCTTTCGGCGGTGTTGCGCGACGAACCAAAATCGCTTAGTGGACTCGGACGACCAGTACCGTCCGAGGTCAAGCGAATCGTTTCGCGCTGTCTCAAGAAGGACCCCGGGTCGAGATTCACTACCGGTGCCGAACTGGCGCAGCAGCTTAGGGCCTGCCGCGACCAATTGTTCCCCGAATCAGGCTCGTCGTTCACGCCGGCGCGGATCGCCCGCCAAGCTGCAAGGCCAATCGTATGGCTGCCGCTAATCTTCCTCATCATTCTCGCGATAGGCACTGTAGCCTTCTTCGTACGGCGCTCTCAGCAGACCCATTGGGCGCGGGAAGAAGCCATACCCGAAATCTCGCGACTGGGCGACGCAGGCAAGTTTGGCGAAGCATTCGCGCTTGCCAACAAAGCCCAGAGTTACATCCCTAACGACCCACTGCTTGCCAGGCTCTGGTCCACCATCACTAACTCGGTTTCAATCGAATCTGCTCCCGCCGGCGCAAACGTCTATCGCAAGCCATACGGCGATGGCACCGAGTGGGAATTCGTCGGTGTCACGCCTGTAAAGAGTGTTCGCCAGCCTCGAGGCAACTTCGTCTGGAAACTCGAAAAACCAGGATTCAGCACGGTTTTTCGCCTGACGCGATCGCTATTTCCGAAATTTGCCGCGGCGCCTGGTGAAGAATTGCGGGGGACGGTAACTCTCGACGAAGTCGGGCAAACTCCCAACGGTATGGTGCGGGTTGAGCCGACCCGGTACTTTAAGGCGTTATTCATCCCCGGTTATGAAGGCTCGCCTGAGCTTCCGCTTGCCGACTATTGGATCGACCAATACGAAGTGACAAACCGCCATTACAAAGCGTTCGTCGACCAAGGCGGCTATGCCAAACGTGAATACTGGAAACAGCCGTTCCTCAAAGACGGGAAGGCCCTCTCATGGGACGAGGCGATGGCTTTCTTCCGGGATGCGGCTGGGCGACCCGGACCGAAAGATTGGGTGGAAGGCGACTATCCCAAAGGCCAGGACGATTTCCCTGTCACCGGCATCAGTTGGTACGAAGCGGCGGCCTACGCGGAATTTGCGGGCAAGAGCCTCCCCACCATTTACCACTGGAACCGCGCCGCCGGACCGCTGGAAGCTTCGGCCATTGTTCCAGCCAGTAACTTTGGAAGGGGCGGAATCTCGCCTGTAGGCAGCAGGTTCGACATGAGCCCTTGGGGCAACTACGACATGGCCGGCAACGCGAAGGAATGGGTGTGGAACGAATCTGATTCGGGCAAGCGCTATGTCCTCGGCGGAGCCTGGGACGAACCGAACTACATGTTCGTTGATCCCGACGCTCAATCCGCGTTCCTGCGCGCGCCCAACCTGGGCTTTCGTTGCGTGAAATTTATCTCCCCTGAGTCCGTTCCCGCATTGTCGCTGGCAGCGATGCCCTCGCCACGGCGCGATCTATCCAAAGAAAAACCTGCGTCGGATGAATTGTTTCGCGCCTACCGCAGTGTCTACTCCTACGATAAATCTCCCCTGAATGCCGAGGTTGCACGACTGGACAAACCGGAGGACGACTGGACCACGGAGAAAGTCACCTACGACGCGGCTTACGGCCATGAGCGCGCGATTTTGTACTTATTCCTGCCGAAGAAAAGTAAACCGCCATATCAGACCGTCGTATTCTTTCCGGGTTCAAACGCGCTGCTCATTCGCAACTTTTCCATTTACACGACCAGCGCTCTCGACGCCATCATCAAAAGCGGACGCGCCGTCGTCTACCCAATCTATAAAGGCACATACGAACGGGGCGACGGAATGGAATCTGACGTCGCCAACCCTTCCTCCACCTGGCGCGATCACGTCGTCATGTGGGTAAAAGACGCTTCCCGCGCGATTGACTACGTGGACACACGCCCCGATCTCGACCGCAACAAAATTGCATACTACGGGTACAGTTGGGGAGCAGAGATGGGCGCGATCATCCCCGCCGTCGAACCCCGGATCAAAGTCTGCGTGTTCGCCCTCGGTGGACTCGATTTCCAGCGCGCCTTGCCTGAAGTCGACACCATTAACTTCGTGTCCCGCGTCAAGCAACCGGTGCTGATGCTAAACGGAAAATACGATTTCTTCTTTCCGGTGGAATCCACGCAAGAGCCTTTCTATAAAATGCTAGGCTCGCCCAAAGATCAGAAGAAACACCTCATCTATGAGACCAGCCATATCATCCCGCGAAACGAACTCATCAAAGAAAGCCTCAATTGGCTGGATCAATATCTCGGTCGGGTGAATTAAGCGCCCGATTGCATCACCAACTACCAGGTCATCCTGAGCGATGCTTGCCCATTCGCTTGCGAATGGGCGACGAGTCTAAGGACCTGCTGTTTCTCGCTCTGACTACGAGTGTCGACGAGAAATAAGCCGTTCCAACCGGTTTGTTTCAGGGCACGAGTTCACTCGTGCCGCCACAGCCACCAATAAGTCCCCCACGCGGCTACAAGCCGCGTGGACCGCTACCCCGAGCCCATGCTGACTTGCTGCTCCGCAAACGTACACTCTTTCGCTTTCTTGTCATCACGCAATTGCAGAAACACCGGCGCTCGCAGTTTCGGGCTTCCGCCATCGGCGCCGTGCGTCCACTCTCCAAATTTCACTTCCGCCACCAAAGTCGGCTTCACCCAGTGGGCGTGGCGCGGGTCGGCGTCGACAGCGCCATGAAATGGATTGCGGCTGCTTTCATTCTTTGCCAGCAGACCCGCAATGCTCTTCAATCGTTCGAAGTTGAAGCCGGTGCCGACCTGGCCTACGTGAATCAAGCGGCCCTCGTCATCGTAAAGCCCTAAAATTAGCGACCCGAAATATTGCCGCGAACCCTCGGGATCGATCCATCCGCCGACGACGCAGTCTAACGTGCTGGTGATTTTGATCTTCAGCCATTCCGAGCTGCGCCGTTCTTGATAAGCGCTGTCTGCGCGTTTCGCGAGGATGCCTTCGAGGCCATTTTTTCTCGCAGCATCGAACAGACTCATACCATTCGGAAAATGATCGGAATAGCGAAGAACTCCACCCGGCTTGATCAGGTCAGCCAGTTTCTCTTTGCGCTCGAGCAGTGGCATGCGCCGCAAATCGTAGCCGTCGAGATAGAGGAGGTCGAAAGCGTAGTACTGAATCGCCAGGCTGCGATTGCCGGGGATGCGGCGCCCATGCGCACGAATGCCTGTGCGCTGTTGAATCAGTGAAAATGACGTGCGACCGTGCTCATCCAACACCACGATTTCGCCATCCAGGATTGCTGACTTGGCTTTGACTAACCCGGGAAGAACGCTCAGTTCCGGGAATTCCGCGGTGAGGTCGTTCTGGTTCCGCGAGACCAGCCTGGCTTTGCCATCTGAAATAAAGGCGACGGCGCGGTAGCCATCCCATTTAATTTCGAAGACCCAGGCAGGGTTGTCGAAGGGCTTTTCGGCAATCGACGCCAGCATGGGCCGAACTGCGGTTGGCATCGCTGCCTTCCGCGCGCCAGGGCTCGATTCTATTTCGTTCGGCTCCGAGCCTTCACTGGCTTTGGCGCTTTTTTTTTAACCGCTGACTTCGCTGCCGGAGTTTTACGGTTCGTCTTCCCCTCGGAAGCCGCTTGGGCAGCGGCATTCGCCCGGCCTTTGGCGAGCGCCTTTTCGACCCACTCGGTCTTGCCTTTGCCGCGCGGGGCGGGTCGGCTGCTGGTCCATTCTTTCGATCGCGCATCGCCGCCGATTTCGTCCATACTTCGCTTGGTGAGGACAGAGCTATCGAACTCGTCGATGTCGTAGCCTTCAACCACGGCGTCATCCTGCTTTTTAATTAAGAGCCACTCATTTCCTTTGCTTCCCGGGCGCTTCGCGCGAATGTGAACAATGGCGAAGTCTCCGTTCAGCTTCTTGCCATGCAGCCTGATTTTGAGGTCGCCTTTTTTGAGCATCTCCGTCGCATCGGCGTCGCTGGCGGGGACATACTCGCCTTTAATCGCAGTGGCTGAAAGCGGCTCCCATGTTCCGACATCCCAAACCATTACCGCTCCGGCGCCATAATTGCCTTCGGGAATCGTGCCCTCAAAATCAAAGTAAGATACTGGATGATCTTCCACTTGCATCGCCAGACGTTTATCCGCAGGATCGAGAGAGGGGCCCTTTGGTACGGCCCACGACTTCAACACGCCTTCCATTTCCAACCGGAAGTCGTAGTGCAGGCGAGTGGCATCATGCTTTTGGACAACGAACCGATGTTTCGACTTGGAGCCAATCTTCGGCGGGGGTTCGGGGGTTTCCTCGAACCGGCGTTTGCGCTTGTATTCTTCTAAGGACACAAAGGCATTTAATCATAAGCTGCCGACTGGAGGTCAAGCGAATGCAGCGTGAGTATCCGACCGCGCCACTGGTTGGCGTTGGCGCAGTCATCATTCATGAAGGGCGCGTGGCATTGGTAAAGCGCGCCCTGCCGCCGCTGCAAGGGCAATGGTCGATTCCCGGGGGATTGCTGGAGGTCGGCGAGACGTTGCGGGAAGCTGCCATCCGCGAAGCATACGAAGAGACCGGATTACGAGTCGAGGCCGGGAAACTCCTTGGCGTTTTTGAACGGGTGCTGCGCGACGAGCGAGGAAAAATCCAATACCATTACATCCTGATCGATTTCTTATGCAAATTAGCTCACGGCCAGATTCTTGCCGGAGGAGATGCCGCAGCAGCAGAATGGTTTGCGTTCGAAGAGATTGCCGATCTGGCGCTGCCCGCTGACACCGAAGAAGTCGTCAGGCTCGGGTTCGCTAAGGCTTAGCGCGTCTACTCGACCGTGTGTTTCGCGGTATATCCTTCGCGAGCGATGATCTGCACCTTCACGTCTTTGCCTTTTTGGTCTTTTACTTTCAGTGGTCCGCCGTCAGGCGCGACTACGTCCACTTTCAACTTGCGATAGGTGCCATCCAGTTTCGGATTGCTGGGGCGGTAAGAGATGTTGTACTGATTGCGGATGTCGCCCACAATGTCGCGAAAGATTTCCTGGTATTCCGCCTCGAATCGCGGAAAGTACGCCCTGCCGCCGGTCAACTTGGCGAATGTGTTCATCTCATTGTCGGCTTGCAGGTAATCGAGCTGCGAAAGCCCGAGACCTGTCGCGGACCCGTGCGGGGCGGCGCCGCCTTGCGCCTCTGCCATCGTCCGCAATTGCCATCCCACACTTACTGGAAAGATTGTCACGTTCTTCGTGTCTTTGATTTTGCGAGTGATCTGGTCCAGATTGATCTTGCTGAAGGTGTCAATGCCGGTCGTCACAAGAATTATGTATTTGCGCCCTTCGATGCGGTCGATGCGATCCAGAGTGTCGTAGAGGGCGTCGAAAAGATTACTGTCGCCGCGTAGCGGTATGCGCAGCTCACCCAATGCCCCATAAACTTCCTGTTTATTCTGGGTGAAGTCGGCCACGATCGTCGGCTTCATGTCATAAGAAATAATCGAAAGCCAATCGTCTTTTTTCAGGCTTCCGGCAAATGCGTAGGACGCTTGTAGCAGGTCGTTGATGAAGTAGTAGGAACCAGTCGCGAACTCAACCAGAAGTACGGCCGTGATCGGCGCTTGCGATACGCCGAATCCCGCGATTTTCTGTTGCACTCCATCTTCGCTGATGCGGAAGTTACCTTGTGTCAGGGTTGAAATGAACTGGCCGTCTTTGGTGACCACCGCAACCGGAACCTCGACCAACGGCACGTCTACGTGCAGGGTGTAATCCGGGATGCCTTCGATCTTCTTCGGACGCGAAGGCGGCGGGGGAGGCGGCGGCTCTTCTTTCTTTTTCGGAATCGCGTAAGGCCCGGTTTCGGTTTGCGGCCCCCCGGCTTCGGGCGGCGCATCGGTTCCATTTTGCTGGCCGTCCGTCGACGGAGCGGAAGAAACCTGCGCGTAGAGCCCCGCCCCGGCCGTCATCAGACCCAGTATCGCGAGGCTGATGGCGCAGTTGCGAATCCCAGGACGCTTCCATCTCATTGATTCTGCACCATTCCCGCCCATGATCGATCCTCTAAAAAGGCTTTCCTCCAGTATAGACGCTGTTCAGAGCCCTTTTGGATGTTCGGCACGGCGAATCACCCGGTTTCGCTGGCAATTTCGTCGGCACGGCGCAAATCCGGAAAGATCACTGCCCACAGGCCAATCACGAGCAACGTACCTACCCCACCCAACACGACGGCAGGGACGGTGCCAAACCAGTGCGCCGTTAGTCCGGACTCGAATTGACCCAACTCATTCGAGGTGCCAATGAAAATCATGTCGACCGCAGTCACCCTTCCACGCATCTCGTCAGGCGTGGCAATCTGAACCAGCGTTCCCCGAATCACCACACTGACCATGTCACTAGCGCCCACGAGCAGCAATGCGAGCAACGAAAGTGGAAGGCTGCGCGACAATCCGAAAACAATCGTGAACACGCCGAACCCGGCGACACACCACATCATCACCTGGCCCACATTCCGGCGCGGCGGACGGTGGGCCAGAAAAACCGCCATCGCCGTGGCCCCGATTGCAGGCGCGCTTCGCAGCAAGCCGAGTCCCCATGGCCCGATCTGCAAAATTTCCCGGGCATAGACAGGAAGCAAAGCCACAGCGCCGCCCAGCAACACTGCAAACATATCCAGCGAGATCAGCGCCAGGATCAACTTCTTCTGCCAGACGTACCGGAATCCCGCGAGAACGCTCTTGCTGGAGTTCGCCTTCGGTTTGGTTTGCAGGCGAGTGCGGATTCGCCAGATTACGGTAACCGCTGCCAAGGCGATCAGCGTTGAAGATGCGTAAACCGCGCGGGGTCCATGCGCCACGGCGTACAACAAACCGCCTAGCGCCGGCCCCGAAATGGTTGCGGTCTGGAACGTAGTCGCATTCCAGGCGACAGCGTTGGGAAAATGTTCCGCCGGGACCAATTGTGGAAGGATGGCGCGCCCTGCGGGGCCGTTGAACGATCGCACCACTCCAAGAAGAAGGACAACCGCATAAATGGGCAGAACTGACCGTCGATTGCCCCACGCGAGGGTAAATAGCAAGGCGGAGCACAAAGCGAATCCCGAATAGCAGATCAACAATACTTTTTTTCGCGGGAAGCGATCGGCGACGTGCCCCGCCAAAAGAAATAAGAAAATGCCAGGCAGAAATTGTGCCAACCCAACCAGACCCAAATCCAAAGGCTTCTTTGTGATTTCGTAAACCTGCCAGCCAACCGCGACGGATTGCATTTCCTGCGCCGCCACGATGCAGAAGCGCGCGCACTGGTAAAGCGTAAAGTCCCTGTGCACGAATGCAGCGGTTCCACGAGAGGCGACGTTGTGCTGTTTCGCAGGCAGATCAGGCATCTCTTCCACTTTGCCATAAATTTGCGCGGTAGAATTGCCCCGTGCTGGAAACTGTCCGTCGCCTCGCCTGGATCGCCTGTTGCATTTATGCGACGATCCCCGCTTTCTGGTTGATGGTGCATCCTTACGTCGAATTTTGGCGCAAGCGCGCCCGGTCTCCTTATCGCGTGCTTTTGCCAACGTGGTTGGCGATGTGGGTCGTCTGCGGAATCGGGACTGCGCCGTGGCGCGATGTTGCAATCTACAAGAGCTCGGCCGCCTTCGTTCCTGCGCTGGCCCTGTTCTGCGCCGGCATTTGGATTTATGCGCACTCGGGCAATCAATTCAGCCTAAAACAACTCAGTGGACTGCCCGAGATCCAGCCATCGTCCGGTCAGAAACTCACGACCAGCGGCTTGAGACAGAGAGTCCGGCATCCGATCTACCTCGCACACTTGATGGAAATGCTTGCGTGGAGCATCGGCACTGGCCTGATTGTCTGCTTCGCGCTCACCGCATTTGCGCTCGTCACCGGCTGGGTGATGGTCACACTCGAAGACAGAGAACTGGAGCGACGCTTCGGCGACGAGTTCCGCGAATATCGGCGGCGCGTGCCCGCTATCCTGCCGCGACTTTAGTGCGCCGATTCGACTCCAAAAAATGAAGGCCGCTTAGTGAGCGGCCTTCGCGAACTCGCAAATGTAATTCGTTTATTTTGGGGGCGCTGGCTTGGTCGTCGTTGCGGGCTTGGTTCCTGCCGGCTTCGCCGCCGCTCCCGCCGGGTGCGCAGGCGCTGGTACTCCAGATGATGTGTTGTAGGTATCCACAACCGGTTTGGTAATATCTACCGCGGAACCTGCCCAAAGCACTGGGCCGTTCGGCCACGGATTCGATGTATCGATGATCAAGCCGAATCCATTGTCCGAAGCATACTTCACGATGATTGGACCCATCTTCTGCAGGATGCGCTGGGCAATCTCGTTTTGCTGGGCCTGCGCGTCGTCGCGAGCGTCCTGGACGGAGCGCTCCAGTTTCTTTTGCTTCTCTTCGATCTGCTTTACCAGGTTGGCTCGCGCATCCTCGTTCAGCTTGTCGCCTTGCGTGCTGAGCTGTTTCTTGAGGCTGTCCACTTCATCGTTCTGGCCCTTCAGCTCGGTTTGTTTAGGCTCGAGCTTCTTGCTGAGGGTCTCGAAATCGCGCTGACCCTCATTGCTGGCAAAGATGGCTTGCTCGACACTAATGGTCCCCACCTTGGTGCCGGTTCCGGTGGCAATTGTGGCGGGCGCGCTGGCGGCGCTGGGTGCTGCGGGCAATGGATCGGCGGCTGCACCCGCCTGGGCCAACGCCAATGCGGGAAGCGTGCAGGCGGCAATGAGAACAACACGCGCAATCTTGCTATTCATGGATGAACTTTGACTCCTTCGGAATAATTCCGGATTTCGCTTCAGACGTTTGTATTCAATTCCTGTCCATCGATTGTCGGCGCCGCGTCAACGCCCGGCAGGCGTGACCAGTTCCCAGTGGAGGCAGCCCGCTGGATAACATCTCCCGCCTATCTGATCGCGGGAGAACCACCCGACACCATTGAGATTTCATGGTGATGGAGTTTCCATTATAGGAAGTGGGCATGTCATCGTCAAACTGACCGGTATCCTATCTTGACACGCCGCGTTCAAAACGCCATGCTTACACTGCTTGCCCGGAGGAACCATGAATGACGCTCAGGACGACAAGCGGTCGACCCGCCGTTTTCCACTGCGGTTGCCCGTAGCCGTAACCGGCATGAAGCCGCCCGGCCAGTCCGCTGAAACTCGCGACGTCAGCGCGCGAGGCATCTGTTTTTTCGTGGATTCCGCCATGGACGTGGGCTCAGGCATCGACTTCACCCTGACGCTGCCGCCCGAAATCACTCTCACGGAAAGCATCCGAGTGCGCTGTTTGGGCAAAGTGCTTCGAGTTGAAAATTCCACCCCGGACGGCAAACTCGCGGTCGCCGCCGTTATCGAAGAATACGAATTCCTGCCTGAGAGCTAGCCGGGAGCAAGTTGACTGTTTTTTTATTTATGCGTTTGCGCCGGTCGCAGTTGTTTCGCACATGCCTCGCGTGGATCACATTCCTGATCGCCTTGGCCTCCCCTTCGGCATTCCCGCAGAATCCCTCTTCCACCCCAGCAAGAGTCCAGTCTGTCCAGCTTCTCACCGGAACGGACGGGCCGTTTCTTGAGATTCTTACCGACTCTGCGACATCGCCTGTAATTCAAAAACTGGATGACCCTCCGCGCCTCGTCGTCGATTTGCCGAACACCGTTGCGCCCTGGCAGCACAAGCGAATCTCCGGGCACAGTGACCAAATCAAAGACGTCCGCGTGGAGCAACACAACGACTTGATTCCTATTTGCCGTATCGTGATCGACCTTCGCAGTGCAATTCCCTACACAAGCGAAGCGGCGGGAACCCGCATCGATATCCGGCTGAATTCTGACAAGAACTTGAGCGTGAGCGCCGAGTCTCGGGACGACCAGGGTTCGGCGGATGCATCCACGCAAAGCAGGGCGGGCTTGCCCCGGAGTGTTACGTTCTCCGGCAGCCGGGTCGCTGCGGGTTCGTCCATCAGCGCAGGATCCGACGCGGCCACGCTCCGGCTCGGGCGCGGCGGCGAACTTCGCGTTTGTCCCAACACCACTGTATCTGTAACGTCCTCTTCGAACGGCCGCGACCTGCTGTTCGGCATGAGTACCGGCGCACTCGAAGCGCACTACTCCCTGCAATCTTCGGCGGATGCAGTACTCACGCCGGATTTCCGCATCCTGTTTGCCGGTCCCGGCGATTTCGACTATGCCATTAGCGTGGACGACCGAGGCAACACCTGCGTTCGCACTCTCGCCGGCAACACTGCTTCGGCCACCGTGTCGGAGTTGATTGGCGATGGAACTTATCAGGTGAAGGCGTCACAACAAGTGTTGTTTCACTCGGGACGGCTCGCGAACTCCGACGACAAAGTACCCGCGAATTGCGGTTGCGCCGCTTCGTCGCCGCAATCGGTTACCAGGCCCGAAACCAAACCGCTGCCGCCAAATAGACAGGAGGACGTTCACGTCACCGTGGATGCGCCTCTGGTTTATCGTGCCACCGACAGGTCTGCGAATGAAGCGGCAGCCAAAGACGGCCCCAGTATCCTCGAGACTGAATCCCTGCCCGTCGCAAGCTCGAATCGCGCAGCGCATCTTCCTGACGTAGTGGAACCTCCGCAAGCTCCTTCGGCCAAGCCCAAACGAGCCAAAAAGAATCCTGGATTTTTCAAGAAGGTGAAAATCATTTTTGGCACGCTCTTTGGCTCGTGAGGGCCGAGCCTAAAGCGGAGCTGAGATTTTCCTTCCTCTCGAACTCCGTGTAAAATAATGGTTTACGCCTTACGGGCGGCTGCGGTCTGCGCCGTTGCAATCGTTAAATTCATACATTTGGAAACAGATTAAGGAGATTACCCCAGCGATGTCCATTCCCGCCACCCAACTGCGTCCCGGCATGATCATCAAGCACAACAACGATCTGCATTCTGTTTTCAGCGTCGAACATCGAACTCCCGGGAATCTGCGCGCCTTCATCCAGGCCAAGCTGCGCAACATCCGCACCGGCGCGATGTTCGAACATCGCTTCCGCTCGCCCGATCCCATCGAAAAAGTCATGGTCGACGAAGTCAATATGGAGTTTCTCTACAGCGATGGCGACGACTACTACTTCATGAACACCGAGAATTACGAGCAGACGCAGCTAACGCGCGACACTCTCGGCGACTCGGTCGAATATTTGACCTCCAATTTGCAGATCAAAGTCGAGTTTTTTGACGGCAAAGCAGTTGGAATCGAATTGCCTCAGACAGTCATTCTCACCGTCATGGAAACCGAGCCGGGCCTTAAAAGCGCAACCGCTTCCAGCGTAACCAAGCCGGCAAAGACGGAGACAGGCTTGGTCGTGCAGGTTCCGCCGTTCATCAATGAAGGCGAGAAGATCAAAGTGGACACCGCCGAGGGCGTGTATCTGTCTCGGGCGTAGCAGAGTGGCATGCCCTCAGGACGTTTGCCGGATCCAAATCTGATATTTTGAGAGATCATGTCAGCCGACACCCACGCTCGCCGCTACCTGGTTCGCGGACGTGTCCAGGGCGTCGGATTCCGCTGGTTCGTCGAGCACGAAGCCAAAGTCTTGGGGATCGCGGGATGGGTCCGCAATAACCCCGACTCGAGCGTGGAAGTGCTGGCCATAGGATCGGACCCTCAACTCTCCGCGTTGCAATCGCGTTTGAAAGCAGGGCCGCGCGCTGCGCGGGTTGATAAGGTCGAAGAGTTCGAAGCTCAGCCCTTAGCCGGACTCACAAACTTTCGCATTGAAGGAGCATGGTAATGCCCACCGCCCAAAACGTAGTCGCGGGATCGAATTTCCGATGTGAGCCGCTGAAGAAGCTGATCCGCGAAATTCCCGACTTTCCCAAACCGGGAATTCTCTTTTACGACATCACCACCCTGCTCAAAGACAAGACCGGTCTGGCTACGCTGATCGACGCCCTCGCCGAGCACTACGTTGACCAGAAGATCGACTTGGTGCTGGGAATGGAAGCCCGTGGATTCATCTTCGCGCCCGCGCTCGCTTACCGCTTGAACGCCGGCTTCATCCCAGTGCGCAAGCCGGGCAAATTGCCTGCCGCCACGGCCAAAGTCAAATACGATCTGGAGTATGGCAGCAACTCGCTGGAGATCCACAACGACGCGATAGAGAAAGGCCAGCGCGTAGTGATTGTTGACGACCTCCTCGCCACCGGTGGCACCGCCGCAGCGACGGCTCATCTCGCGACATCGCTGGGGGCGGAAATTGCCGGATTCGGCTTTGTAGTCGAACTCGATTTTCTGAAAGGGCGGGAAAAACTACGGGATTACAAAGTTCATTCTTTGCTTCACTACGACAGGTAGTTAGCGGAGAAATCGCGCCAGGGTGACCGTGAGATAGGTCCAGCAACCTGCACTAACACCGACGGCCGTCAACATACCCAAAAACCTGGTTGGCCGGTCTCGCCGAATGGGCGAAGTTTCCAAAAGTTCTTCTGCCTGTTGCACGACGACACGAATATCCGTGCTCTCGTTTGGGGCGGGCCGGGTCGAGTGTGAGTGATTCATCTGAGTTACCTACCGTTATATAAACGTCAGATGAAAGAAAAAGTTGCGTTGGTTATCCGTTGAGCATAAAAATTTAGCGAACGATGGATCGGGATTAGAGCACACTAATGCGAAAAGGTTAGCCTATGTCGAGGGTTAGTCAGATTCGATTCAGTGAAGCCAAGTCAGCATCACCCGCACGAAACCCACCCAACACGCCAGGCTCACGACCAGCATGGTGGCGAGCCCGACTGCAGCGCGGCGGTGGGCGCGGCGGCGAACGTCTACGATCGACGTGACATGTTTGCCTGACACAACGGGAAAAACCCGGCTAGGCGATAAGGAATGAGTGGAGGCGCATGGGTAGGACAACTGCGAGGGGGAGACGGTCTTCATGCGGTGAATGAGACCCCGTGTCGAATTCCCATTAAATCAGCCAGCGAATTCGTCATGCATAATATGCACTGTGTCTAGTAAATTTTCCATTAAATTCCAAAAAAATGATGATTTTGTTGAGTCACCAGTCTCAAAATGAAAAAATTCCGCGAGGTCAAAGTTCGGTGAGATACAGCGGTTTGCTCTTTTCGATGTAACTTTTTCGGCGAAACCAGTCTTCCATGGCGGATTGCAGCCGGGCGATGGGTACATTTGCACCAATCTCAAGCACACCATCGGCAATTGGCAGCGTGTCATCGAACGCGGTCGCGTTGGTGAAGCTGCGCATGGCGAAGTTGTCCAGCCATTTCAGCGGGCATGGAGTCATCTTCCCGTCAATCTCGTGCTCGATTCTTACTTTTCTGGCAAACATGCTTGGCTCTCGACTTGGAACGATGATAATTCACTCCATAACGGAATTTGTTATGGCGCGCCGCCAAACCAACTAAATTATTCAAGTGCCTTTGTTCACTCCGGAGTTCGCGCTCCTGCTTGACGCCTGTTCTTTGCTACTAGAAGCAGGGCGAACAACTCGCTTTGAGCAACGGCTGGCGCAGCCGTTCGACTCGCAGCGAGCTTGTGATTTAGCTGAACACCATGGCGTCGTTCCGCAGCTTGTCGAAAGTATCAAGGCAATTGCTTCGCCCCTTCCCTCAGATGCGCAGAAACTCCGAGATCTCGCGGCAGCGGCACAAACCCTCAACATCCAACGATCGCTGTGGTTCACATCAGGGATGCATCGGATCGTTCGGGCCTTCAATCAACGCGGCATCCCCCTACTCGCATACAAAGGGCCCGCGCTTGCACAGACGCTGTATGGAGATGTCGCACGACGTCAATTCAGCGACTTGGATTTTTTGGTCGCGCCGAAACATGTGCCCCAAGCGAAACAAGCGTTACGGGAACTTGGCTATACGCCAGACCTCAGGTTGCCGGAATGGCAGGAAAAAGCATACATCCGCGAAGGATACGAATTCGCCTTCAACCACGAGCGCGGCCGCAACTTGCTTGAACTTCACTGGCAAATACTGCCCCGATTCTATGCGGTAAGCTTCGACGTCGACCGGCTGTTCGCAAAGTCGACCGAGATTTCCATCGCCGGACTGCCTGCTCGAACACTGTCTATCCAGGATTCGCTCCTGGTTCTTTGCGTTCACGCAGCCAAACATCAGTGGTCCCGGCTTTCCATGCTGCGCGATGTCGCTGAGATGGCGAAGCATGAGGAAATCGACTGGCCCAAATTGCACGCAACCGCAACCAGCATGGGGATCGCTCGGATCGTTGCCACAAGTTTCTTGCTAGCGAACCGGCTACTTGAGGCGCCTTTGCCACCATTTCCAGTGCCGAATTTCTCCGGTGAAAAATCGCTCAGCCAAACGATCCGGTTCCTGGTCTCAGGAACCGATTCCGAAATCGATTCGCCTAAATATTTCCGGTCCTGGCTAGGCTTGAGGGAACGATGGCGAGACCGCATCGCATTTCTGTGGCGACTGGCAATAACGCCGGGAATCGGCGAGTGGCAGGCAGTCCGCCTGCCTGAGAGTCTTGCCCATTTCTATTTTTTGGCTCGCGTCTGGCGACTATTGGGTAAGGCGTGGAATCAAATCGGCTTGCCGCGGAAGAAGTAAATCAATTCGATGATCAGGATGATCACCACCATCAATTCCAGCACGAACGCGCGGCTCTGGTTGAACTGGTCAACCATGAAGCGATAGAGATCCTCGGCGGTTTTGAGCTTCTCTTTCACTAAGTCTTTGTAGTCGGGCACGCCGACCTTGGAAGCTGCCACTTTATAAAGCCGTGCGGCAAACATGTCGCTGAGGAATTTAATCGCATTGTCTGCGCGCTCCGTCAGCTCATTCACGTCGAGCAGCATGGCGTGCAATTTTGCCGCAGCCCGCGCCGTGCGCCAGCGCGACCAGAGTCCCGTCCCGCCGGTTTCCAGGAAGTCGTACACGGTTTCCAATTGCCGCGTGAGAAGCTCATCGTAGTGACGAAATTCGAGAAGCTGCGAGTTCGCGTACTCCAGCAACTGCACGGCAGTCTCCGCGCCCGCAGCGCTGTCATAGAGAAATGCCGCGTTCCAACCGATGACAGCCAGGTCGTTCGGATAGTAGGAAATCTGCGACTGCAAAATCTCGTTGCGCTCTCCGTCGGAAAGCTGGGCCGTTTCTCCGCGAACAATCTGCGCGATCCTCGCACCCTGCGCGCTCACCAGTTCCGACGCCGATGGAGCGCCGGCGATTTCGCGAACATGGAAGATGAAGTAGTCCTCGCTCAGCCACTCAGCATACGGCTTGATCAGCGCCGGAGCAGAGTCTTCCAGCTTCTTGCGGACGATGCGCGAAGCATGCGCCGAGAAGTCCACGTCCGATACCCAGCGGCTGCCTAGCTGCACCAGCTTGTCCCAACTGCCGGCGAAAGGCAGTTCAAACACGACGCTCAGTACGCCGTAGTCGTAATACTTGATCTGCCCCTGAAGTTGCTCGCCGCTTTCGAGCACCAGCGGCTCGATAGGTTCGAGGACGGGCGGGCGCTGATACCTCACGTAGCCGGGAGAAGTGTGCTTGAACGGAGGTTGGGTTTGCGTGCGCGCTCCGAAGATTTCGCGCAGCCGGTCAAGCCGGATCTCCTCGCAGACGTCGAATTGGATGAGAACCAGGACTGAACCCTGAAGCTGGGGGTCGGAGGGAGAGTCCGCCATCGCTCGAGATAATCTTTGCGTGGCCGCATCGGCCGTGGCTATGGCGGATTCAATCTCTCGGTTCATACTTGGGCTCAATCTTAGTGCCGCGTCCCATTCTCCCAGAATCCCATCAGCTTGGCGAGATCGATTGGCAGGACTCAACTACACGGTTTGCAATCAATAACTTAGGATCTGCGAGTCAGCCGGCTCCACACAATGGCGCCTGCCAGCCCCAAGCCGAGCAACCCGAATCCCGCCCGCGCAATGGACGTTCTGACCGCTCTTTCCTGACGTTCAGCGGATGGCCCTTCTGGCATCTGCCCAACCGGGATTTCGCCGCGCATTCCCATGTCGATGACCTCCGCCAGATGGAGGGCACGGCGGTCTCCGGTTTGGGCGATCTGTTCCCGGCAGCTAAATCCGTCGGCGATGATGAGGGTCTCGGGCGAAGCCTTCCGGATGGCCGGAAGCAGCTCCAATTCGCCCACCGCGAGGGACACATCTAGTTTGTCGCTCTCGAATCCGAACGATCCGGCCATGCCGCAGCAGCCCGGGGCAGGCTGGTCGCAGTCGATGCCCATCCTCTTAAGCACGGACTCTTCGTCCGTCATCTTCATGATCGACTTGTGATGGCAGTGCCCGTGCAACAAAGCCTTGCGGTCAACCTCAGGCAATATGAAATTATGAGCGTGCTTTTCGAGGAATTCGCTCAGAAGAAAGGTCTGGTGAGAAAGCTTTCGAGCACGAGGATCATCCGGAAATAAATTCAGCAGCTCATCGCGGAAGACGGCAGCGCAGCTCGGTTCCAGCACGACGACGGGCATGCCGCTCTCAATCACCGGAACCATCACGTCGAGTATTCGGGAGAGCAACTGCCGGGCGCGATCCAGCAGCCCGAAGTCGTATAGAGGTCGCCCGCAACATAATTTCTCCTCCAGAATTCTGACGTCGAAACCGGCCGCGTCGAGCACATTCACCGCAGCTTTGGATGTTTCTGGCAGAAAGTAATTGTTGAACGTGTCCGCCCATAACAAGACGGGCGGTCCACCATTACTGTGCCGATCGCGCCGTTTGAACCAATCGCGAAATGTTTGTGGAGCAAAAGCAGGAATACTTCTCGCCTGCGGCATCCCTGCAAAAAATTTGGCCACGCTGCGCAGCAAAGGCGTCTGCGTGAACATGTTGGCGAGACCGGGAACCCGCGACGCAATCCCTGCCCACAGATCGATATAGGCGAAAGCATATGCGCTTCGCGGACGCCCCCGGCCTTCGTAATAGTGCGACAGAAATTCCGCTTTGTAAGTGGCTACATCTACTCCGACTGGGCAATCGCTCTTGCAACCCTTGCAGGCGAGACACAGATCGAGCGATTCTTTCACGTGTTCATCGCGCCAACCGCCCTGAATCACATCGCCCTGCGTCATCTCCCACAGCAAATGCGCGCGGCCCCGGGTGGAGTGTTCCTCTTCCCGCGTCACGCGGAAACTCGGGCACATCACACCACCCTGTTCGCGCAAGCACTTGCCGACGCCGACACAACGCAATGTGGCTTTCGCCAGACTGCCTTCGTCCTGAGGGAACTTGAAATTCGTTGACGGCTCCCACGGGCGATAGTCCACTCCGAGCCGCAGGTTCTCGTCGAGCTTGTATGGTTCCACGAGTTTTCCCGGATTCATCTTCCACTCCGGGTCCCAGATTGACTTGAATTCCCTGAAAGCCTGAATCAGTTCCAGACCGAACATCTTGGGCAGCAGTTCTGCCCGCTGCTGCCCGTCGCCATGTTCTCCGGAAATTGACCCGCCGTAGCTGACGACCAAATCGGCGGCTTCCTCCATGAACTTTCTGTACTTCGCAATGCCTTCACGGCTTTGCAAATCGAAATTCGTGCGATTGTGAACGCAACCGTCGCCGAAGTGTCCATAAAGCGTGCCGCGATAGTTGTAGGTGTTCATCAGCTTGCGCAAGTCGCGCAAGTATCCGCCGAGCTTGTCCGGCGCGACAGCGGAATCTTCCCAACCTTCCCAGCTCAACGGCTCTCCCGGAACGTTCGAAATCGCTCCCAGGCTCGACTCGCGCACTTCCCAGAGACGTTTGACGTGATGTGCGGCGGTAAAAAGTTCCATCTTCGGCGGATTCGGGGAGGAACGGAATGCAGACATCAACGTTCGCGCCTGGTCTTCAGCTTCGACGATAGACTTTGCGCCAAATTCCGCCAGCAACCAGCCGCCGCCTTCGGGCAACAAAGCCAATCCCTCGGAGTTGATGCCCTTTCGCCGTGTGTAATCGACCAGCAGATCGTCGAGGCCCTCAAGCCCGATGGGTTTGTGCGCCAGAACTTCGGGAACGCGGTCAGCACACTGAAAGATGTCCGGACAGGCGATCACCAGAAGCACCCGCGCCGGCGGGCTCTCCACCAGACGGCAGGTCGCTTCCAGAACGGTCACGCACGTTCCTTCAGAGCCGACTAAGGCGCGCGCGACGTTAAATCCATTCTCTGGAAGCAGGTCATTCACGTTGTAGCCGGAAACTCTTCGCGGGATATCAGGAAATCGCTCGCGAACGAGATTCGCGTAGCGTTCGCTTAACTGCTGGAGTGCGGAATAAATTTCAGCGCGGCGACCGCCAGCATGCAGAATGTTTGCGAGTTCTCCCTCGCTGGTCGCGCCAACTTTCATGCGCAGGCCGTCGTAGGTAAGCACTTCAAGTTCGTCGATGTTTTCCGCAGTCTTGCCTGCCATTACGGAATGAACGCCGCACGAGTTGTTGCCGATCATTCCGCCCAACGTGCAGCGATCGTGCGTAGCCGGGTCGGGGCCGAATGTGAGTTGGTGCTTTTCGGCGCTTCGGCGCAAGCTGTCGAGGACGACCCCCGGCTGCACTCGCGCGATGCGCCGCTGTGGATCGACCTCAATGATTTGCGACATGTAGCGCGAGAAATCGAGAATGACGGCCACGTTGCAGCACTGACCCGCGAGAGAAGTGCCGGCACCGCGGCAAAGAAGGGGTGCTCCGTGCTGCCGCGCAAGCAAGACTGCCGCTTCGACATCCTGCGAGTCGCGCGGCCGCACGACTCCTATCGGAATTTGGCGAAAGTTCGATCCGTCGGTGGCGTAGAGCGCTTTGGCTCCGGCGTCGAAGCGGACATCTCCCCGCACTGCCGCGCGAAGCTCTGTCTCAAGTTTTACGGCATCAACGAATGACGTGCGCGCCGCCTGCGCGATTTGCGTGAAGCCGTTTGTCATGGAAGCCTGCGGTGCCGAATTTGCAGTATTGCATATCGGCATGCGTGCCCGCAGTAATCGAAGCGGTGCCTAGGTCAGATGACGAGTAAGGTAATCCATCATGCTTAGCGAGAGAAGAAGGATGAGGAAGAAAATTGCCGAAACGATCACTAACTTGGTCAGACGCTCGCTCGCGTACTTCACGTGCATGAAGAACAGCACCACCAGCACCGCTTTGCAGGTGGCGATAACGAGGGCAACAACTGTGTTCAACGGTCCGAGATCGATGAAAGACACGCCCGCGGTCACCACGGTCAGGACCATGAGTCCGATCCAGATGCCGTAGTACAACTTCGTCGACATTATGTGTTCAGACATGGCTTCGTCTCACTTAAGCGGTTTTCGGTCAATCAGGTAGAGCAACGGAAACAGGTATATCCAGATGATGTCGACAAAGTGCCAGTACAGTCCGCCCATCTCAATCGGTGTGTAGTATTGCGGCCCGTAGGTTCCCTTCCAGGCTTTGAAGGTGAGATAAAGAAACAAGCCAACGCCGATGACCATGTGCAGCGCGTGCATTCCGGTCATGGCGAAATAGAGCGAGAAAAAAATCTGCGCGTGGCGTTGGTCAATGTGCAGCTGCGGATAATCCTGAATCAGGTCGGCAACGCTGAACGAGCTGCCGGGTATGTGGTGCTCCACATACTTGTCATGCCATTCGACGCCCTTGACGCCTAGAAACACAAGGCCCAGCAGCAAGGTGAGCAGCAGCAAAATGACCAGCAGGTTTTTCTTGCCCATTTGCGCCGCGCGCACACCCAACGCGACCGTCAAGCTGCTTCCGATCAGCACCACTGTGTTGACCGTACCCAACCAAATGTTCAAGCTTCGGCTGCCAGCCGCAAACTCTGCGTAATACCAATAGCGGTAAATCAGGTACGCGCAGAACATGCCGCCAAAAAACATAACCTCGGTCGCCAGGAACAGCCACATGGCCAGTGACACGGTATTGCGCTGCTGTTCCGCGCTGACGAAATGATGCAGCAGTTCAGGCCCGTGCGTCGCGTGTTCGCTCTCGGTGTGCACCGCGCTATGTGTCAAGCGAGACCTCCTCGGGCGCGGGAATTTCGTGATAGTTATACGCTTCCCAGGTTACTTCGGGAGTTTCGTCGAAGTTAAACGTCGGAGGCGGCGAAGAGGTCTTCCACTCGAGGCCAGCAGCTCCCCACGGATTGTCCCCGACGATCTTGCCATAACGCAGCGACCACATGAAGTAGACCATGGGCAGCAGATATCCCACGGCAAGAATGGTCGAGCCGGCGGTTGACATGACGTTCAGAATTTGGAACTCCGGCGGATACTGCCAATATCGCCGGGGCATTCCCATGTAACCCAGGATGAACTGCGGAAAGAATGTGAGGTTGAAGCCGACGAACACGATCAACGCCGCCAGGCGGCCCCACCATTCCGGATACATGCGTCCGGTTATTTTGGGCCACCAGAAATGCAATCCGGCCATGTAACCCATCACCGCCCCACCCACCATGATGTAGTGGAAGTGGGCGATCACGAAGTAGGTGTCGGTCACGTGGACATCAATTCCCAGAGCAGCCAGGAACAGCCCGGTCAATCCGCCAATCGTGAACAGCCCGATGAAACCGAGAGCGTAAAGCATCGGAGTGGCGAACGAAATTGATCCTTTGTAGAGCGTCGCCGTCCAGTTGAAAACTTTAATGGCCGATGGCACCGCGACCAGGTAGCTGAGAATCGAGAACACCAGCGCGGAATACAGCGAGATTCCAGCGACGAACATGTGGTGCGCCCAGACGAGAAATCCGATCACGGCAATGCCGATGCTCGACATCGCGACGGCAGCGTATCCAAATATCCGCTTGCGGCTGAAGCATGCCAGCACTTCGCTGATCACACCCATCGCCGGCAAAATCATGATGTAAACCGCGGGATGAGAATAGAACCAAAAGAGATGCTGGAAGAGCAGCGGATCGCCACCCAGCGTCGGATCGAAAATTCCCAGATGCAACGTGCGCTCGAGCACCACAAGAACCAGTGTGATAGCCAGGACCGGCGTTCCCAGCAACTGGATCACGCTAGTAGCATAGTGCGCCCAGATAAACAGTGGCAGCCGCGACCATGTCAGGCCAGGGGCGCGCATGCGATGAATAGTGACTACAAAATTGAGGCCGGTAAGAATCGAAGAGAATCCGGCAACAAAGATAGCGAGTCCTGCTTCAATCACGTGCGTGTTGCTGAACGATGTGCTGAATGGAGTGTAGAAAGTCCAACCGGTATCGACGCCGCCTTCGACCATGGCGTAGAGCATCAAGGCGCCGCCAATGACGTAGAGATACCAGCTAAGCAGATTGATGCGCGGCAACGCCAGATCTTTCGCGCCGATCATCATCGGCACAAGGAAATTTCCCAAGGTGGCGGGAATCGACGGGATTAGAAAGAAAAACACCATGATCTGCCCGTGCATGGTGAACAGCTTGTTGTAAGTGTCGGCCAGCACCAGATCGCCGGCAGGGGTAAGCAGTTCCAGCCGGATCATCAGCGCGAAAAATCCGCCAATGAAAAAGAAAAATGTAATCGAAACCAGGTAAAGCAGCGCAATCCGCTTGTGGTCCGTCGTCAAAAGCCACGACTTCAGGCCATAGCCATTATTGAGATAGTTCTCGCGTTCAGTCGTAACTGCGGCGGTAGCCATAACTATTCCTTGGGACCCGGATTCCCGGCAACCGCCGCGGTTTGGGTCCCGGCGGGCGGCTGGTTAAGAGATTTGACGTAGGCGACGAGCGCATTCAACTGCTCTTCGGTGACCAAGCCTTGAAACGCCGGCATGATCGGCTTGTAACCCTTTACGACTTTCGCCGCGGGAGACACGATTGACTCGCGCAGATAATTCTCGTCGGCAACAACGGTCCTGCCGTCTTCAAGTTCCACCGGCTTGCCGAATGTCCCAACCAGGCTGGGCCCGCGGCCTTGCGTATCGCCACGATGGCAAGTGACGCAGCCCAATGACCCGAATAGCTGTGACCCATTGGCCGCCAGAGTTCCCGCAGGTTTGCCCCCGGCCATCCATGCTTCGTAGTCGGGCTGGTCCATTACCACAACCTGGCCGATCATTCCGGAATGCGAAGTGCCGCAATATTCGGCGCAAAATAGATGATATGTTCCGGGCTTCGTCGCGCGAAACCATTCCGTCGTATAGCGCCCCGGCAGCACGTCCTGCTTGATGCGGAACGCCGGAATATAGAAGCTGTGGATCACGTCCTGCGACGTCATGATCAAGCGCACATCGCGGCCCACCGGCACGTGCAGTTCGTTGATTTCGCGCTGCCCTTCGGCATGCTCAATCTTCCACATCCATTGCTTGGCAACGATATAGACCTCCGCGGCAGTCTTCGGCGGAGTGCGTTCCTGAAAAAAGATGACCGCGCCCCAGGCAAAGATCAGCATGAAGATCATCAGCGGAATGATCGACCAGCCCAGTTCAAGCGCCACCGAACCGTGTATCTGCTCGGCCTCCACGCCCTTGCGGCGCCGGAACTTCGCGAGAAACACAAAAATTGTGGCAAAAATCGCAACCGTCATCCCCAGCGACAAAAGCACCAGGAAGATGTACAGCGCGTCCACGCCGGGAGCCATGGTCGATGCCCCGGGGGGCCACAATGGAAAATGATCGATCATAAGAAAATCAAACCCGAAAACTCAAACCCAAAACCATAAACCCATCAATGCGCCGTTTTTCCCGGCGAACCAAAGCGGAACATCATCGCCACGAATGTCCCTAGTACCAGCACGGTGGCGAGGCCGGAAAGTTGCAGAATCCGCCCGATGATGGCCCCATATTTCCCAGTGTCCGGATCATAGTGATAGCAATAAAGCAAAACCGCGTCGACCGGGGTCCCAATCTTGTTGTCGGCGGCCTGAATCAGGCCCAACCGTAAGTCTTTCGGCGCGTACTCGACGCCGTAATAATACTGCGCAATTTTGCCTTCTGGCGTGAGAATCGCTATGGCTGTGGCGTGCGCGAACTGCTGGATCTTCGGGTCGTATTGATATTGAAATCCTACAGCCTTTGTCAGCGCATCAATCGAATTCTGCGGCCCGGTGAGAAAGTGCCAGCCATCGGCTGCGCCGGCGCGTCCGTAGCGCTTCAGATAATCGGCCTTCTTCGCGGTCGCAATCTCCGGCGTGTCCGTTGGATCGAAGCTAACGGTAAGCACATCGAACTCGTTGCCCACATTGAATTTTAAGACTCGCAGCGCGCTTTCGAGTCCGCTCAACACTTCCGAGCACAGCATCGGGCAGCGGTAATAGACCAGGTTCAGGATCACCGGCTTCTTGCCAAAATAATCGCCCAGCCGCACCGGCTTTCCAGTTTCGTCGCGGAATTGCAGGTCCGCGGGAATCTGGTCGTCGAGATGTTGCTCGATGCCCACGTGCTTCAATCCCGCCGGGCGCACGTTGGCGGGCGGCGACATGATGCCGTTGTTCATCCCCTGCGCCCAGCCTGCGGCTGGAGTCAATAGCGCGAGCACGAATCCGGCCGCCAAGAACCTTGGGAGCATCGTGTTTGCAGATCGCTTCACTCCTTCGCCCCCTGTGGCTGCGGAGTCTTTGCGGCTGCTGCGGTCTGATCGCCCGGTTGCGCATGCACTGGCAACCCTCGCTGCGCAATCAGTTGCATCGCGCGGTCAATCGGGATGTGCATGGTTCCCGCGTCTTTATCGACCCATCCATAGCTGTGCAGGGTCTGCTCTTCTTTCAAGCGGAAGTCGTTGATCTCCATGCGCTCGTTGGTTTCCAGCCGCGGCTCGGGAAATTTTTGCGCCTCGGCTGGATTAATCACGCGCATGTCCCCCTTGGGCATCGTCATCATCGGCGCGGGAGCTTCCTGGTGGCTCTTCGCGTAATAATCCAGCCCTACGTAGATGCCGCGAATGACCACGTTCGCCAGGAACACGATGACCAGTAGCGTAATAAAGAATGCAATTACGCTACCCGGCCCGATGTCCTGCAATTCGAAGCCGCTCTGTTCCGCGTGTCCGGGTTTTCTAATGTCCGCCATGGGCCGGTTCCAATACTTTTTGTGCGTGAACGTCGTAAGCCGCGAGCAACGGCCGCGCGGCCAGGTTGCGGCAGAAAAACGCCAGCCACAATCCACCGATCGCGATTGCAACCACCACGTCAAGCCACGTCAACCTGAACGTTTCCGAATAGTTCGGTTCAATCATGAAATACAAGTCCACCCATCGCATCACCATGATCCAAACAGCAAGCAGGGCGAGCTGGCGGATGTCGCGCTTCAACCGGCGCGAAAGCAGCAGCGCGAAGGGAACGGCAAACTGGAACACCACCAGAAACAGTCCAGCAAACTGCCAGCCGCCGTGAAAGCGACGGAAATAGTAGGTAATTTCTTCCGGCAGATTTCCCGCCCACATGATGAGCAATTGCGAGAACGAGAAGTAGGCCCAAACCATGACGAACGCCAGCATCCATTTGCCATGATCGTGAACGAACTTCGGCTGTAACATCCTCGACATGGGCTCTGTTCGCGACAGAATTCGCTCGACGACGACGCAGAAACACATCGCCGACATCACTTCGCCGATAAGGATAATCAGCGGGTACATGGTCGAAATCCATCCCGGAGTGATCGACATCATCCAGTCGATGGTTGCAAATCCTATGGCCAGCGAGTAGAGGATAAGACCGGGCGCGCTCAACGCCTTCGAGCGGGCGCTGGTGTCGCGCATTGGCGGATGGTCCAATTCCTCCGACCACTTGCTCAAAAAGAAAACCAGCACATACCAGATGGCGAAATAAATGACCGCGCGCAGCAGGAAGCCGTGCGGATTCAGATAAGTCTGCGTAATGTCCGCGAGGTGCTCACGCAGATGCGGATCGGCGACCGTGTCCAGCGGCCGCGCCCAGATATAAAGATGAGGCAGCCCGAAAAGGATGGGCACAAACAACACCATCATCAGCGGCAGGCATTTCATGGCGGCAATCTGAATCCGCTGGATGACCATGCCCCAGACGCCGCCGGTCACGTGGCGGACCATCAAAAACGCGAGCGCGCCGAGCGTGACGCCCAGCCAGTCCATAAAGCCGATCAGGTAGGCGCGGAAAAAATCGTCCGGACGCAGGAATGCGCCAATCAATGCCAGCGCGGAAAACACAAGACCAACAATCAGCGCGCGGCGCTGAAAAGTGCGGACAACGGCCGGCGCCAGGAAGTTTGTTTGTGTCATCTGGGCCGTGGTCATTTCGAGCTTTCTCCCTTTTCCCCACTCTGAACTTCGGGAACCATCTCAGTCTGCGTCGCACCCGAACCCGGATCGCCGTGAAACACCAGCGTTTGCGAAGGTACCTGTTGGCCGGCGGGAGCGTCCGACGATGTCGCGCCCTGGCTCAGTTGCAATGCGCGAATGTAGGCCACAATGCACCACCGGTCTCGCGGAGCGATCTGCGCCGAGTAGTCCGGCATGGCCCCGAAGCCGTTCGTCATCACGTCAAAGAAGTATCCAAGCGGCGCTTTGCGCAGCCGATCGATGTGATACGACGGCGGATGCTGAAAACCCCGCTGCACGATCATTCCATTGCCATCGCCCAATCGCGAGTGGCAGGGCGCGCAATAAATGTTGAAGCGTTGCTGGCCACGCGCCAGCACATCCTGCGTCACCGGGAAAGGCAAATAATCTCCGGGCTCGGCGCCGAGCTTGCCGGTGTAGAAATAGTTGTCATCATGGGACTGACCGCGCGCCACCGTGCCCCCAAGTTGCGGACGGGAAGAACGCAGGTCGCCGTAGAAATCGCTTTTAGCCAGCGGCTTGAACCGCGGCTGGTCATGCATGTCCTGGCGGCAACCGGTTAGCGCCGCAACGAACAGGATCCCTGCTGCCGAAAATTTACGAAGGTTGCGCATCGGCTAGGCCGGGACCTCCTCGATCGCCTTCGCTCCCAGTCCTTGCAGAAACGTCCGCGTATCCTGCGGGTTGTATTTCGCGTCGCTCGAAAAAATCACCAGAAAGAATTTGTCTTGCGTCGCGCGCGAAAAACGCTCGACATTGAAAACCGGGTGGTACGGCATGGGCAGGCCATTTAAAGCCAACATGCCGAAGACCGCCGCAAGCACGGAAAATAAAATCGTAAGCTCAAAGGTCACAATGATGAAAGAGGGCCAGGAGTGAAGGGGCCGGCCGCCGACGTTGATTGGATAGGCAATGTTCGCCACCCAATATTGCAGGCCGTATCCGGTCATGAGGCCTAGAATTCCCCCGATCAAGACGACCGTGGCCACGCGGTTGCGATGGAAGCCGATGGCTTCCCACAACTCCTCAACCGGAAACGGGCTGTAAGCGTCAATGTCCTTATACCCGGCCGCATGGGTGCGCCTCGCAGCGGCAACGATCTCATCCGCGCTATCGAATTCCGCCATCAGGCCGTAGGTTTCGGTCGGGATCATTCGTGCGTCACCTTGGACTCGGGCAAAAGCGTCCGCATCTCAAAAATCGAAATGCTGGGCAGCAGCCGCATGAAGAAGAACATGCAAGTCAGGAACAAACCGAGGGTGCCGGCAAACGTGAACCAGTCCCATCTCGTGGGGTAATACATTCCCCACGATGAGTTCAGAAAGTCGCGATGCAGGCTGACGATGACGATAATGAACCGCTCCAGCCACATGCCCACCAGAATCACCGTCGAGATCAGGAATAGCAGCACCGGATGCGTGCGGAACTTGCGGAACCAAAGCACCTGCGGAATGCCGATATTGCATAGAAGAAGAGCGTAATACCAGGGAGCATAAGGCCCGTGCAGCCGGTTCCACAGCAGGAACGCGTCGTAGCGGTTTCCGCCGTACCAGCCCATGAATGCTTCCATGGCATATCCGTAAGCCACGATCAGCCCGGTCGCAAGCATGACCTTGGCGGAGTTTTCAAGGTGCCGTTCGGTGATGAAGTCTTTCAGCCCATAGATGGCGCGGATCGGAATCGCCAGCATCAGCACCATGGCAAAGCCGGAGTAAATCGCGCCAGCCACGAAATAAGGCGGGAAAATCGTGGTGTGCCATCCCGGAACAATGCCGATGGCAAAATCGAAGCTCACCACCGTGTGCACGGACAGGACCAGCGGGGTGGCCAGGCCGGACAGAAGCAGGTACGCGGTCTCGTAGCGGCTCCAGTGCCGCGCCGAACCGCGCCATCCCATCGCAAGCGCTCCGTAAGCCCGCTTGATCCAGAGATTACTGGCGCGGTCCCGCAGAGTCGCAAAATCGGGAATCAGTCCCACAATCCAGAAAAGTATGGAGGTCGTCGCGTATGTCGATACCGCAAACACGTCCCAAATCAGTGGGCTGCGAAACTGCGGCCACAGCCCCATGGTGTTCGGATAGGGAAACATCCAGTACGCAACCCACGGGCGTCCAGTGTGGAGCAAAGGAAACAATCCGGCACAGACCACGGCGAAGATGGTCATGGCTTCCGCGAAACGGTTGATCGAATTACGCCAGGTTTGGCGCAACAGCATCAGGATGGCTGAAATCAAGGTGCCGGCGTGGCCAATACCGATCCACCAGACAAAGTTGACAATGGCAAAACCCCATCCGATCGGGATGGTAATGCCCCAAATGCCAGTGCCCTTGACGAACAGGTAGCTGACCGCGAGAAGCAACAGCATGATGAAGCCGAAACCGATCATCGTGCCCATCACCCAGCCGATCGACAACGGACGGGTAAGCACGACCGAGCTGATCTTGTCGGTGATGGTAGAAAACGAGTGTCCGGGTTCGATCACCGGCGCTCTTTTCCTGCCTTGTCCGACTTTTTCTTCTTCGAGTAGCTGCGTCATGGCTTCAATGCGCTCCGCTTACGCTTCCAACTCTGGATTCGGGTTGCGAACCTGCGCCAAATAAGTTGTCCGTGGCCGGGTATTCAAATCGCCCAAGAGACTGTAATTTCGCGAACCCGCTTTCAGTTTCGCTACGCGGCTTTCGGGATCGTTGATGTTGCCGAAAACGATTGCGTCGGCCGGGCAAGATTGCTGGCAAGCTGTCTGCAACGCCCCATCTTTAACTTCCGGGCCGCCGGTCGAGCGTTCGGCGTCAATCCGCGCCCAGGTGATGCGCTGCACGCAGTAAGTGCATTTCTCCATGACGCCGCGGCTGCGCACGGTCACGTCCGGATTGCGCATCATCTTGTACTGCGGCGTCTCCCAATCCTGAAACAAAAGGAAGTTAAATCGCCGGACCTTGTAAGGACAGTTGTTCGAACAGTACCGCGTGCCAATGCAGCGGTTGTAGACCATGTCGTTTAGGCCTTCGGTGCTGTGAACGGTCGCACCCACCGGACAAACCAACTCGCAGGGAGCGTTTTCGCATTGCTGGCATGGCACCGGCTGGAAGTAAGCCTTGGGATTATCGCGGTCGCCTTGATAGTAAGCGTCGACGCGCAGCCAATGCATATGCCTGCCCTTAACCACCTGCTCCTTGCCGACCACCGGGATATTATTTTCCGACTGGCATGCCAGGATGCAGTTGTTGCAACCCACACAGGCATTCATGTCGATGGTCATGCCCCACGCATTCGGCTCTTTCTTGTAGTCGAAGCCGGGATAAAGCGTAAGTTCTTTCGGCGTTTCCTCATCCTGAGCGAACTTCGGCTCTTTGCGGTATTCCTCAAGCGTCGCCGTGCGGACCAGCGGCCGTGAGCCGCCGTCGGGCGTATCCATCGTCTGATAGCCCTGCGTGGACGCCAGCTTGTAACTTCCGCCAGCCTTGCGCAGAGTTCCAGCGCTGATCGATGAACCGGCGCTGTAATACAGCGGATACATATCGAATCCCGCGCCAGTTCCAACGCGGCCAGCGCGCCGACGTCCGTATCCTAGAAATGCCGTGACCGAGTTGTCGGCGTGGCCAGCCTGAATCCAAACCGGGGCCGTCACTTTCTTGCCGTTGATCTCGAGGTCGACGAGATCTTCCGTCTTGATGCCCAACCGCGTGGCCATGGCCGGACCGATCAACACCGGATTGTCCCAGGTCAGCTTCGACATGGGCGCGGGCAACTCCTGGAGCCAGCCGTTATTGGCGAAGCGCCCGTCATAAACCGAGGGATCGCGGCGGAAGTTAATTTCAATCGATCCAGACGGCGGGGCCGAAGGCGCGGGAAAACTCGACGCACGCGCGGAAACCGACTTCGCCGCGAATCCGGTACCTTCGATCCAGCCATCATTCAAAGACTTGCGCCAGAACGCGTCGAAGTCCGCACCGGTGTGCTTACCTTTCCAGTAATTCTGCACCGTCTCGTGGCCGCTCGCATCCGCCTGCCCCGCCAAAAGGGAGACCAACTCATGCGCGCTCTTGCCGCTATATAGAGGCGCGATCAACGGCTGCACAATGCTCACCGTGCCGTCATAAGCGCGGGCATCGCTCCAGGCTTCGAGGTAGTGCGCTTCGTTTACATGCCAATGGCAGAGTTCGCCGGTCTCGTCGTTATAAAGTCCGAGATGAACGCGCGTCGGAATCGAACTGTTGATCAACGCGTCAGCAAAACCCAGGTCGGCCGGAGCATCGTAAGCCGGATTTCCGCCAAGAATAAAGAGCATGTCGACTTTGCCGGCGCGCATATCGCCTACCAGCTCTTTAATCGACTCCATCTGATTCATGGGGTTCGCGTCTACCGGTTCGGTGTAGACCACGGTGCGTCCAACGCTGCCGAGCGCTTGATTCATCGCGTAAACCAGTGCGTGAACCGAAGGCGGCAGGTGATCGCCCGCAATCAACACGCTCGAACCTTTATGCGCCTGCAATTCGCGCGCGACCGCCGAAGCGAATTTCGATTGTTCGGCGGACAGATTTGCGCCACTCGGCGCTTCAACGCCTAAAGCAGCAGCCAGCGCGGCCGCAAATGCTGCCATGCTCGCGGCAGGCAACGGCAGCCGATGGTCGGCCTTCGCTCCCGTTGACGTGGGCGAGGACTCGACTGCATAGAACCGGTTCATTTCGCCTGCATCCGGACTGCGCCGCTTGGCGAAATCCCTCGCATAGCGAACATTTCCGGGGAACCCGGCGTAAAGAAAATCCGCATCGAGCGAGACGATCACGTCCGCGGCGTCCAGCTTGTATTGAGAGTCCACTGGCTGCCCGAGTGCCGCCTTCGCCGCCGCCCGAACATTGTCCTTATTCACCGGCTCGTATACATGCCACTTCGCCTGCGGATAGGTCTTCAGCAGGGAATTCAATTGGTCGGCCAGGGTTGGCGAGCACACCGTGCGGGTCAATATCCGAATGCCAGCTCCGCCCAGCCCTTTTTGCATATTGAGCTGCCCCGCGATCATGCCCGCCAAGCCCGACCATGTGCTCATTTCGCCCATATGAATAATCGTTTGCGATCGGTCGGGATCGTACATCTCCAGCAGCGACGCCTGCGCGTAAATGTCTGTTCCGCCCAGGCTCGCTGGATGCTTGTCGTTGCCTTCAATCTTCGTGGGCCGGAACATCTGGCTCTCGACCAGCACCGGGGTCGCGCATCCGCCCATCGTGAAAGCCGATGCGAAAAACATCGGACGCCCCGGCACCAGATCTTCCGGCTGCTTCACGTAAGGCACGATCGATTCGAGCGGCTGCTTGGTGCATGCCGTCATGCCCGCCATCGCGAGCGACGCACCCATCAGCTTCATGAAGCCGCGCCGGGAAACGTCATCCAGCCACTCGGACGCGCCTTTCGGGAACTCGCGGTGCATCATTTCCTGAAATTCCGTGCTGCCCGCCAGTTCTTCCAGGCTTCGCCAGTATTCCGGCCCGCTGGTTTCCGCAACCCGCGCCCGCACTTCCGCCAGATCCAGCTTGTCCTTCTTACCGGGACAAACTTCCTCGCGGTGCGGCTTGGCGTTTTCGGGATCCATCTTCATTGTCATGAACTCTACCGGTGACACGTCGAACAGCTGGTAATGTCGGCTACCGAACGCAAATTATGTTTTTGAATCAGATATTTGCCCAAGGCGCGCTGGTCGGTATATTCCTGACCGTCAATCGTAAGCGGCTGACTGCTCGAAGGCTGCTCGTAGCGCATATTGAATACTTGGTCTTTCGGACGCAAATACTTGTCGGGCGCGCGATGGCAGTCAAGACACCACTCCATCTTGAGCGACGCGTTGTTGTACATCAACGGCATGCGGTCGATCGGACCATGGCAGGTATTGCAGCCCACACCTTTATTGACGTGAATGCTGTGATTGAAATACACAAAGTCGGGCAGGTCGTTCACCCGGTTCCAAACCAGTGACTTCCCCGTGCGGTAACTGTCACGCACCGGTTCGAGCAACGGCGCGTTGGTCCAGATCTGGGCGTGGCAATTCATGCACGTCTTAGTCGGAGGAATGCCCGCATAATTCGAGTTTTCCACCGACGTGTGGCAGTAGCGGCAATCGATACCCAGCCCCGCTACATGGTGCTGGTGGCTGAACGGCACCGGTTGCGGGCGGACCACCTTCGCGTATGTCACATACGGCGTGCGGTCCAGTTCGAGGACGCCCCAAAGCAGCACGGCGACCAGGAACGCGGAGCCAAAGATGGACGCTCGCGCGATTGCATTCGAACTGCGGTGAAATATTTGCATGAAGCTGGCGCTACGCGGCGTCGCAAGCTCGGCCGCACCGAGACCAAAAAAATATCAAGCTGAAAACTGAAAAGTATATCAGTTCAAATCGCAGAACAGAAAGTCTACGTACCAAAAATCTAAGAATTTTCTCATGAGAACCAAAACGGAAACATTCCGCCCCGTGCAATCAATCTTGCGATCACCGCAAATTCATCACCAGCAGCTTCGGCTCGGTCATGTCTTCAATCGCGTAACGCAAGCCTTCGCGGCCTAAGCCGGAGTCTTTGATCCCGCCGTACGGCATGTGGTCGATGCGGAACGTCGGCACGTCCCCTGCCACCAATCCGCCGACTTCCAGTTCTTCGTACGCGCTGAAGAGCAGCTTAACGTCGCGAGTGAACACGCCCGCCTGTAAACCATAAGGAGAAGAATTGAGTTGCCGCACCGCATCTTCGAACGAATCGTATGCTTCAACCGTAACCACGGGAGCAAAAATTTCCTGGCAGTTGACCTTCATGTCGGCGTTGGTCCGGGTCACGATCGTCGGTTCGAGAACAGAACCGCGCCGCTTCCCTCCGCACAATAACCGCGCTCCGCCGCGGACGGCTTCATCGATCCACTCAACCGCACGGTAAACATCTCGCTCCCGGATCAGCGGTCCCACGTCCGTCGTTTCATCCATCGGATCGCCGCTCTTGAGTTTGCTGACACCGGAAACTAACAAGTCTATAAATTTGTCGCTCACCGAGCGCTCAACCAGAATGCGCTGCACGGAAATGCAACTCTGCCCGGCATAGCTAAATCCTCCGGTCACGCACCGCTCGGCGGCATACGCGAGATCGGCATCGCTGTGGATGATCACGCCCGCATTTCCACCCAGTTCGAGCGCAACCTTCTTTTTGCCCGCGTTGCGCTTGATTTCCCAGCCCACCGCCGCGCTGCCGGTAAAGCTGATGAGCTTGATGCGATCGTCGCTCACCAGCAGCCCAGCATCGTCGTTCGAGAGCGGCAGCACGTTGAGCGCTCCGTCAGGCCAACCCGCCTGTTGCACCGACTCCGCCAACATTAAAGCGGTGAGAGGAGTTTGTGGTGCCGGCTTCAAGACCATGGAACAGCCAGCCGCAATTGCGGGCGCGACTTTGTGCGCGACCAGATTCAGCGGAAAATTAAACGGGGTGATCCCCGCGACCGGCCCCAGAGGGAAACGCTTCACCATGCCCCAACGGCCGACGGTGAACTCTTGCCAATCGAGCGGCAAATATTCGCCGTAGATGCGGACACTCTCCTCCGCCGCTACCGTGAAAGTGAAGATCGACCGCTCGACTTCCGCTCGCGCAGTCTTGATCGGCTTACCGGCTTCGTGCGCGATGCACTGGGCGAATTCTTCTTTACGCTCCTGAATGTTCTCCGCAACGCGCCGCAACACCCGCTGCCGTTCAAACGCCGGCAATCTCCGCGTGGTGCCGAAAGCCTTCACGGCGGCTGCGATAGCCTGCTCGGCGTGCTCCTGTGTGCCCTGATAAACCGCTCCGACAACTGCGTCATCGTACGGCGAGCGTATCTCGATGGGATCGCCGTGCTCGATCCATCTCCCATCCAGCAGAAAACCTCGCGTGGTCGCGGGTGTCACGGTCATCTGTGCCATTGGAAGGGTCTGGCCTCCGTGCGGAAGATTTTGCGAAGAGATTTTATTATAGACTCCGCTCAACCAAGTACCGTCCGGTAAGCGACCGTAGTCTGCTGATGCTAATCGGCATTAAATTGTTCTCAGGGAGTGTTCCTTTGCTCCCTGGCTGCACTCGAAACGAGTTCCGCGGAAAGGCCGAACGCATTGACGAAGTCGATCGTTGAAGTGGCAGAGCTAATTCGTTCGCGAAAAATTTGCCCTGTCGAACTGAGTGAGGAGTGTCTCGACCGCATCGCCGCGCAGAATGAAAAGCTGAATGCATTTATCACGGTCACAGCCGACACTGCGATCGAGCAGGCACGCGCTTGCGAAGTCGAGATTCAACGTGGCGAATGGCGCGGCCCCTTGCACGGAGTCCCTGTCGCGCTAAAAGATTTGTTCGACGTCGCTGGCGTCCCCACAACCGCGGCCAGCGCCCAATTCAAGCACAGGGTGGCCACCAGCGATGCCATCGTTGTGAGCCGGTTGGAAGCAGCAGGCGCGGTCCTGCTGGGCAAGCAAAACATGCACGAATTCGCCTACGGCGGCAGCTCAGTCGTCAGCGCCTACGGCCCCGTCCGAAACGCACGAAATCCCGAATACATTGCCGGAGGGTCTTCCGGCGGATCGGCCACCGCTGTCGCTGCTGGCCTGTGCTTCGCCGCGCTGGGCACCGACACCGCTGGTTCTGTTCGCGAGCCTGCCGCGCTTTGCGGAGTGGTCGGCCTCAAGTCGACGTTCGGCTTGGTCAGCACGGAGGGCACGTTCCCGCTAGCTCCCTCGTACGATCACGTTGGCCCAATCACCCGCACGGTCCGCGACGCCGCGCTTGTGCTTTCAGCAATCGCTGGGAACAGGCAAAATTATTTGGACGAGATGAGCAACGACACTCGTTCACTTCGCATAGGTGTGCCACGAAATTATTTTCTCGATGATTTAGAAAGCGAAGTGGCGACCGCATTTGAGGAGAGCCTTCGCGTGATCGGAAAGTTGGCCGCTTCCGTCCGCGATATTCATCTTGATGTAAACCCTGACCGTACGTTGCAGGCGGCGGAATCGTTTGCAGTCCATGCAGAATTTGTCGCTCGCACCCCAGAGCTATACCAGCCAGAGACTTTGCGCCGTATACGCACCGGAGAAAACTTCACCGCCGACGAGATTTGGCGGGCTGGCGAAGAATTAAATAAGATGCGGAAGGAAATCGGGACGGCATTTGAAGAAATCGACTTGATCGTAACGCCAACAACGCCGATTCCAGCTCCCCGTCTGGACGGACTTCAACGGAATCCAGACCAATTGCGACCGCGAGAAATCCTGCTACTGCGCAACACCCGGCCCTTCAACGTCTGGGGATTGCCCGCGATCTCAATCCCGTGCGGCATTACGAAATCAGGGCTTCCGATTGGACTGCAAATCGCCGGAGCGCACGGCGCGGAGAGCCTGGTAATACTCCTGGCGCATGCGTATGAACAAGCAACTGACAAGCGCACGCCAGATCTCTGAGACTCAATTCACCGCCCGTACATCTTCCGGCAGTAGCATCACGAACACGCATTCACCCGTAGTCTTTGAGCATGAAAGAATGCCGCGCCGCACGACTTTGGTCTGCGTCGCATCGGGAAAAATAAAATTGTACTTAGCCGTTCGTAGCGCTTCCGCATAAGTCTTCAGCGAATCGTCGCCCATGATGAATTTCACTTCGTCCACGACCGGCCCGGAGCTGGACGGAACGAGCACTACGAAAAATTCAGCGCTGCCGGTTTTATCGGCTTTCCCCAGCTTCACCGTGCGGATCGCGGGAAGCTCTTCGCTGTGTTTGGCAACTTCGGCGTCCACCTTGTCCGCTCCGCCAACCAGCGCCGCCAATCGCCCGCGGGTCTCAGGGATCGGACGCAGTCCCGAAAGCGCCATCGCATAAGCGCGAATGGCTTCATCTTTCTTTCCTTCCTTTTCGTAGACTTGCCCGAGATGGTCGCCAACTTCTCCATGCTGCTGCGCGATCCACGAAGCTTTAACGTAGGTTTCAGCTTTGTCCATATTGCCGCGCGCGAAGTAGACCCATCCAAGGGTGTCCCAATCGGCGGTAAGCGACGCCACCAGCGCCAGGTCTCGCTGATTCAGTTGAGCCAGCGTCACGTTGCGCAGGGCAGTGGAAACCGCTGTCACCGCCGATTCGGCATATTGCTGCGCGCGGTCAAGATGAGCGTGCTTCTCTGAAAGCTGGTAGGCGATGTTGTTCCACACTTCGGGCGTGGCGGCAATATCCACCGCTCGATCGAATGCTGCCAGCGCTTTTGTGTCTTCCCCGAGATTCAGGTAGGCATCGCCCAGTGCGACTTGCAAATCCGCATTGTCGGAATGCAACGACACGGCTTTCTCCAGTTCCGCCGCGGCTTTGTCGTATTGATGTTGTTCAGAATAGATATGCCCCAGCGCTGAATGCGCATATTCGCTTAGCGGATTGATCTCCAGCGCTTTTCCATAAACAGCGATCGCATCGTCGTACTTGCGCTGCATCGTGTAAGCCCAGCCCAGGTTGGCGTAGCCCTGCTCGTCATACGGGTTGAGTTCAGTCTGCTTCCTGAACGCCAGGATGGCGTTGTCGGTTTGGCGCAATCCCATATATGCGCGCCCCAGGTTCACCCATGCGGTTTTGTCTTTCGGGTCGGCTTCGACAGCGCGTTTATAGAGATCGACAGCCAGTTGCAGATTTCCTCGATTGAGCGCGGCATTCGCAGCTTCGTCGAGATCGGCGCCCTTCAAATCCGAAGGCGCAGTCGGAGTGCCCGCCGCAGTGCTGTCAACCGCGAGGCGCTGCGCGGTGTCGGCGATCACTGCGCGGCGGAACGAAAGAAAATCGTCGCTGCGCGTTGCCGGCAACTCGCGTTCGTTGAGATTCAGTTCTCGTTCGGCTGAAAACACCGGGCCATCCACCTTGTAAGTGGCTTCATATCGGCCATAGTCGCGCTTCATGGAAAACGGCAGTGGCGCACTGGTTGAGTACTTCGGCGGAAATTCCAGCCGTATCTTGTACTGATATTCCGCCGGCCCTGCTAAGGGAATCGGATCGGCATTTTTGTCCGCATCCGCGTCCGCGTCAGGCAGCGTGATTTGCGATAACGGCAAAGTGAGTTCTGACTTCTTTTTCGACCAGTCGAGAAAATTTGCCACGGTGACTTTGTAGTCGAGGCTGAAGGGTTCATGCGTCTCTGCGGGATTGCTGATCTTCAGGTCGCTCACGTCGCCAGGCGCCCCCATCACGGCGTTCATTCGCTCCACGACCATTTGCCACTTTGAGTTGGGCACGTGGCGAAAAATCATGCGCGCAAAAAGTTCGGTGTCGCCGCGCATTGTGTATTGAATATGCATTTCGAGCTTGCCGAAGTCTGTGACCTTGCCATCAAGAACCTGCACCTGCCGGTTTTCCATCGGAGGATTTGACGGCGTCTCCTCCAAATGCGGCGGCGGGGTCGACGAGACGACCAGCGCCTGCTTCTTTCGGATGTTGTATGAGAGCAAGCGGAAGGGCGCGACTTCCGTGGTCGTGTCCATCCAGACTTCCTCTTTCCCCAACGGCAATAGCGTGATCACATGATCAAACTGCGCGGGCGACGGAACTTCAGGATCAAGTTTGCGCGAAGAGCCGATCAGCACCGAATAGGAATGAAAGCCAGATGCGTCAAGCAGCGCCGCCAGCAGAGTGTTCTTGTCTTTGCAATCCCCGTACTGGTTATGCAACACATCCGCCGCAGAGTGCGGCTGATATCGCCCTACGCCGAGCGACAGGCTCACATAGCGAAAATTCGGACCGACATAGTCGTAGAGCGCTTCGATTTTTTCCATGTCGGTCTTCATATTCGCGGTCAGCTCCGCCGCTTTCGCCTTGATGTCGGCGGTGGGCTGGCGTTTTTCCTGCTCAAGCGCGGCGTACCACTTGCCCACATCTTCCCAACTGGCGAAAGTCGTCAGTTGTACCTCCGGCTGCTCCGGCTCGGGTTTGGCTTTCGCTTTGGGCTTTTTTGCGGCGTCTTGATCGTCTTCTTCTTTTTCGAGATGCGAACTTGTCCACGAATAAACACGTCGTCCGTTGGCGTCGGCGACTTTAGGATCGCGGTCTTTCGCGGTTTTCAGCTTTACCGTGCGATCGTGAGGAATACTGATTTCAAGCCGCTCTTCGAGGACGATCCAATTCTTTTGGAAGTCGTACTCCAGCCAGAATTGCCCGGGCGCGAGCGGCGTCGCGGTGACGTCGACAATGTCGTATTCCAGCGTGTCGCCCGGACGAAGCCCCGGCACGGTGATGTGCTTCTGCCGAAAATCCGTGTACATCGGCGCTTCCTTTTGTAGGGGAACGCTCAAATCCTGCACGGAATCGCTCGGCGCGGTGACGGTGCTGCCGTCAGCCTTCAATACACGCACGTAAGGGATTTCCACCTTCTCGTTGGCTGAGTTGTAGCCAAACACCACCTGCCCCCACTGCTGCACGCCGGCTTCGCTCTGCACCTTTATCCGCGCGCGAACCTCCCGCTTTCCGCTTCCGTCATTCTCAAACGAGCAGGAAGTCAGCCACTTCTCCACGACAAAAGATTCCTGCGAAAAGTCCGCGGCAGCCGCGGGCGGAACCGGAGCCAGCTTCACCATCTGTTTGGTGAATTTTTGCGCGACGGCTCCCGTCGTCAGAGCAGCAAACAGGAACGAAACCAGAAAACGAGATCGCATATGCATGAGAATACCTGCCCGTTTGTACCCTATGCAGCCTTGCGGGGCAAGTGAACCGTTAAGATGTTTCAGTGCCCACAAAACCGCTTACCAGTAGGCCCAGGCAAAAGATAGAAATTCTTCGCGCGGATGGCTTCAGCAAATTGCCCTGGCTCGTCCACGGATTTTCCACGCGCACAGGAGGAACGTCGCGAGTTTACGGGGGATCGGCGCTCAATCTTGGCTTCACCGATAAAGACTCCCGCGCTGCCGTCGGGCAGAATCGCCAAACCTTTCTACGTGCGCTTGGCGCCATGGATCGCAAATCTCTATGGCCGCTCGTGACTTTAAAGCAGATTCATTCCGACATCGTTCATCACGTCACCGAAGCGACCGTTGCTCCGCTCGTGGGTGACGGAATCATCACGCAAGCTCCACAAATCCTGATCGGCATTCAGACCGCCGACTGCCTGCCGGTGATTCTGGTAGACGCGAAACGCAAAGCCGTGGGCGTGTTCCATGCAGGATGGCGTGGAACTGTGAAGCGCATCGTCGAAAAAGGCGCGGGCGAAATGCGCCGCCACTTCGGAACCTTGCCCCGCGATTTGAAGGCCTCGATTGGCCCCGGAATTCATTCCTGCTGCTATGAAGTTGGGCCGGAGCTTCGCGAGCAGTTTGATACGCAGTTCGACTATGCCGCCGATTTATTTCGCGAGATACAGGATTCGGACCCGGTTCGTGAAAAGTATCCTTTACTATTCCTGACCGCTCGCGCGCCCGGGCATAGCGAGCTTCCGAACAAAGTCTTTCTCGACCTGGTCGAAGCGAATCGCCGTCAATTGCTTGCGATTGGAGTGCCGCGAAAGAACATCACCGCATCTTCTTTATGTACGGCATGCAATCCCAAACGTCTGTTTTCTCATCGCGCCGAGAAGGGGATCACCGGGCGGATGCTCGCGGTGGCCGGAATCAAGGCAATCGCGTAAACCTAGCGTCCAGCGCCTGCCGCTTTGGCTTTGCCGGCTTTGAACAGCAACAGCAATCGCTTGGCGGATGGCGGATCGTCCTTGAAATCGGCGGCGGTCATCGACGAATTCAGGAACGGCGTGTAGCCCGGCGTGCGGGCGATCTCGGCTTCGTCGAGGTTCTGGAAACCCATCGTCCAGTCGGGAAATTCACGCTTCGGAATGAAGCCCCGCTGCACAATGCGAAGTTCTTCATGTCGCTGGTCGAGCGCGACTTTGCTATACAACTCACACACCGCCTGCTCCTCGCCCTCCAGCACCTGCAAAAAGTTGCCGTCTTTGTGCAGCAGCATCCCAGAGATGTCCAGTGCCTGATTGTTTTCGCGGCATTTCGCCAAAAGTTGGACCAGCTCTGGCTCGCTCATCGGCCGCGACGCCCGGCTGGAGTAGACCAGAAAGAAAATCCCCGAATCATCCATCACCCCGATTCTTGCAGCCGGAATCGGGCGCAAAAATTAAATTCACTTCAATCCGCAGCCAATTGGACATGGCCCTGATCTGTCACGCCGAGCGAAGTCGAGAACCTGCCCGAGCTCGCCGAAAGGGACCTTGCGCTTCTCTTCGTTACAACCAAACTCCTTCTGTGATGCCCACTCCATCCACCTTGTCATTCCGAGAAGCGCAGCGCCGAGGAATCTTGCTTTCTACCGGCGCAGGCAACCAGCAGATTCCTCACTTCGTTCGGAATGACAAGATGGTTGGGTCCACCATCGCGGGCGGAAAACCCGCGCCGCACTTATTCCAGAACCGGCTAACCCTTCTTAATCACAACATGCGTGGCATTTTCTCCGGCGACGGTGCTCACCTGCCCGAAGCCGAGCTGTGAAATGTTGATTCCGGCAAAAAGGTTTTCTCCTTCGCCCAAGAGTACGGGCGACAGAGCCAGATGCAGTTCGTCGATCTTTCCGGCGAGCAGATATTGGCGGATCACGCTGACTCCGCCGCCGATGCGGACGTCTTTGCCTTTAGCCGCGGCTTTAGCCTGCTGCAATGCGGAGTCAATCCCTTCGGTCACAAAGTGGAAGGTAGTGCCGCCTTCCATCTCAAGCGCGGCCCGCGCATGATGAGTCAGCACGAACACTGGCACGTGGTATGGAGGGTTGTCGTCCCACCATCCCTTCCATTCCTCCGACTTCTCCCACGGCCCCCGCACCGGGCCAAACATGTTCCGTCCCAGAATCCATGACCCAAGATTTTTGAATGAGCGCTCGGCAAAATCGTTATCTACGCCAAGGCTTCCGCCTGATGCGCCATGCATTTTCTTGAAGGAATCGGTATTGAAGACCCATGAATGCAGTCCCATACCGCGTACGCCCATGGGATTGTCGATATCCTGCCGCGGCCCGGCACCGAATCCGTCAATTGAGATGGAGAAAGCTCTAACAACAACTTTAGGCATAGCGGCCTCGCTTGGGATGTCAAAATTATAAAGGAGTGACTGGGGTTCGCTGGTCACCCTGCAAACTCGCCGGCGCCAGTCCCGAAGCGACAAGCGGGACGATGAGGTTCTCAACTCCGGGACCCCGGTCATGCACATCAGGGCGACTCAAAAGCTGTACAGCAATGTGACAAATGCCGTGGTAGTTTGAAACTAAGCACCTTCACCAACTCGCGATCAAGCGGTTATCCCACGCTTCTTTGACACAGCCATTCCCCATCTCTAGACTGAGTGCCATGGACGTAGATCTCAGCCCGAAAACCGAAGCACGCCTTCGGGAACTCGCCGCCCAGACCGGTCGTCCACCTGGCGATCTGGTGGAAGACGCGATGGCTGGCTATCTGCGTCTCCGCACCAAGGCCATACTCGCCTCGATCTGATGGCAGGACCACTAAAGTTCACCTGGTGAGAGACTTCTTGATCGCTTACGCGCCAGATGAAAATCCGCTCGCCGTCATCGCGGTTCTACACGGTCGGAGGAACCCTCGAGTCATTGCGGCTCTTCTGCAATCAAGAACCTTAGCGAAGGAAACGGAAAGCCGAATAAACGGAAGACATGCCCAAGATTTTGCTCGAAATTTGTTGCGGATCGATTGACGATGCCATTCAATCCGAAAATGGCGGGGCCGATCGCGTGGAACTCTGCTCGGCGTTGTTTCTCGGCGGACTCACTCCTTCCATCGGCACTATTCAGGAAGCTACATCTCGGCTGAAAATTCCAGTCATCGCCATGGTGCGTCCGCGTGGCGGCGGTTTCTGCTACACCGCAGCCGAATTTGCGGCCATGGAGCGCGATGCCGAAGCCGCCATTGACTGCGGGGTTGGCGGCGTGGTGTTCGGCATTCTCAAAGACGACGGACGCATCGACCAGCGCCGCACCGGGCGCATACGCCGCATCATCGGCGAACGTCAGGCGGTCTTTCATCGCGCTTTCGACGTCACTCCCAAGCCTTTTGAAGCGCTGGAGCAACTCATCGACCTCGGCATCACGCGCGTACTCACCAGCGGGCAGAAAGCCAGCGTCGATGAAGGAGCGGAACTAATCGCCAAACTTGTCCAACGTGCCGGCAACCGCATCGAAATTCTGCCCGGCGGCGGAATCCGTCCTTACAACATGGAAGGCATTGTGCAGCGCACTCACTGCCGCCAGATCCACATGACCGCCTGGGAAAGGGTGCGCGACCGCTCCACCCACACCAATCCCGAAATAACTTTCGGGGGCGCCCTACATCCGGCGGAGGATGTCTATGACATGACCAGCGCCCGCGCAGTGAAAGCGATCGTCAAGGGCCTGCGAAAAAACTAAAGCAGGCTGGCGCCGTAATCCGCGGCAACGAAGTGGCCCTGATTGTGGCCTGGAAGCCGAAGGCTCGTTGGTTCGTCTTTCTGGTCATAGATAAGGTCTTCAGACCACGAGTCCTTATAGATAGCGCCTTCGGCTATGACCCATCGCCCCTGCACAAACCGCTGGTGAAAAAATCCGGTGTAAAGACGATTTTGCATGGCGACGAACTCTGGGCCGCACATAAGACATGATCGCAGGCACGCCTATAGGATGGCGGTCTCGTGAATCGTGCGGCCTTCGGTGAAGCGGGATAGATCGAGCAAGGACGCGTCGATCAGATCGGTCTTGCCGGTCAGGATCAAGTCGGCGAGAATCCTGCCAGTCGCGGGCGCGTGCATCACCCCGTGGCCGCTGAAGCCGTTGGCCAGGAAAAATCCGGGAACCCCGGGCGCGGTTCCGAGAACCGGATGATGGTCCGGCGTCATTTCATACAACCCCGCCCAGGCGCGTTTTGGATTGACCGCAACATTCTCGAATACCGGCACGCGGTCGGCGGCGCGCGTCAAAATCTTCTCAACAAATGCAGGATCAAAATCGGTCTTGAATCCCGGCGTCTCTTCGGGATCGTTCCACGCCAGGAGAAATCCACGGCCCTCAGGGCGAAAATGAAAGCCAGTCGACATATCGACAATCATCGGGCCCGTATGCGGAAACTCGTCAAATGGTTCGGTCGGCACCAGCATGCGACGCAACGGTTCTACCGGCAGGTCCACGCCGACCATGCGGGCAACGCTTGCTGACCACGCGCCCGCGCAATTCACAACCGTCCGCGTTGAAATCGTTCCCTTCGTCGTTTCAATTTCGAAGCTTCCGGCTTTTGCGCGAATGCCGGAGACGTCCGCGCCCTTCCACAATATTGCGCCATGCTGCGCCGCCCAGGTCATAAATCCGCCCATGGCACTGTAAGGATCGACGAAGCCGTCTGTCGGGCAGAAACTGCCACCGACGATGTCGTCGGACCGAACCAGCGGAAAATGTCGGCGAATTTCCTCGGCGGTGATCAGTTCGGCGTTAGTCAGCCCTGTGGCACGCTGTAGCGTGTGGTTGGCTCGAAGCACCGACATGTGATGTTCGTTGGTCGCGCAAAAGAGATAGCCTTGTGCGCGATACGCGCAAGGGTACCCGAGCCGCTCTTCAAACGTTGAGTAAAAAGGAATTGAGTAAAGCGACATCTTGACGTTCACCGGCGTGGCGAATTGCGCTCGAACTCCGCCCATGCTTTTGCCGGTAGAGCCTTTGCCTTGCGAGGTTTCGCGCTCGAGCACGAGAACATCCGGGCAGCCGGAAGCAGTTAGATGATAAGCAATGCTGGAACCAACGATTCCGCCGCCGACGATGACGACTTCCGCGGTTGTCTTCACGCTCTTAGCTCTCCCCGGTTCGTAGGATGAAGCATTCTAGCCAATTCGCGCGCCAATGGCGCATCCGGAAGCGCTTTTCTTGCCGGGCGGCGCGAATGAGTTTTCCGAGGGGAAACTTTTTGCGATACTGGATATGTAAATCGAGAGTGTCAGATTATGTGCAGAAATATAAAAACCCTGTTCAATTTCGATCCACCTGTCACGCCTGACGAAGTTCACGCAGCGTCTTTGCAATTTGTGCGAAAAATCAGTGGATTCAACAAACCGTCGAAGGCCAACGAAGACGCATTCCAACACGCGATCGACGAGGTTGCGCGCGCCTCGATGAAGTTCCTGAGTTCGCTCGAAACCTCTGCCCCTCCCAAAAATCGTGAGGAAGAAGCGGAGAAGGCTAAGGCGAGGGCCGCCGAGCGGTTTGGCGATTAGGCTTTTCGGTCGCGGTCCATCGCTTGATGGCCCTTGACCCTGCCCGTAAACTATAGGCAGATGCATGTTCATGGCGGCCACGCGGCAAACGAGCGCACCAGCCGGGTCTTGAAGCTTTCGCTGGCGGTCACGCTGGCGTACATCATCCTGCTGGTTGTGGCTGGGGTGCGCGCCCATTCGCTGGCGCTGCTCTCTGAAGCAGGACACAATCTTTCCGACTTTCTCGCGCTCCTGCTTTCGCTCGTGGCTGTGTATCTGCAATCGCGGCCGCCGAGCGCAACCAAGACCTACGGCTACCATCGCGCTGGAGTGCTCGTTGCTTTTGTCAACGCGGCTTCGCTTGTAGCGGTGGCGTTTTACATCTTCTATGAAGCGCTTCGGCGCTTGCAGCACCCTGAGGCAGTGCAGCCTCGCATCATGATGGCGGTTGCCGCTGTGGGCGTGGCCATGAACGGCGCGATCACCCTGATGCTGTTTCGCGCCAACCGCGATGTAAACATCCGCAGCGCGCTGATCCACGAGATTGGCGACACGCTATCTACCGCTGCCGTCATCGTGGGCGGCTGGGCTATTCTTGCGACCGGACAGATATGGATCGACTCCGCGCTCTCGTTCGGGATCGGCGCGCTAATTCTGTGGTCGGGTTTGGGCATTGTCCGCGAGACGCTGAACATTCTGCTCGAAGGCACGCCGCGCGGCATCAAGCTCGACGTCGTCGAGACCGCGATTTGCAGGATTGAAGGGGTAAACGACGTCCACGACCTTCACGTCTGGAACATCGGATCGGAATCGCGGGCGCTCTCCTGCCACATTTCCATCGCCGACATCCCGCCGTCAGCCAGCGAAAGAATTTTGCGGGACGTGAAAGAGTGCCTGCACCACGAATTCCAGATCAGCCACACGACGATACAATTTGAACACGCCGTCTGCGAGGTGGCGCATGGCTGTGTGATCCCGGTGGGAGAAGAAGAGCACCATCACCACCACTGAGCCCGTTCAGTTTCTCTGCCCTTCGTAAATCTCTTTCGCCCTCGCAATCGTGTCTGCATCTTCCGGCAATTTGTCTGGCCTTAACCGCACGATACGCGGAAAGCGCAGCGCGTACCCGCTTTCGTGGCGGTCGGATTCCATCATGTTATTGAACGCTACTTCAATTACGATCTTCGGCTCAACCGTCCGGCGATAGCCCTGACCTTCGAGCGTGTGAGCCAGGAACCATCCGGTCATTTCTGCGATTTCAACGTCAGTCAGCCCGGAATATGCTTTGCCAATGTTGACCAGGCGGTCGCCGTCGCGCACCGCGAAAGTATAATCGCTCAGTACTTTCGCGCGCCTGCCGTGACCAAACTCGACCGCGGTCACGACCACGTCGAGCGTGGCCAGTTCACGCTTCAGCTTCAGCCATGACTTTCCCCGCCTGCCCGGCGTGTACTGCGACGCCGGATCTTTGATCATCAACCCTTCGTTGCCTTCGGCTTGCGCTTCATCGAACAAGCGGTCGAGTTCCTCAGGCGAGGCGGCTTGAAAAACCGGCGCACGCATGAGCCGAGCAATTGCGTCTTCGCCGGACGGAAATCCAAGCCGGCCCTGCGAGCGAAGCGGCACCGCCCGCTTTTCGGCGAGTGGCGCGGCGAAGATTTCGTCCAACAACTTGGCGCGATCTCGCAGCGATTGGCGGATCTGCAATTTTCCTTTTGCGTACAAAACGTCGAACGCGAGATATGCGACCGGAACCCGCTGCATCAACTCCTGGCTGACGCGTTTGCGGCCGAGGCGCTCTTGCAGCACTCGGAAAGGCAGCGCGCGACCTTTGCCTTCCGCAGCGCCGGCGGGATAACTCCAGGCAAGGATTTCGCCGTCAAGGATTACATCTTCCGGCAGTCCGGCGAGAGCATCCGGCAATTCCGGGAAAGACTCGGTGATATCGTCACGCGTCCGCGAGAATATGCGCACCTCTCCGCGGGAACAGTGCGCCTGCGCCCGGATGCCGTCATATTTATGCTCGACCAAAGCGGGATCGAAGTAGCTCAAAGCTTCTTCCGCGGTTTCCGTCGGACTCGCCAGCATGAAGCCCAACGGATGAAACATCCGCATCCGGGCTTCGGCAAGGCGGCCGTCGCGCGCCAGCTTGAGCGTTTCGCCGATGTCGCCAAGAAGCATGTTGGCATGTTGCACTTCTTTCAGTGTCGTTCCGTATGCTTTCGCGATCGCATCTTCGACCAGACTCTCTTTCAAGCCGATGCGCAGCTCCCCGGTCACGATCTTGATCAGATATTTCGCCTCGAGTGGAGTGACGTGCGAAAGCAATTCGAAAAGTATCTGGCGTTTCGCGGCGGGACCACGCGCGGCGGCGAGCGACCGAAACAGAGACTCGACGTCGCGCAACGTAAGAGTTCGCGAACTGCTGATCGCCGGCAGAATTTCTTCGGCGGCCGCGCCCACGTCTCCGTGGCGACGGTAGGCGGTGGATGTCGCGGCTTCATCTCCACCGGAAATTTCAGATACCACGCGCCAAAGCAGAGTCCCGCCCACCTGGAGGGTCGTCTCCTCAAACACCGGGAAGGGCCGACCTGAGAAAAAAACTGCCGCGATGGGCGCATCGGGCGGCGCGCAACAGTTGAAATAGTCGGCGACGATCGCGATTTTCTCCAGCTTTTTGGTCGTCTTTCCGACTTTGTCGCAGGTTTCGGCGAAGCTTTTCATGTTATCGACGCGTCGCAACTAACTTACTTTCAACCACTTCCCATTCCATCTCTGGCTGCAGAAAGCCTATGGTAACCTTACTTGTTGGCACTTCTTCCCCGCTAAGGTCATCTAACTCCTATGCGCTGGCTTCGAACTTGGTTGCGTTTTTTTCTGACAGTTCAACTCTTGCCTGCGCTCGAAGGCGGCGAAGAGACGCTGGTTGGCGGTCAAGCCGTTCTCGAGGGAGTTATGATGCGGTCGCCGCATGCGTGGGCGATCTCATGCAGAAAATCGTCCGGCGAAATTTCGACACATAGCGAAACCATCGAGAGGCCGTCCGAAAAACACAAGTGGATGGGGTTGCCGGTCATTCGCGGAATCATGACGCTGGGTTACGCGATGAAGCTGGGTTACCGCGCCTTGCAATACTCGACGAACGTGATGCTGGGAGAGTTGCAGCCGGAACAGCCCGAAGGTGAGAAGGCGAAGAAGAAATTTGAAATCGGCGGGTGGGTGGGAACGGCGAACGTGATTTTTTCCGTCGGCTTCTTCATCTTTATGTACAAGTACCTTCCGCTGGTTGCGGCCACAGAGATTAAGAAATTCAATCCGGCGCTGGGCGGCCAGATCATGTTCAATCTGGTGGACGGCGTCGTCAGGCTTCTGTTGTTTCTCCTTTTTATATGGGGATTGTCTTTGATGAAAGACATCCGCCGAGTGTACGAATATCACGGTGCGGAACATAAGACAGTTTTCGCCTTCGAAAATGGCGACCCGCTGGAGACGACATCGGTGCAGAAGTATCCGACATTCCATCCCCGATGCGGCACCAGTTTCCTGATGACCGTGATGCTGATTTCCATCCTGGTATATATGGCGATTCCGGTGACGACCTTCTGGGCACGCTTTGCGGTGCGCATTGCCTTGCTGCCGCTAATCGTTGGCGGATCGTACGAGATCATCCGCTACGCCGCCAAGCATCGTGGATCGCTGTTCGCGATGATGACGGCACCCGGCCTTTGGCTGCAACGAATCACCACGCAGCCCCCTTCCGATGAGCAGGCCCAGTGCGCGATCATCGCCCTCGACCACGCCATGGCGTTGGAGAAAGAGCGCGGCGGGGAATTGGTAATCGCTTAGTTAGGTCGTTGGCCTGTTGTCGTTGGTCGTTAGGCCCAGGCAAGCTGCAACGCGTGGCAGTCGATCAACTCACGGCCGACTTCTCGAAGCTAAGAAGCCTACGGACTCGTCCAGCGGATGCGGCGTGCTGCGGTCTCGGTGCCCAGCAACATTGCTGAGGGCAAAGGACACAGATCGGACAAGGAGTTTTCGCATTTTCTGTTTCATGCGAGAGGTTCGCTTCTTGAGCTGCAAACTCAGGTCCTTTTAGCCAGTGAATTACACTACATAGAGGAGCTGGAGTTGTCTCTGCTGGTAGCCATAGACAGCGTGGGACGCAGTTTGAACGCTCTGATCAACTCGCTTGGAAGCAAGCGTCCGGCAGCGTAGAGCGAGCGGCCAACGACAACCGGCGAACAACCGATAATTATGTTCGAAAGACTGGACCAACTCGAAAAACGATACGAAGAGCTGACGCAGGCGCTCTTGTCCCCGGACATCGTGAACGACTCCGCGCGTTACCAGAAGACCGCGAAGGCGCACAGTGACATGACGCCGTCGATCGAGAAATACCGTGAGTATAAAGACTTAACGCGGGGGATCGCCGACAGCCGGGCCATGTTGGCGGACGAAAAGGATCCCGACATGCGAGCCTATGCGCAGGAAGAACTAAGCAAACTCGAGTCGCGCGTCGGCTCCGTCGAAGAAGACCTGAAAGTATTGTTGCTGCCAAAAGATCCTAATGACGAAAAAGACGTCATTCTCGAAATTCGCGCTGGCACCGGCGGCGATGAAGCGACTTTATTTGTCGCGGAAATGTTCCGCATGTATACGCGCTTTGCGGAAACTCAGGGATGGAAAGTTGAAGTGCTCTCGACTTCCGAATCGGGCGTTGGCGGATTGAAAGAAGTGATTGCCATTATCGAAGGCAAGCGGGTGTTTTCGCAAATGAAGTATGAGAGTGGTGTGCATCGCGTGCAGCGCGTGCCTGCGACCGAACAGCAGGGACGGGTGCATACCTCGGCGGTAACGGTTGCGGTGATGCCTGAGGCAGAAGACGTTGACATAAAAATCGAAGCCAAAGATTTACGTATCGATACGTTTTGCTCTTCTGGCCCGGGCGGACAGTCGGTGAATACGACTTACTCCGCTGTGCGCATCACGCATATTCCGACAAATACGGTCGTGAGTTGCCAGGACGAAAAGTCGCAGATCAAGAACCGCGAAAAAGGCATGCGCGTGTTACGCTCTCGTCTCTACGAAATCGAAATGCAGAAGCAGCAGGACGCGCTAGCCAAAGAGCGCAAAGCCATGGTGGGCAGCGGGGATCGCAGCGAAAAAATCCGCACCTACAACTTCCCGCAGAACCGCATGACCGACCATCGGGTCGGGCTGACGATTCACCAGCTTCAAGAAATTATGGACGGCAAGATACAGCCGGTCGTCGATGCGCTGGTATCGCATTATCAAGCGGAAAAACTGAAGCAGGAAACCACCACGGTGGCGTAATTACAGAATCACTCGCGCATCGCCTTCTCTGCGAGTAACCCGTTCGCGATCGAGAAATTCCAATAGCGGGATCGCATACTTCCGGCTGACGCCGGTCATGTCTTTGAAGCGCGCGACATCGATGCGCGGCGACTTCGCTTTTTCGGCAAGAAGCTGTTTGCGCAGCGCCGTCAGCGCCGCATGATGGAAAACCAATTCGTCTGACACTTTTATCAGCGTTCGGTCCCGCAGCAGAAGCGTAACCAGTTTTTGTGCACGAACCTTATCGACCTTCAGTCCGGCCAGAACATCTTTTAAGGCAGGGACTTTAAGTCCCGCGGCAGCGAACGCCTGTTCGATGATTTGTTTCGACTCCGACTCTTCGTCTTTCATCAACACGCCGCGACCGGGGATGCGAACAAATTCACCAACAGCTTCCAGTTTCTTGACGCGCAACGTCGCCGCCATAACCAGCGCGAAAATCGGCGGCTGAATTCTAAGAGACTCGCGCAAAGCTTCTTTGTTAATTCCGCTAACCAGCGGATTTTCACGATGAAACTTCGTGACCGTCTCAATCGCCGCTGTAGAAAAATCTGCCGCGACTTTCGAGTCGACAAACAGGTCTTCGGCGCGGACGATTTCTCCGTCGCGCAATGCGCTCTTCAACTGATCTTCAATCTTTGCGGCGCGACAACCAGTTTCGGCAACGGCCCGGGCGAGCGTCAGACCTTGATTCTTCGTCCTACCGATGCGAGCTTTCAGGATGCAGAATGGCTCCGCGCCTTGCAGGCTCATCAGAAATTCTTCGCGATTCTTTGGCGGCATTTTCGCCAGCGGCAGCGCATCGACGACCATCCCTCCGCCAATCGTCGTCAGCGGCGAGAATTGCCGTACGATGAAGCGGTCGCCGGGCAGCAAAAGCGCCGGGTCGGCCAGTCGCAGTCGCGCCAACCCGCATTCGCCGGGCCTGAGTTCGGTCGCTCCATAGAGTTTCACACCAGCAACAGTTTCAAAAGTGTAGGCGTGGAAGTGAACGCGGGCACGGTCTTTCAGCGCCTTGGCGGAAGGCAGCAGCGTCAAGGACACGTCGACGATTGAAGTCGCAATCAGCGTGTTCGCTGGAGCGAGCGACATTCCCCGCGAAAGCTCGTCCACGCTGGCGTTGCTGAGGTTGAGCGCCGTTCTTTCCCCGGCAACGGATCGCTCAACCGGGCTGCCATACACTTGAATTCCGCGCACTCGAACTCGCTTGCCGGACGGAAAAACTTCCAACTCCTCTTCTTTTGCAATCGCACCTGAAACGAGCGTTCCCGTGACCACTGCGCCGAATCCCTTCATCGTGAATACGCGGTCTACGGGAAGCCGCGCCAACGCGTCCACGTCGCGGGAAGGCATTGCCGACGCGGCTGAAATCAATTCGCGTTTCAGTTCATCCAGTCCAGCGCCGGTTTTGGCGCTCACGGCGACGATGGGCGAATGTTGCGCATCCAGGAATGATCCGCGAAGAAATTCGGCGACTTCCATGCGCACAACTTCGAGCGTTTCGCCGCCAACCGAATCGGATTTCGTGAGGACCGTGATGCCGCGGCTGATGCCAAGCATGCGGCAGATGTCAAAATGTTCGCGCGTTTGCGGCTTGATGCCTTCGTCCGCAGCAACTATGAGGAGAACCAGGTCGATGCCGCCAATCCCTGCGAGCATGTTGCGCACGAATCGTTCGTGCCCGGGGACGTCGACAAAGCCAAAGCGAATCGTCTCGCTGCTGGGCGAAGGCAGTTCGAGATGAGCGAAGCCGATATCGATGGTGATGCCGCGGCGCTTTTCTTCTTCGAGGCGGTCGGCGTCAATTCCAGTAAGCGCTTTGACCAGCGCAGTCTTGCCGTGGTCGATGTGCCCTGCGGTGCCGACGATGACCGGCTTCATGCGGAGGATCCCGGCTCAACGGCGCCGCGTCGACAGGGAAAGGCACGAAGGCGCGCATTCATTTCCGTTATCATTACGATCGTGTTCAATCAGTATAGAGCCGCGGTCTGGACGGCAATCGTGGCGATGGCCGCAGGCCAATTGCTAATGGCGGAAACCGGAAAGAAGTCTTTGACGCGTAAATTTTCCGGATTCCCTTTTCGTGGAATGTGGAGATAACGAGAAGGCTCGCGATGTGCTCAACAAGGGACATAGGCGCGCCACGCGCCATCTTCCGCGTAAGAAACCTGGCGGGCTTTCTAAGTAGACGCTGCGCTCGCTCGTGGATCAGGAGACCTGCGGTGCCGCGTGTTCCGTTTTCCCGGCAAGCAAATCAAGCATGTGCGGAATCATCTCAATGACAAAACCCAACGATTCCACCGCGCCTTTCGGGCTGCCCGGCAGGTTCAGTACAAGCGTTTCTCCCCGAATGCCGCACACGGCGCGGCTCAGCACGGCAAACTTTCTCTTCTTGACGCCTTCCGCGCGGATATATTCGCTGATGCCTTCAACCACGCGGTCGCATATCGCCAGCGTTGCTTCAGGAGTGACATCGCGCGGGGCGATTCCGGTGCCGCCGGTGGTGACGACCAGCCGCACCTCCGCACTGAGCCGGACGATCTCCGATTGAATGGCCGTCTTATCGTCAGGGACGACAGTGGCCGATTCCACCAGGAAGGAATTTGCGTTGAGAAGATCGACGACCGCAGGGCCCGAGACATCCGCACGTTCGCCGCGAAAAGAAGAATCGCTTACCGTGATCACGGCAGCGGTCAGGCGTTCAGGAATCGAGGAGGACATCCTCTTCTTCCTCTTTGCTTACCCTATCGGACGGAGCTTCCCCGCCAGCAGCGTTATTGGATTCATCCAGCAAGCGCAAGCCTTCCATCAGAAGGCCTTGCGTGTTGAGTTCCGTCGTCCGCTCCGCGCTTTTGCCGTCGAAGTTCATTTCGAAATTTCCATCGGTCCAGCGCAAAACTTTAAACACGGCCGGGTCGCCGATCAGGTCGCCATATTTCGCATGCGTAACCTGCCCATCGACAAAATACATCTGGCACTTGTCGCCTTTATTGGTAAAGGTAAGCGAACAGCTCTTGCGACCCATCTCCAGCGATTGGACGAGGTCAATCACGTTCATCTGTAGCAAGCTGCCGCGGAGCACTCCGTCAGACGGCGCGGCCTTCGTCATCTTCTCGAGTGAAATTCGGTCAATCAACCGCTTGATGCGCTGCGTGGCTTCTTTGAGGAAAAAAGGCTTTTCCACGAAATCGTCGATCGGCGGATCGAGCGAATTCAGCTTCTCCACAATGTCCGATTTTGTGGCCAGCAAAATCACCGACACCGCCGCGGTCGCGGACCGCGACTTCAGCTTCTCCATCAACTGGCGGCCATCCATGCCGGGCATGCGATAGTCGCTCACCAGCACATCCGGAGGATCGTCGATAGCTTTCAGCAACGCGTCGGCGGAATCGCCAGTTGTCACCACCTGCGCCATGGGCGCGAGCGCGCCTTGCAGCAGCCCCAGAATCATCGGATTGTCGTCAACCAGCAATATTTTAACGTTCTGTGCCATTGCGCTAGGTTTTCTTCCGGCGATAGTCGCCGCTTTTGCCGCCCGACTTCCGCTCGAGCCTCACTTCGCGAATCTCAATCCCTTTATCGAGGGCCTTGCACATATCGTACACCGTGAGGGCGGCGACGCTGGCGGCAACGAGCGCCTCCATTTCCACTCCGGTCGCTGCGGTGGTCGACACGCTGGAAGAGATTGCGACCCCGTCTTTGCGCAGCTTCAGCGTTAAGTCCACATGTGACAACGGCAGCGGGTGGCACATGGGAATCAGATCGGCGGTGCGCTTCGCCGCCATGATCCCCGCCAGCCGAGCGACTTCCAGCGGATCGCCTTTCGGATTTTTCGGCAGCGCCTTAACCACCGCAGGTTTCAAAGCGACAAATGCACTGGCTTCAGCCGTCCGCTTGCTGCCGGATTTCGCGGAAACGTCCACCATGCGGGCGCGTCCGGCCGAGTCGTAATGAGAAAGAGTTCGCGGCATGAGGAAACAGCCATCGTACTAGATGCCGCCGCCTTCCCTGCTCAACGTACACAAGAAAAATGGGCGTAGTGCTTTACCCTGGGAATGATCGCCGGCATAACACCGCCGGGGTCAGCCAGAGGAAACAAAGCCCGGCCCTTGATCTCTGGAAACACTGCCAGGCGCGAGGAGCGGACACGGTGATCCCGTCAACCCTATGTCGAAGCTGGAGCATGACCACTCTCTCCGCTCAACTCAAGGAGCCTTAAGCGAAGCTTAAATTCGCAGCATAAACCGGATAAATTTATTTCTTGCCGCAGAACGTTTGTCATCGTCCGTTCACGATAACTCCTTAACCTTCGATCATCGATCGCACGGAACGACGAGCATTTGCCTTGTCGTCCGATCGCTCATCAATCTGCAATCGAAGCGCGAAGGAGCCCTATGCATAAGCTTACGACATTCCCGGTTTCCATCCTGATAGTTCTGGTTGTGGCTTTGTTGGTTGGACCAGCTAGCGCACAGCAGAATGGCTCGATAAGCGGTAAAGTTACCGACATCAGCGGGGCAATCCTGCCGGGTGCGACCATCAAGCTAGATTCAGATAACACCGCGACGGTGTCGAATAGTCAGGGAGAATTCACTATCGTCAGCGTGGTCCCCGGCACGCATAAACTCACCACCGGCTATGTCGGGTTTTCCTCGACCGTTTCCACTGTTGTGGTTACAGCGGGCCAGGCAACGCATGTAGATGCAGTCCTGAATGTCGCCTCCGAAAGTGACAGTGTCATCGTTACCGCAGAGCGCGCGCACGGCGAAGCCGAATCGATAAATGAAACACGCACATCGGATAACATACTCAACGTTCTTCCGGCGGAAGTAATACGAAGCCTCCCGAACGCCAACATCGCCGATGCTGTCGGCCGCCTGCCTGGGGTGACGCTAGAGCGGGATGAGGGCGAAGGTAAGTATGTTCAGATTCGCGGCACCGAGCCGCGTCTGAGCAATTTGACCATCGATGGCGTAGAGGTTCCCTCGCCCGAGGGTGGTATCCGTCAAGTGAAGCTCGACGTCGTGCCAGCGGACCTCATTGAATCCGTGCAGATCAATAAAACGCTTCAGGCAAACCAGGACGGAGACGCGATCGGAGGATCGGTGAATCTGGTTACTAAGAGCGCTCAGGAAAGACCGGACCTGACGCTCTACGGTTCTGGCGGCTTTACTCCCATCATTAATTCTGTTCCGGTAGCCGAATTCGGCGTGACCGCCAGCAGCCGTTTCGGTGCGCAGAAACGGCTCGGCATTCTTGGCAGCGCAACCTATGACTACAATGGCCGCGGCATCAACGATATCGAACCCCTGCCTACTGTGTTACCCGGCACCAGCTTCACGCCCGACTATCTGGGAACGGACATTCGCGAATATAAGTTCAACCGCAACCGCTATGGTTTTGGTGGCAATGCCGATTACAAGCTCGGGAAGTCTTCGGTCGTTTACGTTCGCGGATTATTCTCCGATTTCAAAGATTCCGGCCGCAGGTGGGCCTATAGCCTGGTGAATAACGATCCTGCCCTTGGTTCGCCAGGTCCGCCATCGTTCAACACCGAAATTCGATCGGCGCACTATCAGGTGGAGAGTGTCCTTCTTGGCGGCAATCACGTATTCAACAAGTATTACGTCAACTGGGGTTTATCGGCATCTCGATCTCGTGTATTCAATCCCATCAATGGCGGTGAGTCCGTAGACTCGTTTGCCTACGTGGGGCCAACCAGTACGTGCCAGTACGATCCGGCGACCACTAAATCTGTGTACCGTCCACAATGGACGCCAGCGTGTTATACCGAAGCATACAACCCCAACAACTTTCAATTAGTTTCGGTGGAGGACGCCGCGCACGGGCAGGCTAGTCAACTAAATTTGCAAGGGCAAGCTTCAGTCGGACGGCTTTACCAACTCGGGTCACATTCCGGGCGCTTCGAAACCGGCTTTAGAATCCGCAACGCCCACAAATTCGACGACTCGTTCGAGAATTTCTACGCTCCAAACCCGGGATTGAATCTGAACTTGCCCTTAGGATTGTTCCCTACGGGCATCACCGATAAAAACTACTACGACGGGTCCTATCCGCTCGGACCCTTGGCGAGCTGGGACAAAATCAACACGTATATCAGAGCTAACCCTGGGAACTTCGTCTCCGATCCGAACAATACGAGTAACACCTACGGAACCAATCCTGCCAATTTTGACTTAGTCGAGCGCGTAACGGCGGGATATTTGATGAACACGATCGACTTTAACCGGTTCACGCTGGTGACAGGTGTCCGATTTGAAGGCACCCAGTTCCATAGCGCCAGCGTTAACGGAACCGCCGTAAACCCCTGCATCGGGCTCTGCGTGTTGGCTTCCGGATCGTATATCGACGCTTTACCGAGCGTCTCCTTGCGTTATCGACTTGACGACAATTCGGGACTTCGCTTCGTGTACGGGCGCGGGCTGTCCCGCCCACTCCCCCAGCAACTTACGACAGCGATTTCCGAAGATACGAGTACCGCCCCGTCCACGTTCAATGTGGGCGCGGTGCTGAAGCCGGAGCACGCCAACAACTACGACGTACTCTACGAACGGTACCTGACTCCACTGGGGCTTATTCAGGCGGGCTTTTTCTACAAGAGCATTACCGATCCAATCGTCACCAACGTAATTCTGGCATCCTCGGGCCCGTTCTCAGGTCACTTCGTTGCGACCCCAGCCAATGCCGGGACCGCTTACGTCACTGGAGTGGAGTTCGCCTTCCAGCAACATTTCACCTACCTTCCGGGCCTGCTCAGCGGGCTTGGTATATCCGGAAACTACAGCTTTACGACATCCGGAACGACCAAAGTCGATGAGCTCCGTTCGGACAATCCAGCACTTCTGCGCCAGGCGCCTAATACCTGGAACCTTAGCCCCACATACGATCGTCGGAGCCTATCCATGCGTGTAGGCCTGGCCTATAACGGCCCTAACATTTTCCAGTACCAGTATCACAATCTGATGTTGAATCCGGACGGGACTAAAAGCCCCAACCCACAACCTGGTGGCGTCAAAGGCCCCAACGGCGATAATTACCTCTATTCCCACTTTCAGGTGGATGCGCAAGGCAGCTACTACCTCGGGAAGGGCGTGACCGCAGTGGTTTCCGGCCTAAATCTGAACAACGCGGTGTTCGGGTTTTATAACGGAAGTCCCCAGTTCGTAGTGCAGCGCGAATATTACAAACCCACATATTCTTTTGGGTTTCGCTGGGAACTCAACCACGAACGATGAGGCCGCGACCGCGGAAGAAAGCGGGTAGTGAGTCGAATGGAGTTGCGATCGTTGGCCAGCCATACAGTATTTGTAAAGCTTGAACTTCACGCTTCTTCCTGGTTTGCGCGATCGTTGCAACCTTTGTCTCACGTGACCTGCCCCCATTTTGCGCTCACATTTTTACACCACGACCGCCGCTAGCGGAGCATGGTACCTTGCCCTGAGTTCGAGAGCCGCAGCCTGCTCGTGATTCGGCTTTGATTGTAAGAGAAATACTAAATTCTGCCTCCGCGTAATCGCCACCCACTGTTCACCGGATTTTTAACCAAAATTCATCAATTATTCATAAGCGGCAAATAGACTCAACAGTTCCCCGAAGTCAAAGGATTCAACTGGGGCCCGGCTCCCAGGCGCACTTCTACTACCCAAAGTTTTTAGGAGAGAAAAATGAAACGAATGCTGTTCTTTGCTTTGCCGCTGGCGCTTGGAAGCTGCTTGTATGCAGCGCCGGCGCCGCAGAGCGCGAATTCCACGACCACACCCACCAAGAAGACCACCCGGAAGAAGCCGGAGTCCGAAGTATCACGCCGTCTCGCTGAAATGAAACAGGCGATTGACAGTCAACAAGAACAAATCCGCCAGTTGACCGATCAGGCCCAGATCCGCGAACAACATGTCCAGCAGCTTGAGCAGAAGTTGGACCAGAGTCAGGCCGCTGCAACCCAAGCCCAGAGCAAAGCAGACAGCGCGGCCGCCGCCGCGGCTGATCAGCAACAAGCTGTGACGGCTTTGAAGGGCGACGTGACCGACTTGAAGGCGAACTCGACGAGCGCAGCGCTCAGCTTGCAGGAAACGCAGAAAAATCTGAAGGATGAAATCGAAAGTCCTTTGGCGATTCACTTCAAGGGAATCACCCTGACTCCGGGCGGCTTCCTGGCGGCAGAAAGCGTTTACCGGTCGCATGCACTAGGAGCCGATATCAACACTCCCTTCAACTCGATTCCTTACGATGGCGCGTCGCAAACGCAATTGTCGGAGTTCTTTGGATCCGGCCGCCAATCGCGAATCTCGATGTTGGCGGAAGGAAAGCTCAGCAGCGCGACGTTGCGCGGCTACTACGAAGCCGACTTCCTTTCGGCCGCCGTTACTTCGAATAACAATCAGAGCAACAGCTACTCGCTGCGCCAACGGCAACTTTGGGCGCAGGCTGGTCTAAATAGCGGATGGACCTTCACCGGTGGACAGATGTGGAGTCTGGCCACTGAAACCAAGAAGGGCCTCGATAATCGCAGCGAAGCGTTGCCGATGACGATTGACGCTCAGTATAACGTCGGCTTCAGTTGGGCCCGCCAATACGGATTCCGCATCACGAAGGACTTTGGCGACAAGATGTGGCTCGGGCTTTCAGCGGAAAATGCACAATCCACGTTAGGCGGACACGGGGCGAGCAACAATTTTGTCATCGGTTCTCAAGGCGCGGGAGGCGGTCTCTACAACGCGACCACAAACTATTCGTTCAACGCCACACCGGACTTCGTTGCCAAGGTTGCCTTTGAGCCAGGGTGGGGGCATTACGAGGTTTTCGGAATCGTTAGCGACTTCCGCGACCGCATATTCCCCAACGCGACCGCGACAACGCCTTCGGCTTCGGCGGCGCATAACGATTCTTCCATCGGCTCCGGCGTCGGTATCAACGCGCGCGGATCCCTGGCCAACAAACATCTCGACTTGGGCGTCCACTTCCTTGGCGGCCGCGGTATTGGTCGGTACGGATCGGCTGGATTGCCGGACCTCGTGGCCCGGCCAGACGGTGTGCTTGTACCGGTAAGAAATTACCAGGCGCTGGGCACGGCGGAAATCCACGCGAAGAAGTTTGACGTGTATTTCAATTACGGTGGAGAGTATTCGGCCCGCACTACGTTCGATACATCAACAAAAGGGATCGGGTACGGCTCTACTTTGTTTGACGATTCCGGCTGTTCGACGGAGACCGTTCCAACGGCGACCACTGTAACGGTGACCACAGCCACGGGAACCGCGACGGTGCCTGTGTTAGGGTCCACTGGAACTCCGCTGAGCGGCGGATTCAATCCTGGTGGTTTGTCGAAGTGCTCGGGTGACACGCGGAGCATTCTCGAAGGCACAGCAGGTTTCTGGTATCGGTTCTATAAAGGGCCAAAGGGAACTTTACAGTTCGGCCCGCAATACTCCTACCTCGTGCGTAATGCGTGGTCGGACAAAGGCGGCCTGAATCCGCAAGCCACCGAGAGCCTGTTCCTGACTTCTTTCCGCTACTATCTGCCGTAGCGGTAACGGTTTGCGACCCCGGCGTTTAGGTCCATCGCCGGGGTCATTTTTTTTGCCCCACTGGCGTTTCTCTATTTGTCCGAGCAACTTACAAGTGCCTAATCGCGTCAGAATGTAAGGAAGAGTCAACTCGTTTCGGCGGTTGGTATAGACTCTATTACAACCTGAATGATTTTGAAGAAGCTAAATCGCGGCGAGAAATTGTTATCGTTCGGCACCGCTTTGATCGTCTTGACCATGTGTGCCTTGGTCTTTAGTCTGGCCACCCGGTATTCGGCCGAGGTTTCGGACTCAAGTCAAGTGAAGAGCGCCAACTCTGCCTCGCACGACGTGAAGCGGCAACACATCGTTGCTGTTTCTCACTGGGCACCCCAGCAACCAGATCGTAAGCGGCTTGAACCACCTCGCAGTTCCGTGCTCGCGGTGTCTGCGATGACGCCAGCCATCAATCTCGTCTCGGAGAGCTGGCTTTACAATCGTCCCCCTCCCGCTTCTCTGTAGTACTTCTCGCGCACAGCCAATTCCACTAATCATTGACAGTTGGACCGGAAACGACTTCGCTTTTGTGGAGCTTTTCTATGTGACTCGTCTTAAGTCGAGACATCGGTGGTCGACGAAATTGACCGAGAGACCTATAGGAGGTCGTATGAATTGCAAGAATGCAGCAGTCGTTTGTCTTGCTCTCTTATTGACGGGAGTTTAGTCCGCTCGTTTGCTTCAACCCGGCAGTTCGACAACGCCACAGTGGTCGAAGTCCAACCGCATGAGCGCAATTTGCCCCACCACAGCAAACTGACAGACGCGCCCCCTCCGCCCAACGAGTACGATCACGATGTTGCGGTCAGCATGAATTGCTCTGTGTCGGTGGGCAGGTATCGTTCGGCGACCGATTACGTTCCCAGCACCTTTACTCCGGGACAGAAAGTCGAAATGAGCATCGATCACGGCTCTATGTATGTTCGAGTACCGGGAATGAGAGAAATAAAGATGAGCGTGGTCAGCCATTACCCGGATACAACCGGTTCCTGCGGTCAGGCGCGTTGATCGGCGCCCGGTATCAAGGGCGAACGCGTAGGGTTTACGCGTTGGCGCTAGCGTGCGCCGGGTTGGGGGTAGCGGCCGGTTGCGGCCACGGTTCCGCTCCATCCCAGCCCGGTATGGCGATTCGGGCAGCCGTCGTTCAAGTTCGCCGTGCTCCCATTTCAAATTCACTATCCGTGGCTGGCGAATTCGTTCCCTACCAGGAAGTTGAGCTTCACGCCAAGGTCGCCGGATATATCAAGAAAATCAACGTGGACATTGGCGACCGTGTTCACACGGGCGAAGTGTTGGCGATCCTTGAGATTCCGGAACTCACGGCAGAGCTTCAAGGCGCGAGTGCCGAAGTTCGGCACAGTCAGGAAGAGATCACGCGCGCGCAAAACGAAGTTTCCCGGGCAGAAGCCGACCAGGCGGCGGTGCATGCTGCAGCCGACCGGCTGAAGCAGGCTTCGCAAACGCGTCCCGGCTTGATTGCCGAGCAGGAACTGGACGATGCAACTTCGAAAGACCGTTCGGGGGAGGCGCAAGTGGATGCGGCGAAATCGGCTTTGGCGGCCGCTCGCCAACAGCTGGATGTTTCGCAGGCAGATCGAGAACATTACGCCGCATTGTCGGAATATTCGCGCATCACAGCCCCGTTCGACGGGGTGGTTACGTGGCGATACGCCGACACGGGGTCGTTGATTCAGGCAGGAACTTCGAATGTGAGTTCCATGCCGGTAGTGAAACTTTCTCAGGTAAGCGTATTGCGTTTGCGCATACCTGTGCCAGAGTCCCTGGCAGGAAGCGTGCGCGACGGCGATCCAGCGGAAATTTCTGTGCAGGCGACAGGCCAGCACCTCAGCGGCAAAGTAATCCGATCCACCGATTCGCTGGATCGGTCAACGCGCAGCATGCAGGTTGAGATTGACGTACCCAACCCTAATTACAAGCTGTCCCCCGGAATGTATGCGGATGTGACCCTGCGTGTGCGCAACGACGAGAACGCTTTAACTTTGCCCATCCAGGCCATCAATCGAGCTTCCAATCGAATAACGGTATTTTTGGTGGATTCAGGCAACCGTGTAGAAGAGCGCCAGATCCGCACCGGAATCGAGGGCGCGAACCGAATGCAGATAGTTTCCGGATTGAAGGAAGGCGATCAAGTCATCGTGGGCAATCTCAGTCAGTACCACTCCGGGCAGATAGTCGATCCTAAGCCCAGCACGATGGCGGATGCCAAGTATTCGGCGGATGCGGGAGTTCAGTAGACATGTCCGGATTCGCGATCCGCTATCCGTTTGTCATCGTAATGCTCTGCCTCATCGTCCTGGTGGTGGGCATCACCACAGTGGCGCGGATGCCGGTTGACCTGTTTCCCGACATCAATATCCCGGTGGTTGTGGTCGCGACGTTTTACTCCGGTATGCCACCGGAGCAGATTGAAGCGAACATCACCAACCCGTTCGAGCGTTTCTTTACCTTAGGCAGTGGAATCGATCACATAGAGTCGCGGTCGCTGACCGGTGTGAGCCTGATCAAAATTTATTTCCAGCCGGGAACTAATCCGGACGCGGCCGTCAGCGGAATTTCAAATTTGGCGATGGCACAGTTGCGCCGCTTGCCCCCGGGTACATTGCCGCCAGTTGTTCTTAAGTTTGACGCGTCCAGCCTTCCCGTCTGCCTGATTACGCTCAAGGGCCAAGGGCTGAACGAGACAGAGCTCCACGATCTGGGCCAGTTCACCGTGCGAAATCAGATCGCCAATGTGCCGGGCGCATCCGTACCGCAACCATTTGGCGGAAAATACCGGCAGATTCAAGTTTACGTCGACCCGGTGAAGCTGGAAGCTCATCAACTCAGCCTGATGGATGTGGTGCGGACTCTAAACGATGCCAATACGATTCTTCCCGCCGGCGACGTGCGCATCGGACCGAAAGATTACAACATTTACACCAACAGCCAACTGCCGACGACAGAAGAAATCAACCGGCTTCCGCTCAAGTCACAAGGCAACGCGGAACTCATGGTCGCGGACATAGGTCAAGCCAAGGATGCTTCGGCAATTCAAACAAATATCGTTCGCGTGGATGGGCAGAAGTCGGTTTATTTACCAATTCTGAAACAGGGCGGCAACAGCAATACCATTGCCATCGTCAATGGAATCAAGAAATCCATAAGCGGTCTGTTGGATGTTCCACAATCGCTAGTCACGAAGGTCGTGTTCGATCAATCCATATTCGTGAAGACAGCGATCGCCAACCTGGGTAGCGAAGGCGGCATCGGGTTGGTGTTGACGGCATTGATGATTCTTATTTTTCTAGGGAATTTCCGCGCGACGGTCGCGGTTATGCTCTCGATTCCGCTGTCTGCCCTGGCCGCTTTTCTCGCGATTGATGCCACCGGAGGATCGATCAACACTATGGTGCTTGGCGGCCTGGCGCTGGCGTTTTCCAGATTGATCGATAACTCGGTCGTAGTGCTCGAAAACATTTTTCGGCACCTGGAAATGGGCGAGACCCCGGCCGAGGCAGCCGAGAAAGGTGGCCGGGAAGTGGCGATGCCTGTGCTCGCTGCAACTTTCACCACCGCGATAGTTTTCTTTCCGGTTGTATTTCTCTACGGGGTGAGCCGGTTTCTATTCACCGCGTTGGCGGCGGCTGTAGTGTTTTCGTTGTTCGCTTCTTACGCGGTGGCGATGACAGTGGTGCCGTTGTTTTGTGCGAAGTTCATTAAGTCCGCGCACGGCGAAGCGGGACACCACGAGGGCAAAACGGCGTTTGGCCGATTTGTGCGATGGTTCAACCGCCGCTACGACCAGATGCTGATGAAGTATGACTTCGCTGTCGCGCGCAGCCTGCTGCGTCCGGCTGCGACGGTGAGCTTGATACTCGGCGTTTGTTTGTTCAGCCTTGCTCTTTTTCCGTTCATGGGTCTTGGATTCTTCCCCAGAACCGATCCGGGACAATTCGTCGTCAACGTCAAAGCCCCGACGGGCACTCGCCTCGAACTCACCAATCAGTACATCAAGCGGGTCGAGGCGGACATTCGCGAGGTGGTTCCCGACAAAGATCTGGATATGGTGCTTTCAAATATCGGCATTACGCCGGACTTTTCGGCCATCTACACCAGCAATTCCGGGCAGCACACGGCCTTCGTTCAAGTTAGCCTGAAGAAGGACCACTCGGTCGGTAGCTACGAATACATGCGGCGGGTGCGGGCCAAGCTGGCCGACGATCTTCCGGAGCTATCCACCTATTTTCAGTCGGGGGGACTCGTGGATGCCGTTGTCAATCTAGGATTGCCCGCTCCCATTGACATTCAAGTTAGCGGGAACGACCAGCATGATGCGTACAAAACGGCGGCGGAAATTGCGGGCAGCGTTCGCGGTCTGCGCGGCGTGAGCGATGTGCTGATTCCCCAGGACCTCGATTATCCCGGGATCGAGCTTAACGTGAATCGCGAGATGGCGGCGCGCATGGGACTGTCTTCGAAAGAAGCGGTCGACAATGTAATCACGGCTTTGACCTCGGATGGAATGATTGCTCCCAGCTACTGGGTTGATCCAAAAAGCGGCAATAACTATATGTTGACCGTGCAGTATCCCGAAACTCAGGTTAAGTCGATAGCTGACTTGAAACAAATCCCGTTGCACGCGGCAAACAATCAGAATCCCACCGATCTCGAAGCGCTGTCAGACTTAAAAATGATCGATACACCGACTGAAGTCGACCATTATCAATTGCGCCGCGTCATAGACGTGTACGTATCACCGGCGGGACAAGATTTGGGTGGCGTCGCCGACAAAGTCGACAAAGTGATCGCGAACACCAAGATTCCGGATAACGTGCGGGTGACGATGCGCGGATCGGTCGAAGGCATGCGTCTATCGTTCAAGAGCTTTGGAGTCGGCCTGCTTCTGTCGGTCGTTTTGGTTTACTTGATCCTGATGGCGCAGTTCGCCAGCTTCATCGATCCACTCATCATTCTTTTGGCGATTCCGCCGGGAATTGCCGGAGTCATTCTGTTCCTGTTGGCGACCCACACGACGGTGAACGTAATGTCATTGATGGGCGTGATCATGATGACCGGGATCGTGGTTTCAAACAGCATCTTGATCGTGGAATTTACTCGCTCGCTCCGCAAGGAAGGCATGCCGATACGCGAAGCTGTAGCCATGGCGTGCAGAGTACGCCTGCGGCCGGTTCTGATGACGTCCCTGGCGACGATTCTCGGTATGGTCCCGATGGCTCTGGCGCTCGAAGCCGGCAGCGAACAGTACGCACCGCTCGCCCGCGCGATTATCGGAGGGCTCACGGTCTCGGTGATTGTCACTGTCTTTCTTGTGCCGGCTGCGTATCTGCTTATTCATCGAGGGGAAGAAAGCGTAACGCCCGCCACATGATGGCTAACACCAAAATCCTCGCGATTGTTTGTCTGAGCGGCTTGTTGGGCATCCGTGCTGGCGCGCAGTCGGAAACCTCGGAGCCCGCGACGCAGAACTTGCCGCAGGCTCCGACACCGGCTGCAAACGGCACTCCAGCGCAAGTCAAGTCTCAGACATCGCCGGCCGCTGCGGGCAACCAAAATCCGCTGACGCTGAAACAGGCTGAGGATCTTGCGATTAAGAATAATCCGCAGGTTTCGGTTGCGCGATTGACCGCACTCGCGGCGCAACAAGTCACGAGGGAAGCGAGGTCGAGCTTGTGGCCGACAGCGACCGGAAGCCTGACGGCCGTCGATCCGCGAGATGGCAGTCGTATCACCGCGGGCGGGTTGAATAATCCGATCATTTATCAGCGTGCGGCGGCGGGAGTTATGGTCAGCCAGCTAATCACCGACTTTGGACGCACTAACAATCTTGCCTCGAGCGCTAACTTCGCCGCAAAAGCCCAAGCCCAGAACGCCGTCGCCACCAAAGAACAGATTCTGCTGGCCGTGGATCAGGCCTTCTATCAGGCGCTGCAGGCGCAGGCCGTGTTGCGCGTCGCGAACCAAACCGTGAGTGCCCGGCAAACCGTCGCCGACCAGATTAACGCTTTGTTCCAGAGCAAATTGAAATCGGAACTGGATGCCAGCTTTGCCAATGTAAACCTCGCCCAGGCAAAATTGTTGTTGCTCGATGCGGACAATAATCGCAGTGCCGCTCTAGCCACGCTTTCGATGGTGTTGGGATACTCTGCAACGCACGACTTCAATCTGATCGAGGATACGGCGACCGCCAATCAGCCTCCTGCGAATGTGGACGATCTGATTGCTCAAGCCCTGACTTCACGGCCCGAAATTCTTTCTCTCGACTACGACTATCAATCGGCGCAAAAGTTTCACTCTGCCGAGAAAGACCTTTTCTTCCCGGATGTTCGCGCGCTCGGAGTACTCGGGGACACGCCGGTGAGGAATCCAGTGCTTTCGAATTGGTACGGAGCGGTTGGCGTCAACGTAGACATCCCGATCTTTAACGGATTTCTCTACAGCGCGAGATCGAAGGAGTCGGATTTGCGCGCACAGGCTGCACGCGACCGGTTGACCGACCTGCGAAATCGCATTGCGCGCGATGTCCGCACGAGCTGGCTCAATGCAAACACGGCGTATCAGCGGCTCAGCGTGACGCAGCAACTTCTCGATCAGGCGAATCTGGCGCTGAGTCTGGCGCAAACTCGCTACAACCTGGGGCTGAGTTCCATTGTCGAGTTGAGCCAAGCGCAGCTGCAGCAGACGCAGGCAGAAATTACCAATGCGCAAGCGGGATACGACTACCGCTTCGCGTCGACCGAACTGCGTTACCAGACAACGGGAATCTAACGGCGATCTCATATCCTGAGGATCATGACTTCGGTTGCCTTGATGAGCGCCGCTGCGGTTTGACCCGCCTTTAAGTGCATCTCGCGCGCCGACCGGGCGGTGATGATGGAAGTGATGCGCTGGCTTCCGATGGAAATCACAACTTCGGCCATGAGGCCGCTGATCTGGACCGCTTCTATTCTCCCGACGAGTTGGTTGCGCCCGCTGACGTGGCGTAGAACATCCTCGCGCTCGGGCGCAGTCTTTCCGCGGGTCCGAAACAGCAGTCGGTCAACTTCAGTCTGGGGTATGCGGTGATGCCCTCCGGCTGTCTTCACGCTTTTAATTCTGCGAGAGTAAATCCACTGTTTGATGGTGGGAAAGCTCACTCGCAATTGCAGCGCCGCCTCGCGCGGTTTGAGTAGGGCTTCGTTCTGCGGATCGGGCCTGATCGCTTTTTTCGTCATAACGACTGTTGAAAATCCTAGTCTCGGAATGAGGATGGGTCAAAAAACGGTCCATTACACCTAAATACGTATCCTAATTGGCAAGCAAAACATCTATGCGATACAGTTATGAATTCATCTTTCATTTCTGGGGATCCGACAAATGCGGCGTACAGTTTGTTTCTTAGCGGTTTTGGCTAGGTTCGTGTTTCCATCATTCATCTCTGCCCAAAATAGTTATTTTCCCGATTGGTTCGCACGGGTGGACCAAACGAAAGACGAGCAGCCCCACTGGGTCACGCCGCTGGCGACCACCACGCCGCGACTGGAGGAAGAGTTCCGCTACGACCAACTTTGGCAAACCAATGCGAAAGGAATTACCACCGACAATTTCGACGGAGGCAAAGGCGTGGAGTTGATTCCAGCCGAGAAAGTCGAAGTCATTTTCAATCTGCCGCCGTACATCGCGCACAACAATCCGGCCGATTCCGATGGTTTTGGGGATGTGGCTTTCCTGTTGAAATATCGCCTACTATCCGCAAACGAGCAACACGGAAATTACATTCTGACGGCATTTCTTGGTGCGAGCGTACCCACCGGCCAGTACAAGAATGGAGCATTGGACGCAATCATCACTCCTACGATCGCCTACGGTAAGGGACTGGGCAACTTCGACCTGCAAGGAACTTTTGGAATTACGCTTCCGACGGGCGACACGAATCTGATCGGTCGAACTTATGTGTTGAATAATACATTTCAATATCGCGTGTTTCGCCGGATATGGCCGGAAGTGGAACTGAACTCGACTTTCTTTCAGCAGGGCAAAAACGACGGGCAGGGGCAAAGCTTTATCACTCCCGGCCTAGTGCTCGGACGGTTTCCGTTGTGGAAGCGGGTAGGCTTCACGTTCGGCGGTGGATTCCAGATCGCGACCACACGCTTTCACACCACCAATCACAATGGGGTTTTGTCGATCCGGTTTCCGTTCTAACGGTGGCTCAAGAATGCGCTTCTCCCCATGCGAGATATGGGGGATTTGCAGTTTGAACCGTTAGTCCCAATACGTGTATGCTTTTTCTCTACGAAAATATCTGACATTTGATTTTGAACCGGTCTCCATTTGCGGACCGGGATATTTTCCGTCGCTTGGGGTGAAGGTATGAAGAGGCGCGATTTTTTGCGATCAACCAGCACGGTGTGCGCTGGTTTGGCGATTTCGAAGTCGATCCCGTTTTTTGCCGTCACCGGCTCACCCGATAACCGGCGGACGTTCGAGGTCACGACCCGGGTTGAGGTGTTGAAGCCCTCTGGAGTTACTCATATTTGGCTTCCGGCGGCGCTCATCCGGGAGACGCGATTCCAAAAGACGCAATCCAACAAATTCGTCGCCGAAGGCGGGACCGCCCGGCTGACCGAGGACACGCGGGACGAACTCGGCATCGTTACCGGAACGTTCCCTGAAGGCGGGAAGCCAGCGCTCACTCTCACCAGCCGAGTATCGTTAACGGACTACGCAGTCGATCTCTCCGTTCCTCAACGAAAGTCCCACGCTTCGCGGGAGGAGCTGGACTATTTCCTTCGACCCAGCAAGTACGTACCGACTGAAGGAATCGTGAAAGAGACCGCCGAGAAGGCGACCAAAGGCGCAACGACCGATATCGATAAGGCCCGTGCCGTGTATGACTGGGTGGTGGAAAATACATTTCGCGATCCGAAGATTCGCGGGTGCGGGCGCGGGGACATTCGCTTCATGCTGGAGTCTGGCGACATGGGCGGAAAGTGCGCCGACCTCAACGCGCTGTATGTCGGCCTTGCGCGCTCAGTCGGATTGCCCGCTCGTCACGTTTACGGATTGCGCATCGCCAAGTCGGAATTGGGCTACCAAAGCCTCGGGTTGCCCAGCGACAGGGCGACGAAGGGCCAGCATTGCCGCGTCGAAGTCTACCTGACGGAACACGGATGGGTCCCGGTCGATCCGGCCGACGTGCGCAAGGTGGTATTGGAAGAGCGGCCGGGCGGTTTGAAGTTGAACGACGAGATGGTTTCGAAAGCGCGCACACGACTCTTTGGTTCATGGGAAATGAACTGGATGGGCTACAACTACGCGCACGACGTCGCGCTGCCGGAATCGAGCGGACCACCCCTGGCTTACTTAATGTATCCGCAAGCGGAAACGGCTGACGGTCGCGTCGATCCGTTTGACCCCGACAACTTCAAATACGAAATCACGGTGAAACAACTGAGTTAATCTGCGCAGTTGAGGTGCCACAACCGGAGCGAACTTAGGCCCCGTTTGGAAGCACAACCAAAGGCGCTTCGCCCAGCAAACTGTGAAAAGAATGCAGAATGCGTTGGGCGAATTCAGCGCAACTGGTTCGGTCGGGGATCGGCGCAACTACGCGGCGCGGATATTCGTTGTAGGTGCGGCCGTCGAGTTCTCTGCCGCTTTTTGCTTTTCGCACACCGCCCCATTGTTTGAAAAAGAATTTCACTCGGGCTTCGCGGCATTGCTCGCGGATTGAAACCACCCATTCTTTTGCCATGGGACGAGCACCGTGTCCGCTCTCACCGCCGACGATGACCCAATCAATACCGGAAAGATTTATCGCACCGAGATCTTCCAGCAGCGGCTCGATGGAAAGAAAGCGCACGCGCGCCGGAGTTTGGCGAAGAGCGGCAATTCGCGGTAATCCGTATTTTTTATCTTCGACGCTGACGCCCCACCAAATGTTCTGCGCCTTAGCGGCAAATCGCAGCCTGCCGTTTAACAGTTCGCGTAAGCGGTCGGCGCGCTTGGTGAGCACTTGATAAGTATGCCAATTCGCCGCAGCCATCACTCGCGCGACGGCTTCGATGTATTCATCCGGTACTTCGGGATGAAACAGGTCGCTCATCGAATTCACGAAAACCAACTTCGGCGACCGCCAGGAAAACGGCTCAGCCAGTTTTCCCGGTACGAGGCGCAGGTCAAAGCCCTGCTCGTAAGGATGCCCTTTCACCCCGCGAAAGCGCTCGGCAAAAGTCTCGGCGTAGCAATGCTTGCATCCGGGACTGATTTTCGTGCAGCCACGGACGGGGTTCCAGGTTGCGTCGGTCCATTCGATATGGGAGTTAAGGGACATTAGTCCCTTTTTAACTAAGGAGGTGTTCGGCAGTGAAGAACTGCACCTTCACCTGAGGCAAGTCTTTAAATGCAGCGATTATCCGCTCGCTTGTCGTTGCATTCCAGACGTTAGCGAGAGTAGCAAAGACAACTTGCCGCGCAGCAAGCCTTTCAACTACCCGCCTGTATTTAGAAATCTGAGCATTCTCGTCGGTCGTACTTTTGGCAAGACGGTCTTCTTTCTTAGCCTCACCCATCGTAAGAATTCCATCCGTGACACAAAAAAAGTCGACCTCTGCTTCGGACTTATTGACCTCTATTTTCCAGAATTCTCTGTCTGTGGAAAAGGAAAAGTTATCAATTGTGGTCGATCGCAGATAATCAAGCGCCAGTAGGCTCACCGTCATGCCTTGCCTATAGCCTTGGAACACAAACTCGTCTATTTTATAAAACCATGCGGGCTCTTCCGGTGTTTTCCAATTCTCCCTTTTGGACACTTGGCTCGGACCGCACCGTCTGCATCTGAATTCCTGGGTTATTTCGCTAATGGAGAACCATGCTGAATTCCGACAATAGGAGCAGCGGAATATAAATCCGCGGTAAAGTATTTGGCGGCTTACGAGATCGTCGATAAGCGCTGCGGCATTTTCTCCGACCCTTGCCTTTACTGACGGAAGATCTAGATACCTTTTTCGGCGTCGAGATATACGCCCGATGACGATCCAACTTCGTGATATCTAAGAATTGGTTAATCTTTGTCGGATTTATCGCAAATTGCTGTTCGGCGCGAAGAGCGTCCATATATAGAGCTAGCAATACTACAAAATCGACCATCCGAGTCGCCCCGAGAGTCCTCAAAGTGTTGAACTTGATGCCAATGTCATTTGGGTCGACAAAGCAAAGACTCAGAACCTTATTGGTTTTGGAGTGTCGGGGAATCGCGTCCGCAATCTCGACGATGTTCGTGTCGCCATTACCTCGACCATCCACTTCTGTGCAAGGTGTGTGACGGCCGTTGAGCGTATGCGAAGAGCGTCCAGAATTGGCTCTGCCGTCTGCTCGCGAAAGCCGATGGTACTTCTCCATTATTTGATCTCCTCCAGACGATTCAGCCTGACTTCATTGGCGACTTGGGATGATCCGATCTGTGTCGCGAATTGAAATGCAGTCGGAACGATTCCAATTTCTCCGATCTCTTCAGAACTACCCTCATCAAAAGCTCCAGTACAGCGCTATACCAAAGCTTCAGAACCATTGTTGTGCGTGTGATCTGCGCGAAACTATCTGGGCGTTTTGTATTTATGATGAATTTGGCAAGTTCGGTAAGAGGAAAATGAGGTCGAGTGCTAGCGTCTATTCTTCCGCGGTTCGAAGATCCATTGCTCGAACCGAAAAGGGGCGATGGCGAATTTTGATCTGATTTTGCAAATCGGCAGAGATGTCGAAGTTAGATACCCATGCGTGTCGAAGGCCCTCTTAGATTGTTTTCTATCGCACCTTCTGAGTCGCCAAACCGCAGCTAGCCAGTACGTTTATTTGATTCTCAAGAGCTTCGTGGAATCGCTGCGGGTGGATTAGCAGGATGTCCTCGCCCTTCTGTTTATAGGCATACAGATAGTCAGGGTGAAACGCTTCAAGTATCGCCCAGAAGCGATCATCGCTTACTTTGCCGTCTGTAGGCACGATAATGTTGTAGGCGCCACCCCAAAGTTTCGAATAGAACTCGAGGAGCGAAGACAAGGGTGTTGCCAATCCGGATCGCTGCTGGCGACAAGAACAGTAATCGCGCGAGCCTGACTGATGTAAGAACCGTTTTAAATGGGTAATGGGCCGACGATCTCAAACCTCGGCCGTATAAGCTTACAGCGGTATGTTCCCGTGCTTCTTAGGCGGATTTTTGTCGCGCTTGGTCTCCAGCATTTCTAACGCTTGGATTAATTTCTTGCGCGTTTCGCGGGGCTGGATGACGGCGTCAACGAATCCCCGGTCGGCGGCGACGTAGGGATTGGCGAAGCGGTCGCGGAATTCTTCGATTTTCTTCTGGCGAACTGCGGTCTTGTCTTCTCCAACCGCCTTTTCCAATTCACGCTTATAGACGATATCCACCGCGCCTTCGGGGCCCATCACGGCAATCTCAGCCGTAGGCCACGCATAGTTCACGTCGGTGCGAATGTGCTTCGACGCCATCACGCAATAGGCTCCGCCATACGCTTTGCGCGTGATCACCGTGACTTTAGGCACGGTGGCTTCCGCGAACGCGAACAGCAGCTTGGCGCCGTGCTTGATGATGCCGCCGTATTCCTGCGCGGTGCCGGGGAGAAATCCGGGAACGTCTTCAAACGTGACCAGTGGAATATTGAAGCAGTCGCAGAAGCGCACGAAGCGCGCGCCTTTCACAGAAGCATTGATGTCCAGCACGCCCGCTAAAAACGCGGGCTGGTTGGCGACGATCCCGACCGGCTTGCCGTTGAGCCGCGCGAATCCCACGACGATGTTCTTTGCGTAGTGCTCTTGCACCTCGAAGAAATAAGCGTCGTCAATGACGGCGTGAATGACGTCTTTGATGTCGTAAGGCTGATTCGACTGGTCCGGGATGACTTTGTCGAGCGCGGCATCGGCGCGGTCGATCGGATCGGTGCAGGCTTTGCGCGGAGGATCGTCCACATTATTGGACGGAAGAAAACTGAGCAACTCGCGGACGGTAGAAAGACATTCGGCATCGTCGTGGACGCGGAAGTGAGCGACGCCGGAGATCTCGTTGTGGGTCGAAGCTCCGCCGAGTTCTTCTTTCGTGACTTCCTCGTGGGTGACGGTCTTAATGACGTCGGGCCCGGTGATAAACATATACGACGTTTTGTCTACCATCAGGACGAAGTCGGTGATGGCGGGCGAATAGACTGCGCCGCCTGCGCACGGCCCCATGATGGCGGAAATTTGCGGAACCACGCCGCTGTAAATCGTGTTGCGCAAGAAAATGTCGGCGTATCCGGCGAGCGACATCACGCCTTCCTGAATGCGAGCACCGCCGGAGTCGTTGAGGCCGATCATGGGTGCGCCCATCTTGGCGGCCATGTCCATGATCTTGACGATTTTGGCGGCGTTGGCTTCGGAGAGCGATCCGCCAAATACGGTGAAGTCCTGAGCGAATACGAATACCAGGCGGCCTTCGACGCGGCCGTAGCCGGTGATGAAGCCGTCGCCATAAAACTTCTGTTCGCCCATCCCGAAGTCGACCGAGCGGTGCGTGACCAGCTTGTCCGTCTCTTCGAAAGTGCCCTCGTCGAGCAGGAAATCGATGCGCTCGCGGGCCGACATTTTGCCTTCTTTGTGCTGGCGTTCGCGGCGGGCAGCGCCTCCTCCGGCCTCGGCGAGGCCGTCGCGCTTTTTGAGTTCTTCAAGTTTTTGTTCGAGATTCATCGCCCGAGAATTATAGCGGTTGGGCGTAGCAGCGGTGATCGGGGAGGGGCGAAACTCCGGACGCGCCGCTCCTCAAATATAGGGAACACCTAGGCAGGGTGAGTGGTTGCAAGAATTGGTCAACTCAGTGAGTAAAGTTACCTAAAACCGGAACCCGACTACTCCGCACCGCCGCCGAGGGGCATGTATCGGTATTTTTTGCCGTCCCAGAAGGTGGCGGATGTCATTTCATCCGATCCGGTTTCGGCGACGTAGATGGCCAGCACGCTTTTCTTTCGCAGCTTCAGCTTCCTGACGGTGACATCTTTGTAAGGCAAATTGATGATGAGGTATTTGGCTTTGGGGGTATCGGCGTGCCAGGCATCCGGACCGAGGCCGTGTATCACCAGCAACACCACGCCGCGGCGGTCGGGGTCTTCGGACACGAACTGCGAAGTGACGTGCGGATTGCCGTATCCAAAAAAAGAATTGTAGGGGTCGACGACGGCGAAGTTGTTCTCGGACTCGTCAAGCATGGGGTTCTTGCATTTCGCGGGGATGACGATGTCGGCGACGCCGTCTCCGTCAAGGTCGGCCACCAGGGCATTCTGCCCCTGCAATAACGAGCAGCTCGCGCCAAATTGCTTTTGCACGAAAGCATTGTCAAGAGTAGGAGTGGCATTTTGCGCCGCGGCAAACGACGCCGCGAAAGCGATGAGCGCGAGAATGATTGATCGGGGGTGTGACATATCTTCAAATGTATGCGGAATGCGGGTAGGGGAGTAGGGCGAGGTGACGTTTGGCGGAACTAAGGTAATCGTGGGAAAGGTCACCTAACGAAATGTTCCCATCCCTGAGGAAGCAGCTTTTCGGCTCTGTCATCATTGCCAATCAGGCGCATGCCTGGCGCTTTGGTAATCACGCCAACTCGAGTGACTGCGATTCCCGCGATTTTTGCTGGAAGCTTATTCGTTCGCGGTGCAGCGAAGAGGAGTTCGTAATCCTCTCCACCATGGAGGGCCAGGGTTATATCCACGGGCGACCTTCCCGCGATGGCCCTCGGAATCAGCCTCTCTTCGATCTCCGCGCCGACGCCACTTTCTTCGCAGATGTGCGCCAGATCGGTCGAGAGGCCGTCGCTGGTGTCGATCATGGCGCTCGCGATTTTCTTTTCACGCAGATAGCGGCCGATTTCGATTCGTGGTTCCGGATGAAAATGGCGGGGCCAGTCCTTCGGACGTAGCTTCCGTCCCTTGAAAAGAAGTCGAAGAGCGGCCTCGGACGCTCCGAGGGATCCGGTGACGTAGACGCCGTCGCCGGGGCGCGCGCCGGAACGCGGAATCGCCCTTGATCTCGGCGCGGAACCCACGACCACGATGTCCGCCATAATTCCAGTCGGCGACTGCGCGGTGTCGCCGCCAGCCAACTGGACGTCATAGCGATCCGCAAGTTTCAGGAAGCCATCGAAGAACTGGTCGACCCAGCTTTGCTTCAACCCGGCGGGAAGCGCCAGGGAAAGAAACGCGACTCGAGGAATGCCTCCCATAGCCGCAATATCGCTGAGCCCACGGGCGAGGCAGCGGTGGCCGACGGACTCGGCCGGATGCCATTCGCGCCTGAAATGGATTCCTTCCAGACTGAAGTCGGTGGTCACGAGCGTTTCTTGTCCGGCGGGCATGTGCAGCACGGCGCAGTCGTCGCCGATGCCCACCGGCGCGGCGGAACGCCGGACACGGGCCCTGACTTTCCGGATTAGTTCTCTCTCGGAAATCGGCACAATATATTAATGATGATAGAGGAAGCAGGCTACCCGAAATGGGCGTCGGATTTGTGGCGGGCCAAAACGGCATGCCTGGCCAGTAGGACAGGTTGCCATTACCCAGCCTTGGTAACGGAAATCGGGCTTGGGTTTCGTTGACAGGGGGAACCTAGTTTGTTACGGTTGATGAGGCTAATCACAACATTCTATTGGTTTAACCGCTGAAGCAGGCGGTTGTTGCAAAGAAATAGGATACGTTCCCAAGTCACCCAGCCGCTGCCGGATAGCAGCTAAGCCCAAGCGGGGCGCGGTTTTAAGGCGGCAACACCGCCGCGGGCAGGTAATCAAAAAGTTTTGTTACTGGCGAAGGGATTTCCATTGCGTAAACGTTTTTACATCTTGTTCGTGGCCCGTGGCGATGACGGCCAGCTGCGGAAAATTTCGATTCCCGCTCATTATTTATATGTGTTCGTGGTCGGCGTCGTTCTTGGTACGCTCAGCCTGACCGGAATTGCCAGCTCCTATGTGCGGATGCTGGCCAAAGTTTCCCGTTTTAACGAGCTCCGTTCCCAAAAAGAGCAGCTGACCAACCAGTATTCCCAGTTAGAAGAAGTCGCTAAAGAGAAAGACGCCCAGGTTGCATCGTTGGGATCGCTGGCCAGCGAAGTGTCTTCGCTTTATGGCCTCAAGCCGGAAGATGAACAAGGGACACCTGGAGTGGTGCAGGACGTTGTCGCTTCTTCGCTTGACCGGCTCTACACATTGAAGGCGACCGCTTTGAGCGGCGCCGCGACCACCGGTATTTCCTTAGGACTGACAAAGAATGCCACCCCCGGCGACTGGATGCGGGCGAATTCCGCTCCGAACGTCTGGCCGGTGGAAGGTCCAATCACAGGTTCGTTTGGAGAACGCACGGATCCGTTTAACGGCGAAGGCGCGTTCCACAGCGGCGTGGATATTTCCGCCTCCGTGGGACAGCCCGTGATTGCCCCCGCCGACGGCACGGTTGAGTTTGCCGATTTCATGAACGGCTATGGCCGCATCGTGGTGTTGAGCCACGGCCACGGCATCAGCACTCGCTATGGACACTTGTCGAACTTCGCGGTAACCGCGGGGCAGCAAGTGCACCGCGGCGACACGATCGGCTACGTGGGCGACAGCGGACGCAGCACCGGCCCGCACCTCCATTATGAAGTCCGCATCAACGACACCCCGGTGAACCCTCACAAATATCTCCGGTTGACGATGGCAAGCGCGGGCGGATTCGCCGCCGGCAGCTAGCGCGACGTTCTTTCCTTATTTGATCTCATAAGAGTCTTCGCCCGGATTGATTTTCCCCGGCTTGAGAAAATTCTCCGTTGCAGTGAGAATGGAGCCTGCGGAGAGTTGGCCGAGCGGTTGATGGCACCGGTCTTGAAAACCGGCATACCTTAACGGGTATCGGGGGTTCGAATCCCTCACTCTCCGCCAGATTTCTCGAATCGAATTAATCCGCAAAAACCTCAAATTTCCCAGCAACTTATTGGAGTAACTTTCGGGATATCTGTTGGAAACTTTTCGATTTCGACTGCTTTCGCAGCATATTCCTGCGCCCCACTTTGAATTGGCGCTTTACTCTTCGCCGACAATTATGCGCCAGGGATGCCGAGGTCTTCGATGTGGGCGAGCATGTCTGCGGGATCGGCATAGACGCGGAAGGCTCCGGCCTGCTCCAACTCGCCTTGGCTGTAACCGCCGGAGAGCAGACCCACACCCAAAGCGCTTTTGCGGCCTGCGGCGAGCAGGTCCCAAATGCTATCGCCAACGACGATGGCGTCCGTCATGGAAACCCCGAGCCGTTGCGCCGCGAAAACGAACACATCGGGCGAAGGCTTTGCATTCTCAACATCGTCTCCGGTGACCACCGGAGCGTTCGGGGGGATTTTCAAATGCTTGAGCAGCCGCATAGTATGTTTGCGGTTGCCAGCGGTCGCAATCGCCCAGGGAATTCTGTTGGCGGTAAGGTGTTTCAGCAGATTGGTAGAGCCGGGGAGTTCCGAGACAGCAGAAATCCGTTTTTCGAATAGCGAATCGTGACTTTTTTCGAGGCGTGCGAAATTTGGCTTGCGATTGTGATGTTCGCGGAGAAGCTGGTCGACCAGGTTCTTACCGTTCATTCCGATGCGGCGATGAATCTTCCACGTCGGGATGATGATTCCCTCCTTGCTAAACGCGAGCGACCAGGCGGAAACGTGAGCATACACGCTGTCGATTAGGGTTCCATCGAGATCAAATAAAACGGCTGGCTTTTTCATATCTATATACAGGTTAGCCTTAACCCCGGTACGCCGGCGAGGCGGAAGACGTCTAGTTTTACCACCGACTTTTGGGCGGGGATATTCATGGCCGGACCGGCTCTAAAGTTAAAGCTCTCCCCGAGCGGCACAGGGTGCTGGTGAGCCGCTTGGCTGGGCTTTAGACGGGACTGCGCCCGATCCAAGTATGGAGGCTGTACGGCTTCTTACACGCCACCCGCAACCGCAGCAGACTTCAAAACCCTGCCGCAAGACATTTACTCGACTCACACATTTCGCCGGCTTCATGAGTTCGAATCCTTCCGCTGCCGGTAGAGCGCGGGCACGACTTCGGCGGCCATGATATTCACCTCCAAAGGGAGTTCGAGAAATTGCTGGACGACTTGCGAGGCTGCGAGCGGATCGCGAAGGACTTCGTGGTAATCCAATCGCTGAATAAGAATTTCAGGCCTGCTGTTGAACCAAGCGTCCACCTGGCGCAAGTGATTTTGGAATGCTTTCGAAAGAGCAAAGTCATCTACGCCAGAAGCACTAACGCCTCGGCGGCGCAGCATTTCGGCCTGGGAAGCAAGCACTTCGGCTAAAGGTCGCTGCATGAAAATAATTCGGTAGCTGCGGCCGGAGGGAAGCGACAAAAGAAGCTGTGAAATGCACTTCACCGCGCGCCCTTCGGCCAGATCGATCAAGGCCGGCTGTTTTGGAAGCTGCTTGATCCGCTCCCATTCGAAGTATCCGCGAGGATTGTCGTCGTCAGGAGTGCGCTCGCCATCGGTGAGGACGGGCATTCCGCCGGCGGCCAACATCTGCATCATGAGGGAAGTGCCGCAGCGCGGCAGGCCGGAAACAATGGTGATCAAGTTCGATTTCCTGCGGTGCTTTCGAGCATGGCCTTAGTTTAATGGCTTTGCGGGAAAGCTTCTTCGGTCTATCTCCTACCGAAAGCGTTCATACGTGTTTTGAAATCCCCACGGCGTACAGAGTGCCCTAGAAGCAGATCAGTAAACACGGTTTGGACGTGATTTCGAAAGGCCTCACGCTTTTCCCGAAGGCTGCCCTCAACACCCATCCTATGGACAAGGTCACGGAACGGTTGCAGGAGCCTGCACAACGGTTGCAAAGGCCTTCTTTGACGAGACCTGGCAGATACCAAACCCAATGATTCCGAGCGACGACGGTCTCTGTTCCAGCCTTACACCGGAACCGAGACACTTTTGGTTGGGGATGAACTGAACAAACTGGCCGCCAACATCGCAATCGGGCGCAACCACGCCGCCGTTCACTGGCGCTCGGACTATACTCGGTCACTCATCCTGGGGTCCACGCCGGAAGCTCCTGGCAGAGGCCATCCCTGCTCGACGTCTACAAGTTCCAAAGCAATGTGGCGCAACGTTTCATCACCCAACACTTTCACGGCGCTGCAGTTCGTGTTGATAACTTACCAAACGTCGAGAAACCGGACTGCTGAAATGGCTTCGGGAGAAAACGAGTTAGTTTTCGACTTTCGTTACAGCCGCAGGTAGATTTCTCTGGTCCGGTTAACGCGCAATGTCGCGAAAATGCGGCAATTCTTGCGTTTTTGCTCAGATAACTAAGTGATTTTCTCTGCTTGCCAGACTGAATGGCGGAGAGAGTGGGACCCACCAAAGATTTTCCGAAACCCTCGTAAACACTGGCTAAAACACTGCCTATCAAAGACCTCGTATTGGCTCTGCTTTGAATTTCCCAGTCGAACTGGGTACTTTTTCTTGCCCAAAACAGCCACTTTAGGTAGCCGGTTGGGTAGCCGAAATCCTATTTGATCGCGGATAGGAAGTAAAATCCATTTCAACCGAAGGCGAACAAAATACGAATATGCTACTCTTGTCGGCGTGGACGAGGGCCGCAAGCGCGTGCTGTTGATTGCTGCCGGCCTGGTTCGGGGAACGGAAGTGGGTGCCAAGAGTACTCTATTCCTGAACTGGAAACCTGCACTTCGAGCTGTAATACCAGCCGTTTGGTGCCAACTGAGAAAAATATTTGCAGTTGTTTATGCCAGCAGCTTGCGCCACCGTCCTGCACTACCTGCGCGGTGCCGGGCACATGCACCGGCTAATCTCGGCTGAACTAAGTAAGGAGGTTGTCGATGGATATCGTGCTTCGCTTTGCGGCATTAACCTTGCTGATCCACGCAAAGCTGGGCGCACGCGCAACTGTCGGGGTCGGTCGAATTCGCGAATCCCGCTCAGCGCGAGATATCCAACGTTAGCAACGGCTTAATCATTTCCTGGCAGGGCGGAACATTGGGCCAGCGCGACAGCGTGCAGGTCGAGATATTCGGGGAAGAGTCGTTGCGTTCCGTGGCACGCCTGAATGTCCTCAGACCTTTTGAGGACGCACGAGCGGTCGGTATTTACGACGTGTCCGCTCATGGTAATACGATTGCCGTTGCGGCTGTGTTCGAGAGTAGCGCGGGGAATAAGCGCATTCGTCCCGCCCCGGCGCTGATGCTTTTCAATTTTCAAGGGCAGTTCCTATCTGCTTTCGCATTGAAAGACGCGATTCTGCGACTTGCGTTCGACGAAGGTTCAAACATCTGGGCGCTCTCGGACGCAGGGAACGGGAGCACAACAGCTGATCCTCGAATTTTGGAATGTCCGGGGTGGCAATGTCGAATACGACCGCTTCACTAATCTTGTAGACCGGGTGCTCTCGGTGCCGCACAGCGTTATCAAGCAACGCATCGAAGAGCACCGCCACACGGTCGCGCAAAACCCAAACCGTCGCGGCCCAAAATCTAAAAAGTCTTAACTCTGCCCTGCTTTTTGCGTAGACGATTAGAACGTCGTTTCTCCCACCTTGCCAGTCACCTCCGCATAGGTGAGCCGCTTCCCGACGATCTGCGAATCTTGAGCTATTTATACTCCATACTCGCAAAGACGATCTGCAACCTAAAAAGATCTAAAAGAAGGCTGCATTTTCTCTCGAAGTCGCGTTCAGCAATAAAGCTGGTGAAAATATCGGCAAAGCAAGTCTTTAATTTGGACAAACAGAGCGACTCCGGGATGCTGCTACCGGTTGGTCCGAATGACCCCCAGTAGCTGCTGACCACGTAGCTAAAAGATTCAACACCGCCGAATATGGCTTCACATGTATGGCGGGGTTCCAGTTCGGGTGGACAAGTGTATTCACCATTCAGGAAATCTGAAAACTCGAGACTCAATTCAATTATGGTCTTCAAGTGATCGAGCACTTCAAGCATGTAAGGTTTCGCGTCCTCGGTCATTGAGGTTTGCAAAGTCGTTACACGTTGGTAAAGGTCATCTCTCATTTTCTTCCTACGCCGCCGCAAGCAGGTATGGGGCCGCCGCCGCGAGAGCGGCTTCAGCTGCGGCCTCTGCTGCCGCGACTGCGGCCGCCAGCTCCGCGGCTGTGCATGTGCATTGCCTTGCGACTTGTGCCAATGCATTTTTTAATCTGCCCATGGCTTGCTGTAAGGTCTTTTGATGGCCCGGATTTACAGTTCCCGGGGGGCCAAAGCCTCCTAAGTCGTTCTCGACTTGTGCCGTGGCCTTGGCTAACTCGGCCAGTGCCCTGAGACATGACGCGATGTTTTCGCCGCTTGGATCGGTATAGTTCGTCGGGTTGTTGCGCGCATACGAATAGTAGTTGATTCCGCCGTCGAACCCGATGGGATCTTCGCTAATAAACCGCCCTACATTCTGATCGTAGTAGCGGGCGCGATAGAAATACTCGCCGGTTTCGGCGTCGAATTCCCGGCTCGTGAACTGGAACGGATTCGGCGTGGTTCCAGTCGAAGCCAGCAGCTTTCCGTAGGAATCGTAGGTGTAGGTGTTCGCCAATGCGCCCGTCGAATTGCTCAACGAAGTAACCGATCCCAAGCCGTCGTGCTCGTAATAGTTCGACGTGCCAGAAATGATTTCCTGCAACGGCTCGTCGATTGAGTTACTTTGCACATACCGCGCCAGCAAATTGCCGGTGAGGCCCACATCTTCGATCCGGTTTGCGCCGTCATACACATAATCCGTCGCGGTCGTCACCCCATTCTGCGTGAACGATTTCTGGCTGCGCCGCCCGAACGGATCGTACTTGAAGTTCAGCGTCCCGCCCGTGCCGGGCAGCGTGACCTGCGTCAGTTCGTTGTCGAGGTCCCACATATATTGTGTGCCGTCGGGTTTGGACTGCGTGTTGCCGTTTTTGTCGTATCCGTAGCTGCCCGAAGGCAGCGCCGTCAGCTCGTTCGACGAGTTGTAAGAATACGGACTCACTCCCAGAGAACTCAGTCTATTGCCCACAATGTCGTAGGTGTAGCTCTCTTTAGTCGCAGACCCCTGCTTGGCCGAAAGTAGCTGGTAGATGTTGTCGTAACCATAGGTAAGGGTTGTACCGAGGCGCTTGTCCGTTCGGGTGAGCCGGTTGCCCGCGCCGTCGTAAGTGTAGGCGGCACCGTCGAGTACGGTCGTCCCCAGCTTGTGCAGAACGCTCATCAGCCGCGACCGGATCGTAAAAATACGTTGTGGCCACGCTGTTAGGCCGGGTGAGCGAGTTTCGTCGGCTGAGCGGAGAGAGCGGGATTCGAACCCACGTTAAAGCCCGACGTGTCCGTGACATACCGCCAGGTAATAACTTACCGAGAGAATGCGCCAGCATTCGTGCTATCTACAGCCCAAACCAGTCCGGTTTTTTAGCGCACCTTAGGCGAACAGGACGCGATAGTGTGGCTAACATTGGTCACTGCCAACCACGTTAGCGCTCGGGCGGGTTAGCACGTGACTGTTTGCCTAGCGGGCAGTCTGCCGGTTCGCAAAAACTCCGTAGCATCGCTGACCGCGACCTTTTCTCGTTCGCGCAAATGGCGCTCGTCAATCTGTCCGGCGCCAATAGCAGGCGATGAGATCAAGGCTGGAGAGAAGAAAAGATGAAACCTGCCGTTGGCTGAAGCCGGAGTCGGTGGCTCAGGTCGAGTTCAAGCAGTGGACACCGCACCGTCACCTGCGCCACCCTCGATTCGTTGCCAGAGGAGGTTAAGGAAGCCCGCCAAGTCAGGGCAGTTTATTTAGATAGCATGGGTCGCTCGTGTTTTGTGCCGGAGGCACCGGCGGCGTTAGCCAGGGAGGATTCTGGAAATCGAAAAACTCCGTCATATCCATTTGCGCGGCGTCGCGCTTAGTGAGTGCCGGCAAAGCGAAACGCGTCTCAATCAATTTAAGAACGGCCGTTAAATCGGCTGGTGTATGGGAGACGTAGTTCTTCTTGGTGTAAGGCGAGACCACAATGAGCGGCACGCGATATCCCGTGTAAATGAAATTGCAAGTGGGACCAAAAACTCCTCCCGTACAAACATCGCCTTTAAGTAAATCTTGCGGTCTGATGCCGTCCGGACTCGGCGCTTGTTGCGGGGACACGTGGTCGTAAAGTCCTCCAAATTCGTCATAACTTAAAATAAACGCGGAGTCCGGCCAGTATTGACTGGTCATCACGCTGTTAATGATTGTTGAGGCGTAGGCTGCGCCCTGTTGCATCTGGCTGGGTATCGCATCCGAGGTGGACGGATGCTCGTCGAGGCCGGCGTCGCTGGCCGGTTCAATCTGCGCGACCGCAGGCAGGGTGCCATTCTGCAGGTCATTCTGAAAATCACACGGGCTCGATCCGCAATCGCCTGCGCGCCCTATGGTTCCAATATTTTGCGGATATTGCGTGGGAATTGTTTGTCCCCACACGAAGTCCTGGACGTAACTGAGAGTGAGCAGGCAAGCCGGTGCAAACGGCGGCCCGGTGCATGGGGAATTCTTGGGGTTGACGTAGATTTTCCAGGTGATACCCGCATTCTGTAACTCTTGAAAGATGGTGGGGGCGGTCAGCAGGTTCACATCCCGTTGATCAGTTCCAAGCGGATACACATAGCCCTGCGAAGTGCCTGCTATCGAATACCACCGGTTGGGATGCGTCCGGGCCATTGCCGCGCTAAACCAGCGGTCCGAAGTCGCAAAATTGGAGGCCATGAAGTAGTAATAGTTCAAGTCCGCATCCGTGTAATACCCCATCACGCGGCGCCCGTTCTTATCGTAAAACCTGTCCACGCGGGCGTCATGGGCAGCGGTGTAAACGAAGCCATTCAGCGTCGCCGGATACTTTCCCACCTCATCTCCCAGATCCCAGTCGGCGTGGGATTCATTCCATGACGAGCTGGTGTTTTCAGTACACTGCGTCAGCAAATGGAATGAGGCGACGTTGGGTCCCTTACCATCGATCGTGCAGTCGTTAGGGAAGGGTAAGGCCGGATCGCAGCCAGGATTCTTGGGAGGCGGTCCGAAAAGTGGAGGGGGTCCAGTCTTAGGATTGAACTGAGGCAGACCGTCAAATGATTGGTCGGGATAGCCATTCATTGCCCAGTACTTGCGCAATTCTCCAAAATAGTGATCGAGAGAACGGTTCTCCTGAAACATAAAAATAATGTGATTGATTTTATTCAGCCCGCCGGCATTCGCCTGCGACGATAAAGTTGTAGTGACGCCTACATCGGTAGAGCCCGGTGTGGAAGCCTGTGGCGGATCTGCTGCCCAACTGTTTAACGCGAGGATGAAAGTCAAGCAACAGGCGAGTAATAACGTCCGTTTGCCAAGCATAGAATTGTCCTCCAAAGCTAAGACCGTTAATTCGATTGCAGCGCGGGAGAGCACGTTGCCTTCTGTCTCGTGATGTCAGTCTGTGGACCGCAAACTCAAAGCGGTGTGAAACCAAAATTGAAAACTCGCCGTAACCGCCCAGAAGCGGCAAATCGAGAAAGTCAAGCGGCTTTCGCCGAACGATCCTTTCGTCATCGCCATGTCTTCGCCGACTGAACGAAACAAACCGGACTGCACAAACGGCATCGGGAGAAAACGGGCTCACTTTTCCGAAGACTTCAGTACCAGCGGTGAATTTCTCCAGTCCGGTTTCCGTGGAATACTCGCGAAATTGCCGCGACTTCTCGATATTTGGGTAGTATTTGGATCAAATTTCTCTGCAGCACAGACTCGAAATGGCGGAGAGGGGGGGGATTCGAACCCCCGGTACAGGTGTTAGCCCGTACAACGGTTTAGCAAATGAATCGTTCTGGCCGCCCTCACTCGTTTTCAACGACTTACATTCGGAACAGCGCTTGTGAGTCGGGCTCAGCGGCTCTCAGTCGGCAATTATTGTGCTCCACTTTGTGCTCCGAAGGACGCTTAGTTTCGTTCAGAATACGACAACTTTCTGCTTCTCCATCCTGGATTTGAGCTGCAACCGCCTTACCCGAAGCGCGGCTTTTCCCGCGCCAGTTCCCCAAACTTCGTCCGCAGCGGCTCGTCGTTGGCTGGCTCCGGTAGCGATAACTCGCCACCCGAACGTGTCAAGAGAAATCGTCTACCTTGAACTAGGACATACCGTTAAAATATGCCTCGTTATTGGCGTAGGTGAACAGCCCGCCGGTGGTGCGGGTCTCCGTGCTCCCGACGTATTCGTCAAGGTGCTATTCGTCGACATCGCTCTCTAAGTCCTGCATAAGTTCCCGAGCGGCGTGTTTGCCCTTTGGAGTTACGTAGAACCACAGAGCAGTCAAGCGACTGGGCGAGTACTCAACCGCTTCCGCCTTCCAGGGGGAATCGGCATGCAGGACATACGCCTGTGCGTATCCGTCTGCGATTAGCTGTTCGAGAGCTGTCACCGTTGCGTGGCGGTCTGCAGTAGTTCCTTCCTGCAGTGCGAACGTCGTCACATCTCGCAGAACCCTCTCGAACTCTTCGTAGTCGTCAGAGATGGCCCTCAACGTGTATTCCCTAAGGGATTTTCGCGGCAACGTGATAATCCTTCATTCTAGTGAGGGCTTTCGCTGTTCTTAGCAGCGAGGTTCATTAAGGAAGGTAAACTGCCTCCTTTTGCTAACTATTGACACGAAACCCCACTGCTAGAAACGACAAAATGAGGCGCATCAATTGTAGGCCTAAAAAGGCGCCAATACTCGTCATCCGCAGAATCATTCGGAAATAGATCAAGTTTGAAATTATTATCCATTGATATCGTTACTGCGCCCGCATCGCCAACATCGACCCTGCTAACTGTGAGCTTTCCAGTGTTATCAAATACCGAGCGAAGTAACTCATCCCGTCGATTTATTTTCCTATCCCAATCAAAATCCACTAATGGTTGTTCGGCTTCGCTTTTCGGCGGATAATATAAGTCACTATTTCCCACGATGATTCGATCATCTCGTGTTATCCGCCAAGGGCATTGAACACTAAGAGTATAATCACCGACTTCTACAGTATGGTGGTTTCGATCCAGCGTCATTCTTGGCCCACCGAAGTGAAAGACTTCAAGGTCTGCAGCGCGATTCGATTTCCAAAGTGGCAACCTCAACAGCACCGACGTAGCGCGGACGATTTGGGATCTCATACATAAATCTCGACTTGCATTCTCAATGGACCTTGCATTATTTTCCCGGACAAAACAGGCTTACCCCCATCTTCGACAATCTCGTCCAGAGTATAGCCTTGTTTGGTTATTAGGTCGTGCAATTGTCGGCGCTGATCGCCGGTAAGTGGCGTCCCACACCGTTGCTCGATCCGACCGATTGCTTCTTGGAACTGTTAAGTCTCTCTTCACCTGCTCTAATTCCTGATCCGGGGCCTCCTTCAGCTCTCTGGTGCGGTTTCTACTGAATCCTCGCAAAGTTGCCGCAAGTTATCGATGCTTCGGCAGAAGGTCGACGAAGTTCTCTGCGGGCCATATGTTTCCTAAGACTTCGATCTATCAGACTACCGACGCACTCGGAATTTCGAATACAAATCGAACGGGATCAATGCTGCTCAAGAAGGGGTGCGAGAGTTGACATCGACCAGCGGCATTTCTTCCGCGATGAAGCCTTGATGACTTGAAATGGACCCCTAAGAAGCCCCATCTAGAGAGAGCCTCCACCATATTTGAGCTGGTTGCTAATTCAGCCGGTAATCCGCTGGACTTGAACGCATGTTATCAGCGGGAAATGAAAGGCGTACTGAAGCGGGCTGGCATTAGTTGGCACGGTCGGCATGGATTCCGCAGAGGATTGGCCTCGAACCTAAATCGTCTTCTCGTTGACGATTCTGTGATCCAACGCATTCTGCGCCACAGCAACGCAGCCACCACGCAAAACCATTACATAAAGACGGCGTCGCCAGATGCGGTCGCAGCAATGAAGCGGTTCTCTGAGGCTGTAATGTGCTCCACTTGTGCTCCAGAACAGAGCATTGAAACTCAGAGGCGCGTGCAGTAGTTGAGCTAAGTCCCACTCTATGAGTGAGTGGCGGAGAGGGGGGGATTCGAACCCCCGGTACAGGTGTTAGCCCGTACAACGGTTTAGCAAACCGCCGCCTTCAGCCACTCGGCCACCTCTCCGGCGGGTAGAGCTAAAGTTTACCACGGTCGCTATAAGTTCGATTGCTGCTTCAATCATAAGGATTTACATCGATGGTGGGCTTACTGAACCCAATCAGTTTTTCCCGTTTCATCCTCCCGTTTCGGCCCTTCTGGGGAGCAGTTGGGGAGCATTTTCGGCTCTGACATCGCAGACAGAATTTGGGAGAGTTGCCGCATCGCGGCAATCGCCTCCATCGAAGCGGGCTTGATGTAATGCTTCCGAGTGACGCGATCATTCGTATGTCGAAGAACCATCGCTGAGATCGAATCTCGCACGCCGATGCGTTCCAAGTTGGTTGCGAGTCCACGTCGGAACCCGTGCCATCCTTCCCAGTCAATTTTCGCTGCGCTCAGCCGATCCTTCATTTCGCGACGATAGAGACTATCGAGATCGAGAGCATTCCCAGCGCCGTTAGCGAAGATCGGTCCTGATGTCGGACTGCCTTTCGAGGCCCGATGAATATCAAGCAGAGCTTCGAGTTGAGGGATAAGAGGTACGGGAGCTTTTGAACGATTGTTCTTTGGTTCACCCACGCGACCGCGCCACACTGAGCGCAGCACTCTAACGGTGCCGAGTGTATCACCGTCACCAGGACTAAAGGCTTCCCAAGTTAGCCCTCGAATTTCTCCTGCTCTCAGTCCTGTAAACGCCGCAGTTGCAACAACGGTTCGTGGCAGTTCCGGCAGAACAGATAACATCAACGCAATTTCTTCCAACGAGTAGGCTCGTCCGTCGTAATCGGGAATCGTTGCCGTTTCCGTGGAAATCACGGGATTGGTCGTGTCCCTAGGAACGTAACTTTGCCTAATCGCAAAAGTGAACATGCCTCCCAATAAGTGCTTCACGTGCGCCATTGATTGGGGAGAAAGCTTTTCAGTCTGTTCGATTTCGTCGAGCAAGCGTTGGATCGTTCTCGTCTCTGCGCTGTGCATCGGTAACTGCGCGCAGCGCGGCTTCAGGTAACGCTTCCACATTTGTACATAGCCTCGATAGGTGCTCGGCTTGCGTTTCGCTTCTACGTGGGGCAAATAGATGCTCTCCGCAAAGTCCTGCAACCGAATCGCAGCATAGGTACAAGGAGTCTTGTTTGTTGGTTTTAAGTGCTCCTCCGCAAGTCCCTCAACACTCTTTCTTGTCTTGTGAAGTGCATCAACGGGAGCAAGACGTTTTGACCGTCGAACCGTGTTGATCGCGTCGCCGACGCGGACACGTTCACGATATCGAAGACACCAATAGCCGTGATGGCGGGTAATTGTGCCACGAAGTTCTCTTCTCATCTGCTAATCCTTTCTCTTAGTCTTAGGTTTGCCGTGTGAAGCGCTTCCACCGCGCGCAGCTAACTCGCTGCGTTCTGCTTTGGTAAGTTTTGCCCAACGTGCACGTCCAGCCTTTGCTGCAAGGGCTGTTCGATCAGCCTGGGAAACACCTTTCCATCGCACTTTGGCAGCAAGTTTTCCGAGCGCGACTGCATGTGGGTTTTTTCGCTTCTTAGAGGCCATGCCCATAACACTAGCATACCGGGTCGCATCTGCCTAGCACCTTTGTGAATAGTCTGCGTCGGAGCCATGCTTCCAGCTCGGGTGAATCCCAACAAAAGCGGACGTACCGTCCGAGCCGGAGATGCGGCAAGGGGTCAGCGCCGAGAGCGCGAGACCTGGTTCGGTCGCGAACCCAGCTCGGAGGAACATTCAGGCGCTCGGCGAGTTGTTCCGCCGTCAATAATTCGTAACGTTTCACGTCTTTTTTGCTCCCCAACTGCTCCCCTTGCATTTTTGCCTCCGAAGAATCAAATGCTTACGGTGTACAGCGGTGTGGCACACCGCCGACCACTTTGCAGAGTGCGATTAGCGGTTACAGTAATCGTCGTTCTCCTGACCACTTTTTCCGGTCAGCGGTCTACGACAATCTTGGGGCTGAAGGGATTTAGGGGCAATCGATCAAGGCGTGAGCGCGAGTGAAAAAACGACCGCCGTCAGTAATTATGCGGCTGGGCGGGAACGGAGGTTGAACTCGCGGTGCGCGAGTTCCGCGAGTTCAGGAGCAGGCTGAGTTCGTCAAATTTTCTTGGTAAATATGTAATGAAAGCGTCGGCGACTTCCGATTCTGGGTGACGACTCATGCGCGTTGCAGCTCGCGATTTCTCGTCTTGCACCCTCTTTTGCCAGGAAATGCCCATTTCGTAGCTCTTGGTGTAACTGGTCGGTCCCGACTCAGACCATTTCGGCTTCAAACCGCGATCATGGAGGTATGCGCAATACTTCACTCCCCTGAGACCCTTGAGGATTGCAGCAAAGATGACTGCGTCCCGCCGTTTGAGCTTTTGAAGTCGCTTCGTCCCCTTCTTCCCCATTGGGCGGCCAACCCGTTCAATCACAAGGTCTGCAATCTCCGCCGCGAACTCCTTTCTCGCAGTCTTGTTCACGAATGGTTCTTGCTCACCAGGTATTCGTGTTTTTGAAGGGAATTGGCTCGACCCGCTCAAGATGTGGGTGCCAATGGTTAACGCCAGCAGTGATGAAGGCACGAGCGTACGGTTCACCAAATCCGCCGATCGCTCGGATACTTTAGTCTTTAGGACGGAAACCACGGTGTCTCCATGTCGTTTGTGCATGGAAATGACCTTTGCAGCGGCCTCGCTACGCTTGGGCTGACCGCGAACCGCGCGGCTGAGCTCTGCATTGAAAAGCATTGCTAACTCGGATTCTGTTCGCCGGGAGAGTTCGATTCCATGCCGGGTGTAGTCGATGGCCATGTTCTTCTCGGGGCCATCCTTGCGCGGCCCCGTAAAAACATCGGAGACGTAATCAGTTTCAGAGTCGTATTTTTCCAATCCTGCTGCCGTGATCGCAAACCGACGGTCGATGCACTGGCTGCAAGTCCCGCAATGCCATTGAGCGCGAGGTTTGAACATTGAATGGGCGCAGGAGCAAGTGTGGGCAATCAGATGGGGAACTCCGAAAGCAGACAGACGCTCGACTACATCGGTCCTGGTCTCGTACATATATGGGTTGTCAACGGCGAAGTCTCGCTCGACAACGGCAGCACAGAGGGACTGTAGAAGGTGGAGGGCTATTGGATGGGTGGTGCGCGACGCGCGCGAGCGGAGTACTTCGTCGGCAACCGGAAAGTTCAGGCTGACGATACCGTTCTCAAAAAACCGGACTCCACCGGCACTAATCGAGTGAGCCACCACCGTGCCTAACGCCGCAAATAGGAACGATCTCGTGCGTTGCGTGGGTTCTTGACCGAATCTTTCCTCCTTGTTGATCCAGACCGGCACGTGGACTAGTTGGCCGGGGAACTCCTTGCGTAATTCGTCGAAAAGCCTTCGCTGACGCGCACTCATGGTCGATACGGGGCGATGGCTCACCAGCACGGATTTATCGCCGCCCTTGGCTGTCTCAACCGCGCCCGTTAGGGAGTCCAGACCGCCCGAGAACATGAGGACACGCTTGGGAGCATGAAAAGGCCAGTCTTTGAATCCGAACTCCAGATATTCCTGAGCCGCCGGACGGTCGTGTTGCAACTTCTCGAAGGAGAACGAGAATCTGTCGTTCGAGAGGAAAGTAAGCACCTCCTCAAGCAAAGACTTGATTTGTTTTGAGTTCCAGAACGAGAGGTCGCGCACCGGAATGACGAAAGCTAAGTCGCGGCTCCAGGGTTCGGTACTGGACTCATCTGCCCAGGCTATCCCTCTGGGGGTCGCGCAATCTGCGCTGAACACGTACGATGCGATCTCCAGCAAATCAACCAGTCGCGGCGATAAATGCTGGCCGAAAACGTTGGCAACGTTCTCGATGCGAATGTTTACGTTGGCTTTGTCTCCGATCGAGTCGAGTTCAACTGGGCGCCTGCCTGTCGCGACGGGATGCTTCTTCGCGAGCTTTGCTCCGCTGCATAAGAAGAGGCGCGGTTCGATCACAGGTCGGCTCTTTGTTTAGCCAATTCGCTCCGCAACTTCTTCATGGCAACAGCAACGAATCGGGATGCGTTCTTGAGATCAATTCCCTCCTGGTACTCGGTTTTTGTGTACCATTGGCCGCAGAAGTCACGCACAATCCAAGCACTCTGATCGCAATGCGCCCGAAGGCTGCTATTAAACTCCGCAATGTCACCCAAGTCCCGCATTCTTGGGCCGCCAAGAGTGGAAGCAGTAATCCGACTGAGGTAAAAGTTAAGAAAGCGGGCGATGAATCTCCCAAAGAAACGCTGCCCCAAGTCCCCGAACCCTTTCTTGGTTGAAAGTGAACGGATAGCGTTCTGTACGTCGGCGCTGCTGGCTCCGAACAGACTCCCCGATCGCGAACCCGCGAGGCTTGTGATCGCTTCGCCCGCTGATTGCTGAGCGATTTCACTCAAATCCGTAGCACCGGAAGAATGCTTGCTCACGTATCGGTCGATAGCATCCTGAACCTGCGCCGTGAGGTCGAAAATCGTACTGTCATCAGACAGATGTATGTCGTGTTTGGCTAAAGCACCTTCCCAATGTGTCGAGCGCGAGGCGAGGGCCACCTGCGTCATCAGGTAAAACGTGTACCGCACGCCAGGGTCTTGGTTTGCTTTGTCCAAACCTTTTCGTGCGGCCTCCAGAGACTCGGCAGCAATCGAACCAATGCTGGCCACAGTCGTGGCAACGTCACCTGTCAGGGTTCTTCCCGCAACGTGCTCGACGATTTCATTCCACTTTCGTGTTTTTGGGACGGTACCCAGGCGTGTGTGACCCATGAAGACCCCGCGTTAAAGAACCGGATCGGCGACGCACCGGCGTAGATGAAAGTGACAGCCCGCCATCCTAACTCGGAAGCGGAACGAAAGAAAGCTCATTTTTCTTGGTTCCGATGGCGTCCAGCCACTCGCGCAACTCGCGCACTGCGAGTGGACGACCAAACAAGTTTCAGCCTCACAGATATTGACCAATTAGACGATTCTCACTCGCGTTGCCGAACCGGGGCGTTGAGTGCAGGCGACTCCCAACATGAAAATCGCAGCGTGCAGGCGAGAGAGCAGATCGAGGCTTTCGACGTAGGTCTGGCCGACTGCCGACCTTCAGACCTTCACGGTCGGTTAGTCAATCGGCGTGTGGACGAGTTGCGTTCACATGCGAGCTTCGTGCGGCATCAGATCACGACTCCAATATCCAAATTGTCGGCGCTTGCCCCCCAACCCGATGAACAGTTCCAAGAGCCTCTAATAATTACCCAAGACCACGTAGTCATTGATGGATACGCGCGGTGGGAAACTGCCCGCTTGCAAGGGCGCGAAACCGTGCGCTGCATACAGTATCAGCTCGGAGAAGAAGAAGCCCTGCAGTGGCTGATTCGGAGCCATCGCAGGTCAAACGGCTTAAACGACTTTGCAAGGATTCTCTTGGCGCTGGACCTGGAACCTTGGTTGCGCCAGAGGGCGCGGTCGAACCAACGTACCGGCGGACAGCAAAAGGGTTCGTCAAACTTGACAGAAGCTCACCCGCTGGACGTTCGCACTGAAATCGCTGCTGCCGCAGGGGTATCCACAGGCAATGTGACCAAGGTAAAGCACTTGATAAAGTCCGCTCACCCAGACGTACTCTATGCCGTGCGCATCGGGGACATCAGCATTCACCGGGCATGGCTGTGGAGCAAAAACTCTCAACCAGAGCAGAGAAGCAGATTGATGCTCTACCAAGGCGAGATTGGCGTCAGGAGAACGATACGGCAACTGGTTTCGGGGCACGGCCAGGAAAAAGCCAGGCCGGTTCTAGGTCTTGAGGAATTGGTTCATTTCTTGGGAACACTAGATGACGCAAGAATGCCACCGATCACGATTAACGTGGTCGATACTCCAGGCAAAAGCATTTTCTTGACTGACGAGTTGTTCCGCCTACTCAGTTCGCAGCGGGAGTTTCCCCTTTAATGCGCTATGAACACGCGCTGAAACAGATTCTTGAGGCCGCGAGGGATCATTGGGATCGCACCGAGACGCGCCCAGCCGTGCGCGAAAACTTCGATAACGTGACCCGTTGCCGGACGCTCTCGTTGGGAGCGGAAGTATTTGCCTCCGAAACCGAACAGAAAATCGTTCCACACACTTGCAAGTCAAGAGCCTGTCCTAGTTGCGGGCATCGAGCCACGACACTGTGGCAACGGGAACAATGGGCTGCCCTGCCAGATGTGCCCTACGTAGGAATCAACTTCACTATGCCGGATGTTTTCTGGCCACTCTTCCAGCAGAACCGGCATCTTCTCCACGATCTGCCCGCTCTCGCTGCTGCAGTTATTCGGGAATACCTGAAAGCCAGATATGGTGTGCGGGGGCTCGTTATTGTGGTCCCTCATACATTCGGTCGTCGCCTGAACTTCAATTCGCATCTCCACACGTTAGTTTCTGCGGGCGGCTTGCGGAACTCAGATGGCCGGTGGGTTCCCAATCTGCAATTCGACCAAGGGACGCTTATGCGGATGTGGCGATATGCCATTGTCACCTATCTGCGTCAGGCACTTAACGCCAACGTGCTGAACTCGAATTTGGACCATGAACAGCTTAAGGTCATCTTCGCCAAGCAAAATGAGCGGTGGTGGAACATCCATGTGGCTCGGTTTACCTCGAAGGCGCAGTTTCTAAGATACGCGGGCAGGTACATTCGCCGGCTGCCAATCGCCCAACATCGCATCGTCAAAATCACGGGTCAAGAAGTCGAGTTCCTGAGGAAAGACCTAAAGCTGAAGCAATGGGTCTTAACCCGATATCCCATCAACGAGTTCGTTTCAGCTCTAGCAGCTCATGTGCCCGACAGATACCGGCATGCAATTCGCTACTTTGGTTTGCTGGCTCCGCGTAGCAAACATCAGACTTCGGATGCCTTGTTCGCGCTGCTTGGCCAGAAGAAGCGGGCTAGGCCGGTGCGGTTAGGGTGGGCAGCGTCTATTCGGAAGGATTTCGGGAGAAACCCACTCCTCGACAGCAAGCGACAGCCTATGCGCTGGGTCAGCAGGATTGCTCCGCAAGTTGTTTAGGCGTTGCCGTACTCCCCGGTTAGCCAAAAAGTAGGACAACCCCCGCTCACTGCGGCCTCGAAGAATTGCCCTTCTACACGGCGGTCCGTTTCCGACTTTTGCAATCGCTAACATCACGCCAGTAGGCGGCTCACAATTCAAACTGAAATTGATTTTTGTTTCTCCTATAGATCGAGAACCCCTGCGATGCCGCGAGCCAGCCCCTAATGGATTACGGTGTTACCTCAAAGATTACGCCGTTGCCGTAGGCGCCACCGACGGGCGTAGTACCGTATAGGTTGCCCAATGAGTCTTCGATGAGGCTGGCGGAAGATCTTGCGCCGTCAGCGCAATTTGGCAGTGAACAGAAGTTATAGATGGGCACGAGCTGCCGGGCGACATTGACCTCCCAAAGCGTTCCGCTGTCATTCAGCCCGCCAACGCTGGTTGTCCCATACAGCACATTCCGCACTGGATCAACCAATACGCCGCCGAGCGAGTTGCTCCCAACCGTTGCATCGTATGTCCGCGTGCGCTTGCGTTGGCGAGCCATATTCAGTTGGTACATGTCGATCTGAGTCGCGTTGTAAAGGTTTCCGGCGGCATCAATCGAGATCGGCGCTGTGCCACTTTCGTTGATATAGTTGTTCAGCACAACGCTTTCCGTCCAGGCTCCCTTGTCTGGAGTCAGCTTGAAAACCACCCCCTGCCGAAACTGGCCGCCGTGCGCCGTCGTGCCGAAAAGTTTGCCGAGCGTGTCAAACGCGAGACCATTGGGAAGGTCGCCATCTTTGCAGGTGCCGCCGGTGCTGCAGAAGGTGTAAAGAACAGTTTCTGTCCAGCCAGTCGAACCGGGACTGAGCTCAAAAGCTACTCCCCCAAAGCCGTTCATTCCCCCGCTTGAAGTGGTGCCGTAGAGGTTGCCCGAAGCGTCGAAGACCAACTGGCTGTTGGGCGCAAAGCCGTCCAAGCAGATACCGCTTTGAAAATTGCTGCAAAAGTTATAAAGCACGGAGAGACTCCAGCTCCCGCCCGGCTGTTGCGGAGGGGATAGCTCGAACGCGGTCCCGCAGCGATTGCTTGACTTTGGACAGGTTGCACCTCCCGATGAAGCCGTTCCATACAGATTACCCCCCCCGTCAAAAACGAGGCCCGCCTGCGGCCAAAATCCATCGAAACAGTTGGAGAGAGTGCAAAAATTGTAGATTGTAGTTTCAGTCCAAGTTCCGTCCATTTGTGGTGTAAGCTCGAAAACCGTCCCCCCCTGCAACGCACCCCCATTTTGCGCAGTTCCATAGAGGTTTCCGGAACCATCGGCGACCAGAGCGCTAACCGGATTGAGTCCATCGTTGGGCACGCCTCCAAAACTGTACAAAACTTTTTCTTGTGCCTGGCCGAAAGCGTGCATTGTTGCAGCGAGCGTTAGACAGGCGAGCAGCGTAAACTTCATAGGGTCTCTCCGGAAATCCCATAAATGATACTCCCGGGAGCAATGGAAAATATAGAGTCTAACGGCCCTATCCGGGCTGCCTTAAAACTGATTCGCGTTGGAGAGAATGCTGACTCCAGCCCGGAAACTGGTCGAGGTCGGCTGCCCCATCGTTGCGTCGGAAAGAGAGTATTGATACATCTTGTCCGGTCCCGGCACAGGGCTGTAGGGTGACGACGTAGATGGTGGCACGCAATCGCCATTCGCCGTGCCCCACCCGATTGTCTGGTTCGATGTCCCCAGGGGAGGAACGTAAAGACCGAAGGCGTAGTCCAAATCGCACTCATATATCTCAAATGCCGTCGCGCCTTGCCGTACCGCAAATGGAACAACGATCGGCAGATAATCCGGCGCCCAGACAACGCCCCCTGTTCCGTTCGGAGCCGAAGCATCGAGCGGGTTGAAGCTCAGTTGACCAGAAGGACACCCGGTGCCGGGGCACTTGAGAGCTTGCGTTATCCCATTAAAATTGGCGGTTGAATCGCCGGAGATGTAGATCGGATAGCCGGGAGTTTGACTGCTGGTGAAGATAGAGCAGTCGCTGACGCAATTGATGGTCGCCGTTGAGCCACCGGCAATCGTGGAGATCAGATAACCGGCCGCACGAGTTGGGGATCCGGGAAAGAACGTTTGAAGATGGTGAACCGGTGCGGGATACGTTATGAAGTTATGCGCCCAATCTGACAATGAGGTCGGGAAAGGATTCTGACTATAAGTGCCTTGTGCATAGGCCAGGGGATCGTTGACGTTCAGGGTTTCCATTCCGAAGCCAATATTATTTGCAGACGACATGATTGCTTCGCTGTCTGCGTAGGCCACATTGGAAGCTGCCGGTGGCCCGCCGTGGGCGTTAATATCGAAGGGGAAGCTCGCGTGGAGGCCTTGCAGAAATTGGGTCATGAGAGCGATGTAGCCAAGCCCGTCATTTGTCGGCCCTTGGTCCGCCCACGTGCTCAAATAGCCATTGTCGGTGTAGCCTGCGGGCTCTGTGCTCGAGCCGAACTGACCCTTAATTCCTGGCCACATTATTATTCCTGAGCCTTCTGTCCAAGGGCCGGCGTTGTACCAGCCCGGCACGCTTCCGTCTGGCCCGGTCGTACATCCGGACGGCGAGCATCCGGGCATATCGCCTCCTCCTCTGGGCCCCGATCCGGTTGCGACGTATTGTGTGCCGTCTATATTGACGATGTATCCCGCGGGCGGGGACGCGATTGGTGACGTTGGTTGAGGCGGATTACCCGCGACAGTGGTGCAGAATTGCTGGTTCTCGCCACCTTCCGTCATTCCCGCTCTCACGTAAGCCAAATAAGGAGCGATTGTCACGCCGTTGTTCAGCCCGTTCGGGCTGTAATGGCTGGCAAGAGCAGCTAGAAAGTTCTGATAAGCCACCATGAAGGGTTTTTCATACACGATTGGAAAGCCGGTGAAATCCGTGACACCTCCCATGCACGACTGGCAAGTTAGATTGCCACCCCTGAGAGGCAGACAGGCATTCGACGGCCCCGTGGAATATCCATTGACGTTCCAGATGGCAACGTCAGCCATGGAACCGGTGCCGGAGAAAGCTCCGTAAACTGGGCAAGACATTGATGGCATGGACTTGACATCGCCGGGGTAGGCGCTACACACAATCACGTCTTGCGGGTTACTATTGACCCCGGCCGGTCCTGCCCACGCCGTTGAAAAGACGTAAGCGGGCGTAAAAGAGTTTTTTCCGGTGTCGGTCACCGGTTCAACGATCAGCGCAATCTTTTTGCCCTTAAACTGAGAACTGTTGATGTATTGCAGCAGCCCCTGATCGATGGGGCACCACTTGTAATACACGCTGCCCGACGCTGTTTCCTGAGAACACGTGGTCGCCTGCTTTGTGCAGGGCTGAGAAACGCCAGCAGCGGTTGTGCAGGCGTCAACGCTGTTCCAAGGTATGGCTAACGTGATCCCAGAGACTTTCGACGCCAAATTGTTAAGGAAGTTTGTATAGTACTGAGGATTCGGGTTGGCGTTGCAGCCCGTTGTCCCAGTTGAACCTGTGCAATTGGGCGCTCCGAATGCCATCACTAGCGGCGCCGATTGCCCCAAGCACGACTGCCCACACAACAGAGACCAGGCTAGTAGCACAAAAGCCGCGCATATTTTCATCGCTAGAATCTCAATTGACGATTAGGTATGACATGCAAACAGGATTGGTCGTGATATTGTTTGTAACCTTGACAGTGAAACTCGTACCCGCAACGCGGGATGCCACGAACGGGGCGAGCAGGCTCGTGTTACATGTGACGCCGGTAAACCTGCCCGCTAAGCCCGAATCTTCGCCGATGAGAATTATGCTGTTCGCAGTCACGGCCGTGGTGTCCACTATGAGAGTGACCGGATTTGTGCCGGTCGGGATCACCACAGCTCCGCTGGCCGCGCTGCTGCAAGCTGCCGGCGACGCGCTTGAGGCGCAGTTCGTTGCCGTGCCATAACTCCCCGCCGTCACCGAGGATAACGAGGGGGCAGAGGTGTAAACCGCCGAGGCTGAGCTTCCCGTGGGATTTCCTAGCACGCTGTTGGCGATGGCCACGGTCGATATGCCTGAATCTTTCGCGTTTGCGTTGCTGTTGGCGTCCCACATGACAAAATCGTTGGCGGTGAATGTGCCAGTCGCGGTTGCCAACTCCGTGGCGCTTGGATTGGAAAGCGTTCCCACAATTGCGGCTGAAGCCGGTGCTGGTTGTGTCGTATCCAGCTTCCCTAACAAAAAAGGATAGTTGCCTGCAGTTGTCGAGGGTGCTGCGCTGGGCAACGTGATGCCCCAGCTTGATGGGGAGACGCTCGTCGGCGCCTGTAGAAATATTTGGCTTGCGCTGCTAATGCACGGGAGCCCCGCGGTGGAAGAGCAAGTGCTTAGACCCGTACCAGTGTTTAAGACATCGGTCCCCGCCCCCGCGCCTTTAGCGAAAAAGGCCTGAGCATTTACGAATCCATTGGCCGCCACGCCCCCAGTCGTGTTGGTTGATGTTGGCGCGTTCAAGGCGGTAGATGTCTGTCCATAATCGAAGAGATTCGTACCGCAAGGAAAATTGCCCATGTATTGAGGAGATGAATCTAATATTCTCGTCACGTAGCATGACTGAGCACCTGCCACAGCGGGAAGCGTGAGAAAAACGTATGGGGTACTGCCAATCGTGCCACCCAAGGCCCCGCAGGAAACCGTCGGTGTACTGGGGTTGCCATAAGGAGTTAGTCCACCGTTGAAATCGACACCGGCTACCTCATATGAGTAATTGTGCTGCGTTCCAGTTGAGCAGCCAGAACTTCCAGTAACAGACGTGGGTCGTCCAGGCGTACTGAGACTGTTAGTCGCGAGGCCGCCGACATTAACGATCGGAGTGTTGGTCTGAGCGACCGCGGAATGGCACGACGTGATGCACACTAGTGCTGATAACAAATAACGCAAGCGGAACATTACCTTTCTCCTTTGCTGGCAGATTCGCCATTCACGGCCACAGTGTTACCGAAGAGTTCAGGTGGACGCTAGTGCCTTTCCCGACACTAGGCTGCCCAAAGGCATGCGCCTCAGTAAACGGGGCCTTGTGTTTTTTCTTTCTCGCGGATTATCTCTGCTGATTCTCCCAGGAAGGAATCCGAGTGCATTGAACGCATGTGGTACGAATGTCGTCTTCTTTGATCCTACCGTCGCTGATATTGGCGAATCGAAGCTGGTCAAAATCACGCAGAACACACTCAAGTACGAAGAGGAGAAAGCACAACAACCCTTCATCCTTGAGGCTGGGCCGCAGAACCGAAAGGAAATGGTTGAGCACGAGACGCCGATGGACGATCTAAGCTGAAAGGTAAACTGAACAGGCTTCGTCGCCTTCGACGACGCGGATGTCCGTCGTCCTTGGGCAAGGCCCTACCGGCCCGGCATTGCGCCACCACAGTGCTCGGACGTGGTCCTGGCTAGAACGGACAAACGTCCAGAGGCCGAGGTCGGGATGTTTCGGCCCATCAGTAACATCGGTCGGCATACGGTCCGTTGTCGATCGCGATGACAACCCGCAAGCTGGTCCTCGTCAAACTTAAGGCGGTCGGATGACCTGTCGAAGACAGCGGGACCGACTGGCACACGGCAAGTAGATTTTAGTTAGACGTCGCAGGGAAGTCGGATGGATGACAATCTGCGCCTAGCAGGCTGCGGAAAAACTCGTTTGGAAGCGAGCACCGTACCACAAGACTCTCTTGTTTCCACAGGACAATCTGATAAGAAGAAGGTATGCGTGGACAAGACGAGCAGCAGTTGGACGTGTTCAGCTACATAAGCCCGGAGCAGAGAGTACCGCAAGACCATCCTTTGCGGGCTCTTCGTATCATGGCCGATGAGGCATTGCGGGAGCTGCAACCACGATTCAACAAGCTATACGCCAAGACGGGGCGGCCGTCGATTGCGCCGGAGAAGTTGTTGCGAGCGCTGCTGCTGCAAGCACTGTACTCGGTGCGCAGCGAACGGCAGTTGATGGAACAACTGGACTATAACCTGCTGTTCCGTTGGTTCGTGGGTTTGAACATGGATGACGCCATCTGGGATGTGACCGTGTTCACCAAAAACCGCGAGCGCCTGCTCGACGGGGATATTGCCGAAGCCTTCTTCCAAGCCGTGCTGCAACAGGCCCGCGAGCGCAGTCTGCTCTCGGACGAGCACTTCACCGTGGATGGAACGCTGCTAGAGGCGTGGGCGAGTGTGAAGAGTTATCAGCGTAAGGATGCTAAGAACACGGTTCCGCCGGACGATCCTGGCAATGCCACGGTGGACTTCCGTGGTGAGAAGCGATTCCAACCAGACGCACCAATCGAAGACGGACCCGGATGCGAAGATGGCACGCAAAGGCAAGGGCAAAGAAGCCAAGCTGAGTTACCACGGGAATCTGCTGGTGGAGAACCGCAACGGACTGATCGTAAACACCCAGGTATTCGAGGCCAACGGAACGGCGGAGCGTGATGCGGCGCTGGTCATGCTGGAACAGATTCCGGGAACGAAGCAGGTGACCGTGGGCGGTGACAAGGGCTATGACACGACAGATTTCGTGGCGGAGTGCAGAAACATGAAAGTGACGCCCCACGTGGCCCAAAATCTGGAACGGCCGGGTGGGAGTGCGATTGATGCGCGTACCACGCAACACCCGGGATATGCCATCAGTCAGAGGAAGAGGAAGCGTATTGAAGAGTGCTTCGGGTGGCTGAAGACGATCGCGCTGTTGCGCAAGGTGCGGCATCGTGGAATCTTCAAGGTAGGATGGGTCTTCACCTTTGCCGCAGCTGCCTATAACTTAGTCCGCCTGCGGAATCTGACCATGCAAGCGCCCTGAACCAATGCCGAACTGTGTCGGCCGAGCTGGAAAGGACCTCCAGGGCCGCAACGAGCGCAACTACAACTCCTCCCTTAGTCATACAAATCATGAAACCTGGACAGCATTTTAGTTAGCACCGTCATTTTTCCGCAGCCTGCTAGAGAGGCCCCCTTAAACGCTCATAAGATGAGCATGTAGTTGGGGAGCAAAGTGGGGAGCAAATACACCCAAACGAGACATCGTTATCCCAAATTAGGCGACTTGCTCCCGAATGTAAGTTGTTAAGAAGATAGAAGCGGCGCGACCGTGGAAGGTTTAGCAAACCGCCGCCTTCAGCCACTCGGCCACCTCTCCGGCGGGCAGACCTCGATTTTACCACGCACAATACCGAGGCGGCTTCGCTACCGTACGTAACGGTTCGGCAGAACGCTCGTGCTTCTCCGGCGTCCATCCTTAGTTGTTCGCCCAACCCCTTGGTTCCAACCGCCCCGGTTTTCTCATGCCATAATGTGCTACCGTGTCCGGCCAATTATCTTCGCCGTCGTGGCCAGCCGAAGACCGCTGGATCCCCAAGTCGATTCTGCTACTGCGCGACTACTCGCTTTCTAAATTCGGACACGACCTCATCGCCGGAATCACCGTCGGCCTCGTCGCCCTGCCCTTAGCCATGGCCTTCGCCATCGCCTCTGGACTGACCCCGCAAGCCGGAATCTATTGCGCGATGGTGACCGGCTTCCTCATCTCTGCGCTCGGCGGATCGAAAGCCCAGATCGGCGGCCCCACCGGAGCCTTCGTTGTCGTCGTAGCCGGCATTGTCACCGCTCACGGAGTGGACGGCCTCTACATGGTCACCGTCATGGCAGGCCTACTTCTTGTCGTGATGGGCGCCACGCGCATGGGTTCCGCGGTGAAATTTATTCCCCGGCCCGTCGTGCTCGGTTTCACCAACGGAATCGCTGTCCTCATCGCCAGCACGCAAGTTAAAGACTTCTTCGGTCTCACCCTCAATAAAGTTCCCGGCGAATTCTGGTTGCGGATGAAAGCTCTTGCCGCCGCGTTTCCCACCTGGTCGCCGCGCGCAACCGGCATCGCCGCCGGAACCGTGGCCGTGATGATCGTCTGCCGCATGATCTCAAACAAAATTCCCGGCCCGATCGTGGCCATGCTCGGCGCCACGATCACAGTGCGCCTGCTCCACCTGCCGGTCGAAACCATCGGCACCCGCTTCGGAGGAATTCCCAGTGGGTTGCCGCATCTGGCCATCCCGCAATTCCGCCCTGAACTGATTCACGGGCTGCTCGGCCCCGCTCTCACCGTGGCCATACTTGGAGCTATTGAGTCGCTCATGTCGGCCATGGTCGCCGACCGCATGAGCCACGATCATCACAATTCCAACGTCGAACTGATCGGCCAGGGCATCGCCAACATGGTCTCGCCCATGTTTGGAGGATTGCCCGCCACCGGCGCCATCGCACGCACCGCCACGAACATCCGCGCCGGAGCGCAAACTCCCGTGGCCGGAATGGTCCACGCTTTCACCCTGATGTGCATCCTGCTTTTCGCCGCGCCGTACGCCAGTTACATCCCAATGGCCGCTCTCGCCGGCATCCTGATGATCGTCGCCTACAACATGGGCGAGTGGCGCGAGATTCCGCAACTACTTCGCCTCACAAAAACCGACATCAGCGTCTGGATTGTCACCTTCGCACTCACTGTCTTCGCCGATCTCACCGTCGCCGTCGAAGCTGGAATGATTCTCGCAGCCCTACTTTTCATTGCCCGCGTCGCCAACACCACCACCGTCTCGCGCGTCACCGGAGATTACGTCGAAGACGCCCGTGTTCACATCCTGCAGGATAAAGACATCCCCAGCTACCTCACCATCTTCCGCATCCATGGGCCGTTTCTATTCGGGGCCACCGACAAGGCCGCAACCATCACGGAGAATGTCGACTCTCTGCCGCCCATCGTCGTCGTGCGGCTCAGGAACATGACCGCCATCGACGCCACCGGACTCTTCGCGCTCGAAGAAATTGCCCGCCAACTCCAAGCCAGCGGCCGCACCTTAATTCTCTGCGGAGCGCGCGAACAACCCGCCCAACTCATGCATCGAGCCGAGTTCGAAGAAGTCGTCGGCAAAAGCAACATCTGCGCCAACGTGCAGGAAGCCCTGCGCCGCGCCGAAGAAGTTCATGCGGAATCTGCCGTCAAAGTGTGACTTCGAGAGTCGGCTAGAGGACTATTCAACCAGGCGATTGTATTTTTTCAGCACTTCGCGCAGGCGATCGTGCGGCAGCGCGATCACCGTGTGATTGTCGATTCCTGTCATCGTTTCTGCTGCCACCATCGCGTTCACGACGGCTTCTTCCGTCGCTTGCACAGTGGCAAGAAAAATCGGGTCCATGCTGTCATTCGGAAGCATGGTGAGTTGGTGCGATCCCTTGGGCGAAGCAGCGCCGGAATTTGCCGTCGAAAACGCGACGAAAATATCGCCGGAACCGTCGCCCGAATAACTGCCGTCGCGTCCTAGCCCCAAAGAAACGCGACGCGCAACCCGCTTCAGTTGTGTCGGAATCAGCGGCGCATCAGTTGCCACCACGACGATGATCGATCCTGTGTCCGTTCCATATGCGGGATGCTCTGGAATTTCTTTGCCCACGGGAACTCCCGCAATCCGCAGCTCGGGACGGCTTCCATAGTTGCACTGCACCAGCACGCCGATCGTATAACCACCTTCTTTAGCTGATAGCACCCGCGATGAAGTTCCGATTCCGCCTTTGAATTCATTGCACACCATTCCGGTTCCACCGCCAACGTTTCCTTCATCCACATGGCCAGCATGCGCGGAGTCGAGCGCATGAAACGCGTCGTCAGCCTTGACATGAAAGCCGTTGATGTCGTTCAGCCAACCATCCCAGGTTTCGGCCACCACTGGCAACGACCAGAAATATCCGTCCATGCTCGGACCGCCATGCTTCACCTTCCACGCAATCACCGCATCGCGCACAATGCCGACGCTATGCGTGTTCGTGATCATCACGGGTCCGTCGAGAAACCCGGAATCCTCAAGCCACGTCGTTCCAGTCATCTCGCCGTTGCCGTTCAGCGTGAACCATCCTGCAAACGCCGCGTCGGTCGAAGCTTTCCCGCGCGGGAAAATCGCCGTCACGCCGGTGCGCACTGGACCTTTGCCAACCACCAGCTTGCCTTCGCCCGATATCAGCGTGGTATGTCCAACTTCCACGCCTTTCACATCGGTAATGGCGTTGTTCGCGCCGGGAACGCCGTCGAACGGTACGCCCAAATCCCGCGCTCGAGGTTTGGTCTGGGCAACGGCACAACCAGCCACAAAGATGACGGCAACTAACCGCGAAGTTCGCATGATCGCTCCTTACTTTCTGTGCGCCGAAAGTATAGACGACCGCGTGCAGGTTATAGTTAAAGAGCAAATCACAGGCTGCTAACCACACGGATTCGGGAGGGCGTTGGGATGGAAAACTTAAAGCGGGTCATGTTCGCTACCGGAGCGGGCGCGAGCGCCGTGCTGTTTCTCAAAGGTAATAAATCGGCGGGCTTTCTCGCACTAGGTACGGGATTGGCCGCGCTGGCCGTCGAATATCCGAAAGCGTTTGCCGCCATGCGGAACGATCTGCCTGGCTACATCGCCAAAGGTTCCATCGCGGTAAATTTGCTTTCCCGGTTTGCCAATCGCGCTTGAGCGCGAGGACTAGTCGATACCGAGCTGCTGTCGCGCTTCCGGGCTCAGGCGTTCAGGACCCCAAGCGGGTTCCCACACAATATTCACCGTCGCGTTTCGCACTCCGGGCATTTGTTCGACCCGCGCCTTCACCTGGGCGCTGATGTTCACATGCTCCGGACAACCGGGCGAAGTCAACGTCATGTCAACGGTGACATCTTGGTTCGCGTCTTTGTCGTCAGGCAGCGGAACCACGTCCACCTTATAAATCAGACCCAGATCTACGATGTTGCATGGAATTTCCGGGTCGTAGCACGACTTTAGCGCGCTGAGCACTTCCTCCGAGGTCAAGGTCGGCATCAAATTCTCCTGCATTCAAGTCTATCGTAAGCGGTCGTAACGGAGACGAAGTTCACATGAAGCAAAGAATCCAGATCGGTCTCGCCATCGTCTTAGCCATCACCGCCATCCGCACTGGCTACATCTTGTATCAGCGCCACGAAGCCAACAAAACTCCTCCGCCCAAGCAGGAAACCGCTCTGCCCGCGGATTACTACGTGGTTCCGCGGAGACTTCACGCGTATGACCTGACCAGCGCAAAGCAACTGAAAGACCAGCCCGCCTGGGTTAGAGATGGATACCGTTCGACGTATTACGTCTACGACACATCCACACACAGAGTGAACTTCTCGCACGACGCCGGCCTGCTTCTGCCGCTCGAGAAATTGAAGATCGTTACCGTCATCCTCGATGCGCCTCCTACAACCCATGGCCCGAAGCAGGTGATGGCAGTCTTCGAAAAAGACGGCAAACAATTCGCATTTCCCATCGGAACGGAAAACGGCGGAGATTACCAGATCTATGCCGACGACATGCTCTTCATTCAGGATCCGAGGGAACTCTACAAGCACTGGTCAGCCGATGTTTGGGATGCCATCGACAAGCACGAGGTGCGTCCGGGGATGAATGAACTGCAAGCAGACTTCGCGGTGGGCATGGGAGTGCCGGACGGCGAATCTTCCCCGAAAACCGTCCGCTACGACAATGGCGGAAGACCGTTGACAGTTGTATTTCGCGACGGCAAGGCAACGGACGTCAAAGACGGCAAATGAAATCTTGGGGATCTAGACCTTTGGTGAACCCTCATCCGCCGTTTTTTGGTCGTCCGCGCGAATCACGCCGTCGTCGTTCGCGTAAAACGATCGATGGTCGCCGTCAAGCTGCTGCGGCGTCATCGTGAGTTCAAATCCGTCTTTCTTGGCGTGGAACTTTACCGTGTAATCTCCCTGCTTCGGTTCTGTCATCCGCCGGGTGAACGAGCCGGAGTGCACCAGTTCGCTTAAAGTCGGCGAGAACTTTCCGTATTTCTTTTTGTAAGTGTGTTGAGCGCGCAGAACGGTTCTCATATATCCCAGCGCCACTGCCTCCGAATCGCTGTGCGCCGGGTCGCCCTTGTATTTCGACTGATACGGAGTCTGCGCAACCGCTGAAACGGCCAACAGAAATGCCGCGATGTTCAAGGCTACCGCTTGTTTAAACAGGTGTTTCATGGGTGTTTGTCCCCTCTTTCAGGTTCGGGTCAAATCCGGTCGCACATGTTACTCCCGTAATTGTTGCAGCATTACGGGGCTATGCATCACTCCGGCCAGCCATTATCCTAACGGAAATCACCTGGAGTATGACTATGAAGGCTGGAACCGCAATGAAGGCTGTGCCGGCGAAAAAGCCGCAGATTCGTATTGCCGTAGTGGAGAGCGATCCGCTACGCTTTGTTGGCTTTCGGGCCTTGTTCGATGCGGAAACGGATTTCGAGCTGATTTCAGCCACGCTTGCCGAACTTTCGGCACTTCCAGACATCCACTTAGTCCTGTTGGGCAATCGCAACGGACAAAATCTGTTCGACCTCATGGCCAGCATGAAGGCCACTCGCCCCGACCTGCGCATCATCGTGACCGGCTCGGGCATCGACGACGAAACCATTCTCAAAGCAATCGCGTCCGGAGCCAAGGGCTACGTGGACGAAGCCGCCTCCGCCGCCGAGTTTGTGCAGGCGATCCGCATCGTGCACCAAGGATCGGTGTGGGCGCCGCGCAAAGTTCTCTCCATGTTTATCGAACGTGTGAGTTCCTCGCCGGGGCGTGTATTCCCCAATGGCCGAGTGACCTTTACCGATCGCGAAAAAGAAGTCCTCGAGATGCTGGTGGCCGGCCGCTCGAATAAAGAAATCGGCTCCGCGCTGGGTATCGAAGAACGCACCGTGAAAGCCCACGTGGCCAAGCTGATGCGCAAAGTCGGAGTGCAGAACCGCATTGCCCTGTCCGTGCACGCCATTACGCATTCGCTGGTGACCGCGAAATAGTCGCGGCACAATAGATTCCGTCCCATCCTTGAGCTTGAAAGACACGTATTCAAGGATGGGATTTTTCTTTGCGGCGATATTCCGGTTTAAACCCGCACTATCGCTGTTTTCTGCTTTTTTTTGCTCAGGTCATTCCTTCCGACAGCCGGCTTGAATCATGGTTACTAAAGGACAATGACCCCCGTAATCTTGTCCGTTCTCACGCCTCGCGGCATACTCGTTTCACCTACCACAGAACCTGGGAGACGAGGTCGGGAGCGGAGATTTAGGGTCACCGTTGCCGACCTCGACATTTTTCCGGCGTACCTCCCCGATACACCATTTCAGCTCCGCGTTCCCGTCACTGCCCACTGAAATCCTTTAGAATTCGTATCGACAACCATTTTCAGGATTTCTGCGCGTGAACGGGAGATTTTCATGAAGAAGCTCGCTGTCGTTAGCGTGATTGCGCTATTTTGCTTGACTGCCACCGCGGATGAACCCCAGGGAAAAGCTGTTGACCGCATTAAGGATGCAGCCAACGTCTTGAATGAGATACAAGGCGCGCCAGATCAGGGCATCCCCGAAGACGTGTTGGGATCGGCGGAATGCGTCGCTGTCGTTCCTTCCCTGTTGAAAGGTGGCTTCGTTGTGGGAGCGCGCTATGGCCGAGGCGTTTCCAGTTGCCGGACACCAAAAGGTTGGAGCGCGCCCGCTTTCTTCACGATCGCCGGAGGCAGTTTCGGGTTGCAGATCGGCGCTCAGGCCGTTGACCTGGTGATGTTGGTGATGAATCAGGACGGCATGCACCATCTTTTGGAGAGCAAGTTCAAACTGGGCGCTGACGCCAGCGTGGCCGCAGGGCCAGTCGGGCGGCATGCTGCCGCCGATACCGATTGGAAGCTGCGCGCGCAGGTACTGAGCTACTCGCGAGCCCGTGGCATCTTCGCGGGCCTTGAGCTCAACGGCGCATCCATCAAGCAGGACAAAGACAGCACCCGACAGTTCTACGGACGAATGGTCTCCGTCCCGACCTCGCTCGAAGGAAAGATCGCACCACCCGCAGCCGCGTTTCCGTTCCTCGATACGCTGGCGAAGTGGGCGAAGTCAGCCAGCAAGTAGGCGCGGCACCATCCTAGATGCGCCAACGACTTGAGTTCGCGCCCGTGTGGCTGCTGGTCAAATTTCTAGGGGTTTTGCCGCGCCCGCTTGCCAGAGCAGTCGGCATCGGCATCGGCCTTGTCGTCTACCTGCTCCACGCGCGCTTGAGGCATGTGGGGATGCGCAACCTGCAACTGGCTTTGCCCGAAAAGAGCAAAGGCGAACGTGCCCGGATATTACGCGGTGTTTTCAAGTCTCTGGGCCGGCAGCTGGCGGAATTCTGCCTTCTACCTCGTTACACTTCCGACAACGTCAACCGAGTCGTCGTATATGACGGCTTCGAGAATTTCGAGCAAGCTGCCGCGCGCCGCAAAGGCGTGCTTTTTCTCACCGCCCACCTCGGCGGATGGGAGCTTTCGGCTTTCACTCATTCCCTTCACGGACATCCGCTGCACGTAGTGATGCGTCCACTCGACAATGTCTACCTCGACCGGCTTACCCGCCAATATCGCACCCGGCATGGTAACTCGATGGTGGGAAAAGGCGATTCGGGCCGGACGTTGCTAAAGGCCATTAAGGCAGGAGAGACCGTCGGTATCCTCGCCGATACCAACATGACGCCGCCGCACGGAGTGTTTGTGGATTTCTTCGGCATCCTCGCCTGCACCGCCGACGGCCTGGCCCGGCTTGCTTTGCGCACTGATGCCGCGGTCGTTCCCGGATTCACGATCTGGGACAACGTACTGAGAAAGTACCGGCTGCGCTTTGATCCAGCCGTGAAATTAATCCGCACGGGAAACGACGAGGCCGATATTATCGCCAACACCGCTCAGTTCACGAAGATCATTGAAGACTATGCGCGCCGCTATCCGGACCAATGGCTGTGGGTGCATCGGCGTTGGAAGACGCGTCCCGCAGGCGAACCGAGTCTTTATTAGCGGCTAGCGCTTCGCTGAGGTTTCTTGCATGGCGGGCTTGAGGCTCTTGCCAACGCTGTCGAGCACCCCGTTAATGAAGTGAACGGACTCGGGCGCGGAAAACTTGCGGGCGATTTCCAGAGCTTCGTTGATGACGATCGCGCGCGGCGTAGCCGGGTATGCGAGCAATTCTGCGACCGCACAGCGCAAGACGTTGCGATCGACCGCCGCCATCCGGTCCATGCGCCAGTGTTCGGCATGCTCCTCGATCAACTGATCGATCTCCGACGTGCGATCGGTAGCCACGCGGAACAAGTCGTCGGCGAAGCCTTGTACGTCCTCGCCAACCGAATCGCGCTCAGTCCAAAAAGTCTGGCGCACGTCGTGGGCGGTCTGCTTTCCCATGTCGGCCTGGAAAAGCATTTGCAGCGCAAGTTCCCGGGATTTACGACGAGTGCCCATAAAAGCAGTGAATAGTGTTAGTGGCCAGTTGTCAGTTTACTGTAGCGGCGGGTTATTTGCGCCGGGGCGACTTTGTGCGTTTTTCATTCCGGTTATTTTTGGAATTGTCAGTGCGCTTTTCATTCCGGTTATTTTTGGAGTTGTCATTCCGAGCGGAGCGAGGAATCTGCTTCTTGTTTCCGTGCTTTTGACTATCCGCCGCCCACTGGCCACTAACCACTGCCTTCTTCAGGTTCGCCATTTCAATCGCAGCCAGTGCCGCTTCGAAGCCTTTGTTACCCATCTTCAATCCAGCGCGGTCAATGGCTTGCTCGAGCGTATCGCAGGTGAGAACACCAAATGCGTGCGGAACGCCCGTTTCCTGCGCCGACTGGCCGATGCCACGCGTGACTTCGTTCACAATGACATCGTAGTGGGCGGTATCGCCGCGGATGAGGCATCCCAGGCAGATGATGGCGTCGTATTTTTTAGTTTCGGCGAGCGTGCGCGCAGCGGAAGGAATTTCGAAGGCGCCGGGAACACGGGCGAGAGCGATGTCGTTTTTATTTGCACCGGAGCGAAGCAAACCATCAAGCGCTCCCGCAAGCAAACGTTCCGTAATGAATGAATTGAAGCGGGCCACAACGACGGCGAAAGACCGTCCCGCCGCGTTGAGCGAAGCCTCAATTGGGCGGGCCGAAGGCTCCGACGCCTCTCTGATTTCCAGAGTAAGACCGGGCAGATCAACCGAAAAACTCGCTCCAGTTTTTTCTGTGGACGCCGGGGTGTTGTCGATCGACAGATTATGTCTCTCAGCGAGCTCACGCACAAATTCTGGATTTGTCACTCCTATTGAGAGCGTATTTGTGGGTGGTAGATTCTCTGTTGTGTCGCTCGGACGCAATCGATTAACAAGCAGCCTACATTGCGGCGCATGGAAGTAGGCGTACCTCGCATGGAGCACAGCATCAAACCCGATCTCTCGCAGAAAAGTCACGAGGACATCGAATTGCTCAGATGGGAGCGCGAGACGTGCCAAGCCAATTGATCTGATCATTGTGTTAATTGCCCACGCACCGGCGAACTGGGCCTCTCGGAACTCTATTTGCCCTTGAACTGCGGAGGCCTCTTCTCCAGAAACGCCGCTGTGCCTTCTTTTTTGTCTTCGGTTGCACAGGCCACGCCGAACAATGCCGTTTCAAGATACAGGCCTTCAGCGAGTGGCATCTCCATGCCGCGATTCACGGCTTCAAGTGTGTATTGCACGGCCAGCGGCGCATTGGCGATGATCTTGGCGGCAATGGCTTCAGCGCGGGCGATCAATTCACCGGACGCAGTAACTTCGTTGACCAAGCCGATGCGGTGCGCTTCCTGCGCCGTAATCATTTCTCCGGTCAGTAGAATCTGATTGGCGAAACCTTTGCCCACCAGCCGCGGGAGGCGTTGCGACCCGCCATAGCCGGGGATGATGCCGAGCTTCACTTCGGGCTGACCAAGCTTGGCGTTGTCGCTGGCCAGACGAAAGGTGCAGGCGAGGGCGAGTTCGCATCCGCCGCCGAGGGCGAATCCATTGATGCAGGCGATCACCGGCTTCCCCAGATTTTCGATGAGGTCGAACACGTGCTGGCCGCGCGCGGAATACTCTTTGCCGCTGACCGCATCGCGCTGGGCGAGTTCGTTGATGTCCGCGCCCGCGATGAAGGCCTTTTCACCTGATCCGGTCAGAATGGCCACGCGGATTTCGCGGTCGGCTTGGACATCAGTAAACGCCGCTCGCAATTCTTCAATCGTCGCGGAGTTGAGCGCATTGAGCACCTTCGGCCGGTTGACGGTGACGTAGGCGATCGAGTTTTTCTTTTCGAGAAGTATGTTTTCGTGGGTCATAGGCTTAGCTATTAACGCGCCTCCACATTATCTTTTGTGTAGGTAAATTCGATAAAAGTTTCGACGGTCAAAGCGTGCCCGTTAAGTTGGTAAGGCATGAAAGTCCATTTTTTGGCGGCGTCCATGCTACGCTGTACGAGATCGCTCTCACCCTTTTCCAGTCTCGTGCAGCGAACATTGCCCTCCCGATCAATCACCACGCCAACCTCGACCTTGGCATCAATATCCTCACCCTTCAAATCGGATATGTCTGGCAGCACTTTACTTTGAACGATACGCGCGCTCACGCCGGTGCTGACACGAATACGGTAAGGCTGCGCTGCGGGCAACCCTGCAGCTCCTTCGAGAGCGACTTCATCTGCACATGTCCAAGGCACCTTTTCCTGCGCAAAAGCAGAAATCGCCAATCCCATTAAAAACCCAAATAGCGTCAATTTGATTTTCATACCATCACCTTAAATCTCGCTCGGGCACACTCCAAGAGCGCTGTTGCACGCGACTATCACAGCTTATTCGCCTTCGGATTACTGGGGTCGGCGTAATCGTAAAAGCCCTTGCCCGTCTTGCGACCATACCATCCTGCCATCACCAGGCGCTTGAGCAGGGGCGGCGAGGCGAAGCGGCGCTCTTTGAATTCGTCATACATCACGTGGGTGATGTAGTAGGTCGTGTCGAGTCCGACGAAATCGAGCAGCGTGAACGGCCCCATGGGATAGCCGCAGCCGAGGCGCATGGCGTTATCAATGTCGTCGATCGAGCCGACGCCTTCTTCGTAGGCGCGAATCGCATCGAGCAAGTAAGGCACGAGCAGGCGGTTGACGATGAATCCGGTCTTGTCGCTGGTGCGGACGGGAACTTTGCCCAGCTTCTTGCCAAACTCGTAAGCGGTTTCGTAAACATCGTCGGCAGTGGCGATGGTGCGGACGACTTCCACCAGCTTCATCAGCGGGACAGGATTAAAGAAGTGCAGTCCGATGAAACGCTCAGGGCGCTTGACGGCAGTGAGCAGCTCGGTAACCGAGATGGACGAAGTGTTGGAGGCGAAGATGGCGTCTTTCTTCACGATGCCGTCTAAAGACGCGTACATCTTTTTCTTTTCTTCGACGTTCTCGATGATGGCTTCAATGATGATGTCGCAATCGGCGAGGTCGGGCTTGCTGGTGGTGCCTTTGAGCCGCGCGCGAATGGCGGTTTTCTGTTCGGCAGTGATACCGCCTTTTTCAACGGGCCGCTCGGCAAACTTGGCCAGCGACTTGTCGATTCCGGCGAAACCCTTATCGAGAAATTTTTGTTCGACTTCGAGAACGGTGACGTCGAATCCGGCTGTGGCCGCAACCTGCGCGATGCCGGAACCCATGAGTCCACAACCTAGAACGCCTACTCTTTTGATTTGCATGAATTCTCCTCAAGAAGTTCCTCGCTCGCTCGGGTGAATAATCGCGAGGCTTGGCAGCACCGCTAAAGCCGTGCCCTACCCAACCCCCGCAAACCTAGTTCATGCTCTCACAATCGTGAGATGCCCTGGCCCCGCCGATGCGACCACCATGCGGTAGTCACGACTTCAACTTCGGTTCCGCTTTCTCGTACAGCCACATCTTCATGAGCGACTGGTAAGGGACATCGCGTTTGTTAGCGGCAGCTTTCATTAGTTCGATGAGGTGCTTCGGCAGGCGAATCGAAATGGAGACTGTAGGGGGCTTGAGCTTGGGCAAAGCAAGCTTACGGGCTTTGCTGAAATCGAAAGCCTCGCTTTCGGCAAGTGGCAGGCAATATCGTTCTCCCGCCCGGGCAGCCTTTTTAGACTCCTTCATATTCCATCCTCTCTTTCCTGGAAGCGACGCGAGCGGAGATCACGCGAATCTTAGCTCCGCCCGCGCGCAAGGTGAGTGCGACGACGAGGACGATTCCTTCGTTGGTCCTCCCGATGGCGCGACCACGTTCCTCCGTCTCGCTGTGTGCAACATCATCTGTGATCCAAAGCGGAGCATTGGTAAATATCTCCTCAGCCTGCCGGCAACTAACGTTGTGTTTGGCATTCTTGGCCTCGTTTCCGCCGTCCCATTCGAACCCGACGACCTCAGACAAATCTATCATTCGTGTATACTTCTATTATATACCGAATGGCAAGGAAACTGTCGGTCGTGTTGGAGCGCCGGGAGGTAAAGCTTAATTCATGCTTTCCACAATCATGGCGATGCCCTGGCCGCCGCCGATGCAAGCTGCTGCGACGCCATATTTTTTCTTGCGGCGACGCAGTTCATGGAGCAGCGTAATCACCAACCGCGCTCCAGTTGCGCCCAAAGGATGTCCCAGCGCGATCGCTCCGCCGTTGACGTTCACTTTGTTGCGATCGAGGCCCAACTCTTTTTCGACGGCGAGATATTGCGCGGCGAAGGCTTCGTTCACTTCGATCAAATCAATGTAGTCGAGCGTGAGTCCGGCTTTTTGGATGGCCTGCTTGATGGCCGGAACCGGGCCACGGCCCATGAGTTTCGGCTCGACCCCGGCAATGCCCCAACTAACGATGCGGCCCAGCGGCTTGAGATTACGCTTCTGCGCGGCTTCAAGCGACATCACGGTGACAGCTGCGCCACCATCCACAATGCCGCTGGCGTTGCCTGCCGTAACGGTGCCGTTCTTTCCGAACGCCGCTCTCAACTTCGCCAATCCCTCCATGTTTGTCTGTGGACGGCGATGGTCGTCTTCGGTCAGTGATTCGCCAGTCGCCTCACTCTTCGAATCTCGCAGCGGCACGGGCGTAAGTTCTTCCTGCAAGCGGCCTTCCTTGTAAGCCGCGTCAGCAAGCTGTTGCGAGCGCAGAGCGAATTCGTCCTGCATCTGGCGCGTGATGCCTTGCTGCTCGCCATAAAGCTCGGCGGTGTTGGCCATGTAGAGGCCGCAATAAGTATCAAGCAAAGCAACCATGAGCGAATCTTCAAGCTTGCCGCCCGGTGAAAGCGTGAAACCATCGCGTCCGCGAATAGAGAACGGCGCCTGCGACATGGATTCCATCCCGCCTGCGAGCACGATGTTGGCCTCGCCCAGTTGCACCATCTGTGCGGCGTTAACAATGGCCTGCATGCCGCTTCCGCAAAGACGATTGACCGTAAGCGCAGGAGTTTCGATGGGCAGTCCTGCGCGCAGGCCGACATGGCGCGCGCCGTAAAGCGCATCGCCGGAAGTTTGCTGGGCATTTCCGAACACGACGTGATCGAATTCTTTGGGATCGATTCCCGACCGCTCAATGGCAGCTTTGCCGGCAACAGCGCCGAGTTCCTGCGCGGTGTAGTCCTTGATTTTGCCGCAGTAGCGGCCAAAGGGCGTGCGCGCCCCGCTGACGATTGCGATGTCGCCTGGTTTCAGCATTGGCTTCCTATCGGTGAATTTGTGTCGTCGATCTCAATGTCGACGATTCGCCGTCGACGATCTGCCAGCAGAGTTTTCCGCGTGGACTCACTAGTTTAGCAGCCGCAGGTTACCAAGGGAACTTGGCCGCCCGAACCTCGACGCGATAAAGTTTTCGCATGTCTTCCACCGGAGCTGCAAAAAAATACCACTGCATGCAGTGCGAAATGACCGAAGCTCGGTGCGAGTGCGAGAAATATTGCTGCTCGTGCCAGTCCCAGGTCGACGTGAGGCTGTGTGAGGACGGGCTGTTTTACTGTCCGCACTGTCGCGAGGCCTGCGACTACAAAGTGAGCGGTTAGTCTTTCTTCCCTGTTTCGGATTTTTGCTTGAACTGCCGCAGCGCCAGCTTGCGGATGGTTTCCGCAACTTCTTTGTTTCCCGACAGGGCCTTTAAGTCTGCCACCATCAGGTTCTTCATCAGTCCAAGAGCGACGTCGAGCGGTGTGCGAGGATTTGCCACCAAATTCCGAACGATATTGTAATTTTTTGCAAAGCGCCGCTTCATGGGGATTTGCCGCAGCACAGCTTCCAGAACGTTTTTTTGCGAAGCGATTTTCTCCACCTCGCCGTCGCTGATCTTGGGAGACTCGAGCACAGCCAGCGCAACGATTTTCGTTCCGTCGCGAACCAACAGCGAACGTTCTTCTTTGGTGCCTTTCATGGCGAGCTGGATGCGTCCGGTAATGCCTAGGCCGGCAATTTTTTGCAGCGTGCTTCCCTTCTGCTGCGGAGGAGCGACAAGCGCGCGCGAAGCCGCCGCTGCGGGTACTGCTGGGCTAGGCGTTGGCGCTTCAGGGCTTTCTTCATGAACGCCGCCTAACGGCTGAAATGGCTTGTCGCCTTCCCGCGCAACCTCTGCCGCATGTTCTTTCAAGAAGGTAGCGACCTCGACGTCCCCCTCCGGCGAGGCCGAAGTATGCTCAGAGGAAACGTTTTGCGAAGGTGGCTCGTTCGATGCGGCTGCAGCTTCCGGCATCGCAACACCGAGCCCTTGCAGTTCGCGCAATTTTGCCGCCTGCGCCCGCTTCAAATTCAAGTTCGCATGAATTGCCCGCTGAAGCAGCGGAGATTGAGCTACTCGCTGGCTGGACAGCAAAACATCCAGAGAATCTCCGCTGACCGCTCGGGCAATCTGCTCTAGCGCGGTTTCGTTTACAGATGGATTTTCCACCAGCGCGGGCAGCAACGCCGGTCGCACGTTTTGCGGATGAGTTAAGTATTCGAGCACTTCCGCCGACGTAGCAGGATCTGCGGCTACGACCTTCGATACGTTTTCATCCCATCCGGCCAGCGTCATTGCCGCTTGCGGTCCAAAGGTTTGATTATGTTTAGCGAGGTATACCAGAATCTCCAGGGTTTCCGCGCCCGGAACTGCCAGAGCGCCGCGGGCAGCCAGACGCATGACCGTCGCCGGAGCGGATGCCGTTCGAATCAGGTCGATCGTCCGTGGAGTCATCGCGCTCGCTTTCTTTTGGTGGGTTTCCGCATTGAGCGGGTCGGAGCCGGTCTCGCGCGGCGAGTCGCTGCTCCCAGTTCTCTCACCGTCCGGAATAGCTCAGCGGTAACGCGATTGGCTTTTCGCCGCCGGAATTCTTTCGCCAGCGCACGGTAATACCACAGGGTCCCGGTGCGTTCGCCGGCGAACCGTTCCCAGATCAAGTCTCCAATTTCTCGATAGTCGGTAAGGACGGATCGCGCATTATGCAGTTTGTCGGCAGCGGAAACCAGGCGCGTGTCCTGATCTGCCGTCCGCAAATGCTTTAAGTATTCTTCTTTTCGCTTGCGCCACGGCGGCTTCGGAGTTTCATCTGTGTCAGTGCATCCATCGACTACATGCGCCACGCGCTTGCCGAACCGCCGGCGAATCTCTTTGAGGACCGGAGCGCCGCCACAATCTTCCACCGTATCGTGCAAGAGCGCAGCAATGGCCAGGTCTTCGTCGCCGCCAGCCTCAAGCACCAATCCGGCAACAATGAGCAGATGAGAAATGTACGGCGCCTGAGTTTTCTTCCGGGTTTGACCAGAGTGTTTGCGGGTCGCAAAAACCAGCGCCTGCTCGAAGCGAGTGCCCAGCTTTACCTCTGGGGCCGAGGCGTTCTTTTTGGGTCGCCGGTTCACGATGCGTTCGCCTTCTCTCCCCTTCGCATCCGCAGATAGGCCCGCATGAAGGGCTGAAGGTCGCCGTCGATTACCCGATCTACATCGCCAATCTCAAGCTTGGTGCGATGGTCCTTGATCATGCGGTAGGGTTGCAGAACATAAGATCGAATCTGCGAGCCGAAGTCGATGTCCAGCTTGGAATCTTCGATCTTTCGGGTGACTTCCCGCTTCTTCTCAAGCTCGTGCTCGTAAAGCTTCGATCTCAGCATGCTCATCGCGCGATCTTTGTTTTTGTGCTGAGAGCGTTCATTCTGGCACGCTGCGACCAAGCCGGTGGGAATGTGAGTGATACGAACAGCGGAGTCAGTGGTGTTCACGTGCTGTCCGCCTTTGCCGCTTGAGCGATAAGTATCGATCCTCAAGTCTTCCGGCTTGATGATGACTTCGATGCTGTCGTCAATTTCCGGAGACACGTAAACACTGGCGAACGATGTGTGCCGTCGCTTAGCTTGGTCGAATGGGGAAATCCGAACAAGCCGATGAACGCCGATTTCGCTGGTCAGAAGCCCGAACGCGTATTCGCCGTTTACCGCGAAGGTAGCCGACTTCATGCCAGCTTCTTCACCGGGCTGATAGTCGTAGAGCGCTGTCTGGAACCCCCGCTGCTCCGCCCATCGCAGGTACATGCGAAGAAGCATGTCCGCCCAATCTTGCGACTCCGTGCCACCGGCGCCCGGATGAATCGTCACAATCGCATTCAGGGCGTCGTTCTGGCCCGAGAGCAGCGTTTCGGTCTCGAGGCGGTCAATCAATCCACTCAGAGAGTCGATCTCACGGCGCAGTTCGGCGTCAACCTTCTCGCCTTCGCGGGCCAGGTCGAAATATGCGGTGATGTCTTCACTGCGCCGGGTGAGTTCGACTTCGGTCGCGAGCAAATTTTCCAGCCGCTTCTTTTCCCGCATGACGGTTTGGGAACGCTGAGGGTTCGACCAGAGTGCGGGATCGGCGGCCTGTTTCTCGACCTCGGCTAATTGCGGACGCAGTTTGTCCGCGTCAAAGATACTCCCGTAGTTCGAGGACTTTGCCCTTCAGAGCGGAATATTCCTGTTCGAATTCTTCAGCCATTTCTGCCTTCTTTGCGGCGGTTGACTACATCCACGCCGCCGAATCTGTACCGCAATATCACGGCTATCAGCGAAATTATCGCACACAGATACGCGAACCAATCACCGTACCGTGTATAAGGAGTCGATGAATTTGAAAGCGCGTAAGGTGCCACTAACGCGCCGCGTTGCTTGCGCGGAATGCTCGCGATTACCCGCCCGAAAGGATCGATTGCTGCCGTAACGCCAGTGTTCGTGTCACGCAGCAGCCAACGTGCGTTTTCCACCGCCCTCATCCGCGCCTGTTTCAGGTGCTGCGCGTACGCGCCGCTGTCGCCGTACCATCCGTCGTTCGAAATATTGACAAATACCTGCGCGCCGTTGGCTGCGAGTTGACGTATTTCATCTGGAAAAATCGATTCATAGCAGATGAACACGCCCAACTTTTTGTCGCCCGCATTGAGAGGAATGCGTGCAGTCCCCGGAGTGAAATCTCCCACCTCTTTTGTCAGACCCCCGGCGAATCCAAAAATGATTTTGAAGGGAAGATATTCGCCGAATGGCACGAGGTGCATTTTGTCGTAACGCGTTGTCCAGTCGCCCCCCGGACTCACGAGCGCGCCGGAATTGTAAAAACGCTGCGCGGAAGCCTGGCCTGCGTTTTCGATCCCTACGCTGCCTACGAGCATCCACGCGTTGGCGAGTTGTGCCGTCTCGCCGACGGTGTGCCGAAAAAGAGGATCAAGCGTATAAAACGGCGCAGGATTTTCCGGCCATGCGATCAAGTCCGCATGAGAGTCCCGCGCGGAATCCAAGCTTACCTTCGCCAGATCGTTGACGGTCGCGGTGAAGAAATCCTTTGTCCACGCGGAGCCTTCGAGAATCGGTATGTTGGTTTGCACGAGGATCGCAGTGTGGTCGACTGGAATCGCGGATGCCGGAATCCACCGGCCAGCCTGTAGCACCACCGCAGCCCCCAGTGCCGCAGCCATGACCGCCCGGCGTTGTTGTCGGCGCAGCAAAAGCGCCGCAGCGAACGCGACGTTCACCACCATGATTTCGAACGACAGTCCGTACACGCCTGTGGCAGTTGCAATCCGAGCCAGCGGGATGTTGTCCACCTGCGAGATGCCGAGCAGGTCCCAGGGAAAGCCTGTGATCCGGGTGCGCGCCAGTTCCACGGCAACCCATACCGCTGGAGCTAGCAGCAAAGCACGGCGGCTGAACGAGTCGTTGCCCGCCAGCCACGCGATAACAAGCCCGAAGAACCCGTGGTAGAGAGCCAGATAGAGGCAAAAGAGAAATAGAATGCCAACGGCCGCCGGAGTATTGACGCCGCCGTAGTTTCGCATCACGCTGAAAATCCAGTAGCAAGAGCCGGCGTACCAGATAATTCCGCAGACGTACCCCAGCAGAAAACCCTGCAGCGGGCGCGCCGGCAGAAGTCTGATGCCTTCACGGAGTTGCAACGTGTCCGGTTCGCGAGCGCGAAGCAACGCCAGCAGCAGCGGTGCCACCGCGATCCAGCCCAGCATATACAGGTTGGGAAGCGGGAAAATTACCACTTGCAGGATTGCCGACAGCAACACGTACCACCATGCGCGGCTATGGATGCGTCCCACAATTCAGAATAGCAAAGGTGATGAAGCAATCATGCGGGGGCGGCAGTCTTCCGGCCCAGCCGTTCCCGAACAAATTCCACAATTTCATCCGTGATGTATTCAGGAGGATTCATGCTGAGCGTGGGTCGAGCCGCCAGTGGCTTAAGCGAAACATCCGCGCAACCAGCATGGCTGCGATTTACGAGAGCAGCATCCGCGCGATCCAGAAACTCCTGCGCGGATTTCTTGAAGTCCGCCGTTGCTGGGTCAAGCACGGTCAGGTAAAGATCCGGGCGGATGAATTTCACGACGCTGTTGGATTCTATGATCACGTTCTCCGCATCGGCGACTCTTCGGCGGAGGGCAGGCATCGCTTCCGCCAACCGGCCTTGCTCGGTGCGTACCCACCACACACGCTTGGCTCCAGCCTGTAAGAAGCGGGATGTGTCGGTGTCACCTTCGATAGAATGCTCTTCAGTGATTGCCCACGCGTGATCAACCGTCGCGCAATCGCACACCGACCCATCCCGCGAACAGATGCCGTGGCCGTATTGAGTAATCTTGAAAGCGGTCCAGTTGTATGCGGCGAGCGCCGCGATCAAACCGGACACGATGCTAGTCTTCCCAACACTGCGAGACTGTCCGCCAACGACCAGCGTGGCCACGGCTTCTACCGCTCGTCTTTCTTGGTTAGGGTGGCTAACTTCGCCAATTGCTTCAGGTAGTCGCGTAACGGACGGGCGGGCGTCCCCCAGAACACCACGCCGCTTCCACGCACGGTCTTGTTAGACAGTACCCCGCACTGCCCTCCAAGCACCACGCCTGCCTGGATGCGAGCGTGTTCTCCGATGCCTACTTGTCCGGCAATCACTGCGCCGTCTTCTACAGTCACGCTGCCAGAAAGGCCCGATTGGGCTGCGATCACCACGTCCTCGCCAATCTGGCAGTTATGCCCGAGATGAACGAGGTTGTCGATTTTCGTACCCCGTCCGATCCGAGTTACATCCAGCGCTCCGCGATCAATCGTGGAATTGGCGCCAATCTCTACATCGTCCCCGATTTCCAGCCGGCCAATTTGCGGGAATTTTTCATAGCGGCCTGAACCTTGGTCGCGCACGTAACCAAATCCATCACTGCCCAGAACAGCGCCCGCGTGCACAATCACACGATCACCCAACGTGGCCCCGGCATAAATCGTGACATTCGAATAGATTTCGCACTCCCGCCCGATCCGCACATGATCGCCCACAAAACTTCCCGCGCCGATCGTGGATGAAGGCCCAACCTCAACGCCTGCGGAAATCACGACTTTGGGCCCAATGCTGGCTTCTTCATCGATCTTCGCTGTGGGATGAACGAGCGCACTCGGGTGAATTCCTGGCGCGGCGTGAACCTTGTCCGCAAACAGCGTTGCCGCTTTCGCAAAAGCCAACTTGGGCTGGGCGGAGATAATCAGAGGTTTCCGGTGCGATGAAGTCAAAGCGAATTCGCCAGCGATGACCGACCCGGCCGTCGAACTCATGGCGATATCGAAGTTCGTTTCGTCATCTACGAAAACTAAATGGTCAGTACCGCTAGCTTCAATGCTGGCCACACCAGAGACTTGCGTCATACCATCGCCAACGACCCGCCCGCCCACAGCTTCCGCAACATCTTTCAGGGCAAATTTCACCTTCTCAATTTATACCTTCCTCAGCCTGCCGGGTTGGCCGCAGGTCTAGAATGAGTCAGAGATGGAACGAAAAATCTTTTGGATTTTACTCACTGTCCTCAGTCTGGTGGCGGATTTCGTGTTCCCCATCTGGTGGGGCCTGGCAGCGACCATCCCCATCATTTTCATCTCGTGGTGGATTGCATACCGTAGCGATTGGTTCTGACCCGTTTGACATTTTTCCACTTCGACTCCTAACCTGAAATGTCCTCATGAAGATTCTTGTCATTGGAAGCGGCGGCCGAGAGCACGCCCTGGTGTGGAAACTCAAGCAATCGTCGCGGGTGGAAAAAATCTATTGTACCCCTGGGAACGGCGGCATCGCGGACGAGGCGGAATGCGTGCCTGCCGACCTGAAAAGCGTGGATTCCATCGTTGCCGTCGCCACCAAGCTCCAACCCGATCTCACCGTGGTAGGGCCGGAACTGCCGCTGCAACTCGGCGTGGTCGATGAATTCAACCGGCGTGGATGGCGGATTTTCGGCCCAACCAGCGCCGCCGCACAGCTTGAATCGAGCAAGAGCTTTGCCAAAGAATTTATGCAGCGGCACCAGATTCCGACGGCACATTATGCGACTTGCAGTTCCGTCGATGAGGTCGGCGACGCACTCGATCATTTTTCGGCTCCTCTGGTAGTGAAAGCCGATGGCCTGGCGGCGGGCAAGGGTGTTGTGATTTGCGAGTCAAAAGAGAAAGCGGCCGCAGTCGCAGCGGAAATGTTGAGCGGAAAACTCGTCGGACAGGCTGGCGCGCGCGTAGTTTTTGAGGAATTTCTCGAAGGCGAGGAAGTTTCGTTCTTGGCGATCAGCGATGGCGAGCGCGTCGCGCCCCTGGTTGCCGCTCAGGACCACAAACGTATCGGGAACCACGATGAGGGGCCAAACACCGGCGGGATGGGTGCCTACTCGACCACCTCGATCATCGACGATGCCATGCGCGACTGGCTGGTTCAGCACATCGTCAAGCCCGTTATTTCAGGCATGAAGGAAGAAGGCGCGGAATACAAAGGCGTGCTCTACTGCGGCCTGATGATGACCGCCAAAGGTCCGATGGTGCTCGAATTCAATTGCCGTTTCGGCGACCCGGAGACGCAGCCGATTCTCATGCGGCTTGAAAGCGATCTGGTGGAAGCGTTTGAGGCGTCCATTGAAGGCCGGACGAGCGACGGCGATTTCAAATGGTCAAGCGATCCTGCGGTGTGTGTAGTGATCGCGTCGGGCGGATATCCCGGAGTTTACGCGGCGGGAAAGAAAATCACCGGCATCGCCGAAGCCGATCAGGTGGACGGCGTACAAGTCTTCCACGCCGGAACCTCGACGAGGGACGGGGAGTATTACACGTCCGGAGGACGAGTGCTCGGGGTGACGGCACGTGCTGGGGATCTGAAATCCGCGGTCGATCAAGCTTACGAAGCGGTTGCGAAAATCAGTTTTGAAGACGCGTACTTCCGTCGGGACATCGCGGCACGCGCGCTGAACAAATAATCCCATTAAAGGCCAAGGTGAGAGAAAGAAATGAGCAAACCCCAGGTTTCCATCGTGATGGGCAGTGATTCCGATCTGGAGATCATGCGCGAAGCCGGTAAAGCGCTTGACGATTTTGGCATCGGATACGAGATCGATGTAACATCCGCACACCGATCGCCCGACCGCACCGCCGAATATGCCAGGAACGCCGCCGGCCGCGGCATTCGCGTGATCATCGCGGGCGCTGGCGGCGCCGCGCATCTCGCGGGGGTGATTGCTGCGCACACCATCTTGCCGGTGATTGGCGTACCCATCCCGGCGACCGCACTGAACGGAATGGATTCCTTGCTCGCCACTGTACAAATGCCCGCCGGAATTCCGGTGGCCACGGTGGCCATCGGTAAGCCCGGTGCCACAAATGCCGGAATTCTCGCAGCACAGATGATCGGCCTCGCCGACGCCGAAGTCGCCAAGCGGTTGACCCGGCACAAAGAGAAGCTCGCAAAGGGCGTCGAAGAGAAATCTAAAAAGCTACAGGCGTCGCTGAAGGGCTGACGCCTGGCAACGGCGATTCAGGACTGTTGGCTCTGGTGGGCATTCATTTAGAGAAGCGTACAATCGCGGCATGATCATTGGATCGCATCTTTTGATCAACAGCGACCATCCAGAAGCAGATCGTGCGTTTTTCCGAGATGTTCTGAATTTTCACTCGGTGGACGCGGGCCGGGGCTGGCTCATTTTTGCCCTGCCGCCCGCGGAAGCCGCGATCCATCCCGCCGAACCGTCCCAATCACCCACCCGCTCAAAGATGCTTGGCTGCGCGCTTTACCTGATGTGCGACAACATTGAGTCCACGATTGCCGATCTCAAGGCCAGGAATGTCCCGTGCTCGCAGGTCCACGAAGAGCGGTGGGGCAGTGTCACGAGCGTCGTTCTGCCCAGTGGAAACGAGATCGGACTGTATCAGCCCAAACACCCGCTGGCGATTAATCACGGGCAATGAAGGCATGAAGGTTTGTAAATCCCGAAGAAGTAGGGGACGAGTCGACGAAGTTACAGCTTCAATCCCTTCAGATACTCGCGGAATGGGCCTCCGAGGTCTTTGCGTTTCAAGGCGAACTCCACGGTTGCCTTCAAGAATCCGAGCTTGTCTCCGGCGTCGTGCCGCTTGCCTTCGTAGACGTATGCGTACATGTTTTCTTTCTTCAGCAGGGCGCGCATGCCGTCGGTCAACTGAAGTTCTCCACCAGAACCGGGCTTAATCTGCGCGAGCGTGTCAAAAACAGCGGGAGTAAGAATGTAGCGTCCGATGATCGCAAGATTTGAAGGCGCGTCTTTGAGCTTGGGCTTCTCGACCATGTTGCGGATCTCGAACAGCCTCCCATTGTGGCCATCCATGGGTTTGACGTCGAGAACGCCATAAGCGGAAATGGCCTCGCCTTCCACGATCTGAGTGGCGATCACCGAGCCGTGAACGTGCTCGAATACGTCGATCATTTGCTTTAGGACTGGCGGATCGGCATCGATCACGTCGTCGGCCAGCAGGACTGCGAATGGTTCGTGACCCACGAGTTCCCGCGCGGTCAGCACGGCGTGACCCAGGCCCAAAGCTTCTTTCTGCCGGACGTAGGCGATGTGAATCATGTCCGAAATCGAGCGTACGATCTTCAGCAGGTCGGTCTTCTTGCGCTCTTCCAGCATTTTTTCGAGTTCGTAGCTGACGTCGAAATGGTCTTCAATTGCGGACTTCCCGCGCCCCGTCACGATGATGATCTGGTCGCAGCCCGCGGCCAGCGCCTCTTCGACGCCATATTGAATGATGGGCTTGTCCACCAAAGGAAGCATTTCCTTGGGTTGGGCTTTGGTGGCGGGCAAAAAACGCGTGCCCAGGCCGGCGGCGGGGAATACGGCTTTACGAACTCTCATGGTTGGGGGATTCCAGTTTGCATGGTCTGTTTCAGTGATTGTAAACGACCAGAACTCACACGCTGGTGGTTGAAACGGTCTTTGGGGTCGTTCCGCTCAACTGCGTAAACAATCTTTCGAGATAGAGCAAAACGTCCTCTACTGCCGTAGCGGCGAGATTGAACCGCAAGGTGCCATCCGGGGAAAACTTTGCACTGCGATCCGAAGCCACAAACCCGGCCAGTTTTTCGGGGTCGATCTTCGCGTCCTGCCGGAATTTCATGCTGATCAAATCGCGCTTGCGCTCAACCATCACCGCGCCCGCCTGCGCTGCTTGAAGCTTGAGAGCAGCGTACGCCAGCAAGTGGACTACATCCGCCGGCGGCTCACCATAACGGTCTTGCAGCTCCGAGCGAACGTCGTCAAGTTGCGTGTCCGTCTCAATCCCGGCGATACGCTTGTACATGCGCAGGCGCTGATTTTCCTCGGCTATGTATTCGTTCGGAATCCGAATGTTGAGTCCGAGGTTCAATTGTGTCGGAACATCTTCGGGCGCGGTCTCGCCCTTCATCTCCCGGATCGCGCGATCCAGCATCTGCGTATACAGCTCGAAGCCAATCGCTTCGATGTGTCCGCTTTGTTGACCACCGAGAAGATTGCCCGCGCCTCGCAGTTCGAGATCAAGGGCTGCAATCTTGAAGCCTGCGCCCAGATCGGAAAATTCCTTCAATGCAGCCAGCCGCCGCCGCGCGATCGGAGTTAGCTCCAGGTCTTGCGGAACAAGTAAATAAGCATACGCGCGGCGATTGGATCGCCCTACGCGTCCGCGCAACTGGTACAACTCCGACAAGCCAAGCCGGTCTGCGCGATTGATCAGGATCGTGTTACACAACGGAATATCGAGCCCGTTCTCGATGATTGTTGTCGCCACCAATATGTCAGCCTCATGGTGCATGAACTTCAGCATGATTTTTTCCAGCTGGCCTTCGCCCATTTGGCCGTGACCAACGAGAACCCGCGCGCGCGGCACGAGCGCCTGAAGCTTGGCGGCGATTTCCCAGATGCTTTCGACGCGGTTGTGAACAAAATAGACCTGGCCGCCGCGATCCAGTTCCTGCTCGATCGCGGATTGCATCAGCTTCTCGTCCCAGCTCGCCACAACGGTCTGGATCGCCATGCGATCTTTCGGGGGAGTTTCAATCACGCTCATGTCGCGCAGGCCAGCCAGAGACATGTGCAGCGTGCGCGGAATCGGAGTTGCCGACATCGTGAGCACATCCACTTCTTTGCGCATCTGCTTCAGCCGCTCTTTGTGGCGGACCCCGAACCGCTGCTCTTCATCCACAATGAGCAGGCCAAGGTCGGTGAACTTGATGTCTTTCGACAGCACGCGATGCGTTCCAATCAGAATGTCGACCTTCCCGGTCTCTACTTTTTGCAGAATCTCTTTTTGTTGTTTCGCCGTGCGGAAACGGCTGATCATCTCAATGTTGACAGGGAATGCGGCAAATCGCTGTTTGAAAGTCTCGAAATGCTGGAATGCCAGCACGGTTGTTGGCGCAAGCACGGCCACTTGCCGGTTGTCGTTCACCGCCTTGAATGCGGCGCGCATGGCGACTTCGGTTTTGCCGTAACCCACGTCCCCGCACAAAAGGCGATCCATCGGCTGCGACGATTCCATGTCGCGTTTTACGTCCACAATTGCCATGTCCTGATCGTTGGTCTCGGTGTAGGCGAAAGCATCTTCGAACTCGCGCATCCACTGATTGTCTGCGGAGAAAGCTTGCCCCCGTGCTGTTTTGCGCTCGGCATAGAGTTTCAGCAGCTCGTCCGTCATGTCGGCCATGGCCTTGCGAACGCGGGCCGTGGTCTTGCTCCATGCCTGCGTGCCGAGGTGATTCAGCGCCGGTTTTACACCTTCAGACGACCGGTATTTTTGGATCAGATCCAACCGTGTCAGTGGGACATAGAGCTTCGCGCCATCGGCATATTCCAGCAACATAAATTCAGCATTGCCGTCGCCTTTGTTGATTTCCTTCAACCCCTGATACTGGCCGATTCCATGTTCAACGTGGACGACATAATCGCCGACCTGCAAATCGCGAAAGTCGGAAAGAAATGCCGATACTTTCGACCGGCGGCGTTGCGGAGCGGCAGCGACAGCTTCCGACTCGTCGAACAAGTCTCGCGCGCCATAGATTGCGAGATGGGCTTCTGGAAAAACCACGCCGTCGGGAACGTAGGCTTTCACCAGAGTGGCCGTCATCAGCGCACCGGCGAAATATGCGGTCTCATCGGCATAAGTGCCGCCGCCGCGAGTGCGGCTTCCCAGACGGAATGAAACACTGCTCTCGCTAAACGCATCCGCCAGCCGTTCCACTTCGCCAATATTTGGGACGGCGACCAACACGCGCCTCTCCTGTGCGAACTGGGCCTTAACCTCGCCCAGCAATCCCTCCACCGAACCGTGGAAGCGAGTGGTCGGTTGCGAATGAAAATCCACCGTTTCCCCGTGGTCAGACTGCGCAATGGAAAGTTGCTCAATTTCCGCGCCGGGCCGTTCTGGCAACGCACTCCACCATTCTTCCGGCGATAAAGAAATTTCGCTGGGCGTCAGCAGATTTCCCACCCCGCTGCGCTCGTGCACTTCCTCAACCCGCGACCAGAAATGCTCAAATTCGCGCTTGAGGTCATCCGGTTCATCCACCAGCACCGCCGCATTAGGAAGCAAGTCGAAAAGAGTACGATCGGCGCCCGCAACCGGGGCGTAAAACTCCCAACCCGGAAACACGGTTACTCCCCCCGCGCGGACAGATTGCTCGATGATTTCTTCCGATCCGCTGACGCGCCGCCCCGATAGACGCGAATGGATCGCCCCCAAAACCTGCTCGCTTACGGGCGTTTCCGTCAGCGGCAGGAGAAGTGCTTCATCCGCAGGATCAGACGATCGTTGCGTGCCGGGATCGAACTTGCGGATGGATTCCACTTCGTCCCCAAACAATTCAATGCGCAGAGGCCTCTCTGCTTCGGGCGGATATACATCTAGTAACCCGCCCCGAACTGCGTATTCGCCGGGCATTTCGACTACGTCGGCAGCGGCGTAGCCGACTGTGTTGAGATGGCGCAGCAACTCGGGAATATCCAGCGTTTCATTGCGCCGGACCATTCGCGCCAACCCGGAATAATAGTCGGCGTTCCGCAATCGCATGGCGCTCGCGGCGATTGGCGCAATCACAATTGAGGCGAGTCCGTTGGCGATGCGCCACAATCCGGCCGCGCGCTCCTCCTGAATTTCTGAGTGAGGAGAAAGATTCTGAAACGGGAGCACATCATAAGCGGACAGGCCCACCACCGAATCCGGTTCGGTACCGCCAATCAATTCATGGAACGCCTGCACCAGCAGCACCAGGTCTTCCATTCTGCGGTTATCTGAAACGACAACAACCAAAGGACGGTCGGAAGATTTTCGCAGCAGGGCGAGCAGCAAACCCTTGGCGGATGGCGTGGTTCCAGACACACGAATGCGCCCCGTGTGCGCTCGAAGGTGGGAGGCTACACGCGTGAAGGCGGGAAGCATTTCCACGTCCGCAAATAGATCGCGGACGAAAGGCAGGGCCATTGCTCCTTAATTTTATCAGGGCCGGAAATTTTGAGGATCGCAGACGCCTGTGGGTGGTTAAGCCACGGTGAGGGGTTGGTCTGCCCTAGGAGTGTCAACGGGCCCTGCGCTCGATTCCTTAAGCAACGGCCAGCCCTTCCGCAAGACGAAATCGAGCCACGCGCCTGCCATTTGCGATGTCAGCACGGCTGCAAGCACCAGTGTTGTATAAAACGCGGAGCTGATGATTCCGGCGTCGAACGCAACGCTGGCCAACACAATCCCAGGGCCGCCTCGGGCATTCGTGGTCAACGCGAGGTTGACCAAGTCAAGCTTGCGGAATCCAGCCAGACTGCCGGCCAGCGAGACCGAGCATATTTTTACCAGGCAACTGCCGACCAAAAACAACATGAGCATTCGCCACGAGAACCCTTTGGCTAAATCCAGCTTCAAGCCGACGGTGGCAAAATACACAGGAACGAAGAAGCCGAAAGAAACCTGGCCAATCGATTCAAGGGCCGAAGCAAACAGTCTTCGTTTCTTGTGAACCACGGCGAATCCGGCCAGGAACGCGGCAAAAACCAGGCTGACATTCAGGGCACCGGCTAGGATGCAATATCCAAATAGGACGGCCAGCGCATAGCCCACCGGAGCATGCTTCGCGAAGACATTAAATCTGGACTTGTTGACCCGCTTTACCGCGCGCGGCAACAAAGTAAGCCCGAGGCCAAAGAAGGCCACGGTGGCGGCCAGATGATACGCCATGTCCCACGGGCGCAGTGCGGCCTTGCCTGCGAGGGCTGTGGCCACAGCTAGAGCCGCCCAAAGCACAATGTCCTCGAGCACCGCAACACCGAGAACGATGCGGGCAAATCGCGTGTTGAGAATGTGCAGATCGGCGAAGATTTTCGAAATCACCGGCACCGACGTGACGGCAATGCCGACCGCGAGGATGATAATCAGCGAGATCCGGCTGGAATGCTCGCCCGCCAATGAGGGATGAACCAGCCAGGGACCGAACACCAGCCCGAGCAGGAACGGCACACCCGTTCCCACGATTGTCAGCCAGCTGACTTCGCGGCGTTCCTGCCGGCTGAACAGTTCCCGAGTTTCGGCCCCGGAAAGGAACATGAGCAACAGCAGCCCCAGCCAATAAACAAAATTGAGGACGGCGGCGTGCCGGTTCGTCAGATCAACGAAAGTCAACGATCCGAAATGAATCCTTCCCAGCAATGCCGGACCAAGGACGATCCCAGCCAGAATTTCACCCACCACCTTCGGCTGGCGCAGAAGGGTGAACAGATATCCCAACAACTGCGCCGATCCTGCCAAGAGCAGGAGAACCAACAAAATTGACGTTAGATCGGAATTCGACATGAGCGAAGTGGAGCCGTGAGAATGAGATGCGCTGGGTGAGCGGAGGTTGGGTCAATAGGAAGGGAAAAAGGCTCCCAATTCCCTGTTTCGTGGGCGATTTATGGGGTTTCGTCGAGCGTGTCCATGTTTGCTCGTGTCCCGGTCTATGCTAGATTCGATTTCAAAGGGGCCCTTAGCTCAGCGGTTAGAGCAGTGGACTCATAATCCATTGGTCCTAGGTTCAAATCCTAGAGGGCCCACCAATCTTGCTGTCCGCAATGAAAAAGCCTGCCGTGGTCGGCGGCAGGCTTAATTGTTCTTCAAAGCTCGTCTATCGACCGAAGCTGTAGCCAATGGAAGCGCCATAGCGTTGGGCGTGAAACGACGAGAAGTCGTGATTGTTGTTGATCAGGTAAATGTGGGCTTCCGGACGCACGAACAGGTTGTGGGTGATGTATAGCCGGATGCCGGCGCCGAAGTGTCCATCGAACTTGTTCTCGCTGTTGTAGGTCGTGCAACCGCTGAAATAGCTACAGGTGTAGTAGTTGTTGTAAAAGCGCACGTTCTGCACGCCGACCCCAGCCAGTATCTCACCGTCAATGTGAGGGCCGAGGTGCGGCACCCAGATTCCGTTGACGTCCCAAAAGATGGGGCGGAACGGCTGATATCCCTGATACACGTTCTGCGTCGCGCGCCAGTTGATCTCAGTCTGGATGCCAAGCTGTTTGTGCAGCAGAAAGTCGAAGGTGAAGCCAGGATAGGTTCCGCCGCCGACAGACTGAGACGCGTAATTCGTCGAATTCAAGGCGCTGGAACTGGATGGCGCGACGACCGTGCTCAAGTTGAATGCCGCGTCCACCTGCTGGGCTTGCGCCGCGCCCACTGCCGTAAAAAGTGCGAGAAGCGATGTGACAATGCTTAACTTTCTCAAAATAACCTCCATTGCGAAATATTTTTAACCCTTATCTTCCCCGGAAGTTGCGGCGCAACTGTGCTAATTTTCACTGACCAGTTCGCATCCCAGTGAGACTCAGCCGGAGATTTCTGTTGATCTGTAAATATGATGCCCTAATTCTGGGGGGCGGTGCAGCAGGTCTCATGTGCGCCATCGAAGCGGGAAAACGCGGCGCGCGGGTCGCGGTGCTGGAACGCGCGGAAAAGCTGGGGAAAAAGATTTTGATCTCTGGCGGGGGACGCTGCAACTTTACGAATCTTTACACGGACGCCGAAAATTTCATTTCGAACAATCCTCATTTTGCGAAGTCTGCGCTATCCCGCTATGCCCCAACCGACTTTGTTGCACTCGTGGAAAAACACACGATCGCGTTCCACGAAAAAAAATTAGGCCAACTTTTTTGCGCTGGATCGGCGCGGGAGATTGTGGCCATGCTGGAACGCGAATGCGAGTCCGCGGCTGCGGACATCTTCCTCTCCGTAAACATCGACAACGTCAAGCGAGACGATGGCTTCGTCGTCTCCGCCGGGGATCGTGAATTTAGGTCACCAAAATTAATCGTCGCTACAGGAGGATTGTCCATCCCGAAAATAGGCGCTACTTCATTTGGCTTTGATCTAGCGCGTCAATTTGGATTGGCGGTCATCCAGCCCTTCCCGGCACTGGTTCCAATTCTTTTGTCGAACTCCGATCGATCTGCCTACTGCGACCTCTCCGGAATTTCGGCGGATGTCATTGCCAGTTGCGCCGGCCAGAATTTCCGCGAAAAAATGCTGATCACACATCGCGGCCTCAGCGGTCCCGCGATCTTGCAGATTTCTTCCTACTGGATGGATCGACGCTCCAAAGGCGATTCTGGGTTGCCGATCCGCATCGATCTGGCTCCGGAATCGAATCCCACAAAGGCCCTGCAGGAGGTCCCTGATCGAAATCCAAGGACCCTGATGTCGGCGGTAGCCAGCGTTTTGCCCGCTCGGCTGACGGAGCGATGGATCGAGAAGAATCCGCCGATTGGCTGGTCGAATCAAGCTCTCGATGATTTTGAAAGGCGAATTCACGCGTGGGAAATTATGCCTTCCGGCAGCGAAGGCTACGAGAAAGCGGAAGTCACCGGTGGCGGCGTCGACACTCACGAACTTTCCGCAAAAACGATGGAGAGCAAGAAAATTCCGGGGCTGTATTTCATCGGCGAAGTAGTAGACGTGACCGGCCATCTCGGAGGTTTCAACTTTCAGTGGGCCTGGGCCTCGGGCGCGGCCGCCGGTCGATCGTTGAAGTGAAGATCGCTGTTTCAAAGTCTGTGAGATACTTTTTCCAACCATAATCGCGAGGACGGAATGCCTGAGCACAAAGTATTTTGCGTGAAGTTGAAAAAAGAACTGCCTGGATTGGAAGAACCGCCGTTCGACACGGAACTCGGTAAAAAAGTGTATGACAACGTGTCGCAAGAGGCGTGGCAGGGCTGGACTGAATTTTGCAAGATGCTGCTCAATGAATACCGTCTCAATCCGGCCCGCCGGGAAGACCAGGAAGTCATAGTGAAGCAGATGGAGCAATATTTCTTTGGCGAGGGCGCGGCCCCGCCGAAAGAATACGTCCCGCCAGCGAAATAAGGCCTTACTCGGATTACTTTGTGATTACTACTGCCCTGCTTTCAGTGCATTTTTCATCACCCTGTAACATCGATTCGTTATAAGCAAGATAGTGGATCTGCCCGTCTATGACACGCTGATCCTTTCCGACGTGCATCTCGGCGCGGAAACCAGCCGCGCCCGCGAAGCCACACAAATTCTCAAAGAAAATCGTTATCGCCGCCTGATTCTTCTGGGCGACATTTTTGCCGACCTCAATTTTGGACGCCTCACCAAAGAGCACTGGAGGTTTCTCGGATACATACGCAAGCTCTCCAACCCTAAGCGCGGCGTGGAGGTCATCTGGGTGGAAGGCAATCATGATGAAGGCCTCACCGACATCATGTCTCACCTCGTGGGCGTTCAGGTCTATCAGGAATATGCGTGGGAATATGCCGGAATCCGGCACCTGGCGATCCACGGACATCAGTTCGACAATGTCGGAATCAACAACCTGCCGTTGAACCACCTCGGCACGCTGCTCTATTTCCAGATTCAGAAACTCGATTTCAAGAGCAAGCCGGTTGCCCGCATGATCGACCGGCTGAACACGCGCTGGCTGCGGCTCTCACCGAAAGTAGCATCCGGCGCGATAGCCCACGCTCGCGCACATCACGCTGACAGAATTTTCTGCGGCCACACGCACCACGCCATGAAACAGACTCGCGACGGCATCGAGTATTACAACTCCGGCGCGTGGGTTGACGCGAAACCGACATACATCACAATTGACCGCGAAGGAGTGCGAATCCATGAATACAGCGAACGCAATACCGACGGCAACGAGCGAATTGACGATCGTGATTCCGGCGAAGAACGAAGTGAAGATGATTCCGCAATTGCTCTATTCGCTGACGAAGCAGGATTATCCTCTGATGCGGAATACGAAGGTGCTCGTCGCTGACGCCGGTTCGTCCGACGGAACCCAGGCGGTCGTCATGGGATTTGCGGGCGCTCTGAACATCGAAATTGTGCCCGGTGGCGTACCCTCAGTGGGGCGCAACTCCGGTGCCGCGTTGGCGAATTCCGGCTACATTCTTTTTCTCGACGCGGACATTCAACCAGCGTCGCGTTCGCTGATTCGCCGCGCGGTCGATCTGGCCAAGCGCGAGCATCTACATTGCGTGACCACCAGTATCATTTGCCGAGACGGAGACTTTTTTGATCGAACGCTCTACACGGGCAACAACATGTTTCAACAACTCTCCCGTCTGCATAAGCCGTTCAGCACGGGAATGTTTATGTTGTTCGACCGAGCGCGGTTCAATGAACTCGGAGGTTTCCACGAGCAAATTCATTTTGCCGAGGACTTTCACCTGAGCAAGCAGGTCGCGCGAAGAAAGTTCGGCATTGTGTCCGGAGGCGTTTACACGACCAATCGCCGTTTCCGAAATATGGGGCACGCGAAAGTGGCAAAGCTGTTTCTCGTCACCGCACTAAATTCCTGGAACCCGAAATTCTTCCTGCGCGATCACAAATACTGGAGCGCGTAGCGACATCTATTCGCGCAGCTATTTTTTCGTCCACTGGTCAACCCAGTCGTTGACGGTCGTGTACCAGAGCTGCGAATTCTGCGGCTTCAGCACCCAGTGGCCTTCGTCGGGAAAATAAAGCATTTTCGACGGCACGCCTTCCATTTGCAGCGTTGTGAATAGTTGAAAACCTTCGCTAACATCTAGCCTGTAATCTCGCTGGCCGTGAACCACCAACGTCGGAGTCTTGAAGTTCTTGGCGTATTGGTGCGGCGACCATTTCTGATAAGCAGCACGGTTGTCATACGGTGTTCCCTTGAATTCCCAATTGTTGAACCACAACTCTTCGGTCGATCCCCACGCAGATTCGGCGTTGAACATGCCGTCATGCGTGACCAGGCATTTAAAGCGGTCGGTGTGGCCAAGCATCCAGTTGATCATGTATCCGCCGTAACTCGCGCCAAGAGCGCACTCTCGCGCCTTGTCGATGAACGGATACGTCGTCTCCGCATAATCGAGGCCTTTCATCAAGTCCTCGTAGGGCGCGCCGCCCCAGTCCCCGTTGATGGCGTCGATAAATTTCTGTCCATATCCGGGCGACCCGTGGAAGTTGATCTCAATCACAACATAGCCGCTGGCCGCGAAGAGTTCCCCGTTCCAGCGATAGCTCCATTCATCGCCCAGCGGAACTTCGGGGCCACCATGAATCACAAACTTCAGCGGATATTTCTTGCTCGCGTCGAAATCCGGCGGCGGGATCAGAAAACCCTGCACTTTTTCGTTGTTCGCGCCTGAAAATGAAAACGCTTTCATCGGCGACATGGCCGTTGCCGACAAGACAGCGTCATTCAGGTGGGTTAGCCGAATTGCTCCATCGGACGATCCATCGCATGAACGATTTTCCTCCTCAACACCGGGACCGCTCGGGTTGTAGCAGTTCGCCATCATGAAATCGAGGAAGTTACGGTTATCCAGTTTTACCGGCTGGACGAAGATTTCCGTCGGGTAGCGGAATGACACCCTCGTGTAGAAGAGCGATTTTCCATCCGCTGACAGCGAGAGGTCGCCGTTGAAACCTCGCACTATTCCTTGAATTTTGCGGTCGCTGAGCTGCAACGAAAAAATTGGCGATTCGCCTTTATCTTGCGCGGTAAACAAAATGCTTTTGGAATCCGGCGACCAAATGAACGAGTCGATCCAGCGATCAAAACCGGCCGTCAGGCTCTTTTTCTCGCCTGTCTTGCGATCGTAGAGCATCAGTTGAAAGCGGTCGCTCTCATACCCCGGACGCTTTTGCGCGCGGTATGCAATGTACTTCCCATCAGGCGAGTAGAGCGGGGACGAATCGCTTGCGGGATTGTCGGCAGTAATATTCTTGGCCGGTCCACCAGCGATTGGGACGATCCATAAATCGTTATTCGTAGAAGCCGCCGGATTCTTGTCGTGATTCGAGGAGTAACAAATTTCCTGCCCGTCAGGCGAAAAGGCGTAATCGTCCTGTCCACCGAGGGAGAAAACGGGAGCGTCGAAATCGCCCGGCGTGAGGTCGCGCGGAGCCTGATTGTATTGGAGGTTCGAGCTGAACCGCGCTCCCGATGCAGCTTCTGTCGCCGATGGCTGAAGTGGGACGACGAAGAGGTGGCTGCGCTTACCTTCTTTGTAGGCATTCCAATGGCGGTAGAGCAAGTGCGTGAATATTTGCGCCTTGACCTTTGAAGCATTGGCTTCTTCGAGTTTTTTCGCGTTGCAAGCATTTTCCTGAACTGGGGGGCCGTCACATTCTGCATAGACGTCAGACGTGAACAAGATATTTCTGCCATCCGGCGACCAAACCTCTCCGCTGGCTTCGCTGGCGATTGCAGTCAACTTGGTCACGCTGCCGACCGATCCCGCGGCGTTGTCGAAATCTGCGATCCACACCTGCGATCCACCTTCTTTCGTTGAGGTAAACACGAAGCGCTTCCCATCGGGCGACCAGCGGGGACGGTCAGCATCCTGCCCAGCAATAATTTCCCGTTCCTCGCCGCCTGCCGCCGGAACCAACCAGATATGCGGAATCTTGGTATTAGCCGAGAGGTCGACGTCCACGGCGCTGAAGATTACCCATTTGCCGTCGGGAGAGACGACCGGCTCGCCGACCCGTTTCAACTTCATCATGTCTTCAAACGTGAACGGATGCCGGGCTTGAGCGGCGGCAAGTCCAGCGCTCACTAAAAATAGAAAAAACGCGATGTATCGGCGCATGTATCCCCATTTCCTAAAGCTGCCTAGACGCGACGCGTGACCTGAGAATCTAACCCCACGTGACCGAAGTCGTCCCAGTCTAAACGCGTATAATCTTCAAACCATCCTCGGAGGAAGTCAACGCTATGGATCCGCAGCAGAGCCGTTTTTGGGTGCGCCTCAAGGCCCACCGCTTGGCGTACACGATCACGATTCTCGCCACGTTGTCGTTCGGAATCCTGATTGGCACGATCATTTCTAAGAGTGTACGCGGACAAGAAGGCAAGAAAACGTCGTCTGCGGACGCGACTCCGCTCACCATACCGTCTCCTCAACAACTCTCGAATCAATTTTCTACGATTGCCAAGCAGTTGGAGCCGACGGTCGTTAACATCAACACCGAGTCGACCATCAAGAATCCGCATCGGAGACGCGGCGGGGCCGCTCCAGACGAAGACGGGCAGAATCCGTTTGACGACTTCTTCGACCGCTTTTTCGGTGGCCAAGGCGGCGGTCAAGGCGGAGCCAGCCCAAACACCATGCGCGAGCGCTCACTTGGATCCGGCGTAATCGTTGACTCCAAGGGCTACATCGTCACCAACCGTCACGTGGTCGAAAAAGCCGACCGCATCCGCGTAAAAATCGAGGGCGAAGGGCCCGGCGTGTTGCATGACGCCAAGCTCATCGGCATGGACCAGGAAACCGACCTTGCCGTCATCAAAATTGAGACTGATCGCAGTCTTCCGACGGCAAAGCTCGGCAATTCGGACAGCATGCTGGTGGGGGATTGGGTCCTGGCCGTTGGCAGCCCGTTTGGCCTGACGGAAACCGTGACCGCCGGCATTGTCAGCGCGAAAGGACGCAACATCGTTGCAAATCGCCAGTTTCAGTCTTTCATTCAGACGGATGCGGCCATCAACCCGGGCAATTCCGGCGGCCCGCTGGTCAACATGGCGGGTGAGGTCATCGGCATCAACACCGCTATTCTCTCGGACACAAACGCGTACGCGGGCGTGGGATTTGCCATGCCGTCGAACACGGTGATCCAGGTCTACAACCAGCTCATCGGTCCCGAACATCGTGTGGCGCGCGGCTCCATCGGAATTCAATTTGCCGCGGAAGAAAATCCTGCCATCGCACGGGTATATGGGACCGGCTCTGGCGTGACTGTCTCGGACGTGGTCGCCGGCAGCCCCGCCGACCAGGCTGGCCTCAAAGTCGGTGACACCATCACGTCCGTCGATGGAAAGCCAATCAAGACCGGCGACGATCTGGTCGCGGATATTGCCAGTCGCAAACCCGGCCAAAAAGTTTCGTTAGGTTTCGTTCGCAACGGCAAGAGTCAGGAAGCTTCGGTCACGGTGGCCGATCGTGCTAAGCTGTTTGCCGCCCGGCTAGGCGACGAGGAAAGCGCCACCGACGAAAGCGCTCCCAAAGAAAGCAAGATGGGCCTGACGGTGCGGGCAATAACCAGTGAAATGGCGGACAAACTCGACATTCCCGCCGGCAAAGGGATGATCGTCCAGGACGTACGGTCTCAATCCTTCGGCGAGGACGTGGGCATAAGCCGGGGCGACGTGATTCTGGAGATTAACAAGCAGCCAGTGAACAGCGAAGCAGACTTTAATCGAGTTTCCGCATCTCTTAAGAGTGGCCAGGATGTCGTTTTCCTGGTTCGCCAGCGCGGCGCGAACCGCCAGGAGGGAACTATCTTCCTGGCTGGTACACTTCCGTAACCTGGTTACTGGCACTCCCGGAACCTAGGCGTCTGGGAGCGCAGGCTTGATGATGAGGGTCGGGTTATTGCGGGGGATTTTTTGGGCGACAAACGAATGACCAAATCTAGTTGGCGGATCGGCTTACGGCTGTGGATGGCCGTGGCTGCCGTGCTTGTCGGCACTGCTGCTTTGTCCTATGCCGCACCGACGCTCACCAAGGGTCAGCGGAAACCCGCCAGCCGCAAGCTGTCTCATCGCAAACACTCATCGAGAAAGAGCGCTGCGAACTGGCGCAAGCATGGCCAGCAGAACATCGATTCTCAACGGGCTCGCGACATCCAGGAAGCTCTAATCCGGAATCACTACATGTCCGGCGAGGCTACCGGCAAGTGGGACGCGACTTCGCAACAGGCCATGGAGAAGTTCCAGGCCGATAACGGCTGGCAGAAAAAAGTCACTCCCGATTCTCGAGCCTTGATCAAATTGGGGTTGGGACCGGACCATCAGCATCTTCTCAATCCGGAAAGCGCGATGACCACCACCCCGGCAGAACCATCTTCTGCCGCTCCCGCGCCAGCTTCGGCATCCGTAGCGCCGTCATCTTCTAATTAATCAGAAGCGTTGCAGGGCGTTTACGACCGTCTCAATCTCGTTATTCTGAAACAGGCGAATCGCTGCGATTCCCGCCGCACCCACTCCCATACAGGCCTTCGCGTTTTCGACCGTGACGCCGCCCAAGGCTAGCACCGGAAGTTCGCAGATACAGGCCGCTTTGAGTGGTTCCAGTCCGGTCCGGCGAGCATTCGCATTGCTCGATTTCTCGAACACCGGCCCAAACAAAGCAAGAGACGCCCCCGATGCGGCCGCGCGCTGAACCTGTTCGGCAGTGTGGCAGGATTGCCCGATGATCGGGCCCTTCGCAATCATCCCCTCGCGATAAGCCCAAGAAGCGCGCCACACAGAGAATGCATCGCTCGGCGCAATGTCTTCGGATCGCAGATTTACGCCGTCGGCCCCAGCCGTGATCGCGATATCTACTCGCGAATTAACCAGCAATCTGGATTTAGCGCCGAGGCTGCGGACGATGCCTACTGCTTCCGTGAGCAATCCTTCAAGATCGCGACCGCCGAGGTCTTTTTCCCGGACTTGAATGTAATCGACCCCAGCTTTCGCCGCCCCCGCGATTTTTTCCAGCAACCGGCGGCGGCGGGTTGATTCGTCTCCCGGAAATTGGCTCCGGTCGGTGATGTAGCAGAGCAACATCAGGCTTAGGGGTTGGTCTTGGCGATTTCGGGAACGACCTCGCTGGGGCGTTTGGGCGGTCCCAGATGATATTCGGTCAGTCCGTCCTTCAAATACTCAAAGCCCTCTTCTGGCGAGTCCACCATCTTGAACAGGTCCACATCCCCCGCGGAAATGGTGCCAGCGTCAATCATGGTTTGAAAGTTCAAGACGCTTTTCCAATATTCGCTTCCATAAAGGACAACGAGAATTTTCTTGGCCAGCTTTTGCGTCTGCGCCAGGGTCACGATTTCAAAAAACTCATCCAGCGTACCAAACCCGCCGGGGAACACCACCAATGCCTTGGCAAGATAAGCGAACCAGAATTTCCGCATGAAAAAATAATGGAATTCCAGGTTGAGCGCGGGCGTGATGTAGGGATTCGGATCCTGCTCGAACGGAAGGTGAATATTCAGGCCAATAGTCTTGGCTCCAGCTTCCTTAGCGCCGCGGTTGGCCGCTTCCATAATGCCGGGACCTCCGCCAGTGGTGACAACAAAGCGGCGGCGGCGCGCGGGAATCTGGATGGACCACTTACTCAGAAGGAATGCGAGGCGGCGCGCGTCCTCATAATATCGCGCCATCGCCAGTGCCGACTGGGCCTGCTTCACCGCATTTGGGTCGTGCCCATGCTCTACGTCTCGCAGGCGCTTGCTTGCCTGGTGGTGGTCTTGAATTCGCGCCGAGCCGAAAAATACCACGGTGTCCTGTATCTGCTCATGCCGAAAGCGGGCCAGAGGCTCCGCATACTCGGCAAGAATGCGTATAAACCTGCCATCGGGGCTGTTAAGGAAAGGGGTATTTTCGTAAGCCAGTGGCGCGCGGGGCAGCGTTTCGTCAGTCATTTCTAAACTTTCTATGCTTCAAAGGTATTCGTCGGCAGACCGTCAGGCGTGATGATCTTCTTTGTAATTCAACGCTTCGGAAAACCCAACCCAAATATCCAGTAGTCCCAATCCGCTACAAACCCCTTTGACGAAATCGTTCGTGAAAAAGCTGCGCAGTGAAGGATATGCAAACAGAAAGTGATTGTCAGTCCAATTCGAGGTCCAGGGCAACAGCAGCAGCAGAACGCCCAACCCGGCACAAACGCATACGAAAGCAAGCGCTGTGAGGCGATGGGCCCATAACACCGCTCCGGGTACAGGGGGGTTCTTTGCCGCGATGGGAGCTTGCGGCCGGGACGGCCCTTCTTCCGGCGCGGGCGGGATCGACCGAGAGTTCAATCAGCCCACCGTTCCAGAATATGCGAAGCGGGCGAAATCCCCGTGCCGAATGTCTAGGCTCGACCAAAGTGGACGCATCGGAACATTCTACGACTTTAGCGCCCGGATGCGCTCGGCCACATCCCGGTAGTCGATGTTGCTGCCGTATGCCTGCATGAAGTTGCTTAATGCGGCTGCTTTGTTCCCCGCACTTTCGTAGGACGAACCGATTTCGTAGTGCAATGCGGTCTTGGACTCGCCGTCCAGATTTGGCAAGCGCAAAGCTTGTTCATACCAGCGAACTGCCGCGTCGGGAACTCCCTTATCAAGGAAGCACTGGGCCAGCCATGTGTAGGTTTGCATCATCTGCGAGAAAGCGTGGCCTTTGTCGTTCGACTGGCATACTTTCTGGAATTCTCCGATTGCTTCGTCCAGAAGACCCATTTCACGGAATGCCACTCCCAGGTTGTAGTGGGTTTCCGGATCTTCATCGGCCGAGGCCGTATCGTCTTCCAGTTCTTGCTTTAATTCGCCGAAAAGATCGGCAAGGTCCACGCCAACGATGGGGTCAGGTTTAGCGACCGCCGCTGGCGCGACTACTTGTGGAGGAAGCGGCTGGCTGGCCACAGGTGACGCCGACGCTGACGCCGCAGCGGACATCGCAATCGGGGCGGCTGTAGGAGCTTGGACAACGTGGCTCGCTGCCGCGATTGCTTCGGTTGGGGCAGTAGCCGGACTTCCCAGTGCAAAGTCGACTGGAAGCGCAGCTTCGAGATCGGATACGAGCGAATCCAACGCGCCTGTCGGAGCTGCGGCTGACGCAATTGGCAATTCAGAAACATTTTGCGGAGCAACCGCTGCGGCTGGAACCACGACAGCGGCAGCCGGCTCGACACTGACCGGTTCCACCGCGACGGGAATCTCAACGGCAGGCAATTCTGCAACCGGCTCTTCAGCGGCTGGTTCTTCGGCGCTGGGGGGCTCGACGATTTCAGCCTCTGCACCCGGAGCGGCAAACTGTTCACTTAACGAAGCTTCAAGATCGCCGACCAATTCGGTGATTGGGTTCTCAGCCGGCTCTGGTGCAGCCGCAACGGCTTCCTCGACTGGCGCACTTGCGATTTCCATCGGCGGCTCTTCGCTCGCTTCATGCGAAACCGGAGGCTCGACGCTGGCGACAACTGCGTGCTCGATTCCTGCTGTCTCCTCTAATTCCATCGGCGGAGCCACAACCTCGATCTCCGCAATTTCTTCGGTTACGACCGCCGCTTCTGGTTCGATCGCAACGGCAGATTCCTCGACCGGAGCTTGAGCGGCCGCTTCCACCTGCGCGGTCATTACGCTCAGCATTGCCTCGTCAGAGGTTAGAGTCTTCAGTTTCGCGACTGCGGACCACGCCGCGTCGAGCATTGAATGCCCGAGGTAGAACCGTATCTCCTCGATGGTTTCGGCAACTGCAATATCGTCCTCAGCGGCTGGGGCCGCGGGTTGAGACGCGGATTGAGGCGGCTCGACTTCCGCCTCTGGAAGCTCGGCCGGTCCGGTATCCCATTCGCCAGAGAGATCGATCTCGGCCATCGAAGCCGGAGTCGCTTCAATCTGAAAGTCCTGCGCGTCGTCGGCTTGAACCGGCGAAACGCCAAATTCAGCAGGCTCTTCAACCAGCGCCACTGAGTCGGTCGCCACCTCGAAATCGACCGCCTTGGGCGTCCGATCGGAAACTGGAGTTTCAACAACGGTCGAACGCGAACCGCCCGCGACGGCTCGGGCCTCGTATTTCGACGCCAACTCACCGTAGCGCGAGGCTTCGCCCGGATGACCGGCATCGTGGTAAAGGCTTTCGAGTGTATGGCAGCAAACCGCTGCTTCCGCAAAACGGCTCGCACGAGTGTGGAGCGCAGCCAGTTTTTGATTGAGGCGAAGATCACGCGGCGCCTGGGGAAGAACGCTCAGCAACGGCGTGAGCGCCTTCTCCGGCATGTTGTAAGAAAGAAACAAATCGGCATCTGTGATCGCCGCTCTTACCGCCAAGGCAACGCCGTCGTCGTATGTCTGCTCGATAAAGGGTGCGGAAGTCTCAAGTTCATCGACAAGGACCGCACCCTCCTCGGCTGTAATTCCCGAAGAGCGTCCGCCCAGGCGGTTCACCACCTGTTGATAGCTTTGTGCGTGCAGTGCGTTCTGCGGCTCGAGTTCAATCAGTTCGGCATAGTAATCTCTGGCCTTTTCAAGCTCGCCCGATTGAACAGAGGCGTGCGCGAGAAGTTCGCAAATCTCAGCATCGTGGCTCTTGTCGCCCGCGCCGCCCAGTAATTGCAGAATCGATTCGAGCGAAACGATACTCTCGCTCAACGGCCCGATCATGGAGTGCAAGCCATTCAGGAATTTTGTCGAGTCCGCCTGTAGCAAGCGGTCGCCGTAGGTCTGATATTGCGCCAGCGCGTCCTCGAATTGTCCCGCACTGGTGAGCGCATCGACGTATTCGCGGATCGAGTTAGTTTCCGACTGCGCGGCAAACAACTTTGGCGCCAGTGCGCCGGCTTCCGGGAGCTTTCCCAAGTGGAGATAGGAATGAAACAAACCCCGCATCGCCTCGGGATTCGCTTCTATATTTTTGATTTTCCCCAGTTGCTGGGCGGCAGAACTGTAATCTCCCGTTTCCATGGCATTGCGCGCCCGAAGCACAACGGCTTCGCTGCTGCCCGGATCGAGTTTCACCAGCTTTTGCAGTACTTCTTCGGCGGCATCCAACTGCCCCTTGGCACGAAGCGTTACCGCCGCTGCGGAATAAACCTGGCGCGCTTCATCTTTCTTGTTCAGCCGGACATAAACATCCGCAAGACGCAGCCGCATCGCTACGTTTTCCGGATCCATCTCCAGAGTTTTTTGGAAGATACGTACAGCCTGGTCAAGTTCGCCCGCGCGCAAAAACTCCTCGGCAACCTGGAGATATTGGGCGCGCGCGTCGTTAAACAATCCTTGCTGGGTATAAAGCTCGGCCAGCCGCAGAACGCTCTCAATCGAGGGCTTGCTCTTGCTTAGCTTCTTGTACATCGCGATGGCTTTGACGGTGAAGCCCTGCGCGGCATACGCATCGCCAACGCTCTTAAAGCACTCCACCGCTTTATCCGCATCGCCCAGGCGCGAGTAGAGATCCCCGACCGTATTGGTGACGGTCAAATCCTTCGGGTCCGCCTTGAGGACTTTTTCGTACTCCGCAATAGCATTCTGCAGCTTGCCCTGTTGGACAAACTTCTCGGCTGCGCTCAGAACCTTCTGTTTGTTGAAGCCGAAACCAAAAGCCATATAGTTGCTGACCCCAGCTTGTAAGCTCTGCTCCACGCTTTAATCGCGAAGAGGTCCACCAATGGTCTAAATACCTGATCGGCCGAATGGGCCGGGTTGCGCGAGGAATAGTACCTCGAACCATGGTCATTGTAAGGCTGGTTACCCAGAATCGTATGGTTACTAAGGGTTACCGAAGGAGAGTGTACGTTCGGGGCAAGAAATGATGCATCATTTTCAGCGAATTAGCACGAGCAGAGCCGCTTGGCTATAATTCTCCGCGAGACCGCCCATGCCCGCAAATCTGCTTACGGAATTTGTCAGCGCACTTAGAGAAGGCAAGATCAGGATCGTCGATCTGTCACAACCGCTTAATGCGTCCACGGCCACAATTCAACTGCCCCCGGAATTCGGCAAGACCTGGCCGTTCCGCCTGGAAGAGATTTCAAAGTACGATGCCCGCGGGCCCGCCTGGTACTGGAACAATTTTGCCTGCGGCGAGCACACCGGTACCCACTTTGACGCCCCGATTCATTGGGTGTCTGGTAAAGATTATCCCAGCAATGCAACCGACTCGATTGCCGTAGATCGCTTTGTCGCTCCAGGCTGCGTCATCGATGTTTCAGCCGAATCGGCGAAAGATCATGATTTTTTGCTGACCATCGACCATGTGCTTCGCTGGGAGTTACAGCACGGAAAAATTGAGCCGGGGGCTTGGGTTCTGATGCGCACTGACTGGTCGAAGCGTGAACAAAAAGATGTTCTCAACATGAAAGAAGATGGCTCGCACATCCCCGGACCGCATCCTGACCTGGTGCCATTCCTGGCGAAAGAGCGCGACATCATCGGGTGGGGATCGGAAGGCGTCGGAACCGACGCTGGGCAGGCGTTCCGGTTCGATCCTCCATTTCCCTGTCACAGCATCATGCACGGCCACAACAAGTTCGGACTGGCCAGCCTCTGCAATCTGGACCAACTTCCGCCCAAAGGCTCAGTGCTCATCACCCCACCGCTCAAAATCACGAAGGGATCCGGAAGTCCCTGCCGCGTGCTGGCGCTGGTGCAGTGAAATTTCGGCTCCGTCAAGCCCCGCGCAGCATGAAACATCATGCAAGCGCTTGAATCGGAACGAGGAATAATTTCTCCTCGCGTGGCCAGCTTCACCGTCTGCGACTGCTATCCTGAAAGAGTGGTGCAGTGAGTTGCGGCTTTTAGTCTAATGTGGTCCGCTCGGTCAACCATGCAGAATCACGATCTAAAACCGATGTCCCGTGCGCTTGAAGTTGCCGAATCGGTGATCGCGCGCAGCCTAAAACGCGCCCCTGCTGGGACTTCGCCGGTTTTAGCGTGGCCGTTGGTTTGCGGGCATAGCGTGGCCACCCGCACAAATCCGACGAAATTCGAAAATGGCATCTTGCAGATCCAGGTGCCGGACGCAGGATGGCGGGCCGAACTCCGCAACCTGGCATCCCAATACCTGGCCGTAATCAATCGCTACAGCGCGGAACCCGTCCAGCGGATCGAATTCGTCATCGCATCACAAGGCCCGAGAGCATGAAAGTCACCGAGAAAGATGTCGCGTATGTTGCCGATTTAGCCAACCTCGATTTGTCCGCCGACGAACGCGCGCACATGCTGAAGGACTTGAACTCGATTCTTGGCCATATCGACCAGTTGAACGAATTAAACACCGACAATGTTGCGCCGATGGCTCAAGTCTCCGAGATTTATGGCGTAGACCCAGCCAAAACCGGCAGCGACCGATTCATCTATGCCAGCCGGGAAGATGCTATCGATGGCTTGCGCAAGTCGCTTCGCCACGATGAAGCGTTGGCCAATGCTCCGTCGAGCGACGGCACATTCTTCAAAGTCCCAAAAGTGATTGAAAGATAACCGAAATAGTTTATGGACTTGAAATCCCTCACGATTGATGCCGCTCGCGATGTAATCCGGGATCGGCGCGAGTCCGCGGCCGCTGTCGTCGAAGCGCATTACTCGAAGATCGCGGCGGACGACCCCCAGATCGGCGCGTTCCTAACGCTCTCGAAAGATCGAGCGTCAGCAAAAGCTGAAGAAATTGATTTTAAGGCCTCGAAAGGCGATCCGCTGCCGCCCTTGGCTGGAGTGCCTGTCGGAATTAAGGACGTGTTGTGTACTCGCGGCGTCCGCACGACCGCCGGATCAAAAATTCTCGGGAACTACATCCCCCCTTACGATTGCACAGCGGTCGCCCGTCTCGAAGCCGCCGGAGCGGTCGTTCTGGGCAAGCTGAATTGCGACGAGTTCGCCATGGGATCGTCGAACGAAAACTCCGCATGGAAGCCGGTGCGTAATCCGCGCGACTTGAGCCGCGTCCCCGGAGGTTCGTCGGGCGGCTCTGCGGCGGCTGTAGCCGCCGACATGGCAGTGGCCACGCTCGGTTCAGACACAGGCGGTTCCATCCGCCAGCCCGCAGCTTTCTGCGGGGTGGTCGGCCTGATGCCTACGTACGGCCGAGTGTCGCGCTATGGACTGATTGCCTTCGCGTCATCTCTCGACCGCATCGGCCCGCTGGCCAAAACTGTGAAAGATGCCGCGACCATCCTGGGGATTATCGCCGGGCGCGATCCCATGGATTCGACTTCGGCTGAAATTCCGGTTCCCGACTACACTACGGAACTGACGAAACCAGTGAAGGGCCTGAAATTGGGCGTTCCCAAAGAATATTTCGGCGAAGGACTGGACGCCGAAGTGCGCGCTTCTGTCGAAGCTGCAATCCAGAAACTGGCTGCGATGGGTACCGAGATCGTTCCGATTTCATTGCCGCACACGAAATACGCGATCCCTGTCTACTACATCATCGCGACCGCCGAGGCCTCTTCCAACCTGGCGCGTTTCGACGGCGTTCGCTATGGGCACCGCGCCGCCGACAGCAAAACCTTGTCGCAGATGTATCGCCGCAGCCGCGATGAAGGCTTCGGCGCCGAAGTGAAGCGCCGGATCATGCTCGGCACTTATGCCCTGAGCGCCGGCTACTACGACGCCTACTATCTGAAGGCGCAAAGAGTACGCACTCTTCTCACGCGCGATTTCGAGAATGCATTCCAGCAAGTTGACGCGATAGTGACGCCGACCTCGCCCACTGCCGCGTTCAAGCTGGGGGAAAAGTCTAATGATCCGCTGGCCATGTATCTGGCGGATGTTTACACGGTGACCGCCGACCTCGCCGGAATTTGCGGCATCTCGATCCCATGCGGCGAAAACAGCGAGAAGCTTCCCATTGGGATGCAGATTCTAGGCAAGCATTTCGACGAGAGCACGATTCTGCGGGTAGCGCATAACTACGAGCAAGCCGCCTAGACCGAAGTCACCTTAGTTTCCTAGAAGAGCCGGCACCGTGCCGGCTCTTTTCTTTGCCCGCTTCCGAATTCTTCCCACAAATCAAAAAGGAGTAATCATGAATCTTCCTGCGCGCCCTACCTCACTCTTGTCTCTCTCCCTCGTCCTCGCGATGGCAACTGCCGCCTGCTCCAGCCAATGGATCAATGTCGCCCTAACCGATCTTCCCGTGCTGGCGCAAATGGCCCTGAACATCGCCGCACTGAGCGCCACCATGCAAGGCAAGCCGATGAGCTCCGGCGACGCTAGCGCCATTCAGGGGATCTCTTCTGAAGCGACGAAGGACCTGACGCTGCTTAAAGCTCTATTCAACGACTACAAAGCGCAGCCCAGCCAAACCGGGCTCCAGAAAATCAACGACGCCATCGGCGTGCTGCAAAGCAATCTGCCGGCTGTGTTGAATGCCGCTCACATCTCCGACCCGTTGGTGAGCCAACGCGTGACCGCCGGCGTCAGCTTGATTTTGACCACGGTGGAAAGTTTTGCGGCGCTGATGCCATCATCGCAACCGGCAAATGTTCATGCGCAGATGGCTCCGCGCGCAAAGCTGCCTGTACCGACGGCTTCTCAGTTGAAACAATCTTGGAACCAGCAGGTGTGTCCAGAACCAAGCTGTCAATTGAAGTAGGTTCCTTCGGCTACTTTTTCCGCCAGCGCACGTCGTCTTTCGTCATTTCGACGATTACGCCCGCCGTCGCCAGTTCTGCGCGTAGCGCGTCTGAAGTCTTGAAGTCGCGCACGTTGCGCGCATGCTTGAGTGCATCGACCTTGGCCTGGATCGCGTCGCTTTCCTCGTCGTGCGCCTTGGCTGTTTTCACGCCGATCGCGAAAATGGCGTCGAATGCTGTCAACACATCCAATAGCGGCTCGCGGTCATTGTCCGGCTGCCAATTGCCGGTATTGATGGCGGTGTTGGCCTGCCGCACCATTTCGAAAACTGCACCAATGGCCTCGGCAGTATTCAGATCGTTCTCCAGCGCCTGGTTAAAGCGTTGCTTTGTGGTCACCGCCAGCGCAGCCAGCGAATCCGCCCCCGCTTTCGCGGCCACCGGAGGATTCGTCACCAGCAAACAAAAAACTCTCAGTCGCTCGACAGATGAAGCCGCCTGGCGCAGTCCGTCGAAGGTGAAGTTCAACTGGCTGCGATACGGCACCGATGTCAGCAAAAAGCGTATCGCCGCCGCATCATACCCTTTCTCGATCAGATCGCGCAGCGTGTAGAAGTTGCCCAGGCTCTTCGACATCTTCTGCCCTTCCACCAGCAGAAAACGCGAGTGGAACCAGAAGTGCGCGAATGGCTTGCCAGTCAACCCTTCGGACTGCGCAATCTCATTCTCGTGGTGCGGAAAAATCAAATCTTCTCCGCCGGCGTGCAGATCAAAAGTCTCGCCCAGTTCCTGCATGGCCATCACCGAGCACTCAATGTGCCAGCCCGGACGTCCCGGCCCAATTTCGGTCTCCCATGATGCCTCGCCCGCCTTGGGCGCTTTCCACAATGCGAAGTCACGGGCGCTGTCTTTCTCGTATTCGTCAACGTCCACGCGCGCACCGTCTTCCATGCCCTCAAAGTCGCGCTTCGACAACTTGCCGTACTCGGGAAATTTCGCAATCCGGTAGTAGTACGAGCCATCGTCGGCGCGGTAGGCGAAATCTTTTTTCTGCAACCGGGCAATAAAATCCGCCATCTGCGAAATATTGTCGGTCGCGCGGACAAAACGCGGCGGCTCGATGTTCAGCGTCTTGCTGTCCTCAAAAAAAGCGTTGGTAAACTTCTCGGTATATTTCTTCACCGCCTCCACGCTGGGTGACCCGGCGTTGCGGATGATCTTATCGTCCACATCCGTAATGTTCATGACGTAGTCCACGTCATATCCGGTGTATTTGAGAAAGCGGTAGAGCACGTCAACCGCAATAAACGTCCGGAAATTGCCAATGTGGCCAAAGTCGTACACCGTCGGCCCGCAGGCATACATCCGCACCTTGCCCGGATCGATAGTCCGAAACTCCTCAACCTTGGCGGAAAGCGTGTTGTAGAGACGAAAAGGCATCAGCGGTCGCGCGGCAAAAGAATGTTCATTCTAGGGACGGGCAAGGGGTAGGGTCAAATGACCGCGAACGAACAACGACATCGCTTCTTTATCCATGCGACGGCAGCGCCCGCAATCTTCTCCCCACCAAGATCACATAATGTATCGCCGAGATGATGGTGAACGCGAACACTGCTCGCAGAAAAGTCCGCTCGGTGATGGCGATCCAGCGGACGGGAAATTTTTGCATCAGCATCACAAAAAACACTGCGATCAATTGGGCGAACGTATTCGCTTTGCCGAAGATGCTGGGACTGAAGTCGCGCAGCCCGGCAATCGCATAGAGCACGGCGCTCGCGGCCAGGATGGAAATGTCGCGGCTGAAGACGAGCACGGTAAATTTCCACGGAATCCGGTGCAAAATCGAAAGCACCATGAAAGTTGTGCTGAGCAAAAGCTTGTCCGCGATGGGGTCGAGATACTGCCCCAGCAGCGTTTTCTGGTCGAGCGTGCGGGCGAGCAATCCGTCGAGTCCGTCGCTGAGGCCGGCGATGATAAATAAAATAAGCGCCCAACCGTACTTATTTTCCACCAGGTCGATCACGATGAACGGAAGAAACATCATCCGCAACAAAGTGAGCTGGTTGGGAAACGTGAGCAGCTGCGAAAGCTTCAGCACGGCTTCCTGCTGAATGTCTTTTAGCCTGGCTGGATCGGAAGATGGCACCCGATGATTGTCATCGCCCTGCGCCCGCATTGCAACCTGACGAGGGCCAGAATGCGCGCTGGAGGTTTGCCGCTAGCTGACCGCCCCGGTACAATGAAGCCATAGGCGCGTAGCTCAGTTGGTTAGAGCGCTACCTTGACACGGTAGAGGTCAGGAGTTCGAGTCTCCTCGTGCCTACCATCTCCAAAACCTGACCGCAGCTGATTTCAGCGGACATCAACGCTTGCTGAAGGTCGGCTCAGTGAACGGAACTACCACTTCCAGCAAAGTGCCGGGGCTGGTGGAGCACAGCTTCAGTTCGCCGCCCAGTTCTTTCACCCGCTGCTTCATTCCTCCCACGCCCACACCAATGCTTCCCACACGCAGTCCGGCGACCGACGGGCTGATGCCCTTGCCGTCGTCCTGCACCGAAGCTCGCACTTTTCCGCCTCGATAATCTACATTCACCGTGACTGTCTTCGCGTCTGAGTGGCGGAAGACATTCGTCAGTGCCTCCTGCACGATGCGGAAAAGAGCGGTCTCGAGTTCGGGCCCCAGTCGCGGAAACGCAGGCGGCTGGATTTCGATGGAAGTCTTGATTCCACTGCGCTTGCTGAACCCCTCGACATACCAGGTCAAGGCGGAAAAAATCCCGACTTCATCCAACAGCGGCGGATGCAGCAAGTGGGAAATATTGCGGGTCTGCTTGATCGCCTGGTCGACCATTTCGGCGGCTTCTTTCACCAGAAGGCCGTCTGCACTTTTTAGGTTGGCGTTAGCGTGACGGTCGAGCAACATCTTCGCCGCGACCAGATCCTGGCCCAGTCCATCATGCAGTTCCCGCGCCATGCGCCGTCTCTCTTCGTCTTGCGTGGCCATCAGCCGCGTGGAGAGATGGCGCAGTTCGGCGTTCAGTCTTTCCAGTTGCTCGGTCTTGCGGTGCAACTCAGCAAACACGCTGACCTTAGCGCGCAATAACTCTGGAATCACAGGAACGGAAATGTAATCCACTCCACCTTTCTGGTATCCCTTAAGTTGGTCGACGTCGCGCAAATGTACCGCAGAGATAAAAATGATCGCGGTCGTGTGAAAGCGGGGATGCTGGCGAATCATCTCCGCCAGCTCAAAGCCGTCCACGTCCGGCATGTTGACGTCCATTAGGACAATGGCAATTTCGTGTTTGAGAAGAAGCTCCAGCGCTTCCGTGCCGGAGCTGGCGCGAATGAGGTTTTCGTTGAGGTCCGCGAGCATCACCTCGTAGCTGAGCAGCTTGCCCGGTTGATCATCCACCATCAGGATGTTGACCTTGTTATGCACCGGCATTGCTTCCTCGCTCATAGGTGAGTTTTGCGGACTCGACATACGACTCAACGGTGAAGCCACGTGCGCAGCACCGAAAGCAGCTGGTCAGTATTGACGGGTTTCGCGAGGTATTCGGACGCTCCCGCTTCCAGGCACCGCTCCCGGTCTCCTTTCATCGCTTTTGCCGTCAGCGCAATGATGGGCAGCCGCTGAAACGCCGCACTCTGCCGGATCACCTGCATGGTTTCGTAGCCATCCATTTCCGGCATCATGATGTCCATCAGCACAATCGCGACGTCGGCAGTGGATTCAAGCGCGTGGATCGCCTCTCGCCCGGTGCCGGCAGTCAGCACCGCCATGCCGCGGCGTTCAAGCACGCTGCTCAATGCGAAAATGTTCCGCACATCGTCGTCTACGACCAGCACCTTCTTTCCGGCCAACGCTTCGTCCGAGCGATGCAGCCGATCAAGCATTTTCTGCTTTTCCGGCGGAAGCTGCGAAACCACTCGATGCAGGAAGAGCGATGTTTCATCGAGCAACCGCTCCGGAGATTCGACGCCTTTCACAACAACGCTTCTGGCGAGAATGTGCAGTCGCGCGTCTTCTTCCGGCGATAATTCCTTGCCCGTAAAAACCACCACCGGCAAGTCGCGGTGGGAGGGATTTTGCCCCAGCTTTTCGAGGACATCGAAACCGGACATATCGGGCAAGCTGAGGTCGAGCACCACGCAATCGAAGCGCTGTTCATTAATCGTCTTCAGTGCGTCGTTGCCGGTTCCCACGGCGGTGATCGAAATGTCGTCATCGCCGAGCAATGCCTCAATCGTCTTCTGCTCGCGCTTATCATCTTCGACGATCAGCAGCTTCTTGCGCCGCGGAGCCGAATATTCCTTCATGCGGGTCAGCGCCGCGCTGATTTGGTCGGTGTCGGTCGGTTTCGTCACGAAGGCAAATGCACCGCGAGCCAACCCGTGGCGCCGGTCTTCATCGAGTGTCAGGATCTGCACGGGAATGTGGCGAGTCGAGGGGTCTTGCTTGAGGTTGTTAAGCACCGTCCAACCCAGCATGTCGGGAAGAAAAATGTCCAGCGAAATTGCGGTGGGATGAAACGATCGCGCCATCGAAAGCGCTTCCGCTCCGCGCATGGCGACAACTACCTTGAAGCCATTGTCGCGCGCCAGATCGCACAGGGTTTGCGCGTAGTTAAGATCGTCCTCGACCACCAGCAAAACCGAATCGTCCGCGGATAGTTGGTCGCGATCGTCCGCCACACGGCCTGACGGCACCTGCGTGATATTGATTCCTGCCAACTGCAGCGGAGAGACCGAAGTCTCATTTCGCCGGACGGCGGCGGGAGCACCCGAATAGGTTTCCGGCAAATAGAGGGTAAACGTACTGCCTTGGTCCGGCGCACTCTTTAACTGAATTTCGCCGCCGAGCAGTCCAGCCAGTTCGCGGCTGATCGCGAGGCCAAGTCCAGTACCGCCGTACTTGCGGCTGGTCCCGGCATCTGCCTGTTGGAATGCCTCAAAGATGATTCGCTGCTTGTCGGCTGGAATTCCAATGCCGGTGTCGCTCACCTCCAGGGCAAGAACGCTGGGAGACTTGCTAAGTACCGGGTGATTTGCCGACCAGCCATGTGTGACTTTTGTGAGCTTGAATCGGATTCCGCCATGCTCTGTGAATTTGAAAGCGTTCGACAGCAGGTTTTTCAGCACCTGTTGCAAGCGTTTCGCGTCGGTTACAAGGCTCTTGCCCGCGCCCAACTCGTTGATGACTTCAAAGGTCAACCCGCGATTTTCCGCCTCGTGACGGAATGGGCGAGCCACGGAATCAAGCAGGTTTTCCACCAGGACTTCTTCTGCTTCGACCGAAACCGTACCGGACTCAATCTTGGACAGATCGAGAATATCGCTGATCAGGTGCAGCAAGTCCGTGCCAGCGCCGTGGATGGTACGCGAGTACTCGACTTGTTTCGGCGTTAGATTTCCGTCCGGGTTATCGGACAACTGCTGACCGAGCACCAGGATGCTATTGAGGGGAGTGCGAAGCTCGTGCGACATGTTCGCCAGAAATTCGGACTTGTACTTGGAAGTCAGCGCCAACTCTTTAGCTTTTTCCTCCAGCGCCCTGCGCGCTTGTTCGATTTCCTGGTTCTTGCGTTCCACTTCGACGTTTTGTTCGGCGAGCTGCTTAGCTTTCTGCGCAAGCTGCTCGTTGGTTTGTTGCAGTTCTTTTTGTTGGGTCTGCAATTCAGCCGCGAGCTGTTGCGATTGCTTCAACAGCCCTTCGGTCTGCATCGTCGCTTCAATACTGTTAAGTACGATACCGATGCTGGCCGTGAGTTGCTCAAGGAGCGCTAGTTGCGACGCCGTAAACAAACTCAATGAGGCCAACTCGATGACCGCCTTCACCCTGCCTTCGAACAGCACCGGCAGGACGATCACGTTGCGCGGCACTGCTGAAAATAATCCGGAGCGGATCGTGATCGTTTGTTCCGGCAAGTCTGCGATCAGCATCCGGCGTTTTTCCGCCGCGCACTGCCCAATCAGTCCTTCTCCGATACGCAGACGCCGCAAGTGACCATCTTCGCTGTCCGCTGCGAAGGCTGACAGTTGCACCATTTCCTCTACGTCGTCACCGGCCATCTGATAGATCACGCCTTGTTGCGCGTTGACCAGCGGCGCCAACTCCGAAAGCAACATCTGCCCGACCGTTGCCAAGTCGCGTTGGCCCTGTAACATGCTCGTAAAGCGGGCCAGGTTCGTCTTGAGCCAGTCTTGTTCGGTATTGCGTTCCGTCGTCAAACGCAAGTTGTTGATCATGGTATTGATGTTGTCTTTCAATTCAGCCACTTCGCCGCTGGCTTCCACTTGAATCGATCGCGTGAGATCGCCTTTGGTCACGGCTGTGGCGACTTCCGCGATGGCGCGCACCTGGTTGGTTAGGTTGTCAGCCAGCAGATTTACGTTTCCGGTTAAGTCCTTCCAGGTTCCAGCGGCTCCGGGGACATTCGCCTGGCCGCCCAATCGACCGTCTACACCTACTTCGCGTGCGACGGTCGTTACCTGATCGGCGAATGTCGCGAGCGTGTCGGTCATGTTGTTGATGGTCTCTGCCAACGCGGCTACTTCACCTTTGGCGTTTACCGTAAGTTTTTGCGTGAGCACACCGTTGGCGACGGCCGTGACGACTCGAACGATTCCTCTCACCTGCTCCGTCAGGTTACCGGCCATGAAGTTCACATTGTCGGTGAGATCTTTCCACGTTCCGGCGACTCCCGGCACTTGCGCCTGACCTCCCAACTTTCCTTCAGTACCGACCTCGCGGGCGACGCGCGTAACTTCTCCGGCAAACGCGTTGAGCTGGTCCACCATCGTGTTGATGGTATTTTTGAGCTCAAGAATTTCGCCTTTCACGTCGACCGTGATCTTTCGTGACAAGTCGCCGCGGGCCACAGCCGTCGTGACTTCCGCAATGTTGCGTACCTGCGCCGTCAAATTGCCGCCCATCGAGTTCACTGAGTCGGTCAAATCCTTCCACGTTCCTGCCACCCCTGACACGTTGGCCTGTCCGCCCAAGCGCCCTTCGCTGCCGACTTCGCGTGCGACGCGCGTAACTTCGGCGGCAAACGATCGTAACTGCTCGACCATTGTGTTGAGCGTCTCTTTCAACAGAAGGATTTCTCCGCGCACGTCGACGGTGATTTTCTTCGAAAGATCGCCGTTTGCAATCGCTGTAGCGACTTCAGCGATGTTTCGAACCTGGCCAGTGAGGTTGCTAGCCATGAAGTTGACGTTGTCCGTGAGATCTTTCCATGTGCCCGCGACGCCCGGAACTTCAGCCTGACCGCCGAGCTTGCCGTCGGTACCCACCTCGCGAGCCACACGTGTGACTTCACCGGCAAATGCGTTGAGTTGGTCCACCATCGTATTTATGGTGTTTTTCAGCTCAAGGATTTCGCCTTTCACGTCGACCGTGATTTTTCTCGATAAGTCACCGCGCGCCACAGCGGTTGTGACTTCCGCGATGTTTCTCACCTGCGCCGTCAAGTTGCCGGCCATGGAGTTTACGGAATCGGTTAAATCTTTCCAAGTTCCCGCTACACCCGGAACATTGGCCTGACCGCCGAGTCGCCCTTCGGTTCCCACTTCGCGGGCCACACGCGTCACTTCTCCCGCGAAGGCGTTCAGCTGATCGACCATCGTGTTGATGGTTTCTTTCAACAACAGGATTTCGCCGCTGACGTTCACCGTGATCTTCTTCGATAGATCGCCGTTGGCAATTGCCGTTGAGACTTCAGCGATGTTTCGCACCTGTCCCGTGAGGTTGCTGGCCATGGAGTTGACCGAGTCAGTGAGATCCTTCCACGTTCCGGCTACACCCGGCACCTGCGCCTGGCCGCCGAGTTTTCCGTCCGTGCCAACTTCGCGCGCGACACGGGTCACTTCGGAAGCGAACGATCGCAGCTGATCCACCATCGTGTTCAGCGTGTCTTTTAATTCCAAAATCTCGCCGCGGACGTCCACTGTAATTTTGCGGGACAAATCTCCGCGAGCCACGGCCGTTGCCACCTCGGCGATGTTGCGGACCTGTCCAGTCAGGTTGCTGGCCATGAAATTAACGTTGTCGGTGAGATCTTTCCATGTACCAGCGACCCCAGGGACTTCAGCCTGGCCGCCGAGTTTACCTTCAGTACCAACTTCGCGCGCCACACGGGTGACTTCGCCCGCGAACGCATTTAACTGATCCACCATCGTGTTGATGGTGTCCTTCAATTCGAGAATTTCGCCCTTAACGTCTACCGTGATCTTGCGCGATAAGTCACCACCGGCCACAGCGGTCGTAACCTCGGCGATATTACGCACCTGAGCCGTCAAGTTTCCGGCCATTGAGTTGACCGAATCGGTAAGATCTTTCCACGTCCCTGCAACACCCGGCACCTCAGCCTGACCGCCGAGTTTACCTTCGGTACCGACTTCTCTTGCTACACGCGTGACTTCGCCGGCAAACCGGTTGAGTTGGTCAACCATCGTGTTCAAAGTGGCTTTGAGTTGCAGAATTTCGCCGCGAACGTCCACCGTAATTTTCTTCGACAGATCGCCGGTGGCGATCGCAGTTGCCACTTCGGCGATGTTGCGAACCTGCCCAGTCAAGTTGCTGGCCATGAAATTCACGTTGTCGGTGAGATCTTTCCATGTGCCGCCGACTCCAGGGACCTGGGCCTGTCCACCTAACTTGCCTTCTGTGCCCACCTCGCGCGCGACTCGCGTCACTTCTCCCGCAAATCCATTCAGCTGATCGACCATCGTGTTGATGGTGTCTTTTAGTTCGAGAATTTCTCCCTTAACATCGACTGTGATTTTTCTGGAGAGATCGCCCCGAGCGACCGCGGTCGTCACTTCAGCGATGTTTCTCACCTGCGATGTAAGGTTGCCCGCCATGGCATTCACTGAATCCGTCAGATCTTTCCAGGTGCCAGCGACGCCTGGGACGACCGCCTGGCCGCCCAGTTTCCCGTCCGTGCCGACTTCGCGGGCGACGCGGGTCACTTCGGATGCGAACGACCGCAACTGGTCCACCATCGTGTTGATGGCTTCTTTCAACTGCAAAATTTCTCCGCGAACGTCAACCGTAATTTTGCGGGACAAGTCGCCGCTGGCAACGGCTGTCGCAACTTCTGCGATATTACGAACCTGACCAGTCAGGTTGCTGGCCATTGAGTTCACGGAATCGGTAAGGTCTTTCCAGGTGCCGGCCACCCCGGGAACCTGCGCTTGGCCACCCAATTTACCTTCGGTCCCCACTTCTCTCGCGACACGCGTCACTTCAGCTGTGAAAACGCTGAGCTGTTGGATCATCGTGTTGACGATTCTCGCCGAGCGCAAGAATTCGCCTTCGAGGGAACGGCCATCCACATCGAGCCTGACGGTTTGGGCCAGGTTACCTTCCGCCACGGCGGCGATGGCGCGAGTCACTTCCGTCGTGGGCCGCAGCAAATCCTCCATCAGCGTATTGATCGAAACTTCCATCTCGCTCCAGGCACCCCTGGATTCATGGAATCTGACCCTCTCCCGAGTCTTTCCCTCTTTACCAACGACCTGACCAACCCGCTTCAGTTCGATAGAAATTTGGTGATTGGCCGACACAATCGAGTTGAACGTGTCGGCAATTTTTCCGGAGAGTCCTACCCACGAACCGGGAAGCCTTACCGAAAAATCGCCGGCGCGCATGGTTTGCAGCGCAGTCAAAATCATTTCCAGATCAGGAGCATCCGGCACCGAACTGGTTTTGCGCAGAGTTGCGCCAGTTTCAGTGCCTGATGAAAGAGGAGTTCGTTTCATCTAAGGTTCCTTTTTCATGAAGCAATAGGGAGGTTTCAGTAGCAAGGAGAGATTAGTGCAGAGGCCGCGTCGGTCTCTATACAGTGAATCATGTAGTCGAGATCAAGAAGCCCCGATGGGACTTCTCGATCTCAGTGCCTTTTTAGTTGCAACTTCGCTACGGTTGGCCCGCGCTGTTCGACCCAACCTGATTTAGCCAGGTCGCCAGATTCGCTTGCTGCTGGTCGCGAAGGGCAACGCAGTTGTTGATCGTTTCCACCGATTGCCGCTGATTTCGTTCGGTTCCCGGGAATGGATGTTCTTTGAAGAACTGCGTGACTTGAACGCTCTTTTGGGCGTCGCAGAACCGCTGGGTCACGCCGAGGATCGTGCCCACCCCTCCCAATCCCCCGCCGGTCTTCTTTGAAATGTCGCTCACATGCTGACGCACGAAGTCCCATCCCATATTCTCGCCAGCAGGATTTCCGGTGACCGCGCCGATGATTCGCAGGTCCTGCGAACGAACGTCCGGGGTCAGAGACCAGTCAAGCGTTTCTTGCAACAGTTCGGGCTTCTGAAATTGCGCCAGAGCGTAGAAGAATCGATAAAACATCTCCGGAGATTTCGCATCTTTCAAGTGCGCCTTGAACTGAGCGTATAACGCAGCGTCACCGTGCCTGGCGGCCACATTCACCACCGGGCCGGCCAACGTGCCATCGACCGCACTGGAATCTTTCATGTACTGCTGAACCATGGTCTGCGCATGCTGGATCACTTCAGGATCGTTGCCGATATTGCCTAGCATCAGAAACAAAGTTGCGCGCCGCTGTTTGTCTTCCGGAGTGTCGCCGGAGCGACCTTCATAACCGGCGGCTTGCATCATCGGTGAAAAAGTTTTTCGCACCCACGATTGGAATTCTGTCCGGTCGGAGTCATTGACGATGAATTGATTCACCGTCTGCAATTGGCGCGAAAACTCGCCAAGCACGGCATGCCCCGGGGTATTTTTCAGCTGGCCGCCAAGCGCGAGGTAGTCTCCAACTTTGTGTTGGTCCGCTTGAACCAATGCCCATTCGTTGCTCAGAAGGGCGATGCGCTCTTCTGGAGTCAACCCCGTTTCGACTGCGTCGCCAATCTGGTGAAGCGCAGTAGGGTCGTAGTTGAAACGGTAATATCCAGCCGCCCCGGCGTCAGGAAACATGAAAGGAGCGCAGCCGTCCATCGATACTTCTTGTTCGCGCTTGTTGATGAGGAAACATTGCTGGCTGGCACCGGCATTTGCACCCACGCCCTTCGCGCACAGCGGAATCTGCCAGACCTGATCGTTAGGCTCGTTGAAAGCTTCTTTCCCGCTGAAGAATCTCTTCTGTGAAACGGCCAGAGTGGTCTTTCCCCCGCTGCATTTGGCTTGCACGGAAACATACGGTTCCCCGGCTTGCAGGACGAACGTCGGCATAATCTGGTCCACGGGCTTGCCCGAACTGCGGGCCATTGCTCCCCAGAAATCGGCGGCCGTGGCGTTGGCGTACTGATGCTCTTTCAAATACAAATTGACGCCAGCCTGAAACGTCTCGGGCCCGAGGTACTGCTCCAGCATATGCAGTACTGACGCTGTTTTGCCGTAGGCGATTCCGTCAAAAAGTTCCTGGATTTCCGCTCGAGTGTCCGCAATCTGGTGGATAGGGCGAGTGTTCTTGGTCGCATCTACTCCCAGAGATTCGGACGTATTCAGCACGACGTCTTGCGAAACCATCCATTCCGGCTTCCACGCGTTTAGCGGATGAGGAGTCATCCAGGTAGCAAAACCTTCGTTGAGCCATATATCGTCCCACCAGGCTGCGGTGACGAGGTCGCCAAACCATTGGTGGGCCATCTCGTGAGCGATGACGCCCGTAACTCCGCGCTTCGCGCCTTCGGATGCAGTTTTGTCATCGATGAGAAGCGCGGTCTCGCGATAAACGATTGCGCCGGCATTTTCCATCGCTCCAGCCTGGAAGTCGGGCACCGCAATCTGGTCAAGCTTTCCGTAGGGATATTTAATAGCGTAATAGTTGTCGTAGTAATGAAGGATCGCCTTGGTGGCCTCCATGGCGTAGTGGGTCAAGTCTTCTTTGCCCGGTACGGTGCAGATGCGCAGCGGAATGCCATCCTGCTCGTCCGACGTGCATTTCCAGTCGCCCACCGTAAGCGCAACTAGGTAGCTCGACATCCTCGACGACGGCGAGAACTTTATCGTGTGCTTGTTTTCCCCGGGGCCCGGAGTGTCGGAAATGATTTTCCCGTTCGAAATCGCGGTGTCGCCCTTGTCGACAATTGCAGTCACGTCGAAGACAGCCTTGTAGATGGGCTCGTCGAAGCTTGGGAATGCGACCCGCGCGTCAGTCGCTTCCATCTGCGTCACTGCATACTTCCGGCCCTTATAGGTGCTGAGATATAGTCCGCGCAGCTTGTCATTGAGGCGGCCGGTGTACTTGATGTGAATTGCGGCCGGGCCAGCGGGAACCGGCTGCGGGAAGGTCAGGGTCGCCATTTCCTTCTTCGCGTCCATCGCGACTGTGCCAGTTTGAGTCTTGCTGCCCGCGTTGATCGTGACGTCATGAAAATCGATCTCCACGGCGTTCAGCGTGATCGCGGTGCTCGGCTTGGCGAGCTTCACATCGATCGTTTCATCGCCCTCGAATGTGTTGTTCGAAAAGTTGATGGCAAACGTCAACGAATAATGGCTGGGTCCGGCCCCACCGGGAAGGCGTTGCGCGGAGGCTGCTCCGCAAACGATCAAGCTGGCGATTAAGGCAAACAGGGTTCGCTTCATAGGACACCTTAGACGAAAGATTATTGAACAGGTAAGCATAAACGAGGTCAACGATGCATGGCGCCACTATTTAGATGCGGTTTTCAGTTGCGGCATCGACTCCAATGTTTCCTTGAGTCGGTAGACGACGCTTTCGGTTGGGTTCAATCCCGATATTCGCTTGCGGACTATGCCGTCTCCATCGATGACAATATAAGTCGGGAAAGCGTGAACTCCGAACGAGTGGATGATGGCCTCATCCGTGTCTCGGAACTGCGGCCAATCCATTTTCTTTTTAGCGATAAAGTCGCGCCACGCATCTTCGTTGCGGTCGTCACTCACGCTGATCAAGACAACCTTATCGTTGGAATATTTCCGTGTAAGCTCTTTTAACTCGCCCACTGAAGCCCGGCACGGAGGACACCACGTCGCCCAGAAATCCATCACCACCACTTTTCCGGACAGGCCTTTGAGCGATACATCTTGACCCTGCAACGTCGTGACGCGAAAGTCAGGGGCTACCTCTTCCCGCCCGCGACGAGGGTCGGCAATCAACATCTTCGCCTTCTCGGCCATCTGAGCATCGGGTTTCAAATCGAGCAGGGCAGTAAGCTCACTCTTGGCTTCGTCGTCCTTCTTTTCTCGCAACAGCGCAATGGCGAGGTGCATTCGCAAAATAGGATCGTTCTTGTCGAGATCCCGAGCCATGCGGAATTCCGATTCAGCGCCGGACAGGCTGCCGCCCTCGGATTCGCTCATGGACAAAAGTGCCGTCCCTTTAAGGTTGTGCGCCGACGCTTTGGTTGCATCGTCGCTCGGGTCGGCAAGCGAACGGTCGCAGTTCTGAATTGCGGCTTTACGGTCGCCCATTCGCAGGCTCGCGATCGCCATGCTCAGGTAACAATCGGCGCAAGCGTCATGGTGAAGCTGGTTGGCTTTGGAAAAGGCCGCGAACGCTTTTTTATTGTCTCCAGCCGAAAGCGCGGCGTTGCCAGCCTGGAATTGCTGGGTGAATTCTGCGTCATGCGGCGGTTGTTGAGCCATCATCGACACACCGACGGCCGAAAGTAGCAACGCTATTGTGAGAACACGCATAGTGCCGGCGACCAAATCCAAGATTAGATCACAAATCGCGACTCTTACAGCTTCGTTGCCATCAGAAGCAGGGCGCCGGCGCGCTTGAACGCCTTGAGATCGTCGAGGCTGCGGAACGATTTGGTCTTGTAATCGTCGGGAGTCGGCGTGTCGTCCTGAATCTGCTTCCAATCGACATCTTTAAAGCTACGTTTCTCGAGGAGTTCAACATACTCCGCCGCCGAACGCACATGCACCGGCACTTTCAACAGATGCACCCATTGCAGCGAGTATTCGTTGTCTTTGTAGAGGTTGATAAGAATGAAGATTCGTCCGCCGGGCGCCATCACCCGAAAGATCTCGTCGAGCGCGGCATCCTGATCGGCGTAGTAGTAGAACGACTCGACCGAGAGCATTTTGTCGAAGGAATTATCTGGCGACGGAATCTTCTGCGCAGAACCCTGGACGAACTTCACATTGCCCTGCGCCTTCGACGCTTCTTCCGCCTGCTTAACCATCTGGTCTGAAACGTCGACGCCGGTGGCTTCTGCCGCCTGCTTCGCGAGCAGCCGCGTGGCCCAACCTGATCCGCAACCAAGGTCAAGCACCCGGTCGTCAGGACGCAGGTCCATGAAGGCGATGGTTTTGAGCGTGATGTCGAGATGATGGCCTTCCATCTTCTCGCCTTCACCCTCTTGCGCCCAGCGGTTGAATTCCTGCTGCAATTTTCGATCGGGATTTTGGGGATTGTTCATGGCTTCGTGTTCCCATCATTTTCTACCACGCAGCGCGGGGATGTGCCAATGCGTCCGCACCTCCGCATGAGGCGCGCGGGACAGCCCGTCGGATAAGAAACCACAGCTAATAGTTAAACGACTGGAGCGAAGTCAACGCCGGCGTCACGATTACATATCCCGTGCGGTTGCTGGGCTGGAGAGCCATGTAGGCGGGACTGGCGGGTAAACTCAGTCCGTTTACCGCTTCGATAAAGTTTCCTTGCTCGTCGTAAACGAGAATGCTGCTGCCGCTGGCGGCGACGCTGGAGAATTCCTGACCTACGAGAAACAGCTTATTTATCGGATCGAATTGCACGTCCCCGCCACTGTTGATCTGGCTGGTAGCGCCTTGCAGACGCACCTTGAACGAATGATGCGTTGCGAGATTGTAGAACTCGATGCTGAAGTCGTCTTCCGTTGTCGTGCAGGCAATGCCGGTCGCCGAATCAACCGCAATGCCGTTGATGAAGCCCTGTCCCAGACCTTCGAATTCGGTGAACGTACCCAGCGTGAGATCAACCTCGCCGATTTCAGTGGTACAGCCAAAGCATCCATTCGATCCGCCGAGCACTGCCTGGTTCGTCTGGCTGTCATAAGCCATCACCGGCGAGTTGCTGGAATTGAAAACCGGGTCGGCGATTGTGATTGGCGTCCCGAACGTGTTCGCGGCGACATTGGTGCTGATCACCGAACTGCTGAAGCTGCCTCCATTGTCGAAATAAAGAATGGGCGCGGTCGATGACCCCTGGCTGAACGGCATGCTGATGATGATGTCGTCCTTGGTGAAAGGCGGAGTCCATTGCTGGGTGAACTTATTTCCACTCAAAGGGTTCAAGATCCCGTAGAGTCGCTTGTCGACAAACAGCCCCTTCGAAAGCTCTTCTTCGACCAGTCCGACGCTGTTGCCAAAAATCCCGAGGGTCACGAAATCGTTCAGCGTTGTTTTCTGCTGGGTGACCACTTTCAGGATTTTGCCGGTTTTCTGATCAAACGTCTCAACCGCGACGTTGAATTTGCCGCCGGAAACGTTCAGCGACTCGGCAAGGATTCCCTCAGTGCCAGCGCGGTCAATGTCGTAGCCCAGAATGAATCCGCCAAATGCCGTATGGACAACCGCGGAGCCAAGCCCGACCGGCTGTGTCTGCCCTATCGCTAACGACGCTAGTGTAATCAGGAAGCCTGCAACCAAAGCGGCATTCAGTTTCGAACCTCGATGATTCATGAAGGCATCCCTCGTATTTGAAATGGTGGTCTTTCAGCAACAGGGACAAGCTACGCCAACCAATTTCTACATTTGTCAGCAATTTGTAAAAGATAGCGGGAATTCGGCTTACCCATGTGCTAAGTTCGTCGTGATGAGTTCCAATCCACCGGTTCCCGGGACGGCCCCCGACCTTCTTTACTGTGCTAAATGCGCTCAGGAGGTCACCGATCCGCTCACCTGTGGAGATTGCACCGCTATCATCTGCCGACGCTGCGGCACCCCACTCGAGGCCCCCGAAGACCTTGGATTCGGGTAGTCGCAGCCCCTCAAACCGATGCACAGCGGCAAAATTGCTTTTCCGTCTTGACAAAATTCCCGCTCCTGATAAAGTTCGGAAAACCGTATTGCGCGATTTTCGTCTCTCTAAAGGTGCTGACGTATGAAGAATGTGTATGAAGTCCTGAGGCAGAAAGAGCTGGAACTGGCCCGACTTGAGAAAGAAGTTGAAGCCCTGCGGGTTGCCGCTCCGCTGCTCTCAGAGGACAAAGAACCGATTGCCATGGAAGCCACCAACAACAAGCCGGCGTTGACCTCGCAAACCATGCGAATTCCACAGCCTGCGTTGAATACCAACCCGCAACCGGCACGGCCGGCGGGATGGGACGACACAGCCAAGCGCTGGCCGTAAGCCTAAAACTCCCCCGCAGCGTCACAAATTTTTGAGCACACCTGGCAATGCCAACTAAGCCGCGGCCATGACGCTTCCCGCTGTCTGCCTGCAAGGACGCTTCGTGCGCCTGGAGCCTCTCGACCAAAGCCACGCCGAAGGATTGGCTGCGGCTTCGGCCGCCGACCCGTCGCTCTACCAGTGGAGTCCGATCCCACAAGGCAAAGAAGGCGCCAGGAAGTATATCGACACAGCGCTTTCCTGGCGCGATGCCGGTACAGCAGTACCTTACGCCATCGTTCGACTTGATCCGAATACTGAAGGCACGGTCATCGGCTCAAGCCGATTCTGGAACATCGAGCGTTGGATGTGGCCCGAAGGCCATCCTTCTCATGGAAACCCAAACCCGGACGCTTGCGAAATCGGCTATACGTGGTTTGCCAGTTCCGCAATTCGGACGGCGGCGAACACAGAAGCGAAGCTGCTGATGCTGACCCATGCCTTCGAGGTATGGAAGGTGCTTCGCGTTTGCTTCCATACCGATAAGCGCAATGTGCGGTCCCAGGCGGCGCTTGAACGCATTGGCGGCCAGCTTGAGGGAATCCTACGGTCGCATCGCATGGCAGCGGACTACATTCCCCGTGATTCGGTTCGTTATTCGATCCTCTCTTCAGAATGGCCGGCGGTGAAGCAGCGCCTGACCCAACGCCTGACAACAGGTTAGCCGCGCCCGTTTACTGGCTGATGGTTGGACGTCACATTCATCTGGTGACCGTGAGCACATCCCCGGTGACGATCGCCGTATAGAATCGCCTCACTCCCGTCATAGGCTCCTCAAGACGCAATGAGGTTGGCCATGCGGTTGATCGCGCGGAATCTGCTTCGCCACTTTCTTTTATCGTTCATCGTCTTTTCGTTCGCGGGACTATCTCGCGGATCGGAAATGATGCACCCCGGCCAGACTCCTGTTCCGATCACTTCAGAGCGCATCCGGCCACTGACCCACAAATCTGGGTTCATTTTTGCTGGCACTGTTACCGGGATTGAAGCGGCAGCTCCGAAAACGCCGCACTCAGTCTCCGCCATTCGCATCACGTTCCGTGTGGATAGCGGGATTCGCGGCGTCGCCACCGGCCAGACCCTGCGCATTCGTGAGTGGGAAGGGCTTTGGCAAAACGGCCAGCGATATCGTCTGGGCGAACGAGTCTTCCTGTTTCTTTACAGCCCCAGCAAATTGGGGCTCACGAGCGTAGTCGGCGGAGCCGCAGGCAGGTTTTCGATCAATGAAGGCAGCGTGGTTTTAAATCCGGTGGTTCACGCGGTCGGGCCCGAGAAACGAAGTGCGCCGCAGGAAGCGCTAGCACCCGATCCGGGAGCCAGAGTCTCTCTTTCGAACTTCGCGGAAGCGATTCGGCAGGCGGAAAGGACGATCCAGTGAATTACGTCCGCATTCCCCGGCCAAGCCCGGTCGGATTCACCTTGGCCTACACAACCATCGCCGCAATAGGCCTGATAATCGTGTTGGTGCAACTGGCCCACGCGAGTGGGCCCAAGTTTATCGCGGGAACGAGCTTCTTCAATCCGGGAATCGTGGGTACGCCGCTTACTTGGCCGAATGGGTCCGTGACCTACTACACCGATCAGGGAAACCTGAGCCCGATTATGCCCGGCCCAGCCGCAGACGCATTTGTGGCGGATGCATTCAGCCAATGGACATCGATCGCAACCGCGGCCGTGGCGACGACGCATGGCGGCCAACTCGCGGAGGACGTCAGCGGAGCGAATGTCTATATCAATCCTGATGGATCGATCACTGAACCCGCCGATATTATGCCTTCGGCCACTGGCAAGCCCGTCGCGGTTGTGTACGACACCGACGGCTCGGTGACGGACGCGCTTCTTGGTCAGGGAGCAGGCGACTCGAGCGAATGTTTCGGCAATTCCGTCGTCGGCGGTTTGGATAATTTCGCTGCCAACGCCACATTTCTGCATGCCCTCATCGTGATCAACGGCAACTGCATTCAAACTTCATCCCAGACTCCGGATGTCGAATACCGTCTCGTGAGGCTATTCGGACGGGTTTTGGGACTTGACTGGTCGCAGATGAATTTGAATGTTGTGACGAACAGCCCTCCCCCTACACCTGACCAGTTCGCCGGGTTTCCCGTAATGCACGCGGTGGATGCTTCCAATTGCGTACCGGTGACGCTCTGCTACTCGAACGGAGGCGTCGTCAATCCCTATCAGCCAAAGATGGACGATGTCGCGGCTCTATCAAGTCTCTACCCCGTAACCTCGCAGAACATCGGTAACTTCACCGGCAAACAGCTCTTCGGCGCAACGACGGCCACAATCCAGGGCGGTGTTTATTTTGCGAACTCTTCCGGCCAGCCGGGACAGCCGATGCAGGGGGTAAATGTCTTAGCTCGGTGGATTGATCCCAACACCGGTCTACCATCCGGCCAATATGCCAGGGCTTCAGTCTCCGGATTTCTTTTCAGCGGAGATGCAGGAAATATGGCTTCGGGATACAACGACAGCAACGGCGAACCGTTCAGCCAGTATGGCTCCAACCAGACTGCGCTTGAAGGGTCATTCGTTCTTTCGGGCTTGCTAATTCCGAACGGCGCGAACTCATCGCAATATCAGCTCAGCGTCGAAGCTGTTGACCCGAACTGGTCGCAGACGATCGGGCCCTACGGCCCTTGGCAGGTTTCTACCTCGGGCACCAGTTCGTTGATTCTCGTCAATGTGGCTCTAAATGCGACCACGCAGCAAGACATCATCATGCAGGGCAGCAAAGTGCCGGTGGCGAATTTATTCGGCCCCACCAGTTACGCAAATCCCGCGAAGTTGCCGCCGAGTGGAAGCTGGATCGGAACCATCAACGGTTACGGCGATACAGACTATCTTCAGTTTTCAGCTCAGGCGGGAAGGACGCTATCTGTCGAACTCACCGCGCTAAATGAAGCCGGTGGAGTTGCGGAGAGCAAATCTCAACCGGTTTCCGGCCTGTGGGCGCTCGCCGACCCTGGCATTAGTCCCGCGCCCGCGAATACGCCTTCTGCATTCAATACGACGTATTTCGGACTCACGCGGCTAGACGCGACCGTTCTGCAAAATACCGCTTTCCGGCTCGGCATCGCCGACTATCGCGGAGACGGCCGCCCCGACTACACCTACAGTGCCCGACTTTTCTATGGCGACAGCATCACTCCAGCGCGAGCAAGCGTAGCCGGAGGAACGGCGGTTGCCATCCAGGGCTACGGCTTCCAATCAAACGGCACAATCACGCTCAGCGGCGTGAACCTCGGCCTGCTTGCGCAGACCAGCAACCAGCTGATCGCAGTCACCCCAGCCGTTCCGGATGGCTTGCTTGATGTCCTCCTCAGTGATCCCGGGGCTGGCGGCACTTCCACGATGACTGGAGCGCTGACTATTGGCGCTGGCCCCACCGACACGATTCGACTGCTTTCTGGTTCAAATCAGAAGGCTCCAGTTGGGGGCCAGTTTCCGGGCCCGATTGTGATCCAAGCAGTGGCGGCGGATGGGGTTACACCGGTGGCTGGGGCAAGCGTGTTTTTTTCCGCGAATGCGCCTATGCAGTTTTCCGCCTGCGGCGGAGGCGCAAGCTGTACAGTTCTTACCGACCAAAGCGGCCAGGCGGCCACATTCGCCACAGTACTTTTACCGGGAACGATGACGATCACGGCTCAACTCGCGCCCGCTTCCTACTCGAACCCGCTGCAAACGCAAGCGGCGGAGATTGGTACCGAAACTCCCCTCGACGTCGCGCTCTCGCCGCAAAATCTGGAGGTCGCCCAAGGTGCTTCCGCAAGCTTCCCTCTCATAGCAAGGGTGTTGTCGAACGGGTCGCCGCAAGTTGGCGCGACGGTCGACTACATTCTCGTCAAGGGCAACGCCACGTTCAGCTCCGGCACGCTGGTGACAGACTCGAATGGATTTACCACCAGCACGGTGCAGATCGCCAACATGGCGAGTGACGTTCAAATCGCCGTATGCGTGGGTCCGCAGAACACGCCATGTCTCACGTTTTATGGAACATCCGTGCCACTGGGAGTTATACAGCTGCAAATCGTGGCTGGATTTTCGCAGTTAGTGCAGGTGGGCACGCCGTTTGTTCCTGTGGTCGTCCGCGCGGTCGACAATTCCCTACCGCCGCTGCCGGTGCTCGGCGCCCCGGTAACTTTTCAGTCGGTGATCGCGCGGACAAACAGCAACGTACCAGTCATCACCATCGGCGATCTGAACATCACCCAGCCATCGATGCCGGTGATTCTGTCATCCGCTTCCCTCATCGTTCCATCGGACGACAACGGGCTTGCAATATATCAGCCTTCGAACGCAATCGCAGGCGCGGTGGTTGAATTGGGAACTGCCAGCGTGGGTAGCGCCAATGTCGAGTTCCAATTGCAATCGCTGTGGCCGGTTGGCGGCTCACCGTAGTTGGCGCGTCTGCCATCTGGTTGGGTAAAGATTATTTTCGTCAAAGCGGAGAAATCTTGCTGGATCAGCCGTGAGAGATGCGCTTACAATTTGAGTTCTCCGGAGGGTCAAGTGCTTTCCAAATGTGCCAATCCCGACTGCCAGACTTCTTTCCTCTACCTGCACGAAGGAAGGCTATTTCGGTGGGAAAAGGCCAGCAGCTCCCCCGCGACCCCGTTCCTGAAGAAGACAGGAAGTCTTGAATACTTCTGGCTTTGTGGTCATTGCGCTTCTGATCTGACGCTGGTCTTTAAAGAAGCTGAAGGGGTGGCTGTCGAGCGGAAAGCACGCGCGAAAAGCGCTGGGCTATAGCGTTCTCAAAGCGGCACTGGCTGGGGTGTATTTACCCTTCATCGAATTCCAGCGGATTCGCAGCATCTCCATGAACATTCTAAATCCGTCGCGCAGCGGCTGAATCCGGGTACCTTCGCGATGCGCCCAGGCGACCGGGACTTCTTCAACGGTGAGATGGTAGGTCTTCGCGAGAAACAGCAGTTCAGGATCAAATCCCCATCTTTCGATTTGCTGCATGGGAAAGACTGTGTCGGCTGCCCGCCGGGAGAACGCTTTAAATCCGCACTGCGTGTCTTTGAAGTGCAGCCCGAGGACCGCACGCAGCGCCAGATTGAATATGCGGCCAAAAAGCTGGCGATGCAGAGGTTGGCGTTGAATCTGTAATTTTGGGTCGACCCAGCGGGAGCCAATGGCGATGTCAGCGCCACGGGCCAAAGCGTCGAAGAGCTTATCCGCTTCGGAGATTGGCGACGAGAGGTCGGCATCGCTGAACAATAGAATGTCGCCCGAGGCCCTGAGCATGCCATTGCGCACACTGTAACCTTTGCCCCGGTTTCCGGGATTCTCTACCAGCATCAGTGCCGGATTCCCGCGCGCATAGCTGCGGACGATCGTCGCAGTGTCATCGGTGGATCCGTCGTTCACGACGATAATTTCCGCATGCCATCCGCGGCGCTGCACGTGGGCAAGAATTTTCTCCAGCGTAGCGCCGATGCGCTCCGCCTCGTTGTATGCAGGCAACACGATGCTGTAATTTGTGGCCGCCACGATTTGCAGATTAACAATACGTGAACGCGGGAAGAATTGGAACTTTGAGAGCGGGCCCGATCAGGCGGCGCGAGCTTGATCTTCGAGCATCGAGAGGAATTCCGAGACGAGCGCAATGTCCCACAAGCCGGACTTAGCTTCGCGAATCATGGTCGATGCGGCGTCTTCGTGAGCGAGCGCAGGTTTGTATGCTCGAGCCGTGCGCAACGCATCATAAACGTCCGCAACCTGCAGGATCCTCGCAAGGAGCGGGATTTGCTGCCCGACGAGTCCATCGGGATAACCGCTGCCGTTGAAGTGCTCGTGATGATTGCGAATGATCGGCAATACCAGCCGCAATGACTTCAGCGGACGGCATATAGTCTCCCCGGTTACAGGATGCCGCTTCATGATCTCCCACTCGACCGAAGTGAGGTCTGCGCCCTTCTTTAAGATTTCGTCGGGGACGGCAATTTTGCCGAGATCGTGAAGGAAGCCTCCGCGGCGCAACGCGACTTGAGACTCCTGGTCCAGCCCGAGGTGACGGCCAAGGCTGCTGGCATGTTCAGCAAGACGTTCGCAATGCCCTTCCGTATAAGGATCGCGCCCTTCGACGCTGAGACCCAGGGTGCAAAGCACCGCTTCGGCATTCTCGAGTTCATCAGTGAATTCTTTAACTGAGAGCAAGGCATTGACTCGCGCGAACAGTTCCTTGCCGAATATCGGTTTGCTGAGCAGGTCGTCGGCGCCCGCCTCGATCCCGCGCAGCCGGTCTTCCCGGTCGCTCAAGCCAGTGATCAAGATCAATGGAATCAGCCGTGTGGCGGGATTATCCTTCAACTGCCGGCACAACTCGAAGCCCGACTTTCCCGGCATCATCACGTCGCACAAGATCAGGTCTGGCGGAGCGCCGGCGATCGCTTCTTCGGCTTGCGCGGCGTTATTCACTCCCGTCACGTCGTAATCGCGCTCGCGAAGCAGGGTTTGCAGCATTTCCACCAGTTCGGGATTGTCGTCCACCAGCAGAATTCGCGCACTTCGGCGACGATGGATTTCCCCTTCGCTGATTCGCACTTCTGAAAGAGGGGGGTAGGAACGGGGTGTTTGGGAGGACTTCATCCGGTCAGTAGTTCAATTGTAGTCGAGAGGCGACCGGCTTTGCGGAAACCAGCCACAAAGAGGTGACTGAGAAGTGTCGCTGAGAACGTATTCCCGTTGTGGTCAATAAGTTACGGGATTGTGTCATCTAACCTTGCAGAAATGCGAGAGCTTACCTAATTTCTTCTCATGAGTACAGTGATGCGAATTTCGATCATCGTTCTCGGGCTGGCAAGTTCAGCGTGGGCTGCGCCTAAAATCCACGTTCTGGCTCTGGGGAAATGGAACACGGTGCAATGGTCGGCAGAACCCGGGAAGCTTCTAAGCCTCAAAATCCGGCCGCTTTATCTTGACGGCCGCCTCAAGGAATTCACCTTTGGGCCGGTCCATGACGTCACGGAGCGTCTATTTGTCGTGCGGCGGGCATTTCGCGTGAACGATTCGCTCCCGCCCGATTCCGCCATTCGCTGGGAGTGGCAACCCGGAGGCTGGCTGTTGGTGGATCGAACCTCAGGCCATATCACAGCCGTGACGCTAACCGATTTCGACCCCTACTATTCCACCGTGAGTTGGTATCGGGATTACGTTGCCTACTGCGGAATTTCCGACGATGGCAAGAAGCTCTTTACCGTGGTCAGCCAGGTTGGCAGCCGGAAAGCGATTTTGCGGAAGGCCGCCGCCGAGATCGGCGAAGACACCGTGCCGGGCGCTGACTGCCCGATGCCGGTCTGGCAGCGCGCGCCCTCGCGGGTGACGTTTTGGGCCGGGCAAAGCCGGGCTACAACTTATTCGATTCGTCGGCGAGCGGCGGAGGTGGTCACCGAGGCGCCAAGCGGGGAAGCTGAGGAAGATACAGCGACGGAATAGTGTCCGGCGGCAGAACTCTGCCGTTCGTCTGCTTGACTGCTGAATAAGCTCCGAACAAAGCTAAAATCGCCGCGATGAAAACCATCGATCTCCAGCGGTTGCGAGATTCTGGCGGTGAAGTCAGATTTCTTGCCAGCACCGAGCCCAACAAGAGTCCAGTGATCAAACCACCGATGTGCGCGGAGTTATCGATGCCAGCTCCGACTGCGCCAAAAAACAGGTTGTACCCCGCAAATGTCAGCAAGCTGCGCATGGTCGCGCGCATGGCCTGCTGCGGAATCGGCAATTTGCCAAGATAGAGGGCGGCGATCAAAGCTCCTGCCAGGCCGAAGATTGCCCCTGACGCTCCCGCGCCAATCACTAGAGGGTGCCACCAAAGGCTGGCGATGCTTCCCGCGATACCGCAGGCGGTATAAGTCAGAACGTATGTCCACGGCTCGAAGATTTGCTCGGCGAGAAACCCCAGATTCCAAAGGCACCACATGTTGAGCGCGATATGGATGATGCCAATGTGCAGGTAATTCGACGCTAGTATCCGCCATGGCTGGGCGTTTAGAGAAAGCGGACCCCAGTTTGCGCCCCAAGTCAGCAGTTGGTGCGTCGTCGGCTGAGTCAGCGACACTCCGGAAAACAGCATAGCTACAAACACGGCGACATTCACGCCCACGATGGTGGTCGTGATCGGGGGACGCGACCGGCGGCCCGTTGTTGGCGGCGGAGGGGCCGCCACCGAACGATGGGCCCATCGCGGGTCGGACTCGACATCCACGGCGGAGGCGCGGCAATCGGCGCAAACTTCGCCCTGGCGTCCAAATGAAATTGCCGGAAGCTGCCTACCGCAGCTGATGCAATTAGCCATGCCTGAATCGTAGCATCGGTCGCTACGCCAGCGTTTCCACGATAGCGTCGCGGAGTTGCTCCACAGCCCAGGCAATTTCCGATTCGGTAATCACCGCTGGGGGCGCCAAAAGCAAGTGATCGCCGGAGATGCCATCCACGCAGCCCTGCATCGGGTAAACGAGCACGCCGCGCTTGGCGGTCGCCTCCGCAATCTTCGCGGAAAATCCGATCTTTGGATCGAAGGGGGCTTTGGTCTTCCTGTCGGATACAAATTCCACACCCCACAGTAAGCCCATCCCCCGAACGTCGCCGACAGCTTTGAGGTCAAGAAGTTTGTTCAGTTCTGACTTCAACTTACTTGCGATTGATCCGGGTTTTTCCGAATCGGCGGCGTGCACCAATTTATTTTCCTTCAGGAAGCTCAGGACAGCTTTACCCGCGGATAGCGAGATCGGATGCGCGTTGTAAGTGAATCCGTGAAGAAACGATCCCGATCCTGCCGCGATCGCGTCTACAATTTTTTGCGAAGCGAGCACAGCACCGAGCGGGGCATATCCGCTTGAAAGTCCCTTAGCGGCGACGATGATGTCGGGTGTTGCGCCGGAGTGTTCCATCGCGAAATTGCGTCCGGTCCGACCCATGCCGGTCATCACCTCATCGGCGATCAAGAGCACATCGTTCTCCTGACAAATTCGGGCCACGGTCGATAGATATCCGGGAGGCGGCACCACTGCGCCTAACGTAGCGCCGCTCATGGGCTCCAGAATAAACGCAGCAACTTCGTCGTTCGAATCGGCGATTGCACGAGCTAACTCGGCCGCGTATTCCTGGCCACAGTTGCGGCATCCGTCAGTGCAGTTGTAGTCGCAGCGATAGCAGTAAGGCGTGCCGATGTGAGGAAACTCCCTCACCAGAGGCAGATAAATCTCGCGTCGCCGGCGATTGCCTGACACCGCCAGCGCGCCCAAAGTCGAGCCGTGGTAACTCTGCACTCTGCTCAGAATTTGAAATCGCTTCGGGCGGCCGGCTTCAATCTGGTATTGACGGGCCAGCTTCATCGCTGTCTCGATCGCTTCCGAACCTCCAGAGGTAAAGTAGACAGCGCCGTGCTGAAAACTCGAGCCAGCGAAATCGAGCAGTTCGCTTGCGTATTCTTCCGCAATCGGCGTGGTGAACTGACTGCTGTGTACGAATTCCAAATTCTCGCCTTGCCGGGACATTGCTTGCGTGATCGCCTTCAGCCCGTGCCCGATAAGATTGACAGCGGCAGACCCGGAGAAGTCGAGATATTTGCGGCCCTCTGCATCCCAGATCCAGACACCTTCGCCGCGCACAGCCTCGGGAAAGCTGCGGCGAAACGACCTTCGCAGGACAGCGCTGCGCCTCGGCTCACCCTTCGTCGTGGAATCGTTCATCGCTGATGATTATCGCCGATGAGCTAAGGCTGAACCATCCGACCCATCAGGGGCCATAGATAGCAGCGTGTAGAATCGGCTTTTCACAACAACGCTTTTGCATGATCAGGCACGCATGACCAACCCTCCGCAAGCATCCGGCGCAACTGTGTCTACATTCTCCCGGGTATTGCGCGTGTTCAGGCCGTCGCACCAACACAGTGCGTATTCCGCAACGCTCCTGCTGATGTCGGCGGTCATGCTTTCCCGTGTGATCGGCTATTTGCGGGAAGCATATATCGCGTGGGCGTTCGGAGCGGGCCCGGCGACCGATGCATACGTTGCCGGATTCACGATCCCCGACTGGCTGAATTACATCGTCGCCGGAGGCACGGCGTCGATTACATTCGTCTCGATCTACACGCGCTTCATCGCGGAAAAGCGCGAGGACGAGGCAAGCAAGACGTTCTCGATCATCGTCTCCGTGATGACGGTCGTCCTCAGCGTTGGTGTCATTCTTGCCGAAATCTTTACCCGTCCGATCTCTCGCTGGATGTTCAGCGGATTCAGCTCGGAACAGTTAGACCTTTGCGTGCATCTCACGCGAATTATTCTTCCCTCGCAGATTTTCTTTTATGTAGGAGGAGTGATCTCAGCGGTGCTGCTCTCGCGGCGTCTGTTTCTATTTCCGGCCTTTGCGCCGCTTCTCTACAACGGCTTCATTATTCTCGGCGGCGTGGTGTTGTCGCGATCTTATGGAATCTCTTCGCTTGCCTACGGTGCGCTGGCCGGAAGCTTTGCCGGACCGTTCCTCATCAACGCAATCGGTGCACGGCGTGCGGGAGCGGGCTATCGAATGTCTTTTGATGTGTCCAACCCTGCGTTCCGCGAGTGGGTACGGCTGTCAATTCCACTCATGCTTGGCGTGTCTCTGGTCAGCGCCGACGATTGGATTCTTCGACACTTCGCTTCGAGTGCCTCGGGTGAAATCACTCGGCTGAATTACGCGAAACGTTTGCTGGCTGTGCCGATCGCTGTTCTGGGTCAGGCCACAGGACAAGCATCCATGCCATTCTTCGCGCGGCTTATCGGCGAAAAGCGTCACCGGGATTTCGCTGATGCAGTGAATGGATCGGTTTATCGCGTGATGGCGGCGTCATTTCTTGTGACCGCATGGATGATGGCCGCATCGTTTCCACTGATTGACCTCGTTTACCGGCGCGGACATTTTTTAATTTCCGATTCGCGACAAACTGCTCTCTACTTTTTTTGGTTTTCGCTGTCGTTGGCGTTGTGGTCGGCGCAGGCACTCTACGCGAGGGCGTTCTACGCTGCCGGAAACACGCTCACACCGATGGTGGCCAGCAGCGTGATCACTCTGGCGTCCATTCCCATGTATGCCGCGCTGTTTCACGCTTTCTCGGCAACCGGCCTCACTGCGGCTTCGGACCTGGGAATTCTGGCCAACACCGTGGTCATGGCTGTCTTGTTGCACAGAAGAGGATTGGTATCCGCAGGCGGCCTGCCGTGGAGTGAACTGGCAAAGGCCACCGCTATCGCAGTTTTCAGCGGCGTGGCAAGCTTCGCCGTGTCACGCGTTTTATTGGTGGATCAAGGCAGGCGGGCGGACTTTGAAACTTTGGGCTTGGTCACGTTGACCTGGGCTGCATCGTCAGCCGCAGGGCTGTGGCTCACGCGATCGACTCTCTTGCGTGATCTGCGCAGCCGCAAAGTTGGCATCGCCAGTTCCAGCCCCAAATGACAAGCGGAGTTCCGGAGAGAACTCTCCTTGAACTCCGCCATGATTCTTTCCTGGAACTATTAAGCGCGAGCGGCGGCCGTTTCCGGCGTTGCCGGAACCGCCTTCACTTCTTCGCCGTTCACTTTTTGCCCGGCTTTGCGGATGTCGATGCCGCCTTTGAAGAACGCACCGTCTTCAATCGAAATGCGGGCTGCAACCACATCGCCGGTCAGCGAACCATCGCTGCGAATGTCAACGCGGTCACTGGCCGTCAGGTTTCCGCGAACTTTTCCGAGCACCACAATTTCTCTGGCCGTGATGTTCGCGGCCACGATGCCATTGCGGCCAACCGTAACGCGATTGCCTGCCAGGTTGATCGAGCCTTCAACTCGTCCGTCGATGTAGAGCGACTCAGAGCCGGTGACTTCGCCCTTAATGACCAGCGATTTGCCGATTGTGGCCTGGTCGGCGGTGCTCGTCGTTACCGGACGAGCCGCAGGCGTTGGCTCAGGAGACATAGACATCGAACTCGACGAAGTTGATGAAACAGGTGCCGGCGTCGCAGGACGTTCCGGTTCATTCGGGCGGCCCGAAGGGGTGGGCTGATTTGTAGGCTTCCACATGGGATAGAAATCCTTTCCTCTAATCTTTAATCTTTGTATTTCTTATTTCCGTGTCAAAGCCGCACTTGCCGCGACCTTTGTGAATTTTACTCCGCGATGTGCCATTCGTGTGTGGAAATTATAGAGTTTCTTAGAACCTGCCCTTTCGGGTTTGACTTTAAGCCCATTCTGTTCGCGTAACGCGATCAGGGTATTCTGGTGTTTCGATGGTCTCCGATTCCGTATTGCTGCGTAAGATTGGCCAGCAGCCACGCCAGACTGCGGGCTTTAAACAACTGCTGCGCGAACTCGGCCTGCACGGGCCCGACCGGAGAAAGTTAGGAGAAAGCCTGCACCGGCTGGTCGCTGCGGGCGAGTTGAAACTGACCGAGTCCGACAAGTTTGTCATCCCTCACGCTGCGGCCAACCGTAATCTCGTGGCGGGAAAACTTTCCATGCATCGCGACGGTTTTGGCTTCGTCATTCCTGATCAAAGTTCTCTCGATGAAAAACTGAAGTCCCGGCTCAGCGGTGATATTTTCATTCCGCCGCCGGCGGTCGGCTCGGCCATGCATGGAGATCGCGTGCTGGTAGAGCTGGGCACGATTCGCCCTGACGGAAAGGCCGAAGGCCGCATCGTTCGCACAACTTTCCGCACGCACACGACTGTGGTTGGTATTTTCCATTACGGCGACCGGCGCAACTACGTCAGTCCAATGGACGCAAAGCTATCGCAAGAGATCGTCATTCCGCCGGGGATGGAAGTTGTTGAATCGGCCTCCGCGTCGAGCTCATCGCAACCGCGCAGCGTTCATCGAGTGCTGGGAAACGAAGCGTCTGCGGGAACCGGGAGTTTTAACCTTGAAGGCACAGTTGTAGACGTGGAAGTCACCGATTGGCCCAGCACCACCCAGGCCGCGCGCGGTCGTGTCGTCGAAGTTCTCGGCAAGCCGGATGATTTCGGCGTGGATGTAGAGATCGTCATCCGCAAGTTTCATCTGCCACATCGGTTCCCGGCCGCTGTCATCGACGAAGCGCAGTCAGTTCCCGCGGTCATTTCGTCCGCCGAGATCGAAGGCCGGCGAGATTTTCGCCATCTCCCAGTAGTCACAATCGACGGCGAAACTGCGCGCGACTTCGACGACGCAGTGTTGGTAAACAAGCTCGCCAACGGCAACTTCGAGCTACAAGTCCATATTGCCGACGTGGCGCATTATGTGACGCCCGGATCCTCGTTGGACACTGAGGCGCGACTGCGCGGCACCAGCGTTTACTTTCCCGATCGCGCGGTGCCCATGCTGCCGTTAGAACTTTCCACCGATATTTGCAGCCTGCGACCACAGGTGGACCGTCTGGTTATGTCCTGCCTGATGGAAATCGGTCCTGAGGGAGAAATCTTAAGCAGCAGCCTTCATCAGGGAATCATCCGCTCGGCGGAGCGCATGACCTACACAGACGTCAACGCAGTGCTGGAGGGCGACGCGAATTTGCAAAAACGCTACGCGCCACTGCTCGACGGATTTGAGCACATGAGGGAACTCGCGCTCATTCTTCGTCACAAGCGGGAGAAGCGCGGCTCGATTGATTTTGACCTTCCCGAGCCAGTAATCGAATTCGACGAGAACGGATTGATGAAGGGCGTGTCCCGCTCGGAACGCAACATCGCTCATCGCCTGATCGAAGAATTCATGCTGGCGGCGAACGAGTGTGTCGCTTCCTATCTCGAGTCCCGCCACATCGCTTCGCTCTATCGCATTCACGAGAAGCCCGACGCGAAACGCGTCTATGATTTCGAGGTTCTGGCGGCTGCGTTCGGATATTCTCTCGGGGTTGGCGCTCTGCCGATTCAGCGGATGCAATTCAAATCCGATCGCCGGGCCCGCTACGGCACCGGCAAACGCGCGCCCGCCATTGAAATTCCAAAAGACATTCACATCACCCCGCGCATGTATCAAAAGCTTGCCGCAAAAATTGCGGGCAAGCCAGAAGAGCGAATCGTTTCCTACTTAATGCTGCGCTCATTGAAGCAGGCCCGATATTCAGAAGAGAACGTTGGACACTTCGCGCTCGCTGCGACCAGCTACACGCATTTCACGTCGCCGATTCGGCGCTATCCGGATTTAATTGTTCACCGGATATTGAAAGAGGTTTTAGCTCAAAACCAAGCTCCTGTCGACGACGAAGCCGGCCGTTCCTCGCCCTGGTCGAAACGCCGCGAGCATGGGATCGCCTCTGCTCTCAGCGGGCCGATTTCTTCCGCCGAACTTCGCGTCATCGCCGAAGATTGCAGCCTGTCGGAACGCCGCGCCGACGAAGCCGAACGCGACCTGATGGAATGGAAAAAAGCCAAGTTCATGGAAAGTAAAGTCGGAGAAGATTTCGACGGGCTCATCATCAGCGTGACCAAGTTCGGTTTCTTCGTAGAACTTACCGACCTTTTCGTCGAAGGCCTGGTTCCATTGGCAAGTCTGACCGACGATTACTACACCTTCCACGAAACCACGCGCGAAATCATTGGGCAGCGAACCCGAAAAACTTATCAACTTGGGCAGAAGATTCACGTGCTGGTTGACCGGATCGATCCCGTCGAAAAGAAGATTCAGTTTGCGGTTTGGGAACAGCAGACGGCCAAGCGCGAGCCGAAACCTCAGAAAAAGAAGGAAAAGCAAGGCCGGAAACGCCGGAAGAAGTAGGCTTTGACAGACTCTGATCATCCCTCTTGGAAGAATCCTCAGAAAGAGGGACAATAGTAGATTGCTTCCAAGCGGCCTGGCACCTCGGTCGCGGCATCGCTATGGAGATTCAGGTTTGATTCACGCTCTGTGGAATCTAATTCTCTATCGAGGCCAACCTTCTTACGAACGGGGAAACTTATGTCCAGCCTGACCATCGAGGTCGACAGCGCCGCCAGCCAACCGAAGCACCGCAAACTCGCCGAATGGGTGGAAGAAGTGCGACAAATGTGCCGCCCCGACCAGGTGAAGTGGTGCGACGGCTCCGCGGCGGAGTATCAGGCCATGCTGCGCCAGATGGTGTTGTCGGGCACGGCAATTCCGCTGGCGGAAGACAAGCGCCCGAACAGCATTCTGGTCCGGTCAAGCCCGGCTGATGTAGCGCGGGTCGAAGATCGTACATTTATCTGCGCCGCGACCAAAGACGAAGCCGGCCCCACGAACAACTGGGAAGACCCGGCGAAAATGAAGGCCAAGCTGCGGGGGTTTTATGAAGGCTCCATGCTGGGCCGTACGATGTACGTGATCCCCTACAGCATGGGACCGATTGGTTCGCCCATCGCCAAAATTGGAGTCGAGATCACTGATTCGCCTTATGTAGTGGCCAGCATGCACATTATGGCGCGAGTCGGAGAACCGGTGCTGGCAGTTCTCGGCAACGATGGCGAGTTCGTTCGTGCCATCCATTCACTGGGCATGCCTATGGGGCCAACTGACCGCGATATTCCCTGGCCTTGTAATCCGGAGCACAAATACATTGCGCACTTCCCTGAATCGCGCGAGATTTGGTCCTACGGATCGGGCTACGGCGGGAACGCTCTGCTGGGCAAGAAATGCCATGCGCTTCGCATAGCGTCAGTCCAGGCCCGCGACGAGGGTTGGATGGCTGAGCACATGCTCATCCTGAAGATGACCAGCCCGAAAGCGCGTGTGAAATATATTGCCGGAGCTTTCCCCTCGGCCTGCGGAAAAACCAATCTCTCGATGATGATTCCCACCATTCCCGGATGGAAGGTGGAGACGATTGGCGACGATATTGCCTGGATGAAATTCGGCGCTGACGGGCGGCTTTACGCGATCAACCCTGAGTATGGATTTTTCGGGGTAGCGCCCGGTACCGGGATGAAGTCGAACCGGAATGCGATGCTGACCGCATCCAGCAATTCGATTTTCACAAACTGCGCCATGACTCCCGAGGGTGATGTCTGGTGGGAAGGGATGACGGATTCCAAACCGGCGGAACTGACTGACTGGCTGCGCCGCCAGTGGACGCCGGATTCCGGCCGAAAAGCGGCGCACCCGAATGCGCGTTTCACCGTCCCCGCGAAGCAATGCCCCTCAATCGCTTCCGAGTGGGAAGACCCGAAAGGCGTTCCCATCGATGCCATTTTGTTTGGCGGACGCCGCGGCGGCGTCGTTCCCCTGGTCACGCAATCATACAGTTGGCAGCACGGAACCTTTCTCGGCGCGACTGCGAGCAGCGAAACCACTGCCGCCGCCGCCGGCAAAGTCGGCGAATTGCGGCGCGATCCGATGGCTATGCTTCCCTTCTGCGGATACAACATGGGCGACTATTTCGCGCACTGGCTGAAGATCGGCGAGCGTGCCAACGCCAAGCTGCCGAAAATTTTCTATGTGAACTGGTTCCGTCAAGATGACAAAGGGAAATTTTTGTGGCCGGGTTACGGAGAAAATAGCCGCGTACTCGAATGGGTGTTCCGGCGCTGCGACGGTGAAGCGTCAGCCGTCGAAACCCCAATCGGATACTTGCCAGCTGCGGGCGGACTCAACACTGAAGGCCTGGGAATCCCGCCGGCGAACCTGGAAAAATTATTGAGTGTCGATGTGGACGGATGGCTGGAAGAAACTCCGCGCATTCGCGAATACTTCAAAAAATTCGGCAGCCGCCTTCCCAGAGGTCTGAGCGATGAAGTCGACGCTTTGGAAAAACGGCTGCGCGCAGCTATAAAGTAAAGTCGGCTTCAGGCCCGTTTGATGGCGCGAGTGATCGCCACCAGAATAACGGCTCCGACGATCGCGACCAAGATGTTCGCGATCAGCCCGCCGGACGTGGCGAATCCAAGCACTCCCAAAAGCCAGCTGCCGAGAATGCCGCCCAAAATGCCCAGAATGATGTCGACAATCATTCCGTAGCCGCCGCCCTTCATAATTTGGCCAGCCGCCCATCCGGCAATCAAACCAACCACAATTGCGTAAATCATTGTCCCTCCGTTAACGAGCAACCTCGATTAACCACAGGGCGGCAGACTATGCCGATGCTTCGGCACTGTCAAGCGGAAGGATGGAGAAGCTTCCGTTAATGAGAGTCACCAGCTCTGCACTCCGTCAGACTTGGCGAATCTGGGTTGACAGGCCGCCGTCCGCGGGCCATCATGTTGAGGTCATTGAGTCAGCCGCCCGACTTATGTTTGTCGCGCGGCGGACGATGGCCCTGACCGCAGATTCTGTCCGCAGTAAATTCTGGCCGCTTACCCCCCTGGGCGCCGTCGAGGAATGCTCGTGAAGAACACTCATCGCATCACGCTTTGCGCCTTAGCTTTGTCCCTTTTGATGGTCGTGGCGCCCGCCGCCGGTCAGCTTTGCAGCCAGGGCTGCGTGACCACGCAGGCCTACGACAATTCTCGCGACAACGTGAATCCGAACGAATCGATTCTTAAAGCGACCACCATCAAGACGTTGACAGCAAGCTCGCGCTCAGACCTGCTGGGCGTGGTTTACGCGCAGCCGCTCTATCTTTCTGGCATCAGCATCGGAGGAACGTCCAGAAACGTGCTCTACCTGGCCACGCAGGAAAATTACGTCTACGCATTGGACGAAGCGAACTTCACCGGCGCTCCCCTGTGGATTGCAAACCTGAACAACATCAGCGTGGGCGAGACCGCAGTTCCCGATTCTAAGCTGCCGGTTGCTTGCGCGAACATAACTCCCGAGGTTGGGATTACTGGAACTCCGGTCATCGATACAACGATCACGTCGACTTCGCCGAACCCGATTATGTATGTGGTTTCAAAACACTATTACGTCGATTCACAGCAAGTGGCGCACATCTCGCAGCGGCTTAACGCGCTGGATGTGACAACCGGCAGTCCGGTGGGAGCGGCCTTGGATATCGGTTCTGCGTTTCAGGGCATGGGCGCGGCGTTTCAGGCCGCGAGCCAAAACCAGCGAGCAGGGCTGGCCCTCACCCATGATGCGAGCAACAACCCGGTATTGATGGTGACATGGGGATCGCACTGCGACGCAGGAACTTATAACGGAATCATTGGCCTTTTCAGCCTTCAGGGGACGGCCCCGAATGCGTCGGTTACGGCTTTGGCTGTACTCAACGATGAGTCTGCCCAACCCAATAAGGGCGGAATCTGGATGGCGGGTGCCGCTCCGGCCGTCGACGATGTTGGAGCGTTGCCAACGTATGACGCATTCCTTGCTAGCGGAACCGGCGGATTCGACGGCAAGACTCGATTCGGGCAAAGCGTTCTTCGCTTTCGCGACCTCGCCGGCGATGGTCTCAATCTGGCAGGCTTCTACACGCCCAATGGATGGAAAATTCTGACCAACGGCAGCGGCGCCAATTGCCCGGCGATGGGAGCATTAGCGCTTCCGGCTCCGGAAAGCGGAACCGTCTGTGTGCCAAGCGACGTGGACTTAGGTTCGGGCGGCGTTATTCTGGCTCGACCCAGCGGAATCACTTTGAGTTACAACCAGACTCCGGAGAATTTTGTTGTGCTGGCGGGCGGCAAAGAGGGCGTCGTGTACGTGAACTCGCCGCTCGCAATGGCGACCAATAAAGGTTCCGATCCTTCGAACCCGTCGCTGACAGCGTGCAGCACAAGCGGACCTAACTCTGCAGTGCAATGTTTCGGCGCGGCTTACTTGCCTGCCAATTGCTGCGGGGGCGCCCGCGATTTCGGTCTTCGGGGCAGCTCGGCATTCTGGGCAGGGCCGGACGCGATCCACGGCAATCTGTTTTACGTGGTCGGGGTGCAGGACACTGCCATCCGCGCCTTCCAAATGGACGCTACGCACACTACCGGCCAGTTTGTTACCACGCCGTTCGGACTTGGAGAGTGGCAAGGGGTTGCTGGCACAACGATCACTTATCCCGGCGCAAGCCCGGTTATTACCTGGAATCAGGCAGGCGGCCCGGCGTCTTACCTGGATGCCATTTTGTGGGTTGTCGATAACGGAGATTATCAGCGTCTCGGCTCAAACAACCAGAGGATTTCGGCGGGACGCGCCGATCTGTATGCCTATGCTGCCGAGCCTGATGTCCATGGCAAGGTCAACCTCACCAGCTTCGTGGACAAAAGAAACGGCCCAGGCGCGGTGAAATTTACTGTGCCCACGGTGGTTAACGGACACATCTATCTCGCAGGCCAGAAAATCGGCGCTGCATTCTTTTGTTCAGGCGCGCCCTGTTATGGCGCGGTCACCATGTGGCACTGAGTGATGTCTAGCCACTTTGAGAGCATCCTAAGCGATCAACGTTTGACGCGTTTCCGAAGCGCACGTTAGAATAGTGGAGTTTGCCGGTACCTGCGGTTCCGTTCTGGAGCCGCCCGCTTTCGTTGCCTTAGAAGCTGCGACGCGGAAGCAGCAAGCACAGCAATGAGTGAGCGTTCCATGAGCGCGCAAGTGCGCGCGGGGACGAATTTTTGGTGGAGGCATGGGTATGTACGCGGTCATCCGCGCCGGTGGCAAACAGTACCGGGTGGCGCCCGGAGACATTGTTCGGCTGGAAACGCAAGCCGATAAAGATGGCAAGATCGAGTTTGGCGATGTGCTGGCCGTGTCCGGTGGCGACGGCGAAATTGGCGTTCCCAAGTCGGGCGCGCACGTATTCGGCGAAGTAGTTGAACAGGGCCGCGCTGCTAAGATTCTGGTCTTCCACTACAAGCGCAAGAAGCAATATAAGAAGCTGCGCGGACACCGCCAGAACTACACGGCCGTCCGCATCACCGAAATCGGGTTCAACGGACAGAAATTCAGCGCTCCCGAACTTCCGAAAAAAGCCGTGAAGTCGAAGAAGGCCGAAGCTGAAGCTGAGAATAAGACTGGGCCACGCATGAAAGCATCGGCTTCGCGCGCGACCAACGAGGCCCGCAAAGATGTGGCGCCGAGAAAGACTGCGGCGAAGAAGTCAGCTCCGAAAAAGGCGACCAAGAAGAAATAGAACGCAAGGTCCCTCGACTTCGCTCGGGATGACAGAAATTTCAGAGACACAAAGTTGAGAGGAAGGCATCATGGCACATAAAAAAGGTCAGGGCACATCACGAAACGGGCGCGATTCCAACGCGCAGCGGCTCGGGTTCAAGGCATTTGGCGGACAGCTGGTTCCGGGAGGAACGATCATCGTCCGGCAGCGCGGCACGCGGGTAAAGCCCGGACTCAACGTCGGCCGAGGCAAGGACGACACGCTGTTCGCGAAGATTACAGGCGTGATCCGTTTTAGAGACCGCGGACAGATGGGCAAGTATGTAATGGTGGAGCCCGCCGAAGCGAAGTAAGTTGTCCGTGTGGCGCGGACAATCCTTGTCCGCGTAAGATTTGAAAAAGCCTCGCCTCAGGGCCGGGGCTTTTTTGTTGAAGGGATAACCGGTCCGGCGAATGACCAGCGCCTGACGACCACCGACTGAGCAATATGTTTATCGATGAAGCCAAAATTCGAATCAAGGCTGGCGACGGCGGCAACGGCTGCGTGGCATTCCGGCGGGAGGCGTTCGAACCGCATGGCGGTCCGTCGGGCGGCGACGGGGGCAATGGTGGCGACGTCATCATGGAAGCGAGTGAGAGCCACAACACGCTCGTTCACTTTCGCTTCAATCCTGAATATAAAGCGCAGCGCGGCCAGCACGGAATGGGATCGAATTGCACAGGAAAGCAGGGGAAAGACATCGTTCTCAAAGTGCCGATCGGTACGCTGGTTCTGGACGAAGAGACCGGCGACCCGTTGCACGACTTTTCCGAGAGAGACGAGCGCATCGTCATCGCCAAAGGTGGACGCGGCGGGCGCGGAAATGCGCAATTCGCAACTTCTACGCATCAAGCGCCGCGCGAGCACGAAGACGGACGACTGGGGGAAGAACGCACACTACGGCTTGAACTGAAACTGCTCGCTGATGTCGGATTGGTTGGATATCCCAATGCAGGCAAGTCCACGCTGATCTCGCGCATTTCCGCGGCTCGGCCCAAGATTGCCGATTATCCGTTCACCACGCTGCAACCCAATCTGGGTGTGGTCACTGTGGGAGACACGAAAGATGGACGCAGCTTCGTGGTTGCCGACATACCCGGCCTGATCGAAGGCGCGCATGAAGGCGCTGGCCTCGGAACGCAATTTTTAAAGCACATCGAACGCACGCGTCTGCTGGTGCATCTCGTCGACGTTTCGGATTCCAGCGGACGGCCGAATCCTGTAGAAGATTTTGAGGTGATCCTGAATGAACTCAAGAACTTCGGCGCAGCGCTGGAAGAAAAACCAATGATTCTGGTTGCGACGAAGATCGACGTTGCCAACAAGGAAAAGCTGGCAAAACTGAAGCGCTACGCCAAGCGCAAGAAGCTGGACTTCCACGAAATTTCGGCGGTCGCGGGAACCGGGGTCGAAGGGCTGAAGTTCGCCATGGCGGATAAAGTGGACGACGCCAAACGTCAAATTCAACCCGAATCTTCGTCTGATTAAAAATTTTTGCCCTGTTGGTTGGTTACGCTTCCGGAATCAGCGCGCCATGCTGAAAGTGGTATTGCAGTATCTTCGCTGCGAGTGCCGGCCCGACTCCGCGATTCTTTCCCTGAACCGCCCGAACTACTTCCCCGCGGCACACGACCTCTGCGGCTGACAGGCCTGCGATTTCGGGTGGCAACACCAAGTTGATTTCCACCTGGACGGTCGGTTCCAGAGACTCCTCAGCCTGGAACAGGAGTCCGGACCGGCTGATGTTTTCGGTGATGCCGTCGCGCCAGTCGTTTTTTCCAATCTGGCGATACTTGAGTGGCAAGTTCAACTGGAATCGCTGGGCTCGGAACGGAGACAATTTCACTTTTGCGCGTCCTTGGGCTTGATTTGTGGATTGTGCAGCCATGGCAACCTCCTGCTGAGTCGGAGCCGACAACATCTCCCGAACTTTTGATCGCAATGCCGGCAACGAGAATGGTTTCGGCAACAACGTGACGCCATCGTCCAGCGTGCCGTTTTGGCCAACCACGTTTTCCGTGTAGCCGGACATGAACAAGACCCGGGTTTCCGGACGCAATGCAGTGAGCCGTTGCGCCAGCTCGCGGCCGTTCATTCCCGGCATAATGACGTCGCTGAGAAGCAAATGAATGGGGCCGGGGTAAGAACTTGAAATAGTGATCGCCGCTGCACCGTCGGCCGCTTCGAGCACCCTGTAACCTTGCTTTTCCAGGTAAACGCGGGCCAGCCTGCGAAGATTGGCTTCGTCTTCCACCACGAGAATCGTTTCATGGCCTTTTTCCGGCTGGATGGTTTCAGCTGGCTGAACGTCAATGGTTTCGCCGGTTTCGCTGACGCGGGGAAGATAAATCTTGAACGACGTGCCTTTGCCAATCTCGCTGTAAACCCAGATGTAGCCGCCGCTTTGTTTGATAATGCCGTAGACGGTGGAAAGCCCAAGCCCGGTGCCCTTGTGTCCTTTGGTGGAAAAGAATGGCTCGAAGATATGGCTTTGCGTTTCCGCATCCATGCCGATGCCGGTATCGCTGATGGTGAGCAATACATACTCTCCGGGAGAAACTGCGGCGTGAAACTTCGCGTAGTCGGCATCGAGAGTCGCGTTGGAAGTCTCAATACTTAACCGTCCTCCGCGTGGCATGGCATCGCGCGCATTCACCGCTAGGTTCATGATGACTTGCTCGATTTGTCCAGGATCGGCTTTCACTGAACCGAGTGTGGCATCGGGAACCATCAGCAGGTCGATGTCTTCTCCGATCAATCGGGTGAGCATTTTCAGGTTCTCGGTGATTACGCCGTTCAAATCGAGGACCTTTGGGGCAAGAATCTGCTTGCGGCTAAAGGCGAGAAGCTGTCGTGTGAGCGAAGTGGCGCGCCCGGCGGCATCGGCAATCTCTTTTGCCGGACCACGTAGCTCAGCCTGATCTCCGACGCGATCGAGCAGGAATTCGCAATAACCCGAGATCACCATCAGCAAGTTGTTGAAATCGTGCGCGATGCCGCCAGCCAACCGGCCGACTGCTTCCATCTTTTGGGCCTGGCGAAGCTGCTGTTCCAGAGCGCGATGCGCGGTTACGTCTTCCGCAAACAGCTCGTAGAACAAAGCGTGACGTTCTCCGTTGATCGACCTGCCGGAGAGACGGACGCTGATCAGGGTCCGATCTTTGCGCGTCCAGTCGGCGGCCATCCCATTGAATTCCTGCCGTGACCGAAAATGGTCAGCCACCGCAAACCAGTGCTGCGGGTCGGCGTAGAGATTGGCGAGGTTTCGTCCTGTCAATTCGGCGGCCGAGGAATAGCCGAGCATGTTTACCAAAGCAGGGTTGGCGTCGAGCAGAATTCCCGCCGAATTACAGCGACAGATTCCATAGGGTGCGTTGGTGACCAGCGAACGGAAGTTGACCTCAGACCGACGCAAGGCTTCCTGCGCCGACCGCAACGCTCCGTTGAACGAGCAAATCAGGGCCGCGAGAATTCCGAATAAAACCAGATGTATGATGGCTTTGCGATAATCGGCGTGGGTTTGAGCGCCGCTCAACATGAAATACGCGCTGACAGTTAGCGCGAAGGATGTGGCAACGAGGCCCGGCTTCCATCCGCCGTACCAGGCGCTGACCATGATGGCGACGGAAAACACTAAAAGCCGGCTTTCCACGAGATTTGACAACAAAAAAGCGGGAATTACGGCGAGAATGATGCTAAGAATGGCTACGCCATAACGAAGGATTGGGGCTCGGGCCGGAGCGATGGAACCGGCGCGAAGAAGGTGGGGGAGCTTCAGTCGCATACCATTTTGAGAATAATCCCAGTAAGGAACTGCCGCGAGTAACGTTGGTACATGTGAAGCTTGACAAGCAACTTATGAATTTATTCGGCGAAAGGCCAATGCGTTTTATGTCCGTTTTCGCGCGGGCGTGCCCAACTCGACGATGAATATAGGTCTATTCGGCGGAAGCTTCGATCCCATTCACTGTGGTCATCTCGCGTTAGCCAATGCGGCTATGGATGGTTGCGGGCTGCATCGCATATATTTCGTTCCCGCGAATATCCCTCCCCACAAACAGGGCAAGACGCTCGCGTCCTATTACGACCGCTACGCGATGGTCGCGCTCGCTACTTCCGGCGATCGAAGCTTCATCCCGTCGTCCCTGGAGGCGCCAGAACCGAAAGTTGCCGAGAACTTCACCATTGATACCGTCCGGCGACTGAAGAAAACCTTAAAAAAGAGCGACTCTCTTTTCTTGTTGATGGGTATCGACGCTTTCAAAGGAATCGCAACCTGGAGAGAGCCAGAGTCTCTATTTAAGGAATGTACTTTCATCGTTGCCAGCCGACCGGGCTATTCACTGGCGGACGTTGCCAACTCGTTGCCGGAAAAGCTGCGGCCTTCTGCCGCTGCTATCAAGCCCTTCGCCAAACACTCGGCAACGGGCAAGCTGGTTCTTCCTCACGTAACCGTTCATTTGCTGGATAACGTGCGCGAGAAAGCATCGGCCACGGCTGTGCGTCAGGCCCTGGTGGAGAAGCGCTCGATTGGGAAGTTGGTCGATCCTGGCATCGCCGAGTACATCCGCAAGCGCGGACTCTACCTGAGGTAGGTTTCGAGGTGTACGCGACCGCTCAGATACAATCAAATTCAACGTATGAAGAAAAGCACTTTGAAGCAGCAGATCGTGGAAGCTGTCCAGGCCTGCCAGGAAAAGAAGGCCGAAGAACTCACGATTCTTGAGATGGACAAGAATTCCGGGGCCTTCACCGACTATTTTGTGGTTTGCAGCGGCACCAACCCCCGGCAAGTGCGGGCGATTTCTGACGAAGTCGAACTCCGGCTCAAGAAGAAACTGGGACTGTACGCCCATCAGATTGAAGGCTACAAGCAGGCGGAATGGATCTTGTTGGATTATGTGGACTTCGTGGTCCACGTTTTCGCCGAGAAATCCCGCAAGTTTTACGATCTGGAGAGATTGTGGAAATCAGCAAAAAAGCTTGAGGCTGCCCAGCTGACTGCCCGCAAGAAGGCGGCCCCAAAGCCGGCAACTGCCCCGAAAAAGCGGGCGAAAAAGAAGTCCGCGTCGCTACGAACGGCCTAACCGTGAAACTCAAGGTCGGCTGGATCGGCAAAACAAGAGATTCTGCCATTCAATCGCTCACCGATGAATACTGCAAACGGTTGCGACGGTATGTCGACTTTGAGGGACTATCCCTGAAAGATGAGTCGGCACTGGCCAGACTCGCTCATCGCGATGCCCGCCCGAGGCACACGCTGGTTCTTTTGGACAGCCGCGGCCGGCAAATGACTTCCGAAGCGTTGGCCCAGTATATTGAGGAATACCAATCCACCGCTTCGCTGCCATTACTGTTTGCTGTGGGCGCAGCGGACGGCTTTTCCGCGGAGGTGCTTCAATCTGCAACCCTCGTGCTTTCATTAGGAGAGATGACCATGGCGCACGAGTTGGCCCGTGTGGTTCTTCTCGAGCAACTTTATCGTGCATTTACCATTCTTAAAGGGCATCCTTATCACACAGGCCACTAGGCAATTCTGGTGGAGAACAGGTTGTACTTCCGATTGGCCGCAAAATCCAATCGTCGGCGTTATAGTTCAAAAACATCATGAAAAATATTACTGAGCTGATCGAGTACAAAGAACAGGAAATAGTCCGGGTAAGAAAAGAAGTCGAAGCCCTGCGCATTGCCGCGCCTTTACTAGGCGACGAAGAACGCTCCGATCGCGACAATGGGTCGGGGTCGCGCCAAGTCATTGAAATGCCGTAAGCCTCATAGGCTGTCTAATCTGCAGGGGTAGGCCACCGAGCTTCGCGAGTTTTCTGCCGCCTGAGTCTCGCGCCCATCGTGCTCCTGAAAGCGGGTACAATCACAGTTCGCGTTTGCCGTCCTGTTTCACTACTATGTCCGACGTCCGCCGCGGTCTGATTATCGTGAACACCGGTCCGGGCAAAGGTAAGACCACCGCCGCCATGGGGACGGCCTTGCGCGCCGTCGGCCAGGGAATGAAAGTCCTGATGCTCCAGTTTCTGAAGGGCTCGTGGCATTACGGCGAACTCGATGCTGTCAAAGCCTTCGGCGACAGCTTTGTCATGAAGCAGATGGGCCGCGGATTTGTGAAAGTCGGCACTGAGAAGCCCGATCCGGAAGATGTTCGCATGGTGGAAGAAGCCTGGGCAGAGGCCGACACTGCAATCCAGTCAGGGAGTTGGGATTTAGTCGTGCTCGACGAGATCAATTACGCGATCAGCTACGGCATGCTCGACCCGGCAAAAGTCTCCGAAAGGCTGAAAAAGAAGCCGGAGATGGTGCATGTCATCTTGACGGGACGGAATGCGCACCCGACAATCGTCGAAATCGCCGATACGGTGACGGAAATGCGGCAGGTTAAACATGCCTATGAAAAGGGCGTAATGGCCCAACGCGGCATAGAATATTAGAAGAACGCGGCGATTTGTAATTTGCCGATTTTGTAATTTTAAATTTATAACTCCGGCGTCATCCTGAGCGCAGCCGCTCTACAGGCGGCGCGAAGGGTCTCCCGAGCGATAGACCCGTAGCGAAAGCAGAAATGCGCTGTTGATTGGGTGGCAAAATGGCTAAACTTCAGATGACTTTATGACTTGGTTCAAAAGACAATCCGGTGAACTGGACACTTCCGGGGAAAAAAACGTGCGTACCGAAGGCTTGTGGGTAAAGTGCGACGGGTGCCGGCAGATCATCTGGAAAAAAGACCTGGAAGAGAACTTTAATGTCTGCCCCAAATGCGACCAGCATTTCCGTGTGGATGCGCGCACCCGCCTTGCCCAGCTTTTCGACGATGGGCAATACGAGACCTTTGACGCGAACCTGGTTTCTACCGATCCGCTGAAGTTCGTGGACTTGAAGGCCTATTCGTCCCGGCTGCGAAAGGCCCAGGCCGATACGGGATTGAATGACGCGGTCATCAATGCGAAAGGCAAGCTGGACGGGCGTGTCGTCATGATCAGTTCGATGGAGTACCCATTCATCGGCGGCAGCATGGGCGCGGTGGTGGGAGAAGAAATCGCGCGCGCCATAGAGATGGCGAAGGCTCAGCGCACGCCATTGATCATAGTATCGGCATCGGGCGGCGCTCGCATGATGGAAGGCGTGATCAGCCTCATGCAGCTGGCGAAGATTTCCGCCGCGCTGGCTCAACTCGACGAAGCCAAAGTCCCTTACATTTCAGTCTTAACCGACCCCACCACCGGCGGAGTTACTGCTTCGTTCGCCATGCTTGGCGACTTGAACATTGCCGAACCCGGCGCCCTCATCGGCTTCGCCGGACCGCGCGTGATCGAGCAGACCATCCGGCAAAAGCTGCCAGCCGGTTTCCAGCGCAGCGAATTTCTTCTGGAACATGGAATGCTCGATGCCGTGGTTTCGCGCAGGGACTTGAAGCCGTACATTTCCAGGGCTTTGCAGTTTATGGTCAAGAACGCGGCGTAATCCGTTCGAGTCCTCCACTTCGCACCTCGCTACCCCATCCAGGCTCTCCGACGCAAGCGGCTACGAATGCCTCGATTGGGCTGTTAACCTGAATCCTGCTGTGCCTACCACCTACGAGACCGCCGTCAGTAGCATGTACGCGCTGGGCCACGAGCTGGCCCAAACGCCCTCGCACAAATTCGATCTGGCGCACATGCGCTCGCTTCTTTCTGCGCTCGACCATCCCGAACGGCGATTTCCTTCCGTTCTGATCGCGGGAACCAACGGCAAAGGTTCGACTGCGGCCACGCTGGCGTCCATCCTTCAGGCTTCAGGGACCAGCACCGGCCTGTACACTTCGCCGCACCTGATGCGGATCAACGAGCGCATCCGAATCGACGGACACGAGATTGGCGATGACGAGTTCGTCCGCTTGCATGACGCCGTCGACCGCGCGGCGGAAAAATTGGTCGCTGCCGGCGAACTTCCCTGGCATCCCAGCTTTTTCGAAATGATGACTGCCATCGCTTTCGAGCATTTCGCGAAAAACAATATCGCGATCGCAGTCCTCGAGGTGGGGATGGGCGGCCGACTCGACGCCACCAACGTGGTCGAGCCGATACTAAGCGTCATCACCGATATCTCGCTCGATCACCAGCAATTTTTGGGGAACACGGTGGCTGATATCGCGGCAGAAAAAGCGGGGATCATCCGGAATCGCGGTGTGGTCGTGACTTTGCCCCAGCAACCTGAAGCGAATGACGTAATCGGCAAAGCGATCATTGCGCACGAAGCTACCGGCATCAGCGCGGTCCCTTTCGTGCCGCCCGTCTCTCCCGCGAGTCCGTCGTTCGCAGCGCGTGACGAATCGGGGCGGGCGATCTCACGATATCCATTGCAGGTGATGGGAAAAGAGATCGTGGTAGAAACTCCGCTGGTTGGGCGACATCAACTGCGCAACGTTGCGCTGGCTATTGCAGCCACTGAGCAACTCAGCAAACAAGATTTCCAGATCTCGCCGGAATCGATTGCGCGCGGGGTGCGAGAAACTCGCTGGCCGGGAAGATTCCAGGTCGTTCACGCGGCTGAGCGCGAGTATGTTCTGGATGTTGCCCACAATCCCGCCGGGGCGTGGGCTCTAAGATCGGCGCTGTCGACGTTCTACGACGGCCCGCCGTTGATTTTTGTCTTCGGGGCAATGCGCGACAAAGCCATCGGCGAGATCGCGGAGATATTATTTCCCCTCGCCGAGGCGGCGATCTTAGCGCGGGCAGACAATCCCAGGGCTGCTTCTCCTGTAGAAATTCGTGAGGCTGCAAGCAGAGTTGCGACTAAAATGCAAGATTCCGACAGCGTTGCCGATGCGTTAAATCACGCTCGCGCGATCGCGCCGAAGGATGGAATCATCGTGATCACAGGCTCCATCTACATTGTGGGGGAAGCGATGCGAATCCTCGCCTCCCGCATCTAAATGCCATTGAACGGCGAAAGAGTATTGACGGAAGAGGTCGAACGCCAGCGAGATGGGCGGATTGCGCCCCGGCTACAGCACGGCTGGGGGAGCCGCCTGCGATCTTATCTGATTTTTGATCCGCTTATTTGGTTTTATACAGTCGGCCTCGGAATAATTTCCATCCCCGCATCGCTCTTTGGCGACAAAGGCCGCATCCTTCACAATTTCGCTCGCTTGTGGTCGTGGCTGATTATGAAGACAATCCAATCGCCAGTGAAGATAACTGGGCTGGACAAGATCGACACTACCCGAACCCATGTCTACGCGGTCAATCACGCTTCAGCGTTAGACATTCCGGTTTTGTACACATATCTTCCGTTCCAATTTCGTATCGCATTCAAAAAAGAATTGCTCGCCTACCCGATCGTTGGCTGGCATTTACGTCGGTCAGGACAAATCTGCGTCGATCAGCAAAACTCCGCTGCATCGGTGGGCAGTGTGCGCGCTGCGTTGAAGAGCCTCAAAAGCGGCTTGCCGCTCGTGATTTTTCCGGAGGGCGGTCGCACTTCGGACGGCGAGATTAAACCTTTCATGGCCGGGGCTTTTTTTCTGGCGATCAAGGCGCAAGTGGACGTGATTCCTGTAGCGCTGCTCGGCACGTTCGCCCTGCTTCCCATGAACACGTACCACATCAAATCGCAGCCTTTGGAAATGCGGGTGGGAGCACCCATTTCAACCGCCGGGCTGACGATCCGCGACATGGATAAGGTTTCAGACCGCGTGAAGTCTGCCATGGAAAAGCTCTACACTTCGTCGCCGGAATAGTCGCGCCTCGCGTCCCACCTGACAATTTCCCGTTTCTAGTGGATAATCCTCGGCGGGAGATTTTCCATGCGATTGATAGCCGTCCTTTTGTTCGTGCCACTCTTTTTGCAAGCTCAAACGTCGAAACCCACGGTGGCCGAAGCCCAGGAATTTATGAAGAAGGCCGAAGCGCGCCTCAGCGAACTTGCCGTAAAAGTAAACCAGGCAAGCTGGGTGCAGGAAAACTTCATCACTGACGACACGGAAGCACTGGCCTCTTCAGCGATCGAAGAAAACACCGCCGTGACCACGGATCTGGTCGAACAGGCGAAGCGTTTCGAAGGGCTCAAGATGCCTGCGGATCTCGAGCGCAAATTCCTCTTGCTGCGGCTGTCGCTCACCGCTCCGGCCCCGAAAGATCCGGTTTTGCGCCGCGAGATGACCAAGATTGGAACGTCGCTCGACGCCGATTACGGCAAGGGAAAATATTGCCCCGCCTCTGGCGACTGCCTCGATATTTCTGCGGTCGAAACCAAGATGGCGAGCAGCCGCGATCCGAAGGAATTGCTTGAATTGTGGGAAGGCTGGCACAAAGTCGGCGTGCCCATGCGCGACCGCTACTCGCGCTTCGTGGAACTCTCAAATCAGGGCGCTCGCGAAATGGGGTTCAAAGACACCGGCGCACTGTGGCGTTCGAATTACGACATGCCCCCCGATGCCTTCAGCGCCGACCTCGAGCGTCTGTGGAACCAGGTGCGGCCGCTTTATTTGTCACTGCACACGTATGTGCGCGCACGGCTGGTGGAGAAATATGGTCCCAGCGTAGTTCCGCCGGACGGACCGATTCCCGCTCACCTGCTCGGAAATATTTGGGCGCAAGATTGGACCCACATCTTCCCCATTCTCGGCCTGCCCGAAAATAGCCGGGGATACGATCTGACCGAATTGTTGAAGGCCAAGAACCTCGACGCCAAAGGGATGGTGAAATACGGCGAAGGATTCTTCACGTCCATGGGCTTCGCCCCGCTGCCGAAGACTTTCTGGGAGCGTTCGCTGTTTACCAAGCCTGCTGACCGCGATGTTGTTTGCCATGCCAGCGCGTGGGACATCGATAATCAGGACGATCTTCGGATCAAGATGTGCATTCTCGTGCGCGATGAAGATTTCGTGACCGTCCATCACGAATTGGGACACAATTTTTATCAACGTGCCTACAAGAATCAACCATTCATGTTTGAAGGCGGCGCGAACGACGGTTTCCATGAAGCCATCGGAGATGCGATTGCACTCGCGATCACTCCTGAATATCTAAAGAAAGTCGGATTGCTCGACAAGATTCCACCGCCAGAAGCCGACATTCCCTTGCTGCTGCAACAGGCGCTCGACCGTGTGGCGTTTCTTCCGTTCGGACTGATGATCGACCAGTGGCGCTGGAAAGTTTTCTCCGGGGAAATCAAGCCTGCTGATTACAACAAGTCATGGTGGGAACTGCGCCGCAAATATCAAGGCGTGGCCGCCCCAACCGATCGGACGGAAGCGGACTTCGATCCCGGCGCGAAATACCACGTAGCCGCCAATGTTCCTTACACCCGATATTTCCTCGCGCACATTTTGGAATTTCAATTCTACCGCGCCCTCTGCAAAGCCGCCGGACAAACCGGTCCGCTCAACCGCTGCACCTTCTTCGGATCGAAAGAAGCGGGAACGCGATTCAACAAGATGCTGGAGATGGGCCAAAGCAAGCCTTGGCCTGACGCTCTTGAAGCCGGGACCGGCGAACGCCAAATCGACGGCGGCGCGCTGTTGGAATATTTCGCTCCGTTGCAGAAATGGCTGGACGAACAAAACAAAGGGAAGAAATCGGGCTGGTAGGGCTTCGAGTCAATGTGGGCAATCTGTTAGGAAAAACGCCCCTCTTGGAGTCTTTCTTCCAGTAGTTTGGCAACATCGGTTATGTTCTACTTTCACTCTCCCCAAGGAGGAGATCCCGTGCGTACTTTCCAGACCCTAATCTGCGCGGTCGTTCTTGCCGCCGCTGCCGTGGCGCAAACCGCCCCCATCATTCTTCGCGATGCCCCACGCCCTCACAGGTTCTCCACTGAAGATGTGACGGGATCAGGCACCGGCCTGCCCAGTTGGACGGGAACTTACTCCCACAACGGCGTCAACTATTCTTACGTAATGGTTGGAAGCGATCCGTCAAAAGGATCCGTAACGACGACCGTTCCTGTTTTCATTATTCCGCTCAGGCTGACCTTCTCCGACGGGACAATCTTCGACGCCACCGGCCCGATGTACCACCTGAAGGCCTCGGCGACCAAGGCGATCGAAGTTTCTCCGATCTTCCAGGATGTCGATTTCACGGCTGGCACTGTCGATCTCGGTTCCACTCAATATATCGACGCTTTTCAGCGCGGCAATTTCTGGGGGCCGATTTCTTCGGTGTCGCCGGACTACCACGTTCTGCTCGGCAAACCCACAGTACTGCCGGAACAGGCGTACACCATCCCCGCCAATGAAGGCCAGACGATCTCTGGGCCAATCCCGGGCACGAAGCGCGGAATCCTCGACCAGAATTTCATTGACGGCCAGATCACGCCCCAGCTCTTCACGAAGTTCACACAAATCACTCCGGGATCATTCACGATTTTTCTCACCTACAACGTCTTTCCCGGCGGCGCCTACGGCTATCATGACGTTTATGGAAACTCCGCCTTGACCGGCAAGACCTACACCTACACTTCTTACCTGTGGCCGTGGAAACAGCAGATCGATGCCGACATCAGCACCCTCGCGCACGAAGTGGCCGAGTGGATGGACGATCCTTACATCAATAACAATTCGCCGTGCGGCGGCTTGCTGGAAGTAGGAGACCCGCTCAGCAGCACGATCTTCGAAGTCAAACTAAACGGGGTGGTCTGGCACCCTCAAGACTTGGCGTTCATCGGATACTTCTCTTATGATCCGTCGGAATCCGTGAACCAGTGGCTGACCTTCCGCAACACGATCAGCCAGTCATGCATTGATGGGCCGGTCGGGCATTAATCTTCAGTAGCCATTGAAGGGGCATGCATTGTCTGCATGCCCCTTTTTCTAGGTTCTCCCCGCGCACGGATGGTTTGACCCTCAAGCGCGCCAGACTTTAAACTCAACCTCACCCATGCCAGATCAAATTCAAATCAAGCTCCCCGACGGGAGCGTCAAGGAAGTGCCGTCCGGCACCACCGCGTTGGATGTCGCAAGGTCGATCAGTCCGCGACTCGCGGATGCTGCCCTGGCCGCAAAGAGCAACGGCGATCTCATCGATTTGACTCGTCCGCTGGAAAAAGACACCGACTTGAAAATCCTGACCGAAAAAGATCCTGAAGCGCTGGCCGTTTACCGGCATTCGTCCGCCCACCTGCTGGCTGCTGCCGTGCTCGAGCTGTTTCCTGAAAGCAAGCTGGGTCACGGCCCCGCCACCGATACCGGATTTTTCTACGACTTTTATCGACCGACTCCGTTCACTCCTGAAGACCTGCAAAAGCTTGAGGCGAAGATGCAGGAACTTGTTCAGCAAAACCTGCCCTATGCGCGTGAGTTCCTTCTCCGTGATCAGGGCCTGGCCGAGTTCAAGCAGGATGGCGACTTCATGAAGTGCCATTTTATCGAGCAGTTCACCAAGCCCGATGAAAAGATTTCCATTTATCGCACCGGGAAGTTCACCGATTTTTGCCGCGGGCCGCATATTCCGTCGACCGGAAAGATCAAAGCGTTCAAGCTGTTCAACATCGCCGGCGCTTACTGGCTTGGCGATGAGAAGAACCCGCAACTCCAACGCATTTACGGCACTTCGTTTTTCTCCAAGAAGGATCTCGACGGCTATCTGAACCAGATGGAAGAAGCCAAGAAGCGCGACCATCGCGCGCTTGGCCAGCAGCTGGATTTGTTTTCCATTCAGGAACTCGCCGGGCCGGGACTGATCTTCTGGCATCCCAAGGGCGGCATCATCCGCAAAGAGATGGAAGACTGGATGCGCGCGGAATATCTGAAGCGCGGCTACTCCCTTGTGTATACCCCGCATGTCGTGCGGAAACAGTTGTTCCAGGTCTCAGGGCACGAAGGCTATTACTCGCAAAACATGTTCGACTCCATGGAGCTTGATGACGCCGAGTACCGCCTAAAGCCCATGAATTGCCCGGGCCATATCTTGATTTACCGGGACTCGCTGAAGTCCTATCGCGATTTGCCGGTGCGCCTCGGCGAGCTGGGAACTGTCTACCGCTACGAACGCTCGGGCGTTATGCACGGATTACTGCGCGTCCGCGGATTCACTCAAGACGATGCCCACATCTTCTGCACTCCCGAACAGATCGAAGACGAAATCTCCAATTGCGTTGAGTTCGCGATCGATGTGCTGAAAGACTTCGGCTTCGACAAATACGAAGTCGAGCTCTCGACCTGGGACCCGAACGACCGCAAGAGCTTTGTCGGCAGTGAAGAGCAGTGGAACCTTGCCACCGGATCGCTAGAGAAAGTTCTAAAGCGCAAGGACATTGCTTACAAAACCATCGTCGGCGAAGCCGCATTCTACGGGCCGAAAATTGACGTCAAGCTCGTCGATGCCATCGGACGGCTGTGGCAGCTTTCAACCGTGCAATTCGATTTCAATCTGCCCGCGCGGTTTGAGCTTGAATATGTTGCGGAAGACGGCACCCGCAAGCAGCCGCTTATGGTCCACCGTGCGCTATTCGGATCGATCGAGCGCTTCTTCGGCGTACTGATCGAACACTATGCCGGAGCTTTTCCAGTATGGTTATCGCCGGTGCAGGCTGTAATGATCCCCATAGCGGAGCGTCACGTCGAATACGCAAACAAAGTCGCTGCCGAACTGAAAGCAGTCGGAGTCAGGGTCGACGTGGACGCCCGCAACGAGAAGATGAACGGGAAGATTCGTGAACACGCCATGCAAAAAGTCCCGTTTCTTCTGGTGGTCGGCGACAAGGAAGCTGAGGCTGGGAGGGTCAACGTCCGCACTCGCGGCAAAGAAAAAACCGAGGACATGGCGTCGGCTGATTTTGTGGAGAAAATCAAGCAACTGATCTCCAGTAAGTCCACGTAGGGGCAGGTGTCTCACCTGCCCCTACATTTAAAAGAGCTGCCAATGCGTCAACGATCAACTTCCGCATCTGTGTGCCTTAGGTAATCTTTTCGGCCTGTTCTGGGCCGTGTAGTCTGCAGCTTGCAGTCGGCGAACGCCCCCAAAAACAACGATTAACTGCCCAAAGGAAAGCTCTGCCATGTCATCAGCCGCCACAGCCAACGCAACGAGTGTGCCGCCCGCCGCGCCTGCTGCGAATGCGGCTCCGGCAGCAACGATTTCCACTCCGGCGCTTTTGACCGCGATGCTGAAGCAGTCCCATCAGGCGAGCGACCTCTTCTTTTCACCCGGCAAACCGCCGCTGGTGGAAATTAGCGGGAAGCTGACGCCGGCAGGAGCCATCCGTCCGCTTACCGGCGAAGAGATACGCAGCATCGCCGCGCATTTGATCGGATCGAACAAGCATGCTGCCGAAAATTTGAAGGAACTGGGATCGTGCGACGTCTCCTACAGCCTTCCAGGAGTCTGCCGCTTCCGTGTGAACGTCTTCATGCAGCGAGGAACCTGCGCCGTGGTCATGCGCGTGATCCCAAGCAAAATTCCAGATTTCACAGCGCTGAATTTACCTGCGGAACTGGGAAACATCGTGGGCTTGCGCAATGGGATTGTTCTGGTCACGGGGCCAACCGGCTCCGGCAAGTCGTCTACGCTGGCTGCGGTGATTGACCGCATCAACCAGCAGCAGTCGTACCATATTCTTACGATCGAAGATCCTATTGAATTCCTGCACGCGCACAAAAACTGCGTCATCCATCAGCGCGAATTGCACAGCGACACTCCAAGTTTTTCATTGGCCTTAAGGGCGGCTCTGCGTCAGGCCCCAAAAGTGATTTTGGTCGGAGAAATGCGCGACAAAGAGACCATCGAAATCGCACTCGAAGCCGCGGAAACCGGCCACCTTGTGCTTTCCACGCTGCACACCATTGACGCTTCCAAAACAATCGAGCGCGTGATTGGCGCGTTCCCCATGGCCGAACAGGATGGCATCCGCAACCGCCTCGCCAAGAGCTTCCGCTACATCGTGTCGCAAAGATTGATTCCCAAGAAAGATGGGAGCGGACGCATTGCCGCCATCGAAATTTTGAAATCCACCTTGCGGACGCGCGAGTATGTAGAAAGAGGCGAAGGCGAAGGCAAAACGCTGCTCGACGCCATGCGTGTCGGTGGGGACGAAGGCATGCTGCACTTTGACGGCGAAATCGAAAAATTTATTCGCGCCGGCATCGTTGACCTGGAAACCGGACTTGGCTACTCGACCAATGCCGGCAATCTTCGGCTGGAACTGGCCGACTTCACGGAACCCTCTGCAACCGCACCGGCAGACGAGTTGCTCGAAACCGCCCAGGCGTAAATCTCCACCACTTCATGTGGGGAAAGCCGCCCTCGGCTGTCCGGTCGAGCGCAGCTCGAAAAAAGCCCCAGAAGCTAAGATTGATCGCAGTGATCATCGGCGTCATTTCGGACACTCACGGACTTCTTCGCCCAGAAGCGCTCGCTGCGTTGCGCGGATCGCAGCACATTGTTCATGCCGGCGATATCGGTGATCCAGGCATTCTCACGGCGTTAGAGGCGATTGCTCCTGTGACCGCAGTGCGCGGAAACATCGACAAGGAACGGTGGGCGCAGAATCTTCCGGCAACTGACGTTCTTGAAGCTGATGGCGTGTCCATCTACATCCTGCACGACATTGCTCAACTTGATCTGAAGCCGAAGGCCGCTGGATTCGCTGCTGTGATCTACGGACATAGCCATGCGCCTAAGCAGGAAATGAAAAATGGCGTGTTGTACTTCAATCCGGGAAGCGCTGGACCGAGGCGATTCAATCTTCCGGTCACTGTAGGAAAGCTCATCGTCGAAGGCGGAACCGTGCGCGCTGAGAGCTTCGAGCTTGCCTGGTAGAAGTTTCGCGATTGCTACAATCGCACAGTGTCTCTGCCGTTTCACATAAAAACAGTTTCTGGATCGGCCCGCCGCGGTCATTTTGTCACGTCACATGGGGACGTTCAAACTCCCGTGTTCATGCCCGTGGGCACTCTCGCATCTGTAAAAGGCGTGCCCCAGGACATTCTCGAAGACCTCGGAACCCAGATTCTCCTCGGCAATACTTACCACCTCTATCTTCGCCCCGGAGTCGAGCAAGTCCGCAAACTCGGGGGCTTGCACAAGTTCATGGCGTGGCCGCGCGCCATCCTGACCGACTCCGGCGGTTTTCAGGTTTTCAGCCTGAATGAACTAAGAAAAGTCACTGAAGAAGGGGTGACATTTCGCTCGCATCTGGACGGGTCGTCGCATTTTTTCACGCCTGAGAGTGCGATGGACGCGCAGATCGGCCTCGGCGCCGACATCATCATGGCGTTCGATGAATGTACCGAGTATCCGGCCGATGCGAAGCGAATGCGCGACTCGATGGAACTGACGCTGCGCTGGGCCGCGCGCAGCAAGAACCATTTCGAGGCTCACAAACATGAAGTGCCTTGGCACGCTCACGTGGGGACAGCCGCCCCCGGCTGTCCGGGCGAGCGGGGCTCGCCGAAGCAGGTGGGGACACCTGCTCCTACACAGGCATTGTTCGGCATCGTCCAGGGCGGCATGGACCTCGCTCTGCGCAAAGAATCCGCCGAACGCACAGTCGAAATTGGTTTCCCCGGATATGCCATCGGCGGCCTGAGCGTCGGCGAGCCGCGCAACCTGACGCGCGAAGTCGTTGAATCCACTTTGCAATATCTTCCGAAAGACAAGCCGCGCTATCTCATGGGAGTAGGCACGCCGGAAGAAATCGTCGAGTACGCGAAGCTCGGCGTCGACATGATGGACTGCGTGCTCCCGACCCGCGCCGCCCGTCACGGACTGCTTTTTACCTCTGAAGGCAAAATCTCAATCAAGCAGGCGCGCTACGCGGGCGATCCGGGACCGCTCGATCCCGCCTGCGAGTGCCGCGTCTGCCGCCGTTATTCCCGCGCGTACCTGCGGCATCTTTATGCTTCGAACGAGTTGCTGGCGCAAGTCTTAAACACCGTCCACAATCTCAGCTACTATCTCGGCGTGATGAGTCGGCTGAGGAATTCGATGGATAGGACTTCGCCAGGCGCGGACGACGTGCAGGTGCCATCGCCTTGAACGCATTTCTTTGCAGCCGCGTCAGCCAACAAGAGACTCCACCCAAAGTAGAAACCCTCCTTGACTTAGTAGGCACCCGTGCGTCATTCTATTGGACTTGGGGGCAAGGTCCGTTTTTCCTAGGGCGTCTCAACGGAAACCTGTCCGGTCCCCGGTTGGCCTTTTGTAGTTCGCCTGAAAGTTCGTGCCCGTATCTGAAGGAATATCCGGCCTGAGTTCGCCAGAATCCTGCGGTACACAAGCCAGGCAGTAAGGAAGACCCACGTGAGTGAGCTGGACCACGCTCATTTTTTCGGGAGTCCGTGAATCAAGTGATTATGAATATTGCCAGTTTTGCGGTTTGGCAGTCGTCCGGCTCCATGGGATGGCTGGGCTTCGCTCCGCTGATCTTTATTTTCGCGATTTTTTATTTTCTTCTGATCATGCCGCAACAGCGGCGTCAGAAGAAATGGCAGCAAATGCTGCAGGACCTGAAAACCGGAGACAAAGTCGTCACCACCGGCGGCATGCGCGGCACCATTATCGCGCTGAAAGACGACTTTCTGCATTTGCGCGTGCCCCCCGACAATTTGCGGATTGAAGTAAGCCGGGGCTCGATTGCGTCCGTGACCGTGCCCGAAGAAGCGACGAAGTAAGATTTTCTGGAAAAGGCTGATTTTTAACTGATCTCGTCATGAATAAGAATTTAGGCTGGAAATTAATCGTCATCGCCGCCACCTTGCTGATTTTCCTATTCGGCATTTTTGGAATTCCAAAAGATTGGTCGGGCAAAGGCCTTATCGCATCGCTTCAAGACCGCATCCACCTTGGTCTCGACCTCAAGGGCGGCACTCACTTGATCCTTCAAGTGCAGGTGAACGATGCCGTGAATGTCGAGACTGACAACGCTGTCGAGCGCCTGAAGGCCGACCTGAATTCGCACAAGATTCATTACGACGAAGTCAGCAAGCCAGATCCAACCGCTTCGCCCGACAAGATTGTGCTCAAGGGCATTCCGCCCGAAGCCACTGGCGACCTACGTAACGTTGTCGGCGATCGCCTGCCCGAATACGACCTGGCATCGGGAGCGAACAATACCTGGACGGTCGCGATGAAGCCGCAGTCATTGGCAGACCTTAAGAACCGCGCCGTTGCGCAGGCCATTGAAACCATTCGCAACCGCATTGATCAGTTGGGCGTCAGCGAGCCGGTGATTCAAGAGCACGGCTTGGGCGATTATCAGATTCTGGTTCAGCTTCCTGGCGTTGACGATCCGGCGCGCGTGAAAGAAATCATGCAGTCGACGGCGATGTTGGAGATCCGCCAATCGCTGGGTGGCCCATACCCCAGCCAGGATGCCGCGCTGCAAGATAAAGGCGGCATTTTGCCGCCCGACACCCAATTAATGCCCGGCAAGAGCGTGGGCAGCCAGAGCGACGGTCCCGCGTGGTACCTGATCTCGCGCGCTTCCGCGGTCACTGGCCGCGATTTGCGCAATGCGCAACCTTCGCGCGACGAAAACGGCACCCCATCCGTTCAGTTCAATCTGACCAACGAAGGTGGACGTAAGTTCGCGAGCTTCACCGGCGAGCACGTTGGCGACAATCTCGCTGTGGTTCTGGATAACCGGGTTGAAGAAGTCGCGGTCATCAAGAGTCAGATTTCCGATACCGGAACAATCAGCGGCCGATTCACCGAGCAGGAAACCAAGGACCTGGCTATGGTTCTGAGTTCCGGCGCGCTGCCCGCAGGAATTAAGTATCTCGAGGAACGCACCGTCGGTCCTTCGCTGGGTTCGGATTCGATTCGCGCTGGCGTACAAGCCGCAGTAATCGGCATGATGGCAGTCCTGATATTCATGCTGGTCTATTACCGCGCGGCCGGCATTAACGCGGACATCGCCCTGATCCTTAACCTGATTATTCTGTTGGGATTTTTAGGGTTCAGCGGGGCGACTCTAACGTTGCCCGGCATCGCTGGCGTGATCCTGACGGTCGGCATGGGCGTAGACTCCAACGTGCTGATATTTGAGCGCATCCGAGAAGAGTTAAGGAGCGGCAAGACGCCGCCATCGGCGGTAGAGCAAGGTTTTGCTCATGCCTGGGTGACGATTGTTGATACGCACGTTACGACGATCGTCTCCGCGGTCATCCTCTTTATCTTCGGCACCGGCCCGGTGAAGGGATTTGCCGTAACTCTGAGCTTTGGATTGTTTGCAAACCTGTTCACGGCAGTCTTCGTTTCCCGCGTGATCTTTGATTGGATCCTGAGCCGTAAGCAGCGCGGCGAGGCATTAAGCATTTAGGTCGAATAAAGAAATTAAGGGGTTGGTGGCAGCGTGGAATTCTTTCGCGAACCGAATATCGATTTTCTGGGCAAGAAGTGGTACTTCATCGCCTTCTCGCTGATTTTCAGCGTGGCTGGGCTGCTTTCAATATTCTTCTGGCATGGCATCCCGCTGGGTGTGGATTTCCGCGGCGGCACGCTGGTTTACGTGAAGTTCTCGCACCCGCCGAATGACGACGCTATCCGAGCCGCCATGGACCGCGCCGGCCTGCACAACGTCCGCATTCAGCGCTACGGCGATCCCGCGCGCAACGAAGAATTGATCGATTTGGCCGAGCAGGAAACCAGCGAGGCCGCCCTCGACAAAGGCAAGATCCAGATCATCAACGCGCTGCAAAGCAACGCTCCCCAAGGCAAGGCCGATCTCAACAACACCAGTTCAATTACGCTCGAAAATTATCTTCTCGAGAAAGATCCCCTGCATGCCGGAAGCGACGCAGCCCAGAGATACACAACTGTAGCCAAGGCCATCGTCGACTATCGCGACAAGACGAAGGGCGGCGTTATAGGCTCGATGGACGAACTGAAGGCTGTCGCTGATCCGGCGGTAATCGCGTCTCTTTCGGATGGCTTTTTTCTTTCGGACTTCGGCGTATACCAGGTCGAAATTGTCGGACCTCAAGTCGGCAAGCAGCTCCAGTCTCAGGCGAAGTGGGCAGTCCTTTATTCTCTCGCCGGAATGCTGGTTTATCTGGCGTTTCGCTTTGAATGGATTTACGGCGTGGCCGCAGTGGTCACGGTGTTCCACGACACGCTGATCACGGTCGGCGCTTTTTCACTGATGAATAAGCCGATTTCACTTACGGTCATCGCTGCGATCTTGACCCTGATCGGTTACTCGAATAACGACACCATCGTCGTTTTTGACCGAATTCGGGAAAATCTCAAGTTGATGCGGCGCGAGAAGCTCTCCGACATCGTCAATCGCAGCATCAATCAGACCCTGAGCAGGACGATCCTCACCGCCGGCCTCACATTTCTCACTGTGGTTGCATTGTTCCTCTTTGGCGGCGAGGTTCTGCATGGATTTTCATTCGCGCTCGTGATCGGAATCCTGATTGGAACCTATTCTTCGATTGCGATTGCCGCTCCCATTTTGGTCGCCTACCAGGATTGGCGCGTAGGGAAGAATACCCCTGCGGCTTCTTTGGCATCTAAGCCGGGCGTCATGCGGGACAAAATGAAGGCAAAAGTTTAGTTCGAGCTTGGCGACAGGGCCGGTGAAATGTAATATGGTGCTCCCGGTTTGGGAGCAAACTGGAGACGCGCGGTGTCTAAGCAGTCGTAGGGCGTGTGCAGGAGAAAGCATATGTTTGAAGACAGTCTCATCGAATCAGGCAATCGGCTTAAAACCAAACGGGGATTAACCACCAGCATTTCGGTCATGTTTCAATTAGGGCTGATCGCGGTCATGGTGCTGATTCCGCTGCTTTTCACGGAAGCTTTGCCCAAGGCGAATTTGGTCACGTTCCTGGCCGCGCCCCCACCGCCACCGCCTCCGCCGCCTCCGCCAGCCGCTGTAGTCCACGTGGTGAAACAGATTCAGACCAATCTGGATAACGGTCAGCTGCGGACCCCCACCAAGATTCCCCAGAAGATTTTGGACGTAAAAGAAGACGCAGCTCCGCCGCCGGTTAGCGGCGTGATGGGCGGCGTACCGGGTGGAGTTCCGGGCGGCTCCATGGGCGGAGTGATCGGCGGCATTATCGGCTCGACCACGACCGCCGTTCCCAAAGCGGCAACTCCACAGCGAGTTCGAGTGTCTTCCGGCGTCACCCAGGGTCTGGTAATTCGTAAGGTAAATCCGACGTATCCACCCTTAGCACGTCAAGCCCGCATCCAAGGTTCTGTACTGCTACAGGCAGTGATCAGCAAAACTGGCGACATCGTCAACTTGCAGGTCATTAGCGGTCACCCAATGCTGACTGGCGCTGCTATCGAAGCAGTGAAGCAATGGAGGTACAAGCCCTACATTTTGAACGGCGAGCCGGTTGAAGTCGACACGCAGATTACGGTCAACTTCACGCTGGCTGGCGGCTAGAAACAACGCGAATTCATGCAGGAAAAAATTCAAGGCCCGCAAGATTAAACAAAAAAAGTTCCGAGGAGGAGAAAGCATCTCATGATCGTAGCTAACGTAGCAGCGCACGCTGTAAACAGTTTGAGTCATCTGCACCTTACCGCCGCCTGGCTGTTTCAGGCTGACCAGGAAGTCGGTTGGGATCCGCTTTCCCTGTGGCACCACATGGGATGGGTGGCCCGCGCCGTCGTCATCATTCTCTTCATTATGTCTGGATGGTCGATCGGCGTCATGATTGACCGCTACATGGCATTCAATGCGGCCCGCAAACAGTCACGCGCTTTTGCTCCGGCAGTGGCTGGCGCACTGCGCGATGGCAAGATCGACGAAGCCATCAAGGTTGCCGAGCGCAATAAGAAGAGCCATCTGGCCAAGGTTGTCACCGCAGGCCTCATGGAATTCCGCGCACACCAGGATAGCAGCGACATTCCGGGCGAAACCATTGAAGCCTCCAAGCGCGCTCTTGAGCGCACCGAAGCCATCGTTCACGCGGAGTTAAAGCGTGGTCTGGGCGGACTCGCCACCATCGGCTCCACGGCGCCGTTCGTCGGCCTGTTCGGTACGGTGATGGGTATTCTGAACGCTTTCCAGGCCATTTCAACCAGCAAGACAACAGGCTTGGGCGCGGTCGCCGGCGGTATTTCGGAAGCTCTCGTAACCACTGCCATCGGTTTGCTTGTCGCCATACCGGCCGTCATGATGTTCAACTACCTGACGGGCCGTGTCGAAGCGTTCGACGTGGAAATGGACAACTCTTCCAGCGAACTGATCGATTATTTCCTGAAGCGGCGCGGAATTCGGCGCTAGGCGAATCGGTCCGAAGATTTAGTTAGCGTGTCATGGCACCGAATGCACGGTGCCAGACCGCTGGCGAAGCAGCGGAGAGTTAAGGAAATTTATGGCAATTTCAGTTCGTAACGAAGGCGCGAAGGTCAACTCCAATATCAACGTCACGCCCATGGTGGATGTGATGTTGGTGCTCCTCATCATCTTCATGGTCATCACGCCCATGTTGCAGCACGGTATGAGCGTTGACATGGCCAAGGTCAACAATCCAGAGAAGATGCCGGATGCAGATAAAGAAGACGCGTTGCTAGTCGCCGTAATGCGCGACGGGTCCGTGTTCTTCGGCACCGAAAAGACTCCAGTTGACGACCTCACCAGCAAAGTGAAAGACCGCTTGACCGGCCGGATGGACAAACGCGTTTACGTGAAAGCAGATGCACGGGCAAAGTTCGGCGCAGTGGTGGGAGTGGTTGACGCTGTGCGCGCAGCGGGCGTCGATGACCTCGGACTGCTCACGGAAGAAAAGAAGCCTACAGTCGGAACGCCGACGACAACCCCGGGGACGGGCGGGCAATAGAAATCAGGATTTGAAGGGAAATAGTTTATGTCAATGGGAGTCAGTTCCGGCGGCGGTCAGAGCGCAGACATTAATGTCACGCCGCTGATCGACGTTCTATTAGTTCTGCTGATCATCTTTATGGTGATCACGCCACTCACCCCGAAGGGGCTGGATGCGCTGGTTCCGCAGCCGCCGCCGCCAAATCAACCTCCGCAGAATACCCCTGACCGCACAATCGTCGTGCAACTGATCGACAAGGGCGCAGGCAATGCTCCTGGATTGAAAATTAACGGCGAAGACACGGCATGGGATAGCCTCGGCGGCCGGCTTACCGACATTTTCAAGACCCGCGCCGAGAAGGTTATGTTCGTTAAGGGCGACGACAATGTACCGTTTGCCGATGTTGCCAACGTCATCGACATTGCTCATGCGTCGGGCGTGGACAAAGTTGGGCTGATCACTGCAAAGATCGAGGCGGGCGGCTAAAGCGTTTTTCGCATGGAAAACTTGTGAACGATTGTACGGAAGCGGCCCCGGAAAGGCCGCTTTCTAATTTGAGCACGCTTACCGTTCCCGAAACGACATTTCTGCTATCCTTTCGAGGACTTTTATAAGGGAGATTTACAAGGCAATGAAAAATAGCGCGAGGACATGGCCGCTGATCGCACTTTGCTTGACGCTCGCATTCACCGCGGGTTGCGACAAGCTGAAGGCGCGTGATCAACTGAACAAGGGCGTGGCGTCTTACAAGAATGCAAAATACGAACAGGCCATCGATCATTTTCAGCAGGCGGTAAGTCTCGATCCCACCCTCGAAAATGCCCGCCTGTACTTGGCCACGGCTTATGCCCAACAATATATTCCCGGTGTAGACAGCCCGGACAACAACCGCATGGGCGAACAGGCAGTTGACGCGTACAAAGCCGTACTCGATAAAGACCCCAACAACGTAAATTGTATTAAGGGCATCGCCTACATTTACTTGCAAATGAAGAAGTTTGAAGACGCCAAGACGTACTACCGCAAGGCGATCGAAAAAGACCCGAACGATCCGGAACCATACTATTCCGTAGCGGTCATTGATTGGACCCAGAGCTACCTGCCGCGCATGGAAGCGCGCAACAAATTGGCGCTAAAGTCAGAAGAGCCGCTGAAAGACAAAAAAGTCTGCGCGGCGCTAAAAGTGAAGAGTTGGGACGTAGTTCAAGACGGCATCAGCCAGCTGAATACTGCTCTCAAGCTTCGTCCCGACTATGACGACGCGATGGCCTACATGAACCTTCTTTATCGCGAAAAAGCAGACATTGAGTGCGACGATCTTCCCACGCGAACTGCTGATCTGAAGACCGCGGACGACTGGGTCGACAAGACCATGGCTACGAAGAAAGCCAAGGCGGAGAAACAGACAGGTCAGCAAGGCATTGTGCTCGATCAACCGAAGCAGTAGTGCTATCTTTTTCCTCATGCCCCTTTCGAGAACCGAAGGGGGCATTACTTTTTGGCGCGCCGCTCGTATAAATCGACGTAAATTCCGTGAAACTCATGTGTGCCTGACAGGTTGTAGTCAGGCGCGATCAATCCTGCGAACGACGAAGCCACGTGGTCCATCGCAGTAGGCGGTCCCGCATGAGAAAGGACTAGCCAGATTCGCGGACGCGACTTCAGTTCTTCTGCGATCAGCGGGTAGTTAGGTTTCTCCACGAAATCAAGGAACGTCATGGGGCTGCCATGCCACGGATACAGCACTGCGGGCCCGGAGCGCTCGCTCAAATTGCGATAAAACTCGTAAGACATCCTGCCCATTGGAACGTGAAACAGAAGCGCATCTCCGGTTTGCTCTTGGTTGATGATGTAAGCTGACGCCGACCGCCAATCGTCACGCTCTTGGTCAAAGTCCTGCAAGTAATAGGCGCGGTCGCCTCGCAACGACAGGGCCATGAATACCAACAGCGCTAAGCTAGCCAACCACTTTGGTCGAATCCGGCTGATCGAATCGGCAGCCAGCAACAGTAGCGGCGGCAGACAGAAAATAAAATATCGCGGCAAGAAAAGGGGTCGGACGTAAGACAAGACGAAAACAAAAAGCGGTGGAATAAACAGCCACATGGCGAGAAATCGATAGCGCCAAGTCTTAAATCCATCCGGATGAGGCTTGTTTCGAAGCGCGTAGAACAGTCCCGCGCTCACGGCTGCGGCGTAGCAGAGTATCAACAGAACGCCGCCTCCGGCAGTCATCGAGAGGAGTTGCCATATCTCCTTAAATCCCGGCCGCGGTATCCAGCGCAGTGGCCCTGCCCCAGTAGTGACCACAAACAAAATCACTGGAGCGACCGCAATGGCAATCTGCTTCCACGCGCGCTGAAAGCCGACCGGACGGTCAGCTAACGGCAGCAGTCGGACCGAAATCCAATGGGTTGCAATCAACAGGAGTGAGTAGAAGTGTGCGTAAACGGCCAGGGAACTGAGCGCCACATAGGCGATACGATTGGGCCGCGAGGGCTCTCGAACGCTTTTGATGAAGTACAAGCTCGATAGCAGGCACAGCAGGACCATCAGCGAGTAGCTTCGGGCCTCCTGAGAGTAGCGCAAGTGGAAAGCGTTGACGGTGAGCAGGGATGCCGCAAAAACTCCAACTTGCGGATTGAACAGCCGCCTGCCGAGCCAGTAGATGACAGGGATGGCAGCCACGCCGAAGATCAAGGAGAGAGTACGAATCCAGGTTTCGGTGCCTCCCAAACGCAACCAGAAGTGAAGGATTAAGTAGTACAGCGACATGTTGGCTTCACGTCGCCACAAGATCCGAAGGAAATTGTAGGGATCAAGCCGGGCGATGCCTACGCTCGCGCCTTCGTCAGACCAGAAGCTCTTTGCGCCAATGACGTGGAAACGCAGCACAGCCGCCAGCGCGGTGAGAACAGCTACGCAGCTAAGCCACGCGGCTGGTGAGCCTTTGTGGCGCACATCGTCCATGGGTAGCAATGGTATCCCGAATCCTCCAGGCTCCGCGCAACTCCAGTAAAATCATTCTTGCGCAGTACGAGCGCCATGTTCAAGAAAATCCTGATTGCCAATCGTGGAGAGATAGCAGTAAGAATCGCACGCGCCTGCCGCGAGTTGGGGATCGCCACGGTCGCCGTATTTTCCGATGCCGATCAAGGAGCGCTGCATGTCCGGCGTGCGGACGAGGCCCATAACATCGGCCCAGCGCCAGCTTCGGAGTCTTATCTGAGGATCGAGAAAGTTCTCGAGATCGCCCGGCTCACCGGCGCGGATGCGATCCATCCCGGCTACGGCTTCCTCTCGGAGAACGCGCGCTTCGCCCGCGCCTGCGAAGAGGCAGGAATCAAGTTCATCGGCCCTTCCGCCGCCTCGATGGAAATGATGGGATCGAAAACTCGTGCCCGCCAATCGATGGAAGCCGCTGGCGTCCCGTTCGTTCCGGGAACCTCGAAAGGACTCGAGTCTTACGAGCAGGCCGAGCAGGTCGCCTCGCGTCTAGGCTATCCAATCATGTTAAAGGCCGCTGCGGGCGGCGGGGGCAAAGGTATGCGGCTCGTACACAATCGTGAACAGCTGCGCGCCGCGCTCGAAGGAGCGAAAAGCGAAGCCCAACGCGCATTCGGGGACGATGAAGTCTATGTGGAGAAGGCCATTGTGAATCCGCGCCACATCGAGATGCAAATCTTGGCCGACGAGCACGGCAACACGGTTTATCTGGGCGAACGAGAATGTTCGATTCAGCGCCGGCACCAGAAGGTTCTGGAAGAATCGCCCTCAACTGTCGTGGACGCGGAGATGCGCAAGCGCATGGGCGAAACCGCGGTACGCGTGGCCAGAGCCGCTAAATATGCGAACGCTGGCACCATCGAGTTCCTGGTCGACCAGGAAAAGAATTTCTATTTTCTGGAAATGAATACGCGCCTGCAAGTGGAGCATCCCGTAACAGAGTCGGTGACCGGATTGGACCTCGTAAATCTGCAGATTCATATAGCCAACGGCGAAAAGCTTCCATTCTCCCAAGCCGACGTAAAGATGCAAGGCCACGCGATTGAGTGTCGCGTTTATGCCGAAGATCCCGAAAACCAATACTTCCCCAGCCCGGGAACGATCACCGGCCTGGCGGAACCGGGAGGCCCGGGAGTCAGGGTGGACAGCGGAGTGTATGAAGGCTGGAAGGTTCCAATCGACTACGACCCGCTATTGGCTAAATTGATCTGTTACGGACCTGATCGAGCGGTCGCGATCGCGCGGATGCAACGTGCATTGCGGGAATATTACGTGGCCGGCATCAAAGTAAATCTCGATTTGTTCAAGACCATCCTGAAAGATGAAGATTTTCAGGCAGGCAAGCTGGACACAGGATATCTGGAGCGCCTTGCTCACAAACCCGAGACTCCCGCCGAACCGAATGCTGACGTCGCAGATGCCGTGGTGATTGCGGCTGGAATCTTTGCCATGCTGGACGCCAAAGGCGGCATGGGGAACAACACTGCAAAGAGCTCGCCGGATACCCCGTCGTCAACGAGATGGAAGAGACTCGCGAAAGCCGAGGCCTTGCGTTGAGCGTATTTGATGTGGTCCTCGATAGCCGTACATATCGCCTCGATATCGAGAACGCCGAGAACGAATGGCGTTGCAAGATTGATGGCCGCGCAATCGCTTTGAGCGCGAGACCGATAGCAGAAGATCTGATTTCTCTTCTAGTTAGCGGCAGGGTCTACGAGGCGAAGCGAGAAAAATCTGACGACGGCGTGTACATTACCTCGCGGGGTGTACGCCATCTGCTAACGGTCCGCGACCCAAAATCGTTGCGAAGCCGGGGCGTTCAAGCCAGCGACGACAGCGGTCCGCGAAAAATCACTGCGCCAATGCCGGGAAAGATCGTGCGAATACTGGTAGCGCTCGATGAGTTGGTTGAAGCCGGACAAGGGATCGCCGTGGTTGAGGCGATGAAGATGCAGAACGAGATCAAATCCCCGAAGAAGGGGAAAGTCCGGAAACTTCTCGTGGCCGACGGGTCCGCTGTAAATGCGGGAGATGCCTTGGCCGTCATCGCGTGACGGCCCGCATCTAGTCCCTATTTCCCAGCTCCGCTATCCGCCAGAATCTTTTCCGCTAAGAAGTTCTGCACTTTCGCTTGATCGCGCAGGACCTCATAGTAAGCCGCTTTGAGTAGCTGCTCTCGACGGTCCCGCAACTGAGAGCGAATTGTTTCCTGAACTCGTGGATCGGCCAGCTCGCGCTGCCCTGCAGGCTCTTTGGACACGAGCTTCACAATGCGGAACCCCATCACCTCCCTGTTCATCGGATTGGTGACGGTGATTACTGGGCTGTACTGACCCGGTTTCAACTTTGAGATCACTTCGCGCGTGGCAGGGTCGGTTCTTTGCAGTGACGACTCTGGAGTGAATCCCAAATCCCCTCCATTGGCGGCGGTGTCGGTGTCTTCCGAATAGTTGGTGGCAAGCGTACCGAAATCGTCTCCGCTGTCCAGCCGATTCTGCACCATCTGAATTTTCTTGCGGGCATCCGGCTCATTCTGCGCCTTATTGCTCTGGTTCCGCGCCTGCGGATTGGGCTGAGGCGTGACGAAAATCTGGGCGAGGTGATACTGCGGCTCCACGAGATTGAACTCCGCCTTGTGCGCCGTATAGTAGCTGGTGATGTCCTGATCGGTCACGTTGATCTTCGAAGTAACTTCTTTGTTCATGACCTTATCCACGGTGAGCGACCTTCGGATATCGCGCTTGAAATCCTCCATGGTGATTTTCTTCTCGGCGAGACGCGCGTTGAACTGGTCCGCTGTAAACGGGGATTTGATCTCGTTCAGCTTGCGTTCGACTTCATCGTCAGTGGCAAGCAGGCCCAACTTTTCGGCCCGGCGCATGAGAATGTCGTTATCGATCAACTCACGCAGAATGTTTAACCGCAGCGTCGTCGCCTGCTCACCCGTCGGGTGCTGGTCGGAACCGGCGGTTTGATTCTCGTAATACTTATCCAGATCGGTGTTGTAGATTTTGCGGCCGTCTACATTAGCTGCAGCGTCGCCGCTTCCCGCCTTCGAATTGCATCCTAAGCCGGCCGCAAGGCCCGCAAGCGCCAGCCCGCAAAAAATTTGTCGCGAGTAAGACTTCAAAATGTTCCTCCCTGATACGGCCAAAATCAGACTGAGATTCTCAGGCGTGTGCATCCGTGCCGCCTGCTAATTAATTGCTCGCCGGCTGTGCCGCCGCCGGAACCGCCGCGGTTGGCGCTGGGTGTACAGGCGGAGTCCCACCGGCTTGCTGGAGCGCATTATCGAGCGCGGCCCGCACTTCACTCGCAGGCATCGCCCCGTCCAACTCCTGGCCGTTTACAAACATGGTCGGGGTCGCGCTCACGCCCACCGACTCAGCTTCCTTCTCCGAGGCCTTGATGGCATCTTCATTCTGCGCTTTCATGCACGATTGCAGCCTTGCGGAGTCGAGGTGATGCTGTTCGCTTTGTTGCATGGCCAGGTGATCAACTGCCGCAGCATGATCTTTGTCCGCGCTCACATCCCGCTGATGCGCATGGATGTAATCCGCAAAATCCCAGTAGGCGTCGTTATTTTGCGCAGCCAGGCAGTTCGCATCCACCGCCGCCCTGGTCGCCCACGGATGAATATCGTACAAAGGAAAATCCTTGTAAACGAACAAGACCTTGTCTTGGTACTCCTTCAATATTTCCGGGAATAAAGTGGAATGCATGCGAGAGCAAAACGGACACTCGAAGTCGTCATACGAAACCACGACAACTTTCGCATCTTTATTGCCTCGGGTAGGGCGGCCGGCGATGTTGATCTTCTTAACAATTTCCGCGTAGGGGTCTTTCGTGAGATCAAGCTTTGTAACCCGGATTAATTCTTTGCCGTCTTTTGCCAGCAGAAAATCGTAAGACAGCTTCTTGCCTGCCCCTTCCATCGTGATGGTGAGCGCGTCGTACTTAGGAAAGTCGCTGGCCTGCGGAGCGCCCACGCTGATTTTCACGCTGGCGGGAACGTTGTAGTAAGACCTCACTTCGCGCTGAATGTGGTGAGTCAGGTCGGGCGACAAGGCGGATTGCGCCGAGCAACCGAGCGACGCAAGAAACAATACGGCGACACAACCTCTTAAAACTGCCACAAGAAACCGCCTGTTCGTGGAAAATAGCGCTGGATGCAGAGATCAGATTATCTCATAATCCCGCTTGAATGCTTGCTTTCAGCGTGTTACACGACTCATCCGTAGATATGATGCGGCGACTTGCGCCAGAGGATGTAATCGGAAGCCAGCGTCCAAGTCAGCTAAAACAGGCGCGCGTCCCGTCGCAGGTTGCCAAACGCTCCGACATTGGCCAACGCAAAGCTAAACCGGTACTGGTTTTCGTTGCGGACGGAACCCAGGGCGAATCGGCGATACTCGAAATTGAGTCCGCAGCAGTCCCAGTTGTAACTGGTCTGAACTGACGCATATTGCAAGAAGTTCAAATTGGCGTCAAAACCCACATTCACCGCTCCACTAAAGCCGCGCTTGTTCGGGTAGCCATAGCCAGCGAGCAGCCGGAATTGATTGAACAGCCCGGGCGACGATTGCGCGCCTGAAATTACGGTTTCACCCGGAGCTTGCAGAAAGGCGTCTCCGCCTCCGACCGTGAACGGCCCGGCCCTAAAGTTGACGAGGGCCGTGCTGCTATTGATGTGGCTGTCGTGGAAATCATAATCCACATCCCACTCGACGTCGGTGCGAGAGCTGGCTTGAAACCGCAGCCGCGAAACCAAAGGGGATAATCGTCGTTCTGCGGTCAGGAAGGCGATGCTGGTGAAGTCCGCGGTGGTTGCAAGCACGTTCGGTTGTCCGGGCACGAGCGCTCCGCCAAACGTGGGGTCGAGGAAATATTTTTGCGCCAGTTCCCACGTGACCACTTCCCGCACCTGCGGCTCAGACGAACATTTCGTCTCGGTCGCCGATTGTATCTTTTCCCATGGAACAAGGCTGCGAGAAGGAGCTCCGCCGACAAAAAGAGAAGGCATGCCGGGACGATCGCAGTCTTCACCTGGAGGGTTAACCCGCTTAGCGTACAGGCGATTCACAATCCCGTATTCCACTTCGTTCGTATTACTCAGGATGTCGCGCTGGTCAAAGCGCAAGATGTTCGCGAAATTATTTACTCCCGTCACGTAGTTGTAGGTGATGCGCGGTTCGATCGCGTGTTTCCATTTCCGCCCCAGAAATTGGCCGCCGAAAATCTTGTCCAAAGTTGGCGGAAGAAGCTCCACTGTGCCTCCCAGAGACTTGCGGTTGAGGGAATCGGAAACTGCGGTGCCCGCTCCGCCGGGTTGCGATGGTGGAATCAATTGCTGCGTATAGAAGGTATCCCGCAGGGTGAGTTCCGAACGCAGCGACCATCCATCGAACTTAAGCGGTAATGCCAGGCTGGGCGCAAAGTCCAGACGGCCGACCAGTGGCGCAGTCCTGAACGATGGGTCGCTACGAGCCACTCCGCCAAGTGAACTGTCATAAGACCAATAAAAAGGCGTGCGCCCAATTCTTCGGTCCACGCTCGACATATCCAAAGTTGGCGCGTGAAGAATCGTAACTACATCGCCAAGGGTGGTGCTCTCGAAGTTCTGATACCGTCGGGCCGCTACGTTGAAGAAGTAACCGTTGTCGCTTTTGGATATGAACGCACTCGATTTCACCTCGGAGTTAACCGCTTGGGTAAACACTTCGTTGAAAGCTAGGCGAAAAACGAACGAAGTCAGATAGTCAATGTCGGCCACACCACGAAAATTGTTGCCAAACTCACCCCCGGCGATCAGGCGAACGTCTCCGCCACCCTGGTTCACGTTGGGTTTGCCGAAACCGCGATCCAGCACGCTGAAAAAATTCAAGTCAACGAATGAAGTCTCGCTGGGCCGCGCTCGGAATTGTCCCTGGGGTGCCCATCCGCGCAATGAAAAGTATTCGGCACCAATTGTTGCGTCGAGACTGCGATTCAATGCCAGGTAAACCGACTCGCCGAGAATCGTCCCTTTAATCGACGACTGTCCAATGTTAGGGACCAAGAACCCCGATTGCCTGGGGTACCTGGTCGCTGGATGGGTAGCAAAAGGGAAGTACAGCACGGGAACCCCGTGCAGTAGGAACGTGCTGTGATAAATCCGCGCGCTGCCGCCTACTTCAACCACCACTTTTCGTGCCCTGAACTGCCACTTGGGTTCTGGAAGTTCGCAGGTAGTGACCGTCCCGTCGTACACCACATAGTGATCGGGACTGGTTTTCTCCATCGTCTTCCCTGTGAAGGAGAACGGATTCGACGATGTAAGCATCATCCGGTTGCCCTTCAAGCGAACGCCGATTCCTCCTGCCACGTGTTCGAAATGGCCAGTCTCGGCGCGCAGGTTGTAGTTCCCACGCGATGCCTCTATGTGCTCGTCGTTGATCCCGCCCTCGAGCAGAACATGGCCTTCGATCGTTGCCTCTCCGCTCACTGCATCGTACGTAATTTCATCCGCGCGCAGCACGTAGTTTTCGTATTCGATTTCGGCGTTTCCGCTTAACTTGTAAACCTCGCCTTTCTTTTCCTGGCTCAAGGCTTTGATGGTGATTTCTTGCTCACGCAATGACGAGGGCGCAGCCATCGTTTGAGCCAGTAGCAACTGCCTGGTAACTAGGGGGACTGCGGGAATCAGATGACAAACCAACGCCGCCGTGATAAGGAATCGAGTGCGGGACTTCATCTGTATTGCGCGGAAAACCGCCGCGCAACGGGTATGCGTGACGTTAGCATGGCTCCGCCCTGAGTAGCAAAACATCATACTGGCGTTTAGGTCAGCCATTTAAGAGTAAGGCAGCCATGAATCATAGATTTCAACTTGACGACGACGCGGACGGCGAACGGTCTAGCGCTCCGGCCCCAACCGACGTTTACGATGCCAGCGAAGAAATTTTTTCTGCGAGCCTTGAGGCTGTAGGGAAACCGCGTTTCAGGGTCGAAGATTCTGATGACTCAGTGCGTAATTCTCCCGTCTGTGGCGAACCTGAAGTTCCTCTTCCTTCCGCGCAAACGCTGTCACTTCCAGGCGAACCTGTTTCCTACGTTGCTCCCGAAGTTCCTACCGAGTCATGGAAGCAGCAAGTTGCCGCCCGGATGGACAGCTACCGTTCGCGGCGCAGGGTGAGAGAACCACGATATCCCTCGTTGATGCTGAAATTTGAAGCTCCGGAAACAGGACTGGCGGCATCTCCCGCTTCTAGCAGCTTTAGCGATATATCTGCGCCGGCAATCACGTCAGAGCCCACCGTTGCCTTCACTCCAGAACCAATACGTCCACCGATGGCTGCTCTTCTGGAGACGACTGCACGGGTTTTGGAATTTCCACGCTCGGGCCTCTATTTGGCCCCGCCGCCGTCGGCGGATGAGTTGGCGGAACCGGTTGCAGGCTTGCCCCGGATACTGGAGGTCCCAGATCTAGCCCCACCCCCGCCAGCCCTCGGCGGAATTCTCATTAATCCAGTCGAGGTTGCGGATCACTCACGTCGCTTAGGAATCGAAGTACCACTCCAAACGTCCTCGCTGGGTCGACGAGTCGGCGCTTCAATCGCAGATGTGATGCTCGTCGCAAGCGCGGTCGGGGAATTCGGGTACATCTTTTATTCGATCACCAACTGGACGCCTACCTTGCCTCAAGCATTTCCCCTGGTCGCCGGAGTGGCGAGTCTGGTCTGGGCGATATACCAATATGCGTTTTTGTTTTACTCAGGGGCCACCCCCGGTTCGTGGATGATGGGGCTGCGCTTAAGCCGTTTCGATGGATCCAGAGTCACTTCGCAAACGCGCCGCTGGCGAGCTTTGGCGTCCTTGCTCTCGGCCGCAGCTGTCGGATTGGGCTACGCATGGGCTTTGCTAGACGAAGATCGGCTCTGCTGGCACGATCGCATCACGCACACCTATCTCGCGCCGAATAGATCGGTAACTCCTCCACCGCAAACGACTTGAGCGCTCAGGGTCGCGCCATTCGCAGCAATCGCCGAAGCTCTGTGTTAGATTTCTAGTTTCCCGTCTTCCGGCGTCTGGTTATGTCTTCTCCCGTCGAAAACTTAAAACGGCCTGCTGTAAAGGTGTTCGTCGCCACGACGGTGATGCTGACTTTTATCTCCTTCTGGCGTGCAGCCGCTATTGTTCTCGCCGATTTAGCCTCATCCGCCTACTACGCCGGTGGCGATGCCGAGAAGGTGATCGGCAAGAGTGCTCCCTGGTTCATCCTCGCCGTCATGCTTTTCAGCTATGCCGTGCGTGCTCTGTATATCGAGTCCAGCAGCATGTTTGTGCGCGGCGGCGTGTATCGCGTGGTCAAGAAAGCCATGGGCGGAACGCTCGCCAAGTTTTCGGTTTCCGCGCTCTTGTTTGACTACGTTTTGACAGGCCCAATCAGCGCCGTCGCCGCCGGACAATATCTCGCTGGTTTTATCGAAGACATCGGCCGCTATCTTCATCATCCGCTGGTTTTTTCCGAAGATCACTTCTCCGCCGTATTTGCCATCGTTATCGTGATGTATTTCTGGTGGAAGAATATTCAAGGCATCCACGAGTCGAGCGAAAAGGCCCTCCAGATCATGATCGTCACCACCGTGATGGTAGTGATCCTGCTCATCTGGTGCACCATCACGGTGTTGCGGGTCCCGATTCACCTTCCCCCTAACCCCTTCACTCCCGGCGTTGTACCGCTGACGAAAGAATCGCTGGGATGGCTGCACAATACGTGGCTGAGCCATCTCACAATGATCATCGTTTTTGTGGGATTTGGGCACTCGGTACTGGCCATGAGCGGCGAAGAAACGCTGGCCCAGGTCAACCGCGAGATCGAGCATCCAAAGTTAAAAAATCTAGAAAAGACCGGGCTGGTTATTTTCATCTACAGCCTGCTCTTTACATCGTTGGTCTCGTTCTTTGCCGTGATGATCATCCCCGATGCAGTCCGTCCGGACTATTTCGGTAATCTGATCGGCGGCATTGCCATGTACTTGGCGGGCCCGATCTGGCTGAAATTGATTTTTCACGCCTTCGTGGTCGTCGTCGGAGTGCTCATTCTCGCCGGCGCTCAAAACACGTCCATCCTCGGAGCCAATGGCGTACTCAATCGCGTGGCTGAAGACGGTGTCCTCACCTCGTGGTTTCAAAAGCCGCAGACGCGCTACGGTACCAGCTATCGCATCATTAACCTGATCGTCGGCATGCAGGTACTGACCATCGTCCTCAGCCGGGGCAACGTTTACACTCTGGCGGGTCTGTATGCTTTCGGTGTGATCTGGAGCTTTACCAACATGTCGATGGCGGTCCTCGTATTGCGCTACAAAGAACCGGGACACCGCCAGTGGAAAGTACCGGGGAACATTCAGATAGGCGGCAAGGAATTGCCGCTGGGTGTAATTCTTATCGCGGCGGTTCTTTTCATCACCGCCATGGTGAACCTGGTCACCAAAGAAGAAGCGACCATTGCTGGAGTCACTTTCAGCGTCTGCTTCTTCGCGATCTTCACCTACTCCGAGCATAGAGTCGCCCGCGAGCGCATGGGCAAACCCGAGGGGCTCGACCAGTTCCGGGTTTATGGCAACGAGGAACTCGGCAGCGGCGAACTCGGAGTTCGTCCCGGCAATATCCTGGTCGCCGTCCGCGATCCCCGCAATCTCTACTATCTTCGCGAAGTGCTCCGGCGCACGGATACGGACCACCAGAATGTCGTTGTCATGACTGCCCGCCTGTATCACCGGGAGCCGACTTTCGGCAGCAACAACGTCCTCGAAGCCTCGCAAATCTTCGACCACTACGAGCAGGAACTTTTTACCGCGGTTGTGGCTGCGGCGGAAAAGGAAGGCAGGCCGGTTTCGCTTCTCGTCGTCCCTGCGAACGACGTCTTCGAGGCTATTGTGGTTACCGCCCAAAGACTCGAATCCACACGGGTTGTTTGCGGGCTTTCAAACAAACTATCGGCGGACGAACAAGCTAAGCTCACCGGCGACGCTTGGGAGAAACTGCCTGAGCCCCGTCCCCGCTTGACGATTGAGGTCCATTACCCCGACGGAATCGCCAAGGAATATGTAGTAGGTCCGCACACCCCGCGCTTGCGCCCGCAGGATCTTGAACTGATGCACAAAGTGTGGCTCGACATCACAGCCGATCCGAAATATGCGGGGGCCCACCATTATCATGTCGTAGCTCTCGCTCTCGACGAACTTCAGCGAGAACTGAACAGCCCTGAACGGGCACAGCTTCTGGCAAAGCTTCTCGACGAAATGCATGGCGATCAGCCCAAATCTAATTAGCTTTTTCCTCTGCTAACATCTTCTCTGTGACTTCCGATTCCAAAGTTCGTGTCCGTTTTGCGCCCTCCCCAACCGGTCATCTCCACGTAGGCAATGCCCGCACTGCGCTTTTCAACTGGCTTTTCGCCCGAAAGACTGGCGGTACGATGGTGCTTCGGATTGAAGACACCGACCTCGAACGCAGCGAAGCCCGATTTGAAAACTTGCTGATGGATGATTTGCGATGGCTGGGCCTCGATTGGGACGAAGGCCCTGACCTCGGCGGACCGTACGCACCTTATCGCCAGTCCGACCGCGTCGACATTTACCGTGAATACGCGGAGCGGCTGCTGGCAGAGCGCAAAGGATATCTTTGCTTCTGTAGCGAGCAGGAGCTGCAAAAAGAGCGGGAACGGGCTACTGCCGAGCACCGCCAGCCAATCTATTCAGGCAAGTGTTGGGGACTCGATCCTGCCGAATCGCAGCGTCGCCGTGCGGCAGGCGAGCATGCGGCAATTCGGCTTCGCATTCCCGAACGGCCGATTAAGTTTCATGACATTGTTCACGGCGACGTTGAATTCTCAAACGAAGTTGTCAGCGATCCTATCGTCCTGCGCTCCAATGGAATGCCGGTGTACAACTACGTGGTCGTTATCGACGACGCGCTAATGAAAATCACGCATGTGATTCGCGGCGACGACCATCTTTCAAATACGCCAAAACAGGTCGCGCTCTACGAAGCCCTGGGGTGGAATGTGCCTGAGTTCGCTCATCTTTCGACGATTTTAGGCTCGGACCGCGAGCGGCTCTCCAAGCGCCACGGAGCGACTTCCATCGCAAATTTTCGGGAAATGGGCGTGCTTCCCGAAGCCCTGACGAATTACCTGGCGCTCCTCGGATGGGCGCCCAGCGGCGGCACGCGAGAAATCTTCACTCCGGCGGAGTTGGTGAAGGAATTTACCCTCGAGCGCGTGACCGCCTCTCCCGCGGTTTTTGATATGGAGAAGCTCTACTGGCTTAACCGGCACTACATCAAGGAAGAGCCGCCAAGTAAGCTCACAGCCGCCGCGCATGGTTTCTTCGAAGCTGCGGGAATACTACCCAATCCTTCGTCGCCAGCAACCAATGAATGGATCGCAAAGGTGAATAACCTGCTGATGCCTTCCGTTGATCGCCTGGACCAACTACCCGATCGTGCTTCCCTTATCTTCAACTACGACGCGGCGGCGGCGCTGGCTGCGCCGGACAACGCGGAAGTCATTGCCTTGCCAAACACAAACGCCGTATTCGCGAGATTCATTGCCAAGATACTCGAAGACGAAATGGCCAAGGCAGGAAGGCTTACGCCAGAGTGCTTCAAGAAGCTCGTGAACGAAGTGAAAGCTGAAACCGGCGCGAAGGGCAAAGAATTGTTTCATCCCATCCGCATTATCGTCACAGGATCGCACTCCGGGCCTGAGTTCGACAAGCTCGTGCCGATCCTCGAAGAGGGAAGCCACTTATCGTTGCCGAAGCGTGTGCTAAGCGTGCACGGGCGCTGTAAAGAATTCGCTAAAGCGATGTGCGCCAGCTAATTCTAGCGGGAGTTTCCCGGCCTTTGTAGTATGCCGCTCAGAGCTTCTCTGAGTTCCGGATTTTCAAATTGAAAGCCGCTCTGCAGTAGCTTCGCGGGTTCGACTCTCTGGCTTCCCAACAAAACCTCGCGGCCCATTTGTCCCATCAATCCACGAATCAGGAATGCAGGCACCGGCAAGATTTCCGGGCGCGACAATACTTCCCCCAGCGTCTTAGTAAACTGGGCGTTGGTCACGGGATTTGGCGCCGCCATGTTCACTGGCCCATGCAGCGAATCGTTGCCAAGGATGTGCAGCAGCGCTTTGACCATGTCGGCAAGGCTGATCCAACTCCACCACTGCCTGCCATTGCCGATTCGTCCTCCTAGTCCCAGGCGAAACAGCGTCAGGGTCGGTTTCAACGCGCCTCCTTTGGCGCCCAGCACGATTCCAGTTCGCGGATGAACCACGCGAATCCCCCGAGCTTCGGCTGCTTCCGCCGCGGCCTCCCACGCGCCCGCCACGTCAGCCAGAAAGCCTTTGCCCATGTGGCTTTCTTCCCGCAAAACTTCGTCGCCACGATCGCCATAGAACCCAATCGCCGAGCCGGAAACCAGCACGCTGGGTGCATCTTTCGCCACAGCCAGCGCTTGCGCAAGATGCCGCGTTCCCTCAACTCGGCTTTCCAGAATGCGCTGCTTCTTCGAGTCACTCCAACGACCGAATATGCTCTCGCCCGCAAGGTGGATGACAGCGTCGAACCCGGACACGGTTTCGGGATTCAGCGGCCGCAGCGGGTCCCATGAAACGCACATACCCGCTCGGTTCGGTCCCCTGACGAGCTGCACGACTTCCCAGCCCTCGCGGCGGAGAGCTGGCAACAACTCGGAACCGATAAATCCCGAGCTGCCACTGACCAAAATTCTGCGTCCAGAGCCGTTCATAAGCTCACTTTATCAGCTATGCCGTAGCGGCAAACGCGGACCGCTTGCCACCGGGCCGTTGCAAGTGGAAAGGTATAATCACCAGCAAGAGACCATCTTCACCAGTCTTCGATTCTGCGCCGGGCTGGCTCCACATGGGAACGTTTCGCCAACAGATCGCCACCAACGTCCTCACGGTCACCAAGTTTCGCGACCTGTTGCAGGCCATGCGGGAAAACCGGCCGGCGGACGACCTCGAAATTGTCCGCAAAGCCTACGAGTTCTCCCTCAAGCATCACACCGGCCAGTCGCGCGCTTCAGGCGAGCCCTACCTCGTCCATCCGGTTGAAGTCGCGCTCGTGTTGGCAGAAATGAAGATGGATCCGGTGGCCGTCGCCGCCGGCCTGCTGCACGATTCCGTCGAAGATACATCCGTCACCATCGTCGACATCCGCAAGGAATTCGGCGAACAGGTGGCCCACATCGTCGAAGGCGTCACCAAAATCAGCAAGATCGATTTCGCCACCAAGGAAGAGCAGCAAGCGGAAAATCTGCGCAAGATGATGTTGGCCATGGTGGATGACATCCGCGTGGTGCTCATTAAACTGGCCGACCGTCTGCACAACATGCGGACGCTCGAACATCTCTCGCCTGAACGGCAGCAGAAAATTGCCCGCGAAACTTTAGATATCTACGGACCCATCGCCCACCGTCTTGGCATGGGCAAAATTCGCGGAGAACTGGAAGATCTCGGCTTCCGCTATCTCGACGCCATCAGTTACGAGCAGGTTCACGAGGCGGTTGAAGCCCGGCGAAAAGTAGGACAGCAATTCCTCGGCCGCGTAGAGCAGACGCTGCGGGAGAAGTTGAAAGAAGCCGGCATCACCGCGCGCGTCGAGAGCCGCACTAAACGCTTGTACAGCATCCACAAGAAACTGGTCCGCCAAAAAATCGGCGTCGATCAAGTGTACGACCTCTACGCCATGCGCGTAATTACTTCTTCGCTGCAGGATTGCTACGCCGTCCTGGGCATCGTGCATAATATCTGGCGTCCAGTGCCCGGACGGATCAAAGATTTCATTGCCATGCCGCGGCCGAACTTTTATCAATCCCTGCACACCTCGGTAATCACTGAGCAAGGCACGTCGTTTGAAATCCAGATTCGCACCGAAGAGATGCATCGCATGGCGGAAGAAGGTATCGCGGCCCACTGGAAATACAAAGACGGCCCGGTTTCCGCGCAGGACGAACAGCGCCTGGCTTGGTTGCGGCAGGTGGTCGAATGGCAGCGGGACGTTTCCGATCCCAGCGAATTTCTTTCCACCCTCAAAATCGATTTATATCCCGAAGAGGTCTACACCTTTACTCCGAAAGGCAAAGTCGTGGTGTTGCCTCGCGACTCGACCCCGATCGATTTCGCCTACTCTGTCCACACCGAAGTCGGTCACGCTTGCGTCGGAGCAAAAGTTAACGGACGCATGGTGCCCCTGCGCCACAAGCTTCGCAGCGGCGATATCGTCGAGGTGCTCACCCAGACCGGTCATCAGCCCAGTCGCGATTGGCTTAGCGCAGTCAAGTCGTCGCGTGCCCGCAACAAAATCAAACACTGGCTCAACATTCACCAGCGGGAACGGGCCGTCGAGGTTGGCCGCAAACTGATCGAAAAAGAAGCGCGCAAGTATCGCATCGCGTTCAAAGACATCAAGGAGGCCGATCTCCGACGGGCCGCGTCGGAATATGGTCTTGGTCAGATTGACGATTTGATGGCCGGCATCGGTTACGGTAAGTACGCTGCGCGCCAAGTCCTGGCCAAGCTAACCCCAACCGCGAGCGAACCGCCAGCAGAAGAGAGCATCGAAAAGCCGGGAGCGTTCTCCAGCGTCGTCCGCCGCGTGTTCGGCGGTGACAAGCACAATGCTATTCGCGTAAAGGGTCACGGCGATTTGCTCGTCTATCGCGCCCGTTGCTGCAATCCCATCCGTGGCGAAGATGTTACCGGATATGTCACTCGTGGCAAGGGCGTGGCTGTTCATGCCGTCAACTGCCCCAATGTCGTGAACCTCATGTACGAGCCCGAGCGCCGTATCGATGTCGAGTGGGGACGCGAAGATGAGACTTCAGCCGCCTATCCGGTGAAAATCACTGTCTTCTGCGACGATCGCTTTGGCATGTTGAAGCAGATCACGGCCGTCATTGGCGATGCCCGCACCAACATCCGCAATCTGGAGGTGCGGTCCGAAAACGGCCAAGCTAACGTGGACGTCGTCCTCGACATCGCCGACCTGAAGCATCTGGAAAACATCATCAACGGCGTGCGTAAGGTGGCCGGCGTACACGACGTGCAAAGGTTGCAGAAGATATAGCGTCCTACCACTCCACCCGGCGTTCTCGACGCGGCCCAACTTCTTAAGTGCAATAAGTTGAACATGTTCATTTTTGTCTTGACAAGATCTTCCTCGTAGGCGCATCTTGTAATTGAACATGTTCAAAATGCGATTTGAAGCGGGGGTCACATGTACATCGTCGGGTGTTATGTAAGTTATTTGCTTATTAGCCTTGCAGTCACCATTTGGGTCGCTCACACACTCCACAAAAATGGAAGGGTCTTCCTGGTTGAGGCTTTCCATGGAAATGCCGAGCTGGCCGATTCCGTAAACCACCTGTTGGTCGTCGGCTTCTACCTGATCAACATCGGATACGTAAATCTGGCGCTGCGCGCGTACGGAACGCTCGATACTCTCCGAGCGGCGATTGAATTGGTAAGCGGCAAGGTCGGTGTGGTTCTGCTGGTATTAGGGCTTTATGCACTTCTTCAACCTTTTTGTTTTCTCCCGCATTCGGAAGCGCTCAAGGGCGACTTCGGTCCCGAGCCCCTACGCCAACAAAACACCGCTGACGGCCTGAGCATATGGCCGAGCAAAGAACGGAGATTTCCCTTTCGACGCTTTGAAGATAATTTTGAGGAGAATAAACTATGTCCATCGTCACATGCTATTCACTTTGTTTCGCGATCAGTTTTACCTCGATTTTCTGGGCGGCGCGAATTTTGTACAGGGGCGGCAAGCTGTTCCTTCTGGATGTCTTTCGCGGAAACGTCCAATTGGCCAGTTCAGTCAACCGCCTGTTTGTTTTCGCGTTTTGCTTGCTGAGTCTCGGCTACACACTTCTTCCGCTGCGCCCCTACGGAGACTTGGGAACGGCCCGTGCGGCCCTGGAACTGGTTGCCGATAAAGTCGGCTTCCTTCTCGTGTTCCTGGGATGCTCCCAGTTCCTGAGCCTGTTCCTCTTCTCCCGAATGAGCAGGTCGCGTGCCGGAATCTCACCCGCCCTCGGTCCCAGTACCCTGCCGCAACCATGAACTCAAACCCTAACGCTACGAAGAAGTCCGAGGAGACGCGAACTCGCATTCTCGACGCCGCGTTGGCCCTGTTCCGCGAACGCGGTTTCGAGAAGACGACAATGCGCGACATTGCCAAGGAGTCGGGCGTTGCCTTGGGCGCCGCATACTACTACTTTGCGTCTAAAGACGCGCTCGTGATGGCCTTCTATGAACGCGCTCAGAGCGACCTCGATCCTTTGCTGGACGACGTGCTTTCCCGCGCTGAGAGTTTGGAAGAACGCTTGCGCGGAATTATGACCGCGAAATTTGAGTATTTCGATTCCAATCGTGAATTGATGGGCACGCTTTCCTCACATATCGATCCGAAACATCCGCTATCGCCTTTTAGCGGAGAGACCCGCGCAATTCGTGAACGCGACATTGCCCTTATTTCCGGCGCTGTGCACGGATCGAAAGTCCGCATCCCGTCGGAATGGCAAACTTTTCTGCCGCGGATTCTGTGGCTTTATCAAATGGGGCTATTGCTGTACTGGGTATATGACGCCTCTCCCAAACAGACGAGAACGAAGCAACTGTTCGAGAAAAGCCTTTCGATTGTGGTCGGCCTCATCAAGTTCTCGACCCTCCCGTTAATGCGCCCGCTTCGAAAGCTTGCCACCGATCTGTTCGAGATCGCATACGGTGAAGACGTACCCCGGCGCAGAGGATCAAAATGATCGAGAGTCTGGCCGAGGTTATGGCCAAAGCGTATATTCCAATGGAGAAACCTCATGCGTGAAGTGATTTCGACCAACGACGCTCCGAAGGCCATCGGCCCTTACTCACAGGCCGTCCGCGCCAACGGATTTGTTTTCATTTCCGGGCAAATTGCCATTGATCCTGCGAATCAGCAAGTCGTCAGCGGCGACGTCGCCGCCCAAACCGATCGCGTCCTGAAGAACCTCGACGGAATTCTGAAAGCCGCCGGCAGCGATCTAGGCAAAGTTGTGCGCTGCGGCGTATTTCTCCGCAGCATGTCGGATTTTTCGGCCATGAACGACGTGTACGCCCGCTATTTTCCCTCAGCCCCGCCCGCGCGCTCGACCGTGGCCGTCGCAGGATTGCCAAAAGATGTACTAGTCGAGATCGATGTGGTCGCGATAGCCTAGAGACTCGATTCCCGGAGAGTTCTATCCATGCTCAAGCAGTCGCTGTTTGTTGCGTTCCTTGCCCTTACCGCGCTCGCCACGGCGCAAACCGCCGCCAAGAAGCCTTCTGCGGTCCCTACAAAGGTGACCGGCCCAGGCACAGTAACGCCGGACGGCCTGCGCTACTGGGACATCAAGGTGGGCACCGGAGCGACTGCCAATGCTACGCAGACGGTGACCGTTCATTACACGGGATGGCTCACCAACGGCAAGAAGTTCGATAGCTCGCACGACCGCGGAGAGCCAATCAAGTTCGCGCTAGGCCGAGGCCAGGTCATCAAAGGCTGGGATGAAGGCATTGAAGGCATGAAGACCGGCGGCAAGCGCCAGCTCCGCATTCCTGCCGCGCTGGGTTACGGCGCACATGGAACGGCCGGAATCCCGCCGAACGCAACGCTGATTTTTGACGTGGAATTGGTTCGAGTGCAGTAGGTCGGAAAAAGCTAGGCTTTCACCACTTTGCCGCTACGCAAACAGCCCGTGCAGACGCGGATGCGTTTTCCCTGGCCGTTCACTTTGGCGTGAACTGGACGCAGATTCACATTCCACCGCCGCCGCGACACGTTGTGTGCGTGGCTGATATTATTTCCGAACTGCGGACCCTTGCCGCAGATTTGACAAACTTGTGCCATGATGAGGACTCCAACAGAAAAGTCTTACTACTCTCTAAAGCCTAGATTTTAGCTCATTTTCTGCATTTTCTCAATCGATCCGCTTCAAATCACGGCATCCCGCCGCGAAGTTCGTCGAAAACCCTGTGCGATACTCGATCTATGTCCCCGTTGGCCGATCCGAAGTCGATTAAAGTGAACTTGACGACCGGTCAAGGCATGGACATCGTCTGGAAAGATGGCCACTCGTCGCACTATTCCTTCGCGTATCTCCGCGACGCATGCCCTTGCGCGCTGTGTGACGACGAGCGCTCCAAGAGCGGTCGAAAACCGGGTGAGCCAACCAAATTAGCTCCCGGAGCGTTGCCGATGTTCAAGGAATCCGCCAAGCCGCTCAAGGCGGAAGGCGTCGGCAAATATGCCATTCGATTCGAGTGGAATGACGGCCACGCGTTGGGAATTTATTCCTGGAAATTACTGCGGGAAGTATGCCCCTGCGCTGAATGTCGGACGGCGCAAACGTCCAAACGCCCAGCCTAGCTGTCCCCGCGCCTCGCTTCTTCCCTAGTAAAATCGAACTAACGATTTTGTCTTTCCTCGAACAACTCAATCCGCAGCAGCGTGAAGCGGTCGAAACCACTGAAGGCCCGGTGCTAATCCTCGCCGGCGCGGGCAGCGGCAAGACTCGCGTCATCACGTACCGTATTGCCTACCTGATTGGGTCGAAGGGCGTCATGCCGGATTCCATCCTAGCCATGACTTTCACCAACAAAGCCGCCGCCGAAATGGTTGAGCGCGTGGATAAGCTAGTTGGCGGCCTCTCCGTCGCCAAGCCCGTCATTGCCACTTTCCATTCTTTTTGCGTGCGCCTTTTGCGACGCGACATTCAGGCGCTGCAAATTCCCTCCGCGGTCACCGGCAATCCTCCCATCGGGCACACAAAAAGCTTCGTGATTTACGACGAGAACGACCAGCAGCAGACTGTGAAGGCGATCATGCGCCGCCTCGGCATCGACGACAAGCAGACTACGCCCCGCGCCGTGCTGTCGCACATTTCATGGGCGAAGAACCACATGCTCGACCCTCAGGAGGTGTACCTCCAATCTGGCGACCCGAAAACTGAGAGGGTTGCGCAGATTTACGCGGAATATAAAAAAGAACTCGCCCGAGCCAATGCGCTCGACTTCGACGACCTGTTGCTGGAAGCTGCCCGCCTCCTCAAGGTCTCCACGGAAGTACGCGATTACTACAACCGGCGCTTTCACTACGTCATGATCGACGAATATCAGGACACAAATCGTCCGCAATACGAGTTAATGCGATTGCTCGCCGGCACTCACCACAATATTTGCGCTGTCGGGGACGAAGACCAATCCATCTATTCATGGCGGGGCGCGGACATCCGCAACATCCTCGAATTCGAAAAAGATTTCCCCGAGGCAAAGATCGTCCGTTTGGAACAGAATTACCGCTCGACGCAAAATATCTTGCAGGGCGCATCTGCCGTTGTGTCAAACAACCTCAAGCGCAAAGGCAAAAATCTTTGGACCGATCGCCAGGGCGGCTCGCGCATCGGCTTCTACGAAGCGCCTGATGGTGAAAACGAAGCCCTCTTCGCCGCGGACACCATTGCAAAATACCTGCGCGAGGCCGGCCAAGAGTCCGACCGCGAGGCCCGCGCGGCGGTTCTCTACCGCACCAATTCCCAGTCCCGCTTGTTCGAAGAAGCGATGCGGCGGTACAGCCTGAAGTATCACGTTGTCGGAGGGTTTTCTTTCTACGAGCGCGCCGAAATCAAGGACATGATTTCGTACCTCAAAGTCATCCACAATCCTGATGACACAATTTCTCTTTTGCGAGTCATCAACACCCCGGTGCGTGGGATCGGTAAAACCACAGTGGAAACGCTCGAACGAGTAGCGCTTGAGACCGGGCAGTCCCTGTGGAATGCCATGGGCGAAGTCATTCAGCGACAACTATTGCCGCCGAGAGCCTTGGCCGCCCTCAAATCATTCCGTAGCTTGATCGAAGATGCCCGGGCGATGCTGACTGGCAACCTCGTGGAACATCTCGAAGACGAAGCCGGTGTGGAGCGGGCGCCCTCTCCCCCTGAAGAACCGGAAACCGGTGCGGCAGATGGCGCGGATTTCGATCCGGACAATTTCAGTTTCGACTTCGGCGCGACAACCGAAGAAACCGATGAAGCGATCGGACCTCTCGAAGCTGCGGCCGCAGACGACTCGGCTTCGGCAGTAACACCCTTCCGAACGCCCGGCGAAGCCGCCAAGGTGCCAGAGATCCTAAGGTTCCTTATCGACCGGACGCGTTACATTAAGCTGCTGGAAGAAGAAGACACGCCGGAGGCATTCTCCCGCGTCGAAAACCTTCGCGAACTGGTGAACGCCGCCATGGATTCGCGCGATCGAGGCGAATCCCTCGATCAGTTTCTCGACCATGCGGCACTGGTCAGCGATGCGGACGCCTACGACGCTCGCGCCCAAATCACGTTGATGACGCTTCACGCCGCGAAAGGCCTCGAATTCCCGCTGGTTGTTTTAGGTGGCCTCGAAGAAGGTCTGTTCCCGCACTCGCGCACGTTTCTCCATCCCGACGACATCGAAGAAGAGAGGCGGCTTTGCTACGTCGGCATGACTCGCGCCATGGACCGTCTGGTCCTTTCTCGCGCGGTATACCGTCGCCGCTACGGAACCGATCTGCCGGAAGCGAGCATCCCTTCGCGTTTTCTGGAAGAAATCCCGCCGCAATTGCTGGAGGAATTGGGGACTTCGAATCGCAAAGCTGCGCGAAGCCCGGCTCCATCGACCCAAAGCCACTATTCGTACGAAGACGAAGATCAAAGCGTGAGTTGGGCGAACACGAATAAATCGAAGCCGGCAGCCACTAAATACGCAGGGCAGTCCTACAACTCAATCGGCAACATCGCGGAATTTTTTGCTTCCCGCGGTAAGAAATTCTCCCTACCGAAAGTTCCGATCGAGGCTCCGCCGGGACGCCAGGGATTCCGGCCCGGGCAGAAGGTGAAACATCCGAAATACGGCGAAGGCACAGTCTATCAACGCGAGGGTGACGGCGAAGAGGCCAAGATTACGGTACAATTCCCTCGGTTTGGTTTGAAGAAGCTGGTGGAGAAGTACGCTCAACTGGAGCGCGGCTGATGGTAATTTTGTAGTTGAGTAATTTCGTGATTTGAGAAAATTGCAAAATTGCCCACTTACCAAATTACGAATTCAGGAAATCATTCATGGCAAATACAAAGAAACTGGAAAAAGGCGCACGCAAGAAGGCGAAACGCACGGCACGCAAGAAGAAAGCCACCGAATCTCCGTTGAAGCCCCGCGAGTACGCTCGCGGTTCGGCCAAACGCAAAGTGAAAAAACTGGTTCGCGGCGCAGCTAAGCGGTAATCGTACGAGTCGTCCAGGCTTGGCCGGGATGCCGGTCGAGCCTGGATCTTTCAATCTCAGGAAACGGGCCCTTTGGCACAACCACCGGCGGCGGCCAACCAGACGCGTAGTCCGCGAACCTCCGATAATCAACTTTTCTGTTGCAAATCAATCGACAAGCTCATCGTCGATTCAGAGCAGCCGGAGCGGCGGCTCACCAAGACCCTGGGGCCGGTCTCACTGACGGCACTGGGCATCGGCGCCGTGATTGGTTCCGGTATTTTCACTGTCATCGGGACAGCGATCGCCGGACAGAAGTTCGACACCTCTTCCATCCTGAACGCTCCACTGTTGGATTATCTGGTCCACCACTCCGCGACGCTTGGCCGTCCTGGAGCTGGCCCTGCCCTTGCGTTGTCCCTCGTACTGGTTGCGATGGTCTGTGGATTCACCGGGCTCTGCTACGCCGAACTGGCCTCCATGATCCCGATTGCCGGCAGCGCCTATACCTACACCTACGCCACAATGGGCGAACTGATTGCATGGATCATCGGTTGGGACCTGATTCTCGAATATGCGGTCAGCAACATGGCAGTCAGCGTAGGGTTTTCCGCGCACCTGGTTGACATGTTTGAATGGTTCGGGTGGCACCCGCCACTGCGCTGGATTTCTCCAGCGTACCTGCCGTCTGGCCTCGCCGACTTGCAGGGCAACATGCTGTACAAGCCAGGTCTGCACTTCGGCTTCGACTTCCCCGCGTTCCTCATCGTAATGCTGCTCACGGTAGTGCTGGTGCGCGGTATCCGCGAATCGACCGAAGCCAACAACACCATGGTAATTCTGAAAATTTCGGCCATCCTGGCTTTCGTAATCGCCGGAGCGCACTACATCAACCCCGGCAATTGGCATCCGTTTGCGCCGCAGGGCTGGTCCGGTATTCTCACCGGCGGATCGATCATTTTTTTCACATATATCGGCTTTGATTCGGTTTCGACCGCCGCTGAGGAAGCCCGGAATCCCCAGCGCGATCTTCCCATTGGCATCATCGCCACTCTTATCGTTTGTACCGTTCTCTATATTGCGGTCGCTGTGGTCCTGACCGGAATCGTCCCTTGGTACAAAATGATTGACGACGCAGCTCCGGTCGCCAACAGCTTGAAAACCCTGGTCGCGCGCACCGGATCAAATTCGCTTCGTTGGATCGAACTCGGCGTACTTTTTGGCGCCATGATGGGGATGATTTCTTCGCTCCTGGTCTTCCAACTCGGACAGGCGCGGGTTTGGTTTTCCATGTCTCGCGATGGACTGCTGCCGAAGTTATTTGGACGGGTGCATCCGCGTTTTCGTACGCCATCAACCGCTACCTGGATTGCGGGCTTCGTCGTGGGCATTCCCGCTGGAATTCTGGACATCGGCACGCTTTCCGATCTCTCGAATATCGGCACGCTTTTCGCGTTCGTTTTAGTTTCGTTGGGCGTTATCATCCTGCGCTACCGCGAGCCCAATCGCCGCCGTGGATTTCGCGCGCCGGGCGGAATCGCCGCCCCAGTCCTTAGTGTTATGTTCTGCGTTCTGCTCATGTCCGGTTTGCCCATTCTTACCTGGCTGCGTTTCTTCGCGTGGCTGGCGATCGGTCTCGGAATTTACTGCTTGTACAGCCGCCACCATAGTGAGTTCGCAAAAGAGTCGTGAATGAACGCGCGTGGTACTAATCGAATATCATGAGTCGTGAGCAGTACCCCTCCAAAACGGCCCAGCCCTTTTCTGCTGTCCCTGCCTAAAGCTGAGCTGCACCTTCACCTCGAAGGCTCGATCGTGCCGGAGACGCTCCTGAACTTGAAACGAAATCATGGATCACCGGTAAATTCGGCGGAAATCGATTCGCTCTACCGTTATGCCGACTTCAACGGCTTCCTGATGGCGTTCAAAGCTGTCACCGCCGAACTGCGAGGGCCATACGACTATGAACTTATCGTCTATGAGCTGATGCGCCGGCTCAAACAAGAAAACATTCTGCACGCAGAAGTCTATGTGTCGGTGGGAGTCTGTCTGTGGCGTCAGCAGGATTTCGCATCGATCTTCGAAGGACTTGAGCGCGGGCGGGAGCATGGCGAAAGCGATTTCGGCGTGTCTCTTTTGTGGATATTCGACGCTGTCCGCCAGTTTGGAGCTGACGCCGCTCGCGCCGTGTTCGAGCTGGCCGTAGGTTATCGCGACCGCAGCGTTGTCGGAATCGGAATCGGAGGCGACGAAGTGAAAGCGCCTCCCGAGCTATTTCGCGAAGCCTATGCATATGCTGCAGCCTACGGAATGAGGCTGACAGCGCACGCCGGCGAAACCGCCGGGCCGGATTCGATTTGGGGCGCTCTCAACCTTCATGCGGAGCGTATTGGACACGGATTCACCGCGGCGCAGGATGCGGAACTGATCGAGGAACTCGCCCAGCGCCAGGTCCCGGTAGAAATTTGCATCACCAGCAATCTACGAACTGGCGTTTGCCGCTCCCTTGACGAACATCCCGTGCGGAACTATTTCGATCAAGGCATCATGATTACGTTGAACAGCGACGATCCGGCCATGTTTCAAACTTCGCTGCTTCGGGAATACCAACTCGCGCAAGATTCATTCGGGTTCACAAATGAACACCTGCGAGAATTGGCCCGCAATTCTTTCGAGGCGTCGTTCCTGCCAGCCGACAAAAAAGTCGCTTTCCTGCAAATGCTCGATGCTGTGCCGGCTCGCAGTTGAGGAACACCTCCCGAATTGTCTCGTGCTAATCTCGGCTTTCCGAATTTCTACCCAAAATGCTTCTTGCCAACTCAATCGTAGCCGCCGAATTCAGCCTCGCCGCGACTCTGTGCTGGGGCACCAGCGATTTTCTCGGAGGGTACGGATCCCGCCGGGCTAACGCTGTGCTGCTCACGGCGGTCGCGCACGCCAGCGGAGCCGCGCTCATGGCCGCTCTCGCCCTCCTGACCCACTCTGCTTTCCCTTCGCAAACCGCGGTTCTCTGGTCGTTGGCAGCAGGGCTTTCGGGCGGCGGCGCCTTGGCGTTGTTCTATCGCGCTCTTGCCACCGGTCGTATGGGCTTGACCGCGCCAGTCGCCGCCGTGCTCGGGGCGGCCGTTCCCGTGATCTTTGGCATGGCGCACGATGGGCCCCCCGGCCTTCTTCCAATTTTGGGGTTTCTGTTGGCGGCAATCGGGATCTGGTTGATCTCCCGCGTGGAAGATTCGCACCGTCCGGAGGGCATCGGAATGGCGTTGCTGTCCGGGCTCGGGTTCGCCGGATATTTTTTGCTTACTCGCCAGGCGGGAAACGAATCGGCTTTTTGGATCGCCTGCCTCGCGCGCTGTTCCGCCTTCGTGCTGACAGGCGGGATCGTGCTGTTTGCCGGCAGCTACCGGCACATGGACGGCTGGACCGCTCGTTTCGGCACAATCGCCGGATGCGTAGACGTAACCGGAAGCTGGCTCTACATTCGTGCCAGCCAATCCGGAAGGCTGGATTCGGCGGTCGTGATCAGTTCTCTCTATCCCGCGATTACCGTTCTGCTGGCGCGTTTCTTTCTGGATGAACATTTCACTCGCTGGAAGGCGATCGGCATGGCCGCGGCGTTGCTTGCAGTTCCCCTGATCGCGCTGCGCTAGCAACGTGTAACGCGCCTCGCCCGCGAACTGTTTTACAATCCGATGGCCGATGCCTCTACTCGAAGTGCGCAATCTGACCAAGACGTTCGCCTCCGGCGCGTCGGTCTTCGGCGGCCCATCCAAGGGTGAAGTCTGTGCGGTTGACGATGTGTCGTTTGACATCCAGGCTGGCGAAACGCTCGGTCTGGTCGGCGAATCGGGTTCGGGGAAGAGCACGCTCGGGCGGCTTGTCCTTCGCCTCATCGAGCCATCTGCCGGCTCTGTCGTGTTTGACGGACGAGATTTACTGGCCGCCAACCGCGCCGATATGCGAAAGCTCCGCCGCGACATGCAGATTATTTTTCAGGATCCGTTCGGGTCGCTTGATCCGCGAATGAGAGTTCATCAAATCGTCGAGGAACCTTTAGTGATTCACGAATCCTTGAGTTCATCCGCGCGTGGCGTTCGCGTAGCCGAGTTGCTGAAGGCCGTCGGACTGGATCAGTCGGCCATGCCGCGTTTTCCTCACGAATTCAGCGGCGGACAACGCCAGCGCATTGTCATCGCGCGAGCGCTCGCGCTTCGTCCCAGGTTCATCGTAGGCGACGAGCCGGTTTCAGCTCTCGATGTGAGCGTGGGAGCGCAAGTCGTAAATCTGCTGGCCCGCCTGCAACGCGAGTTAGGACTTACCTACTTATTCATTTCGCATTCCATGCCTGTCGTGCGCTATCTGGCGACGCGCATTGCTGTGATGTATCGCGGAAAGATTGTAGAAGTCGGCACCGCAGAGCAGATCACAGAAAATCCGCAGCACCCATACACGCGCGCATTACTGGCAGCAACGCCCGAAGTGGTGTTATCCCCCTAGAAATTCAACCGCGGAAGAGCCCGCTAGGGCGCGCAAATCTTCCCAACCAAATTCTCCGGAGCGATTTGCCGGAAGTGAGCGACGTCGAACGTGTAAATTCTCTCTGCGCCGCATTTTTCCGCGCAACGCAAAAGCAGCGCATCGTAAATTCTGGCACCAGTCCAGCCACTTTTTGTCATCATCTCCAGCGCCGCGAGATAGTCCTCGACGGAAATCGCGACAGGCGAGAAGTGCCCAAGAAGGTCGTCAACGATCACGCGCGCGGCGTCCGCTGGGTGGATTTTGGGCCGGATCGGCATCCTTGTCAGGGCAGAGAAAACCTCCGCGATGGCATGTACGCTGATCCAGCCACGGGACCGCTGGCCGATGACTTCCTCGACCACAACGGCCGCGCGCGAGTATTGCGGATGCGAAGCGTGAGAGGACGCCACAAGAACGTTGGGATCGAAGAAGGCGTCCATCAAAAATGCTTGAGACTCGACTGGATCCGCTCCTCTCGAACCCCGTCGACAATCCTGGTGAGGTCGGCACCGGGAAGTGGGCGACCTCGATGGACCCAGTGTCCATTCACGCGCGTCATCGCCGGCCCCTCATCGACAATCCGCAGCAACACGCCCCCTGGTTGCTCCACAATTTCCAATTCTGAGTCGGGCCGCAATCCTAACCGCTCTCGCATCGCTTTCGGAACCACGATGCGCCCTGCTTTATCGATCTTCACGTTCATACCATTTATTATACCATCTGCCATTTGAAATGGTATTGACTCACGATCGGCTTCATCGCTTCGAACGATGTATTCTACTCAGCGAATCCCAAAGGAGAAATTTATGAAGACCACGCTGTTTTCGGCTCTCTCAATTCTCATCCTCGTATCCGCTGGTCTCGCGCAGACTGCGCCGTCCGCAACCAAAGATCCGGTCGCCAGTTCATTGCGAATGTTGGTCGGACGATCCCAAGGCAACATCATTGGGGCAATCTCCGCCATGCCAGCCGATAAGTTTTCCTACAAGCCGACGCCCGACCAGATCACGTTTGGCCATCTCGTCGTCCACATTACCGAGTCAAACAATGGCTTATGCTCGAAGGTCGCAGATGTGCCAGCGCCTAAAGCGGAAGAAGTGAAAGACACCGATTCGAAAGATAAACTGCTGGCCGCCGCGAAGGCGTCGTTTGATTTCTGTAACACCGCGCTGGCTAAAATGGACGATTCGAAACTAGGCGACGAAGTCGAGTTGTTCGGCGGACGCAAATTTCCCCGTGCGATGGGCGCTTTAGGCCTGGCAAGCGGATGGGCCGACCACTATGCGGCAGCGGCCATGTATCTGCGGCTGAATGGAATCACGCCGCCCAGCGCCCAGAAGAAGTAACTTTCCTGCCCGATTGTCATTCCGAAACGCGCGTAGCCGCGCGAAGCGCGGTGAGCGCGTGAGAGGAATCTGCTTTTGGGGGAAGCTACTTGATCTGCACGAAATCGCCGGCAACCGGCGCGCTTATAGGAGGCGCCGGATGCTGCTTTCCGCGCCACTTGTCCAGAATGGACACTTGATGCACGCATGACACCGTGCAGTTCGGCGCGCATGATTTCTCGGTGAGGTATTCGCGTCGAATATCTTCGACCGTGTAATTCTCCAGCGGCGTGGCCGGATAGCCGCGTTGTTGCGAGCAATAATGCACTAATCCGTTCTCGCAAATGTACAGATAGCGAGCTCCCGCGCGGCAACGCCAGTCGTTCGGCAATCCGAGTGCGATGTTGTCCTGAAAGGCGTTGATGCGCGTGAAGCTGCTCTTCTCGAGCGCTTTCATCGCGTGGTACACTTCGCGTTCCGCATCGTTCAGCGGTTGCAGCTGTCCTGAGCCATCGTGGATGATGCCGATGGTCGAACTGAATCCCAACTCGATCGCGCGCTTGCCAATCGTCAACGCATCCTGCGGATTCGAGATCCCGCCACCGACCACGGAATTGATGTTCACGTGAAAATCGGCGTGCTCGGCCAACATCTGCAGCTTCTTGTCGAGGACTTTCAGGCTCTTCTTCGACACATTGTCCGGCGTCACGTTGTCGATTGAAATTTGCAGCCACTCGAGTCCGGCGCGATTCAGGCGCTGAATACGATCGGCGACCAGCAAATAGCCGTTCGTGATCATGCCCGCGATCATGCCGTTTTTGCGGATGCGCGCAATCACTTCGTCCAGCTCAGGATGCAAAAGCGGCTCGCCGCCGCTGATCGTGACCACCGCCGTGCCCAGCGCGCCCAACTTGTCGATGCGCTGGTACATGGTCTCAATCGGCACCGGCTTTGAGAAATCGTCGTATTCGTTGCAATACTCGCAAGCCAGATTGCAGCGCCGCATAGGGATGATGTGCGCGAGGAGAGGATGGTCGGTCGAAACAAGAGCTTTCGCGATCATTTTCGCGCCGCGCACGTCGCGTTGTATGCCTTGAACGTGACTCCGCAACGTTTTAGGTTTCCCTGCCATCGATACCCCTATTAGACCATATACGGCTGTCGCCGAAGGCGACTGGCACTGCCGATTTTAGCCCCGTACCGCAGCCGGACGGCCCTGCAACGGTGTTAAACTTTGAGCTGTCAGCTTCAACCCAGAGCCATCTTTGATACAGCTTGCAGCTTCGATCTTATCGGCGGATTTCGCCCACTTGGCGGACCAGGTAAGCGCCGCCACGGAAGGCGGCGCAACCGTCGTCCATTTTGATGTGATGGACGGCCATTTCGTTCCAAATCTAACCATCGGGCCGCCGGTGTTGAAGTCGTTGCGCAAAGTCACGAAGGTTCCGATCGATTGTCACCTGATGATTGAGAATCCCGATCAATATATTCCCGATTTCGCGGACTCCGGGGCCGACTGGATTTCTGTCCATCAAGAGGCATGCCGCCATTTGGACCGCACCCTGCATCTCATAAAGAACCATCACTGCAGAGCCGGGGTGGTGATTAATCCGGCAACACCGGTTGAGGCATTAAGTGAAGTGCTCGATGTTGCGGATTATGTTCTGGTGATGTCGGTCAATCCGGGCTTCGGTGGTCAAAAGTTTATCCGGAATTCACTACGCAAGCTCGGTCACTTGAGCCAATTGCGTTCCGAACGGCGCTTGGATTTCGGTATCGAGGTCGATGGGGGAGTGGCTGCCGATACAGTCGCCGACGTTGTACGGGCCGGGGCTGAAATTCTGGTTGCGGGAAATGCGCTCTTCGGTAAAGGCGACCCTGCGGCGAATGCGAAAAGTTTATTGAAGTCGGCGAACGAAGCCAGCATGATTAGGGTTTAACCCGGTGGCCGTCCGATTCTAAAGTTCTGAGGGTTTATGTCACATCGCTTTTCGATAATCATTCTCGCTGGCTTGCTGATTTTCGCAATCGCCTGCGGAACCAACAAGAAAGTCTCCAATCCCATCGCGAATGTGGATTCCAAGCAGCCTGACAAGGTGCTCTATGACCGTGCTCTGGATGCGATGAAGCACAATCGTTTCGACGTGGCCCGCCTAACCCTGCAAACTTTAATCAATACCTATCCTGACTCGGAATACATCGCGCGGGCAAAGCTGTCGCTGGCCGATTCCTGGTACAACGAAGGCGGCACGGCTTCATTGACCGAAGCCGAAAACGAGTACAACGATTTCAAGACATTTTTTCCCAACATGCCGGAAGCCGCCGAAGCTCAACTTAAGATCGCCAACATCCACTTCCAGCAGATGGAACAGCCCGATCGCGATTACACACACGCCGAGCGGGCGGAAGCCGAGTATCGCAACCTAATCACCGAATTCCCGGATAGCAAACTGGTGCCCGACGCCAAGAAACGCCTGCTTCAGGTGCAGGAAGTCATTGCCGCCCGAGAATTTCAGGTAGGCCGTTTTTACTATTCGAGACAATCCTATCCGGCTGCAATCGCGCGCTTGCGGACGCTGGTCGATCGTTACCCGCTTTACAGCAAGGCGGACGAAGCCCTGTACCTACTCGGCCAGTCTTACGAAGGAGAAATCACCATGCTTCGGGCGCGCACCTTCAAAGATGAAGCCTCGAAAGCCCGCATGCTGGAAGATTTCGCGAAGAACGCAACAGAAGCGTACTCCCGCATTCTTACCCGCTATCCGCTGATGGATCGCGCCGGCGACGCCAAGGCGCGACTGGCTGACCTCAAGCGGCCCATTCCCCGTCCCACGAAAGCAGCCGTGGCTCAGAACAAAGCGGAAATGGAAAGCCGACACGAGTCCACCGTGCTCACAAAGGTCACCCACACATTTGCCAAACATCCGGATGTAAGCGGAGCTCCCACCAAGGGCGAACCAACCTTGGTCGACCAGCAGCCCATGAGCGCGACGGAAGTCGTACAGGAAGCTGGTCGTGCCGCGACCGGTGACAACGGTAAAGACAGTCACACCTTGTCGGTGGAAACGACCGGTGGCGGCGCTCCCGCTGAAAACGAGCCTGCTCCGCGTTCCGACGCTCCTCCGACTGATGTCCCGGCGGTTGCTGCTGCTCCGCCAGAACCCGAGCCCGCGACAAACGAGATCAAGCCAGACACCAATGCACCCGCCGATCCCAACGAGCTAAAGCCCAACGTGGCCGCCGACACACAGGCCGCTCCTCCACCGCAGCAGGTGAACGAGATGGCCGGACAGCCCGCTGCCAAAAGCGATGCCACGACGGACGACCAGACAGTCGCCAGCGATAACGACATTTCTTCCAGTAAGCCCAAAAAGAAGAAGGGATTGCAAAAGATAAATCCGTTCTAAACGGAGTCGGAGCGGCTCGCGCCATAGCCAAACACGGTCGCTGTTGCACCGTCGTAACCTCAGTAACCTCTCATCTTCGTTGACTTACCTTCGGCGACCAATTAACTTCGCGCTATCTCCCGCAATCGAGGACTCTTTTGGCGCGGAAAATACTGCTGGCCGACGATAGTGTGACCGCTCAGAACATGGGCCGGAAAATCCTCACGGAAGCCGGCTATGAAGTGATCACCGTCAATAATGGATCGGCCGCGCTCAAGAAGATCGCAGAGCAGAAGCCCGATCTCATCATCCTCGACGTGTACATGCCAGGATACGGCGGATTGGAAGTCTGCCAGCGCCTGAAAGAAAGTCCGGAAACTTCGCGCATTCCCGTCCTGCTCACCGTCGGTAAGCTCGAGCCTTTCAAGGCCGAAGAAGCCAAGCGCGTTCGAGCGGACATGCATATCGTCAAACCGTTCGAAGTCAGCGAATTGCTCACCGCGCTCACTCGCCTCGAAGATCGGATCGTCGCCCACTCCGATGCGCCTCGCGTCGGCAAGTTCGCCAAGGCCACCGAACCAGAGCCGGAATCTGCGCCGTCCATCGGCGGCGGCTGGAAGAGCCGACTGACCGGTCCACGTCGTAAGTCGAAGTCTGCGGAGAGTAAGGCAGCGCCAAAAGCAGAGGTGCAAAAATCAATCGCACCCGAAACGCAGCCAGCGGAAGACGACTTCGCCAATCCGGTAGTAACGGATTGGAGAAGCTTGCTTCCTGCTGAAGAAGCCAAGGAAGCTCAGCTCCCTCAAGTCCAGGCATCCGCGCCAGAGCCTGCGGCGGAAGTTGTCAAAGTAGAATGCACGCAGGAACCAGCGCCGTCCCAAATATCCGCTGAAGCATCATCAGCACCCGAAGCTCCAGCTTCAGTCCTGACCGAAAAATCGCAAGAGCAGGACGTAGCCGACGCCCTCGCAACTCTCGCGCCAGCGGCGAGCGCCGAAACCGGCAAATCTGTCGCCGCAGGTCCACGCTGGGTTGCTCAGGCAACTGCAGCCAGCGACGAGGAAACTCGCTCGTCTCTGGAACAAGAGATGGAGCGCGCTCATTCCCATTCCGCATCAAGCGAACCGCACGACGAAGCGGAGGCTGTGAGTTTTGCCATGGGTTCCCCGCTGATCGCGGCCGCTGTGGCGGAACAAACGATCCCGGCTCCGAATTTATCGTTCGAGAGCGCAGAGACCGAAGCGGCCCAAACATCGCAGAATGCGGTTGCGCCGGAGAGCGGCTTCCCGCCACATGAGGCGGCTTCCGCCAACGAGGAACCTGTTGCCGCGATTAGCGAATCGAAAGCCCAGCATTCCGAATCCCCAGAGTCGACGCAGGGCACTGCGCCCGCAGCTGGAACCATCTGGTTATCTCCACGAACTCAGCACGAACCGGACGCAGCAGAATCTTCCGAGCGACTTGCGGCAATGGCAGCAGCAGCGGGTTCAGCTGAAACCGTGATATCGGGCCAGGCGATCGCTCCTGCGATGCCCGTGGCCGAGCCGGCCGAGCCCATCATTCCCGAAATATCGAATCCGCAGAAGAGCGATTCAGCGCTCGCCTCGGCATGGCAGAGCTGGCGCGATGAACGCCAGCCAACGAACGACGTAACTGTCGAGACCCAGAACGCGAAAAGCGTTGCGGCAGAGACCACCGGAGCCGAGGCTGCCACCATCTCCAGCATCGTTGACACCATGCTCGCCGAACTCAAGCCTAAGCTCATGGAAGAACTCGCCCGCAAGATGGCTAAAGAAAAGTCCTAGCCGCGATCGTCCCCTTTTTTCCTTCCACTTCAACCTCGATTTGTTTGGACATCTCCGTGCTCCATTCCCATTCAGAATAGCGACGCCCGTGTCGGCGAAAGCGCGTGCACCCGGTCGTTGAGGTGAATGAGTGGGTTCTAGCGGCTGCAATCGTCCGTGTTTACAAACACCTGAAGACCAGCCTGCCGCTTACCAGAGACTTGCCGAATTCAGTGTTGCGCTTACGCCGCGTTCCTCAGTACCAAAAATCCAGCGCAGAAGTGAAAATGTTTTCACCCCGGCCAGCGGGCCTCTTACTGCCCTGAAGTGGCCCACTGTGGCCATATTGGCGCTATCAGGCATCCTTCCTGCCGTCGCTTCTGACATGCCAGCAAAGCCCTCGCTTAGCGCGGTTCAGCAAGGCTGCGCTGCCTTGAATCCATCGGTAGAGGGGCGTCAGGACCGGAAGCCATCCAAGCAAGACATTGATTGCATCGGACAGCGAGGCATCGGCAACGGGGCGAACTTCTATTCCCTCGAAAAGGAACGCGCGCTTGGCCAGTCCATGGCGGCTCAGATCGACAGCAGCACTAGATTTGTCAGCGATCCGGAGATCGTCGATTACATCAATGCTCTTGGGCAAAAAATTGCCCGCAGCTCTGACGCGCAAGTGCCCTTCACCATCAAGGTCATCGATTCACCCGATCTGCGCACCTTCGCCCTGCCCGGCGGATTTCTCTACGTTTGCTCGGGGCTTATCACCGGCGTGGACAGCGAAGCCGAGCTTGCCGCGATGATGGCGCATGAGATCGCTCACGTTGCCGCCCGCCACGCCACCCGCGGCGCGACTCGTAAAACCGCGTGGACAATGGTTTCTATACCCCTGGCATCGCTCGGGCCTGCTGGCCCCGCCAGTTCGCAGTTGGCGTCGCTCAGCTCGAAAAAATTCAGCCGGGACGCAGAAATTGAAGCCGACCTGCTCGGGATCGAATATCAATACGCGGCCGGTTACGATCCGCAGGCGTTTGTGGATGCCCTGGAAAAACTACGAACCCGAGAGAAGCAGATGCAGGCCAAGGCCGACACGCAAAATAAGATCGGCTTCCTGCCGAAAATGACACTGCCCCATTCCATCGCGCAGGCCTTCGCTTCGTATCCCCCAACCGAAGAGCGGATAATCAAGCTGCAAGCTGCAATCACCGAACTGCTGCCCGCCCGCGAAGACTACATCTGCGACACCGGCGAGTTCCGCGAAGTGAAAGACAAGCTGTCGTGGATCGATCGTCCGATCCTCCGGCGGCACCGGGCAGGCGACGGCTTGAGCAGCGGGCCCACCTTGCATCGCCGGGTCGTAACCGATGACCTTCAGGCTGAAACCGGGGCGTCCGCGCGCACAATTTTGCACGGAAAACCATAAAAGAACAGTGTCAAATTGTTACCAAAGTCCGCCGTCGGGCTTTTGTCTTCAGTCATTTGCGCCAAAGCCGCCATTCGTTTCCACTACGCGTAGCACTTATTCCGCAGGCCATCCGAAGCCCTGTTTGCCGGATTGGTAAGACAGTCGGGCGGACGAGCCGAAAGAGTGCCAAATCTCGTTACAGGAGCGTTTCATGCGTAAAATGTTGGCCATTGCCCTCTTTTTGGGCACAATTTCATTCGCAGCGTTTGGTCAGGAAAACGAAGCTGCCCCGAGGGCCGAATTCTTTGGCGGTTATCAATACACCCGTTTCGACGGCGGTGTAAACGCCAATGGATGGGACACCACCGTTGCCGGCAACCTCAACCGCTGGTTTGGCGTTGCCGCCGACTTCAGCGGCGCCTACAACAGCACCAACGGCGTCAGCGTCAACGATTACACCTACACTTTTGGGCCGGTAGTCTCGTGGCGTCACAACGCGATCTTTACCCCGTTCGCACACGTGCTGGCCGGCGGATCGCACAGCTCAGCTTCATTCAGCGGAGTGACCGCGTCGGCCAACGGCTTCACTATGATGGCCGGCGGCGGCGTAGATCTTCGCGCGACCAAGAGCCTGGCACTGCGCGCGATCCAGTTCGATTGGATCTCGTTGCACTCCAACGGCGTTACCGACAACAACAACATGCGGGTTTCCACAGGCATCGTGTTCCGCTACTAATCGCAACCGCAGACGGCGCTGCCGGGCACCACTGCTCAATCTTCCCCAGTCAAGCCGGGAACGGTTTGGTTGGGGATTTTCATTTCTTGGGATTGCCTAACAGCTTGAAAGGGCTCGCTTCCAGCCGCTAGGAGGAAATTGCGTCCCGGCTCCCCAGGGCGAGATTAATGTTCCTTCTCCGCCGTCGGAGTCCAAAGAAAACCGTTCAGAAATTGGTCGCCGACAAACCCGTAAAATCCAACCACCTGGCCGGAATCGTTGACTCCAAGCGCCACTGTTTCTGAACTCGACCCATCACACTGGAATTGATAACCGAGCTTACCCAGTTGCTGAACGTAACCGACGTCATACCCGAATTGGTTGATCGCGTTTCCCACCGTCGCCGTCGCTGACGGGCTAATCCCATCTAAGTTAGGCACGGCGGTTTTAAACCGCGCATACTTCCCGTTGTAATAGCTGTAGAAACCGGCGGATCCATCTTTGAGTGTTGCATGCCCGAATACCTTGCCGTCCCGGGTGATGCTGAAGGCGCTGGCAGCAACCGCGCCCGGCGGCAGCAACAACTTCGCTTGTGTGCCGTTCACCATATAGCCGTAGCTGATACCGTTCACGATCGTTGATCCGACGACGGTTCCCGCGTTGTTAATACCCACGATTCCGTCGTTCGGCATTCCGTGGAGATCGACACTGGTGAAAGTCTGTGTAGCAGTGTTAAATATAAATACATTCGAGCCGGCCACGCCCACCGCTTGGCTATTGTCGTTGATTCCGTACACCTGGGTGGCTCCGGTGAAGCCCGGATAATCAACGATGGTCTCGTTGCCGTTGGCCAACCTCACAAACCCGTCGCTGCCATTGTTTTCATTCTGATACCAACCTGCAACGTCTCCGGCATCGTCTATGCCTTGAACGTAAGAAGAGTAGGGACTGAGAACCACCGTCGTGCAAGTGCCGTTCTGCGCGAGGCAGAGAGGTGTGAACAGTGCAGGAACTGCAAAGGTGGTGGCGAGAATTACTCGCTGAAATAACATTACAAATCTCCTCGCGTCAATCGCAGAGTACGAGTTGTCCCAGTCGGCGGTGCGGCTTGAGGGCTCGGCTTCGGCGGGTCGACGACACAACACGTTTTGCGCACGCCCCGCAGGGCGGCAAGGACTAACAATAGTCTGATCCTCGGCGCAATTCAAACCTCATAATCCTGCCGCGTGACCCATTCGCCCCGCCAGTGTCCGAGGATTAAAGCGATCGCGACGTTCCGCCCTATTCAGCTGGATCAACGTCGGCTATCGATTGGGAGAAGCTACAATGATGTCCCGGCGGTGCACTGTCGCTCGCCGTAAGGAATCCTCGGGTTCGCGAAGAATCTTCATCCCAGCCCGGCGCGCTCATAGTGAGCGTCGACGTCGTCCGCGCGAACCATCAACGCAGTCTTAGAAGAAATTTCCCGATCGGCCTCAATCAGAATGATGGCTTCGTCGCCGACATTCAATTGGGCTCAATGGTCTCCCATCCGGATGCGCAGGGTAATCCGAACGCCTCACAGAGGCGTTTGATCGCCTCCCCAATGTACGGGTAGGCCAATTCTGGCAGCACAATTTGATGTCTATCAGGTGCACCTTGCGCAATTTGAGGCGATGATTCGCGGCAAGCGTCCACTTGTTAGTTCGCGCGTCTTCCCATAAGTTAGAACGAATCCTGAAAACCAGATAAGCCCACGATCCCCACATTCAGTGCGAGCACCGCGACCTTCACCCCGGTGGGATGCCGTTGTATCTCGTAAACCCCCGGAACTAACGAGCTGGTGATGATCACCGTGAACGACTCAGCCCAGCGCTTGCGCAGAAATAGCCCTGTTCCTTCCGTGAGAAAGAGACCAGCGTAAATGAAACTCCCCAATCCGATTTTCTTGATTTAGTCAGGTTGAAGCTTGGCGGCTTTTCCGAGGGCGGCGTCGACAAATCGGTTCGACGGATCAAGATTCAGCACCCCGATCCAATGCGCCAGCACGTCAGCGAGGTTTCGGTGAACCAGCCTGAAAGCACCGACCCCGAGCAAATCAGCAGAACCGCCTTGAACAGCTTGAATAAAGCAATCGCACGAATGAGCCGGTCGTTGCTGGGTTCCATGGGAGGTGGACAACGATAGCATGTACCTGTGGCCCGCCGCCGAGGACTTCCGCCTGCCAACAAGCGACATCTATCGACTGGGGTAGAAACACTCGGCTACTCAGTGGTTATGCTGATTTCGAGCATCACGCCATCCATGCTAATCTGCATCTTCACCAAAGGGGGAACCATGAAAGATAAGAACGCCACCGCCAGCGGCACAGACATCACGCGCGAACAGTTGGTCCAGCTTTTGAACGAAGACCTGTCGCGTGAATACCAGGCCATCATTGCTTATGTTGTGTATTCACAAGTGCTGAAGGGCGCGCCCTACATGAACATTGCCGCCGAGCTTGAGAAGCATGCCGGCGAAGAGCTGCAGCATGCAATCACTCTGTCAAATCAGATCGATTATCTGGGCGGGATGCCGACTGTAACTCCGAAGCCCGTCAAGACGTCAGAAAAAGCCGAGGAGATGCTTCGCTTCGATCTTGACAACGAGAATGAGACGATCCGCAATTACCGCACTCGCGTGCGGCAGTGTGACGCCCTCGGCGAGTTCGCGATGGCCGAGCATATCAGGGAGATTCTGATGGAAGAACAGGACCACCAGATCGCGCTGGCGACCGCTCTCGGAATCGACGTGCCGAATCTCAGCGAGAAATAGTTGGCGGATTGATATTTACTGCCGCAAGCCCATCCACCGTTCGGACACCACGATCGAATTGCCGGGATTGTGCGGATCATAGCGGACCGAGGTTGGCACGCCCAATCTGCATGAGTGTAGATTGATCAGCTGCCTTAGATAAGTCACGTCCTGCGAAGCTTCGTAAGAGACCCCGGCAACGTCGTACTGAAAAATCAGCATGGTGGCCGGCTTATCGCCGGTCGCCTGCACTTCCTGCACGTCGATCACGGTGCCATCGGTGATCCGACCAATCTGGTCGATCCATGCGCGCCGCTCGCCCTCGCGGTCCTTAGCGGACTTCTGCTTGCGATTTAAAACGTAATAGCCCGCCAGCAGACTGCCTACGCCAGCTAACAAAATTGTATAAATACGAAATGGATTCATGACTTGCGGAGGGCCGGTCGCAACGCGACCGCGCCTAGAAGCAGAATAAGGCCTGCAACGAAAAGGTGAAAGTGCCCGCAGGTTACGAAGGTGGATTGACGGTGGTACTTTCGGCAGCGGATGTGTGATCGTGAATGATTCGCCATCCCTGAGGAAACTTGCGGAAAATTAGAGTAAACAATCCATGCGGCGTTTTGCCATCTTTGAGTGTGAGTTTCCACGCGCCGCGAACGAAGGCCGCATCGGAGGCAAGCGGCTGAACGTCGAGGTCGGAAAATTCGAGTTGCCCCATCTCGCGGTTTTCGCCTTGGTATGACTTGCGGTAGCGATCAAGCGCGGCCTGCCATCCTCGAGCGATATTCGAGCCTGAATAAAAGGTAAGGTCGGGAGAATTCCAATACCCAGCCATGAATTCTTCCAGGTCGCCGCGATTCCACGATGCCTGCTGGTTCAACAGCGTGTTGCGGATTTGCGCTTGTACCTTAGGCCGGCTATTTTGCGCTGCTGCAAGCGCGGAGAGAGAAAGTATGACAGAAAAGATCGCGGGAAAAATCAGGCGGTTGCGCATGAGCGCAAGTGTAAACGACTGGGAAGGAAACGCTCTCGCGTTTAGGCGCGGCCTTTTTTTGCCGTAGCCGCTGCTGCCAGCGCACCAGCCTTTTCCCACGGACGCTTAGGGCGATCCGCCTTCGCGGTGTCGCGATCTTTGATGCGGTCGTATTGATACGACTCGCTCACGGTTCCGAGCGACTCATTGTACAGGGTAGGCAGCCCCAGGCCTTCTTTCAATTCTTCGGTGAATTGCTGAAGCGACTTCAAGTGATCGGCCGTCGCTGGCACTTCAGTCTTCGAAGTTTTGAGAAACTGCTGATAACCGCGGTTGACCAATTTCGATATTTCGCCGCTGATCAGAACTCCAGGGAACGCAAATATCTTTACCGACTCAGACCCGTTCTTCTGGATCGCGGCCGAGCAGCTATATTTCTTCAGGAACACACGCCCTTGCATGCCAGCCGGTTCGATCAGGTCGAACCCGTGATCTTTGAGCCAAGTCATAGCTTCTTCGTAAGTTCGTTGCTCTGGTTTGCTGGCCATGATGGCGGTTTGTTTCCTCCTGGTTCCTAATAGATGCGCGCGGCATCAAAACAGTTCGTAGAAACTGCGGCGCACATGTCCGTTCAAATACGCTCTCTTATAATCCATCAGCCACAGACTTCGCCATTAATTTTGTTGATGGAAACGATTACGTTGGTCACGGGGTAAATTTGGCTGGCTCGACAATATCAGGTTCTGGGCTTCCCGCGCGCGATCCTGCCGGTGACGAACCCCTCGGACAGCGCAGCCTGGACCAGATCGGTAACACGCCACTACTCAAGCTGGAAGGCATTTCGCGTGAACTGCCCGGTATCCAAATTCTTGCTAAAGCCGAGTGGTACAACCCCGGCGGATCGGTTAAGGACCGCGCCGCCTTCAACATCGTCACCCGAGCCCGCGAATCTGGACGATTCACAGCCGAGCAAACTCTGCTCGATTCCACCAGCGGCAACACCGGCATCGCCTACGCTATGATCGCGGCAGCCCAAGGCTTCCGTGTCACATTGTGCATGCCAGAAAATGTTTCCATCGAACGCAAGCGGATATTGCAAGCCTATGGCGCTGAGATCGTTTACACCGACCCAGCCGACGGTTCGGATGGCGCGATTCGTGCCGCCCGCGAGATTGCAGCCCGTGAACCCAACAAATATTTTTACGCTGACCAATATTCGAACGATGCCAACTGGCAAGCGCATTATCACGGTACGGCAAACGAGATCTGGCGGCAAACCGACGGTCGAGTCACGCACTTCGTCGCGATGCTCGGCACCACCGGAACATTTATGGGCACCACGCGCAGACTTAAAGAACTAGATCCAGAAATCCGCTGCATTTCGCTCCAGCCGGATTCGCCGTTTCACGGTATCGAGGGCGCAAAGCACATGTCGTCCGCGATCGTGCCAAAAATTTACGGTCCGGCGCTTGCGGATGAAAATATAGAAATCGCCACTGAAGACGCCTATGCCATGGTGAAACGTCTGGCGCGGGAAGAAGGCTTGCTGGTTGGGATTTCCGCAGCGGCGAATGTCGTTGGCTGTTTGAAAGTCGCAAATGCACTGCCGAAACAGCAGGCTGTCATTGTGACGATTCTGTGCGACTCAGGGGACAAGTATTTGAGCGAAAGATTCTGGGAAGAGGATTGATCCTCTCGCGCGAACACCTGACACATCATGCTGAAGATTGACCAAAAACAATACGACGCCATTCGCCGGCACGGCGAAGAAACCTATCCGCATGAGTGCTGCGGAGTTTTGCTCGGGCAGATCGACACCGACGTTCGCATTGTCACTTCGATCGCACACGCCGGGAATACTCGCACCGACTCCGCGCACAATCGCTACAACATCGATCCGAAAGACTTGATTCGCATCCAACGCGAAGGCCGCGCGCGCGCAGAAGACGTCGTCGGCTTCTACCATTCGCATCCCGATCATCCAGCTCGCTGGTCGACTACCGATCTCGCTGAAGCTCATTGGTTCAGTTGTTCATACGTGATTACCAGCGTGGAGAATGGCAACGCCGCGCTCACGAATTCTTTTGTGCTCGGTGGAAGCGACGAGAGCGACAAGAAATTCGAAGACGAGAAAATAGTAATAGAGCAATCTACCGCGGAAATTCTCACCGTCCGACTCGCGACCAGCGATGATTTCGCTGCGATCATGCCGATGGTAAACGCAGCATACTTAGTCGAAACTTTCATCATCGGACCGCGAGTTAGCGTAGCGGACATGCAGGAAATGTCGAAGAAGGGCGATTTTCTCGTGGCCGAGGATTCATCCGGGAAAATCGTTGCTTCGGTCCACGTCGAGACAAACGCAGAACCCGCATACTTTGGCGTTCTCGCCGTCGATCCCTCCTGGCAGGGAAAAAGTCTGGGCCGGCGCATGATTCAAGCGGCCGAAGATTATGCGCGCTCCAAAAGCCGTAAGATTATGACCCTAACGGTGGTTGACCTGCGTACAGAGCTGCCGCCGTTTTACCGGAAGTTCGGCTACGAAGTGACCGGGACGGAAGAATTCCGCAATCCCCGCCCTTTGCAGGAAGGCGTGAAACTGCACCTGATTGTTATGTCTAAGAACCTGTAAGCCGGACGCCCGGAGCTTGCTGAGTTCATCCATTCTGAATCGAAGCCAGCCATTTCCGCATCTTTCCTGCATGGCAAGAATCCACATCCCAACGCCGCTTCGCCAATATGCCGGGAAGCAATCGGTAATTGAAGTGGGCGGCGCGACGGTTGCCGATGCCTTGAATTCGCTGGTAAGCCAGCATCCCGAGCTAAAGCGGCATCTCTACACCGAGGAAGGCAAGCTGCGGGCGTTCGTGAACCTATACCTGAACGACGAAGACATCCGCTACGCCAAGGGAGAAGCAACCCCGGTGCAGGCGGGTGATAGTATCTCGATTGTGCCCTCCATCGCCGGAGGCTGGTGAACCCAATGCACTTCTTCAATTTCGATATGCTCGCGCCGCGTCCCCGCTGTTGTTGCTAGCTGTCATCTCCTGTAAGACAACTCCAATTTGAACCGAGAATTCTATGGCTACCATTTCCGACGTGAAACCCGATTCTGCAACTCTTTCGAACGAAGAAGTCCTGCGCTATTCCCGTCACCTGATCATGCCCGAGGTCGGCATGGAAGGACAGTTGAAGCTCAAGTCAGCCAAAGTCTTGTGTATCGGCACCGGCGGCCTGGGTTCTCCGTTGGCGCTTTACTTGGCCGCTGCGGGCGTGGGGACTCTCGGCCTTGTCGATTTCGATGTCGTCGACTACACCAATCTTCAGCGGCAAATCATTCACTCCACCGCCGACGTGGGACGCAAGAAGCTCGACTCAGCGGCGGAGAAATTGCAGGCGATCAATCCTTTTGTCGAAATTCGCAAGTTCGACACGCGCCTGTCGAGCGACAACGCGCTCGATCTGTTTCAAGATTTCGACATCATCGCCGATGGCACCGACAACTTTCCCACTCGATACCTGGTGAATGATGCGTGCGTGCTCACCGGCAAGCCGAATGTCTACGGATCGATCTTTCGCTTTGAAGGTCAGGCCAGCGTGTTTGCCACTGAGCAAGGGCCTTGCTACCGCTGCCTGTATCCCGAACCGCCACCGCCGGGACTGGTTCCCTCGTGCGCCGAAGGCGGCGTGCTTGGCATTTTGCCGGGGCTGGTAGGAATTATTCAGGCAACCGAAGTTGTGAAGATGATCCTGGGCACCGGAGATCCACTGATCGGTCGCCTCTTGCTCGTAGATGCCCTGGGCATGAAGTTTCGCGAACTCAAGCTGCGCAAGAATCCCGAGTGCCCGGTCTGCGGAACTCATCGCACGATCACAAAGCTGATCGATTACGATCAGTTCTGCGGAATTCGAGGCGAGGAGAAACCTGTGGAAGCTGGAATACCGGAAATGTCTGTGGAACAACTGAAGAGCAAACTGGACGCTGGCGACGACCTATTCATTCTGGATGTTCGCGAGCCGCACGAATATCAGATCTCTAATCTCGGTGGGCACCTCATTCCCCTCAACGATCTGCCTAAGCGGGTGAATGAACTCGATTCCAGCCGCGAAATCGTCGCCCACTGCAAAATGGGTGGACGGAGCGCCAAGGCCGTGGCCTTTTTGCAGCAAGCCGGATTCAAGAAAATCCACAACTTGACCGGTGGCATCAACGCCTGGGCGGAGCGCATCGACCTAAAAATGCCGAAATATTAGGGTCGATTGACAACGAAAACGCCAGGGGAAATACCGCCCCTGGCGCATTAGCTTTTTGAACTCCGGTTACTGGCTGCTGCCGTAGCCTGAGCCGGCGTCGTCGCCGATCGCGAGGGCCTGCTTCTTCCCGCTGACGTGGATTTCTGCCACTGTCAGCGCCCCACCCGCGCCTGCTCTGAGCACTGCCGAGTCGTCGCTCGGTTTGTCTTTGAGTTCGATCATGTGCGCGGGCACGGTCGCCATCAGCTTACTGCCCTGCATCACGGTCAGTTGAACTTTGTCGCCGGTGCCGTCCCATTTGAGTTCGTATTGTCCCGGCTTGAGTTGCGTCCCGCTGATGCTTGCCGGGCTGCTCAGGTGCAGCTGTGCCTTGTTGGCTGCGAACGCGGTTGAGGCAACCAGGATTGCCGATCCGAGAATCAAGCTTTTTGTAACTTTTGCGATGTCCACATGTTCCTTTTCTTTCTCGAAGTACGTCGAGAAGCGGTTTAGGGCGGCTGGTTCCAGCGTTCGCGAAAATTCTTGCGTTTGTCCGCGAAAGCCCTACAATGCAGACGCGGGGTTCCGACTTCAAGGACTGCGCTCACCTGGGCCGCCAAACCGAAAGTGAGCTTAGTCCTGGAACCCCAACTTCTTTTCGAAACTTCTTCCAATTCCTAATCAGGCCGAGTCGTTTACCCGCACCCCGCCATATTGCTGAATACGCCGCGCGGAAACGAAAAGTTCCATTCGGCGCCATGTTTTGCAGTTCACGGTATTGGACGCGGTCGTCTATCCGTTGTTAGCAGGCAAGAGCCATGATGATGTAACTGCTTTGTGAAATGTTGTAACAGAAGATTTAGAACTCAAGGTGGAATCTGCACCCTGCCACCCACACTGGGCCGCGGTCGCGATTGTAGCCGGGGTTGTTGATGTGTTGAATGTCAGGCCCAAAGAAAAAACCGCGCCAGATGTGCGCGTTGTAGTAAGCCTCTTCCAGATTTTCGCGTCCATAACGAAGGCCGCCATCGCCCAAAAGGAATCCCGCCCCGCCGAGCGCCAGATATTGCTGATGGTAGGCGGAAATTCCGTTCGACACAAACGCCGCACCGAGCTTGTCTAATTTGCGACGCCAACCTGAGCCGATCAAGTCCGCGCCGACGGCAAATGTTTCATCGACTTCGGTGTATGCATAGGACTCATGCTCTCCTTCGTTCCATCCCCATCGCGCAAAGCCGCGCAAAGAACGCGAGAAGTCGTGTTCCAAATTGATTCCAAAACCGTATTTGACCGTGGTGCGAAAAGGATGAGCCGTGATCTCCGGGCGAGGAGTTAGCCCCGCTTCGAAAGCGTCGATCGCATCCCGATACGCTCCCATGTTTGCGTGATTCACAAACGCCAGCAGACGCACGGTCGTGGCGTTTCGGGACCACGCTGGATGCAGCTCCAACTCATAATTTTCGGCGCGGGCCTTTCTTAAGTTCCATACCAGATCTGGGCCGTTGGCCACCTTCGGCATCAACGCTTCGGCGAAGCGGAATGCCCAGCTCACGTCGTAGTAAGAAGCGATAACGCCGACGGTGTATCCACGCGTGTCTGCGGCGTAGTCGTAAGCGCCGTTGTTGTCCACGGTCCAGTTTTGAAATTGAAAATGGCTATCGCTTCCGACTTCGTTGATATCGAAATAGTCGGCCGTGCCGAACTTGCCTGCGCGCAACTCCAGGCGGCGTGCGGGCAGTTGCGTCGCCAATGCGAACGGCCCCCGCTCGACTTCAATCTGCTGTTTACTCAGCGGAATAATTTCGCGAATAAAAGCACGAGCCAGATAGGGCGATTTCGATAGAAGCGGATTGCGAACGACATCGAGATTAGTCTCTCCGGCAAGTCCGAGGGCATCGCTCAACCCGCCGCCGCCGGCTTCTTCAATATCGGCGAACACTTCAGTGTGTTTGGTGACTTCGTAGCCGAGAAAGAGTGTGCCGACATGTGAAGTTGCATTCTCGGCTTTCGCACTCAGACTGTTTAGGCCGCTGTACTTCGCGTCAAATGCAGGATGCCACTGGAAGATAATGTTGTCCTGCCCGGAAATCCAATAGCGGGCCGTTTGCGAATGGGCGAACATGGTCAGGATCGGCTCTGTCGAAGGTTCGCTACCCGGAAGCACGTCGGGACCGGCTTGGGCGAGGCCGCTTCCTGCCGTGGAAGCCAAGATCAGCAAGCCAATGCCAAACAGTCGATAGATTTTTCCGTGACTTCTCAACATGGCGCTCGTGGACAATTAGTTAACTATAGTTAACATCACTACCATAACACGGGTTCATCGCCCAGGTTTGTCCGGGCAGTCGAGGCGCCCGGGCTCATCCCTTCATAAGATTGGCCGATTGTTTCTGCAGGGGAAAGATGTAGCAAAAAAATTAGGACAGCTCGGAGCCCCCCGAAGCTGTCCTGTCTTTCCCTCCCGGTTAGAAGGGCGGTTAATGTCCTCAGCCTACAGCCCACGTATTTACCCTCGATTGCCAGAGCGTGAATTTCTTGTTAATTTGCCTTCAGGCAGTTGGCCCGCGATCGGCGGAACGTTGTGGCGCTGCGCCTATCCAGCACGTAAGATAGTCGGTTCACCCATTCAGGCAATCTTATGCCGCGTAAAGTCGACGTTTCACGGCAGCTTCAGGCACGCGCCGAGCAATTCTTTCCCGGCGGGGTGAACTCTCCGGTGCGGGCTTTCCGCGCGGTCGGGGGCGATCCTCCATTCATGTCGCGCGGCAAGGGCGCGCGCATGTGGGACGCCGACGGCAACGAATTTATCGACTACGTCGGATCATGGGGTCCGCTCATCCTCGGCCACGCCGCTCCATTTGTCGTCGAAGCGATCTGGGAAGCTGCCGAGCGCGGTGCTAGTTTTGGCGCTTCCACGGCTGCCGAAGCCGATCTTGCGGAAATCGTTGCTTCCGCATTTCCGCACATGGAGAAAATGCGGTTCGTCAGTTCCGGCACCGAAGCGACCATGTCGGCGATCCGCTTGGCGCGTGCCCACACCAAACGAAAATACATCGTGAAGTTTGAAGGCTGCTATCACGGGCATGCGGATGCGCTCCTCGTGAAGGCAGGTTCGGGGATTGCGACTCTTGGGATCCCCGGCTCGGCGGGAGTTCCCGAGGAATTTGCTCAGTTCACGATCGCTCTGCCGTTCAACGACGCTGAAGCGCTGGAGCAGGCCTTCAAGAAGTTCAAGCATCAAATCGCTTGCGTGATCGTGGAACCAGTGGTCGGCAACATGGGTTGCGTGCCCGCCTCCGGCGGATACCTCGCGGCCCTGCGACTCATCACGCAACGCGAGAATGCAGTGCTCATCTTCGATGAAGTCATGACCGGATTTCGGCTCGCGTTCGGGGGAGCGCAGGAACTTTATGGCATCACTCCCGATCTGACCACGCTTGGCAAAATTATTGGCGGAGGCTTGCCGGTCGGCGCTTACGGCGGCCGTAATGAGATCATGAATCTCGTCGCGCCTCTCGGGCCGATGTATCAGGCTGGGACGTTGTCTGGAAATCCGCTGGCCATGGCCGCGGGTTTGGCGACTCTTCGGCACCTGCGCGAGAAGAAAGCTGAGATTTATCCGCGCCTCGAAAAGCTGGGCGGGGAGTTGGTTTCGGGCGTGGCCGCTATCGCCAAAGACGCTGGAGTTCCGCTGTCCCACAATCGCGTTGGATCAATGTTCACGTGGTTCTTTCAGCCCGGCCCGGTGACGGACTGGGATACGGCCAGCAAGTCTGATGTGGAAGCCTTCGGTCGATTTTTTCGTTCGATGCTGGAGAATGGCATTTATCTGCCGCCTTCGCAGTATGAAGCTGCATTTCTGAGCGCAGCTCACACAGAAGAAGACATTCAGGCGACCTTGGCTGCGGCTCGCGCTTCATTCGCGACGGCCAGCGTCTAGATCACTTCGACGGGATTGTCACGAACTCATAGCCATCGGATGTGTATTTTTCCAGCAGCCTTTTGGTTGCCAGCACCGTTTGCGACCGGTCCGCTCCCATCGCTTTAGGGCCGCCGTCGTGAAGCAGAATGACGCTACCGCCGCGAATCTGTCCGCTAACTTTCTGCTCGATTACCTCTGCGGGCGGTGCGTTCCAGTCCCATCCCGTCACGTTCCACATGATCGGCGTCAGTCCCATGGATCGTGCGATCCTCAGCGTCGCTGGCCGCCTGCCCCCGAATGGCGGCCGAAACAGGCGAGACTGCTGCCCGGTCACGTCGGCAACCGCCTCCTGACACTGTCGCAATTCAAGCCGGGTCCGCTCTGCGGGTGCGAAGATCAGATTGGAATGGTTGAACGTGTGATTTCCGATGCTGTGTCCGGCCTGCAAAATCTCGCGCACAATGTCGGGACGCTGTCGCACGTAACGTCCAATCAGAAAAAATGTCGCATGGACATTGTGCCTCGCCAAAACTTCCAGCAGCTTCTGCGTGTGAGGATCGTTCGGCCCATCGTCGTATGTGAGCGCGAGTTGTTTTCGCCCCAGCGCAGCTCCGGTGTAGGTCTCGCCCCACCACTGACCCTCGGGGGCCATGCACTGATAGCCAGCGGCAACCGCAGCCACGCCCGCTGCGGACGCGATTACAGGGACAGCCATCGTGCCGATGATCATCGTCCCCCGATTGTAAATTGTTTGCCTGCGAATCTTTCCCGTTTGCGGGGTTAACTCTTCCCGCAATTGCGCAGTTCCACCGAGCAAGCTATTCTGCCAATCTAAGCTTCGATCGCAGGCGCTTCGATTTCATGGCTAATCTTTTTGAACTGCCCCATTACATTGCTGTCGAGGGTCCGTTGCGCGTAGGTAAGAGCACGCTGGCGCGTGTGCTCTCCGAACGGCTGAACGCGCAGTGCGTGTCGGAAGATGAAGCCAATCCATTTCTGGGGGCGTTCTACGACGGACAAAATGGCGCGGGATTTCAGGCGCAATTCGCTTTTCTCATCCGCCGCTTCGAGCGCCTGAGCGCGCTCGACGTTGGTCCGCGTTCGCAAAAAACCGTGATCACCGATTTTATTTTCGAGAAAGACAAACTCTTCGCCTGCCTGAACCTAACTGACCGCGAACTCGAAACCTACAATCGTTACTACGACCACTTCCGCAGACAGCTTCCCGCGCCCGACCTCGTCATTTATCTGCAAGCGACTCCCGAGGTATTAAAAAAGCGGTTGAAGAAAAAGAACGCGCCGGGAGAGAAAGCGATCAACGACGAATATCTGGAAGAAGTCGTGAAAGCCTACGAACATTTCTTTTTTCACTACACGTCGTCGGATTTGCTTATCGTGAACACGTCAGACATAGACTTCGTCGAACGCAACGAAGACCTGCAAGAGCTGTTGCGCAAAGTCTCCGCCCCAATCAAGGGGACGCAGTATTTCCTGCCGTTAGGTAGCAATGACGCGGCCAGCGCGTAACGGCCGCTTGCACGACGCGATTTTAGGCGCAAGCGGTGGGGGGATGCGGATTTTTACGGGCTTGGCGTCAGTCTGATCATCCCTGTCTAAATGCGGGCGGGATTCGAGATTTCTGAAGCGAGCTCAAGGAGCTTTCACCTCTACTTCGGGCTTTCGCAAAAGCATTGGCGATGGGGTTCCCTGCCACTCAATCGCTCTCTTAGTGGCCTTGTCTACATCCTTCCGATCCATCTCCGCTCTCAGTTGTTCCAATTCTTCCTGGGATTTGGTCACATCGGAGCTGGCGGCTAGTAGGAGCCACATATAGGCAGCCTGCTTGTCGGCAACGACACCGACGCCCTTCCAGTACATCTCGCCTAAATCGCGCCTAGCTTGGGGATGGCCCAACGCGGCAGCTCGTTCGAACCATTTTCGCTGCCTCTCCTCCGTTCTTTGCTGTGCCGATTCCATCGCGATAAATGATAGCCAAGCAAAAAGCGCCCGACGAGGACTTCTTGTGGGCCGCTGTTTCGCATCGCTTTCGCGCTTCCGTTGCGTCTTGGTCAACGCCTTGGCCTTGGATGAGCAGCGAGGCGAGTTTTACGCTCGCCTCAAGACTACCCTCGTCGGCAGCTTTGCGATACCACTCAGCTGCCTTCTTGTAGTCTCTAGGAACGTCACTTCCCGACTTGTACATATCCGCTACTTGAGTCAATGCTTCCACCCGTTGATTCAAACGGAACTCCGAATCCATTCTTCGCACAGCGTCCTTGGCGTGGAGCTCTCCGGCCTCCTCCGCGAGGAGAAACCAGGCATAAGCGGAAGTGTCATCAATGCGAACACCGTCGCCGTTGTAAAAGCACGTACCTAAGTTGAACATCGCGTGACCGCTTTCCTGGCGCGCTGCTTTTTTGTACCAGCTAACTGCTTGACCCAGATCTTTGTCCACTCCGTCTCCGGTCCGCAACATCGTCCCAACTTGGTTTTCGGCGTCCGCATTTCCTTGATCGGCGGACTTTCGACACCATTCGTATGATTGCCCTGGACTCTTCGCCACGCCATTGCCATCCGCGTAAGCGAGGCCAAGTGCCAACTGTGCCCGTGGATCGCCCGCCGTGGCCTTCGACCTCAGTTGGGAGACGTCCGCCGCGGAAAGCTCGTTTGGCCTGTCATTTGAGGCGGGACGATCGCCGAGCGCTTGCCCGAGTAAAACGGTGGCCAGAAATAATATGCTTAGGGAAGGCATGACCACGGCAGTATAGCTACTCATGCAATGCGAGTAAACGTACGCGCGCAACCAACGGCCGCAGCAACGCCAAGCCCCAATTGATTCTTAAGTTTACGGATGAAACTCCCTTCCAATTCTTCCCTAGGCAAACCGTCCTCTTCCCGTCTACAATCCCTCTAGCATCATTCAACGCGGTTACAGGCTCTATCCGCTGCGGCGGAGGGGCACTGGAGGATGAAATGAGTCTCACGCCGTTCGGCGATCTTCGCCGAAAAATTACTGTCTCTTCGCTTCGCGAAAAGAAATCCCAGCACGAACCGATCACCTGCGTCACGGCCTACGATTACGCCAGCGCGCGCCTGGTCGACGAATCGGGCATTGACGCCATTTTGGTGGGCGATTCGCTGGCCATGACCATGCTGGGGCACGAGAACACCCTTTCCGTCACCATGGACGAGATGATCCACCACACCCGTGCCGTGCGCCGCGGCGTAAAACATGCCCTGCTGATTGCAGACATGCCGTTCGGTTCCTATCAGACCGACGAGATGGAAGCCGTTCGCAACGCGTCGCGCTTCGTGAAAGAAGCCGGGGCTGAAGTCGTGAAGATCGAAGGCGGCGAAAAACGTACCGACCTGATTCGCCGGATCATTGACGCCGAAATTCCCGTGGCTGGCCACATCGGGCTCACCCCGCAATCCGTGAACGTGATGGGCGGATACAAAGTGCAGGGCAAATCGCTCGGCGCGGTGGAACAACTGATGCGCGATGCAACCGCGCTCGACCGGGCGGGCGTCGCCTGCATTTATCTCGAAGGCATTCCGCGCGAAGTCGCGGCCATGATCACCAACGAAGTGAGCGCCCCGACCATTGGCATTGGCGCAGGCGTCGATTGCGATGGGCAGGTACTCGTCTTCCACGACATTCTCAATCTCACGTTCGCTCCGCCGGCGAAGTTTGTGCGCCGCTACGGCGATGCGCGAGCTTTGATCACAGAAGCGATGGAGGCTTTCCGCGACGACGTGGTTTCCCGGCAGTATCCGTCCGACGAAGAGTCATACCATCTGCCGAAAGATACCCAAGCTGGTTTGGATACAGTGCTCGCGCGCAAGCGCTCCATGCGCCGCCCGCTGGAGACGATAAAATAGTCGCATGCGGTCTTTGAGGATTGCGCTTCCTATGTTCGCGCTCGCGCTGGTCTGCGCATGCAACCGGACTCCGGCAGCGTCGAATCAGCCTGCGGACTCGTCGCAATTGATCAAAATTCCCTCGGCTGATCCCGGGAAAATCGCCCGCGTTGACGTGCACGCGTGGAAGAATCCGTATCTCATCGTTAAGCCGGATAGCGTTGCGCTGCTCGACGTGGAAAATCGTGAGGAGCGCCTGATGAAGCCGGCCGAGCTCGCCGGCGCGTTAGCGCAGCTTCCGGCATCCGCTTGGCCTTATGGCCGGGTGGTTGCCGTTGCGGTGGCCAGCGCGCAGGCTCCTGACGAAAAAGTGCAATTGCTGAAGAACCGGGCGCTGGTTTCGGGAACATTGAGAGAGCTGCAAATCTACGTCAACTGGATTTCCACCACTTAAACTTTCCACGCCATGCAAATCCTTACAACCGTAGCGGAAATACGGGCCGCCGCGCGTCAAGCGCGAGCCAACGGTAAATCTCTCGGCCTCGTCCCGACGATGGGTGCGCTGCATGAAGGGCATGCATCTCTGCTTCGGGCAGCCAGGGCGAAATGCCGCGCGGTTGCCGCTTCCATCTTCGTTAACCCGACGCAGTTTGGCCCGAATGAAGATTTCAGCCGCTATCCGCGATCTTTTGAGCGTGACTGTGAAATGCTTCGCCGCGAGGGTGCAGACTGCCTGTTCGCGCCACAGCCCGAAGAAATTTACCCCGCAGGATTTTCAACGTACGTCACGGTCGAGGGCCTGAGCGAACGGCTCGATGGGCGATCGCGCCCTGGGCATTTTCGTGGGGTGGCCACGGTTGTCGCCAAGCTGTTCGACATCGTACAGCCCGACTTCGCATTTTTCGGACAAAAAGATGCCGTGCAACATGCGGTCATCCGGCAAATGACGCGCGATTTGAATTTACCGGTCACTGTTGTGGTTTGCCCGATCGTCCGCGAACCGGACGGGCTGGCGATGAGTTCCCGCAACGCGTACCTTTCGCCATCCGAGAGGAAATCTGCCGCGATTCTTTCGCAATGTCTGCAAGAGATCGAACGAACTTACCGGCGGGGCGAGCGGGCGTCGAGTAAGTTGATCTCGGCCGGCAATCAAATTTTGCAGCGGGAACCCGCGGTGCGGCTGGATTATTTGGAAGTAGTCGATCCGGACACGCTGCTGCCAAAAGATACAAGCTCCGGACAAGCTTTAGTCGCCATCGCGGCCTTCGTAGGCAACACCCGCCTTATCGACAACTTACTATTGCTGTGACGGCGAGGTCTTCCTCGACAACGCCTTCGGACCAGACACGAAGGGATTTCCGGGAAGAAAATATCGCAGCGGAAGATGCGCTGCCTTGGAGATGCCGATTCGGGTGCCGGAGATGATCTTCGCCGACTGGAATCCGTCGTCTCCAATGTAGATGTCGGATCGCGCGTCAGTCAGGTCTTTCCCGTTGTCGCGCTCGCGGGTCACGCCGAAGGCTTCTGCTATGCGCCCCGGACCGCTCGTGAGGCGGTACAGATCGCGCGGAGTCTCGACCTCAACCCCGCGCGCCTCAGCCATCTCGTCGATTCCAGCGATCGGCTCGACTGCGCGAAACAAAACCGCTCCCGCTGTCCCGGCTGGCAGGCACGAGACGTTCAAGCAATAGTGGTTTCCGTAAATAAAATAGACGTAGGCGAAACCGGGAGGCCCGAACATCACAGCGTTTCGCGGCGTGCATCCCACCGCAGAATGGGCAGCAGGATCGTTTTCGCCGAGATAAGCTTCAACCTCGACGATTCGCCCAAGCAACAGGGCCTTCGCGTCCCGGCGAACCAGGACTTTCCCCAGCAATTCCCGCCCGACGGTCGGCGGGTCGCGATCAAAGAAATCGCGCGACAGAGCTGTTGGAAGCTTGGTTTTCTTGGTAGCCAAGCAATGATTCTAATCAGACAAGCAACTTCTCGCGGCCAAAGCTTTCCGAATTACACCGAAGCCTTCGACTTCATCGTGGACTTCAAGAGCGTCAACACTTCCTCGGCATGGCCTTCGGGCTTTACTTTGTTGAAGATGTGCTCAATCTTCCCAGTCGGTCCGATCACGAACGTCGTCCGCGCGATTCCGGTGACTTTCTTCCCATACATATTCTTCTGCACCACCACGCCGTACCTTTCTGCAACCTCTCGGTCAGCATCAGCCAGCAAAGTGAAAGGCAGTGTGAACTTTTCTTCAAATTTCTTTTGCGCTTTCGAGGTGTCGGGAGAAATGCCCAGCAACACGGCGCCCGTTTTCTGAATCTTCTTATATGTGTCGCGGAACTCGCAGGCCTGGATCGTGCATCCCGGCGTATCCGCCCGCGGATAGAAATAGAGGACCACGAAACTGCCGCGATAATCGGATAACGACACTTCGTCGCCATTCTGATCCGGCAGAGTGAACTCAGGGGCTTTAGAATTGATTTCCATGGCATTTCCTCCGTTGACGAGGCTTCGTTTCAAGTTATATCGCAACCTGCGGCGGACTGCCATCGTAGCCGTCACTGCGGCTGTCTTTACTGTTGGCCACTTTCCGGGACAGTTTGCTTTCGGTCAGGCTTTCTCGCGCGACAAGAAGCCAGTCAAAGAGCCGCGCGCCGTCGGCGTGCTGCAATTCATGCCCGGAGGCAAGGCGCGACTCACGCCGGTTGCCATCATGATTGATGGCGTGTTCTACGATGCCGCAGCCTACAAAGCTGCCCCGGTGCCGATGGCAATCGAGACCGGAACGGTTTACGAAGGTTTTCGCGACGGCGTTTCTCAGGGACTATTTCAGGTGACGCGGGCGCTGTCGGGCCCGAACAATCAATGGTTGGCGGATGGCACATGGCAAACATCCGCCGAACTGGCCGCGAAAAAAGAAAAGAAGCCCGCCTCTGTCATTCCTCGCGGAATGGAGGACACAGACGCGCCGCCAACATTGCGGCGCGAGACTGCCAGTAAAAAAGACCCGCAACCTGTCGCGCCTCCGGCGACTACAACGGCAGCGGCCGCTCCTCCGAAGGCCGACGACAGCAAGCCTTCGCCAGTTCCGCAAGTTGCAAAACCAAATCCCGACACTCAGCCCACTCAGGATTCAAAGCCTGCTGTTCCGCCTACGGCAGCCGCGCCCGAACTGAAGCGCGGTAAGCCCGCTACCCAGGAAACTGCGCAGGATGTAGTTGCCATACCTCCGCCCGGGAAAAAAACTGACGTTCCGCCGACATCGAAAGTGACGGCAGTTGACGCTAGAGCTCCAGCTCCCGCACCCTCAACCGCAAGCCCGGCTGAGCCACAAATGATGCCGGCAGTCTCCGAAGAGCACGGGCCGGACCCTCATTCGTACGAATACCCGCTGAAGGCAGGCGAGGAAGCATCGCTCATGAAAAAGATGCTGGCCCTCGCGACAAAAGATATTTCGACTCACAGCCAGAAAATCGCTCCACCGGACCAGCAGCTGAAACCGTCATCGAGACGCGGCAAAGCCGTTCCCAAGATCCGCCAGCCCCCATTCTCTGACGTTAAGATGAAAATCTTCGATCTTTCGAGCAGCAATGAACCGACGCTGATTTTGTCGGCGAAGGCCTCGGTACCTTCGTCCGAAGGTGCAGCCGAGCATCAAAGCATGGTGACTCTGATTGCGCACGAAGACGTGTATGGAGACCTGCATGAGGCTTTTTCCAGCGTCACGGACGCTGACCATCTCGACCTGACACCGCGCATGACGCTCATCGACGCAGTCGATGTTGATGGCGACGGAAGAGGGGAACTATTATTTCGCCTCTCTTACGATCAAGGCAGCGCGTTTGTCATCTACAGAGTAATAGGGCAGCAGTTGTACCCACTTTTTCAAGGCTCGCCATCATCTTAAGAAATAGCAAATCTTTGTGTGCCGCAGTCCAAGACAAAATTTTCTTGGGAGAATCCTCCAATTTCGCATAGCCGCCGGAAGTTCTTGCAAACCGCCATCGGCGGTCTCGCGGTCGCCGCGTCCGGCCGCTCTGCTAACCTTTTGACGGCCATGCAAAGCGAAGTCCCACTTGCGCGCTTTCCAAAGGATTTCTGGTGGGGAGCATCCACGTCCGCTTACCAGATCGAGGGCGCATGGAACGAAGAAGGCAAGGGCGAATCCATCTGGGACCGGTTCGCGCATACGCCCGGCAAGATAAAAAACGGCGACGCCGCGGACGTTGCCTGCGACAGCTACCACCGCTATCGCGAAGACATCGAACTGGCAAAGACCCTGAACTTGAAAAGCTATCGCTTCTCGATTTCCTGGCCTCGCATTCACCCGGACGGCTCAAATAAAGCAAATCCCAAAGGGCTGGCGTTCTACAGTCGCCTTGTCGATGCGCTTCTAGTTGCAAAAATCCGGCCGTTGGTAACTCTCTATCACTGGGACTTGCCGGAAGCACTCGAAAATGCGGGCGGCTGGACGAACCGCGACACGGCGGCGAGGTTTGCCGACTACGTAGACAGCGTCACTCGCAGTTTAGGGGATCGTGTTTCCGATTGGTGTCTGTTCAACGAACCCGCCGCGTTCACCAGCAAAGGCTATCTCGACGGCGTTCACGCCCCGGGGAGGAAGAGCATTCATGATTTTCTTCGTGCCACTCACACCGTCAATCTGGCTCAAGGCGCTGGATTCGCCGCACTGAAAGCCGTCCGGCCTGGCGCGCGTGTCGGCAGCGCGTTCAGCATGTCGCCCTGCGAACCGCTCAGCAATTCTCCGGAAGACAAAGCAGCCGCCGAACGTTTGCACGCCATCACGAATCTTTGGTTTCTGGAGACCGCGTTGAAGGGTAAATATCCAGACGCGTTTCCGGTCTTTCCCGGCGTGCTGATGGGAGTTAAACCCGGCGATCTTGAAAAAGTGCGCGCGCCCCTCGACTTCATCGGAATCAATCTCTACTACCGCACCATGGCAGCGGCTCCCTCCGCAGCTGAACGGACGTTTGATCCTAAGCTGTGGCTGTTCCCAGTAAAGATGTCGCAAGCCAAGCACGGCCCTCTAAACGGCATGGGATGGGAAGTATGGCCAAAGGCGATGTACGACATGGTGATGCGCATCACTCGCGACTACAACCGTCCCGCGATCGAGATTACCGAAAGCGGATGCGCTTTTCCGGACGCGTTGTCGGCCAACGGGGTAGTGCACGATTTGAAACGCATCGAGTATCACCAGTCTTATCTGCGGGAACTTCAGCGCGCCATGCAGGATGGAGCGAATGTCCACGGATATCACGCCTGGAGCTTGCTCGATAATTTTGAATGGGACGATGGCTATAGCCAACGCTTCGGGCTGACTTACGTAGACTTCAGGACGGGGCAGCGTTCGATCAAAGATTCTGGATATTGGTACGCGAAGGTAGCGGAGACGGGCGTGGTCACCTAGACAATCGTGCAACTGCTAGCGCTGCGTCAAGACCAGTTCCCCGTTTTCAACTTTCATTCCGCCAACATTTTCCGGAAGCTTCAACCGGTCTTTTTGTTCTCCCAACTTCTTCTGGAGAGCATCGTTGACCAGCGCCACCGGCACATCGAGATCGCCGACTTTGAATTCCGTCGGGTCAAACGTCGCGTAGCCGTCTTTCGAAGCAAGGTGTCCAGCTAACGTCACCCATACTGTTTTGCCGCCGACCTCGGTGAGAAATTGTCCTTTGGCAAGGTCGCCCTCGAAGCTCACTTGGTAATCCTTTACGTCGGGTTCTCCCGAAGCGAATGCAGCGTCAGGAGACGACAGTGGATTCTGGGCCACCGCCTGGTGCGGAGCTGTAGGGTTCGCGGCCGCAGATTGCGCGCCTGGAACCTGCTGCTGCATCATCGCCGCGGGAACCGCTTGCACCGCCTGGGCGAGGGCCGAATTTACTTCGTCCGTGCTGAGATGGACTTGCGCAGGGTCGCGACCGGGCTCTTTCGGTTGCTCTAACTGTTCGAGCTTTGCGCCAAATGACTGTGCGTTGGCTGCTACAGCCGCAGGCGTGAGCGGGGGCGCTACTGGCTGTGGCTTCTTCAAGACCAGCACAAGCGCGACTGCGGAAGTCGCCAGGGTCGCTACACTAATGATTCTGTCAACCTTCCACTGCATCACGCATGCGCCTCGTACTCGCGCCAATTCTAGCCGGATGGGAAGGTTCGATCAGGTTACAAAAGGATCGGCACGAGCGGCTCCAAAAGCTGGAAACTACCCGTCCAACTTCTTGGCAAGTAAGTCGTTCACCATCTGCGGATTAGCTTGCCCCTTGGAAGCTTTCATCACCTGTCCGACGAAAAATGCGATGACTGTTTTCTTGCCCCCGCGATACTGCTCAAGCTGTTTTGGATTTGCGGCCATCACCTGGTCGATGATTTTTTCCAGCGCAGACGTATCGCGCGATTGCTCCGGCCGGCCCTCTTCTTCGTAAACCTCCGGGAAGTCTTTGCCCCGCTCGAAGCTCAGGTCGTAGAGGTCTTTCAGCATCTTGCCGGAAATCGCTCCGCTTTCCACCAAGTCGGCGGAGACGGCGACGCCTTTCATGGAAATCGGAGACTGCTCAATCTCCAGTCCCTTCGCCTTCAGGCGGCCCATGATCTCGCCCTGCACCAGATTGGCGACGCGTTTAGGGCTCTTGGCGGCTTTCGCGGCGGATTCGAACTGATCGGCCAAAGTCCTCGTCAGGGTCAGCACTTGCGCGTCCTGCGGCGTTATGGCGTAATCAGCCACCAACCGGGCCCTTCGGGCCTCCGGCAGTTCGGGAAGCGTGGCCTTGATCTTTCCCTGCCATTTTTCATCGACCACCAGCGGCAGCAGGTCGGGCTCCGGAAAATATCTGTAATCGTGCGCCTGCTCCTTCGAGCGCATGCTGTAAGTCTTTCCCTCCGCCGAATTGTAGAGTCGGCTTTCCTGGGTAATTCTTCCGCCTGACTCAATCACTTCAATGTGGCGTTCGATCTCGTACTCCAAGGCTTCACGGACAAAGCGGAACGAATTTACATTCTTCACTTCAGTCTTCGTTCCAAACTTTTCCTGACCTTTAGGGCGCACGCTGACGTTAGCGTCGCAACGCAGAGATCCCTCTTCCATGTTGCAATCGCTAATCCCCGTATAAAGAATGATTTCTTTCAGCCGGGTCAGATATTCGTAAGCCTCATCCGAAGACCGAAGATCGGGTTCGCTGACAATTTCAATTAACGGAACACCGCTGCGATTCAGGTCGACGGCTGTACTATCTGCCGAGCCAACGAAGCCCTCATGCAAACTCTTGCCGGCGTCTTCTTCCAGGTGCAGGCGGGTAATTCCAATCTTTTTTTTCCCCTGACTGCCAAGCTCAATCGAGCCGAATTCCGCCAGCGGTTTGTCGAATTGAGAAATCTGGTATCCCTTGGGCAGGTCGGGATAGAAGTAGTTCTTCCGCGCAAAAATCGAAGTTTCATTGATGCGGCAATTGATGGCCATCGCCGCGAGCGTTGCGAATTCGACCGCTCTGCGGTTGAGCACTGGCAGCGCGCCCGGCAGCCCCAGGCAGACGGGACAAACATTGGTATTCGGGGAGTCGCCGAAACGGTTGGCGCATGAGCAGAACATCTTGCTCGCGGTCAGCAACTGGACGTGGACTTCGAGTCCGATGACCGGCTCGTATTTCTCCCGCGCCGGAGCCGCGACCTGGGGCTGGCTTGCCATATTAACTGATTATAAAGCGGGGGGCTGCAAGGATTGCGGAAGGCACCTACTTTCCCAACGCGACTTCGAAATACATCAACTCAGTGCCCTTTGCATCATTGACGCCGGTCAGATAGAAGCTTGAGCCCGCGACTGAGTTGGAAATGTCGGATACGTCGAAGAACATAAATCCCGCTTGAGTGCTGTGCGGCTCAACCGCCTTCGCTCCAAACTGCGCACGCGAAATTTCATCTTGTGCCTGCTGGCTCACGGAGCCCTTTACTTTCTTCGGCCAGGGCAGCGGGTTCGCTTTCCCGCTTGCCGAAGGATGCGAAAGCCGGCGGTAAATATCGTCTTCAGTAGCGCGCGAAATCTTGTTGCGGTCGGCGGTGATGAATTGAGCAGCCATGTTTCCCAACGCTATCGGCTCTTCTCCGTTATTGGTAATCACTACGTAGAGGGGCAAAAGGCCGTTGTCCAAATAGTGCACCGAAAAGATTTCTCCCTTGGCGGCTGTGTCGTAGGGATCGATGCCAACCGTTACTTTATCGTCGGAATGGGCGTCATGCGCCGCATAGCTGTCCGCCGGTTTAGGGGAGGGCAACACAAACTGTTTCGCAGCCACGCTAAATGCCGAAGCGATTGCGACAAGAGCCAGAACGCGGGTCGTCGTTTGGATTGACATAGAGTCGCTCCGATTATAGATGCGCCAGACATGGCCAAACGCTGTTTCCCACTGTGGGCCATTTAGAATGTGTCATCAATCCATGTACTTTCTTTATAGCGCGCTCCTGGCGATGGCTTTGGTCCTGAGTCTGCCCTACTGGCTGCTGGAGATGCTGCGCCACGGCAAGTATCGCGCCGGATGGAGCGAGCGCCTGGGGCGCGTTCCGCGCCGAATCAAGAGCGATCGGCCGCAGGACGTGATTTGGATTCATGCCGTTTCTGTTGGCGAAGTGCTAGCCATCAGCCAACTGGTCGAGCGGCTGTACGCTGCGCTTCCCCACTGCAGAATTGTCGTTTCGACCACCACCGACTCAGGCCAACGATTGGCGCGACAGCGCTTCGGCGCAGAGAACGTTTTCTACGTTCCGCTCGACTTTCGGTTCGCCATCCAGCCGTACATGCGGATCCTACGACCCGCGCTTCTGGTAATCGCCGAAACGGAATTCTGGCCCAACCTGCTTCATTGTGCCGCCACGCGAGGCTCGGGCGTTGCGGTCGTGAATGCCCGTATCTCTGATCGGTCATTGCCGGGTTATCTCCGTTGGAGAAAGCCGTTAGCGGGGGTACTGAACGACGTTGATTTGTTCTTAAGCCAAACTCCCACCGACGCAACTCGACTGCAACAGATTGGAGCGCCTCGGAATCGAATCCGCACTGCCGGCAATCTCAAATACGACATGCCGAAGCCTATGCTGGCGCCGGTTGTCGAGCAACTGCGGGAAATGTTTCATCATTCGGGAGCAGGCCCGGTCATCGTCTGTGGCAGCACCGTGGCCGGTGAAGAGGCATTGCTGCTCAAGGCCTTTGAGCACGTTCTCGTTATTTATCGGCAAGCGGTGATGATTCTCGCGCCGCGGCGTCCCGAGCGGTTTAATGAAGTCGGCGAGCTGCTGACCGAGCTTCGCATTCCATTCCGCAAGCGCTCGCAGTGGAATGGCGAGACTCTATCGGGAGGAGTGCTGCTGCTCGATAGCATCGGCGAACTTGCTTCGATTTACTCGCTGGCAGATATTGCCTTCGTCGGCGGCAGCCTCGAACCGTTTGGGGGGCACAACATCCTCGAACCGGCCCAGCACGGCGTTGCCACCGTTGTGGGCAACCACACCGCGAATTTTCGCGACATGGTCCAACTGTTTCAGTCTCGCGATGCACTGCGTATCGTCGGACCCGCCGAACTTCCTCTGGTTTGGATGGAACTGCTGGCCGACCCGCAACAGCGTTTAACCCTGGGAGGAAATGCCGCGGCCACGCTTCAATCGCAAACCGGCGCGACAGATATTACGCTGAAAGCTCTTTTGGATTTGCTCCCTCAGCGGCCTCATCATTTTTCAGCGGAAGTTGGCCACGCGACCCAACTGTGAGCCTCCTTTCATCCACTTACGGTGCGGTTGTCGCGGCCAAGAACGAACTTTATGACCGCGGATGGCTCCGATCCAGCCGGTTGCGGGGGCCTGTGGTGAGCGTCGGCAACCTATCCGTCGGCGGCGCGGGCAAGACGCCGTTCACTATTCTTCTCGGCCAATTGCTGTTGGCACGGGGAATCAAGTTCGACGTTCTATCACGGGGCTACGGTCGTAAGACTCGCGGGACGGCGCTGGTCGATCCGACTGGCTCGCCGACAGAGTTCGGCGACGAACCGATTCTGATCGCTAAAAAACTTGAGGTGCCGGTCGTCGTCGGTGAGAGCCGGTACAAAGCGGGCCAGTTTGCCGAATCGAAATTCGGTCTTCAACTTCACTTGTTGGACGACGGCTTCCAGCACCGCGCTCTTGCCCGCGACTACGACATTGTTCTGGTTACGCCTGAAGACGCTCATGGGCAGCTCTTGCCTACGGGACGGCTGCGCGAACGACTGGGGGCTATGAATCGGGCTGACGCCGTAGTCCTCATGAAGAACGCCAATGCCGCTGAGTTTCCAATCGAGACCCAACAAGTCTGGCGCACCAATCGCGGCATCGCGCTCGATGCTCCTCCGCCGCGCCCTCTGGTGTTCTGCGGAATTGCCCGGCCCGAAGACTTTCTTCATCAACTCAAATCCAACGGAATCACGCCGGCAGCGCACAGATTTTTTCGCGATCACCATGCTTATACCAAGGCTGACATCGACGGTTTGTTGCGTTTGCGCGATTCGAATTCCGCCGACGGTTTCATTACCACAGAAAAGGATGCGATCAACCTGGGCGAACTCAAGGCCAAACTGCGCCCGTTGTCAGTCGCTCAAGTAACAATGGAACTCGAAAGTCCCGATGGCACTCTGAATACGATTCTCCGCGTGATTGCGGAGCGCAAAAGCGGCGGCGTGAGAGAATCCAGCTAGCTCATGAGCAAGCACCCTCGCAAGCACACAGAAGAGCGCGAACGGCTGCGGCGCATTGTCGAATCGTTCGCAAAAGTCACGGTCACGGTAGTGGGCGACCTGGTGGCGGATGAATTTGTGTTTGGTGAAATTTCGCGCGTCTCGCGCGAAGCTCCCGTGCTCATTCTTCGCCACAAAGATCGCAAAGTCGTACCCGGCGGAGGCGCAAACGCGATCAACAATCTCGCAGACCTGGGCGTGAACGTGCTGCCGGTCGGAGTAGTCGGCGAAGATGAAGTCGGCAAATTGCTGCTGAAATTGTTCCGGCGCAAGCGCATTCCGCTCGTCGGCATCGTGCGCGACAAACAGTATGCGACCGTCACCAAGACCCGCGTCCTTGCCGGGATGACCCACAGTTGGCAGCAACAGGTGGTTCGAATCGATCGCGAGCCGGACAATCCACCGGATGCGCACACTCGCCGCGAACTCGTTCTCGCGGCACGCGAATATGCTCGCGCGTCCGATGCGTTGATGATTTCCGACTACGGATACGGCGCTGCGACGCCGCGCATATTCAATGCGATTCGCGAGAAGGGCCGCTTGTCAAAAATCCCGGTCGTTTTAGACTCGCGACGGCGGATTCTCGAGTATTCCGGCGTGACAGCGGCCACCCCCAACGAGCCGGAAGTGGAAGAGGCTCTCGGAATCAAAATCGGCCAGGACTGGCCGCAACTGTGTGCCGCGGCAGAACAAGTTATGGCGGAGATGAAGTTGCAATCGCTCGTCATCACCCGCGGTCGCGATGGCATGGCCGCTTTTTCGACGGTGAATACGCCCGTAGATATTCCGATTTTCGGGCCAGACGAGGCAACAGACGTCACTGGAGCCGGTGATACCGTCATCGCCACATTCACCGCCGCGCTGGGCGCTGGAGCGACCACCGAGGAAGCCGCGCAGCTCGCTAATTACGCAGGAGGAATCGTTGTCACCAAGCGAGGCACGGCGACGGTGTCCCAAGCCGAACTATTGACTGCGCTTGATCAGACTCCTCCTGCCACGCGGGAGCACTAAACACAATGAACAACAATAAAATCTTGGGCCGCTCTCAAGCGCGGGTACAGGTAGATAACTGGCGCCAGGCCGGCGATTCGATCACCCTGGCGAACGGCTGCTTCGACGTTCTGCATGTCGGGCACATTCGCTATCTGCGCGCTGCAAAGGATCTAGGCGGCCGCCTGATTGTGGCGGTGAATTCCGACAAGTCCGTCCGCGATCTCAAAGGCGAAGGCCGCCCAGTCATGCCGGAACACGAACGTGCAGAGATTCTGGCGGCCCTCGCTTGCGTAGATGCGGTAGTCATATTCGGTGAGCGCGATGTCCGTGGTCTGGTTGCTGAACTTCGCCCCAACGTGCAGGCTAAAGGCACCGACTACACAGTCGAGTCTGTTCCGGAGCGCGATGCCGTTGAAAGCTGCGGCGGCCGGGTCGCAATCGTAGGCGACCCGAAGGACCATTCCGCCACCGAGATCATCCGCCGTTCAGGATCGCGCCAGCCGTGAATGGGCGGCCATCAAGGATCCTCATCGTTCGGCTCAGCGCCATGGGCGATGTAATTCACGCCTTGCCCGCAGCTACCGCGTTGCGTGAGGCGATGCCTGATGTTCACATTGGATGGCTGATCGAACAGCGATGGTCCGAGCTTCTTTGCGCGAAAGGATTTCAAATTAACGGCCCGCGAGCGCCTCACCGTCCGCTGATCGATCAAGTGCATTGCATAGACACGAAGCGTTGGCGCAAGTCTCTGTTTGCCGGGGAGACGCGACGCGATTTTCGCTCGGCGGTCGCAGCACTTAGAAGGGCCGATTACGATACCGCCGTCGACTTTCAGGGCCTCATTCGTTCGGCTGTGTTCGCCCGACTCTCAGGAGCGAAAGGGCGTTTCGGATTTCAACAGCCTAGAGAAAGCGCAGCCCGCTGGTTTTACACTGATTCCGTTGTCGCGCAGGGTGCGCATGTGATCGAACAAAACTGCTCTCTAGCTGAAAATATTGTTCAATTGCCAAGCCAAATTCCCAATGTACCGCTCCCCATCGACGAAAACGCAGAACACAGGGTCTCGCAGGAATTGACTGCGCGAGGCATGAACAGATTCGCAATTCTCAATCCAGGCGCGGGATGGGGAGCAAAGCAGTGGTCCCCGAAACGCTACGGCGAGGTCGCCGCCCGCTTAGGTCTGCCTTCTTTGATTAATTTTGGTCCCGGCGAAGAATCGCTTGCACTTGCTGTTGAAACCGCCAGCCGAGGCGCAGCTCAACGCATTTCTCTCTCCCTCGGCGAGCTGATCTCGCTCACTCGGCGTGCCAGCCTTTTTATCGGCGGAGACACAGGGCCCATGCATCTAGCTTCGGGCCTCAAAATTCCTGTGGTCGCTATCTTTGGACCGACCGATCCGGCGCGGAACGGCCCATTCGGAAATCGAAATGTAGTTATCCGTTCTCCCGCCAGCGCCACGAACTATTCGCACAGCGCAACATCCGATAGCGGCATGCTGCAAATCGGAGTCGATGAAGTCGTGCGAGCGTCGCAGGATTTAATGGGCGCAGCATGAGCGGCAAATCTACCTGGCAAAAAATCGCGCGTCGTATCCGGGTTCCGCTCGGTTTTGCTTTCGCGGCACTCTATCTTTGGCTGGCGAGGCCGAATGTCGCTTCTATGCTGGCCGGCTCCGCGCTGGTGATACCCGGATTGCTCATTCGCGCTCTGGCATCGGGCCACGTGCAGAAGAACGAACAGCTCGCTACCAGCGGCCCTTATGCCTTCACTCGGAATCCCCTGTATCTAGGATCGCTTGTGCTCACGGTCGGTTTCGCTATGGCCGCCCGAAATTCGTGGGTGGGTATTGCTATCGTTCTGTTCTTTCTTGCAATCTACCTACCCGTCATTCGCGGCGAAGAGGAATTCCTGCAAGGCCACTTTCCGGAGTTTGGCGCGTACAAGAGCGCAGTGCCCCGATTGCTGCCGCGCCTCACCCCTTTCGGGGAAAGTGCCGTGACTTTCTCATCGCAACTTTATTGGAAACACCGCGAATACAACGCTACGCTGGGAGCATTGGCGATCATGGCGGTGTTGGCAGCGAAGATGATTTGGATGAAGTAGCTCGTTCAGCTTGAGCGCCAGAACCGCCGTACCGCGTCAGCTTGAAATCCCCAGCCCGAATTTCATCGATGCCAGCCCTCGCTCTAACAATCTTCTCGCTTTCAGTCCGCGCAAAGAGTGTGTCGCTCGCAGGATTACGTGACGGCAACTTTTCGTGCATCAGGTGATACTGGATCACGCGATTTCTCAGGTTACGTATCCGCACTCCGCTGTGCTGCAAGCGCAGACCCAGATCAGCATCTTCTTTTCCCCAGCCTTCGAACTCTTCGTTGAAACCGTTCACGTTGATCAGGTCGTCACGCCACACGGAAAAGTTGCTGCCTAGAAAGTTCGTATTGCTGGACTCGTAGAAAAACGGAAGATGAACGCCATGCTCAATCACACGGGCTTTTCCGCGCATCCACAATTCAGCGAGTTTTATTGGAGTAAAACCAAGTCCATTCTCGAGGATTTGTGCCGGCGTCGGAACCACGTCGCGACTGATATGTGCGCGGCGGCCGTCGATGGCAGTTCGCGGTTCCGCATAGAACTGATGGTTACGGATGAAATCGCGGTGCGGCAGGCAATCCATATCCAAAACGATGAGCCGCGAAAATCGGCTGGATTGAATCGCGCGATTGAGGATGCGTGCTTTGCGAAATCCCTTCTTGTCGTGGGTCGCATGCGCAATGCCGTGAACAAAGCGCGGAGCCCAAGTTTTAAGAATTGGGGCGTATTCCTGACTGGAGCCATCATCCGCCAGCACCACTTCGAAGTCGTGGAAGCTCTGAACCGCAAGCGCTGCCAGACTCGTTTCCAGGATGTCGAGATCGTTGTACGTCCCAACAATGACGGACGCGCTGCCGGAAAAAGCCATGCCGTGACCGCGCGTCTAGTTGCTCGCAACCAATTGACGGGCTTGCGCAAGTTCCGGACGCGAGGAATTTGACCCCGCACACGATTTGATCAACTGGGCAAAATAGGCGTTGGCTTTGTCATCTTTGTGGGCGAGTTGCGCTGCATGGGCTGCACCATACAAACCATTGAACCGCCCCGGATTAAAAATCAGGTCTGTCTCGTATTCTCCCAAAGCTTCTTCCGCATGGTTCGAATCCATCAGCATCTCCGCCAGCATTTCCCGCGCGGGAATGTCGCCGACTTCGTCACCCTGGGTTTCTTCTTTCTCGGCCAGCGTGCGCAAGAGCCTGGCAGCCTCCTCGTTTCTGCCTTCAGCATGGTCGATCCATGCCAACGCTTCCTGACGGGAATCGGCCACGCCTTCTGCCAGGTCATTCTTTTTCTCTTTTACTAACGCTTCGTGGATTGAATCGATTTCCGCGACATCCTTGTGCGCCTGCGCCAGATTGCCGGACCGCGCCGCGCCAATCGCACGCGCCCAATAAGTGATCGCCCGTTCTGCCGGTGTCGCGCCTGACGCGGGTTGCAGTGAGGCCGCATCCTGCCAGTGATGCATTTCTAAAGCGATTCGTGCTGGGAACTCGGAAATCGAATACGAGCGCGGGTCGTATCCGACTCCAAAGGTCTCATGCTTGGTCGGCATGGCTTTCACTTCATCCACAACTCCCTGCGCCTCAGCTTCCCGGCCAGATTGCAGGTATGCGTAGACGAGAAAATCCATGGCATGAAACTGATGGCCTTCCCCTCCCATGTGCATCGCCGCGGTCTTCCGCGTGGCGGCAATCGAAGCAAGGTTGGACTTGATGTCGTCCTGCCAGAGACCCAACCGAGCAAATATATGCGATGGCATATGCAGCGCGTGCGGCGCGGACGGCGCAATCTCAGCGTATCGCCGGGCCGCAGGTAAGCCAAGCTGGGCAAGCTGTGGCTTGTCGTAGCTGTGAATCAGATAGTGCGCCACGCCAGGATGGTCGGGGACCTTGGCGAATAAAACTTCGAGAATAGAAGCAGCTTTCTTGCGGTTGGCGAAAGTTGTGTCGTGCTCGGGTTCTGACGCAAGCAGCGACAAAGCATAGAATACCGCGGCCTCCAAGTCATCCGGATAACGCTGGTACACGGTTTCCATCGCGTCTGAATAGGCGGTCGCGCGCGCATGATGGTCTAACTTTTTAGAATTCCCGTAAAACTGATCGAGGGCGGCAATGTAATCCCGTTCCCGGGCTGTCGCTGCATGCAGCGATTCGGCTTTTTTCAATTCTTCCTGGCCGTGCGCGATTACCTTCTCATCGGGCTCATTCCAAAGCTGGTGCCACAGTCCCATGGCGATGCCCCAATGCGCCATCGCACAGTGCGGATCTTCCCTGACAATCTGCTCGAACTGCTTTTCCACTTCGTCATACCAGAACGAATGCAGCAGGGCGACTCCGCGCTCAAACGGCGCTTGCACCTTCGCGTCACAGGAAACCACGAAATGTACGGTTCCGAGCTGGCTGGTCGTCAAATCTTCATGATGTTGGGCATCATGTGCTCCGTCGTCGGCAAATGCCGTGACGGCTGCCAGCAGTGTGCAAACGCACCAGAAAGTTTTCATGGGAATGCCTCGCAGCGAGTCTAATCCGCGCGGCTTTTGGGGTCAATTCGTGAAGACCGGCTACTGCAGCCGGAACCGCTCGTTCATCATTCTTTGCAGGCGCGGCTTGTAGATCAAATCAAACGCCAGCTCTTTATCCGGAAACATCGCCAACGCTGCCCGTCGAGCGCCTGCCGCCAGTTCGGCCGCTTCTTCCACCGTCAAGTTCGGATCCTGGCCGATCACCGACAGCACCATCGACATCATCGTCTGCAAGCGCCGAATGTTCTTCGCTTCCGTCTGCGCTTCACTTAAATCCCTAACAGGAGGAGCCATCTCGATTTGTGGCCGATTTTCCATAGTATTTTGATGTCAGCCAAATGCGCGGGGTTGCGGGTGGGCCTGCCTTACAATCTTCTCGCCGGAACTAATCCCGACGCAATAGCTCGGTCGTGCCACCGCGACGCCCGAAGCGCAGGCAGGTTAAAATCGTTAGAATCAAACAGTAACCAACGGAGACCGATCAATGAGTGATGTCATCCCTGAAGTTTCGCCCCTCCCCAATGAAGAACTCGTTAAGGTGCTGGATACCGAGCAGGAGTCCGAAGCCCTCGTCGTGCGCGGACTGCTTGAGTCTGCAGGCATCGACGCCGACATCACTTCGCTCGACGCCCAGCAGGACGTGCTTCCCGGAGTTGGCGGCAGCGTGATCCTGGTTCGTTCGGAAGACGCTGAGAGAGCGCGCACCGTGATCGAAGAATATCGCCGCGCGCCCGCGCCAGGGGACGTTACCGAAGCTCCGGAAGTTTAGCGGTCACGCGTTTGCCGTCCAGATAAAAGCTTACCGCCCCGCTCAAGTCGGTGCGGTAGGTTCGCACTCCGTCATCCTCAAGCCGCTCAAGTACATCGCGTCGAGGATGGCCGTACACGTTTCTCGACCCAACCGATATCACCGCGAACCCAGGGTGGACCGCGCGAAGCAATTCTGGAATCGTCGAGGTGCTGCTGCCGTGATGCCCGATCTTAAGCAGGTCCGCCTGCGGGTTCTCGTCCACGAGATGTTCCTCGGTTGCGCGCTCCGCGTCCCCTTCCAGTAAGGCGGAAGTCTTGCGGTAGGAAATCTTCAACACCAGGGATTCGTCGTTGCGGCCACGCTGGAGTCCAAGATCAATCGGGGGCGCAAGTACGCGAATCGCCGCTCCATCGATCTGTAGTTGACCGCCTTCGCGTCTTTCTGTCACTGGGATTCCCAAAGCTGCCGCCTCGCCTAGCAATTGCCGAAGCTCCGGGGTATGAGCGTCTACCCCGAGCCACAATTCTTTCGGACGAAAATTTCGTAGTACAGCCGCCATTCCGCCCATGTGGTCGGCATGCGCATGGGTCAGTGCAACGTAGTCCAGATGCGAGATTCCGCGCTCCCAGAGATACGGGGAAACTACATCCTCGCCCATGTCGAGTTCGGAGTGGACCCATCCGGGCAGACCTCCAGCATCTACCAACAAAGTATGGCCCTCAGGAAATACGATCAGGATTGAATCTCCCTGACCCACGTCGATCGCGGTGACTTCTAGTGTTCCGCTCCGAAAATCTCTATGTATTGGAACGACAGAAATCAACAGCGCGCTGGCTGCCAGGGCGCCTATGCCGAACGCCGCCAGCCCAGCGTGTCGCCGAACCAGTGCCATCGCCAAAGCCAGCGACGCACAGGCCACAACCGCAACAACGACGGACGGCATAGCCACACGCGCATCGGCGAGAGCCAGTGCACCCAACCCGTGCACGGTGCCGAGGATTCCATTCAGCGCAAACCCTGCCACCGTCGCCGGAAGCTTAGAAAGCGGCATCCACGCAAAACTCAGGCTGAGAGCTGCGATGGCGGCAGGCATGAGCAATTCCAGCAGCGGGATGACCAACAGATTTGCCGGCAGCGCCATAATCGTGACGCGATGGAAATATGCAGCCATTGGAAGCGCGAGTCCGACCTGCAACAGCAGCGAGACCGTGATCAGACTGACCGTCCCAAAAACAATCCGGCAAGCGAGTTTCACGATCAATCCAGAAAATCGAAGACCGGCGAATCGCGATAGCCGTCCGATGACCAGCCTCAGATCGAGACGGAACTGTGCAACATGTGGCGGAAGATATGCGTCGTAGCGAAGCGCGGCCAAATCCCGCAGGCCGCGGGAATACGGAACAACCGTTCTCTCAAGCAGAGGAATGCCGATCGCAGCCACAATCCATACGCACAAGAACGTCAGTTGAAAGCTGGCTCCGAAGAGTGCTCTGGGGCCGGCGATCATCACGACCAAAGCCGCAAACCCGATCGCATTCAGCATTGATCTTGCGCGAAAAAGTAACCGTGCCCCTAGATACGACGCAAGCATTAGTGTGGCCCGCCAAATCGGCGAACCTAGGTCGGTAAGAATTGCATAACCGATCATCAATGTCACCGTAAGAAAACTGGCGGCGACCTCGTTAAACCGAAGCCGGCGGAAAAGCCAGAACGTCGAGAAGGCGAGAATCGTCACGTTCATGCCGGAAACAACGAGCACATGGTAAGTACCCGAACGCTGGAAATCCACCCGCGTTGGACGATTCAGAAACGCTTGTTCGCCCACGACGACTGCATCCATCAATCCTGCTTCGGGCGCGGGCCAGAGGGCATGGACTTGTTCAAGCAGACGTCTGTGCAAGCGTGAACGCCAGGCTTCAAAACGTGACCCGGCAAATCCCGGCAACACTTGGACGGCTTCAGCCTTGGTCGAAGCCAGAGCCTGGATGCCTTCGTCTCGCAGGTATCCGGCGTAGTCGAACGCTCCGGGATTTCGGTAGTTCCGCGGCGAAACCAGCTTGGCGGCGAATCGCAAACGTTCGCCATAGTGCAGGATCTGCGCATCCGCTCGACCATAGACGGTGAGTCGCACGCCGCAATGCAGAGGCTCGACCTTGCCGGAGTCTTCGATCTGCTCGGTTTCGACTTCGATGCGCTGTTCGGCGTCACCATGATCTCCGGCGCGCAGCTCGCCTTCCTTGGTGACGCGCGCGTTGACCATCACCTCGTTGCCAGCCGGAAAGTAGTTCAGGTCGGCTCGAGGGTTGCTAACTTGGATGGTTAGTGCCCCGAGGACAAACAGAATCGACCACGCGAGCGGAATAGCAAAGTAAAACCGCCGTCTGACGAAGTACGCAACCGCAAGAGAAAAGACTACCGCCGCTGTAACCCACCACAGCGGAGGCCGCCAGATGTACTGCCCTGTTAACAAGCCCGACGCGAACGCGACCGCCGCCCATAAGAGAGGAGCGCGTTCCGCCGCGATGCGCGCATGGGACAGCGAAGTCACAACCGGTGCATCGAAGGCGTACGAAAACTATGCGGACAGGTGGAACACGCTCTCGATGTGATAAGTCTGGGGGAAGAGATCGATCAGATGCGCTTGATCGATGCGATATCCCAATCCGAGCAATCCGGCGAGATCCCGTGCCAGAGTGGCCGGATCGCAGGAAACATACACCACCCGCAGAGATCGCATTTTTCCCAAAGCCTTCACGACTTTTTCTCCCAACCCTGCGCGCGGAGGATCGACCACTACAAAATCCGGGGTCGATTTTCTCGCATCCGCAAGATAGCGTTCCGTCGTAGCTCGCACTGCCTTCACGTTTGCGGGTGAATTGTAGAGCAGATCAGCGTAGGAAGTCGGTGACGTCTCAACCGCAGTCACCTGTGCAAAAGTTCTGGCTAGCGCCGAAGAAAACAGGCCCACCCCGGCAAACAAATCTAGGGCGAAAGTCCCTTTTTGGCCGGCGGTAACCAGCGAAACTAATTTTTCTGCCAAATACCTGTTCACTTGAAAAAACGACCCCGCGCTGACGCGATATTTCGATCCCACGACCGAATAAAAAAGTTCAGCAGCGCCCGTCGTGACGACCGCCTCTGGAGCGGTTGCCATTCCATGCTTTCCTCTTTCGCTGAGAAACGCGGCCACGCCAGCAACTTCGGGCATCAAGTTCTTGAAATCCTCGGTCCACTGCCGCATCATCGCTCTTGGGGTTTGCGCGGCGAAGTGCCCCGCCAGGACGAGGCTAACGTCGCCTTCTCCGGTCGCCAGCTCGATCTCGTCGATGCTGGCGGGAAGCTTGCCAGATTTTCCCGCTTCCCACAAGGCGGCGATTCCTCGATTGATTAACGGCGAGCTGATAGGACATCGTTCCACGGCGATCAGATCGTTTGAATTCAGGCGATGGAATCCCAGGGCAAAAGCTGGAGCGAACTGCAGCTTGACCCGCGCACGATTGCGATAATTCCACGGCTGCGCCGACCACATTTGCAGCTCGCAATCCAGTTCAAGCTTCGCGATGCGCCGCAAATTTTCTCGCAGGATCGCCGCCTTCATCTCCAACTGGTGCGAGTAGTCTGCATGCTGGTAGTGGCAGCCGCCGCATCGCCCGAAATAAGGACACTCCGGTTGAACCCGATGCGCCGAAGCGCGAATTATCTCGTCCGCACGCGCACGCACAAAGCCTTTTTTCTGCTCAACCACGGTCGCGGACACCACTTCGCCTTCCAGCACGAACGGCACGAACACAGCCGTGCCGTGGCCTGATTCATCCGCGGGAAGTCTTCCAAAGCCGTCGCCGCCGTAGACCACCTTTTCAATCGAAATGGATAAAGAATTCGACATCACATATAGAAGAGGCTCAACCGGGACAGCCCATACATTTCCAGCAGCCGCTTATTCAGGAATTGCTTCTGCAGTTGCTCGGCCTGCCCGCTGGGAACTTTGCTTCTGTAGGGAGACAGAGCGCGATCCGCTTCTCCGCGTACCTGCACAAGTTGCGAATCGGGAGTGACCGTCATCAGCACTGTAAAAAGTTTTTCCTCAAGAATGGTCAGGTGCCGTTCCAAATCTTCCAGTCGTTGGCTGGGAGCGGCTTCGAGCTTGTCTGCCAATTCAAGCAGTGTCGAGGCCACGTCGCCGGCAATCGTTTGCGCGGCGATCCCAGCTTTTTCTGGCAAATGCGACGATTTCAGGCTCGCGGCATTTCGCCGTAAAAACGCGATGATTTCGGAAGAGTCAAATCCACTTGGCCGCGAAGTCACGTCCGCGGTTTCATTCGATACCCCCACCACGGCTTCCTTCATTTCTTCAGCTGCAGACAAAACTTCCTGGGCGCAATAGGCGAGGCTATTCACTTTGCGGGATTTCGATGGCTTCTGATCGTACTTATCGAATGCCGCGTCGATTCCGCGCATCGCGGCTTCTAAAGGGATGCCCGCATCTTTCCAGGTTTCGATCAAGGCCCAGTCCAGCGTGGAAAGTAACAGCGTTCCGCCTCGTCTACGCTGGAAAGCTTCTTCAATTTCAGTGAAATAATTGAAATAATTTTCCACGGCTAGCGCGGCCGGACTTTTGCGGGCTTGCGCACTTCAGCGCGGGTCTTATCTGCATCGGGACCGGCTAGGATATTCCGCTCCCAGATCATCCTCAACCCATCCAGCGTTAAAAAATCGTCCACGTGTTGGATGTATTTAGAACCGGGCCCGATCAGTGACGCCAGCCCGCCCGTCGCGATTACATGGGTCTGCTTGCCCAGTTCTTCAATCAGCCGCTCAAGAATTCCGTCAACCAGGCCCAGATACCCGTAATAAAGACCAGATTGCAAACTTGCGACGGTGTTCGTGCCGATGACCTTCGCCGGCTTTCGGATTTCTACCCGCTGCAATCGCGCGGTGCGTCCAAAAAGCGCTTCGGCGGAAATCCTGATGCCGGGGCAAATCACGCCCCCTTGGTATTCGCCTTTTGCCGTCACGCAATCGAACGTCGTGGCCGTGCCGAAATCCACTGAGATACAAGGGCCGCCGTACTTCTCGAACGCGGCGACGGAATTCACAATCCGGTCGGCCCCGACTTCCGCGGGATTTTCATACAACACGGGCATCCCCGTTTTTATCCCGGGACCAATAAACAGCGGCTTGGTTTTGAAGTATCTCTCGCAGACCTGGCGGAGGGTCGAATCCAGCGGGGGCACCACCGAAGAAATCACTATGCCGTGAATCTCGTCGGCTTTCACGCCGTCCATCGAAAACAAGTTGCGGAACAGCACGCCGTATTCGTCCACGGTATGACTCGCGATGGTGGCGACGCGCCAGTTCGCGATCAACTGATCGTATCGCGAAGCCGCATTCGATTTCGCGAACACGCCCAGCACCGTATTTGTGTTGCCGACATCCAGGACTAGCAGCATGAAATATTTTCGCCTACCGCAGTCTCACGGTTCCGCTCAATACAGTGCGCAAGCCTTCTGCGGTTCGCACCTGCAAGAATCCGCGCGAGTCGAGCCCTTCCGTCACGCCTTCAAATTCACCGTTCTCTTCGATCCTGACGGCCCTGCCGCGCGTATAAGAAGACTGCGCTTCAAATCGCTCCAGAATCGAAGCCAGCGCAACGGGATTTTCGAGGATTTCGCGATATTCGCGATGCAAGGATTTTAGCAAAGCCCCGCACAACTCCACCCGAGACCATTCTGTACCGGTGGCCATTCGCAACGATGTCGCGGTTTTCTGCAAACCTGAAGGGAGTTGCGTCTGGTTCACGTTGATGCCAATGCCGACCACGATGTAATGCACGCGAGTGACTTCGGCATTCATCTCGGTGAGAATGCCGCAAAATTTCTTGCCATCAATCAATAAGTCGTTCGGCCATTTCAGGTCAGGCTGAACGCGCGGATCGATATGTTGTACTGCGGCATGCACAGACAATCCGGCGGCCAGTGACAGCGCAAGCGCATCCGACGGCGGAAGATTAGGACGCAATATCACCGAGCAATAAATCCCCGCTGACCTTTCCGACTGCCATTGGTTTGCGCCGCGACCCCGGCCTGCGGTTTGCCGTTCGGCGATGAACACGCTGCCTTCGGGAGCGCCCTGCGACGCAGCCTCCATGGCAGCCACATTCGTCGACCCTATCTCGTCGAAGTGATGGACCGCCGTGGCGTCAGAAAATATCGTGCCAGCAAGCATTTCCGCTAATTGTTCAGGCAAAAGCGGCTCGTGAAGAACATTGCGTGGCGCGGACGTCCTCGTTCGCGATCCGTCGCCAGTATCTCGACTTGTGTCTTCTGAAGCGATGCAGAAATTATGCTGGAACCCGCCCCAAACAACAACGTGCGCCTAGTTGACCGTCTCCGTAAACACCACCCTCGGATGTCCCAATCCATACTCCCCCTCAGCGCTCACCTGCACCGGTCCGGTGCCTTGCGGCAGCGTCAGCACCACAGCCGCATTGCCGTTGGAATCGGTCGTCACCAGACGACTCGACAAGGATCCCGCGCTGGTTGAGAAGAAGATTGTTCCTCCTACAGCGCTGCCCCCTGACTGGCCCGCATTGAGGGTGACCGAAAGATTTAACTGAGTTCCCGGCGCGCCGTGTTGCTTGTCGCCCGTCTTGGCAAGCGTCGCCGGAGGATTACCGACCACAATCCATCCGCCCTCGTTTTGCACCTCGCCCGAATTGTCGGTGCCGGGAATCGAATAGTGATAGAACCCCGGGGTGTTTCCAGCCTTCACTGTAACCACGCCTTTTTGCGTTTTCGATAAATTCGGTTGTGTGACCGTTACCGTAATGCCGCTGTCGGCTTGGGGCGCACCCAATGTCACCGTCCCGGTCCCCGATGTGATTTCAGGGTGCAGCGTGGTGGTCGTGCCCGCCGCCGTCATCACAGTGTCGGGGTTCGGGTCCCACTGCGCGGTTGTCAGCTTTGACGTTCCGGTGGCAACGAGCAATGTCACAGTATACGGAGCGAAGTTAATGGTGGAAGACCACGGTTGCTGCACTGACGCGACAATCTGCGTCGGATCGGTCGAAGAAAGCGTATATGTGGTCACCTGATTCGGCGTGAATCCGTTCCACGAAAATTGAGCCTGCACGGTGTTTGCCGGATCTTTGTTCACCACCATCACTGTCGCGCTGGTGCCCGCTGCATTCACAGCCGCGTAGCTGCTGAACAGGTCGGGATCGCCGTTGTTTGAGTCAGAAACTGAAGTCGTGGCAAACGAGCTGTGCTGGCCGTCGTAATTGCGATACAACTTCAGCGCCAGATAGTTCGGGTTTGCTGGAACCGGTGCGACCCATCGCGACGCCAGGTAAAGCCGCTCGCGACCCATCGTGCCGTAAGCTTCCGCGTCAGCAAGCGCAGTTGAGAAATCGGCCTCGCCCGCGAACGAAGCGTTCCACTCCGTAAAACTCAACGACGTATTCGGATAAATCATGTTCGCGATCGCTCGCATTCTCGGAATGCGGAATGGAATCGTCTTGTTGGGCTGGATTTGCGTGGCCCATGGCTGATTGATAGTCGGCGATTCGCTGACGTACGTCGGGTCCCAGTAGTCGCGAAAAATTCGCAGCTCAAGCGCCTGCTTCTGCGCTTGGGTAAAATTAGATGTGTCCGGGCCGTCGGGATAAGCGTGGATGTCGAACACATCCACCGACCGTTTGCCGCTGACTTTATCTTCCCAATAAATTTCGTTCAGCCACCACGGTAGAAAGTCGTCGCCTGCGTGCGCGCCTTTGTCGTTATTGTTCGCGCCGTTCCAATAAAACCACCAGCAACAACTCACCGGGCCCAGGCGGATCGCCTTCGTGTCCCAGCCCTTCAGAGCCTGCGCCTCGGCGACATAGGTGTCGCGCAACTCGTTGTAAGCCGACGGAGCGGGATGAATATCGACATGGGTAGAACCCCAGATGTCGATTTCGTTGTCCATGTTGTAAAAATGCGGGGCCGTGCCGAAAGCCTTCGCCAAAGCGGCTGCCCACTGATTCCGGTAAACGCTGTTTGGAGGATCGCCGCTTCCCGGCTGATCGAGCAGCGGAAAATACGCGTCGTTCGGATTCGCCGTGAGCCGGGTGGCGCAATCGGTTTTCAAACCGTCGCCCGCATCGGGATTATACGGATCGGTCGCGCACTGCGGCCCATACTTCGCCACCGAATAGCTCCAATGTCCGTTATTGTTTTCCGCGCTTTGCGCCACCCAGGGCAGCATCACCATCGTCATGATTGGCGCGCTGCCTGCCGTTTTCACGTCCTGAATGAATTTGGCTGAATCACCATCGCCGATTTCGGTATAGCCGAAATCCTCGAAGAAATAATCGTTGTCGGCGTTGTCGGTGAACAATTTCCAGTTGTAAGTTGAAGTCCCATTCCCGCCCCAGCGCACCGCGCTCAATCCGCTGTCGGTGATCGTCGAAGCGTCCTGGGGATAAGCTCCACCATACACATATTGACTGATGGGATGCCGGTTGGTCAGCACATCTACGGTGACAGCGACGTTGGTCGTGGCCGGTTTATTCGCGTCAGCCGCGCACATATTGCCGCAAAAGGCAGCAGACAAGATTAGAGCGACGACCAGGCGGGAGCACATGGGGGAGGGCCTCCTGATGGTTCACTCTACCGCCTCGCGCGAAGGGAAGGAAAACTCGTAAGTACGTGGCGGGAAGTCCAGTAACCGATTACGCCGGAAGCACGCGCAGGCTCATATCCACGGCCTGTGCCGAGTGGGTCAACGCGCCGACGGAGATGAAATCCACGCCGGTTTCGGCGTAGGCGCGAACGTTTTCGAGCTTGATTCCGCCGGAACATTCGAGCGGCACCCTACGGTCAAGCTTGGAACACCAATCCACCGCCTGCTTAACTTCCGCAGGGGCCATGTTGTCCAGCAGAATCGCTTCAGCCTTATGGTCGAGCGCGTCTTTCAATTCCTTCATTGACCGCACTTCTACTTCCATCGGCTGGGTGCCTCGGCGATTGCGTTGAGCAGCTTCCAGCGCCGGAATAATTCCTCCCGCCAATGCAATGTGATTGTTCTTGATGAGTACGCCGTCAGAGAGATCGAGCCGATGGTTCTGCCCGCCGCCGCAACGCACAGCATACTTGTCGAGAGCGCGCAGACCAGGCGCCGTTTTTCGTGTATCGAGGATGCGCGCTTTCGTTCCAGCAATAGCGTCCACATACTGCCGCGTGACTGTGGCTATGCCGCTCATGCGTTGCAGAAAATTCAAAATAACCCGTTCGCAGGATAGAATCACGCGCGCGTTATGCCGGATGACCGCGAGTTGCTGCCCGTCGCGCACGCGGACTCCATCGAAAATCTCGGGATGCGTGGTCACTTCGTGATGCGATGTCACCGCCCCATCCAGCGCGGCGTAGACGTCGAGGATGCGGGCAACGCAGCCGATGCCGGCCAGGATGCAAGCCTGCTTCGCCAGAATCGTGGCCGTCGCGCGCTGCTGCGGATCGATGCAGGCCGTGCTGGTCGCGTCGTGCGTGGCGCGGTCTTCGAGCAGCGCGTTTTCGATGATCGCCGTGAGCCGCCGGTTATTCCATTCCATAGTCAGGCACTTCGATTACAGCTTATCAAGCTGAGCGCGAGTTTTGCCGCGCAGAATTCCCAGTTCTCCCAATCGCTTGCGAATTCCTTCGACAACCTGCGCCGGAGCTTTCGCCAAAAACTGCTCGTTGCCCAACTGCCGCTGGCCGTTTGCCATTTCTTTTTCCATGCGTTCGAGTTCTTTTCCCAGCCGGTCTTTCTCCACGGCAACGTCAATTTTCTTTTCGTACACCAGATGAACGTCGAATCGCGCCGTATGCCGAACCGCCGACGCGTCTGAGAACGCACTCGCCGCAAATTCCATCGACTCGACAGTCGCCAGTCGCGCCACCGCGCCTCGATTCTCCTCCAGCAGCCTCCGGATTTCGGGCTCGGCCGTGAAAACCTCGATCGGCGTTTTCAATTTCGTCTCAACTTTCAGCTCAGCCCGCAGGTTCCTGACGCTCACAATCAAATCCTGCAGGATCGCCATCTCGGTTTCCGCCGCCAAATCGATTCCGGGTTCATTCGCCTCCGGATAAGTCATCAGCGCGATCGATTTCGAAGGCGCGTTCTCCCCGTACATGGCATGCCAGATTTCTTCCGTGATAAAAGGCATCACCGGATGCAACAACCGCAACGACGCTTCGAATAAGTTGACCAGGTTCGTAACCGCAACCCGCGCACCCGCCGGGTCGGCCCCGCCGCGCTCCACATCAATGCGCGGCTTGATCAGCTCAAGATACCAATCGCAAAGTTCGCCCCAGAAAAAGTCATAGATCGCCCGCGCCGCATCGTCAAAGCGGTAAACGCGCAGTGATCGGTTCACTTCGCCGGCAACGCGATTGAAGCGCGAAAGAATCCAGCGGTCTTCGAGCGTTGACGTCGTGAATGCTGCCAGGTTGCCGTCCGGTTTCAGTCCCGGCGCAACGCTCTCCACATTCATGAACATGAAGCGCGCCGCATTCCAAATTTTGTTCGCGAACGCCCGATAACCTTCCGTGCGGCTCGGATTAAACGCAATGTCCGTGCCGGGCGACGACATCGACGCCAGCGTAAAACGGGTCGCGTCGGTCCCGTACTTCGCGATGACTTCAATCGGATCGAGCACGTTCCCCTTCGTCTTCGACATTTTCTGCCGGTCGGCGTCGCGCACCAGCGCGTGGATGTAGACCTCGCGAAACGGCACGCTTTTGCCGAGAGAAGCTGGTCCGCCATCCAATCGCTTCGGGCGGTGGGGCGGAGACATGAACCAGCATCCCATCATGATCATCCGCGCGACCCAAAAGAAAAGGATGTCGAATCCGGTAATCAACAGCGATGTCGGATAAAACGCATCCAGATCGGCGGTCGATTGCGGCCATCCCAGCGTCGTAAACGGTAACAGCGACGACGAGAACCATGTGTCCAACACATCGGTGTCTTGTTCCAGCTTCGCGCTGCCGCACTTCTTACACTTCGACGGAGTTTCGCGAGCCACCGTGGTTTCGCCGCAATCCCCGCAATGCCACGCCGGAATGCGATGTCCCCACCACAACTGGCGCGAAATGCACCAGTCGTAGATGTTGGTCATCCAGTTCAAATAAATCTGCTTGTAATTTTCCGGCGTGAAGCGGATGTCGCCGCTCTCAACGACTGCAATCGCGCGCTCCGCCAGGGGCTTGATCTTCACAAACCATTGCAGCGAAAGCCGCGGCTCCACAATCGTTCCGCAGCGCTCGCACTTTCCGATTCCAATCGTGTAATCCTTCACGCCAACCAAAAAACCCTGCGCATCGAGGTCGGCCACGATTTGCTGCCGCGCTTCGTAGCGGTCCAGCCCGGCGTATTTTACGGCCGCCGCGTTCATCTTCGCGTGCTCGTCCATCACTTCGATCTGCGGCAGGTTGTGCCGCAACCCCGCAGCAAAATCATTCGGATCGTGCGATGGCGTTACCTTCACCGCGCCCGTGCCAAACTCCGGCTGCGCCAGCTCGTCGGTGATGATCGGAATCTCGCGCTGCATCAGCGGCAGCAGCGCCTTCTTGCCGTGCAAGTGCGTATAACGTTCGTCTTTCGCGTTCACCGCAATCGCCGAATCGCCCAGCATCGTCTCCGGACGCGTCGTCGCCACCGTTATAAATTCGTCCGAACCAACAATTGGATAGCGAATTTCATACAGCTTTCCCGCCACGTCTTCGTGCTTCACTTCCAGGTCGGAGATCGCCGTCCCGCACCGCGGACACCAGTTGACGATGTACTTCCCGCGATAGATCAGCCCTTCTTCATGCAGCCGGACGAACGCTTCGCGCACCGCCAGCGAAAGATCGTCGTCCATCGTGAAATATTCGCGGTCCCAATCGACGGACGCGCCCAGCCGCTTCATCTGGTCGAGAATCGCGCCGCCGTAATGCCGCTTCCATTCCCATACCCGCTCAATGAAAGCCTCGCGGCCCATGTCACGGCGTTTCTTGCCTTCGCTCGCCAGTTGACGGTCGACCATCATCTGCGTGGCGATGCCCGCGTGGTCGGTGCCCGGCAGCCACAACGTCACAAATCCGCGCATGCGATGCCAGCGGACAATGATGTCCATCTGCGTCTGGTTCAGCATGTGCCCCATATGCAGACGCCCGGTGACATTAGGAGGCGGCAAAAGCAGGCTGAAGCGCGGGCGCGAGTCGCCCTCGGCGGGAGTGGGCACGTCAAACAGCTTCTCTTTGACCCAATGCTCCGCCCAGCGATCTTCAATCGCCGCCGGTTCGTACGCTTTAGGAAGTTCGAGAGCCATAAAAGTTAGACAACTACCCGACCGCGCGGAAAGTAATCCGCGTGTCTACCACTGACTAGACACGATTGACTGAATTCCTGATCTTACAGGCCAGCAGAAAATGGGGTCAAACGGATTGCGGCAACGTCCGGCGTTGCGGACCACGCCAGATTTAGGAAAGGCCCAGCTTCAGCGGAGCTGCAGGAAAGTCGTGGTGCGTATCTCGCGTTTGGGAAGGGCTCGGCTTCAGCCGAGCCGTAGAGGCCGCACAATACACACGCCCCGCAGGGCGGCTGATAGTCAACTCCAAATTGCGTCCCACCCCATGCGGGGCGTTGAGAGCTAGCGCACGTTTTGCGGCACGGCTGAAGCCGTGCCCTTCCAAGTCACTTCCTTGTGGTCCAATATCTGAAAACAATAGTTAGCTAAAAAATCTGCCGATCCATGAGTTGCGTCGAGACTGCTCCATCTCAACCATCATCGTCATTTCTGCCCGTAGCGAACGTCGAACCCTAAAGGAGTTTCGCTTACGATCAACTCGTCCGGAGAACTTTCGATCCGAAAGCCGCCCCACGTTTGCGTTTCCGCTGAGTCGTTCATCCCAATACTCTTCCTGATTGCGTCCGGTAGAAGGGCTGCTGGCCCTGCACAATGATCTGTCCAATGCAGTTTACCGAACAATTCGACAGTCACCGTAGCCCTGCGGGGAATGCCGGGCACGAGGCGGCGATGGCGTCCCCGCCTGTGGGTCAGATTCATAATTCCCGTGTACAGGCAGGCCTTAGCGCTTCGGGCCCAAGGAGCTTGTCCCAGGCCGCCTGCGGCCTGCTTGGCGGCTCGGCCGAAGCCGAGCCCTTCCAAAACCAAGTCGTCGCTGGCCATCTTGAGAACCCGCTGCGCGCGTCTGTTAGCGCAGCTCGGCCAGTTCTCCCCGCAGTTTGTGCGTAGCTCGAAAGAGCGTGTTCTTGATCGTGCCTTCGCTGGTGTTCAGGATTCCAGCTACCGTCCTCAACCTCATGCCGTGGTAATGCTTCAGTTCGAATACGGTGCGCTCCCGCGGTGACAGCTGTCCGAGTGCGCGTTGAACATCGCGCCGCACCTCTCGCCCAAGCAGGTTACGTTCGGGACTCGCGCCCGCGCGGTCATCGGCTACGCGATCGAGAATCGATTCCTCTTCGCCGTCCGAATTCATCATGGTCGTGATATCGCGGCTGCGCAGGGATTTCTTGCGCAGGTGATCGATGCAGAGATTGCTCACGATCCGGTAGATCCAGGTGTAGAAAGAACATTCGAAGCGAAACCGGGCGAGGTTCACGTAGGCGCGAAGAAACGCATCCTGACAGATATCCTGGCCATCTTCTGTCGAGCCCGTCAGGTGGATAGCCAGACGCAGCACGGCACGGTCATAGTGATGTACCAGCTCTTCGAAGGCCCTGGCGTCGCCCAGCTGCGCGGCCCGGATGAGGACCTCGTCGTCAGCGCGAGTTGGCCGGATGACGCGCGCGGTCGGCTGCAATGGAAGTGCGTGTTCCACGGTATTTCCTCGAGCAATGCAATTAGCAGACAAATTTGTACCCCGTTCCGTGCACTGTAAGAATGAAACGCGGCTCTTCCGGCTTTGGTTCCACTTTTTGTCGCAGGCGCACGATGTGCGCATCCACCGTGCGGGTGGTGGGGAAGCGATCGTATCCCCAAACGTCTTCAAGCAGCCGGTCACGACTCAGCGTTTCTCCGGGATGCCCAAGGAAATATTTGAGCAAGTCGAACTCTTTGGCCGAGAAATCGAGCGCCTGCCCATTCTTCAGCACCCGGCAGTTGCGGACGTTGACCTCAACATCGCCGAATGAATAATTTTCTCGGGCCGGTTCTGGCGTTTGTGAGCGTCTCAGGACGGCCTTCACCCGCGCCAGCAATTCTCGAATAGAAAATGGTTTGGTGACGTAGTCGTCGGCTCCCAGTTCGAGTCCCACGACCTTGTCGACTTCTTGTCCGCGCGCGGTCAGCATGATCACCGGAAGGGCCGGACGCTTGGATTTCAGTTGGCGGCACACTTCGAGTCCGCTCATGCGCGGCATCATGACGTCGAGAATCACCAGGCTGGGTGACTGGCTCAATGCGGCTTCGAGCCCTGCCACTCCGTCTCCGGCGGTGATCACTTCATAGCCTTCGAATTGGAAATTGTCGCGCAGTCCCGCCACCATGTTGGGCTCGTCTTCGACAATAAGAATTTTCGCCATAGTCGTGTCTGTCTAGATCGCTGCCGCGGCATGCAGCGGGAGCGCAATCGTAAACTTGCTTCCCTGTCCGGGCGTGCTATCCACCGAAACGTCTCCTCCGTGGGCATTCACAATGTGCTTGACCAAAGAAAGACCGAGGCCGCTGCCTTTTGTGTTGTGCACTAACGGATCACCGACGCGATAAAATTTCTCGAAAATCTTGCCCTGCTCGCCGCGCGGAATGCCGATGCCGTGATCGATCACCTCAAGCTTCACGCGATCGCTGTCGGGATACAGATTCACCCCAATGTAGCGGCTGTCCTGCGAATACTTGAGCGCGTTGTTGACCAGATTAAGAAGCGACCGGGCCATGGCTTCGCGATCCACTTTCATTGGCGGCAAGTTTCGGGCAAGCTTTTCTTCAAAGGTGAATCCGCTTTGCTCGATCTGGTAACGGTAAGACTCCAGCGTCGCGCGCACTAACTCTGAAAGATCGGTCTCGCGGAAGTCATACTCCTTGCGGCCCGCCTCGATGCGCGAGAAGTCAAGAATGTTATTGATCAAGGCCGTCAGCCGTTCGCTTTCCTTGCGAATGATCTGGTAATACTCGTGAGTTTTTTCCTGCGACGTGATTCGCCCCATCTCAAGCGTCTCAGCATAAAGGCGAATCAGCGAGAGTGGTGTCCGCAATTCGTGGGAGACATTGGAAACGAAATCGGACTTCAGCCGGGCCAGCGCCATCTCTTTGGCGACATTGCGATGCGTCAAAATCAGGCCGCCGGCGAGCACGAGCGACAGCCCGCCCAGAGTCAAGAAGCTGGTGCGTGCGAAACGGTCTCCGATAGCCTTCAGCGTGGTGCCGCGAAGTTTGATGGCAAGAGTAAGGCCTCGCCAGGCTCCCTCGAGATGCCGCTCGACTTCTGGCTCTCCGCCGTCCCACCCTGCGGACACCGCTAGCGGCGTTGAATCGCTATAGGGATGGACCATCATCACCGCAGGATTTCTTTCGCCTTGTGTTTCGGGCAGCGAGTACGCCATCACGGCATTTAGCACTTCGGGCAAAAGCTTGTCATGGAAGTAGTCCGCGTCGTAGACAATGCCGGCGATAGCTTTCTTGCCGTCTTTCGTATTTTCCAGAAAAATCTCCACCGGCTGGAAAACCCAGACTTTCCCCGATCGAGGAGCGGAGTTCAAGAATGAGTAGTAAGGAATGCCCTTGCGGTTTGTCTTCTCGATCTCGTCCACCCAGCTGCCGTACTCGTATTTCGTCCACCCGTCGATCATGCGCGTGAAATCGGCGGTCTCCATGGCAAATTCCGCATCCCCGGAGCGATACGGCTGCGAGCGCACGGTCAGACCCTGTTCCGGATCGAAGTAAAAAACGTGGGCCAGGTTGTTGTGGGTCGCAAGGACTTTGTCGAGATTGGCGGCGCAAGTTGTGCCCGGTGCTGGGAAGTCCGCTCGCACGTTGTCGGTCAGCTCATAAACGCGGCTATTGATCTGTTTCTCCGAAATAGCCAGAACCTGATTGAAATCCCGTTGAATTGCTGCTTCTACGCCGCGATCGCGCTGAAGGGACCGCAGATGCATCACGCTCAGGATCACGAGCGCCGCCGCCGGCAGCACCACTGCCAGCTCCAGCGTCAGTATCAACCGCGTGCGTTCGTTTCTGAATCGTTTGAAGTTCATAACAGCTTGATGCCACCATAGTCGGGCGCGTTTCCGCAGGTGTCAAACCGGGGTAAAAGGATGTAAAAAGTTGTGAAATGACTGCGGAACGCCAACAGGCGATATGCGAGATAGGAGAATTGTTGCTTATTCCTGGGCTTCTTTGACGGGTAAGCGGAAATCGACGGTCAACTGTGTTCGCGCTTCGACAATTTCTCCGTTAATCAAATAGGGCCTGAACCGCCACTGTTTGACGGCGTTGTACGCAGCTCGCGTAAGCAGAATCGGCCCGCGAAGCAATTTCAGTTCTTCAATGCTTCCATCGCGTGCGATGCGGGCTTGAAATACAACCGGGCCTTCCACGCCCAGTCGAACCGCTTCCAGTGGATACGCAGGCGCGATCCGCCGCACCAACATTTTGGCGGCCGCATCTTCGTTGAGTTCGACCGGTTGCAGCGTGTCGTAGACGACCGGGGACAATCCAGCTCTAACTGTGTCCCGCGCGTCCGGAGTTCGCGGGATGGGAGATTGCAAACTCTGCGGCAGAGGTTGCGCCGAGGCTTGGACTTCCGTGGACGATTCAGCGTCGTTATTGGCGGGATCATCGCCGTCCACGCTCATGGGTGGAATTGGGGGAGGGACAGTTCGAGCGCGAGAGATGGCTCTTCGGTTCTGGGAATTAATTTTTATGTGAGCTAGTTCATCGCCCACGTCGTAGATAGACGCGGTTTCGGCCACCGCCTCATCGTAAGCCTGCCCCATGGATTCGGAGGAGATTACGGTACTGATGAGGTCGGCCCGGGGTTCCGGCTTGCGGAAGTGATAGACCGCAAACGTTGCCGCTACCAGTGCGGCAGTCGCAAGCCAGCGCAAGTCGGTTACGTCAATCGCAGCCCACGCAGATTGAGCCCGTTCAGAGCGATCTGGAAGTGACGCGCTGTGCGAGACGATCGCCAGCTCAAATGACTCCGGCTGCGGCTCGACTGGCTGCGCGAGTGAAACAGGCTGAACAATTGGCTGCCCGGTGTATACCTCATTCTCTGGCACCGGAAGCCACTGCCTCATCCTGCTCAGAAAAGTGTCGCAAGTCATCAGCGCGAGCTTGGCATCCTGAAGGCGGATCGGCTTTTTCAACGCCAGATTGGCGCCGGCGCGAAGCGCTGTCGCGGCGTTTGAACGATCCGAAATGGCCAAAAAATAAGGGGCATCTAATTTCAACTCAAGGCCGGTCTTCAGTAGGAACACCGCTTCCGCACCCGCGCCCCAATCGGCGGCAATAACCTCAAAATCGCGGCTGGTGAGGGCTTCCAGTGCCGGAAAGATGTCGTGATAAGCCTCAACCTCCAGACCGAGATCGAAGAAGAGCTGGCGCATCACTGGAACGACGGCAGCATCGGCGGAAAATAGGAGAGCACGCGGCATAGACACATTCAGGCTAAAAGCACCTTACGGGCCGGACAAGTATCGATGGGCCTTTCCAAAAACGCGCCACCATCGGTAACCGGCGATGGCTATTACCTGTCCTGTCGGCCCACATGCTTTCGTGCCGCGGTTCGGGATAGGTTAGAATTCCCGCAGCCCGAAATCCCCCGCTGCGCCGTCTGCACACTTAAGGAGATTGAGTATGAAATTCCGCGATGCTATCGCGTTGAGCATTTGCCTGGCGCTACCCGCGTCAAGTTTTGCCGACTTCACATACACGGAGACGACCAAGATTACGGGAGGATCCATCGTCAGCCTCGCCAAGTTTGCCGGCGCTTTCAGCAAGCAGTCCCGCCAGATGACCGATCCTGTCGAATCGACGATTCTGGTGAAGGGCAATCGTATGGCCCACATCAACCCGGACCATACCCAGATCATCGATCTGGACAAAGAGACCATTACTGAAATCGACCATCAGAAGAAGCAGTATTCGGTCGTCACCTTCCAGCAGATGAAACAGCAAATGCAGGATGCAGTAAAGAAAGCACAGGAACATCCGGCAACGCCGACGACCGAGCCTAAGGAAGACAAGACCCCGCCGCCGGAGATGAAGTTCAAAGTAGATGTCACCAACACGGGAGCAACCAAGGATGTTGCCGGCTTGTCCGCCAAAGAATCCATTCTGAAAATGGCGCTCGAAGCGAAAGACCAGGACTCCGGTCACACGGGCGCGATGGCCATCACCAATGACATGTGGATGGTGCCTGAAGTTCCCGGATATAAGCAGGTAAATGAGTTCAACAAGAAGATGGCAGTCAAGATGGGCGATGTCTTCAGCCCAGCCTATTCAGCATTTTCGCCGGCGCTGGTCGCATCGCAGCCGGGGATGTCCAGCGGCTTTGCAGGAATGGCGAAAGAGATGTCGAAATTGCAGGGCGTGCCCGTGTCGCAGATCATGCGGCTCGGTACGACGATGGATGGTACTCCACTGCCAGCTGCATCGGAAGCGCCGCTGCCAAAATCCACGGGCCCGAGCGCCAGCGATGTCGCGCAAAATGCCGCCAGCAACGCTGCTACATCTGCCACGAACACGGCCGCTTCAAATGCTGAGAGCAAAGTCGGCAGCCACATGGGCAGCTTTGGCGGCGTGGCCAGCAGCCTGGGCAACCTCGGCGGTCTCGGCGGGTTTCACAAGAAAAAGCCAGCCCCCGCTCAACCGGATGCTCAGCCAGCCGCAGCTGCCGCTCCGCCCAACGCGGCGGTCTTAATGGAATCGAGCATGGAGATGACGAATTTCTCGTCAAATCCAGTTGACGCCTCACGATTCGACGTTCCGGCAGGTTATACGAAGATAGCCACCGATGCTGCCGGGACTGCGAAATAATCTGCCGCAAATAGAAAAGACCAGCCACCAGGCTGGTCTTTCGTGCCCTTAATGCAGGCTATTACATGCTGCTGTCTTTTTTCATACCCTTCTCTTTTGCCATCTTGAGCGACATGACGTGCACTTCGCTGGTGTCGGCATAAACGTGGGCGTTCAGGACTACGTGATGACCTTCATGACCCTTCACTGCTTCGGGGTTCTTGATGGTCCAGGTTTTTCCGTCTTTATCAGAGGTGAACGACTTGCCGTCATCGCTGATTTTTCCCATCACGTTAACCGGCTTGGCGGTCGAGTCGGCTGACATGCTGTCATGTTTCATTGAATCTTTGCTCATTGTGTCCTGAGCGATCGAGGCAACAGACAACAAAAGAGTCGCTGCAAATGCGAGAACCATTAACTTCTTCATGTACTTTCTCCTAAGACCCATAAAATTTGGCCAAGTTGGGGTCGGTGAGCTTTGATGCTAACCGAACGAGTATGGATTGCCAAATAATTGGATGAAAGCTAAGAAGTTTAAAATCTGAATCTTTCGCGCCAGTTAAGTGCATCGTTTCAGGAACGGCGAAAACTTCCGGAGTAGTCTCACCCGTGTGTGGCGAGGGCGCTGCTGACGTCTGTCCCACTACGACGAAAGTGGAATTGTAAATTCCATTCGCTCGGAACAGCCTGACCATTGACTTGCGCCGGGGTGAACTTCCATTGTTTCGCCGCCTCTTCTGCCTTCCGCGCGAAAAACTTGCTGGGGCCCGGCACGCGCACCTCGGTTCGAGCAATGTTCCCTGATGCATCGACCTTCACCAACACCCCTACCTTAATCACTCCATGAACTGTTCTTCGCGCTCCCGCCGAAATGTCGGGAACAGGCTTATCGACAACTGTTCCTGGAACAAAATTTCCGCCGTTTTGCGTAATCGGTCGATTTGCGGGAGTGTCGCTTGTGCTCGATACCGGTGGCTGCGGTTGAGCATTGGCGGTATAAACGGCGTCTGGCTGATTCGACGACCGGTGCATCAGTTTGGGACCAGCAAACACAGCAATCAAAAACAACCCGATGCCCAGAGCCGGAACCAGGTATCGCCGGCCTGGCGCTGTGGGCGTCGGCACAGCCGACGGCCGCGTCGCAGCTGGCTCCACGCCGGAACCATTGTTAAGGCGCGATGCAATCTGCGCTGTCGTCCATCGCCGATTAGGATCGCGATCCAGGCATGCAGCCGATATCTCGCGGAAAGGTTCAGGCATCGCTTTTGGTAGCGCCGCATCCGCTCGCGTGCCGTTAGTGAGTATCGGCGCACGCTGGGTCAAGACTTCGGCGAGCGTCACACCCAAAGCCCAAACATCCGATTCTCGCGAAGAGACTGCGGAAGTTCGCGTCTCCGGCGCAACATGCGTATCCGCCAAATCGGCTATCGCAACCGCGTCGCCAGTCTTGCTGATGCCATCGCTCGAAATTTTCACCTGGTCGCCAACAGCCAGCACATTTGCCGGCTTTAAGTGACCATGAGTAAAGCCCTGCGTGTGCAGATATTCAAGCGCCGACAGCACCGGCGGCAGCATATCTTTCGCTTCCGCTGGCGTCAGCGCACGTTCCGGCATCAACTGCGCCAGCGATTCTTCGCCGTACTCCATCACTACGTAATCGAAGTCGATGGCGCCGATCCGGCAACGCCCAATGTCGTAAATCCGCTGGATATGCGGATGCGAAAGGCCAGCTACCGTCTTCCACTGTCTGGCCAGGGCCTCGCTATTCTGGCCTTTGAAAAGTTTGATCGCTCTTTTCGGAGATTCGCTGCTGCCGTTCGCGGCATAAACGGCACTACGGTCGGTTCCGCCAAGCAACGCGCCCAACCGGTATTTGTCACCGGCGGCTTGTCCTTCTAAATTTTTCCAGAACTCGTTCATGCGTTCCCTCGGGCTCCTGAAAGGAAACTAACCAAATATTTGCGGATTCCTGATCATAACGGCTTTCGGCCCGAATCGGCACTTTCGATGCGCGAAAAAACGACCCGGACGTTCCCGCCTACAGGGAAAACTGTATTGAAGCCGGGGACACCGCTCCCTAACATCGCGACGCGGTATTCTAGTAACTTATTTTGTCGCGTTCAACTATTGGATATCGGTTTCTACACCGCAACTTGAAATGAATGTTCCCACTAGACTCGAAGAAAACAAGAAGGGCAATACTGACGAGATTTTTCGTCTGCTGGTTGACAGTGTCCAGGATTACGCGATTTTTCTTCTGAACCCCGACGGCATCATCATGACCTGGAATGCAGGGGCGGAACGCATCAAGGGTTACAAAGCGTCGGAAATCATTGGCGAGAGTTTTGAGCGCTTCTATTCGCGCGACCCCCGGGAATCAGGCTGGCCGAAACGCGAATTGGAAATCGCAAAATCCGTTGGCCGTTTCACCGACGAAGGTTGGCGCGTCAGGAAGGATGGGAGCACTTTTTGGGCGTCAGTGGTGATAACAGCCCTTCGTGATCCCGGCAGCGGAGAATTGCGCGGCTTCTCCAAGGTCACACGCGACCTGACTGAGCGCAGGGCGCTCGAGGAGCGAACGCAGGAATTGAACAAAGAGTTGCGGGCGCGCATGGGCCAGCTCAACGAATCGCGCACGCAACTGGAACTCCGCAGCCTCGAATTGCAACGGTTGTCGGGCCAGCTGATGCGTTTTCAGGACGAAGAAAGACGCCGCATCGCCCGCGATTTACACGACGATCTGGGACAGGAACTCGTCGCGCTGAAGATGAACCTGGATACCTGTGCGCACTTTGCATCCCGCGCCGATGCGATCGAACTGACTGAGAGCCTGCTACTGAAAGTGCGCAATTTGTCGTACATGCTGCATCCACCGCTTCTCGACGAAGCGGGATTAATCGCGGCGCTCGATTTGTATCTTCAAGGTCTACAGAAGAGAAGTGGAATGCGCATCACGTTTGACGTTAAACCGACGACGTTTCCCCGCTTGTCCGCCGATATCGAAACGTCAATTTTCCGCATTGTCCAGGAAGCTCTCATCAATGTGCAGCGACACTCCGAAAGTTCCGACGCCCGAGTCGAACTGCATCAACAGCCAGACCGCGTGTTCGTTAGAATTCGGGACTTCGGGATTGGAATGCCATTCGACAGGGTGACCGGAACCTTAAAGATATTTACGGGGGCCGGCATCGGCGGGTTGAAAGAACGAGTGATGCAACTTGGCGGCGAAGTCAACATTGTGCGGTCCGAGCCCGGCACGCTCGTGGAAGCGAACATTCCTCTTTTTCCATAGAGGAATCCGGGAGCACCAGGGCTCGCGAACGGATCACCCCTTGTACCGAATCAGATGAAAATCAATTTTGGTGGCGGCGCGTGGACTCGAACCACGGACCTACGGATTATGAGACCGTCGCTCTAGCCACCTGAGCTACGCCGCCAGCGGGTGAAGAAGAAGCGCGAAGAACGCGAGAAGGACTCAACGATTCTAGAAGTCCGCGCGAAGCGGTGTCAAACACCTGCACCGTTCTCGCGGCATTTACACGTTGAATACTTGACAGAGTTTTTCCCGGTGTATTCAATCAAACATTCAGAATTTTTCGTCCGCAGAAGATTTCCACAATCGTAAATTTTTTGTGCTACGATTCCGCTCTGTCCAACTTCACCGATTCTGCTTCTCTCGCGCCGCGCCGCTGATTTTCGCGCCCGGTTAATTTCAGAAAAGTAGTTTCCAAAAAAGTAGAGGACGCGGGACTGATCCCAGGTCTTGATCGAGGAATTTGAAATCATTTATGTCTGCTTCAAGCGCAAGTCTCTCCCCTAATCCGTGGTTGCGTATCCTGGATGCGCTGGAAAAAAAGATCAATCGGCACTCCTACGACACCTGGTTGAAACCTACTCGCTACAGCCATTCCACCGGCGGAATTATGTTTGTGCGCGTGCCCACTGCCGAGTTCCGGCACGTTGGCGACAAATACGCGGACCTCATTCAGGAAGCCCTCGACAACCTCGGTCTGGAATACGAAGACGTGAAGTTCGTCACGCCGGATGACGATCCTGCGTCCACGCCCATCAAGCACGACGGCGGACTCACTCCGCGCCCCATCCCGGTACCGCCTACAAACAGCTTCGTGTCGCAGTCGCGTTTCGATTGGGACGGCGCGGCCCAGCTGAATCCGCGATATACGTTTGACGCCTTCGTCATCGGCAGCGGCAATCAGTTTGCCCATGCAGCGTGCCAGGCTGTGGCGGAACGGCCTTCGAAGGCTTACAACCCGCTGTTTCTCTACGGCGGTGTCGGTATGGGTAAGACCCACCTGATGCAGGCGATCGGCCATGAGATCAAGCGGCGGCAGCCGCAAGCGGCCATCTGTTACGTCTCCAGCGAGAAGTTCACCAATGAAATGATTAACTCGCTGCGCTACGACAAAATGATCAGCTTCCGCGACAAGTTTCGCGGGGTCGATGTGCTGCTGATTGACGACATCCAGTTCCTCGCGCAGAAAGAGCGCACGCAGGAAGAATTTTTTCACACTTTCAACGCCCTGCACGATTCCATGCGGCAGATCGTCATTGCCAGTGACCGCCCGCCGAAAGAACTGGCGGAAGTGGAAGACCGGCTGCGCAGCCGCTTTGAGTGGGGCCTGATTGCCGACATCCAACCGCCCGACCTCGAAACCAAAGTGGCAATCCTGCAAAAGAAGTCCGACCAGGAAAAAGTCACGCTGCCAACAGAGGTTGCCCTCTACATCGCTTCGAACATCCGCTCGAACGTGCGGGAACTCGAAGGCGCCTTAATTCGCCTGGTCGCGCATTCTTCGCTCATCGGCGCCGAGATTACTCTGCCCTATACGCAGCAGGTCTTGAAAAACTTCATCGATTCGCAGGCGCGAAAAGTGACGATCGAGTCAATTCAAAAAGCGGTTGCCGAGCAGTTTGGGCTCCGGTTGGTGGAAATCAAGGCCAAGAATAATTCACGGGCGATCGTCTATCCGCGGCAGATTGCGATGTATTTGGCCAAGCGCCTCACGGAAGCTTCCCTGCCTGAAATCGGCCGGCAGTTCGGCGGCAAGCACCACACCACCGTGCTGCATTCGGTCGATAAGATTGAGGTCGCCCGTAAAGACGACAAAGATTTGAACAGGTTGCTCAACAAAATGACCGAGCAATTAGGCGGGTAAAACGGGTTTCGTCACGGCTTTTGCTAGTTTCGGACCGGTCTTCCGAGAAAGGCTCTGTGAATTTTGTGTGAATGGGTTGGAAGGCAAGGCCTAAACTCTGAGGCAGTCCTGGTGAAGCGTTGGCGGTAGCGGACGTCGGGATGAATTTTGTACAGCAGGGTCGAAGCGGTAAAGTGGTATCAAATTGGGACTTGGATTAAATATCCACATTTACTCGCTGCCTACTGTTACTACTGGTTTTATTAGTGTTTGATTGATATAAGTTTAAGCATTCAAAGTCGCGGAGATTTGAATTTATGCCAGTAGAGGCAATTGCGTCATCCACGGGAACTGCTGCGATGGAAATCACGGTTAGCAAAAACGAACTACTGCGCGAGTTGACCGCGACGCAGGGTGTGGTCGAACGCAAGACCACCATCCCCATCTTGTCGAATTATTTATTTGAGGCTTCCGGGGACAAGTTGTCGTTGACTGCAACCGACCTCGACCTCAGCCTGCGCACATCGTGCAACGTCAAAGTGAAAAAGGATGGATCCTGCACAATCCCAGCGCGCAAGTTGCACGACTACGTAAAACTGCTGCCGGACGCCGATATCACCATCAAGTTGCTGGAGAACCATTGGGTCAGCATTCGCTGCGGCCGCTCGAATACAAAAATGGTGGGGATGGCGAAGTCGAACTTTCCCACGCTGCCCGTGTTCCCGACTGCTGGCGTAGTGAATATCCCAACCCTGGTGTTGCGTTCGATGATCGCCAAGACAGGGTTTGCCATCGCACACGAGGAATCTCGCTATACGCTGAACGGCGCGCTGATGGTGTTGAAGCCGGAATCCATCACCATGGTCGCGACCGACGGACATCGTCTGGCGCACATTGAGCGAAGCGGCGAGAAATTTGAAGGCGTTTCCGGCGAACTGAAAACCCTCGTGCCGAAAAAGGCAATGGACGAACTGAAGTCTCTACTCGATTCGACCGATGCCGAATCTATCGAGTTTGCCAAAGACGAATCGACTTTATTCTTCCGCATCGGCCAGAGGATTCTGACGTCGCGGCAGTTGACAGGGCAGTTCCCGAACTATGAGGCTGTCCTGCCAAAAGACAACACCAAGAGCATTCATTTGCATGGGGACGAACTGAGCGCGGCCATCGCTCGCGTGGCGCAATTCGCGGACGAACGTTCACGGGCAGTGCGTCTGAAATTGGAAAAAGGCGAGCTCAAGCTATCGGCTTCTTCGACCGAGACCGGCGAATCGGAAGACTCACTTGAAGTCGATTTCACAGGCGATCCCATTGCGATTGGATTCAACGCTCAATATCTCATCGACTTCCTGAAAGCCACCGGCGCGGGCGACGTGAAACTGGAACTGAAAGACTCGCAGTCGGCCGGCCAGTTGCGCCCAGCCGAGGGCGAAGACTACAAGTACCGCTACATCGTCATGCCCATGAGGATTTGAGGAATTTGAGGGCTTGACGAAACTACAGGCCCACCGTACAGTTACCGTCACTCGCGCTCGGAGGAAAAATATGCTTAGCGGATTCAAGCAATTTGTGCTTCGCGGTAACGTTGTAGATCTCGCAGTCGGCGTTGTGATTGGCGCGGCTTTTGGTACGGTCGTCACGGCCCTGGTGAAAGACATCATCACGCCGTTGATTGCGGCGATCGTGGGCAAGCCGGATTTCTCTTCCATCGGATTCACCGTGGGAACAACTGCGTTCCCCATTGGCGATTTCATAAATGCCGTGGTGGCGTTTGTGCTGATTGCCGCTGCAGTCTACTTCTTTGTGGTCACGCCGGTGAACGCGCTGATCGCCCGCACGCGGAAGTCTCCCGCTCCGGCCGACCCGACCACGAAAAAGTGCCCGGAATGCCTCAGCGAAATTCCGATCGACGCTCGCCGTTGCGCGTTCTGCTCGCAGCCGGTCATGGCTAAAGCCGCTTAGTTAAGAGCGGTACAAGCGCAATCCTTGTACCATCAAAGGCGTGAGACTTTTGCGCCTGCTCCCTGTCATTTTTCTGCTTTTCTTGTCTGGTTCGATGAGCGCTCAAACCGCGCCATCGGGCGCGACAGCGAAGTCGACAAAAGCTGGTGCTCCTTCGAGAGCTTTGGGCCCCGATCTCGGGGCAATTGCAGACGGCGTTTATCGCAATCCGTTCTTCGCATTCACCTACAAAGTGCCTTTTGGATGGGTAGAGCGAACGCAGGAGATGCGCGGCGATTCGCCAGAGTCATCGAAGTCGCAGGTTTTGTTGGCGGCCTTTGAGCGCCCTCCCGATGCGGCAGGAAGCACGGTAAATTCGGCAGTGGTGATCGCGGCGGAGAAGTCCTCGGACTATCCTGGGCTAAAGAATGCGGCAGATTATTTTGGGCCGCTGACGGAATTGACCGCCAATCAAGGCTTTGCAGTGGTCAACGAGCCCTATGAACATGGCGTCGGGACGAAAAAACTGGTGCGCTCAGATTTCAGCAAGCCGCTCGATAAGCTCACCATGAGGCAAAGTACGTTGGCTATCCTGGATAAAGGTTACGTGGTCTCGTTCACGTTCATTGCCGCCAGCGAAGACGATGTGGAAGAGTTAATAGGCAATTTGGGATTCAGTGCGCGGAAGTGAATAAAGCTTCCTGGATGCCCGTTGTGAACAGAGAAGCTGTGCCCGAGGTTTCTCGATTCGCCGTCGCTTGCGCTCCGGGTCACGCGAAATCACAAATTTCAGGATGGCTGCTTCGTCACCCTAAGCAGAGCCGGCTTTCAGGCGGAGCGAAGGATCTCCTGCTATCTACTATTCCAGCGCTTCGGGATGTAACCCGATGTTCTTTTCCCCGGCGGCCTTTTTCTCGGCGTACTTCTTCATCCACGCTTCCCAGCTCTTTCCTGCGGCGGGATCGCGTTCGCTGAAGGCGAGGGCGGCGATGTCCGAATATGGGATTGACACCTTCTGGCTGTCGCTCTTGGCGAGAATCCTTACAATCGACTGGGCGAGCGTGGCTCCGGTGCGCCGGTCAAACAAATATCCGTCGACTACCGTTCCGTCTTTGCGAGTGATGGCGACATCGCCGCGATAGTCGAAGGCTTTTTCCAGCGCTACGCGGATTTCCTCGTCGCTCGCGAGCGACGGAATCCATCCCTCGAGCCGTTCCCGGTCGGTTCCAGGAGCGTGCTCGAGTGAATCCGGGTCAACGGAAGTCGACTGTACGGTTGACTCGGTCATACGCGAGTCTCGTGCAGGGATGAACTCTCGCTTGAAACTGCAATCTGCACGAGGTGGTCGGCGGGTCGAGGCTCGTCCAACAGCCGCGTAGCACCCTCGTCTGGATAAGCACTGAACAGGCTCGCCTTCACCGTTGCCCAAAAGCCACTCAACGTGCTGAATGTGTCATGGACCGCCGACGCTTCATATCCGCTGTGCACCATGCAGTTGGCGCAGGCCGGGTTGCCGGATTCCGTTCCGTAATTCTGCCATTCGGTGGCTTCGAGCAGTTCTGCAAACGTATCGGCGTAGCCGTCTTGCAACAGGTAGCAGGGTTTCTGCCATCCGAATACGTTGTAGGTAGGCATTCCCCACGGAGTGCACGCGTACTGACGCTTGCCCATCAGGAATTCCTGAAACAACGGCGACATGTTGAACTTCCAGCTTGATTTGCGGTTGGAAAGAATTGCCCGGAACAACCGCCGCGTGCGTGCGCGCCCAAGAAAGTGTTGCTGGTCCGGAGCTTTGTTGTAGGAGTAGCCAGGGGAGAGCATCATGCCCTCGACGCCCAACTCCATCATTTCGTCGAAGAATTCGCGAACGTGCGACGGATCAGCTCCATCGAAAAGCGTTGTGTTGGTGGTAACGCGAAAGCCCTTCTGCAAAGCGGCGCGAATGCCCTCGATGGCAAGGTCGAATCCACCCTCGCGGCAAACCGCCAGGTCGTGGTCTTCCCGCTGCCCGTCCACATGCACGCTGAAGCTCAGATATTTGCTGGGAGTGAACAGGTGCAGCTTTTCCTTCAGCAGCAGGGCGTTGGTGCACATGTAGACATATTTCCTGCGGGCAACCAAGCCAGCGATGATCTCGCCGATTTGCGGATGCATGAGCGGTTCGCCGCCGGGGATCGCGACGGTTGGCGCTCCACACTCCTCTACGGCTCGGAAGCATTCTTCCGGCGTCAGGTCTTTCTTCAAAATGTGCGAGGGATATTGAATCTTGCCGCATCCGGCGCAGGCCAGATTGCAGCGAAATAGCGGTTCGAGCATCAAGACCAGCGGATAGCGCTTGCGTCCAGCCATCCTCTGCCGCAAAACATAGGTGGCAACTGTCCATGCCTGTGAAACGGGAACACTCATGAATGCGTTGTCTCCGGAAAACTTATGCTATCAGCCTTATAAAGCGATTAGATGGTTAGGGCTACGGAAGGGTGCCTAAACTTCCAATGGCGTTATGAAACTGAAGGAAACTTTATTGTACCGGACGGCGCTCACAACCACCGCGCGGAGCCTTTACATTCACCCCTTTCCGTCCGCCTAAACGGCCCGAAATTGTGCTATAATCTAACTATTCGAAGCCAGCATAAGTGCTATTTATTTCAGCAATTTGAGTGCTTTACGGCGGGAACGAAACGGCGCTGCGACGAAGCGCCGGCCTAAGCGCATCCAGACGGAGTTGAATGGCCACTAAAGAGATCACGACGGCTGAAATCGCCGACAAAAATAAGAACGCTAAAGCTGCCCCTGCGAACGGCGATTACACCGCCGATTCGATCAAAGTTTTGGGCGGCATGGAAGCGGTACGCAAGCGCCCCGCGATGTATATCGGCTCGACGGGCGAACTCGGACTGCACCACCTCGTTTATGAAGTCGTCGACAATTCGGTTGACGAAGCCCTGGCGGGGCACGCCGACAAAATTGAAGTCTGGATCCATCTAGACAATTCCATCACGGTTGTAGACAACGGCCGCGGCATCCCTGTCGATTCCATGGATATTGACGGCGAGAAGATTCCTGCCGCTCAAGTCGTGATGACGACGCTGCATGCCGGCGGAAAGTTTGATTCGTCCACATATAAAGTTTCCGGCGGATTGCACGGCGTCGGCGTCTCCTGCGTCAACGCGCTAAGCGAAGAACTGGACCTCGAAATCTGGCGCGATGGCTTCACCTGGGAGCAAACATACTCAAAGGGCGAACCGACCAGCAAGTTGAAGAAAGCAGGCGCGAGCAAGAAGCGCGGGACCAAAGTCCGGTTTTTGCCGGACCGCAGCATCTTCACCGCAACTGAGTACAACTTCGATACATTGTCGCAACGCCTGCGGGAACTGGCGTTCCTGAATAAAGGCTTGCTGATCACGCTCACCGACGAGCGCACCACCGACGCCAAAACTGGCGCGGCCAAAACGGCTGAATTTAAATACAGCGGCGGCATTGCGGAGTTCATCAAGCACCTCAACCGCGGAAAACAAGTGCTGCATGAGAAACCCATCTACATGGAAGCCGAGCGGGACGGCATTGCCATGGAAATCGGGCTGCAATACAACGACGCCTATTCAGAGTCGGTGTTCAGCTTTGCGAACAATATCAATACGGTCGACGGCGGTACGCACCTCTCGGGATTCCGCACCTCTCTGACGCGAACCATCAACTACGCCGGACAGCAAATGGGACTGTTCAAAGACGTCAAGGAAAACCTGACCGGCGACGACGTGCGCGAAGGCCTGGTCGCAGTGATCAGCGTGAAGTTGCCGCAGCCGCAGTTTGAAGGGCAAACCAAAGGAAAACTAAATTCCGACATCGCCGGAGTAGTGCAGGCTTTCGTCAACGAGCGCCTCGGCGCCTACTTCGAGCAGAACCAGGCGGTAGCGAAAAAAGTCATCAACAAAGCCATCGACGCCGCCCGCGCTCGCGAGGCTGCGCGCAAAGCCCGAGACCTTACACGCCGAAAAGGCGCTTTGGATGGCGGTGGCCTTCCCGGCAAACTAGCGGATTGTTCCGAACGGCAGCCAGAACGCTGCGAACTGTTCCTGGTGGAGGGCGAGTCGGCAGGCGGTACAGCCAAGCAGGGACGCGATCGCAGGTTTCAGGCGATCCTTCCGCTGAAGGGCAAAATTCTCAACGTCGAAAAAGCGCGCTACGACAAGATGTTGGGCCACGAAGAAATTCGCGCCATGATCACCGCTCTTGGCACCGGCATTTCGAAGGAAGATTTCGATCCGGCCAAATTGCGCTACGGCAAAATTATTTTGATGACGGATGCCGACGTCGATGGAAGCCACATCCGCACGCTGCTGCTCACGTTCTTCTTCCGCCACATGCAGGATTTGATTAAGCGTGGCAATATCTTCATCGCGCAGCCGCCGCTTTACTCCATCAAAAAAGGCAAGTCGCTGCAATACATCAAAGACGACCGCGAGTATGTGAAAGTTTTGGTGAAGCGGGCATCGGACGGTTTGATCGTGCGCTACGGCGAAGGCGCGGACAAGATTGAGGGAGCAAACCTGTCGAAGTTCATCAACGTGCTCGACGAATATCTGAAGCTCTTCGACAAAGTGCTCAAGCGGGTGCGCGATGAGCAGGTGACGGAACGTTTGCCGAAACTCGACCTGGCGAAGCGTGCGGACTTTGAAGGCGACAAGCACACGTCGCCCAAGAAAATCGAGAAGCTTGAAAAAGAGCTGAAGAAAATCCAGAAAGAACGGCAGTTCAAGAGCGTGGAGAGCCGCTTCGACGAAGAGCACAACTTGTGGGAAGTGAGTTTCGTAAATTCGCAGGGCGCGGAACACGTCATCAACTGGGAACTCGCGTCCACGGCGGAATACCGGCAATTGCTCTCGAAGTTCAAACAGATCGAGCAATACATGGAACCGCCATTCGTGGTGGAAACGATCGCCAAGGGAAGCGCTAAATCGAAAGCCGACGCCGAGTCCGAAGATGCGGCTGAAGCTCAAGTTGAATCCGGCGAAGAAAGCGACAAGCAGTCGAAGAAATCCGTTCGCAAGCCCGGCGAACCGGTGATTGTCGAAAAAGACAATGCGCGCGACCTGTTCGAATATGTTTTGGCCGAGGGCCGCAAGGACTTGATCGTCCAACGCTATAAAGGGCTGGGCGAAATGACCGCTCCGCAGTTGTGGGAAACCACCATGGACCCCGAGCGCCGCACCTTGCTTTCAGTGAAGCTCGAAGACCTGGCCGAGTGCGAAACCATCTTCACCACATTGATGGGCGAGGACGTCGAATCGCGCCGCAAGTTCATCGAAGAGAATGCGCTGGATGTGAAAAACCTGGATATCTAGTGCGTGTAGGGCGGACACCCCGTGTCCACCCCGCACCGTCTTGCTTCCCGGCTGTTATGCATCGCCTGGCCCTCGCCACCTCGCAGAACTTTTCTAACCTAAACGACGACGACCGGCTTCTGTTGCAGCCGCTGGCTCATCGCGGCATCCTCGCGGAAGCGGCTGTGTGGAGCGATCCGAATTACGACTGGAAATCCTGCGACATGGTCGTGATTCGTTCGTGTTGGGATTACCACCTGAGACTTCCCGAATTTCTTCGCTGGATTGATTCGCTCGAGCATCGGGGCGTCAGGGTGTGGAACCGTCCTGCCACTCTTCGCTGGAACGCAGACAAGGTTTATCTGCGCGATCTCGAAAGAAGAGGCGTTCCAATCGTTCCCACGCTTTGGTTTGAGTCCGAGCGGGCAATTTCGCTCAAACATGAATTGCAAAACGCAGGATGGGACCAAGCGGTCGTTAAGCCGCGAGTCTCTGCGACCGCGTACCGCACGAAGTTGGTCCGCGCGGATTACGCAGAAGAAGCGCAGGAACTGTTGGACGAGCTTCGCGATGGCCCCGGCGTGATGGTGCAAAAATTTATGGACGGCATCGTTTGCGAGGGCGAGTGGTCGCTGATTTTCTTTGGCGGCAAGTTCAGCCATGCTGTGCTGAAGAAGCCGAAATCCGGAGACTTCCGCGTACAGCACGATTTTGGCGGCCTGGAAGAAATCGCGACTCCCCCGGCGTTTGTGTTGGCGGCGGCCGAGCGGATCATGCTGGCTGCGGGAGAAACGCTCTATGCGCGCGTCGATGGCGTGATTGATAACGGCGAGTTTCGCCTGATGGAGTTGGAACTGATTGAGCCGGCGCTGTTCTTGCTTCGGTGCTCCGGAGCAGCAGAGAGGTTTGCGGAAGCGATTGTGGCGTCCCTCAGCGGCTGAAGCCGGCATTTCTGACCAGCTAATAATCGCAGCGGTGAACCGCTGCGGCACCCAAAAACAAATCTCGCATAAGCGGCATGCAGCAAGAGTACGGCGCTCCCGAAAACGCAAGGTCCCTCGACTTCGTTCGGCTGCGCCTCACTAAGCTCGGGATGACAATTGATTAAAGCTCAGGGTTTTGCTCTCGGAATTTTGTGTCTGGGTAGAGGCGGTCGAAGATTATCCAGAGGAGCACCAGCAGCACCGGGACAAATGCGCTGCCTTCGGGACCGACGGTGCCGCCGGTGATCCAGCGGGACCCTTGAAATGACGTATTCAGTAAGTGTCCGGGCGAGAGCGATCCGCTATCGGGGACGGAGTAGAAGTAGCTTTCTGCCCAATCCCATGAGGCGTGAAAGCCGACGGCCCACCAGAGGGTGCCGGTGCGGCGAAGCGTGAGGCAGAAGAACAGGCCGATCATGGCGGCGGCCAGAGCGCCGATCCAGGCTTCGCCCTGATTGCCGAGGTGCACGCCGCCGAAAATCGCGGAGAGAATAAGTGCCGCGGGCCAGAAACCCATTCCCTCGGTCAAAGTGGAGAGCGTGTAACCGCGAAACAGGAATTCCTCGAAAAAACCGACGCAGAGAAATACCACTCCCCAAAAAAGCGCGAACTTGAGAATACGCGGGCCATGCAACGCTAATCCGCCGAGCGAAAAATCGCCCACGCCGCGGATCGCCAGAAGCAGCAGGCTCAGCGAGGCAATTCCCCACAGTGCGCCAATCCAGAACTGCTTGCCGAATGCGCCAGAGGCAGGCAGGCCGTAGGTTCCGAAAAACCGCTTCTCGATGCGTGTCATCACGAACGCGGGCAGAAATGCGGACACCACCGCGACCAACTCTCCGATTAGAAACGACCATGGCGCTCCGGGTTTCGGAAGCAGCTTGTTAAGAATGAAACTCAGAAGCAGGAGAAGAGCGACCACCATCGCGAGATAGATGGTGACGCGCCATCCGCTGCGCAAGCCGCGTGGACCGATGAACATGGTTTCTTTGCCGAGAGCCGGTGAAGGCGAAATCTCTTCCATATAGTTTTGAGGTTGGCCGAGGGTTGAGCAAAAAGGCCGTGAGTCATGGTAAAACCGATGTTCGGCGTATGGCGAAATTTTTTATGCGTGAGCGCTTCGGGCATCCGCAGTTTGTGGCAGGAGGGCTGCTTCTGCTCCTGGCGCTGCAAGCGTTGTGGCTCATCGGACGCGGATCGCGGCCGCAGGAAGTTGATGCCGCCGAATTGTATCGCGTTCAGGAAGGGCTGCTGCAATTGCGCCAGGGTACGGTGGCCGGAACGCCTTCGATGGCGCGAATGGAAGCGGGCGAATCGGTGCCGCTCGAAGTCGAAGATAACGAAGGCTACGATCCCAATCACTCCCCGTTGTGGTACCTGATCGCTGCTTCGCCGCTGACGGCATGGTCGCCGCACGGGAAGAATCCAAATTTCGTTTTGAACTACTGGGGCTGGCTGGCCCGCGTGCCCTATCTCTTCTTTGGCGTGCTGCTGGGCGCGTCGCTGTGGTATGTGGCCCGCCGCTTGTATGGAAATCAGGGCGGATATATCGCGTTGATGCTCTACTGCTTCGCGCCGGGAATCGTTCGCGGCAGCGCGCTGTGGCTGACGCAGCCGGAAATGGGGGCTGCGTGGGGCACGTTTGGCACGATCTTCACAGCCATCGCGGTGGCGCACACGCTTTACGCTCCGCGAGAAGTGGTGCTGTGGAACTGGCGTCGAATTCTGCTGCTCGGGCTGTCGCTGGCTTTGGCCATCGGCACGCAGTTTTCGCTGGTTGTGCTGCTGCCGCTGGCGTTGGCATTCATGCTTTATGTCGCACCGACGCGAAGAGGCCCGGCGATCGCGATTTGGCTGGCGGCGAGTTTCGTCGCATCGTTCTTGATTTATGCGGCTTACGGATTCCACGCGGGCATCTTGTGGCAAGGATTGCGGCACGCGCAATTTTTAGGATTCACATCGCGCACATTCGGCATGATCGACGCATACCGGGCGACGCTGGCGGAACTGCAACAGACTGCGCCGGCGTTGTTGATCGCGCTGCCTGCGGCGCTGTTTACTTACGCGCTGTGGCCGCGCACGCGGTACTTTGGCAACACCGCGCCGCTGCTGGTGGCGACCCTGCTGCTTCTGCTGGGGTTCTGCTCGCCGCATTATCCTGGTTTCGGATTTCAAGTCATGGCCGTCCCCTTCTTTTTCGTATTTATCGCCGGGGTGGCGGCGGACCTCCTGGAGACGTCAGAGCGGAAGTTTGTAGCTCTGTGCGTTTGGGGACTGCTGGGCCTGACTGCGGCCTGGAACATTCTGCAACTGGTTAAAGTTTCAATTACCTAGCGCGGGCGAAAGATAGACGCAACCTCTGCGCGGTTCCGCAGTTCTAATCTCTCAAGGACGATGGATTGCGGAGGAGCGTCATGGCGTCGAATTTGGAGTATGATTTTCGCATGAAGGCCGCGAAACTGGCAGCTGTGGCGGGTTTGGCGCTGGCATCGGCATTATGTTTGCCGCCGGCAACCACTTCTGCGCAGCAGGCCGTTCCTCATGGCGTTGCGCCGTCGGTGACTTCTCCTGACTTTGGCGGACGCGGCGCGGCGCGTGGGGTGCCTCCGAGCGTGACTTCCCTGGGATTCGGACAACAACGATTTGGAACTGCGCCACAAACGCCGCTGCGTAATCATCGGTCGCGAAATGGTTACGGCTACGGCGGCTATTACTACTATCCTTTCGGTTACGGCTACGGGTATGCCGAAGACGCGCCGATTGATGCGCCGGACGACGATCAGTATCAGGGTGGTCCGACGATCTTCGACCGACGCGGGCAAGGGCCGACCGCTTCAGAGGCGCGAACGAATTACAGCCGCCCCCCTGGTTCGCAGCGTGCCGAACTCGCATCTACTCCGGCGGACGCTGAACCGGCGGCTGCGCAACCGCCGACGATCCTTATATTCAAGGACGGCCATGAATACGAGCTTGCGAATTACGCCATCGTGGGCAGCACGCTCTATGACTTGAGCGATGGCCGCCGCCACAAGATCGCACTGTCTGAGCTTGATCTCGCGGCAACCGTGAAACAAAACGACGCGCGCGGACTGGATTTTGAGGTTCCGGCAAGCGCGAACTAGGGAGACAAATGCCCGCACGACTCACATTTGCGATGTTGCTGATCGCGCTGACTGCGTCAGGCATGCAGGCGCAGATGCGCGGCGGCGGCTTCGGCGCGGGCCGAGGCTTCGGCGGACACGGCGGCTACGGGCACAGGCCGCCCGGCGGACCGTTTCCTGGCGGCGCGTACCTTGGCGATCCGTTTCTGTATTCGAGTTTTTATCCCGAACAATACTTGCCGGACAATCCCGGGCCGCAGGTGATCGTGGTGCAGGCAGCGCCTGCCGCTGCGCCAGAGCCGGAAGTGAAACATGAACCGCTGCTGATCGAGTGGAACGGCGATCACTACGCGCGCTACGGCGGTGATGCTGGAGCACCGGAGAGAAGTCCGGCAGCGGCGTTAGACTATTCCTCGTACGGACAAATTTCTCCGCAGTCTTCGTTACAACAGTCGTCTTCGCAACAGGCTTTGTCTCGGCAGGCTTGGTCGCGACCGACGATGCTTATTTTCCAGGACGGGCACAGCGAAGCGGTTCCGCGATATGCGATCGTTTCCGGAGTGATATACGCCCGCGGCGACTACTATCAAGACGGCTACTGGACGAAAAATATTCAGCTTTCCGCGCTGAACATCCCCGCGACGGTGAAAGCCAACAGCGACAACGGCGTGAAGTTCATGCTTCCGGGCGGTCCGAACGAAGTCGTTACCCGGCCCTAAATTCTCGCCCCGAAATTACTTTTTTTTGCAAGCAATTGCAAGCTTGGTTGCTGCTCTGATCCGCGGAGACCGCAAATAAAAATGGCAGGGCGTAAACGCCGCTGCCTTGGTCTTGCGTTGTCCGATCGATTTACTTGCCGCGGTTTACGGCTTTCTTCAGTTCGGCTCCGGGCGTGAATTTTGCTACCCGGCGGGCGGCGATCTTGATGGTTGCGCCGGTTTGCGGGTTTCTGCCGTTGCGGGCTTTGCGTTGAGAAAGGGAGAACGTGCCAAAGCCGATGAGGGCGACGCGGTCCCCTTTCTTCAGGGCTGAAGTAATGCTGTCGACGGTGGTGTCAATGGCCCCGGCGGCTTGGGTTTTGCTGATGCCGGTGCCTGCGGCGATGCGGTCAATCAGGTCAGCTTTATTCATGTCTCTCTCCTCGGCGGGTCTCCGTTTTGCCAAGTGCGCGCCAAAGGGGATCGCGCGCAAGTGGAAGAAACCCTTGCGGCACTATTTAGCTACTGCTGGAGAAGAAAGTCAACTGTGAAAATCCTTGCTGGATGCCTTGTTTGGTGCCACCGCGTCGGCGGCGGCACCAAAACCGGATCGTTGCGCGGATTGAATCGATCCCGTCAGTCGCCGCTGGGCAATAACATTTCTTCTTTCGAAGCGGCGTTCTCCGTGGCGATGGCTTCAGTGGACATCATGGTGCGGAACTCGTCCATGATTCCCTGTGTGCGCACAGGCTCTTTGGTTCCGGAGCCGAATTGCGCGGCTTCGGTGGATCCTGCCAACGCGGTGGTGGACGATCCGCCGCCCGCGATCACCTGGGTGACGATGTCGAAATATCCGGTGCCGACGAAGCTCTGATGCTTCACTGCGCCGTAGCCGTGGTCGCGTTCGCTGGCGAATTCTTTTTCCTGAAGCTGGGTGTAGGCGGCCATGCCGGAAGCTTTATATTTCCGCGCCAGCTCGAACATGCTGAGGTTAAGGGCGTGGAAACCGGCGAGGGTGATGAATTGGAATTTGTATCCCATGGCGCCGAGTTCGGACTGGAAGCGGGCGATGGTCTCGTCGTCCAGCTTCTTTTTCCAGTTGAAAGATGGCGAGCAGTTGTACGCGAGCAGCTTGCCGGGGAATTTTGCGTGGACGGCATCGGCGAACTGGCGGGCCTCGCCGAGATCGGGATGTGAAGTTTCGCACCAGATCAGGTCGGCATAAGGGGCGTAAGCAATGGCGCGCGCGATGGCGGACTCGACGCCGGCGCGGATCCCGTAGAAGCCTTCGACGGTGCGTTCTCCAGTAAGGAATTGGCGGTCTCGCGGATCGATGTCGCTGGTGAGCAAGTGGGCGCTATCGGCGTCGGTGCGGGCGATGATGAGCGTTGGCACGTCCATGACATCGGCGGCCAGGCGGGCCGCGACGAGCTTCTGGATGGCTTCGGAAGTTGGTACAAGAACTTTACCGCCAAGGTGTCCGCATTTTTTTGCGGAAGAAAGCTGGTCTTCGAAATGGATCCCGGCAGCGCCGGCTTCGATCATGGCCTTCATCAATTCGAAAGCGTTGAGGTTGCCGCCGAATCCGGCTTCAGCGTCGGCGACGAGCGGCACGAACCACCGGGTGTCGTGGTCACCCGCAGCGTGATGAATCTGGTCGGCGCGGGTGAGCGCTTGATTGATGCGACGAACGACGTTGGGCACGCTGTCGGCGGGATAGAGGCTCTGGTCGGGATAGACCTGGCCGGCGTTGTTGGCATCGGCGGCTACTTGCCATCCGCTGACGTAGATGGCGGGCAGTCCGGCTTGCACCTGCTGGATCGCCTGGTTACCTGTCATGGCTCCGAGAGCTTGGACGTAGTCGGTGGTGTGCAGAAGTTCCCACAGGCGCTTTGCGCCTTCACGGGCGAGCGTGTGCTCGACGTGGATCGAACCGCGCAGGCGCTCAACCGCCTGGTTGTCATAAGGGCGGGTGATGCCCGCCCAGCGGGAGCTGGTCGCCCACGTTTTTGCTTTGCCCGGCAAATTTCCGTTATTTGACATTTTGTTGTTGCTCCTCGTTCGAAGTCGGTTGGGCGGCTGGCCGCCTCTTAACTGGGATTAAATTCTCCGTTGCTGACCATGTATTCGCTCAACACACGCGCACGGCGAAGCGTTTCTGGAGTTCCAGCGTCGGTGCGATTTTTGTCCGCCAAGAGCCGTTCAAGTTCTTCGTCGAACCACTGAGTTATTCGAGCGGGCGAATGGTCGATGACAGTGCCGGATTCGTCGACGACCTGTCCCGGATGCAACATGCGTTGCTTAATCATGAGACGGTAGATCCGGTCGGTGGCTAGGTCTTCCATGTACCCGTCGAGCAGACTCGCGCCTTTGCCGTTGAGTACTCCGTTGCGGTAACGGATGACGGTGCGAATGGCGGCACGCGTACCGGCAATCGTTTTTTCCCCTACTCCGGTGGGAGCGGGACGCAGATGAGGCTTCTGGTCTGACCTTTCGCGGGGGCGGTTCAATTGATTCGGAGCCGGAAACTGTTCGATGGCGATTTGATTCTGATCGGGGTGGCCGGTCCATGCGCCGTCCATGCCGCAATGAGCTTCGTTTTGCTTGTCGGTCGCGAGCGCTTTGAGGGCGCGTGAATTCAGTTTGGCGTCGGTGCGACTGGGATAGAGGGCGGTCATTCCGCCGATGGCGAGCGCGCCGCGAGAATGGCAAATCTGGGGCAGCCGTTCGCGCAGGTTTTGAAAAAACGGAACATCGTGGGGAATGGTATTGCGGTCAGGCAACACCCACGCGGGGTCGTTAAGGCAGAAATGGATCAGGCTGGCCATGTAGTCCCAACGCCCGAGGTTGAGGCCAAGAATGTGATCACGCAAATTGTAGAGAAATTCTTCGGCCTGAAACGCCAGCGGATGAGATTCCACGAGGGCCATGCACTTGATGTAGTTGCTGGGCCATCCGCGAGCTTCGGCGATGGCTTGAAACACGTCGCGCCACCAGAGCGCTTCTTCCGCGGACTCGGACTTCGGGATGTAGAAGCAGAGCGGATGACTCAGTTTCGCGGCGTCGACGCTGAAAGTTATGCGCGCCACGTCGAACAACGACGCGGAAGTTAATTCGTTCTTTACGATGCCCGCCTGATGGATGTGAAGCCCGCGAGGGCGAATCCAGATCACGGCTTTGCCGGGTGCGATGCCGACGACTCTGTCGCGCTTCTTGTCAAAAAAAGTGAGGGTGCCTGCGAGCGCGGCGAGGACGTTTTCCGCGCCGAGACGCTGGTGCTCCCAATCGTTTACGGTGGAGTCTTCGAGATCAAGCATGACGCCGGGCGCGCCGGAGTTGAGCATTTTCACGACGAGTTCGGCTTCGTCGGCAGGGCCGGTCATCTGGTTGCGCTGGTCGCGGCACCATTCGGGAAGGTCGATGCGCCAGTTGCCGGTAGTGGCTTCGCTGGGCGGGCGAAACGTGGGTTGTTCGCCGCCATGGGACTGGTCGAGCTGGCGGTGGCGTTCCACCAGAAGAGTTGCTTGCCGGGGAGCGAAACGCCGGTGCAGGGGCAGAAAGAAGTCCTGAAAGCCGGAGGGAAGTTCGCCGGAAACGCTTGTCTCCTGGGGCGGCCGGTTGAGTGGGAAGCCGGTTTCTTGCGTCGATTCGGTAGCCATCGGGGTCATAGATGCGTAAGCGCGTCCGCGGGAAGCTCGACGGATGGGGAATGGGCTGCCGGCACAGCCCACGATCCACGTTGCTTCGTCCAGTGGAGATTCTGGGGCACGAAACGTAGAGGGTCAAACGAAATGTTCTTATCTGACTGATAATAGATATTTATCAGCTAGCGAGTTGTGATAGCTTCGACCGTAGGGAGTGGGGGAATGGAACTCGACCAGTTGGAAACATTTCTGGCGGTGGCTTCGTTCGGCGGGTTTCACCGGGCGGCAGAGGCGTTGCACATCAGCCAGCCGGCGATCAGCGCGCGGATCAAGGCCCTGGAGATCTCGCTGGGGGCGCAATTGCTGGTGCGGTCGCGCAGCGGGTTCACTTTGTCGGCGGCGGGACGGTCGCTGCGGCCACATGCGGAGCAGCTTTTGCGGGCAGCGGCGCAGGCGCGGCAGGCGGTGCAGGAGCTGAGACCCGACAACAGCGGCCCGCTCCAGATAGCGGCGGCGCTTTCCATTTGCGTATATTTTCTGCCGGATGTGCTGAAGCAATTCCAGAAGACGCATCCGAAACTGGTGATTAATTTGCGGTCGGGCCACTCCAAGGGCGTGCTGGACATGGTGCTTGAGGGTGAGGCCGAGATTGGCCTCGCGCGGTCGCTGAATCATCCTGAGGTTGAGACGATTAGTCTGCGCGACGATCCTTTACTGCTGATGGCCGGGCCTACGCGCAAAAAGAATCGGTTGCGGTCGGCGAAGCTGGAAGAGGTCGCGGCGTGGCCGCTGATTTTCTATGAACGCGGATCGAGCGACTGGTCGCTGACGCAGAGTCTGTTTCGGCGGGCGGGAATGTTGCCGAATGCGGCGCTGGAAGTGGATTCCATCGAGACGGCGAAGCGGATGGTGGAGCGCGGGCTGGGATTGGCTTTTCTGCCGCGGATTGCGGTGGCGAAGGAGTTGAGGCTGCGGCGGCTATCTGTAGTGAGAATCACCGATGCGGAGCCGCTGGCGCGAAGCCTGGATGTTGTGCATGCCCGGCGGCGTCCGCTGAGACCGGAAGTGAAATCATTTCTGGCGGTGGTGCGGAATGCGGCGAATGAGACGGCGGATTCGGCAGAGGCTGGAGTCGAGCGGCGGAAGCGTCCGCGCTGAATTTTCCGGCGACGTCCACAGCCGATCCGCTTTGTTCACAACATCTGCACAGCCGGATTGGTTTTAGGGCTTGCGCCAGGTGCGCTCCGGAGCGCACAGTCAATCGAGTTACGATATGGGTGTGCAAAAGATAAACTCGCCTGCGGAAACATGTGAGATGTGCGGAGGGACTGGGTGGAAACCGGTGAAGACCTCCGGAGAAAGCCGGGTTGCGCGATGCGATTGCCGGCTCCGGGCGCGCTCGCAGACACTGCTTGACGACGCGCGTATTCCGAAGAGATACGAGCATTGCGAGCTTTCGAATTTTGAGGCGGACGGTCCTCATCAGGCGCTGGCCCGGGCGCGGCTGGCGGCTGGGCGTTTCGTTGAAGAGTATCCGTTAGACAACACGGGATTGCTATTGATTGGAGATATCGGCGTCGGCAAAACGCACCTGGCGGTGGGCATTATCAAGGAACTGATCCTGAAAGGCGCGGCTTGCCTGTTCTATGACTATCGCGAGCTTCTGAAACAGATACAGAATTCCTACAACGATTCGGTGAAAACGACGGAACTGGATGTGCTGCGTCCGGTATTCGAGACGGAAGTGCTGGTGCTCGACGAACTGGGAGCGGTGAAGCCGTCGGAATGGGTGTGGGACACGGTAAGCCTGATTTTGAACAGCCGCTACAACGACAACCGGACGACGATTATCACCACGAATTTCAAGGACAAGCCGGCAGCGGCGGCATTCGGCGCGCGTGCAGCGGCACGGGAAGAAACACTGGGCGACCGGATCGGTGAGCGGATGCGCTCGCGGTTGCATGAAATGTGCCGAATCGTGACCATGGAAGGCCAGGATTTCCGCCAGACGTTGAGAAGCGCCAGCTTCCGCTAATTCAGACGTGGGATTTTACTCGCGCGACGCTATCGCCTTTCTCCTGCGAACCATAGAATGTGGATGTGCTGACGCAATCCATCGAATTTGCGCCGGAGCGCGACGATGAAGTGTTCGGTTCGGTCCCGGCGGGACCGGCGGTTTTCATGCTGCGGGGCAAAGACGATTCAGCCGAGCCGTATGTGAGCAAGACGGCGAACCTGCGGCGGCGGTTGCAGCGGTTGCTGGCGGCTCCGGTGGAACGCAGCCGAAGACTCAACCTGAGAGAGATCGCGCGCCGCATCGATTACACGCCCACGGGATCGGACTTCGAATCCGGCTTCCTGCTCTACCGGTTGCTGCGAGAATATTTCCCCAAGACATATAGCCAGCGGCTGCGGCTATCGTTTGCGCCGCTGATCAAACTGCATTTGGGCAATCCGTATCCGCGGGCATCGGTCACGACGCGGATGGGGCGGGTTGGCGGGGAGTCGAAGTACTACGGGCCTTTTCCCTCGCGAACGACTGCGGAACAGTTTGCCAACGACTCGCTCGACTTTTTCAAGATGCGGCGGTGTGTGGACGACTTGCATCCCGACCCGGCATTCCCGGGCTGCATTTATTCAGAAATGAAGATGTGCCTGGCGCCGTGTTTTAAAGGGTGCAGCGATGAACAGTACCATGTTGAAGTTGGGAAAGTGCGAGCCTATTTCGAGTCGGGAGGCGACACGCTGGCGCGGGAAATGGCGGGCGCGCGAGATGAGGCCTCGAAGGAGTTGAATTTCGAAAGCGCCGCGGCGCTTCATGTGCGGGCGGAAAAAGTGCGCGCGCTGATTGCGCGGCTGCCTGAGATTGCGCGGCCGATTGAGCGATTGTCGGGGGTGATAGTCCAGCCGAGCGCGGATGCGGGTTGCGTGGCGTTCTTCGCGGTTGAAGCGGGAAATATTGCGGGACCGGTGCAGTTTGCGATCCAATCGGCGGAGCACACGAAATCGCAATCCATGGAGTCGAGAGTGCGGGAGGTGTTGGCGCGGAAGGTGACAGAGCCGCCAAGAAGTTCCGCCGAAACGATGGAACATCTGGCGGTTTTGAAACGCTGGTATTTTCGCAGCAAGCGAGTGGGCGAGATTTTCCTTTGCGACGATGACGGCAATTTGCCTATGCGGCGGATGGTCCGCGGAATCTCGCGAGTGTTTCAGGGCGAACCGGCGGAAGAAGGCGAGATAACTTCGTCGCCGGTTCAGCCGACCGAGCATTAAGAGCCCGTTTTGGCCAGAAGAATACCTTCGTCCTGATTCGGGTTGGGCACCGGGCGCCGGGAAAAAGTCTTTGCCTGACGCTTCCTGAAGACGACGTTCAGCCGATCTCGCCATCGTTCGTCGATGCCTGCGAGAACCCATTCGATTTCGGGAGACAAATAGCGCAGAAGCGCATCGGTCCGGGGATGAATGTGGAAGGCGGGCGCGACTAGATACAGAAGCGGTGGTTGCGGGGAAACTTCGGTTCCGGGGAAATATCCAAAACGCGTGAACTCGCCGCGGGCGTGATGCCACGCCACCCGTGACCAGTAATCGAGGCCCTGCAAAGGCAAATGGATATCTTCTCCGGCTTTCAATTCGAGCACGGCGAGGCGGCCTTGTTGGGTGATGGTGAGCACGTCCATCATGGCGCGATCGCTGGCGGAGAATGCGGGGACTTGCGCGTAGGTTTGCGCGGAGTCGAGGCGCTGGTCGACGGCGGCTACGTTTTTAGCGATCAGAGATTCGAGCCATCGTTCGGGATGCAGTCGCCAAAAAGGATGATCTTTTGGCCCTTCGGCGTGACGGACTTCGCCGATGCTGCGGGCGAGGCCGACGAAGGCATCGTGATTAGCGCCGCACAACCGGCTTTGCTCTGCACCCATTCCGAACACGACGGCCGATACGCCCCGCATGGGACCCAAATCATGCGTCAGGTCGGCACGGGCAAATTCGAGGCCATGATAGCGGAAGGAAACCTGCGCGGGCGAAAGGAATGCGACGTCCGCATCTGGCATGATGTTTTTCACTTGAGCAATGGCTTGCGCGAATCGGTGGCGCGCACCTTTCTCGTCGAGACATTGGGTCAAGCGGGTGGCCAGGTTTCCTCGGTCGTTCAAATCCACGCGACTGATGGAGTCTTCGGTTTCTTCGTATTCGAACAGTTGCCACTTGGCCAGTACAGGATCAAGATGCGCCATGCGCTCACAGGCGACGGCGGAAGTGCCGGTAGGAAGGTAAAGCTTCAGGCCTTCCACGACAAATTTTCCCGCTGAAGAGGAGCGACAGGCGTCCATCCATAGAATGCCGAAGGTCAGGGCGGCGTCGATGGAATTCTGGGTTTCCGCGCGATTGGCTCCCAGAACAGCGAACGCAGACTGGCCCTGACGAATGAGGCCGCGAGCGTAGACCGGGCCGAAGGACCGTTCCAGATCCACCGCTGAGCTGAAACGTCCTACAGAGAAGCCTGGGTAACGGCGCTCGATCGTGAGGCGTAATTTTCTTTCGTACGCCATGCGCGCTTTGCGCTTGTCGTTGGGAGTGCGGCGGTCGCGGGTGCGGCAAATCTCGAGCGTCGATGCCCGCGACTGGCCGGCGCGCAGGACGGCCAGCTTCAGCGTGTCATGCTTGAGTTCAGAATCTACAACGCGGCGGACGAAATTGCGTTCCGACGACCACAGATGCAGCAGGCACTTATTGTGTTCTCCGGAGATGCTGTATTTGGCCAGCGACAGATCGAAGGCGATGTTTCCATCTTCAACCACCACCGCAGTTTGCGACGCAGCGAGAAATTCCGCGAGCGAACGCGTCAACGATTCCGGGGTCATGCGAGCATTGTCGTTGCGAGTAACCCAACTGTCTGTGACGTGTGACCATTGTTTCGATTTCGGACAATGGGCTGTGGGATAATGGGCCATCCGGGAGCCGTTTGCGGCATTGAGGCATCTAAATCACTGTGGACAATCATAAGTTCTTTTTCCAGCATTACGGCGTTACCCCGCGCGATCTCGAACGCTATTTGGCGGCGGCGCTTTCCGCCGGCGGGGACTACGCAGACCTTTATTTTGAATACCTAAGCTCGACTTCGCTGGGTGTGGATGAATCCATGGTGAAGTCGGCTTCGCAGGGCAACTCCGCGGGATGCGGAGTGCGCGTTCTTTCCGGCGAACGGACCGGTTACGCCTACACCGACGACCTTTCTTCGGAGCGCATCCTTCACGCGGCGCGCACGGCGGCGCTGATTGCCAGCGGACCGTCGAAGACATCGGTGGCGGCATTTCAGGAAAAGCCGGCGCGCAGCCTTTATCCCGTAACGTTGCCTTCGGTAGATGCGGAAATCACCGCAAAAGTGGAACTGGTGATGCGGGCGGACGTGGCTGCGCGGGCGTCCGATGTGCGAATTAAAGAAGTGCGGGCGAGCTATAGCGACGAACTGCGAAACATTCTTGTGGTGGGGTCAGATGGGACGTTTGCGGAAGACTCGCAACCACTGGCGCGCATGAATGTATCGTGCATTGCCAAGACTGAAGGCAATTCCGCGAGGGGGAGCTCGGGCGGCGGTGGCCGGGTGGCGCTCGATTTCTTTTTTGGCGACAAGACGCCGGAATATTTTGCCAAGGAAGCGGCGCGGCAGGCGATATTGCAACTGGATGCGCGCGAAGCTCCAGCGGGCGATATGGAAGTGGTGCTGGGGCCGGGATGGCCGGGTGTTCTTCTGCATGAAGCTGTGGGTCATGGACTCGAAGCGGACTTCAATCGTAAGCAGACGTCCGCATTTGCCGGGCTGGTAGGCAAGCGCGTGGCCAGTGAGAAATGCACGGTAGTCGATAACGGCACGATGCCATGGCGCCGCGGGTCGCTCAATATGGATGACGAAGGCCATCCGACGCAAAGCACTACTCTGATCGAAAATGGAATTTTGAAGGGATACATCAGCGACAAGCTTTCAGCGAAACTGATGGGAATCGCCGACACCGGCAACGGACGGCGCGAGAGCTATGAGCACATCCCGATGCCGCGCATGACAAACACTTACATGCTGCCCGGCGAGGACAATCCTGAAGATATTGTGCGGTCGGTGAAGCGTGGAATCTATGCGGTGAACTTTGGCGGCGGCCAGGTTGACATCACGAATGGGAAGTTTGTTTTCTCGGCGTCGGAAGCTTATTTGATTGAAGACGGCCACATCACCGCTCCGATCAAGGGAGCGACGCTGATCGGCAACGGCCCGGATGTGCTGACGCGAGTTTCAATGGTGGGCAACGACTTGAAACTTGATGAAGGAGTCGGCACTTGCGGAAAAGATGGCCAGGCGGTTCCGGTGGGCGTGGGCATTCCTACGATTAAGGTGGACCGGTTGACGGTGGGCGGGACGGCGAGGAAAGATCCCGGCGGGTTCATGCAGTAAGGATGCTTGATACAAGTCAAAGCAATTTTGCGTGCTCCCCTTTCGCCTTAAGCATCTCCACTGCCTTCTTATCGAACGAGACAAACATTTCCGCACCGACCCGCCTTCATAGGCGATCACGCCGTCGGCGAAATCGCCTCCGGCATCGAGCATCACCAAGCCTGCCTCTACGGCCGGACGATTCGTTTCAACGTTCGCGGCGGCCATCAACTCCCGCGTAAATTGCCGGCCTCAAAATACCTGCTCGCGCAGGGATCCTTCGGTTGCGGCGACCGGCCTGCGGCCCGTCGTCCGCTCTGCATGACAACAGAGGCAGGTTGGAGCCTGGGCCGATGTCTACTGCCATCCCCCAAAAATCCCACTAATTATCTGGAATAATAGAGATATGCAATCCACTGAAGTTGAGAAACAGACGTCGCGACCTGCCATTGACCTTAAAGAACTTGCACAGGATGTGGTGGGCCGCGCTATGAAGGGCGGAGCATCTGCCGCCGAATGCGTCATCCGCGAAGGCGATGAGTTCTCGACGCTCGTTCGCATGGGGCAAGTTGAAACGCTGAAGCAATCAGGATCGAGGGCGATCGGCATCCGCGTGTTTAGCGGGCAACGGGCGGCGAGCACTTACTCCAGCGATTTCTCGAAAGAGGGGTTGGACCGGATGGTTTCGTCGGCGATCGAGCTATCGAAGATTACGTCAGAAGACCCGTTTGCTGGGCTTCCCGAAGCGGCGCAGTTGGGTTCGTTGCAGGGAGATCTCGACCTCTTTCATGCCGATGTGTATTCGCTTCCGGGCGAAGAACGCATCGAGTATGCGCGCCGAGCGGAGAAGGCTGCGCTGGATTACGATCCGCGGATTAAAAATTCCGATGGCGGAGGGTTCGACGCGGCGACTGGGCATAAAGTGATGGCCAATTCGCACGGGTTTGTCGGCGAATATCAACGGTCGTATTGCTCGATTGCGGCGGTGCCGATTGCGCAGAACGAAGATGGCGGCATGCAGCGGGACTATTGGTTCTCGGTGTCGCGGAACCTGGGCAAACTGGAATCGCCCGAGCATGTGGGCACAGTAGCTGCGCAACGCACGCTGCGACGGTTGGGCGCAAAGCGCGTGAAGACGAAACAGGTGCCGGTAGTTTTCGATCCGATGGTGTCGGCGTCGATTCTGGAGCACATCTTTGAAGGCATCAACGGCGATTCGGTTTATCGGGGCGCGTCTTTTCTGGCGGGAAAGCTGGGAGAAAAGATTGCGCATGAATCCATCAACGTAATCGACGATGGCACGATTCCCGGAGGGTTCGGCACGACGCCGTTCGACGGCGAGGGCATTCCTACGCGCCGAACGGTGCTTGTGGAAAATGGGGTGCTGAAGTCGTATCTACTGAATACTTACACGGCGAAAAAATTGGGATTGCAAACTACCGCCAATGCTTCGCGCGGGCTGGCGGGAACTCCGGGAATCGGGCCGGGGAACTTTTTTCTGGAAGCGGGAAAGAAGTCGCCGAAAGAAATTATTGCGGGGATTCCGGATGGGCTGTACATCACCGAATTTCTTGGCAGCGGCGCGAATCTGGTGACGGGCGACTATTCGCGCGGCGCATCTGGAATGTGGATTTCCGGCGGCGAGCTGGCTTTCCCTGTGGAAGAAATCACGGTGGCCGGCAATTTGAAAGAGATGTTCTTCAACATCATGGAAATCGGCAACGATTTGGAATTCCGCGGTGCGGTGGCTTGCCCGACGATTCGCATGGATGGGCTTTTGGTGGGCGGCGAGTAAGGGCTTTCACCACCGAGGCACAGGGTCACAGAGAAAATTTTAAGGGCTTCTTTTTTCGGAATTGATTGTTTTCTCGGTGTTTCTGTGAATCTACGGTAGCAGCGATTTTCCGCTTTAGTACAATCTCAGCATGGACGGCTTTCTCGAACCTTCGCCCGTCTCCACGCCTGAAAGAAATTCAAATGCGCTGCCGGTGCTGCTGGGAGTGGCGCTGGTGGCTGTGGTCGGCGTGATCGCGCTTTTTTTCCTGCGAGCGCACCCGAAAGTTGTGGCTCCGCCGCCCGCGTACGTTGCCTACCTGAAATTTTCCGACCTAAAGATGAGTGCGGCGCAGAATTTCGTGGGCGCGACGGTCACGTACATCGATGGAGTGATCTCAAATTCCGGCACGCAGACGGTGACGCACGCTGTCGTCCACATTGTGTTTCGGGATTCGATGGGGCAGGTGGCGCAGGCGGACGATCTGGCTTTGCGCGTGTTGCAAACGACTGGGCCTTACGACGACGCCGTGGACTTGAACGTGGCGCCGCTGAATCCAGGGCAGAGCCGGCAATTTCGGCTGACCTTCGAGCATGTGAGCAACGAGTGGAACCAGGCTTATCCTGAACTGCAAATCGCGCAGGTGACTGCGAAATGATTTTATGAGCACGCCCAAGACTGTTCGGCTCACGGAAAGCGTCAAGGCCGGGGGCTGCGCTTCGAAGCTGAGTCCGGCGATCCTCGACAAAATTCTGCCAAAACTTCCGCGGCAAACCGATCCGAATGTGCTGGTGGGATTCGACCACTCCGACGATGCTGGGATCTACCGTTTGAGCGCCGAACTGGCGCTGGTGCAGACGGTCGATTTTTTTACGCCGATGGTGGACGATCCGTTTACGTTCGGGCAGATCGCCGCGACCAACGCCCTAAGCGATATTTATGCAATGGGCGGGCGACCAATAACAGCGCTGGCGCATGTGTGCTTCCCCGGAGCGGGCGATGTGGATGTGCTCGAGCAAATTCTGCGCGGCGGCCTTGCGAAAATGATGGAAGCGGAGTGCTCGGTGGTTGGCGGGCACAGCGTCCGCGACGAAGAGCCTAAGTTCGGCTATTCGGTGACGGGGCTGATTGATCCGCGGCGCGTGCTGGCGAACGATGGCGCGAAGCCGGGCGACCGCCTGCTTTTTACGAAGGCGCTGGGCACGGGCGTGATTACGACCGCGCTGAAGAAAGGTGAAGCGCGGCAGGCCTGGATCGACGGCGCGATCAAGTCGATGACGACCCTGAATAAAATTTCCGCCGGGATCGTAATGCAGCGCGGATCCGACGTCCATTCGATGACCGACATCACCGGCTTTGGATTGGTCGCGCATGCGCGAGAGATGGCGATGGCGTCCAATGTGTCGTTGCGGATTTTTGTTAGCAAACTTCCGCTGCTCGACGGAGCGCTCGAATGCATTCGCGCCGGGCATATTCCCGCCGGACTGAAAGCCAACCGCGAGTTTGCTGAGTGCGTGGTCGGGTATGACGACGAAGTCAGAGAAGAACTCAGGAAGATTCTGTTCGATCCGCAGACCGCAGGAGGATTGCTGATTTCGGTGGCGGCAGAAGCGGCGGATGCCTTGGCGCGCGAGTTGATTGCTGGAGGCGTTGCAGCGGTGGAGATTGGCGAAGTGGTGGAGAGGGCTAGGCCGCTAATAGAGGTCCGTTGACCCGCGGATATTTCCAGGGTTCGAGTTTCCAAGGCAGATGGGCTACCCGCGATTTGTTTGGCTGCGCGGTAGGGGGCATACCAGAGGACAGACGTAAAATGCAACGAGACCCCCAAAAAGCCTATTTGCGAGAAGCTCCTCGTGCGTCATTGACGGCCATTCCCCGCGGCGCGAATCCCGCCAATTTTATCCAGCTTCGCTTGCGTGCAAGGCATCTATATGGCATGAAAACACGCAAGCTTGGACGGTCCGGCCTTAACGTTTCTGACCTGGGCCTGGGCTGCATGGGCATGTCGGAATTTTATGGTGGGCGCGATGACAACGAGTCCGTCGCCACGATTCATCGCGCTCTGGAACTGGGAATCACGTTTCTCGATACGGCGGATGTTTATGGTCCGCACAAAAACGAAGAGCTTGTGGGCAAGGCGATCAAGGGCAAGCGCGACCAATTCACCATTGCCACAAAATTTGGCATCGTCCGCGACCCGAAAGATCCCAATGTGCGCGGCGTCAATGGGAAGCCGGACTACGTGCGGCAGGCGTGCGACGCCAGTTTGCGCCGCTTGGGAATTGACACCATCGATCTTTATTATCAGCACCGCGTCGATCCGAACACGCCGATTGAAGATACGGTGGGCGCGATGGCGGACTTGGTGAAAGAAGGCAAGGTGCGGCATCTTGGCCTGTCGGAAGCGAGCGCCAGCACGCTAAGGCGCGCCTGCAAGGTACATAAGATCAGCGCGCTGCAATCCGAATATTCGTTGTGGACGCGCGACCCGGAAGCCGGGATTCTCGCGGCTTGCCGCGAACTTGGTATTGGATTTGTCGCCTACAGTCCGTTGGGCCGTGGTTTTCTGACGGGGCAGTTTCAGCGGGTCGAAGATTTCCCTGAAGACGATTATCGACGGTATTCGCCACGGTTTCAGGGAGAAAACTTCCAGAAGAACCTGGACTTGGTGAAACGGGTCGGCGAAATCGCGCGGGAGAAAAACTGCGAGTCATCTCAGCTTGCGCTGGCCTGGGTGTTGGCGCAGGGAGACGACATTGTGCCGATTCCCGGCACGAAACGGCGGAAATATCTGGAGCAGAATGCGGGGGCCGTCGATCTGAAGCTGACGCCTAGCGACCTGCAAAGAATCGAGGAAGTGTTTCCGTCCGGCGCGGCCTCGGGGCCGCGTTATCCGGAACACATGATGGCGATGGTGAACCGCTAGAATTTATAAGCCCCACGTTTCACGGTCGAAACGTGGGCTACAGTGCTAGTGCATGTCGTCGTGTCCGGCGTGCTGCCGTTCGACTGACCAGATAGCGGCCTGCGTCGTTTCGAAGGGATAGACGTGCACCATCCATCCGAAAACCTGCGGAAGGAAATAACCGCCCGCAGCGTCGCAGGCTTCTTTTGTGGCGATGGAGCCGCGGAATCCGAACTTCGGGTCGCCGGTGAACAGCTGGCCTTTTGGCCCTCCCGGATTTGGCACGCAGAAGTTTACGTGCGCGTGCCACTGGGCGACGCTGAGCGGGATGCGCTCGTTCAACTCGGCTTCTGTCGCGTTCTTGCGCGCGGTGTACATGACACCCACCAGTTTGTAGCCGTCGCCTGACTTCTCATAAAGCAGCGAAGTCGGGTGCTCCGGATTGAAATGGAACGCGTTCTCGATGGCGAAATCCCGGTTGGTGAAGTGGTACTGCGGCTGCGGCACGTTGGGCAGAAAAATGTGGAAGCCCTCATTCAGCGCCACATGGTAGTCGGCGTAGTGTTCTGCCGCCGTTCGCGCTGCGGCTACGACTGCGGCAGCTTTCTGCGCGTCTCCGGGCTGGGGATCACGTAGCGCCGTCATCGTCATGTGCGGGCCCATGTCCATGTGGTGATGGTCCATGGAGCGCATGGCTTCCGTGTCCCCGGGAGCTTCCTTTTGCTGATCGGCCGACGGAGCGGATTCCATCTGCGCATGCGCTGGGATCTGCGTGTTCTGCTGCTGGGGCTCTTCTTGCGGCACGGCCATGTGCTCGTGCTGAGTCATGGTTTGGTCCATTTGCTGGGGCTGACCCTGCGCGAATCCGAAAGAAGACAACAGCGTGACGAATGCGATGACAGCGGCAGATTCAAGCATGTATTTTCCTCACTAAAACATAAGGGCGAGCCGTTTTCTGGCTCGCCGCAAGATTTTCGCAAATGATCAAGTTTTACGCCGGAGCCGGGTAATCGCCTTTGGCGAGGCCGGTGCGTCCGGGTTCGGGTTTCAGAACTTGTTGTACGCCGTCATCGGGCTTCGAAGGAGGAATGATTTTCGGCAACTCTTTACCCTCGATCAGCAGTCTGATTTCGTTGGCATCGAGGACTTCGCGGTCGAGCAGCGCCAGCGCGATCCGAGTGAGAGCGTCGCTGTGTTCCGAAATTACGTTACGGGCGCTGTTGTAGCCTTTGCCGATCATGTTGCGAACTTCTTCGTCGATCCTGATGGCAGTGGCTTCGCTGTAATCGCGATGCTGGTTGATTTCGCGTCCGAGGAATATCTGCTCTTCTTTCTTGCCGAAGGTCAGCGGCCCCAAGTCGCTCATGCCGAATTCGCAGACCATTTTGCGGGCCATTTCGGTGGCGCGCTCAATGTCGTTGCCGGCTCCCGTGCTCATCTGGTTGAGGAACACTTCCTCGGCGATGCGTCCACCCATGAGGATGGCGATCGAAGTTTCCAGAAATTCCTTGGTGTAGTTGTGCTTGTCGTCAATCGGCAACTGCATGGTGAGTCCGAGGGCCATGCCGCGCGGAATGATGGTGACTTTGTGCAATGGGTCGGAATGCGGCAGCTTCGCCGCGACCAGAGCGTGGCCAGCTTCGTGGTATGCCGTGACTTTCTTCTCGTCTTCCGTGAGAATGAGCGATTTGCGCTCGACGCCCATGAGGACTTTGTCTTTCGCCAGTTCGAAGTCGAACATGAGCACGGCTTTGCGATTTTGGCGGGCAGCGCTCAAGGCCGCTTCATTGACCATGTTGGCGAGGTCTGCGCCGGAGAATCCGGGTGTGCCGCGCGCGAGGACGGAGAGATTTACGTCGTCGGCCACAGGAATTTTGCGGGTATGCACGCGCAGGATTTCTTCACGTCCGCGGACATCGGGCCGGTTGACCACGACGCGGCGATCAAAACGGCCGGGCCTCAGCAACGCGGGATCGAGAACGTCGGGGCGGTTGGTGGCCGCCATCAGGATCACGCCGTCGTTGGATTCGAAACCGTCCATCTCGACGAGGAGTTGGTTCAGGGTCTGTTCGCGCTCGTCGTGGCCGCCGCCGAGTCCGGCGCCGCGATGGCGTCCAACAGCGTCAATTTCGTCGATAAAGATGATGCAAGGGGCGTTCTTTTTGCCTTGTTCGAAGAGGTCTCGAACGCGGCTGGCACCGACGCCTACGAACATTTCCACGAAGTCAGAGCCAGAGATTGAGAAGAACGGAACGTTGGCTTCGCCGGCAACGGCGCGGGCGAGCAGGGTCTTACCAGTTCCGGGAGGTCCGACCAGCAGGACGCCCTTGGGGATGCGGCCTCCCAGTTTCTGGAATTTTTGCGCTTCACGAAGGAACTCGATGATCTCTTTCAGCTCTTCCTTGGCTTCTTCAACTCCCGCCACATCTTTGAACGTGACCTTCTTCTGCTGCATGGAGAGCAGCCGCGCCCGGCTCTTACCGAACGAGAGCGCTTTATTGCCTCCGGTCTGCATCTGGCGGATCATGAAGAACCACAACGCAGCCAACAGGATGAGCGGAGCGAAGTTCAGCAGCCAACTGGGCCAGCTTCCGGCATTGATGTCACGGAAATTCATTTCGACGCCCTTGTCGCGCAGCGTCTTGATCATGTCCGGATCGTTCAGCGGGCCGGTGGTGTGGAAGCCGGTGGCGTCGGTGTATTTGCCGCGGATTTCCTGACTGGTGACTGTGACTTCTTTGACTTTGCCCTGGTCAACGTCGGTCAGAAACTCAGAGAATTTAATTTCCTTTTCTTTCGGCCCTGCGGTTCCGGCTTTGACTACCTGCCAGAGAAGGAATGCCGAGAGAACAATCACTACCCAAAAAACGACGGTTTTGACAGTCGAATTCACTAGAACTCCTGAGAAGTGGCGCCACTCCGAAAGCGGAACCTACCATGGCCCACTGTCAATTAGATGCCGGACATCGCTTTTGGATGGGCAAAATGCCCAAGCACTATTCTAACTCTTCTGAGGCCAAAAGAAATGGGGCGGGCCTAATGACTTAAGTCATGAAAGGCAATCAGGTTGTGGCCGCGACGTAGGGCAAATTGCGATTTGTTTGTTCGGGCGAACCAAGGCCGTAACCCACCAAAAACGAATCATCGACTAAAAATCCGAAATAGTCGGGCTGCAACTGGACGCGGCGGGCCGACTGGCGGTCGAGCAACGTGGCCAGTTTGACTGAAGCTGCGCCGCGTCCGCGCAGGTCGCTCATCAGAAATTCGTTGGTCACGCCGGAGTGCACCAGACCTTCGACGATTAAGACATGCTGCCCGCGAATGTCGGGCTCGTGGCTGAAAAAGATTTCCAGCATTTCGTCAGGTTGGTCGGGTTGCTGCTTGCGGTAGCGGGGCTTGATGAACTGGCAGCTCACCGGAACGTCGAGCGCGCGTACCAGGTCCGCCATAAAGATGAACCCGTTTTCAAGCAGGGCGAGCGCGTGGATGGATTTCCCCTGGTAGTCGTCGGAAATCTGACGACCCATTTCCTTGACCCGCTTTTGTATCTGGTCGGCGGGTATGACGGTGCGGAGCGGTTTAGGTTTGTCGGTTGAGTGCATGGTTGAGGTCGTCGTTATCTATGGTGTTTCTTGTTCGCACTGCTCGCCAGGATTCGGAACCTCGCGCACAGTTAACCGGCCGTTCAAATCCGGACGGCTGCGGCTGTGCAGCGTGAAACCTCGCATCCAGACAATTTCTTCGCCAAGCGTTATCACGGGCCACAGTTGTCGCTTGGTGCCGGTGACGCGAAGTTCCTGCAACAATTCTTTTACTTTTTTTGGAGCCTTGGTGTGCCCAGGCCAGAAGCGGTCGCCGGCACGCCAGTTTCTGACTTTGAACTCGCACTTCGTGCCGAGTGAATTGTTGCCGGAATTATACCCTCCATCAAGCGCAGTGTTCGTCAGAACCTCCAATCGAACACCAAGTGCGGGAATAACGACGCCGCCCGGGATGGGCACGACATAGTCGTAATCGGACGAGGTTGAATTGGAGGACTGACTCGAAAAGCTTAGAGATTGCTGAGCGCGAGCGATAGTCCAACCTGACGGCAGGGCGGCGGAGTGGGCGGGTCCGTGGGCCACAGCCAAAATTTCTTCGACGTGTTTGAAATCCAAGTGCAAGGCAAGAGTTTCGGCTGCGGCGCGCACGATCCGGCGCTGGAGCGCGATCGGCAGGGCCCGCAAGACGTTCAGGTCGAGCGTGCCGCTGGAAATTTCCGCACGCCAGACTGTTTGAAGTTGACGTTGAACCGTCTCCATCCAATATTGTTCTTCATCCCGCGCTACTTCCGACGTGTTGGCCAGGGTTTCTCGAATAGATGGATTCAATGTGCGCTCGAGACAGGGCAAGGCCTCGTGCCGAACCCGGTTGCGGGAATGCCGCGGATCGCGATTGCTACTGTCTTCGCGCCAGGGCTGGCCAAGCTCTTTGAGGTAGGTTTCGATTTCGGCGCGGTGGATTGCGAGCAGCGGGCGGATGAGGCTCCCGGGAATAGGGGTATCGGAAACCAATTTTTTGGGATAAATCCCAGCCAGACCGCGTGTCCCGGCTCCGCGCGCCAGTCGCATCAGAACGGTTTCGGCTTGATCGTCTAACGTGTGTCCGGTGGCAATTGAGTTGGCGGCATCGTTGTAGAGAAGCTGCGAAAAGTAGTGGTGGCGCATGGCACGCGCGGCCGCTTCGAGGCTTAGTCCGTTTGCTGCGGCATGAGCGGCAACGTCTCCGCGGCCAACGTGAAATTGGAGCTGGTGAGAGTTGGCGATGTCTGCGACGAATCGCTCATCAGCGTCAGATTCTCCCCCTCGCAACTGGTGATTGAAGTGAACGACAGAAACGACTGTCCCAATGCTGGCTTTTAGCTCGAGCAAAAGACGCAGCAAAGCCACAGAATCAGCACCACCTGACACAGCCGCGGCGACACGGTCTCCCGGCTTGAGAAGCGAATGCTTATTCACGAATTCCCGAACACGCGAATCGAGGCTGCGCACGCGACCATAGTACCGCGCACGCCGTTGGATGGGCACGGTGGCGTTCGGCGGTCTATACTGTGGCGCACCTAAAAATGCTTTGCGCGGAGGATGACATGAGGTCAGTTTCACGGTATTTATGCCTGGCTGTTTTGGTGGCAGGTTGCGGGTGGGCGGCAAAGCCTGCTGTGGCGCAGTCTTCAGATATGCAGTCCGCGGACATCAAAGCGGTGAAGGCCGTGGAAGCGGCGTGGGAAAGAGATGTGGCGACGAAGAATCCCGATAAATGGGTGGGTTACTTTACCGAAGATGGCAGCGGGCTCTATCCGGGTGGCCCGACACTGAACGGAAAAGCGGCGATCAGAGCGGCATTAGTGCCGATGATGGCCGATCCGAATTTTTCATTGACGTTTGCTTCGGACCGCGCGGTAGCTTCAAAGGGCGGCGACATGGTCTACACGCAGGGCGCCTACACGATGACGATGACCGATCCGAAAACCAAGCAGCCGATGACCGACAAAGGAAAGTTTATGACGGTCTACATGAAGCAGGCGGATGGCAGCTGGAAGGTTGTGGCCGACACGTTCAATTCAGATTCGCCAATGTAAGGGCTACAGGTCCGCTCATTTTTTGGCCGATGGATTGAGCGGACCGCTTCTTCCCGCCATGAGTTGATTGACTTCGTTGTGGGATGGTGCGTCCTCGAGGCTCAGGTAACTTCCAGTTTCACTGACTTCCTTCACAATTCTGCTTAACAGGCCTAAGGTGGCGCGCATGGGGGACGAACCCAGGCTCACGCGGGCGACGCCGATTTTCTCAAGCTCAGAAATGGACGGGGATCCGGGCCCGGCGAGAGCGTTCAGCGGACAACGCAAGTCGACGACCAGGCGTTGAATGATTGTTGCGTCTCGAATTCCGGGCGCGAACACGCAATCGGCCCCGGCATCCCGGTAGGCTGCCAGCCGCAGGAGAGTCTCGTCATAGCGGCGCTCGGGCGGTCCCACTTCAGACAGATAAACGTCGGTGCGCGCGTTGAGGACCAGCGGTACTCCCGCCGTGGCCGCAGCTTCGCGCACGGCTGCGATCTTTTCCTTCTGAAGTTGCATGTCCGTCAGCGGGTGAGCGGGAACCTCGGTGCCGTCTTCGAGGTTCATACCGACGGCTCCGGCCTCGAGAACTGCGTGCGCGGTGATGCCGGCATCTTCCGGACGGTCGCCGTATCCGGCTTCAGCGTCGGCGGTCACAGGAACTTTCACCGCCTTTGCGATTCTGGATACAACGTCTAGCATCTCCGCCCGGGCGATTCCCTGGCCGTCGGGGTAGCCGAGCGCGAAAGCGATGCCCGCACTCGTTGTGGCAACCGCCGGCATTCCCGCTTGTTCGACGACGCGCGCGGTGGCCACGTCCCAAATGTTTGCGAGCAGCAAGATGCGGGAACCATGATGAAGAGCGCGGAACCGATTGGCCTTTTCGGCGAGGAGGGAGCGACGTTCTGGCGGCATCCAATTTTGTTTGGCAGACTCTTCGATGCTGATTACCATCCCGGCGAAACGCAAAGATATGTAAAGGTGGCGCGAACGATTCTGCAGCCGGCCAAGTAAAGGTTGTTGTCTATAAATCCCGAGCTATTCGTTCTTGACGGCGTCGATCGTCTGGAAAAGCTGGCTGCGGTCGGTGACTTCCACGTATGGCTTGTTCGGCTTGTTGCTGACCACATAAATCGTGGGAGTGTGGTTGAGTCCGATGCGAGTGCCGAGGTCTTTTTCTGCGTTCAGTTCCGCCGCATACTTGCCTTGCGGGTCGACGACAAAGGGCAGATCGACCTTATGCTCGGCGGCGAACTTTTCTGAAAACGAGCGAAGAACGGCGGGATAGATCTCGGTCTGGTGTTCGAAGATGTAATCGCGGTAGTCGTTACCTAACTGCTTAGAATGTGCGTCGAAGTAATGCGCGATCACCGCAGCCTGGTAAGACCAGTTGTGCATGGGTAGCGGGAAATCGTAGCGCACGACTGGAATTTTGTAGGTCTTGCCAGCCTCTTTAATGATCGGGGCGGAGAGGCGGCACTGCGGGCATTGCAGGTCCTCAAACACGACCACCGCCATTTGGGATCCTTTTGGCGGACGCAAAACGGACGTCATCGAGTCTTGCGCGGAAGCGAAGGTGGCGGCCAGAAAGATGGCGATGGTGAGGACCAGTTGCTTATTCATAATTGAGTTGGATGCGGACAGCTTTTCGATTCGTCGCCTTAAAGCAGATTCAATGGTAACCGATACCACGACCGGATTGCGAGAGGTGGCCAAACCGCTTGTTACAAGAGGGTTAGCTGCTTGCGCTCGAGGGCAAGGAGTTTTTCTTTGATGGGGAGGCCGCCGCCGTATCCGGTTAATTTACCGTTGCTGCCGATCACGCGGTGGCAGGGAATGACGATGGGAATTGGATTGGACCCGTTGGCGAGCCCGACCGCGCGCGAGGCTTTGGGATTGCCGATGCGGCGCGCAAGTTCGCCGTAGGAAATTGTGGTTCCGAAGGGAATTTCGCAGAGACTCTTCCACACGCCGAGTTGGAAAGCCGTGCCTTTTGGCGAAAGAGGAAGGTCGAATTCTTCCAGCGTTCCCGCGAAGTAGGCTTTGAGTTGACGGATGACTTCCGCAAGGGGCGCGGCATCTTCTCTCCAAGCTGGGTCGGGAACGGCGGTCGTTCTGCCATCGACAAAGAGAATTTCGCGCAGGCCGGAGCCGTCGGCCGTGAGAAGTAGTGGTCCAACCGGGCTTTCCATCCGGGTGTAGTGGATCGGGCTCATGGTTTCAATCCTAGAAGCGACGCTGGGATATTTGTGGACGGTTGCGGACACTGAGGCGAAGCTAAATTGCGGCGGCTTGTTCGCGGCGCTTTGATTGAATCTCAATAAAGACGTTCACCAACGAAACCGCCGCCGGCGTCACCCCTGGAATGCGGGACGCATGCGCCAGCGTGCTGGGCCGCACCTTCACGAATGTTTGCTGCATTTCGATCGACAATCCGCTGACCGATGTGTAATCAAACCATTCGGGAATCGAGCGGTGCTCGGCCTTCTTGAGGCGGTCGATGGCCCGCTGCTGCTGCATGAGGTAGCCCTCGTATTTGATTTCGGTTTCGACGGACTTCAATTCGTTGCGGACTTCTGAAGACAACTTCCCTGCCGGCGCGGAGCCGCGCTGGAAAAACTCGGGCGATAGATCGGCGAGCGCGGGCGCGAGTTGTTCGATGGTGATTTCCGGGCGCTTGAGAAGCTGCGCAAGCGACTGACCGGCGATTGAGGAGAATTCGACGGCGGGAACGCAAGGTCCCTCGAGTGCGTTCGTCTGCGCCTCTATTCGTTCGGGATGACAGATTGAGTCGAGTTTTTCGAACAGCTCACTCGTGAGCCGGGTTTTTTCCAGCAGCGTTTTCATCGAGGCCATGCGCATTTGCTTAGCTTCGAAATCTCTCCAGGCTTCGTCGGAGATCAATCCCACACGGCGGCCGTGCGGCGTGAGGCGGCGGTCGGCGTTGTCGATTCTCAAATGCAGGCGGAATTCCGCGCGCGATGTGAACATCCGATAGGGTTCGTTGGTGCCTTTGGAGATGAGGTCGTCGATCAGGATCGCAGTGTAGGCTTCGGTGCGGTCGAGAATGAACGGTTCTTCCCTCTTCACGTGCAAAGCGGCGTTGATGCCGGCCATCAAGCCCTGGCACGCGGCTTCTTCGTATCCGCTGGTGCCGTTGATTTGTCCGGCGAGGAAGAGACCGGAGATTTGCTTGGTCTGCAAGGTGCGGTCGAGTTCGGTGGGATCGATCGAGTCATATTCAATCGCGTAGCCGGGGCGGAGCATATCTGCATTTTCGAGCCCTGGCACAGACTTCAGAATCTCAAGCTGGACTTCCACCGGCAACGACGTGCTCATGCCGTTCACGTAAATTTCGTGCGTGTTCAAGCCTTCGGGTTCGAGGAAAAGCTGGTGCGTCATCTTGTCGGGAAACTTGACGATCTTGTCTTCGATCGACGGACAATAGCGCGGGCCGATGGATTGAATTTGTCCGCTATACATCGGCGAGCGGTGCACGTTCTCGCGGATGATGCGCTGCGTCTCTTCGGTCGTCCACGCAATGTAGCAAGGAACCTGCGAATCGTGGTGAGCGACGCGCTTGGTGCGAAAACTGAAAGGTGTCGGATCTTCGTCGCCGGGTTGAATCTGAAATTTCGACCAGTCGATGCTGCGACCGTCGAGTCGCGGCGGCGTGCCGGTCTTGAGACGGCATCCGCGAAGGCCGAGATTCTTGAGCGATTCGCCGAGCAGGATGGCGTTGGGCTCGCCGCTGCGCCCTGCAGGATATTGCTGCTCGCCGCAATGGATGAGCCCGTTGAGGAAAGTGCCGGTGGTGACGATGACGGCGGGGGCGCCGATGGTGCGTCCGTCGCGGAGTTTCAGGCCGCGGATGATTCGGTCGCTGGTCGTTGGTCGCTGGTCGTTGGCAAAAACAGATTCCTCGTCGCTGCGCTCCTCAGAATGACAAGCGGTGGGAGAAGGCTTGGCTAGCGACGAACGACGATCGGTTGACGGTGTATCTTCGATGATCAAGTCTGCCACCTCGGCCTGCTTGATCTTCAAATTCGGCTGCGACTCGAGAACCTCGCGCATCTTCAGCCGGTACGCCTGCTTGTCGCACTGCGCCCGCGGAGACCACACCGCCGGGCCGCGCGAAGTATTCAGCAGCCGAAACTGAATGCCCACCGCATCGGTAATTTCGCCCATAATGCCGCCGAGTGCGTCCACTTCGCGCACCAGGTGCCCCTTGGCAATGCCGCCAATCGCCGGATTGCACGACATCTGAGCAATCAAGTCCACATTCAGCGTGAACAGCGCAGTCTTCAACCCCATGCGCGCGGACGCCATCGCCGCCTCGCACCCAGCATGCCCAGCGCCGACTATGGCCACGTCGAATTGTTCGGTAAAGGGCGACATTCTCTACCATTGTAGCGGCTAAGCAGGTAGGACCGAGAATGATGCTTGCGCTTGTTTTGGGGACCGTCGTTTGGGACCTCCCCCCGCAACAGAAGCATCGCCCCAGGTTAGACTAGCGAGCAACGACGCGCAGCTGCGGCAAACGGATTCTCACTGCCCGCCGGGCTCCACAAACTTCTTTTGCGTCTGAAGCCTGGCCTTGCCCATAATTCGACCGGCCAAGGCTCAGCGAAACCTCGTTTCTTCAATAAAAAAACGCTGGAAGCACGTCCCACAAGGTGCTACCTTGCTGGTGCTTGACCTTCGAGTGTAAACGAGGAGGTGTTCCGTGAAACTGCGCGGTCGGCGATCTTTCGTTCTGGCTCTGCTCGTTCTTGGCGCTTGGATTCAGGCGAGTCCAGAGTCCCCACTCCTTCCTTCCCCTCCTGGTCTGGGTGCCCTCATGCTGACCCAGCACAGCGAAGTATGGCAGGTGCCGCACGTCCAGGACGAGCTTGCTCCCACCATGTCAAGGCCGAAAGCGCAGCTCGATTTGGAGCAGTTGAAGCGCGACACGCGCGAGCTTCTGGACCTCTCGCAGTCGGTGCGCGACGACATCGACAAAGTGGCAGAAGGTGTCTTGCCGAAAGACACTTTAGAGAAGTTGGGGCGTATTCAGAAACTGGCCAAACATTTACACGGAGAGATCGAGCACTGACCCCCGTTTTTCAATTGACTGCAGCCGAATACAGTTAAGGTTTTTCATCCGTGAATACCGCATCCCGCCACTCGGGCCGGGAGAAATACCAATTGCTGGCTCCGGCTTCGTGGTTGTTGCCGCCTAGGCCGTAACCGATCGTTGCATCCTTCCAATAATCCATGCCGATTTGCAGGAGCGCTCCCGGCGAGACTTTTGCTCGCACATGAACGGTGCAGCCTTCGAATTTTCCGGATGGGATCTCGGAACGCGGCGATCCACTCCAGAAGTGCCAGACTTTGTCAGGATTCGAGCCGACGCGCATCAGCGCGCCATCTTGATTCGATTCCATGGGCATGGGGGCGTGCGCATCGGTTCCGAACCAGGGATGACGCCGGTAGAGGCCGCCGCGGAGTCTCTCTTGTTGTGTCGAGTAGACATCGCCGTTCAGCACCACATCCTTGCCTTCAACCCGGCATGTGAGCTTGGTGGAGGCGATTTCGACGGTGGCGGAGCCATATCCCGGAACGCGTGTGTCGGCGATGGCGATTCCCCAAAGCATTGCGGAATGGAAGCCGTCGGGGCGGCCGACGTGATTGACATATCCGGATTTAAATTTGACCTCAGGCGGGATGCGGGGATCGGCGGATTGCGCGGTGGCGAGGATTGCGAGAGCAATAATGAGTGGTAGCTTCGACATGTTCCTCGCGGGCAGGCCCGCTCGGGTGCTTGAGATCTCGTGATTGCGGCGCTGAACCCCGAGCCCTTTCAAAGCTGCGAACGCCGCGCGAAAGAAGACGCCCGCGTCTCATCTTTATCATGGGGTTGACCCCGCGTGTAGGACGTCGGGCGTAAATCTGGCAATTTCGCATTAATCGTTCCCGCTTCGGGCGGGTCAGGTTGTCATCAAGACGCTCAGACTCGTATAGTGTTTCTGAAACCCACGGAGAAAATATGACTGGCGAAAATATGACGACTCAGCAATTCACGACAGAACTTGACGCACGCATCGCTAAGTACGATCTGCTGTGCCACCCGTTTTATAAGGCCTGGGCAGCGGGCGTGTTGACGAGCAACGATTTGCGCGAGTACGCGCAGGATTATTTTCATCACGTTGAAGCGTTTCCCGCATACCTCGCGGCGTTCGCGCTCAGGCAGGACGAAGGCGAGTTGCGGCGCGCAGTGCTGGCGAATATGGCCGATGAAAATGGCGACGGAGACGCCGCCCGTCCGCACGCCGAATTATGGCTCGATTTTGCGGAGGGAATGGGAGCAAACCGCCAGCTACGAGGGCATAAGCCAGCAGCGGAAGTGGCGCAATTGATTGCCCACTTCGACCGGGTTGCAGCAGAAGGCACACCGACCGAAGCGTTGGCTGCGTTTTATGCCTACGAATCGCAAGTGCCGCGCGTAGCCGCGGAAAAGGCACGCGGGCTCGAAGAAATGTACGGCGCAGACAAAAAGACGCGCGGCTACTTTACGTTGCACGCGACGGCGGACGTGTTCCACGCGAACGTGTGGAGGCAGCAATTGGCGAAGCAGGTCGAGGCCAACCCAGCGACGGCCATCGGTGCGCTTGATTCTGCTGAGGCTGCGGCCAAGGCTTTATGGACCGCGTTGGATGGAATCGAAGCCCGGCGGAGCAAAAAGCTCGCTGCGTAAGGCGTTTCGCGGTGGGTCACCGAAAATCTGCTAGTACCTCCGCGTGTGCCTTGCCGCGCGTGGCGGTTGAATCTCCGCAATAAATCGAGCATGATCGTAGGCGATGCGTTTTCTCTTCGGCCTGCTGCTGGGCGTTTCCGCTTTGCTGCCACTGTGTGCTGGCGCGCAAACTGCGGCTGCTCCTGCGCCTCCCCAGTCAGCAGAGCCGTGGGTGCTTCCTTACGCGGACGCCGGAATCGGATTTTACAACCGCTTAGATCGCGCCAATCCCAGCTATAACGCCGACGCTGGCGTAGACATCCTGCACAACAAACTGCTCGTCGAGGTTGAAGGCGGCGGGGACACGGCCAATGCGTCGCGCGGGTCTGACGGGCACACTTTCCGGCTGCACGGGCTGGCTTTTTACCGGATAGCCTCCCGCTGGAGGCTTGGCGCCGGTGTGCACTTCAGCGAATTCAGCTCAAGCACATACAAGAAGCGCGATTTGTGGCCTACAGTCGCAGCAATGTACGAGCACGACTGGTTGCGGGCAAACATCCAGTATTTGCTGCCCGGTACCAATCATGACTACCGCGAGACCGGCCCGCTTGTGGACTTGAGATTTCACCTGATCAATAATTTTTATTTCCGGCAAAGAAGCGCGCTGCTCTTTTACAGAGACGCGCTGGAAAGTCCGCCGGGGCGGCACGTTGGATCGGAACTGACGTTCGGAGTGCTCTACGAGCTCCATCGCCGCTAAGCTAATTCTCTTCAGCGAGTCAGCGAAGAGAGCGCTTCCCGGAATAAAGAATCGAAGGACTGCGCGGACCCAGCAGAACTCTTGGCGGTGTTTGCCAGCGCTTTCTCAGCGAGAGGCCGCTGGTATCCCAAGTTCAATAACGCCGATAGAACATCTTGTTCCACCGCGCTGAGGGTGGGTGCGATCTCGACGCCCGCGGACTGTGGCGCGGGAAGTTTATCGCGCAACTCTAAGACCATGCGTTCGGCGGTCTTTTTGCCGATGCCGGGGATTTTCGTTAAACGGGCGAGATCATTTCCGCGAATCGCCGCGGTCATCGCGTCGGCGGGCATTCCGCTGAGAGTCGTGATGGCGAGTTTCGGGCCAATGCCGCTTACGGTGATGAGTTTTTCAAAGAGCAATTTTTCGGATGCCTGTAGAAATCCGTAAAGCGCGAGCTGATCTTCGCGGACGTGGGTGTGGATGTGCAGGGCGACTTCACTGCCTTCAGAGGGCAAACCCGAAAAAGTTGGCACGCTGATCACGACCTCGTAACCGACGCCGCCGGTTTCTACTATGGCCTGATTTGGATGTTTAACCAGCAATCGTCCGCGCAAGTGGGCAATCATGCGATCTCAAATAATGAACGCGGCAGTTGAGATTGCCGGATGGTATGCGCAAGAGTCTGCAGGCCTCGCGTCCCGCGAGAACGCGGAGCTTACCCAATCTCTACCTCAAGCCGGGTGACAAACACTTCCGAGTGGTTACGCTTCTCAACTTCGCGAAGATCAGCAGCCTTAACGAAAAGCTCGACAGCCTCTTGTACGTTTTCCCGCGCGGATTCGATGGTGTCGCCGCCTTGGCTGGCAACATCGAACTCGGGACGAAGGGAGACGTATCCAGAACCTTCACGCTTAATGATCGCGGTAAGTTGTCTGATCATGCTGGCTCCAATTTATCCTAAAACAATGAGCTTTGCCGCCGCGTCGGAGTAATGCCGAAATGCTCGTAGGCGAGCTGTGTTGCGACCCGGCCGCGGGGAGTGCGGTTCAGAAAACCGATCTGAATCAGGAACGGTTCATAGATTTCTTCGATGGCGTCGGGCTCTTCGGCCAGCGCCGCCGCCAGCGTTCCCACGCCAACCGGACCGCCCTGATATTTCTCGATAATTGTAAGTAGAAGTTTGCGGTCAACTTCGTCGAAGCCGTGGGCATCGACTTCCAGCATTTTTAGAGCAGCTTGTGCCGTTGGAAGATCGATCTTTCCCGCGCTGCGTACCTGGGCGAAATCACGAACCCGTCGCAACAATCGATTTGCAATGCGCGGCGTACCGCGCGAGCGGCTGGCGATTTCGAGCGCGCCAGGCTTGTCAATTTCCACCTGCAAAATTTCGGCAGAACGCTCAATAATCACCCGCAGGTCCTCATGCGTGTAAAACTCAAGCCGCAGCACGATGCCGAACCGCGAACGTAATGGCGACGAGAGCAGTCCGGCGCGAGTGGTAGCTCCAATGAAAGTGAAAGGTTTCACGTCCATCGTGTGAGTGCGCGCGGCCGGCCCCTGGCCAATCATGATGTCGAGTTTGTAATCTTCGAGCGCGGAATACAACAATTCTTCGAGCACCGGCTGCAAGCGATGGACTTCGTCGATAAACAACACTTGCTTGTCATGAACATTGGTCAGGATGGCGGTGAGGTCGCCCTTGATTTGCAGTGTGGGACCGGAAGTTTGCTGAAACGGAACGCCCAACTCATTGGCAATGATCGTCGCAAGGGTTGTCTTGCCGAGCCCCGGTGGGCCGTAGAGCAAAACGTGATCCAGCGCTTCCCCGCGAGAACGCGCGGCTTCGATTGCGACCGCGAGATTCTCCTTTACTTTCGACTGGCCGATGAATTCATTCAAGCGCTGAGGGCGAAGCTTGAGTTCAAAAGACGAATCGTCCTCGACAGGAGCGGCCGAGACAATGCGCTCGCGATCCTGAGGGGGCTGGGGAGTGTTTCGTAACGTAGCCACTGGCCGGATGTTAGCACGAGCGGGGGGTTCAACGGCTTGATGGGTCATGGTCTAGCCAAAAGATAAGAGTATCTTGCATTTTCATTTATATACAAAAGTATATAATGGTATAATTAACGCGTTATGGCTATAAGCATCAAGAGTATAGAGACGGAACGGCTGGTTCGGGAACTTGCCGCGAAGACCGGGGAAACTATCACCGGGGCGATTCAGAAGGCATTGGAGGAGCGTCTGGAGCGCCTGACAAGTAGTCGCAGGAACTCGGTCCTCGCGATGCAACTGAATGACATTCTGTGCCGAGTAGATGAAATGCCAGATTTAGACTCGCGCAATCCAGACGAGATTATCGGCTACGACGAAAATGGGCTGCCTCGTTGACCCAGGGTAACGATGGTTATTGATACCTCGGCGCTCACGGCCATTTTTTTTCACGAAGCTGAGCGGGATAAATTCCAGGCTGCCATCCTCGCAACAAACAAACGTCTGATTTCATCCGCGACGGTTCTGGAGGCGGGTATTGTGATTGAAGGGCGCCGCGGCGGCAGCGCGGGACGGGAACTCGACCTTTTTGTAGTCCGCGCCAATTTTAAAATTGTTGCGGTGGATGCGGAGCAAGCCGATTTAGCACGCTCTGCGTGGCGCCGGTATGGGAAGGGCCGACACGCGGCGGCGTTAAATTATGGCGATTGCTTCGTTTACGCGTTAGCGAAATCTTCGGGCGAGCCGATTCTTGCGAAAGGAGAAGACTTCCAGCGCACCGATATTGGAGTCGTTGAAGTCTGAATTTGGTGAGCTTGCGTAAAAAGTCTTGTTCTCGCCGGCGCGATAGATTTTATCGTCAGCCAGACACTGCTCCTATGTCCAACGCGCCGAAAGCCGCATATCGCACCCGATCTCAAGCTGCTTGAGGAAGTGCTCGGTTTCAGCCGACCCGCAAAGCCATACCATGCTCACACGCCCTGCCGGGCGGCAAACTTTAGCTGGAGATTTGCGTTACACCCATGCGGGGCGAGAGCGCTCACGACCATCTTTACGGCTCGACTGAAGCCGAGCCTTTTCAAATCTCAAATACGCATTCCCAACGAAATCTTCGAAGCCGGAACATGCTGCCGGCGCTCAAAACCTGATCGGCCTTTGTGTTTCAGCGCGGCTGCAGCGCGCCCTGCTTTGTGACCGTCTTCTTGCGGGCGATTACCAACTCTGACCGCTCATCCCCTACGGCCACTTCAGTCACCTTCTGAAAATATTGGCCTGCCACAGTTCCATTACCAGACTCCTCCGCCGCGCAGGCTGCCCCGTAGAGCGCATTGAAGCGATTGGGCGCCAACTTTAAAGCTGCTTGATACTCTGTCAAGGCTTCTTGTGGATGTTTCTCCAAGGCAAGAAGCTGCGCCAGCTGTTCCCGCGCTGGAACTACCGAACCTGGGGTCACGGCGTGCTTGTCCATGCTTTCTTCCAGGTCGACCGCCGAATGCATCGCTGTGATCGCGTCCGACTTCTTTCCCGCTTGCTCCGCCATCCACGCCGAGACTTCGCGGCGTTGCACTTCGATCTGATTGGACCAGTAGGTGTTGTCCTGTTTGGTGGCCGCATCCCGGAGCGACGCCAATTTTCCTTCCGCCTGCGCGGCGTGCTCGGCGTTGGCGGACCGCGCGCTTCCCACTCCGATTGCCATCCAGGTAATAGCCTGGGCCCAGGGCACGCTGTCTTCTTTGGGCTTCAGAGCGGCAGCCTGCTGCCAGTTTCCCAGTTCCATCGCAAAGCGTGCCGGGATCGCGGCCTCCGCGTAGCCCCCGGTTAGCGAGAGCTTGGGTACGGGAGGCAGCGCATTCATCTCATCAAGCACGGCCTGGGCTTGTTTCACGCGACCGCTTTGCAGATACGCATATTCCAGGTAATCCATGGCGTGGAGCCGCTGGTCGCGGGCTTCGCCGTTGAGAGACGTTCCCTCGGCGGCCGCTGCGAGCGCCGCTGACTTCCTATTGGAATCGATCGACTCGTCCCATGAACCCACACGGGTGAAAATGTGGGAAGGCATGTGATTCGCGTGGGCGGAATCAGGCGCAATTTTCGCATAGGCACGTGCCGCGCCGAGCCCTGATTCGGCGAGCACAGGATTGTCGTAACAGTGAATGATGTAGTGGGCCACGCCCGGATGGTGCGGTAACTTGCGCGAAAATGGGCTCGAGAATTTCTCCACACTTGCGTTGGTCGGCGAAGGTCTTGTCGGTCTTAGGAGCGACAATCGCCAGCGTAAGCGCGTGGAAAATGGCGGCTTCAGTATCATCGGGGTAAGCTGCCTGTAAGGCTCCCATCTTTTGCTCGAAGGCCTGCGCGTGGACGTATCCGGTCTTGCCGTCTTCACTGTAAATCTCCGCTAGAGCTGCGATGTAGTCCTTTTCGCGCGCAGAGGTCTTGGGCACGGCTGCGGCGATTTCCTGAGCTTTTCGCATCGCGATCCGGCCGGCGGCGATGTCGCCGTTGTCCCACAAGCCGTGGTACTGAGACATTGCGATTCCCCATTGCGCCATGGCGCACTGCGGATCCGACGCAGCTACTTCGCCGAAACCGTGCCGCGCTTGTTCGTATTGAAAGGAGTGTAAGAGCGCGACCGCGCGATTAAAACTGCCTTCGACGCTTGCAGCGCACGAGGTGGGAAAGTGAACCGAGCCCACTTCTTCCACGCTCAACGCGTGGTGATGATCTTCCTGAGCCGGAGCGATGGGTGTGTACGCGAAGAAAAAAGTAAGAGAGAGGATGAAAAGCAAAATCGTTGCCCGCCGCATGAAGCCCCCAGGAAGTCGGCTCGATTATAACGAAAGAACTTAAGGGGCCGGCCGCGATCTTGGGAAGGGCTCAGCTTCAGCCGGGCCGAAAGGCTTGTCGCTCTCACACGCCCCGCACGGACTATTAGCCGGAAGCTTGCGTTGCGCCCATGCGGGGCGACAGCGATCATGTCGGTGGTAATGGCGCGGCTGAAGCCGAGCCCTTTCAAGTCTGAAAGCTCGATTTAGGGGGATTGGACGCAGGACTGCCGCTGGTTAACCAAATCGACCCCGCTAATTTTGAGCGATCAAAATTCCGTCGCGGAAAGAAAAAGTTTTATTCTCGCCTGTGGGCAATGTGACCGTGCAATCTATGACCTCGCGGTCGCGCAAGCGATATTTGTAGCGAAAGAGTTTGCCGTCAGCCAGCCGCTGCTCTGAAACCCTTCCCCATAAATACTTGTTGGTAAGAATGGGATGCCAATCGCCATCCAGAATATCCGCCAGCAGCCACGGATCGTAGCCGCGCTCGTTCATCAGGCGCCGATATTCGAAGCGATAAAGAACCCTGTCTTGATCGGAAACGGTGGCCACGTGTCCGCTGGAGTCGTATCCGTAACTGCGAAAATTGCCGGCAGAATCCTTGGCTTCAATGATGCGGTCTGCATGGTCGTATTTGAAAGCAATGGTACGCAAACTAGGCGAAATCAGCTCCTGTAAATTGCGGATGCCATCGCGTTTGAGTTCGATCTTGTGGCCGGACGCGTCCAGCATTTCAGTGGGAGCGCCTTGCGCAAAAGTCGTTGCTTTGTAGGCGTCCGGAAACAGGAATTTGCGGCCGTCCGGAAAATTCATAGTCCAGCCATCCCCGTTCCAGGCGATTTGCGAGCCGAAGAATTCAGACGAAGTTTCCTCGTGCCGGAATACTGCGTCGGCGTAACCAACTCCCTTCGAGATGCGGCGAAATTCGAGCGATTGATCGCCCTCCAAAAAAAGCTCCATGCGCGAGTAGGGAAAGTGCGGTCCGGTCGGGCAAATATCGTAGGGATGGTTGCCGCCGATGCCGAACGCGCGGCTGTGATCGTCCCAGGAGATGTAGGTTCGTGTGAGTGAGAGAGGCATTACGTCGGGAACGAACAGGTCGGTATGTCTGAGGATGAATCGCCCCGTATGCAGGTCAACCAAAAAATCGTTCACTGGCGAGTCATGCTTGGCGGTCGGTTGAATCAGCGAAATTGCGGTGTTGTAGCGAAGGGGCGACGAGCCAGCGATGGCGGAAATGACCAGGTATGGATCAGATCCGTCCCAGCGCGGAGGGGTTTCGCTGAAAGGAAGCAATTCGACTTTGAAGGGCGCAGAAGGCTGGGGCTTATGGATCACCAATACTAGAGAGGCGGCCAGCAGAAACAGCACCAGCAGCCATTTCCACGCTGATTTAATTGGAGCGAGGCGCGGCAAGTTGTTAGGTAGGCTTTCCGTTTCGGGGTATATAAGAGCAACGCGATTATAGAGAAAAGTTAACGTTGACACATGATGTGACACATTGGGGATTGCGCTCTGGAGCTGAAGGCAAAGCGATTCTGGACTTTCGACCAGCGGCAGGCCAAGCTGGCGAAGGCGGTGGGGTTGAAAATAACCTAGGTAACCACGTGGGGACAGTCGCCCTAGGCTGTCACTGAGGCCAGCTAATCTCAAGCTTGGGAAGGGCTCGGCTTCAGCCGCGCCCTTTCAAATCGCCGGATGTCCAGCTCGCTCGACTGGCAGCCGGGGCGGCGGTCGCCGCGAGAACTTACTCTTCCTCTTCCTTCACCTCGCCGCGCTCGGCTTTGGCCTTGGCTACTACTTTCTCTTGCAGCAACGCCGGCACCACGTCGTAGTGGTTCATTTCCATGTTGAAGCTGCCGCGGCCTTGCGTCATTGAGGTCAGGTCAACGCCATAAGTCAGCATTTCGGCCATGGGCACTTCGGCTTTGATGATGGTGTTGCCGCCTTTATTGTCCATGCCCTGGATGCGGCCGCGGCGGCTGTTGAGGTCGCCCATGATGGCGCCGGCGAAATCGTCCGGCACGGTGATTTCGGCGGCCATGATGGGTTCTAGCAAAGTTGGCTTGGCGGTTTCCATGGCTTTGCGGAAGGCGATGCGCCCGGCCATTTTGAATGACATTTCGTTCGAGTCGACGTCGTGATAGGAGCCGTCGTACAAGATCACGCGAAAGTCGACAACGGGATATCCCGCCAAAAATCCACGCTGCGAGGTTTCAACAATGCCTTTCTCGATTGCCGGAATGTAATTCCTGGGAACCGCGCCACCAAAAACATCGTTGACGAATTCAAAACCTCCGCCGCGCGGCAGCGGCTCCATCTTGATTTTGCAATCGCCATATTGGCCGTGGCCGCCGGTTTGCTTTTTGTGTTTGCCCTGCACATCGGCTTTGCCGCGAATGGTTTCGCGGTACGGAACTTTCGGAGCTTTCAATACGACTTCTGTGTGATAGCGTTTTTTTAATTTCGAGACTACGACTTCAATATGCTGCTGCCCGGTTCCTGCAATCAGAAATTCCTGGGTTTGCGGATCGCGGAAAAAACGCAGCATCGCGTCTTCCTCCATCAGTTTGTGGACGCCGTTGCCCAGCTTGTCTTCGTCCGCGCGGGTCTTCGGTTCGATGGCGAAGGTGATCGCCGGTTCCGGCAGCTTCACGCGCGGGTACTGGATGGGAGCTGCTTTATCTCCCAGCGAATCTCCGGTGAGCGTGTCTTTCAGTTTGGCCACAGAGCCGATGTCGCCTGCATGCAGCTCCGGCACGGGCACTGCGGTCTTGCCCTGCATGATTGAAATATGCGCAAACTTTTCCTGCGAGTTGGTGTGATAGTTCAGGAGCGATGAATCGTTTTTCAGCACTCCGGAAAAAACCTTGAAGTAAGAGATTCTTCCAGAGAAAGCGTCAGATACGGTTTTGAAAACATAGATCGATACAGGTTCCGCGTCGGTTTCGTGGCGCTTTGCGGCTTCCCCGCTGGCGTTGGGTTCGCCTTGCACCCATTCATGCTCGGAAGGTGCGGGCGTGTAATCCACGATGAAGTCCATCACGCGGTCGGCGCCGATGTTGCCCAGGCCTGAACTAAAAATGACAGGAAATATCTTGTCTTCGCGGATGGCGTTGTGCAGCGCGGGAATCAAATCCTCTTCCGGGATAGTTCCCTTCTCAAAAAATTCTTCCATCAACGCATCGTTGCCTTCCGCAACAAGTTCGACGAGCATTTCGTGCGCTTCTTTTGCCTTTGCCGCCATGTCCGGCGGAATTTCGGTTTCCTTGCCTTTGCCATTGCCGCCGAGTTCGTAGGTATAGGCTTTCATGCGGACCAGGTCGACCACGCCGCGAAAACTTTTTTCTTTGCCGATGGGCATTTCCAAAGGAATTACATCGCGGCCGAAGGCTTTCGTGAGCGATTCGAGAACGCGCTCTGCGTCGGCCCGTTCCCGATCCATGCGATTGACGACGATGAGGCGCGGCGTTTTGTATTCCTCGCAATAATTCCAAACGCGCTCGGTGACGACTTCCACTCCGGCTACGCCATCGACGACCACAACCGCGGCGTCTACAACCGGCAACGCGAGCTTGGCTTCGTGTACGAACATGTTGAAGCCGGGCGTATCAATCAAATTGATCTTCGTGCCATTCCACTCCACGTGCGCCATGCTGGCGCCGATCGACATTTTTCTCGCAATTTCCTCTTCGTCGTAATCGGTGGTTGCCGAGCCGTCGTCAACGCGGCCAGCGCGCTGAATCGCTCCGGCGGAATACAACATGGCGGACACCAGCGAAGTTTTTCCTGCGTGACCGTGGCCGACAACGGCAATGTTGCGGATATTTTGCCCTGAATAGACTTTCACCGGTGCGCTCCTTGGGGCAGGTGCGGCGACCTCAGTTCAGGTCCGGGGCTCGCTTGAGGAGCTCCGACGGCCTTGCCCGCGAAAACCTCAGATGCTAACACGCTTCGAGGAAGGATAGAAGCGCGGGCTACGGATTTTCGCAGACGGCGCCATATGCGCCGCAAGCCTAAACGCTTCCTAACTCGCGTGCCCGTGGCGCCGGTGTATGCTAAACCTTTGACCATGCGCCGGATCGTCGCCCAAATCGCATTATTGGCCTTGATTCTGGGCAGCGTGATTCCGGCTGCGCTGGCCTTGACAGCGCCGATGTCCCACGCGTGCTGTGCCAGAAAAATACACGGGAAAAGTTCCCATGACAGCGCGGTAAGCGCACCTTCCTGTTGCGAAAAAATTTGCTGCAAATCGTTGGCAAGAACGCCGGTGGCCTTGTCGCCCACGGCGTTCACCGTGTTCAGCCAGTCCGATCTGGTCGACCGCGTAGTTTCGATTGATCGCGGTTGCGGAATTGCAACTCGAACTTCCCACCCCGGCCGCGCCCCTCCTGTGTTCACCACCTAGTTAGATATCAGTTATCTATTCGGTCTCGCAGCTATCGCGGCCGGTTGGTGGGCTTTTCTTAACAGAACAATTCAGGGGTTCGCATGCGGATTCGTTTCCTCTCGCTTTGCGGCAGCTGGCTGATTTTGGCCGTTCTCGCAAACGCAGGCATCGTCGGTTCCATTCGCGGGATTATTCACGATCCTCAGCATCGCCCCATGCAGGGGGCCATGGTGATGCTGAAGTCGCGGACATCGGATTGGTCGAATACGGCCTATTCGGATGCGGATGGCCAGTTTCGCCTGCCAGCGGTGCCGCTCGGGGACTACACGGTAACAGTTGTCAGTCCGGGATTCGTGCAAACGTCCCAGCACGTGTCGGTGAGTTCGGGGACGGAGCCGGTGGTGCACTTTTTATTGCACGTGGCTACCAGCAACGAGACGGTGAGTGTGACGGCGACGCCGGAAGTTGCGCCAGCGGATTCCGTCACCCCAACCACGACCGTGAACCGCGAAGCCATTCAGCGTACGCCCGGAGCGAGCCGCTCAAACAGTCTCGCGATGATTACGGATTTTGTTCCCGGAGCGTATATCACTCACGATCAGTTGCACATCCGCGGCGGCCATCAGACGAGCTGGCTGATTGATGGCGTACCCGTGCCCAATACGAATATCGCGTCCAACCTTGGCGCGCAGTTGGATCCCAAGGACATTGACTACCTCGAGGTGCAGCGCGGCAGTTATGACGCAGAATTTGGCGACCGCACTTACGGCGTGTTCAACATCGTTCCGCGCACGGGGTTCGAGCGCAACAATCAGGCTGAGATTGTTTTGAGCGCCGGGAACTTTTTCCAGACGAACGATCAAATAAATTTTGGCAGCCACACGGAAAGGTTCGCCTATTACGGCAGCGTCAACGCCAATCGCAGCAATTTGGGAATTCAAACCCCGGTTCCGCAAGTCGCGCATGACGCAGAAAACGGATACGGCGGGTTCGGCTCGCTGATTTTTAACGCCGACCCATCCAATCAATTGCGTCTTGTGAGTTCACTGCGAAAAGATTATTACCAAATACCGTTCGATCCTTTTCCCAACGACATTGAGAACGATCCGTCCAACGGGCAGTATCCCAGCATCGGACTGCGCGATGGCGATCATGAATCGGATGCACTGATTAATTTTTCGTGGGTGCACACTTTCAACGCGCAAGCTTTGCTGACCGTCTCCCCATTTTTCCATCGCAACAGCGCGGACTATCAAGGCTCACCTTTGGACGTGCCCTTGTCGACGAGCCAGGACCGCACTTCAACGTACGTGGGCGGTCAGGTAAGTCTCAACGCCACGTTTGCTAGAAATAATTTACAGGCCGGATCGTACAGTTTTTATCAGCAGGATAGCGAGAACTTTGGCGTGGCCTTCAACGACGGCAGCGGCAAGCCGCCATTTGTGGATCGCGAGAACCCCAGCGGCAGCCTGCAAGCGCTTTTTCTCGACGACAAATTCAAGCCCGTGCCGTGGCTCACGGTGATGGCGGGCATTCGTCCAACATGGTTTTCAGGAGGCATCAGCGAGAGTGCAATCAGTCCGCGATTTGGGGCGGCAGTGACGTTGCCTCGATTGAAATGGACTTTCCGCGCCTTCTACGGGCATTACTATCAGGCTCCGCCGCTCATCACCGCCTCAGGTCCGCTGGTGGAGTTCGCGCAAAGCAGCAGCCTGGGCTTTATTCCATTGCATGGAGAGCGCGACGAGGAACATCAGTTTGGGGCGACGATCCCGCTGCGTGGCTGGACGCTCGATGCCGACAACTTCCGCACGAACGTCGTGAATTTTTTCGACCATAATAATATTGGCGAGTCGAACCTTTTCTTTCCCGTGACGATCAGCCGCGCCACAATTCGTGGATGGGAGGCGACGTTGCGTTCGCCGCGTATCGCGCACAGGGGCCAGTTGCATTTGGCTTATTCCAATCAAATCGCCGTAGGCGGCGGATCGATCAATGGTGGCCTCACCGACTTCGCCCTGCCCAGCGGATTGTCGCCGCTTGACCATGATCAGCGAAACACGCTGAATGTTGGCGGAGACGTCGCCCTTCCCCGACGCAGTTTCGTCTCTACCAACGTCTATTATGGTTCGGGTTTCAGCAATGCTTTTCCCGGCCAACCGTACCCAGGCAAGTATTTGCCGCAACACACCAGTTTTGATTTGACCCTCGGAAAAGATTTTGGGGAACGGGTTTCAGCTTCGCTCAGCGCAATCAATGTCGCCAACCGTCGCGTTGAACAGGACAACAGCGTCACGTTCGGCGGTTTTCACTGGAGCGATCCACGGGAGATTTATGTGGAGCTGCGATATCGGTTCCACTACTGAGAGGAGATTGCGGATGCGAAGCGCTGCGATTGTGGTGATGATATCAATCTGCATTTTGGTGGGATGTGAATCTCGGCCTCCCGAAACCCCGGCGCAGCGATATTCATTGACTGGAAAAATCGAGTCCATCGATCGATCGAATCAGACGATTGTTGTGAATGGAGACGCTATTCCAGGCTTCATGCCGGCCATGTCCATGCCTTACAAAGTGAAATCGGCCAGCGAGTTCGGGCATCTGGCGCAGGGCGATTCCCTGGCGGCACAAATCGTGAAACAAGGCGACGATTACTGGCTGGAGAACGTGAACATAGTGCCTGGTTCGGGAACAACAAAGAATCCGAAGTAAAATAAGTTCGTTCACTGGGAGATCGCATGCGGGCTTTGCTGATAGTTTTGGCGCTACTGGGGATCATCGTTTCTTCGCTGGCCTTGCGGGAGCATTACAACACCGGCGACTCTCCCTGTGACATCAACGCCAAGTGGGATTGCGGTGTGGTCAACAAGAGCATTTTCGCCATGGTGGGGCCGATTCCGGTGGCTGCGATCGGCATTGCCGGATATCTGTTGCTTGCGGTGTTAGCGTTTCGGCGAAATTACTTCTTTATGCGCCTCGCTATTCTTTTCGCGCTTGGTTTCTCGCTTTACCTCACCCACATTGAGAAAGATCTGCTGCAAGTCTGGTGCGTCTACTGCGTCAGTTCGCTCGTCATTATTTCGACGATGACTTTACTGCTGTTTGGCATGCGGTTGGTGCAGATCGGACGCAAGTCGCGAAGGGCCGCCTAGCGGGGCGAAGAAACTATAAATTCACTGTTCTTTAATAATTCCCTGCCGTTTTGAGTTTTAAGATTTTTGCCATGCCCAATGACCCACTCTTGCTCGAAGAAGTGAAGGACGACGCCTCTGGGCGTCGGATTCTTAAGCTCAGCGGGCCCATCACAATTTCAAATTTCTTCGACTTCCAATCGCGGATACGATCGAACACCGATCCGCATTTGATTTTGGATTTGAGCGGTGTTCCCTACATCGATTCGGCGGGAATCGGCGCGCTCGTTGGGGCGCATGTCAATCACAGCAAAGAGGGGCGAAGTCTGGCGCTGGTTGGGGTGAGCGATCGCGTCCGCAATGCTTTGGCGGTTACTCACGTAGAGCAGTTTTTCCGCTTTTTCGACAATGTAGAAAGCGCCGCCGCTTAGGCGAGCTTTCTTCGCCCGACTTATCCCTTGGTTATTTCTTCCGTACATCCCACTTCGGGGCATGCGTAACGCACCCGGTTGCGTTGCCGGTCCAGGCTTGAAATAAGCAGAGGACGTCCGTGCCGTTCACATTGCGGCTGATCTTTGGAAATCTGTGCTTCTTGATCACGTATGGGGGTGACATAACCCAGGCTTTCGCTGAAGCAGCGCTGGCAAAACTTGTCTGTACAGCGAAAAAACTCCACGGAGTGGCTGAAACTGAATGGCGCCAGGCAGAATTCCATTGTGCGGAAATGTTTGTCGCACAATGGAAGGATGTCGGTTCGCATTGCGAAGAGTCTAGCACCGGATGGTCTGAGCATGCGTCAGCGGCGGCGCGATTTTCGTTGATCGGTACGGCTGGTCTACAATCTGGCGCTTGATGGATTCATCGCGCATTGGTGAGTTGCTGCTGCCGTTCCTGAACGGAACGAAGCCGGACGTGTCGCTCACGGCGGGACAACTGAGTGACATATCGACCTATATCGATCTGTTGCTGCGATGGAATGCGCGCGTGAATCTCACTGCAATTCGCGAACCTGAAGAAATTGTTACCCGCCATTTTGGGGAGTCGCTGTTTGCGGCGCGGCACATTTTAGGCGAGGTAGATCCGGAGGATAAGATCGACCGTTTGATCGATCTCGGATCCGGCGCGGGCTTTCCCGGCTTGCCAATCAAGATATGGGCTCCGCAATTGGCAGTTACGCTGATCGAATCGAATCACAAGAAGGTGGCGTTTCTCCGCGAAGTGATTCGCGCCTTGAAGATGAGTAACGTCGATGTCTTTGACGGACGGGCGGAGAGATTCCCTGCCGCAGCGAATGCGAATACGGCGGTGGTGATGCGGGCAGTCGAGAATTTCAGGGCCGCGCTGGCGAGTGCAGTGACGTTGGCAGGCGACCGTGGACGCGTTGCCCTGCTGATCGGCAAAGATCAGATTGAGGTCGCAGGCGAGTCTGGGTCGAGGGTTCAGTGGAATTCGGCAGTGGACGTGCCCCTAAGCCAGTCGCGGGTGCTGTTAACTGGAAAGGTTACCCCGTACTCAACTAGTAACTAGTGGGAGGAAGCGAGCATTGGTGACCGCAAAAGGAGTCAACCAGCGGCTCTATTTTAGCCGGAAGTGGAATTCGCGAACCTCATTCAGCTCAAATCTAAAAATGTTCCACGTGGAACACTCAGCAATTCCCTTCCTGGATGTTTTGTTCCACGTGGAACATCTTGACCAGCGAAAAGCCCGAAGTATTAGTTGCACCATAATCAGTCATTGCAAATGGCGATCGCTTCGATCTATTCTTGCTTCCGACTCTGGTCTCCCAAAAAATCATGGCTCGCGTAATTGCCATTGCCAATCAAAAAGGCGGCGTGGGAAAAACCACGACCGCGATCAATCTCGCAGCATCCTGCGCCCATCTTGGGGTGTCAACGCTCCTAATCGATTGCGATCCGCAGTCGAACGCCAGTAGCGGCTTAGGTCTGGTCAAAGATCCGGAGCGGATGAGCACGTACAACGTCCTTATGGGCGAGTCAACTGCCCACGCGGCCCTTCAGGAATCGCCGCTCCCCAAACTGAAGCTCATTCCGGCCCACAAAAACCTCATTGGAGCGAATATTGAGCTCGTTGAAGCCGAAAGACGGGAGTTTCGGCTGAAGGACGCGATTGCCCCGGTGCTGGAGCACTGCCAGGTAGTGATCATCGACTGCCCGCCAGCGCTGGATCTGCTCACTTTGAATGCGCTTGTGGCCACGGATGGGGTCCTGATCCCCATGCAGGCTGAGTATTTTGCCTTGGAAGGCGTTTCTGAGCTGCTCGACACGATTGAGCGAATCAAGTCGGCATTGAATCCCGGCTTGAGCGTTGAGGGGGTCGTCCTGACGATGTTTGACGACCGGACGAATCTGGCCCAGCAGGTGACGGAAGAATTGAAGCGGCATTTTGGGGAAAAGCTTTACGCCGCCACGATTCCGCGAAACGTTCGGCTGGCGGAAGCGCCAAGCCACGGGCTTCCGGCGATTCTTTACGATCCGAAGTCGCGCGGAGCGGAAAGCTACTTGCAACTGGCACGAGAGGTTTTGGGGCGTTGCATGCCTGAACTCAAACTCGCGGAAACCGTCGTGGAGATGCCGAAGGCGGCACCATCGCCTGAAGAGAAGAAAGTGGTTAACGCGAGTGGCTGGAAGAAGTGGGTAAAAGGAAAAAGCAAGCTCACGACCATTGACATTTGAATTGAGGAGTTGGCATAAATGACAACAATTGTGGAGAAATCCGCGCACGACAAGTCACCGGATAAGCGCCGCGCTCTAGGACGCGGGTTAGATTCGCTTTTGCCGAGCGGACCTCGTGCCATGATGCCGCCACCAGTTGTCGCGCCGGCTCAGGACGGGCGCGGGAACACTTCGGCGGAAACGCAGGTCCGAACGCCGGAAAGCGATGGCGTTGCGCAGATCAAGCTTGACGAGATCGAAGAAAATCCGTTCCAGACGCGCAAACTTTTCGACGAAAGTGCGCTAAGAGAACTAGCCGAATCCATCCGAATCAGCGGCGTGGTGCAGCCAATCGTTGTGCGTCCCAGGCCGAACGGCCGCTTTGCGCTGATTTTGGGAGAGCGGCGGTGCCGGGCGTCCAGGCTGGCGGGGAAGACGACGATCCCGGCGATTATTCGCAAGGTTTCCGATCAACAAGCCGCCGAAATGACGATCGTCGAAAACCTTCAGCGGCAGGACCTGAGCTGCCTCGAGCAAGCTGAAGGCTTCGCGAGGCTGAGCCGAGATTTTGGACTGACGCAGGAACAAATCGGCCAGCGCATGGGAGTATCGCGAGAATCGGTGGCGAACTACCTGCGAATTTTAAAGCTTCCGGCCTCGGTCCACGCGTACATGACCAACGGTCAAATTGGATTTAGTGAAGCGCGAGTACTCCTGCAACTGCCGACAATGGAGGCTATGGCGAAGGCCGCAGATAAGGCCGTCAGCAATGGAATGTCAGTCGCCCGGCTGAAGGAGTACGTAGACAATCTCAACCTGGGCTCGAACGCTCCGGAGCGGACAGCGCAAGTAAAGGCGGTCGATCCGAACGTGCGCGAAGCGCAGTCGGAACTCGAACGCAGCCTCGGCTTGCGGGTGAGGATCGCCGACCGGAACGGTAGAGGCAGGATCGTGATCGAATACGCGAACATTGACGATTTTGACCGGGTGATTGAATCGCTCAAAGGCAAAGCCAGTTAGCCGGAATCAGCGTAGCTACGAGCCTCAACGGCTAACAAGTGGGAAACATTTAAATCTTCACGTTGCTAGCAGAAGGGTTAACGTCGATTTCGACAGGGAAGTGGGGTATGTTTGGCTCTGAAGAACAAACCATTCTTCAATCCGTCGCGCTGCAATTGATGGACGGCGACGAAGTCGCAGTGGGAGTAGAACGACACAAAGTGAAACGCACCGGCGGCGGCCTGCGGATCGTGCAGGTGCAAATCAATGGCCGGGCGATCGACGCGATCGAGCAGAACCGGAACAAACCGAGTAAATGGGGAAAGCTGGCGCGGGAACGGCACAATGTCGTGCAGTTCCGGGATGCCGCCACGCACAAGTATGTAGCTGTGTCAGTCGACGGGCAGGTTACAGAGTACAACCGCTAACCAGAAAATCTACTTCTCTCCGAATTCCACGAATGCGCCCACCTTGCCGTAGTAAATCCTGAGGCTACAAGTCTTGGCGGAGACGTGGGCCAGTGCAACCTGTACCTCGGTGGCAGGCTGGCCGATTTCGCCCAGTTCCATTGGGGCGCGAGCCAGGTCCTGCGCGGGGTCGTACTTCGCGCCAACTGTTACATTCTTGCTGACAATCAGCGTCCAGTCTTTCCTGTTGGGGACCACATAAACGGTGTAAGCGCCGGTGGGCACGGTCACGTTATTGACGACCAGCGGGATTTGAGTGAAGAGCGTAAGCGGCGCGCCGCCGGGCATCCAGACCTTGCCGTTCTTCGGTTCTTCGCGCCCAGTCTTGTACTGGATTGAAACTTCCATGTTGTCGTCGAAATCGCAACTGGTGGTTTGCGAATCCTGCGCGATGGCGGTTCCTGCGCAAAACAAGAGCAAAGCTAGAGCGAGGGGGCGCATTGGTTCTCCTCAATTGGAGCTGTTCGGGTCAGACTTTCCGGCAAAAGCGTAATTGTACAACTGAAATCGTTCCCATGGGTCTTGTTCTTCGGTGACGTTCTCATGCCGTGAACTGGTTGCTAAGGTTCAGCCAGCAGTTAAGAAAGGCTGCAAACCATCCATGGGAAACAACGGAAAGTTGAACATTTTGTACGGCGAGGGAGACCAGGCATTCGCCCAGACGCAGGCAGCGGCGATGCAAAAGGCCGGCCACCAAGTCGAAACGATGATCGGGCGAAAAGCTGTCTTGGCTGCTCTTCAAGGCAATAAATGGGATCTGGTCGTGCTGGGGTCAACGTTGACCCGCGACGACCGCCATCACATTCCTTACATGGTCAAGAAAGCCGATGCGAATATGCGCGTGCTGGTGTTGCACGCCGACGGCGGACGCCATCATTACGTCGACGCGAACGTCGATACCGGCAGCTCGGTTGAAACGCTCGTGGCTAAAATCGCCGAGATGATTGGGCAGACACAGACGAAAGCGGCCGCCGCCTCGCGATAAGGGGGGTTGTCGGTGTTCGTCGAGAGGCGGCCAAGCGGCCGCCTCTTTCATTTGTCATGCAGAGCGAGGACGATCGGCCGAAGGCCGGTCGCCACAATCGAAGCAACCCTACTCCTCGCCAGTTCGCCGCCCCCAGGGATGCTTCGACTGTGTTTGCCTGCGCTTCGCGCAGTCAACTTTCGCTCAGCATGACAGGTTTAGAGGTCAGTGAACCACGTTGGTAATAGTGGGATGAGCGCATGCGATTTGCATCTATTTCATATCGTGAAGGCCGACAATCGTGCCATTTGGGCCGACACCGATCCCATCGCCGTTCTTATTCACGCTCACCGCGTTCAGGTTGATGTCCCAGGATTTCGTCCAGGCTGGGCTCGGAGTCTTGCGGATGAAAGAAGCATGGGCCGTCCCCACGGCGAGAAATCCGCGTCCGGATTCCGTCCAAACAACTCCTGAAAAATAGGATTGCGGCGAAGTTGTCGCGAGCGTCCAGGTCTTGCCGCCATCCGCCGTGAATGCAAGGTTGGCTGCGCCGCCTGCTGGCTGCTTGTAGTCTCCTCCGGCAATCACCCCGTGCTTTTGATCGCGAAATGCCACGGAGAAAATTCCTGCGGATTCGGGCCCGTGCGTGATTGGAGTTTCAGAGACTGTCCATGACTTGCCGTGATCTGAAGAATGGAACACCCTAGCGGCGGAGCCGCCGGTAGCGAACCAGACCTCGTTTTTGCCTTGCGTGGCAATGCAGGTGCCGCTGGCGGCAAATGCGCCTTCGCCGGCTATTGCCACCGGCAGGCGAGCGTTATCGAGAGGATGCCAGTGTTCGCCATCATCGGTCGCGATAAGCTCGAACTTCAACTGCCCGTCCGGCGCGGCAATGGGATCGCCGACTGCAATGCCGTGGCTTTCATCCCAAAAAGAGATGCAATCGAAGAAGCCTTTGGGATTTGAATTCTTGAATTCCGACGTCCAGTGCTGGCCGCCGTCGAACGTTTTGAAGATGCGCGAATTTTCGCCGGGGCCGGCGGCGAGCAGATATGCGACAGCGGCGCTGAACGCTTCAACATCACGGAAGTCGAGCGTTTCTGCGCCGGGCATTTGAGTTGAGATCCAATGAGCGCCGCCGTCGAGCGATCGCAGGTAGGTTCCGTGAGTTCCGCTCGCCCAAGCGACGCCACTATCGAGAAGGCTGACGCCGCGAAGACCTTCTTTGGTTTGGCTGTCCTGTGTTGAATAACTCTGCGCGAGGCATGATCCTGAAATCAGAAGAAGAGCTAGATGGTGCAATCGCATGGTGTACCTCTGCTCGAAACGTGACGCTTAGGATAACCTGAGCATGCGTTCGTCCTATGCACAAGCTGTTCTACACCGACCAATATATTCTTCCGCTGCCCGCCGGGCACAAATTCCCAGCGGAGAAATATCGGATGCTGCGCAATCTTCTGGAGGCTGACGGAGAATTTTTGCTTGAACCAGGGCCGCTGGCCAGTCCGCGGGTCGTTGAGCTTATCCATGATCATGATTACGTGCAGGCGTTCATCCGCGGAGAGCTTGCACCAAACGCCATTCGGAAGATTGGATTTCCCTGGTCAGAACAACTCGTCGAGCGCACGCTGGCGTCGGTAGGCGCGACTTTGGCCGCGACCGAAACCGCGCTCCGCACGGGATGGGGAGGTACGCTGGCTGGAGGCACCCATCACGCATTTGTCGCCGAGGGGTCGGGATTCTGCGTGTTTAACGACATCGCGATCGCGATTGCGGACCTGAGAACGAAATTGTCGATCAAACACGCGGCTGTGATCGATCTCGACGTTCATCAGGGCGACGGGACCGCAGTCATCTTTCAGGACGATCGGGATGTCTTTACATTCTCAATGCACTGCAATGCGAATTTTCCGCTGCGAAAGCAAAAAAGCACGCTTGACGTCGAACTGGACGCGGGAACCGGCGATGAGGAATATTTGTCGGCCTTGGCGCAGGCTTTGCCGAAGGCGCTGGCGCATCGTCCCGACATCGTTTTCTATCAAGCCGGAGTGGATGGACTGGCGTCGGACCGGCTCGGCCATCTTGCTCTCACTCACGAAGGACTGAACGAACGCGACCGGATGGTCGTCAACTCCGTTCGCGACATTGGCGTGCCCTTGGTGGTGACGTTGGGCGGAGGATACTCCGAGCCGATCGAGCTGACCGCCCAAGCCCATGCAAATACGTTTCGCACGGCGGCTGCGCTGATGGGGAATCGAGTTGTTAAACAAGTGGTCTAGGCGTGGATAAAATCGCTCCGATTTGGCGCATCTTCAGGTCGTCAGTTCGAAAAGTGGAAGACTGAAGCTGCTAGCATTGCTCTTCGACCTCTACCGCCATACTATGGACGGCGTTGCTGATCCACTTGGGATGAAAAAGGAATGATTGAATGACCGACGCGACTGAAAACCAGAGCGGCACAGAAAAGAAAATTTACATTACCCTACGCGGGCTGCCGCTATCTTTCGAGATTAAGTGGCCGTTCCACCGGTCGACTTCCGGAGCGGATTTCAATGTTGTCCACGCCGACATCAAGCTGGAGAGTAAACCGGGCGAAGCGTTGCACGCTCCAGTCGCGGTGAACCTTTCCGAGACGCTGCGCGAGGTGTTGCCGTCGCTCGAACCGAAAGACGCGGAATCGCCGATCATCAACTCGCTGCGCAAAGAAGTGGACAAGCGGCAAGTGGAATTTGTGAAGTCGGGAAAGCTGGTGCCCATTCATTTTTCCAGCCGCCATTACGATTTCAAACGGGGCCAGTGGGTGTTCGGCAAGGCTGAGCCCGAAGATGTTTCCAAGCTCATCGAACGCAAAGTTTTCTGGCAGACCCGCATCACCGGCGGGAAAGTATGGATCGCGGACCCGACCGAAGCGGCATATGTACAAATGACGGTTGACCAGGTTGTACAGGAAGCGGGAAAGCTCGCCATGGGCAGCCTATTCACGCTGAGTGGAGGATATGCGACCGCGTTGCCTGCGTTGATGAACCAAAGCGCACGGTTTGAGGTTGAGGCCCAGGCGGCTTTGGAAGAGTTGGAGAAGAAACACGCGTTCGAGCGCGGCTAGTTGCTAAAGCTTCGCGGCCTGGAGCGAAGCGCAGTAGCCGCAATTGGGGCAGCTGTAGAACTCTTCAACGATCTCGCGGAATGAAACATCGCGCCCGTCCCGATGTTGGAGATCTTTGACATCGACAACTTTGTCGGAGTGATGATTCATTGTTGCCCCACACTTTGGACAGATCATGTCGCTTTCCTCAAATTAACTTAGAGCTATCTGCTCGCGGCCGTGTCGCAACGTTTGGGCCATCCAGATAAGTTCTTTCAGGAACTTGTCGATGCGCCGGATAAACGATTGATCGACCAGCTCGCCACCTTTCGAAAATGCGGTTTGCACGCTGGAGAAATTTACATCCCAAAAAATCGTGACCAGCCCTAACTCGCGCATGACAGGCAGCAGGTTCTCAATAACTCGAGAGCCGCCGAACGGCCCAGATGAAACACCCACGATCCCTACTGCTTTATGGATATATTCTTCCAGGCAACTATCGAGAACGTGTTTCAAAAGACCGGGATAGCCGTGGTTGTATTCCGGCGCAACGACGACCAGCGCATCCGCCCGGTTCATCTTGGCGGAGAAGTCAGCATTCTTGATGGCCTCGCCCGCATCGTTGGTGGGCAGCGGAATGTTGGCGATATCGATCAATTCGGTCTCGACTCCGGCGCACTTGGCCAATTCGCCGGTGACGATCCGAGTTGCGTGGAGACTCATCCGGCCAATTCTTGTGGTGCCCAGAATCACCGGGATGAACAACGGACGGGCAGTTCCCATGACGCGAGTCCTTTCGCCCGAATTTCAGCGGGGAGCAGCGATTCTGATTGTCTTAATTTCAAAAGGCTTGATCGGCACCGCGATCGATCCATGATCCAGCGTTAAATCGCCGGAAGGGCTTTCCATGAGATTCGTTTCCGAGGCCGAAGTGACGTTGCCGGGGGCGAGATGAACTTTGACGGTCGCCGATTTTCCCGCCCATTCGTACATTCTGACGATCATGCCGTCGCCATCTTCCTCGTGCTTCACAGCCGTCACAACAACGTTGTCGCCGTCCACAGAAATCAGCGACTGCTCGGGCGGAAGGCTGCCATCATGGGCCTGCGAGAAGGCGGCATGCAGAGGGTAATTGAGTTCGTAGCCTTTGCGCACCGTCATAGCGTCTTTCCACGTTCCGGAATGAGGAAACATGGAAATAGTGAATTCATGGTGGCCTTCATCTGCTTGCGGGTCGGGCCATTCGGGCGATCGCAGTAAAGAGATGCGCAAAACATTTCCGCGCACATCGTAACCGTACTTGCTGTCATTTAACAGGCTGAAGCCGTGCTTGTTGTCGGAAAGGTCGGCCCAGCGCAGCGCGGGAACTTCGAACTTGGCCTGCTCCGCCGGTGTGTTGCGCGTGGTCGCGCGTTCGATGGATCCGTAAGGAATTTCAAACGTTGCTTTGTCACTGTGCACGCTCACGGGGAAAGTGGCTTTCAAGAGAATATGCTTTTCGTGCCACTCCACCTGCATGCGGATATCGACTCGGGCCGACGCGGCATACATGGTGAAGTCCTGAATGAACGTCGAATTCTGAAAATGCTTCTTCACGCGAATTATTGAGCGCAGCGGGCCGCCTTCAATCAGCGAAACGGAATCGGCGGTGTCGATGTCCCAATGCTGCTTCTCGAAGTCGGCGTCGATGTTCCAGGCGTCCCACCGCTTGGGCTTGTCGTAGAAGGCCTGAAGGAGCGCGCCGCAAGCATAAGTGCGCGGGCCGCCAGTGTCGGTTTCCGCCGGCGCAAACGCCGCCTGCTTGTCGGCGGGATTGTTCAATGCGACCACGCAACCGGACTTTCCGTCGATTTCGAGATGGACGAGGCCGTTATCCATGGTCAAGTCTGTCGCGCCTACTGCATTCTGTTTCGTTTCTGACACAGGAGCTTTGCCTCTCGCCCGCACGAAATACGTCGCGTATCCCAAGGATGGAACGTCGGCGAGAATCAGCAGGCGGACACGATGAGTAACTTTATCGACTGAAAGCAATTGCGACAGCACCGATCGCCCTTTCGAATCGAAGACTGCAACGGACGGGGCGGCCGAAGGCATCTGCACTGCGATCTCTGTTACTTGGTGCCGCGGCCACGAGAGGGAATTGAACACCACCACGGGTACGCCCAAGCCCGCTGTCTTGATGTGAGAGGCGATCTCATGCTGCGCCGCTTCTGTGATGAGCTGCGCGGAGCGGTCGACATCTTCTAAATTGCGCTTGGCTTCGAGGTAATTGACTGCCAAGCCAGAGCCGGGCATTACGTCGTGAAAGTGGTCGAAGAGAAGGTTCTTCCAATCGGCCTGAAGAGCTTCGTGGTCATAGGCACGGCCGAACAAGGACGCGAGCGACGAAAACTTCTCGGCATCGAGCATGGCTTCTTCGTCATGGCGAATCCGTTGTTTGGTGTCGGATTGCGTTGTGAAAACGCCGCGGTGATATTCGAAGTAGAGTTCGTCGTTCCACGTGGGCACGTCGAGCTTCGGTAACTCGTCCTGGATTTCAGCGAAAAATTGCTTCGCGGTTGTGAACTCGATTTTCGGAAACACAGTGTCCGGAGCGCGAAGCTTGTCCGCAGTGTCTAGCATTGTTCGCGTCGGGCCACCGCCGTGGTCGCCGATACCGAACAGATACAACATGTCGGGCGACGGGTTTTTTTCCAGGTCTTTGCCGTAGATCATTGGCGCGTATGCTGCCAGATCTTTCGCCGCCTGTTCCGCGTTGAAGTCATTCGCGTATTCGTGCGGAAAATAAGTCAGCAGCTTGCTGCCGTCCGGGGCCTGCCAATAGAACAGCCGGTATGGGAATTTCGTGTAGTCCGTGGCCCACAGCAGCTTGCTGGTCACGAAATAGTCGATGCCGGCCTTTTTATAGATTTGCGGCAGTTGCCAGTTGTAGCCGAAGGAATCAGGGTTCCAACCGATGTGGATATCCGCCCCGAAATTTTTGCGGAAATAGTTTTTGCCGACCAGAATTTGCCGGACTAACGACTCTCCGTCTGGCATATTCAAATCCGGCTCGACCCACATCCCGCCGATCACTTCCCATCGGCCTTCCTTCACTCGCTGCCGAATCTGATCGAAGAGATACGGATACTTTTCCTGCATCCACTCGTAAGTTCGCGCCGACGACATGGTGAATTTCAGGTCGGGATACTCATTCATCAAGTCCAGCACGCTCTGGAATGTGTTGCGGACAACTTCGACAGTTTCAGTCCACGGCCAAAGCCACGCCATGTCGATGTGCGAGTTGCCCACGGCCCGGATCGTGAACTGCTTGAGATAGGGATTAAGCGCCTGTAGTTTCGTTTGCGCCGTGTGTAAAGACGAGTCGAAGGCGGCAAAATTCTTTGCATCAAGCGCCGCGAAATCGATCGCTTTCACCGCAGAATCAAGCAGGGCTTCTCGTTCGGCGCGCCCTCGATCGTAAGCAGCGATCATCGGCTGCGCGGCAATGATTTCCGTTCTTAAGAGGGCCGGGTCGACGTGGCCGGCGGGCGGCTCGATGCAAAGTCGCGCATGGTGCATGTGGACCACGATATCCGGCGAATCGATTCGGATCGCAATGTTAAAGGTCTGGCCTGGGCGGGCGTTGGTGGTGAGCGGGACGGGCTGCTGCATGTCATCGTCCCCGCGCGAAATCATGCCGCCGTTGGAGAATGTGGCAATCGTGACCGGGCCCTTATTGTTCCAATCGAAGTCGAAGCGGACATCCAGTTTTACAGTGGCGCCGCTTAACGGATAGCCGTTAGCGCTTTCGGGAAGCTCGATTCGACGGCGAAAGACCCGCGATCCGTTCGACCATTGCGACCCGGCCGAAAATGCCTCCCAACCGGAGTCATCCAATGCAACGTCTTCTGGGTGCGCAACGTCAGCGTGCGTTCGCCAGTCCGCCACCGGCATCACGATCAATGATTCCAGCCGAGCCGTTACGAAATGGTAAGGGTCGTCGGTCGGGAGCTGGCTCTGCGCCAAGGCCGGGCAAGCGAAAGCGGAAATGACGATAGCGATCCAGAAACGCATTGTGACTCCTGCGAAAGGCTTTAATCTGAAGCGGAAACAATAAAGTCTAGTCGAACCGGAGCACCGTTTGCCACCAGATGAGAGAGGAGTGTTTTACTTTCCGATGCAGAAGCGGCTGAAGATCAGGTTCAGGATGTCGTCGCTGGTAGTTGCGCCGGTGATTTCGTCCAGTGGACGCAGAGCGCTGTAAAGATCGAGCAGAACCATCTCGTGGGGAATGTGGCCGGTGACGGCATTGGCGGCTGCGTCCAACGCTGAAATCGACTGCGAGACCAGCGCTTGATGGCGGCAGTTGGTGAGAAAACCCGGTTCGGAAGCCGTGCCCGCCCCGGCAATCCGCAGAATTTCACGGCGAAGTTCGGGGATTCCCGTGCCGAGCAGCGCGGACGTGCGCAGGACTTCTTTTGTGGTTGGATGCGAATCTGCGAGATCTGCTTTATTGGCAACGGCAATGAATTTTCGGCCAGTCAGTAACGAGGTCAACTCCTCGTCTACTTCGGTTAGCGGACGGGATGCGTCGAGCACGAGCAGTACAAGATCGGCGTCGGCGATTGCTTCCCTCGATTTTTGAATACCGATCGATTCGGCTTCATCGGCCGCCAACCGAATTCCGGCCGTGTCGACGAGGCGAATTGGAATGCCGTCGATGGCGACCACTTCGCTGACCAGGTCGCGAGTCGTTCCGGGCGTGGCAGTGACAATGGCGCGATCGCGCTCGACCAAGCGGTTGAATAAGCTGGATTTGCCGACGTTAGGGTATCCGACAACGGCCAGCGTCAAGCCTTGATGGACGATTTGGCCGTAGGTGAAGGAACCGGCCATTTGCTCAAGCGGCTGGCGGACTGCTGCGATCTGGTTGAGGATTTCTGCGGCGGGGAGAACGGAGATGTCATCTTCCGCGAAGTCGATTCCTGCCTCCATAGTCGCAATCAATTCCACGAGCAACTGCTTAGTCGGAGCCAAGCGGCGTGACAACGCGCCACCAAGCTGCTGCGCGGCGACTTGCGCCTGATACAACGTCTGCGATTCGATCAAGTCGCGCACGGCTTCTGCTTGAGTGAGATCGATGCGCCCGTTGAGAAACGCCCGCATGGTGAATTCCCCGGGTTCGGCGAGGCGTGCGCCAGCGGCGAGTGCCAGGTCCACAATGTAGCGGAGAACGACGGGCGACCCGTGGGCGGCGATTTCGACGACGTCGTCCGTGGTGTAGGAATGTGGTTTTGCGAAGAACGTGACGACGACTTCGTCTATGCGCTCGACGGTTGTCGTCTGCGAGCTTGTGGGGATGACCAGTTCCCCGAACACGGCCCGCCCCGGCTGCATATCGGTTTTCAGCCGGAGCATGGGTGAAGCAATGGCGCGAGCTTCGGACCCGGCGAGACGCACGATCCCGATGCCGCCGCGACCCGGAGGGGTCGCGACCGCTACAATAGTGTCGTCAAGATTGGGTCCGGCCACGAGAGCGATTGTAGCGGGAATAAAACTTCACCAACGGAGGGAATCCTTGTCAGTTACCGACGAATTAATCCGGGCGAATCGGGATTTCGCCAGTCATTTTGATTTTGCCAGCCTTGCGGTGCGGCCGAAGCGTAAGCTTGCCATCCTCGCTTGCATGGACTCGCGCATCCTTTTTGAAATGTGCATGGGCGTCCGTCTGGGGGATGCGCACATGATCCGCAATGCCGGGGGAATCGCGACGGAAGATGCGATCCGGTCGCTGGTGGTCTCGCATCATCTGCTCGGAACGGAAGAGTTTGTGATCATCAATCACACCGATTGCGGCTTATTAAAGAAGGACGAGTCGGAATTACAGGCCGAGTTGCGTAAAAAAATGGGTCCTCTTCTAGAGGAGCCGCTGCCGTTTCACGCATTCGACAATTTAGAGGAGAATGTTCGTGCCCAAATTCGAAAAGTGAAGTCTCACCCCTGGATTCCGAAAGACATCCCGGTGCGCGGGTTCGTGTACGACGTGAAAACCGGGCGTTTGCAGGAAGTACACGAGCGGTAGATCTGCGCGGTTTGTAACTTATTTAAGGCATTAGACATCTTTGAGCAAGGTAGAATAAATTCGGATGACCAACCTCCCGCTTCCCATCGCCGCGTTTGTAGCAGGGCTGGTATCGTTCCTGTCGCCCTGCGTCCTGCCGCTGGTTCCGGGATACGTGTCGCTGATCTCGGGCGCGGGCGTCGACGAGTTGAAGCAGCCGACCGGTTCGCTGCAAAGCAAAATCCTGCTTAACTCGGCGTCGTTCATTCTCGGTTTCAGCATTGTATTCATCACGCTGGGTGCGATCTCCACCGAGGTAGGGCAATTGCTGGCGCGTTATCGCTCGGTGCTGGCGCAAATCGCAGGCGTTGTCATCATTATTTTTGGCCTGCATCTGGCCGGAGTGTTTCGCATCAACGCGTTGCTGGCGGATAAGCGTCTGCATGGGGTGAAGGGCGGCAGCACGGCGTGGGGAGCGTTTGCGATCGGCTTCGCCTTTGCTTTCGGCTGGACGCCTTGCGTGGGGCCGATTCTGGCGGTGATTCTCGGCTTTGCCGCAGAGCAGGATTCTGTGGTGAAGGGCATTCTGCTGCTGGCCGTTTACTCGCTTGGCCTGGCGGTGCCGTTCCTGGTGACATCGCTCCTGATTGAGCGCTTTCTGAAGTTTTATAATCGCTTCAAATTCCACATGCACGCCCTGGAAGTCGCCAGCGGAGTGCTATTGGTGGCGTTGGGAACGTTGCTCGTGATGGGAAGATTTACGATGATCGCGAACTACTTTTCTTCGTTGCGCAGATTCGTTCTGTAAGGAGTTGGCTGTGAAACGCAATCCAATTGTGATCGTGGTAGTCGGCCTGATTGTAGCGGTCATGCTATTTGCAGGAATACATGTGGCGCGGCGCCGGGCGGGGCTGCCGGAATCGTCAGCGACCGCGGCGAAAGGGAAACTCGCGCCAGATTTTTCGTTGGTTACTCTCGATGGCAAACCGGCGAAGCTATCGGACTTTCGCGGCAAGGCCGTGCTGTTGAATTTTTGGGCCACCTGGTGCGAACCCTGCAAGATTGAAATGCCATGGTTTGTGGAGCTGCAAAAGGAATATGGCCCGCAGGGGCTTCAGGTAGTGGGCGTGGCCATGGACGATGCCGACCCGAAAGAAATCTCGAAATTTGCTGCCGACATGCACGTTGACTATCCGATTCTGGTCGGCAAGGATGCGGACCGCGAGAATATTGCCAATGCTTACGGCGGGGTGCAATTCTTGCCGGAGACGCTGTATCTTGATCGCGACGGAAAGATTCTCAACAAGATGTTTGGATTGATCAGCCGAAGTGAAATTGAAGACAACGTAAAGCGGGCGGTTGGCACCACGCCAGCGAGCGGGGAATAGTTCAGGGTGGAGATCATGGGCGCAAAATCGCGAGTTGCCACAGCGTCAGTGATTTCGTTGCTTGTATTTTGCGCTGGCGCGTTTGCCCAGGAAGCGACTGACGATATTCCCGGCAAGAAAGCGCCGTCGGTGACGATGGCACCGGCTCAGTTAACTGACATCGTAAAGGGCAAGGAATCGTCGCTGACGCTGCACTTCAAAGTGGGCGATGGGTTTCATATCAACTCAAACACGCCGACGGAAGAATATTTGATTCCGACTGCGCTCAAACTGGATGTTCCTACAGACATCGTTGTGCGCAGGATCGGCTATCCGACCGGCGAAGCGATGAGTTTCTCTTTCGCTCCGGACGAGAAATTGAGCGTCTACAGCGGGTCGTTTGACATCACGGTCGGATTACATCTGCTGTCGACCGTGTTGCCGGGAAAATACGAATTTCGGGGACAGCTCAAATATCAGGCTTGCGATAACGCCTCCTGTTACCCGCCGAAGCAGTTGCCGGTGGCATTCGAAGTGAGGGTGCTGAAGTCGCCGCCCGCGGCGAAGAAGAATCCCGGGCAAAGCCCGCACGTTCATAGCTAAATCAGGCGGCAGCCAAACGTTTAATCGTTTTGTCTTTTCCTAACGCCATCATCACGGAGAACAGGCTCGGGGCTACGCCTTGTCCGGTAAGGGCGACGCGAGCACCGTTGATGAGCGCTCCCGCCTTGATTCCTTTTTCCGCCGCCAGGTCCCGCAGCAGCTTCTCGGTCTGGGCTTCAGAGAAATCGGTGTCAGCCTCGTAGCGTCCGCCGAGAGCATTCAGCAGCTTGCGAATGTTTTCGTCTTTCAGGAACTTTTCTACGGCGGCAGGGTCCGGCTGAAAATCGTCGGTGAAGAAGGCGCGAAACGATGTGGCAAAGTCTTTAAGATTGCGAGCGCGCGGCTTGAGCAAGTCGATCGTTTGAAGAATTTTAGCGTTGTCGAGCGCTGTCGCCTGCATGCCTGCGGCTTTCCATTCTTCTTCGACCAGCGGCAGCAATTTTTCCGCAGGGTAGGCGCGGATGTATTCCGTGTTGAACCAGGCCAGCTTGTCATTATCGAAAACCGCATTGGAACGGGAGATTCCGCTCAGGCTGAAAAGGCGGATCATTTCTTCGTCCCGCACGATCTCTGGGGTGCCTTCGGGCGGAGTCCAGCCGAGGGTCGCGAGAAAATTCCGGAAGGCTTCGGGCACGATGCCCAGATCACGATAGGAAATTACGCTGGTAGCCCCGTGCCGCTTGCTGAGCCGGGTTTTGTCGGGGCCGAGAATGAGCGGAACGTGAGCGAACGTCGGCAACGGGGATCCGAGCGCTTGGTAGATCAAAACCTGCTTTGGCGTATTCGAAATATGGTCGGCGCCGCGAATGACATGGGAGATTTGCATGTCCACGTCGTCGGCCACAACGCTTAGATGGTAGGTGGGGCTGCCGTCAGACCGGAGAAGTACAAAGTCTTCCAACTCGGTGTTGGCGAACTCGACACGTCCGAAGACGGCGTCGTTGAAGGCTGTGGTGCCCGATTCGGGGACAGCAAAACGAACGGCGGCAGGATCGCCTGCGGCGCGGCGGCGCGCGATCTCATCCGATGGCAATCTTCGGCAGACACCGTCATACCGTGGCGAACGGCCTTCCGCGGTGGCGGCGGTGCGGCGCTGATCAAGTTGCTCTTTCGTGCAGAAGCAGTAGTATCCGTGCCCGGATTCGACTAGTTTCGCACCCGCTGATTTGTACAGCCCGGTGCGTTTGGTCTGGTAGTAAGGGCCCTCATCCCAATCGAGGCCGAGCCAGCGCATGCCCTGGAGAATTCCTTCCACCATCTCCTCGCTGGAACGTTCAAGATCGGTGTCTTCGATCCGCAGGATCAGCGTGCCTCCAGTGCTGCGGGCGAACAGCCAGTTGAACAAAGCGGTACGCGCTCCGCCGACATGGAGATAACCGGTTGGCGAAGGTGCGAATCGAACTCGAGGTCTGGACGATGCGTCTGGCGCTGAAGACATTTGGGATTGGTAAATCCGTGGTAACTCTGAATCAGGTTACGGGCGGGAAGAAACAAGCGTCAAGTTGTCGAGATGCGGGAAATGACGATCGAGAGGCCTGCGGCGAGTTCGCGAAGTTCGTTACGGAGAGGCCATGACGCTGCGCGAACTGGCCATTCCGCTCGATTCCTATACCGACCCGAAAAGTGTTGTGTTGCGAAGTCGTCTATGAAAACATTAACAAACACTCAAACGGTCTGTAGGGAGAGCTGGGCGACGGAATGAATGAAATTGTCATCAGCATGGTGCTGGTTCCAGGCGTTGTGGCCCTGCTGCTGTTCCTTGTCTTCACGTATCTCTATGAGCAAAGCCGCCAGTTATATTTCCGCGCGTGGCAGTTGGGCTGGGCGGCTTACACTTTGCACTACCTGGTGGACGCATGGTCGGTTTATCGCGGGCCTTCGGCCGGGGCAGCGTTTCTAGGATCGTTGCTGCTGGTGGCGATGGCGCTGTGTATTTTTGTATCCACCCGGTTGATGCGACGGGGAACCGGGGCTTCGCCCCGCCAACCGTTCCGGCTCAACGCACCGGAGATTGTTTTAGGCATATTAGGGGCCGCGCTCGCGTATTGGAATGTTCACATCCGTGTGGTCAACGGGGTTTTTCATCCGCAACTTGCCACTGGGCCTTATCTACGGGTGGAAGCCGCGCTCGGCATCGTGCTCTTGTATGCGTCTTTCTATTTTTACCGCCACGGACACCGCAAAAATTCTCTGGCGTATAGCATCCTTGCCATCTCGCTGGCGTGCTGGGCGGTGCTGTTGGCATTTGGTCAACTGCACGGGCCATTCGTAGAACTGTTTGGAGCGCTGGGTAATTTGCTGGGGCCATTGCCGCAGATGCTCTTGGGCATCGCCATGGTGATGGTGCTTTTTGAGAATGAACGCAACGCGGTGCAGGAGAATGCGCTCGCATTTTCGACCCTGGGCGTTGATCCAGCGCGGCTGTTGGCAGCGTCCGATCTCGAACCCAACATGCAGAAAGTGCTGACTCGATTGCTTGCGCCTTTGCCGGCGGATCGAGCGATGATTTGCTTTTCCGATCGCTGGCGGCCGCTTTTGCCGTCGGTGCAGGAAGGGTTTTCGCCAAAGTTCATGGCGAAGATGGAGTCCAGCGGCGCAGGAGAATATGTTTCCGAACTGGCCTATAGGCGGGGCGGATTCGTCACTTTCTACAACGTGCCAGAGATGACGGAACCGCTTCCGGCTTTTCCGGGGGGCAGATTCGAGCAGTTCCGTCAGGTGTTGGCGGAAGAAGGTATCCGTAACCTCACCGCCGTCAGCCTGCAAACCCGCGAGCACAATTTTGGGGTTGTGTTGTTTCCGCATGCCGAGAGGCGGGTATTTGGTTCGTCCAATTTACGCTTGCTGATCGGACTGTCGTTGCAGATCGGGCTCACGCTGGAAAACTACGTGGTGATGCATGACGCACAACGGCGGACGAAAGAATACGAGTTGCTCACGCAAATCGGGCAGGCTATCAGCTCGCGTCTCGATCAGGACGAAGTGTTACTGACCGTCCACAAAGAGCTTGGACAAATCTTCGATACCAGCGAGTTTTATGTAGCTTTCCAGGAAGGCGATCATCTTCAATTTGAATTGGAGATCGCCCGCGGGGAAGCGCTCTCCAAGCGGTCGCGCAACCTTGAAAACGCTTTGCCGGAATTCATCGTGCGCTCTGGGCAGCCGTTGCTGATCCGCTCTGATCTGGAAAAGGTTAGAGAGCGGCTGGCGGTTTCACATGTACCCCCGCGTCCGGAGCAAAGTTTTTGCGGCGTGCCGATTATGCTGGGGGGCAGGCCCGCCGGAGTGATGGTGGCGTTGAGCACCGACCGCGAGTATGCCTTCGAAGAGCGCGATCTGGAAGTGATGCAGACGGCCGCGGGCCAGGTTTCGGTTGCGATCGAAAATGCGCGCTTGTTTGCGGGAGAACAGCGGCGGTCGCGGCAGATGGCCTTCCTGAATAGCGTTTCGAAAACTGCAATTTCCAGTGAAGATGCCGAGCAGATGATGGCCGAGATCGTCGGACACATCCAGAAGAACTTCAATTTTGATCACATTGGCATTGGGATCCTCGATTACGCGACGAAAGATATCGAGATCAAGGCGGAAGCGGGGGTGACCGCCAAGACATTGGGCCGCCGGATCCCGCTGGGAACCGGCATTGTCGGGCGCGTTGCGAGAACTGGCGAGACTGCCTTGGTGCAAAATTCCGCGCGCGGCCAATTGCAGGGAGTGATGGAAAATGCCCGGGCGGTGTTGTGCATCCCGATCAGCTATGGCGAGACGTTGCTGGGAGTCCTCAATGTAGAGAGCCTCAACGAAAACGCATTCGTACCGCAGGACCGGTTGATCATGAACACGCTCGCCGATCTGTTGGCGACCGCCCTGCACAATTCCTTCGTCTTCCAGAAATTGCAACAGCAATCGATCACCGACGGGCTCACCGGCATCAAGACGCGGCGTTTCTTTCTGGAGTCGCTGTCTTCAGAGTGGAAGCGCGCTTCCCGCTCCGGGCGTCCGTTCTCGGTTGTGCTGATCGATCTCGATAAATTCAAAGAAGTTAACGACAGTCTCGGGCACCTGGAAGGGGATCTCGTCCTCGCGCGCGTGGGCCGCCTGCTGGAACAAAAATGCCGGCAATCGAATATCGTGGCGCGATACGGCGGAGACGAATTCATCATACTGATGCCGGAAACCGGCGCGGAACAGGCTCAGATTCTGGCGGAACGATTGCGCCTGTGGATGGCCAGCGATCCCATGCTGAACGAGCACCACATCACCGGCAGTTTCGGCGTGGCCAGCTTTCCAGTGCATGGATTCTCTGGCGAAAGCATTATTCGCGTGGCCGATGCCGGGATGTATGTCTCGAAACATGCCGGCGGTGACAGGGTTTCGACCGCCGACCAGTTTGCCGAGGATGAAACCGGTGTTGTGCAGCGGCAACTGATCTCAGGCTATATCGATAAATTTCTGCAGCGCGACCATGCTGGGCCTGAACATTTGGAAGAGCTGACGGCCACTCTCAGGAAGTTGAGCGGCGGGGACGAATGCAATGTTCATGTGTTGCGCGAGTCGATCGAGTCTCTCACTCACGCGGCCGAGCTCCGCGAATTGAATGGATCGGGGCACGGCGAAATCGTGGCCCGCTACAGCGAGATCATGGCGCGAGCGCTGAACATGACGGCGGAAGAGATTGCAGGCATCGACTACGTGGCGCGGGTCCACGATGTGGGTAAGATTTTCGTTCCCGAGCGCATCCTCAACAAGGCGGGCGCGCTTTCCGAACAGGAGCAGGAGTTGCTGCGCACGCACGTTCACGCCGGGTCGGCAGTGGTGAGCACGATTCCCGACAGCGATCAGTTGCAGAAGGCGATCGAACATCACCACGAAGCGTTTGACGGAAGCGGCTATCCGGCCGGGCTGCGCGGGGAAGAAATTCCTCTATGGTCGCGCATCATCGCCGTGGCCGATGCGTATGCGAACCTGACTGGGGACAGGTCATTTTCCATGTCGCGCAATCCGGAGCAGGCGCTTGGCGAAATTGGCAAGCTTAGCGGACTGCGCTACGACGGCATGCTCGTGCGTATTTTGACTCGCGCGTTGAAGGCGGAACGATCGCCGTCCACTCTCCAATAAATCTCTCGATAATCGCGTCGCTGAAAACTTGAAACTTTGGCCTCAAGAAGGCGACACTATGACATGTCCATTTCATTGTCTTTAGAGGGGAAAGTCGCTCTCATCACCGGCGGGTCGCGGGGAATCGGCGCAGCGGCAGTTCGCATGTTCATCGCCGCAGGGGCGAAAGTTCTGTTCAATTACGAAAAAGCCAAAGATGCGGCCGATGCTTTGGTGAAGGAATTGGGCGCGGAGCGATGCGCCGCCGTGGCCTGCAATTTGTCGGGGACCCAAACCGCCGGCAAGCTTGTGGATGAAGCTGTGAAGCGGTTTGGCGGACTCGACATCATGGTGGCGAACCACGGAATCTGGCCGCCGCAAGACGCTCCGATCAGCGGGATGAGCGACGAGCAATGGCGCAATACGATGGCGATCAATCTTGACAGCGTATTTTCCCTTATCAAACATTCGGTCGCACAGATCAAGAAGCAGAAGCGCGGCACCGGGCACATCGTCATTGTCAGTTCGACGGCGGGGCAGCGCGGCGAGGCCTTCCATTGCGACTACGCGGCGAGTAAGGGCGCGCTGATCAGCATGGTCAAAGGCTTGTCATCGGAACTGGCCCGCGACGGAATCTATGTGAACTGTGTTGCGCCGGGATGGGTGCATACCGATATGTCCGAGCCAGCGCTGAATGATGCACCTACACGGGACGCGATTTTCGGCACGATTCCGCTCGGGCGCGTAGGCAAACCGGAAGAGATCGCCGGGCCGATCCTGTTTCTGTGCACTCCGCATGCCGGATTTGTGACCGGTGAGATTTTCAACGTAAATGGCGGCGCAGTGCTGGTGGGTTGACGGAGGCCGCTTGATTGAAATTCGCAGCGGGGCAGCTATGGCGGCCTAACTAGCGTCTAACCGAATTGCATGTATCGACTTTTCCTAATCGCATTGCTGATCGGCTTGTCCGCGGCGCAAGACGCCCCGCCGCCCGCGGCGACCAGTCCGCAATCGAATCCTCCGGTTGACCAGCAGAATTCCGCGAAGGCGCGAGCTTTGATCGACAGCGCCGTCCAGGCTCTGGGCGGAGAGGCCTATCTGAGCGTTCACGACGTTCAGCAGGAAGGGCGAACCTACAGCTTTCATTTAGGCACACCGAATAGCGTTGGAGTTTTGTTCTGGCGCTTTTACGAATTTCCGGACAAAGAGCGCGTGGAACTGACGAAGCAGCGGGATGTTTCCTATGTTTACAGCGGTGACGCGGGATACGAAGTTACATATAAGGGTGCAAAGAGCGTTGAGGAAAAAGACCTGAGCGACTACCTGCGCCGCCGCGAATATTCCCTCGATTGGGTGTTGCGTAAGTGGATCGGTTCTCCGAAGGTTGCGTTTTTTTACGAAGGCACGACTGTGGCCGCGCAAAAACCCGCGGATCAAGTCTCGATCTTGAATGAGCGCAATCAGGGCGTGACGCTTTATCTGGATATCAAGACACATCTGCCCCTGAAGAAGAGTTTCAGCTGGCGCGATCCTAAAGATAAGCAACGAAACATCGAAGAAGAAGTTTGGGACAATTACCGCCCGGTGCAGGGCATCATGACTCCTTTTAGTACTTCGCGCTATTACAACGGCGACATCTCCAATCAGCGATTCCTAAACGGCGTTTCCTACAACCGGGGGTTGAAAGAAAGCATGTTTGATGTGCAAATCCCCAGCAAATTGCCGTCCCGCTAGAACCCGTCAATCAGTTACTTTTCCGCCAATAAGTGTGTCTAATTTGACACATACAGTATTTCTGAGCAGCCTGTAATCTATTCACATTCCAGCAACAAGTGTGTATTGAGATCAGAACAGACAATCCGCACTGCGGTGGAGTGTAGCGGAGTCGGCCTGCACAGCGGCGCGCCGGTAACACTGCGCATCCTTCCCGCGCCGCCCGGTACCGGCGTAGTCTTTCGCCGCACCGATCTCGATGGTTTTGAAGTTGAGGCGATCGGCCGCAACGTCGCCCGTGTCAGCTATGCCACCAGCCTGATGAAGAAGGGCGTTCTGATTTCAACCACGGAGCACCTGCTTTCCGCACTGGTCGGCACTGGCATCGACAACGCATTTGTGGAACTCGATAATCTAGAGCTTCCGATTCTGGATGGCAGCGCTTTGCCTTTCGTTCAGCTGATTCGCGAAGCGGGAGTAAAGGCTCAGCGCCGGGCACGCACGTATCTCAGGATTCTGCGCGATGTTGAGCTGCGGGAAGGCAACAAGTTTATCGGCGTTTATCCCGGCGACACTTATTCGGTTTCGTACAGCATCAACTTCCCGCATCCGCTCATTGGACGGGAAGATTTTGCCCTGAACCTGACTGACGGCGGATATCTGGAAGACATCGCCGCAGCGAGAACATTCGGTTCCCGCGAAGACGAGCAGGCGATGCGGAACATGGGATTGATTCGCGGTGCTTCGCGCGACAACTGCGTGGTCTTGACCCGCGACGGCGTCGAGAATCCTCCACTACGCTTTCCGGATGAGTTTGTGCGGCATAAAGTTCTCGACCTGATCGGCGATCTCGCTCTTCTCGGGAAACAAATCCTTGGCAGTGTCGTAGCCGACCGTGCCGGGCACGCCATGCACACGGCGCTGGTTTCGCGACTGTTGAGAGACCGGTCGTTGTGGGAAGAAACGACGCTGGAAGAGCAGCCGCAACACGCTCCTCTGCGGGCGGCAGCCGCAGTGGAACAATTTAGTTAAGCGAACTCGTCGGGAACCTCGCTACCGTTGACTTCTATCCAACCGGGCCCCAGAATTACAACCTAATCGCGTTCCCTCATGATTGGCCAAACCATATCGCACTACAAGATTGTCGAGAAGCTGGGCGGCGGTGGCATGGGCGTGGTCTTCAAGGCGGAAGACACTGAACTCGGCCGCTTCGTGGCCCTGAAATTTCTGCCGGACGACGTCGCGCAAGACCCTCAAGCGCTAGAGCGATTCCGGCGGGAAGCTCGCGCTGCATCGGCGTTGAACCACCCTAATATCTGCACGATTTACGAAATCGGCAAGGCCGGCGACCAGAGCTTCATCGTCATGGAGTTTCTCGATGGCCTGACATTGAAACACCGCATCGCGGGCAGGCCGCTCGATACGGAATCGCTGTTGTCGCTCGGCATCGAAATTGCCGATGCGCTGGATGCGGCCCACGGCGAAGGGATCGTGCATCGCGACATCAAGCCGGCGAATATCTTCGTCACCAAACGCGGACACGCGAAGGTCCTCGATTTCGGATTGGCGAAGATGAATGTCGGCGTGAGTTCGTCCAGCAAGGTTGCGGTGGAACGAACTGTCACGGAGAACCCGCACCTCACGAGCCCGGGCTCTGCACTCGGCACGGTTTCGTATATGTCGCCCGAACAAGTACGCGGCAAAGAGCTTGACCATCGCACCGACCTTTTTTCTTTCGGAGTCGTGCTTTACGAAATGGCAACCGGCGCGCTGCCGTTTCGTGGCGACACTTCCGGGGTCATCTTCGACAACATCCTGAATCGCGCTCCCACGTCGCCGGTTCGACTGAATCCCGATCTACCCGCAAAGTTAGAGGACCTGATCAATAAAGCACTGGAGAAAGACCCAAAGCTGCGATGCCAGTCCGCTGCGGAGATGCGGGCAGACCTGGAACGATTGAAGCGGGATTCCGGCTCGGGACATTCTTCGGCGGTTAACCTCGTTCCGTCGGACGAGACAGGTGTAGACCCATCCGGGTTGAGCCGGCAATATGCGACGCCTTCACCTGCTGGAACAAAAACTTCTTCGCCCAAAAAATTCGCGGTGATTGGAATTGTGCTTTTGCTGCTGGCACTCACGGCGACCGGAATTTTCTACAGCCGGGGATTTTTCCGCAACGGACTGGCTGTCACCGCGTTCCAGCACTCCACGATCTCGAGCCTTACATCCAGCGGCGATGTGATCATGGCCCGAATATCGCCCGACGCGCGTTATCTTTCGTACATCTCAAACCAGCGCGGGAAATTCAGCCTATGGGTGCGGCAGGTCGCAACTGCCAGCGCTGTGCAGATTGTGCCGCCGTCCAGCGCGACCATCACCGGTGTGACATTCACTCCCGATGGAAATTTTCTCGACTACAACCTGCTGAATACCGTTGATATAAACAGCGATGTTTACCAAGTGCCGGCGTTAGGCGGCTCGCCCCGTAGATTGCTGGAGCACGTCTCTTCTGAAGTTACGTTTTCTCCAGACGGGAAGCAGATGGCGTTTTCCTCCTTTGATGTTACGGCGGGAGAAGTGAGCCTGATGGTCGCGAACGCGGACGGTTCTGAGGCGCACGCGATCAGCAAACGCAAAGTATCGATTTCTACTGGCAGCTACCAAGTCGTGCGCTGGGCGCCGGACGGCAAAACCATCGCGGCGTTGGAGAACGACACCAAAGACGCGAATGGCCAGATCAGCGGATTGGTCGAAGTCGACGTCGCTTCCGGCGTGGAGAAGCCGATGCCGCTTCGACGGTGGCGAATGCTCGCGGACTTCGTCTGGTTGCCGGATGGTAGCGGCCTGCTCATCGCAGGCCAGGATAGAACAGCCCGAGAGGTACAACTGTGGCTGGTTCCATATCCCAGCGGCGAGCCGCGGCAAATCTCCAACGATTTGAGCACCTACCAATCCGTCGCGGTTTCCGTGGATGGAAAAACGATTGCCGCGGCACAGCGTAACCAGATCAGCGACATTTGGGTAGCTTCAGCCGATGCGCCCGACAATCTTCAGCAGGTGACGTCAGGCAGGCTGGACGGGTCGAATGGCATGAGCTGGGCTCCCGATGACCGCATTGTGTACTCCGGAAACCATTCCGGCAATTGGGACCTGTTCACGGTCGGCGCAGATGGATCGAATTCGCATCAACTGACTTTCGACCACCTCTACCACGGCTACCCGGCGGTGTGTGATAACAACCGCAGCATTGTCTACTACGCGGATTCCGATGGGACTGCGCATCTCTGGAAGATGAACCTGCAAGGCGGTGCCACAACTAAATTGACCAACGGGCCCGGCGAGCTCATACCCCGGTGTTCGGCGTCTGGCGAGAAGGTCTTCTATTGGGGACAAGTGGAAAATGGGACGTCTCATATCTACTCCGTGCCGGTCGCGGGAGGAAAACCTGCACTCTTGAGCGACTTAGTGTCGGTCAGCCCGCCATACTTGTCTCCAGACGGAAGACACGTGGCCTTTGCCACGCCCGGCAACAATGGCAGGGTGTCGGCGGTTAGCGTTTCGGCTGACACCGGGACGAAGGAAGGCGAGCTGGCGATCCCGTCTAGTTTCGACAGCACGGTGAGAGAAGGATGTTGGGCAAACGACAACCGCTCTTTGGCGTTTGTCGATCTCCGCTCGGGCGCCCCCAACCTTTGGGCGGGCACCATCATTGGAAGCGGGCCCGACCGGCAAGTGACGCACTTCACTTCGGGAGTGATTTGGAACTGCCACTTTTCTCCGGATGGAAAAAAACTGGCCTTGTCGCGAGGGTCGAACCTGAGCGATGTCGTGCTGTTTAAGAGCGCTGACTAGCCTCGCATTTGGTCTAGCTTCGATTTTCCACAATAAGGGCTGCCCGGATCGGGTCCGGCTCATTTGCAGGACAGGAGGGCGGGATGTTGGCAACAGTTGCCTGAGAGCGTGGGCCTGAGTTGTCAACGTAGCAGTCGCCGCTAGCCGCGTGCCGGGCTTTGAATTCGTGAGATTCGTCGAGTCCGGGCGGGATCATTTCGTCGCATGCTGCCGCCACCGTCGGCATCTTGTTCACGACAGCGACAGCCAAACTCAAGTTCGAAAGTGCCCTTACGAACACCCGCCGGTTCCCGTCTTCTGACGGACGAACGCAAAAATCAAAAGCGTCGGACAAGAGTGTCCGAACCACGAAAGCCCTAGGCCCCGTGGCCGCCGCACTTCAACACTCCGAGGTACTCGCTCCACGGACCGACGCCGTCCCGGTATTGGTGAGCCATCACTCGTGAGATCTGGTGGAGATGGGTTAAGTCATGCACGGCCCAGGTTGCCAGTAATTCGGAAAGCGTAACTTCGCCCAGCGCCGGATGGCGTCCACGCCGATCGAGATCTTCCGGGCGCAGATTCAACCCGCGCATTTCTCCCAAATTTTCGGTCCGTAACCGCGCAAATTCGTCCAACAGCTCCGCTAGCGACTTGCCCTGGCTCTCCCGTTCTTGTGCGAAACGATCAAATGGCACAAACGTTTTACTGTCGCCAAACTTGAGAATTGTGTTTATGCGGGGCATCCAGTCCGTGCTTTCGCCATGGATCAAATGCCCAACGACGTCGAACGCACTCCATGTCTCATCGCCTTCGTTGCGCAGCGTCCAGGTTTCCGGCAAATCGCGCAGCAGCGCGTTCAGGGTAGCCGGAGTGCGCGTGAGCAGCGAAATGGTTTCTTGCAGATTGGGTTTCATAACAAGCCTCGCTCTCGATTGTATCGGCCCGCCAAGCGGATGGACTCAGTGGGTTGGATGGCCCAGCTTTGGTCTGGTCGGCCCCGCGATCTGTTACCAATCTCGTATGATTGGAAAGTGATGATAGGACAGTCGATTTCGCATTACCGAATCAAGAGTCAACTCGGCAAAGGTGGAATGGGCGTCGTGTATCAGGCACAGGATACGACCCTGGGCCGCGAGGTCGCGTTAAAATTTCTGCCTGCTTCACTGGCCACCGACCAAGGCGCGTTGGACCGGTTTCTTTTGGAGGCGCGGGCGGCGTCTGCGCTCAATCATCCAAACATCTGCACGATTTACGCGGTCGAAAATGCGGACGGGCAATCGTTTATCGCAATGGAGTTGCTTGACGGTCAAAGTCTGGACGCACTGCTCGAGCACGGCGGGCTTTCCGTCGACCGCCTTTTGGATATCGGAACGCAATTGGCCGATGCGCTGGACGCGGCCCACAGCAAGGGAATCGTTCATCGCGACATCAAGCCGGCGAACATTTTTGTGACGCAGCGCGGCCAGGTGAAAGTTCTGGATTTCGGATTGGCGAAGCTGACGCAATCCGCCGAAACGGAGACGTTGGGAACAAATGCGAACCTCACCATGCCGGGCTCGACGGTGGGAACGATCGCCTACATGTCGCCGGAGCAGGCGCGAGGCGAACCGCTCGACCCGCGTACGGATTTGTTTTCCCTGGGAGTGGTGCTTTATCAGATGGCAACCGGGCAGATGCCGTTCAAAGGAAATACGTCGGCGGTAATTTTTCAGGCGATCCTTGATCGCGATCCGATCCCGCCACTGGTGCTCGTTCCCAATCTGCCGCCGAGGTTGCAGGAAATCATCACCAAGCTGCTGGAGAAAGACCGCGATCTGCGCTATCAATCGGCGGCGGATTTGCGTGGCGACCTAAAGCGCCTCAAGCGCGACAGCGCTCCACATGGAAGAATTTCTTCTTCGTCGCATATTCTCGCCGCCACCGGATCTGGGCCAGCCAATTCGGCAGCGAGCGATCACACGAGTGCGGGGAGTTCCGCTGTGGTCAGCGCGATTCGACAAAACAAAGTGGGATCGGGCGTGACCGCGCTAATCCTGATCGCGGTGGTTGCGGTTGCAGGCTACGGCATTTTTGCATTGCTGCATCGCAGCCATCCAGTCCCATTCCAGAATGTCTCGGTCAAGAAGGTCACCGACACCGGGACAGCGGTACTGGTGGCAATCTCTCCTGATGGCAAGTACATCATGAATGTCTTGCGCGACAAAGGCCAGCAGAGCCTGTGGCTGCGCAACCTTCCGACGAACAGCAACACGCAGGTGATTCCGCCGCAGCCGACGCATTATGTCGCGCTGCGATTCTCGCCTGACGCGAACTATCTTTATTTCGAGCGCAGCGAACCGGGCAGCGACGAACTGAACACTCTGTATCGGGCTCCGGTGTTGGGCGGCACGCCCGAGAAGCTTATTACAGACATCGACTCTAATATCAGTTTCTCGCCGGATTCACGGCAATTCGTTTATCTGCGCTATAACAGCCCAACGCTGGGCAGGTTCCGGGTGATCATTCGCAACACGGACTCGTTGGAAGAAAGAATTCTAACGGAGGGCGAGATTTCTTCTGGATTGCAAAGTCCAGTCTGGTCGCCCGACGGCAAGACCATCGTGTGCACGACGCAGAACGTTCCAAATGCGCTAGGCGGACTGGTAGCGGTGGATGTGGCCAGCGGCGAACGCAAGCTTTTCGCCAAGTCGGCGACTGCGGGATTCTTTAAACCATTCTGGCTGCCAGATGGCAGCGGGCTTGTTGTGCTTTCGCAAACTAATCACAGCCAAATCGAGATCGTCAGCTATCCCGATGGAGCGATCCACCCGATTACACGCGATACGAACAGCTATTCCGATGTGAGCGTGGCCAATGACGGGCGAACGCTGGTGGCAGTGATGAGCGAAGCGCACTGGGACGCATTTGTGGGGTCCGCGACGGCCAATGCAGGCAACGATCTCAAGCGAGTCACTTCTGGCGCGCCGGTGTACTCTCTCGCGTGGACTACGGATTCGCAGCTTCTCGGTGCCACGGAAGCGGGACTGATGATGGTCAATCCAGAAACGGGCGCTAGAACGCAGTTGGCCCTCCAGCCCGGCTATCTGGCAGCGAGCCCTTCGGTATGCGCGAATGGAAAATATCTCGTGTATGTCGGCATTGCGGTCAACGGCCAAACCACCTTCAATCTCTGGCGTATGGATGCTGGCGGAGGGAATTTCAAACAACTGACCAAGGGTAAATTTGATGAGACGCCGGCTTGTGCACCCGACGGGCAGTCGGTGGTGTTTCAGGACCAAACAAATGACGGCGCATTGAAAAAAGTTTCAATTGAGGGCGGACAATCGCAACAACTGACGGGCCAGCTTAATGCGCCGGGGCTGGATTTTTCGCCGGATGGAAAATTCGTCGTTTTTGCCCGGTTCTCCCACGCGGGCGAGCACAAGGAAAAACTTTCACTGCTTTCAACGGAATCGGAAAAAGTCAGCACTGAAGTTGATTTCCAAAAACCGCGTAACAGTGCTGTCCGGTTCGCTCACGATGGCAAGTCGGTGGTTTATTCGTTCAACTCGGATGGAGTCGACAATCTGTGGCAGCAGCCGCTGGATGGTTCCGCAGGCAAGCAGATCACACACTTTGAAGCGGAATCCATTGGCAATTTCCACTACTCGCTGGACGGCAGCAAAATCGGGATGACGCGCGGACATACCGATAACGATGTGATCCTGATGCAGGATTCAGCGAAATAAAAAGCGGGCCGGATCAGGTTGTCGCTGATCCGGCCCGTGTTTTGTTCGAGCTCCCGACGTTCTACCTGTGAGGTGGAGCTTCAGGACGCGGCGCAGGTTCCGGAGCCGGGTGAGGCGCGGGCTGCCTGCTCTGAACGCGCTGCTGTTGCTGCTCGTGTCTTTGTTCCATCTGCTGCGTCTGCTGCGCATGCTTCTGCTCAACTTGCTGACGCTTCGCGTCGTTGGCATTCTGCTGCGCCATCCGCTGGTGGTCCTGCTCTTGTTTCTGCTGAAGCTTGGCGTGTTCCTGATTCTGTTTTTCCGCCAGCTTTTGTTGTTGCTGCTGATACTTCTGGTCCATTTGAGCGTTACCCGTGTTGGGGGCGGCCGGTCTCGCATGGGGCTGAAGGTCCTTTGCGTCATGTGGGTTGCCGGGACGGGGGACATTGTTCTGCGCCGGTGCACCGGGGCGGGGAACGTTATTGCTATTGGCTTCAGGGCGGCCGGGCTCGTTGGCACGTGGAGCGGCTGCGTTGACTGGACGAGCATTGGCTGGCGGAGCATGATACGTGCCTCCCGCAGCTTTTGCAGGGATTGCGCCTCGAGTGAGTTCTCCGGCGCGAGCGGTCGCTGCGATCGGAGGACGACCGTGGTTAGCGGAAGCCTTCAGCTCCGGGTTCGCTCGAGCTGCCTGGACATGCTGCTGTTGCGCAGCTACTGGAGGAATGTGCCGTTCCTGCGCTACAGCTTCCTGCTGGGGAGTTGCCCGCGCGGTGATTCCCCCGTTGCCGCCGTTATAGCTTACCCGGTTGATCGTGGTGTTGTTGTTGATGACGGTGGTGTTGTAGGTGTTGTGAATGTTGGTGACATTTACGTTGTTGACTGTGCGGTTGTAGGCAAAATGGTCGCCTTCCCAGCGTCCGCCTTCATAGCCTTCGCCGGTGTAGCCGAATCCGTAGTTGATTCCGCCGTAGAAACCAATGTGCGGACCCCAATAGCCTTGGTGGAAAATGAAGGCTTCTCCGCCCCATCCCCACCAGCCCGGGGTCCATAGATAACCCACTTGAGGAGCTTCAATCCAGGTGCCGGGGACCCAATAATAATCGTCGCCATCCCATGCCCAATAACCCGGGGTCCAGATGTAGCCGTCGCCCGGACATTCAGGCTGCTCATACACCGGAAGGGCTGGGGGACCGAAAGAAACTGAAATTCCAATTTGACCAAAAGCGGCTGAAGACAAAATCAGCATCACGAAACCGAACAGTAGAGCCCTACTTGCTCGAATCAATCGCATGTGTTTTCTCCTGTCGCAAACCGAACTTTAGTTGCCATTATCGGGAACTGCGTTGTATCAACCCTGGATGGCGAAGTATGTTCCGGGGCTTCGCATGTGTATAACCTGAAACGCTTTTGGAAATTATTTCCCTTTGTACGTTCGTGGCGAACCCACCCCGGCGCATAAATCCCAACCCACGACGCAACTGGGATCGCCGGTGGTGATGTCGAAGAACGCAGCTTTGTATTGCTGCGGGTTTCCATATTCTTTATAGATCGCAGTCAATTCCTGATTGGTGGATTTCGCTAGGTGTCCTGCGGCGTTCACGATCCCCGCGAATGTAGGCGAAGCCCAACTGGTGCCGCCGACTTCGGTCCAGCCCTGCAAATAAATGGCTGCGCAACAAAAGTCCGACGCAACATCGGGATATCCGCGCTGCGTGCCGACCAGGTTGGAAATGATGGCTTGATAGCTGGGAATGGTTTCGTACGGGCTAATGTCACCGCCGCCGCCGCCATAGGTTTCGCTGACGAAATTACCGTTCCGGTCGCGATTGAAAAAAGTTCCGCCGACCGAAACCACGTTGGGCGATGCGGCCGGATGCGATGAGACATTGAGGCCGGAATCGCCACTGGCGGCGAAGTACACGACACCGGGCGCGGTGAAGTATTTGTCGAAATTGACTTCGGTGGGGAACTCTGGAATGCCCCAGCTCATGCTGACGACGCCGCCGCCATTTTGCGAAACGAGTCTTCCGGCTACCGCGACAGCTTGCCATGTGGGATCGGTGTTGATTTGAACCGATTCAACCAGAAATAGCTTGGCCTTGGGCGCCATGGCGTGGGCCCATTCAATGTCGAGAGCTTCTTCGGTTTCCCATCCGCCATAAACCGGGGGCTTGGTGCCGTTCGCGTAGACAACCTTGAAGTCCGCGTCTGGAAGTCCGAACTGCATTGAGAAGGCGTGCAGGTCAGCGACAGCCGACGGATAATCTCCAGCGTCAACGATGGCGATCGCGCCTACGCCGCCGGTGGGAACGGCGGTGCTGGTCGAAATCGGGCACCCGGTCGGTCCGGCCACTAGTTGATAGACGCAGGCCAACGATCCCGGAGTTTCTGCGCCAGCGGGCGGGCCCGACTGAGGTTCGCCTGATCCGACGACGAAATAGTTGGTGTGCATCCGGCCGGGGTGGGGAATGCTCGATTCAGGAATAGTGACTTTTTGTCCGTTATACGTGCTCTCGATGGACTGGGAAAAGCCCTGCGGAACCAGGGCGAGGGCAATCATTGCGGCGGAACAAAATAAGCGAGGACGTCTCATGGCAATCTCCTTGAAAGTCGAGGGTGAACTCACAGACAGCTGGGGATCGGAGCCATCCGCGTCCTCAAGAGTCTATCCCAAAGGAGGGGAGTTGTAAGGATTGAGGATTCTTAAGTCCGTCAGTCGGCGGGCTGGGGACACGAGTCGTCCAAGTGCCAGAAGGCGCCTTCCTGCGTGAGCTTGTCGAGCTCGGCCCGCGCGTGCGCGATCAGCTGCGAGGCGTAGCGCTTGGCGGATTGTTGGTTTTCAATTGCGAGCGGGGCAACGCGCAAGGCTAATAATGGAGCATCTGCTTCCAACATGCGCACGAGTCTTTGCGCGCGATCGATTTTGACGGCAACGGGCAGCATCTGAACGATTCCTTTCCTTAATTGGCTGGGATGTTCTGCGATTGTGCCGTCTGGCGGCAATGAGGACAAGTCACAACCTAGATTCGTCGGGAAAGTTGAATCTTGACGCGGGAAACTGCGATAGTGCAGACGAATGGTGAACACGGCTTATCTTTCTTTAGGGTCGAACATCGGGGATCGCCAGGGCAACCTGTTAACAGCGATTGGACAACTGGCGAAGCTGGGCTATATCGCCGCGCTCTCGTCTTTCTACGAGACCGAGCCTGTTGAGTTCACCGAGCAACCGTGGTTTTTGAATTGCGTGATCGCGCTCGAAACGGAGTCATCGCCACAAGATTTGTTGGCATATTCGTTAGCCATCGAGCAGAGCATGGGTCGGCATCGCTGCGAAAAGAAAGGTCCGCGCAATATCGACCTGGACATTCTGTTGTTCGGCGATTTGATTCTTGAGAGCGCGGAGCTGACGATTCCTCATCCATCCATGCATGAGAGACGGTTCGTGCTGGAACCGCTTGCGCAAATCGCGCCGGAGGTTCTTCACCCGCTGCTCAACCAGACCATTCTGCAATTGAGAGATGCGCTGGCATCTGGTCAGGAAGTGAGAAGGGTCGAGCGCATTCAGAATTTGCCCGACCCTACGGAACGATGATCTGCCCGGAGACTTCTCCTGCGCCAGCGATTGCGGGCGTTGGCTCGGGCAATTGGCTGATGAGAAAGTCCCGAAAGCCGCGTGCTTTGGGCCTTCCCGACGAACGGGAATATCCGAGGCGAACCAGAAATACTAAGGCACGCAGCACGTCGAAATCCTGAAGACGCGAATGTCCCATGTGTTTCAATTCAGCCCCGCGAAATTCCTTGATCATGAGTTGCAGTTCGCCGCGAATCGCCGCCTGGGTCTGACTCGCATTGGGAGTTTCGTACACCAATCCTGAGTTCACGAGCGTGTTGTAGCTTTCGCACAGCCCCCCGATCGCGCTCAGCAGATCGCGGTCGCGGATGGATGCATCGGACCGCGATGTTTTGGCGAGAGCGAAACTCAATCCGGTGAGCAGATGTTCGTGCTCGTACATGAAGCTTTCGTTGACTTCGATATCGAGAAACAAGAGCTTGGGGTCGAGATCGTCCACTGTGCGCGGCTTTTCGTGCTCACGGGCCTGCAGGAGGTAAACGCAATCGCTCGGGCAATCGAGGGTGACTTCGCGCTGTTCGCCGCAACATTGCGGGCAGATGCGACCGTGAACGGCGGGACAAAAGCGTTTTTCTTTACGGGTGTTGCAAATGGCGCAGGCCAATGAACATTCCTCAGCTTGAATTATCACACGGTGTACTTCTCAGGACGCGCAAGACAAAACTCTCAAAGGTGCTTAAAAGCAGGATTTTCAGAGCCAGAGTCGCCTGGAAACCCTAATTTTGTGGTCTTTTGTGGTTCCAATCTCGGAAATCCCGCATAAAATGCGGTTACTTCGCTTCTTTTCCACAACCGCGAGGTATAAGATGGCTTTCATCGCAAGAAAATCCAAAGACAATTCACGAGGAGGATTCATGGCTTCAGGTATGACCAAGACCCAACTGGTCCGACATTTGGCAGAAAAGCTGGAAACCAACAACAAGACGATCGCGTCATTTCTCGAACACCTCAGCGACACCGCAGTCAAAGAAACGAAGAAGAACGGCGTGTTCGTTGTGCCGGGTCTGGGACGTTTGGTGAAAGCGCATCGCAAAGCGCGTCTGGGACGTAATCCGCAAACCGGCGAGCCGATTCAGATCAAGGCGAAGACCGTTGTGAAGTTCCGCGTCGCCAAGGCCACGAAAGACGCCATCGCGCCTCCCGCAAAGAAGTAGTTTTTTGTTTTGAAAATTAAAGAGGCCGGCCACGGTTGATTGAAACGGGCCGGCCTTTTACCTTGCGCGGACTTACCGTTCGGCGAGGCAGGCGTCAGCTTCAATCTCCACGAGAATTTCCGGAGAAACCAACGCGCTGATCTCGATCATCGAAGTGGCGGGGCGGATGTCGGCAAAAAACTCCGCGTGAGCCTTGCCGACGCTTTCCCACTGCGTGATGTCGGTGACGTAGATTCGGGTCCTCACGACGTCTTTCATGCTGGCCCCTGCTTTGGTCAAGGCGGCCTCGATATTCTTGAGGACCTGAACTGACTGCGCGTAGATATCTCCCTTGCCCACAATGCTGCCATCTAAAGAAGTCGCGGTGGTGCCCGAAACCCAGACGTTGGAGCCCACCCTGACTGCACGCGAGTAACCGACGATAGGCTCCCACCTGGTTCCGGTGGAGATGTTGATTCGTGGCATTTGCCCTCCTCGTGAAAGGTTAGCACTCAGTGAAACCGGTTGCTGATTGTGGTTTTTGGGCTGAATCCAATGGCCGCGCTCGACTTGGAACGCATCTCATGTTGACGAGATCGCCGGTGACCCGCAGCGTTTACGAAAGTTACCTTGCGCAGTGGTCGCCCGCAGGATAAGTATCGAGTCAAGGTATTTGAAGGGTTTTGCGGATCGAGAGGTGATACCGCAGTGATTCCGGAGTCGCATCCGTTGCAGGAACTGTTCGTGGAACTGGTGGGGCGCCACTATGCCGAAGAGATCGGCATTCGCGATCCGCAGATCGTTGCCTACGTCGCGCATCTGCTAGCCGAATTTTGCGAGATGGACCAGCTTTTCAAGATTCGAGATGAAGCGAACCGGCCGCTGACGGACATTGGTGAGATGCTGATCGAGTCGAACCCCGTGTTCGGGCCCGCGCCGTCGTTTGATCGCGAACGTCAGGTGCGCAAGCACATCGGCGATTACACCTTGTTCTTTGCCGGTATGTTTCCCGAGAGTATCAATCGCTTCCGCTTGCGGCGAAATCGTGTGGAGAACTTTGTTGACTGGGTGCATGCGGGAAAAGAGAGCTATTACATCGTCAGCAAATTCGAGCATTTCGAATACGAGAAAGTCGCCCCGCTATTCGGAAAGCTTTCCAACCATTTTGAGCAGTGTGTTTTCGGATTGAACATGGTGAAGAACGATTTGCAAGAGATGCAGCATCCGATTACGCGGCGGGCAAACGAATTTCTGACCTAGTCACGATGTAACCTCCTGCAACTTGTAAAAGCTGAGAACTGCGTCTCCCTGCGAGAGGGTGCGATAGCGCTGCAAGTCTCCAGAGCCAGTGCCCGGATCAAACTTCCTGAAGTGCTCCGCAATCACAATTGTTTTTGAGGTTAGCAGGCGCGAATCGGCGAGCGCCTGAAGCGTTTCTGCGTAAACAGGTTCGAGACGGTAGGGAGGGTCGAGGTAAACAAAATCGACTGAGGTTTGTGATTTCAGAGTCCGTAGCGCCTTCGCGGCGTCGTGCTGAAGAATGCGGAAGCCGTCCGTGATGTTCAGCGAATCCAGATTGCGCTTTATCAACTGCGCCGCTGGGGTAGCGGACTCGACGAAATACACCATGCCAGCGCCACGGCTCAATGCTTCAATGCCGACCGCGCCGGTTCCGGCGAAAAGATCAATCCAGACGGTGGATTCGAGGCATCGTGGATCCCCCGCCGAGAGCACATTGAATAGAGTTTCCCGCAGCTTGTCGGCGGTTGGCCGCAAATCAAGACCCGGCAGGGAGTGCAAAATGCGACGCCTATATTGGCCTGCAATGATCCGCATAGATTGAACTACAGAACTTTCGTGCTGGCGCTACCGGAACCTCGCGTTACCCTGCGGCGTCTAACTGGATAGAATAGGTGTAGCACAGCGCCAACAAGGCACAATGAGAAATTGGTCAATTCCGGCAGGGAAGGTTTTCGGAATCGATATACGCATCCACTTATCGTTCCTTTTCCTGCTTGCGTTCGTCTGGATGACGGAACTGTCCGCGCACGCCGCGACCAGCCCGGCGCGGGGAATGGTGCTGGTGGGGTTGGTGTTGGTGTCTGTTCTGTTGCATGAACTAGGGCACGCCCTGGTCGGCATGCAATGGAATGTCGCGGTAAAAGCCATCATCCTGCTTCCGATTGGCGGAGTAGAGCAACTCGAGGAGATGCAGCCTCCAGCGGAGAACGCCATCGCGCCGTGGAAGCGCGAAACGGTAATTTCGCTTGCCGGGCCGCTGGTGAATTTGTTGGTCGCGTTTGTAGCCGGCAGCGTGCTGGTCGCGATCGCCCCTGACGTCCATCTGTGGGCCAAGCCCTTTGTGATTTCAGACAACCTTCCGCGCAGTTTTGTGTGGATCAACATCTGGTTGGCGCTATTTAATTTCTTGCCAGCTTATCCGCTCGACGGTGGGCGAATTTTGCGGGCGTTTTTCAGCCGCAGCATGGACAACGTTCACGCCACGCGGAGGGCGGTATCGATCGGCCAGACCATGGCTACGCTGCTTATGGTGCTGGGGATGTTCGTGAACATCTGGCTGATCATGGTTGGGATTTTTCTCTTTCTCGCGGCGCAGATGGAAGAACGCGCCGCAGTGTTCCAATCGGTGCTGGAGACAGTCTATCTGGAAGACATTATGTTGACCGATTTCGCGACACTCTCGCCCGCCGATACTTTGGAGGATGCGGTCGACAAGGCGGTCCATTCACTACAGGACGATTTCCCCGTGATTCGGGGAAGTGACATGGTGGGGGTGGTTTCGAGACAGAAGATTCTTCATGCGCTGCGCGCGGATGGCAACGGTTACGTGCAGGCAGTGATGAACCGGATTTTTGAAGTTGCGCAAAAGCGCGAATCGCTGGGGTCGGCATTCCGCAAGCTGACAGCTCGCAACCTCAGCATCATCCCAGTTGTCGAAGACCAGCGGCTGGTGGGCATTGTGACGCTGCAAAACCTGATGCACTCGATGAGCCTGCTGGCGGAAAGCCGCAAACTGCGCAAAGCCGCGCTAAATTCCTAAAACTTGAAAACCAGTCCGACCGAAGGCTCGGCGATGTGTCCTCGGGCGCCGGTGAATAGGGCGACCTGCCCAAAAGACGGTGATTTGAAAATAAATCCGCGGTATTGCAAACGCAACGCAAAACGCGAAGAGAACGGCACGCGCGAGACGAAGGGAATCCTGGAAAATATCTTGTAGTCAAAACCGCCACCATAAAGAAATGCCAACTGTGTGCTTTTCGAAGCCGTGACGGGCTCTTCAATGCTTTGAATAAATTCGTTGTAGGGGTTGAATTTCAAGCCACCGATTCCGGCGAGCAGATAGGGCTCGAAGTTTCTGGTCTCAATCGGGCTGAAAACATAAGCTCCGCTATATTCGCTGATTTTTGACTGGATGCGATAGTCGAAGTCACCCATGTAGATCTGGGAATTACCGGCGCGGCCGTAGTTGAATTCGACCGAGTGTTTGGCGGCAAAACGATAGCGGACGGTAAGAAAGCCTTCGCCTGATTTTGTCGCGGTCTCGGTGACGTTGTTCCCTTCCACTTGCTTCGGGAACAGCGCCCCGCCGCTGATGGCAACGTCGATACGGTTGTATTGGGCGAAAACCAGCGGTCCGAACCACAACGATATCGCCAACAGCGCTCCGGCTTTTTTTAACATTCATTATCCTCGCGTGAAATGAGTGGGATGCGTTTCATCATAGACTGTGCCGCCCGGAGTTGGCGATTCCTGCGCGGCGCCAGGATTATCGGCTAGTACAGCTGCATTCCGCGGACAAGTTGCACCGCCCCGATCGCCCGAAGTTCTGTAAGCACGGGCTCGGGAACGGAATCGTCCACGTTCACGACCGCGATTGCCTCGCGAGTGCCGCCGTCGGAAGCGGTGCTGCGCCTTCCGAGCGAGAAGTCGGCAATGTTTATTTTGTGATTACCTAGAATCGTTCCGACCTGCCCGATCACTCCGGGCACATCGCGGTTACGCAAATAGACCAGGTTCTTTTCAAGCGGCGCTTCGATGTCGATGCCGTCAACATGCAGCAACCGGGGTTCGCGGCCGCGCAGCACAGCGCCCGTGGCTGCATGCTCTTCGCGTTGCCCGGCTTTCACCGTCAAACCAAGAACACTGCCCGCGCCGCCGGAGGCGCTGTGCGTTTTGCGTTCCTCGTGCACTCGCAGTCCACGGCTGGAGGCGATGGCAAACGCGTTCACCAGGTTGGCCCTCTCTTCGAGCGATTCATTGAGGATGCCCTGAATGGCGGCGTTGCGGATCAGTTCGGTCTTCCATTCGGACAATCGACCGCTGTAGCTCAACCAAATTTCTTCCAGCGCGCCGGAAGAGATCTGGGCGAGAAAGCTTCCGAGACGTTCGGCAAGCACAGTGTAGGGTCGAATCTCCAGGTATTCGTCATGCGAAACCGAGGGAACGTTGACGGCGTTCTGAATCACGCCATGCTTGAGATATTCCCTTACTTGCAAGGCAATTTGCACGCCAACGGCTTCCTGCGCTTCGTGCGTCGATCCGCCAAGATGGGGAGTGAGCAGAATATTCTCGATGGCCGTCAGCGGCGATTCTTGCAATGGCTCTTCGGCGAATACATCAAGAGCAGCTGACGCAACATGTCCGTCGCGGACAGCGGCAGCCAGGTCGGACTCATTCACCAGTTCTCCGCGAGCGCAGTTGACCAGACGTACACCTTTCTTCATTTTGCGAATCGACTCCGCGTTAATCATGCCGGTGGTCTGTGGTGTGAGACCGACGTGCAGGGTGATGTAGTCGGCTGTGGCATAGATTTCGTCGAGGGCGGCGATCCTGACTCCATTTTCTTTGGCCACCGAAGCTGACACGTAGGGATCGTGACCGATTACCGCCATGCCGAATGCATTCGCGCGTTTTGCCACTTCCATTCCAATTTTGCCCAGGCCAACGATGCCCAGTGTCTTTCCGCGAAGCTCGGAGCCTTGTAGCGATTTCTTTTCCCATTTGCCCTGATGCATCAGCGCGTTTGCCTTGCACACAAAGCGGGCCATCGCCAGCATCATTGCCACTGTGTGTTCGGCAACGGCAATCGCGTTCGCGCCGGGAGTATTCATGACTACCAAACCCTTGCGAGTCGCGGGCTCGAGTTCGATATTGTCGACACCCACTCCGGCGCGGCCGATCACTCGAAGCCTGGGCGCGTGGGAAAGGAGCGCGGCATTCACTTGCACGGCCGACCTCACGATGAGCGCGTCGGCATCGGCTAGTTCGTCTTCGAGTTCGCCCTTGATCTGATCGGGCGTAACGACTGTCCACTGGGGATCGCGCAATAGATCGACTGCGGAGGGCGACATTTTTTCTGCAATGACGATTTTCATAATGAATGTCTCTTTTGTGTAACGACTTCGCACAACTGTTGACAGCTAGATTACAAATGCGTGACAAGCCGAACTGCGGCGTTTTCTATGCTCCTGCTATCAGCTGCCCATTGCAGCGAGAAGGAGACTACCGATGAAAGCGAAACTGGTACTTTTACTGCTATTGAGCTCTCTTGCTGCCGGTTGCGGCTACGGCACCAAGGCGTCCACCCCCGCGACAGCGGGTAACGTTCCTGCGATAGCCCAGATGATGCCGAACACAGCCATCTCCGGCGGATCGGCCTTCACACTCACCATTTCCGGCTCGAACTTTGTCGGAACCGCCGAAGTAAATTTCAATGGAACCGCGCAGCCTACGACATTCGTTAGCGCGACCCAGGTGACCGCCGCGATTCCCGCCTCGGCGATCGCAAATCCGGCGAGTCTGCCGGTAACAGTCACAAACCCGGCAGTAGCTGGGGGATTGTATGGCGGAGGCACGCTGGCAGAAACTTCCGCCGCTGCAACCTTTACGGTCAACTGACCGCGAAAGCCCTCCACTATTCATCAGGCGGTCTTCGAGGTCGCTGTTTTGGAGAGACCGTGCGCGTACACCCCCTGGGCCGCGCGCACGGCCTTGCCGAACTCCACAGGTGTCTTCGACGCGGAACCGAGGACTTGCTCAAGTGCCGCCAGCAAACCAATCGTATCGATGTAATCGTAGTATCCGAGATGCGCGATCCGGAATAGCTGGCCTTTCATCTCGCCCTGGCCATTGGCCACCACAGCCGAAAATTTTTCGCGGAACGCCTTCACGAGCGAGCTGGAATCGACTCCGTCGGGAGCGAGCACGGCGGTCACGGCGGCGGATGGGCATGAAGGCGCAAATAGTTTCAATCCGAGGGCTTGCACCCCGGCACGGGTCATCTCCGCGGCGAGTTCGGCGTTGTCGATCAATGCTTCACGTCCTGCGGCGAGATCGCCCGAGCCCATTTGGCGAATGAAGTCCAATGCAGCGCCCAACGCGGCGAATAGAGACGTCGCGGGCGTGTAGGCGGATTCGCCTTTCGCGGCGGCCTTGCGCTCGCGTCTGAAGTCGAAGTAGTAGCGGGGCGTCTTCGCGGTTTCCATTCGTTGCCATGCGCGTTCGCTGACCGCACAGTAAGCGAGACCCGGGGGGATCATCAGGGCCTTCTGCGAGCCTCCGATGATCACGTCGATCCCCCAGCCGTCGACGTTAAGGCGAGTCGTTCCGAGTCCGGTGATGGCGTCAACGATCAGCAAAGTATCGTGACCGGCATCGCGGACCAGCTTGGCGATTGCCTCAATGTCGTGGCGCGCTCCCGTCGAGGTCTCGGTGGCCTGCACGTACACTGCTCGAGTGCCGGGAGTTAGTTTGGCCCGGATTTCGTCCAATGCAAAAGTCTGGCCGTAGGGGACGCTTATCAGCTCCACGGCGCAGCCGAAAGCTTTGGTCAGGTCGCGCCAGCGCTCGCCAAATTTGCCTGCGGTCAGCACCAGAACTTTGTCTCCGGGCGACGTCAGGTTGGTGACAGCGCCTTCCATGACGCCCGTGCCAGATGCCGCGAGTACGAGAACATCGTTCTTCGTTCCGATGAATTCCTTCATATCGGAAAGCACTTTCGCGAAGAGCGCGCGGAATTCCGCGGTGCGGTGATGCATGGTGAATGCGGCCATGGCCGTCTGCGCGGACGGCAGTAGCGGTGTGGGGCCGGGGGTGAACAGGCGGTTCTTCAGAAGCATGACGTCGGTTCCTTCGATTGATTTCGTGATCGTCTAGTGTATCCGGCTTGGGCTGTCAGGCCTGTAAATTTGCAGGTAACTCGGAATGAATAATATTGCTCAGAGTGATTGAAAAACGTTATCGCGTCGAAGCCGCGGATATAATGGCGAGAATATGAGCCTCGTTGAACAGATACAGAAAGACATAACCGCAGCGATGAAAGCGCGGGAAGAGCAGAAGCTATCGACCCTACGAATGGTAAAAGCCGCGCTTAAGAACCGCGAAGTGGATAAGATGGCACCGCTCGACGACCAGGAAGCGCAGCAGGTCTTGAGCACGCTGATCAAACAGCGCAAAGATTCGGTCGAGCAGTTCACCAAGGGTGGACGGCAGGAAATGGCCGACAAGGAAGCGGCCGAGATCGGCTTGATTGAAGGCTACATGCCGAAGGCTGCGGGAGATGTAGAAATCGTCGCCGGTGTGAAAGCAGTGATCGCGGAAATGGGCGGCCCCACGATGAAGGATATGGGCGCGGTGATGAAGAGCGTGATGGCCCGTTTTTCGGGCGCCGGAATGCGGGTGGACGGCAAAGTGGTGAGCGACGCAGTGAAGGCGGAGCTGGCTGGAAAATAGGCTTACTTTTTTCGCTGCCACTCGCGGTAGGCTTCGCTTTTGGAAATCCCCAACTCTTTGGCGACGCGCTTGAGCGCCGCTTTTTCGTCGAGATTCTCCGCAGACATCAAGCGTTCTACCCTTTCGCGGACGCTCACGCTTCCGCCATCGCTCTTAAGCGAGCCCGCTTCCGCCTTGCCGATGAGGAGAACGATTTCTCCTTTAATGTTGCCGCGATCGGTTAAGGTGCGCAGGATTTCGCCGGCCGGGCCGCGCAGGAATTCCTCGTGGATCTTCGTAAGTTCTCGGGCAACCACGGCTTTTCTTCCAGGGCCGAGAATTTCGGCTACATCTTGCACGGCCTCTAACAGGCGGTGCGGCGTTTCGTAAAAAATCTGAGTTATCTCCGCGTTGCGAATTTCTTCGAGCGCATCGCGGCGTTGGCCTTGCTTCGAAGGCAGAAATCCGCGAAAGGTGAAGGCGTCGGTGGGCAGCCCGCTGGCGGAGAGGGCAGCGATGGAAGCGGAGACGCCGGGAACCGGAATCACCGCGTGTCCGTTCTCGATCGCGAGCGTGACCGCGCGATAACCGGGATCGCTAATTCCCGGCATGCCTGCGTCGGTGATGAGGGCGATGCGGGCTCCGGTGGCCAGTTGGGCGACGAGTTCCCTGGATTTATCGGTTTCGTTGTGCTCGTGATAACTGGTGGTCCGGGTCGTGATGCCGAAATGATCCAGCAGCTTTTGCGATTGTCGAGTGTCTTCGCAGGCGATCAAATCGGCTTCCTTCAGAATACGCAGCGCGCGCAGCGTGATGTCCTCAAGATTGCCGATGGGTGTGGCAACGAGATAGAGTCCGGGAGCCAGATTGTCGATTGAGGAAGGCACGCGACGAGTCTAAACCACTTGAGAACAAGGCATTCGCAGGTGAAAGGCCGCGTTCGCGAAAATTGACGGACGCAACAGCGCACCCTAGAATCGAAACAGAACGAAGTCGATTCACTCACCAACCATGCCTATTTACGAGTACGAGTGCAAGAAGTGCCATCACCGATTCGAGAAGATCCAGAAATTTTCCGATCCTCACGTAAAGAAATGCCCGGAATGTGGCGGCCCGATTGAGCAGGTGATCACTGCACCGGCCGTGCAGTTCAAGGGCTCGGGTTGGTACGTAACCGATTACGCGAAGAAGTCGGGAGCATCGGGACCGGCAACGTCGTCGTCGGAAAGCTCGAACGGCGAATCTTCCAGCAAGAAGGAATCGACGGATTCTTCGGTGTCGAGCGACTCGGCGAAAGAGTCGAAAGATTCTGGCGGCAAAAAAGAAAAAGCTAAAGCCGAGAGTTCGAGCAAGAAAGCCGAAAAGAAGTAAGCGCGGCCGCTGTCCGCCATACAATCCCTATGCGTTAAGCTGCGAACAATGCCCCAGACCCTCGCAGACGGCTACACCGAGTTACCTCTCGGCAAGATTGCTTCAGTCGTGACCTACCTCGAGATGCGGCAGCGTCCGCAGTTCGATTCGAATCCAGTGCCTGCGGGTTTGTCTATCAGCCGAGTTGCGCAGCCAGATATTGAATGGTATCGCGAGATCTATCGTCGCGTGGGCGCGGAGTGGTTATGGTTCAGCCGACTCCAGATGACGGACTCCGACCTCCGCAGTGTCTTGTCGGATGAGCGAGTGGAAGTTTTCGCGTTGAAGTCGGGTGGGCATGATGCAGGACTGCTGGAACTTGATCGTCGCGTGTCCGGAGAAGTGGAAATCGCTTATTTCGGGTTGGGCGCGGAACTCATCGGCAAAGGTGCCGGACGCTTTCTGCTGAATTATGCGCTGGAGCTGGCGTGGTCGCGTTCCCCGCAGCGCTTGTGGCTGCATACCTGCAATCTCGATCATCCGCGCGCGCTTCAGTTTTATCTCAACGCAGGCTTTGTTCCCTACAAATTTGCGATCGAAGTGACGGACGATCCCCGCCTGTCCGGGCTGCTGCCGCGAGATGCCGCGCCACAGGTGCCGCTGATCGGCGAGGTGCGATGAGCAGCCAGCGTAAGGGGTTGGTGGGCGGTTCGCTGTCCATTTACTGATTGGTGATAATTTGCCCCCACCCCCCTCCCCCCTCGATCTAATGGAATCATCGGGTTAGGGAATTTCGGTTTCGCAAATCTCACCGTTTAAAGGGGTTATGGGTAAAATCTAGAAAACAATGAGTTTGCATAATTTTTCTATTTTTCTGGATTCCAGTGTGCCGGCTTGGACACAAGCCTTGCGGGTCGACGAATTGAAATTCTTGGCAGACTGTCGGCGACGACCTTAAGTCTCAATAGTGAAGAATTGAAATTGCGAGGTCAAGTGAAAAAGTGCCCGGTCTAAACTTTGTGAGTGGCGGCCAAGCTGGGGGGATGGGAACCCCACTTGGTCAGGGGTAGCGGTACCCAAAAATCGTGGTTAGCAAGATCAAAGGTCCGGCCACCCGCCCGGATCATGTCTTGTGTTTTCGTAGAACATCAGGGTTGGGCGCTGTTTGGTTTTTTTCGCCCTTGCGGGGCGTGATTAGATTTGGGGTGGTATCGGCACGGCTGAAGCCGTGCCCCACCCAAAACATGGCTCCTGACGGCGGACCGGTGACCCACACAAAGTCACGAAGGTGCCCCATTCAAGCCGTTTTGTGGCTTGAGTGGGTGGCTCATATCGGAGCTTGAACGTAAAGATGCCTGCGCTTAGGATCTCCTGATGCCGTGGGGACTGCAACGCTTCCACGAATCCGGGCAGAGCCACTTTGTCACTTTCTCATGTTATCGCCGCCGCTCACTTTTCATCACGCCTGAATCCAGGTCCACGTTCGAACTCGCGCTGGAATGTGTCCGATGACCTGTGCGTCTATGGTTATGTCGTGATGCCGAACATGTTCACTTGCCGGTGAACGAGCCGAAACGAGGCACGCTGGCGGATGCCATTAAGTCGCTCAAACAAGGCGCGTCGCGGCGACTCATAGGCGAGGCCGAGCATTTTTGGCAGAAGCGATACTACGATTTCAATGTTCGGAATGAAGCGCAGTTTGTGGAGAAGTCACGCTATGTTCATCGCAATCCGGTGACGCGGGGGTTGTGTGAGCGTCCGGAGAATTGGGAGTGGAGCAGCTTTGTTCACTATGCCACGGGTGCCGAAGGGCGAGTCAAGATTGAGTCAGAGTGGACAGCGCAAACAAGACAGCGCGCCGAGGGAAAGATTTGCCCGCGCGTGGAACTACCCCACTCAAGCCACAAAACGGCTTGAATGGGGCACCCTCAAAATTTTTTTATGTGGGCCACCAGCCCAAAGTATCCGCCGAGCTGTTTTATGAACGGCGGCAACTGCTTCACGATGGGACCCCAAGACCCAGATGACGATGGAGTAGACCCTCAACAATGAGAAACTTCCCCATCTGCAAGGTACCGATAACGAAACAGGTGTGCGCGGTATTCCTTTGGCTCATGGCCCCGTGCTCATTAGTGGCGGGGCCGAACTTCCGGGTGATTCATGCCTTCGGCCAGCCTGGAGACGGCCAGGGGCCGACTGCCAGTGTGGTGTTCGATACCATCGGCAATATCTATGGCACCACAGTCGGAGCGGGAGCGTACAACGCAGGTGTAGTTTATGAACTGATTCCGGGCGCGGGCGGGCAGTGGAACGAGGTCATACTTTACGCATTTGGTCAGAGCGCGACTGATGGAAGTGCCCCTCAGGGCGAAGTGCTTGTCACAAAGGGCGGACCAGTTTATGGCAAGGCCTCAGGCGGTGGCAGCTTCGGCAGGGGCACATTGTTCGAGCTTCAGAACAGCGCACACGGCTGGATCGAGACAATCCTCCACGAGTTCGACATCAACGACCTTTCTGGGCGGGGGGCAAATGTCGTGCAAGATGCTTCAGGAAACCTTTATTCAGGAGCTGGCGGCACGGCGGAATTCATACCCGGGGCGAGCGCCTGGACGGATATACCGATCTGTTTAACCGGCGGGTGCGTCGGGACGACCATCTCTAGCCGCATTTCGCGCACCAACCGGGGCACAATTTACGGTGCCAGCGGCGGGGGCGGCCCTTACCTGGTGGGCACTGTTTACGAGGTTGTGCCCACAGGTAACGGCTGGCAGGAGCACGATCTCTACGATTTCGGCGCATTCCCGCAAGATGGACAGATACCGTCGGAGGGGCCGCTAGCAGTCGACGAGCAGGGCAACCTCTACGGCATTACCGGCCAAGGCGGCGATCATGAGTGCGTCGATGTAGGCTGTGGAACCGTGTACAAGCTTACGCGAAACACGGGCTCGAACGCCGACGGACCCTGGAAGGAAACTATCCTGTATAACTTCAAACGGATTCCGGCCATGGGCATTCAGCCTAGCGGCAATCTGGTTCGAGACAAGGGGGGCAATTTGTATGGTGTTATGGGAGCCGGCGGCGCAGCATGCGGCTGCGGCACGGTGTACCGCTTGTCCCCAACGCAGACTGGCGAGTGGAACTACCAAGTGATCCACACGTTCGTGGGCACGGATGGCATTCTGCCGAATGCCAACTTAACCTTCGGCGCGGATGGAAATTTATATGGCACAACCCTCGGCGGCGGCCCTTATGGCGGTGGCGTGGTGTTCGAGATCAGTCGACAGTGACTAACCTACCAATTTCCCTAGGTACTAATGGGCGGGTGGGCCGGCCTTTGAATAGCCGAAAGCATTACACCTGTGGGTGCCCCGTCCTTCGCGGACGTTGGCGAGGGCGGGTACCACGACTGCAAGTAATGAAGGGCTTCGTCAGAAGATCCGAACTGCTCGGATTAGGACCTTACTGTCGGCAGTGTCGTACCCGCCCTTGCACAAAACGCACGAGCGGCACCCGCAGTTTCAGGGAAGAAAAAACCGGGTGTGAAAGGACGGGCCACCCGCCGACCCGCGACCCGTCTTCGACTTAAAGCAGGTGAACCCGCCCGGTTCGGTTTGCAAAGCGTTTTGGGGAGAGCTAGCATGAATGCATCATCCCGTCCGTCCCGGAGACTTCGGCCTTCCTCGCGGATTTGGCTTGAACTTCTGCAAAACATACTTTTCTTTGGAGGGTCACATGGGCATTGCCGTTTCTCCGCAGATTCATCCCGCAGTTATTGGCTTTTTGGAAAAGCCGCGCAAGATGCTGATCAATGGCAATTGGGTTGATTCCATCTCGGGTAAGACATTCCCCACATACAACCCCGCGACCGGTGAAGTGCTGGCGCAGGTTGCCGAAGGCGATAAAGCCGATATCGACCTCGCCGTGAAGGCTGCACGCCAGGCGTTCGATGAAGGTCCGTGGCGCAAAATGTCTCCATCGCAGCGCGGCAAGCTCATGTGGAAGCTGGCCGACTTGCTTGAAGAGCACCTCGATGAATTCGCGTATCTCGAAACGCTCGACAACGGCAAGCCGCTCACGGTTGCGAAAGCCGCGGATGTACCGCTCGCAATTGACATGTTTCGCTACATGGCGGGATGGGCCACGAAGATCGAAGGCAACACGCTTCCTATTTCTGCGGCTGGCGATTTCTTCGCATACACGTTGCAGGAACCTGTGGGCGTGGCTGGTCAGATCATTCCGTGGAACTTTCCGCTGCTGATGGCGGCGTGGAAGATGGGACCGGCGCTGGCGACTGGTTGCACGTTGGTGCTGAAGCCGGCGGAACAGACTCCGCTATCGGCGCTGCGACTCGGCGATCTGGTGATGGAAGCGGGCTTTCCTGAAGGAGTGGTGAACATCGTCCCGGGCTACGGCGAGACTGCTGGAGCGTCACTGGCCGCCCACAACGACGTCGACAAGATCGCGTTCACCGGATCGACCGAAGTCGGCAAGCTGATCGTGAAGGCGGCGCTGGGGAATCTTAAGAAAGTGTCGCTCGAGCTGGGCGGCAAATCGCCGAACGTGATCTTCAAAGATGCGGACATCGATGCCGCCATTCCGGGTTCGGCGATGGCCATCTTCTTTAATCAAGGCCAGACGTGCTGCGCTGGTTCGCGATTGTATGTTGAGCGTCCAGTGTTTGATCGCGTGGTTGAAGGAGTGTCCGAACGCGCGAAGAAAATCCGCGTCGGTTCGGGGCTCGAACCGAAGACGCAGATGGGGCCGCTGGTTTCGGAGGAACAACTCAAGCGAGTGGTCGGCTATCTGGATTCGGGCAAGGCCGAAGGGGCGAAAGCGATGGCCGGCGGCAGCAAGACCGGAGACAAGGGATACTTTGTCGAGCCGACGGTGCTGGTCGATACGAAGGAAAGTATGAAGGTCGTGCGGGAAGAAATTTTCGGGCCGGTGGTTGTAGCGATGCCATTCGACGATCCGGAGGAAATTCTTCCGCGTGCCAACAACAGCGACTACGGCCTGGCGGCCGCCGTTTGGACTCGGGACGTTAATAAAGCGCACCGCGTGGCTGCCAGCCTGAAGGCGGGCACGGTCTGGGTGAATTGCTTCAATGTGTTCGACGCAGCGATGCCGTTTGGAGGCTATAAGCAGTCCGGATGGGGGCGCGAGATGGGTCACGACGCGTTGAAGCTTTATACCCAGACCAAGTCGGTTTGCATGAAGTTGGGGTAGCGCTAGCGGAGTTTATTCCGAGGCGGGACGAGCAAATCGTCCCGCTTTTATTTCTGCGGATTGGCCGGAGCTGCGCGCCAAAAGAACGCAAGGTTTCTCGATTCGCCGTCGCTTACGCTCCGGCTTCACTCGAAATGCCAAACTTATGGGGTACGCAAAGTCCGGCTTCACTCGAAATAACGAAGCGTCCAAATCTGTCAGGCTGCCTTGGCGGAATCTTTCAGCAAGCCGAGGCGCGACAGGCTCTCGCCGGTAGCGATCAGAGCATCTTCGCGGGATCGGGGCTTCCATCCCAGCATTCGAATGGCTTTTGCGCTGGTCGCGTTCTTTGTTTTGCCCAGTTCGGGGAGGATGATTTTCACGGCGGGATCGCGTAGCGATGCAAGGCGAACCATCCAATTTGGCAACTGCCTGGCTTTCACTCGCCTGCCCGCTGCACCCAGGCGGCTTTTCAGGATGGTTGCGATCTCCAGCATGGTTAAGAATTCGCCGGAGACGGCAAGGAATCGTTCACCCTTGGCCGCAGGATTGGTCATGGCGAGCAGATGCAGATCGGCAACATCGCGCACGTCGACCGCTCCGAAAGTCAGGCGGGGAACCCCGGGCAACACGCCGTCCATGAGTTTCTGCACAAATAGGATCGACGCCGAATAGTCGGGACCGAGGACAGGGCCGAAGACTCCGACAGGGTTTACAGTGGCAAGCTCCAGGGATCGGCCTTCACGCGCGATGAAGTCCCAGGCGGCGCGTTCGGCTATGGTTTTTGATTTTGTGTAGCCGGTGAGATCGTCGCCGTTCAAGTTCGTCCAGTAGGTTTCGTCGAAGGGCGCGGACTGCTCTTTGTGGCCGTAACCGATTGCGGCGAAAGAAGAAGTCAGGACGACGCGTTTAACGCCAGCATCTCGCGCGGCGCGGAGAAGACGAAGCGCCCCATCGCGGGCCGGAATAATCAGATCGTCGTCATTCTTTGGCAGTTTCGCCGGCAGGGGCGACGCGACGTGCAAAACGTAGCGACACCCGGCGACGGCAGCGTCCCAGCCTTCGTCCTTTTCCAGATCGGCCGAGACGAACCCCAAACGATCGCCAGGTTCAGCGCCTCCCGTTTTGAGCATCGCGCGCACGTCGGCTTCGCGCTTCATCGATCGGAGGGTTGTCCGCACTCGGTAGCCAGCGGCTAACAGTTGCAAAATGCAGTGGGCCCCGATAAATCCGGAGCCGCCTGTAACTAAGACAATTTCGTCGGTCATAGGGAAATTGTACTCACGGCGAGGTCATGTGGCGGCGGGGAACCCTTAGGTCGGGGCAAATACAAACGCCCACTCCTAATGAAGTGGGCGCTTGTTAAGGCTAGGGCCTTAGTTCTTTGGCGCGGTCTTGTCTTCTACCTTTTGGGCACCCTCATCTGTCTTTTGGGCGGTCTTGTGGGCAGCTTTCTTGGTGCCCTTCTTGATTGAATGTCCGGTTTTCTTCGCCGCTGTCTTGGTGGCGTGTCCGGTGTCTTTTGCGGCCTGCTTGGTGTCGTGGCCGGCATCTTTCATGTCTTGCGATGCGGTCTGAGGAAGTGCAGCGGCCAATCCTGCAAGCGAGAAAATGAGCGAACCGGCTATTACGGCAAAACGTTTCATAGTTCCTTTTCCTTTCGGGAGACGGGAGTGAACACTAGTCGATTTTACCCTGACATTGTGGATGTCCGCATTCGCAAGCTAGTTCTGAACTTGTTTTGACGGTCTCGCAGTGAGGGCTGCAGTATTTGCTCTCGGTCGCTGCCATACAACTGCAACTGGGATGGGAACACTTCTTAGTTGAATCAGCCATGAAGTTTGCCTTTCATTTTTTTTATTTAGCGCTTGACGTCGATCTGGTTGACTACCTGTTGCACGTTCGGTATAGAAGACGCCAACTTCTGCGCGTCTTGCCGCATGTTCGGGTGATGGACGCTGCCGGTTAGCGTCAACACGCCATTTTTCGCGTTGAATCGAATGTGCTCTTTGTCCAGATGGCTCGAAATCAGTGCGGCTTTGTAGTTGTTTTCGATTCCGTCATCGAGGTTGGAAGCGATGCTACGGGCATCCGACTCTGATCCGACCGGTTGCACGCTAATCTCGTTGGCGATCACTCGCGCGCTAGCGGCAGACTTAGCCACCTCGCCTGCTTTTGCCTTGGCGTCGTCGGAATGTAGAGTTCCGCCCAGCGTGATCGTGTTTTTGTCAGCGTCTTCCGATACCGACACGCCTTTCAGATCGGCCTGTTCCAAAGCTTTTTGCACGCTGTCTTTAAATGTCGCGTGATCCTGAGTGCAAGCAATGCCGAGAAGCAACGCGCCGAACGCCAATCCAGCTTTAAATTTCATAGAACTCCTAGGAAAATTGAGAACATTCCAGTTCGAGCGGAATTTTTCGTGGATCGCCTGTCGTCGTTCTACTTCGGCGAAATCCCAAGACAGAGAAACGACAAAAATCTGTGCCGAAACTCCGCTCTGAACTGGAAACCTGAGGCCAAGCGGCAGCCGTCAAACGACCGGCGAACGGCCCTGAATGACCCGGATGAGCACGACTACAATCGCCAACACAAGAAGGATGTGGATGAACCCACCCATTGTGTAAGAGGTGACCAATCCCAAAGCCCACAAAACCAGCAAAATTACTGCAATGGTCCAAAGCATTCTTATTCTCCTTCAATTTTGAGTTGGCGAACGGTATATCCGGACTCTACGAGTGGGTGCCAGTTGAACGGACGTCGTCAGAGACATCACGGACACGCCCGCCGAATTCGCGGACTTTGTCGCTGATGACGGATCGTGTTTCGTCACCGCTGGCAGGTGCCAGCAGCAGACCAATTCCGATTCCGATTCCCAGGCCAGCAGCAAAGCGCAACGCGTCGCCTACGGCAGAGCGGTCGTTGCCCTGTAAAACGTCCGAAGCTCTCGAAACCCGATCAGCGGCGACTTTATATTTGTCTCGCGCCATATCGTTCAAATCGTCGAGACGATCTGAAGCCCGATCGCGTACCGCTTTCGTGGCGTTGTCCGATTGTTCAAGCAGGTAGAGACCTGCCCCTAATAGACCCTGCAAAAATTTATTCATATTTTCAGCCTCCTTAGAGCCTTGGCGCACGGAACTTTGGAGCGAACTGCGGCCATGCACTTCGCAAGGCTAGTCATGCACGGCGGTGCCAGCAATGGGGTCAATGCTGTAGGTTGGCGGAATTTCCACACTAGCCGTGAACGCTGTACGGAACTCTACCCTTTTCTTGGAGATTTCCTCCGCATTCAACCCGATGTGATTAATTCCGACGCGAATTTACGGTTGTCGTATCACGAATTGCAAAGGAGAATAACTATGGCGAACGAAACGGGCAAGCGGGACATGGATCAAAACAAGCAGTCTACTGGAACCTCGACGACCCAACAGGGATCGCAATCGAGCGGAACCTCGTACAACCAACAGGATAAGACGAAGAACAACCCAACTCAGGATTCGATGACCGATCCGAACAAGAAAGACGTCCGCAAAGATCCGACGAAGGACTACAAGTCCAATGACCAAGACACGGCAGAAATCGACCAGGGTGACAAGCGCCGCGCTTCATAATTCAGTTTCTTCCTTGAGAAAAAGCCACGGCTTCGGTCGTGGCTCATTTTTTTAGCGGGAGGGTGTGATCGGATTTGCTGGCTGCGCGCCCTTAAGTTTCTCGAGTTCATCTTGCGTAGCTGCCCAGGCTTTCGCGTCTTTTTTTGCAGGAGGAGTTGTTGGGGGAGTTGCGTAGAACGCGAGGATGGATTGACGGAGATCGGGAGTGACCTGATCGAGTCCGCGTTTCGACATGTCATGGAGGAGTTTGCCGTAGGTCTTGTCTGCCAGCGAGTACTCGCCCCGAGCAGCAGGTTTTCCCGTATCAAAGTCGAGGTTGGTGACCGTGAGCTGTCCTGCTCTCTCCCTGCGCAGCATCGCCCCGTATTCGTCGACCGTTTTGTTAATGCTTTTAATGTAAATATCTTCGCTCTGCGTGCTGGGAATCTTGAACGACGCTGCGCGCAAAGGTCCTACCTTTGGAAGGATCCGTAATAGAAACGCGAGGGTCCGGGCACCTGCCCCAGGTTTGCGATAGCCGTTTCCCCATTGTTTTTGGTACTGAGTGCGCGAAAGGTGATAGAGGAATTTCTTCTCATTGAAATTTGGGGTGTCCCGGACGATTTCCTTACGCCGGGAGACTAACGCGATTCGGGTCATATCCGGAATGAGACGACTGATGGCGTGGCGAAAAGTGCCCACTGCCAGATCCTCATTCGAGATCACATCTTTTAATTGCAGGTCGTAAGTTTTCTGGAATGCGCGCTCCAAGACCGGCGTGGAAACATTGAAGCCGATGAAATCGTGATAGCTGTCAGAGGTGTAGCGGTTCTTGGCGACTTGGACCATATCGAAGCCGAACTCGGTGCGAATGTGGGCCTTGGGGTCATCGGCATAGGTAACAACCTGCCCGTATTTTGCGCCCAGCTTGGGGAATTCGATGGACACTGCGTGGTTGATGGAGGGATGTCCGCAAACGTCGGACGCGTAATGCGCGAGCGCCCCGAGGGCAAAGCTGTATTCGTTGAGGTTCGACGATTCCTGGAGCAATGCCTCGACGAAATCCCCGGAGCGGACGTAGTGAACCAAGTCGCTGAAATATTTGTTGCCGAATGGGTAGTAACCCATGTCCTGAACGAGACTGCCGCCATAGGCGTAAGCGTGAGCGTCGCGTAAATCGTCGGGAGTGGCGTTGGGAAACCTCTGCTTGAGCAGGGGAACGATCTGATCTTTCCAGAGCAGATCGATAATTTCTTCGTGAGTAAGGACGGAATAGCTGTTGCCGGGGACGTGCAGAAAGCAGACGGTGAGAACGAGAGCACAAATCCAGCGAACGAGTCTAAATCTAGAATTCATGCGAGTTGCCAAACGGCATTGGCCAAGGATTTCTGCAAGAGGCGAGAAGCAGGAGCCGACGACAATGTTACGCCGGCAGCCTGCTCGAAAAGATGGGGGGAACTCGAGGAGAAGCCATGTCCGAGAACATAAACTCGCGGCAAAAATCCCGCAATCAGTCGGTTACTGTATGTCATTCGCGGCATTCCCTGATCCCCCTCGGCCCTACTCGGCCTTAGCCCCAGCATACACAAATACGTAGAAAGATTTACAGGCTGCATCGGATAGACGAGGCAACCCTGGGCCCATAATCTCGGATTATTCGATTGCGGCTGTGGCCGCCACTCCAAGGGGGTAGTCAGTGAAGGCAGAAACGAGTTTTCCAGCTGAGACCAAAGCATACGACACAAACGAAATCACCCGGCGCGCCCAGGCTGGGGATCCAGAAGCGTTTGCCATCTTGTTTAATATGCACAAGCCGAGGATCTATGGATTGTGCCTGCGCATGACGAAGAATGTGGCTGAGGCAGAAGACCTGACTCAGGACGCTTTCATGCACGGTTTCCGCAAGTTGTCGAATTTTCGCGGAGATTCCGCGCTCTCGACGTGGCTGTATCGAATCGCAATCAATACCGTGCTCATGCACTTCCGCAAGAAGTCGCTGCCGCAGGTCTCACTCGATCAGCCGACGATGATTGGGTCGGAAGGAAAACCGATGGCGCGCGAATATCCGAGCAAAGATGTTCGGTTAAGCGGCTGCGTAGATCGCGTCGCTCTGACGAAAGCGCTCGAGGAATTGCCTGACGGATATCGCACGATTTTCCTGCTTCATGAAGTGGACGGGTATGAGCACAAAGAAATCGCCGATCTGCTCGGGTGCACGGTGGGTAATTCAAAATCGCAGCTGCACAAGGCTCGCCTGAGAATCCGTGGGTTGTTGGTTAAGCCGGGCAAGCAGATTCGCGCTAGCCGGGTTCACGCTGCTCGTCCGAGATTTGCACAGTCGGCAGCCTAGGGACGATAAGCCCCCTCCCTACAGCATTCAGCCTATGGGGATGTGATGTTCGTGCAATTATTATTATCATGCAATCAAGATCAATGAGTGCTCCGGTGAGCACAGAAATCAGGTTCTGACAAACATGAAAACATCTATGCGCAAGAAAAGCTTTTTGGTGTCCGGTGCGATCTTCGCACTGCTAGTTGGCATGAGCTTCGCAGCGGACGACGATTCTTCAAAAGACCAATCTGAAATCGCCAAGCGGATTGACGCTTCCGCCAAAGTGCTTGACGAAATCATGGGAGTTCCCGACAAAGCGATTCCAGACAAGATTATGGAAGACGCGAAGTGCATCGCGGTCGTTCCGTCCATGGTGAAGGTCGCTTTCGTATTCGGCGGCAACCACGGCAAGGGCGTCGCCACGTGCCGCACTTCGAGCGGCTGGAGCGCTCCTGCTCCGATCACGGTTACCGGCGGAAGCTGGGGACTGCAACTCGGCGGACAGGCTGTTGACCTGATTATGGTCGTGACGAACGATCAGGGAATGCAGCACCTCTTATCCAGCAAGTTCAAGATTGGCGCTGACGCTTCTGCGGCCGCCGGTCCGGTGGGTCGCGATACGACTGCCGATACGGACTGGAAGATGAAGACTGAAATGTTGACCTACTCACGCGCTCGCGGTGTATTTGCCGGAATCGACCTTAACGGCTCCTCCGTTGCCCAAGATAAAGACGATACCCGCCTCCTTTACGGAAAGATGGTGCCGTTCTCCACGATTCTGGGTGGCAAAGTTGCTCCGCCCGAGGGAAGCTCGGCATTCCTAACAGCCGTTCGCAAGTATTCGCACCAAGCTAAAGAACAGGGCATGTAAACGGAATTAGCCGGCTTTCTCGAACGAGAAGCCGGCATTCCTTTGCCTAGAAACCATGAAAAGTCACGAGACCGACATCTAGCGGTTTTTGAATCTTTCACTCAGTTGTCTTCAAGAGGCGGTTGAATCTCTAATAGAGCTATGTCCAAAGCTCGCCGATGCGAATCACGAGCGGGAATGTTCCCAAGTGGCAGAACGTATTTCCTCCCAGATCGCGGTCCTGCTGCAGGAAGTCGTATCACTCTGAATACTCAATAACTTAAGGGATGTTGTCGCATATATGCCGCGCCGGGGCGTTTCCCCCTAGGGCACCGTTCGGGGTACGGTGCAAGGGTGGGCCGCATAGTGTATCTACTGGATGGTGAACCCTGTCGAAAGGCGTTACCTTGGAACCAAGATAGAGACGGATCAGAGACAACGGTCTCTGTCTGATTGAACATCCCTTATAGGAGGAAAACAATGAATAAAAACGAGATTGCAGGAAAAGTGAAAGACGCTGCGGGCCGAGTCGAGCGCCAAGCCGGTGAGTGGACCGGCGACACTGAGATGCAGGTAAAGGGCGCTGCAAAGCAAGCGGAAGGCAAAGTCCAGGGCGCGGCAGGCAAAGCGCAAGATGCGATCCATCAAGTCGCGGACGATGCGAAGCGGAAAGTGAATGATCACGAAGCCAACGCGGATGCCCGAAGACGGGACGAAGAACGGGCTGAACTGGATCGAAAGAAAGCGGTCTAGTCAGGCCGTATTTAAGATCGGCTGGAAGGCGCCGTCCTGGCCGCGGCGCCTGGCAGCTTGAAATTGGGGAATAGCAACAGAAGTAAAATTCGTTCATTCGCGTGACAGGCCAGGAGGCCGCCCGTGATTCGTATATTGGTCGCAGATGACAATCCGGCTGTCCGGCGCTACCTGCGGGGGTTGCTGGAGCAGCAGGACGGATGGCAAGTGTGCGACGAAGCGCGAACCGGCAAGGAAGCCCTTCAGAGATTTCGGGATGTGCACCACGACTTGGTGGTACTGGATTTCCAGATGCCCGCGATGAACGGCCTGGATGTGGCTCGGGAGATTATCAAACTCTCGCCGGATACCCCGATCCTTATGGTGACGCTCTACTTGTCGCGACAGCTTACCGAGGAAGCTCGTAAAGCTGGTATCCGTGGAACCTGCGCAAAAACCGATGTTGGATCTCTGATGGATGCCGTAGGCTCTTTGCTTCGCGAAGAGACTTACTTTCCCAACACTTACTTTCCCAACTAAGTTTAGCTGGCCGCGCGAACGCTGGCCAGATCTCCGTCTTGAAACGGAAATGCCACTGAAATTGTGGTTCCCCTCGATCCGGAAATAATCTCTAACTGCCCTCCCAGTTCTCGCGCCCGTTCCCGCATGCCAGCCAGTCCCACCCCTACATTCGTGCCTTTCGATTGAAAGCCCGCGACCAGGCCGGGAGGCGTGCCCTTTCCATTATCGCGGACGGATAGCGAAACTCGGTCGGGAAGGTAGAGCAGTGTGAGTTCGGCCCGGCTCGCCATTGCGTGGCGGTGAATGTTGGTGAAGCTTTCCTGGAGAACCCGGAAAAGCGCGAGTTCCATGGGGCGCGGGAGCCGGGGTGGATTTTCGGGCAGATTCAGTTGGATATCAAGACCGCTGCGGCGCGCGAACTGTTCAACGTACCAGCGGACGGCGGAAGATAGACCAACTTCATCGAGAAGCGGCGGATGCAATAAATGCGAAATCGTGCGTGTTTCTGTAATCGCCTGGTCTAACGATTGGATTGCCTCGTTGAGGCCCGCTGACGGACTTGACCGAGCCATGATGTCGAGCTGCATCTTTGCTCCGACAAGAAGCTGTCCAAGGCTGTCGTGCAACTCGCGCGAGAACTTCCGGCGTTCTTCATCCTGAATTTGCAGCAGGCGTGTGGTGAGAAGGCGCAACGACTTAACGCTGTCGCTGGTGGTTTGTTCAGCCTCGACTCTCGCCTCAAGTTCAACGGTGAGCAGCCTGTAGTGGATCGAAAAGAGCCATATAGACAATACGAAAGCCGAGCAGAGAATAGAGATGGTCCAAGCGAACAACCTGCGGGATGTTCGCTTTCTCCTAATCAGCAAGGCAGATTCGCGGCTCTGCATTTGGGCGGCAATTACTGAGGTCTCTCCGCCGAGTTGCAATGACTGCATCGCCAGGATCGCCTGACCCGCATTGTCGCTGGGCTGCGACCTCCGAAGTTCCACGGTTCTTTGCCATATCCCAATGCGCTTCTCGTTGGTGTCCGTGTAGAGTTGGCACGTTTTTGCTTGTTCAGGATTGTCCTGCACCAGGCCGCAAGCTTCTTGAAGGCTTTGGGCGATTTGTGGCACTGCCTCGTTGAAAGCTTCCCGCAAATTGTCGTTTCCGGTCAGGATGTAGGCATTGCGGTTGCGAGACGCGACTTCGATGCTGGCCTCGACGGTCCCGATGGCGGCCTGCACTTTGCGTGTGTGCGTAACCCACGCTTCGCTGAGCACCAGCCGATGGATGGAGAAATAGGCCGCCAGTCCGCTCAGGACCATCAGGACCACTGCAACTAGAAACGCGGTGCGGGCGTTTTTTACGGATGTCATAGCGGACGCTTCCACTTACCCGCGTTGCCGCAGACAAAAAATGCGACAGCCTGACGTGCAAACCGAATCAGGTCTACGGGTCACGTTGAACGTAACAACCAGCGTAATCGAAGCGGGGCAATCGGAGCCCTACAGTATTCCATGTATTTCTCGATAGGGGATGGGATGCTATAACTTTAGGGTTTGCTGTTGGCTTACCGGCAATAGCCGGTGACCCGCTAGAGTATCAACTGGCCGTCCCCCGCACATTTTTTGGATTAATAATAATTATGGGACTTCGTATTTTGGTGGTCGATGACCATCCAGCCGTCCGGCGCGGTTTGCGCGGTTTACTTGCATCGCAAGTGGGTTGGGAAGTGATCGACGAAGCGGTTGACGGGCGCGACGGATTGGAGAAAGCCAATCACTTACGGCCGGATGTGATCCTCATGGATTTGACCATGCCTGGCATGGGTGGCTTGGAAGCCTGTCGACTGATCCGGGAGAATGTGCCGGATTCGGAAGTGCTGATAGTCACGCAGCATGATTCACCCCAGATGCTGCGCGAAGCGATGGCTGCGGGCGCAAGGGGTTACATTGTGAAATCGAACGCGGCACGAGATCTGCTGACGGCAGTTGAAACAGTAAGCCAGCATCAGGCGTTCACGTCGTTAGGACCGCCGGCCCGCCCTGCAAAAGGGCAGAATTAGAATTGCAAGTTTTACGAATTTGATCGCGTTGTTCTAGAGGGGAATGAAATGAAACTTCGAATCTTGATTGCAGACGACCACGAAGTCGTGAGACGCGGGCTCTGCACACTTCTGCAAGCACGCGAAGGATGGGAAATATGCGGCGAGGCGGTTGACGGCCGCGATGCGATTGAAAAGGCGAAGGAGTTGAAACCTGACATTGTGATTCTCGACGTCGGGATGCCCAACCTTAACGGATTGGCTGCGACCCGCCAGCTCGCGCAAATGGAGCCGCGCTGCAAGATCATCGTCCTGACCATTACCGATTCAGATCAAGTGATCCGCGAAGCGCTCGATGCAGGAGCCCGCGGTTTTGTTCTGAAATCGGATGCCGCTCGAGACCTGGTGTCGGCGGTGGAAGCGCTGATGCGGAATCGTGTATTTTTCACGCCACGCGTGAACGATATGGTGCTGGCAGGGTTCCTGGAAAAAGGAATTTCCACTTCAGGATCCGAGGTGCCGAAGCTGCCATCGTTGACGGTGCGAGAGCGGGAAGTGATTCAATTGCTGGCAGAAGGGAAAAGCTCGAAGGAAGTAGCTTCGTTCCTGAATCTCAGCACCAAGACAGCAGAAACTCATCGAAGCAACATCATGAGAAAGCTGGGGTTTCACTCGATTCGCGACTTGGTGGTGTACGCCGTGAAGAACAACATCATCCAGGTTCAAATGCCCTCGGACAGCGGCAGCACACCGGCGGCCTAGAGGGGATTAGCTCTAGAGCCGCTGGGTGACTGTGGTGAGTTATACCGTTCGCCGGCCCATCACAAAGTGCAGGATGAGCGAGATGATGGCGAACACCAGCAACAGGTGAATAAGTCCGCCCGCCGCATGAAATACTGTGAAACCGCCGATCCAGGCGATTAACAAAACCACGAACAAGATCGTCCATATACTCATCAGATTTCTCCTTCGCGTTAGCTCAGTAATTGCCGCCGACAACATCGCGAAATGGTGCCGGCGGTCAAAGTCTTAAACTGCCGGGCGTAGCGGACGACGAGTTTCGTCAACTGTTTCATCCGCACTGCCAGCTTCTTTGCTGGAAGCGATGTCCTGCGCGCCAGTGCGCTCGAGAATATCTTTCGCGCGCTTCGTATCCTCGCGGGTGTTGCAATGCACAGACAGGAGAATGCCGCCGTCTTTCACGCGGCCTTCATAACGCTTGGCCTCGTACTCCGGGATTCCCATGCCGACTAGAGCACCGGCGAGTCCGCCAACAACGCCGCCGACACTACCGCCGGCCAGCGCTGCCATGATCGGTCCAGCTGCAATGAACGGGCCTACGCCCGGGATAGCCAATGCGCCGATTCCGGCGAGCCAGCCAAGCGCTCCGCCGATGACCAAGCCTGTTCCAGCGCCTGTGGTTGCACCTTCGGGAGCCTTGGTGCCCTTCTCGTGGGCGAATTGTTTCGATCCGGCCCCCTCGGGGAACAGGACTGAAACATCCTGGTTGCTAAAGCCTCCAGCCTTCAGATCATCGACTGCGCCTTCCACGCTTCCGTATGTGGGATAAATTCCGAATACCGCTATGTGTTTGTTTTCCATAATTCCTCCGTAAGAATTGCTTGTTGGGCCGCGACTAGCGGCTGGGTTTTACGTCAAGTTGGTTCGTGACCTTGTCGGCTCCGGCGACCTCGGCAGCTTTAGACTCGACCGCTTTTTTCTCTTCGTCAGATCGAACCGGACCCCGCAGAGTGACCTGACCATTTCGCGTAATGATCTTCACGTTATGAGCGTAGGTAGAAAGCGAAGTGTCTTGCATGATCGCGCGTCGGATGTTTTTTGTAGTGTCGCGATCTGAAGTGTCATTCATCTGCCGATCAGCAGTAGGTTGACCGGCGTTCTGGTCGCCTTTGTTCATGCGCGTATTGTCGGCGGCAGGCGCGGTCTGTTGGGACGAGTCCTGCTGCGCAGTTGCGCGCGGGGTCAAAGTCCAAGCCCCGATTGCCAGGACAGGAAATAAAAATGCGGATGCAATCTTGGTTACGGCCATGTCAACTCCTGTATTGCTGAGTTTGTAGAGAGCGAGTGGCTAACAATTGAACAGTCCATCCCGCCCAGATATGAAGGTACGTTGACATGGAGTGCGCCGCCATAGGGTCAAGTCCTTATCCGTCACACGGAATTGCTGTACAAATCTTTACGGAACCTTTTACTGCGATGAAATTGTGTGGCAGCGAAGTAGATTGTGTTAGGGCGCAGCAGTCTACGACTTATCTGACTGTGGCGGTATGGCAGGCGAAAGTTGGCTCAGGAGGGCTTCGTTGATTTGTTGCGCGAGCTTGATAAGTTTTTCAGTGTCGTGCTCGGTTGAGGCAGCTTTGCAAAGCGCGCGCCAATCCATCGGTGCTTGTACGTCCATGCTCCACCTTTCCGGGGGTAGAAGTGTGCGGCAAGAATGTTTGACCGTATATGGTGATTGCATCTACAGGGCCATCGCGGCGGGATCTCCAAGTTACTCTTAGATGGCGAGTTAGAGGGGCGGGTAAAGCGGATCGCGTGTAAGAATTTCCCTGGCGAGAAACTACTTCATGGCCGTGGCGGGTGTGACTGAAAGTTAACGGTGGATCGGCATTTCAGGCCCGATTCGAAAAATAGTTGGGGCGCGGTCGCTGTGATTCAATATCCGCTGCCCGCTCCGCGCGCTTTCACTCGTTCGCCGCTCGTAGAGCTTGCGTCGTCGTCGCGGGATTTCGAGTGGTGTCGGGTGGCTGGCCTCCGGTCGTTCCCGGACTGCGAGTCAAGTTTGAAATTCCCGACCATTTTTTGCAGGTCGAGAGCCAAGCCGGAGAGATCATGGCAAGCTTTTGCGGATTCCTGCGCGCCAGAAGATGATGAGTTCACCAGCTGCGCAATCTGCTCCATATTCTTGTTGATCTCGTCCGACGCGCTGGACTGCTCGGTGGCGGCGGTCGCGATGTGCGTGATCATCTCTCCCACTTCTTCCGACATGCGGATAATCTCCTTCAACGATTCGCCCGCCTGAGTGGTGGATTGCACACCTTCTTCGACTTGCCTGGTGTCAGTTTCCATGGCGGAGACCGCGGCCCTGGTTTCGTCCTGAATATTTTTGATCATTTGCGCGATTTCGGCGGTCGCGGTGGTTGTGCGTTCGGCAAGTTTTCGCACCTCGTCGGCAACGACCGCAAAACCGCGGCCTTGTTCGCCGGCGCGGGCGGCCTCAATGGCGGCGTTGAGCGCGAGCAAATTGGTTTGGTCGGCAATGTCGTCGATCACGCCGGCGATACGGCCGATCTGGTCGGAACTCCTGCCCAGTTCTTCCATCTTCGTGGCGGTACCCTGCACTGAACTGGATATGGCGCGCATTTTGGCCAGCGTTTCTTCAACGACGACGCCGCCGTGACGGGCGGTCTCCGCAGCCTGACGCGAAGCGTCCGCAGCCTTAGTCGAGTTTTCAGAAACCTGCATGACCGTCGCAGACATTTCCTGCATGGCCGTTGCGACTTGAGCCGCCTGATCTTTTTGGGATTCCGCTCCCTGCGCCTGCTGCGTAGCGGTGGCTGATAATTCCTCGCTCGCGCTCGCGAGATGCTCCGCGGTGCCGGCGATGGATTGAATCAGCTGGTGCAAATTATTTTTCATCCGATTAAGGGCGTGGCCGGCTGCTCCGACTTCATCCTGAGTACGCACCTCAATGTCATCGGCCGCAAGGTTGTTGTTGGCGATCTCGGATGCCATGTCGACTGCGGCTGAAACGGGGGTCACCACAAAACGGCGAACGATAAAAAAGACCACTCCGACGGCGGACAATAACGTCATCGCGCTTGTGAGCAGGAGCGCGAGCGTATTCGCCATCGAAGCCTGATTTAGAGCAGCCATCGGAGCCGTGACCACGAAGGCGCCACGCAGGTCGCCTTCCTTCATTCCCTCTTTTGCGTAACCGAACGGGTCTTTTGCGCCCACGGGATCGCCGTGACAAACCAGGCAGTCTTTCGTCAGATGTACGGGTTGGGCATAACGCATGACGTCGACTCCGGCCATGCTGACGCGTTTGTAATACTCTTTCATCTCCCGATTCGCTTCGAAGGCCATCAGTGCTTCACGCTCGAAATCATCTGCGGTGTGTTGGGGATTGCGCGGATGCAGGGATGGTGTCGAAAACTTCATCCCTTGAGATTCGGCATAGTCACGAGCGATATTCCAGGCGACTACGACCGGCACTTGCTTAACCTGCTTGAACTGGCGATTGGGAACATAGACATCGACATTGGCGGAAAAATAAGTGCGCACATTGCTCGCCATGCCGTCCGTCTTGCGCAGTTTGTCGACGAATGCGTCTTCGGCTTGAGCGTTTACGCGCCGCTGCGTGATGAAGAATGCCAGAACGGATGTGATCGCCAGCGTGATGGCAATCGAGCCTGCAATTTTTGCCGTAAGCTTCAGGTTTCTGAACACAGCCACGAAGCCTCCTGGAAGAGCGTCCCAGTGCTCCATCGGCGGATGGCAGGTTTCCGTTAATTGAGCACGAAGTTTTGCGGCAAATCCCGTTGCGGAAGCTGATGAGGTGGCTGCGATATCCTCAAGGATGAACGGCATGTCGATTCGCCAAATCACGATCGTTGGGACTGGGCTAATCGGCGGCTCACTTGGCCTGGCACTGAAGGAGCACGGCTTCGCAGGCCGGATCGTCGGCTCCGATCGCGCACCGGTTCTCACTCGGGCGCGTGCCAAAGGAGCGATTGACGAGGGGATGGTGAATCCGCACGACGCGATACGAGGAAGCCAGGTGGTGGTTCTGGCCACGCCAGTGGGAGCAATCATCGATCTGATAAGCGAACTTGGGCCAGCGCTTCCCAAGGGGTCGTTGCTGACCGACGTCGGGGACACGAAAGTTCAGGTGTTGTCGTGCGCTCAGTCAGTTTTCGGCGATCGGACTAGAGTCTGCTTTCTGGGCGGACATCCCATGGCAGCGCGCGAGCCGGCAGGAGTCGATTTTGCCGATGCAAAACTATTCCGTGATTCTGCGTGGTTTCTGACTCCATCGACCGCGCAGAAAATTCACGAAGGGATAGCCGGCGAATATGTCGAGTGGATCGAAAAAATCGGTGCGCGCATCGCGGTAATCGAGGCCGCCGAGCACGATGAGTTGTGTGCCTGGATCAGTCAGGTTCCGCAATTGCTCGCCACGGCGCTGGCGGCAGGATTGATTCAAGAATATGGGCCCGATGCCCCGCTTCTCGATGTCGGCGGAAGCGCGCTACGGGATATTGCGCGCATCGCCAGGAGTCCATACGCAATCTGGCGTGATATTGCCATCACGAACAAGTCGAATATTGAGGCTTGCCTCTTGAAGATTGAACAGCGACTCGCTCATATCCGGGAGAACCTCGCGAGCCGGGAATTGGCTGCGGAATTCGAACTCGCCCATCAAATCAAGAAAACCGGCAACCTCAACCCGTATCCGATTAAAAAAACTGGCTCTTGAACTGAGCATGACGTTGCCGAGCCTGTTCCATCAGTTGCGCGAATTCGGGTTCACCCCGTACTGGATTAAGCAGGGGATCCGACAAAAAATATCCGTAACAGAAGAAGCCTTGTTCGATGCTGTGATGAAGCATGTGCAGCGCGTCAGGCTTGTCGCCCAGCACAGCGAAAGCTTGCGCCAGTTTGTAAATTCCTTCCGCGTCGCTCACGCCCCGTTCCTGAATGGAAACGCCAGTTTGGTGGAGCAGGGCAAGCCCTCTTGCTTTTTCCCCTTCGATCGAGTAGCTCAACGCCTTTCCCACCTGCGCCGGAAGCATATTGGGATTCATGGAGTAAGCGCGGTCAAACAGGCTCGATGACTGGGCTGAGTTTTGTTTGTAGTATTCCGCGAGGCCGCGATAAAACAAGATGTAGACGGAGTCATTCAGGGGCAGGGATTGAAGGAACCTGTCATATTCGCCGAGGTACAGGTAACTGTTGAGAGCCGAGCTGTTGATTTTGACTTCCGGATCAAGGTGGCGTGCGGCTTCAGCTTCGGCGACCGATTCCGGAAGAAATCCCGCGAAACGGTAGGCGTAGCCGAGTTCCCAATGAGCCTCGGCATTATTGGGATCAGCCCGCAAAACCTCGCGCAGCAATGGCACAGCCTGTTCGACCCGACCGGTGTCTGTAAAAAGATTGGCCATATAAATTTTGGGTTCAACCAAGCTGGGATTCAGCGTGAGCGATTTCTCGTAGGCCTGCTGGGCCTGGGCGTAACGGGCGCGGCCGCCAAACTCGAGGGAAGCCTCGGTGGTATACGCCTTCCCCAAGTGGGCCCAGGTGAGCGCGTAGTTGGGATCGAGCGCGGCGGAAGCCTCAAGCTTGGATATGGCAGCAGGAAAGTCATTAAGGCCGTAGAGGTCCACTCCGCGGAGGTAGTCTTCGTAGGCAACTGGATTCACGGCCTGATCGGGTTTCAAGTGATCTGCTTCTACGGGCGACAGATTAAGCGCGAGACCCTGCACAATCTGCTGGGCCACGCTGTCCTGCACCGCAAGCAGGTTGTCGTATTTGAAGTCGATAGTGTCGTGCCAGAGGATTTTTTCCTGACGGGCGTCGATCAGCTGAGTGGTGATGCGCAGAGTTCCGCCCTCACGGATGAACGTACCTGTTAACAGTGACGTCACATTGAGGTCTGCCGAGACTTTTCTCGGGTCAACATCGGTGTTGCGATACTGTGCGATTTCGGATGACGGCCGGACAGTGAGCGAGCTGATACTGCCGATTTTGGTAATTACGGCATCGGCCAGCGAAAATCCGAGGAAGTCGCTGGCCGGGTCTGGCTTGAGGTTGCGGAATGGAAGAATGGCCAGCGTTCTGGCGGCTTGAGGTGCATGGGCCATGTCGGGTCGGCGGCGAGAGATGAAAAAGACGATGGCAGTAAAGAGCAGAAATGCCATCGCGGTAATGGCGATCCTGATCGCGCGCCCAGTTTTTGCGTTACGAGCGTGGCCATTTTCGTCGGGCGCGCCGCTATCTATCGCCCTGCCCGATTCTGTGTCGCGTTTGAGGCGTTGCAGGTCAGCCCGCATTTCCGAAGCATGCTGGTAGCGAAGGTTGCGGTCTTTCTCGAGCGCCTTGCCGATGACTTCCTCAAGTTTGCGGGGAAGCTGTGGATTCAGGCGTACCGGCGCGACCGGGGTTCGATTGAGAATCGCCTCGAACACGATTCCGGAGCTTTCGCCTCGAAACGGCACCATGCCTGTAGCGATCTGGTAAAGCACGACTCCGAATGAGAACAGGTCGGTGCGAGCATCGAGTTCTTTTCCGCGGACCTGCTCCGGCGACATGTACGCTGCCGTTCCGAGCGCGGCGCCGGGAGCGGTCAAGTGATCGTCGCTGAGCGTAATTTGGCCTGGAAGAGCGGAGGTCTCAGGAGACAGGACTTTTGCCAATCCAAAATCGAGGATTTTCGCGTGCCCTCTTAGGGTGACAAAGATATTCGCGGGCTTGATATCCCGATGGATAATTCCGTTGGCATGTGCAGCTTCGAGTCCCTCTGCTACTTGGATGGCGACCGATTGCAGTGAATCAAGGTCCATGGCACGATTAGCCGCAATGTGTTTCAGCGTGCTGCCGTCCAGGTACTCCATCGCGATGAAGGGCTGCCCTTCGCTCTCACCGATCTCATAGATGGTGCAGATGTTGGGATGGTTCAACGACGACGCAGCTCGGGCTTCGCGACGGAATCGCTCAAGCGCGTGTGGGTTGCTGGCCAGGGCTTCTGGCAGAAACTTGAGGGCCACGAACCGACCCAGCTGTGTGTCTTCGGCCTTGTAGACGATCCCCATGCCGCCGCCGCCGAGTTTCTCGAGGATGCGATAGCGCGAGCCTGACTGAAAGCCCTCGGCTCCGGGGAGTTTGGGGTAGTTTCCGGCATCGGGTGCTACCGAAGGGGCGATATTCGCCGGCGAGGCAGGCACTGGTGTGTGTGTGTCGGAATCGGACTCGCTTCCGTCCCGCTCGATCACCGATCCGTTGAATCTATATCCTTTTCTCGGAACGGTTTCTATGTAAGGACGACCGTCGCTCATTTCACCCAGCGCCTTGCGCAACAAGGAGATGTTAACCGTGAGATTGGTTTCTTCGACGAAGCTATCTGGCCAGATCGCCCTCATCAGTTCGTCCCGGGTAACCAAGTGGCCGCTCGAGCGGGTTAAATTCAGAAGTAATTCGAAGGTCTTAGGCGCGAGTGGTATTGGAGCATCGCCTCGCAACAGGAGATGCTCTTGCGGATACAGACGGAATGGACCGAACCGGAAGTGTTTAGTTTTCAGCGCCATAGAGCGGTCGATTCGTCACTCCAACAATTCTCCAACATTTTTTTGACGTGTACACGCAGGAAGTTTCGCGAGTCTGAAGTCGCATTCCTCCTGATGGGCACTGCCGCCCGTACCACTCGCCTTCTACACTGCGGCTGACCTTGTCGAACCTCCGCCACAGGCAGCCATTTTAACCCGATCGTCGGAATGGGAACGGAAACGAACATCGGCTATGGCGGTCCGCGGAAAATCGACGATTTCTGGCTCCAATCCATTTACTAGGAATTCACAAGGGTTCTCCAAAGACTTGCGGCGGGGATTTTCGTACATTCGCTCCTGTCAGCCGGCACCCGAGCAACGGTGGCGGCGGCAAAATAATCGCGGAGCTACCGCAGGAGAATACTTATGAAACTGAATCGCCTTGCACTCATTCTTGTTTTGGCTTGTGGCTCGATCGCTGCTTCTGCCCAGAACACCGTCTACAACTTTCAGGAAGTCAACTACCCCGGCGACACCTTCACGCAACTATTGGGAATCAATAACTCCGGGTTGGTCGCCGGATATCATGGCGCAACCATCAACCAGGGGTTCGTTCTGACCCTGCCCAACCACTTCGCAACAGAGAATTATCCCGGCGCAACGCAGACACAGGTCATCGGGATCAACAACCCCGGCTTCACCGACGGCTTCTATATCGATAACGCGAACACCAACCACGGATTCACTGACATCCGAGGCACCTTCACGACCGTCGATTATCCTCAGACCACGTTCAATCAACTGCTTGGAATTAACGACAAAAGCGTAGCTGTTGGCTACTATGCCGACGCCAACAACAACGACCATGCGTATGAATTTTCGGCAGGGGTGTTCACGCTTATTAAAACTCCCGGCGTTAGCAGCCAGGCCGTCGGCATCGACGCCAAGGGCGATGTGGTCGGTTTCTATGACACTCACGCATTTCTGCTTAGCAACGGTAAGTTCACTACGCTGGATTATCCGAGCGCCCAGTCGACGGCAGCGCTTGGCATCAATAACCTGCAACAAATCGTTGGCAGCTACATCGACGCTAACGGCAACATGCACGGATTTCTGTACGACATCGTGAGCAAGCACTGGGAATCGGTGAACGATCCGAACGGGGTCGATTCCACGCTGGTGAATGGTATCAACGACGAAGGCAAGATCGTTGGCTTCTGGAACGATGCGAACGCCAACTCGCACGGATTCGTCGGGAAAGAGGTGCGTTGCGACCAGTAACGAGTTGGAGATTGAGGACTGCGGCGCCATTCGGCGCCGCTTTTTTATTGGCCGGAATAGTTACGACGGGAATCGCCGCAGGTGCTAGTGTCCGCCGCCGAGCTCTCGGACAATGTCATTGACAAATGATTTTGCGTCACCAAACAGCATCAGTGTGCGGTCGAGGTAATAGAGCGGATTATCGATTCCGGCAAAGCCGGGGCTCATGCCGCGCTTGATAACCATGACGGTTCGGGCTTTGTCCACGTCGAGAATCGGCATACCAAAAATTGGGCTGGACTGATCGGCGCGGGCGGCCGGATTGGTGACGTCGTTGGCTCCGATGACGAGAGCAACGTCGGTTTGCGGGAAATCCCCGTTGATCTCGTCCATTTCCATCAGCCGGTCGTAAGGGATGTCGGCTTCGGCGAGTAGCACGTTCATGTGGCCGGGCATCCGTCCTGCGACGGGATGGATGGCGAAGCGCACATCCACGCCGCGTTTGCTGAGTGCGTCAAAAAGCTCGCGGACTTTATGCTGCGCTTGCGCCACCGCCATGCCATAGCCGGGAACGATTACGACTTTGTTGGCGGCGGACAAAATGCCGGCAGCTTCTTCCGCGGTTGCGCTGCGCACGGTTTTGTCTTCCGCTTTGCCGGCGGCGGCGGGCGCAACTTGTCCGAACGCCCCGAAGAGGACGTTGGTGAACGAGCGGTTCATGGCCTTCGACATGATTACGGAGAGGATGAAACCGGACGATCCGTCGAGCGCGCCAGCGATGATCAACAGCTTGCTGCCGACGACGAAACCCATGGCTGCCGCTGAAAGTCCCGCGTAGGAATTCAGCAGTGAGATCACGGTGGGCATGTCCGCCCCGCCGATGGGAATGATCATCAACACACCGAAAGCCAGCGGAATTCCGACCATGAAGGGAAACACTTGCCTGGCTCCCGGGTGGATGACCAGATAGACGGCGAGTCCGATCGCCACCGCCAGAAACGACAAGTTAACGATGTTCTGGCCTTTGTAGGTGATGGGTCGTTGGGGCAGAACTTCCTGCAATTTCCCAGCAGCCATCAGGCTGCCGGTGAAGGTGAGGGCGCCGAGAATGACTTCCATGGAAAGAACTGCCATGGTGAATCCGGGAACGTTGGGCGAGCGCAGATAGAATTCAGCGGTGCCGACGAGAGTGACGCAAAGCGCCCCAGCAGCGTGGCTCAGTGCAGTTCGCTGCGGCACCGCAGTCATCTGCACCATGCCGAGCGGGATGCCGATCAGCGTACCCAGTACCAGGGCGATGCCAATCCACATGTAATCGACGAAGCCCTCGTGGAGCAACGTGCCGCCGATGGCCAGCACCATGCCGATTTCCCCAGCCCAGACGCCGCGACGGGCGGTGGCCGGAGAACTCATCCAGCGCAGGGAAAGAATGAACAGCGCGCTGGCGATGAGGTATACAACTTCGATCAGGGTCTGAGATCCGGCAAGGTTGTTCATGGTTTAGTGGGACGGCTGGTCTTGAACATCTTCAGCATGCGGTCGGTGATGAGAAATCCTCCGACGATGTTGCTGGTGGCGGCAATGACCGCGATCACTCCCAGCACCGCCGAAAAAGTCGATTTGTGTTCACCGACAAGAACGATCGCGCCTACCACCGCGATGGCGTCGAGCGCGTTCGTCAGCGACATAAGGGGCGTATGCAGCAATGGCGAGACGCGCTTGATGACTTCGAAACCGATGAAGCCGGCGAGCATGAAAATGAACAGTCCGTTAATCAGCATGAAGATCGGTCTCCGTTATCGCGCGACCAGCGCGGGTAAAGCGAAAAATTCCCTGACGCGAACGTTCACTACTTCCCCGCCGCGAGTGATCATGGTGTCGCGAATGATGTCGTCAGCATCGTCCAGGCGAGGCTTGCCATCTTTCACAAGGTGGGCCAGAAAAGTCGTAAGGTTGCGGGCGTACATCTGGCTGGCGTGGTACGGCACTCCGCTGGCGAGATTGATTGGCCCGATGATGGAGACGCCATGCTTCACCACTGTCTTGCCCGCTTGAGTGATTTCGCAGTTTCCGCCGCGTTCGGCGGCCAAGTCGAATACCACCGACCCGGGCGCCATACCCTTGACCATTTCTTCGGTGACTAGGATGGGAGCTTTCTTGCCGGGAATGACAGCCGTGGTAATGACGATGTCGGTTTCCGCAACGACCCGTCCGAGCAATTCCCTTTGCTTCTGGTAAAACGATTCGTCCTGCGCCTGCCCGTAGCCGCGGGCATCCTGCGCGTTTGTGGCTTCGATGGGAAGTTCGACGAAACGTCCGCCCAGGCTTTGCACCTGCTCTTTCACCACCGGACGCATATCGTATGCGGAAACGACCGAGCCCAAACGACGAGCGGTGGCGATCGCTTGCAGACCTGCAACGCCTACCCCGATTACCAAAACGCGAGCTGGAGTAATGGTTCCAGCCGCGGTGGTGAGCATGGGAAAAATGCGCGGCAAAGCGTCAGCCGCCATAACAACAGCTTTGTATCCCGCGATGGTCGCCATCGACGAAAGCGCGTCCATACTCTGCGCACGAGTAGTACGCGGCATCATTTCCACGGAAAAGGCCGTGGCGCCAGTGGCAGCCACTTTCTGTACGACGTCAGCTGAGCCGAGCGGGCGAAGGAAACCGACCAGAATCTGGTCCGGCTGCAGCAAGGCCAAATCTTCGCTTCCATTGATGTCGTTGGCACCGTAGCAGAGGACTTGAAGAATAATCTCGGCGGAGCGAAAAACTTCTGCGCGGCCCGGCAGGATTTTGGCGCCTTTTTCCGCGTAGGCGGTGTCGAGATAACCGGCGGCCGCTCCGGCTCCCGCTTCGATGACGACTTCGAATCCGGTTTTCGCCAACAAGGGGACGGAGGCTGGTACTAACGCTACGCGCCGCTCGCCCGGATAAATTTCTTTCGGCACTCCTACGATCACAGCGGGATTCCTTCCCTCAACGGCTGTTTGAGCACCACAGTGTACTGGATGGCCCGGCAATGATACAGGAATAATCTGTGCGAGGACGCTTTGTTACACTTCCGTCGAGTTTTCTGTGAAGCCGCTGGTCACGCTGCGGTTTGCCTCAGACGCGGAACTGCCCGCGCTGGCACAGCTAACGCCGACGGAAAAGCTTGAGCCAAAAAGTATTAAGGCGGCGATCATAACCTGGCGGGCGGATTATCTTCGAGTTGAGTAAAGTCGGCAGAAAAATGCCCCCGCTTTTTGCGCGGGGGCTTCGGGGGAGGGCTTCAGATTTTTTCCATCAGCCCCTTGGAGAACTTATTTCGCGGGCTGATCGGTGGAAGCGAGCTGTTCGAGATCGTTCTTCATTAAGCTGATCTCGACTCGTCCGCCGCTGTTGCGTTTCGCTTTCGGCTCGTCAGTTGTGGCGGCGCTGGCAGTCTGAACCGGAGCGTTGCCCATGCCGACGACGAAGATCCGGTAGACCGGAATTTCGTGGTTGAGGACGAGGTAGCGCACGACGGAGTCAGCCATTTTTTGCGAAGTCGCGATTGCGGCCTGGCCCTTGCCGGTCGAGAAGCCCTGCACTTCGATGATGTAGCCACGCTGAGATTTCAGCGGAGTCGCCATCTGGTCAAGCGCTGACTTCGCGTTTTCGCTGAGGACGGTTTGTCCAGTGCGGAAACGGATTTCGGTTTGCGCGCCAGCTTTGTACTGGTCGATGTTGCCGACAACCTGCTCGACGTTCGTCAAGCGAGTGTTGGCCTGGGTTGCGGTCTGCTGGGCTAGCTGTGCCTTGTTGCCCGCATCCATCGCGTGCTGGTCGGCTGCGTCAGCTTTTGTCGACGCCATCTGGATGCCTTTTTGCGCCCGTTCGTCGGTGTCTTTGATCGACTTGCTATTCGAAGAGGTCAGTTCGTCGAGTTCATTGACGCGGTCGCGAATTGGGCCGGTCTGGCGCTGAACGTACTTCTTGCGCGCAAAGGGGTTCACTCTGCCCCAGAATCCTTCATGAGTTTCAGCCTGTAAAGGTTGCTTGCCGCTCGCTCCCATGCTCGAGGTCGACTGATCAGCCGACATTGGGGCGGCCGCTGTGGGCTGAGCTTGCGCGTTTGGATCCGTCGCAGTACCCGACTGCTGTGCAACTACGGGCAGCGCGAGTGCGCCGGAAATCAACAGTGACATCATGATTCGTTTGTTCATATGTTTACCTTCCTCCAAGTCCCAAAATAGTCTAGCCCTGATTCGGCTGAAAACCGCGGCGATGTATTCCTAACTTGCGACGGAGCCGCTCGCTTACTTTCCGCCACATGTATCCACCCGTCATCATACAGGTTAGATGCCAAACATCCATAGGGAGTAACTTCTTTAATAACTATAAGATGGGTGATTTAAGGGGAATGGGTGTCTGCGTACAAAGTGCGTGAAAAGCGTAATTTTGCCGAGAATTCTTGTGATGGCTGCGGAACTGGGCCTTGTCAACGATGGAACTTGTCGTATTGCTCGTAGATATAGTTGTCGGTCATCCCGGCAATGTAGTCGCAAACGACCCGTGCGAGCGGCTCCTGCCCAGCTTTTTGCTGGTAGGTGGCGGGAAGGCTTTCTGGGTGTCCCATCCAGAATGAGAACAGTTCTCCGATCACGCGTTCCGCGTCTTGTTTGTCGGGTGCCAGGGAATCGCTGAAGTAAAGATGTTTGTGCAGGAAGTCTTTTGCGGTACGCTGTTCCCGCTCGACGGCTGGACTCAGCGCAACCAAGCGGCTCGGCCAATTTCTGACATCTTCGACCGACGCCACGTTAGCGACGGCAATTTGATGTTTGGTGTGCCGGATCAGGTCGTCTGCGAACCGGTTCAGCATCCCTTTGAGAGCTTCGTTGAATTGAAGTTTTGGCGGCGCATTTGAGTACAGGGGCTCGCCTTCGCGGTAAAACCGATCAAAGACCGGCAACCCGCCGCGAATATCGCCGAGGTTGAGTAAGCGAGATTCGTAGCCATCGTCCAAGTCGGCCGTGTTGTAAGCAATCTCGTCGGCAGCGTCGATCACTTGAGCCTCAAGTGGCGGTCGGCGGTCAAGAAGGTATTCGGCCAGCTCAGGAAACTTGGCGGCATCGTAGTCGCGCGAATGCTTGATGATTCCCTCCCGGACTTCGAAGGTCAGATTCAAGCCTCGGAAGGCCGCGTAGCGGAGCTCGAAATCTTCCACGATGCGAAGCGCATGCAAATTGTGGTCAAATGACATGCCGTGACTGCGCATCGCCGCATCCAAGGCTTTTTCCCCAGCATGACCGAATGGGGGATGGCCCAGATCGTGGACCAGCGCGAGCGCTTCGACCAGGTCGGAATTCAATCCCAGCTGACCTGCAACAGTGCGGGCAATCTGCGCAACTTCGATGGTGTGGGTAAGCCGGCTGCGAAAGTGGTCTGAATTGCGCCGGGTGAAGACCTGGGTTTTGAATTGCAGGCGGCGAAAGGCTCGCGCGTGAACAATGCGGTCACGATCGCGCTCAAAGTCGTTGCGGTAAGGATGGCTGGGCTCGGCGTGGCGGCGACCGCGGGATTGTTCCACGCGCACCGCGTAGTCGGCGAGCATGATCCAAAGTTTAGCAGAAGGATTTGACGATTGTGTGGCAGAAGCGGAGGTGCCAAGGCGAGACTTCCCACTTTTGAATTGCCAAGGTCTCAAATGCTCATCGGCCATCTCCTAGGCGTGCGGTTTCTGTGCTTAAATCTGTCAGCGGGGTAGAAAATTGGCGGTTGAGAGTCTGATGAACGTGGCGGTGATCGGAGCGGGCGCGTTCGGCCGCAATCACGCACGCGTCTATGCTCAACTGGCGAAAGAGCGCCCAAACGTCCGCCTCGTCGGGATTGTGGACCCGGATGTAGACCGCGCAGACCAGGTGGCGAAGGAGTTTGGCACCCGGGGCTTCGGCTCCATTAGTCAACTCATTACTACCCATCGCGAAGTACAGGCAGCATCGGTCGCGGTGCCGACGATTCATCACCTCGAAGCCGCTCGACAATTAATGGAGGGCGGAGTCGACGTACTTATCGAAAAGCCGCTGGCAGCGTCAATCAGCGAAGCCGATGAACTGATTCAATTGGCAAAGGCTCACGGGCGCGTCGCACAGACCGGACACCTCGAGAGATTCAATCCCGCCGTTCGCGCGACTGTGCCGTTGATTACGCAGCCGATGTTTTTTGAGGGCCACCGCCTCAGCGTGTTCACGCCGCGCTCGTTGGATGTGGACGTTGTGCTCGACCTGATGATTCATGATTTAGACGTTGTCCTTTCATTCGTAGACTCGCCAGTGCGAGAAATCCGCGCGGTAGGGTTGCCGATACTTTCCGACAAAGTCGACATTGCCAACGTGCGGTTGGAATTCGAGTCCGGTTGCGTGGGCAACTTCACCGCCAGCCGTGTTTCCACGGAACGGGTGCGCAAGTTGCGCTTTTTCCAGCCGCGGCAATACGTTTCGCTGGATTACTCGCGCCAAGATGTAGTTTTGTTCAGCGTTGGCGAGCATAGCGGGGTGCCTTCGGTGAATCCTCAAATCGGAATGAGCAAGCCGCCTGTTGTTTCCGAAGAGCCGCTGTACGCTGAAATCAAATCTTTTCTAGCTTCGGTCAGCGACCGTTCACAACCTGTCGTATCTCTCTACGACGGCCGCCGCGCGCTGGCTTTGGCGCTCGATATTGTAGGAGCCATTGAGCGGCATTCCGAAAGCGCCGACCTCGAACGACTGGGCGCCAAATCGCCGCTTTACACTTCTTGACAGCCCCGCGCCGCGCGGGCCTCTAACCTTAGGTAGCAGCACCGCAGTTCCCCGGTGAATCGCAAAAAATGCGAAAATGGACTCTATCTATTCACGGCATAACCGGGGCGCGCAACTAAATGCACGCTGGTCGTGTCTAACCGGATAGCCCACGGCTACATGTCAACCACGCAAATTCCGCCTGGCGCACCTCCCGCTTCGGTTGGCCCAGGCCGTGGGGGGGATGAGTTATACGATTCCCGTAACTGGGAGTCTGCTTACCGCGAATTACACGATGCGCCTGCACTCTTGTTGCAAATGCAGGACGAGGTGTCGCGGTCGCGCAAGCGGGAAGCCTTCTGGATTTCGGTCGCAGTCCACCTAATTTTTGTCATTCTGATCGTAAATTCCACCCGGTTTGGTTTGCTGGTTCCTCGACCGGTGGTGCTCGTGAGTCCCTCCCCGCGCGATAAAGATACGACTTTTCTCGAACTTCCGCCGGACGAGCAGAAGATCGCGAAGCGTCCCGATACCGACAAGATTTCGGACAAGAACCGGATCGCCACGACCAAAGCTCCCGTGCTTGACCGCAAGGAGCTGAAGAAAATATTGGATGCTTCACGAGCAGGAAGGCCGGGACCGGTGAGTCCGCCCGCGCAACAACCGGCGCCACAACAGCAGGCGGGACCGGCAGCTCCCGCTCCGCCCGCGCCAGCACAACAGCCCGCGCCGCCGAAATTTGCTACTCAGGACCAGACCGCGAAATTACAGACGCCGCCTCCTGCCCCAAAACCGAATTTCAATACAAACAATCTGTCGGTAGGTTCTTCCATCGAGCAGGCGGCCCGCGCGGCATTAGCCAATCGCGGCGGCTATGCCGGGGACAGCGGAGACATGGGCCTGGGCGGACGCCAACCCACCGCGCGGATGGGCCCGCTCGACGTACTCAGCGACACGATGGGCGTAGACTTCGGCCCTTACCTGCAAAGGGTGCTGCATGATGTCCGCATCAATTGGTACAACCTGATTCCAGAAGCGGCCCGCGCGCCTCTGATGAAAAAAGGGAAAGTGTCGATTGAGTTTGCCATCACGAAAGATGGAACGGTTGCGGGAATGAAGCTGGTGAGCACATCCGGGGATGTCGCGCTTGATCGCGGAGCCTGGGGCGGCATTACTGCTTCGAACCCGTTCCCGCCGCTACCCACTGAATTCGGCGGGCAATACCTGGCGCTGCGCTTTACCTTCTTCTACAACCCTGACAAATCAGATCTCGAACAATAACGGCTTACGATTTTTGTAAGTTGATCGAACCGTCTCCCGTGTGAACGGTCAGCATGTTGCCACCGCCGTTGAGTTTACCGTGGACATTTCTTTCGCTGATCCGCCCCTCTACCGCCATGGGCATCTCGACGTTGATGTGGCCGTCGCCCGTATGCATGTCGAGGTCGGCGGCAAAGCGATCGGGTAGGCCGAGGGTCACGCTGCCATCCCCGGCGCGAAGCGACCAGTTTGAGGCGAGAGTAGAACCTTCCAACACGCGGACATCGATCTTTCCGTCGCCCGTGCTTACATCGAGCGCATCAAAGCGGCCCTTTGCGTTGATGTGGCCATCGCCGGCGTGAGCACGAAGTTTTCCATCGATAGAATCAACGTCCTGATGGCCGTCGCTGCTCTCAAGTTCCATCTCGCCCTTAAAGTTGCCTACCTGAATGTGGCCATCTCCGGTGTGGAGATACATCCGCCCCTGGCGTGGCATGTGAATCAGGATTTCAACTCGATGGTTGCGAGTGTCGAAGTTGAACATCTGAATATGGACGGGAAATCGAACCGTGATCGAGACCGAATCCCCGCTTTGGTGTTCGTCAATGCGGAGATCGCGAGCGCCAATCTTGTACCCCTGAGACAAGACGTGGGCCTCGATTACGTTCTGGTCCCACGTATCGACGGTGATGCTGGCGTCTGAGGTTTCCACTCGCAAATCCGGTTTAGCGGAGATCGAGTAGGATTTCGACCACTCGTCGGCATGCGCCGAGGGGACCGCAATCGCTGATATCGCCAACAAAAGCCAACCAAACAGTTTCATCGTAATCTCCTTCAATCACCGGTTCGCCACTGCTTCGATATACGGACTTCGTGGGCGGGTAGTTCCCCGCCAGTTCTGTTTCTCAATCAGGTGCCACGAAGCAGCGTAAGTCTAGCATTTGACTGGGGCAGGGTTACAATTTGGGGATGTTCCGGTCCAACTCAAAATCAGTCGGCCGAACAGGAATGGGTCGAGTCCGGCATCGCGAGGCTGCTGGAGTGGTGATTATTGCGCTTATAATCCTGGCTTTCACACTGGCGCGACATTGGCACAACATTGCCTGGAGCGCGCGCTGAGCGGTCTAGCTGATCCGTTGTTGGTCGTCATTGTCGGTCCCACGGCGAGCGGGAAAACGGCGCTCTCGCTTGCGTTGACGGAGAAATTCAACGGCGAAATCGTTAACTGCGATTCAGTGGCGATGTATCGCGAGTTCGAGATCGGCACCGCTAAACCTAGCGCGGCAGAGCGAGTTAGGGCGCCGCACCACCTGCTCGATTGCGTACATGCGACCGGTTCCGTGACGGCGGGGGAGTATTCGCGCCTGGCGCGAGAGGCGATCAGGCAGATTTCGGCGCGTGGCCGGTTGCCGATTGTGGTTGGCGGAACCGGACTTTATCTCCGCGCCTTGCTGGATGGCCTATTCGCGGGACCGCAGCGTTCGGATGAACTTCGAGAGCGGTTGCGCGAGCGGGCGGCAGTTCGCGGGCCGATTCATCTGCACCGAGTTCTCCAGCGGCTTGATCGGGTGGCTGCGGAAAACATTCACGTAAACGATCTGCCGAAACTGATTCGAGCGATCGAAGTTTCGCTGGCGGAACGGAAGCCGATGACCGAACAGTGGAAGACGGGCCGCGAACGGCTTGAGGGTTTCAGAATCATGCGCATTGGTTTGAATCCCGGGCGGGCGTTGCTTTATGACCGCATCAACCGGCGGGCCCAAAGAATGTTCGACGAAGGGCTGGTCGAGGAAACGCGACGGCTTCACGAAAAATACGGGGATCGCGCTTCCCCGCTGCACTCGCTCGGCTACAGGCAGGCGGTGCAGTTGCTTCGTGGGGAAGTGGACCGCACTGCAGCAATTCAGTCCGCGCAGCAAGCGCACCGCAACTACGCCAAGCGGCAGATGACATGGTTCCGGCGTGAACCAGAGGTCATTTGGTTGTCGGGGTTCGGCGATGACTTCGCCATTCAGAGAGAAGCGATCGAAAATGTTGGAAAGAAATTGTGATCAAGCGCCTTGAGTTGAAGCGCGCGGGGCGAATGTTTGCGACGATCGCACTGCTGACGACGCTCGTATACGCGAAAGACGCAAAGCCGCCGCAGGCGCAGATACACCTGGATCGCGACGGAGAGCGTTGGGCGCAGCGCACGCTGCACAAACTCACAGTTGAAGAGAAGGTCGGCCAGCTATTCATGATCTGGGCGCGGGCGGCGTTCCTCAATGTCAACAGTCCCGATTATCTTCAACTACGCGACCAGATGCGAAAGTACCATGTTGGCGGCGTTGCGATGACAGTGCGATGGGATCCGCCGTTTCTCTATCGCAATGAGCCCTACGAGGCTGCCGACATGCTGAACCGATTGCAGTCCGACTCGCCTCTGCCTTTGTTGGTAGCGGCGGATTTCGAGCGCGGACTTTCCATGCGCTTGCTGGGCGCCACTGAATTTCCTCACGCGATGGCGTTCGGGGCGTCGGGCGACATCAGCAATGCAGAAGCTCTTGGACGGGTTACCGCCGAAGAGGCACGCGCGATCGGCGTGCATTGGAATTTCTTTCCCGACGCCGATGTGAACTCAAACCCAGCAAATCCGATCATTAATACGAGGTCGTTTGGGGAAGATCCGACTCAGGTTGGGGAGTTGGTGAAGGCGTACATTCGCGGCGCGCATTCCGCAGGAATGATGACAACCGCCAAGCACTTCCCCGGCCATGGCGACACCGACACTGATTCCCATCTGGGATTAGCGCGGGTCACCGGCGATTTGGCCCGACTGAATTCGGTCGAGCTTTTGCCCTTCGAGCAGGCTATCGCTGCTGGAACGGACGCGGTGATGGTAGCGCATGTCAGCGTTCCTGCGCTAGAACCCGATCCAAACCGGATTGCTACGACTTCTCCTGCAATCGTTAGTGACCTGCTGAGGCAACGCCTGGGATTCACTGGAATTGCGGTGACCGACGCACTCGACATGGGGGCGCTCACGGGACTTTATCCCGATAGGCGCGGGCGCGCTGCGGTAGACGCTTTCAAGGCCGGCAACGACGTGTTGCTCATTCCGCTAGACCTGGACGCTGCCTACCGCGCCATGCTCGAAGCGGTGCGCTCAGGAGAAATCCCGCAAGATAGGTTGAACGTATCGGTGCTAAAACTCCTGCGTGCGAAGGCGGCATTAGGACTGGAAAAGAATCGTCTCGTGGAGATGAAAGCCATCACCTCGATCGTAGGGCGGCCTGAGAACCTTGCCGCGGGGCAAAATATCGCCGATCAAGCGATCACGCTGGTTCGCGACAATGGCAAAATACTGCCGTTGAAGTCTCAGGGAACATCGAAACTGCATCTTCCGTACCAAGCTGTGGGACCAGTGCGCAACGATCTGGTCGCGGTGATCATGGTGGATGACATTCGGACCGACGCGGGGCGTATTTTCGAGCGGCAGATTAAATCGCGCGTTCCGGATGCGAACGTGATCTACGTCGATCCCCGCCTGGCCAACTTGATTGCACCCGATGTATTGAAGGCTGTCGATGAAGCCCAGACAGTTGTAGCTGCCGTGTATGCGGTCCCAACACCGGGCAAGGCGCCGGACGCGCCTGTTCCAAGTCCGAATGCAGTCTCGGTCCCGTCTGCGGTAGGGTTGGGCGACGACAGCGGCGATCTGTTGCATCGCATTTTGTATCATGGGCTGGAAAAAACGGTGGTGGTAGCCATGGGATCGCCTTACATTGCGCAGGACTTTCCCGCCGTCCAGAATTATCTGTGCTCCTACTCGAACACTGGCGTGTCGGAAGTGAGCGTGGCAAAGGCGTTGTTTGGAGAGATTGCTGTTCGCGGTCATTTACCGGTGGCAATCCCCGGGTTTGCGCCGCGTGGAACTGGAATCGAACGACCCATCAAATTCACAACTGGAGATTTTGTCCATGCGCACTAGACACTTATTTTTATGCTTTGCAGCCTTATCCATTCTCGCGATTTCGGCGTGCAGCGTTCACACAGAAAAAAGCGCTTCAGGAGACAACGAAAAAAATGTCGACATAGAGACTCCGGTCGGCGACCTGCACGTGGGGAAGGATGTCGATGCGCGTGACGCCGGATTGGCGGTCTATCCGGGTGCGAAGTTGAAAGATAAAAAGGGCGACGACGATGACAGCCACAGCGCGAACCTCTCCATCATGACGAGCCTGTTTGGACTGAAGGTTGTCGCCGCCGAGTATGTTTCGGACGATGCGCCCGCCGCGATCTCCGCCTACTACAAAGATCAGATGAAAAAATTCGGGAAGATTCTTGAATGCCACACTGACAAAGTTGGCAAGAACGTGGATGTGAACGAAAAAGACGACCACCATTCGGGCCCCGTGACTTGTGAAAGCCCGAACACGGGGAATGTGCTCGAGTTGAAGGTAGGCACGGAAGACAATCAGCACGTGGTGTCGATTGAACCTCGCGGCAAGGGCACGGATTTTAGCCTTGTCTTCGTCAGAGTTCGGGGAAAGAGCGGGGACATTTAGGTCCGGTTAGCTCTCAAGTGAAGCATTTGGTAAAAGCCCCGCTTCCTTGCCTGTTTCACTCATGCTCCTGTAACTTCAAGCTCAGTGGAGCATCCCTGTCATCAATGCAATACCGCGATTGAAGAGGGCACGCCGTTTTGTCCGCAGTGCGGCGCGCCGCAAATTCGGGTTCCGGGCGTAGAGAGCGAAGCAGATATCGGTACGGTGACTGCGCCGGCCGCGATCTTTCGCAGTCCTAAAGCGGTTGAATGGTCGCACGGCTTGCCAGCGGCGGCGCTGGCCGGGCTGATTTCGGCGATTCTGATGATCATCCCTCTCGGCGGCTTGGGCGTGGGGATGCTTGCAGGGGGCACGCTTGCGGTCATGTTGTACAGACGCCGCCTGCCGCTGGCTCATCCTTCGGCAGCCATGGGGGCGCGGCTCGGAGCGGCAAGCGGGGCGATTGCGTTCGCGCTGTTTTGTTTGCTCACGGCGATTCAGGTCTTGGTTTTTCATTCTGGCAATCAACTGCGCGCAGCCCTTCTTGAATCGGTCCAGCAGACCGCGGCGCGAACGACAGATCCGCAGGCGAAGCCGGTTTTAGATTATTTACGCAGCAGCGCCGGCCTGGAACTGGTGATGGCGATCGGACTGGTCGTGATGTTCGTCGTGTTTCTGGTCGTCTCCAGCGCAGGAGGCGCGATTGGGGCCGCGCTCATGTCGCGGAGCCGCCGCCTGTGAGAGATTTTCACAGCACATTTGCCGCTTTCGCCCGATAACCTTGCTCTGGCGCTGGCCGTCCGCGTATCATCCATCGTTCATGACTTCACGAAAAACTCCGCGCGCGGCAAACCTGAAAGAGAAGTCGCAGCTGATGTCCGGCTCAGAGATTGAGCGGACCCTGGTTCGCCTCGCTCACGAAATTGTCGAGAAAAATGACGGCGCGGCGGATTTGGGCCTCGTTGGAATTCGCAGGCGCGGCGTTCCGCTCGCGAAGCGCCTGGCGGAGACGATTTCGAGAATTGAAAAGGCAGAAGTGCCGGTGGGCACGCTGGACATTACGCTTTATCGCGACGATTTGTCGACAGTCGGATCTAAGCCAGTGGTGCAGAAGATGGATATCGGATTCTCCGTGGCCGGCATGAACATCGTTTTAGTGGACGACGTGTTGTATACCGGGCGAACGGTGCGTGCCGCCATGGATGCGCTGTTCGATCATGGACGGCCAAAGCGGGTTCAGCTTTGCGTGCTGATTGATCGTGGCCATCGCGAGCTTCCGATTGAGGCCGCATTCGTCGGACGGACAGTGCAGACTTCGAGCAGAGAAATTGTAGAAGTGCAGCTCAGCGAAATTGACGACGCGGATCGCGTACTTCTGGTGGAGAAAAGCGCTTGAGCGATTGTGAATCGACCGTTGTTCTCTAACTTGACTGAATAAGCCCATGCCCAGCCCCGCGCGCGGATCTCTTCTCGGAATCGAGCATCTGGAACCGTCCGAGATTTCGGGCTACTTGCGGCTGGCGCGGAAAATGAATCCGCGCAAACCGTCGCCTCTACTTCGAAATAAAAAAGTGTTTCTGCTTTTTTACGAGGCTTCGACGCGCACGCGCAGCTCGTTTGAAGTCGCCGCGAAGTCGATGGGGGCGATGACGACGCTGATCCTGTCGAGCGGTTCGAGCATCGAAAAGGGCGAATCGCTGCTGGATACCGGATATACGCTGCGAGCTGTTGGCGCCGATGTGATCGTCATTCGGCATCCGGAGGCGGGAGCGCCGCTGCTGATGGCGCGGCATCTGGATATTCCCGTCATCAACGCGGGCGATGGCATGCATGAGCATCCTTCGCAGGCGCTGCTTGACGCTTACACGATCCTTAAGCATAAGAAGACAATCAAGGGAGTTAAGATCGCGATCGTCGGCGACATTTATCACAGCCGCGTGGCAAGATCGGCCGTGTATTTGCTGACCAAGTTTGGCGCTCACATCACCCTGTGCGGACCCGAAGAATTCTTGCCCGAGGTGGCGACGTCGCTGGCTCCAGGGCTGAAGCTTACGCGATCCGTCGAAGATGCGGTTCGCGGCGTGGACGTGATTATGGTCCTGCGGATGCAGAAAGAAAGATTGGGCGGCCAGGTAATCAGCGTGAACGATTACATTGAGCGTTATCAGATGAATGCGGAGCGGGTAAAGCTGGCGAAAAAAGATGCGATTGTCATGCATCCGGGGCCGGTGATTCGCGGCATGGAGTTCACATGGGACGTCGCCGATTGCCCGCAATCTGTAATTGTTGAAGAAGTCCGAAACGGGGTCCCAGTCCGGATGGCAATTCTCGCGAAGGCGCTGGGGAAGGCGAAATGAGCGGCGAATCGAAGGCCGGATCGTTACTGATCAAAGGCGGGCGCGTCGTTGACCCGGCAGCGACAACCGATGCCACGATGGATGTGCTTCTGCGCGATGGCCTGGTCGCCGAGATTGCCTTGCCGAACTCGATCCGCGAGAAAGCGGACGAAACTTTCGACGCGCGAGGGTTGATCGTTGCACCGGGATTTATCGACATCCACGTGCATCTGCGTGAGCCGGGCCAAGGTTATAAAGAAACCATTGCCAGCGGCACCGCCGCCGCCGCGGCGGGGGGCTTTACCTCGGTATGCTGCATGCCCAATACTCAGCCGGTGGTCGATTCCGCGGAATGGGTGACGTGGCTGCGCTCGCCGGAGCGCGGAGCGATCGTAAACGTTTTTCCCATTGCCGCCGCGACCAAAGCCAGTAAAGGCGCTGCGTTGACGGATTTCGCCGCTCTTCAGAAAGCGGGCGCAGTGGCCGTGACCGACGACGGCAAACCGATTTTGAGCGACGACATCATGCGGGACACATTGCGCATCGCCGCGCAGTTGAATCTGCCCGTGATCCAGCATGCGGAAGATACGCGTCAGACCGAAGGCGCATCGATGAACGAAGGGCCAGCAGCGTTTCGGCTGGGACTGCGCGGCATGGCAGCTGCGGCCGAGGCCAGCATTGTGGAACGCGACCTGGAGCTGGCAAGGCAATTTGCCGGGGCGCGGCTGCATGTGGCCCATATATCCACTGAGGATGCGCTGAAGATTGTGCGTCGCGGCAAGGATTCCAGGATTGGCGTGACCTGCGAAGTGACGCCGCATCATTTTGCGCTGACCGATCAAGACGTCCGCGACTACAACGCAAATTTCAAGATGAACCCGCCATTGCGTTCGACGGGCGATCGCGAAGCACTGATCGCCGCTCTTGCGGATGGAACGATTGACGCCATCGCCACGGATCATGCTCCGCACGCTCCGCACGAAAAAATCATCGAATTTGCCCGCGCCGCATTCGGCATCACAGGACTCGAAACGGCGCTGGCATTGTCCATCACGAAATTGCACCGCGATCGTCAGATTACGCTGAACCGGATCGTTGAACTTTTTACCTCCGGACCGGCCAGAGTCGTGAATCTCCAGAAGCGAGGATCGCTGGCGAAGGGAAATTATGCCGATGTGACGATTTTCGATCCGAAAAAGCGTTGGACCTACGATGTGAGTAAGTCCCGATCACGGTCGCACAACAGCCCGTTTGACGGATGGGAGCTGGTGGGTAAGGTGGTTGCCACAATCGTGGGCGGGAGAACAGCTTATCGCGGCGATTAGGGGTTCGTAGCGTGTCGTCCCTTCGGGACTCGCCGGGTGGGGCCATCAGAAGTCGCGAAGCGGAGGAGTCTGCTAGCCCGGCACGTGAGTGCCGGGCATGGGCGATTGCGATCAGAGTCCCGTCAGGGACGGCACCGCTACGCCAGAATTCCCATCTTTTTACCAACGCGGCTTAAGACTTCGAGCGCCTGCTGCAACTGTTCTTTGGTATGGGTGGCGGTCATGATGGTGCGGATGCGGGCTTTTCCTTCCGGCACGGTTGGGAAAGCGATGCCCGTGCCTAATACTCCCTCATTGAAGAGTTCGCGCGAGAAATCCATCGTCAATTTGCCGTCGCCGATGATGATGGGCGTGATGGGCGTTTCGCTGGCGGGCGTGGCTTTACCGCCGATGTCGAAACCCAGCAGGCCAAGTTCTTTTTTCCAGAAACGAGTGTTTTCCCAAAGCATTTCCATGCGCTCGGGTTCGTTTTCGAGAACATCGAATGCTGCGATGCAGGTGGCGGCGACAGACGGCGGGTGAGAAGTCGAGAACAAGAACGGACGCGCGCGATGGTAAAGGAAATCGATGAGATCGTGGGATCCGCAGACATAGCCGCCCAACGCGCCGATTGCCTTGGAGAGAGTCCCGACCTGAATGTCCACCCGGCCGTCGACCTTGAAATGGTCAATTGTGCCGCGGCCATTGCGGCCCAGCACGCCCGACGCATGGGCGTCGTCCACCATCATGATCGCGCCATATTTCTCGGCTGCATCGCATAGGCCGGGCAGCGGACCGATGTCTCCGTCCATGGAAAAGACGCCGTCGGTGATGAGCAGTTTTTTGCCCGGTTCATCTTTCACGCTGGCGAGTTGTTCTTCGGCATGGGACACGTCTTTGTGGCGGAATACGAGAATTTTCGCCCGCGACAAGCGCGCGCCGTCGATGATGGACGCGTGATTTAACGCATCCGAAATGATGAAATCGTCCTTGCCGAGAATGGCGGATACAGTGCCTGCATTGGCGGCGAATCCTGACTGAAAAACCACGCAGGCTTCGACATTCTTGAACTTGGCAATTTTCTGTTCCAGTTCCATGTGGATCGCCATGGTTCCGGCGATCGTGCGCACGGCGCCTGAGCCGACGCCAAATTTGCGTGTGGCTTCCAGGGCGGCTTCGCGAAGCTTGGGATGAGTGGTCAGGCCCAAATAATTGTTCGACGCAAGGTTGATGACTTTCTTGCCGTCGAATGTGCAGACCGCGGCTTGCTCGTCATCCAGCACTCGCAGGCGAAAGTGCGTGCCCTTGGCTTTGAGTTCGTTCAACTGGGTAGTGAGGTATGAAAGAGGATCGGTGCGGGTAATCGTTGGCATGAAGGCTCCAGATCATGTGCCGTGAAGCACCGACTAGTCTAATACCGGCAATCGTGTTCGAGCCAATCGGACTCAAGGGGCAAGTACGACGCGACGGCCAGCGATCTTGAACTTTCCGCCGATCAGGATGTTTAAGGCTTCCGAATAGGCGATGTGTTCCTGCTCGAGTATTCGGGCCGAGAGCGAAGCTTCGTCGTCCGTTGGAAGCACGGGGACAGTCTTCTGAACAATGATTGCGCCGTGGTCGAGTTCTTCGTCGACGAAGTGGACGGTGCATCCGGAGATTTGCACGCCGTAGGCGAAAGCCTGCTGCTGGGCTTCGAGCCCAGGAAACGAAGGTAGAAGAGAAGGATGAATGTTCAGAATTCGCTGGGGGAACTGTTGGACAAACCATGGCGAGAGCAGCCGCATGTAGCCCGCAAGGCAAACGAGATCGACCTTATGTTGTTGAAGGGCGGTAACGACTTCGCGGTCATGTTCGTCGCGGGATTTCCCTTTCGAGGGAATGGCAATGGCGGAAATGCCAAATTTGCGAGCTGTGTCGAGGCCTGCTGCTTCAGGTTTGTTCGAGATCACGGCCGCTACCATCGCGTCGCGGACGTTCCCTCGCGCGATGTTGTGGGCAATCGCCTCGAAATTCGATCCTCGTCCGGAAAGCAAAATGCCGATTCGTTTCATATCGCTTGTAGCCGACCCATCATAATTCAGGCAGCCGCGGCGTAGGAACGGCGTGTCCGATATAATGGCGTGAACCATGTACGAAGACTTCACGGCTACCGATCGCTGGACCAGGAAGCCGGTTCACTGCGTTTACCAAGCCTTGATTGTGGCCATATCCACCCGCCACGCGGACGCGGTTGACGTTAAGTTCCTGCTCGATGGACGCGTAGTTTGGGTGGCCCTGCCTCTACCCGCATGGGTCGCCTACACAGCCCGCAGTGGCGCTCAGATTACGGACCCTTTGGCGGTCCAGATCGCGGGGCACTACCTGAAAACTGCGCTGGAGTCGGGTGAAGGCGTCGGGCGCGATATTTATGCGCTGACCGTCGAGCAAACTCTGCAGCATCTGGATGCCGTGACGCGGACCGAACCGGTTCCCGCGACGGCATAGCCTTACTTCCCGCTTGCAACCTAAGTTACTTAAGACAGCTAATCGATCCACCCTTCCGCAAGGGACGAGCATCGAATAGAGATATAATTCCTGTGAGAAACCGATGTCTATGAAAACAAAGATTGCAGTGCTGGCAGCCTCGTCCCTCTTGGTTTTATTTGTGGTTGTCGGTGGTATGGACGGTGTACGAGCCTCGAGCAATGACGGCGCTTACCGGCAGATGCAGGTTTACAGCGAAGTGCTCTCGCGGGTCCAACAGGAATACGTAGAGCAACCCAACATGCCTGCGGTTACGGACGGGGCGCTGCACGGACTTCTTGAGTCCCTGGATGCCAACTCCAGCTATCTGACGCCAGCCGAATACACCGACTACAAGTCGCACAAAGCCGGGGCGAAAGCCGATGTGGGGGCGGCGATATCGAAACGATTTGGCTACGCGTCGGTAATTGCGGTGATCCCCGGCAGCCCCGCGGAGAAGGCGGGCGTCGAACCATCCGACATTTTCGAAGCGATTGACGGTAAAAGCACGCGGGAAATTTCCCTGGCTGAAGTACACAACCTGCTTTCCGGCCAGCCGGGATCGAACGTAACGGTTTCAGTAGTGCGTGCGCGGCGCGCGGAACCGCAGAAGATCGTCATCACGCGGGATGTCGTTACAGTGCCCCCGGCGAGCGACAAGATGTTGTCGGACGGCATCGGCAAGATTCGTGTTGACACGTTTGCGAAGGGCGAGTCACAGGAAGTAGCGGCAAAGATTAAAGACCTCCAGAAGGCCGGCGCCAAGAAGCTGATTCTCGATCTGCGGAATTGCGCGGAAGGGGACGAGTCTGAGGGAGTCGCGACAGCCAATCTCTTCCTGAACCATGGAATCATCACTTATCTTCAAGGCCAGAAGTATCCGCGGGAAGCGTTCAACGCGGACCCGGCCAAAGCTATCACCACTTTGCCAGTCGCTGTGCTGGTGAACAAAGGTACCTCTGGTGCAGCCGAAGTCGTGGCTGCCGCGCTGCTGGATAATGCCCGCGCCGACGTGGTGGGCGATAAGACCTTCGGCGATGGCTCGGTACAGAAGTTGATCGACTTGAAAGACGGGTCTGCGTTGATCCTCTCGATCGCGAAATACTATTCGCCGAGCGGTAAGGCGATTCAAGATACGGCGGTAACGCCAAACGTCGTGGTGGCCGACGCCCAAGACGATTCCGCGGTTCCTGACGAGGATGAAAACGCGACCCCGGCGGATGAAACCAAAAAGGTTCAGCCGCCCGCTCAGGATGACCAGTTGCAGAAGGCGATTGAAGTCCTGAAAAACCGGGCCAGCTAGCAACAGTTTAAACTCCATCCGAAACGGCCCTGCATTCGGAGTTTCTCGAATGCAGGCCATATAATCTCCACATCCATGCGGCTGAAACATGTAGGGCATTCCCAAGCCGCCTGGGGCTGCTTGATTTGCGCCGATGCACACGACTTCTGAAGAAACGCCGCCGGCAGATGCTGCTCCAAGCAAGTTGCCGGGCCGATTGTTCTTCGGGCTACTGGTGGTTCTTGCCGCGTTAGTCGGAACCGGCACCGGCCTTTTGCTGGTCTACTCGACGAATCTGCCGCAGGTGGACGAACTGGAACGCTACCGGCCAGGCTCGATCACCGAGCTCTACGATGACCACGGCCGAGTCATTGGTTCTTTCGCGTTGCAGCGCCGCGTTATCGCTTCATTCGACGACTATCCGCAGGTGCTTCGCGAGGCCCTGATTTCGACGGAAGACAAGACTTTCTATCGGCACTTGGGCATTAACTTCTGGCGCATTGCGGGCGCGGCTTATCGTGACATCGAGTCTGGCGGTCGGGTGCAGGGAGCGTCCACGCTCACGATGCAATTGGCGCGCAATCTGTTTCTGTCTCCCGACCGTTCGTTCCATCGCAAAATTCAGGAAGCCTTGCTGGCGATGCAGATCGAACGCCGATTCACGAAAGGCCAGATTCTCACGCTGTACCTGAATCAGATTTATCTTGGCCACGGCGTTTATGGCTTCGAAGCCGCGTCGGAGTTTTATTTCGACAAGCCGGCAAAGCAACTGACGCTCGACGAGGCCGCGATGTTGTGCGGGCTTCCGAAATCGCCGACCTTTTATTCGCCGATCACTCACCCTGACCGGTCGCAGAAGCGCCGCAACTTGGTGATCAATAACATGCTCGAAGATGGCAAGATCACGGCCGCGCAGGCCAGCGAAGCGCGCAACCAACCACTGCAATTGCATCTTCATCACGAGCCGAACTCGCTCGCGCCGTATTTTGTGGAAGAAATCCGCCGCTACCTGGAAAACAAATATGGGACCGACCAGGTCCACGAGGGAGGCCTGCGTGTCTACACATCACTCGACATGGACATGCAGCGCTTCGCCGACCAGGCAGTGCTCGATGGTCTTGCCGCCTACGAACGCCGCCATGGATGGAAGGGGCCTTTGCGCAACATCCTGGGCGCGGGTACGACGCTGGAGAATTATCAGCATCCCGATTGGGACGACGAACCGGAAGTGGACGGCTATACGCACGCGTTGGTGACCGCGTCCACGGTCAGTTCGGCGACGGTGAAAATCGGGCGCTATTCCGCGAGCATCACGCCTGCCGACATTGCCTGGACCCAACGAAAAATGGCGGACATTCTTCATCCCGGCGACATTGCTTACGTGAAGCTGTTGACGCTCGCGGGTGGCAGAGCGGTGGTCAGTCTCGAGCAGGATTCAGGCGCGCAAGGCGCGCTGGTCGCGCTGGACAACGCCACCGGGGAAATCAAAGCGATGGTGGGCGGCCGCGACGCGAATGAATCGAAATTCAATCGCGCCACTCAAGCCCTGCGCCAGGTGGGGTCGTCGTTTAAGCCGTACGTTTACACTGCGGCCATCGAGCAGGGCGCACATCCAGACGACACGATCGTAGATGGGCCGGTCACTTTCCAGACTGCGTCGGGCCCGTACACTCCCCATAATTACGAAGAGCGGTTCGAAGGAACCATTACCCTGCGCCGGGCCTTGGCGCAATCGCTAAATATTCCAGCGCTGAAGCTCGCAGACAGCCTCGGGATTAAAACGGTGATCGATTATGCGCGCCGCTTCGGAATTACATCCACTTTGCCGCCCTATTTGCCGGTGGCTTTAGGCGCGGCAGAAGTGACCTTGTTCGAACAGACGTCGGCTTACAGCGTTTTTCCGGACGATGGTGTTCGCGTAGTTCCGCGCTACATCACCAAGGTGACTGACTACGAAGGCCGCGTACTGGAGCAGGACTTCCCCGACGCCAAAGACGTGATCAGCGCGCGGACCGCGCGAACCATGACTTCGATGTTGGAAGAAGTGGTGCAACATGGCACCGCGGTTGCTGCTAATACGATGAAGCTGCCGCTGGCTGGGAAAACCGGAACTACCAACGACTTTACCGATGCCTGGTTTGTTGGATTCTCGCCTGGTATCACCACCGGAGTTTGGGTCGGGTACGACGAAAAAAAATCGCTGGGAACCAAGGAGACAGGCGCGCGCGCGGCATTGCCGATCTGGATGGAGTTTATGAAACCAGCATTAGCCGGGAAAGATGTGGGGGAGTTTCAGCCTGCTCCTGATGCACCCTCGCCCGGAAGTAAAGTGGATACGCCCGATACCGCGCCGGCCGCGGACGAAGCGAGGTAACACGAATCAGGTCGTTTCAAATTCTCCGGCCAGTTCTTCGTGGCGGATGCGGGCCGCTTCGACCAAAGCCTGAAAGATGGCAAGCGATGGTTTGTCGTCCTCAACCGATCGCTCTGGATGCCACTGAACTGCCAGCACGAAATGGTCAGGCGAAGTTCCCTCAACCGCTTCAACGATGCCGTCCTGCGGACTCCGGGCAACCACGCGCAATCCGTCGCCGATCACGTCGGCGGATTGGTGATGACTCGAATTGACGGGAAGTTCCGCGGCGTCGGCCCCGACAATTCGAGCAAGCCGCGACCCGGGTTCAATCCGAACGCTGTGGGCAATGGGAACGGCTCGGCCGGCGCTGTGTTTGATTTCCGATTCGATGTCCTGCACCAGGCTGCCGCTGCGGTACACGTTGAGGGTCTGCATTCCATAGCAGATGCCGAGAATTGGCTTCCTCATGTTGTATGCATCTTGAAGCAACAGTTCATCGACGGTATCGCGCTTGTTGTCCGCTTCGTTGGTCCTCGGATTTTTCGCCTGATCGTATTTCGCAGGATCAACGTCGGCGCTGCTGCCGGGAAGAAGCACGGCGTCGCAGCGCTCGATTGTCTTCATGACTTCATCGGGGGTGTGGTCGAGGGGAATCCGAACCGGTTCGCCCCCAGCGAGAATCACCGCTTGCTCATACGGTGGCAGGGCCCTAGCCGCATAATCGGCGCGATAGGAATGAGGAACGGGAATCGCGATGCGAGGTTTCATCTTCCGGAGTGGCTGGCCCGCACGATGCCCACGAGAGTCCGCGTCTGGCGGTAGTGGCGAATTTCCATGGCTAGCGACGAAATCAGCGCAACGATCGCGGCCACCGAAGCTATCGGGAAAGCTATGTGCCGGTAGGCGAACGTCATGTTCGGCGCGATCCCCCGGAGCCTGGCAGCGATTAGAACTCCGATAATCCCGAGGAAAAGGCTTAACGCGAACGCTAATAGCGTTAGCGAAAAAGTGACCACCAAGGCGCGGACCGGCACCAGATACCAGCGGGGAACACGGTGAGCGGGCGCGGTTGCGGTGGGCACGCGTTTATTGTAACGCCGCTGGCTGCCCCGTTTGGTGCGCTAGAATAAAGGAATGTCTTACGCTGCATCCGCGACCACTCGCGCCCCGGCGGAGGTCGTCCGCCAGACTCCGGTTTCGCAGGCGCCCAACGGCGTCTGCTACGCGCTGACCGGAGAACTCACCGTTCCGTCCACCGATTTGGACCGCATGGTGGCGGCAGTGCCAGATGCCGCAGCCCGCGCTCTGGACCGCAAAGCCTATTATTTCGTTCCGCTCACCGTGAACCAGGGCGACGAAACGGTCATCGCTGACCGCTACGATATCGCCTTGAGCGACAACGCGGTATGCCATCGCAATTTCGATCTTGGCGGATCGCAGTGTGTGTTCATTTCCACACGGCTAATGGACGACAAGTTTTCCGTAGCGTTTGAGTTCTATATCAACGTTGGTCACGCAATCGTCGAAAAGGCGGGCGTGTCAAAGGATTTTTCCGACTTGGTCTGGAGGCAGGTGGAAGCCGGAGTCCGCGGCGAAACTTCGCTCGACGCATGGGAAGCGCGGAAATTGTCGAACGAACCGGGGCCGGAAGCGGAAAAATTCAAGAACGAATATTTTGCTGCAAGCTTTGCGGACGCGATTTCGATCTACCTGCTGTCGCTCTATATCGATGTGGATTATTACGACTTGCGCGAGCGCGACTATCCCCTGCTGGCCCCGCAACCTATGGCGGACCGCCTGAAGAAAATTGCGGAGTTGTTCCCGGCAAACCCCGGCTTTGAGTTTGTAATTCATTACAAGCGCAAGAGCTAGCCTGCTTGAGTGCGATTTGCGCAGGGAAACTTCGCTCAGCATGACAGGTGGATTTAGAAAAGGCTGTGATGAACGTCACCGTGAAATCTGGCGGCTGACCCTTTACAATCGTCCCTCTCATGCCAGTCACCGTCCGATCATTCGCGAAGATCAACCTTGGACTGTGCATTGGGCCTGTCCGGCCTGACGGATTTCACGAACTGCGCACGATCTACCAAACCATCGCACTGCATGATCTGGTTCGCATCGAGATAAGGCGAGGGAGTGGAATAGAAATTCTGTGTGACGATCCGCGCGTTCCGCTGGATTCTTCGAATACGTGTTGGAAGATTGCCGAGAAGATCACCCATGGCTTGAAGATTCGCGGACGTGTAAGCATCGCAATCGAAAAGCGGCTCCCTGTACAAGGTGGACTGGGCGGAGCATCCGGCAATGCGGTCGCGGCCATGTTCGCGCTTGAGAAGGTCGCTGGCAAGCGGTTGCCGGACGAAGAAAGATTGCGCATTGCCGCCGAGACCGGTTCTGATCTTCCGCTGTTTGTTGTTGGAGGAACCAGCCTTGGTGTTAGTCGGGGCGAGGAAGTTTATCCGTTGCCCGACCTTCCGCCGAACGCATGCGTCATCGTCACGCCACAAATCGGAGTATCAACCCCGGCAGCATTCGCCGATTGGGACAAGGTTACGGGAACTGCAAAATCTCGGCGTCAATTGACGGCGTTGGACCCCTCCGATAGAATTGAAGACATTCAGTCGATTGGTAACAGTGTGGCTGAATGAGCAGTCCTCCGGTGTCCCTGTGAGTAAAGGCAGGGGCCGGGCCGAGACCCCGCTTCTCGACCTCGTCCAAACCGGGATTGAAAACGACTTTGAAAAGGTCGTCTTCCCAAAATATCCCGAACTGAGCGCGGTTAAGAGCGAGCTTGAGAAGTCTGGAGCATTTTTCGCTTCGCTTTCAGGCTCCGGTTCCAGTGTATACGGACTATTCAAGTCAACAGCAGGCGCGGTCAAAGCAGCTGCACGAATATCGCGTACTGAAAGGCCGGCGGTGGCGACGTCAACCATCGCTCGGCGCGAGATTTGGAAAACGGGCGGCTGGCGGTTTTGAATTAAACTGGTTGCAGCACCAACGACCGACTTGGCAGCGTGACGCCTTACTGGGCCGTCGACTAATGGTAGGTCAAGTGCCTTTGGAGCACTTTGTCTAGGTTCGAATCCTAGCGGCCCAGCCAGAATTTAGCGTTTACCTGACAGCAGAGAGCGATAACCATATGGCCACTCTTGCGACCGCAGCGGAAAAGAAAGTTGTGCTTCCTGACGAGAAGACCGAGCGCAAGCCGCAACGCGCCCGGGTGGACGACAAGTTCAAAGTCTTTTGCGGTACTGCGAACGAGCCGCTGGCGGACGAAGTCTGTGCTTTTCTCGGGCTGACGCGCGGCCAGGCGTTGGTGAGCCGGTTTAGCGACGGCGAAGCATACGTGCAGATTCAAGAGAACGTGCGCGGAGCGGATGTGTTCGTTCTGCAACCCACCTGCCGTCCGGTGGATGAGCACTTGATGGAAATTTTGTTGATGATGGATGCGCTGAAGCGCGCATCCGCCCGGCGGATCACGGCGGTTATTCCATATTTTGGCTATGCGCGGCAAGATCGAAAAGATAAGCCGAGGGTGCCGATTTCTTCGAAGCTGGTGGCGGATTTGCTTACGACCGCAGGAGCGGACCGAGCGCTGATTGTCGATTTGCATGCGCCGCAATTGCAGGGTTTTTTCAATATTCCGGTAGACCACTTGTTCGCTTCGCCGGTGCTGGTGGATTACTTCAAGCGGCTGAGTTTGCCGAATTTGACGGTGGTTTCGCCGGACGCAGGCGGCGTGGAGCGGGCCCGGTTTTTTGCGAAGAAAATGGACGCGGCCTTGGCCATTGTCGACAAACGCCGAGTAGAAGTGAACGTGGCAGAAGTGATGAACGTGATCGGAGACGTCCGCGGTCGGACTTGCCTTGTAATTGACGACTTGATCGATACCGCTGGCACGCTGGTGAAGACCGCGAGCGCGCTGATGGCGAACGGAGCAAGCGAAGTGTATACGTGTTGCTCGCACCCGGTGCTGTCGGGACCAGCAGTCGAGAACATTGCGAATTCTTGCATTAAGCAGGTGGTGGTGACGAATACAGTTCCGCTGTCTGAAGCGGCGCGCAACGAACCGAAAATCAAGGTGCTTTCGATTGCAGGGCTCATCGGACGCGCGATTCAGTCGATTCATGAAGAAACATCCGTAAGCAAATTGTTTTTATAAACAGGACTCAAAATTATGGCGACAGCAACTGAAAACAACGCAATGCAAGCCCTGCCCCGAACTCCGGGGACGAAGAATGACGCACGCCGGGTGCGCGTGAGCGGCAAAATTCCTGCGGTGCTGTATGGCGCGGGCAAAGACGCAATTTCTGTGACCCTCGATCCGCGGCACGTCACGCGAATCCTGCATTCGCAAACCGGCCACAACACGATCTTCGACCTGGCCTTGGATGGCGGCGAACAGACTAAGGCGATGATCGTCGATTGGCAATACGAGCCCATCAAAGGTGCGTTGATGCACATCGACCTCAAGCGCATTGCCATGGACAAAAAGCTCACCGTTAGCGTCCCGATTGTGCTGAAGGGCGAGGCGGCTGGCGTGAAGCTCGAAGGTGGAGTGCTCGAGCAACTGCTGCGCGAAGTGGAAATCGAATGCCTGCCTGCGGACATTCCTTCCTCCATCGAAGTTGACATTGCGCACCTAACCTTTGGAATCGTGCTGCGCGTATCCGATCTTCCGCATGGCGACAAGCTGACGTTCCTAACGGACGCGAACCAGCCGGTCGCGCACGTGGTCACGATCAAGGAAGAAGTTGTGGCAACACCTGACGCCGTCGCTGCCGAAGGCGCAACTCCCGCTGAGCCTGAGGTCATCAAGAAGGGCAAGCAGGATGCCGATGAGGAAGGCGCGGACAAGGCAGATAAGGGCGACAAGAAAGACAAGAAGTAGTGTGCGCGGCGGGGCGTTGATTCGGCGTGAAACTGATTGTCGGTCTTGGCAACCCGGGTATCGAGTATCAGTTCACACCGCACAACGCGGGCTTTCTGGCCATTGATCTGATTGCCAGCGAGCTGAAAGTGGAAGTGAGGAACCGCCAGTGCCGGGCGCTGACGGCGCGGGCGACGGTCGGTTCCGAGCAGGTTCTTCTGGCGAAGCCGGAAACGTTTATGAACCTGAGCGGGCTTTCGGTTAGGGAGTTGCTGGAAAAGAATGAACTCCGACCTGAAACCGATTTGGTGGTGATACAGGATGAACTCGATTTTGCGTTGGGAACGCTGAAGCTGCAAACGCGGCGCAATTCGGCGGGCCACAACGGGATCGAGTCGATCATCGGAAGTTTGGGAACGAACGACTTTTTGCGGATTCGGGTTGGTGTGGCCCCGGAGCGCAAAGTTTCCGACGGCCAAAGTTATTTGCTTTCGCCGCTGAAGAAAGCCGAGCTCCAAACGCTCGGCCAGTCGTTGGAAGTTGCAGTGGAAGCGGTGAAGGCGATCGTGATGGAAGGCGCGGCGGCGGCCATGAACCGCTTCAACCGCAAGCCCGAAGCTGAAGATTAGACGCAGATTGCGCAAAAGGATTTGGAGAGACTCACAATGAATCGTACATACGAACTAATGTTCATCGTCCGGCCCGACATGCTGGAAGAAGACCAGGACAAACTGATTGCTACGCTGGAGACCGCGGTAACTTCTTCGGGCGGAAGCGTGAAGAGCATGGAAAAAATGGGCAAGCGTCGGCTCGCCTACACGGTCCGGCGTTTTCACGACGGGCTATTTATGCTGTTGACGGTGGAAGGCGCTGGGGGCCTGATTCACGAACTGGAACGCCGTTTGCGCGTCACCGAGCCGGTGATCAAATTCATCACCGTCCGCATCGATGAAGAGCAGAAACGGCTCGACAAGATTAAAGCGATTAAGGACGCGCGCCGCAAAGCGCCGCCTGCTTCGGCTCCGGCGACCGAGCCCGCTCAAGAGGCGCCTGCGGTTACCGCCTAAGTTCAAGCACAACGAATAACGATTTTCTAGACTAAGAAAGAATTTAAGGAGCACTATGGCTGACGAAACCAGCACAGCACCACGGCCCGCGGAACGTACCGGCGGTGACCGGCCCATGGGAGACCGTCCGATGGGCGGAGGAGATCGCGGAAGCCGTCCATCCCGGCCCGGCGGCCCAGGCGGAGGCCGCGAAGGCGGTCCCGGCGGACGCAAATTTTTCCGCCGCAAGAAGGTTTGCAAGTTTTGCACGGAAAAAATTGAAGCCATCAACTACAAGGACGTCCGCCTGCTCGCGGGTTTTGTGGCGGAGAGCGGCAAGATCGTTCCGCGCCGGTTAACCGGCGTCTGCACTCCGCATCAGCGGCGCTTGTCGCTGGCCATCAAGCAGGCACGCAACATCGCGCTGCTTCCGTTCGCGGGACGCGCTTCGTAAGAATTTACCAGCGACGCGGTCCCGCACGGACCGCCGACATTAAGGGAGTTGTGACATGGAAGTTATTTTGAAGGAAGACGTTATTTCGCTGGGATCACGCGGCGACGTGGTGAAGGTGGCGGAAGGTTATGGCCGAAATTATTTGCTGCCACGCAAACTGGCCATTCAGGCGTCGGCTGCCAACAAGAAAGTTGTCGACCAGATGAAGGCAGCTGGTGTGCGCCGTTCCGCCAAAGAGAAGGCTGGCGCGGAAGCGCTGGCGCAGCAGTTCGAAGGCGTGTCGCTTTCGTTCTATCGCCGTTCCGGTGAAAACGAGCAGCTCTTTGGTTCGGTTACCAGCAGCGATATCGCGGAAGGGCTGGCGAAAAAAGGCCTGGAGATCGATCGCCGGAAGATTCAGCTGCACGAGCCACTGAAGAGCGTAGGCGAGTTCACGATCCCGGTGAAATTGCATAAAGACGTGACCGCGCACCTGAAAGTGGTCGTAGAGAAAGAATCCGTCGAATAAGCTCAGATTGGGGCAGGTGGGCACTCTTGCTCGCCTGCTTACATCTCTTTTCCCGCCTGCCTTGCAGCCCACTAGAACCGCACCCAAGCTGATCTCTTCCCTATTTAAAGTCTCAAAATGGTCTGCCTCCCGAACGGGCAGGAATCGTGCCAAACCCCAAAACCCTGCTCACGATTGGCCCGGAACCGCGTCCATTACAGTGCGACCGGGAATAACGGCAAGGGGAGCCCGGCAAAGCGAGAAACCAGGGATTTTCTATGCCGGCCGATGCTTTGGCGGTAAACTTTTCGGTGGTTGATGGGGGTAACGTGACGCCTCTCCAGTGGGAGGCGAACCGGACGAGCCGGAAGAGTGAAAGCGAGCCCCGAACTCGGGGCGTTATGGCGGGGCAAGGTACAGGACGCATCGACGATACGTTGCTGGTCCGCGAAGCGCAGCGCGGCAATCGCGCAGCCTTCGAGGAACTGGTGCGGAACTACGACCAGGCAGTGCTGCGCCTGGCGATGCACCTTACCGGGTCCCAGCACGAAGCGCAGGACATTTATCAGGAAGCTTTTTTGAAAGCCTATAAGAACGTCGGTAACTTCCGTTTCGAGTGTTCGTTCTATACCTGGATATACCGCATCGTTACGAATCTTTGCCTCGATCACCTGCGCAAGCGCCAGGTACGAAAAGAAGACGCGCCGGTCGCGACCGACATGCACGGCGAGCAATACGACGTGCTTGAGCAGATGCCGGACGGACGGGCGGCGGCGGACCCGGAACGCGACCTGATGCGGCGGGAACTCGGAGGCCGTATCAATAACGCGTTGGAGAAGCTGACCCCGCGGGAGCGAATGGTTTTTGAGTTGAAGCACTACCATGGATTGAAGCTGCGCACCGTCGGCGAGGTGCTGAATACAACGGAAGAAACGGCGAAGAATACGTTGTTCCGCGCGACGCAGAAACTTCGCGGAGCGCTGGCTGATATGCGATAGCTGGTTATTGGCTTGTAGTGGAGATTCACATATGAAATGCGAGTGGGTAAAAGAGAACATCTCGCTTTACCTGTACAACGAACTAGCGGATGATGCCCGGTACGAACTGGAGCAGCACCTGTCCCGCTGCGCGGATTGTTCCGCCGAACTGAAGTCGGCGCAGGCGTTTCATTCTGCGCTCTCGCAGTTGCCGGTGCAGGAACCTACGCCAAACCTGGTGACGGCGTCCCGCATGCGACTTCAGGAAGCTCTGGAAACGACCAGCCAGGGCGGATTCTGGCGGCGCATGGCGTTCGATCCAACTATCTGGCTGCGGGAGATTCGGTTCGCTCCAGCTTTGACTGCTGCGATTTTTATTCTGGGGTTCGCGGGCGGCGTAGGCGCGACCTACAAGACTCTGGCTGACCGCGTCCACTCTGGGACCGGCGATAGCTCGGTTGTTTCTTCGGCGAAGCCTTCTGAGGCTTCGATCAGCGGCATTCGCTCGGTTGTGCAGGATCCCGGCAGCAAACAGGTCAGCATTCAATACGATACGGTTTCGACACAAAAGGCGGAAGGTTCTTTAAACGATCAGCGAATCCAGCAGCTGCTTCTTTTTGCGGCGCGAAACAATTACAACTCCGGGGTACGCATGGACTCGGTGGATTTGCTGACGCGGCAGCCCAACGACACGCACGTGCGCGAAGCCCTGATTTACGCTCTGCGCTATGATTCCAACCCTGGCGTGCGGCTCAAGGCGCTGGATGGGGTGGGGCCGTTCGTGAAAGAGGATGTCCGCGTGCGCGATGCGGTGCTCGAAGCGCTGATGGATGACGGTAACCCCGGTGTGCGCATTGAAGCGCTTCGCGCGCTTGACCCCGTGAGGGCGGATAGCAGCGTGCGAGTAGTTCTGGGGAAGTTGGCGCAAAGCGACAAGAGTGAATATATCCGGGCACAGGCGCGGAACATGGTCGCGCAATCGTCTGAAATGGATTGAGGAATCAGGGAAACACTTTGAAAACTATCGCAAAATTCGGAGCTGCCGTCCTGCTGATCGCACCGGCGTTCGCGCAGTCCGCGCAACAGACGCGCACATATAACGAGGGCGGCAATTGGGTGGAAGAGATTGCCGGCAGTCTTGGCAATGCGCGCAACCTGCACATTCAGATTGAGAGCGGGAGCGTGAAGGTAACGGGCGGCTCGCAAAACGGCATCAGCTACGTGATCCACAATCAAGCCATGGGCGCCACGGAAGACAAGGCTCGTCGCGCATTCGAGTCTTACAAGATCGTCGCCAATGTTCGGGGAGATACGGCTTGGATCACGGCCGAATGGGAAAATGGCCGTCCGCATCGTTTCTCAGGAGAGTTTGTGATCCAAGTGCCGAGAGAGATGGATTCGGCCAAGATTGAGACCGAAGGCGGCAGCATCACTGCTGAGGGACTCTCGGGGAAAATGGAAGCTGAGAGCGGCGGCGGGGGCATCCACCTCTCCGACATTGGCGGATACGTGAAGGCGGAAACCGGGGGCGGCAATATCGACGTGGCGCGAGCCGGATCCGATGTATCGCTTGAAACTGGCGGCGGAACGATTCATGTATCGGAAGCGCAGGGGAAGGTGCATGCCGAGAGCGGCGGTGGATCGATTGTGTTGGCATCCGGGCAACAGGATGCAGTGCTGGAGACCGGAGCTGGAAGCATCCATGTTGACCATTGTCTGGGAAAGGTGACTGCATCGACCGGCGGCGGCAGCATCGATCTGGGAGATATTGGCGGCCCGGTCGTACTCGACACCGGCGGCGGGAGTATTCGCCTTGCGTCCGCGAAGGGTACCGTGCATGCGGAGACCGGTGGCGGCAGTATTGAGCTGAACGGATCGACTTCGGTGCACGCTGAAACTGGATCGGGAAGCATCGTCGCTCGGCTGGTACCGGGCGGAGATGGGAGTGATTCGTCGCTCGAAACCTCTGCGGGAGATATTACGGTTTACATCAATCCCGCGGTCCACATCATGGTGCGAGCGTCGATCGAATCGCCGGGCGGATTTTCCATTCACTCGGACTTTCCAGAGATCGGTGTGCGCAGCGAGTCGAGCGAGTGGGGCCCAAGAAATGTGTCCGCCGAGGGTAGTCTTAACGGCGGAGGGGCAACTTTGAAAATTCAGACAACGTCGGGAAACATCTACATCCGGCGGAGTCAGTGAGAGGCACTCTATGCGTTTATCAGGTCTAGTTGCGGTGTTGGTACTTCCGGGATTCGCATTCGCCGGCGCGTCTTCAAACTCGTACTCGGATCCTTCGGGTTATTCGTACTCATATTCGAGCGAAGACTTTGGCGGTGCCAGTTCGTACTTAGGGGTCGACACTAAAGACGTAACGCCCGACCGTCTCAGCGCCCTTGGTCTGAAGGAAGAGCATGGCGTGGAAGTGACGATGGTCGACCAGGATGCGCCCGCAGGCAAGGCTGGCGTTAAAGAGCAGGACGTGATTCTGAGTGTGAACGGAACCCAGATTGAAAGTGTCGAGCAATTGCGCAGAGTGATTCACGAAATCCCGCCGGGACGAATGGTAGCTCTAGGAATTCTTCGTCAGGGCCAATCGTTGACGCTCAGAGCCCAACTCTCTGACCGAACAAAGGACTTCGCCTACTCACAAGGGCCTAAAAACTTCAAATTCACGATGCCGGCAATGCCGAATATGCCGGCGTATCCGATGCCTGAAATGGATCTGCCCGTGTCGGTGGTGATCGTTCATTCGGCGATGCACAGCGGGTTGATGGTGGAGAATCTGACGCCGCAACTGGGAGAGTTTCTCGGCGCCCGCAACGGTCAGGGAGTTCTGGTTCGGTCGGTCGAGAAAGGTAGCCTGGCGGAGAAGGCCGGATTTCGCGCGGGTGATGTGATCGTAAAAGTAAATGGCGAGGCGGTCAGCGACGCCGCAGATTTCTCGCATGCATTGCGCGGGCGAAAGGATAACGCCGCCAACGTAGGAATTATTCGCGATAAGAAACCGCAGACGATCACGTTTACGCTGCCACCGCAGCGGCAGACGGGGCAAAGCATTTTGGAAGAAAGCTTCGAGCTGCCGACGCTGCGCGCGGAAGAGGCAGCTCAACTCTCAGAAGTGCGGCAGGAAGTGGCGCGGTTGCAGCCAGAACTTCAATCCATTTCGAGCGAGATCAAAGACGTGATGGCGAAAGCTCGGCCCGAGATGGAGCGCGCGCAGACAGCGGCCAAGGCGGAACGCGCGAAGATTCAAAAGCAAATGAGAGAATTAGAGAGACAGATGAGGCGGCAGAACGAAGCGTTGCCGGTCTTGAAGATGCAAACGGATATTTAAGCTTGGCCCGTAGTGTGTGCGCGGGCGGCCGCAGGCTTCTGGCCAGCGAGCAGCGCCCGGTTCCGGCCCGCCACTTTTGCAGCATAGAGCCCCGAGTCGGCTGCTTTCAGCAACTGCTCATAGTTCGTGCCGTTTTCAGGGAACGTCGCCGCTCCTGCGCTGATCGTCACTGATCGCGGCACTCCGGGGAACGGCCAGGTTTCAACCAGTCGGCGTAATTTTTCCGCGACGCCAAGTGCGTGTTCGGGATTCGTTTCGGACAGCAGGATCGCGAACTCTTCGCCCCCGTAGCGGCAAACCACATCAAACGCGCGAAGTTGACCGTGCAGCAGGGACGAAACCTGCCGCAGTACCTCGTCGCCGAGGGGATGACCGAAATCGTCGTTGAGCTGCTTGAAATTGTCGATGTCGATCATGATGACGGCCATCACCGCCCCAAAGCGGCGAGCTCGTTCCAATTCTTCCGTCATGCGCAACTCGAAAAATCTGCGATTGAAGATGCCAGTTAGCCCATCGCGATACGCGAGCTGTTTCACCCGCTCAACATAGTGGGCGTTTTGGATCGCAGTGGCGCAAATATCCGCGACCGATTCGAGCGGCTGGCGGTCGCTTAAATTGAAACTTCCGCACTTTGCGCTTTCCAGCGCAAGCACACCGAATGTTTGCCCGAACGAAACCAAGGGAATAAACATCCGCGACTTGGTGTCGGTGCACAACGACTTGTATTCGGCGCCACATCCTAGTTCGTTTTCGATCTTGGTTTCTCCAGCGCCCAGAATTTTGCCCAAGCCGGTGTTGAGCGGAAGCCGTCCGCCGTCCTCAATGCTGGGTTTCAGCTTCCCGTGCTGTGCTCGAAGGACCAAATCCTCGTCGTCCTTCAGCAAGACCGACACGTGGTCGAATTCAAATGATTTCTGGACCAGAGAACATACCTTCGAAAGCAATTGCTGCACATCCAATACGGCTGTCGTCTGTTGAGCGATGGCGTTGATGGCTTCAAGTTGATGCGCGCGGCGCTGCTCGAGCGAATACAAAAACGCATTCTGGAGCGCCATGGATGCCTGCGTTGAAAACAGCAAGAGAAGATCGATCGTTTCTGCATCGAAATGATCGAGATTTTCGCTCTGGCAATCGAGAACGCCCACCAGGCCGTCTCGAACCATAAGAGGAATCGCCAGTTCCGATCGTGTGCTTCTGCACGTCGAGATGTAGTTCGGTTCCTGGCTCACGTCGGGAACGTAAATTAGCTGTTGCTGCTGTGCGACCCTTCCTGCGATCGCATGGCCCAACGGTACGCGAACTGCATCGTGGCCTTGATCCCACCCGATCTGGAGATGAACCCTCAGATCGCTGCGCTCTTTATCGAAGAGAAGGATCGCAACATTCTTCAGGCGGAAATAATCCTGCGCAACCTTGAGGATGCGTTCTAAAACCTCGTGCTGGTCGAATGTCGACAGCACGGTCTGACTGGCATCGTAAAGTAGCGCGACCCTTTGCATAGCTGAGATTGAGTTTAGTGGGCTGGCATCAGATTACCGAGATACCGAAGGTAACCTGGCCAGGGTGATGCGGCGGCTGGTCTGGCCCTTGAATTCATCCTGTTAACATGCTTTTTCGGAGAAAACAGGCTTGGCGCTTGAACTCAACAGTCCAGTGCAGTACGTGAAAGGTATTGGTCCGCGCCTTTCTGAAGTGCTTGAGGCAAAAGGACTAAAGACGGTCGATGACCTGCTTCACTACCTGCCGTTTCGTTATGAAGACCGCTTAAATCCTCGTGGAATCGGCGAGTTGCGCGCGGGCGAGATGGCGACCGTGATCGCGGAGGTACGGACCTCAGGCCTCTTTCGCACCCGTCGCATGCCAATTTTCCAAATGACAGCCGGCCAGGGGCGCGCCCGGCTCAAGTGCATCTGGTTCAACGCTGCCTACCTGAAAGACCGCTTCCAGCCGGGGCAGACGGTGGCGCTATACGGAAAAATCGAGGAAGGACGGGATGGCGAGTTGGAGCTGATGCATCCCGACTTCGAGATTCTGTCTGAGGCGGGAGATGAATCGTCGGACGCAAACGCTGCAGGACCGATGGAGTCGCTCGAAGTGGGACGCATTGTTCCGATCTACGAATCCGCCGGTCAAGGGCGTTTGACGCCTCGCTGGTTTCGCCGCGTAATCCGGGGACTTCTGGAGCAACTTCCGCCCGATGCGACCGATCCCATTCCCGCGGCGGTTCGATCGCGTCTGGCGCTGGTAAGGAACCGCGAGGCGATGTGGAAGGTGCATTGGCCGGATGCAGGGGAAAGTTTTGATGCGCTGCAATCGGCGCGCACGCCCGCCCATATCCGGCTAATTTTCGAGGAATTATTTTTTCTCGAACTTGGTCTCGAACTCAAGCGCCGGGAGCAGAAAGCGCAAACCGGGATCCCTTTTGCGCTGACGAACGCGGTGCGCGCCGCCATCAAGAAGATTTTGCCGTTTCATCCGACCGCCGCGCAGAAGCGGGCACTGAAAGAAATTGCGGCTGACATGGAGAAAGCATCGCCCATGCGGCGGTTGCTTCAAGGTGACGTGGGATCCGGAAAAACGATCGTCGCCTTTGAAGCTGCGGTGATCGCGATGGAGAACGGCCATCAAGTCGCGCTGATGGCGCCTACAGAAATTCTTGCTCAACAACACTATTTCTCGGCGCGGCGAATTCTGGAACCAGCGGGCTATCGCGTCGTGCTGTTGACCGGTTCGCTGGACGACGATCGCAAGCGCGAAACCCGAAGGCATATTCAACAAGGCAGCGCGCAACTTGTAATTGGAACACACGCGCTGATCGAGCAAAAAGTTGAATTCGACAAACTTGGATTAGTCATCGTCGACGAGCAACACCGCTTCGGCGTGCTCCAGCGGTTCAAGTTGATGAAGAAATCCGCCGAACCGGACGTGCTGGTAATGACGGCGACGCCGATTCCGCGCACGCTGGCGTTGACTCTTTATGGGGACCTCGACATCAGCGTGATTGACGAACTGCCGCCGGGGCGTACGCCGATTGTGACGCGACGCATCTCCGATGACGAGTCGGGCAAAGTCTGGGATTTCGTGTGCAAGCAGGTTGCCAATGGGCATCAGGCATACATCGTTTATCCGGTGATTGAAGAGAATGAAGAAAACGAATTGAAAGCCGCTCTTAAGATGTACAAGAGCCTGAGCAACGGAGTATTTGCCGGACTGAAAGTTGGGCTGCTGCACGGCCGACTGGCGGGCGATTTAAAAGATCAGGTGATGCGAATGTTCCAGGCGGGTGGCCTCGACATTCTGGTGGCCACAACGGTGATTGAAGTCGGCGTGGATGTGGCTAACGCAACAGTGATGGTGATTGAGCATGCCGAGCGTTTCGGTCTCGCACAACTGCACCAGCTTCGCGGACGAATCGGTCGCGGCGCGGCAAAGTCTTACTGCATCCTGATGACGGGCGGCAAAGTTTCTGAAGACGGCGAGCGGCGGCTCGACGCGCTGGTCCGCACCAGTGACGGATTTCAGCTTGCGGAACTCGATCTAGAGTTGCGTGGTCCCGGCGAGTTCTTTGGCACGCGGCAAGCCGGAATGCCGAATTTCCAGGTGGCAAACCTCGTCCGCGACCGGCAACTTGTAGAAGCGGCAAAGCGCGAAGCCGCCGCCGTTCTAGCCGGACCAAACAAAGACGTATCAAAAGAAGAAATCGATCGCGCCCTGCGCCACATGCGCTCGCGCTGGCACAAGACATTTGGATTGGTGGAGGTGGGGTAGCGAGCACAGGAAGTCGAACCGGGATTTGTGACACGGCTGAAGACGTGCCCTTCCCAACTTCCCGCCTCTATCGGGCTCGGCGTTAATCGTCGTTGAGTTCAATTTGGCGGGGAGGGAGCGCTGGGATTTTGGCGTGAGTTGGATCACGCCAGAAGACATCGAAACATTCGCCTTCGAATTCGGGACGCCATTTGGTGCCGTCGGCGTAAGTGATGAGTGAAGGAAAGAATACCCAGCCGAAAAGATTTTGACCGCTGGGCCCGCTGCCCGGATGTTCAAGCTTGATTTCCTGTCCGGGCGCGATCGGCGTGTCCGAGTTCCATTGCAGGTTGTAGGGGCGTTGCAGGTATTGAGGGGCGATAAAAGTTTCCGGCGAAAGCTGGAGGTTTTTGATCGGCTTGTCGCCGGTATTTTTTACGCTGATTGAGAGCTTGTCGGGATGCTGCCAGAAATCTCCGTCAGAGAATGCAACCGGGCAACTTCGCGTAGGCGGCGTGTAGATGGTGAAGGCCGCCATCATTCCGCCTTCCATGTGGTCGTCCACATGGCAGTGGAACATCCAGGTGCCCGGATTGTCGGCGACCATGTCGACAGTCTTCATGCTGCCGGGGAGCAACTCGACCAAATCGATGTTGCGTCCCTGATCGGTGACGGTTTCGCCGTGCCAGTGCGGCGTGTGCAGGTCAATCTCGTTGCCGAGCGCGACCAGATGCCACCGGACTTTGTCGTTCTTTTTCATGATCAGCCCGGGCAAATTCCCGAAGATGAGGCCATTGATGGCGTAGAAAAAACCTTCCGTCTTTCCTTCCATCTGGTCGAACACCATGAAGAACGCGACAAATTCGTCATCCACATCTTTGGGCGAACCATCGGCATTCGCTTTGCCCTTGGCGGTAATGATCAAAGGTCCCATCAAACCGGCGTTGATTTCTTTTTGCGGATCCACATGCGAGTGGTACCACCAGACGATGGAACTCGGCTGATTCGGCCCGGGGCCGCTGGTGGCGTTGGCGAACCAGTGATAGGTGTATTTGGCGCCGGGCGCGACGCGGTCACCCTTGCCGAAGGGCTCGTAAAACGAGCCTTCGCTGTTCTTGTCATAGCGCACGCCGTGCGGATGCATGCTGTGCGGGCTGTGGCTGCGGTTCAGGAAATCGACGATGATTTCGTCGCCGACTTCCGCGCGGATGACTGGCCCGAGGATCCCAACCACTCGGGTTGCGGCTTACGTTCGGTAAAAGTGGCGTCGGTGTATTCGATGAATCGAGTTTTCGGCCAGGCGTGCTTATCGCGCCAGGGCTGCCGAGAATCGCGCCGGACATGAGGTCGTGGCCGCTGGGAGCAAAATCCCAATCAGCATCTTCGGCGGCGATGTAGTAGTGACGGGTGGCAGCGAACGAGGATGAAACGGAAAGCAGGAAAAATAATAGGCAAACGAGGCGCCGGGTTCTCACTCTGCCATTATCTATCAACTGGAGGCGGCGACGCTTGTTGAAGCGTCGCCAGCTTCCTACTGGGCTAGATTACTGAAAATTACGGGGCGAACGTAGCGGTGACAGAGGAACCGAGAGGGCTCCACGTCGCGTTAAAGGTGCAAGTTGGCGCCGACCCTGACCCCGCGCAAGTTCCACCCCATGATACGAAGGCCGATCCAGCATTTGGAGTCGCGGTCAAAGTGACGGACTGGTTGGTCGAGAATCGGCTGCTACAAGCGGCCCCGCCGTTGAGGTCGCAAGTGTTGATGCCAGCCGGCGTGCTTGAGACTGTGCCTCCTCCGGTGACTGTGACGTGACCGTAGGCGGATCATTCCAACTGTATGGTGGGGTCTGGTCGCACGGAAGAGCCGGCTTTGACTCGGCGGAGTCGGCGGGATTGCATGCGGCTTGTTGACGAATCGAGGAATTCATCCATCGAAGCCTGCGATGCGTCGCGATCCGTCAACGGTGCAAGACCGAAACGTTCTTCGACAATCTTGAGTACGGCGGTGGTATCCCGCTGCGTGTGGGAAACGAAGTTGTTGAATCGAGTACGGAGAAATAACGATTAGGGGAACCCGGTAGCCTGTCCAACCGAACGTGCAGTTGCCGTTGCCGAGTTCGATCGCTCCCGTGCACACATCGTTGATTCCTGGGTTCAGGTCGATCGGGGACAGGAAGTGGCTCCCGGAGGCGTGGCAGGCTGGGGCGGGACGTGATCGTAAAGCCGCCAGCTTCGTCGTAGGTAAGACGAAAACAGAGTCGTTATAAGTTGGGCTTTGCAGGAACGGGTTGATGAGATATGTTTTGGACGTACGTTGGCCGCCTTCTGGATGTTCCCAGGGAAATAGATCGGCATCGGAAGGATGCTCATCGTCGCCATGCGCCAGAAGCGGGCTCAATCAAGGCGAACTGAGGGAAAGTCGCTTCGTTTTGCAGGTCTATAGCGAATTGTGAAACCGGCGCAAAGTGTTGCCACAAATTGTTGGCAGGATTTTGTATCTGGGTTTCGAATGTGAACCCGCTGACGTACGAGATACTCGCAAGGCAAAGATCTTGTTGCTGGCCCGGGAGTTGTGTCGCAGTGCACACGTTGTAGGAAGTTTGCGTCGGGGTTGACATAGACTTTCCAGGTCAGACCCGCGCCTGCATCGCCTGGAAGATAGTGGTCGCCGTATACGGAGAGCTATCGTTCAGGCCTCCGCCGATCGGATAAGCATACCCCTGGGTGGTGGCGGCGATGATGTACGCCCGGTTCGGCTGGGTTCGATCCATGAGCGGCGAGAACCACCGATCGGAGGTCGCAAACTGCGTGGCGAGATAGTAGTAGTAATTCAGATCGGCATCCTGGTAATAGCCCATGGCGCGAACGCCGTTCAAGTCCATGTAGCTGGTTTTCTTTCGCGTCGTAAGCGGCGGTGTATGCGAAGCCGTCAGCGTCGGGTCAGTGCCAGAAGGATCCCCCAAACTGTAATCGTTGTGCGCTTCATTCCAGAAAGGGCTTTGATTTTCTTCGCAAGCGGTGCCCTTTTTGCCCGACGGCAATTGTAGCGAATGGAATGAGAACGAGGTAACATTGGGAGTCGCTGAATGATCGACAGAGCAACCATCGCCGTCGGTGGAAAGGTGGCATCCGGGCACGGACGGTGGCGGTCCGTAGAGCGGCGGGATGCCGTTGACAGGATTGAACTGAGGAAGCCCGTCGAACGACTGGTCGGGGATGTGGTTATTTGCCCAGTATTGGCGCATGTAGCCGAAATAGTGGTCGAATGATCGGTTTTCCTGGGCGAGAATGATGACGTGGTTGATGCTGCTTTTCAGCGTCCCGCCGAAGGTCGCGGTTACATTGCTCGAGGTGCTGAGGGTCACGCTGCAAGCGCCGTTTCCGCTACAGTCTCCCGACCAGCCGGCGAACACATTATTCATCGCGGGAGTCTCGGTAAGTGTGACTTGCGTATTGGGCGCGAATCCAGCCGAACACGTTGCGCCTGCGCTGGATGAACAGTTGATTCCTGCCGGGGTGCTTACGACGCTGCCGGTGCCGGCTCCTGCCAGGCTGAGCGTAATTCCAACTCCGGCGTTAAAGGTGGCGGAAACCGTTGTGGCCGCCGTTATCGTGAGGCTGCACGTGCCCGAGCCGGTGCAACCGCCGCCCCAGCCGCCGAAGTAGTAGTTCGACCCCGCTGTCGCGGTCAGGGTCACCTGAGTGTTCTGGTTGTAAGTGGCGGCGCAAGTCCCCGGGCAGTTAATGCCGGCAGGAGAACTCACGATCGTTCCCTGCCCGCTCGGAGGAGCGGTAACGGTTAATTGAAACGATGGGGGAGGAGTTCCGCCGCCCCCAGAGCCCCCGGAGCCTCCAGATCCGCCCGAACCAGAACCGGAACTGCCTCCACAGCTGGCCAGAATAAGAGGTAATCCGATGACGAAGAGCAAGGAAGAAGTTTTCAGAATTTTCATGGCGTATTCAGTTGGAGCTAGGATGCATCTGCGGGAGGGCTGGTTGGTTAGGGCCCGGGGGACGGGCTTTGGCGTCCAACCTTGCTATCTTACCAGTAAAAAGGCCATCGTGGATTTGACAAATACTGGCAATGTTTACGGTTTAGTTAACTGAGCGTGGCTTCAGGGGAAGTTTGCGCGTGGTGCCACGGACGGCTGTACCGCTAGAAGTCTGCGGCTTTCTCCAGATCCGGCCTGCTCGGAATGATCAAGGTCGAACCATGGATTGCGACCAAATTCCTGCGCTTGAAGTTAGCAAACAGCCGGCTCACGGTCTCGCGCGAGGCGCCAATCATCTCCGCAATTTCTTCGTGCGTCAGCGTGAGAATGGCCCGGGTTTCCCCGGTTGCCGGGGCGCTTTTCTCGGTAAAGTCCAACAGAAAGCGCGCCAGTTTTGCTTCGGCCGATCCCGCCAACCCCAGATAGCGCACTTCCCGGTAGGTCGCCAGATAAATCTCGGTCAGGATTTCGGCCACGCTCAGCGCGGCTTCGCCATGTTCCCGCAAAAACTGCAAAAAAGCGTCGCGCGGGATGAATGCCGCTTGAATCGGCTCGAAGGCTTCCGCGGTCAACTCATAGGGCTTGCCGGAAAGCGTGCCCGGCACGCCGACTATTTCTCCAACGCCTGCGATTCGCAGGATGAGCGATTTGCCCTCCGTGGAACTGGCAGACATCTTCACCCGGCCGCTGCAAAGAATGAAAACCCCTCGCGGTTGTTGCCCCTGGACAAAGAGGACTGCGCCCTTCGGATAGCTCGCGGACGACGATATCGCGTCCAGCGCTCGAAGAGCCTCCTGAGGAAGATTGCAGAAAACCCGCTCGCGATGGAACGGGCAGGCCATGCAGTTTTCAATAATCGGCAGGCCGTAGGGCGTCTTGGTCAATTCCACGGAGCGATTATAACCATTCCCCCTCGTTGCTGAGCGCTGCTGTCTTCACGCTTTCGCTACACGCGTACCGTCAACACGGGACACGAAGCCCGAGAAACAACGTTGTGGGCCGTGGTATCCATCAGGTGGCCGGTCACCGCTGCGCGCGGGGACTGGCGCACTCCGAGGACAATTAAGTCCACACCGTTTTCTTCGGCGACCTCCAGAATTTTCTCGCAAGGCTGCCCATACGCGACCACCGGCTGGGGTCTGTGAAGCAATTTCACGTCTGCCGGAACCATTGAGTTCAGTTGATGAATGCCATCCGCGACTGACAGCTCGCCCAACAGCTCTTCTTTTCGCAATCGCCGGATCACATGGAGCAAGATCAGACGCGACCGGCACTGCTCTGCCAGTGAAAATGCGTAGAGCGCGCCCCCTAGCGATGACGGCGCGAAATCTGTCGCGAACAGAATGCTCGCGAATGGCTCGTCGTGATTTCGACTTTCCGGAACACCGGGGCCGATTGTCATCACAGGAACTGTCGCGCTCCGAAACACCTGTTCCGCCGCCGATCCCAGCAGCATTTTCCTAACGCCCTGGCGCCCATGTGTGCCGACGATGATGAGGTCGACATGTTGTTTTTCCAAATCGTGTTGAAGCCCTGGCCAGAAAGCGTGGTCCTCCAGCAATCTAACGTCGTGTGCGACCTCGCTAAGCTGGGAGTCGATCTTGCGCATCTGAGCCCTGGCATACTCTCGTTGCCCGGCCGCGACCTCTGCCGCTAGTTGCGGCATAGTGGCCGCATAAGGGTCCGGAGCCAGAATGTGCAATACATGCAGTTTCGCTCCATTCTGATGGGCTATGCCCTTTGCGAAGGGAAGCGCGGCTTCCGCGGCAACCGAAAAATCCGTCAGATAAAGAATGTCCTTCAGCGCTACGCGTGCTGGAGTTTCAACATAGTTCTGCATAACAGCCTCCCGATCTATTCATCAGATTGCCCCCACGCAGTTCTGTGCGGCAGTGACACCGATCACTGTCGAGGTTGACGCCGGTCACTGACTGGTTTTTCCCTTGGAGGCGACAATGTTCAACGAACAGGCTTCACGGTACCGGGCATCGCCGGTCGCCCAGAAGCCGGAAGGGAACATTTATGAAAATCCTATTGGCACTTGACGGGTCGAAAGGCTCACAAGCGGTGGTGCAGGAAGCCATCACCAGATCATGGCCGCAGACATCGACGTTCTGCGTGTTGAGTATCGTTGACCTAAATCGCTGGAGCCGGGTTCCAAAACTCATTCAAGACGCGCGACACGCCGCTCACAAGCTGGTCGATGCCGCAGTCTCGCAGTTGCAGGCAGCTGGTTTCGAGGCCATGGGCCAAGTTCGGCTCGGTTTCCCGCAAAAAGCCATCACCAAATTCGCCTCCGAATGGGAAGCCGATCTGGTGATCGTCGGCTCGCACGGACGAAGCGAAGTTTCCCGGTTACTGCTTGGCAGTGTCGCTCAGTCCGTCTTGCGCAACGCAATCTGTGCGGTCGAGATCGTACGTTCTCCGTCATATCAAAAGCTCGCGGGGCAGCCGATGAAGGTCCTTTTCGCCACCGACGGGTCCGAGTGCTCTACCGAGGCAGCCATGGCCATCGCCAGATCGCCTTGGGCTGGGGATACCGAATTCCTGATCCTTTCGGCCCTGCAACTTGCCGTGCAGGAAATTCCGGCTACGTGGTGCCCTGCATGTCCAGAGTACCCCACCGGGCTTCTCGAAGAGATATGGAAGGATGCCGAATTCCGTGCCCAAACCGCAATTACGGATGCTCGTAAAGTGTTAAGGGCTGCAGGGCTCAAAGTCACAGGACCGGGCGCACCGGTGGTTGGTGACCCTCGTCCGATCATCCTCGACCAGGCGGCAACGTGGGGAGCGGATCTAATCGTGATGGGGTCTCACGGCCGGCATGGCTTTGACCGCATGTTCATCGGCAGCGTATCGGAGTCGGTCGCGTTTCACGCCAATTGTTCCGTAGAGGTTTTCCGCGCGCCGATGCCGAGCCCACAGCACGAGGATCTGCGAGAACTGAGCCTGATGTGCGCCACCTAGGGTGGGCGCCATTCCTCAGCCAGCCCCGCTTCCATGCCGGTGGAGCGGGGCTTTCCCTTGTCGGCCGATTTCTGAAACCGGGAAATTTACCGCTGAATCACACAGCCGCGTGCCATAATTTTCACGGTGCCTACAACTGCTCAATCTGAGTTGTTTCGCCGGCTTCCTTCGGTGGATGAGTTGCTTCGTTCGGAAGAGTTGAAGTCGCGGATCGAAACGAACGGTTTGGCGTCCGTGACCGATGCTGCCCGAAGGGTGCTAGAGAATCTCCGCAGCGAGATTGCCTCGGGAAATCTCGATTCCGGCCGTCTCGGGCTGGCACTCAACGGAGTCGACGTTGCGATTCGACGCGAGTTGGATGCTGCGGCGCGATATTCGCTGCGGCGCGTGATCAACGCAACAGGCGTGATTCTGCATACAAACCTGGGACGGGCTCCGTTGTCGGAAGCTGCGCTGGAACATATTCGCGAGACCGCGGGAAGCTATTCCAATCTTGAATTCGACCTGGCCACGGGGGAACGCGGCAAACGTGATATTCATGTCGACCGTTTGTTTCGTCAGTTGATGGAAAAGGAATTGGGCGAAGCCCTCCGACCTGCACTTGATGTTTCGACGATCGTCGTGAACAACAACGCCGCAGCCGTGCTACTCGCGCTGAATACGCTGGCGGAAGATGGCGAGGCGATCGTTTCGCGGGGAGAGCTGGTCGAAATTGGCGGATCGTTCCGCATCCCCGACGTGATGGCGAAATCTGGAGCGACGCTGCGCGAAGTGGGTACGACGAACCGCACGCGCATCTCGGATTACGAATCGGCCATCAACGAAAAGACGCGACTCATTCTTCGCGTGCACCGCTCGAATTTTGAGATCAGCGGATTTACCGAGCAGCCGTCACTGGCCGAACTGTCAGAATTGGCGCGCAGGCGCGGGCTCGTCCTGATGGATGACCTAGGTAGCGGGGCGTTGTTCGATCTGAGGTCTGTTGGAGTGGGCGGAGAACCGAACGTCTTCGACAGCCTGAGGAGCAGTGTAGATGTTGTGGCATACAGCGGAGATAAGCTTCTCGGTGGGCCACAGGCCGGCATGCTCACTGGCCGTGCCGATCTGATCGCCCATATGCGCGCGAATTCGCTATTTCGCGCCTTGCGGGTGGATAAACTCATCCTCGCCGCGTTGGAAGCCACTCTCATGGCGTATGTGAAGAGCGATCACGACAGCCTGCCATTGCTGCGCATGATGCGCCTTTCGAAGGCGGACATCGGAAGGCGGGCGGAAGCGTTGGCGGTAAAGATCAATGCGGCAGATATGCATGCGGAACTGATCGATGGCGAGTCTCTGATCGGAGGAGGCGCGGCGCCTTCGTCGATGCTTCCAACGAAACTCGTCGCGATTCGTTCCAAGAGCGCGACGGCCGACCAGTTAATGAAGCAGCTGCGCGAATCTGATCCGCCGATCATTGCGCGAATCGGCGACGGTCAAGTGCTGCTCGACCTTCGCACCGTTTCGGTCGACGACGAGGCGTCCATTTTGAAGGCCCTGAGCGCTGGATCGTGAAACTCGTCGGCGCGGCGCGGCATCCAACCACCCTTCTTGGCACACCTGTTCACAATCGGCCATTCAACGCGAACGCTTGCCGAGTTCATCGAGATATTGCAAGCGCATTCGGTGGAATGTTTGGTAGACGTGCGCTCGCTGCCAATGTCGCGGCGGTTTCCCCACTTCAACCGGGAAGCTTTAACCGAAAGCCTGAAGGACCGGGGTATACGTTACATCTGGATGAGTGATTTGGGCGGGCGGCGCAAGAAGATATTGGATGAGTCTCCAAATTTCGCGATGCGCAGCGCCAGTTTTCGCAACTACGCCGATTACATGCTGACAGATCGATTCCGAGCCGCAATCGGACGGCTCGTGGAGGTTGGCGCGAAAACGCGAACGGCTTACATGTGCTCGGAAGCTGTGTATTTCCGGTGCCACCGGATGCTCATCTCCGACTGGCTGGTGGCGCATGGCCACGAAGTAGCTCACATCGAGAGCGTGCGTCCTGCGAAATTGCATCGCGTCACGGCGGAAGCGAGGCGGGACGGAGATTGGCTTATCTATGATGTTGAGAGAAGAAGCGACATCGCGCGTATGGCCGGGAAACTTCCGTTCGGCGAATCGCTCTGAGCGGTTCTGCTATTATGCAAAAAATGCCAGCTTGGGGAATCGCTTCATTGAAGTTCGTGCTCCGGAGGCATTGTGCCTAGCCAGAGTCAGTTGAAGTGGTCTCAACTGAAGGTCGGCATTACTGTGCTGGCAGCCAGCATCACGCTGGGCATCCTGATCTTGCTGATGAGCGGCACGGGCGGCATTTTCACACCTCGCATTACCCTGCGATCTTACTTTGACAATGCCGGCGGCTTGCGCGTGGGCGCCCCGGTGCGATTGCAGGGCGTGGACATCGGCAACGTGTCGGGGATTCGAGTGGTGTCCGATCCAGTCCGTCACCTGACTCCCGTAGAAGTGACGATGAAGGTGAACACCAAGTATCACGATTCCCTGCATAAAGATTCTCAGACCGCATTAGCCACGGCCGGCGTTTTGGGCGAGACCTACATTGATATCAACAGCGCCCAGGCGCAGGGGCCCGAAGCGCGCGACAAAGACGAGCTGGCTACTCGCGACACTCCGGATGTAGAGGACGTCGTCCGCGCCAGCCAGGGCACGCTGCAAAATCTCGATGCATTGTTGAAGCGCCTGGACCGCATCGTTGCCTTCGTGGAAAGCGGGCAGGGTTCGATTGGGAAGGTCATTTATGATCCCAGTCTTTACAACCGGTTGAATACCACGGTGAGCCAGTTCCAGACATTGGTGGGAGAAATCAGCGATGGCAAAGGAAGTCTCGGCAAACTGATTGTCGATCCTTCGCTGTTTAATAAAGCCAATGAGACGGTCGACCGGCTGAACGCGGTGATTACCGATCTCAATGCGGGCAAAGGGACAGCGGGAAAATTGCTGAAGGACGAAGCTCTTTACGACAACGCCAATAAGACGATTGCGAACGTCAGGCAGTTGACGGATGACATCAACGCGGGTAAAGGCGCCATCGGCACACTCACCAAAGATCAGGAATTTGCGAAGAAATTGCAGGACACCATGGCCCGGCTTAATGAGATTACGACGCGGCTCAATAACGGTGAGGGCTCGGCGGGCAAGTTTCTGCGGGACCCGTCGTTCTATGACAATACAAATCACCTGCTGACAGAGAGCCAGTCCCTGGTGCAGGCGATCCGGCAGAATCCCAAGAAATACCTGACAATTTATCTTAAGATTTTCTGATCCGCAAGGTCAGGTGAAGGCGAATTAGAAAGTGGGAATTGGATTCGCCGTGGCGGCGGCCTGTTCATGCGCGTGATAGCTTGAGCGCACCAAGGGGCCGGATTCGACGTGGCGGAAGCCAAACTCAAGCGCCCGCTGTTTCAGATAAACGAATTCTTCCGGGGTGTAGTAGCGCGTCATCGGCAAGTGATCTTTCGATGGCCGTAAATACTGGCCGACGGTGAGAATATCGACTCCGCGGCTGCCCAAATCACGGAAGACCTCGATTAATTCTTCGGTAGTTTCGCCGAGGCCAACCATCACTCCCGATTTCGTGATCGTCTCCGGAGAAAATTTCTTCGCATTTTCGAGCAAGCGGAGAGTGCGCTCGTAGCGCGCACCAGACCGGACAGCGCGGTACAGACGCGGAACCGTTTCGGTGTTGTGATTCAGGACATCAGGCCGCGCCGCAAGAACAATTTTCAACGGCTCATCAAGACCTTGAAAGTCTGGGATCAGGACCTCCACGCGGCAATCGGCGGTGAATTCCCGGATCAAGCGGATCGTTTCGGCGAAAACCCTGGCACCGCCCGGATTATCGTCATCGCGGTTCACGCTGGTCACAACCGCGTGCTTCAGTCCCAAAGTTGCGACGGCTTCGGCGACGCGGCGCGGTTCATCCCAATCGATTGCCATGGGGCGGCCCTTGGGGACGGCACAGAATCCGCAGCGACGCGTGCAGATGTCACCCAGCAGCATGAAAGTCGCGGTCTTGTGATTCCAGCACTCGCCGATGTTGGGGCATTGGGCGGATTCGCAGACGGTGTGCAATCCCAAGCCACGCGCCAACTTCTTTAGCTCGTGAAAGTTATCGCCTACTGGTGCTTTCGCGCGGAGCCATGACGGCTTAGGCTGCCGTACCGGAGGCCCGGTTTCGATCTGCACAAGTTGGGAACTGCTGGACATCGTCGACTCTAATTCTATCGCATGCCCTCACGGATCAGACGGGAGACTCTCAATTCAGGCTGCACTCAGCAAGCTTGGCGCAAACTGGCCCTATTCGCTGGGGAGAAACTCTGGCGGGAGGAGATTTCGATGAAACCAAAGTATATTGCAGCCATTGGCGTGGTAGCTCTGGCGCTTTCGATTATCGCGGCCGCGGAAGACAACGAGAAGAAAATCAAACGCAGCGACTTGCCTCAGGCCGTCGAAAAGGCGGTCGAGGACCAGAGCAAGGGCGCGACCATCCGCGGATTTTCGCAAGAGACTGAAAACGGGAAAGTTGCCTACGAAGCGCAGCTTCTGGTGGAAGGCCACACCAAGGACATCTTGATGGACGAGACTGGATCCGTGCTCGAAATCGAAGAGCAGGTCACCATCGATGCATTGTCATCCGCAGTGAAGGACGGCCTCATGGCGAAAGCCAAAGGGGGATCGATCAAGAAGGTTGAGTCGCTCACCAAGAAGGGCAGCATTGTGGCGTATGAGGCCCAGATTGTGAAGGGAACGAAAAAGTCTGAAATCCAGGTGGGGCCCGACGGAAAACCGCTGGACCACGAGGAATAATGCCGCTGGATCGAGCCTAGTTTTCCAGGTAAGATTCGATCCACTGCTTGATTTTCATGCGACGCTCATCCTGGGCGTCGAAGCGTACACCATAGGTTCCGTGCGCGGCGTTCCGCCAACTGACGCTTCCGCGGACCCAAATCCGTGGGAGTGTCAGGAGCGCGAACGAGATTTCCACGGCCTGACCGGGGGTGATCGCGGTGGCGCATTTGAGCGACATCCCGCCAGAGCTGATTTCCTGGCTGGTCGCGGTTAGTTTACTGTTGTCCGCCATGGTGAGCGAGATCTCAGTGATCACGGGGATACGGACATATCTCCTGAGTTCGTGCAGAACGAGCATCTGGGTTCCGCGAACCAGCTTCAGCGCGCTTTGGCGCTCGAGCGGTTCGTCGAAAACGGCGTTGATGCCGAAGCGCGAGAACTTCATGGCTTCGAGGATGCTGCCGCCCACGCCGTAAATCACCATGCGGCTGTTCGATGGGGACGTGCGGACCGCTTCCATGATGGGTTCTGCCTGCGGCCCAAGCTTGACCACGCAGGCCTCGTACTTCTCTTTTTTCAGGCGTTCCGCGGCGCGCCCGTTGATGGCGACGCACTCAATGCCAAATTGCCGGAAACAGTCGGCGAGAATCAGGCGGCTCGAATCCTGCATGTCAACCAGCGCGGCGCGCGCTGATGTCTTTCTTCCACTAGATATCTGCGTAGCCAGAGTCATTGTTGAGTTTTTCCGTGACTGGGGGAACAGCCTCGACAACCATTCTGTCGTCAAGATGCCGGCATGGCAAAGGCGTAGAAGGACAATGCGGGGGTACTAAGGTGCAGTTACTTGGGGCGAAACCGGGACTATATCGAGAGATTGTTGCCAAAAGCCGGAATGGAAGATTAGCGGCTAGTCCAGCCAACGCTTAAAGATTAAAGCGCCGTTAGTGCCGCCAAAACCGAAGGAATTAGAAAGCGCATGTTCGAAGCTGGCTTTTCGGGCTTGGTTGGGAACGAAGTCCATGCCGGCAGTGTCCGGGTCCTGATTCGCTAGATTGATCGTGGGAGGAATAATTTGGTCACGCAGCGCCATAATTGTGATCCCGGCTTCCAAACCGCCCGCGCCGCCCAGCAAGTGGCCAGTCATGGATTTGGTGGAACTGACCGGGGGGAGAGGCGAGCCCTTGAAGACATTTCGGATAGCCTGAGCTTCCAGTGTGTCGCCGATGGGCGTAGATGTTCCGTGCGCGTTCACGTAGCCGATCTCGGAGGGCTTAAGCTTCGCGTCGCGCAAGGCATTGTTCATCACGCGGAACGCGCCTTCATGTTCCGGGGCGGGCTGGGTGATGTGATACGCGTCGCCGCTCATGCCGTAGCCGACGATTTCCGCCAGAGGTTTGGCGCCGCGCTTCTTCGCGAAATCCAGGTCCTCAAGAATGAGAATCCCCGCGCCTTCGCCGATGATAAAACCGTCGCGATCTTTGTCCCAGGGACGGCAGGCAGTGCCGGGGTCGTCGTTGCGAGTTGAGAGCGCGCGCATGGCGGCGAAACCGCCGATACATAAGGGCGTGATGGCCGCTTCGGTGCCGCCGGCAATCATGGCGTCTGCGTCGCCGCGCTGGATGATCCGGTAGGAGTCGCCGATTGAGTGGGCGCTCGTCGTGCATGCGGTCGCGGTCGCTTCGTTGGGACCTTTCGCGCCGTAGCGCATGGAAACGTATCCGGCGGCGAGGTTGATGATGGCTGCGGGAATAAAGAACGGAGAAATGCGCCGCGGGCCGCCGCTGAGCAGATTTTTGTGCTCGCGCTCAATGACATCGAAGCCGCCAATGCCCGACCCGATGAAGACCCCGATGCGTTCCGCGTTTTCGGCAGTGATTTCGAGGCCTGAGGACTTCATGGCGTCCGCCGTCGCGCCCATGGCGAGGTGGATGAAACGCCCCATCTTCTTGACATCTTTTTTCTCGATGAAATCGAGCGGCTCGAAGTTTGTTACCTCGGCCGCAATTTGACAGGCGTGGTGTGATGCGTCGAACTGCGTGATGCGGGTCACGCCACTTTGGCCGGACTGTAGATTTTTCCAGGCCGACTCGGTTGTGTTGCCGACAGCGCACACCAAACCGATGCCCGTGACTACGACCCGCTTCTCCAAACTTACTTCCCACCTTTCGAGTGTTTGCCGATGTAGTCGACCGCGTCCTGAACGGTGCGGATCTTTTCGGCATCTTCGTCCGGAATCTCGATTTCGAACGCCTCTTCGAAAGCCATGACCAGCTCGACTGTGTCGAGGGAATCGGCTCCCAGGTCGTCCACGAAGGACGCGGTGGGTGTGACTTCGCTTTCCTCCACGCCCAATTGCTCCACGATGATCTGTTTTACTTTTTCGTCAACCGCTGCCATTTCTTCTCCTCGTCACTCTGGTTTTGTAGGATTAGTTTCAACTGGGACTACAGGTTTCTTGCGAAGCTTGCCGTGCTTTTCCACGTAATCCGTAACATCTTTGACGGTGCGCATGCCTTCGGTGTCTTCATCGGACACCTGAAAGCTGAACTCTTCTTCCAGGGCCATTACCAACTCAACCTGATCGAGCGAGTCTGCGCCTAAATCGTCTACAAATACAGCGCTGGGCGTGATTTCGCTTTCGTCCACTCCGAGTTTTTCGGAGATCACCTGCCGTGCTTTGTCCGCTAACTCTTTGCTGCTGACTGCCATTCCTCTTCACCTCGTCCGTCGTCGGGGGAAACTGCTAGTGTACTTGCGCACGGGAAGAAGTGTAAAGAATGAGCGGTTGCGCGCCGCCAGTTTAAATCCTAACCGCACGCTGTCACGACGGTCAATCTGCCGCCGCGCTCATCCCACTATTGGGAATAACGGTATAGATGGTGAATCAACGCGTACCGATTCGGCATTTGCTTGCGGCTTTGTGCGGAACGTCGCACACTGCTTCATATGAGAGCTGTCGTTCAGCGGGTCAGCCAGGCGAAGGTAAGCGTGGACGGCAAGACGACTGGGGAGATCGGTGCCGGGCTGCTGGTTCTGCTGGGTGTAGGACGTGAAGATTCGCCGCAGGATGCGGAATATATGGCGCAGAAGATCGTTTCTCTGCGCATATTCGAACATTCGCAAGGCAAGATGAATTTGTCGGTGAAAGATATCAACGGCAGCGTTCTGGCCGTGTCCCAATTCACCCTGTATGGCGACGTCCGCCGGGGACGGCGTCCTTCGTTCGATTCCGCAGCGATGCCGGAGCAGGCGCGAATTCTCTATGAACTCTTCCAGGATAAAGTTCGCAAACTGGGGGTCTCGTGCGCGAGCGGGCGATTTCAAGAGCACATGGTTGTGGAACTGGTGAATGACGGTCCGGTGACGATCCTGCTCGATTCCGCCAAGACGTTTTGAAGCGATACCGAACGGAAATCCAGTCGGCGAGCTGGCGGAACAACTCTTGCTACGCATGCGGCGCTTGTGACCGACTAGAATTTCGACAATGCGGCCTGTATTCGACTGGAACCTGGGTGAGCGCATCGTCCAATTGGGCAAACGAACGCTACTCATGGGAGTGGTCAATGTCACGCCAGATTCGTTTTCTGACGGCGGACGATTTCTCGAGCCTGGAAAGGCAATCGCCCACGCTCTTCAATTGATTGCGGACGGGGCCAACATCATCGACGTCGGGGGCCAATCCACGCGACCGGGATCAAAGACTGACGCTGCGAAATCGTCTGCTTCTCCGCCAATTCCGGCGGAAAAGGAAATTGAGCGAGTTGTGCCCGTCATCGCCGCCGTGAAGAAACAACGCCCGCAAATGATTTTGTCGGTGGATACCTATAGGGCTGCGGTGGCGCGCGCCGCATTCGATGCCGGCGCGGAGATTGTGAATGATGTAAGTGGCCTGACGTGGGACCCAAAGATGGTCGCAACCGTGGCCGAACTGGGTTGTGGAGTGCTTCTCATGCACACGCGCGGGCGTCCGGAAGAGTGGCACGGGCAACCGGCAGCCTCGGACATCGTCACGCTGGTGAAGCGCGAACTCCGCGATCGCGCAGATGCGGCGGTCATGCGGGGAGTGAAGCGCGATCGCATTGTGCTCGATCCGGGCTTTGGCTTCGGCAAGAATTTCGAAGAAAACTATCCGCTGTTGCGTCGCTTCGACGAATTTCACTCATTGCGATATCCCATGGCGGCTGGAGTATCGCGGAAATCTTTTATCGGGCGAGCGGTTGCACGGGAAGGCCACGACGCTCTAGTGAGCGAACGGCTTTACGGAACTCTCGGGGCAGAGACGGTTGTCGTGCTGAAGGGGGCGCACATCATTCGCACCCACGATGTGAAAGCCACGGCTGACGCGATTCGGGTAGCGGATCTAGCGGCTTAGAATTCCTCATCGTTTCCCATAACCTGCCCGCGAGTCACGCGGAAAATAAATTTTCTATGCGTAGAGCTGGCTGCTGCGTCCTGCACTAGGTACACTAACCACTCATTTCAGGAGGAAATTTTATGGCAGACAGTGGAGCCGACTTCAAAAACGAACTACGCCAGGGCAAACCGAAGCTTGGCCTTTTCATTAATTCGCACAGCCCCACCGTTGCGGAGCAGCTTGCGCACAGCGGCTATGACTGGCTACTCGTGGACACGCAACATGGCCCGATGAATTACGAAAAGCTGTCCGCGATGCTTAGCGGGATCGCCAATGGCGGCGCGAGATCGATGGTGAGAGTGGGCGGCTACGACGATCGTCCGGGCATTCAGCAGGCCCTTGATCTGGGCGCGGACGGCGTCCTGGTTCCGTACATCAATACCGCTGAAGAAGCGCGGCAGGCGATCAGCTGCACGAAGTACCCGACAGTAGGTACGAGGTCAGTGTATTTTCCGCAGCGCAGCATGAACAAGGCGGGATTACTGGGGTACGCGGGAAATTTCAATAACAACGGCATCATCGCGTTACAAGTCGAAACCGCGTCGTGCATCGAAAATATTGAAGAGATTGCGGCCGTACCGGGCGTGGACATTCTTTTCCTCGGGCAGAACGATCTCTGCATGTCCATGGGGCTCTACAATAAGTACGAATTTCCCCACATGTACACGTCCCCGGAACTCGACGCTGCGACCAAGAAGCTGGTTGAGCACGCAAACAGGAATAAAGTCATCCTCGGGCTTTTTCTATTCGGGACTGCGCGGGTTGGCGAGTTCCTCGACAAAGGATTCACCTTCATCAGCGTGGGCAACGACCTACATCACGTGCTCACTCAGGCCGGAGCCTACGTGGGCGACGTGGAGAAAGTGTCACAAGAAAAGGGCAAGGCGTGGAAGCGCAGGCCGACCGCGCTGTTTTAGTGCGGGAGCGTTTTGACAATTTGTTGACAACTGCTTTGGGCGAGTAGTGGAGAATTCGCGTGTTCGAGCTTTCTTGTCCGCGGCCCGTGGGAGACTTCTCAAACCGCAATGGTTGGTAGAGGACGGGCCGCGATAAGAAGCAACCCGCAGTTCAAGCCCAGCCCGGCAAAACAACTAGGCTGTCCGGACTACGGTGTCTCTTGTTCGGTGTGGACGGTGAGGGCGAGTCGGGGAACGAGCCGAGACGAAGCCCGGTTGATTCCCTGGAACCTCTTAGCATCGAACGATCTTGGAGTGTAAGCCTGGGCGATCACCGCATCCGACCACTTTTTTGCAGGAGTTTTAGGTTTTACAGCGGCTGGGTGGGACGGTAGGGTGGGCGGCGCTAGTTTCGACAAAGACATCTTTCGATCTCCTCGACAAACCAGAAGATTAAAAATGAACTGTCCGGGTTGCCCAGAATCTGCCGATTTTTAATTGCCGGGATTCCGTAACCGGACACGGCCAGTCGGAGTTGTGAATAAAAAAACTGCCGGGCATAAGCCCGGCAGTCTATTCTTTCCGCGAACTACACGTGCTTATTTCTTGGCGCTTCGCTTTGCTGAAGGGGGATAGAAGCCCTTCTCGGCGTGGTCGAACTCAATTGGGTCCGACAGGTGGTGAAGTGGCTTATCCCCTGCCGATGAACGTTGCGGGCCAACAGAATCAGCCGTGAGCCCCTGGGCGGTATACATCGGCTCGTTGTAAGCCGATCCAGACTTTGCGAACGCCACGGCGAAGACCCCGTGCGGAACGCCTTTGGTGAAAGCGGTTGCGATGTAATCGCCGACCATGAGGCCGTTTTGGGAGTTCGGCAACCAACCAAGTTGCATCGGACCCGCGAGGGTGACGGGAGCGTTCCAGGTCGTTCCGGCGTTCGACGATGCGATAAAACCTACATAGAGCTGGCATGTTGCCGTCGTGCATTTGCTGTTGGAGTAATAGTAGTAGTGGACCCCGATGTGGGCGCCAGCACCGGCAGTCGTGGGGTCGATTCCGATTCCCGGAATGAAGTGGTCGACGGTGCTAGTGACCGCATCGATCGGGATGCGGGCGACTGCTGTCCAATGCGCTCCGTCTTTAGAGGTGCTGTAAACCAGATCATTGGTCGAGCAGTTGGTTCGGAAGCGGCAATCTTCCCAAACTACGTAAATCGTTCCGGTGCCGTCGACTGCCGCAGTGGGAAGCGGGCCGCTGCGGATGCCACCCGCGTCGAGGTGGCTCTGGATCGAGGCGACGGTGTAGAACTTCGTCCAGCTCGCGCCGCCGTTCAGGGATCCAAAAACAGATATCCCGTTGGTCTCGATGGGAACGATGACTCGACCATCCGGTTGCACCAAGGGTTGACCACCAATGCCTGAAACGCTGCCGAGCGGAGCTTTGGGCGCGCCCCAGGTGAGGCCGCCGTCTGACGATGTGCTCATCAGGACGCCGTCGCCGGTAAATGGATTGTCCCACTCGACGTAGCAATTGCCGTAATACTTGCTGGTCTTGGAATTGTCGCAAACGATCCAGTTCTTGTCGGAACTGCTGGCGGTGGGGTCGATGCTGACGGGATTCTGCCAGGTCAGGCCGCCGTCGGTTGAACGGCTCACAATCACAGCCGGAGTCTGAAAGCTCGCGATGGGAAGCGAGTTGATCATCCAAACATTGTGCGCGGCATCGTAGGCGACCGCAGGGTCGCTGACTGCGGAGTATGGGCCGCTACCTTCGCCGGTGGTGATGCCGGGCAGGAAGCCATGCGTCCAGGTCGCACCGCTGTCGGTAGAAGTTGCCCAGCCAATGTCGGTCGCGCCGCCGGGCGCGATGCGTCCGGTCTGAAACGCGGAGACGATTGTCGAGCCGTAAGCGAAAGTGTGAGGTTCAACTTCGGTAGCATGTTGGCCGGGGCCAACCGTGAAAGGGTCGGAGCTGATTTGCAAAAGGCTTACCTGCGCCGCGGATAATCCCACGAGCAAAGCCAGGGTGAATGCGCTCATCAAGAAGGCGCGTAAGCAGTAGGTAAACGTAGAGTTACCACGAGTAGTATCCAAGGAAGTGCGATTGATCACGATTGGCCCTCGCCGAATAGATTTGTCAGAAGCTGAAACCGGTTGCAGCCTAAACGGGGAGACATTCGGGGAGCAACAATTTGGCAGAACATCGCCGTGGGGATGACGATATCCTGCAAGATAACTGATGTCAATGTGAAGAAGTTTGCACTTTCGGCGCGTCTGCGCTCGGACGAGGCTCGATTTGCTGCTGCTACCATAACCAGATGCCGCCATTAGTAGAGATTCGCAATCTCACCATCCAATTTTCAGGAGCCAGGCGGGCGGCTGCTGTTCGCGACCTCAATCTCACTCTGGAATCAGGCGAAGTTTTGGGCCTGGTTGGGGAATCAGGTTCAGGCAAATCGGTGACTTCGCTTGCGCTGATGCGCCTGCTTCCGGCGCAGGCAGACGTTTCTGGCGAGATTCGAGTCTCGTTCGAAGGCCACAGCAACGGTCAGCCACAAGACTTGCTGCGGGTTCCCAGCGAGGACGTGCGCCAGCTTCGCGGATTGAGGATGGCGATGATCTTTCAAGAGCCGATGACTGCGCTCAATCCTGTGATGCGGATAGGCGACCAGATTGCCGAGGCAGTGCATGCTCATCAAAAGATTTCCGCGAAAGATGCTGAGAAGCGAGCCATCGCGGCGTTAGATGAAGTGGCCATTCCGGATCCTGCGCGCCGAGCGAAAGATTATCCTTATCAACTTTCAGGTGGAATGAGGCAGCGGGTGATGATTGCGATGGCCATCGTGAACCGTCCGCAATTGCTGATAGCGGATGAGCCTACCACCGCGCTGGACGTAACGATTCAGGCGCAGATTCTCGATCTGCTGGCGGATCTGCGGGCAAAATTCTCGCTGACGATGTTGTTTGTCTCGCACGATCTCGCGGTCGTTTCGCAAGTGTCAGACCGAGTCGCGGTGATGTATGCCGGCAGCGTCGTTGAGCTGGGCACGAAGGAGGACGTTTTTCACGCGCCCGGTCACCCGTATACCCGTGGACTCTTGAACGCGCTTCCGACCCTGCACACAGACCGGAACCAGCCTCTCAAGACGATTGAAGGATTCGTTCCTGCCTCGGCTGAGATGTCCGCGGGCTGCCCGTTCGCACCACGCTGCGAATTTCGCGTAGAGAGCTGTTCACAGCGCTTCCCCGAGCTTCTGGAGCTTGCTCCCGGACACTGGGCCCGGTGTCCGGTTTTGAATCCGGTTACAGCAAAGCAATGACGTTCGGTCTATAATCCTCGGTTCGTGTCCGGTGATTCGTGCGAATTCTGTTGTTAAGCGACATCCATGCCAATCTCGAAGCGCTGGACGCGTGCCTGGCGGTGGCCCCTGCCCACGATCTGGTGATGAACCTGGGTGACGTGGTTGGCTACGGAGCCAGCCCGACTGAGGTCATGGCCCGGTCACGCGGTCTCGGCGACCACTTTGTCCGCGGCAATCATGACAAGGCTGCGTGTGGTCTGATGGACATCCGGGATTTCAATCCGATTGCCAGCTTCGCCGCGTTGTGGACCCGAGATCAACTCTCGCCTGAGAACATCGATTGGCTTCGTGCGCTGCCGCAGGGGCCGATCCGCCTCGACGGCGTCGATGATGTGCAGTTTGTTCACGGATCGCCAGCAGACGAAGATGAGTATGTGGTCACCCCGCAGGAATCACAGGCGCTCATGCAGCAGTCGTCGGTCACGCTAACGTTTTTTGGCCATACGCATCTTCAAGGTGCGTTTGCGGTCAGGGCTGGCGAAGAAGCCGATCGTAGCGAAGCGCTGTATCCGGAATACAAGACGGTAGGCCAGGCTGAAACTCTCGAGCTGCAGCTGCGTGAGGGATACCGTTACATGATTAATCCCGGGTCGGTGGGGCAGCCTCGAGACGGAGACTGGCGGGCGGCGTTTGGGCTGCTGGATACGGATGGCAAAAGAGTGACCTTCTGCCGCGTGCCTTATCCGCTGAAGGAAGCGCAGGAAAAGATTCTTGCCGCCAACCTGCCGCCGCGCCTGGCTTCGCGGCTGGCTGCGGGAAGATAAGCCTGGGCATGACACGCTCGCCGCTCACCGCCGATTTGTTTGAAACACGGGAGAGTCCCCCAGCACGTCACCTGGTCGCGTTTAGCGACGGTGGAGCTCGTGGAAATCCGGGGCCGAGCGGCTACGGAGTAGTGATTCAGGATGAAACCGGAGCCAAAGTTGCCGCGCTCAGCGAATATCTGGGTCACCAGACCAACAATTTCGCGGAATATCAGGGATTGATTGCCGCGTTGGAGTTCGCGGTGAAGCAGGATCGCAAGGCACTGAAAGTTTTGAGCGATTCCGAACTTTTAGTGCGCCAGATCAAGGGCATTTACAAGGTCAAGAATGCGGCCTTGCAGGACCTGCATGGGCGGGCGAAGCAGTTGATCGCGCAGCTTGAGTGGTTTTCCATCGGGCATGTGCTGCGGGGAAAAAACCAGCAGGCAGATGCCTTGGCCAACGCCGCGATGGATAAAGGGATGGGCCGAGCTCCTGCGAACGTTGCTGCGCCATCGCCCTCTCCGGCGAGGCTTGAATTCGACGGTGTCGTTCGCGAAGGAAAAATTCAGCTTCTTGAGGGCAGCCTTCCGGAGGGCACAAGGGTTCAAGTGCGAGTCAAGAAATAACCACTTAGGTCTAGGGTGGCGTGCTCTCGCTGGTTTCCTGAGAAGGCGCGCTTTCGTTTCCGCGTAGATCGACTGCCGAGACTGAGTAGGAGTAGGTCTTCCCCGCCTGAACGGTCGAATCGCGAAATGCCGCCACATGGACCATCTCATTGGTCACGCGGCTGGCGGAGCCAGTTCCCTCGCGGCGGTAGACGTGATATCCGGCGAGATCGGCATCGCGCACCGGCGACCAGGTGAGATCGATGAAAGACGGTTGTCCGGGTCCGGAAAAGACTGCCTGCAATCCCTCGGGGACGGCTGGAGGGAACGTATCGTGGGTGACGACTGCGATTTCAGGCGAACCGTCGCTCTCGACTTGCATTTCCGCTTTTCCGGGGACATTGGCAGCAGTGACGGTTGAAACCCGGTAGCGATATTGTTTCTCCCACTCGATGCCGCGATCCAAGAACTGAGGAGAAGAACCAAAGGGGATTTCGGCAAGGGCCGAGTCTGGGCCTTGCCCTGCTTCTTCGCGGTAGAGCCGGAAAAAGTTATGCATGTCCGGTTGGCTGGGCCAATCGACAGGATCCCATGAAACCTGGACTCCTTCCGCGGTCGCAGTCGCTTTCACCCCGGTTGGGGCTGCCGCGACTCGAAAAGCTGGCACGCCAACCTGATTCGACAATCCGGACGAGCGGCCCGTTTCGTTGTCCACTTCGACTGCGTAAAACAAATTGGAGCCGATATCATTCGAGAGAATGGAATCCGGCAGCACATCCACGTAACTTGCTTGAGCTTTTTCCTTGCCCGCCGCGACTTTCGCCGGTGCAACAACTTCCCCGACCTTTTCGCATTTCTGCGTCGATTGCGCGTTGCGGCATACAATTGTCGGTCCCTCATGAACGATTGTTTGACGATCGGTGGTGCGGGTGGGAACGGTCCAAGCGAGATAAACGCGGTTCCCTTTTCGTGTCGCGCGCAGATCTTTAACGGCTTCCGGCAGACGCAACGTTGGCGGAAGAGGGACGCCGGGCGCGCCGCAAGCGACACTTCCCACGAGCAGCGCACCCATGAGCGCGAATGGAAATTGTTTCGAGGGGATCGGAATGCGAAATCCAGTGCGCATGAAAAAGCCCGCCCCATTATAGGGCGGGCCCGGAATAATCCTTCACGCGCAGTTAGCTGCCGTTTGAGCAGACTCCCAGAGACTCACCCTGGAAGCTCAAATACCCGTTAACTGACGTACTCGTCGGAGCGCCAAAGTACGGAAGTAAAACCAAATCCTGCAGGTTGTAGGTGAAGCCATGCAGAACGTAGTGATAACCGCCGTAATTGGGGTTGCCTTCGAGCGGGTCGCCGACCTCAAGGATGCCGCAAGGAGTATTGTTGCCGCCGGTATTGACGACCAATGGGTCATCGATCCACTCGCCAACTTCGTGAGAGAGAGCGGAGACATCCTGGGCGAAATCGCCCGGATGGTCCACATAAGTTGCGTGCGCATACGACTGGGGACTGCTCTGGTTACCTTCCGAACTGTGATAGCCGCCGATGCAGCAGCCGCCATTCTGCGTCAGATAGACGTCATAGGTGAGGAAGATCGGGAACGAGTTAGGGCCGATTCCGAATTTGTTGATCAGGTTAGGCAGTTGAGCGTCAAACCAATTGATGTCCACCAAGCCTGCGGTGAAACCGAATGGCGATCCGGTCTTCCCGTAGTTCGATGGCGGGCTTAGAGTCTGTTCCGCTTCTACCGTGGGCCCACCCAGCAGGATGTGGGAGTTGGTTTTGGTTTTAACCGTGCCCCAGAAGTTGGCCCGCTGAAAGGCGTCTTCATATTGAGTGGTTCCGACATTCACTCCACCTTGCACGTAGGTCGTGGTGGAGTCGAAGATCGGAGACTGAACGGTATTCGTTGTCACCGTATTTCCGTTGGAGAGAACGTGCGATGGATCAAACGTGGTCGAGCCGCGGCGCGAACTGATCACGATCTTGACGGGAATGATATACACCTGGACCGTGGCGGAGGTGTTGCTGGAGGGTGCAGCTCCGACCATATTGTAGCTGTAGTTCGATCCGCCGTAAGTAAAAGAACCGTTCCAGGTTTGCAGGGATGTTGCCGGTACAGGAACGTCGTCGCGAAGGTGCGGAGGCATGACCACGTATTTTCCGTGAGGAACGCCAGACGAATTGTCCTGAGCGCTACCCAGCCCACAAAGAGATACAACAGTTAGTGCAACGAGTAGATGGGAGACTGATGTTCTTCTCATGACTTACTTACTCTCCTTGGTTAATTAGACGGTGGCTACCGTCCGCGAACCGGAATGAGTCGACCCCATACTCTGTCAATATCGGGTCCACAAATCTCTTATCGCGGCTCGACGATACTGAGCTTGCCGATTCGCAAAGTCAATGGGACTTTCCACTAGAAGTGCATAAGAGTAGCAGCACGGGAAATTCGTTCGCGCAACGAGTGAACAAAGCTTTTCACGGGGGCCGACAATATTTTTGTTGACATATCGACACATAGTGCTCAATATCTTGTGGTGGCATTTTTGAACCCACCACAGAGGGCATAAGCATCACACTCGGAGTGGGTGTTTGAGGGAAAAATCCAAACGGAGGTTATTTACACATGGCAACCAAAAAGAAAGCTGCAAAAAAAGCTGCTAAGAAAAAAAAGCACTAGGTATTCATGGCGCAGCGAATCCATTTCGTTGGCCAATCGAGTTTAAAGACGGCCTCTCATGAGCCCCGCGCTCACCGAGGGGCTTTTTTACTTTGCACGAGCGGGTTGAATGCTGGCCGCAAGCGTGCTAGAAACGCGTTAGGAATTTTCCGATGAGCCTTCGTCAAAAAACTACCGTCCGCACCCACAGCACCGACGATTTGGTGATTCCCGACAAGTTGTATTTTCGTATCGGCGAAGTTGCGGAGCTATGCGGCCTCCCGGCCTACGTCCTGCGTTTCTGGGAAACAGAGTTTTCCCAGATCAAACCGGTGAAAGGCAGCACGGGGCAGAGAATGTACCGCCAAAAAGATGTTGAAAGCGTCCTGCGGATCAAGGCGCTTCTCTACGATCAGGGATTCACGATCGCGGGAGCGCGGCAACATTTGCGGGAGGAAATCAAGACGGATAAGAAGCAAAGTGCCTTGCCCTTTCCCGCGGCTGCGATTTCCGACCTGCGTCCGATTCGCCAGGGATTGCGAGAAATCCTGAACATGTTGTCGCCGCGCCACAGTTAGACTTTCTGCGCGCCCTTCGCGAGAAGCGGCATAACCAATCCATTTTGATGCGAGGGTTATAATTCGGCTTCCATTCGGATGCTGACGCCAAACACAAAATTAGGGCCTTACGAAATCCAAGCTCCGATTAGAGCCTGCGGAATGGGAGAGGTTGAGCCGGTTTGCGGGCGTGAGCGAAGCGGGAACCCGCAGGCGAAATCCCGAACGCAGAGAGGGATCTCTTGTTGAACGCCGGGATCAAATTGGGGCCGTATGAGATACAGAGTCCGCTCGGAGCCGGGGGCATGGGTGAGGTCTATCGCGCCCGAGACACGCGACTCGACCGCATCGTCGCAATCAAAATACTCTCAACGTCTTTTGCATCTGACCCCGACCGGCTGCGGCGGTTCGAGCAAGAGGCACGCACGGTAGCAGCGCTGAACCATCCTAATATCCTGGGCATTCACGACATTGGAACTTACGACGGCACGCCGTATCTCGTGTCAGAACTTCTACAAGGCACGACGCTGCGAGAAAAGTTGGAGAGCGGCCCGCTGCCCTCGCGTCGCGTGTCAGAGTTGGCGCTTGGCATTGCTCTGGGACTGGCCGCCGCGCATGAGAAGGGCATCGTCCACCGCGACCTGAAGCCAGAAAACATATTTTTGACCGACGATGGCCGGGTCAAGATTCTCGATTTCGGCCTGGCGAAATTGACCGGCGCGGAAAGTAAGGGCCATCCCGATGTGACGATGACGAGCCCAGTCACGCTTCCCGGCGTGGTGATGGGCACGGTCGGCTACATGTCGCCGGAGCAAGTACGCGGAGATGCGACTGACGCGCGTTCCGACATTTTCAGTTTTGGAGCTGTGCTTTACGAAATGCTTTCCGGAAAGCGGGCGTTCAAGCGGGATACGGCTGCCGAGACCATGACCGCCATCCTTCGCGAGGAACCGGCGGAGCTCTCGACTTCAGGCTGGCATGGAAGTCCAGGGTGGGAGCGCATCCTGAGCCGATGTCTGGAAAAACTTCCATCGCGGCGGTTTCAATCAGCCAGCGATTTGGCGTTTGCAATCGAGTCGCTCAGCGGAAGTTCTGTCAGCGTGATCGCGTCGTCGCCCAGTTCAGCTCTTGCACCGCTGTCGCATGCGACGCGATGGCGCGGCTGGTGGATTGGAATGGCTGCCGCGCTCGCGCTGGCGGCAGCCGCGCTTTTTGCAGGGCGGTGGTCCGTGAAGACCCATCCAGTCTCGTTCACCCGCCTGACCTACACGCGAGGTTTGATCACGAACGCCCGCTTCGCCAAAGATGAACAGACGGTTGTATACAGCGCGCAATTCAACAATGATCCGCTGGCAATTTATTCAGTACGGTCTGAGTATCCGCAGTCGGTGAAAGTCGATCTGCCGAACGCGCACTTGCTGGCACTTTCACCCGCTGGAGATTTGTCGCTCGCGTTGAACGCAGTGCTTCACAGTCACTTCTATTTGGGTACACTCGCGCAATCGCCGATGTCTGGAGGGTCGCCTCGGCCCATTCAGGATGGTGTGATCTCAGCCGATTATTCTCCGGATGGAAAATCTTTGGCGGTCACGCGGATGGCTAACGGAAAAGCTCGCGTGGAGTTTCCCGTTGGCAAATCGCTTTACGAGACCAGTGGCTACCTGGACTATGTGCGGGTCTCGCCCGGTGGCGACCGCGTGGTTTTTGCCGAACATCCTTTTTTTGGAGACGATCGTGGTTTTGTTTCCACAATTGACGCTTCTGGCAAGCGCAAGCAACTGACGAAGGAATTCGAGAGCATACAAGGCATCGCATGGGTGCCTGACGGAAGGGAAATCTGGTTCACAGCGGCCGATTCTGGACAATCGCGGCAGATGCTTGGCGTGGACTTATCGGGAAAGGTGCGCCAGGTTTTTCACGCACCGGACGGCATGACCCTTTTCGACATTGGCGCTGACGGTCGCGTCCTGATGGTGAGTGAGTCCGATCGATTTGAAGTGACTACCGTCGACGTGGCGACGGGCAAGCAACATCGCGGGCTGGAATGGTTCGACGGCTCCATGGATCCGGATGTTTCGCCCGATGGGAAAGCCATTTTGTTCTTTGAGTTCGGCGGGCCGGCGGGTTTGTTGTACAAATCCGTCTATCGCAAACTGGACGGATCGGCGCCTGTCGATTTAGGGCCGGGATCAGTCTCGCGATTTTCTCCCGATGGCAAAACTGCTGCTGCACTGCTTTTGACTTCTCCCGTGCAGGTCGCTCTATATCCGATTGGAGCTGGCCAAAGCCGCACCATTGCAATCGACAAGATGGTCAATGCGAATTGGCTGGACTGGTTCCCTGACGGAAAGCGCCTGTTCATAGTTGGCGCGCTTGGTAACGAGAATCTCCGAACCTACGTGATGGATAGCAACGGAGGCACGCCGCAGCCACTTGGCCCAGCGGATTGGCGCGCACGCATTTTTTCGCCGGATGGAAGGCGAATCGCCGGCTCTCTGGGCGACGGGGCGGCGATCTACGATGTGGATACGCAAAAGACGCAGAACGTGAGCGGCATCCAAGCGGACGACAAGATCTTTGCGTGGAGCGAAGATGGTAAGGGCCTGCTCGTATTTTCCGACGTGCTCGGCGGTTTTTCCGTGACTCGCGTCAATATTGCCGACGGCAAGCGTACGCCGCTACAATCAATCACCGAAGACGACAAGACAGGTCTGTCGGACCTGCATGTGGAGATATCGCCCGACCGCAAGACGTACGCCTACAGCGCTTCACGCAGCCTGAGCACGCTGTATGTGGCCGAGGGAATTCAGTAATCGAAGTACCCGCTTCTCGCGCGATAGCGGGATTTCGTAACTCCTCTATTCACCGTGAATTCTTGCGCTCAGCATGACATGGGTTTGAGAATTTCCAGAGCGCGGCACGGAATTGTGTGGGAATCGCCCTGAAGCGGGCACATACGTGGATTGTCAAACTGCCTGACCTTGCTGACCAATCTCTGTTCTGTTAGATTTTTCCAGCGGCGAGAAATTGCCGCACACAATTGAATATTTGGTTCGCGCATCCTCAACGCCTGAGGGAAGCGGGTGAGAATCCCGCGCTGCCGCGCAACTGTAAGCGAGGAAATCCGCAGCCGGTCACTGGGTGAAGCCCGGGAAGGCCGGTTGCAGTAATACGGACTTGATTGAAGTCCTCCACTCGCGAAGCCAGGAGACCGGCGCGAACCGCCACCACCAACCCCTTTCGCGTGACAAAGGAGGAGTGCATGAAGTTCTCGCGTCTTTTGGTTCTCGTTGTCTGCCTGGCGGCCGTAGCATCCGCCGAAATCAAAATCAAAGTTGTCGATCCCCAGGGTGCCGCCATTGCCGGCGCTCAGGTCCAGATTTTTGGATCCGGCTCTGCCAAGCTGCTCGCCACCCGAGCCACGAACGCAGAGGGCATCGTTTCTTTTGACGCCTCCGTCGTTGCAGCATATCGCATACGGATTCTGGCACCCGGCTTCGCCGAAGTGGTCCAGGACCTGTCGGCATCGTTCGGAGAATTCCCTGTTCGCATGCAGTTGGCTCCGGCGGCGGAGACGGTCACGGTGACCGCTACGCGAACTCCTGTTGCCGGACAGTCCGGTGGCGCGGATACCGATTCTCTTAGCTCCAGCCAGCTTGAACTCATACAGCCTGTGTCCGCGGAAGGCGCGCTTCGATTTCTGCCGGGCGCGATTGTGAATGCCGCGGGGCAACGCGGAGGGCTGGCTTCGCTTTTCGTGCGCGGTGGCGATTCCACTTACAACAAAGTGATTGTTGACGGTGTCACGGTGAATGAACCTGGCGGCTCACTCGATTTCGGAAGTCTTCCTCTGGCGGAAGCTGACCGGGTTGAGTTCGCCCGGGGCGCGCAAAGCACGCTTTACGGTACGGACGCGATGACCAGCGTGGTCCAGGTGTTCACACGCTCGGGCAGCACCGCGACCCCAGAAATTCGCTTCGGCGCGGACGGTGGGAATTTTTCCACGGCGCATGGCTTCGCTTCGTTGTCAGGGGCGAACGGCCGCTTCGACTACAACATCTTCGGCGACCAGTTCAACACGCATGGCCAGGGCGTCAACAATGCGTATTCCGATTCGTTGGAAGGCGGCAACCTGGGCTTTGCCATTACTCAAGGGATTTCTCTTCGACTACACCTGCGCCATTCCAACAGTCACACCGGGGTTTCCGGGGAGTGGAATTTCAACGGAGATCCGCTTCAGCCGCCCGATCCCAGCGAGTGGTCGCAACTAAACACGTTGATTGGGAGCGCCGAGGTTGTGATTCGCGCACGCTCAGGTTTGGAACATCGCTTCACCGGATTCGACTACACCTACCGGTATAACGAGCTGAATCTCAATGGAGATACGGCCCGCATTTTCGATCCGCCGTCGCACGAAGTGGACCACGTCAACCGCGCAGGGTTCGAATATCAGGGCGACTATTCTGAATCAGCCTGGGCGCACTCAACATTCGGGTATCGCGTGGAAAATGAAAATGGATTTATTGGCGACATCGATTCCGACAATCCGCCACATACGCAGACCCACGGCCAGCGCTTGAACAACGAGGTGTACGGGCAGCAGCAATTCACGCTCGGCCGGCTCAGCGTCATCGGGGGCGGTCGCTATTTTCACAGTAACGTTTTCGGTGACGTTGGCACGCCCCGGATCGCAGCCAGCTATCAGCTTTTCCCCGGTGGCGACATCTTTTCGGGCACGCGGGTGCGAGGGTCCTACGCGACCGCCTTTAAGGAACCCACCCTTGAAGACACCTTCGCTGGACCACCTCTCTCCACATCGAACATCACGCTCAAGGCGGAGCGAACACGGGCTTACGAGGCTGGGATCCAACAGAATTTGTTTAAGAACAAATACGTCTTCACCGCAACCTATTTCAATAATCTCTTCCATGACCGTATCGACTACACCTTCAGCCCGGTCACGTTCATTGGGCATTTCGTGAATGTGGATAAGTCGTTCGCTCAGGGCGCCGAAGGTGGAGTGCAGGCGAAAATTCTGCCACGCCTGCTGCTCAATGTGGCTTACACGTATACATCCACGCAGATTCTTGCCGCGCCGTTGTGCACTTCGGCGAACTTTTGCGATCCCTCAGGGGCAACCGGGATGCCGCTGCTGCGGCGCCCTAAACATTCGGCCACGACGTTGCTCAGCTACATCGGCAATCGTTGGGGGGCCAACTTGGGGGGCAGTTTTGTGGGACGGCGCCCCGACGACGATTTTCTCGGTTTCAACATCAACCACGCCGCGGGGTATGCGCGTGTCGATGTCGGTGGATGGTTCGCGATCACGAAACGCATCACCGCGTATGGAAATGTAGAGAACGTCCTCGACCGGCATTATCAGGAAGTGGTGGGATATCCAGCGCTGGGAGTGAATTTTCGCGCGGGGATGAGATTTCGAATCGGTGGCGACAAAAGCTGAGACTGCGACCTAGCCGATCGCGACCGGCATTCGGGCGGCAGATTTGGATCCTTGATATTTGCCGCGGATTTCGACGAGCTTCTCGACTTCACGGCGTCCCAGCGGTTGCTGGCAGCCGAGCAGGTGGCTAACCAATGCGATCTGCGCGAAGTGCTCAACTGTTTCCATCTTCATGTATGCCGAATGCAGATCGCTGCCGTAACTCACTACTCCGTGGTTCGACATGAGGATGGCATCGTATTCGCTGACAAGAGGCTCGAGAGCTTCTGCAAGTTCGGGAGTTCCCGGAGTTCCGTACTTGGCCAAAGGAATTGAGCCGAGACCAATGACCACTTCGCATACCAACGGCTGGTTCAGGGCCATGCCGGCGGCTGCAAAGCCAGTCGCAGTGCGCGGATGGGCGTGCACGATTCCATGCACGTCCGGGCGCTGCCGGTAAATCAGCAGGTGCATACCGATTTCGCTGGAAACATTGCGGCGTCCTGAAACCCGCTTGCCTTCGAGGTCGACTACCACCAGATCCGATGCGGTCATCATTCCTTTGCACATCGCGGTGGGTGTGGCGAGCACATTGCCGTCGTTCAGGCGGACGGACAGGTTACCGTCCATGGCCGCGACGTAGCCGCGATTATGCATCATTCTGCCGAAGGCGATGATGTCGCGGCGGGATTGCCGTTGACTGGGCATGAAAAATTAGGTGCGGTCCCGGAGGGCCACGAAGCGGGCCCGCGTATGTTAACGCACCCGCCCCATCGCACACAACGACTATATCCAAAACTTTGCAACTCTTTACACATTTGTCGCGACTTTATGAACCAGTGAGTGAGACCGGCGAGGTCTGTTAGCATTGCTCCGCCTGTGTTTCGTCTTACGACTGCAGTCCCAGAGAGGCAAGAGCGGTAGATTCAGTCCTCTAGCAGCGCCCAGATTCCAAAACTTAAGGTGAACGAATGCGGATTAAGAATTACCTCGCAGTAGCCGTACTGCTGTGCAGCGTGGCCAGCGTCAGCCTGGCTCAAACCCTCAAACGCCTCACCCATCAGCCCCCGGACGGAGCTGGTATCGGCTTCCTGCTCACGGATGGCACCGTGATTTATCAAGGCGGTCAATTATCGGATTGGTGGAAGCTCACGCCCGACAACACTGGCAGCTACCTTCAAGGCACTTGGTCACAACTTGCAAGCCTGCCCGCTGGATATGTTCCGGATGCCTTCGCGTCGGCTGTGCTTGCGGATGGCCGGCTGGTTATCGTTGGCGGCGAATACAACAACGGCGCTTTTGCCCTGACTAATCTTGCGGCAGTCTATGACCCCGCTGCCAACACGTGGACTCCACTAGCTCCGCCAAAAGGCTGGAGCTTTATCGGTGATTCTCCGGCGAGCATGCTGCCGAACGGCTATTTTCTCGTCGGCAACAAGCTGACCAAATTGATGGCTGCATTGAATCCCAAGACGCTGACATGGACGGAAGTAAGTTCAGCTGGGAAAAGCGACTTCAATGCGGAAGAAGGCTGGACGCTGCTGCCCAACGGCCATGTGTTTACCGCGGACGTGAAGAACGCCCCAAATTCCGAAATCTACAACGCCAGCACCCGCTCATGGAGTTCGGCGGGCAGCACGATCGTCGACCTGCATTCTCCATCGCCGTTCGGCTGCTTGCCGTTCGGCCCGAACGGACAGTACTGCTACTATCCGCCGGGAGAAATCGGCCCCGCCATTCTGCGTCCTGATGGCACGATCTTCGCAACCGGAAGCTTGCCGACCGGGGGCTCATCAGGAAATACGGCGATCTACGACACAGTCGCGGGCACGTGGACTGTGGGTCCCAGCTTTCCGGACGGTGACGACGCAGGCGATGAGTTTGGCGCGCTGCTGACGAATGGGCGCGTGCTTATCGAGGGAAATTCGGGGTTTTCCTACGAGTGGGACGGCAAAAACCTGACCCGAGGCCCGAACACAAACTTCGGTAGCTATCTTGTCGTGCCGACAGGCGAAGTGCTGGTTGGAGGCTCGGAGACCTACACGTCAACTGGAACTTACTCGCCAGTCTGGGCGCCAACGATCAGCAACTTCCCCGCTTCGGTTACGCGGGGATCAACCTACAAAATTTCTGGCACGCAGTTCAACGGATTGTCACAAGCCGCGGCGTTTGGTGACGAATACCAGACCGCGACTAACTATCCGTTGGTTCGCGTGACCAACACCGCGTCGGGGCATGTTTTTTTCTTCAAGACCCATGACCACAGCACTATGGGTGTCGCCACCGGATCGAAGACGGTGTCAACCAACTTCGATGTGCCCTCGGGCGCAGAAACCGGCGCTAGCACTTTGGTGGTTGTTGCCAACGGAATTCCGTCGGCCGCCGTCAACATCACCGTGAAGTAAAACAACCGGGAGTGTCGCGGTCCAGATCAAACGGCGGCACTCCCAAGTCTTCCAATCCATCGAGAGGGACAATCACCCATGCGAACCTTACTGACTGTTTTCATTTTGCTCAACGCTTTTGTCATCAGCGCTGCGGCACAGGATAGCGCGAAAAGCCAGAGTCGCCCGCGAGTTATTCAGGAAATCAAGAATGACGTTTCCTTGCCGCTGACCGAAATGGTGCGCAACGCGCCGCCGGAAAGACCGTCGATGCTGGAAAAGGGAGAGCATCGCGCTCCAAAAGGCTTTTTCCACGCCGTGCCCGGCGGCGATCAAGCTTTGCAGCAAACGATTTTGCCGCCAGTTTCTACGACCCAGATTTTGAGCCAGGATGCAATCACCGGCGCCCAGGGCGGCGCTATCCCGCCCGACACAAACGGTTCGGTTGGCGGAACGCAGTTTGTCGAGATAACGAATGTGGTCTATGACGTGTTCGACAAAACTACCGGCAAGCTTTTGCTTGGACCGACTCCGATTCACACGATTTGGCAGGGCTTCGGCGGCCCTTGCTCGAACAGCGATGGTGGCGATCCCGTCGTATTGTGGGACAAGATGGCGCAGCGCTGGCTGGTGACGCAGCTTGGCTTTGGTTCCACCAGCGACCTGCTTTGTGTCGCCGTTTCCGCTACGTCCGATGCCACTGGCAGCTATTATCGATACTCGTTCAGCACGGGTGCGAACCTGCCCGACTATCCTAAGTATTCGGTTTGGCCGGACGCTTATTACACGACCCACAACCTTTACAGCGCGACCGCGTTTCTTGGCGCGGAGCCTTGTGCCTTCGATCGAGCCTCGATGCTTGCAGGCGGCAAGGCGAACATGATTTGCTTCACTCCAAACCCAAACAACTTCGGCTTCCTGCCGTCCGACCTGGATGGAACCACACTACCGCCAACGGGTGCGCCGAATCACTATGTCGAATTGGGCAACCTGACCAACGAACTTAGCGAGTACGACTTTCATGTGGACTTCACCAATCCAAAGAACTCGACCTTCACTGGGCCGAATAACGTCACAGTGCCAAACTACGTCTTGCTCTGCAACGATGGCGGAAATTTTGCCTGCGTACCGCAGCCCAGCCCTGGAGAGAAGGTCGATTCCCTTAGCGGCTTGCTGATGTTCCGCCTTGCCTATCGCAATTTCGGCGACCACGAGGCGCTAGTCGTTGCTCACGCGGTCGCGCCTGGATCGGGATCGTCCGCCACGGTTGCAACGCGTTGGTACGAACTGCGCGCCACTCCTGTCGGAGGCAAATTCGCGCTCTTTCAGTCGGGAACTTACCAGAACAAAGCCGACAATTTGTGGATGGCAAGCGTCGCCATGGACAAAGTGGGCAACATTGCCATGGGCGCGAGTTTCGATAACAGCACAACGCTCGACACCGGAATTATGTACACCGGCCGCGTACCCAGCGATCCGTTGGGAATGTTTGAAGCGCCGCACGTGGTAGTGAAAGGCAGCGCGGTGCAGGTGAGCGGCGGCAATCGGTGGGGCGACTACAGCAGCATGAGCGTGGACCCCAGCGACGATTGCACGTTCTGGTACTCCCAGGAGTACTACAACAAAGCGAACGGCGGCGCGAAGAGCAGTGATTGGACCACGCACCTGGTTTCATTCAAGTTCAATACCTGCCAGTAGGCGAAGCGCGGGCCCGTGATCCGCCGACGATGACGGGCCCGATTTCTTGCCTGCACGCAAAACAAATTAATCATTCCGAGGAGCGAAGCCACGAGGAATCTGCTACGCCCGCCTCGCTATGAGCATCCTTCTATAATCGCCATACGTGCTGGTTTCTGATTTCAACTTCCATCTTCCCGAAGATTTGATTGCGCAGGAACCGCTGCCGGAGCGTTCGGCGTCGCGGCTATTGCATCTGCGGCGAGACACCGGGACTATCGCCGATGAGGCCTTCTCAAACTTCCCTGAAATTCTGCGGTCTGACGATCTCTTGTTGTTCAACAACACGAGAGTCTTTCCGGCGCGACTGCTCGGGCGCAAAGGCACGGGCACAGGGAAAATTGAAGTTCTGCTGACTCGTCAGACTGATGTCGAGCCGAATGAATGGCAATGTCTGGTGCGGCCCGGCAAAAAAGTAAATGTCGGCGATCGAGTTGTATTTGGAGTCGACGGACAGTTGCAGGCCGTCGTCAGCGGGCGCGGGGATTTGGGCGAGCGAACGATTCGCTTCGATCCGGTTGCAGATTTCTTCGGGATGATCGAAGAGCTCGGCCATGTTCCGCTGCCTCCATACATAAGCCGCGAAGATCGCGCCGCCGACCGAGATCGCTATCAGACTGTATTCGCGCGCGAGCGCGGTTCGATTGCCGCGCCCACCGCAGGACTGCACTTTACGCCAGAGATTCTTGGCCGCATCCGCGAACGTGGAATGGAAACCGCGGAAATTACGTTGCACGTAGGGCTCGGCACATTCCAGCCTATACGAGCGGATCGTGTCGAAGACCACAAGATACACACCGAGTCGTATAGCATTTCGCAGGAAGCAGCGGCAGCCATTAATCGCGCGCGCCACGCTGGTCGGCGGATTGTTGCGATAGGAACGACCACGGTCAGGGCGCTCGAACATGCGTCGTCGCTGCCAGGAGAGATCCGCTCCGGTCCAGCTGAGGCGGACATTTTTATTTATCCGGGCTACGATTTCAAACTCGTAGGCGCCATGTTGACCAACTTCCACCTGCCTCAGTCAACACTACTCATGCTGGTTTGTGCGTTCGCAGGGCAACCTGAAGTTCTGCGCGCCTATGAGCATGCTGTGCAGCAAAAATACCGCTTCTATTCCTATGGCGATTGCATGTTTCTCGAATAAATTGCGTCGGAGGCCAACCTCGTCCGGGTGTCGCCGGAACGCGCTATACTCATGTCGAAAGGGCACGTTATGTCCACACAGTCAGTCACGAAACCGGTTGCCATCGAGGATTTTGTCGCCGGACTGAAGAAATTCTCCGAGCCGTCGTTTCGGGGCACCCAGGAGATTTTGAAATTCATGCAAGACACGCCGGTCGCCGCCGAGACCTTGGAGCGATACATCAATTGGGATCGCCAGCATTACACCCGCAACCTGATTGAGAAGAATTCGACTTTCGAGTTGATGACGGTGTGTTGGGAAATTGGTCAGGCGAGTTCGGTTCATAATCACAAAGACCAGAACTGTTGGATGGCTGTGCCGATTGGCCGTTTGCAGGTCGAAAACTTTCACCTGGTTTCCCAAAGCATCGAAGCAGGCACGTGCGACCTCACAGTTTCAGAAACTGTCGAAATGAACGCGGGACATCCCTGTGCCGTGAACCCGAACGACCCGGTGCATCGCGTGGTGAACCCTCGCCACTTCAACGAGCGCGCCGTCAGCTTGCACGTCTATTCGCGGCCGTTTGATTCCTGCGTGGTTTATTCGCCGGAGCAAGGCACTTGCGGAGAAATCAAACTGCACTACACAACTGAATACGGCAATCCGTCTGCCCGCATCTGAATATTGATTTGCACTCGAGGAGGATGCAATGCCGAAATACGTTATTGAACGCGATCTTCCCGCCGCGGGAGACCTTTCGCCGGCGCAACTTCAGGGAGTCGCGCAAAAATCCTGCGGAGTTCTCAAGAATCTCGGTCCCGAGATTCAGTGGGTCCATAGCTACGTCACGCAGGACAAGATTTATTGCATCTACATCGCGCCCGACGAGAAGATGGTGCGGGAACACGCCAACCAGGGCGGGTTTCCCGCGAACCGGATTTCTGAAGTGATGTCGGTGATCGATCCCACAACGTCGGAATAGTCTGGCGGCGCGCCAGAGATCCGGAAATCTCGCCGCGCATCGGCTGCTAAACTTAGTTCTTGCCTCCGAAAAAAACATTGCCCGACGCGGCCGCGCCAGAGGTTGTCAGAACCTCGCCTCCTCCTCGCCTTCCCGCCGACGCAATTTACCTGATGGACACGATGTCATTCATCTTCCGCGCTTATCACGCCATGGCGCGGCAGCGGGGGATGTCCACGAAAACCGGGTTGCCAACCGCTGCCGTGTACGTGTTCGTCAACATGTTGCGCAAGTTGCGGGATGATTTTTCACCGCGCTATCTTGCCGCTGTTTTCGATGTCGCTGCGCCGACGTTTCGCGATCAGCAGGCAAAAGCCTTCACCAGCGTTCGCCGTTTCGATTTGAAGACGCAGACATTTCAGGAGCAGGCGTATCTCGGCTATAAGGCCAACCGCAGCGAGATGCCGGGGGATCTGGTGCCGCAGGTGCCGTACATCCGCCGCGCGCTCGAAGCTTATCGAATCCCGATCATCGAACAGCAGAATTTCGAGGCGGACGATGTGATCGGCACTCTAGCCCGGCAAGCCGCGGACCAAGGCCGATGTGTGTATGTCGTTTCGAGCGATAAAGACATGATGCAGTTGGTCAACAAGAACGTTTTCATCCTCAATCCGCCGAAGGACAATTTGATTCTCGATGCGGCCAAGGTGGAAGAAGTTCTCGGGGTTCCTCCTGAGCGAGTGATTGACGTGATGGCGCTGCGCGGCGACGCGATCGACAACATTCCCGGAGCGCCCGGCATCGGCGACAAGGGCTCGGTGGATTTGATCCAGCGTTTCGGATCCGTCGAGGCAGCGTTGGAACGAGCCGGGGAAGTGGAAAGAAAAACCTACCGGGAATCGCTGCAGAATAATCGCGACAACATTCTGCTGAGCAAACAATTGGTGACAATCGATTGCCGCGTTCCCGTTGAACTGGATATCTCGGCGATGGAACTGGGAGAGCCGGATTCTGACGCGCTTCGAGCGTTGTTCACCGAACTTGAATTCAATTCACTGCTCAAAGAGATTCTTCCCACTGAAGAAGTCACACAGACCAATTATGCCGAAGCTTCTTCTGCGATGGACGTGGAAAGAACGCTCGGCACATTGCGCGACGGCGCTGCTCTGGTGATCGCCGTGGATGCCGCCGAGGCGCCGTACGTGGAAGACGCTTCCGTGGAGGATACAGCGGAAGAGACGCAATCGCTTTTGCTTCCGTTGTCAGAACCAGAAGAGAAAGCGCCGCCCGAAGCCAAGCGGCCTCAGTTCGCCATTTCCGCCGCGCCGGGAACAGCTCTATCAATCGGAACCGACAGCCCGGAAGCGTATGCGCGAATGGTTAGCGTAATTGCGGACGATTCCATTCCGAAAACAATTCACGACGCTAAGTCGGTTATGCACGTACTGGCGCGAAGTGGGATCGAGATCGGCGGCCTGGCTCACGATCCGATGCTTTACTCGTTTCTGATCGATCCCACTTCTTCATCCCACCGCATCGCCGACGTCGCCATGCGTAGATTCAATCTCAAGCTGAATGGCACATTGCCAGAATCGGCCGATCTTGCTGGAAGGCTAGCCACGGCGTTGCGCAGCGATGTGGAAGAAGCAGGGCTGCTGAAGACTTATGAAGATATCGATTTGCCCTTGGTTCCGGTGTTGGCGCGAATGGAACGGGCTGGGGTAAAAATCGACCGCCAGGTGCTGAATGCAATGTCGACGAGGCTCGAAACCGAGATCGCCGCGAAGGCGCGCGAAATATACGATCTTGCCGGGGTCGAGTTTAACGTAAATTCTCCAAAACAACTAGGTGACGTGCTCTTCAACCGGCTCGGCTTGCCCAAGCCGGTGAAATATGGGAAGGGACGGACGATTTCCACTGCGGTCGACGTTTTGGAAGGACTCGCGGAAGCGCATGAAGTGCCGCGCAAAGTTCTCGATTATCGCCAGTTGAGCAAACTGAAATCGACTTATGTGGATGCGCTTCCCGCGCTCTTGAATCCGGCCACGCAGCGGCTTCATACGACTTTCGGGCAGACTGGCGCGGCGACGGGCCGTCTCAACTCGACCAACCCTAATTTGCAAAACATCCCAATCCGTACGGAATTGGGGAGAGAAATTCGCGCGGCGTTCACCGCGGAATCCGGGCATGTGTTGATGTCGGCGGATTACTCGCAAATCGAATTACGGCTGCTCGCGCATTATTCGGGCGACGAACTCTTAGTCGAAGCGTACCGGCGTGGGGACGACATTCACACACTGACGGCTTCGCAGGTATTCGGCGTTCCACCGCTGATGGTGACGCCCGATCATCGACGTCAGGCGAAGGTGGTCAACTTTGGAATTGTGTATGGATTATCTCCGTTCGGGCTGGCCCGCGATTTAGGAATCACTCCATCGGAGGGAAAGCAGTTCATCACCGCGTATTTCGAACGCTACGCCGGGGTGAGGAAGTTTATCGACGCAACGCTGGAAGAAGTGCGCCGCGAAGGCAAAGTGGAGACTTTGTTTGGGCGCATTCGGCCCATCCCCGACATCAACAGCAAGAACGCCAACCTTCGCGGATTCGCCGAACGTACCGCCGTGAATACGCCATTGCAAGGCACAGCCGCGGATCTCATCAAGATCGCGATGATTCGCATCGATGCGGCGTTGCGAGAGCGCAAAATGAGATCACGCATGACTCTGCAAGTTCACGACGAACTCGTGTTCGAAGTTCCTGAGTTGGAGGTTGACGCCATGCGGACGCTGGTGCGCGAACACATGGAAAATGTGCATCCGCAACTATCGGTGCCGCTGCTGGTGGAAATTGGAGTCGGGAAGAATTGGCGGGACATGGATTAAGCGCGATCAGGTCTTTTCACCGCGCTCTGCTGCTTCCCGCATCATCCGCTTTGATCTGGCGACCGCGATTCTTCGTACTCGCAACATCTTTCGAAGAAAAACCGCGTAAACGAAGCCGACCAGCGTGAGCATGACGAAGAACAAAAGCAAGAGGTTCCACAGCGACCCAAAATTTGTCAGGAAATTCTTCATCAAGGTGGCTTTGGAGGCCGGTTACGATCCAAGGGGTTCTTCGACTGTGCTTACCTTCGCTATGCGCAGAAAAACTTCGCTATGAATGACTCGCGCTCTGAGCTTTATTGCGTTCCCAATTGCGCTTGGATTGCGTGCGCAATACTTTCTGCGATTGCTTTTACTTTTTCCTGGGTCTCAGCTTCCACCATCACTCGCGCCAGCGCCTCGGTTCCGGAATAGCGCACAACGACGCGGCCGTTGTCGCTCAACTCGTTCTCAGCCGCGAGGATGGTCTGCTGAATTTCCGGGATACTGGCCAAGGGCATTTTTTCCCGCACTTTGACGTTGAGAATCGTTTGCGGGAAGACACGTAAATCCCCGACAAGGTCGGCGAGCGATCTCCCGGTTCTGGCCATCACTTCCATCACGCGCAGTGCGGTCAGCAATCCGTCACCGGCAGTCGCTTCTCCGTCGCGAAAAATAATGTGGCCGGATTGTTCGCCGCCGAGGATAGCGCCCGCTTTCTGCATCTCTTCGAGCACGTATTTATCGCCTACGTTTGCCCGAACCAGGCGAATTCCAGCGTCTCGCAAGGCAATTTCCAGGCCCATGTTCGACATGGTTGTGCCGACGACGGTCGCATTCGGCAATCCTCCCCGCTCTTTCATGTCTCGAGCCAGCAATAAGAGAACGCCGTCGCCGTTGATGACGCGCCCCTCCGCATCGCTGAAAAGCGCGCGGTCGGCGTCGCCGTCGAACGTCACTCCCAAGTCAAACTCGCCGCGCAAGGCGGCGATTGCCGCTGCAACTTCTTCGGGATGCAACGCGCCGCAGCGCTCGTTTATGTTTTTCCCATTGGGATGGATATTGGAATAGGTCGCTTCCACGCCGCAATCATGGAAGAGTCCCGGGGCCTCGGCAGTCGCCGCTCCGTTCGCGCAATCGATAAGCACCCGAAGATAGCTGAGGTCGGTATGAACGCTGGCCGCAAGCCACGCAACGTATGTGCGCCGCAATTTCTCTTCGCCCGGCAGGCTGTGAGCGTCGGAATGAGGGGACTCGATCGTTGGGCCGTTCAACTCGGCGAAGATCTCTTGCTCGATCGCCAGCTCCTCGGAGTCGGGAAGCTTAAATCCTGTCCCGGAGAAAACTTTGATCCCGTTATCAGTCCACGGATTGTGGGAAGCAGAAATCACCACGCCTGCGGAAAACTTTTGCGAACGCGCCAAAAAGGCGACTCCGGGAGTTGTGATCACTCCGGCGCTCGCGACTTCGCATGCCGCAGCTTCAAGGCCCTGCGTGACACGATCGGCAATCCAGGCGCTCGATTCGCGGGTGTCCTGCCCGATCACCACTCGCGGCTTTGCGTTATTCCGCTTGAGATCATGGCCGAGGGCCCGGCCGATTGCGAAGGTGCTTTCCGCAGTCAATGGGAATTCGCCCGCCACGCCGCGGATGCCGTCGGTGCCGAAGAGTTTTCGTTCTGAGATTGTCATGCAGAAAGGAAAGTGGATCCGCGGATGTGCCCGTCTAGCGATTGCCCTCCGAGGCCGCGGCCTTCTTCATCATAACTGTAATGCGGACTGGGTCGGAATTCATTACCTGAATAAGCGGGTCTGAAACGTATGCGTGGCGCACAAACTTGGCCTGGCCGGTAACTCCGCTTATGTCGACAGGGTCGGTGATTGCCGATTGCGCCGCGTCGGTGTGTTTTTTCGGTCCGCTGATGGAGATCATGGGAGGGTCGACCTGAATCCTGTCGATGGTGACTCCCGAAACCAGATTTCCTACGATCGCCGGCTTCACCGGAATTTGCCGGTTTGCGCGCGTGTCGAAAACAACGTGAACCTGGCTGGGGACGATTTGTACAACTTCCAGTCCCATTGGCTTGCGAACCTGGCGGTCCGTGAGGTCAAACGTGCGTTCTCCTGGGTTCTCGATGTTCAGACTCACTTCCGCATGAACATCTTCCGGGCCCAATTGATGGATCAAGCGCTCGGGCCCTCTGAGCCGCAGCATGGTTTTGAAGGCGTCGTCGGAACTGATTTCAAGGTTTTGCGGAATGTTGTGAAATTCAATCGGCACTTCGATGGCGATCTCGGCCACTGGATCGCGCTGTACGGCGACCCACAGCGCCACGGCGAAAACCAGCGAGATGACTTTCAAACCGAAATTGTGCCAGACGTGACGGTGAATGAAATCCATGGCTAGGCGTCCGATCCGCGGGAATGTTCCCCGCCCGGTCGAACGGCGACTTGATCCTCGGCGCCATTGGAAATTGGAGTCGGAAGCGCGGTTCTCGCCACGCTCTGCTGCACAAGTCGTCCCAGTCGAGCGCGCAACTGTTCGACGGAAACGTCGCGCTCGATTTTGCCTCCGATCGCCAGGCTGATGGTGCCAGTTTCTTCGGAGACGATCACCGCGATAGCGTCCGTCTCTTCCGTGACGCCGATGCCTGCGCGATGGCGTGTCCCGAGCTGCGTTGACAGCACCGGATTCATGGACAAAGGCAGGAAGCACGCGGCTGCGGCGATGCGGTCGCCTTGAACGATGGCTGCCCCGTCGTGGAGCGGGGCGCTGGGGCGGAAAATCGTAGCTAGCAAGTCGTAGGACAAGCGGGCGTCCATGGCGACTCCGCTTTCAATGTAGGTCCGCAAACCCACTTCGCGCTCGATCACGATCAGCGCGCCGGTCTGATTTTGCGAAAATAAATTTGCAGCCAAAACAATGTCGTCGTAAGCATCGGCTTCCGCAGCGCGCACGCCACGCCAACTGATGCGGCGGCCAAGGCGGGCAAGGGCCTGGCGAATTTCAGGAGCGAAAACTACGATGATGGCAAACACGGCGTAGGGCAACAGCCGGCTGATGAGCCAGTTGAGCGTGGTCAGTTCGCCCATCCGGGAAAAGAAAAAGGCCACCGCAACGATGGCGAGGCCGACCAGCATTACGGCCGCACGCGTCCCGCGAACCAGCGACAGCAGCTCGTAAATAATGACCGCAACCAGCAGGATGTCGATGACCGAAGTCAACGTCAGATGCGGCCACGGTGCAGCGAAACGGTTCACGCAAATGTCTCCCTAAAAAGCTGCGGGCATTTACTGCCCGCGGAAAACGGACTTGCAATTCCCCATAATACGACGGATGCGGAATCTTCACCGTCCGCTACTTGTTCACCACTGCTTTGAGGGTTCCGGTGGCGAGTCTCGCGGTAATGTTCTCTTTATCCTTCACCGTCGCCGCGTCTTTTACCAGAGAACCAGAGGAATCGAACACTAGCGCGTATCCCCGCTCAAGAATGGCCAAAGGAGACAGGGCCTTAACCTGCCCTTCGAGCTGATCGAGGCGACCTCGGCGGCGCAGTAAAACGGAGTGGGCGGCTGCCGCCATCGCGGCGACCTGCGCATTCAGCTCTTTATTTACGCCTTCGAGTATGCGGCGAACGTCGAAATGGCGAACGGCCGCCGATTGGGCTGCGAATCGCCGCTGTTTCGAGTCCAGAATCTGGCGCTGGGCTCGAGCCAAGCGATAACCGAGATCGTCGAGGCGCTGTTGCCGCCTACCAATCAGCTCCATCATGCGCGCGAACGCGCCGTGCCGCGTCAGTTCCACCATTTTCTGGCGCGCCATCAGCAGTTCGTAGCGGACTGCCTTTTCCAGGCGGCGCTTCAGGGCGAAGGTCTGCTCTTCAATTTCCTGGCGCGACCGGATGACAAGTTCCGCCGCCGCCGAAGGTGTAGGCGCGCGAAGATCGGCCACGAAATCGAGGATAGTGAAATCCGTTTCGTGCCCGACCGCTGAAATTATCGGAATCACCGACGCCGATGCGGTTCTCGCCAGACCTTCATGATTGAAGGCCGCCAGATCTTCCGCCGAACCGCCGCCGCGGGCCACGATGATCACGTCCACGCTGCCGGTGGAATTGAAGTGGCGAAGCCCGGCGATGACTTCCGCTGCTGCCATCTCGCCTTGCACCTGCGCGGGATAAATCAGTACATTCGCGGCATCGTGACGCCGCCGCAGGATTTGCAGGATGTCGCGCAAGGCCGCAGCTTGCAGCGAAGTGATGATGCCAATGCGCGCGGGCAGCGCCGGAAGCGGCTTCTTTCTTTCGGCGTCGAACAGCCCTTCCGCCGCCAGCTTGGCTTTCAGTTGTTCGAAGGCGATTTGCAACGCGCCCGCGCCTTTGGGTTCGAGATATTCGACCGAAATTTGCAACTGTCCGCGATCTTCGTAAATCGTGACACGGCCGCGCGCGACCACCTGCATCCCGTTCTCAGGACGGAACCGCAGCAACCGCGCCTGCGAGCGGAACATCACCGAGCTTAACTGCGCGTTCTGGTCTTTCAGGGTGAAGTAAAGATGGCCGGAATCGTGGGCGCGAAAGTTGGAAATTTCGCCTTCTACCCACGCGTCGCCGTAGTCGGTCTCAATGTGCGTGCGCACCGCCGCGACCAGTTCGCGCACCGTCCACGTGCGGCGCTCGGGAGCGCGAAAGGCAAATCCCAATTGGTCGGGGAACGACATTCAGGCGAGTGTATCAGGCGAGTTGTAAGTCGAGTTTTTAGGGCGCAGCAACGCTTCATCGAACGATTTCGTTCTTGTAAGTCTTGTCATTCCGAGCGAAGCGAGGAATCTGCTTCTTGCACACAGCGAGGGAACTCCCGCTACTTCCGCCCAATCAAATACAACACCAGCGAAAGCACTACACTCACCACGATCGAGGTCGCCAGCGGAAAATAGACCGTAGAATTTTTGCCGCGATAAACGATGTCCCCGGGCAATTTTCCGAGCGGAATGCCGGACTTGCCGAGCAGCATCAATCCAAGGCCAGCGACAAGTAAGATAGCGCCAATCCAGACGAGGATTTTGCCGACGTCAGCCATGCTAGTAGTGTAGAGGTTGATCCGTGTCCGGTGGACAAAGTTCATGGAGAGGCGAGTCGAAGCACCCTCTCCTCACCGAAAGCGACAGGAATGGTGGCGGTTTATAATTCCCGAATGGGAGCGAAGATCGGCAACAAGCAATAATAATTTGCGTTACCGCCGATTCATCTGGTATAAACAAACAGTCGAGAGCATTTGTGTGGCTGGCTGGACGTTTTATGAAACTCTCGTCGCTCGTCCAGCATCTAGTCGAGAACAGGGAAATCCTGCTAAGATATTAGTAAGTTAACTCCGGCCACGGAGTTTGAATTCGGGGACAGAGTGCTCCGAAGGGTTTAGCGCATTAATCGCAAAAACCTCCAAGTGATCTTTTATCAAGTGAAGAGTCTTCCTTGCGCGCTTGCGCGAAGTTTTGCGCTTTTTGGGCGGGCCGGGGAGATTGATTGTTTGCGCGTGCGCATTCGGGATGAACTGGGTTCGATTCCGGGAAAATGTGAATAAGCGGTGGAAATCCTGTGTGGATACCGGGGTTGACATGGCGCTAGCAGAACGATAGCTTAGACACTCTTCTCTGTCA
>CAVYTO010000002.1:0-1313849 GCA_963771505.1 Terriglobia bacterium
AGCGCGTTTCTTGGGACAAAAGCCATAGTGCGCGGTTGTAGGACCGATGCGCTAACATTAATCGACTCCAGTGCAATCGATTCCGACCCCAATTCCGTCGCATTTGCTGGCGCACCCGACACAATTCCCTGTGCTGCCTCCGATCACGACCCGGCTCCAATCCCTTCCGGTTGATAAGTTGACTTGGGAAAACTTCGAGCGCCTCTGCCTACGGGTAGAACGCCTTAACGCGGAACTCGAATCCTGCCGAATATATGGCGCCCGCGGCCAGAATCAAGAAGGAATCGATATCTATTCAGTGCTGCGGTCAAGCGGCAAGTATCGCGTCCTCCAGTGCAAACGCGTCAGACGATTTAGCCCGACACACTTGCGTTCTGCAGTTGACTTATTTCTGAACGGCGAATGGGCATCCACTGCCACGAGCTTTACTCTCTGCACGACCTTCCGCCTGGAATCGACCAAGATTCTCGCGGAAATTGAGGAACAACGGAAACGGCTTCGGGTGCGAAGCGTTGCATTGGAAATCTGGGATGCCGCCGAGTTGGATATCTTGCTCAAAGCCCAAGCAGAGATCGTTGATGACTTCTTTGGGCGCCCACACGCGGAACTGTTCAGCCCACCGGAGGCCCTCGAAGCTCTGCGGAGCCGGATTACTGGACCCACCGTAGCTGAATTGCGCGCGAAGTCGGGAGCCTCTACCCGCGCGTCTTCGCGGCGCATGATCCTGGCCTTCCCGTAGAGCTCGGAAGCAAGAGTCCCACTCCACTTCGGGATAGGTACGTACTTCCGGATATCTATGAGGACCGCATCGAAAGCTGGACGATGGGCACTGAGAAGTCACAAACCCAACAACCGGCTGCAGAGTCGTCTCAAGTGACGGCATGGGGCAAGACCCCCCAGCCTAGAGCGCAGACCATTGATGTTCCTCGCCAGCGTCGAAAACTGAACGATTGGCTTACCGATCAGACGCGGCAAGTACTGTTAGGAGGTCCCGGGCTTGGCAAGAGTGCGCTCCTCAGATACGTAACACTGGACCTGTTAAGCGAGACTCCGGTTCTGACCCACGCGTCCGCATTCCACGACACCTATCTGCCCATCTGGCTGTCCTTTCCGTTTTGGACAGCGCAACTTGAGGCCTCCACAACCGCCCTTTCTCTGCCCGATATTGTCCGGTCTTGGCTGCATCTTTGGAGTGAGGATCGATTGTGGCCCTTGTTCGAACAAGCACTCGACGACGAGCGGCTGCTGCTCTTGGTTGACGGTCTCGACGAATATCGGAGTGAAGACTCGGCTCGCGGCGCTCTAACGCAACTGCAGGTCTTCGCCGAACAAAGAAACTGTCGAGTCATCGCAACAGCTCGCCCCACGGGCTACGACAGGCTTGGAGTTCAACGTACCGGCTGGTCAGCAATGCACCTAGCGGAATTGACATCAGCGCAGCAGGAGCAGTATGCGGTCCGGTGGTTCACGCTTCAGCGTAGTCAACTGGGAGAAACCGACTCCGATCCTGAGGTGGTCGTTCGATCGAAGCCGCCGCTGCTGCCTTTGTAGCAGAGACGAAATCCTCCGCCGATCTTAGTGAACTATCCAAAACACCTTTGTTGCTAGGCCTGCTGCTGTACCTGAAGAGCTCCAGCGTTCCTCTTCCCAATAGTCGATTTCGCGCATACGGCCGCTTGGTGGAACACCTGATTTCGGTGCACCCAATTGCGCGACGACGAGCGGCTATGTTGAAGGGCGAGAATCCGGACCTCACGCCTGAAGACGCCAGAACCGTCTTTGCCAATTTAGCTTTCCACCTCCAGTCGCAACTATCGGAAGGGTTGATAGAAAGACAGCACGCTGAAGAAATCATCAGTCGGTTTCTCCAAGACGAGCAGATGGGATTCGGCTTGGATCGCAAAGAGGCTCGACGACAATCGCGCGTCCTTCTGAATTTCGGAGAACAATCTTTAGGTCTCCTCGTCGAAAAGGGACCTCAAGAGCTCGGTTTCCTTCATCGTTCGTTTCAGGAACATCTCGCGGCAGAGCACATCGCTCGGATGCCCTTCACGGAGCAACCGAGTTTGTGGGTCAACACTGCACGAATCCTGCCTGGCAGGAGGTGCTGCTGTCGTTGTTTCATTTGACGAAACGCCCCGAGGAAGTAGCGGAATTCGTGCGGATCATCAACGACCGGGCACGTTCCCTTGCTGATCGATTCACACGAGACGCTCTCCTCTGCGAAATTGCGGTAGGAGACTTTCAGTGCCCGGTCGCTCTAGCAAAACAGATCTGTCGGGACATCGTCACCGAGATCGAGATCAGCCCTTGGTTGCTCCATCGGGAGCGCCTTCTACCCTCGCTACTCCTCGGTCTCTTCTCTCCAAAACTTCGAGAGCTGATCCAAGATCGTGTCCGGTTGTGGATACCGGGTAGAGCATGGCGTCATCCGCTCGCGCTGGCATTGGCAGACGGTTCACAATCGTCCGACGTGGTCGATTGCTTGTTTCGCCTTCTGTTAGACGAAGACGACTTTATGACGAGCCGTGCGGCGACCTCACTTGTCAGCTTCGCTGGAGCGCATCCCGAGATCGCGGACCGTCTCCTTCGTCTATTAGGCGAGGCTCATCCCGTTTCAACGCAGGTTGCCGCCTTGGAAGCCCTGCAGAGAGGCTGGCCCAATCATCCGGGGTGGACCCGGATTCTTTCCGACATTGAAGAGTCTCCAAGTGTCGAGCACCGCCTGATCGCGATCCGCCGGAAAGTCGACATCGGGATTCAAACAACGGCAGACCGCGATCAACTCCTGACTTGGGCTACGGCAGGCGCCGGACTGCGCATGTCTCACGGCCGTTCTCTAACAGCAACACTTCTGAAGGGATGGCCAGACCGACGTCACGATAAAGAACAAGGCCCTGGAAGCGGCTCGTCCGAATAGCTGGGGGGACGAGCAAATGGATCTAGAGATTGCACTGGTGATACTGGCAGAAGGATTCACGGATCATCAGGACGCTCAAGAAGCTATCGCTTCACTCATCAGAGACGAAAACAGAAATTACCTCTGGATGCAGCATTGCGCAATGCTGTTTGAGCGGCTCAAGGGTATACCAATCATCATCGAAGCTATCAATCAATGGTTGCTAAAAACACACCCATCCTCACTAGGGAGATATCGTTCTTTGTCCGTATCGGGTGGTCCGAAATCGGAAAGAAGAAGCTTCTCGAGAGCCTCTGCCAGTCTTTTTCATTTTGGAGCGTCGAGGCTCTCTTGGATCACTGGGGAATGGCGGATCACGAGGTTTCAAGCGCCCTTAACGAACTAGCACAATCACCGCGTGCAGCCGAAATTGCATATCTTCTACCTCGAATCATCACGGATCCCGAAAGCTGCCGGCAAAGACTGATGGAGCTTCTAGCTGATCCAAACTGTCGACGACCCGATTTTGTGTTGCGTGGATTGGTTCAGTTGAACGAGACTGAGCACAATGAGGAAATCGTTGACGCCGCACTTCCTTTCGCAGAGCGTGAATCTCTGTGGGATTCTGGGCTGAAGGACATTCTCCTTGCCAATTTTGCTGATTCCGCCAAGGTACGCCGACTCGCAGAAAGACAGATGACGTTGAGAGAAGGCAATCTTGCAAGCGTCGCTCTGTCCTATGGCAACGACCCAGATGTACGTGCAAAGCTCATCGCTGCAGCTACGCCGCTTCCGGTTTCGTTGCGCGCCTTAGTTGTTTCCTTTTTGGCCGATCACAATGGCGCGCTGACTTGGGCAAATGAGTTGCTTGCTCAATATGATCTTGAAGCGGATCCCGGGATCAAAACTCAGATGGCCATTTCACACTACGATCAACTGCTCCAGTCGGGACAAGATCTAAATCAGGCTAAGAGCCGACTCTTACAAGAGGTCATCGTCGGCGGTCCCGACCATGTTGAGCGCCGGCAGGCGGCGTTCTGCGGTCTGCAGGTCCTGGGTGCTCTGAATTCGATTCTAACGACGCCTGCGATCTACCACCCTGGACATCCTCATATCAGTCTTTATAACGGCCTCCATACAAACTATTCCCTGATCGAATTTCTCCTCGCCAACTGGGCACCAATTCGTGCGGCACTGGGCGAGAAATTCTGGAGACCCTCTCGGACTACGGCCGAGACGAGGTCGCGGTTTGGGGGAACCCTTTGCCTCCTCGCAGATAACTATCCCGCCCCTCGAATGGAAGCAGTGGAGTTTATTCGGGAAAACCGCAAAGTGGCGATTCAGCCACAATTTCTGGAATTCGTTTCCAGGGTGCAACCTCGTTCTGCCCTATTGCGAGATCTGTGCCTTAATTCGTTGTTTCCGACTTCAAATATCACGAGAACGATCCCGAAAAGGCTATCGAACTATTGGCAAGGGATTTCTCTGACGATGCGGTTGCGCACGAAGCCATCAAGGCCAAGCTCCGGGGAGAGTTTCACATGCATGGCCACCGCGCGATGTGGGCTCTCTGTGAACTTTCTCCCGACAACCCAATCCTTCGACAGGAGATGGACCAGCTTCGACCATACTTCACGGTCAATGGCGATTGGGTGATACAAACTTCATTCGACATGGCTTTGATCTGCACCGCCGGGACGAGCCAAGAGGTCTTTTCCGTAATCCGCTTCGTTCTGCGGGGCTGCCGTCCAAATTACCGTTATTTTGCAAAAGGATTCTATCGCCCAATTGCGCGACGCGTAGCGTTAGACGTAGATCTGCAAGATATGCTGAGAAAAGAATTGCCCAACACACCAAACCCGAGCGAACGAGGAAGCTTTATGTCTTTGTTGCTGTCTGCTCGCGGACTTACACCAGATCTGCGCGAGTGGTGTCGAGGTGAATGCGATCGTGATCTCGAAGGGATCGTAGCTCCTCTCGGGATGGATATCATTACCGGTCTGATACGGCCAGTTCGAGACTTCGCTATGTCAGCTTTACTCGAAGGCCTTTCAAAATGAAGGGCACGGCCCTTCATCGCTGCACTAACAGTCACACTGATACAAAACAGGGGTCAGACCAACTTCCTCGGAAACCACCGGACGGTCACGTAATGGTCTGCGAGCCAAGCGAGTGGCCCGTGCCGCGTGTTTTCAGCTTAGATTCGTCGAAGAAATAGCGCAGGACTCGACGCTCTTCCGTGTTCTGCGAGAAGCTGTTAGGATATTTCTGTGCTAAACATTTGCTCAGGGTTCGTTGGCGGTTCCGTCCAGGTTGGCTACAATCTGGATCACCCGGAGCAGTCTGTGCAAGAGGATTTGCAGATGGCACAGGTGCAGGGAGAAGCCGAAATTTGGAGGCGGTTTGGGGGCGGTTCGGACAGGAATCGCGCTCTTTTGGGCAACAAAGGCAATTCCATGCACGATATGCAAATTGCGCAAAGCCGCATGAATACTGGCGATTGCGCATCTCGTTGATTTGGCGAGTGGGGACGTAGTTCAGTTGGTTAGAACGCTGCCCTGTCACGGCAGAGGCCGCGGGTTCGAGTCCCGTCGTCCCCGCCATTCTTTTCAGCATTTTCTGGACGCTCAGGCCGCCGCCCGAAGTTCAAGTTTCCTTCAAAGTCGTCTGATTTCGAACGCGCTCACTTGAGCCGTTCCTCCAATAGATGGTCGGCGATTCGTATTGCGTTCGCGATGATCGTCAGTGATGGATTGACTGCGCTGGCCGAGACGAAGCAGGAGGCGTCAACAACGTAGAGGTTGTCTAAGTCGTGCGTCTTGCAGTTCGGATCGAGGACACTTGATCGCGGATCGAGTCCCATCCGGCAGGTGCCGTTTTGGTGACCGACGCCTTCGAGCGGAATACGCTTTTTAAAGTAAGCGTGCAGCGGAACCGACGTGGCAGCGTGCCCTGCTCGTTTCAATGTGTCCACCCACCGGTCTTTCAGCCGCTCAAAGCTCTCAACATTATTGGGCGTGTAGGAAAGTTGAATGCGGCGAGGAGCGTTGTCAGAGACTTGCTCAGCTTCATTGGTATGGCCGGTATCGCCCGATGGGTGAGCGCCGGAAAGACCCGGTTGAAAGTTCTCGACTGAGAGCGGCGTGGTGTTGTGCAAGGTTACGCGGTTATCCGGGTTTGGCAGGTCTTCGGTCGTGAGCCACCAAGGGACGGCATGGCGCTTCATGCCCTCCAGAACGAATCCGGGCGTCAATGGCGGGGCATCTCCCTTCATCATTTCAAAGTGAAAACTGCCGACAGGTTGAACCTGGCCGAGCGGGTATGGGTAACTGGGGTCGGAATCCTTGAAGTAAAAATCGTTCGTGCCCCAGGTTTTTGTGTATGAATCTTCATTTCGATCGGTGGAAATTGCCAGCAGCGCATCTGCTTGGTGATACATAAAATTCCGGCCGACCTGGTCGGAAGAATTGGCCAGACCGTTCGGGTGCTTGTCAGTGGCCGATGCCAGCAGAACGACAGCGGAGTTGATGGCACCCGCGCAGAGACAGAATAGGTCAGCGGAATAGGTCACCGGCTTACCTCCGGTTGATGGAGGAGCAGTCTCGTGCGATGAACCGGAATGAATGACCTCGACGCTGACAACAGCAGTGCCGGTCGCGTTGGTGGTGAGCCGCACGACGCGCGAATTAGTCATCAAGGTTACGTTGGGCAAGTGAAGTATCTGCCGAATGCAATTCACATCCGCATCGGACTTGGCATGCACTAAACAGGGATAGCCGTCGCACGTATCGCAACGGACGCACTTGGATGCGAGCGGATTGCTTTCGTCGCGCTTGAGTCCGAGGGGGATCGGAAACGTGTTGATGCCGAGTTGGCGCACGCTCTCTTCAACAACCTGCATGCGGGGCTCGTTTGTGAAAGCCGGGAAGGGATACTTCTTCGAGTGAAACGGTTCACTGGGGTCAAAAGAACTACCGAATCCGCCGGGGACAGCGGGAGCGGCGCCCAGGTCGCCGTGCACTTCAAACAATTCCTCCGCCCGAGTGTAGAAAGGCTCAAGATCCTTGTAAGAGATGGGCCATGCGGGCGAGATACCGCCCTTGTGCTGAATCACGCCGAAATCTTCCGCCCGCATGCGAAACATGGCCGCCCCGTACACCTTCGTCTGTCCGCCGACAAAATAGGATTGCTGCGGATGAAGGTCTTTGCCGTCTTTATCCTGCCAGACTTCCTTCGTGTGATATCGGTTATCGAGAAAAACGGCGGAAGTGTCCCAGTTGAGTTTTTCCTGAGGCATAAAGGGGCCGCGTTCCAGAATGAGGATATTCTTGCCCGCCCGGGCGAGATGGAGCGCAAGTGTTCCACCTCCAGCTCCACTACCGATGACAATCGCGTCGTACTGAGTTTGCATATAGTTTGGATTCAAACTTTCGGCGTTCCCGCGATTTGATGGCGATGACCGGGGAACCGGCACTGGAATGGGCAAGGATATTTTTCGTCCGGATGAAGCTTTGCGCACAGGACTCGGCCCGGACCATGAGTTCTCAAGTAGAGCTCCGCTGCGGCCAACATGCCAGCGAAAGGAGCGGCGAAATAGAGCCAGATCGCCGTCCAAACGTTCGCAAAAACGGCAGAACCCGTCGTCCGCGCGGGATTAATGCTGAAGCCTGAAACGGGAGCAAAGAAAAGAACATAGAGCGCGATCAGGAAACCGACAGAATAGCTGGTGTACTTCGCCAGCCTAACCCGATTGGTCATCGATAGGACGACCGCCATTAGCAGCGTCGCCATGAAAAGCTCCGCAAAAAAAGCCGCTTCCGTTCCATATCGTCCGGGCACGGTAACTGCATAGTCCACGCTCGGTTTGCCAAGGCTGCTTCCGAAGAATATCGCCGCCACTGCCACCCCAAGTATTCCGCCGATGAATTGGAACAGCACATAGAAGACTGCATCCCAGTAGGCGATCTTACGAAGTCGAAAATATGTCAGGGTGATGGCAGGATTGAAGTGTGCGCCAGATCGCTTGCCCATCGGGGAATGAATAATGAAGATTGCGGTGGCGCCCATCGCCACACCCATAATTGCCCGCCGTAGAAATGCGCTTGGCATCGCGTGCAGCGCCGGGTACGAAGGGTCGAATAGAAAAACCGTGCAAACGCACGCGGAAAGCATGAAGATCGCTAGTTCAAGACCTTCAAATATGTAGAGCCGCCAGTTGTGACGGAAAGCTGCCAGCGGCGTCAATTTATTCCCGCCGATAGAGATCATCGTCACTCCGCCACGCTGGCCGGGCACGACATGGAAAAGCCGCGAGCGAGCATTTTCATTAGTGTCACTGAATATTACGACATCCGGTTCGCCGTAAGTGACTATCAAAACCCCAATCGACACGACGCCCGCAGCCAGAATGGCGTTCCATCAGCGCCATCCATCTCAGCGGATCTGTTTGTCAAATAAACTAGATTGTTTGATAATGATTCCTATCCACGTATCATGCAACTAACCCACGAAAAGTTCCGCGAGCTTGCCTGGAGCCACGGCATGGCGGCTACGCATCAGCGTAAGGTCATATTCGATGCAGTAGTCTCGTCTCCGGGGCACTACTCCCCGGAACAAATCTATGCGGTCGTCAAGAAGCGCATCCCCGCGGTTTCTCTGGCAACTATCTACAACAATTTGCGCGTTTTCGTGGACAAGGGCTTGCTACGGGAAGTAACTCCTCACGCTTCAACACTGCGCGTGGACGGCAATCTCAAATCTCATCACCACCTGGTATGTACGCGCTGCAAGTCGGTGCAAGACATTCACGGTGATTTCATCAACTACAAAAAACTGGCCCAACAGGTGCCGGGCGGCTTCGATTTGACGCTGCCAATGATTGAAGTATTTGGCCTCTGCCGTCGATGCAGCGCGAAGACATAAAAAAGTTAGATATATCTTCATAAGATCGAAAGGAAAGAAAATCATGTCTGAAGAAAAGCAAGTACTGGCTGGCGTACCCGGTCCCGGAAATACTGAGCCGGAAGTTTCACCCGAATCTAAATGTCCAGTCGCCGGAAACGGTCGCAGAGATATGACCGGTTGGAGTCCCACTAACGCGGACTGGTGGCCAAACCAGCTGGATTTGAAGGTCCTGCATCAGCAGTCACCGTTGTCCGATCCCATGGGAGAAGACTTCGATTATGCGAAAGAATTCAAGACTCTCGATTTGAACGCCGTGATTAAAGACCTTCACGCGCTGATGACCGATTCACAAGATTGGTGGCCAGCCGACTTCGGTCATTACGGTGGACTCTTCATTCGCATGGCATGGCATAGCGCGGGAACGTACCGCATCGCCGATGGCAGAGGCGGAGCCGGCGCCGGTCAACAACGTTTTGCTCCGCTCAATAGCTGGCCCGACAACGTGAACCTCGACAAAGCCCGCCGTCTGCTCTGGCCCATTAAACAGAAATATGGAAAGAAAATTTCATGGGCCGACCTCATGATTCTCACTGGCAACGTCGCCCTCGAATCGATGGGCTTCAAAACATTTGGTTTTGCCGGCGGCCGCGCGGATGTCTGGGAGCCTGAGGAGTACGTCTACTGGGGACCCGAGACCGAGTGGCTGGGCGACAAGCGCTACGCCGGCGATCGTCAACTCGACAATCCTCTCGGCGCGGTGCAGATGGGGTTGATCTACGTCAATCCTGAAGGACCCAATGGAAACCCGGATCCGATCGCCGCAGCGCGCGATATTCGCGAAACCTTCGCGCGCATGGCGATGAACGATGAAGAAACAGTTGCATTGATTGCCGGTGGTCACACTTTTGGAAAGACACACGGTGCCGCCGATCCCAAGAAATATGTCGGCCCGGAGCCCGAAGGCGCGGGTATCGAAGAACAAGGCTTTGGATGGAAAAATAGCTTCGGCAAAGGCAACGGGGACCAAACGATCTCCAGCGGTCTTGAAGTCATCTGGACCACGACGCCCACGAAGTGGAGCAACAACTTTTTCGAGAATCTCTTCAACTATGAATGGGAACTGACCAAGAGCCCGGCCGGAGCGAACCAGTGGACACCGAAAAACGGTGCAGGCGCGGGCACGGTTCCGGATGCGCACAATTCCGGTAAGCGTCACGCGCCATCGATGCTGACGACCGACCTCGCGCTGCGCCTCGACCCTGCCTTCGAAAAAATCTCGCGGCGGTTCTTCGAAAATCCAGAGCAATTCGCCACCGCGTTCGCGAAAGCCTGGTACAAGCTGACGCATCGAGACATGGGGCCCGTCGCCCGATATCTTGGCCCGCTGGTTCCGAAAGAGCAGCAACTGTGGCAAGACCCAGTGCCAGCCGTGGATCATCCATTAATCGGCGAGACGGACATCGCAGTCCTAAAAGCGAAAATCCTTGCTTCCGGCCTGTCAATTTCCCAACTCGTCACCACGGCTTGGGCTTCAGCGGCGACGTTTCGCGGTTCCGACAAGCGCGGTGGGGCCAACGGCGCCCGCATCCGTCTCGCTCCGCAAAAAGATTGGGACGTGAACCAGCCGTCAGAGCTTGCAAAAGTTCTCGGGAAGCTGGAGTCGATCCAAAAAGACTTCAACGGTTCGCCGTCCAACGGGGATAAAGGCAAGAGGATTTCGCTGGCGGACCTCATCGTTCTCGGCGGCTGCGCGGCCGTGGACGAAGCTGCCAAGAAAGCTGGCCACGAAGTGAAGGTGCCATTCACTCCGGGCCGCACGGACGCTTCGCAAGAGCAGACCGATGCCCACTCTTTCGCCCCGCTCGAGCCCACGGCGGACGGCTTCCGCAACTACCTGCGTGTAGGGCACAAGAAATCCGCCGAAGAACTGCTGGTCGACAAGGCGCAACTGCTCACGTTGACTGCCCCGGAAATGACGGTTCTCATTGGCGGCCTGCGTGTGCTGAATGCCAATTACAAACAATCGAAGGACGGCGTCTTCACCGAAAAGCCGGAGACTCTGACCAACGATTTCTTCGTCAATCTGCTCGGCATGAATACCGTATGGAAAGCCTCAACAACTGCAGATGGCATGTTTGAAGGCAATGATCGCGCATCAGGAAAAAGCAAATGGACCGGCACTCGGGTAGACCTGCTTTTTGGTTCGAATTCGCAGCTTCGAGCCATCGCGGAAGTCTATGCGAGTGACGACTCGAAGAAACGGTTTGTTGACGACTTCGTAGCCGCTTGGACTAAAGTGATGAATCTTGATCGCTACGATCTAGCCTGAGATAAACACAATAAGGGTGTCCTGTTCGTAAGTGTTCTCGTCCGTTCTCGAACCTTACGTCAATCGGGGCATCCTTATTTTCGCCATGACATAAGAAGAAATCCTCCTGTACCCTTTACTCTGCAAACTTTCATTTTCCATATACGTTATGTATAAGAACGCGGGCACAGCGCGAACAGGCCAACGGCAAGCGCCATCATGGAAAAGGAAGGAACCGTCCGTGTGAGATCAGAGCACAATATTGATCGCAACCGCAGGCGTAACTGACGTGGACGTGTTCCGCCCTGGCGCGATCACGCGCGTGCCGAAGATTACTCCCCAACGCGAATTCCAGTTGTATTCAATACCGGGCGCGCAACCCATGCCAGCGCTCGACCCTGAATTCAGCCGGATGCCGACACTCGAATCCTGAATGTTGTATCCCGTAACCGGCGTGTTGCCGGCCTGATGATAGATCACGTCCAGTGCGACCACCCATTTTCGCGTGAGGCTGTATTCCCAGGCTGCATTCACCAGGAACGCCGCTCCCGGATAAGCGTGTCCCCGAAAGCCCGCGCTGGTGCCGTAAACGCTGGCGTCTTTAATACTCGCTTTGGTCGAGAGTGTTTCGGCGAGGTTGAAGCGCATGCGCAGAATGCGGCCATTGGGCATCCAGAAATATGTTTGATTATTCAGGCCGACTAACGTGCTGTAAGCGCCGCTGCCGAACCCGTCCCCCAGACGCGTGCCCAGATGGTCGTATTTTCCCGTGGGAAACGATTGTTGTACCTGCACCGCCATCGTCGGCAACCAACTGCCTTCATGAAATTGCCTGATCCGGAATTGCGCCAGCGGAGTGAAATCTCCCCAGCCAACGCTTGAGCTGTTCGAACCGTTGCTCACCACGTTGTAGCCAACAATCGGAATGAACCCAACCGTCAATTTGTCGATGAGCCCGTATTCAACATATGCGCGGGAACCCAAGGCATTCGTGTTCGAAGAAATCACGTCGTAAACATAAGGCTCGATAAGAAAATGTCCGCGCGGAAGCGTGGCCGCAGAATTGGCCAACAGCGGACCAGTCCACCACGCATCGCTAAGCGCTTCGCGGCTATCGAGAGACGCAGGCGTCGGCGTCTGAGCGGCCGCCAGCCCAGTCAGCAGCACCGCAGCAGCAAAAAATCTTAGGAATATAACGATCACAGAGCCACCATGTTTCGTGCGCATTCTTTCCATTCCAGACGAATTTCTCGTTTGAAAAGTGTTGGACGAACGCCATCGCATTTCTATCGATTGTTGTGAAGGAATACGAAAAAAACAAGATTGGATGGGCTTCGATGTCCGAAAACGTCTACCGGTAGATGGGATTCAGGCCGGGCTCAAGCTGGAATAGCCAATGAAAATGGGCGCCCCACCCTTTCGCGTTCTCTGCGAAGGGTGGGTAAGATGAAGCCCGCAGTGCCATTTGGATTTTGGCAGATAACAAGCAGAAACAAACTGGCGTCATCTTGATCGGAGCCGTTCTTCAGGCGGAGAGAAGGATCTCCCTGAACGAGGTCGATGCGGTCTTCACTCACCGGCATTGTTCAGATCCGTGGCACCTGGTGTCCGATTTCTCTTGACGCTCGTTTTTAGAAAGTTCAAGCTGAGATCAGAATGCAACGAGGACCGACCCTGCAATCGGTCGAATTTAGCTATCTCCCTTATCGTCTATATTTTGCATGTAACTCTTTAGGATTGCTTGATTTGCAAAGACTCTTGCTGCAAGTTCTTGATTCTGTTTGATCGAGGGGGGTGGGGTAGGCCTTCGCCGACGTTACCTATTCAATGCTGTCCAGCTACCAGCGAAACCCGTAAAGCAGATTCCTCGCGTTGCTCGGAATGACAACGTGGTGAGGGTATTAGGAAACATCTGATCCGGAAGCTTCTAACCAAGTCCGAAAACGTCTATTGGGGTGGGGCCTCTCACAGCGCCGGACGCATCCAAGCTCGGACGCGGTAAGTTGGAGGCACTTATGAAAAAATCTACCCCGGCAAATACTCCATCCTCATCCGCTTCTGCATCGATCGATAAGCGGATCAAAGACCTTGGCGATTGGCGCGGCGAGACGCTCGCGCATCTTCGCAAGTTGATTCACGACGCCGAACCCGGCGTTGAAGAAGAGTGGAAATGGCAGAAGGCCACGAACCCCGGAGTGCCCGTCTGGTCGCGTGACGGCATCATCTGCACCGGCGAATCGTATAAGCAGGTCGTTAAGCTGACGTTCGCTCGCGGAGCTTCGATCAAAGATCCGAAGAAGCTGTTTAATTCCAGCCTGGATGGGAACGTGCGGCGCGCGATCGACTTCCGCGAAGGCGAAAAGATTAACGAAGCGGCATTCAAGCAGCTCATCCGCGACGCGGTGACGGAGAACACCGCAGTGCTCGCCGATCGCGCGGCGAAGAAGAAATCCGCGAAGAAGAAATGAACGGCGAGTGGTCAGCGTCTACGAGCGCGGCTACCAAAGGCGTACTCGATCTTCGGGCTTCACATACAACTTGTCTCCAGGTGAAACGCCGAATGCGTCGTACCACGCGTCGATGTTGCGCACGGAATCGCTGCGATATTCTCCCGGCTGATGCGTGTCGCCGGCGAGTTGCTGACGCAACTCGACTTCACTTTGGATCTTTCGCCACCGCCGCGCGAACGCGAGAAAGAAGCGCTGTTCTCCGGTGAGTCCGCCGATGGTTGTATCCGGCTTGCCGTTTAACGACAGGATGTAAGCATCGTGCGCAACGAGCAAACCCGCTTGATCGGCGACGCTTTCGGTCAACACCTGCTTGCCATTCACGCAAGCGTTTGCGAGCGGACATTCTGCGTCCATCTGCGCGGTTAGTTTCGCGGCGGCTTCGTGGTATCGAGCGCTGTCGGCCTCAGTCCACCACTTGCCCAACCGTCCGCGATCGTCGTAGATGTTGCCCAACTCATCAAAGCTGTGGCTGATTTCGTGGGCCATGCCTGCGCCCGCGGACCCGTAGTTCGACGCAGCATCGCCTTCGGCGTCGAAATAAGGCTGCTGAAGAATGCCGGAAGAAAAGAATTCTTCATTCGGACTGAACATGATCACCGCACCGGGAATTTGCGCTTCGATCGGCCAATCGAGGGGATCGACCGGCTGGTTGAGCCGTGCAAGATTGCGCTTGCGGAGAAACGCCTCCGCGCGGCGCATGTTTCCCAGCGCGTCGTCGGGAATAATTTCCAGTCTAGAATAATCGATCCACTTGTCGGGATAGCCGATGTCAATCCTGAATGCGGCCAGCTTGGTCAACGCTTTCTTCTTGGTTTCATCCGACATCCAGGTAAGATTCGAAATCCGCCCGCGAAACGCGAGCAGCAAGTTATCGGCCATCGCTTTCGCTTTGGCTTTGTCTTCTGGTGAGAAATAGCGCCGCGTGTAAAGCTGACCGACGGCTTGTCCGAGCGCGGCGTTGGTGGCCGCGATTGCCAGTTCACTTCGATCCTGCTGCCCGCCCGGTGAGATTGCGTTTCGAAACGCTAAAGACTCCAGCGCCAAAGCTCGCGGCAAAACCAGTGCATAGTGTTCTATCAAATGAAACGTCAGATAATCTTTCCAGGTGTCGACGTTTTCGCTCGCCACCAGCGCTGATACGCCAACAACAGCGGTTGGCTGCCAGACAAAGAAAGTTGATTGCAGACTGAGTCCGGCTGAAGCGAAATAGGCGTCCCAATCGATTCCCGGCGCTTTCAGAGAAAAGTCCGCACGCTTCCACGGATTGTTTTGTTTAAAGACAGCCGCGGCATCGGAGTCGGGAGCAAAGGATTGTGCAATGCGGACTTCCAATGCCAGAATATGCGCAGCCTTGTTTTGTGAGTCGCTAACGCCCGCCGTTTGCAATATGTTTGCGATATGCGTTTCGTAGAGTTTGCGCCGTTCTTGCGCTTTCGGAGCTTGATCGGTGTAATCGGTAGGGCCGGGCAAGCCCAGACCACCCTGCCACAGGTGAACAACATTATGATCCGCGTCATCGAAGCCTTGGTTGATCCACATGCCGAAAATGTGATCGGCGTTTCCGTCGAGTCCGTCGACTTCGACGTTCAGGGTTGATCCGAGATATGCCGCGATAACGTGCTTGTCGCGAATCGCCGAGATTGTTGCGAGTTCGCTGCCGATGGGACGAAGCTTCCGGGCGTCGATGCTGTCTTGATTCACAAAACTGGCATAGTAATCTCCCACTTGTTGCTCGATGCTACCTTTTGCAGCGCGGGCAGTGGCCGCGTTCTGAACCAGTTCGCGAACGCGTTGGTGGGTCTTCTGGTTAACTTCTGTACGCGTGTCGACGGATGTGTGGCCTGACGGCACGATTGCGTTTGTGACCCACGATCCGTTGGCGTACCGGTAAAAACTGTCCCCCGGCTTGACCGATTTGTCGACGATGTCGGTCGCGGCTTCGGACGCCGAACTAGAGGCTGCCATGAAAGAAATAGTGATCGCGAGGATCTGAGTCAACATGCAGGCGCACATTAGAGCGCGCCGGGAAAGCGCTTTGGGTGGGTGAGATTGGTCTGCGGTTCTGTGCGAAGACTCGATGCGCATATGCTGCTCCGTGGCGGGCGTTTAGGGTCAGCCCCACTCCGACGATAGCGAACCATGCGCCATGGGGGTGGACGATTGCGGACGCGGCTCCCGTGCCATCTCGGTCATTGCATCCGGCTATATATGTCCGTGATCGCTATGGGGAGGAATGTTGCTCTCAATCTTGTTATGGCTAAACGGCGACGAGAATGAAGTGAGGCACGGGTAGAAAGTAAAGTCTCGATACGATTCTGCCGACATGCTTTGCAGATAACAACCAAATATCTACTACTCTTCGAGAAAACCAAAAGCATGGATAACATACGCGCTCTAATCGTTGACGACTCATCGGTGATGCGAAAAATCATCGAAAGATCCTTACGCCAGGCGGGAATTGAAATCGGCAAAGTATTTGAGGCGGGAAACGGCGCGGAAGCGCTGGCGTTGCTTGCCGAGAACCAGGTTGACCTGATCCTGTGCGATATCAACATGCCAGTCATGGACGGCCTGGAATTTATCGACAAGCTCGCGGCGACGGGAAAGATCAAGGAATCGCCAGTTGTAATGATTACGACTGAAGGCAGTGAAGCCCATGTGGTCAAGGCCATCTCGTTGGGCGCGCGCGGTTATATCCGCAAACCGTTCACTCCAGATCAGGTCAGGGAACACATCGTTCCGCTACTGGCGGTGAAGGCATGAAGGCAAGCGCGCACCCTGAAGTCGCGGCCGACGGGCACCACACGTGGGGACCGATCCTGGAGACCTCGGCGGAAGAAGTATTCCAATTGATGTTGAACTGCAAGCTGACGGTTTCCACATCGCCTCCTCAAGAGGCTCTGGACATGACGTCCATGGTTGGGCTGGCAGGGAAGATTTGCGGCGTATTGAGTGTGCGGTGCGATCGTGCTGCAGCCACAATGATGGCCGCAAAGATGCTAGGCGTCGAGCCTGCTGATGGCGGGCCGGAGAGGTGCGACGCGTTCGGCGAAGTATGCAATATGATCGCCGGCAATTTTAAGAACAAAATTTTCGGCCTTGGGGACGGCTGCATGTTGTCGGTGCCTACTGTCATCACCGGGAACGACTACCGGATGCATTCCCCAGTCGACTCACGCGAAATCGAAGTGCGCTTTCTGTTTGAACAAAAACCGCTGGTTATCACACTGCAACTGCACGACTAAATCCAGTCTTCAGGCCTGGCTTCCAGCCGGTAAGCGTGACCCTGATCGTTGAGAACCCTGGCTGCCCTGGTTGTCCTAGTTTCGATGCGATCCGCCAAAAATCGAACCCACAGTTTCGGATATCTCTGTCACCGCCTCATCGAGTTCAAAGGTGAATCGGACAACATCAAGGTTTCCCAGATCCGGATGTGTCGCGAGAAGCACGGCCCATGAAGGATCATCAGTCAGGCTTACTTTCTGATTTTCGTAGTAGCCATAGCCAAGGCCGCGCATCCGGCACAGTAAGTCACTCAGATGTACGATCGCGACAAGATCCTGAGCGGTGCCAAGTTCGTCCGGGGAATGGTGACGCCCGATTGCTTCAGTCAGATCGTCTGCGAGGTCCCACTTTTCAGCCAGGGCCACGCCCGTGTCGCAGTGAGTAAATCCCATGGAGTGTTGCTCTGCCCGGTCAAGCGGAATGCCTTCCCGCTGGGCGAACTCCAGCGCTGAAGCAAATTCCTTGGGGAATGCCGTGCAATTAACGACGAACCCCAAATCGTGCAAGAGCCCGGCCATGTAAGCTTTCTCGCCGTCGGCACAAGCGAGCCTCTCGCTTATTTTTCTGCAAACCATGGCGCAACCGAGAGAATGCTTCCAAAAAGTGCTGGGATCCAAAGCCCACTTCGCAGATGGAAATGCGTTCGACATGCAACAAGTCAACAAGATCGCTTCGACCCGCCGCAGGCCCAGCGCCATGACGGCCCCAGCGATCGACTTGGGAGGATGGGCCAGACAAAACAGCGGCGAACTGGCGACTCTGAGGCACTGAGCCGAGATCATGCTGTCGTAAGAGACCAGGCGAACAATCTCGTCGAACTTGGCGTCGTCGGGCGGTGTGCTGAGCATGTTGAGCAGGGGCAGCAAAACCGCCGGAACGGTAGGCGTGGTTTCGATTTTGTCCACGCTGGTTCGAATGCGATCGCTTACGCTGCTGGTCATATTTTGCCGTTCTGGAGAGAAGGTTTCCAGTATCCGATCGCTCCGGGAAAGTGCATGAGGTGAAATTTGTCATTCAATTTCATTAGCGATTCCGAAGTGCCCAAGAAGAAATAGCCGCCAGAATTGAGGTTGGTATAAAAATGGTCAACGACTTTCGACTTCGAGGGGCCATCGAAATAGATCAGTACGTTGCAGCAGAAAATCAGGTCCATGCCCTTCATGGATAGCAGCCGCGAATCGTCTTGCAGGTTGAGGCGACTAAATGTAATCAGCTTTTTCACTTCCGGACGGATCTGAAGCTTCTTGTCCTCGGCGGGAGAAAAGTATTTTCGCGTGTAGTGCGGGGGAGTTGAACGCAGAGCATAAGCCCCATAAACGCCTGCTTTCGCCGCCTCTACGGAGCGGTCATTGAGATCGGTGGCCAGGATTTCGACAGTCCAGCCTTTAAGGATCTTTTCGCTGGCCTCAAGCAAATTCATCGCCAGAGTGTAGGGCTCTTCGCCGGTGGAACAGCCGGCGCTCCATATCCTGATTCGCTTGCTAATTTGTTTGGTTTTGTCGGCGATTAACTCCGGGAGAATGACTTTGTGCAACGCATCGAGCTGCGGCGGGCAGCGGAACAAGCAGGTTTCGCCGATTGTCAGCTCGTTCAAAAGTTGGCGAAGTTCGACATCGCGGCTGGCAGTGGCCGTCAGAAATTCCCAGTATTCGCGCGCCGTTCGAACATTGAGTTGTTTCATTCGCCGTCCGCAGCCGTCGACGAGCAAATAGAGTTTCTCTTCCAGTTGAAAAATACCGGATGTCTTATAGACGAGATCGCGAATCTGGAGATAAACAGGGTCAATTTTTTCGGTATCTTTACGTGGCGCTTTTGGAGGGGCGGCTTGAATTCCGGTGGCGTTCATGCTCTGGCCTCCACCGCTGCCGTTCTAAGTCCGCGGTCAGCGTTTTGGGCCCGGTTTCTCGTCAGGCGGCTAACACTTTCGTTGGCAAGGCTGCTAAGCGGCTTTGTCATTGCGATTGTTTTCCAGACCTACCAGCTCGCGGTCAGGACGATCAAGGTTTTCACTGCTTACGCCCAAGAAATCCTGGATAATCTCGCCTTCACTCATGGGCCATGGCTCCAAACTAGAACGGGGAGGGAAGCTATTAGAATTAAGGGACGCTTAGGCTGCTCCGCCCGTCTTTGCAACCACCGTCAACCCGTCTATCGGCGTTTTTTCGCTTCGAATTAGTCCCTTACGGGGAAGTGGGGAAAGAACTCTAAACGGCTTACGCCCGCGCCGGAGAAGAGCGGTCGCCTTAAAACTCACTGCTTACCGGCTATTCCTGCGGGACTGCGGTTTTCTTGATTGAGCCCTGCACACGCGATTCCAAGGCTTCGACAATTCCTTGCGGATCGTCCGCCGCGGTCAGGACGAAGTCTACCTCAGAGAGAAAGGGCGCTCTTCCAGCAACGATCTCAGAGTCTACGAATATTATGAGAACGCCAGCTTCGCCACGCTGCCGGAATAAGCGCATTAAATCTTGATTAACAATATCGGACACCAGGCGGCTGCTAACGAATACCTGGAAGATTCCCCTCTCGATCTCGAATCGCGCTTGTCCAGGGTTATCGACGGACTTTACTTCCAGACCGAGCTTACGAATAGCGCTTTCGCGCAGCGCCAGCTTTGCCGTATCCGGGCTCAACGACAGCACTTTGGAGAGAGAAAGCATGATTCAAGAGACGTTTGGTTCAGTCATCGACACAGGGAAGAGTTGAAAATCGTTTCGAGCCAACAAGCAACCGGACGACCCGCCAGGGCGGATCCGCATCTCAACTCCACTATGACAATCAAACTTCGTCAATTCCCGGACCCAAGCCCTTCGCCGGTGCGCGAACCACCCGAGGGACCCGAGAATCCGGACGCGCCTGTGCGCGAACCCGACCCGACCGAACCCGCCCAAATGTAGGCGAATTCGGCTTGAGCGTGCGAGTTGCGAAACCTACCTTTTTGGTTTCCAGCCGGGATGGTTCGCTGCGTAAGCGGCCCTCAGCTTGGCCTTGACCGCCGCAGACATCGGACGTCCCTTGCGCGCTGCTCTTTTTCTCTTTGCGCCGGCTCCGCTGCTTGCGGAGTGGTGTCGGCCTGCTGTCGATCGACCACGCCTCGACTCCGTGGCAAATTTGCCCTCTTCGAGCTTGCCCAACACGGCCAGCGCTGCATCGACATGCCGGAGATTGTTTACCAGATTTTTGCGCTCTTCCCGCAATTCGATCACGATGTTCTCTAACCCTTGAAGTTTTCGCATTCAAGGATTGTATCGAACTTGTCGGTGCTAGCGCGGGTAGAGATAACTATGTCGCCGGAGGGAATGGCTTCCATGGCTCGGTCAGGTATTGTTGCGGCAGCCGATTAGTGGCATAGCCTCCATCTAGTACGCTCTGGTGAATCAGCGCTCCCTCAGGTATCTTGCGTATCCATTTCCCTTGAGGAAAGCACCATGTTCGATCCTCATGCCTGGGATCGTGGCGGGGAAAATATTCCAGCAGCCACCAGGCTTTTACCAGCGACTCATGAAGCGTTGCTTTAGCGTCAGGTTGGACGTACGGAGGCAAAAACGGGGCCGGAACCGGTAATCGGCCTAGAACGATATTGGCGCGGTTCGGATCCAGCTTCAACCCTGCACCTTGCGCCTCAACCAGCATCCATTCCAACGTGACCTTCGAGAGTCCAGCCTCCTTTTCGTCATAGCTACCGCCGACATCCGCATGCACGCCAGAAAACCAGACCTGCCGGATATCCTGGTTCGGAAGAGCAGGACCCCAGAGGTTAGCCTGAAAGCAACAGCGATGTTCGTGGATGGAGATCGCGTGGCGTCCGATACGAATGATTGGGTTTTGCCCGGCGAAAGGTAAGTCAATCGGGGAGTTAATCCAACCATAGGAACTGACGGTGTCCCACAGCCCGCAAAAATAGACGTCGACCTCGCGCGAGAATGAATACTTAAAATTATCTTCCGTGCTGAAGGTTGGTGTCGTCTGTTTCGCTTCTTTGGTGCGCTGGGCGTACAACCGCAAAATGTAGGGGATGAGGCCTTCGTTGCCGCCTTCGAGCAATCCGAAAACGTGAAGCAAGCTGCCAATCGCGCGGGCGGTGTACGCGCCGCGACTGAAGCCGAAAAGAAAAAGTTGGTCGCCAGCCTCGAACTTGTCCATTAGGTAGCGATAAGCGTCGGCAACGTTGTCGAGCAGTCCTGACCCGAAGCCGAGGCCCTTGGCGCGCGTCCATTCCTTCTCGAGGCGCGTTCGCGCCGTCGGCGCACCCATCGTGCCCACGCCGGGATGATAGTAGGCAATCTGCGTGGGGCCGATGTCGAGGGTGTTGTAGAGCTTAACGACATTGGAGTCGTTTTCCGGATGGTCAAAGCTGTTTCCGGTGCCATCGCAACAGATGACGATGTTTTTCGGCATTCTTCACCTCGAAACGAATGAGGCCAAGGATTGTGAGATTATCGGAGCCATTTGACCACAGTTCGGGCCGAATCGAACATCGGTATTTCGGGTATTTCGGGGTTCGCCTTGCGTACGGCTGTTCTTTTCTGTTTGGGTTTGAAAAGGCTTGGTCAACTAAAAAAGTGACGGCGATGTGGCGGCGCACTGCTAACCCATTGTGATAAAAGGGAAGACCACACGAGTAAGAATCGGGGTTTTCCTTGCACGGGATACAGCATCATCCGAATTGATTGAAAAACGAGTTCGAGTTAACTTGTCTGCAACGGGAGAGTCCGCTGGTTAATTTTTGACGAGCGCCAACGTCACGAACCAGGTTAAGGACTGAAGGCTTCACAAGTTTAAGTCGAACGAAACGCCAGCATTCCTAGTTGCTGGCGTTTTTGTTTTTAAGTCGAGTGCCAGCGAAAGACTCGTGAGATGACACCACAAAGTTAATGGCGGAGAGGGTGGGATTTGAAAACACCTCGAAACCGCAACTCAACAACTTACAGGGCGTTGGATGGCATTCTAAACCGTGTAAGGCAGTGCAAGTATTTCTTAACGGCACGTTAATGGCAGGTGCAACACGAGCAAGAGTTTTCACTCGCACGGTTTTAATTTTCGCGTGAGTGGAGTTAGGACTACCATCCGCCAGCGGCTGAGTTCGGGCAACGGTGATTTGGTCGCGGGCGGGGATGGACCTTGGAAGGTGGTCGAAAAACTAAAGACTGGATCGATCGCGGAGTCTGCGCGGTCGCAATTAGTGATTGCGGAACGCCAACATTTGAAAATTCGAATAGCGACAATACAAACCAAGACCCCATGAAGTTACTTTATGATGCTGAGCAATGCCAGGCGCAAGCCGCCGCTTCAGGCAGTCCGGCAAATTGTTCCAGTGCAGGTTGGAACAATGTTCAACGCTCTAATTTTTTTCAGAATTGGGCGTGCCAAAAAGCTTTCGAATGTCTCTGGATGCTACATCGCCACAATGAACGCATCGACGGATTTAGTTGGAGGAACATGTGTCAACAACATCGCCTAATTCGACGTCACGGATTCGTAAAATCTTGCGCACAGCCGTTGTACTGATAGCTGGTATTTTCCTGTCGCAGTTGTGTTCGGGTGTCATTGCCGCCGCGCTGATCCCAAATCTTGATTCAATTGTCGTGCACCGATACAATCCGGGCTTGCATGCTGGTGTTGCTGTGAGTCCACAAGAAATTTCGCGGGGCATATTCATGTTACGGCTGGTTGCGAATCCTTTAGCAGGTATGGTGGTTGGCGCTTTTGTCGGTTTCTTTCAGAAGTCCAAACCTATCCTTATTGCAATTCTATGTTGGGTTCCTGGAATCTTGCTCTTCAATTCAGGAACAAGCTTACTACGAGCCCGATTGTCAGAATCAATTCAGTCCGTTGGAGGTGAGCTTTTGACGATTCTTTGTTGCGCCTTAACAGCGAGTGTAGTCTGGCATCTACGCCAACATGGTTCCAAATCAAGGCCAAAGTTTTCAAGAGTATAGGGCGTGCCTCTACCAACTCCTTGCGCGGTTCCATAGAACGATTCGTCGGAATTGTCGCGGGGCTGGTGCCGCTGCAGGTGCAGGCGGGTTCGTTGTGTACGACATTGCTCAGATTGAGGAGGGTTCCCTCTCGCCCGTAGTGGCTCAAGTTGAACTCGAAGGTCGCCGGAATTTGTTGAGGGTCAGCAACACAAGGTAGGCGATCAGTCCGTAAGTCACAGCGTTGGCTAACCCTATAAAGAGGCTTGAGTGGAAAAGTAACCATCCCGGAGAAAAAATGGCATAAACGACCATACCCGTATATTCAGGGCGGTAGTGCTTCCAGATAATCAGGAAAGTCCACAGATCGTGAACGTGGTATCCAACGACCGCCGCTAGCAAAACCCAGAACCTCATGTCGTCGCTCCCGCTGCTTTCGTCTCCAATAGTCCCACCGATTCTTCCACACTCCAAACATGATTGGCCAGCCCACGTTCCATCGCGGGGCTCAGCCACTACCCAAATCGCCCGCATTTGCTAGTATCGAAAATATGGATGCAATTTCAGCTATTGGCACCGTCGGAACAATCGTGTTTGGCGTTCTATCGTTGTATCAGTGGAACGCGCTCACGGCGATGAAACGGGCGATCCGGGCACACGCGCAAACCTCATACAATACCCTGTGGAGTGTCGGCAACGAGATGGAACAGGCACTCAAGAACACTACGTTGGACTCTGAAACTATGCGACGTTGCTCTGCCGCTAACGCAACATCAATGGCAGCACGCCACGAAGTCATCAATTTCGGACGGGAGTATGCAGCGTTCGCACCCAAGTACGAGCAGGGATGGAACCCCGACCACCTTACAAAGTAAAACGGTTGACAAACGGAGCCGTTCAAACCTTGTCTTACACCAGCGAAGCGAGGAATCCGCTTTTTATATCGGTACTGCGAGTCGTACAACTGTATGGCGAAGGCAGACGTATAAGGTAACTGCGAGGACGAGCACCGCTCCTATTGCCCATTTGTTCCCGGCAGAATGTGGACGATGTCAAAACCGACAAATCGCGAAAGCTAATCACCGTCAGCGCCGATACGCTCACGCTGTTGGCAGCGTGGAAGCAATCTACCCAGTTCGCAGAAGGCGCTGACTGGATATTCGCATCGCCCGTTCAACTGGGCCGGCTGCCAGGTCTTACCCTCATGTTCTGAAAATTTTCAGGCGTGCAGGGAAGGATGCTGGCATCGGACCCGTTACTCCGCACGCAATGCGCCCCTACTGCGTCCAGCAACGAGCGGTAAGTGTGGACTTCGATTGGCGTGCAGCAGCAGATGATGCGGCACGCAAGCATCGTCACAACGATGGATACCTACGGCAGTTGCGTGACGGATGAAATGGTTCAGGCTAACTCGAAAGTGGCTGGCCTCGCTCTTAACGGCAGGTTTAACGGCAGGCGAACCTAGTAACTTATTGAAAATATGGCGGAGAGGGTGGGATTTGAACCCACGATACCCGTTAAGGTATGTCCGCTTTCGAGGCGGATCGTTTCAACCACTCACGCACCTCTCCGATTGGAACCAATGGCTGGTGGCTTGTGGCCAGTGGTCAGTCAAAAAATCCACAAAAAACTCAAAATTCAGATTCGCTTTTCGCGAAAGAATGCTTGCAACATTTCCGCGCAACGGCCTGCCAAGACTCCCTGCCTCACTTCCATCCGGTGGTTGAGTTGGGGGTGGTTAATGATTTCGAGCACGGACTGCACCGCTCCCGCTTTTGCGTCCGCCGCGCCGTAAATCAGGCGTTTGATGCGGGCGTGGATGATCGCGCCAGCGCACATTGCGCACGGCTCAATTGTAGCAAACAGCGCGCAATCGCCCAGGCGATGATTGCCGAGACGGCTCCCGGCTTCGCGCAATGCTACAACTTCCGCGTGGGCTGAAGGATCGCTATCGGTGAGGTTGCGGTTCCAGCCGCGTCCGATGATTTGTCCTTGATGAACTACGACTGCCCCGACCGGAACTTCACCCGCGTCGAGCGCGCGCTGCGCGGCGCGAAGGGCTTCCTCCATCCAGATTTCGTCGGTGTTATGAAACTCGCCCGCTGCTTGGATTCCGTGTGCCTCCCGTGCGTTGGCACTAGTCTTGTTCGCTGCCATAAGTGGGGACGCCTTGCTCGATGAGGAATTGCAGGCGCTGCGCGCGTGGAGCCCAGTCGGATTGAGGGAACTGCGTGAGAATTTTCTGGGTGAGCGTGGTCGCTTTGAATTTTGCGTCGTCGGACTTTTTCGGCTGCTCGTCCGTTCTGTAGATTTCGATTAGAGCGGCCCGCCGCCAGGCCGCATCGTAGAGTGCTTCCGCGGCGACCGGCGATTGGGGATGATCCGCCGCAAACTTCTCGTAAATGTCCGCTTCTTTCTCGGGACATTTAGGCTGACCTTGCCAGTCCCCGCAAAGTTTGTTCTCGATCTGGTGAAAGGCGGCGAGATCGGCCCATTTCGTCCCCGGATATTTCTTGACGACATCGCGCATGAAGCTTTCGTCCATGTGCCCGCGAAGCATGGGGTCTTGTTCCTTGGCAGAGGGTCGCGACATGATGTCGCTCTTCTCAATCTGCCAGCGGATGTCGGCCGAACGGTAAAGTGACTCGGCTGCCAGTGGCGAAGTGGGGAAGTAGTCGGCGACGCGGAAATAAAGACGCATAGCGTCCTGGGCTGCGCCGCGGCGTCCGTGGTTGCGGCTGGCCTGATCTTCGGAATCGACGGCTTCGCCATAGAGAACGCGGTCGCCGTTGGGCGTGTTGCTGCGGACCACTGCTTTATCCTGAAGCCATCCGGTTACGGTTTTCGGCGGAGCGTCTTCCATGTCCGCTTCGTCGCGCGCGGGCGTGGTGAGAAGAGCTTCGACATGGACCCAGCCGGGAGTGGAGTCGAGCACGATCAGTTCGCGCCCACGATCAACCTCTGCTAGTTTCGCGGAGTTCGAGTCTGGAGACAGATAGATGGGGACTACGCGGATGGAAGCGGCACGGACCGTCTCCGCCATCGACGGAAGGGAGAGCGCGAATAAAATTGCGCACACAAAGGTTGAAAAGATTTTCATCTTGCGGCGCTCGCGGTTTCACGCATGATCTCATCCAGCAAGAAGGGATCGACATTGCCGCCGCTAATGACGGCGACATTGATGTTCGCTTTGGGTAACTGATCGGCGTGGAATAGAAATGCGGCGACGGCGACCGCTCCGCTGGGCTCTGCGACTGTCTTTGGGTTGTGGGCGAGTTGCCGCATGGCTTGGCGAATCTCGTCTTCGGTGACGGCGACGATGTCGTCCACGTACTTCCTGATGTGCTCGAAATTGATTGCGCCGATACTTTGGGTGCGCAGACCATCGGCGGATGTGCGAGAAACCTGGTCGGCAGGGAAGTGAACAATCTCGCCCCGGCGCAGACTGGCTTGCGCATCGGCTGCAAGCTCCGGTTCGACGCCGATCACGTTCACCGACGGCTCGCTTAACTTGATGGCAGTGGCAATGCCGCTTAACATCCCGCCGCCGCCGACGGGTGCGAGCACGGTTTGAACGTTGGGTAAGTCTTCGAGGATTTCCAGTCCCATGGTGCCTTGTCCGGCGATGATGTGTTCGTCATTGTAAGGCGGCACGATCACATAGCCGTGCTCCGCCGCGAGCTCTTCAGCTTTCACCTGGCGCTCAAGGCTGCCGGGGCCGACGGTGACAATCTCCGCCCCTAACGCGGCGGTGGCGTCGCGCTTGACCGCAGGCGCGTTGTTCGGCATCACGATCACGGCCTTTACTCCAAGAGCTCGTGCAGCATAGGCCACGCCTTGCGCGTGGTTGCCACTGGAGTACGTGATGACTCCGCGCGCTTGTTCGACTTTAGAGAGCGAGGCGATTTTGTTGTAGGCTCCACGCAGTTTGAAGGCGCCGATGGGCTGAAGGTTTTCCGGCTTCAAGAACAGTTGGCGGGAGTCGCCGGATTGCAATGGAAATTCAATGAGTTTGGTGCGGGCGGCAACGCCCTCGATACGTCCCTGCGCGTCGCGAAGATCGGTCAAGGAGATCATTAAGCAGCAACCATTATAGAAGGGTTACCGAGGTGCAAAAGATCCCATTCTCCGAACGCTACAGATTGAGGCTCAAGGAACTGTTGACATAATGATGCCGTTATCGGTAGCATCATGATGTGCGAACCACCCTGACCTTAGAAGACGATGTTGCCGCGCAACTCACAAAGGAAGCGCGAAAGTCTGGAGAATCCTTCAAACACGTTGTGAATCATTTCCTTCGATTAGGGCTGACGAAATCAAAGCAGCTCACGGCGAAGCCGTTTGTGGTTAAGCCCTGGGGATTGCGTCCACTTGAAGGATACAGCTTTGACAATGTGGAGGAACTGATTGAGGCTTTGGAAGGGCCGTATCACAAGTGATCGTTCTGGATGCAAACATCCTGCTCTACGCGTATGGGATCGCTTCGCCCCAGCATGAAAAGGCGCGGAGATGCGTCGAAACATTGTTTTCCGGAACCGATCCGGTCGGACTGCCTTGGCAGACCGTCGTGGCGTTCCTCCGCATCAGCACGAATGTCAGGCTTCCCGGAAGCCGGAGCATTCGCACGGCGGTTGAGGAGGTCGAGGAATGGTTGAAACAACCCAGCGTTCGAGTCCTCGCTCCCGGTGAAGGTTACTGGCGATTGCTCCGCAAGATGGTCGAAGAAGGGCAGGCTTCGGGACCGTTAGCGACTGACGCTGCGATCGCGGCTCTAGCACTTGAAAATGGAGCAGTGCTCTACACCGCTGACCGGGATTTTGCGCGTTTTCCAGGGCTGCGTTGGGCAAACCCGCTGGTTGATTGATCAGGTTTTGAGACGCTTGACCTGCGGCGATGGGAATTGCAGGTAGGGTCATAGGATCGCTTTTTATTCGCACGCTACGTTCGGCTTTCCAATTGGCAAGCAGGTCTGGACCCTGCGACAGACAACCCATCAACGCGTCGATTAAGGTATCGCTCACAGGTTGCAATAAAATACGACCGAACTCGTCTTCGAGAAAATGAACCTGCGTTCCGACAGCGATCCCATGCTCGCGGCGAAGGTTGATAGGGATTACCAGGCGGCCTCTTGGGGTAAATGTGGCGCTTGATTTTTTCATTGAAGAATTTATACAAGCTTAACCACTTCATATTCGCTCTTCACCAACCCGCTCGGATAAATTTGCGTCGCGATATGGCGCAGCTTCAGATCGCGCGGAACAGATCCAAACAGAGGTATGCCTTCCCCGATGAGAACCGGCACACGGGTGATGATAAGGCGATCAATGGCTCCATCGCGAAGGAAGCGTTGAATGGTGATTCCGCCGTCGATGTAGAGGTTGCGGATGCCCCGCGCAGCCAGTGCTGCGACGATCTCCTTTGGCGAGCCTGACATTTGTTCGACCACGCCGCGCATGGAGGAAAGATCAAGTGTGCTGCTGCTTAGGACAACGACGCGCTTGTCGCCGTATGGCCATTGCGGAAAAGCCAGCACGGTCTCAAAAGTGTTTCGGCCGATGACAAGAGCATCCACGCTCGCCATGAATTCCGTATAGCCGTGGGGTTCGCCACCGCCTTCAGGCAGGAAGTCGAACAAGCCGTTCTTCCGAGCAATGAAACCGTCGAGGCTGGTACCGATAAAGGTTGAAATCGGCATCGGAATCAGTTGTAAATTCGGTCAATCAGATTTCGAGAATGACCGGCATCACCAGTGGGCGCTTCTGCGTCTGCTTCGAGATGTAGCGCTTTAAGTCGGTCCGGATTTTTTCTTTGATTACACCGTAGTCGGCTTTCTCTTCGTTGCTGGACATGTCGAGGGTCTGAGTCACGACTGCGCGGGCGCCGGCAACGAAACCGTCTTCACCCGCGGAGAAGCCGCGCGTCACGATCTCTGGAGTCGTTTCCACCCTGCCGGTGAGCTTGTGGATGGCGATGATGGGCAGCACGATGCCATCTTCGCTAAGATGGCGGCGGTCTTTCACAATCAGATCCTGAATCACGTCAGTGCGTGAACCCGAATCGATGCAGACCCGGCCAACATTGACGCGGCCTGCTTTGCGGGCACCGGATTCGTCGATCTCTAGCACGTCGCCGCTTTCGATCAGCATGACTTTGCCGACCGAGCCTTTCATGGCTCCGGCAAGTTCGGCATGCAGTTTCAACTGGCGGTACTCGCCATGGATGGGAATGAAATATTTCGGCTTCACCAAGTTGATGATCAGGCGCAATTCTTCCTGGCTAGCGTGGCCGCTTACGTGCACGGGCGGATACGATCCGTCGTCATAGATGACGTGCGCTTCGCGGCGAAAAAGGTGGTCAATCACGCGGTAAATCGCTTTCTCGTTGCCGGGAATGATGCGCGACGAGAGAACGACGGTATCCCCCTTTTCGATTTTAGCGTGCTTATGATTGTCAACGGCCGCCCGGGAAAGCGCGGACATGGGCTCGCCCTGGGTGCCGCTGATCATGACGCAGACTTTTTCCGGCGGGAAGTTTTTCATCTCGCCCGGATGAATGAGCAGACCGGGTGGAATTTCTATGTAGCCGAGATCCTCAGCGATCTCCGCGGAATTGTTCATGGAGCGGCCCACAAAAGCGATCTTGCGGCCATGCTCCGAAGCCATTTCAACAGCGAGCTTTATGCGGTGAATGGACGAAGAGAAACACGAGATGAAGAGCCGTCGCTGGGTGTGGACAAACACTTCATCGAACTTACGCCGCACCGATCGCTCACTGGGCGTGTAACCCTTGCGTTCGACGTTGGTCGAATCCTGAAATAATGCGAGAACGCCGGTCTTTCCATATTCCGCGAACCCGTGAAGGTCGAAAAGCCGATTGTCGGTTGGCGTGGGATCGACTTTAAAATCGCCGGTGTGAATGAGAACGCCGATCGGCGTATGGATCGCCAAAGCTACGCAATCCACCAGGCTGTGAGTGACCTGCAACGGATGGATGGTGAAAGGGCCGATCGTGAAGCGCTCGTCGGCTCGCATTTCATTGAGATGTGCGTCGTCAAGCAGTCCGTGTTCTTCAAGTTTGTCTTCAACGTAAGCCAGAGTGAATTCGGTGGCCCATACGGGGATGTTCAGTTCGGACAAAATCCACGGCATGGCGCCGATGTGATCTTCATGTCCGTGAGTGAGGATGATGGCCTTGACCCGATGACGGTTCTCGATCAGGTAAGAGATGTCCGGGACTACGATGTCAACCCCGAGCAATTCGGCTTCGGGGAACATCAATCCGCCGTCGACGACGATAATGTCGTCATTCCAGCGGATCGCCATGCAGTTCATGCCAAATTCGCCCATGCCGCCAAGCGGCACGATGTGCAATTTTCCACTTGCCATAAGAAGGTATGATCGTAGCACAGCGAAGAGACAGAAAACCCCGCCGCTAGTGGCTGGATCGGCATCCAACCAAGCAAGTGTAATGTTAAGCATTTCCCCAAAGTCGTGGATGCAGCGTCGGGTCGAAAGCGCGATTCAGCGCGGCTTTCAGAAGGCCTACGATACCGTCAAGGTCGATCCTTCACGGTTCCTCGTGCAGTTACGTGCCGGTTACGGGCTGCCGATAGCGAGCTACGACGGGATACGCTCTTTACGAGTGGAAGATCTCGATGCCGTGGCTGCGGACGTTATTCGCGGCGGAATGAAAGTTGCGGCGGCTGAAGGTGCAGGACTTGGATTTGGCGGAGCGCTAACGCTTGTGCCCGATCTGGGCATTCTTTCTGCGATCACTTTGAGGACGATCCAAAAACTGAGCTTGGTTTACGGATTCGAATATTGCACCGACCAGGAAACATCAGAGCTTTGGATCGCGGCAGCAACTGCGGCGGGTGTTGACATCAGCCGCGACCTGGTCGAAAAAGAAGTGATCAACCGGTTTATTCCACGAGTCATTCAGCGAATCGCCGCGCGCGCCAGCGTCGAGGTAGTCGAAAAGTGGGCAGGACGCTTGATCCCGGTGACGAGTTCAGTGATTGGAGCGGGGCTGAACTACTACTTCGTACGTACATGGGGACGGCGCGCTCAAGCGCACTTTCGAGAGAGGCACCTGAAATTGCGAAATGAGGCCGATGCCGAAGCGCTGGTACTGCCCAACCCGCACGAATCAAACTTCACGCGATCAGCGTAGAAATTCTTCCAGTTCGATTCGTTGATCGGTTTTTTCGTCCCGGTATTTAATGATGACTGGGGCGTAGATCGATAAACCCCATTCTTCGGCTTTGCCTCTGCGAATCGCCCTCGATCCCGGAACGACAACTGCGTTCGGTGGAACTTCGAGAGGCTTGTCGTCAGTAGCTCTATAGACTTCGCCGTTGACGATGTCGTAAATCGCGGTGGATCGGGTGAGGATCGTACCTGCTCCCAACACAGCGCGCGCTCGAACGACTGTGCCCTCGTAAATCCCGCAATTGCCGCCGATCAACACGTCGTCCTCGATGACAACAGGGGAGGCGTTGACTGGTTCAAGCACGCCTCCTACCTGCGCGGCCGCGCTAATGTGCACACGCTTGCCGATCTGCGCACAGGAGCCGACCAGCGCGTGGGAGTCCACCATGGTGCCTTCGTCGACGTAGGCACCGGTGTTGATGAACATGGGCGGGGCGCAAATCACCGACGGTGCCACGTACGACCCCTGCCTGATCGACGATCCGCCGGCGACGATGCGAACGCGATCGTGGACGGTAAATTTGCGCGCAGGGAAGGTGTCCTTGTCCACGAACGTAAGACACGATTCGCTACCGGTTTCCACGAGTTGGCCCAGGCGAAAACCGAGCAGGATGCCTTGCTTCACCCAGACGTTGACGGTCCAATCATCGCCGATTTTTTCGGCTGCGCGGATTTTTCCGGCAGTCAGAGCATCGCGGAAGACGAGAAACACCTGTCGAGCCTGCGGATCCTGGCCAATGTCGCCCAGAGCAGCGAGACGCTCGATATCGGCTCTAAGCTTTTCCATTTCGATGCGTCACGCGGCGCACTTGCACTCGCTGCGAATCAAGATCCCTGCCAGTTGGTGCGATGCGTCACGGGCTTCTCCGACGGAGGGATAGGGGCCGTGCCAGCGGGACTGACTGGCATCATGGCCTGCAGGGCGGCCTTTGCCCTGGTTGCATTGGGGACAGGAAGACCGATGAAGCTGCGCCTTGTGCGGGCCGCCAATCCAACTTTCGTAAATGTAGAACTGAGAAGGTGGCGCGGGGGCGGCTGGTTTAGCGAGCAGGCCGGCGTCGATCGCAACTCGTTGCAGCTTTGACCGCATATCCCGTCGCATGGGAAGCATGGGCAGACGGTAGATTTCTTCAATCTTTCCCATCATCGCGAGCACGGCCTTCACTGGCAGGGGATTCGACTCGATGAAGTTTGCCTGCATGAGCGGCAGATATTTGCGATGGATGCTGCGAGCTTTTTCCCAATCGTTGGCGAGAGCTGCGCGAGTCATCTCCGCCATTTCCCGGGGAATTTCGTTCGACGCAACCGAAATGACTCCAACCCCGCCGAGCGCGATCACGGGAAGTGTGACTGCGTCATCGCCGGAATAAACGAGGAACGTCTCCGGTACGGCGTTACATACGTCTGCGATCTGGGAGATGTTGCCGCTGGCTTCCTTGACGCCTGCGATGTTGGCCACTTCGCTGAGGCGCGCGAGCGTCGCCGGTTCAATGTTGGCGCTGGTGCGTCCGGGCACGTTGTAAAGGATGATCGGCTTGTCGATGGCTTCCGCGATCGCACGGAAATGGCGGTACTGGCCCTCTTGAGTTGGCTTGTTGTAGTAGGGCGAGGCAGTGAGGATGGCGTCGACGCCAGCTCGTGAAGCAGCTTCTTTGGCTTTGGCCACGGCGTTTTGAGTGGAGTTAGAGGTTGCACCCGCCACGATCGGCACCCGTCCGCCCGCAACCTCAACGATGAGATCGATGACTCGCAGCCACTCGTCGTGGGAAAGGGTTGGCGTCTCAGCCGTGGTACCGCAAGCGACGATGAAATCGATCTGCGATTCAACTTGCCAGTTAACCAGGTTGCGCAGGGCGGATTCGTCAATCGAGCCGTCCGTCTTAAAAGGGGTGACCAGCGCGGTGCCGCATCCGCGGAGTTTCATCGATTGAGGATCCATTGATTAAAGATATCGCGAATCGGCGACGGAACAAAGCGGCGAGCTACAACTCGCGCCAAATGTCTTTAAATTCATAGTAGCCCTTTTTCCCGACCAGCCATTCCGCTGCCCGGATTGCGCCTTCGGCGAAGCCGCGGCGAGACTTGGCGTCATGGCACAGGTAGATGGTGTCGTGGGGGGAATCGAATACCAGCTCATGCATGCCCACAACTTCGCCTTCGCGAAACGAAGTGATTTCCAATTCCTTGCCGGTTTTCTCACGGACCAGGTCCCGGATGGTGGAGGCTGTTCCCGAAGGCGCGTCTTTCTTGTCTACGTGATGGCGCTCGAAAATCTGCCCGGAGTAGTCGTGTTTCAGCGCGGCAGCTGCATCGCGGACGATGTCATAGAACAAATTGACGCCGATCGAAAAATTCGACGCATAGAGGAGCGCGGTTCCGCTTTTTTCAGCCATGGAGCGCAGCCCAGCCAGCTCTGCCAGCCATCCGGTCGTGCCCACAACGATTGGCTTTCCGGCCTGTAACGCACGCTCGATATTGTCGCCGACGGCGCTGGGCTTGGTGAAATCGACTATCGCATCGATGACCGCGAGCTTTTCCTTGGACAAGGCTGCTCCAGCGGCATTATCTGCCGAGCCGGCTACGGTAACGATGTGGCTGCGTTCGCGCGCGACTTCGGCGACCAGCGATCCAGTTTTTCCCCGGCCTAGAATTAAAAGGTTCATGGATTTATTCGATGCTCATGCGAATACGGCCGGATCCAGATCGGAAAAGAATGCCTTGTGCAAACGTTGCACCACGCCGGGTACAGCATCTTCTTCGATCACAAAAGTAAGATTAATTTCGGAAGCGCCCTGGGAAATCATGCGGATTTTTACGTCCGCCAACTCGCCGAATACTCGCGCTGCCAGGCCGGGAATTTCCCGCAAATTTTCACCGACCAGGCACACAATGGCTTTGCGGCCTTCATACTTGACGTCCGCCAATTTTGCCAGGTCCGCCGCCAGAGCCGGAATCGCCTCATTCGAATCGACCGTGAGCGAAACGCTTACTTCAGAGGTAGACACTACATCCACGGGAACAGCGTGCCGGTCGAAGGCTTCGAAGATGGCGCGGAGGAAACCATGCGCAAGTAGCATGCGCGGCGCGGCAACATCCACGATGGTGATGCGCTTCTTGACGGCAATCGCTTTAAAGAAATTTCGACACTGCGGCGCACGCGCGGTGATGCGTGTTCCTTCACACGCCGCATTGCGGGAGTTGAGAACGTACACCGGAATGTTCTTCTGGATGGCGGGTAGCACGGTTGCCGGATGGAGCACCTTGGCTCCGAAGTAAGCCAGTTCCGCGGCTTCATCGAAGCTAATGACCTTGATCCTGCGGGCTTCCGGAATGAGATTCGGATCCGTCGTCATCATGCCATCGACGTCCGTCCATATTTCGATTCTCTCTGCGTCGAGACCTGCGCCGACAATGGCTGCGGAAAAATCCGAACCGCCTCGTCCGATGGTCGTCGTGGTGCCGGTCTTAGTTGCGCCGATGAACCCGCCCATTACCGGGACTTTCGATTGCTCAAGCCGGGGGCGAACTTTCTTTGCCAAGCGCTCGTTGGTTTCGGGATATAGCGGCGCTGCTCGCATGTGGGAGTTGTCGGTGACGATGCACTCACGGGAATCGACGAGAACCGACGCGACCCCTGCCGCATTCAGGGCAGCAGTCACGATCTTACTCGACAGCATTTCACCAAAGGCCGCGACATGGTCGGTGGTGCGGGGAGTCAACTCTCCCACCGCCGAAATCCCACGCAAGAGTTCATCGAGGGCTTCGAAGTCTGCGCCAAGCTCGCCATGAAATTGCGTGAACAGGGCGGTGCCTAGAAGTTCGCCCGCTGTATTGTAGTGTCGTTCGCGCAGGGATCTGGACAGGTTCAATGCGCCCTTACGATCTCCGTTGCCTGCGGCTTTCGCCATGCTGAGCAATTGATCGGTGGCTTTTGACATCGCACTGACGACGACAACCGGGCGCTCGGGCGAGCGTTGTTTCACGATGTCAACGAGGCGAAGGATGGCAGCCGAATCGCCCACCGAAGTGCCGCCGAATTTCATCACGATCATAAGCGCGGCTTTCTTGCCCGGATCAATCCAAGAGCCCTTTGACTTTGAGCAGTTCGGCGTTGAGCACGGCGGCGCCGGCTGCCCCGCGAATCGTGTTGTGAGAAAGCACCGTGAATTTCCAGTCCAGCACGCCACATGGCCGCAACCGTCCGACCGAGGTTGTCATGCCACGGCCGTAATCCACATCAAAGCGAGGTTGCGGACGATCTGGTTCCCGGGCGTATCGGACGGCTTGTGACGGCGCAGTAGGGAGTTTCTTCTGCTGGGGAACACCGGCGAAGTTCTCCCATGCATCAATAATCTTGGCCGCATCTACTGGAGTTCTCAACTTGATCGATACCGACTCGGTGTGGCCGTCCTCGACGGCAACGCGATTGCACTGGGCACTCATGGCGAATTGCGCTGGAGTTATCCGATCATTTTCGTAGACCCCAAGCAATTTTCGCGTTTCTTCTTCCATCTTTTCTTCTTCTTTGGAAATGTATGGGACTACATTCCCCAGAATGTCGAGAGAGGGAACTCCGGGATAGCCAGCACCACTCACCGCCTGCATGGTTACAACCATGATTGTTTCGATTCCGAAGGTGCGTTGCAGCGGCGCGAGGGCAATCACTAATCCGATGGCAGAACAGTTGGGGTTGGTGACGATGAAACCGCCCGACTTTTTCCGCCAAGTTTGGGTAGAAATTAAGTCGATGTGATCCGGATTTACTTCGGGGATGACGAGCGGAACCGCAGGATCCATGCGGAAAGCGCTGGAATTGGTGATGACGGCGCAGCCAGCATCGGCAAACTGCGGTTCCATTTCAGCGGCGATGCCAGCATCCAGCGCAGCGAAGATCACTCTAGGCGCGTTTTCCGGGCGAGCGGGCGAGACCATCATCTGCGCGATTTTTTCCGGAATGGCAGTTTTTAGCCGCCACCGGGTGGCATCCGCATACGTACGGCCTTCGGAGCGGTCGGATGCAGCCAGCCACGTGATCTCGAACCACGGATGGCCTTCAAGAAGCTGAATGAACCGTTGCCCCACGACGCCGGTAGCGCCGAGGATACCGACTGGAATTTTTGCTTGCATACAATGAAGCTGAATTTTATCAGGCATCCACGGCAAACTGGACGCGTCGCGCGGAGATCAGAGTGTGGAACCAGTACCGATATCACTGCCGAACGTGTATTCGTTCAACGGGCCAAAGCGCTTCTTTTCGGCGTACAAACGCCAACGCCGCCACACGATGCGGAGGCTGGCCATGACGGGGATGGAAAGGTAGACGCCCAACACGCCCGCGATTTCCGCGCCGGCGAGAACGCCGAATATGGCGGCGAGCGGATGCAGTTCCATGCTTTTTCCCATGATGCGGGGCGAGATCACATAGTCCTGGGTCAAACGCCAGGCTACGAGAAGAATGAGAATAATCAGCCAGTGCTGGTAACCCGAGAGCAATGCGATTGTGATGATTACAAAAGCTGCCACGAGCGGGCCAACGACGGGAATAAATTCCATGGCTCCGCCGGCGCTGCTCAGGGCCAGAGCATAGGGCACCCGCATCGGGCCCATGAAGGTCAGGTAAGCCACGAAAGACAACGCAGCCAGAATCAATTGCGCGCGGATGAATTGCGCCAGCATCTGGTTCATGTCGTCTAACACGCCCTGCAGGAATTCTCTTTGGGCGCGGCCTTCGAGCATGGCCAGCACGACCTCGCCGAATCCGCGGCCGTCTTTCAGGAAAAAAGCGGCGAGAATCGGTACCACAATCAGAAGCCACGATTGCTGCGCGGCTTCTGCGACACGGAGTCCGGCGCGCTGGGCGATATTTGCGATGTCCGCCTGGTGATCGGAAAGAAATTGCTCAATTTGATTAACGGTGGCGCCATTCCACCCGTGCTCGTTAGCGATCTGCGCTGCTGCCTTCGCGTAGGTGCCGTCTTCCAGCAATTTGGGAAAGCTTTGCGTCAAGCGATGGGTCTGGCGGGCGATTCTGGGTCCGACAAAGAAAAAGAAGGTGAACAACAAGCCCAGTAGCAGAAGATAGATCGCCGCAATGGCAAGGCCACGACTGTGCGACCACTTTTCGATGCGCGACACCGCGGGATCGACGAGATAGGCGAAGAATACAGCGAACAGGAAAGCGATGAGGGTGCTGTGCGCGACGTATAGAAAGCCGAGGGCCAATGCAAATAACAACGCCGTGAACAAAACTCGCAGCGTCCGTATATCGATCAAAGGCATTTTGGTTGAATGCGTCAGCTAATCGCGCACTACTTCGATGTTGTCACCAACCACTACGATGCGTTGTAGTTTGAATTGGTCGTCCAGCCACAAAGACCAATCTCCGGCGTCGCTGGTCAGATTTAAGCGAATCAACTCACGTGGAGTTCCGCGAATCGTGACTTGCTCTCGGCCTGCGTACTCGATGCCGACTGAGAGGGAAGAACGCGAATGTGGATTCAGCGTTCCGAACAACGTCTTTTGATGTAGAGGACAAGCAACCTGGCCTTTTTCCTGCTTGCATCCGCTAGCGAGGTACCGCCAGGCCAGCACTTCGCGCTGCACGAATGAGTAGTCGTCGAGCATGCTGGTGGAGTTGGGAAGCAAGAATGGCTGCTCGCCTTCCTTCTCCTGTGCACTGACGCTGTACTTTTCCAGCAGGAAATCTTTGGCAGGAACCACGGTGAAATCCGCTTTTTCCGGCTGGGTTTCACGCCATGCATATTTACGCAGGTCGCCATTTGCGGCCAGCTCCAGCTCGGAAGACTGTTGAGAAGCGTCCGTGCCTAGTTCAGCTTTGAACTCCGACTTTATCAGGCTGCCTGCGGAGTCCTGGTGGATCGAAAAAGTTTCCGAGGCGATGCGCTTGCCTTGAACCATCACGCCGAAAACACCTTCGTCGACCATCTGGCCGCCAGAATCTTTCGATGGGGCCGCGAACGACGGTGCTGCGAATGCCGCAACCATGGCGACTGCGGCTAATAGAACGAGACGGTGCGTGGTTGCAAGCTTCATTGAGATGTTATCTCCCGAAATCGGGCAAGATGTGCGGCGATCTCGCCCGCAATCTGGTCCACATCTTTTCCCAACGTATCTACGGTAAGCGTAGCAGCCTGATAGCTGGTTCGTCTCGCTTGGTAGAGATTACGGAAGTCATCGAAGCTGCGATGAAGCGGCCGTTGGGAATTCTGTGCGTTGCAGCGCCGGTAGAGTTCCTCGGCCGGAGCGTCGAGGAAGATCGAGATACTTGAACCCGATCTCGTTAGCTCGTGGTTGGATGGGGAAACAAATGCGCCACCGCCGAGTGCGACGATCCGCGGCCCCACGTGGGATTCCGCGACCAGAGCCCGCAGCGCAGACCGCTCGATCTCGCGAAAACTTTCTTCGCCGCGTTCGTTGAATAGTTCGGCGATGGACCTCTGATGCGTGGTCTCGATGCAATCGTCGAGATCGGAGAAGGCCCATCCCACACTTTCGCTCACGATGCGGCCTACGGTGCTCTTGCCGGCGCCCATAAATCCGACGAGGAAACAGGTAATGGTGGAACCTGTCGAGTTAACAGTCAACGACGGCGAGCGGGACGATCGCATGGAGTAGCTGCGCGATCCAGAAATTATTGGTTGTTGGATGGGCGCTTCTTGAGGTGAATCTTACCACTGAAGGAACGAAGCTTCACGGAAGATGCAGCTTTGCCGATGGTGCCGGCGAAAGCGCTACCGGCTCGCGACAGAAACGATGTGTGCTCGGGTGCCAGCAGGAAGTCGTTCTCGACCTGGCCATGAACGGAACGAGCGGTGACGTCAATGGAAGCCGCGCTCGGGGCGAATGCCTCGATGTCGCCGCTGTAGCTCATGAGGCGGTACTGGCCTCCGTCGCCAAAGTCGCCGTCATAATGAATTTTTCCGCCGTTGGAGTTGACTTCTACCATGGAGCCGTTGACCGCGCTCAGCGTGACATCTCCATTCACCGAAGTAACTTCCACATGGCCGTTGCTGACGCGGCTGAGCGTGACCGGGCCGTCCATTGTCTTGATGTGCACGTGGGCGTTATTGATGTCCCGCACATCGACAGTCGCGGTTGCTCCTTCGACGGCGACATCGCCATTAATCCGCTCGACGTGGAGCGGGCCGGTGCTGGAGTGCAAGCTGACGCTCGCGTCTGAGGGAACCTGGACTTCGTAGTCGACGCGGCCGGAATCGGCATCCGAGCCGGGCAGCAAATGCGAGAGAAAGTCGACGCGATTGCCGGCATGACTCTGGTCAACTTCAACTTTGTCGGAATGAAGAAACGCGGTTACGACGACCTGATTGCCCGCTCCGGGCTTCACAGAAATAGGGCCGTACTGATTGGTTACGGTCACGCTGGCGCGCGGGCCGACTACAAAACGGAATTCTTTACGCAACTCTCCGGCGCCGAAAGCGACCCCGACGAGGAGCGTTACAGCGGCAAGTTTCGCGGCCTGCTGACTGCTTTGCATCTGACTGACTCCGTTGTGTAGGTGGCGACCCGGCAGGGATGCGCCGTCTAAAACATTTTATTGCAGAGAGTGGTCCAGCGCCATGGCGTAGACCATGGATCTTTGTTCGTAAGCTTGCATCAACGATTGCCGCGCATCCTCGTCGTTCGGGTCAAGCTTGAGGTTGTCCTGCGAGGTGCGAATGTAGGAGTTCACGTTTTGCAAATCCGACGCATAAGCGGCACGCAGGGCTGGAGTGCGCTCCGCAACTTCATCGAGGACCAAATCATCTTCGCTCTCAGGTTGATTCTGGCTGACCGCAACAGGAGCGGGGGTGCGATTGTGAACGACTACGCCGACCCCCAACACCAAAACCACCGATGCGAGAGCGGGGGCGAGCCAACCGAAACTCCAGCTGCGGGATCGTGACGGAACCAGCGCCGGGCCCGCCTTCGAATCGTGAATGATGCCTTCCTGGCGCAAGGCAATTTCGATCAAGTTCCACACTCGCGGGCTGGGCTCATAAAGGCCTTGCAACTGGCTTGCGGTGGCAGCGATTTCCTTGAGGTCCAACCACAGCCCCGTGCAATCCATGCAGGAAGAGGTGTGTCGTTGCAACTCAGGCGTAAGATCGCCTTCCGTAACCTCGGGCAACAAATCTTGAAATTCAGCGCAATTCATAATTTCCCCCGCGTCAGCCCCTGGGGTCTTTCGCGTGTTCCGGCTCCCGGTGTGTTTTCAAAAGCTCGCGGAGCTTCATGCGAGCCTTGTGCAATTGAGACTTGCTGTTCCCGATGGAGCAGCCGATCATGGACGCAATTTCGTTGTGTTCGTAGCCCTCTACATCGTGAAGCAGAAATATCGAACGGTAGCCGGGCGGCAGCGCGTCGATAGCCCTTTGCAGGTGCATCCGATCCACTGAGCCCGCCAGTCGCCGGTCGGTCGAACCGAATTCCTTCTTGGGAGTATCGTCTTCCCCTTCGAGAGTTTCTTCCAACGAGACTAATGGAAGATTCTTGCGCCGCAACTGCATCAGGACTACGTTGACCGCCATGCGATGCAGCCAGGTAGAAAATGCAGATTCTCCCCGAAACGTGGCGATCTTGCGAAAAAGCTGAAGAAACGCCTCTTGGGTGAGGTCCTCGGCTTGCGCCGTATTGGCGGTCATGCGCAGGCATAATGAATAGACCCGTCGTTTGTGCAGGTCATAAAGCGACTGAAATGCACCGGCGTCGCCTTGCTTGGCCCGCTCAATCGTTTCGGCTTCAGAAACCTTTTCGTTTCCCGGTTGGCTGGCGTCCGGCAACGATCGTTTTCCGGCCGCACCTTGTCTGATGCCGCTCGCCTCCTTTTTCGTTGTACTGCGCGCGGTCACAAGATCAGCCTCCAGGATGGCCAAACGGCCAACCCCACTTGGTTAGATTACTATGCAGGGCTTCACGCTACCGCTGATTTGGCGGTAATGGTCTCTAACCCATGACCGTGCGGCCCAGTTTCCCTTTGACGCAACATGAAGGCAAAGAACACGCCCAAGAAGCCGAGAATCGAGAAGATCCACATGCCGAGCCTATATCCGTCGGGATTGGATGCACTTGCGCCGGCATGATCGTTGGCCCATCCAACCAGCAAATTGAAGCCAAAAAGGCCAATGTTTTGAATCATGGTCATCAGTCCGTAGGCCGTTCCCAGCTTCGCCGGGTCCACTATATAAGACACCGAAGGCCACATTACCGCCGGGATCAAAGAGAACGCGATGCCCATCATTCCCATCGCGATCAGCAGCAAAACCGGGAGGTCCCAGGTGCCGAAGTATGGAATAGGAATGACAATGTGTTGACCGGACGGCAGATAGCCCATCATCAGGTAGACCGGGATCAGTAGCAGCGAGCCCAGCATCATCAAGAGGGCTCGACGGCCAATTCGGTCAGCCAGCAATCCGAACATGGGCGTTGCAAACATCGCAAACAGGGTCAAGATGCTGGATAAAAATCCGCCGGTTTCACGCGAAGTATGATGAGCTTCCATAAAAAATTTCACGGCAAAGGTTTGGAAGGGAAAGATTGCCGAGTAAAACGTGATGCAGAGCGCGACAATATACCAATAGCTCGTTCCGAACTTGAATAGGTCGGCAAAAACGACTTTGTCGGTGGATGCCGATTGGAGCGAATAGACTTTCTCGGCATGGGCTTCGAGGATCCAGTAAATCACCGCACCGACGACGCATAACGATGAGAAGGCCAGCGCGATCACAAACGGCCAACGCCAATTCGCGTAGGCCGACCGTGCCCAAGTCGGGGAGTTGAGGGCGGCGAAGGTTCCCAGGCGGGAGATGGTCAAGTTGATGCCGAACGCAAAGCTTAGTTCTTTCCCCCGGAACCAACGGGCGAGGGACGCGGTGACCGCGACGATGAGCGACTCTGCGCCCATGCCAAAGATCAGGCGTCCGGTCGCCATGAGCCAGAGATGCCCGGACAGCACGGTGACGGCGGGGCCGATCAGGCAGAGGATGCCAAACAGCATCAGCGATTTTCGCAAGCCGAAGCGGTCAATGAGAATTCCGCCGATCACGACGGTGAAAATGTTGGGAAAGCTGTAAATGGCCTGGAGAAATCCGATATTGGAATCGGAAAAGCCCAGTTGGACTTTGAGCACGTCAGCGAGGGGACTGAGCGCATCATAAACGTAATAGTTGCCAAACATGGCAACGCTTAGGAAAATGAGCACCATCCACCGATACAGACGGGGTGGATCGGAACGAGCGGCTTCGACCATCGATGACGCCTCCGAACAAAACTTGTGCAAACTGCGAAGTGAAGAACATAGCATGCGAACCCTGCGGGGCGCACATTTCGGCAATTGTCGATCGGAATGAAACCGAAGAATTCGACCTGAAGCGTGGGAATCAAAGAGTACATTTAACAGGACAACGAGAGGAGTTCCATGCGTTCTCTAGCATCAGTCTTATTACTCAGTGCGGCATTGGCGGCGCAGAGCGGAACCACTACAACCGCTCCAAATGAAGCTGCGCAACTCTCGATTCCATCCGGGACGCACGTTCCCGTCGCCCTGAAGCACGCTATTTCTACAAAAGGCAGCCGGGAGGGCGATTCGGTCTATGCAGAGACTACGTTCCCCGTTGTCGGCCCGACCGGGCGGGTGCTGATTCCCGCTGGAACCTACGTGCAAGGGCGGATCAGCAGCATTAAGCGCGCGGGGCGGATCAAGGGCCGCGCCGAGGTGTTGATGCACTTCACCACTCTGATATATCCGAGCGGTTACACGGTGCTGCTGCCTGCATCGGTTGACAACGCTCCCGGCGTGGATAAGAGCGGTGTGAACGATCAAGAAGGGACGATTCGGGGCGATCGCCAAACCGGAGAAAAAGTTGGAGCCGTCGCAACCAGCACTGGCACCGGCGCGATGATCGGTGGTTTGAGCAACGGCGGCAAGGGAGCACTCATCGGAGCCGGTGTCGGCGGGGCCGTAGGCTCGGCGATTGCGATGTTGACGCGAGGTAACGACATAAAAATGGATGCGGGCACGACCATTGAAATGGTGATCCAACGCGACGTGCCGATCGATGCCAGCCGCGTGCCGGAAAACACCGGCAGATCGAGCCGGTAGGATCCTTTTATTTTAATAAGAACATTGCGTTGACGTGCGCAGTCACGCTGACGGTTTGCGGGCTGAATTCTTCCGTCGGAGCGGATGCCGCGGAGGGCGCCATTTTGGCCATCGCCCCCGCCATCATCATGGGCTGGACCCTGGGTATCTCAAACGTATCCACAGAAGCGTAGGAAAGATCGCCCAGCGTCCTTCCTGAACTGCGCGCGATTACGTTAGCCGATTCACGAGCGCGTCGATAAGCATCTTCCACAGCTTTCGATTTTGCAGCGTCTTCGTCATCTAGTGTGTAACTGAGTGTCTGATTTTCAGTGACGTCGAGATCGCCAAGCTGCTGGGTAATGGGCGCCACCTTCGAAAAATCCTTGATCTTCACGGAAACGCTGGTGTTCACGCGATAGGCAACCAGCTTGCGCTTTGCGGTTTTATAGTCGTAGACCGGTTGCACTGCGAAGTATCCAATTTCCGCCGTCTTGGTTTCAATGCCGTTCGAACGCAGGATACCGCGAACCTGGTCCGCCGCCCGGGAGGCGCGGTCATAGGCCGCTTTCGAGGTATCCTCTTGCGCGGAAATGTTGAATTGTACGAGGGCGGTGTCGGGAGTAGCGTCGAATTTGCCATCGGCTCCGACAAACACGGTGTTAGGTTGCGCGGAGACGTTCGGATGATCTTGCGCAAGCGAAAGTAGCGCTGAAGTGAACAGAAGCAGGCCGAGCAAGGCGGTAGTTTTCATACGGCTCTCCGCTTGCGATTCTATACTCGCGCTCGAGAAAATTCTCTCCGCCGATTTTCACAATTAGCTACGACGTTTTTGCGGAGTAGGCGAAGCGGTAATTCTGGGCGTCGATATCGCGCCGCAGGTCCTGCCAGATCGTTTCCGGCATAGAGAGGAAAACGCGAACAACTTCGGGGTCGAATTGTTTCCCCGACCATTTCGCGATTTCCGCCCGAGCCGCAGAAAGAGTTTGGGCTGCGCGGTATGGACGGTTGGATGTGATTGCGTCCATGGTGTCGGCGATCGAGAATATGCGCGCCCCTAGCGGGATCTGTTCGCCCTTCAGGCCGCGGGGATATCCGGTGCCGTCAAAAAATTCCTGGTGCGCATAAACGATGTCACACGCCTCGCTGAGAAACGGGATCTTCTTGAGCATCTGATATCCGCGATAGCAGTGTTCTCGCATGATCACGGTTTCATCGGGCGTCAACGGGCCGGGCTTGCGTAAGATCGCATCCGGTATCGCCATTTTGCCGATATCGTGGAGAAAAGCGCCGCGCGCGATGATGCGAATATCTTCACCGGAAAGGCCCATCGCGCGGGCAATCGCAATCGTGAATGCGGTTACGCGTTTCGAATGGCCTTCGGTTTCGGCATCTTTCAAATCCAGCGCGTCACCCAGTGCTTCTAAGGTGATGTCATATGACCGTTCTAACGTGTTCATCGCCTGGTTCAACTGCGATGTGCGAGCTGTGACCAGAACTTCCAGATTGCTTTGATAGGCTCGATTTTCAAGTTTTAAGCGGCGGTTTTCTAAAGCTCGATGAACGGTGGTGAGCAACTGTTCGCGTTCAAATGGCTTGAGCAAGTAATCGTAAGCGCCGTCGCGAATGGACTTCAAGGCCACGGAAATGTCATGGACGGCCGTGACCATCACGACCGGCATGTCCGGAAACTTCTCTTTGGTATTTTCGAGGAGACCGATGCCGTCCATGTCGGCCATCATGAGGTCGCTGAGCATCAGCGAGAACTCTTCGCCGGATTGGAGGATCGCCAGAGCCTCTCTGCCCGAGCACGCCTGCCGGGTTTCGAAATGGCCGGCAGCCAGCATGGCCGCGACAACTTCTCGAATTGGCTCTTCGTCATCTACTACAAGAATTCGTTCAGTTGCCATGTGATTTCTGTGTTCCGCATCGCCATTCTAACCCCATAAACCAGTTCCCAAAGTAACGAACTTTGGAGGGAAAGCACATTGGTAACGTACCCCTGCGTGATATTTAAAGGAACGGGGGCCGGTGTGCCCTAGACGATTCTAATGACAGCTCTGCTCGTGACCGACGTGTATTCGCTGGTGGAATTCGCCCCGCGATGGACTTCGGAACAATCCGCGGGTCTACTCGTGCTCGCCGCGAGCTTGCTGGTTTTGCGCACCTTTCGCGAGCAATACCTGGTCGCCTGGATTTTAGGCTGGTTGGCCTACATTGTTTCGCAATGGACGGCGCGTTCCGCGCCGCTTTCTGCTTCAACCCCCGCGCTGGAAGCCGTTTCGCACGCTGGCTTTATTCTCGCGGTGGGTTTGTTTGCCACGTCGGTGCTGATTTACTCGAATCGCCGGTCACTACTGTTTCCCTTGGCGTTAGTTTCGGTTCCGCTTATTGGCTTTGCCCTCGCGCAGTCGCTCTTATGGCCCAATGTTGAGCTGGTGCGGCTGGGCTTTGAAATTTCGTACCGCTTAATCCTGCTGTCTGCGGCGTATTGTCTGGTGCGCTTTCGCTGGGCACGAGGCGAACTCGGAGTCTGGATATTCAGCTTTAATTTAGCGCTACTACATTTGCCGTGGGCGCCGCTTGACCCCTATTTCTCGCCCCGATGCACAATGCTCGCGGACGTGCTTTTTGGCGTCAGCATTTTGTTAGTTGTGTTTGACGACTCGCGGATGCGTACTCGCCGTTTGAATGTCGTGCAGGCATTGACCATGAGCACCACACGGGCGGAGCAACACGGTCCGATGATGCTTACCGCCCTGGAACAATTGAAGTCCCTCATGCTGGCCGATGCAGCGTGGTTTCGCTTGATCGAAGATGGGCGAATGGTCATCTCGCAGCAAATCGGGCTATCCCGCGACTTCTTGCGTGAGCGGCACTCGGTCTCTCTGGATGATTTGTTCCAGACCACCCTTTCGAGCGAACGAGCTGTCGTCCTTACGGTTGAGGAAGTCGAAGAGCCTGTAAGGACGTTTCTAAAGAACGAGGGCTTTCGACATTGCGTGCTCGTGCCTGTGCGTGGAAAGAAGTCGGCGATTGGGGTTCTGACCTTAGGTAGCTCCAAACGTCTAGCGTATGCTCCCGACGATTTGGAATTCCTCGCTACCAGCGCTCATCAACTTGGATTGGCGGTCGAAAACCTGCGACTGGTTGAGCAGATTCTTCGCTCACACCGTCAGTGGAGTAGTACGTTCGATTCCATTCAGGATGTGGTCCTGCTGCACGATTCGAACTTTAAGGTGATGAAGGCAAACCATGCGCTGCTTGCCCGGTTGCAACTGGCCCCTGCGGATTTGATCGGCAACACCTGTGAGGATGCTTTGCCTCACGTGCAGGATTGGCGTGGATGCCCCTACTGCAGCAGTTCGCTTGACGGCTTTCACGAGGGTGCGGACCCGGCCTTCGGCGGCTATGCGATGGTTTCTACTTCCACCTACATTGAGCAGGGAAACAAACAGAAGGGAACTATTCACGTCGTTCGAGATATCAGCGACCGCCGGGTGGCTGAAGAGAAATATCGGCTCCTGTTCGAACAGGTCCAGGAGGGAGTGTTTGTGGCCACCCCCGAAGGGCAGTTGTGCGAGTGCAACGAAGCGTTCGTTCAGTTGTTGGGCTATGCCAGTCGCCGGGAGCTGATGGAACTAAATATCGAAACCGATCTGTACGCTTCGCCAGATCAGCGCGAGGTGTTCCGCCGGCAGATGGAAGCGTACAGCTACGTGCGAAATTTTGAAGTCATGTTACGGCGTAAAGACGGCTCGCTGATTACAGCGATTGAGAGCAGCTTTGCGACGCGCGATCATCGGGGAAAGATCGAAAGACATCAGGGCTTTCTGCTGGACATCACCGAAAAGAAAAGAGCGGAAGACGAGATTCGAAGGCGTAATCGCGAACTGAATGCACTGAATGCCATGGCGGTCATCGCCACGCAGTCGTTTGATCTCGATGAGATTTTGAACCTCACGCTGCGGCAGGTCATCTCGTTGCTGAGCGCCGAGACGGGCTCGATTTATTTATGCGGCGATGAAGATACGAGCTTCCGTAGACGAGCTGTTTGGGGACAACGAAGTGCGGGAATGAAACGACTGGCAGAAGTGAAGTTTGCAGATGGCTTCGGCGATCTGGTCTCGCGCTCGCGTGCCGAGGTTCTCACCCAGGATTACTTGCCGCATTTGCCGGTTGACGTGGGAAGCTTTGTCGATGGGGACGGCATAGGCACCTGGATTTGGGTTTTGCTCTGGGGTAAAGACAAACCCATCGGCATCATGGGCATCGGAAGCGCCGAAGATCGAACATATTCGAGTAACGATGAGAATCTTCTGGTCGCGATCAGCCGGCAATTGGCGACCACAATCGAAAAAGTGCGACTCTACGAAGAAAGCTGCCGCGCCTACGACGATTTGCGCCGCACACAGGAACAACTGTTGCAAAGCGAAAAGATGTCAGCGGTTGGGCAGTTGATTTCGGGCGTGGCCCACGAGTTGAACAATCCCCTCACAGCCATACTTGGCTACGCCCAACTGCTTGAAAGTGAAGGACTCAACGACAAGGCCCTGGAATTCACGCGGAAGTTGTTCAAGCAGGCGCAGCGCACGCATCGGGTGGTGCAGAACCTGCTTTCCTTCGCGCGCCAGCGAAAGCCGATTAAGCAGGACGTGGACGTGAGCAAATGCCTCGACGAAACTCTGGGGCTGCGCGACTACGACCTTAAGGTTCATAACGTCACGGTTGTTCGCGAAGTCGGAGAATCGATTCCAGCGGTGAAGGGCGATCCGCATCAGCTTGAACAAGTATTTTTGAACATCATCAACAACTCTGTCGACGCCATGCTCGAAACATCACGTGGAGGCCTTCTCACCGTGAAGGTCTGGGCGGATGATGGTCGCGTATGCATCGAGTTCAAAGATTCCGGCCCGGGGCTGAAGGAACCGAGCCGTATATTCGAACCCTTCTACACGACCAAGAGCGTGGGCAAGGGAACCGGCCTTGGACTGAGCATTTGCTACGGCATCGTTAAGGAACACGGGGGGGACATCACGGCGCGCAATGGCTCCGAGGGCGGAGCGATCATCGAAGTCCGATTACCGGCATGTGGCGCGGTGGCGCAATCTGAAGAGACGGCGACCCAGGTGCGGCGAGAGGGTGCACTGGCTGGCAAAATTCTTTTGGTGGAAGACGAAGAAGCGATGCTGGAGTTCGAACGCGACGTTCTTACTGGCGCCGGTGCCCACGTGACAGGCGTTCGAAGTTTTGACGAGATGACAGCGGCGATCAGCCAGGAAACATTCGATGGTCTGATCGTGAATGGGGTCGTTGGCGGAGGACAGGGAGCCATCGCCATTCATCGCTGGATTTGCGATCACTCCCCTGAGCTACAGAAGCATGTGTTGTTTACGTTCGCAAATGTCCTGGAGCCGGAGATATCTGAATACCTGCAAGGACAAGACACATCCTACATGATCAAACCTTTTGAGGTTGCCGAACTCATGACCCACGCCCGACGCATCGTGCAGAGAACCTTCGCGGCATCCGCCGGATAAAATTCTACTCGAGCATTATTTCTTGAGGATTGGGTTGTAACCGTCACCGACCAATTTGGCGCGCTGCGCTTCGGCATCCTTAACATCCGTAAAAGGCCCGACCTGCACGTGCAAGAGCTTATCGGCTGGACTGTTGGTAGAGAATGCTGGGTATTGCTTCTGCTTCAGCGCATCCACCAGAGCCTGAGCGTCTTCTTGTCGCGTAACAGCAGCCACCTGTACGAAATAGGCGTTTGGCGAATCGGTTGAAGCGGTTGATAGGTTTGCAGGGCGGGCTGCCACTTCGTCGCCAGTTACCGGAGATGCTGTTGGCCGAGAGTCTGAGTCTTTCAGGTCGGCTGTCCGCATGGGCGCGGATTTCGATGAGGGTGCAGGCTTCATGCCGTCGGCGCGCACTGTGCTGCTGGAAGCAGGAGCGGAGTCGGCAACACTTTTTGTCGGGTTTCTGCCGAAGCTAAAACCCAAACCAAAAAATACGGCGCACAACGCCACGAGGCCAAAAAATATCGCCAGAAGTTTTCCCGTTCCCAAGGTAATTTCAGTGTCTTGAGTCGTTGCCATCGTTTTATCCGCGCAGTGCTAAGCGTTGTCCGGTCCGGCTTTTTGTAATATCCGCTGCAAGCCCGAGAAAAAGTCCACCGGAACCGGAAAGACTACCGTCGTGTTTTTCTCCACTCCGATTTCAGTCAACGTCTGGAGATAGCGTAGCTGCACGCTCACCGGCTCAGTCGCGAGCAGGGCGGCGGCGTCCACCAGGCGTTGCGCGGCGGAAAATTCGCCTTCGGCGTGGATGATCTTCGATCGCTTTTCTCGTTCCGCTTCCGCCTGTTTGGCCATCGCCCGAAGCATTGACTCGGGCATGTCAACTTGCTTGACTTCCACGTTAGTAACCTTCACTCCCCAGGGTGCGGTGTGCGTATCCAGGATGCTTTGCAGCCGGGAGTTGATCTTGTCTCGATGGGCGAGCAATTCGTCAAGTTCCTGTTCGCCGAGTACCGAGCGCAGCGTAGTTTGGGCAAATTGCGAGGTTTGATAGATGTAATTTGAGACTTCGACTACGGCTTTTCGCGGATCGATGACGCGCAAAAAGATGACTGCGTTAACCTTCAAAGTCACGTTGTCGCGGGTGATGATGTCTTGCGGTGGGACTTCGAGAGCTTCCTGGCGGAGCGAGATGCGCACCATGCGGTCGATAGGCGCGAAAACCAGGATCACTCCGGGGCCTTTCTCGTGCCCCAGCAAGCGGCCGAGACGGAAGACCACGCCTCGTTCATATTCTGCGAGAATTTTTATGGAACTGAATATGTAAAGTACAACTACCACGATGACAACTGTCGAAAATCCAAAGCCAAGCTCCATAAAGTACTCCTAAAAAAGCAAACTCGCGCTGGGGCGGATTGTATCTTAAAATGCCGCGTTGGCCCGACCTGTTAGCGGGCGGAGTTATTGATTTGGCGGGTTCCAGTCCATCGAACGAAACTCCCCGTTAAGTTTTCTGGGTCAGGGAATTCTCGGGCTCGACCTGTAAGCGCAATCCGTTGACTTCCCGGACGACGACCCGTTGTCCTGATCTCACCGGGCCCGCAGAAATCGCATCCCAAATTTCACCCCGCACAAAAACTTTTCCTTGCGGCGACAGGTCTGTTTGTGTTGTCCCGATTGTCCCGATCATACCCTGCGCACCTGTGACGACTTTATTGGCCCGCGCGCGCAGAGCAATGGTCATCAAAAAGACGGTGATCACGCCAAAGGGAATGCTGATAGCCATCGCAGTCAGCAGATGCACCCGCATCTCCGGGATGGGGGCGTCAACCAGTAACAGTCCACCGAGGGTCAGCATGACAATCCCCCCAATCGCAAAAACGCCGTGGGTGGAAAATTTAGCTTCCAGCGCAAACATCGCGAAAGCCGCAAAAATCATGGCGACGGCCGCGAACCGGACTGGCAACAGGTTCAGTGCAAACACCGCCATCAAAATAAATACGAGACCTACGACACCGGGCACGACGGCTCCGGGGTGATTAAACTCTGCGTACAGCGCCAGGGCACCAACTGCAAGTAGGATGAAAGCGAAATTGGGATCCATCAAACCGCCCAGTATGCGTTCTTTCAGAGTCATGTGGTAATCACGCAATGGCTCGCCAACTAGATTTAGGGTAATGCTGGTGCCATCGAAGCGTTTTATGACCTTGCCTTGCATCTGGCGGAAAAGGTCCTGCTCGTTGGGGGCGATGTACTCGATTAGTTTTTGACTTAGAGCTTCCTGATCGGTGAACGATTTTGATTGCCGGACAGCGCTTTCGGCAACGTCGACGTTGCGTCCGCGCTTAGCCACCACGGACCGCATGAAGGCCGCAGAATCGTTCTCCAGTTTTGTCTTCATCACGTCATCGAGTTTGGCGCCGCCCAGACTTACGGGATGCGCCGCTCCAGTGTTGGTGCCGGGCGCCATGGCTGCTACATCCGCGCTCTCGAGAATAAAAAATCCTGCCGAAGCTGCGCGACGCCCGCTAGGGCTGACGTAGATGATGACAGGAACCGGCGAAGCCAGGATCTTTTCCACGATATCGCGCGTTGAATCGAGCAATCCGCCAGGAGTATTGATTTCGATCAGGACCGCGTGATCGCCATGCCGGGCGGCGTCGTCCAGTGCACGCGAGATGTACTCGCTGGAGATTGGCTGGATCGTATCGTCCACCACGATCTTCAACACTTCGGCGCGGGCCTGTGACGAAAACGCAAGAGCAAACAAGATGGATGTGAACCAGAGCGTGATGTAAAGCGGCTTGATTCTATTGACAACGATCTGAGATCGGCTTCTCATAGATTCAACTCTCTTCGCTATCGAGGCCCGCTCGCCACCTCAACTTCGCTCGACTTTTCCTCATTCGGTTCGATCCATCCCGGAAGGCTCATGTCGCCGACGATCAGTCTAGCTCCGCGTTCATACGTAATGTAGGACCAAGCCCACTGCACGAGGACTAATATCCGGTTGCGAAAGCCGATCAGGAAGAAAATGTGGACGAACAGCCACGCCATCCAGGCAATCAAACCCGAGATGTGGATCTTTCCGAACTCGGCAATGGCGGCGGCGCGCCCAATTGTCGCGAGACTCCCTTTGTTGACATAGTGAAAATCCCGCCGTGGTTCGCCGATCAATTCGCGCGCGATGTTGGTAGCCGCGGAAACTCCCTCTTGCATCGCTACGGGCGCCACTCCGGGTAGCAGATTTCCCTTTTCATCTTTCAATGCGGCTAAGTCTCCGATCACGAAGACTTCAGGATGTCCGGGGATCGTCAGGTCTTTATTCACGAGTACCCGGCCAGCCTTATCGACAGGCACGCCGAGTTTCTTGCCGAGTGGGGAAGCCGCCACGCCTGCAGCCCAAACGGTTACCGCCGCGGGGAGATGTGTGCCGCCAAAGTGCACGGACCCCGGTTGAATATCCGTGACCGTGGTGGAGGTGAAAACTTCCACCCCAAGCTTTTTCAGCTGCTTTTCGGCGCTACGAGAAAGATCTTCGGGATAGCTTGGAAGAACGCGCGGCCCACCCTCGATCAAAATGATCCGCGCCTTCTTGGGGTCGATTGATCTAAATTCCATGGCGAAAGCGTGGCGGGCGATTTCAGCAATCGTCCCGGCCATTTCCACACCGGTGGGGCCGCCGCCGACCACCACAAGATTCAACGGCATGTGCGGCTCGCCGGCTGCGCTTTCCCGTTCAGCTAGTTCAAACGCGAGCAATACCCGACGGCGAATCTCGGTTGCGTCTTCAATTGTTTTGAGTCCGGGCGCAAGCGGAGCCCACTCTTCATGGCCGAAATAAGCGTGGCTCGCCCCAGCTGCAACGATCAGGTAGTCGTATAACAGTTTGCTGTCGGCGAGCTGAACCGTGCAATGCTCTAGATCAAATCCGCTGACTTCATCCAAAAGCACCGAAACGTTGGGATGGCTGCGCAAAATTGAGCGGATGGGTGATGCAATCTCGCCCGGTGATAGCCCGGCAGTCGCCACCTGATACAGCAGGGGCTGGAAAGTGTGATAATTCCGGCGGTCGACCACAGTAATTCGCACCAAGTGGCCAGCTAGCAGTTTGGCTGCGCGCAAGCCTCCGAAACCTGCACCGATGATCACAACGTGGGGCCGCGTGGTTTTATCTATCATCTGCCTATTAGATTCACTCTAATGGATTTAAGTCGAAGTGTATTTGTTGCACCGATGGTCGCAACGAGCAATCAGGTAACATGGCGGCATCCGTGCTCAACTACCCATCAAGCGAATCAATTACGAAGGAGCCGCTGGAGATCAAAGCTCGGCGATTCTCCGGCCCTCGACGCTGGCTGATTCCGCCCGTTCCCGACCTCTTTTTTTTGGTGACGCTCGTCTCTTTATGTTCCAAGAAAATGGCAGGCCGTTTGTTGGATGATGGCGGCATTGGCTGGCACATTCGCAACGGCGAGCAAATTCTGGCTAGCCATTCGATCCCGCATGGGGACTCGTTTTCAGCGTCAATGCCCGGCCACCAATGGTACGCCTGGGAGTGGTTCTACGACATCGGTATCGCATTAATTCACCAGTTCTCGGGACTTAACGGAGTCGTATTCTTCACCGCCATTGTGATCGCGGCCACGTTCGCACTGACGCTGAAATTTGCTCTCGCGAGAGAAGCGAGTCTGCCAGTGGCCGTGCCTCTTGTAGCCTTGGCGATTGCAGCTGCCAGCGTTCATTTTCTTGCCCGGCCCCATGTCCTCAGTTGGTTGCTGGGGTTAATTTGTTTTGTCCTCCTCGATCAATCGTCGCATGGGGGTCAGCGACAGCTCTATTGGCTACCGGTGATTGTCCTTTTTTGGGTCAACCTTCACGGCGGCTTTCTGCTCGCATTCGTGCTGCTGGCAATCTATGTCGTAGAGGAGATTTGGACGGGCTTCGCGTCGCGGGACGCCGAACAGCGGAAGTTGTCTATGGCGCGCTGCCGTCGACTCAGCGTTGCCGGGGGACTCTCATTTTTAGCCAGCTTCGTGAATCCTTACGGATGGCGACTCTACGAGCATCTATACGCGTACTTAACCGATCATTTCCTGATGGACCATATCAGCGAATTCCGCTCACCGGATTTCCACGGTTTTGCCCAAAGATGTTTTGGCTTACTTGTTTTGAGCGCGCTTGCCGCATTCGCAATGAAGCCCGCAAAGATACGTCCGGCGCACTTGCTTCTCGCCGTATTTGCTGTTTACAGCGGTTTGTACTCGGCGCGCAACCTGCCGCTATCTTCGATCTTTCTGGTTCTGATCGTCGCCCCGCTGTTGACAGTTGAACTGGCGGAACTCGCCGTCGCTCCCAGGGTTCAGCCATGGCTCCGTTCGGCTGCAACGAGGATCCAATCGTTCGCCGAGCGAATGTACAACACTGAAAGAAGTCTACACGGCCACGTTTGGCCGGTTGCAGCCGTGTGTCTCGGAATCTGGATTTGCGTTAATCACGGCCGCTTAGGCTCGCGTGACTTGATCAACGCCAAGTTCGATCCTGCGCGATTTCCCATAGTCGCCGTAGATCGGTTGAAAGAGCGCAACGTCAGCGGACCGATTTTCTCGCCGGATTACTGGGGCGGCTACCTGATTTACCGTCTTTATCCTGCGAACCAGGTTGTGGTGGACGATCGCCACGACATGTACGGCCCTGACTTCTTCCGCGAATATCTGAATACGATCCACGTGACTCCCGGTTGGGACAAGTTGCTCGACGAGCAGCATGTGCGATCAATCCTGGTTCCAGCAACCTCGCCGTTAGCCAATATTCTCAGGACTACGCCATCATGGCGGGAAACATATACAGACTCTACTTCAGCGTTTTTCCAGCACGACTGAACGTTACGTTAGAAACTAGCGGGTGTCGATATCGAAGCCCAAAATTGCGTTCACCGCGACAGGCTCATTTCCGTGCAGGGCGGGGCTGAATTTCCATGATGGGAGGGCCGCGAGAACCTGGGCGGTCAGGGTCGCATCGCCGGGCTCGACTACGTGAGCTTCCTTGATCTCTCCGGTGCGGTCGAGAGTGCACGCCACCAAGAGACGAGAGGCGTGCAGATTAGCTGGCAGCTCGGTTCGCACAGGACGCGGCGAAGATAGAGTGTCAGCGTAAGGATGATCGGCCGATGCCGGGTCGGCAAATTGCATGACGGCCATACCCAGAGTGGTGGGGATGTAAATCGTGTAAACTTTGTCGCCTTTGAGCGCGCCGTAGAGGTTGAAGGCTCCTCCGGAACGCGATGTAGCAACGACAGTTATGCCGCCACCTTCCCCGGTTTTGGAAGAATGCCGTCCGGCAGCGGTGGGCGGCGGAGAACTCGACCCGAAACTCGGCAGCGTAACGATATTCGGGCTGCTGCCGCCATGCACCGATACGCCGGGCATTGGAGGCGGGCCAACTGTGCCACTGCCCGCTCCACCGGACCCGGGGTAAGGTGATGTTCCACCTTTGGCAGATAATTCAGCGCCCTTGCCGCTGCCTGCCTTTGCCGCTCCCGGGCCTTCCCCGGCTGTACCGCTGCCGGTGCCCGCGCCGTAGTCAATGCCCTTGCCGCCGCCCGCGCCGCCAATGCCAGGCTTGTCGCCACCGGTAGGAGACAGGGACAGCGATCCCGCGCCCGAATTCGCGGGAACGCCAGGTTTTTGGCCCGGCGTGCTGGAAATTACGACTCCGGTTGTGTTCCCGCCGCCCTTGCTGGCTGGCGGGGCGGAGACGGATCCGATTTCGTTGAGGCCGCCTTGACCGACGCCTCGACGACCGCTACCCGAGACCGTAGGCGCAGGGGGGACCACTTGCACGCTCTCACCAAGCCCGCCGCGATCGGCGCGCCGCATAGACCCTCCGCCCACAACCACGGTCGGAGCAACTGGGACAGTTCCGCCCAAATCGCCGACTTTGCGGGCGGATGACATCCCGCTGTTTACGTCCACGGAAGGCGGAACAACTGAAGCATCGCCCAGTCCTGCTATCCGGGAGCGTTGATCCGGCTGCCCAGCCGTCTGAACCGGAGGTGGCACGACTTGCTTCTGCATCTCTCCGGGGCCGAATCCGGGACCGGCCTTTGCCAAGTCACGAGTGATTTGAGAGGGAGGCGGAGCGACAACTGATTGTGCGGGCAACGTCAGTCGCGAACGTATATCGCTGTCTCGCTCGGGTGCAGACACGGGCGGAGGGATGACCTGTACCGGCTGCGATCCGGGCAGTCTTAGCGCCGTCAGGTCGCGTTGCGACGGACTTGGTGACGGAGGGACTACCGCGGTGCTTAACACCGGGGCGGTGCGCATGGATGGGGATAGATTCCGCGCGTTGGCACTTGGGGCGGGAGCTACGGCACTGAATGGCAACGTAGCCGATTTCCTCAAGGATTTAAGACCCTCCGCCGGCGCAGGCCCCGGAACGGACTTGAATGCGAGAAGGTTCGCAACTGCTGAATCGGAGTGGGGAAGATTGAGCTTGGGGGCGTCGACGACTTTTTCCCGCGCCACGTTCTCACGGGCTACGCGGATGGCTTGTGAGCGATGAAAACCATGCTGCCCTCCGGCGTGTCCGGAGCGTCCGGCAGAAGCTCCCCCGTTGTCCTCTGTACGGGGCAATTCGTCGGCGGAGTAGTAGATCACGTCGTACTTGGGCGCAGCCACGGACTGAGAGGGCAACAGTTTGGCCAGCTTTCCCGGCAAGAAAATCGCAATCAAAACGAGGAGCAATTCGACGCCCCAGGTAGCCAACATGTCGCGCCAGGGAAACAGTCCGCTTTGCGCCTCGCCAGCCAGAGGTTTGCCGGAACGGGCGAGGGCCGGCTTGATGGCGGAACGGAATTCCTCCCATGGAGACGACCACTCCACAAGAAGCTTGGGTGGCTCGACTTGGCGTTCGCTCGTCAGCAATCTTTTTCTAGGCCCCAAATCCCTCGAAATTGATGCGGTCACCCACCTCGGTTTGTGTTGCGCTGATCGTGCCCGGCGGCAACTCCAATACTGAAACGCTGCGCATCATCACCGGTGCCACGCGCCACGGACGCAGATGGTTTACGACATGAACAACGATATGATCGCGGTCCAGATAGACCGCATCGATGACCATCCGCATACCCATAGTATGAACGCCACGGCAAGGAACAATCCAGAGGCCGTTACCGGCAGGGAACTGCTCATTAGTCTTGCCCATCAATCCTCGAAATCGAGTCCAGTGAGTATCTGCGAGTTGCACATGGGTCGCAAGGGTCGTCTGTTTGGTTTGGTTGACAGCACGGCCTGCTTGCTTACTTGACGACATTGAAATCTCCGGACCGGCTGGGTGCTTTCGGGGGAAGTCTAGTGCGCCACAGGCGACAGGGTACGAACGAGTTGGATAACTGCTGGACCAAGCGTAACAAAGATAATCGATGGCAGCACAAACAGCACCAGGGGAATGACCATTTTGATTGTGGTCTTGGCCGCGGCTTCTTCCGCACGCTGACGCCGCTCGGTCCGCAGCGAGTCGGAGTGTACTCGCAGTGCCTGCGCCACACTGGTTCCGAAGCGGTCGGTTTGAATCAGAGTTCCAACCAACGATTTGAGATCCTTGACTCCTGTGCGCAGCGCCAGGTTGCGCAACGCTTCCGCTCGCGGCTTACCAGCCCGCATTTCCAGGTTCACCAGATAAAATTCTTCACTTAGTTCGGGATGTGCATGGTGTAAATCCTGGCCCACTCGTTGCAGGGCTTGATCGAGAGCGAGCCCTGCTTCGACACAAATTACGGTGAGATCGAGCGCATCCGGCAGTCCCAGAGTGATTAGCCGCTGGCGTTTTTTGATCAGGCGCTTCAGGATCAAGCGGGGAAGAAAGAAACCGAAACCGCCAAGGCCGACAACATACAGCCAACTCGAGTTAGGGATGAAAAGCGCAATCGCCATTCCCAACAGCGCGCCAATGATCCGGCTCCCGATGTAGATGGTGAGGTGCCGAGGCTCGCGATATCCAGCCTGGATCAACCATCCGCGAGCGCGCGAAACTTCGCTGGGCGACAAAGGGATCGCTCGGCTGAACGGATCCATCGCCTGCTCGATACGGTCTTTAAGCGCGGCTTTCTTTTCGGTCTTGGGCTTTTGGAAGCCGAGTGAACGCAACCGCGCTCCTAATACGGAAGACGGCGCGTACATGGCCGCGCCAAAGAAGAACACAACCAGGGCGATCGTCAAGAACACGAGAATGGTGAGAATCAGCGCCATGGTTATTCGCGAGCCTTCATACTTGAATCCGAATGATTTTGCGAATCACAAAATAGCCAATCGTTTGCAAACTCACGCCCACGACGATCAGAATATGCCCAATCGGATCTGTAAACAGCGGCGTGATGAAACTGCGATTCATCGCCAACATGGTTAGAACGATGACCGGAGGCAAACCCATTAGCAGGATCATCGTGAGCCGGCCCTGCGCCGTGAACACGTTGACCTGGCGCATGATCTTGAAACGTTCCCGGATGACGTATGAGAGGTTGTCGAGAATCTCCGCAAGATTCCCGCCCGTTTCCCGCTGAAGCATCACCGCCGTCACAAAAAATTTCACGTCGACGAGGGGCACGCGCTCGGTCAGGTTTACGAGTGCATCCCGCACGGGCATGCCGAATTTTTGTTCTTCGAAAAGCTTGCGAAATTCGGTGGCGACCGGCTCGGAGGTTTCGCTGGCAATCATCTCCAAAGCGGTTGTGAAAGCGTGACCGGCACGCACCGAGCGCGCGAGCGTGTCGATCGCTTCGGGAAAAATCTCCTCAAATTTCTGGAAGCGCTTTGAGCGCCGGTAAGAAGCGTAGGAGTACGGGATGACCGCACCCAGCAACGCCCCGACCCACAGGAATTGCCATGACCCTGCGGCGATAAAAGTGAGAGCCCCCAGCACGAACGAACTGGCCACGCACAGCATGAGAATAGTGCCCGCTCGCAGTTCCAGGTTGGCCTGTTCGAGCATGGTCTGTAGCTCAGAAATTCGATCGGAGCGGCGGAGCAAGGTGTCGAGCGCAGGGATTCTGCTCAACATCTCGTTTCTTAAAAGAGCCAGGTTGGCGGTGGCCTGTTGTTCGGGTCCTTTGTCTGCAGATTCGAGACGTTCGCGAAGCATCCGGGCGCGCGAGTTTCGCTCGTCGAAAAGCGAGACCGCAACAAAAACTGCGGCCGCCACCACGATGAAAATCACGAATGAGATCAGTATCAGCATGGTTTAACGGCAAGCTTGCCTTAAACCTCCACTTTCGAATCGAACAGCATCGGACGGAGGCGAAGTCCGGCGACCGCCAGCTTCTCCGCGAACTTTGGCCTTATGCCGGTGGATTTGAACGTGCCCTTGACTCGTCCCGATTCGTCGATGCCGTAACGCTCGAACACGAAAATGTCCTGCATCAGGATGGAGTCGGCTTCCATGCCAACGACTTCCGAAATGGTGATCACTTTTCTTGTGCCATCGGATAACCGGGCAATCTGGACCACCGCGTGGATTGCCGATACGAGTTGCTGGCGAACCGCACGTTCCGGAATATTCAGGTTCGCCATGGAGAACATGTTCTCAAGCCGTGCCATCGCATCTCGTTGCGTGTTGGCGTGGACGGTGGTGAGAGACCCTTCGTGGCCCGTGTTCATGGCCTGCAACATATCGAACGCTTCCTCGCCACGCACCTCGCCAACCACGATGCGGTCGGGCCGCATACGCAAGCTGTTGATCACAAGCTGCCGCTGCCGGACAGCGCCCTTGCCTTCGATGTTTGGCGGCCGTGTCTCCAGTCGAACGACGTGTTCCTGCTTGAGCTGCAATTCGGCCGCATCTTCGATGGTCACGATCCGATCGGAATTCGGAATGTAGCCGGACAGCACATTGAGTAACGTCGTTTTGCCTGCGCCGGTGCCTCCGGAGATCAACAGGTTCAGGCGCCCTTTCACCATGGCGGAAAGCAATTCCAGCATCGGTTCCGTGAGCGTTTGATTTTCAATCATGGTGCGCGCGGTCACGGGGTCGCGCCCGAACCGGCGAATCGACAGACAGGGGCCGTCGATCGCAAGCGGCGGAATAATTGCATTCACGCGAGATCCGTCGGCGAGCCGCGCGTCGACCATGGGCGACGATTCGTCGACCCGGCGGCCAACGCGAGACACGATGCGGTCAATGATCTGCATCAGGTGGGCGTTGTCCTTGAAAGTCAGCCCCGTCGGTTCCAGCTTGCCGGCACGTTCTACATACACTCGGTCGAAACGGTTGACCAGAATGTCGGAAATTGTGGGATCTTTGAGTAACGGCTCAAGCGGACCGAGCCCAAAAATTTCATCGAGTATCTCGCGGGCGAGACGTTCGCGCTCGGCGAAGCTGAGTGGGACGGCTTCAGTGTTAACGGTGCTGCGGATAAGAAGTAGGACTTCTTCGCGCGCGGTGTGGTTCGAAGTCTTGCCCAGTTTTTCCAGGTCGAGCCGGTCGAGAATCTTGCGGTGCAGGTCGGCTTTGACTTGCTGGTATTCACTCCGCTCGAAAGTCTGCAAATTCGCCATAATTGAGCTTATACCGTCTTAAACAACGACCATGTTGTACGTTTGACCTCGACATCGTTTTCGGTCAGGCGGGTAGCTAGCGCCGTGTAAGAACGCGCCAGGTCAGAGTGATCAGACTCCAGCACCGGAACTCCGCGATCAATTGCATTCGTTACCGCCACGTGTTGGTTGGGAATCTTGGCCAGCAATTTGATTCCAGCGGCCGACTCGGCATCGGCATCGCTAAACCCAGGTAGCTTCCGGAAGCGGTTCAACACCAGGCCAACTCGTTCTCGATTGGCGGACTCCGACAGGTATTGTTGGACTCGGGAAGCGCTCCACAGCGAGGCAACATCGGAGTTCGCGACCAGCACGACAAATTGCGAAAGATTGCAAACCATTCGAGTGATCGCATCCATTCTTGAGGACGCATCGACCACCACATAACGAAAGTGGCCCACCAGCATGTCGAACAATCTTGCGAACTCCGCCGAGGAAGGCTCGGCGGCATCGGGTGTCTTCGGACCAGCCAGAAGCTGCAGTCCACTGCTGTGACGGGTCAGGAAGCTTTCCAGCAGCGAACTGTCCAGCCTGTGCAGGTTGTGGATTGCGTCACTCACCGAGAAAGCGGGCTTCAGGTTCAAATGGAGTGCGCAATGGCCGAGCAGTGCGACATCGACGAGTGCGGTACTGCTGTGTGTTGCTTGAAGCGCCAACGCGAGGTTTACCGCGAGAGTAGTTGCGCCGCTTCCGCCCTTAGCATTAACGACGGTGAAAATGTTGCCGCGGGCGCTTTCCTGTCCTACCTTGCGGCGGGTTGCGGTGAGCCGGACGAAAGCGTCAAGCAAATCGGTAGTGGTTGTCGGGCGTTCGATGAATTCGCGCGCACCGGCGCGCATGGCACCGACGATCACCTGAGGTTGAGCGATGCTGCCGATGGCAAAGACAACCGCCTCCGGGATTTCCTGCTGCATCAGTTCGACACTGCGCAGCGCTGGTATCGCGTTTTCCGCAGGAACGTCGATCAAGATTACGTTTGGATTGGTGGAGTGAATCCGTCGTACAGCTGGATCGGCGGCAACCGCTGGAAACGTCGCGCACACATGTACGGTGCGGGCTACGCTCGTGCCATCCACCAGCACTTGCAGTAAGGATCGCTCGTCCGCATCTGCCGCGATAATCGCTACCGAAAGCTCTGCCATGTCCCCCGCACCCCGGCCGTGACGGTCCCGGCCACAATCAGAAACACGACCATCTTATCTGAACGGCTTTTTGGTCTCATCAAACTTGCCTTTATCCATGAAAGGTCTTGGATATTCCGGCGTTTGGGGGGATTGGCTGTTCGGCGACAGCCGCTTCACGGTGCACAAAACCATCAGTTCAGTCTTGCTCTTCTGCGCGCTCTTGCTCCGGAAGAAATTGCCGAGAATCGGAATATCGCCGAATCCCGGCATCTTGTTCATGATGTCCGTCACGCGGTTGTCCATCAGCCCGGCGATAACGAAACTCTGTCCATCCTGGACTTCAAACTCTGTATCGGCGCGCCGTGTACTTAGCGCGGGTACTGTGAATCCAGAAATGTTGAGTGCGTTGGCAAAATCCAGAGTGCTCACTTCAGGCTGTACGCGCAAATGAATATTTCCATTGGGCATGATGAGCGGAGTGAACTTCAAGCGAACGCCAAATTCCTTGAAGGAAATAGTCACAGCAGTGAATCCCGCGCCGGGCTGAACGATAGGGAAGGGAAACTCGCCGCCAGCCAGAAAGCTCGCTTCCTTGCCGTTCACTGCGATCAAGTTGGGCTCGGCGAGAATCTGGAGGATGTTTTTGGTCTCAAGGTCCTCAATTACGGCGCCCAGGTGGATATCCGGCCGGAACAGAAACATGTTGAGAACGTTGCTAACTGTTTGGTTGGCTTGAAAAGGAGGAGTTTGCCCGACGGTATCCGTGATTGCCTGGGGTCCGAATCCGCCGAATTGCCCGGTGGTCGCAGTTCCAATCGTGTTGGTAATACCGGTTGAGAAAAGATTGATGCCCTGCTGCTTGAGTGCGCTGCGGTCAACCTCGGCGAACTTTACCGCAAGCAAGACTTCTTGAGATCCCACCGGTCCGAACGTCAGCACATTAACAATGTTCTTGGTGTACGCTTCGGCCACTTGTCCGGCCTTTTTAGCGACATCCTCGGTGGTCACGTGCCCAGCCAGCACGATTGCAGAGCGCGATGCGCTCACGTTGATTTGCTCGTCCGGGAAAATTCGCTTTTCTTCTTCCGCGGCGGCGGTTATGTCCACATCGACGCGTAAATCGAAACTTTGCGAACGCTCATGTTCGTCCCAGATCAGCAACGACACTTCACCCGGTGAGCGGCCATGTACCAGAATCTGCGTCGGGGTCACGACGATCGCATCGGCGACGGCGGGGTCGGTCACAGAAATTCGCTTCAGGCGGTCGCTGGTGTTCACTAGCAGAGATTTGCCAACCATGACCCGCAGCGGGGCAGAGCCGGCATTGACGGGATTGGACTCCCCGCTCGCTCCGGACGAAACAGTCTGAGAAGGCGCGGGATTTGGTGATTGCTGAGCTGGGACTGCGGATGCAGCGACGAATAACATCGCCAGCGTGGTGCCGCAAATGATCTTTGTCCTTATTGATTCCTCCCTACTTCGGGAGCGGATCGGCATCTTTTTTACCTCAGGCCTGGACTATACCTAAAACTTGGTCTCTTCTTTTTTCTCGCCGCGATAGACTTCAACCGTGTAAGCGGAAGGAGGGGCTGGCGGCGGAGCGGCTTTGGTCCTTATCTTCGCCGCGGTTGCATGGGGAGCCGGCGCACCACCGGGGAACAACATCCCTGACCGCGTCGTTGCGATTTCATCCTGGCGGGTGTCCAGCGGATTACGCAAAGCTAGTTGAATGTGGCCTTCACTGACTGCCAACGTTAACTTTTGCGCGTCGTCGGGTGAAACCAGCAGCGTAACTACCGGTGACGACTGGGCTTCACCTGCAGCGTTGCGTTCCAGCTTTTGGCCGGTGGCGATCACGGCTACATTCGAAAGCACTGTGGTTGTCTGCTGCTCGTTGCTGCCCTGCGCGTTGCCGGTCAGCATGACGTCGACGCGCGTTCCTGGAAGGACAAATCCTGAGACAGACGTCGTGTCGTTCACTCGCACGGAAACCGCACGCATCCCGGGAGGAATGAGCGCAGGCAGACCAGAGCCGGCATTCTCCCCGGCGAGCATCCCAGGAAGAATAAATTCGCCCTTGGAAATGGGCAAGATTACGCCGCGCCCGACAACCTTGGATTTTTGGGTCTGGGAATTGGGCGGTAGATCCCCCGACGGAAACCGCACCATCCTGATGTCCCGATCTTCTATCTTGGCGCCAACTTCGAGGTCATTTGCAGCCACAATCACTTCCGGACCGGCCGGCGACGACGCGGCAGTTCCAGTTTGTAATCTCCGATAAACCAAAAGGGCGACGAACGCCCCGAGAGCTAGCGCGATCGATCCAATCAGCAAAAGCCGGCTGCGATTCATCAACGCTCCTAGATAAATTCCCAAACGAACCCGCCGGCCATGAGCCATGGCGCGGCGCAACCAACCGGTTCAGATTCAAACGAGTCCCAGCTAGCTACAAAACGCGTTGCCGTCGATTCGTTCCTGTTACTGAATGGAACTGGCGACTGACGAGAAAACGTTATTGGAATTCGTACCAATCAGCCGGATGGTTCCGACAACAATGACAAGGATCACGGCGAGCATGACCGCATATTCTGCGATATCTTGACCCTGCTCGTCCCGCCACAACATGTGCAATAAGTTTTTCATCTTTCTTGTCCTCCAGGGAGACTCGGCAAAAACTAACGGACTGACCCAAATACGTTATTTTCTGCCCCACACCGTGAGAATCCGGAATGTTGTGACCGGTTCCCGATTTAGCAACATCATACCTTGCCGCGATGCCGATTGAGACAAATTTCTTGCACAGACTCCGGGAAGTCATAGAGTCAATCTTCCATCTGGTCACTGCCGCGTGAGGATGACCGCTTTGGGGTCCGAATAGATCGCCCTCCAACCCGTGCTTCGCAGGGCGACGGTCAAGGGAGCGTCGGGAGGCAGTAACGCAGTGTGGATTTGCCAACGGGTCAGTTGGGCTTGCCAATCGCCCTCTAAGTTGAGAGTCGAACTTGAATTTTCCAGCAGTTCGTCGCCGTAAAGATCTGCCCTGCCATCAATAAACACAGGTTGGGTTCCAAAAATCGCCAGATGAGATAGCCGCCCCAGTCATAGGGATTCCATAGATTGCCGGAGGGGCGGTGTGCCAGCAGAAAAGAAGCTGCTGCAGCAGGGAAAGAGTCGCCGTTCCGAAGCGGCCTGGCTGTTGCCGCAGTTCGAGATGCGGACGGCGGCAAAAATCGCCAGTGCTAGAATCAGACCCCCGCACTCATATCCATGGAAAAGACCGTGGGCTTAGATGAAGGATGTTGCCCGCCTGAGCTCGCCGAGCACGCATCCGCAAACGCGCGCGAGAACTGGGAAGCGGTTATCAGAACGGAGAGAGGATGATAGCGAACCGACAGAAACGACGCCAAAGTTGCCGCAAGCAACAGCACTATTTCCGTTGGCCAGAGACGGTGGCGTGCTATCGCCACCAAAGCAGAACCCGCCAAAAGCAAAGTAAGATTGGCAACTGCTGCGCGAGATGGAAATCGGGAGAAGCCCATTCTTGAATCAAGCGCTGCATCGATGGAGAGGTCAATGTTGCAAACGGATAACGCGTACATTCGAAAGCCATAAGGGTTCGCGGGCACAGCGGCAAGGGATAAAGCAAACGCAATTCCCAACTTAGTCAACTTGGTCATTGCCGGCGACAAATCTTCGATGCCCAAACTCGTCGCAATAAAATGTCCGGTCAAATAGCACAGAATCAGCGCGAATCCGGCGGCGAATCCAGCATGTAAATTTACCCAAAGCCAACATCAGCGGAACTAGCAGAAGCGCCAAATTCGGCTGGTGTTCCCACCGGTCTAGTATCCACAAACAAACGCTGGCCATCAGCAAGGAAATAACCTGCGGACGCGCACCAAGGGAAGGCATGGCGGCAGCCACGCCGACGATCGTGAAAATTGCCCCGACGGATGGATTAGTGCGGCAACGTAAAAACACGAGTATGAAAGCGGCAGTCGCGATGAGAGAAAAACCAACGATTAGCCCGCTCCAATGCAAGAGCGAATAAATCCGCCACATCAAAACATCCGCCAACCATTCATGGTTGATCCACGGCTGGCCAAACCGCGTGAACGAGAAAGGGTCAGTTCGGAAGATTGCGTGATTTTGCAGAACGAGTTGGCCGGTACGAAAATGCCACCACATGTCTGGGTCTGTGGCTGGCCGTGCGCCCATGGCAAGCGATGCCGAAGAAAGCACAATCAGCGAAAACAGTCGGCGCTTATAGGCTTGTCGGCCATTTAACCATGGATGATAACCTGTGCCGTGCGGTAAATATAACTTTCGTACCAACACGTTGGGCGCCGATGAGGACGCTTCTCCTCAAGACGGCGACCACGTTTTATCTGGCTTGCATGATTGGATGCACATCTTGGATTTTCGTGGGAGTTGCGCAGGCCGTTCCACGGGCTGCGGCGATTTTGCCGCTTTCTACACCGCAGGCAAGATCGTCCGGACGGAAAGGGCGACAGCTGTACGACTATGCACAAACAATGGCTTGTGCAGAGGGCTTCGACGCCGGGTCGGTAGTTGCAATTCGGCAGGGGCCGTTGCCGTATAACCATCCGCCATTTCGAGTCTGCTATTGTTGCCTTTAGCCAAGCTCGCGTACTTGAATGCTTACCCGTTGGCGGCGGCAGCATGATGCTGGCCAGTGTCTTCTGCTGATAGCAATTCCGATTTTCGTGCGTCCCGCATTCTCAACGGGTCGCAAGGTTCTGGCCTGGTGCTTTGGAAGGCTTATTGTGTCTGGGGTTGTTTCCGGTTGGCAGCGCGCTGCTTAATGGGCAGGACTCGATCCTGCTGCTTTTCCTGCTATTTTTGGCGATCTCCAGTTTGCTTCGAGGTTCGCGATGACATCGGCTGGGCGCTGCTCTGGCGCTTGGTCTTTTCAAGTTCCATTTGATGTGGCTGTTCTTGGTTACCTTTCCCCTTTGGAAGCGGAAAATCATGAGCAGCCTTTGGTGTTAGTGGCAGTGTTTCTCGCTGCTGTTGAGGTATGGGCTCGTGGAGTGAAAGTGATTTGCTCTACCCGCGGTACATATGGGACTAGACCACAGCGGGAGCGAGATTAATCACTCTGGAACGGCGGCTTCTCGAATGTCGCAAACCTACGGGGGCTGATTGGCACATTGTTATCTGAGGGCGAGTCTCGGCTTTTCCGTTACCTTTTGGCTACAGGGTCCGCGCTAGTCCTACTTGCCGCATTAGCCGTGTGGCTCAAAATCCGTTCGTGCTCCCTTCCAGGTCGCTTGCAGTTGCCGTTTCGCTGATTGCAACGGTTCTCGTCAGCTATCACACTTTTGTTTATGACTGGAGCATTCTGTATCTGGCCGTTCTCTTAATCGCCGATCAATTGTTTCGCATGACCGCTTCATGGAAAAAGTTCGAATGCCGGTTTGATGTGCGTCGGTTTCCTGCTCTTCAGTCCTTTGTATATGGTTTTAATTTTTTCATCCCAGAAAATGGAATACATGGTGGCGCTGTTGGTTGTCCTGTTTTGTTTGCTGCTAAGCGGAATCGCGCTCTCCGGTTCTAATTGGTCGCGGCCTCGAGTGAGTTAGACGGGTAGGTCTCAAATCCGCAGATTTTCTAAGACCGCTGTTCTTCCTTTTCTCGAAGCAGCACGACAACCAACATAGGAATGTAAAAGAAGACGACCGCCCATCGGCCGACTTCCATAAAAGATTTGGGAACGTAATGCCAGCGCCACAGGGCCGGAAACCAGCTTAAAAACACAGTCCACGCCAATTCACGGCGGGATTTCGGAATGAGCCAGAGAATAAAGGCATCGTAGAACCAGCGTTGCGGCATGGCAGCCATGATTAGAAGAAGACGCACATCGCGATCGCGAAAACGCGGAAGCGCCAGAAGAAGCATACGCCTGGAAGGACGAGAAGCGGATAGAAATGCTGATAACCGCCTATGCTGCGGAACCACGCCAGGGGCCAGGTGGGAAAAGGACGAAGCTCGCTACCAATGTAGCTACAGTGATCGACACAGCGAGCCGGTTGGTGCATCTGACAAATATCGGGATTCCTAGTTGGGGTTTGGCCAGGCCCACCCATTGCAGATGCGGATAAAACGCCGCAGCCATGATGAGCGGTGGCCACTGTGCGCACATGAGTCCCGCCCAGAACGGATAGGCAAGGAAGACCCACAAACGACGATAGCCGTTCCGAGTGAGTCCGAAAGCAAGTACCGCCGAACTTAATCCGTAGAAGATTCCGCCCGCCGCCGGGCCCGGCAGCCATGCAAGGGGAAAGCCAACCAAAGCCGCAATGAGCGGGTACAGCTGCAAAACATGTTGATACGGGTTTCGTCCTACGACCAAGTCCCGGGCGGCCCAAATTGCCCAGTTGAAATCCCCCGCGCCCTGGTTGAAGCGCTTCAGGAAACTCCAACAAAGAATGCCGGCAGTCAATCCGATCGCAATAGAAATGGAAACCCGTAGACGCGGCATAGCTCGCTGGATAAGTTAACATGGCAGTGCCTTTGCGGAAGCTCGAATCGCCCCCAATTGAACACTCCTAAGAAAGCGATGTTGCTAATGACGGCGACGTGCTTCGCCGTAGCCGCTTGGTTTTTCGTCGATCGCATTTTGGTCGCGTACGAGGTTCGTGACGCCGCTGCGCACGACCGTCCTCGCGGAAATCTTTCCGATCTGTATCCCCGCTGGTTGGGTTCAAGAGAGTTGCTGCTGCATGGGCGCGACCCCTACAGCGCCGAAATCACTCGGGAGATCCAGCAGGGGTTTTACGGTCGCGAACTCGATTCTCGGCGGCCGGATGATCCCCAGGATCAGGCGGCATTCGCGTACCCCCTCTACGTCGCTTTCCTGCTTGCTCCGTCCGTGAAGCTAGGTTTCCCACTCGTGCAGGCGATCTTTGTCAGATTCCTTTGGTTCGTCTGTGCGTTGAGTGTGATTCTGTGGCTCAGGGTGCTGAGGTGGAAACCGTCGATTTTGACGGTCTCGATCTTAATCATTCTGACACTCGGGGCTCTTCCGGTCATTCAGGCGATCAAGCTTCAGCAACTGACCCTGATTGTCGCTGGCCTGTTGTCCGCGACATTCGCGGCCCTGGCCGCAGGCTATCTGGCTTTGGCGGGCCTGCTGCTAGCCCTGGCGACCATCAAACCCCAATTAGCGCTCTTGCCGTGTTTGTGGCTGTTGGCGTGGTCGCTTTCGCGCTGGCGGGAACGGAAGCGGTTCATAATCTCTTTCGCAGCGTCCCTGCTTGCGCTGTTACTTGGCGCGGAGATGGAACTTCCCGGCTGGATCGGGCGGTTCTTAACGGCCATCCACGAATACCATGCTTACACCCGCAGCTTGTCGCTGCTCCAGGTTCTATCGACTCCGATAGCGGGGCACGGATTGGCAATCGTACTCGTGGTTCTGAGCGCGTGGTTATGCTGGCCATGCCGTAGCGAGTCCGCCGGTTCGCTCAGGTTCGCCCAGTCAACGAGCCTGATATTGGCGCTTGTTGTACTCACTGTGCCTATGTTTGCTTTGTACAACCAAGTATTGCTCCTGCCTGCGTTGCTCGCCATCGTCCACATGTGGCCGGATATCATGCAGGACCGCGCCAGCCGCTTACCAGTTTTGATTTTGGCCGCCCTGCTGCTTTGGCCATGGTTTGCCAGTCTTGTCCTTGATTTTGCGTGGCTCATTCTCCCGGCGCACACGGTCCAGGACCACTGGAAACTGCCGTTTTTCGCAACCTTTGCGCTGCCTCCGGTTGTCTTTGCTATACAGGCCCTCATTGTTGCTCGCGGCAACAGGCTTGAAAGCGCCGAAGCGGCGGCCAAAACTTAGACCCCTCCCCCTTCACGGCATCGCCAAGACCTGTCATTATTCTGTAGAAGTTTTTGCGCCGCATGAGCACTCAATCCATCACGAATCCCGGCCGTCCCAGCGCATCTGGGATATTCCCCGTTTTGATCGTCGTGCAGGGCGACGACCAGCGCACCATGACGCTGGACCACAGCCCGTTCACCGTGGGGCGCAAGATTGACAAAGACTTGGTCATTGCCGACCCGCGGGTGTCGCGGGACCACGCGCTCATCCAGGCAGAGAACGGGCAGTTCACGGTGGTCGACCAAGGCAGCAAGCACGGCACTTTTGTGAACGGAGAGCGCGTCGAGAAGCGGTTGCTGGAACGCAACGACCGGCTTGAATTTGGTGTCCGCGATGTGTCGTACGTCATCTTCAACCCGCAGCGCTCGTCTTCGAACACGGCCCGCGAGTTTCTCAGCCAGATTTCTGACATTCATATTTCGGATTCGACCACCGATCTCGAGAAGCTAACACTCTTCATGGAAGCGGCACGCAAGCTCAACACGGTTGGCGTGCTCGACGAGATTTTGATGACGTTGCTGGACGTCACACTGAAGCTGACCAAGGCGGAACGCGCCTACGTCTTCATGAAGAATGAAGAAGGCGTGTTGCGGTTGGCTGCCGGACGAAATTCAAAAGAAGAGCCGCTGCTGGACGATTCCACGATTTCCCATTCGATTCTCGATGACGCGTTGAAATCGAATTCGGAATTCATTCTTACCGACACCAGCAGCTCGCTCGACGTATCCGGACGCCAGAGCATTGTGGCATTTGATTTACGTACGGTGATTTGCGTGCCTTTGCGCAAGCCGCAGGTGCAGACCACGCGCGACGCCGATCCTGCACGGCCAGCCTCGAGCGCCCCCGAGGCCATGGGCGCGCTTTATGTCGATTCACGATTCGCGTCGCGGGACATTTCCGCAGTCAGCACGAACATCCTGCATGCGATCGCGACAGAAGCGGCTTCATTGATTGAAAACGCCCGCCTGGTGCAAGCCGAGGATGCGGCACGCCGCTATCAGCAGGAATTGTCTATTGCCGCCACCATTCAACAACGGCTCATGGCGGTCACGATTCCCGAAGTGCCGTTCGCCAAACTTCGCGGCAAGAACCTCTCTTGCAAAGAAATTGGTGGAGATTTCTTCGACGCCGTGAACACTCCGCAGGGTCTGGCGATCGTAGTTGCTGACGTTAGCGGAAAGGGAGTGTCAGCGGCGCTGTTGGCATCGACTCTGCAAGGGATGATTTATTCGCAATTAACGGCTGGCATGGGGCTGCCAGAAATCGTGACCGCGGTAAATCACTTCTTTACACACAAGCATATCGGCGAAAAATACGCGACGCTTGTTCTCGCGCGTATCCGACGGGACGGGGAACTGGAGTATGTCAACTGCGGGCATGTTCAGCCCCTGCTCGTCTGCAATGGAGAAGTGATTCGGCCATCCCACGGCAATGTTCCGGTCGGACTTCTGCCCAATGCGACATACGAAAGCGACCGCTGCAACTTTCATCCTGGCGACCGCTTGATTCTTGTGACCGACGGCGTGACCGAAGCTGAAAATGCGCAAGGCGATTTCTTCGACAATGAGCGCCTGGAAGCGGCATCCAAACTCGGCAGTATGGACGATGTTTTCGCGGCGGTATCGAGCTTCTGCGCTGGAACCCCGTTAAATGACGATTGCACGGTGGTTGAAATGGAATTCACCGGTGGGGATTCTGCCGCAGGGTAGGCCTTCCAACGAGAACAAAGCTACAAATTGCATGCGTAGTTCTGGCGGCTGTGGCGTCGATGTGGGCCCTGCCCGCCAATCAGTCGACTTCAGAGATCCGCACGGCCAAATATTTCGATTCCATCCGCACACAGCCTCTGCCGCTGCTCGCATTTCTCCGGGAGATGCCGAAGGGCGGCGATCTACACAACCACTTGTTTGGCGCGGTGAACGCAGAAAAGTTAATCGCCTGGGCCGCGACCGATGGACTTTGCATCAACCGGGCTGACTCCCAACTAGTTTCGCCTCCGTGCTCTGATTCCTGCGCCGATACAGCAAAGCCGTCCGCTGCTTGCGCATTTAAAAACCAATCGCTCTACAACGCCGCCGTTGATGCGTGGTCGATGCGGAATTGGCAAAGCGGACGTGAATCGGGCCACGATCATTTTTTCGCCACGTTCGATAAATTTGTTCCTGCCCTGCAAAACCATGTTGGCGATGCGCTCGCAGAAGCCGTGCAGCAAGCCGCTTTTGATCGCGCGCAGTACGTCGAATTAATGCACACAGCCGATGGGATGGGGGCCGGGAACCTGGCGCGGAATCTGACTTGGGATGATGACTTTGCGAAGATGCGAACGGATTTGCTGGCTCATGGGTTGGGCGCATTGGTTCAATCAACGAGAAAGCAACTCGACGCCGACGAATCTACAATGCGCTCGGGCTTGAAATGTGGTTCCAGCGCAGCCGACTCGGGGTGCAACGTTACGGTGCGATATCTTTATCAGGTTTTACGCGGATTGCCGCGAGAAATCGTGTATTGCCAGATCCTGATGGGATTCGAATTAGCCAAAGCAGACCCGCGCTTTGTCGGACTCAACCTCGTGATGCCCGAGGACGCGTACGTTCCCATGCGCGATTTCCATCTACACATGACAATTCTGGATTATCTGCATGGGATATATCCCGACGTGCACATCAGTCTGCATGCAGGGGAACTCGCGTCCCCACTGGTCCCACCGGCGCATATGCGCTCGCACATTCTCGACTCCATCGAAGTCGGACATGCCGAACGGATCGGCCACGGCGTTGATGTGATGAATGAAGATAGCGCCGTGGGATTGCTGCGGGAAATGAAGGAGCGAAACATTCTGGTCGAAATTTGCCTCACTTCAAATGAAGAGATTCTGGGCGTAACCGGCGAAGATCACCCGTTCAAGAACTACCGCGCCGCGGGCGTTCCGCTCGCGCTGGCAACCGATGATGAGGGTGTGTCGCGCTCTGATCTGACCCACGAATTCCTCCGAGCCGCACAGACTTACAAGCTTTCGTACAGAGATCTGAAAAACCTTGCGCGGGCATCGCTTGAACACAGTTTTCTGCCCGGCGCCAGTCTGTGGCATGATTCTGAGAGCTTTCGCCCGGTCGCCTCCTGTGCAACCGGACTTGAGTCGCAATCCTGCAAGCATTTTCTCGCCCGCAGCGAGCGGGCACGAAGTCAGGCGTCGCTCGAGGCCAACTTCAGCGCCTTCGAGAATAGACATCAATAGCATGAGCGACGAATTCAGCCTGGCGCAGTCTGCCGCACAGTTCGTTCAGAAACAAACTCTTCTGCGGCCAACTGTTGGAATTGTTCTAGGTTCAGGGTTGGGCGCGTTTGCTGGCGGGCTTACAGATGCAGTCTGCATTCCTTACCCGAACATCCCCGGGTTTCCGAAGTCCACAGTGGTCGGCCATGCCGGGCAGTTGGTTTTGGGTAATGCTGGAGACATCCAGGTAGCCGTGATGCAGGGCCGCGTTCACCTTTACGAAGGTTATTCGGCTGCTCAGGTGGCTTTCCCCATGCGGGTTCTGTGGGCAATGGGTATTCGTGCAACCGTGCTAACGAACGCAGCGGGCGGAATCAATCCGGCATATCGACAGGGTGCGCTCGTGCTCATCTCTGACCATATAAATCTCCAAGGCACCAACCCGCTGCTGGGGCTTAACGAAGAACGCTTCGGCCCACGCTTTCCCGACATGACGGATGCATACAGTCCCGCGTTTCGCGACGCGGCAATAGCCGCAGCAGCAAGACTTGGGCTTGAGCTTCATCAAGGTATCTACGCGGGACTGCTCGGCCCTAGCTACGAAACCCCGGCGGAGATCCGGTATTTGCGGTTGATCGGAGCCGATTTGGTCGGCATGTCGACCATTTCGGAAGCCATTGCCGCCCGGCATATGGGAATCGGCGTACTCGGGATTTCCTGCGTAACCAATATGGCAGCCGGTCTATCTGGCGGCGCGATCGATCATGCTGAAGTACTCGCGACGGGGCAACGCGTGCAATGCGATCTGTCCCGATTGCTGAACGCAGTGCTTCCGGCTATCGTGCCTCGCGCAAAAGCGTAAAATTGCAGTAGCCATGCGCCGAGTGTATTTCGACAACAACGCGACGACGCCTGTGTTGCCGGAGGTGCTGGCGGCGATGCAGCCCTATTTTTCCGAGCGATTCGGCAACGCCTCCTCCATCCACCATCACGGCCAGGACACCCGGTCGGCGGTGGAGCGGGCACGCGAATCGGTGGCCAATCTTCTTTCATGCCGTGCCGCAGAGATCGTATTCACGAGCGGTGGCACGGAAGGTGACAACCTCGGCATCTTCGGTCTGGCGCAGCCGGGTGATCACATCATCGCTTCCACTATCGAACATCACGCCGTTCTCAACGCGTGCAAACACGTTGAGAACGAGGGGGTAGAAGTCAGCTACGTTCCGGTTGATGAACGGGGTTTGGTCGATCCTGAAGATGTGCGCCGCGCTCGGCGGCCGAATACGAAACTGATTTCGATCATGATGGCTAATAACGAAACCGGAGTGATGCAGCCGGTCGAAGCCATCGGCAAGATCGCAGCCGAAGCGGATGTCTACTTTCACACCGACGCAGTTCAGGCGGCTGCGAAAGTTGATGTCAACGTTGATCGGATCTCTTGCGATCTGCTCAGCATTTCAGGACACAAGATGCATGCTCCTCAGGGCGTGGGCGCGATGTATGTGCGGAAAGGAACTCTGCTGAGGCCGATGATTTACGGAGGCCGGCATGAGCGCTCGCGTCGTGCAGGTACCGAGAATGTGCCTGGAATTGTCGCGCTAGGTAAGGCAGCAGAACTGGCTCTAGCAGGCTTTGGAAACGCCGAAGTTTCCCGGCTGTCGCGATTGCGCGACCGGCTTCAATCTGGTTTGTTGGCAGCCTGCGACGAGGCATCCGTCAACGGTGACGGCGCGCCTAGAGTTCCGAACACGACCAACATCATCTTCAATCACATCGAAGGGGAAGCGTTGGTGATCGCGCTTGACCTGAAGGGGCTTGCAGTCTCAACGGGCGCGGCTTGCTCGTCAGGAGCAATCGAACCGTCCCACGTGTTGACCGCCATGGGGCTGCGGCCTGATCAAGCCCGGGCCAGCATTCGCTTCAGCTTAGGGAAACAAAATACGGACGAAGATGTCGATTTTGCGTTACAACTCGTCCCTCAGGTTGTATCGAAGCTCAGGGAGCTGTCACCGATCTACTCAAAAACCTAGGTCAGCAATTTGCACCAGCTGCGGCCGGCAAGGAAATGGCTCGGCGGCATGAAGTTTGCCCCGACAGCGTCCACTTGGATATTGACCCGGCCTATTGTGGCGATGCAAACTGTTGGGGCTCCTAAATCCCCGTATCGGAGAACCCCCGTGAAATTCGCGACTTTTCTTTTAGTTCTGTGCATGTTGGCCATGCCGGCCGCTATGCTTCCTCAACCCCCGCAGCGCGACAAGCCGTTTGATGTGAATGTTGCCCGGCAGAACCTGCGAGATGCTCGCGCCGCCTTGGACCAGGCGGGTGGAGAGTGGGGCGGACACCGCGTGAACGCGATCAAGCATATTGACGCAGCTCTCGGTGAACTGAACGAAGCTGAGCGCTGGGCCCACAACCACGGCGACATCCGCTGATCAGTCTCGTTTGGGCCCGCTCGATTTTGAAAGATTGAGCGGGCCTTTACAACCAGCCCTTGGCCCGAGCTAACCGCGCGGCTTCCACGCGATTGCCCGCACCCAGCTTGCTGATAGCTTCAGATAGATAATTGCGAACCGTGCCCTCGGACAATCCGAGATTAACGGCAATATCGCCGCTCGACGCTCCTTCGCCCGCCATCCTTAGAACCTGACGTTCCCTATCGGTTAAAGGATCAGCTTCCGCCCATGCTTCAGTCGCTAACTCTGGATCGATGACTCGAAGTCCTCGATGTACTTTGCGCACTGCATCGGCCAACTGCTCCGCGCGCATGTCTTTCAGCAGATAGCCGAGGGCCCCCGCTTCAAGCGCTCGACGCAGATATCCAGCCCGGGCAAACGTCGTGAGAATAATTACTCGCGTCTTGACCTGCATGCGGCGCAATTCGGAGGCGACATCAAGGCCAGTCATGTGCGGCATCTCGATATCTGTAATGAATACGTCAGGCTTGTGTGATAGGACAGCCTGCAACGCTTCCTTGCCGTTGCGGGCGCGGGCAACGACGCCGATATCGCCTTCGATTTCCAGAAGCGCTGCTAGTGCGCCCAACACCATGCCCTGGTCTTCGGCAATGACAACTCGTATTGCCTTGCCAGCGTCCGTGGAAGCCGAGGTCATTGGATAGCGTTTTCAACGCGGAGTGGAAACTGAATGGTGAGTTTGGTGCCGTTGACGCTTTCGCGCTGCACGGTTCCTCCAAGAGATTCGATGCGTTCGCGCATTCCCCGCAGCCCGTTGCCTTCTTCCATGACCCCGCCGCGGCCATCGTCTTCGATCTCCAGCAAACAATTGCCGTCGCGGGGAGCGAGCTGAAGACGGCAGTTTCGCGCGTTCGCGTGGCGCACCACGTTGGTGACCGCTTCCCGCACCACCATTGCGACTACACTTTCCTGCGCCGGAGTGAGAGACAAGTCCGCAGAATCGGCTTGCACCAATAATCCAGCCGTTTCGAGGGTGGCGCGCGCGTTCTTGATTTCTGTTTCCAAGCTATGCTCATGGTAGCCCCGGATGGTCTTGCGAACTTCGGAAAGAGCTTCGCGGGAGGTTTGTTCTACATCCGCGATTTCTGCGCGAGCCCGCGCCGGATCGCGATCGATCAGTTTCCCGGCCAATTCAGACTTGAGGATAATGACGGACAAAGTGTGCCCTAAAACGTCGTGCAAGTCGCGGGCGATTCTTTCGCGCTCCGCAACCTTGGCCAGATGCTCGATCTCGGTGTTCGCCAGCCGCAATTTCGTCATTGAGCGATCGCGTTCGGCGAAAAATACATTGCTGCCGCCAATCGTCAACGAAAGACCGCACCCGTAGAACAGGAACCAATTGTTCAAGTGAAAAAGCTTCCAGTCGAGAACGCCGATCGCGGCGACACCCAGAAGCAGCAGAATTGCGCTGCTTTCGGTTTCCACGGTAAAGGGGATGAACGCAGAGGCAAAAATGAAAAACGTTGTCGCTCCCTGGTTATAGGGTGAGTAGGCAACGCCTAAAAGTACCAGTCCGGCAATTACCAAGAGCTTGCCCCGGCACGAACCCACCCAGAAGAATCGAAAGTAGAGAAGCAGAAATGCAATTGTCCCTAGCGCCGTGAACATCCACTGCTTGAGGCCGGCATGGTTGAGCACAGGATCCAGTAGAAAGAAAACGAAGTAACACAGCCAAACGAACGGTGCCCAACCCTGCTCCGATTTGTTCGGTAACAGCTTCATTATTTCCTCGACAACTGCAGTTCGCCGCTGTGGCTATCCATAAAGCTTACCTTCATCGCGGCGTTCTCCATAGATGGCTAATCCGATGCATGCCAGAGTGAAAATGATCAAGGCCAGCCAATGGGTCCAACTAGACTCGTTTCCACCTGCCCCAACTACACCCAGCGCCAATTGCGAAAGATGGTAGGACGGCAGAGCGTGAGCAAACTGTTGCAGGAACTTCGGCAAAAAGATAAACGGAATCCATAACCCCGAACAAAATGATAAGGGTAGATAAATCATGTTTATGACTGCCGGAGCCGAGTTGGGGCCTAGAAAATAGCCCAAGCCCAAACCCATGGCGCAGAAGGGAAGCGCCCCAGCCGCTAGCGTAAGCACGAGCTTCACCGCAGTCACGAACGCGATCTGGGCATGCCCGAACAGAATTCCGAGCAGAAGTAGGCACAACACCACCACCACGCTGAAAATGATTCCCTTAATGATTTTGGCCGTGAAGTAAGCTAGCGGCGGCATCGGGCTGGCTCGTTTCACCTGTAACCATCCCAACCCCCGTTCCGCCGCCAACGCTCCAGCGGTCCCAAACAAAGAAGCTCCCATCACTCCAAAAGTACCGTAGCTTGCGAGCAGGTAAGTGGCGACGTTGACTGGGCCGAGATGCTCTCCCCGGTTGATGAGCAGCCCGAAGAGGATGTAAAACATCACCGGAAATCCGATCACCGAAAGCGTGTACGCCCGCAGCCTCAGTGATCGGAGAAACTCGTACTTTGCTTCTTTCCAATAAATGTTGGCGAAACTTGGAGCGCTGATGGCTGAAGCGGATGACATAGTGTTCTCCCCGTCCGTTGTGTTTTCGTGATTAACGTTGATTTTCGTGTTTTGTATCGTGCCTAACGTTCGTCAATTCAAGGAACGCCTCTTCCAGTCCGGCACTGCTCACGCGCACATCTGCAAGATAGGAATCACGCGAGAACAATTCCCGCAGGACCTTGTCGGCGTCAGAGGTGCGAATTTCTAGGGCATCGCTATCGCCGGAAACGGCAATCACTCCCGGAATGAGTCGAATCTGTTCTGCTGCTAACCGGCTTCGGCAGCGGATCGTCTGTCCTGACGTTCGCGATTTGATTTCCGACGGCGTACCTTCCGCTATGATCTGCCCTTTGCTGATGACGATGATGCGATCAGCGAGGGCGTCCGCCTCTTCGAGGTAGTGTGTCGTGAGCAGGATGGTCTTGCCTCGGTGCAACAGTTTCCTGATCTCACTCCACAGATTTCTGCGCGCTTCGACATCCATGCCCACGGTGGGTTCGTCGAGAAAAAGCAGGTCAGGATTGCCGCAGATCGCCAGCGCAAATAGCACACGTTGGCGCTGTCCTCCGGAGAGGTCACCAAACATGCGGTCTTTTACATCTTCAATTCCGGCTGTACTTAGCGCTTCAGCCACCGACAATGGCGCAGGATAGTAGGAACGAAAAAGGTCGATGTGTTCGCGCACGCGCATAGTTTCGGGAACTTTGGCTACTTGCAGCATCGCCCCGGTACGCGTGCGCGTCCTTGGCTCTTTGGGATCGCCGTCGAAGACCCTCACGGACCCTGCGTCGGGCCGAGCCAGACCAAGCATTAACTTGACCGTTGTCGTTTTGCCGGCCCCGTTCGGCCCCAGCAACGCGATCAGCTCTCCGGCTTGAACCGAAAGATCGACATTTGCCAATGCTTTAATTTCGCCATAGCTCTTACTGACGCCTTGCAAACCGGCGATTCGCTCACGCACTGGAATGGCCGATCGTTCAATTACCGGATTAATCTCTGCAATCATCGTTACGCTCCAATCGGCTTCAATCTCCGATCTGAAGGCATCATGCGCGTTGCGGAGCTTGAGCGGTAGTGGGAAACATCAGATCTACGCGATGACATTTGTCACTCCTGGATGGGCCTCTGGAAATCAATAGAATCTGGCTTGCGAGGGTACCTGATGGCTAATGCGCAAGAAGGACTCGAAAACGCAGATCGAACTATCTCCGCCACCGTGCGCCCCCCTGCGAACCGCAATGGCGGCCGTGGTCTCGTTGATTGTCGCCCGGCTCTTCGGGCTGCCTTAATCGCATTGGGTCGCTGTGACAACCCCGGTCATCAGGCAATCCACCCTCGGCGCAGCTCTCACTGCTTCACGTATTGCGGGCACCGCAGTTGGCGCATTGATGAGCGCTCTGCTCGGTCCCTTCTTTCCTTCCGATTGGATAGTGTTCGGCGGCGGAGTGTTCCTGCCTGGCATTCTCTGCGCGGTTCTGCGAATTGATCGCACTGCCTATCGCTTTGCCGGCATCACGCTGGCGATGGTTCTGTTGATCGGCCGCGCGCAGCCCCCTGGCTCGTCGCAACGCACAGATTCGTTGAAGTCGGAATCGACATCGCCGTCGGTCTGCCGCTGACATGGGTGTGGCCCGAATGATTTCGAGGGAGACCACTTCTTGTATAATCCGTGGTTTGCCTTTTGTGTCTCAACTATGCCGGATAGCAGTCTCATCGAGCAGGCCAGCCTGACGGATATCGGATGCCAACGTGAAAACAACCAAGACCGGCAATTGTTTTGGATGCCCCAAGGCGCCGTGGAATTGGAACGTAAGGGCTGCCTCGCCGTGGTGGCTGACGGCATGGGCGGATACGACGGCGGCCAAGACGCCAGCCGAATCGCGGTCGAAACCGTTCAGCGTCTGTATGTCGACTCATCGGCGGATCCGCAGTCTTCTCTATATCACGCGGTTGTCGAAGCTCATCGGCACATTCTGGATTTTGCCGCGCAGAATCCAGGGCTTCGCGGCATGGGCACAACCTGCACGGCAATGGCGGTGGTCGGCAGCCAGGTGTTTTTCGCGCACGTAGGAGATAGTCGCCTGTACTTGCTGCGAGGCGCAGAAATTTCGCGATTGACGCGGGATCACTCGTATGTGACTCGACTAGTCGAAAGCGGAGCCATCAGCGAAGAAGAGGCAGAGACCCACTCGCAACGACATATCCTGACTGCCGCACTCGGCGCAGGCGATGTGGTCACCCCCGATATTCCGTCTGTGCCTATTCTGCTGGAGGCCGGCGACACCATGATCCTATGCAGCGACGGATTGTGGGGCCAGGTGAAAGATCAGGAAATCGCTTCCATCGTTAAGGACAATCCACTCGCGGAAGCTTGCGGCAAGCTGGTTCAACTCGCCAGAGAGCGCGGTGGGCCCGACAACATCACGGTCCAAATGGTCCGGCTCGCGCCCGCCAAAATGACAAATTAGTTTGGGCAAGCTCGCAGATTGAGCAACCAGGTTCTCACATTGTGCAGGAAGTTGCATCGCGCCGAAGCATCGATGGACTTGCCTTTGTAAAACTTCTCGTCGCGTGCGAGAAAATTGGCCGATCGGTCAAATAAAGTCTAGTAATACCATCGACTTTATGGCAATATGATCGGGCCATGAAGATATCGCAAAAAGGTTTGTACGCGCTGCAATCCATGATGATGCTGGCCCGCCGCTACAATCAGGGCGGCGCGATTCGCATCCGGGACATTGCCTACGAAGAAGGTTTGCCGGAGAAATTTCTCGAACTGATCCTTCTGGAAATGAAGAACGCTCGTATGGTTGAGAGCGTTCGCGGCGCAAAAGGCGGGTACCGTTTGCGCCGGCCGCCAGAAGAAATTTATCTTTCTGAAATCATCCGCTTGGTAGACGGCCCGCTAGCGCCGTTTGGCGATGCCGACCAGTTGCGCAGCTTGATCACCCGCGACCCAGAGCATCGCGCTCTCTACCAAGTGTTTCTTCAGGTCAGGGATGCGGCGGCGAAAATCCTCGAGAGCACAACTCTGGCTGACATTATGAACGGCCGCCGCTCCGCCTCTTCGAAACGAAAAACGAAGAAGCGGGAAGTTTCGGTATTTCCTCTTGTGTCGACTGCCGGCGGAGGCCGCCGGGAGCTATGAAGCGTTTCTTCACATTGCCTGGAATTCTGTTAGCGCTGGCGCTTCATAGTAGCGGGCAGATCGTCATTCGAGTTGGCGCATTCCCCAACATCAGCCACGCGCAAGCCATGGTCGGCAAGGCGAATGGTTGGTTTGACCGGTCCATGGGGCCGAATGTCAAGGTGCAGTGGACCAGTTTTAACGCTGGGCCGTCAGCCATCGAAGCGCTCTTCGCCAATGCCATCGACATGGCTTACGTTGGCCCAAATCCTGCCATTGCTGGTTACGTGCGCTCTAACGGACAAGCTCTGAGAATCATCGGCGGAGCCGCAAGCGGCGGCGTGGCTCTAGTGGTGCGCAACGATGCCAACATCACCAAACCCAGCGACTTCCACGGAAAGCGGGTCGCTTCACCGCAATTAGGCAATACGCAGGACGTGGCTCTCCGTTCCTGGTTAGCTTCCCAAGGCTTGAAGGCGACCGACAAGGGCGGCGATGTCCAGGTGATCCCCATGGCCAACCCAGACCAGTTGACGCTGTTCCTCAAGAAACAACTGGACGCAGCGTGGGCTCCGGAACCATGGGCCAGCCGTCTTGTTCATGAAGGGAACGGCCGGGTTTTCCTCGATGAGCGCGATCTTTGGCCACAGGGACGGTTCGTGACCACCAATCTTATCGTGAGCCAAAAATTCCTGAGCGCTCACCCGGATCTAGTTAAATCCTGGCTTGCCGCAAATGTCGACCTTACCGATTGGATTAATGGACATAATCAGGAAGCAAAAAACCTTCTCAACCAACAGATACAGAAGGAAACCGGGAAAGCGCTGCCTTCTGCGATTCTGGACGACGCTTTCGCGCGATTGCAGATCACTTACGATCCGTTGCGGCAGACCTTACTGAAGTCGGCGCACGACGCATTCGTGGCGGGATTTCTAGGCAAACAGATGCCGGACCTTTCGGCGCTTTATGACCTCTCCCCCTTAAACCAGGTTCTCGCGGAGAAAGGGAAGAAGCCAATCCAATGAGATCTCGATATTCAATCCAACAAAAACTTCCGACATTAAGTGGCCAAGCGCTCCAGGCTGCCGGCTCATCCGTTGAAGTTGTCAACGGCACGAGACCCAATCTTGTCCGCTTCCGTCATCCAGAGGCGTCCGTACCAAAAGTATCTCTGCACGAAATATCGCTGAATTACAAAGTTGCCGGCAAGAAAGAGCTGGTAGCTTTGGATAAAATCTCGCTGACCGTGAAGGCGGGCGAATTTCTTTGCATCGTCGGACCGTCAGGATGCGGAAAATCCACGCTGATTCATTTGATCGCAGGCTTGCATTCGGCTACCTCAGGGCAAGTGCTGATCGACCAGAAGCCGGTTTCAGGACCGGGCACGGACCGGATCTTGATTTTTCAGGAACTCGGGTTGTTCCCTTGGCTCACCGTAGGAGAGAACGTCGATTTTGGAATGAAGATGAAGGGCGTTGCTGCGGCGGAACGCCAGGACAAAATTGAACACTACCTGCGCTTAGTTCACCTTTCTCAATTCAAGCACAGCCGTATCCATCAACTTTCCGGCGGCATGCGCCAACGTGTCGCTCTGGCGCGCGCCTTGGCCACGGAACCTGACGTCCTGTTGATGGACGAACCGTTTGCAGCATTAGACGCGCAGACCCGAGATTTACTTCACGATGAACTGGAACGCATTTGGGCGGAAACCGGACGCACTATCATCTTTATTACGCACAATGTGAGGGAAGCGATCCGACTCGGAGATCGCGTCGCGCTTATGACGTTTCGGCCCGGCCGGGTGAAGCGGGAATACACCATCAATTTGCCTCGTCCGCGTCACCTCGAAGATGTGGCGGTCGCAAAAACAGCGCGTGAAATTCTCGACGACCTGCGCGTGGAGATCAATAGATCCTTGGAAGAGCAGTATGGTTCAGCCGAGGTGCGGTCATGAGCAATACGGCGGTAAAGAAGCTGGGTCGCCAGGCCGGGTTTTACTGCGCTCTGATTGGAATCTGGTCCGTTCTGGCCGCGCTTAAGATTTGGCCGCCTTACGTATTCCCCACGCCGTGGGGAGTATGGGATTCGCTGCATGCCGGATTTGCCGATCACAGCTTTTGGATCGCCATCGCGGTCAGCATGAAACGTATGTTGCTGGGCTACAGTATTTCGGTCGTGTTCGGAATGATTCTAGGCCTGGGTGTCGCCAGCAATAAATTCCTTGAAGAAACAATGGGCGGCCTGCTGGTCAGCTTGCAGAGCTTGCCGAGCATCTGCTGGCTCCCTCTCGCGGTTCTTTGGTTCGGCCTTTCCGAGAAGGCGATTCTCTTCGTTGTGGTTATGGGATCGCTGCTGTCCGTCACCATTGCCATGGAAGACGGACGCAAACAAATGCCCCGCATTTACGCGCTGGCAGGCCGCAATCTAGGCGCCCGTGGGTTCCCGCTTTTTTGGTATGTGTTGCTACCCGCTAGCCTCCCCTTTATTGTGTCTGGCCTGAAACAAGGTTGGGCGTTTGCCTGGCGCTCACTCATCTCTGGCGAAATGATTTTCATCAGCCTGGGGCTTGGGCAGCTACTCATGATGGGGCGCGACCTAAACGACATGAGTCAGGTAATCGCCGTCATGCTTCTGATCATCGCGATTGGATACGTTGTAGACGCATTGATTTTCCGAACTGTCGAACGCCGCTTACAGCAAAACTGGGGCGTGGCGATGGCTGAGTGAAGACCCCCCCGCTCGGGTATAAACCGAGAGTCCGTTAGCGCAGCGGTTTTTAAAAAATACGCAAAAAACATTCACGAAGGGGCTTTAGATTTATGCAAACGCCATTTCACCTCAAATGCATAGCAACAATTGCGGTGCTCGTCGCCACATCGGTTGCGCAAACGGCCGCGCCGACGAGCACGGCCAAGAAGCCGGCAGTCAAGAAAAAAGTCGCGATCACTGCGGAAGATGTCCGCTCGTTGCGGGACGCTCTTGCAGCGCAACAGCAGCAGATCGAAGAATTGCGGCAGGAAGTGCGCAATCACGACGCTGCGGCAGCCCAAGCCTCCTCCCAGGCCCAGCAAGCCCAGCAACAACTACAGCAAGCGCAAGCGGCCGCGGCGGATGCACAGCAAAAAGCCTCGTCGGCCGAAGCTCTCGCCAATCAGGATAAAGATTCAGTTTCCAAAATCAACGGCGACCTTGCCGACGTGAAGACATCCCTGCTCGGGACGGCGTCTTCGGTGCAAGACGTTCAGCAGCGGTCCAGCGCCTTGGAAGCTGTGGTGGGGCGTTTCCGCTTCAACGGTGACGTACGCTTGCGTGGAGAGTCGTTCGTGCAGCCTACAACCGCTGATCGCAACCGCGCCCGAGTCCGGGTACGCTTCGGTCTGGATGGCAAGCTCAACGAAGACTTCACCGCAGGCCTCGGCCTGGCCACGGGTTCGCTTGGCGACCCCACAACCACCAATGAAACATTCACCAACAATTTCGATCGCAAGACGATTGGCCTTGACCGTGGATTCATCACCTTCAACCCAGTGGCCCATCGCTGGCTGTCGTTAACGGGTGGAAAGTTTCCATACCTGTGGCAGCGTACGTCGGTGACCGGCGATCCCGACCTAAATCCCGAAGGGTTCGATGAGAAATTCTCGTTTGATACTCATGCCGGACCGATCCAAAATTTGACCATTCAAGGCATGCAATTGCTTTACAACGAAAATTCCAGAGGCCCAGATTCCTACGCACTGGGACTTCAGGCTTCTGCAAAAGTGAATTTCGGATTCTGGACAGCGACGCCTTCGTTCATGGCGTTTAAGTGGAATCGTCCGGATTCTATTCTGTCGAGCAGCGCGTTTGCAGTCGGCGCGACCACGACCGGTTTGACTGGATCGGGCTCGACGCCGTCGGCCGGTCCATACCCAGTCCCCGGCGAAGGCCAGGGCTGCGCAGGCGGACTAAACGCTCCTGCGTACGCGCCCTGCGTTTTTGCTCCTAACGGCATGACCAATTCGACCTATGTCGATTCAAAAGGCGTGCTCCACTTTTATTCGCAATATAACTATGCCGACTTCATTCTGCTTAACCAGTTCAAGACCGGGCACGACCGCCTGCCTCTGAACTTGCAACTCGAATTCGAGGACAACCTCGATGCGCAAGCTCACCCGCTGAATACTAAGGGAGTAGTCCTGAGCAAGCTTGGAAGTCAAAACAAGGAATACGGCGCGGACTTCAGCATCGGCCAGGTGAAAAACAAGAATGACATCCAGATCGGCTACGCATGGCTTCGCCAGGAACAGGATGCGGTGATTGCGTCATTCGCCGAAAGCGATCAGCGCGCACCAACCAACCTGCTACAGAATCGCGTCTACGCCCTTTGGAAGCTGCGTACCAACACGGTGGCTGGATTTACCTGGTGGCACGGCCGCACCCTCGATAGCGAACTCGAGAATAACGCGGCGTCTGCTGCTAAAACCATCACCTCTGCAGGCCAGACCGAACCATATCTGAACCGGTTTCAGTTCGATTTGATCTACACTTTCTAAGTGCGGATAAGGTGAAAGTTATGAACACCAACATGAAGTCGCGTCGGGAGTTTCTGCGGACTGCGTCGGTCATGGCGGCTGCTGCCTGGGTGCGACCCCCTGTAGGATGGGCACAAGCGGCTGACGACGTGGCCATGGCTGGGGAAGATCGCATGATCGTGCGATCTTCCCGCTTTCTCGATTTGGAAATGCCGCCAGAATTCGCAACCTCGTGGATCACTCCCATCGATCATTTCTTTGTTCGCAATCACATGCACGAGCCCATCTCATTCGACGTTTCCGACTGGCAGCTTAGCGTGGCGGGCGAAGTCGAAAAAAACGTCACGATTAGTCTGAGGGACCTGGCATCATTGTCCCAACACACCGTGGTTAACACCCTGGAGTGCGCCGGCAACGGACGCGGCTTTCAGCGGCCGCAGGTCCCCGGAGTGCAGTGGGGAAAAGGCGCAATCGGGACGGCTCGTTTCACAGGCCCGCGTCTTCGAGATCTGCTGCAACGAGCGAACATCAAGACCAGCGCTAAGCACGCCATGTTTCGTGGTGCGGACGAAGTTCCCGGGAAAGTTCCTCCATTCATTCGTAGCATCCCAATCGAAAAGGCATTACACGAAGATACGCTGATCGCAACGCACATGAATGGCAAGCCCCTTACCAAGGCCCACGGCTATCCCGCGCGTGTGCTAGTGCCCGGTTGGATCGGCGCTGCTTCCTGTAAATGGATTACGGAAATAAAACTTCTCGACAAAGAATTCGAAGGTAACTTCATGAAGCCCGGATATCGCTTTCCCAACCATCCGGGAAAGCCGGGCGATCCTGTGAATCCGGACGAAACGCACCCATTGACCGCCCTCAACGTGAAATCAATGATTGCCACGCCCGCGGAAATGTCCCTCAAAGGTAGGACCCACAAGCTGCTGGGGACCGCGTGGGCAGGCGAAGCGGACGTCGTACGGGTCGAAGTCAGCACGGATGGCGGCTCGACCTGGAATCAGGCAGCGCTCGGTCACGAGCAATCAAAATATGCCTGGCGGCTGTGGAATTACAGTTGGAAGCCCAAGATCTCGGGAGATTATCAAATTCTCTCTCGCGCTACAGACAGCCAGGGACGTATCCAGCCGCAAACCGCAGTCTGGAATCCCAGCGGATATCTCTACAACGCCTATGACCAGGTGAAAATTCATGTGCAGATTTAGCGTCGGGATAGCCTTCCTTTTACTTGGTGTCACCGAAGCATTGTCGGCGCAGTCCGCCGCCTTACCGCCGTCGCCTGTCACGGACAAAGTAGTGACGGCATGCACGGAATGTCATGACGCCAGTATCATCGCGCAGCAGCGCCTGCCCAAAGCCGCTTGGACAAAAGAAGTCGACAAGATGAAGAAATGGGGAGCGCTGGTCGCCGACTCCGATCGCGAAGCGGTGATCGACTACTTGAGTGTAAACTTCCCGCCAGAGAAGGCCCCGGGGATCATGCCGCGCTCTGCACCCGCAAAGCGCTAACGCACCCAATAGTTTTTCTGCTAAGGCGAAGTCGCTACCGGGCCAATTTTTTCTCGTAGCCGAGCGGCCGGGCGCTTCGAGGTGGGCGCTTCACGCCGTCCCGCAGTTGGCGGACGTCAATCTTCAGTTCGGTAATTGTGCGGCTCAAAGTATTGCGGTGCATATCCAGCTGGCGGGCGGCGCGGCACTGGTTCCCTTTATTTTCTTGAAGTACGGTCAGGATGAAGCGCTTCTTGAATTCACGCACCGCTTCCGAATAAAGAATGTTGCTCTTATACATCTGCATGATGAGTGCTTCCAATTGATCTTTCACAGAAGGCTCTTTCCACTAAAAAATTTGTTTTAAATGAATTTACCGCCCTGATGCACTGTGAGCCGGAAGAACGCCCGGCATCGCCGTTTTGTCCGCCTCACGACGAAGAAGGTCAAGCCCGCGATAAAACTGACTCCGCAGCTCCGCGGGAGCGGCCCATGTAGCGGCACGCCCCACCACAAGAAAATACGGCGCCAATTGCGAACCCTGCAACCACGACGACGAAGGCTTGAAGGTGGCAATACTCACCAAAACGACTGCCACCGTCATAACTCCGCGCACCAAACCGAGCACAGCCCCAAAGGCCCGGTCCAGTCCACTCAACCCAACCTTCTTCATCGCCCAATGCGCCAACCGCCCCGCAATTCCCGCCACCACCATGACCGCTAAAAAAATGACGAGAAACGAGGCGATGTCCGCCACCCACATCGAACGTACGTACGACGAAAACAACGAGGCCACATGCTGGTACTGCCATGCGGCCAGCATGTAACCGACAACCAGACCCGCGATCCCGAAAGCCTCTCGAAAAAATCCTGCAAAGATCGCGGAAATCACAAAACAAGCGAGGACGACCAGGATGATCCAATCCGCCAGGTTCAATCCTGCCAGATACAAAATTCCTCCCAGTGCTCCCGCCGTTGCGGGCTAGACATTCAACTTGCGTCCTGTTAGCTGTTCAAAAGCCTCCACATACTTATTGCTGGTGCGGCTCGCCACTTCTGCAGGCAGGGCCGGCGCCGGCGGCTGCTTGTTCCAGTGAATCTCTTCCAGGTAATCCCGCACGAATTGCTTATCGTAAGAATCCTGCGCTTTGCCCGGCTGAAACTTGTCCGCAGGCCAGAAGCGGGAAGAATCCGGAGTGAGGACTTCATCCGCCAAAGTGATGCCTTTGGCGGTCATGCCGAACTCGAATTTAGTGTCCGCGATGATGATGCCGCGCGTGCGCGCGTAGTCTGCCGCTTTGCTGTAAACCTTCAATGTTGCGTCCCGCAATTGGCGGCTCAACTCTTCGCCGACCAGTCGGCACATTTCGCTGAACGGGATGTTCTCGTCGTGCCCGCTAGTCGCCTTCGTTGCCGGAGTGAAAATAGGCTCGGGCAGTTTGTCGGATTCCTTAAGTCCCTTGGGCAATTCGATTCCGCAAACTCGTCCGGTCGTCTTATATTCCTTCCAAGCCGAGCCTGAAACATAGCCGCGCACCACGCACTCGACCGGGAACATCTTTGCCCGCATGACCAGCATGGATCGACCCCGAAGCTGGTCGTCATATTTTCGGATGGCAGCAGGGTATTGGTCGACGTCCGCAGTCACCACGTGGTTTGGCGTCACATCTTTCAGGAAATCAAACCAGAACATTGAGATCTGCGTCAGCACTTGTCCTTTGTGGGGAATGCCGGTCGCGAGCACATAATCGAATGCTGAAATGCGGTCGGTGGCGACGAACAGCAGATGGTCGCTGTCAATCTCGTAAACGTCGCGCACCTTACCGCTGGCGTGCAGGCGAAGGTCGGGGAAGTCTGTGCGAAGCAGGACGGAGTCTAGGGTTTCGGGGCTCATAAGGAAATTCTACAAGCAGAATCAGACGCGTATTCTATTCCTTCAAAACTTTTTGTCAACAAATTCGCTTGCTCGAATCGGGAGAGGAGTCGGAGAATGTTTCCGGCGGGGTTGACACCGGCAATATTCGATGAAAGCCGCGCCTGGCGGTCAGTCTGGATTTCAATAAATGTGGAAAAGCTGAGGACACAAGTGGAAATTGCGGACACAACTATCAGGACATCAAACTACGCACCAAGCACGATCCGGATCTAGCATCAAGCCTTATGCCGCGCCGAACCGGACTGACACCAGTTTCGACACGCCCGGCTCTTGCATGGTGACTCCGTAGAGCACTGGGGCGATGCTCATCGTCCGCTTGCTGTGCGTGATCAGCACAAACTGCGTTTGCACGCTCATTTCTTTGACGAGTTCGGTGAACCGGCCAATGTTGGCTTCATCAAGCGGAGCATCCACTTCGTCGAGAATGCAGAACGGGCTTGGCGCATATTGAAAGATGCCGACAAGAAGCGCGAGCGCGGTCAACGCCTTTTCTCCGCCCGAGAGAAGAAGAACATTTTGCAGCTTCTTTCCCGGAGGCGAAGCCACCACGTCAATGCCGCTTTCCGCGCTGTTCTCTTCATCCGTCAGCCGCATGAAGCCGTGGCCTCCGCCAAATAGCTTGCGGAACGTGACTCCAAAATTCTCGTTGATTTTGTGGAACGCTTCTTCGAATTTCTGCCGTGAAAACGTATCAATTTCCTTGATCGTTGCCTGCGTGTTCTCGATGGCCTCGAGCAAATCTTTACGCTGGCCGTCGAGGAATCCATGGCGTTCCGCACTCTCTTTGAACTCTTCCAGGGCCATCATGTTCACGGGACCCATGGCATCCAGTCGGGAGCGCATGTCGCGATATGCTTGATCTTCCGTGGCAAGCTCTTCGCCGGCGAGCAAAACCAATTCGTTGTCAGCCATCAGATGATCCCGTTCCACCCCAAGCTCGTTCATGCAGGTTTGCGCCATGTACTCCCCGTCTGACTGAAGCTTCGCGGCGCTTGCGTGAAGTCCGCCGCGACGGTCGCGCGCCTGGTCCAGCAGCGAGCGCGAGGCCCGCAAACTCTCTTCGATCTCCGCTAGTTTCGCGCGCAACTGGTTGGATTCGCCTTGTAAGACCGATTCACGCTCCTGCGAAGAGGTCTGGTAGGCTTCCAACTGAACTAGACGCGAACTTAGTTCCGTATTTTCTGTCTCTCGGTGTTGCTTCTCAGCGGCAGCGGCCGAGATATGGTTCGATAGTGCCTGCACGCGTTGTTCAAGATCGACGACTAACGATTCGATTCGCTGAAGTACGCCGGTGGCGGCGCGATGTCGCTCTTCCAGCGTAGCCAAATTCGCACGTCGGTCCGACGCGATTTGCGACGATTGATCGCGTTGTTGCCGCAGGCGTGCCAGTTCCTCAATCGCGCTCGCTGCCTTCGCTTCTATTAGTTGACGCTGCTGATCGAGATTCGCGATTTCGCTTCGTAACGCAGCGACTCGACTGGTTTGCTCACTTCGATCCGTATCCAACCGCGAAAGTTCGCGCCGGCAAACTTCGGCTCTTTCTCTCACGCGCGTCATTTCCGAATCCAACTGATTCAGAAGATGGCCTGAAGTCATCGCTTGTTTCTCGGCTTCCCGCTTTTCGCCCTCGAGCCGTTCTAGCAGCGAAGTGATGTCCTTGATCTCACGGCCCAGCGTCATAACGCGAGTTTCTTCGTGGCGCAATGCGGCTTCCAGGTCGTTCATCAGTTTTGCTGCCTCACGAAGTTCACGCTTCATCGACAGCGGCCCTTCGCTTCGTTGCTTGCCGCCAGTCACGGTGACGTTGTGAAAACATTCGCCCGACGGCGCAAGAAAGAACGCGTCTGGATTTTCCAGCGCCAATTCGCGACCAATGGCAGAATCAGGCACAATGTATCCGTCGCGAAGCTTAGGCAGGATCACTTCCAAAGATTTGCCAAACCCGTCGAGCACTCGAATCGTACTTTTCAGCGGGACTACCGGCCGGGTCGAGGGAGCATGATGCAGGCTTTCGTCAACCAAAAACGAGAACTTCGCTTGCGAATCTTCCGGATGCACGAGGAACGTGGCTCGCCCGTCAACATCCGAGCGCAGCAGTCGAAGCCCTTCGTCGGCGGCGTCCCAGGATTTGACCACGATGAAGTTCAGTTCATCCCGCAGAAAATCTTCCACCACGCCTTCATAGCGATTCTCGACTTCAAGGAAATCGGCCAACACTCCGACTGGCGCGTGCCCACCATTCATCACGCCCGATTGAAACAGACGCCGCACCGACTCCGTGGAATACCCATGCTCTGCAATCACGGCTTCCAGCGAGCCTTTTTTCCCCAAGGCAGTCGCATATTCAGCTCGCAAGCTGTCGAGGTGATGCTTCGCCTCTGTTTCTTCTCGCCGCTTCGATTCGAGGGATGCGCGGGCGTTCGAAATGTCGTCAGTCAATCCGCTCAGGCGTTGCGAAACGGTTTCGAATTCGATGGCGATCTGGCCGCGTTGGCCGCCAAATGTTTCCGCCTGCGACTGTGCGGTGCCCACCTCAAGGTGCAGCTTATTTGATTCCCGGTCCATGGCTGCGATTCGCTCTTCCGACTGCGTGGTCTGGTTCCGCAGTCTGGAAATCGACGCCACCGCTTCCAGGATTGAGATTCTCGTTTGCTCCTGTTCCTGCTCCAGGGCCGCAAGACCCTCGCTGGCGGAGACCGCATCCTGTTGGGCGCTGGACAATTCCTGTTTTGCCAGAGTTACATCGGATAGAGCCGACTCCAATATCTGTCGGTTGGAATCGCGATCCGCGGAAAGTGAGAGCAGCTTTACCTGAGCTTGCGCGAGTTCGGCCTCGGCCGACGCGGCGCGCAAATTCAGTTCTTCACAGCGCTCCTCATTGTGTCGTCTCTGCGCCAGGGCCCGGTCGGTGGCCAGTTTATTTTCGCTAATCTGTTCTCGATTTGACCGGATTTCATTTTCCAGTTCATAACCGCGCTGTGCGCCGGCCGAGTGATCTTGCTCGAGTTGCTGACAACTCTCAGTCTGAACTCGAATGTGCTCGTCCACCGACGTGAGCTGCCCAGCAATCGCGTCGACTTCTGTGGCCAGGTGCGCGAACTTGCTCGCCAGGACGATCCGCAACTTCGCTTTCATCTCGTCCCGCAACCTGCCGTAGCGTTCTGCCTTCGCCGCTTGTCGCTTGAGCGAATTCATCTGGCGCGAAACTTCGTCAAAGATGTCGTTGATTCGCGCGAGATTGAGTTTCGCGTCTTCCAGGCGGGCTTCCGCTAGCCGTTTCTTTGTTTTGAATTTGGTGATGCCTGCGGCTTCCTCGATAATCGCCCGCCGGTCTGTCGGACGGCTGCTTAGAATTTGCCCAATGCGTCCTTGTTCGATCAACGCATAGGATTCCGGACCTAGTCCAGTTCCCATGAACAGTTCCTGGATGTCCCGCAGTCGGCACAGCTTCCCATTCAACAAATATTCACTGTCGCCTGAGCGGAACAAGCGCCGCGTAACGACAATTTCTCCTGCCTTGAAACGTTGTTCGAACTTGCGTCGCCGGATCTTCAGTACGACCTGAGGCCCAACCTGCGGGACTGCTGCCGATGGTTCCGCTTCCATCGAGGCGTCGGCGTCGCCTTCGGTCACGCCCGGTTGGGCTTCTTCGGTGAGCCGTTCGGTTTCTTCCGCTGCCTTCGCCCGCAATTCATCTTCGTTCCAATTGGCGAAATCGCTTTCCGCTTCCCGAGGCAATTCGTCTTGAATTTCAATCTCCGTGGGATTGCCTGCGTCGGGTCCGTCGTAAACTTCAGGGTCGATCAGCGTTAACGCGACCTCAGCCATGCCGGTCGGTTTGCGGTCGCGGGTTCCGGCGAAGATCACGTCTTCCATGCGCGCACCGCGCAACGTTTTGGCCGACTGTTCGCCGAGCACCCATGCAATAGCATCGGAGATGTTCGACTTGCCACAGCCGTTCGGACCGATAATGGCAGCGACTCCGTCCCCATGAAATTTGAGTTCGGTGCGATCGCAAAACGACTTGAATCCCAGAATCTGAAGCTTTTTGAGTTTGAGCAATTCCATACTCCTTGGTTCAAAATCCGACCGTTAACTGTTTGAATACCTAGCTACAAATTTGGACGCATCTGAAACTCACGATTTCCGGATTGACGTAACTTTAACGGCGAAATCCCCGAGGGTCAAGATGTAAAACACCATATATAGTGCCGCCATTCGGAAACCTACCTCATTTTGCACAGGCAATGTAGCAAACGTGCGGTTTTGGGATATTAGAGGAAGAAGGCGGGAGTGTCGCGAGAGCACTTCTAGGCTATCGCAGCTTGATGTCTGGAGCAACGCCAAGAGTGCAGATGAAACTGGCCAAAACTAGATCTCCGTGCGCTGCGGCGCGGGCGTCTTAGCGAAAACGATCTCGACTGCCAGCAGCACAGCGCCCACCACAATTGCGCTATCGGCGACGTTGAATGCCGGCCATTCGTATTGGCCGACGTAGAAAAGAAGAAAGTCGACGACGCGGCCAGTCAGCAGCCGGTCCCAAAGATTCCCTAACGCCCCGCCGAGAATCAGCGACAGTCCAATCGCAGTCGTCGCCATGGTGTGGCTGCCGCGCCAAAGAAGACCTAACACGATCAGCAACGCAGCCAGGGAAAACGCGATGAGGAAAGCCATCTTCCAATGGGAAGACGAGTCCGCAAATAAAGAGAAAGCCGCGCCGGTATTCTCCACGTGCGTAATCCGAAAGAACCCCGGTATTACCTGAATCCCGTCATGCAGCGCAATGTGGCTGGCGACAAACCACTTAGTCAGGCGATCAAACAACACGACCGATATCGCAATGAGAAGATGCAGTGGCCGAATCGATCCATTGGCTCGTAGCGGTGACATCGCCTAACCCGACTCTCCGATTTCTTTCAGCACTGGTGCGCAGCGTTCGCAAACAGTGGGAAAGTCCGCATCCTCGCCGACACGCGTGGAGAAATTCCAGCAACGCTCACACTTCTTGCCATCTGCCCGCGACACCTGGACCTTCACGCCACTCGCGCCATTCGCGGATTCGCCCGGTTCCACTGTCACGTGAGAAACGATGAACAAATAGCGGAGTTGTTCCGCATGCCGGGTGAGCACATCCAGCGCGGGTTGAGCCACGTTCAACTTCACCTGAGCTTCGAGGCCAGTGCCGATCAGTTTGGCAGTGCGAGCTTCCTCAAGCGCCTTCAACACTTCTTCACGGACAGCTCTCAGCGTCGCCCACTCGCTCTCTTGCGTGGAGTCCTGCGCGTCAACACCTCGCCCCAGAATGTCCTCGTTTCCGGGGAAAAGCGCTAGCGCCACGCTTTCCGGACGGTCGGCTTGCTTCGGCAGATACGGCCACAGTTCATCGCAGGTAAAACTCATGATCGGAGCCAGCAAGCGCACCAGCGTTTCGCCGATGTGCCAGATCGCGGTTTGCGCCGCCCTGCGCCCTTCAGATTTTGGCGCGGAGATGTACAGCCGGTCTTTCAACACGTCGAAATAGAATGCGCTCAACTCCACGACGCAGAAATGATTGACCCGCTGATAAACCCGATGAAATGCGAACTCGTCGTAATGTCTGACCACGTCCGCCGCCATGCTGGCGGTAATCCGCAGCATGTACCGATCAATATCTTCGAGACGATCAAAACTTAACGCATCGGTCGCCGGGGAGAAATCGTAAAGATTCCCCAGGATGTAACGGAAAGTATTGCGAATCTTCCGGTAATTGTCGGCGACTCGCTGCATGAGTTGTTCGGAGCACGCGACATCATCGCGATAGTCCACCGACGCCACCCACAGGCGGACGATTTCGCCGCCCAGCCGTCCCGCTATGTCCACCGGATCGACGCCGTTGCCAAGGGATTTCGAGAACGCCCGCCCTTGTTCGTCGAGCGTCCATCCGCTCGTTGCTACCGAGCGATACGGCGCTACTCCGCGCGTAGCCATCGAGCACAGCAAAGATGAATGAAACCATCCGCGAAACTGGTCGCCGCCTTCGAGGTAGAGATCCGCGGGGAAAGGCAAATTCTGCTCGTGGCCCAGTACCGCGGCAAAACTCGACCCGGATTCGAACCAGACATCGAGAATGTCAGTCTCTTTTTTAAAACTTGTTCCGCTGCACGACGGGCAGGGAGTATTAACCGGAAGCAGAGCATCGGATTCGGCCGTGTACCATGCGTCCGCGCCGGAAGTCGCGAACAGGTGCGCGACTCTGCGATTGATTTCCGGATTGTTCAGTGGCTTGCCGCAGCCTTCGCATAAAAACACTGCGATCGGCACGCCCCAAATTCGCTGGCGCGAGATGCACCAGTCTGGACGGCCGGCGATCATGTTCGAAATCCGTTCCTCACCCCACGCCGGGTCCCATTTCACCTTCTTAATTTCGTCCAGCGTGCGGCTGCGCAGGGTTCCGCCATCCATCGGCGTTTCCATCGAGATGAACCATTGTTCCGTCGCCCGAAAAATTACCGGGTTATGACAGCGCCAGCAATGGGGATAAGAGTGCACGACTTTTTCGGCGTGCAGGAGCGCGCCACGCTTCTTGAGCAATTCGATGATCGGTTCGTTGGCCTTGAAGATTTGCAGCCCGTCGAATTCGGGCAGGCCGTTGCGAATGCGTCCGCCAGCGTCGACGTTGCAGGTGGGATCGATCTTGTACCGCACGCCGGTGTTGAAGTCGTCGGCACCGTGCGCTGGCGCGGTGTGAACGACGCCGGTGCCTTGGTCCATCGTGACGTAGGGAGCCAGCACGCCAAGAATGTTGCGATCCAGGAATGGGTGCGCAAAGTTCGCATATTCCATCTTCTCGCCGGGGAAGTGCGCGAGTTCCCGCGTGTTCGTCAGCCCGACTTTCGCGGCGAACTGTTGCGCCAGGCTCGAAGCCACGATGTAAACATCGCTACCGGCTTCCATTGCCACATAGTCTTCGTGCGGATGAAACGCCACCGCCATCGACGCTGGCAGCGTCCACGGCGTGGTCGTCCAAATCACGGTGGAAACGTTTTTCCGGGCAAGCGCGGAATCCAGCTTCGCTGGATCGTCTTTCAGGGCGTACTTCACCCAAATAGTTGGGCTGGTGTGGTTTTCATACTCGATTTCCGCCTCAGCCAGGGCGGTGCGGTCGTGGATGCACCAGTAAACCGATCGCAGGCCTTTGTAAACGAAGTCCTTCTCAAAAAATGTAAAGAAAGTTTCGATGACCGCCGACTCGTAATTCGACGACATCGTCGAATAAGGCTCTTCCCACCGGCCGAAAACGCCGATACGCTTGAACTGCTCGCGCTGCAAATCGAGAAATTTCTGCGCATATTTCCGGCATTCCAGCCGAACGGCGGTCGGATTCATTTGCAGCTTTTTGCCGCCCAGTTGCTGATCTACCTTGATCTCAATCGGGAGCCCGTGGCAGTCCCAGCCGGGAACATAAGGAGCGTCGAATCCGGCCATCGTTTTTGACTTCACGACGAAGTCTTTTAAGCACTTATTCAGGGCATGGCCCAGGTGCAGGGGTCCATTGGCATAGGGCGGCCCGTCATGCAGAACGTAGCTTGGCCTGCCCGCGCGAGCTTCCCGGATTCGGCCATAAATGTCCATCTGCTGCCAGCGAGCCAAGATTTTCGGCTCATTCTGGGGCAGATTAGCCTTCATGGGGAAGTCGGTCTTAGGCAGGTTGATGGAGGATTTCAAATCCACTCTTACGATCCTTAGAAGTGATTGGTTTACTTGATTATAGGGAGAGTGCTGGGGAACGTCTATGCGGCCCGCCCGCCCCGCACAGCCTTCGCGATCACAATCCGCTCGTCAAGGTAACCGCAGGTAACCAGAATCAACCCGAAATTCCGGGAAGAAATGGCACTAAAGGAACATCGTAGCTAAACAACCTTTCAGCCTCAGTGACAAAAAGCGGTATAAACTTTACGTAGTCGTCGAATCGCAAAAATTGCATCTAAATTCGGTAGGAAAGGCAGTCATTCGGAAATCTGACCCGAGTGGCCGACGAAACATCCGTCAGAGCAACTTTCACGGTGAAAAGATCATCAAGTTCTAGAGAGAACTTTGGGCGAAGTTCTAGGTGCGGTGAGTGACAACTATGGCAAGTGTGGAAGTTCATCCGAAACCTGAGGAACGAGTGGAATACCGCGAACCTGAGCTGAACCTTCTGGTTCCAGCTTCGACCTTTCAGGAACCGCTGTGGCGCTCGCTGTTTCGCAACCTCGACGAATTCTTCTTCCCCAAGAAGTTGCCCCCTCTTGTTCTGACTTCGAAGCCGGTCCCAGTCAAAGATATCTGGGGCTTCTACGACTACAAGAAAAACGGTGTGCTGGGTTCGACACTCGCCCACATGTTGCTGGTTGCGGCCATCATCGGCCTGACGATTTTGGGCCACCGCGTGGTCAAGCAGATCGAAGCGCCGAAGCCAACGGTGGAATTGATCGACCCAACCGATATCGCTCTCAAGCCCTCGAAGCAGGTCGTGGGCGGTGGCGGCGGCGGCGGCGACCGCGACAAGGTTGCCGCCCCGAAGGGAAAAGTTCCCAAGACATCGATGGAGCAAATCACTCCTCCCGCGGTAGTGATTCGTAACGAGAAACCGAAGCTGGCAGTTACACCGACCGTAGTTGTACCGCCTCAGATTAAGCTGGCCTCGAATATGCCAAATATCGGCGATCCGACTTCAGCCATGCCATCCATGGTCGCTTCAAACGGCACCGGATCGGGCGCGGGCATCGGATCGGGTGCGGGGGGCGGTGTTGGCGTGGGATCAGGCCCCGGTGTTGGCGCTGGCCACGGTGGCGGAATCGGCGGGGGCGTGTTTCGCGTAGGCGGCGGAGTTTCCGCTCCTCGCGTTCTTCTGCAACCTGAACCAGAGTATTCGGAAGAGGCGCGCAAAGCCAAATATCAAGGCGTTTGCGTGCTGTATCTCGAAGTTGGACCCGATGGTCGTCCGCGCAACATTCGTGTGGAACGCAGCTTAGGCCTGGGTCTTGACGAGAAAGCTATCGAAGCAGTCAAGAAGTGGACGTTCGACCCTGCCACCAAAGATGGCAAGCCCGTCACTGTGGCGATCAACGTGGAAGTCAGCTTCCGGCTGTATTAAAGTTTGAAGAGTTAGCAGCAAGAGACGGTCGCGAGAAATCGCGACCGTCTCTAGTCTTTGTACCCTTTGCCTGTCTTGCGACGGTCATCGCCGTGCTGGGTGGCGACTACTCCGACGTTATCGTGCTTAGCGGGCTGGGCAATGGACATTTCGCTCCGCCGCTTGATCTGGTTCCGGAGGCGACAAGCCATCGCGCGTCGGGTTTGGTGGGCAACGGCGCGTTACCGGATATTTTAACCGCATTCCTAAGCTTTGGACACCGGGCCGCGAGAGATCGCGGCCTTTTGCTTTTGGTTCACTCTGCCAGCGCGACCACCAGCAAATGCAGCATGGCATTCTGCTTGAATCCCAGCCGCTGGTATAGTTCAATCGCTCGCGTATTGTCATGCCGCGAATGCAGAATCGGCATGTCTCCGCGATCCAGCATGCGACGGATGATCGTCGTCATTAACGATCCCGCATAGCCGTGGCCGAGGTGATCCGGATGAGTGCACACTGCGCTAATCTCCGCATAACCCGGAATGCGCAGGCGCTCGCCCGCCATCGACGCCAGTTGTCCATTCACGCGAACGCCGATGTATCCGCCAAGCTCAATGGTTCGCTGCTCGAACGGTCCCGGTTCGGTCAGCCTCGCCAGCGCAATCATTTCCTTCACATCGCCGGGGCCCAGAACAATGTGTTCATGCCTCGCCTTCGCAGGCCTGCTGCCGTCATGCAGCATTTGCAGCAGCGGGATCGACCTTAACACCTTGAAGTCCGCCGGTGGGATAACTTCATGATGCAGAAAAAACGCCACTGGCTGCTTTGGCCCCAGCAGCGTTTTCATCGCGGTCAGACCTTCCTCAGCGCTGCCTTGAAATCCTCCCAGCGGACCGACCGCAGGCATCATCCGGCGCGCAGGGCCGCTTACTTCCGCGAAGTGGGAGAGCGAAGTATTCAGCGCGTTCCAGGTAATATTTTCGAGCGGATTCATAGCCTGTCAGTAGATGAGCAATCAAGCTAAACGGATGCGGGAAACGCAAATCGACCGTATCTAGCGAGCCCGGCGCAGCTATCCCTTCAAATCGACCAACTCAACCATTTCGATGTCGCGGCCCAAAAAGTGGCCTCCCAGACGTTTGAACTTCTCGGGCGAATCGGTGGCGAAAAACTTCATCCGGCTGGGATGAAGCGGATGCCCAGCTGCAATGTACGGATGAGTCTGCATATCCGACGCCACGACGCGCGCGGTCGACTCAGCAGAATCCACAATGGTGACGTGCAGCGGCGCCACGCGGCGCAACAACGACGCAATCAGCGGATAGTGCGTGCAGCCCAGCAGCAACGTGTCTGCCGTTTGGAATGCCCCGGAGAAAGCCTGGTCCAAATAGATTCTCGCGACTTGCTCGGTGACCGCGTGATCGATCCAGCCTTCTTCAACCAACGGAACCAGCAGCGGACAGGCGGTTTCGTGCGCGTCCATGCCATGGCTTTCGAGCGCCTTCAAGTAGGCGTGGCTGTTGACCGTAGCTTCTGTCGCAAGCACGACCACGGTTTCGTTCTCGCTTGCAGCCGCAGCAGCTTGCGCTCCCGGTTCCACCACGCCAACTACAGGGATGCGCGTCGCCGCCCTGATCTGGTCAAAAGCCAGTGCAGTCGCGGTGTTGCAGGCAATCACCAGCATGTGAGCGCCTTTGCGCTCGAGAAAATGCGCAGCCTCGATCGCATACTTCGCAACCGTATCGGCGGATTTCGAGCCATAAGGCAGCCGCGCCGTGTCGCCGAAGTAGAGATAGTCCGCCGCCGGAACCAGTTCAAGCAGGGACTTCAAAACCGTCAGTCCGCCAAATCCCGAATCAAAAACCCCAATGCAAGGTGAAGGCATGAAGCATAAATACTAACGCAGAGAGGGATGTGACAAATCCTCTGCAAGCGGGACGCCCGTGAAGTGTTCCTTCACAATCTCGCGACTAGCGCGATGCCATCTGCACTTGTGCAGGAATTGGCCAGGGAACGAAGCGATATGCGCTGGCAATGAAGTAAAACAACTACAAATTAAGAGCCTAACGGTTATCTCTCGATGCTGCCAACTGCTTTAGTCGCAGTCATATCAGAGTGCACAGGGCAGCAAGGCCCCGGCGGAATGGCCGCCCCGTGAGGGCAGGTCCTCGGATGACCAAGGAAAGTGCAGATTTTGTCGGTGGCTTCGGGCGAGAGGATGTGTTCGAACTTGCAGGCTTGCTGTTCGATTTCGCTTTCACTGTCCATGGCGAGGCTGTCGGTGAAAAGGCGTTCCGCAAGGCGATGACGGCGGATGATGCTCACGGCGCGTTCGCGTCCGCGATCGGTAAGTTCGACGATAAGGCTTCCGTCGCCGATTGACGAGGCCGTCGGCTTGAGCGCGTCGTGACAGGGATTGACGAACGGTTTGTGATGATGCGGCTCGGGCGGGTGCGGTTCGGATGTGACCAGGCCCAGCGCGACCATTTTCTCAATCGCAATGCTTACAGGCAGGGCGCCGTGAACTTCCATGTGCTCAAGTTCGGCAATTTGATTATTTTCCGCAAGCGCCCACAATTCTTCGAGCACTTCGTCGATCTGCTCGTCGTCAGCCATGGAGAAAACCTCGCTGGCGGCGATCTTTCCGTGGTGCAGTTCGATGCGGCGGTCAGCCAGGCGCGCTACGACTGGGTCGTGCGTGACCATGACGATTGTGCGGCCCTGCTGATGCAGTTGGCGCAGCAAGCGCAAGACAATTTCTTCGTTGACTGCGTCGAGGTTCCCAGTGGGCTCATCCGCCAAAATAATTTTCGGATCGTTGATCAGCGCGCGCGCGATGCACACGCGTTGCTGTTCGCCTCCGGATAACTGCGAAGGCGTGTGGTGCGCACGCTCTTTTAGTCCAACACGATCCAGCGCATCGAGAGCCTCTTGTTCGTCCGTCATGCTGTGGAAATATTGCGCAAGCATAACGTTCTCGACCGCATTGAGATAGGGAATGAGATGAAAGTGCTGGAAGATGAATCCGATGGTTTCGGCGCGGACGCGATTCAGTTCGCGGTTGGAGATCTTCGCAACGTCGTGATTGTTGAGCCAGATTTCTCCCGTGGTCGGGCGGTCGAGGCAGCCAATGAGGTTGACCAGTGTTGACTTGCCGGATCCCGATGGGCCCATGACGGCAATCCATTCGCCGGAAGAAACTTCGAGCGAAAAGTCGTCCAGCGCGCGAATCGCCCCCGCCACGTCTGTGCGCGCCGGATAGGTACGGCTGACATGTTTGAGCCTGATCACGCTATTCGCCCCTCAAGATGATAGCTGGCTGCACTCGGCGGAGCAAAGACAGCGGGACAACCGACGACAGCAGGGCAACAGCGACGCTGCCTGCGCAGATGGATGGGAAGAGCGCGAAATGCGGCGACACAGGAGCATGGAAATTCGCCTGGCCGATCCACATGGCGACGCCGACGCCGAGAAGAAAACCAAGTACGCTTCCTCCGATTCCGAGCGCCCCAGCTTCGGCGGCGAAAATCCAACCGACGAGTTGTTCGGAAGCGCCCAGCGCTTTCATGATCGCAAAGTCGGCTCGCCGGTCAATGACCCAGCCGATGAGCGTGGCAAGAACGCAAAGCGCCGCCGTGAGGATGATGAGGACCGCCGAAAGATAAAGTGTCGATCGCGTCTTGCCAAGCACGCTCGATTCGGCTTCCGTGATCTGGCGAATGGGCTTCACCTTCGCAGCAGGCAAAGCGGCGGAAATTTTCTGGACTAACGAAGACAACTCATTCGAATCGCCGGTTGCCGCAATTTCGATTGTCGAAACAGTGACACTGGTCCACGATGTGAAATCGGCGAGATTCATGTAAATTCGGCTGTCTTCGGACGCTCCCGTGTTGAGCACTCCCGCTTGATGCAGACGAATCGAGCGCCCGTGAAAAAGCAGATTGAACCGGTTGCTTGATCCAATCGCAGAGAGGGCGCGGGTTCCGACAAGAGCGTCATTCGTCGCGTTCGGCCACGCGCTTACTTTCCACCAGCGGTTGACTAAACGGGCGCGTTCGAGTTCCGTTCCGGCTACCACGACGGAGCGCCCATCAGTAGTTTGGGCGATGACAAATGCGAGCGGCACGGCCACGCCGCGTCCAGCGAGGGCAGATTCGACTTTAGGCAGCGCATCCGTAGGCAAAGATTGGCCTTCGTTGGATGTCACAACCATGTTCGCCCCGTAGTTGCGAAATTCTTTTTGTAGCTTCCCCTGCACGTCCAGATTCAGCGTCAGCATTGCCGTGGCGACCGCGGCGGCCACGGCAATGGATAGCAGCGCAATGAAGACGCGTCCGGGACGAAGAATCGCTCCGCGGTAAAGCAGCCGCAAAAACATGGAAGAGTGGGGAACGCGCGCGCGCCGGCTTTCGATGGCTTGTGTGCTCAGGCCTCACCTCGCAGTGTGAGCGCGGGATCGAGATTGACCGCACGGCGAATGGCGGCGGCGCTGCCGGCAAAAGTTACCATGGCCGACGCGACCAGAATCACCGGCAGCAGCACCGGTTGAATAGTTATGGCAGACGCAAAGATCGCTTTGCCTATGGCACGAGCGAACAGCGCTCCGATTGCGAACCCGGCTAAGCCGCCGATGATGGCCAGCATCGCCGACTCGGCAAAGAAGATGGCCGCGACGGAAACTTTACGCGCACCTAGGGCGCGCATCAATCCAACTTCTACCCGCCGCTCAAAGATTGCAGCAGCCATGGCTGCTGATACCGCTAGCGTGCTCGCGAAAAGCGCGGCCAGCGTAATCAGCAGCATCAGGCCTTTGATTCGAGATAGAACCACACCTTCGTTTTGCGCGACCTGGCGAATCTGCTCCGCGTGGGAATGCGGGATCGCTTCCTGCAATTGAAACGCGATTGATGCCGCATACGGCGAACAGTACCAGCGATCGTAATCGGCTGGGCCGAGCGAGCGCGGATCGCGCCGGGCGAACGCGTCTTCGGGCTTGGTGACGGCGCTGACGTAGAGGCTGCGTACCGCTCCGGGCTTCTTGATGATTGCTTGCGCGAGATGCAGCGGGGCAACAACTTCGTTATCTTCCTGTCCGCCGGTGTTAAGGATTCCAGCGATCGGAAAAGACGAGCCGTCGATTTGGATTTCATCTCCTGCATACTTCGCCAGAGTAACGGCAAGCGTTTGGCCGATTAGCAATTCGTTCGATTCATCGTCCGGCCATTTGCCATCGACTCGCCACCACGGATGTGTGGTGCGGACTCCAGTGGCGAATTGCTCTTTTCCGAAAGCGAGGTTTTTCGCGAAGTACGTTCCTAATACAGTTGTCGACCGACCGTTTCCGTCGAGCGAAGCAACCACGGGTAGCATGGGAGAAAAGCCCACTACATTGTTGCGCCAGAACATTCCCTTGATCTTTGGAAGGTCGGCTTCGTTGAGGTACGCGCCGTCGCTCGGCGGTTTCAGGTTGACGCCGTCGATTTGCAGGTCAAGCGTATCGTCTTGCGGAGTGACCAGAATGTTCGCGCCATAGCTGCGCAGTTCGCGGCTGATTTTGTCTCCAATGCCAGTGGCGACGGCGAGCATGGATGTGGCGACGCCGACGCCCAGGGTAATCGAGAACGCAGCCAGCAGCTTGCGCCGCGTCTGCCGCCGGAAAGATTCGTAAACCAGCCGGGAAAACATGATTATTGCTGAAAGAGCTTGCTCTTGGCGGCGATGTCCGATTCGCGGATGACCACCATGCCCGCCGACTGCTCCGCTTGTATGGGGACGGGATTGCACCCGCCGGGCTGCCCTACGGATTGCGCATTAATCGGCGCAGCGCAATTCTTACAGACTAGGCCGTTTGCGCCCTTGTAAAAGCCAACGGAACCACAAATTTCGCATGCGTCGAATACGGTTGCGACTTTTCCGTCCGGCCGCTGGTATAGCAGGAAGCGCACATCCACGCCGTTCTCTTTGGCGAAATAGCGGTGCAAGTCTCCGTCTGAAACCTGCGAGAGAGGAATGGTTGCCTGTCCGTTGACGAAGCTTATCTCGGTGGCGGGCGACACCGCGCTCACACTCTTGGCGTAGATGAACTGTGCTGTCACCAGGAAGATGAAGACAAACGAACTCGCATAGACCGATGCCATCCAGAGTTGTTCGCGGCGCGCGGAAGAGAGAATTTTGCGCCGTTCCGCGGGCGACTCCGGCAGCGGGCCCGGTTGACGTCGTTTGACCTCAAAAAGGATCATCAGAGCTGCAAGCGCCAGAATCGTCACGAAGAAGAACAAATCGTTGCGCACAATCGGACCGATCAGCGCCATCTCCCGCCTTGACGAGGGGAGAACGCCATTTTCCGAGAGTTCGTGCAAGCCTGAAATTACCAACTGGGCGGCCACAAAAAACAAGATTGCCGTGGTCACGCGGAAGAACTTTTGCAGGTTGATACGCACGCTGCCTTTGACGAACATCACGCCGAACGCGATCGCTACCAGCACGCCGGACAGTGTGCCTAAAAAGCTGTAAAGCTCGGAAGAATTGAGCGAGACCGCAGAAAGAATCAGTACCGTCTCGACGCCTTCGCGCAGAATCATCAGGAACACAAAGAGGAAGAGCCCGAAGCTTGAGCTTTGGCTTGCCAGCGAACTGACTTTGCCTTCGATGTCGCCCTTCATCTTGCGCCCAGTCTTCATCATGAAGACGATCATGGTGACCACGAAAAACGCTGCGGCCAGCATGATCCAACCTTCGAAAATGTCTTCGTTGAAGTGGGTGCGGGAAATGGCGACGGCGACGCTAATGCTGCCAACGAAAGCGGCCGCAAGCGCAATGAAAACGGATTTGCGCAGGTCGCGGCGGCCGATCTTATTGAGATAGGCGAGCGTGATACCGACAATCAGGGCGGCTTCGACGCCTTCGCGCAGCGTGATTATGAAGGCTTGTAACATTTAGACAATGACTCTAGAGGCTGCCTGAGGGCAGACCATTTTGAAAATGAATTTCAATTTCAATATCCTTAGGATATCTGGTGTAGACGAGGCGCGTCAATCAACGCTTGGCTCGTTTGGCGGTGAATTCCGCGAGGTTTTGACGACGCTCCGTTGCCGTCACAGCCGTTTGAGGAACATCTTCGCCTCATGCAGTTGCGGGAACAGTTTCTCTTCGGCGCGAAACTCCGCCGAGTGTACGCAGCGCCGATTGCCGCGCAGTTTCACAGGATGCTTAAGGTGCAACATCTCGTGATAGAGGATGTATTCCACCGCGGCCCGCGGCACTCGCGGATGATCGAAAACACGACTCAGGACGATCGCATTGTATGCGGGATCGTAGTGGCCTAAGCGGTTGCGCGCAGCCTCGCGGCTCCAACCCAGCCGCGGACGGGCCAGCAACGATCCAAAAAAGCGGGCGTTCAAGACGTCGAAAATTTCCTCAAGATTGTAAGTATGGCCTTGCGCCGAAGCGACGCGCTTGCGTCCGCGAATTTGCCGAACCAGATGGGCTTTCCGTGTGAGTTCATGGCTTGAAACGTAGCGGCGATACCGAGTCGAATGTTGGCGGCTGATTGGCTTGCGATACATCTTCGCCAACAGGATGTGGGCCAGCGAATGAAGCACGCAGTCCGGTGCTCCTTCCAGCAGGTCTGACAGCCGGATAAAGAGTTTGCCTTCACGCAGGCGAATGGTGTTGTTAACGCTGGCGAAAGCAAAAAACTGGACCGCGACGGGCGGGGCTGGACAATCTGGCCGCAGTTCGGCGTGTGCGTCCAGAAAAATGCGAAGAAGGCGATCGTTCACTTCGGCCAGATTAGCACGAGGTTCAACGATATTCTTGTTCAGCGTGACGCTGGGGAGCCTTCTTCTTGTGCTTTGCCGCCTCTTCCTGCTCGGCAAGTAGATCGCGATGGTCTTTCACTCCCGCGTCCAAGGCGTCGAGTGCGTCGGAAAGCAAAAATTGATATTGGCTGGTTTCTTCCGGCGAAGCGTTAGCCGCATCGTGCAAGGCCCGCAGCTTCGCTTGGAATTCGTTGTCCGCTTCGATGACGAGCTTTAATGGCTTGCGCAGATCGGCGTCGCGCTTCACGAAGTTGTCGATGTTCTCGTCGAGCTCGTCATAAACATCGACAAAACCCTGAAGCTTGTCGCGAGTCTGCTGTCCTCTGTCCTTAATAGTCTTATCGGACTGAACCTGCGTCACAGCATTCACTCGCGTTCGGGCGAATTCCACGTAAAGCTTTAAGCGAGTGTTGGCGTCGATCGCGGCGTCTCGAAGTTGGTTAATCTCCGCATCGGAAAGGGGATCGTGCCGATGCTGGCCAAATGTCAAGGGCGCGCACAGAAGGAAAAGCAAAGCGAAACGGGGAAGCTGTTTAATTGCCATCGTCAAGACTTGCTAAACATGTGAGTCAACAAATCAGCGCGAAGTTGCTCGATGTGGTCCACAGCAGCCTGGACTGGAGCCTGATCTTCGAAATTGAGCGTACTTTTCAGATCGTGCAGGCGGCTAGCGATGCGGCGCATGGAAATTTCGGTTGACTTCAAACGACGCTGAGACACGAGCGCGGCATCGTGGGCTTTGTCCGCGTAAACGCTAATGTCATGGATTGCTTCCCGCGCATCTGCCATCTTTCCCGGAGAGTAGAGCTGCGAAGCCGCTTTGAGCTGGCGCTCCATGATTTCAACGTAGAGGCCGGGACGGTCGTCCGGCTTTGCGGCGTCCGCGCGGGCTTCCAATTCCGCGGTCGACAACTCTTTACTCGAAGATGCAAGCACGCACGCCCCAAGTAATAGGATGACTGCCAGCCGGACAGTTCGCGTTTGCAGGATCTTCATCGTCGGTGCTTCTCGCGAGTTCATCGTTATTTCTTCGGTTCGATCGCGATCAGGCGGTGACGCGCTTGCCATTCCTGATCGGGGTATTTTCCTGCCGCCAAGTCCAGAAACCGATGGTAATTCTCCGCCGCTTGTTTGTAATCCCGTAAGTGGTCGAAAGCGGACGCCCTTAAAAAATATCCGACCGGAAGCGGAGGAAGCAAGCGATCGCGAGCGTTTACCGCCCGGATCGCGAGTTCGTAATCTTTGTTCTCGCTGGCGGCGGTTGCCAGGTCGCCGTAGGCTTCCCCGAAGCCGGGACGGAGTTTCACAGCCACCAGAAACTCTTGTTTTGCGTCGGCGTACTTTAATTGTTTTAGTAAGGTCTGCCCCAGTCGTTCGTGAAGCTCCGCATCGGACGGATTTTTCGCGACCAGTTCGCGATAGAGAGGCTCAGCTTGCGCAAACTTGCCCCGGCGAATATAGATTCCGGCCAAGTTACTTTGTGCCGCCGCATTGGCTGGGTCGGCTTTCAGCACCGTGGCGTAGACCTCGGCCGCGTCATCGAATTTTTCCTCTTCCTCTAACGCCTGCGCTAGTTGCAATTGCAAGTTGACGTCTCCCGGATGTTGTTCGATGAGCTTCCGCAGACCGGCCTCAGCTTCCCCGTAGCGCTTGCCCTTGAGTTGCATTTCCGTTACGCAGTTCAGAGCGTCGCCGGATTTATCCAACTTGAACGCTGACTCACATTCCTTTTGGGCCGCCGGAAAATCTCCGCGCTTTTCGAGAAACTGCGCGGCCGCCAGATGAGGTTCTGGGTCGAGAGGCTGTAGAGTGGCGGATTGTTGGTAGGCGTTCAACGCTTCCGACGGCTGGCTGGTTTCAAGTACATGGGCGAGCGCGAGCCAAGCACGGGCGTGCCCCCCATCGACATTCGATGTGGGTTTGAGCGATGTTGCAGCCTGCAAATATTTGGCTGCATCCGGCTGACCGGTTTTCGCGAGCATAAGTCCAAGGTTCAGATTGGATTCGAAAACGTCGGCTTTGGCAGCTACTGACTTCCGGTACGCGGCGATGGCGTCGTCGCTCTTGCCCAGCCCGTTGTAGACGAATCCAAGATCGAACCACGTTTCGTAGTTTGTGGGGTCGGTTGCCGTGAGTTTTGTGAGAATCGGTTCCGCTGTGGCGAAGTCCCGTTTCTCGATTGCGCTTTCGGCTTTCGCCAAATCGGCTGCGGCTGGATCGTCGACCTGCGTCTTGTGGTGCCGGACCGACTCGTGCACCGTCGTTTGCGCCGCTGTTGCCGTTGAGAGCGTTCCGAGGGCGCAGAAGAAGATAACGAGATGCGCAAATTCACAGCGGCGCGATGTGTTTGCTGCAATCATGCAATTTGGTCTGCATGTCCCGCGTGCGTTTGCAACAGAGGGGCAAGATACTGTCCAGTGTAAGAAATCGAAAGCGCGGCGATGTCTTCAGGAGTGCCGGCTCCTACCACGTATCCGCCACGTTCCCCGCCTTCTGGACCGAGGTCGATCACCCAGTCGGCTGTTTTAATTACTTCCAGGTTATGTTCAATCACGAGGATCGAACCTCCTGCATCAATCAGGCGGCGGAACGCGGACAATAGTTTGCTGATGTCGTCATAATGCAGCCCGGTCGTCGGTTCATCGAAAATATAAAGGGTGCGGTTGCGTCTGCGCGGCGTCGCCGTTGATGGTCTGCCCAAATCCCGGTTCGCCGGTTGCAGGTGGGCCGCCAACTTCATGCGCTGGGCCTCACCGCCAGATAGTGTGGTGGCAGATTGCCCCAGTCTGAGGTAGCCCAGACCGACTTCTTCGAGTACCCGCAACTTCTCGGAAATCTTAGGCACGCCTGTAAAAAAGTGCAGTGCCTCTTTAACCGTCATGTCCAGAACTTGATGAATATTTTTGCCCCGGTAGCGTACATCGAGTACCGGTTGCTTGTACCGCGTGCCCTTGCAGTCTTCGCAAATTAATTCCACGTCAGCGAGAAACTGCATCTCCACTGTCACTGTGCCGTCGCCCTGGCAGGTTTCGCATCGTCCGCCGGGGATGTTGAAGGAAAAATATCCGGCGGGGAATCCTCGCTTCTTTGATTCCGGCAGGGAAGCGAATAGCTCGCGGATTCCATCGAAGGCCTTGATATAGGTGACGGGATTCGACCGCGGGGTCCGGCCGATCGGGGATTGGTCGACGAGGACCACGTCATCGATGTAGTCATCGCCTTCAATACTCTCCCAGTTCGACGAACTTACAGCTATTTCGCTCACTGTCTTCTTTGCCGCGGCGAGTCCCTGAAACAAGACATCGTGAACAAGAGTCGATTTGCCCGAGCCGGACACCCCGGTGACAGCAACGATCATTCCCAGCGGTATCGAAACGTCGACATTCTTTAGATTGTGGGCACGCGCGCCGCGAATCTCAATCCGTTCGCGGCCGGGCTGGCGGCGGGCAGGGGGAAGGTGGATTCGGAGGTCATGCGATAGGTAACGCCCTGTAAGAGACTTCGGCATGGCCAAAATCTCGTCGTAGGAACCTTCAGCCATAATGGTTCCTCCGTTTTCCCCAGCTCCAGGGCCTAAGTCAAGAATGCGATCCGCTGCGCGCATCACGTCAGGATCGTGCTCAACCACCAGCATCGTGTTACCCAAGTCGCGAAGGCCCAGAAGAATGTTGATAAGACGCGCCGTGTCGCGGCTGTGCAATCCGATGGAAGGTTCGTCTAGCACGTAAAGCGTTCCCACGAGCCGCGATCCGAGCGAAGTCGCCAACTGTATTCTCTGGGCTTCACCGCCTGAAAGCGTCGAAGCAAGCCGATCCAACGTCAGATATTCCAGCCCCACTTCGTTGAGAAATCGCAACCTCTCCAGAATTTCCGTTAACAGCCGTTCTGCGATTCCCGCTTCTTCGTCTGTAAGTTTGAGCGTGCCCAGAAATTGCGCGGCTTCGTCAATGGTCAGAGAACTGACTTCGCAAATATTCTTTCCGCTGATTTTCACTTGCCGCGCTTCGACTCGCAAACGGGTTCCGTTGCACGCGGAGCACAACGAATATCCCCGATAACGGCTCAAAAATACGCGGACATGCAACTTGTACTTCTTCCGCTCCAAGTAATTAAAGAAACCGCGAACTCCTTCAAAGTTGTCGTCGCCGTCCATCACCAGCCGTTGCTGGTCGACGGACAAATCGCGCCAGGCTTCATCCAACGGGATACCTTTTTGCCGGGCGAAGCGCTTCAGGTCCGTCTGCCAAGGCTTGCCTTTGGGCTTGGTCCAGGGTTCTATGGCCCCTTCGTTAAGAGATTTACCGGCGTCCGGAATTACGAGATTCATGTCGAAATCGATCGTATTTCCGAAACCCTGGCAGCGGGGGCACGCGCCATAGGGATTGTTGAACGAAAACAGGCGCGGCTCCGGCTCTTCGTAACGCGTGAAGTCGTATTTACATTCAAAGCGCTGGGAAAACCTGAAGCGATGGGCTGGTGCGGAATCGTCGCCGCGAGCAGCGGTCTCGAAAATAACCTCGCCAGATTCGCGGTAGCCGCTCTCGACTGCATCCACGATGCGGGCGCGGGCGTCCAGTGAAACCACCAACCGATCGACGAGAATATATACCGGTTCCGAGAAGTTCAGATCAAGCAGCGATTCTGGAGTGGAAAACTCGAAAATCTGCCCATGCTGAAACAGCCGGTTGAATCCGCGCTGGCGCAGGTCGGTGAGTCGGGCTTTCAAGTGGTCGGGCAAGGCCGCCGCGTCCGGCGCAGCCTTAGCCTTCTTCTTGGCCCGCGGACTCTTCGCGGCTGGTGCGGACGGCTGCGGGCTGTGCAGCGGAAACAATACGTTGAGCCGAGCTCCCGGATCCAGCGCGAGAATTACGGACGCGACTTCATCTACAGTATCTTTCTTCACTTCCCGGCCACACTTCAAGCAAAACGTATGGCCGACGCGGGCGTAAAGCAGGCGCAGGTAATCGTAGATTTCCGTCGCCGTTCCTACTGTCGATCTCGGGTTCCGCGTGGAATTTTTTTGCCGGATTGCCACCGCAGGGGCGATACCGTCAATCACGTCAACGTCCGGCTTCTCGATTCGTTCCAGAAACTGTCTTGCGTATGCGGACAAGGATTCGACGTACCGGCGCTGGCCTTCCGCATAAATCGTGTCGAAAGCTAGTGAAGACTTGCCCGAGCCAGATACGCCAGTCACCACCGTCAGGGCGTTATGCGGAATCTCAAAATCGACGTTCTTCAGGTTGTGAACTCGGGCTCCGCGGACGGTGATGCTTTCGCTGGACATAGCTTGCAGTTCCCTGAGTTCAAAGCCCCAAAGAGACCGAATTGTGCGCCGGTGGGTCTTCTGGCCGCGCAAAAACGCCTTGGGGAATCTTTCATTATACGGCAGGCTCGAAATGCGATTCGCAATCTGTGAAGATTGGAGTGTTCACGTTTCGCTCGCGTTAAGGCCTGTTGGTTGTGAGATCCCTGCGCCCCGCAGGTGAAAACGCGGGACCTTCGGAATGACGCCCGGAATGACGCCGGCCTTGGGGCGCGTGCCGCTTTTCGAACAGGCTCACCGCCCAAAGGTCATCCCGACTATAATTGCGCTCACCGATGGCCCTTGCCTCAGGAACCAAGCTCGGCCCTTACGAAATTCAATCGCAACTCGGAGCAGGTGGGATGGGCGAGGTGTATCGCGCCAAAGACACCCGTCTTGACCGCACCGTTGCGGTAAAAATCCTACCGAGCCACTTGTCCGAGAATATGGAAGCCAGGCAACGCTTCGAGCGGGAAGCGCGCTCCATTTCATCCTTGAACCATCCTCACATCTGTACTTTGCACGATGTTGGCCGCGAAGGTGGAACTTCGTATCTGGTAATGGAATACGTGCAGGGCGAAACCCTGGAAGCACGCCTCAAGAAGAGCGCGATGCCGCTGAAGCAGGCGCTCGAGTGTGGGATGCAAATTTGCGAAGCGCTTGAGAAAGCGCACCGGGCTGGCATTGTGCATCGCGATCTTAAGCCCGGAAACATCATGCTTACCGCGGGTGGCGCCAAGCTGTTGGACTTTGGCTTGGCGAAGCCGAGCGCGGCGATGGTCGGCGCGCGAGATACAGGTGACGGGGGCAATCTGACGCCTTCCACGCCAACCATGAACATGTCCGCATTGACTGCCGCGCCAGGAACGCTCACGCAGCAGGGAACCATCGTCGGAACTTTTCAGTACATGGCTCCCGAAGTGCTTCAGGGACAAGAAGCCGACGCTCGCAGCGACATTTTCAGTTTCGGATGCGTGCTCTACGAAATGCTCACCGGCCGGCGGGCGTTCGAGGGCAAGAGCCAGATTTCCGTAGCTTCGGCAATTCTCGACAAAGAGCCGGATGCCATTTCGAAGGTCCAGCCAATGGCGCCGCTCGCGCTGGATCACGTAGTTCAGGAATGTCTAGCGAAAGATCCGGAATCCCGCTGGCAGAACGCAGCTGACATTGCGCGTGAACTGCGCTGGGTTGCCAGTGGTCAATCCGGAGTGAGCGCAGCGCCACAACTCGTTCCCCAGCGAAAGCTTCGCGAGCGCGCCCTGTGGGCTGCCGCTATTGCGTTGCTGCTGGCTTTGGTCGCTTGGTTGGTCCTGCGTCCCCATCCGGCTGAACGAACCCTAAGATCGCGGTTGTCGCCGCCTGAGCGAAACATTTTCGATTTTGCGGGAGATTTTTCCGGACCCGCCGTAATCAACGACCAAGGCACGGCCGTCGTATACTGCGCGCGCGGGACCAAAGAGAAAGACTCTCTGTGGGTTCAATCCCTCAGCGACCTATCCCCTGTGAAACTCGATGGTACCGAAGGCGCGAGCTTTCCGTTCTGGTCGTTCGATGGGAAGAACCTTGGCTTTTTCGCGGAGGGGCGTTTGAAAAAGATCCCCGCCGGCGGCGGCCCCGTGGTCACTCTCGCAGAAGCTGCCAATGCCCGCGGCGGCGCGTGGAATCAGGACAACGTCATCGTTTTCGAACCTGACTATCGCGATTCGCTCTGGCGGATCAGCGCATCCGGCGGCCTGCCGACGCGGTTGACCAAGCTTGAGGTGGGCAAACACACCACCCATCGCTGGCCGCGTTTTCTTCCAGACGGAAAGCATTTTATTTTCTTCGCCACCAGTCACGCCGGCGGATCGGAACAAGGCATTTATTTGGGATCGGTTGAAGACGGTTCTTACAAACGTGTGGTGGAAGCGGATTCCGATGCGCAGTATGCGTCCGGCTATCTTCTGTACCATCTGCAATCGCAGTTGCTGGCGCAAAAGTTTGATCCTTCGACCGGCAAAGTGTCGGGCGAACCGGCGGTGCTGACAAGTCTGGTCGAGTATGACGCCGGCACCTGGCGCGCGCTTTTTACCGTGAGCCAGAATGGTTTGTTGGTTTACGAGCCCGGCGCTAAAACGCCCGGCGTCGAGTTAGTGTGGAAGGACCGGGCAGGCAACATTATCGGCAAAGCCTCCGAGGGTGACGCATACAAAGGAACAGGCCGTTTTTCTCCGGATGGAAAGCGCATGGCGGTCGCAGTCGGCGACCCGCAAGCCGATATCTGGGTGGTCGATCTGGCCCGGAAGACCCGCACCCGTCTAACGTTTGGCGGAGACTCAACCTATCTCCAACCGTCGTGGTCGGCAGACGGACAGAAAGTCGTGTTCGTCCGCCAGAACGGGCCGTTGCTCAGCAACGGTACGTCTCTGCATGCGCGGCTGGCCAACGGTGCGGGTCAGGATGAAGTCCTGATGGCGCACGGATCGCCAGAGGTGCCCACGCTACTCGCGCCGGAGCTTTCGCCGGACGGTCATTATCTCGTCCATGTGGAGCAGGGCGGACCCGTCGGAGCAGGTATCTTCGCACTGCCGCTTGTTGACGGCAAGGCCAGTGACGAGCAAAAACCCACCCCGATCGTTCAGCCTTCGGCGCAGGCCAGGATTGTGGAATTTCGACTTTCGCCTGACGGGCGCTGGCTAGCCTTCAGCAGCACCGAGTCCGGACGCGAAGAAATATACGTTACGCACTTTCCGAGCGGAACCGGGCGCTGGCAAATTTCGCAGGGGGGCGCGGCTTTTCCAGCGTGGCGCAGCGACAGCAAGGAACTTTACTTCATCGGGCTGGACGGCAATTTTTACGCTGCCGACGTGAACGCAACGACTGGGGCGTTTGAATCTGGCCAGCCGCACTCGCTGATGAGTCTCGGCAGCTATCTCGCTCCCGTAGGCAATCCCTATGACCCGTTTCCCGATGGCAAGAAATTTATATTCGCCGGATACCCCGAGAACCAGACAACGCCATTAGTTCTGGTGACCAATTGGACCAGCGACATCGCGAAGTAAACGATGAATCGTTAAGTCAGCGGGCAATCCAGAGAAATCCGAAAACGTAAATCCAGAGCAGAAGCATCAGGTGCCAATACCAGGCAGTAACATCCACCACGATGCGGCGCGATTCCACGGATTTATTGAGCAGGGAAATGGTGGACGTATAGATCAGGACGAGCAACCCACCCACCAGATGAAGCGCGTGCGCAGCGGTCAGCAAGTAGATGAAAGAGCTTCGCGGGCTGGTGGCCAGATAAAACCCGCGCGCAGCCAAAGCGCGCCATGCTATCCATTGACCGATAAGGAAGCCTAGCCCCAAAACCACGGTAGCTGCGAGCCACGGCAACTCACGCTCTCGACCCAGCGTAACTCCCGGAATTGAGCGAACCGGAGCCAATGCCGACTGGCGAGTGATCTGACGGCGGGCAAACTCCGCGGTTATGCTGCTGAGAAGCAAAAGCAGAGTATTGAATAGCAGCAAGCGGGTCGGCAGTGCGATCGTCGTCCACTGGGTTACGTACTGCGTTCCCGAGGGATCGAGCGATACCGCCGCGCGCCGTGCCAGATAAATCACGGTGAGTACGGCAAACAGCGTGATGATCGGCGCCATGGCGAGAAGCAGGCCCAGGCGCGCCCGGCGCAGGCGCTTGCCATAGTTATAAAAATTGTCGTCGCCGCGATGGCCTCCGCCTCCGCCATCGTGCGATGGGGGATCGAAATCGAATCCTCCCCCGCCGGTCTTGGGACTGCTGACGGTGGGAGTGAGCGTAGCCATAAAGCAGATTTTAGTGCTTTCTCGGGATTCCCCGCGTGCCCGAAAGTACCAGCAGGAAAGATTTGCTACGTCTCTCTCGCAAGAAGAAAATTACTTTGTATTTTTCTCAAGGGATCGAACGTAAGCCACGACCTGCTCGATTTCTTTGCCTGAAAGCTGGTCGGCGAACGACGGCATGCTCTCTCTGCCTTCGCTGACCGTCTTCTTCATGTCGTCGGCGCTGAGATTTTTTACATCGTCCGAAAGCAGACTCATGGCGTTGAGCTGCTTCCCCATAGGGGTGTTGGCTTTGCCATCCACACCGTGGCAAAGAACGCACTTGGACTTGTAGACCTTCTCACCAGCGGATGCACCATCCTGCGCAAACGCACATATGCTGAGGGAAAATAGGGCAAGGATTGAAATGCAGCGGGTGATCCTGGACAAGGGCTTCCTCCTGAGCAATTGTAACGGTGAGTGAGGCTACTTGAGTGCATAACACTTCGCACGCCGCCTCAATCCTTCGGCCACACAAGAGCTTTCGTACTCATCGGCTATCAAAGAATTTCTTGATCTGCGGCCAGAAGCGGTGGACGACCCATTCCGTGCGGATGTGGCCGCCGGTCCGCAGCGAAACCAACTTCACACCTGTCTGCTCGGAAAATTGGCGGGCACCTTCGTAGGGAACGAACGGGTCGTCTTTCGCATGGAACATCATTAATTTCGCGGGATCAATTTCTTTGATTCTATGGGCGGGATTGTAAAATCTGCCGCCGCGAAGCTTGTTCCAGTTCTTGTCCGAAAGGCGATACCCCTGGCCGAAAGCCTCGCGAATGTACGCGGCATAGTTTGGATTTGAAGTTTCTTTCCTTTCCGAGCGATGAAGAATTGCCCAATCCGTGACGGCGCAATTCGCAAGCGCCTTGCTCACGCGCGAATCCAGAGTAGAGAGGATCGCCGCCGCGCCCCCGAAACTCCCTCCGATGACAAATATCTTGTTTGGGCGAACGGAAAAACGCTGCCCAAATGACATCTCGGCAAAGCCTTTCGGCAGGCAATCGACCACGTCTGAGATGTCGACTTCCGGAGACTTCTGCAGGAACTGTCCGCCGCTTTCCCATGCTCCGCGATATCGAGGATAGAAGACCCAATACCCTTTTGCCGCCAGCCATTCCATCAACGGCTGCTTGCGGGGAATGCTGGGCATGCCGTCGCAAAGAATAATCACTTTCTCCTGTTTGCTGGGACGCACAGGGGGAGTGAACTCGGCGACGATGTCTGTCTTGAAGCGAGCGCGGAACATACGACCTAAATTACTGAGTAATGAGCCGCCGCGCAATCGCTCGGGGCAGGACGATACAATCCAGCATTATGGCCAAGGAAACTTCTAACGCATTCTCGTATAGCGCGGTGCTGCAAAAGAATGTGTGCTTCGCCTGCGGGAAAGACAATCCCCATGGAATGCGGCTCAACTTCGCACCGAACAAGGCCCGCACCGGATACGTCTGCCGTTTTCGATTGGACGACCGCTACTCCGGGCCGCCGGGGCATTGCCATGGCGGCATCATCGCGACGATTCTTGATGACGCCATGGGCAAAGTGAACAAGCTGCGAAATGTGGTTGCGCTCACCTCGGAAATGACGGTCAATTACATCCGGCCGGTGCCGTTGCACAAACCGCTGCGCGTGGAATCGCGCGAGCTTTCGGTGAAAGGCCGCGTGCACACAAACGCAGCCGAGATTGTGAATTCCAAAGGTGAAGTGCTGGCCCGTAGCGAAGGAACGTTCATCGCCATCGACCCGGAGAAGATGTTCAGGAAGCACTTAAAGAAGTCGCCGCCTTAGGCGTTTGTTCCATTCGAGTGCGTCCCCCGTGAGACGGCGTCATCCCGAGCGGAGCCGTTCTTCAGGCGGAGCGAGGCATCTCCAACGCACAGGCGTCTCAAGAAAACAAGACTTCACGCAGGCGCCCGAAGCCCTCCTTCGCAAAGATGTAAAATGAAGCCAGTCGCGGCCGGTCGCGTCCGCGCCAGAAAAGAGCCCAAATGTCACAGAATAATGGCACCAACTCCACCAGCCTTCGCCTTAAAACCGGCCTTGCGGAAATGCTCAAAGGCGGCGTCATTATGGACGTCACCGACGCTGCGCAAGCGGAAATCGCCGAGCAGGCTGGGGCCGTCGCCGTGATGGCGCTGGAGCGCGTGCCTGCGCAAATTCGCGCTGAAGGCGGAGTAGCGCGCATGGCTTCGCCGAAAAAGATTCGCGAGATCATGGCGGTGGTGTCGATTCCGGTGATGGCGAAGTGCCGCATTGGCCACTTTGCCGAGGCGCAGATTTTGCAGGAGTTAGGCGTCGATTACATTGACGAATCCGAAGTGCTCACGCCGGCGGACGAAGCTCACCACGTCGACAAGCACGCCTACAAAGTCCCATTCGTTTGCGGCGCGCGCAATCTTGGCGAAGCCCTGCGGCGCATTGCAGAAGGCGCAGCCATGATCCGCACCAAAGGCGAAGCAGGCACGGGAGACGTGGTCCACGCGGTAAAGCACATCCGGCAGATCGTGCAAGAGATGAAGATTCTCACTGTGCTTGGCGAAGAGGAACTCTACGCGAAAGCAAAAGAACACGCCGCGCCTTATGAACTGGTGAAGATGGTCGCCAAAGCAGGGAAGCTGCCCGTGCCGAATTTCTCCGCCGGAGGAATTGCCACTCCAGCCGACGCCGCGCTGGTCATGCAGTTGGGCGCGGAAGCCGTGTTTGTCGGATCGGGCATCTTCATGAAAGATTCGCACACCTTCGCCGATCCCGCCGAAGCCACCAAGCGCGCGAAGGCCATCGTGAAAGCCGCCACCCACTTCAATGACCCGAAAGTGCTGCTGGAAGTAAGCGAAGACCTAACCGGAGCGATGAAGGGCTTAGCCATCGCCGCGCTGGATGAAGCGAGCATGCTGCAAACCAGAGGCTGGTAAGCCCGATTCTGTAGTGGGAATGCGGCTTGCAGGAGCTTCTGACACAAGAATAATTGAACTGACTGGGCGACTCTCACAGAATTGTCATCCTGAGCGCAGCGAAGGACCTGTGCACTTCGCGTTATCTGAACAAACTCCAATCCGCTCGAATTTCTCCCACAGCACAAATCCGATGGTACAGAGCCGACGCGAGAGCTTACCGGATAGCGGTATCAATCGACAGGGTTCCGGTTTAATTCGCCTAGATCGAGTTCCCGCTCTAGTTCGCGCAGAACTTCGTCGCCGATGAGCCGCTGATTCCGCAAGCGGACGGCAGTTTTTCTCTCCACTCGCAGCAAGTCTTGCGACAGTTTGGTCACAGCCTCACGAAAATCGGCATCGGGCTCGGCATCACGCCCCGGGCCGGCGATAGCTTGCAAAGCCGACAGCCGGCGGCGATAGCGTTGCTCCACTTCGTCGTAGGCGGACTGCATCGTCGGGTCGCCCTCGGACTTTTTCATTTCGAGATGAGCCAGCGCCGCCTCGAGCATTGCCGCTCGCGCTTCTTGCTCCTCCTTGCGCGGAGCGGAAATTCCTCCGAGGCCGAGCACTCGAATCAGTGCAGGCAAAGTCAGCCCTTGCAGAACCAGCGTGACCAGGATGACCGAAAAAGTAAGGAAGATAATCGCGTTGCGTTGCGTGAACGGTTCCCCGTTGGCCAGCAACTGGGGCAATCCGATTGCTGCGGCAAGCGAAATCACGCCGCGCATGCCGGTCCATCCAACCACAAAAATCTGGCGCGCGGGGGGAATAGTTTCGGGTTGATGAAGAACATGCTTTCGGATAAGAAACGAAAAATAAGCTCCGGGAAATGCCCACAGCAAGCGCAGCACGATGAGAAAGGCGGAAAACCCGATGCCATAAGCCAACAGAGTATGCAGGCTTAGCGGTTCCATGGCATGCAACACATAGGGCAACTGCAGGCCGATCATCACGAATACGAGTCCGTTGAGGATGAAAGTCAGCGAATCCCAGACTGCTCCGGCCTGAAGGCGGACACTCGCAGAAAAGAAATGGGAGCTTTTGCGGGTGAGATACAGGCCGCACACAACCACCGCCAAAACGCCTGAGGCGTGCGCGGCCTCGGCTCCTAAGTAAGCGACGTAAGGCGTTAGGATGCTGAGAGCGATTTCGAGGGGAGCATCGTCCATGCGATCTTCAACCCAATGAACGATCTCACCTACCACCAGACCGATTACCACGCCGACGGCGATTAAGTATCCGAGCCGCGTAAATCCGAATGTGAAAGTTGGCCGCTGGCCGTCAACCAACAGAGCGATTCCAAATTCCAGGGCCAGCAGCGCGGTGGCATCATTGAGCAGGCTCTCGCCTTCGAGCACGTCTACGACGCGCTTCGGCAGTCCAATGCGCGTGGCAATCGAGGTAGCTGCAATTGCATCGGTGGGGGCGACAATTGCGCCCAGCACAAGACCCATGCGCCAATCGAAGCCGGGAAGAAACGAGTGGGCGGCGAAACTGACCACGAGGACGGTGAATGTAACCAACCCGAACGCCAGCAACAGAATGCTGACCAAATTGTACGAAAACTCCCGCCACGAGGTGAGCCAGGCGGCGTTGTAAAGCAGCGGCGGCAGAATCACCAAAAAAACGACGTCGGGATTAAGGGAAATCTTCGGAATTCCCGGCACGAAACCGAGAAGCAAGCCGCCGATCACGAGAACAATCGGATACGGCGTTTGCAGTTTTTTCGCCAAGGCACCGAAAGCCACGACAAAAAACAGCAGCAACAGAAACACGATCTCTACGGCGTGGATATTCGACATGATGAACCGATTACGACTCTAAAATACAGCAGTCCGAACGGTTGCAGCAGCTTCCCGTTAAAATAGCTTATGAAGATTGGGGTTCTGGCCTTGCAGGGGGATTTCGACGCGCACCGGCACCGGCTTGAAGAATTGGGTGCTCAGGTCGTGCTCGTGAAGAAGCCCGAGCAGTTAGACGAAGTCGACGGCCTCGTGATCCCGGGCGGCGAATCCGGTACGTTTCTCAAGCTTCTTGGCGTAGAAGGATTTGCCAGACTGAGAGACTTTGTTCACTCAAAGCCGACACTTGGCACTTGCGCTGGCGCGATCCTGCTGGCGAAAGAAGTGGAAAATCCAGCGCAGCAAGGGCTCGGCGCTCTCGACATCGCTATTCGGCGCAACGCCTACGGACGGCAGATCGATAGTTCGATTCGCCAGGGCAGCCTGATGGGATCGCCCATGGAAATGGTTTTCATCCGCGCGCCAAAAATCGAGCGTGTCGGCCCAGGCGTAGAGGTAATGGCCACCGAAGGCGGCGATCCGGTGGGTGTCCGGCATGGCAAAGCGATGGCCGCGACGTTTCATCCCGAACTCTCGGACGATCCGAGAATTCATCAGGCCTTCCTCGATCTAGTGAAAGGCTGACTTGGCGCGACTCACCAGGAACTGTAACGGCGTCGATTCTCGCGCTCTGGAAGCAGTTTGATCAACACCATGCCTGAGATGAAGCCGCCGACATGGGCCCATACCGCGACTCCGCCCGATGGGCTGACGTTTGCGATTGAAGTGGCCGTCCCCGTCAGAAACTGAACCATGAACCAGTAGCCAAGAACCAACCAAGCGGGTAGGTGAAAAAAGAAAATCGGCGGAAACCAGGTCAACACGCGCGCCCGCGAATATAGCAAAAAATACGCGCCCATGACTCCCGCAATCGCGCCGCTAGCGCCGACCGTGGGCACCCGCGAGGCCGGATTCAGCGCGATGTGCGTGAGAAATGCGATGACCCCGGTAGCCAGATAAAAGAGCAGGTAGGGGAAATGCCCGAGATAGTCTTCGATGTTGTCGCCGAAAATCCACAACACCCACATGTTGCCGATGATGTGCAGCCACGATCCGTGGAGGAACATGGCGGTGAAGATGGGCAGGAAGGCGGCCACAAGTTGGAAGTGTGAGAGGTCCATTCCGAAACGGCGCGGTACCACGCCGAATTCGCGGACTAACGCGTCCAACTGACCGCTCGATCCGCTGTTCAACTCGAAAATAAAGGCCAGCACGTTTAATGCGATGAGGAAATAGTTGACATACGGAGTGCTGTATCGCGGGGTTTCATCGCGTAAAGGAATCATGTCTGGGCCGAACTAGGCGCGCAACCTGTTAGCTTATATGTTCGGGCGCTTCTGCACATCCAATCATTCCATTGCCAAACTATAAACCTTCACTGAACGGGGTCGTTATCATCGACAAACCCGCGGGCCTCACCTCGCACGATGTAGTAAACCGCGTACGCCGCACGCTGGGCGAACGCTCAGTCGGCCATCTGGGAACGCTCGATCCCATGGCCACCGGCGTGCTGCCGCTGGTCCTGGGAAAATTTACCCGCCTCGCGCAGTTCTACACCGCCTCGGAGAAGACCTATGAAGGCACCATCCGCTTTGGATTTGCTACCGATACCTACGATGCGGAAGGGAAGCAGGTTGGTGCCGCCGTTGAGCCAGAATTGTCTTTGCCGTTGTTGAAACAGATGGCGGAAAAGTTTGTAGGCGTCATCGAACAAACTCCACCACCGTATTCCGCTAAAAAGGTTGATGGCGTTCGAGCCTACAAACTGGCACGCAAGGAGCAACCGGTCGAATTGGCTCCCGTCGCTGTTGAGGTGAAGGAGTTCGCGATTCTGAGCGTTGAGAATCGCTACGCAAAGTTTCGAGCGCAAGTTGCTTCGGGAACGTATATGCGGTCCATCGCTCACGATATGGGCGCAGCGCTCGGATGTGGCGCGCACCTGGCCGGGCTTCGCCGTACCAGCGTCCGGGAATTCAGCGTCGCTGAATCCCACACGATCGAGCAACTGCAAACCATCGCCACAACGGGCAACGTCGAAGATGTCTTCATTCATCCGCGAAAATTATTGCCGGAATTTCCGTCTGTCGCTGTCCCGGATGACATCGTCAATCACATCCGTTGCGGCCGGACAGTAAATCTACCCGAAACCTCCACTGCGCGGTTCGTAAAGGTGTTTTGCGGCCAAAGAGATTTGATTGCCATCGCCAGCCGGGTCGCAGGAACGTTGTTCCACCCGAAGATTGTTCTGCTGAGCGCTTGAGATCGTCTCAGATCAGCACCCCTGCCCGGCAAGGCATACGTTACGCAGCCGGAAATAGCGTTTTGCTTTTTCAACGTCGAGTGCAATCTGCGCACGCAGAGCTTCCGGCGAGTCGAAGCGGCGTTCGTCCCTGAGCCTTTTTAGAAAGAGAAGTTCTACCTCGGTTTCGGCCGTCAATTCAACCGGATGAAAATTCAGCAGATGGGATTCCACTGCGAACGAGTCGGCGCCAAATGTCGGCCGGTTTCCAAGATTGGTTACAGATTGAAAGCAATCGCGAGCTACCCTCGTTTCGGTTACATATACGCCGTTTTGGGGGAGGAGTTCGGGGTAGGTGCTTAGGTTGATGGTTGGAACGGTGAACTTCGACCCGTATCCGCGGCCGCGATCAGGCGTGGACAAAATGCTGAACGTCCGGCCCAACAGATGTCGCGCCGCTCCCACGCGCCCTTGTCCGAGTAGTTTTCTGATGTGGCTGCTGGAAACAGCTTCGCCGCGCACACGCAGCTCCGGATAGATTTCTACAGAGAAACCCATTTGTCGCCCAAGGTCCGAGAGAAGTGCCACGTCTCCCGCTGCCTGATGGCCGAAACGAAACTGTGAGCCTTCGTGGACTTCGGCAGCATGCAGGCAATCTTTCAGTATCGACTCCACGAACGCGGTCGGCGGCAGCAGGGAGATGTCGCGGGTAAACGGCAGCAAGAGAACCGCGTCGAGGCCGGTCTTTTCGAGCAACCGTAGCTTTTCCAGTGTGGGCGTCAGAAGTTTCGGCGCAGCGTCGGGCCGCAGTATCCGGGCAGGGTGCGGATCGAAAGTGACGACCACCGATTTCATCCCATTGCGCTGGGCGCGCCCGACAATTTCGTCCAGCACGTGTCGATGTCCCAGATGTACGCCGTCGAAGTTGCCGATGCTGACAACGGTCGGGCCGAAGCCAGAGAGGACGTCATCGATGCGGCGAAATATCTGCATGATTCGCGTTAGATCTCGAACTCCAGTTTCAAACCGTCGTAGGCTAACTGAACGTGCGGCGGAAGCGTTGCGTTGGTGGCCTCGTGCGGAAGGTCGTGGCTGATGTGGGTGAAAAAAGCCCGTTGCGGCTTGATACGGTCGACCAACTCAAGGGCCTGGGCCAACGTGGAATGCGCGGGATGCGGCTGGTGACGCAGCGCTTCGAGGAAGAGAACGTCCAGATCTTTCAATTGCCCAAATGAAGCTTCGGGTATCGCGCTGTGATCGGTGAGGTAGGCCGCGGAGCCGAAGCGATAGCCATAAATCGCAGTTTCGCCGTGCAGCACGGTTATCGGGATGAACTGCGCTCCGAAAAGATCGAGTGGGCCATCGATTTCATGCAATTCAACCTGCGCGAGTCCACCAAACTTATATGTTCCTTCAAAGATGTAGCTGAACATCTGGCGCAGAAACTCCACCGCTGTAGCTTTCGCGTAGAGCGGAAGTTTCCCCGGCTTGTGCCGATAACTGAGTGGGCGCAGGTCATCGAGGCCGAGGACATGGTCCGCATGGGTGTGTGTGTAGAGAACCGCATCGAGATGGCGAATGTCTTCGCGCAGTGCTTGCTGGCGAAAATCGGGAGTCGTATCGATCAACACGACTCGTCCCCCGTATTCCACGAGGATCGAAGGCCGGGTGCGGCGGTCATGCGGATCCGTTGAGCGGCACACCGCACACGTACAACCGATGGCGGGAACACCCATTGACGTGCCGCAGCCGAGCACAGTCAAGGTCGCCTTCATCGCTTGGTAAAGTCCGGTTTGCCGAAATCTGGCTTGGCGACGCCCGGTTTTCCGCCTGGGCTGGAAGGGCTTTGTGGCGCGCGTGACAGGGCGTTGATGACTTCAACATATGCCATTCTCAACTCGTAAAGGCAGTTCTGCAGAAATGTCTGCTCTGCGCTGGTCAAATTGCCTTTGGTCTTGTCGGCGATCAGGTTGAGCGTGTCGATGGTTTGCCGCGCGCCGATTGGGTCGAGCCGAGGCTGGCCGCCCTCTTCGTGCATCATTCCCAACTGCATCATCGCCGTCATATAGAGGGAAGCCATAAAGCGCTCGAAGGTCATTTCGAGGTCTTTCGCGGAGTGGCCGCCAGATTCGATTCTGCGGTCGAGATCGCGGGACGACGCCTGGTAGGCATCCGCTTGCTGCCGCTGCTCTGCATCGGTGGGAGGCGCGGGCATGGGGGGGTCTGAAACTTCAGCAGGAGCTGGAGCCTGCGGAGCTTCCGCCACCGTTGCGACCGGCACGGTTTCTGGGCTCGCGTCTTCGCGAACTTCGCCTTCATGCGTGAACTGGCGGCGGTCGGTAACGGTAAATGTTTCCTGTTTTTTTTCTGGCATGATTAAAGTCCTCTTCGACTCGTTTTATCTAGGAATGAAAGAATTCGCGAAATGGAAGGCTTGTAACACTTGCCGTGAAGCCGTCTCCGCTGTAAGGTTTGCTCGCGGCTTCGCGGCGAATGTACCCTAGTCCGACGTGGCGCATGCCATCGTTGTATGGGATTTCCGCTGCGCTGGTGATCTCCCCAATCTTCTTGCCATCAACGATCAGTTCGGTGCCGGGTTTTGGCAGTGAGCCTTCGAATGTGAATCCGGTGAATTGGCGATGCACTGCGCCTCGCGACCGGATTCGCTCCACGATTTCCTGCCCGACATAGCAGCCCTTACTAAAATTGAGAGCCCGGTCTTGATTGGTCTCCTGCGGGAGGTCGCGCTCCCGAATATCGACTCCGTAAAGTGGCACGCCGGATGCGATGCGCAGCCATTCGAGGGCCTGATCGTTTACCGCGGTCGCACCAGCCTGCTGCAATTTCTCCGTCAATCCGGCCAGATTTTCCGATGCAGCCCTTACTTGGTATGAATCGACAGCGGGATTGTCGCCGCGCGTGACTACAAACTGGTTCTCGTTCGAATCAATCGTCGCGGACTCCAAAGGCTCAAGCTCCGAAATTCGCAGCCCGCAGGCTTCAAGCATTGCTTGCGATTTAGGCCCCACGAGGAAAATTGTCGTGGCATTTCCCGTGGCCTCGCCGATCTCGACGTCATCCATGATGATGTAGCGATTGAAGGTCTCCGCGATTTGCCCTATCTGCGCCTTGTTGGCTTCAACCTCAAGAGCTTCGCCGGTGTTAAAGATATGCATATCGCCGAGAATGCGCCCTTGCGGAGTGAGCAGAAACGCGTACACGCCGCGGCCCGGGTGCAAATCACGTACATTGTTCGTGACCATTCCATTCAGCCAGCGCACCCGATCCTCGCCAGTGATGAGCAGTCTGCCAAGCGAGTTCTGAGCGTAGAATCCGCACCCGGACGCAAGCGCGCGGAATTCAGCAACCACCGCTTCGCTGGACCCAGTGAAAGCCGGATTTTCCTGAAAAAGTGCGGGACTCATCGCTGCTTGAATTATACAAGCCGGTGCTCAGCGTGATTACGTCCGAGTGTGATAGGTTTTTTGCGTGCCTACAAAGAAAAGAATCGCGGTCATCGCCGGAGACGGCATCGGGCAGGAAGTGATACCGCAAGCCGTGCGAGCAATGTCAGCCGCGGGCGCTGCGATCGAAACCACACAATTCGATTGGAGCGCGGACCGCTATCTTGCCGACGGCGTGACCGTCCCGCCGGGCGGATTTGAAGGACTGGTACGCGATTTCGACGCGGTGCTGGTCGGAGCCTTCGGCGATCCGCGCGTCGCGAGCAATCAGCACGCCAAAGAAATCCTTCTCGGCATGCGCTTCCAGATGGATCTCTATGCCAACGTTCGGCCCGTCCGGTTGCTGACTGAAGCGCTCTGTCCGCTAAAGGGCGTGCGCCCTCAAGACGTTGACTTCGTCGTGATTCGTGAGAATACGGAAGGAGTTTACGGCGATGTTGGCGGCGTATTCAAGAAAGGCACAGCCGACGAAGTCGCGATTCAGGAAGACATAAACACGCGCAAGGGCGTGGAGCGAGTCATTCGATTTGCGTTCGACTATTGCGAGCGCAATACGCGTCAGGACGGAAGCCGCCGCAGCCGGGTGCTGATGTGCGACAAATCGAATGCCATGACCTATGCTGGCGGCTTGTGGCAGCGAGTATTCAAGGAAGTATCGGGGGAGTATCCGCAAATCAAACCCGGGCACATGTATGTGGACGCGCTCTGTATGCACATGGTGCGCGACCCAAAACAGTTTGACGTGATTGTTACCAATAACATGTTCGGAGACATCATTACTGATCTCGCCGCAGGGATTCAGGGCGGCCTGGGAGTGGCGGCCAGCGCGAACATTCATCCGGGCAAAACTTCGATGTTCGAGCCTGTGCATGGCTCGGCTCCAACGTTGGCGGGAAAAAACTTGGCGAATCCTTTCGGCGCGATCCTTACATCCGCGCTGATGCTGAATCATCTGGGGCTAACCGAGGAAGCGACGCGGATCGAGCACGCGATTCTGCAGGCTGTTCAAGCGAAGCAGATGACAGCAGATCTGGGCGGCACATTAGGAACACGCGAAGCGGCAGATTTTGTGGTCAAGCGCTTGGCAGATAGTTAGGGCTATTCGCCGACGGTTTCCAATTGTTTCTCCGGCACGAAGTACGCCGCCGGAATGAAAACAAAAATCGCGTATGCCCAGTACACCGAAACATAGGCCAGCGGTAAAGACGAAAAATACAGTGCCGCGGAAAACATGTTTTTTCTGAACATCCCGCGGTGGTAGTCCACCAGTTCCTGGTTGGCGCTTTCCTGCCGTTCCATTTCTTTGCGCAATATGGCGAACGCCAGGCCGCACATTCCAAGATTTAACCCATACAAGCCGACTGCCAACGGTTCCCGATGGTTCTTACCCAGGTAATCGGTCACAAACGGAACCAATGACATCCAGAACAAGAGATTGAGATTTGACCACAGCAGTTGCGGGGTTACGCCGCGCGCCGCATGCATCATGTGATGATGATTGACCCACATGATGGCGACCACAAGAAAGCTCAGGGCGTAACTCAAAAAGACTGGCGCGAGCTGGATGAGCGCTCCGATAGTTGGTTGGCTGGGTGCGTGGAGTTCCAGCACCATGATGGTGACGATCACCGCGATTACGCCGTCGCTGAAGGCCTCAAGGCGGCCTGTACCCATCTCAGCGGGCATGGGAATCAAGCTTCGCTTTGGGTTGCTGCTGGGTCATGCAGTGAATGGTTCCGAATCCCCAGACGAGATCGCCGCAATAGATGGGAACGACATCGCGGTCAGGGAACACGTCGGCGAGAATATCCAGAGCAATGCGATCGTTCACGTCATTGAATACCGGCACCAGCACGACGCCATTGGCGATATAAAAATTCGCATAGCTCGCTGGAAGGCGTGTCCCTTCAAAAATCACGGGCGCAGGCATGGGAAGATCGATGGTGGCGAGCGGCTTGCCATCTTGATCATACGTAGCGCGCAACCTGCGGATGTTTTCGCGCAGCGGCTCGTAATTGCGATCTTTCGGATTTGACTCCATCACGGTGACAACAGTATCGGGAGAAACGAAGCGGCTGAGATCGTCGACGTGGCCATGGGTATCGTCACCGGCGATACCTTTGCCGAGCCAGACTACATCCTTGATGCCCAGATAATCGGCGAATATTTTCTCGTAGTCCGCACGCTTCATGCCGGGATTGCGCTGCTGGACTTTGCCGAGCAGACATTCCTCGGTGGTGAGTAGGGTGCCGCGGCCGTTGACGTCAATCGATCCGCCTTCGAGTACGACTCTCTTACCGGCAAACATCGGCCGAAATTCCTGCGCCGTGGCAGCCGAAGCCATCAGCGTCCCAAGTTTGTCGTCATAATGGTAGTTGGGATACTTGGCCCAGGCGTTGAAACGCCACTTCACTGCGGCCGATTTATTTTTTCCCGCAAGAAACGTGCATCCTGAGTCGCGTGTCCAAACGCGGTTTGTGGGCCAACGGTGGAAACGGACATTCTTGTTCAGAGCATTAGCCAGCGACAAAACTTTGCGGGCAGATTTTTCCGTGGTCGCGTCTTTGACGATAACTTCAACCCGTTCATGCCGCGACAGGTTGCGGATGATTTCCGCGTAGACCCAGGGAATCGGCTCAAACTTTCCCGGCCAGTCATTGCGGAAATGCGGCCACGCGAGCCAAGTGGCCTCGTGCGGCTCCCACTCGGCGGGCATGCGCAGCTCGAGTGCAACGGGAATCGTCGTGTCCGGTGGGGAGGATTGTTTCATGACTCAGTCAATCAGCCGGTTTGTGATCGGGGCATAGCTGTCGATACGGCGATCGCGCAGAAACGGCCAGTTGCGGCGCGTTTCTTCAAGCAGCTTCAAATCAATTTCGCCGAGCAGGATTTCTTCTCTAGCGTGAGAAGCCTCGGCAATCATGCGGCCAAATGGATCGCACAGGAAAGACCCTCCCCAGAACTCAAGCCCTGCGCCCGGTGCAACCTTCCCCATCACATCGCCATTTTCTTTGCCTACCCTGTTCACGACCGCGACATACACGCCGTTGGCGATGGCGTGCGCACGCTGAATCGTCCGCCATGCGTCACGCTGTGCCTCGCCAAACTCGGCCTTTTCGGCTGGATGCCAGCCAATCGCCGTGGGATAAAAAAGTACGTGCGCTCCTTGCAGGGCGGTAAGGCGCGCGCCTTCGGGGTACCACTGGTCCCAACAAACGAGAGTGCCGATTTGCCCCTGCGAAGTGGTTACGGCTTTGAATCCCAGATCGCCTGGCGTGAAGTAGTATTTTTCGTAGTAGAGAGGGTCATCGGGAATGTGCATTTTGCGATAGAGGCTCTTGAGTGATCCATCGACCTCGAAGGTGACTGCGGTGTTGTGATAAACCCCTAGTGCGCGTTTTTCAAAAAGAGATGCGATGAGGACAATTTGCAACTCTTTCGCCAGGCTCGATAGTTTAGCGGTGGTCGGACCGGGAATTGGTTCAGCCAAATCGAACAAGTCGGCATCTTCACGCTGGCAGAAATATTGAGTCTGAAACAGCTCTGGAAGGCAGACGATTTTCGCGCCTTTTCCTGCGGCGTCTCGAACCTGGCCCATGGCTTTTTCCAAATTGCTTTCTGGATTCGGCGAAGCCGACATCTGAATCAATCCAACGCGAACGTTTTTCGCTGCCACCGTGAACTCCCCTCGCAAGCCGGACTAGGATATCAAAGCCCTGGGCAGAGGTGATCAAAACGGATGGATCGTTCTGGCAGCGGTTCGCCGCAGAGTCGAAGCTCGAATCTACCCACCGTTACGTGCTGTGCTCAAAGCGGTTATGATGACCATCATGAATCCATACGCAGCGCAACTGGGAAATCGAGACCCGAAAGAAGTAATCTCGTCCACGCCGGGCAAAATTGAAAAACTGTTTTCGCAAATGACTTCGGCCCGCGCGGAGCAACCGTGGGCCCCCGGCAAATGGAGCCCTCGGCAGATCATTTGCCACCTGGCGGACTGCGAGCTGGTGTTTTCCTTCCGGCTGCGGCAAACGCTGGCGGAGGACAATCCAACGCTTCAGCCCTTCGATCAGGACCGATGGGCAAAAAACTATGCGGCTTATTCCGCGAGCGAAGCGCTTGCGGTTTTCGCTTCGGCGCGGCGGTGGAACTGTGATTTGGTCAAGTCTCTTGACGCGTCCGCATTCGACCGCCCGGCGAACCATCCGGAGCGTGGGGACCTGACCTTCAAGTCGATTCTTGAAATGATGGCAGGGCACGACCTCAACCACCTGAAGCAGCTTGAAGAAGTCGCTTCACGGGCCGCTTAGAAGCACTTATTTTGACCCCGCAACAGTTTCCGCGATAACGTAAGGCTGCGAATTAAGAAAGCGATGGGCGTTGTGAAAAGAACCCGTAGTGACGGCTCGGCGCGTGAAGCTAATCCGGCGAGCTTCGCCTCGTCCAGCGAACCGCTAAACCTGGCGGACATTCATTCTGTGGACGATCTGGTCCGGGCTATGTCGAGAACCGCATCCACGGGCCGTCAATTGGGACTTGCCGCCGACGTGCTCGAAGCGATGGCCCGCGATCAAGACTGCTTCGTGGTACTAACGCTGGCCGGCGCGAGTCCCGCATCAGGCCAAGGACTGATCATTGCAGAACTGATCGAGCGGGGAATCGCCAACGCAATCGTTTCTACCGGTGACCTGATCGCGCACCGCCTGACCGACGAACCGGCACGACGCACGGACGTTGTCCAGCGGGCAATGGAGTCCGTGCTCGAGACTTGGGACCACAACGAAACCGTCTGCTCCTACAAACTCAACCATTCCATTGGAGCGCAGTTAGCTGAGTTAGACGGCGAGAACAGCATTCTGCGCGCTGCTTATCACAAAGGTGTTCCTGTGTTCGTGCCCGCGTTCGCCGACTCAGAGCTAGGCCTCGTGATAGCTCTGGCAAACCGCCTGCGCGAATCGACCGGGCGTCATAAATTGCGGTTCGATCCGTTTGAAGACCTCGAGCATTTTGCGGCGACATTGTTGCGCCAGAACCGCCTGGGTTTGTTCAGCATCGGCGGGGGAGTGGCCGGGCAATGGTCGCAACAGGTTTGGCCGTTCATCGAACTCCGCCATCGCCGCATGGGAGAAAATGTTCCGCTCAAGCGCTACCACTACGCCGTGCGGATCTGTCCCGAAAGAACTCCAATGGTTGCGTTGCCGGATGGCACCAGCGTCGATCTAAACGCTGCGCGCCAATTTGTTCCGGCATCGGAAGGCGGGCGCTTCGGGGAGGCTTTCCTGGACGCGACCGTGGGCTTGCCGCTGATCGTGGCGGCCGTCTTGGCACGGATCGGTCCGCACGAAGCAAAAGACGCCGTCCAGCCTAAGATGAAGATGAAGGCGAAACCAAAAAAAGTTTCTTCGAAAAGGTAGAGGCTTACGCTAGTCGAAAATTAGAACAGCAGCCGCGATCACCGTAGTCCACAGCCCGCGCTTGTCGCCTACAGCAGATTGCGTTACGTTCGCCGTCCTGACAATCTTGTTCGAAATCCGGTAAATTTCTTTCTTTTCATCCCACGAGCGGTCGGGGTCGAACTCGACATTCAGCGTCGTGGCAAGCATTTCCGCAGCCAGTTCTTCGGCGTAGTCTCCGGCGGCGTCTTCCGATTGGCCGAAAGAATGGTGCTCGCTGAGGTAGCCGTATGTGTTTCTGTCCGACGGAATGGCGACGCCGATGCTCGAAGCCAGGAGCCGGTGTGGCTCATGCGTGGAATTTTCGGCGACCACCGAAAACACAACCTCGCCGGGAGAGAGATGTTTCAAACCCTGCGACCGGGCCACTAGCTTACACTGTGGAGGAAAAATTGAAGAGACGCGCACCAGGTTTTGAGCGGCGATTCCCGCATCCCTCAACGCCAGTTCGAAGGACGTCAGCCGCTCGCGATGTTTACCGACCCCCTTGGTGAAGAAGATCTTCTTGGGGACCATGTTCTTTCCCACTACGCAGTTCCTCCGTGATCAAAACTTGGATGCGGCAGCGTTAAATCTAACATAGTGAATTGTGACGAGCGTATGAAAATGAAAAAGTTGCGATGCGGACTGGGAACCATGTGGTGGCACTTAAGAAAGCCACGAGCAGCGTGGGGTGCGCAAGACATCACTTCCCGGCGGAAATCGCCGAAACCACGATGCTGCTGCCGTCGGATTTGCCGGTGATTCGCGCTTTCTGCCCAGCTAGATCGTTGAGTTTGGCCAATAGGGATTTGTTATCGCTTTCGAGAATATAAACTTTGTCTCCGACGACCAAAGCATAGTTTGAGCCGCGGCCAACGCAAGCCCGCGCGCACTCGGCTTTGCTGCCCTTCATCATGTGTTCGGCACCGCACATGGCGTCGCTGATTTCTCCCGTGAACGTCTGGTCTTTCGCCGCCCACGCCGGAACCAGGAGTGCCGTCGTTGCAATCAGAAAAATCAATTTGCGTATTACGTTTCTCATTTGAACCTCCTGCTTCAACTTCTCCCCTCAGGTTCTGTCGACTTAAGTTGTACGGCAGTATCGATAAACGATTGTGCCGCGCGACTGAGTGCTTTGTCCTTGCGAAAAACCAAGGCCAAGTCCCTGGGGACGTTGGCGTCGGACATGGCAATGACCGAAAGCAATTTGGCTTTCAGGTCCGCCTGAACATGTGAGCGGGAAATGAAGCCGATACCCACGTCTGCGGCGACGAAGCGTTTCAACAGCTCGCTGGAATCAAGCTCCATTGCGTAGCGCGGCTTTAGCTTGCGCTCGTAAAAAAGATGATCAAGAACGTCTCGGGTGTGCCCAGCTTTCGGCATAACCAAAGGATATTCGGCGACTTGGGCAACCGTCGCGGATTTTGCTTTCGCCAATTTATGCTGCGCGGGGGCGATGATAATGAGTTCGTCCCGGTGGATGAGCATGACGGTCAGCCGCGGGTCTTTGACGGGAAGCGATACAAATCCGAAGTCGACGGAGTTATCGCTTACACACTCGAGAATCTTGGCGTAATCGGCTCGTTTGATGTGGACTGCCACCTCGGGATACTGGCGCTTGAATTCGGCGAAGACCTCGGGAAGGATGTGCAGGCAGGTGCCTTCATTCGCCCCTACCGTGATCTCGCCACGCGGCACGCGCTCAGTCTCGGCAACTTCGGTGAGCATGCCCTTGCGCGCGTCCAGCACATCTTCGGCGTATTTCTGGAAAATCTTGCCGGACGCGGTTATGGACACGCGGCCGCCGGATCGGTCGAGCAGCCGCGCCCCGACTTCCTCTTCCAGCGAGCGAATTTGTGAAGAGATGGCGGGCTGAGTGCGAAAGCGCTTCTCCGCCGCGCGCGAAAAGCTGGCCAACCTCACAACGGCGAGAAAAGTTTCTAGCTGGTCAAAATCCATAGCGGTCGAAGGTGCTGAAAGATCTTTGTGCTCGGTCCGATTTCACTCTCCGGATGACTGCTTAAGCAGTTTCTCGATGGCCGAAGTTACTTCCGGCGAGTCGGGAGTCACCGCCGAATCGAAGCGCTGCACCACTTTGCCGTTGCGATCGACAAGAAACTTGGTGAAATTCCACTTGATGTCCCCGGACAGGGGGCCTGGGGTTTCCTTCGTCAGATAGTGATAGAGAGGGGTCTGATCGTCCCCCTTGACGGAAACTTTCGCATACATCGGAAACTTGACGTTGTAAGTGCGAGAACAGAAAGTCTTGATCTCCTGGTTGGTTCCCGGTTCCTGCGCGCCAAAGTTGTTGGCAGGGAAGCCGATCACCTCCAGGCCCTGCTCTTTGTATTTCTCGTAAACAGATTCCAGCGCCGTGTATTGCGGCGTGTATCCACACTTGCTGGCTACGTTCACGAGCAGCAGCACTTTTCCCTTGTAATCGGCCAACGGCATCGGCGTTCCGTCGATTGAGGGAAGGGTAAAGTCGTAGAGTTTGGACGCTGCAAAAGTTGTTCCAGCCATAAGAATCACCCATCCTAAAAAAATCAGTTTACAAAGATTTGTTTGGCGGAGAGTCAAGTTTGTTCCTCCCGAGAGCCACGCACAATCGTAGCATGCAGCGTGGCTGCCCTCGGCTGATCGACGCCGGGTTGGGATTATGAGCGAGATGAAGTAATCTTCCGTAGCGCGAAGCCGCAACTTCTTCGCGGAACGAAATCATTCAATCTGGAGGCATGATGAAGCAGGCGCTATGGATGACTGTGGCACTCGTATTGTGCGTTGGAGCGTCGGCGCAGCCCGACGATGTAACGACGGCCAACGGCCGCATGTTTTTCCCCAACGACACTCTGTGGGGATATGCGCAGTTCGACGTTGCGCCTTCACATAATGAAATCGACCCGAACCTGTGCAACGCGGATGCGCGCGCTTTTGGCGGGGCCAACGCTCCGTGCAACGCATTCGGCCGCTACATGCTTTCTGGCGTGCTTGAGTTGAGGCCGTTTGGCCGAGGGCAATTCCGCCGGATATTTCTTTTCGGTGAGCCCCACTTTTTGTTTGGCAAGAACGTTCCCCAGGCTTCCTACACGTGGTCTCCGGATGCAATCGGCGTAGAGCGCTCAATGGGATTGGGCGCATACATCGGGAGGGGCTTTGAGTTTCGGCTTACGCAGCATTATCTCTTTCAAAGATTCGGTGCCAGGGACAGGAATCTCGGTCCAGCCGATCTGGGCCCGAACGGCCCGTGGGGAAGGTACACGGTGTTGGGCGTTCGCAAATATTTTGGGACGAGGCGTTGGTAGGGCGCCGCCTAGTGTTTTGGTGGCCGGTAAGTTTCAAGCGAGTAGTTGCGTATGTCGCCGAAAGCGGTCACGCCGATGTGGCCGATAGAAAGCCAGCGTTCGAGCTTGTGATGCCCATAACGGTGAAAGATGTATGACATTCCGATCGACGTCATGGTTCCGGCGGCTTCGAGAGCGGCGAATCCGGCGTTGTTGTAAACGATGTCGTCGGGAATCAGGATTTCGCTGCGTCCGCGAGCAAGAAAGTTTTTTGTGGACGCGAAGTCTAGCCCTCTGGTGACGGCCACACCGGAAAACAGCAGGATGTTTTCTTTGTCCCAGAAGCGATGCGACGCTGCCTGTGCGGTCGGCTTTTCCGGCAACTGCTGCGGTTCCTGAGCCGCGCAGCACCGCGCGATCGCCAGCGCCGACAGTAAACACAAGATAGGTTTCAGTCGCAAGCCATGCCTCAAATGATGAGATGGGAAGAGTCTAACGGTTCGTCGGGGGATGAGCCAACCAGCTTTGCGGGATTGGTAGGGCGGGGAGTTAGCCAATTGCGGGAAGGGCACGACTTCAGTCGTGCCACTACCTCGCTTCAAGAAAACCGGCTTTAGCCGCTGAGGCTTCTCCCAATCGTCGTCCTTCTTGTCACTAGCCACCGAGAATCTCCGCCCACGGCTTTATAATGATTAGTTTCCTATCGAATGGCGGAGGCAGCACCTAGATGACGGCTTCATACAATGGCATTCCTGTTCCCGCGAATGGTGGCAGAATCAGCTTCGCGGATGGAAAATACAAAGTCCCGGACAATCCGATTATTCCTTTCATTGAAGGCGACGGGACCGGTCGCGACATCTGGAAAGCGTCGGTGCGCGTATTCGACGCTGCGGTGGAGAAGGCCTATCAGGGCAAGCGCCGCGTAGCGTGGTATGAAGTTTTTGCCGGGGAGAAGGCCAAGGCAAAATTTGACGACTGGCTACCCGAAGATACGATTGCGGCCGTCCGGGAATTCCGCGTAGCGATCAAGGGACCGCTGACAACACCCGTGGGCGGCGGTATCCGTTCGCTCAATGTCGCGCTGCGGCAAATCCTGGATCTCTATTCATGCATCCGTCCGGTGAAATATTACAAGGGGACGCCTTCGCCAGTGAAAAATCCCGAGCGCATGGACATCGTGATTTATCGGGAAAACACAGAAGACGTGTATGCCGGAATCGAGTGGGAGCAGGGCACTCCTGAAGCCGCCAAGCTGATCGAATTCCTGAACAAAGACATGCTGAAGGGTGGCAAAAAGCAGGTGCGCCTTGATTCGGGCGTCGGCATCAAACCGATTTCAATCACAGGCACGAACCGTCTGGTGCGCATGGCGATTCAATACGCGGTCGACGCGAAACGCAAGACCGTGACACTCGTTCATAAAGGCAACATTCAGAAATTTACCGAAGGCGCATTCCGCAAATGGGGATACGAACTTGCCGTTGCGGAATTTCGCGACAAAATTGTCACCGAAAAGGAGAGTTGGATTCTCGACAACAAAGACAGAAACCCGAACATGACCGTGGAAGAGAACGCGGCGCAGATTGAGCCGGGGATGGAGTTTGCGACTGAGCAGTTCCGTCAGTCGGTGTACGCGGAAGTAAAAGCGGTGCTGGATTCGATTTATGCGACTCACGGCCGCGGCGAGTGGAAGAAAAAAGTGATGATCAACGACCGGATTGCCGATTCCATCTTCCAGCAAGTGGTGACCCGCGCGGATGAGTATTCGGTGCTGGCGTGTCCGAATTTGAATGGCGATTACATCTCAGATGCATGTGCAGCGCAGGTCGGCGGTTTGGGAATAGCGCCGGGAGCGAATGTGGGCGACGGCTATGCGATTTTCGAGGCCACGCACGGAACCGCTCCGAAGTATGCCGACAAAGACGTAATCAATCCGGGATCGGTCATTCTGTCCGGCGTGATGATGTTCCGGTTGCTGGGCTGGAACGAAGCGGCCGATCTTGTTGAGCACGGCATGGAACGGGCCATCGAGAAAAAGACCGTGACCTATGACTTCGAACGGTTGATGCCCGGAGCGACCAAGGTAAAAACCAGCGAGTTCGCCGACCGGATCATAGAAAACATGAAGGCGGCTAATCTGGCAGCCGTGTAGCGAAGAAGTTTGAATTCATAAACGAAAGGGAATCATGAGAAAGAAAGTAACCATTGTAGGTTCGGGAAACGTAGGAGCGACTGCGGCGCACTGGATTGCCGCGAAGGAATTAGCGGACGTAGTACTTATCGACATTGTGGAAGGCGTTCCGCAAGGCAAGGGTCTCGATCTACTCGAGGCGATGCCGATCGAGAAGCGCGACTCGCACGTCAGCGGAACCAATAGCTATGCGGACACGGCGGACTCGGACATCGTGATCATCACGGCGGGAATTCCGCGCAAACCAGGCATGAGCCGTGACGACCTTCTGAACACTAACGCCGGAATCATGAAGACCGTGGTCGGCGAAGTCGTGAAGCATTCGCCTAATTGCATTTTGATTATCGTTTCCAATCCGCTGGATGCCATGGCGCAGGTGGCCTATAAACTTAGTGGCTTCTCGCGCCAGCGCGTGATTGGCATGGCCGGAGTGCTCGATTCGGCGCGGTTCCGCGCGTTTATTGCCGAAGAGTTGCGGGTCAGCGTGGAGAACGTTACGGCATTTGTGCTCGGCGGCCACGGCGACACCATGGTGCCGCTGCCGCGATATTCGACGGTGGCCGGCATTCCCATCACCGAACTAATCGAAAAGAGTCGGCTGGACGTTTTGGTTCAGCGCACTCGGGATGGCGGCGCGGAAATCGTGAAATATCTTAAAACGGGCAGCGCGTATTACGCCCCATCGGCGGCGGCAGCGGAAATGGTCGAGGCGATCTTGAAAGACAAAAAGAAAATCTTGCCCTGCGCCGCTTATCTGGATGGCGAGTACGGAATCAAAGGCCTGTTCGTCGGAGTGCCGGTGAAGCTGGGATCCTCAGGGATCGAGCAGATCGTCGAGATTAAGCTCACCGCGGAAGAGCAAGCCGCATTGAACAAGAGCGCCGACTCGGTGAAAGAGTTGGTTGGCGTCCTGGGGATGTAGCTGTTCCTGATTCTCGCCGTTCCGAACGCTCTGCGGCTCGCCCTTCCCGCGCAACGGGAAGGGCACGACTGAAGTCGCGCCCCTAGCGCGAAGGCGAAGAAGTTGCCGCCAAACTTACTTCCAAATATCGACAATCGGCTTCACCCCTGCTGACCCGCCCAGGTGAGGCAGGTGGTAAAGATCTTCGAGCGTGCGCAGGACGTTGTAATGATTGATTAGTTCGTTATATTGACCGGTCTTGATCATCGGCCCGGAGAAAATTGTTGCGATCTGATTGTTCCCGCTGCCGTCGTCTTCGTCCCACGTGACGATGAGCAGGCTATGGTGCGTAGCGGCCCAGGCTACGTATGGCGACAAATGCGTTTGCAGCCACGTGTCGCCTTCCTGAATAGTGCCGTCGTGCATGTCATCCAGCAGGTCGGGGATCACAAAAGAAATTGTCGGAAGGCTGGCGAAATTCGTCGGGAAATCGGTAAATGGTTGACTGGTCGATGCCGGGTCATTGGTGAAGTTCGTCCACGGTGCATGCTTGCGAGCGTACTCGCCGCTGGTGCACGCTTGCGACCCTGTGGCGGGCAATCCCTCGGAGTAACCGACGAAAGTTTTCTTCGCGGTGATGAGTTCGCTTTCGAGATTTTGCGTCGAGAAAGTATGCGGACAGGAATCGTCCGTCACGCCCTGGTTCAACCCGGAGAACAAGTCCAGATAATTCGGCTGGCTCGGGTGAGTAATGGCAAACGAGTTCGTGAACGACGCGCCGGATTTCGCCAGCGAGTTAATATATGGTGCTTCTGAGGATCCAATGATCTCGGAGTAGCTGTGGTTTTCTTCCATGACCACGATAATGTGGCTGGGCGGAGTGAATGTTCGCGGGCCGTTCTGCGCCGCTCCTGATATTGAAGCAGCGCAGAGCAAAGCGATGACGGCGATTGACGTTTTCATTTAGAACTCCCTGGAGCGTTCGCGAAAATCAAACGCGCTCGATCTCAACTGATTTCAAGGTCGCATCTTTCAGCGGCTTGTCTTGTTTGCTGCGCGGGGTGTTGACGATTTTCTCCACCACATCATAACCCTCAACCACCTCACCGAAAATCGTATGGTTGCCGGTCAGCCAGGTTGTCGGGGCGACCGTAATAAAGAATTGCGAGCCGTTGGTGTTCGGTCCGGCATTGGCCATTGCCAGTTTGCCTGGCTTGTCGAACTTGTGCGGCGAGCCTTTGGTTTCGTCTTCGAACTGGTATCCGGGGCCGCCCATGCCGGTGCCAGCGGGGTCTCCGCCTTGGACCATGAAATTGGGGATCACGCGGTGAAAAATGGTTCCGTCATAGAGCTTGTCTTTGCTCTTTTTGCGGGTGTTGGGATGCGTCCACTCGCGTTTGCCTTCGGCCAGGTCAAGAAAGTTTGCGGTGGTCTTGGGCGCTTCTTTTTCGAAGAGGCGGCAAACGATGGTGCCTTCTGAAGTGTTAAAGATTGCGTACGTGCCGGGTTGCCGGGTCATGAGTGCCTTTCAGGTTTGAAATTGTTGTCGTTAGTTGCTTTTGGCGGCGGTCTTTGCCATCGGTTTGGCTACAGGCTTTGCAGCCGCCTTTGCCGCGCCTGACCCCGTGAAAGTGATGTGCTTGATGCTCACGGGACGGTAGGGCTTGTCGTTCGAATCGCGCCCCATGCGGGCGATTTCTTTCACCAGAGTCACGCTGGCGTCGTCGCATTGGCCGAAGATGGTGTAGTTGCCGTTTAGGCTGGGATAAGCCATTTCCGTGATGAAGAATTGCGACCCGTTGGTGTCGGGGCCGGAGTTGGCATAAGCCAGGCGTCCGGGCTGGTCGAACAGCAGATCGGGAGAAGTTTCATTCACAAATTTATATCCCGGATCGCCCATGCCAGTGCCGGTTGGGTCGCCGCCTTGAATCATAAAGTTAGGGATGATGCGATGGAAGATCGTTCCGTCGTAGAGAGGTACTCCATGCTCTTTTTTGTGCGTTGAAGGATGCGTCCAGTCTTTTGTGCCCTTGGCTAGGCCGATAAAGTTGGCGACGCCGATAGGCGCTTTGTCGGGGAAGAGCGTGCAAGTTAAGTTGCCGGCGCTGGTTTCGATGGTTGCGGTCGGCTGGGTGGCGGCGGTAGCGGGCGCTTTAGCCTGGGCAGCCGCGAAAGAAACAAGAAATATGCCGGATGTGATTGCAGTCAGAAATTTGCGCATTGAAGACTCCTTCTTGATTGAGTGCTCCGCTCATGGCGTTGCCTCGGAGACTCGGTTCTAGGGAACTTTAAATTGTACGACAGGCGGAAAAATTATTGGGCTCAGCTATCGGACTGAGCTAACGCCTTCGATGCGGCGCGGACGCACTGCTCGATCGGCTGATCGGTGTCGATCACTAGTTTGGGCCGCGTGATTTCCTGAAATGCGGATTTTATTCGCAGGTACAGAGAATAGTCCCTATCGGCGGCTACATGCTTGCTTGATTGCTCTTCGAGACGGCGGCGCGCCGATTCGTTACTGCAAAGACACTCAATAATTCTCCACGGCTGATTTATCGTTTCCGCAGCTGCAATGGCTTGGTCAACCTGATAGGTGCGGGAAAATGTCCTTCCGTCCAGAAATACGAGATACTCGCGATGTTTCCGCAGAAGATAGCTGGCGGTATCAAGCATGATCTGGAAGCAGAAATCATCCTGCCCGACCGAGTATTCGATTTGGTCCGGCGCAAAGAGTGCGGAGCGGATTAAGTCTTTATTAAGAATTGTTGCGGAGTTTGATTTCGCAAGTTCGCGGGCCAGCGTCGTCTTTCCTGTGCCCGGAAGTCCGGCCATGATGATCAGCATGCGGTTGCGCTAAAGATGCTGGGCTGGTAAGCGATTAAGGTTCGCGGACGATTACGTCGTCCTGATCTTGCGGCGGCGTCACGTCCATGAAATCGCCGGACGCGGCTGGTTGACCTGTGCCCTGGTCCGAATGTAGAGCTGCCTGGCTTGGCGGAACCACGCGCGGCAAGCCTTCGGCCTCACGCTGGGCTTCGCGCCAGTCCGTGTAGCGACCTGACACTGCGATGTGAAACACCCACTGATGGCGTTCTTCCTCGGGCTCGATCAATCCGGCATCGCGCATGGGCAGAAGATATTGTTCCACCCACTTGACCTGCGCTTTGGACATTCCCCGGCGCTGGATGTCTACGGTGATGCCCGCAAGATGCGACGAGGCAGTGTCTCCCGACTCGGGCGCAGCGTTGCGATTATGGCGTCGGAGTTTCTTCTGTATCACTACGGTCCGGACCGCAGAGTTGACCTGAATCTGATCGTGGAATTGTTTGTAGTAAGCTTCGCTTAAGTCGTCGACGAATTCGCGCGTCCATGGGCGGCAAAAGCGGCGGTCTGGCGAGAGGCGCGGATCAAACCTTAGAGTCTCTCCGGCGACGATCGGAACTAAATCTCCACTGGCTTTGTATTGTTCCAACTCTTCTTCGTCTTGAATCCGGGGCAGATCGAGGCGGTCAATTTCTTCGTTTTGCCGGAGCAACGATTCGTGCGAGGGACGGAAAAGGGGGTCCCAGAAAATTCTGCGGAAGCGTCCGTGGCGACCCTTCACATGGTGAACATGATGACGCGTCGTGTGATGCAGTGCGAACGAGGGAACGCTTGCAGCCAGAATTAGCGCGGCAAGCCCTAGGCCAGAAATTGTCTTTCTAATACTCACGAAGTGGTCCTGCTCCTTCAATTTACGGTGGCAATTTGCTGTGGCGTTACGACAGGCGGTGATTCTAAATCACCCGACCCGGCGTTGGCGCCAAAATATTAGAGCTTTCTTACCAAAGTTTGCGCGGCCCGATGTTACTTTCCGGTTACTATGCGGCTCTCTCAGGCCTTACAGCTTAGATGCTGCACCTGACAGGCCTTTTGGGGCGGCAAATTGTTCGCGCTAACTGGTTGATAACTTGGCTGAAAGGGTTGCAACCGAGGCTGGGCAATCAAACCACGCTGCACTTAGTCACAAAAAACGTCAACCTGAACGGTATTACTTGCGGAAGAGGTCGCCGAGCGCCTGCCGCATGACCTGCCCGCTAACGTCTGAAATCGACTCGGTAAGCGGGATTTCCTTCGGGCACACTTCCACGCAGTTTTGCGCGTAACCACATTCCTGGATTCCACCGTCGCCCATCAAGGCAGCGAGGCGCTCGCGTTTCAGGGCTGCCCCGGTCGGATGGGCGTTGAACAACTTCACCTGGGAAATAGTAGCCGCGCCTACGAATCCAGTGTTGTCGTTGAACTGAGGGCAGGCTTCCATGCAGCAGCAGCACGAAATGCAGTTTGACAGCGGATACGATACTTCCTGCTCAGCCGGCGAAATCCGCGGCCCGGAGCCCAGATCGTACGTGCCATCCACCGGTACCCACGCCTTAACGGCTTTAAGGTTTTCAAACAAAACGCTTCGGTCGACGGCAAGGTCACGCACCACCGGAAATTTTGAAAACGGTTCAAGCGTGATCGGGTGATCCAGTTTGTCGACCAGGGCGGAACAAGCCATGCGGGCGCGGCCGTTAATGAGCATAGCGCACGATCCGCAAATTTCTTCGAGGCAGTTCGCGTCATAAGTGATGGCAGTGGTCTGCTTGCCATCGCGGGTAACGGGATTGCGCGCGATTTCCATCATCGAAGAAATCACGTTCATGCCCGGATGCCACGCCAGTTCAAACTCCTCCCAGCGCGACTCCGCACCAGGTTCGGCTTGCCGCTTGATTTTGAAAACAATCGTCTTATTAGCCATCATGCCTTTTGATGCTGCCTAATACTTCCTCGGCCTGGGTGGAACCAGCGAAACGTCGACCGGCTCATATTCAAACTTCGGGCCGTCCGTGGTTTCGTCGTAACGGGCTTTTGTCGTCTTAAGAAAATTCGGGTCGTCGCGCTCGGGGAAGTCGGGTTTGTAATGTGCTCCGCGCGATTCGTCTCGCAACGCCGCGCCTTGCGTGACGACTCGAGACAGTTGCAGCATGTTGTAAAGCTGCCGGGCAAAAATCACGCTGGTGTTTGCCCACTGGGTCTTGTCGCTCAAGTTAATTTTCTGGAAACGCTCCATCAACTTCAGGATTTCTGCATCGGTTTCCGCGAGGGCTTTGTTGTAACGAATCACAGTGCAGTTCTTCGTCATCAACTCGCCCAGTTCGCGCCACAGCACAAACGGATTTTCCGTTCCACTGGATTGCATCAGCATGGCATTGTTGTCCTGCTGACGTTTGCGCTCAGCTTCCGCGTAACCGTTGCTGGTGGCAGCTTTCTGGTTGCGCGCATAACGGACGGCTTCCGGCCCGGCTTTGAATCCGCCAAAGATGCACGATACGAGCGAGTTCGCTCCGAGCCGGTTGGCGCCGTGATACTGATATTCACATTCGCCGGCGGCGAAAATTCCAGGAACGTTTGTCGCCTGGTTGAAATCCACCCACAGGCCGCCCATGGTGTAATGCATGCCCGGGAAAATCTTCATCGGGGTTACACGCGGATCGTCGCCCACGAACTTCTCGTAAATCTCGAGGATGCCTTCGAGCTTGCGGTCGAGGGTCGCGCGATCGATGTGAGTGAGGTCGAGGTAAACCATCGGCTTTCCATCAATGCCGAGGTTGTGCTCGTATACCACTTTGAATATGGCGCGGGTGGCAACATCACGCGGAACTAGGTTGCCGTATTTCGGATACCACTCTTCAAGGAAATACCACCGCTCACTGGCGGGAATGCTATTCGGATCGCGCTTGTCGCCCAATTGTTTTGGCACCCATACGCGACCGCCTTCGCCGCGCGCCGACTCCGACATCAGGCGTAACTTGTCTTCCCCGGGAATAGAGGTGGGATGTACCTGAATGAATTCGCCGTTCGCGTAGTAGCAACCGCTCTGGTAGAGGGCGGATTGCGCGGATCCGGTGCAGACGACAGAGTTGGTGGACTTGCCGAAGATCGCGCCGATGCCGCCAGTCGCGATGATGATCGCGTCTGCAGGAAACACGCGGACTTCCATCGAACGCAGATCCATTGCGCAAATGCCGCGGCAGATGCGCTCGCCGTCCAGGACTGGAGAAAGAAATTCCCAATGCTCGAATTTCTGGACTTTTCCTTCTGACTCGTAACGCCGCACTTGCTCGTCGAGCGCATACAGAAGTTGCTGACCAGTAGTGGCGCCGGCGAAAGCAGTACGGTTATAAAGAGTGCCTCCGAAGCGACGAAAGTCGAGCAGCCCTTCCGGCGTGCGGTTGAAGGGAACGCCCATGCGATCAAGCAGATCGATGATGCCGGGGGCCGCGTCGCACATGGCTTTTACGGGAGGCTGGTTGGCGAGGAAATCTCCGCCATAAACGGTGTCGTCCAGATGCTGCGCGGTGGAATCGCCTTCGCCCTTCAGGTTCTTCGCGGCATTGATGCCGCCTTGCGCGCATACCGAGTGCGAACGCTTTACGGGCACTATCGAGAACAGATCGACGTTCCCGCCCATTTCGGCGATTTTGATTACGGCTGAAAGTCCGGCGAGTCCGCCGCCGATCACGATGATTTTAGGATTCGTCGCCATTCTTGTTAGCTACTTGCCGTCTTCCACCATCTGCGCGTTGGCAGGATCGACCGACTGCTGCGCGAAACGCGCCCTGAAGCTGTACAAGCTCGTGAGCCCGACCACGCTCATGAGCAGGAACAGCCCGAGACAAACGGATAGAAATCGTTGGCGCGCGCGTTCCCCGGAAATGATCCCCCACTTCGCGCAAAACAGCCATATGCCGTAGGCGAAATGCCATGAAGCGGTGACCAGCCCGACCACATAAAACATCAGCAGCCAGGGATTGAAAAGCTCAGCCTGCACTTTCCCGAACGACGCTCCGGGATATTGATGGAGATCAAGTCCCGTAAAGCGCATGGTGTATGTGTGCCACACGATGTAAAGGAACGCGATGCCGCCAGTCCAGCGCTGGACGGTATACATCCAGTTGCCACTCCACGGATAGGCTGTCACATTGCCATCTCCGCGAAACCAAATATAGAAGCCGTAACCGGCGTGGAACAGAATCGGCAACCAGATGCCGAAGAGCTCGAGAAAGAACACTAAAGGCAAGCTGCCGAGAAAGCGCACCTGATGTGCGTAAGCCGCCGGACCGCCGATGGCCGTTGAATTTGAGACCACAACGTGTTCGAAAAGAAACGCCCCGACCGGGACGATTCCGCTCAGCGAATGCAGCCTGCGCAACCAGAACGAGCTACCCTGGCCGACCCGCAACGGCGCTACGCCTTGACGAACCTTTTCCGGGGCCGAACTCGCAGTTGTCGCCACCAAGCGCTCCTTAATGATTTCCGGGTGCAGGGATAACCTTTCATTATGTGAGTGCAGTTGAAAAGAAGTCAAGGCGAAGGCATGCGGCGGATCAGCAAGAGGCGAGAAGGGCGTCGCAGCCACCGCTCGCCCACACAACTCTTATCATTTGTCATTCCGAGCCATTCGGAGTCGCGCGAGCGACGAGAATGAGCATAGGAATCTGCTTTCCGGCCGAGTCGCAAAGCAGATTCCTGCGCTGGCTCGGAAAAAAAGGGCTCGGAAGTAGAGCGGATCAGCAAGAGGCGAGAAGGCCGTGGCAGCCACCGCTCGCCCCACACAACTCTTACCAACTTGTCATTCCGAGCCATTCGGAGTCGCGCGAGCGACGAGAATGAGCATAGGAATCTGCTTTTCGGGCCGAGTGGCAAAGCAGATTCCTACGCTGGCTCGGAAAACAAGGGTTTGGAAGTAGAGCGGATCAGCAAGAGGGGAGAAGGGCGTGGCAGCCACCGCTCGCCCACACAACTCTTACCAACTTGTCATTCCGAGCCATCCGGAGTCGCGCGAGCGACGAGAATGAGCGTAGGAATCTGCTTTTCGGCCGAGTCGCAAAGCAGATTCCTACGCCGGGCTCGGAATAACAAGGGTTTGGAAGTAGAGCGGATCAGCAAGAGGGGAGAAGGGCGTGGCAGCCACCGCTCGCCCCACACAACTCTTACCAACTTGTCATTCCGAGCCATTCGGAGTCGCGCGAGCGACGAGAATGAGCATAGGAATCTGCTTTCTCGGGGCCTCTACAGTGATGACGCCACGCGAAGCTAAACGCTCACAACTTTGCGTTGCGCAGGCGCAGTGAGTTCGTGATCACTGACACCGAACTGAAGCTCATCGCTGCGGCTGCGAGGATTGGGCTTAAGAGAATTCCGAAGAAGGGGTAAAGAACTCCCGCTGCGATCGGCACGCCGAGCAGGTTGTAGGCGAATGCGAAAAAAAGATTTTGGCGGATGTTGCGCATAGTGGCGCGGCTCAGGTTGCGGGCTTTGGCGATGCCAGCGAGGTCGCCGCGCAGCAGCGTGATGCCTGCGCTTTCGATGGCGACATCCGCACCCGTTCCCATGGCGATGCCGACGTTCGCCTGGGCGAGCGCTGGGGCGTCATTCACTCCGTCGCCAGCCATGGCCACGATCCGGCCGTCTTTTTGTAGAGCTGCTATGACTTCAGCCTTGCGCTCTGGTCGAACCCCGGCCTCGAATTCTGTGATGCCGACTCGAGATGCGACAGACTTAGCGGTGACTTCGTTATCCCCGCTGAGCATCACGAAGTGCAAGCCATCGGCAAGAAGCTGCGCAACCGCGTCTTTCGTTTCCGGCTTGATGGCGTCCGCCACGCCCAGCAATCCTGCGGCGCGGCCATCTATGGCAGCGAAGATCACGCTTTGGCCTTCTTCTCGGAGCTTCTGCGCGCGAACGGCGAGGTCACCAAGCGGAATTTTATAGTCCAGCAATAAGCCTTCATTTCCGGCGACGATTTTCTTGCCCTCGACGGTGCCCGTAATTCCGCGCCCTGAAAAAGATTTAAAGTCTCGGACGTCGGAGAGCTTGAGGTTGCCTTGCTTCGCGGCATTCACAAACGCAGCCGCAAGCGGATGTTCGCTGGCCTGCTCGAGGCTGGCGACAAGGCGCACCAACTCTTCCTCTTTCACGTCCTGAAGCGCGATAACCGATTCGAGCGACGGCTTGCCTGCCGTGAGCGTTCCGGTTTTGTCCACGACAATGGTGTCAACTTTTTCGAGCACTTCAAGCGCTTCGGCGTTTTTGATAAGGACGCCGGCGTGCGCTCCGCGTCCAGTGCCCACCATAATCGCCATCGGAGTAGCGAGTCCGAGCGCGCAGGGGCAGGCGATGATGAGCACCGCGACGGCGTTGACCAGCGCGTGAGCGAAACGTGGCTCGGGGCCAAACAATCCCCACACCAGCGCTGTGACGGCCGCTGCGCCTACAACCGCAGGCACGAACCAGGCGGCGATGCGGTCGGCCAGCCTCTGAATCGGGGCGCGGCTGCGCTGTGCCTGACTGACCATGCGGACGATCTGTGCGAGCACGGTTTCGTCGCCCACACGCTGTGCGAGCATGGTGAAAGACCCTGATCCGTTCACGGTGGCGCCGACGACTTTCATCCCTGCTGTTTTTTCGACGGGAACGGATTCGCCGGTGAGCATGGATTCATCGATGGAGCTTGATCCGTCTTCAATGACGCCATCCACGGGAATCTTCTCTCCCGGGCGGACGCGCAGACGGTCGCCAACCTTCACCTGAGCCAGCGGAATTTCCTCGTCGGTCCCGTTCGCTGGATTGCGAACGATGCGCGCGGTCTTTGGAGAAAGATCAAGCAGAGCGCGGATGGCCGCTCCAGTGCGTCCCCGGGCACGAAGTTCAAGCACTTGTCCCAGCAAGACCAGGGTAACGATTGAGGCGGCGGCCTCGAAGTACACGGGCGGCACACCGTTCACATCCCGCATAACGGCAGGGAACAGTCCGGGAAAAATCAGCGCGACCACACTAAAAACGTACGACACGCCGGTGCCCAGCGCGATCAGCGTGAACATGTTGGTCGCGCGATTAACGATCGATGTCCATCCGCGCTGGAAGAAGGGCCAACCGCCCCATAAGACGACAGGTGTCGCCAAGACAAACTCAAACCAGGGCAGCCAGGATGCGCCTCGAAACAGATGCATCCCTACGCCGGGAAACATGCTGAGCATGGCAACCAGCAGAAGTGGCGCGGTGAGAATTGCGCTGATCCAGAAACGCCGCGACATATCGCGCAGTTCAGGATTTTCTTCCACGCCGCGAGTGATGGTTCGCGGTTCGAGAGCCATGCCGCAAATAGGACAAGCGCCCGGAGCGGAACGGATAATCTCCGGATGCATCGGGCACGTGTACTCGGTGCTGGTTGTAACTTGCGGAAATTCTGGCTCGAGCGCCATCCCGCAGGTGGGGCACGGACCGGGTTTGGATTTGCGAACATCCGGACACATTGGGCAGACGTAGGCGCCGGAGGTCGACAATGATTCCGGCGCGACTGACTTGGGGGCGGAGCCAATCGCTACTAAGTTCGAGGACGGCTTGGGACGCAGATACGATTCCGGATCCGCATTGAATTTCGTCTTGCAGGCCTCGCAGCAGAAATAATAGGTTTGATCGCCACGCTTCGCGTGATGACGAGCTTTGGATTTGTCCACAGTCATGCCGCAAACCGGATCTTTGGCTCGGGATGACGAATCAACGACGGGAGAATCGGTCTTCATGTCTCGACATATAGATACTGCCAGAGCACGGTTCGATTGTTGTATCTTAGATTCTGTAGCTTAACGGATTCTGTCACTTAGACGAGATTGGGAGTTGCGGCCTTATGACGCAGATTGAAGTTGCATACCGATACAGAAACGTACCCAGCGAAGCAGCCATGCGCGCCATCCACAACTTACGCGACGTCTACGGAGTGCGCCGTCTGCAATTCAACGAAAAAGAGCAGGTTGTGAGGGTGGAATTCGATGCGTCACGCTTCAAAGAACCGGTAGTGGCGGTGTTGCTGCGCCGCGCGGGACTTGATTTGGAAAAGAGAATTGCGCTGGCATGAGCCCGAGTTGAAGGAAACGTTTTAGGTAGAAGAAGATAGGTAGGGGGGAGGGCTGTCAGCCGAGGGAAAATGCAAGGGGCAATCCAGAGTTACCTCTGGCCGAAGTCACCTCAAGACCGCCCCGTTGCGCGCCACTTCGTCTGCAGTTTACCGTTGCATATGCTCTGCCAAACTCGGGCGTTGAAAATAATGGCGTAAACAAAATTCACAGCGTAGAAATTGCCGATGGGCTTGGCAATATCTACATCCGGCGTGCCGAACCAGTAACACGTTACTTAGGAAGGACTTCGGCAAGCGGCGCCGGACCAAAAAAAATTCCCATTTCCGTCCACGTACCAATAGGCGTTTCCACTCACTGCGTCCCCGATCACAACCCCTCGCACAGATATCTCTAAGCCCGCTGAGAGAACTCTCAGAATCGGTGCTGAAGTCTTGGGTTCGACGCTCCTGAGATTCACATTTGTCCGTAACCGCACCTGCGATAACTCATTGGCCGCAGCGGGCTCAGGTAAGAGAACCGATAAGTCTTGCATCCAGTTGCCGGGGCAGGTCTTTGACGCGCGTATCTCATGATGGCGGATGACGTGATCGAGATCGAGTGGGATATTCCATCGTGATGCGATCTCCGAAATGAGCCGCGAACTTGAGGTCATCTGACTCGCGGTCCACGGTTCATCCGCAGTTCCTTCATGCTCAATGCCGATAGTGTAGAAATTTGGGTTCACTCCGAGCTTCAGCAGAGACCATGTCGGGCGCACTACGGTTCCAGCATGAAACGCGGTGTTTTTCTCGTCAACATACTGGTGAACATCGCCCGCGTGAGAGATTCCGTAGTGAGCCGAGCGTTGAGTCGAGGGATCTAAAAACACCGATTCGCCGGCGGCGAAGCTTCCGTCCATGACGTGGATCACGATTGCCTCGGGCCTGAGGGCGGCGGGTCGTCCGCGATGGAAATTGCTCTGGGGACAGCCGATCCAGCGGACGGCGGCACTTGTTTCGGGCATGGAATTTCTCTCCTGGGAAAAGTTTCTGGGGGAGGGTTTAAATCAACTTCCGATCGCACGCGGGCGGGGCGCCCGCGCCACAAGGGGTTCAGCCAACGGCGGTCAGGTCGCCTTGCTCGCTGGCCGACCACAATGCGCTTAGGGAACTCGAATCGGCGATTGCCCGGGGAGATCGCTCAGATTGGCGCTGGCGCCGTTGAGCTTCGTCGTTGCGGGCTAGCTGTGAGCGCAGTCCGATCAAGTCTTTCAGTGTGTTGTACCAGAACGGTGCGCCGAGGCTCAGCAACAGCGCGGAAAGAATCATTCCTGGCCACTTTCGGATATAGCCAAATTGGCGCAGCCAGCCATCGGCGGTGGGCATGGTGAGTAGACCAGTTGAGTTGAGAAGCGAGTAGACGGCCAGGTCGGCTTGGGCGTGCCCCGACGATGAAGTTGCTGTGCTGCCAGCAGACGCGTCGAGCGCATATTGCTTCGCGGCTTCAGTAACGAATGCGGAACGCGCGGTCTCATCGGACGAGAGACGGTCCATGATTGAGATGACGTCGAGTTGCACAGTGAGCGTGATGGCGACTGCCACCCCGAGCGTGATGTACTGGGCGGATCGCGCGAAGCGGTGATTCACCCGGTCGATCGTCTGGTCGAACCATGAATTCACGCGGGCGACAAAATCGCTGGAGCCTTCGCGCAGAATTGCAAGACCGGTTCGGAGGTGATTCGACATCTCCGGATTTTCCGCTTCCATTTGCAGTGCCATCGCCCAGATGTTTTTTAGCGTGACTTCCGGCGACGAAATTCCCTGCTTGTTCAACATGTTTGCCAATGCTTGCCGTGCGTCGTCTTCGATTACAGCTGCGCCAGTCCCGCTGGCCAGGTCGAGCAGAAGCTTAATAAATTCTTCGCGGTGAATCACCGTTCCTAATTTGCCTTCAGCTTCCGCAATTAGCGGATGAGACAGCAGCGATGAAGCGACTTTTTCGGCGATCACTCGCTCGGGAATGCCCAACTGCTGTAACAAGTCGGCCAGGCCAGACAGCAGATGCTTGCCGCGCCGCTGAGACAACAGAACTATGCCCTGCGTGATCAGCGTGACGCCCATGCTGAATAGCAACAACACGGTGGCGACGCCGATAAGAACGTCCAGAGTTTTTAACATCAGAACCTCCTGGGCTGAAAAATACCCATGTATTCAACCTAGGAGGGTGCAAATGCGAGCGCAAGAAATAAATTCGAAAAATGCAGAGGATTCCCATTTCGGGAATGGGAAGGGGTCAACCTGCCCGTTGAAAGCCGCGTTTGGAGCAAGCGGCACGAGCGCAATGCTACGCGGCAACCTCTTTCGCACGATGAAGAATCGGGGCCGGGCGGCCAGCCAAAGGCGCGTCCATGACCCGCATCAGCTTCCAGTCGTAGGGCAATTCTTTGCCGCAATCCAAACAAACGACGTAGGTTGCACCTGCATTGGCGGCTTGACCACATTTTGCGTCACGGCGCGTGGTCATCGGAAAGCTGTAATGACTGTGCCAGCAACCAAAGATTACGTCGAACAATTTTGCCATCATGCTACCTACCTCCAACCTGGATCGAAGCCATCCGGGGTTTCCACTAGCCTCATTGCATAGAAACCCGGAAGCAGCTGTATTGATTCGTTCTGGACACAAAAGATTCCACAGGCGGACTCCATCCGCACGGTCATCTGACCAAAGCCTGTATCTGGTTGACGATGCACGGATTATCTAAACGGGGGTTACGGGGTCCCGTAAATCTGACGGTACACGTTGGCGTTACGAACGATTGCCTGGACATATTCTCGAGTCTCGGTGAAGGGGATGGACTCGACGAATTCTGGCACGTCGCGATAATGGCCGAGCGCCATCCAGTGCTGCACCCGGTCGGAACCGGCGTTGTAGGCGGCGAGCGCGTACTCGAACGATCCGAACTGGTCAACCATGCCGCGGAAGTAGCGAGTGCCGAGCTGCATATTCACGCCGGGAACGAACAATTCGCTGGAGGAAAAATGCTTTAACTTTTCCTCGTGTGCGACTGTCTTTCCGACAGACGGAAGGAGTTGCATGAGCCCGACCGCATCTTTTTTGGAAACCGCGTTCGGATTGAATTCGGATTCCTGACGAATGAGCGACGCGACGAGGTACGGATCAAGATTATTGCCGGTGGAGAAGCGGGAGAGATCGGGCCAATAGGCTTTGGGGAACAGCGCTTCCCAATAGGCGCGCGGCAGGGTGGGAAGATCGACCGCGAAATAGTTTGGCTCAGCGCGCTTGAGCGTCTGGATCGCCAAATCGTATCGGCCGTTGTCGCGATACATCCGCGCCATTTCAGGGGCCAGCCAGTTGCCGGGGCCTTCCTGCGCGGCGGCACGGAGTTCGCGGACAGCCATGTCAAGCAATGCACCGTTTTCCAGTAGATGAGCTTTCTGGACGCGAAGGTTATCAAGCGGTGGATTGGCTGCTGCTCTGGGTACGGAGCTGAAAGGCGGAATGCGATCTAGTATCGCGGGATGCGTCGATGCATCCGTAGCCGGAAGTTTTGGCAGCCGCTGCCGTGCCAGTTCGGCGTAGTAGAAATTGTGGAACCGCAAAATCAACTTATTGAAGTAAGCGCGCGCGAGCGCCGGATCGTTGTCTTCTTCCGCCAGCCGGGCCCGCCAGTAAAGAGCAGCGGGAACCTCCGCCGATGAGGGATAAAGCGCGATTTGATTTTCGAACTCCTTGCGGGCTTCGGCGGTGCGGTCCTGCCGCAGGCTCAGCCATGCCACCTTCCAGTGAGCATAGGAGGCGCGGGCTGAATTCGGAAACCGTTGCTGCAACTCGCGATAGCAATCGATGGCGCGATCGTAGTCGGGGCGCAGAAGATAGATATTGCCGCATGAAAGAAGAGCCTGCTCGAGTTGAGGACTAGTGGGCGCGGCCTGGCGAAGCGCAGCCATGTCGGCAAGGAAGCCATCATCGTCATTAGCGGCGCGGGCGGCTTCCCCCAATTGAAAAATGCGCTGCGCAATCAGTTCCGCCGTCGAGACCTGCACGGCGTTGAGTATTTGAATTGCTTCGCGAGACTGCCCGGATTTTCGCAGCGACTCCGCAAATGAAATCTGAATGGCTGGCCGATCTTCCGGACGCAACTGCGCGTCGGGCAGGGCGAGTAAGTCACGATATGTGGATGCGGCGTCGGTGTAGCGCTTGCCGTTCAGCAGCAAGTCGGCGCGGGTACGGAGTTCACCCGGAGTGAGCGGATCGACCCCGGGCGTGCCGGCGAGCTTGGCAAGTTCCACTCCAGCCGGGGGCGCATCGGCGCTCAGCGGCGAGTTCACAAAAATGTTGCGGAAAACCATGGCCGCTTTCGCTGGCTGATTGATGGCAGCGTAAGCTCGGCCAAGAGCCATCTCTTGATCCGTGCGCACCGGTTGGCGGTTAGTCTCGAGTAGCGCGATCGCATCTTGAGGTCGGGAATCGGCCAGCAGCGCGGTGCCTTGCAGGACGAGCGCATCGCGGATCAGGAGCGATTCGGGATATGTCTTTGCGAAATCGGAGAGCGTGGAAACCGCTTCCGGCGCCTGCCCTGACTGAAGATAGGCCGTGGCCAGATAGAAACTCACGTAGTCGCCGAGATCTCCGGCGTGAACTTTCGCGCGGCTGAGCGGCTGTACCGCGCCCACGTAATCATGATCGCTGAGATGTGCGAAGCCGACGACCAGCCACGCGAGTGAGCCGGCATCTTCCGAGGAGTGGGACCGAGCGTAGGCCTCTACTCCCGCATAGCCTTCAGGGGTGCGGTCTTGCAACAGTTGCCGAGCCATGGGTTTCAGGCTCGCGGAAGCGGCAAATGCCTGGTGCATGCGCCGCAGACGAGGAGCGGCGTTGCGATGAACTCTCTTGTGCGCGGATGAGGTTTTTTTATGGATCGCGGGCTTGGCGGGTGCGGAACCATCCGAGGCTTGGGCATGACCGATCGCAGTCAGCGAGCCGAACAGCATCGTTCCGGCGAACACTAGCAGAAGGGGATGAAAGCGGCGATTCACTGCGACTTTTATTTCCAAAATACGCACAACATTGCCAACCGGGTGCGACCACTACCCGTGGAAGTTTGCCCCCATCAGCGTTGCGTCGTCTTCGGCGAGGCTGCGTACGACTTCGTGGCTGAAGTAATCGGCTGTGCTCGCGACGGTGCTACCGTAACGCTTCTGGTAGGTAGCCCGGCTTTTTTCGATGTCTTCTTTCAGGCGGTCGTAGAGGTCACGATTCTTGCGTCCTTCACCGACCTGGGCTTGGTTATAGAGTTTGATTTCGTCCATCAGCAGGCGTGCGAAACGCTGCGCCTTGCGATGAGTTTCGGCGTCTTCCGCAGAGAGTTGAGGAGCGGGGGCCGTCCCTGCCGCTGCCGCGCTTGCTTGGGCTAGCGCGGGTTCGGATGGCTGCGGCGCGACGTGTCGAGGTACATGCGAAGCAAACGGATCGGAAAATGACGACACGGTCTGAACCGGAGCGGCCACCGCATCGTGGCTCGCGGCGGGTTCTTTGCTTCCTTGCTTGCGTAGGGAAACGACTTCCAACCATGCGCTGGTGGCGCGAACTACAGCGTCCAGCGCCGGGATGTCCAGAAGCTGGTCCGTGCCTGGATCGCAGTAGACCAAGGCGGCCACTTTATCTTTTAGCAGAAGCGGCAGCACCACGACTCGCTCGTCGGACGGAATGTTGAAGCGAGACGCGAATTGCGGGTCAAGCTCTTCGCCGCGACCGATGGCTGCAATGCGGGAATGGAGCGCTTCGAACGCCACGCCTCCGGCTGCATCCAGAGCAAAATCCTTTATATCTTCGTTGTTGCTGAAGCCGCAGCCCTGCCATCCGGTCGCAGCGGCACCCTTTACGACAAACAAGGCCGCGCGGCTGCAATAAGAAGCGGTGCAATCAAGCAACGCTCGCAGGATTTCTTTTTGCGAATTGCCAGCCTGAATTGTGGTGATGGACTTCAGCAGCGCAGCGGATGTGCTGGGCGCGGCCTCACTGCTCGCTGCTACTGGCTGCGCGACCGCATATGACGGCAGTTCGCGCAATACCTGAGCGACGATCTCGTCGCGCAGTTTTGGTACCTGCGCATCCAGAACCTGAGCGACAGCTGCGGCGACGATTTGGTGAAGATCGGTCTCTTCCGGCATGTCCGTGGCAGTGATTACTTTCTATATCAAGTCGTCTGTTCTTAGAAGATTATAGGGTTAACCAGGCATGTTACTCTGGATGACGGTTGGCCGTGTACGAGTGGTTCATGGAGTGAGTGCAAGCTAGCCTATACCCCGCTTACGAAGCGATAACACCTGCATCGAGAGCTGGATCGGTTAGTAAAATAATAGAGCATAATCGGCATTGGGCCGCAAAATAGTGCATCGGACGGATGATGAGCGCCATCGAAACTAATGTCAACGCACCTGTAAACGACGAGCTTGCTCTCGTTCAGGCCGCTAAAGGCGGCGACGTAAGCGCGTTCGAGCAATTGGTTAAACGTTACGACCGTAATGTGTTTCGCATAGCGCAACACATCACCCAAAACCGGGAAGACGCTGAGGACGTTGTTCAGGAGGCTTTTCTAAAGGCCTACAACAACCTCAAAGGCTTCCAGGGACAGTCGAAGTTTTACACGTGGCTGGTTCGCATCGCCGTCAACGAAGCGTTGATGAAGTTGCGGCGGCGGAAACCGGAACGCACGGTATCGCTCGACGAGGATATAAAGACCGAGGACGATTCGGTTCCTCGCGAGGTTGCAGATTGGACCCCGAACCCGGAGCAGCAGTATAACCAGGCCGAGTTGCGGGAGATTTTGCAGAAGACCATTCAGGGGTTGCCGCCTGGATTTCGAATGGTGTTCGTATTGCGCGACGTGGAAGGTCTTTCCACGGAAGAGACTGCGGAAGCGCTCGATTTGAGCATTCCGGCCGTCAAGTCGCGGTTGTTGAGGGCAAGGCTTCAACTGCGAGATCGGTTGAGCCGGTACTTTCAGAAGCGGGGCAGTACGAATGGAAGCACGAAAAACCAAAGTGGAGATGGCGACGCGTGAAATGCTCTGATTTTCTGCAAGAGCTGACCAATTATTTGGATGGGGTCATTGACGCCCCTACCAAGGCCGAGCTCGAAGGGCACCTTTCGTGGTGCCATAACTGCTACGTGGTGTGCGATACCACGAAGAAGACCATCGAGATTTATCGCGACTCCCACCTTTACGAATTGCCGGAAGATTTGCGCACGCGCCTGCGTTCTGCGATCGTCTCCAAGTGCAAGGGCCATTCTCCCAATTCAGAAAAAGCGTAGTCGGCTGGCGTTCGCTCAGCTCTATTTGGGGAGACACCTTCGACCTCGCTCAGGGCTGGCTCTCGGCTCGCTTGAGAAAACGCGGTGCTTCGGGATGACGCCTTCCGACATTGGAAGAAGTCCTTTCCGGCGGATCACTCCACTCAAATAGATGAGTACTGAAGCTTTTCGCGCGGGCTAGGATCGACGGTCGGTGCGTCGATCTTTTCATCCGCGTTGACCAGCAGGAACAGGAGCGCGGAGGCGATTGAGACTGCGGCGGCGCAATCCAGGGCGCGGTTCCATCCAAAATTAGTAGCCACGTAGGCCGAGACGATTGGCGACAGCCATCCGCCCAAATTGCCGAAAGTGTTCATAATTCCTGAAACCGAGCCGGTGTAATTTTCCGTGATGTCGATGCACGTTGCCCAATAAGTGGTTGCGGCGAACATGTTGAGACCGGCTCCGATTGCTAACAGAGCGATGGCGGAAGCGCTGCCGCTGATTCCGGCGCCGGCCCATAGGAGAATGCCAGAGCTGACCATCCCGATAGCAACGGCCAACCTGCGCCCGTTGCGCTTCCCCAGTCGCAGAACGGCCTGGTCGGAAAACCATCCGCCGAGCGGAGCGAAGATCACGATAGCGAGGTAAGGCGTCGACCCCCAGAATCCGCCTTGCGTGATGCTTAAATGCCGCACTTGAACCAGATAAATGAAGAACCAGGTGTGATAGAAGTAAATCGGAAAACCCTGGCACATGTAGCCAAGGGAGAGACCGAGGACCGAGCGGTTTGCCAGCATCTTGCGCCAGGGCGGCTTTGCAAAATCGTCACGGCTTTTTTGAACGCGCCCGCGATCCCGCTGGATCAGCGCTAATTCCGCAGCATTGACGCGCGGATGCTCCTCAGGCGAACTTGCCACATACCATTCCCATACCAACACAACGACAAGCCCAAACAGGCCGGAAATATAAAACGAAGATCGCCAGCCCCAGTGCTGCATGATCCAAGCAATCAGCGGAGGGGTGAGGGTTCCGCCGATACCGATGCCGATGATGGCAAAGCTGCTGCCGAAGCCGCGGTGTTCAGAGCCGATCCAGTTGGCGACGATTTTGTTGGCATTTGGCGAGTTTGCCGCCTCGCCCAAGCCGACCAGGAAGCGGACAAAAATGAGCGAGCCGGCCACTCCAATCCACCGGCTGGTCACCAGTCCGGGAGCCAACCCGGTGAGAGCCGTGAAGATTGACCAGAGCAAAATCGCGCCGGTAAGGATGTTTTTCGGGCCGTAGCGATCTCCAGCCCAGCCGCCCGGCAACTGAAAGATCGAATATCCTAGCAGGAAGGCGCTGAAAATCCAGCCCATGGTGTGGGTGCTGAGGTGAAGCTCGTCCTGGATGTATTTCCCCGCGATGCTCAGATTGAGCCGGTCCATGTAGGTGAGGACCGTGACCATGACCACGCAGGACAGGATGCCCCACCGAACTCTTGTGGGCCGCTCTGTTAGTGGTGTTTGTAGGGTCGCCATGGCCGCTCCGTGATTCACCGCAGCTTACCGGTGAGCTGCGAACCGCGTAACCTCGCGGCCCTTGAAATTCTCTGCTCTTATATTGGGTTTAGCGATTAAGTAGCGATTAATTTTAATTTATCTACGGTTCGTCAAGGTCCGCCTGCTTGGTTTGACATGCTGCCCGTGTGAATGCCAGACTTACGCCCATCTTTCGCGATTCTTACCCAGCCATGCCAGCGCTAACACTACGCCTGCGGATGATACTTCTTTTCTGCATCGTCATGGCTGCGTTTCTTGCCGGCACCTATGATCTGGTTTATGACTCATTCAAAATGCAAGTCCGGGCGTCTCTGGATGAGCGGCTCCTCGATGTAGCGCGACCGCTCGTCGCCGAGATGACGGCGGCGGCGGGCATGCACCTCGCAAGGTTGGAGATTCCCGGCCAGCTTCTAGCGTGGGTCGGTTCTGACGGGGAGGTCGTGGAGCGCTCGCAAAGCTTCCACGGTGTGAACATTGACCTGCGTCTGACGAGTTTGACCTCGCATACAGAGTTCCGCACACTTCGCACCGATGCCGGAGAACTACGAGCGGCGGTGCTTCCGTTACAGATCGCCGGGCAGCCTAACTGGTTGATCGTTGCGGAGTCTACGGCAAACGCGAGTAAAGCTGAATCCGATTTCCGCGAGCAGGCTTTTGGTCTATGGACGGTCAGCATACTTCTAAGCACCCTAATCGCCGCGTGGTATGTAGGGCGCGGCTTGAGTCCGATTGTCGATCTGAGCCGCCACGCGACTGTTCTGATCGGGCGTGTATCCAGTGAACCTGACGGCGATTTCACCGCTAGCCTGCCGATTGTCAATCCCAATGACGAGTTGGGAATTTTGGCGGCAAATTTCAATGCGCTGTTTGAACGATTGTCTGCTGTTGTGCGGCAACTTCGCCAATTTGTTTCCGATGCTGCCCATGAACTGCGCACGCCGCTGGCGGTGGTTCGAGGAGAGACCCAGTTGTTGCTTTCGCAGCCGCGCTCGCTCGAGGAATATCAGGGGACGCTTCGCACCATTGACGGGGAGCTGACCGTGATGGTGCGCATGATAGAAGGACTGTTCACGCTCTCGATGGCCGACGCGGGCCAGCTTCAACTAGGAAGTGAACATTTGTATTTGAACGAAGTGATTGAAGAAGCGTGCGGATTGGCGATGCCACTCGGACGCAAGAAAGGCTTGAAGATTCAACTGGAGCCGTCGCCGGAAGTGCAATTTTCGGGCGATCCCGTGCTGCTGCGGCAGGTGTTTCTGATCCTGTTGGAAAATGCGGTGAAATATTCGGGACGAGGCACGACGATACGAATTCGAATGGCTGAAACCGCCGACGGGCCGCAAGTCTCGGTGCAAGACGAAGGTCACGGAATTTCGCCCGAACATCTGCCGCACATTTTCGAGCGCTTTTATCGCGCGGCACCACAATCAAGCGACGAGACCCGAAGCGGCGGCCTGGGTCTGGCGATCGCCGACGCCATCATGCGGGCCCACGGAGGAACCATCGAATGTAAGAGCGAGCCGGGTGCGGGCTCGGAGTTCCGCGTGATGTTTACGACTACGCGCAGCGGTTGAGGAGGATGGCGTCCTGTTGACGTAGAAAGAACACATGCGAATCGGAACAGATGAATGCGGCCAGGTGGCCCTCGAAAAATTCCTCGCCGCCCATCGTGGCGACAAAGTCGATCGACCCAGACAGCATGGCGACGTTTTGGTTTCCACAGAGAGGACAATCAACCGGCACGACCCACCTCTCAGTCTCGCTGTGCACCCCGGGGAGTGCGACCAACTGTGCTAAGACGGATTGTTTTTGGGATTCCATTCTATGTCTCCCACTAAACACAAACCGGACATTCCAGATCGATCCGACTTCGTACGCCTGCCCAAAGAAAATGACGAGCATTGCAAGGGTGAGACGATCACACGGTACGCTTAGGCCGTGGTCGCGTCGGTACGCGGGCGCACCCATCTAGGTGCGATCGGGTTGAGCCGGATTATGACCCAGCTTCAGCGGAGTCTTTAGGAATCAGGTTGATTCGGATTCTTATTGACCTTACTTCGTCTCGAAGTAAAAGTGATGATGATTGCGGCAGCCGGGATTGAATGGGGCTCCGCATCCGGGGCAGCCGGAGCCGTTTTCGATGTATGAACGGATCGTTTGCTCCAGCCGACATGCGCCGCATAGAACTGCCTTGTGTTCCCAGTCAGTGGAAGGCCAAGTCTGGGTCGGGTGGTCTGCTAGTTCGTTGTGGCAATCCTTGCAGGCAAAATAAACCTTGCAGCACTTCATTTTGATGGCCACGATGTCGAGCGCAGAGTGATAGTGCGCGCAGCGCGTTTGCGGGTCCAGATTGATTCCGCGCACTGCGATGGCATCGGGCATAGGGATGGTTCTGAACTGAACGCTCAGCGATATTCAGGGACCCCGGTTTCTTTTTTCGCACCTGCTTTTCTCATCAGCAGCCCCACCGCTACTCCACAAATTACGATCATTGCGAAGACCGGAGCCAGCCATTTCTCTGGTCCGGGAGCACCGAGATTCAGGCTTCCCTCGAAGGCCCATGCAAGAAAGAGCGTAGTCAGTATCGCCAGCGCCAAATTCCATATCCGCAGACGGCCGGTGCGCTTGAGCCGGACGGCAGCCGCGATGACCACAAATAGGTAGGCCACCACAAAGCCAAATGTCGCGATCGTGCCCAGCCAGTTGTAGAGATCAAAGCCTGTGGCATGGCGGGCTACGAGAAATCCAGGAATCGCCAGTGAAAATGCAGCTGCTGCCAGCACTGCGATGTGCGGCGTCTGGTTGACGGCATGGGTCCGGCTCAACTGCCGAGGCAGGTTCCCCTGCGAGCTGATGAATAGGGCAGTGCGTGCCGCCGCGGTAATGCAGGCGAGCGCGCACGCGAAGAAACTCACCCCGGCACCAATGCTCAACGCCGGACCAAGACCACCAATCCCTTTGATCTTCGCCAGCAGTTGAAGAGGAGCAGAACTGTTAGTCAGCAGATCAATGCGACCGTTGAATGCAGAAAACTCGGCGTAAGCGCAAAACACGAAAAAGAAGCCGGAGAGAATGGTGGTGCCCAGAACCGCTCTCGGGATTGTTACCAGAGGATTCTTCGCTTCCGCGCCCAAGGCTGTAGCGCTCTCGAAACCGACGAAACTGAACGTCGCCAGGATCAGCCCCGCGCGAATGGGAGTCATCGCAAACGCGGGAGCCGAGAATTGTCCAGCGCCGGGAGCCAACGAAATGAATCCTCCGGGAAGAAGAAATACCAGCAGGATCAGTGCGATCGAAGCGGCTTCAATCCAGAGCATGAAGCGCGCGGACAGCTCGACGTTGCGATATGCCAACGCCGCGGCCAGCATGATCGTTGCCGTTACCACCAGAAGCGCTCCAAAGGGCCGAAGCAGGAATCCGCCGAACAAGCCTTGCGCGTATTGGACCACGCCTCCAGTCACCGCCTGTGCCGTGCCGATGTAGGCCACAAGCAATCCCCAGCCCGCGACCAGGCCAGCCCACAGGCCCAGCTCTTGATGAACAAATGCGTAGAGCGAACCTGGTGAGGCGGAATCCTTGGCGAAGACGTTAACGTGAACAGCTACCAACAAAGCCCCGACAGTCGCAACAACATATGCCAGCCATGACGAACGCCCGGAGACCGCAATGACCAGGGGAATAATCATGGCAGGCGAAGCGGTTGGGGCGATGCTGGACAGAGACTGCGCGAGCGTCTCCCACTGCGAGAGTATGCCCGACCTTAGTCCGTAGGGTTGGTCGCTGGCAGGAATGGATTCGGCCATGAGCCTGAATTGTACAAGCGGTTTCTTGACGCGCGGCTAGATGGCCAGCAACTCTTCGTAGAATCCGCCAATCTTGCGGGCGCGATCGACGAAGTGGATTTCGAGAATCCACTGCCGTTCGTTTCCATCGCGATCGGGTTGCCTCATCACCATCGGGTTGTCGGGATGCACATAGAGCGAAACTCTGTCATCGGGGATGCGCTCGTGCGGGAATTGCCCGATCAGGTGACCGGCAATGGGACCGCCAAATTCCCAACCGTATTTTTCGGCGAGGGACACGGCATAGCCGAAAAGCTCCCTGGCGGTGATCTCGGGGTGCTCGTGGAAGTAAAGTTTGCCTTCGGCAAAGGCGGTCGCTACGTCGCGTTGCAGTTTATGCTTGCGCGGATCGCTTCCCAGCACGAACGTGCGGCCGAAATCAGCTTCCCATTCCTCGAAGACAGGACCGAGGTCTAGGAAGAGGATGTCGTCGTCCGCGATCACTAGATCGAGAGGATTTTCGTCGTAAGGCAGAAGCGTATTCGATCCGGCCCGCACGATACGCTTGTGCCAATACTTTGTGATCCCGAACATCTTATCGGCGAGATTATAGATTTCTTGATTCAGGTCGGTTTCAGTGACGCCGGCGCGAATCAAGCCGTCTTTTTCGATGCGGCCGAAGAGCTGCTGGGCTTTGGCCTGAGCGTCAAGCAAAGCCGCAGCCCGGTCCTTGAGAATGACTTCCATTATTTAATGCGGCAACTGCGCCAGCCGCGCGGCAGGTATCTCGCGCTCGCCTTCGTCGTCAAAATATACGTGTACCGGATGATCGGACATAGGGTGAGCCACTGGATGGTCGTTTTGAGAACCTGAGCGGGGGACATCGAACGCCGGAGTTAACGGCTGGATCGTGGTGTACATCGCTTCGTTCAGCACCGCTCCAGTCGGCGCTTTCGCAACCGCAAACACGCCGAAGGGATTTCCGTTGGTGTACGAAGCGTGAATGTAATCCGCCACCATGTAACCGTTATCTGACACGGGCAACCACGTCAGTTGCATGGGGCCGGCAAGTTTCACGCCGGCGGACCATGTCGCGCCGCCGTCGGTCGAATTGACGAAGCCCACGTCCAGCTGGCAATTCGCGGTGCTGCAATTCGACACGGGATAGTAGTAGTAAAGGATCGTAAGATTCGCGGACGCGCCCGCCGTGTTGTGATCGATCCCGATGCCGGGGATGAAGTGATCCACAGTGCTGGTGACTGGGTCGATGGGAATGCGCGCTGGAGCGCTCCACTTGATTCCATCCGCCGAACTGCTCATCACCACGTCATTTTCGGCGCAGTTTTTGCGGAACCGGCAATCGCTCCACACGACGTAAACCTTTCCCGTGGCGTCAATTTCCGCTGAAGGCAAGTTCGGATTGCGAATGCCGCCCGCATCGCCATGGCTGTCTACGCTCCCTACCAAAACGCTTTTGCCCCAGCTCTGCCCGCCATTGGTCGAACTGAACGAGTAAACATTTCCGGCGGAGAAGGGAACGATCACCGTTCCGCTTGGCTGTACGAGCGGCTGTCCGCCTAAACCGCCCGCGTGGTCGGAAGAAGGCAGCCCCGGCCCCCAAGTGAGACCTCCGTCTTTCGACGTGCTCATGAGGACGTCACCCGTGCCGTAAGCCTGGTCCCACTCGGTGTAGCAGTTGCCGTAGTACGGGCTGGTCGACGTGTTGTCGCAGACTGTCCAGTTCTTGTCGTCGAGATGGGTCGTGTCGATCGGAACCGGATTTCCCCAGTGAATGCCGTCCGGTGACCGGCTGACCGCGACATCGCCAATGGTTCCCGCGTTGCCATTCAAACCCACCAGAGGCAGAGTCGAAATCAGCCATTGCGCGTGCTTGGCGTCGTAAGCTACAGAGGGATCGGCGGCTGCGCCGTAAGTTCCGGCTTTGTAATTCTTGGTGAGCCCGGGCAGGTACCCGTAGGTCCAAGTCTTGCCGCCGTCGGTGGAGGTTGAGTAGCCAACATCCGCGCTGCCCCATCCGATCGAGCCCGGACGCCGCGCCACGTGATAGGTGAAAACGATCGTCGATCCCCAGGCAAAGGAGGCAGGCTCGACTTCGGTTTTGTGCGTGCTGTCCGTGTTGGCGAACCGGTCAATGCTGATCTGCTTCAGCGTGAATTGTGCAAACCCGGATTGAACCGTGGCGCAAACGAAGAGCATCGCGAATAGAACGAGTGCGGCGTGTCGCGGCAGGTGACGGACAGGGTAAGTCATGATTGGTTTCCTCAGAGGCAAATTTGATGGAATACAGAATCTGCTTCCACTGGGGGGATCACTGGCAACGCCAGCGCCGGAGGCCGCATGACTCGACGAGAAAACTATATAACGCGGTCAGACGCCTGTCCAGACCGGCGTGGCAAGGGGAGCGCGCTGCCGTAGAATCAATTCTTGCGTCAGAAGCCACCAACTGAAAATCTTCGCGTCGTGCTCGTCTCCACGCGTAACCCGTTGAATATCGGGGCGGCGGCGCGAGCGATGAGCAACTTCGGATTCGCATCGCTTCGAGTGGTTAATCCCTACGAAAAAGCCTTTCGCGAGGCCAAATCAGCTGTGGGCGGAGCGTCGGTGCTCACGGGGGCGGAAGAGTGCCAAAGCGTCGCGGAAGCGGTCGCGGACTGCACTCTAGTTGTTGGCACGACGGCTGTGCGGCATCGCGAGTTGCACCATCCAGTCAAGCGGTTGGAACATGCAGTGCGGTTGATCAAAGCGAACCGTGGCAATGTCGCGCTATTGTTTGGGTCGGAGAAATATGGCCTATCCAACGAGGACATGAGCCATTGCCACTGGCTCCTGCGCATCCCCACGAGCGACCAGAATATTTCAATGAATCTGGGGCAGGCGGTTGCGGTATGCCTTTGGGAGCTCTCGCGATCGGGACGAGCGCCAGCGCTCAATCCAGAGAAGCAACGTCCCGCATCTGCCGAAGAAATGGAACGGATCACGACCGTTTTGCTCGACGTGCTTCACGCCTGCGGCTTTCTTAAGCGCCGTCAGGTTGCGGATGCCGATGATCGTATTCGCCGGGTGGTGCGGCGGCTGAAGTGGCCTCAACGCGACGCCACTGTCTGGACAGGAATGCTACGGCAGATTCTATGGAAGCTGCGCACTGGGGGCCCGCCGGAAGCGTGACGGCTGCGGTTGCCAGAATGGTTCGAGCCCCGTGCAACATCAACGCGGAGGGAACTGGCTACCACTCCGGTGGTTGGCCTTCCCATAGAGTTGACGACAAATCCCTGCCGGAAGTTTTGCCTAGCTTACACAGAACGCCCAGATTGATATCAAAAGCCTTGGATTTTTCTTCCGGAGTCGCATCGCGCGCGATGATAACGAACTCAATGCCGTTGTTAAAACTGGTCACAAATCTCTCGTGCCCGGGCGCGCGCTTGCGGGTAGCGCTTTCCTCACGGTCCTGAGCGTTGGTTCGGATACAACTGCTACAGCGAACCTTTTCCACAGAAATTCCGGGCCTCGCGTATTCTCCCATAAGTGAAGATTGGGCTCGTTGGACCACTCCATGCTCAACGAAGACATTGGTAATCAGCCCCATCGGAGTCGCGACGTGTAGGTGCCACAGCCAGCGGTTCGTGATCGTACTGTTATAGATACATTCCACTTCCGAGCAGTTTTTATCCTTTTCGAGTGTGCCGTCTCGAACTAAATCGTCTAAGTCAGCCGTCGTGCTCACGCCCGGAGTAATCGCTTTGAATCGGGCGAAAACCGTTTTGGCCGCATTGCACACCAGCATCGAATTGAGCGCTATCGCTGTCGCTCCCGCAATAAGCATGCAGACGACCACCATCAGGGTTTTTGTATAACGGGAAGCGTGAAGAAATCCGCTCGACATGGTTTCTCGCTTAAGGCTGATTGAAACGGTTCAACCCATCCGCCTCGGTCGATGTTTTTAAGGTCAATTGGTCGAACATGTTCGCAGCTTCACCTTTGACCGGAGCTTCTCAAGGCTGCCGGGGAACTATGCAAATGTCTGGGAGATTTCTGTGCCGCTCGGCGTAGTCGAGCCCGTAACCCACCACGAACTCGTCTGGAATTTTAAATCCTACATAATCGGCCTCGAACGGCAACTTGCGCCGCGACGGTTTGTCGAGCAGGGTTGCAACTCGCAAGGCCTTGGGTTCTCGCCCGAGAAAGAGCCGGTGCAAATAGGTCAGCGTCAGGCCCGTATCGAGAATGTCTTCCACAATCACGATCGTTTTGTTTTTAACCGATTGGTCGACATCTTTTGCCAGGCGTACTTCGCCGGTTGAATCCCATCCCGATTGCAATTCCTGAGCGGGGGTCGGCCGGTTGCCGTAGCTGGATACAGCGATGAAATCGAAGCTCGCATCCAGCGTGATGTTGCGCGCCAGGTCGCTCAAAAAAATCGCCGCGCCCTTGAGCACGCCGACCAGCACGATTTGCTCACCCGCGAAGTCTCGCGAAATCTCCGCGCCCATCTCGGCGACCCGCCGTGCAATGTCATTACGCGAGATAAGGACCTGCAAATCAGCCATGGCGAAACATAATAAACTACCAACAGGAGCATTCATGATGGATTTGAAAGGCACCAAGATCACGTGGCTGGGGCACGCAACATTCCGCATTCAAACTCCAGCGGGAAAAATCATTTATCTCGATCCGTGGGTGATGGGCAATCCCATGTGCCCGGAAAAAGAAAAAACTGTCAAGCATGTAGATGTGATGCTCTGCACTCACGGGCACTTCGACCACATCGGCGATGCCGTTGAGATCGCGAAGAAGCACGAGCCGAAAGTGGTTGGGATTCCCGAACTCTGCGGTTGGTTGAAGAAGAAAGGCGTCAAAAACACTGCGGAAATGAATAAAGGTGGCACCCAGACCGTCGACGACATAAGAGTAACGATGGTCCATGCCGACCACTCCTGCGGAATTCAGGATGGGGACGACCTGGTTTACGGTGGCGAAGCTTGTGGCTACGTGGTTGAGTTTGCTGGGGGACTGAAGATTTATCACGCCGGCGACACGAATGTTTTCGGCGACATGAAAATTATTCATGAGCTTTACGCGCCAGATATTGCCATGATCCCCATCGGCGATCACTACACCATGGGACCGCGCGAGGCAGCTTATGCCTGCAATCTCCTGAAGGCTAAGACGGTCATTCCGATGCATTTCGGAACGTTTCCACCGTTGCTCGGCCGCCCCAGCGATTTGAAGAAGCTGGTTTCCGCAGTCGAGATCGTGGAAATGAAGCCGGGCGAAACTTTACAGTAACTAACTATTTTCGTGGGAGAAAGAGAATCAATGCCAGACCAAGCCCCTGCATGGCGTCATCACGGATTGATTACAAACCCTGAAGTCGACGACTACCTTTACGAACTTCTGCCCCAACGCGACGAAGTGCTGGCGGAGATGGAACAAGCTGCGGGCGAACGGAAAATCCCCATTGTCGGGCCGGTTGTCGGCAATGTTCTGCATCAGTTGGCTTTAATGATTTGCGCGAAATCTGTTTTTGAGATGGGGTCGGCGATCGGCTACTCGACGATCTGGTGGGCCCGGGCCGTAGGTTCAGGCGGACTTGTTTTCTACACCGATGGCGACCGAAAAAATGCCGAAGAAGCGCGCGGCTATTTCAAACGGGCCGGAGTTGCGGATCGGATCAACATTCAGACCGGGGATGCCCTGGAGTTGATTTCGGAGCAGAAGCAGGAGTTCGACATCGTATTTTGCGACATCGACAAGAGCGATTATCTGCGCGCTTTTAAGCTGGCCCTGCCGCGCCTAAGAAAAGGCGGATTATTTATTGCAGACAATGTCTTGTGGAGTGGAAGAATTACCGAGAAAAATCCCGATCCCGTGACGCGGGCAATTCAGGAGTTCAATCACGTTCTCTATGCTTCTAATGAAATACTGACGACGGTGTTACCGATAAGAGATGGCCTAGCCGTGGCCTTGAAACGCTGACTACGACTAGGCGCATTGCTATGTGTGCCGCGATCTATCTGTGATCGTCAGCGTCCCAGTTGTGCTCGGTTTCCCAGCGATGTTCGCGGCCGTTCCACCACTGGTGATACTTACCCCAGCAGCGTTCACGTTCAGCGTATAAGTCGCGTCGGCGGTCTTGAGCTTCACGGCTCTGTTCGCCGCGTTTTTCGATGGCGTGATTGAGGCGAGCTTCTGCCCGCTCTACGGCGTGTTGGCAGTGCGACCGGTCGTCGTCGTCAGCGCGCATCTGCGGCGTGGCCGCAAGAAGCATCGCCAAACTCATTACCAATCCTGCTACGGCTGTTTTCGCAACTCGTATATTCAAGAGTGATTCTCCTTATTGTTAGGTTGAAGATTTCGAACGCGCCCCTGCGAACTTAAGAAGCCTAACGTTCCATCGGAAATTGTTCGATACCCAAGACACGGTATTTTTAAAGGGAAAATCCACTATCAGTGGGCGCGAACGGAACGTTGAATTAGATGGACTTAACGGGTATTGCGGTCAGATCTTCCACGAGTCCAACTTCTTTTTGCAGAAACGGTTCGGCGTAGGTGACGCCGCCAAGCATTCCATAAAAGCGCGCCATCGATTCCGTTCGTGTTCGAATTTCAGCTTCGGCAGGAAAAATATCTTTGCCCGCTTCCTGATCGCTGAATTGCGTTTTGTAGGCCATCAACGATTGCAGGCGCTCTTCGAATTCGTCGGTAATGTCCACTACAAATGTGGGACGAATGTCGTAGTAAAGCGTGGCATAGATGATCTTGTAAGGGCGATGAGCCGCGTTCGCAGCGCTTGGGCTCGCAGGCCCGCCAGCGGTCGTGCTGGCGATTGCTCCCGCCACGTTGCTGAATGCCGGGCCTTGGGCAAGAGCGCGATCGATATCCAGTTTGGCGAGGCCCGAAAGAAAGCACGCTTCATATCCGAGAATTGAGGCGGTGTAGTGATCGGGGTGCCGGCCTTTCCAGTAGGGAAGAATAACGACCTGCGGGCGCTGCTCCCGGATGACGCGCGCGACTTTTAAGCGATTCTCCCACGTGTTTTCTACGCGTCCATCGGGGATATCCAATGCGTGCCGCCAGGAAGCTTGCAGGATTGACGCTGCCTCCGACGCCTCTTGCGCGCGGCTTTCGGCCGAGCCACGCGTTCCCATCTCGCCCCGAGTCAAATCCAAAATGCCGGTGCGATGACCGAGCTTGGCCATCTTTAAAAGCGTGCCGCCGCAGGTTTGTTCGACGTCGTCGCGGTGGGCGGCGATCGCCAAAATATCGAGCGGGGACGTGGTGGGAACCGTGTTTGCCATTTACTCGAGGGTTCCTTGTTCAACAACGACGCTCTCGCGCACGATCAACCTGTGCGGCGCCATTTGTTTCAACGTGGGCAACAGGCGGTTCACGTTCTCTTCCGTGTCCACAAAAATAATGATCACGGGAAGTTTCCCGCCGGCGTCGGCAAGGCTGCTGGTCTTGACGCGGTCCCGGCCGAGAAATCCGCCGACCGCGTGCAACGTCGCAGCGGAATATGCGTTCTCGTTGTGTAGATAATGCAGAATTTCGGCGTGCAGCGGGCGATGCCGCCACTTGTCGCCATCGCTGAGATAGATCGTTACCTGAACGGCCATCGCAGGGTTCATCTTATCGCAAGCCGCTTACAGCAATCGCGCCAGCATGATTCCGCCGATCGCCGCAGTAAGGCAAAGCAAATTATTGCTGAGGACGTTGCCAACCATCAGCAGCCACTGACCGCGTTCGAAAAGCGTCATGCTTTCGTATGCATAGCTGGAAAATGTGGTGAACGAACCGCAGAAACCGACGACAATCAGCAATCGCCAGCGCGGATCGACGAGCACACGTTCGGTAGTCCAGATGATAAAAAATCCGGCAAGAAAACTTCCAGCGACGTTAATGACAAGCGTTCCGTAGGGGAAGGCAGACCCAAGTTCACGCGCTAGAATGCGGCTTAGTAAATAGCGCGCATTGGCCCCTACGACCGCTGCCAGGGAAATCACGAAGAGATCGATCATGATGGAGCTCCCCCTACAAAAAGTTTGTAGGAGTTATCAGCCCGGCAACGCTCTACTCGAATCGGGCGGTTTTGGCGAACTCCATCGCCGTGTTGCAGTCTGTTCTAACACAAAGCGGAAGCAAATTCGCGACTATTGTTTGCGCTCGACCAGAAACATCGCCAGGGCTTTGAGCGATTCGGCTCGGTCACCGAAGTCTTCCAGAGCGACGAAAGCGTCTCGTACCAGCGAATTCGCCTTGTTGCGTGAACCTTCAATCCCAAGCAACGCCGGGTAGGTCATCTTTTCAGCGGCGGTATCTTTTCCAGCGGTCTTGCCTAATTGTTCGGAGGTTTGAGTCACGTCAAGAATGTCGTCGACAACCTGGAACGCCAGACCGATGGACTCGCCAAATAAACGCAATCTGGATTCATCTTCGTCGTTCGATCCAGCGAAGAGCCCTCCGCCGACAACGCTCGCGGTGATCAGGGCCGCTGTTTTCGCACGATGAATGTATTCGATCGTGTCCACGTCCGGTCGGGAGCGCTCGGCTTCGATATCCACGACCTGGCCGCCGATCATTCCATTCACGGTGCCGGTTCGGCGCGCCACTTCCTGAATGATGCGGACGCGGAGGAGTGGGGAACATTTCATTTCTGACAGCACTTGATAAGCCTGCGTCTGTAGTGCATCGCCGGCGAGAATGGCAATCGCTTCGCCGAATTGTTTGTGACAGGTCGGTCGTCCACGACGCAGATCGTCGTTGTCCAAAGCAGGCAGGTCGTCATGGATCAACGAATAGGTATGCAACATTTCCAGGGCGCCGCCCAGGTCTTCGATTCCGTCCGGCAGGGAACCGGCAATGGTTCGGGCCGCCTCCATGCAAAGGATCGGGCGTATGCGCTTTCCGCCGGCGAACACGCTGTGCCGCATGGCTTGATGGATCGAGGTGGGTTTTTGGTCAGCCGGAGGCAGCAGGCGTTCCAGCGCAGCATCCGCCAGCAACTTGCCTTGCTCCAAAGTGTTTTGCAACATGAGGGGTGAGTATATCAAGAGCGTAACTTTACGCTGACGGGTTTCAATACAACTTAACTCTTGCGGGGTGATTTGTCCGACGCGAGTTCGAATGGTTCCGCCTGCAGCTTTCCATTCTGCTTGAGAAGGATCTCAACTTTGCCTTCTGCTTCTTCCAGTTCTTTCCGGCAAGCACCGGAGAGGGACATTCCTTCTTCGAACAGGGTCAACGATTTTTCCAACGGGACGTCGCCAGTTTCGAGCTCCTGCACGATTCTTTCGAGCCGGGCCAGACAATCTTCAAATTTTGCCAACGGAAAGCTCCTCGCGGAATTCTACTACTCGGTTGGTTGGAGTAAGGCACATCAGATTGCAGCGGCCGAGCCCTGACTGGCCGGTGGATTCCCCAAAGCTTCAAGCACATCGACCGCCGCCGAGTAGCGGCCCTGCGGAGCGCTGATCTGAGCCCCTTGAACCATCTGGCTGACGGCCAGCAACATCTCCCGGGCGATGGCGATTCCTTCTTCTCGGGCGGCCTGCGGATTCGCCGCTTTGTTCATCCTTTCGAGCACGCTGTCCGGAACCGAGACGCGCAATTCATTTTTCATGAATTCAGCATTGCGCGCGCTCACCAGCGGCCAGATTCCAGCCACCACCGGAATGCGGCAGTGCTCGATACGCCGCAGGAAAGTTTCAAGTAACGCGAGATCAAAAACTGGCTGGGTTACGGCATACTCCGCTCCGGCCTCGACTTTGTATTCAAAGCGGCGGATTTCGTCGTCGAGATTGGGCAAGCCTGGATTCGCGCCCACTCCGATAACAAAGCCGGTTCCCAAGCCAATTGGATTGCCTCCGATATCGAGACCGCGATTCAAGTTGTGGACGATGTTAACCAAACCGATCGAGTCGACATCGAACACTGCCGTCGCGTCCGGGTAGTCGCCCATCTTCGGCGGATCGCCTGTAATGCAAATCAAGTTCTTGATGCCGGTGGCAGATGCGCCCAACAAATCTGACTGGATGCCGAGGACATTGCGATCGCGGCACGTGTAATGAAGTATGGTTTCGATTCCGACATCGCGCTGGATCAACAACGACAACGCCTGATTACTGATACGCGCCGAAGCCCGCGGGCTGTCGGGTATATTGATCGCGTCCACGCCGACAGATTTGAGGAATTTCGCTCCTTCAACCTCTTTCCCAATGTCGGTACCCTTCGGCGGAACGATCTCGACCATCGTGATGAATTGCCCGTTCGCGATTCGTGCGCCCAATTGTGAGCGAAGTTCAATTGGTACCGCGGGTGCGATCACGGGCTTGGTCTTGCCAGAAGCCTGAGCCGAGGGCGTTTTTGCCCGTGCTTCCCCCACGCGCATTGCGGATTTCATAACGCGGATATGTTCTGGAGTCGTTCCGCAGCATCCCCCAACCAAACGAACCCCAGCCGACACGAACTTGCGTGCGTAGCTTGCCATGTATTCCGGCGAGCACAGGTAAATGTTGCGGCCTTCGACCGATCGCGGGATTCCGGCGTTAGGTTGGGCCGATAAGGGTAACGATGTGGCAAGCCGCACTCGCTCGATCGCATCCAGCATGTCGACCGGTCCGACACTGCAGTTGCAGCCAATGACGTCCGCGCCCCATTCTTCGAGGCGAGGCGCAAAGACTTCCGGCGTGGAACCGTCGAGACAATTTCCTTCCTCGTCAATGGTCACCTGCGCCACCACGGGGATCGAAGCATCGACATCGCGCGCGGCCAGAATCGCCTGATGCAATTCTTCCATCGAGCCGAAAGTTTCCATGATCAACAGGTCGACCCCGCCTTCGGCGAGCGCCTCGATTTGTTCGCGGAACGCGGCGCGAGCTTCGTCCCTGGAGGTCTTTCCTAGTGGCTCAATGCGAATTCCGAGCGGACCGACCGAGCCGGCTACCCAGAGATCGAAGCTCTTGGCGGCTTCGCGCGCGAGCCTTGCTCCTGCAAGATTGATGTCACGGACGCGATCGGCAAGGCTGTGGCGCGCGAGGCGAAACCTATTTCCGCCAAAGGTGTTGGTCTCAATTACTTCCGCGCCAGCCTGCAAATAGTCATGGTGAACGCCGCGAATCAAATCGGGTTGCGAGAGATTTAATTCGTCATAACAGCGGTTGATGAAGATTCCCTTGGAATAGAGAAGGGTGCCCATGGCTCCATCGCACAGGACGGGCGCGCTTTTCAGACGTTCCAGGAATTTCACAGCCATGATTCGTAGTTCAAGAATACAAGAGCCACGCGGGTTTTGCATGCTGGGGATCACGCATCATACCTACGGTTAGAGCCATGAAATTCCGATTGCGTCCCCACTGTGAAGAAAGGAACTTGAGCAAACGCTCTGTTATAATCCGTTTTTTCGCATCCAATCCATTGTCCCTCATAGCGTTCGGAGTTCCCCGATTGAAGAAGATGGTGTTTTGCAGTCTGGCCTTGAGTGCATTGGCTGCTATTACCTCCTGTGGAGGAAGTAGCTCCAAGAAGACGAATAGTGGAATAAGCTACCGCGCTCTGATTTCTAACCCGCTATTTGCCGGCACATCGCCGGCCCTGCAGATCGTGAACGCGCAGAATGACAGTCTGTCGCCGTCGGCCATCAGCCTGGCAGGCGATCTCAGCCAACCGAGCCGGATGACCCTATCTCCCAGTAAGCAATACACGATGGTCTACAGTCCCGCCGCGACTTCGGTGGTGCTGGTGAACAACACTACTGAGGCCGTAGCGCAAGGCAGCTCCGCAATTCCACTCCCGGGAGCTTCGGAGAGCATGTTGATCGCAAGCGACAACGCTACTGGTTATGCTGCGGTTCCGGGAGCGCCATCGACGACAGGCTTAGCGCCAGGCGCTGTCGTCCAACTAAGCCTTTTGACCGGACAGACCGAAGCGACCTTGGCGATTCCAAGCGCTCATTACATTGCGGCCGGAACGACGACCAGCGAGATCCTGGTATTCAGCGACAATTCCGACGCGATCACAGTGATTAGCCCGATTTTGATTGGTACGACGCAAAATCCGATTACGACGATTACCAGCCCCGATCTCGACAGGCCGGTTGGAGCAGTTTTTAGCTCCGATAACTCCACTGCCTACATCTTCAATTGCGGCCCCGAGTGTGGCGGCAAGCAGGCCAGCATCGCGACCCTGCAAACACTAACGAATCAAATCACCGGAATTGTTCCCGTGAGTGGAGCAACGGTTGGCCTGATTAGCGGCAGCACGCTCTACGTGGCGGGATCGCCTGCGGGGACCGCTTGTCCTGCGGGAACAGCCGCTACTAGCTGCGGTGTTTTGACGTTGGTCGATACGGGATCGCTGGCCGTGACAAATTCGAGTCCGATCTTAATTACAGATGGCAGGCATGACCATCTTGAGCTGAGCGCCGACGGGCAGCTTTTCATCGGTTCGCATTCGTGCTCCAACGTGAATATTTCTGGCGGCGAAACTCGAGGCTGTCTTTCGATCTTTAATACCACAACGTCGATGACAGTTGTTCCGGCGTTTGCAGGTGACGTCACTGGAATCGCCCCGATTCCGGGCCGAACGATTGTCTACGTTATACAGAATGCGACGCTCGAAATCTTCGACACCCGCACCGATCAGATCGAAGTGCAGTCACCGGTGCCGCTGAATATTGTTGGGCAGCCCTACGACGTGAAGTATGTGGATTCGCCTGTACCGGATTAGTTCTTTCCTGCGACGGGCAACAACGTCAGCTGGTGCTGGGTGGCGCGTCCGCTGAAGGGGAAGAGAAAAGTTGTTCCCGAGTACCACGCCTGCCATTGATCCATAAAATTGGGACTGAGAATGTTGCCAGCCTCGCCGGTGACGAGGTTTAGCGTTGTATTGTCCAAATTCGAGAGGTCAACCGTCATCCGCTCGGACGGACCATGGCTATGCGACACAGCCTTCACCGAATAAACGCTGCCGGATTGAGGCTGTACGCCCGGCCCGCTCCACCGGCGAAGTATGGGAATCTTGCCAAAAACCGGGTGCTGGATCGTCAGGGAATTGAAGTCACCCCACGTCCATGAGCGCAGGTCTGCGGGAGCAGATTTGTCAGTCACTGCCGCGTCGAGCGCAGCGCATAGCAAGTCGTCATAAGTGGCAAAGCCGGACGGCAACCAGCGTTTGGGTGTATCTTGCAGGACGTTGTATATCCAAACACTCTTCATGAGCCACTGGTAACTCTTCCAATTGAGATCGCCCGAAAGGCCGGAATCGTCCTCGCTTGCGGCGCCCAGCTTCGGCTCGAGCAATAATCGTTCCAGTTCCTCTCGCGCCCGGACGGCAATTGTGGGCGCCGCGGAATCCATCGCCATTCTGCCATCCCAGCCTTGCAGAATCTCGACAGCCGTCTTTGCTCGCGGCGAAAGGTTCTTGCGCGAATCTGAGGCGTTAACGAACCGTCCGGCTACGATACGATCAAACTCGGAGTCGATATCGGTCTGCAATGACAGCATGTCGGCCGCAGCGAATTTCTTGCCGGATTCCAGCACGCGATAGATGCGCGCGGTACGCCACGGAGCTTCCCACTCCGCGCTGACTGAAAACGGAAAATCATCCTTGGTAATGCGGCCGTTTGCGGTGGCGAGAATCCCCGAGGACGGGTTGTAAACGCTGGGCAGTTTATCGAAAGGGACGTACCCCGCCCACTCGTTGCGATCCGACGAGCCGTCTTCGGGTAAACTTCCATCGCCCGACGCCCTGATGGGAATTTTCCCGGTTGCCTGATAGCCGATATTGCCGTCGGTGTCGGCGTAAACGACATTTTGCGCCGGCGCGTCCAGCTGGGAAAAGGCTGCTCGAAAATCCTTCCAGTTTTGCGCTGAGTTCACGGCGAAAAAGGGATTGCGGACGCCGTCGTACAATGTCCAGCGCAATGCGACTTTGCGCTTCTCGCCGGGAACCAGTTCGCTCACGATGGGACCGTGACGCGTGGTGACTACGTCCAGCACGACATCGGGTTTGCCTTTAACTTTTATGATTTCGCGGCGATGTTGCGGTGTTTGCCATCCCGACGGAGTTAAATAATTACCATCTCCGTTGAAGATCTCGATGTAGGCGTCTTCAACGGTTGGCCCAATGTTAGTGAATCCCCAAGCGATTGTTTGATTGTGCCCGACTACGACGTACGGCATTCCTGGCAGGGTGACGCCCGCAACATCAAAGGTTCCCGAGTGAAGGTGCGCTTCGTACCACAGATTCGGCATCTGGTAGCCGAGATGCATGTCGCTCGAGAGTAGCGGTTTGCCAGTGGTCGTGTGTGCTCCAGAAACCACCCAGTTGTTCGATCCGACGACAAATTGAGCTTCGCCGAGCGTTTCGGTAGGACTCATGTTTGGAGGCATCTGGTGCGACTTGGATTGGGCTACAGTGAGAACGTCGCGACTGCGCTCTTCCATGGGCAGTTCGGCGACGGCGCTGTTTGGGCCGTCTGCGTCGTCTTCATCTTCATCTTTGCCCTCGTCCTTCTTTTTTTCTTTTGCTGATCCCGCGTTCGGAGGTCGATCGAATCTGGAGTTGTTGATATACAGGTCTGTCGTAAATTCGGGGCCGAGCTTAGCCAGAATCTTTTCTCGCGTCAGCGCAGCCATCGGAGTTGTGCTGAGGTCTTCCACCATCTGCGCGGCGATCAACGTGGAATCCTCCGGTGTCCATGGGCCGGGACGGTACCTCAGGATTTGAAATTCCGCCGGCAAATTGTCGCGGTGAGTTTGGATGTAGGCGTTTACTCCTCTCGCATATGCGTCAAAGTGCGAGTGCACATCAGGTGTTGCCAAGGCCAGTGTCTTTTCAGCGGTTTCGCGCAATCCAAGAATTCGCTGTTTGCGATCATGCGCGATGAACTCGTCGCCCAGGATTTCCGAGAGTTCCCCGGCTGCAAAACGCCGCATTCCATCCATCTGCCATAGGCGGTCTTGCGCGGTTACGAAGCCTTGCGCGAAAAACAGGTCGTCCAGGTTGGCGGCTTCGATTTGGGGAATGCCATGCTGATCGCGGAAAACCTTGACTGGAGATGTCAGTCCTCTAATGTGTAATTGACCATCCACTTGAGGCAAGCTGGAACGGAACATGGCATAGAACCAGGCAATGCCAACCACAACAAGCAGGGTGGCCACAAGCGCAACATGCAAAACGATGCGTCTGACGTTGTGCGTTCTTGAGGTGCTTCTTACGGTTCGAGTGAAACTTCCCATACTCTTTTGACGATTCTAGGGTGCGGCCCCTCGCGCGCACAAATCGTCTTGATCGACTCTCGAGGATTGGCCGCATAGGGTCAGGCTAAGTATCATTCTTAAGTGATGCAGAAGCGTATCGATGATCAGCCCACGCTTTCCCGGGAGATGGTGCGCGAAGCGCAGGGGATATTGCTTGCGCACCTCAAGAAAGTCGGGCTAAAACACACATCGCAGCGGGATGCGATTTTGCAAACATTCCTCGAAACCCGCGAGCATTTATCTTTAAACCAACTGCATCGTCTGGTTCGCCAGAAGGACGAGCGCATCGGTTTCACTACGGTTTACCGCACATTGAAGTTGCTGGCTGAATGCGGGCTTGCCAGCGAGGTTGCATTCCACGATGGCATTGCTCGCTATGAGCATCAATACAACCGCCGCAGCCACCACCACATGGTCTGTACAGAGTGCGGAAGCTCGGTTGAGTTCTTTTCGCCTGAGGTCGATCACCTGGAACAAGAGATTGGACGTCGGCATCGCTATTCAACCACGCGTCACACTTTCCAGATTTATGGCATTTGCGAGGATTGCCAGAAGGGGAGCTGACCGATGAAGAAGGGGACGCCTTCACGGCGAACAGGATGCTCTCCTCGGTTCCTTCGATAACGATGTGATTTGAAATGGCGAGGTTTTAAACCGGGTGAACTATGTCGTTCTTTTTGGCTCGGCTAAAGCCGAGCCTCTTCAAAGCAACTCAGCTAAAAACAGGCCCTGCAAACCAAATCCGCCGATCGGTTCCAAGACGACATGAAAAGCTAGCCGCTGCTGACCCGTCCGAAAGGCGATCTGACTTTTGCTTCGCTCACTTTGCTGGTAGGCTGTTGGATCGAGCCCATGCTTGCTGACGGGAGTTTAGGTTGAGAATCCGCGTATTCTTCCACGACAGGTGCTTCGACGGCGCATCGTCTGCGGCGTTGTTTTCGCGTTTTTATCGTGAACGTATTCGTGAGGATGTCGAATTCCAATTCTCCGGACTTCTTCATCGGGCGGGCGCGCTGTTCAATGAAAACGATTTTGACGGCGATGAGAACGCCATCGTGGACTTCAAGTACTCCAGTTCGCCGCGAATCACGTGGTGGTTTGACCATCACGAGAGCGCATTTCTCAGTCCCGCCGATGCCGAGCACTTTGAACATGATGAAAGCAACCGGAAATTTTACGATCCGGATTTTAAATCGTGCGCCAGTTTTCTCGCGATGATCGCCGAACAACGCTTTGGTTTCAACCCCGCGCCCGTGGCCAATCTGGTCAAGTGGGCCGACATCGTCGATGGAGCGCTCTATCCGGATGCGCGCACTGCCGTGGAAATGAAAGCTCCAGCTATGAAATTGACCATGGTGATCGAGTCGGCGCAGGATCCTGCTTTTGCCCCGAAGCTGATTCCGCTCCTCGCGACGAAAAGTTTAGCGGAGATCATCGAAGAGCCATTCATTGCGTCGCTGTTGCCTCCGCTGCTCGAACGCCATCAACGATCGATCGATCTCATCCGCGAAAGAACAGAATCAAAGGATGGGACGCTGTTCTTTGACGTCACCGATCAGGCCTTGGAAGGCTATAACAAGTTCGTCCCTTATTACGTCCATCCCGAATCCATCTACAACGTGGGACTTAGCAAGAGCAGCTTCCGGGTCAAAGTGTCGGTCGGTTCCAACCCATGGGCACCGTCGGAACCGGTCGTGAATCTGGCCAAGATATGCGAGCGTTATGGCGGCGGAGGTCACGCCCGCGTGGGCGCAATTTCCTTCGACGTGACCCAGCATGAGCAGGCCAAAAAAGCTGCAAAAGAAATTGTGGATGAACTCCGCGCCAGTGTTCGCAACCCGCGATAAGGGCTTCTTCTGGATCGCGCACCCAGCTCCGTTGGTTCACTTTCACAAAGCGGTGCCATACTGCGGGCTGAAAATCTCAGCCGCGAGATTCGCGGGAAAGTGTTGGTCCGCGACGTGACGTTCTCGCTTCGAGCGGGGGAAGTGCTCGGTGTCATTGGCCCTAGCGGTTCTGGAAAAAGCTCACTCCTGCGGCTGCTCAACCGGCTCGATGAACCGACATCGGGAACCGTCTACCTTAATGGATTGGATTACAGGGAGATTATTCCGCGTGACTTGCGGCGCAGAGTCGGCATGGTGACCCAGCGGCCTTTTCTGTTTAAAGGCACAGTCGCGACAAACCTCGAATTTGGCCCCAGGCAAGCAGGCACGGCGCTTTCCCGCGATACTGTTGAGGCATTGCTGTCTCAGGTTGGCCTTTCGGGCTACGCCGACAGAAACGTCTCTAATCTGTCGGGAGGGGAAGCGCAGCGAGTTTCACTGGCCCGCACGTTGGCGAATTCTCCCGAAGTCCTTTTGCTGGATGAACCCACTTCTGCTCTGGATGACGCTTCCAAGTCGGGCATTGAGGCTCTATTCGCCAAGGTGGTTCAGGAAAGAAGTCTCAGTTGCGTTCTCGTAACTCACGACACACAACAAGCCGCCCGTTTAGCGCAAAACATTATTGAACTTGAAGCGGGAGGCGTCGTGCGCTCGCGCAGCGGGACGGGACAACTAAATGCTTAAACACTTTTTCATCGATCCGCTGCATCTGGGGCTGGCGCAGGCAGCGGTAACTGCGCTGACCGCTCTGATCGTCTTGCTGATCGCGGGAAGACGCGGCGTGCATCTCGAGAAGGAAGCATCCATTGCCATGCTGCGCGGGATCGTGCAGATCGTGGCGGTTGGCTCTGTGCTGGTGTTGTTGCTGCGCGGTCCGCGTTGGAGCGGAGGTATTTTGCTGATGGCCATGATCGTCGCAGCCGGGCAAATCTCCGCTCGCCGGGCGAAGGACGTGCCCGGAGCAAAGGCGGTATCGACCTGGGCGGTGGCGGCTGGCGCTGGAGTGGTGATCGCGCTCATGACCTGGCTGGGCGTGATTGACACTGCCATCACCTCGCTCGTGCCAGTGGGCAGCATGGTCATTGCGAATGCCATGACTACGAACTCGCTCGCGCTGAACCGTTTCCGCGCCGAAGTTCTCGCCCAGACCGGCGAAATTGAAAGTGCGCTGGCGCTGGGGGCCGATGCCAACGCCAGTGTGGCTATCTGCGTCCAAGATACGTTTGAGGCTAGCCTGATTCCCGTGATTGACTCGATCCGCTCTTTGGGCATTGTTTGGATACCCGGTCTGATGGCAGGAATGCTGCTTTCCGGCGCGCGTCCTCTCTACGCCTCGATCTACCAATTTGTCGTCATGGCCATGATTTTTACGGCGTCTTCGTTAACATCGCTGACGAGCACCCTACTGATTCGGACGCGCATATTTAGCCCCGCGCAGCAGTTAGTTCTGCGTCCCGAGAGATAATGGATATATGAGTGGGAGCGTTAAAGCCAGCGAGCACGGGAGACACGCGCAGGTCCTGCGCGCGGTCGCATCGATCGAATTGATGAAAGGTGTGGCCGTGTTCGTGGCGGGCATTATCATACTTTTTTTAGTCCATAAGGATCCGTGGGACATTGCGGATGACATCCTGCATTTCCTGCGTGTTAATCCCGATCGTCATTTTGCGCAAATGCTGCTCAATTGGGCAGACACGATTACGGATTCAAAGCTATGGTGGGTGGCAGGCTTCGCCTTCGGGTACTCGGCTTTGCGCTTTGTGGAAGCCTACGGCTTGTGGAAAGCCAGAATCTGGGCCGAATGGGTAGCGCTGATTTCTGGGGCGCTCTATCTTCCGCTGGAACTGCGCGCCATTCATCACCGGCCAAGTGCGTTTCACTTTGCTGTGCTGCTGATTAACCTCGCTGTAATTTTCTACATGGCTTATCTGCGCGCCACGTCGAACCGGCGTGCCACGGAACCCTGAATCCCGTGCTGGTTGCTTGACGCGCGCCTCCCGCGCCACATATGGTGCTTAACGAGCTATGAACATCGCTAAAGCCACCGCCCGCTACGAAGATTGGTTGGGCGGTTACGTGGAACTCGTCAAGAGCGATCTCGAGCTGAAGCATGAGCTGATGGCGAAATCGGCATTTCTGTTTTTCCGGGCGACGTTCTATCGCTGGATCCAGATTTGGCCGGAAATTTGTCCGTTGCCTGCCGCCGCGCCGAACGTGCTCGCAGTTGGCGACTTGCACGTTGAAAATTTTGGCACGTGGCGAGACTCGGAAGGTCGGCTCGTATGGGGCGTCAACGATTTCGACGAGGCCACTACACTGCCGTACACCATCGATCTGGTGAGGCTCACCGCCAGCGCCATTCTTGCGGCTCAGGAAGGTCACCTACATCTCACCCCCAAGCATGCTCATACTGCGGTGCTGGAAGGTTATACGGAATCTCTGTCTTCAAGCGGACACCCGTTTGTGCTGGCAGAGAATAATCACTGGCTGCGCGATATCGCTACCAACGTGCTGCGCGATCCCGAACATTTTTGGAAGGCCATTGACAGTTATCCACGTCGAGCCGCGAAGCCTCCGTCAAAGGCTGTGGCATTGCTGAAAAAGATGATGCCGCAGAAAAAGCTGGAATATCGGCTGGTGCGCAGGATCGCAGGCATGGGAAGTCTGGGGCGTGTGCGAATTGTCGCAGTGGCTGAGTGGGAAGGTGGGCGAATCGCGCGCGAAGCGAAATCGCTGGCCCCGTCGGTTGCTTACCTGACGGGAGCCGTGAAAGGAACACCTCGGATTTGTTATGACGCCATCCTGCGCCGCGCTATCCGATGCCCTGATCCTTGGGTGCGAGTGAAGGGGCCGTGGATTGTCCGCCGGCTCGCGCCCTATTGCTCACGGATTGAGCTGGGCTTTCTGCCGGAGAAAAGAGATGAACTCACTTTGCTTCATGCGATGGGCTTCGAGACCGCAAATATTCATCTGGGAACCAAGAACGCGAGGAAGGGAATTCAACGTCACCTGAAAACAATGAAAGGTGATTGGCTATCTGCAGCAGCTAAAAACATGGTGGCAGCCGTAATGAAAGATTGGCGGGCCTGGCGGGAATCGCGGAAGTAACCGCGGTCGCAGTTGATGGCTTACGCTGGACCGCTCGTGATTTGATTGATGGTTTCTTTCGACGTTTCGGATACTTGCGGCAGCGAATCATTTTCCATCGCATCCAGCAGTTCATCCATAATGGCCTTCAGCGACTCGGGCCGCTCGCGTAAAATCCGGCCAATGCTCTCCCGATCGACGGAGAGTTCACCAATCTCTTGTTCCGATGGAAAAGTGATTGCAGAGGGTTTGGTTGCGACTGAAACTGCATCTGGTTGAGCGCAGTTCAATCCTCCGGTGGCCATCCAGAATGCGACCAGTGCTATCACGTGCGCTGGACAGCATAAGCCGTGGACGGGGTTTGCCAGCGCCAATTCTTCACTCCACCTGAGAACGAGAATTTTTTCCTCCCAACGACTCTCGGTGACCAGCAGCCAGCGTTTCCCGGCGCTTTTCGCCGTCCCGCAGATCGCACAAATGTAAGCGTTCGTCATGCGGATTGCTTTCCCAGTCGATCCCCGAGCGGCGCGGGATTCGGGATTTTCTTCGAGCTTGGGATCCACAGGAATGAGTTGTTTCGTCTGCTTCGCTGTTCTGGCAAGCGATTCACGCGGATTCCTGAACTGGCGTCGTACCCGAGGGTGAACGACGTGGCGCACTCGTCGCAGAGCCAAAAAAGCTCAGATTTCCGGTCGGATCGGCGACGGTTCGCGGGCGCTCCGGAGTCATTTTGACAAGGACGCAGAAACGGTTCGGTCCTGAACAGCTTTCCACGCGCAAGGTTTTTGAATGGCGTGTAGCAAGCCGGATTTGCACATTTGTGCAACATATTTGCGCAGCCCTTGCGGCCATAGTGCAATTGGAAGCCCCTCGCGTTAGAAAGGGCTTTGTTGATTAACGGGGTGTTATGGGAGCGTTACCTTAAGGCGAATACCGTATGACGAAAGCGGGAATCGTCAGTGCCGGATATTCGGCACGAACTCAATGGACGAACAATGCAGTCATCGCGACAACCAATCCAGCCACTCCACAAAAAATCCCCGCGTGCCAGAATATCCGTTTACCGGAAAGTAATGTTATCGAAGTGACTACCAATCCGATCTCGAGAAATACCTCACCTAAATCGTAACGATTCGCGCGTTGCCGTTCTTGTTCCGTTTCCTGCTCAAGCTTGCGGGCCTCGGAATCCAGGTCTTTTTGCTCGTCCTTGTAACGTTCAGCTTCGGCGGCATATTTGTCGTGCAATCGACTGGCCTGCTCGGCATCCCTGCTGGCGAGAACGCTGACCATGTCCGCGAAGAGTTCATCCGTGTGGCGGCGGATGTTTTTCGCCTGATAATATGCCCATTCGTCGCTGACTTTGTTCTGCAGGACGACTTCTTCGGTGTGCGAGCGGTGCCCGAGAAGAGATACGGTTGCCACCAGCACGGCAAGGATCGCCATTGTCAGCGTTACCGGGGCAAGGCTGGGGTCGTGCTTTGCGTGCTCAGCGTGCTCGTGCAATTCATGAAGTTCTTCAGTCATCGGGCCTCTCCCAAGTCAACGTGTGAATTTATCTATTCTCCCATCACCTTGACGATCACGCGCTTGTCGCGTTCTCCGTCGAATTCCGCATAGAAAATTCTCTGCCATCGCCCTAAGTCCAGTTTTCCTGCGGTCACCGGAACTATCACTTCATGGTGGATCAGCAGCGCTTTCAAGTGTGAGTCGCCGTTGTCTTCGCCGGTTTGGTGATGCTTATAGTCGGGATTGGCGGGGGCCAGCGTGTCGAGCCATTGATCGATGTCTGCGATCAACCCGGACTCGTTGTCGTTTACGTAAACGCCGGCGGTGATGTGCATCGCAGAGACGAGAGCCATCCCTTCCTGCACACCGCTCTTGTGTAGGATTTCCTCGACTTGCGGAGTGATGTGCACGTACGCCCGACGCGTCTTGGTATGGAACTTCAAGTATTCGGTGTGTACCTTCATATGCAGCGTCTCCGGACTGAAGTTGAAGATGATTGCGGTTAGAAACTCATGCTAACATCTACGCGATTGAGAGGAAGCCTGCCATCGTTTATGTTGCGAGCGCGAGTTGTAGGCACGCTGATGCCGCGCTACTCGGCGGAGAGTGCAAGTCACTGCTGGCGAGGTTGCGGAGATGAGTAATGAAGCGGCAGTTAGGAATTCGTTGACGCACTGCTACGCCTGCGGCGCACAGCTGCCTGCAAGTTCGCTTTTCTGTAGCCAGTGCGGCCACTCTGCTAACCCGGGCGCGCCGCCAGCACCGCCGCCGGCAAATGCTCTGGAAGCGAGCGGGCGTGGTCGGAATGCAGTGCATGTTTTCGCTTTGGCTATCGCGGTTCTGGGAGTAATCGTATTGCTGCGCTACAGCCGTTTTCAGTCCGTATCACAAATGGCGGAAGCGCTGCAACCGACCCACGATCAGGGCATGATCGACGAAACGGTTTCCATAGCGTCACGGGGTTTCTTCTCGCGCGAATTGTCCGTGCCGGCGGGAGCGTCAGACGTGACGTTGGATGGCGATATTTCTGCCGGTGACGCACCGGACGAGGCCGTAGATATTTACATCTTCAGCGAACCATCGTTCCTGGTTTGGCGCAATGGCTACTCTGCCGAGAGCGCCTACGAAAGCGGGCGCGTTTCTCAAGCGAACATCCGCGCCAGCCTTCCCTCGGGTGCCGGCGTCTACTACCTGGTAATCAGCAATAAGGCGTCAAAAAAGAAGGTCAATGCCATTCGAGCGACATTGACCTTGCATTATCGCAGCGTCATTCCGAACTTTCTTCTGCGTTGGAAAGACGAGTTAACCAGTTAAGCGTCCATTACTCATTGCCCCGAACGTACACGCTTTCTTGCCCCACCAGTTCGACGTTCTGTATTTCGGTGCTCAGTTTGATTCGTTGCATCCCGGATTTTTTCTGCGCCTTGGGAATGAAATCGAGAAAAAACTGTCGGCCCAGTCGCTGGTTGAGTTCGTTCAGGTAAGGAGTAAACGACACTGGCGGGCCACTGAAGCCGATGTCGAACGATTCTCCGCCGGTTTGATCCGTGAGTTGTGACAGGTACAACTGCCCGCGGGACGTTCGAAAATAGCTGTGGTCGTAGTGGCCAACTCCGGGACTGTAGATTCCGTAGACGAGGACCCCGGCTTGCTGGGCTTTTTGCACAGCGGCGTCCACGTAGGGATTGTCAATGCTGTCGCCGCCGTAAACGTGGTCAATTCCGTCGGTGATCATCAGGACTTCATGCCGAGCTGCGCTTTCCGGCCAGTGCTTTAGCAAATCGCTGAGCGCTAGATAGGGGCTGGCATCGAGCCCAGTGACCCCCATGGGGAGCCGCAAAGCTTTGTCGGCCAAGGTGTGGTCGGCTGTCGCATTCTGCAACACCTTCGCCTCGCCATCCTGCATGTAGGCTATGCCGACCGAGGTTGTTGCAGGTTGCGCATCGATAAACTGGCGGACGGCATCCAGTTGCGACCCCACCGTGATGTTTGCGCCATCATCGAGCAGGACGTATAGCTCTAATGCCGCCTGATCATTCTGCGCCCGATTCCAGCCTGTGACCTGGTCCCTGTCTTTGCCTTCGTGCACAAACACTTCGTTCTGGGCGATGGCTGGGACGTCTCCACCGTGCCGCACCTCGGCGGTGACGACGATCTGCACAGATGCCGGCCCGGCCGCCGCAGCCTGCGCCACGAAACTGAAAGCCGCAGCGGAACCGACAGCTACGATCAAGATCCATCTTTTCATGGCAATCTCCTTGCTTCTCCAGTTAGATGCGGGGAAAGGGGACGAAGCGATCCTGATGGTTGCCGCTGGCTCAAGCAATTCAGTAAAGCTACACCAAGCTACACCAAGCTACGATGCCTATCGCAGGCTCTGTTCTACTTCGTCAATCCATTCGGGACGTTTCAATAGCTCCCGCGGCTTGGGACCGTCGGCAGGGCCGACGATGCCGTCGCGTTCCATCATGTCAATGAGATGGGCTGCGCGCCCGTAGCCGATGCGCAGACGCCGCTGAAGCAGGGAAGTCGACGCCTTGCCGAACTCGAGCACCAACCGTATAGCGTCTTCAAACATTGGATCTTGAACCCCGTCGTCATCGCCCAGATCTCCGCCTGCGCCGCTTTCATCTTTTGGCGCCTCGAGGAATTTTTGCTCGTACTCGGCCGTGCCCTGTGCCCGCCAGAATTCGACCACTGCGGCAATTTCTTTTTCCGTGACAAACGGCGCGTGCAGGCGCTGGACGCGCGCCGATCCCGATGGCAGATAGAGCATGTCGCCCTTGCCCAACAAGGCTTCCGCGCCGTTGGCATCGAGAATCGTGCGGGAATCCACTTTCGTCGCCACTCGAAACGAGACGCGGGCAGGGAAGTTGGCCTTGATTAGGCCGGTAATTACGTCCACCGAAGGCCTCTGAGTCGCGAGCACCAAGTGGATGCCGACCGCGCGGGCCATTTGCGCTAAGCGCGTGACCGACTCTTCGACGTTTCCTGAGTCGAGCATCATCAAATCGGCCAACTCGTCGATGATGATTACGATGAAGGGAAGAGGGCGGTCGTCGGCATTTTCGCCGAACAAGCTTGGCGTCGGGTTGTCGTCGAAAAGGCGATTGAACTGATCGATGTTGCGAACGCCCTTCGTTGCCAGCAGCTTCAGCCTGCGTTCCATTTCGCGGACGGCGTTGCGCAGCGCATTCGCCGCCAGTTTTGGCTCCGTGATAATCGGCGTAAACAAATGGGGTACGCCTTCGTAATTTCCCAATTCAAGGCGCTTAGGATCGACGAGAATCAGTCGTACCTGGTCCGGCGTGGCTTTGAATAGGATTGACATGATCATCGCGTTGATTGCCACGCTCTTGCCTGCGCCAGTCGATCCGGCGATGAGTAAGTGCGGCATCCCGGCAAGATCGGCGGTAACGATGCGTCCGTTGATGTCTTTGCCTAATGCCAGAGTTAACTTGGATTTTGTTCCATAGAATTCCTGCGACTCGATGTTCTCCCGCAGCCAAATGATCTCGCGTTCGCGGTTGGGAACCTGAATACCCACGGTGGATTTACCCGCCATGCGCTCGATCAGAATACTTTCCGCTTTTAGCGCAAGACAAAGATCGTCGGTGAGGTTCGTGATCCGGCTGTACTTAATCCCGGCCTCTGGTTTCAGCTCGAAAGTTGTGACGACCGGGCCCGGATTGATCTGCGTGATTTGCCCGTGAACGTCAAACTCCGCGTATTTCTCGGTCAGCACCTGCGCTAACTGCTTGAGTTCGTCGGTGTCTACAACTTGCTGACCCTCGGCCCGGTGCAGCAGGCTGCTCGGCGGCAGCTTGAATCCGCCAGCTATCTTGGGAAGAAGAGTCTTAGGCTGATGGTCGCTGTCGGCACGTTCCGCTACGACGGGTTCTGTGGCTTCAATTTCATCTACTTGCGGCCGTGCGGGGATGTCTGCCCGGAAGTCCTGCCGTGCGGGATCGTTCTCTTCAAATGTCCGCTCGATTCCAGAACGTCTCGGTTCGGGCGTAATTGTCACTGGCGGTGGAGGAACAGTTCGTGCTGCCGCAAAATGCGTCTGGATCGACGGCTTCGGGGCCGCGCGCCGTTTCTCCAACTCCTTTTGCATGCGCTGCTTGGAGCGGGTCTCCTGCCAATCACGATAGCGCTGCCACAGGGCGATCGCAAAAGCCAGCCGTGTCGGAGCCCAGAGACGCACAGCTGAAAACGAAAACGCCGTAGTCAAATAGAGAGCGACCGCAAGCACCGTCGCGCAGACGATATAGGCCCCGGCGAGGTTGAAGTAATGGATCAGGAAATCTCCGACGATCCTTCCCACTAAACCCTCGAGAGGGATGACCTGCATCCACTTGCCGTGTCCGGGAAGCAACGAGAGTAGCGCAGGCACGAATACCAGAAGCCAGACTCCTCCGAGGGACTTGGCCACCGGTGATGCGATTTTGTGCGACCGGAACCAGCGCATTCCTAATATCACTGGGAACAACGGCAGCAGGAAAGCCCCAACGCCAAAGGCTTGAAGCAGAAGGTCGGAACACAAAGCACCCGCTACTCCGATCCAATTGCGGGCCGCATGGGCGCCCGTGAGAACCGACGCGCTGTTTAACGAGGGATCTAGCGGAGAATAGGACGCAAGCGCGAGGAAAAGAAGGAGCGCGAAGATGCACAACAAAAAGCCGATCAGCTCATTGAGCCGGCGGTTGTTCGTTGGAGCGAAAATCCGGGACAAATGTTTCATTGGGCGTATTCGCGCCACTCAAACCTGATTCGTTGTGTGGTTGAACCGCGCCAGAGCCTTATGATTATGTCAAGAACTTGCCCCAGCTACAATCCCGAGCGCGCAGGCGCGGTATCGAGTTAGCTACCCTCTTGCCAGCGGATTTACCCCGCCAGTTTTCCAGCGAAGATGAGGACTAAAGTCCCGACAATAATCCGGTAGATGGCGAACGGGGCGAAACCGCGCTTGCGCACCCATGCCATGAACCAAGCGACCGCGGCATAGGCGACTATGAACGACACAACGAACCCGATCGCGAGCACGATCCATCCGTGAGAATCGATTTGCGAAACCCCAATCGGATTGGCTCCGCCCTTGCCCTTCAGTGACTTGTACAAGTCGTAGACGGTTGCGACTACCATCGTGGGGATTGAAAGAAAAAAGGAAAATTCGAGCGCTGAGGCTCGCGACATCCCCGCCAGTTGCCCTGCTGCAATAGTCGACATCGATCGCGATGTCCCGGGGAAGACCGCTGAAAGGATTTGGCACGCTCCGATCCATACCGCCTGACCGAGACTCATGGCTTCCATACGCCAGGTGTGAATTCGCGAAGGCGCAGCATCCGGGCCGGCCGCTTCAGCCCGGGCGTTCATGGCATCGACAATCCACATCACGATGCCGCCGATCAGCAGCGCCATGCCCATGATGCGCAAGTCTTCGAGATGCTTTCCGATGATCTTGGTCAGCAGAAATGCAGGCCCCGCCGTGACCACAAAGGCGATCAAGGTCAAGCTCAGCGGATGCGTGAGCACGGTTCGGTCGCCGCGTTCGCCGGCGGGAAAAGTGGACAAGAACTTTGCAATGCGGCTGCGGAAATAGATTGGCAGGCACAAAATCGCGCCTAGCTGAATAACGATCGTATACATCTTCCAATAACCGTTGTCGAGGGTGAGATTCGGCGCTAGGCCCGAGGCGTGAAAAAGCGCCTCGGTAATGCGCAAGTGCGCGGTCGAGCTGACGGGCAAAAATTCTGTCAGCCCCTCGACTACGCCAAGAATTAATGAGAGCAAATAATCGTTCAAGCTTCCTCCGGTAGGACTGGAAAGAATATCGTAGAAATGGAGTCTTACCAAAACGCGCGACTGAAGCCCGACGGATTTAAATTATTTATACATTTTTTACGATCCCCAACTCGCCCCGAATGGCACAATTGCATCATCCAGGAGGAAAGCATGTCCCAAGTAAAACCCATTCCAGACGGCTACCACAGCGTGCAGCCCTATCTCATGATGAAAAACACGCGGAAGGCAATTGACTTCTACAAGCAGGCTTTCGGTGCAGTGGAAAGAATGGTAATGAAGGGCCCCGACGGCCGCATCGGTCACGCCGAGATAGAAATTGGAGACAGCTGCATCATGATGGCGGATGAAAACCCTTCGATTCAGGCCTACAGCGCTGAGCACTACGGAGGCAGTCCTGTCAGCTTGCAGGTTTATGTGCAGGATTGCGATGCGGTATACAAAAAAGCTTTAGCAGCGGGCGCCACCAGCGAGCGGGAACCGGCAGATCAGTTTTATGGTGATCGATCCGCCGGTGTCCGCGATCCGTTTGGTTACAGGTGGTATGTTTCCACACACATCAAAGACGTTTCAAAAGAAGAACTCGAAGCCGCTATGGGATGACCGCCTGAGCTAGGTTCGAAAACACGCTCTGCTGACCCTGTGCGTTGACCGCTGTGGTTTCGTAATAGTAGGTCTGCCCGGAAGCGACGGTTGAATCGGTGTACAACGTACCGGGGTCAGCGCTGCTGTTCAATTGCGAAAAAGGACCATTCGGCGAAGCGGAACGGAATACGTTGTAGCCCACCACCGGCGAATCGCTTGCGTTCCAGGTGAGCGTAACCACAGATGCGCCAGATCCCTGGCCAGTTCCGCTCAGACCTTCAACCGTAGGAGAATTGGGTGAGTCGCTGAAGTCGAGCGATGCTGAAGCCGGGCCGCTCGTCTGCGGGGTAAACGTGACCGTGAACGGCATGCTCTGTCCCGGTTGCAGCGTGAAGGGGAAGCTCAGTCCGCCAGCTGCGAATTCTGAATTGTTAACGCTTGCGGACGTCACCGTCACGCTGGCTCCGCCCGCTGTCAGGGTCGCGTTCTGCGTGCTGCTGCCGCCGACTTTGACCGTTCCAAAGTTCATGTTCAGCGGCGCGACCGTCAATTGCCCTGAGGCTGTGCCGGTTCCGGACATGGAGATGGCGAGACTTCCCGTTGCCGAATACAGCGAAAGCTTACCGCTGGCGTTGCCTGCGCTCTGCGGAGAGAACTGCACCGTGAACGTAAAACTGTGACCAGGCGTCAGAGTGAAGGGGAAATTCAGTCCGCTGGCGCTGAAGCCGGAACCTGAGATCAGATAGGAAGTGGCCGTAACCGAGCGCGTCCCTCGGTTGGTAATCGTTTCCGTAAGGGCCGCAGAACCGCCGACGGGGACACTTTGAAACTGCAGACTTGCCGGGCTTACGGAAATGTTGCCCGACTGCCCGTTGGCCGCAGCATACAACTGTGTTGCACCGCACAAAATCGCGGCAAAAGAAATCATTAACAGATCACTACAACGCGATCTGAGATCATTCACGGAAGACCTCTCAATAAGCCGTATTCGCGTATACGGCGGGGGATTTTTCACCGGCTGCATCGTACGGATCGGTTTTCAGTTCCCCGATTTGCACGAGTCAGCAAAGTCAGTGTGCTTGCGAATGTCGCAATCGCATAGGTCTCGGTAGTTCTTCCCAAATGCGAAATAGATCACGGAACCGATGGCCCATCTGCCACGATTGGCGGCCAATTCGGCAAGCTGCACTTAGGTCTTTTGTAACTTAAGAAGTCCGCGAAACGGTCAGGACTTTAGCCTCGCGTTACACTTTGGTAACGACCATTTCAGGAGAGAAAGTCTGCAAATCTTGCATATTGTGGGGGCGCGGCCCAATTTCATGAAGGCTGCACCCGTGATGCGCGCCCTTGGCAGGCGGTCCGGCATCGCGCAAAGCCTGGTCCATACCGGGCAGCATTATGACGTCGGCATGTCGGGCGTCTTTTTCGAGCAGCTTGGCTTACCCGCACCGGACGTGAATCTCGAGGTGGGCTCCGGAACCCACGCCAGGCAAACCGCAGAAGTCATGACGCGGCTCGAACCGGAACTGCTTGCGCGAAAACCCGATCTGGTGATGGTCTACGGAGATGTGAACTCCACCGCGGCTGCTGCGCTCACATGCGCGAAATTGCAGATAGCCGTCGCCCACGTCGAGGCCGGACTTCGCGCCTTCGACCGCTCCATGCCCGAAGAGATAAATCGTGTGGTGACAGATCAGCTCTCTGCCTATCTCTTCACGCCGTCGGCGGATGCCGATGTCAATCTGGGACGCGAGGGCATAGGTGAAGACAAGATTCACTTGGTCGGGAACGTGATGATTGATTCGTTAGTCCAACTACTGCCCACAGCGAATCGTTGCCCGTTGCCGGAATTCGCGCAGGGCAAGTTTGCGCTGCTGACCCTGCACAGGCCGTCTAATGTGGACGATCCTTTGTCTCTTGCGGTAATTCTCGACTCGATCGCGGCTGCCAGCCAGGATTTGACCGTAATCTTTCCTGTACATCCGCGAACCCGGCAAAAGATCGCCGAACTGGGATGGGCCAACGAACGCTACCGCCTGGTTGCCCCGACACCTTATGTGGAGTTTATTGCTCTACAGAAAAGCGCCCTCTTTGTAATGACCGATTCCGGGGGCATCCAAGAGGAAACTACCTACCTGGGGGTTCCTTGCTTCACCCTGCGGGAAAACACCGAGCGGCCAGTCACAATCACACACGGGACAAACACCCTGGTTGGTCAGGATGCAGCAAAATTGAAAGCGGGAATTGAAGCCCTGTTGAATGGACATCGCAAGCCCGGACTGGTCCCGGAGCTGTGGGACGGTCACGCCGCCGAACGGATTGCGGACGTTCTGCTGCGCTGATTCGCGAAATCCCTTCAGGCAGGCTGAGACGGCCTGACCGGGAGGCAACAATTTTCCGGACAGACATCGTGACTGGGCCCAAAATTTCCCAATGCAGGCCGATCATGCCGCTCGTCCATTCGCTCCATCACCAGTTCCCGAATCATGGCCACAAACTTTGGGTGCGTTCCGACGGTTCCCGCGCGCTCCATAGGCAGTCCGATCTCCGCGCACAAATCCCGTGCTTCAGTGTCAAGGTCGTACAACACTTCCATGTGATCGGAAATAAAACCGATTGGTGCGAGCACAATGGCGGGCGCTCCGTCCCGCTTCGCATTTCGCAAGTAGGCGAGCACGTCGGGCTCGAGCCAAGGCTGGGTTGGTGGTCCGCTTCGGCTTTGGTAGACAAGCCGGTCGCCGCTTCGGCCCAACCTAGCCGACACCAGCCGGCATGACTCTTCGAGCTGCTGCACGTATTGCGAACCGTTGGCCATCGCCAGCGGGATGCTGTGCGCTGTGTAAGCCACCACCGCTCGGCTGCGAGTAGCGGTGGCTAACCGGCCGATAGCCTCGCGAACCCTGTCGGCCATCGCTCCGATGAATCCGGGATGGTTGTAGAAGGCGCGAATCTTGTCCACGCGTGGCGCGCCCTCGCCAACTTCGCGCTGGGCCTGTGCGATATTTTCGCGATATTGCCGGCATCCGGAATAAGAGCTGAATGCCGAAGTGAAAAAAGCGAGTGCGTTCTTCACGCCGTCTTCTTTCATCTTTCGCAACGTGTCTGGAAGCAGGGGATGCCAGTTGCGGTTGCCCCAGTAAATCGGCAGCTTCGAGCCGTTACCGGCAAATTCCGTTTCAAGGGCAGCGATCAACATCCGATTCTGTTCGTTGATGGGGCTTTTTCCGTCGAAGTGGTAGTAGTGTTCGGCAACCGCGAGCATCCGTTCGCGAGGAACATTTTTTCCTCGCAAGACATTTTCAAGAAAGGGAATTACCTCTTCGGTCGCTTCGGGACCGCCAAACGACACCAGCAATAGCGCGTCATATTTCATGTCTCCTCAATTCTAATGGGCGCGGGGAAACGAACGCTCGCGGAGAACTTGTTTACACTGCAAAACATGGCAAGCGCTGGTTATCGCGGACGGCTCGCTCCATCGCCGACCGGACTGCTGCACGTGGGCCACGCCAGAACCTTCTCGATTGCAGCGCGGCGCGCGTCGCAACATCAAGGGACTTTGGCGCTGCGTAACGAAGATCTCGATTCGCTCCGCTGTCGCCCGGAGTTCGTTAGCGCCATGCTTGAAGACCTTCACTGGCTGGGCATTCATTGGCAAGAAGGGCCGGACATCGGCGGTCCCTTCGGACCGTATTCGCAAAGTGAGCGACGGCAGTTTTACTTTCACCACTGGCGTCGGCTACGCGATGACGGCCTGATCTACCCATGCACTTGTTCGCGAAAAGAAGTCGCTGAGTCAGCTTCGGCGCCACATGAAGGATCGCCCGGCGAAGTGCAGGAAGGCAATGAGCCAATCTATTCGGGCCGCTGCCGCTCGCGTGCGGATAATCGCATCGATCCCGCCGGAATCAATTGGCGCTTTCGCGTTCCGGACGGTGAGGAGATTCAGTGCGCAGACATCGGGCAAGGGCGGCAGTCCCTCACCGCAGGGAGAGATTTTGGCGATTTTTTGGTTTGGAGCCGCGACGACATCCCCGCATATCAACTTGCGGTCGTCACTGACGATGCTGCCATGCAGATCACTGAGGTGGTGCGCGGCGCTGACCTGCTTAAATCCACTGCTCGCCAGATCTTGCTTTATCGCGCTTTGGGATTGACCGTGCCGGCGTTTTATCACTGCGATCTGGTTCGCGATCAAGGCGGGATTCGTTTGGCCAAGCGGCATGATTCATTGAGTGTCAGGTCGCTGCGTCAACGAGGATTTTCCCCATCCGAAGTGCTCCACTTCGGAACGGAATAGATTTCTTGTATGCCGCCCATCAGCTTTTTTGATTGGCCGGTTCACGCTCCGCGCTGTAACCTTGCTCGAAGTAGCGGCCCGATGCGTTCCCCAAAATCCTAACAACAAATTTGAAGGAGATTCATGTCCAACGAATTGCGTAACTTTCTCGCGCTCTCATACGATGAACTTGAAGACCTGAATCTGGAGGCGAAGGAACAGCGCCAGAACGGCACCGCCGCGCACAAAATTCAAGAGAAGCGCATCAAGTATCTTTCAGCCGAGAAGCGGATCAAGGCGGTAACAGTGATGTTCAGCGACCTCGAGGGCCGCCTGCACATGCTGGACTATGACAAAAAATTCCTGATCAAGAGTTACGACAACCTCACCTTCGATGGATCGTCCATCCGGGGATTTACAGCACAGAGAGAAAGCGATTTACGGTTGGGCATTGATTGGAGCGCGTTCTATTGGGCCCCGGCGGATTTTTTTGGCTCCGGCAAAGTGCTTGTCTTTGGCGAAGTCATCGACAAAAACGGAACGTCTTACAGCGGCGACATTCGCGGCGTCTTGAAAAGTTATGCGCAGGATTTGAGCAAGAAACAAGGCTATCGGCTCAATGCGGCCAACGAGATTGAAGGGTTTCTCTTCAAAGGCGCGGACGCAGAACAGAGCTATCACGAGACCGGCGAGTTTGAATATGTGAACACCGGTGGGTATTACCATTCGCTGCCCGGCGACCCGCTGCGCACTTTCATCGACACAACTGCTGAAATTCAGCGGGCGATGGGGTTCCAGAATGAGAAAGACCACCCTGAAGTTGCGCCTTCGCAGTTCGAAATCAATTATGGCTACGGGGAAGTGGTCGCCGCCGCCGATCAGATCCAACTCTATAAATTGATCTGCCGCCAGGTCGCCACGCGCATGGGGTTGACCGCGTCATTTCTGCCTAAGCCGGTTGTAGGAGTCAACGGCAACGGGATGCATACGAACGTTTCTATTAGCAAAGGCGGCAAGAACCTTTTCTGGGACCCGAAGGGCGACGAAATGCTCAGCAAGTTCGGGTGGTCGTTCGTTGATCGGATACTCACGCACGCCAACGATATTTGCCTCGTGCTTAATGCCAGCGTCAACGCCTACCGGCGGCTCGATCCTCATTTTGAGGCGCCGAATCAGATCAAGGCTTCCGCTACCGACCGAGGTTCCATGGTGCGTATACCGATCGGCAACGACAAGAGCATGCGCGTGGAAGTTCGCTCCGTCGGTCCGGACGCTAACCCCTACCTCGCGCTGTACGCGATCTTCAAGAGCGGCATTGACGGCGACACATCCAAGCTCAAGAACCTGCGCCAGGCCGAGCGTTATTTGCCTGACAATGTCTACACGGCACTTGATCACTTCAAGAAGAGCGACTGGACTACGAAGATTCTCGGCCCTGATGTGAAGGCACGCTATGCGGACTTGAAGCAGTCCGCGGCAGATCGCTGCGCGCGGTCATTGGGGACGTTCGTGAAAGCGCCTGAAGTCCAGTACCATCACGAGGTTTATAACCAGTTCACCTGGAACCTGTTCTGACCCCCGAGTCAGCGGTGGTAAGCGCGTGAAGCTGCAATTGCTTTCACATGCGACAGTCAACACGTTTTAGAAATCGGCTGCAACTGCCTCATTGTCTAAGCGTTTATCATTCTAAGTTTCTGGCCGATGGATTGCATGATCCCCGCCGGGCGCACCACGCCTGCGGGATTTTGCATGATGTTAAGAAACTTAGGATGTCTTCTCGTCATCGCCATGGCCGTCGCCCCCGTCTGGGCGATCGGATCAGCCGCCGGCATTGGGTCATCTTCCCTTGAAACGCGGGAGGCCCGAATCTGGGCGTCTCGAAGCAGATCGCAACGGCTGTCAGCTCTAACTAGCGCCGCCCCGCGGGTCAATTGCGAACGTACCAACGCTCCCGAAGCGCTTGCCAGCCCGGGCCCCTGGATCGACAGCCCTGCTTCAAAACTCAAAATCATCGTTACGTTCATTATCGGTGTCGACGGCCAAGTACACAGCCCGCTGATCCTGCAAAGCGCGGGGGACTACAACGACAAAGTTGTGCTGAATACGGTCCGCGCGTGGCGTTTTCGCCCTGCCATGTGTAACGGGAGCCCCGCTGAATCTGATGGCAAGATTGAGTTTTCCCGCCGGTAGCGCTCTTTTCCGCTAGAATCTTCTCGAACGACTTTAACCTCGACGAGGAAGAGATCGCATTGGATTCTGAGAAGCCTAAATCGACCGCCGATCCTGCCAGCCCTGCCGATAAAGAAGCCCCCGCACCGCGCAAGACCATGGGCGATGGCTACATCCCCCGGATCGATTACGGCCGCCGCGGGCTAGGAAGTCAGGATCCCATCGGCGCCGCCATTCAGGCTGCGCAAGATTTAGACCATGAAGTGGACGAAGAAGGCTATCAGGAACCCTTGCGCGACTTTTCCGGTGGCGCGGAATGTTCGGTCTGTGGAAAGTCGAACGCCCCAGGCGCTCGCTTTTGCGCAGGTTGTGGCGTGCCAGTTGGGGTGGGGTCTCAACGATCGTCTTCGGTGGGCCAGCACCATTACCACCATCACTATCATCACCACTACGCCGGGTCCGAGGCTCCAACGGCCCCGGCAGCTCGCCTGTCGACTCCCGCGCCAGTGGTGACTGAACCCGGCCGTGCGCGCCTGCCCCTGGCTGGCACAGCGCTCAGCAAAGGGGAGGCCGCAGTCCGTCAATTGGCACAGGATTGGGCTCAGGCCTGCAACACAAAGCATCTGGACGATCTTCTGGAACTGTACAGTTCAGACGCGACCATTTTGCGGCCAAATGTGCCTCCGGTGCGGGGAATCGCCTCGGCCCGCGAACTGTTTTTCTCAATGCTCGAAGCTGGTTTGGGCGACGTAGAAATGGAGTCGACCCGGGTAGAGCTCTTTGGCGATGTCGGCTTCGAAGCCGGCAAATGCAAAATGCTGGTGCCCACGCCAGCCGGAAAACGCAGGGAAGAGCGCGGCAAATACTTGATAGTCGCCGTCCGCCAGGCAGGGGAATGGAAGATTGCTTCGGATTGCTGGTCGAGCGATTTGAATATCGGAGTCGCCGGAGACGCCGCTGGCGCGGTCCGGCCTCCGCGCAAGCCCTAGCTACGGAATTACGCCTAAACCCCTCAAAGCCTGCCGCACCTGCTCGGCGTTCTTGCATTCAATCACGCTCATTCCCAGGTTTCGCGGCGCTTCTAAATTCTTTGCCCGGTCGTCTATGAAACAGCATTGCGCAGGTTCAGCCTGCGTTATCTCGATCGCTAATTTGAAAATTGGCGCGTCCGGCTTCCGCAGTCCCACAAAACAAGAACTGACAAACAAAGTAAAGATTTCACGCAGACCGAATGTTTGAATGCGGTAGAGATTGAAATCCCGCGATTCATTGTTCAGCGTTGCCATGCGGTATTTTCCCGATCGGGCAAGGGACTTCGCGAGATCGATCATGTCCGGCTTCGGTCGGGATAGCGGAAATATGTATTCCTTGAAGGCACTCTTGTTGAAATCTCTGGGGCGAAAGAAGATTGTCTGGTCGAGGTAGTCATCCAGGTCAAGGCGACCTTCCTCGAATGCGGTCAGCACCGCTTCGTGTTTCGGCGCGAACTCGGCTTCGTCCACGTGGAAGTGGTCAAGCGCCTGGTGGCGTTCGCCGCGGTCCCAGGCATTCGTCAACAACACGCCGCCAATGTCCCAGAACAATGTTTTTATCGGTGCAGGCAAGCGAACCTCCGAGGTCAGATCATACATCGGCGGAAATTCGCTGAACTGAAACCTGGGGCAAAAAGAAGCCCCGGCCCATTCCCCAGGCCGGGGCGAAGGTAGAGTTCTGGCAACTCAGTAAGGCTGGAAGTTCTGCCAATAGCTCAGGTTGACCACGTCCTGAAGCAGCGGCGTACCCGGCGGCAGGTTGGCCGGGCTGAGGAATTCGGTGTCAAAGAAGAATCTGCGGGTGGGGGCGCCGTATACGAGCGCGCAGCACTTGAAGGTGCCGGTCGCATACTGAGAGTAGTACAAACTCACCAGCGATCCGCGATAGTAGAGAGTGCTGCCGCCCCAGCTCTCGAGCAAGCGTAGGAAGTTGTGTACACCACCGTCCGTACCTTGGTCATTGCTGGTTGGTGCGGCGGGTTGAAGGTAGTTGCGGTTCTTGCCGCCTGCGATCGCCAAGCGATAATAGGTGGTGGTTCGACGCCGCGATTTCCCAAACTCGTCGGGTTTTTCATCGAGTTCAAGTCTGTCCAGCTGTTGGATAAGAGATCCACAGCATCCGCGATGACGCTTGCCGCGGAGTGAGGTATGTCGGCGGCCAGTTGGTTTGTCCAAAACGGGTCCGTGGAATCGCTATTGTAGTTTCCCCAAATGTAGACCGGATTCTCCGAAGCCACGGTGAACCCACCTAAGCCATTGTCGCGGCGTACAGGAAGATTTCCGAGTCCTCCGTCGACCAGCTTCAGCACATGCCGCGCGCCCGTGACCTTGTTCGCGCGAGCCACCTTGGGAGTTTTTACAAAGCACTCGACTGCTTGAAATGGATTTGTTCCTGCGGCAATTCCGAATGCGTTGCCGATGTTGGTTGAACCCCATCTGTCGAGCAGCCCGTTTGCGTCAACATCTTCGGGCGATCTGCCGTCGCCGTTGTTGATTCCGGGGGTGATGGGATCTAATACGCCGTCCGGCGTCTGCGTGGCGGACGACGAGTTTATGACATCTTCGAGTCCGGATTCACCGTTCAGCGTGTTGGCATAGGGAGCGGCTGCGTTCGGATTCGGCAACATTCCACGACGGTCGGAGAAATAGATCAAGTATCCATTTTGTGGCGTGTAGTCGACTAAAGTTCCAGAAGCTGCCGATGGTGCCCGCGAGCCAGCGTTTCAAGTTGCCTACGTTCAGTTCGGTTGCCTGCATAACGCCATTGGCGTAGCAGGTTGAAGCGGTGAAGCCGGCGGGCTTCGCGTCATGCGGAAAGCCTTCGCGTGGATCGTAGAGGTTGATGGGGTAGAAGCTGTATTCGGAATTCGCGCCGATACCTACGTTATAGCCGCCGGTGCCCCAGGACAAGGTACCGTTCGGGTCGGATTTTTCCTGAAAAATCAAGATGGCATTCGGATGTATAGGGTCTGACGCTGGCGTAGTTGGAGGATTGAAACTTCGCGCAAAACCTTCCTTTAGCCATTCAGTTGTAACCCCTACCCACGTTCCCGCAGCGTTGAGATACTCTACGCGCAGCCATCCGTCAACTAACGGCCATTTAGCGGGGCCGCCGCTGCCCAGCGGCGCAACCCAGTTGGTATCACCCACACCGGCTGGCCAAGCGCAGGCGAGCCAAGTCGTGCCGCCCGAGGCATCAACGAGATAGCTCAGACCGCAGAGACCACCGTTCGTCAAGTCAACGTCCTGGCCGTCGCCTATAGCGCCGCGTTCGCGGTGAAGATCGAGCTGAGTATCAGCCAGCAGAATACGGATGTTTGCTTTGTTGTATTCGCGCGAAGCGCCAAGCGGGGAAGTCGGCGACTCCGCGGCTCCCGGTACTTTGCGAATAATTTCATTTTGCGACGCGCCGCCTTGCACAAAAGGAAGAACAAGCTGCTGGACGCCGGTCGATGCGTTGTTGCCGATAAATCCGTTGAAAGTGCTGGTGGAAATGTTTGTCCAGTTGGAATTCAGGTTCGGGTCGCCGGGAGCGATCGGCGGCACGGGAATTGCCCCGCTGTAGCTGGCGTCCGCAACGCTGAAGGTGCCACAACCTGCCGGTGGCCCGCCGGTACCGGAGTAGCCATCGCATCCGCCGGTGACACTTGGAATGTATACAGGTCCGGCATATCCAGCGCCGGGGTAATTGTTTGCCAGGCGGTCGCGAATGATCTGGTCGTAAGCTGTGACTTTACCATTCAAAACTAACTCCGCGCCGCTGCCCAGATAGAGACTTCCGTTGGTGTGGACACGGCCGGCAAAGTCGAATTGCGGGCCGGCGAAGAAACTCAAATCGCTGTCTGAAAAGATGCCGAACTGAAATACAGGAATCTGCGCGACTTCCACGCCGCGGTTCATGTTGGCGTTCGCGCCTGAAGGCCGCGTGGCTGAAGCTTGAAGCGTGAGGTCGGTGATGATCGCGCTGAGTCCGGCGTTAGGGCCCTGGCTGATCACATTGCTGGTCGAGAGCGGCGGTCCGGGGAAATTTGCCCAAGTGATGGAGTCGTTAAACACCATGTTCGGAAGCTGCGCCGGTGTCGGAAATTGCGTGGCGACCGCCTGAATCTGCGCAGGCGTAGGAGCGAGGTTCGCCTGATAGAGCGCTCCCAGGTCGGCAGTCATCTTTTCCATCGCCGACTCCGCTCCGTAGTACGCCATGTTGCTCTCGAGATCGTTGCCGCCCACATGGCCAGCGCCGTTGGTCAGATAGATCAGGCCAATGGCCAGGCCCGACAGCAGGACCATCATCAACAGACTTGCGATCAGCGTAAAGCCTCGCGAGCTTTTCCGTTTTACCGCGTGTGTGTCATTTAACATGGTTACTTTCTCCGTGTTGCGCTTGCTATCCTGCATGTCGCTCTTGTAGCTCGATTCCCAATATGCCGGCCATCAGTTGTACCTGTTCTTGAAGGTCAGGTTTCGCGCGCTGACCGACGTCACCAACGACATGCTCTTCGATTTGTTGCCGTAGTTGGTCAGACTCTGGCCGGTGATAGAGATGTTGATTTTTTCGATGGAATTCGGCGAGTAGCCTGCTCCTACCGGGATCTGGCTGATTTGAGCAACCGGGAGTGGGTGTCGCCGTACACATGTCAAAAGTCAGTTGAAGGTCGATGATGTTGTCAGCCACCGGAACCGCCGCCTGAGCGTTGACTTGGCGCATCAGGCGCGGCGTTTGCCCTGCGGCCGCTGGAACCTCGACGAAATAAGTGATGGCAAAGGCGCGATATGCTTTGTCGTCGTGTCAGGACTACCTCCGCCAAAACACGCCGGATTGCCGGCGTTCAGACACGGATCAATGTATTTCACGTTGCCTGACGCCGCGGCAGACTGATTGATGTTCAGAGGATCAAGATTGGCGAACGTCAACACCGTTCCGCCAACGTTGATGCCGGTGACCTCGGCCATCGCCGCGCCCTTCGGGTTCGACAAATAAATCAAATCGCCGACAACAATACCGTTCGGACTTAGAATCGCGGGAAATCCCGGCGGGGGCGCAGCCGGAGGAATTACGTCGATCGATCCGCCGGAATTGTCGGGGAACTCGATCGTGTATTGGTTCAAAGGGAAGCTGTAATCGACATACACGAACGTGACGGAGTCGGGCTTGATCCCATTTGCCGTCATGGCTGGCACGCTGGTGGGGCCGCCCTTTTCCATGCCGTTAGCCGGGCCCGGAATCAGGCCGTACATATAATTGTTGACCGGTGTCCCTCCGACCGTAGCCGCTCAGGTAACCGTCGTTATTCAGCCAGACTTTGCCGGTTGTATCCACGGCGAAAAGGGAAACGCCGTTGTTGCCCGCACCATAAGGCAGCGTAAGTCCGCCAGATGGGATGCCGGAACCAGCCATGCTGGCGTCTTTCGCGATCAGGTTCAGTGCCGCACGGGTGTTTTCCTGCATTTCCGCGCGCTGCGTGATGGCTTGCGTCGCGCTCATGCCGGTGTTGAAGAGCTGCGCCGCGCCAGTCATGACCACGAGGCCGACTGCCATCGCGATCAATAGCTCTGTCAGAGTGAAGCCTTTCACTCGCGCGTTTACTTGGTCCGCCGTTTTCATAAAGTTCGGTCTCATTTCTTTCATTGCGGTCTAGCGGAACGACGAAATAATCGCATTTACCTGATACTGCCGGAATCCTCCGCCACGCGAAGTCGGATACTGAACGGTGATCTGAACTTCTTTAATGTTCGCGTCGGTGGGATCCTGGGTAATCAGGATCTGTCGTTGAAAATTGGTCAAGCTGATAGCCACGTCTGGTGGACTTGCACCTGTCAGCACGCCGCTCGCACCCGGAACCATAATCGGAGCGGGCCCAGTGTCGTCGGCCGTTCCATCCAAACCATCCGGACCCGCATCTTTCAACGGCAACATGCCGGCGGAGAAAAGCCCCGGAGGCGCAGCGGTAGTGTTAGCAATCTGCGCGAAAGTGACCTGGTCGGTCTGTCGCGCGGTGTAGATACTCTCCAGCGCTTCCGTGGCTTTTTGCCGCGCGATCGTATCGAGTTGCACGTTCGAACTCGATGCCACCGCTACCGTCAGGGCTGAAAGCAGTCCGATCAAACCTACCGTGACGACGACCAGCGAGATCATCACCTCAATTACAGTGAAGCCTTTGTCTGCGCGTCGCGAATTTGCTGTTTTTATCATTGCTGCACCCATGTGTTGATCCCAGCCAACTTAACCAACTGCCAACCACGAATACGTCCGCTGCCGCCGAACAACGTCACCGCGCGCGAACTGTAGAGCTGGCCATTCTTCGCCAAATAAACAATGCCGCTGTTCAAGTTCATGTTGATGTCTCGGGCCGATCCATCCGGCATAAACATGATTTGCTGCTTGTTTCCGCCGGTCACGGCCTGATCGAAATCAAGGGCGACAATGCCGGCGCCGAATCCGTCTGGAACTGCGCCCCCGGTGGGGATGCCCGCCAAAGTCTGAAACTGAATGTCAGTCGGCAAAGTCTCCGCGCTCACCTGGACGGCTGCTGCGATTGCGGTACCTGCGTCCCAGCGGAACAACTGGATACTCTGCGCTGTCGGCGCGCCCAGCGGAGTGGCTGCCCCGAGTGGCGCCGCAGCTCCAAGGCACACAATGTATTGCTTGCGCTCTGCGATCGCACGCGAACGTGCTATGCGCATCTGCGAAACCGTGGCATCGAAGCCTTCCCGGATGTGCGCGTCCTGCGTTCCCGTGGACATGCTCAACAGGGCGAACGACATCATGACTAACGCAATACAGAGCACGATGATGAGTTCGGTAAGGCTGAAGCCGCGTTCATTGCGAAGCTTTGCGACAACCGCGTCCGGATTGCTTACGTAGTCGCTCTGCCGTTTTGTCTGCGTCATAAATTCTTCTGCTACTTTCGCGACGGGGAATGATTTTGTCTTCTCAAGGCTGCGGGGAATTCAGCCCAATACGGTCCGCGAACAGCATTCGCGGTTCTGTCATCGTAGGTACAGGGGCTGGTAGCGTCAAAGCACGAAAGGATGGAAATGCTTCACGACTTGCGTAACGTAACCCGAACATCGCACGGTGGTCACTTTGGCAGGGCGAAATGAGGAAGGTGGACGACTGTCGATTCCATCGAAGACGAGAAATTGACCGTGGATCGCAGAGGATTGAGGGGAATTCAGCTGGTTTTGGGGGCCAAATGCGGGTAGTTGCGAGGAATTACCGGCTTGCCGGAAGATTTAGGCGCGAACTGTGGTCTCTTCGAACACCGCTGTACGGAAATAGTCGAGGCAAAGGCGCAATCCTTTGTCGAGTTCGACCCCAGGCTCCCAGCCCAGGAGCGTGCGGGCTTTGGTGATATCGGGCTGACGCTGTTTGGGGTCGTCTTGGGGCAGAGGTTCGTATTTGATCGTGCTTTTCGATCCGGTCACTGCGATTACTTTTTGGGCGCATTCGAGAATCGTGAATTCCGAAGGATTGCCGATGTTGACCGGCAAATGTTCTTCGGATTTCGACAGGCGAATGAACCCGTCGATTTCGTCGCTGACGTAACAGAAGCTGCGAGTCTGGCTGCCGTTCCCATAGACCGAGAGCGGTTCGCCGCGTAACGCTTGTTTCATGAAATTTGGAACGACGCGGCCGTCATTCAGCTGCATGCGCGGGCCGTAGGTGTTGAAGATGCGGACGATGCGCGTGTCCACCTTGTAGTAACGATGGTAGGCCATGGTTACCGCTTCGGTGAATCGCTTAGCTTCGTCGTAGACAGATCGCGGCCCAATTGGATTTACGTGACCCCAATAGGTTTCCTTCTGCGGATGTTCCAGCGGATCGCCGTAGCATTCTGAAGTGGATGACACAAGATATTTCGCACCGTATTTGCGGGCGAGATCGAGTGCGTGAAATGTTCCCAGAGAACCGACCTGTAAAGTTTCTATGCCGTGGACGGTGTAATCGACGGGACTAGCGGGACATGCGAAGTGAAAAACGAAGTCAACCTTACCGCAATCAAACGGTTGGTTGATATCGATTTCGCGGAATTCGAATCGTGAATCGGTGCGCAGGTGTTCAAGATTTGCCAGCCGCCCGGTGAGGAGATTATCGGCAACGACAACCGAGTAGCCCTCGCCCAAAAGCGCATCGCACAGATGGGAACCGAGAAAACCCGCTCCGCCGGTTACTAGCGCTCGGCGGCCACTTGCAGTCGAGGCTTTCATTAGTTCGTGGTTTTCCCCGCAGGCGCCACCGGGTCGGCGGTCCCTTCCGAAATGGCCGCCGGACGACCTACGCTGTAATAAGTGAATCCGTGCTCGCCCATCACCTGAGGATCGTAGAGATTACGCCCGTCAATGATGATCGGGTATTTCAGTTCGGAGCGAAGCTGCCCAAGATCCAACTCGCCAAATTCTTCCCACTCAGTGAGGATGAGAAGCGCATCCGCTCCGCGCGCGGCTTCGTAAGGGTTCGCCGCGTGTTGGATTTTATCGGCGAATGTTTCCCGGGCTCGGTCTTGCGCCGCAGGATCGAAAGCGCAGATCGTGCATCCTTCTTGCAACAACGACTGCACCAATAGGATGGCCGGAGATTCGCGGATATCGTCAGTTCCACCCTTGAATGCGAGTCCCAGCACGCCGAGGCGCTTTCCACGTAAAGTCCACAGCGCGCTGCGGATCTTGCGCAAGAATCGCGTGCGCTGTTCTTCGTTGATGCGCATGACCTCATCGAGCAGCCTGAAGTCGTAGCCGCACTCGCGAGCCACGGATCGAAATGCCATCAAATCCTTAGGGAAGCAGGAACCGCCGTAGCCGATGCCCGGGTTCAGGAATCGAGTCCCGATTCGGCTGTCAGTTCCAATTCCCTGGCACACTTGTTGAACGTTCGCTCCCACTGATTCGCAAATCGACGCAACCGCGTTGATGAATGAAATTTTCATCGCCAGGAACGCATTCGATGCGTGCTTGATCAGCTCCGCGCTCTTCGCGCTGGTGACGATGATCGGTGGCGGAATCTTGGCCGCATCCGGTCCCGGAATCGCGTCCTTCTGCTTGTAGTAACTTCCACCGGTCAGTGGGGCATAAACCTCGCGTAGCACATTCGCGCAGCGCTCGTTGTCCGCGCCAACCACGATCCGGTCGGGGTAGAGAAAATCGGTGACTGCGGTGCCTTCACGCAGGAACTCGGGATTGGATGCTACGTCGAAAGAATCTGGAGGAACGGCGTTACGCAGAATAATCTTTCGCACCCAATCGCTCGTGTAAACCGGCACCGTGCTTTTCTCTACCAGGATTTTGTATCCATCAATCGCACCGGAGATGCTTCGGGCTACGGATTCCACATACGACAGGTCAGCCTCGCCTTGTTCAGTTGGCGGAGTTCCGACAGCAATAAAAATTGCCGAACTGGCGCGAACCGCAGATTGCAAATCGTCCGTAAACTTGAGTTTTTTCCCGCGGTGACGTTGCAGCAATTCTGGCAGGAAGTTCTCGTGGATAGGGCATTGTCCAGCGCGCAACGCCGCCAGCTTTTGCTGGTCATTGTCAACCACCATCACGTCGTGCCCCATGTCGGCGAAGCAGGCGCCTGCCACCAGTCCAACGTATCCCGATCCAACAACGGCGATGTTCATTGCCTTATCCTTTGAATGAGTCGATTGAAAATTTTGCTGTAAGGGAAACCCTGATTTTATCAGGTTGCCCTCCGCTAGCTCGTTCCGTACCAGCGGTCTTTTGCTGGCGATGCTTCAAATCGGGATTTCGCACGCTCCGAAGCTCGCAGATTCAAGGCGTGAAGCGTGAGTTCCACACGTGTGGAAACACCTAGCTTTTCGAAAATGCGAAACAAGTAATTTTTTACAGTGTGTTCGCTGATTGCCAACTGTTCGGAAATCTGGCGGTTGGTCAGTCCTGTGGCAGCGAGTTGCGCGATTTCCTCTTCTCTGCGGCTCAGCGCCCGAGGCCCCGAGATGTTCCGATCTTGAATCGGAGTACGCTCGGACAACGCTTCGATGACATAAACGACCAGGTCGGTTCCCGCCCAAGTCTCTCCCTGATGCACACATGACAGACATTTACAGAGAGTCAGGAATGAGTCTTCACGAGAAAGTACTCCGCTGGCGCCATTGCGGAACGCGTCCACCACAATCTTCCGGTCGAGCGATTCGAGCAAAACCACTACTTTCATCGCGGGCCATGATTTGCCGATTTCTCGCAACAAAGTAGATGCCCCGCTGCCCTCGTTCTCGAAACTCCCGCTAATTAGCAAGATGTCGAAACTCCGAGCCTCGAGCGTCTGCCGCAATTCGATCTCAGTGACCACCGCGTCAGCGTGATAGCGGCGGTCAGCCGCCAGCGCCTCGGCCAGAAAATAACAGCTCATGGCAGCGCGGTCCGCGATCAAGACCCTGATCTTGTTTTCAAAACTCAATAGTTGTGGCATTACCAGTTTCCGGGGAGAGTAACTAACGCGCGCAGGCTTAACCTTTTTCCATCCTATAGATGGACTAAGCCATCGGCAAGGAGACATAGGGCTCTAGTAACTAATCTCTCCGCGCTATGATTGAAATGTGCTTTAGGAGGCAACAAGTTTAACAATCGGGACCTAACTTACTGAGAATAGAACGGTTGTACTTTGCACCTCCTGCCTTGCCTTCCCCTGATGATCAAGCCACCGTTAGCTACAGCTTGAACGAACGGACGCGCGAATCACCACTGACTCTTCGCTCGATTTCCTCTATATTGTTACTAAGTACGTCGGAACCCTGCCCCGGCGCAGCTTTGGACCGTTCTAGGAGCTTGAATGTATCTCAAATTTTTCGGATTTCGTGAGCAGCCGTTCGGGGTCACTCCGGATCCGCGCTTTCTGTACCTGAGCCCCTCGCACCGTGAAGCGATGGCTTCGCTCGATTACGGAATCGAGGCGAACCGGGGTTTTCTCGGCCTAATCGCGCGGCCGGGGATGGGCAAGACCACTTTGCTCTTCCATTTGCTCGAGCGCTTCCGAACTACCGCCCGCACGGCATTCTTGTTCCAGACTCAGTGCACGTCGCGCGAATTCATGCGGTTTTTGCTGGTTGAGTTAGGTTACGAGGGGGATACGCAGGATTTCGTCAAGATGCACGATGAGTTCAACAAGCGGTTACTGCACGAAGCGCGGGCGGGACGACGCTTCATCGTCGTCATCGATGAAGCGCAAAACCTCAAGCCTGCGGTGCTCGAAACTGTGCGTCTGCTGTCGGACTTTGAAACTCCGCGTGCCAAGCTCCTGCAAATCATATTGGCGGGTCAGCCCGAACTCGCGGACAAACTCGCGAGTCAAGGCATGGCTCAGCTGCGGCAACGCATATCGATGCTCAACCGCCTGGAACCGCTACCGCCATCCGAGGTTCGGAAATACGTGGATCATCGACTCGGGGTCGCCGGCTATCGCGGAGAGTCCTTGTTCACGCCGGAAGCGTTGACCGAGATTTGCGATTTTACCGAAGGCATCCCGCGAAACGTTAACAACTTCTGCTTCAACGCCTTGTCGCTGGCTTGTGCCCTGCAACAGAAAGTCGTCGATTCGGCTGTGGTGCAGGAGGTGATTTCAGACCTCGATATTTCGCGACTGGGCTCGGGACTGCCTGCCCCGGGTATGTCGCAACAGCCGCCTCTCGACCGGTCGTCCGGGCCAGTGGAGGTTCTGGATGTCCAAGACCAGTACGTGACCGCGAGAATCCCCGTTGGCCAGAGTTTGCCACCATCGCCATCAGTCCCGATTCGGGGGCACAACGGCGCAACCCTCAGCCCCGCCGAAGCGAAAGCCTACATGCAGCAGATTGCGGATCGATTAAAAGACTGGCAGGATTCGCTGAATCGCTCGGTTAGAGCCACAGGGCCCAGCGATAAGCCAAACTGATCAAATTCGAAAGGCGACTTCCATAAAATCAGACCGCGTGCAGACAGTCGCGCGACGATTCCCTGGCGGGCAACACGGATTCTGCTGTGTTCCCCATGCTGTAGGCGTACAGCACGACCTCCACGCGTTTTGAAACTCCCAGCTTGTCGAATATTCGGAACAAATAATTCTTGACGGTGTGCTCAGTAAGCCCCAGTCGCTGCGCGATTTCGCGATTGGACATTCCCTCGGCGACAGATCGAACCACTTCCTGCTCGCGTTTGGAGAGCAGACCAGCGCCGCGAGCATCGATTACACGCATAGGCAACGCTTCACCTAAGGCTTCGAGCAGAAACCGAACTTCCCGGCTGTTGGCCCAGACCTGCCCTTCGCTCACCCGCTGAATGCATTTTGCCAGCGACTTCAAAGGCTCGCTGCGGCAGAACACGCCGCGCGCGCCCACCCGAAATGACTCGATGACCAGCGAACGATCTGAGCTGTCGAGCAGCATGACTACCCGGGTTTCGGGTCGCAGAGCGCGCAACTCGCGGGCAATCTCAAAGCCCTTGCGCGGTTCATCGTCAAACTCCGCGCTGACCAGCACCACTGCAGGCTTCTCCTGCATCACTGCTGCGATCAAACACTTTGTATCGGCCACCGGCTCTAAGACTTCAAATCCTTTTTCCCGCTGCAGCGACGCAGTCAGGAGTTGGCTGTTCATGCGAGTGCTGTCGGCCGCAAGAATTCTCACGGCTTCGACTTCGGTTATTTCGGGAAGAGCAATTGCGATGGCCATAGTGTGTGAGACCCCTAAAGTCCGAAGACACAACGCCTCGTTGCGATCTAGCGGAGAATCGTTCCGTGGCTTGGGGGATCACCAGCCACACGACTTAAACTGCCCGGACTTCGTGGCGAACGGGGAGACGCCCGCAGGTGAGTTTCGGACCACACCCATGTCCTCAGCCGCTACCCCTAGCGAACTGTCATGTATGAGACTTTAGACCCATCACCAAAGTTTGTAAATAGCACGGTGGTGCTACGTATCGAATTAATCATAGGTGGGAGAATGCTGGCAAAAACCTTGCCCATCAAGGCATTAGCCGGAGCGAACTAGGGAAAAACCTTACGAAGTCCAGCGTTTTCAGGCGGCAAGGTGGAACAAAATGCGCACCGTCGAAAGTTGGAAATTAACCAGATTTTAACCAGTCATTGTGCGAGTCCGGGCGGGTCACTGGACGGAGAGGGTCACACCGGGCATCGCTTTCTCGGTGATAACCCCTGACATGCCTGTCACAGTTATTGTGTAGGTCCCAGACGGAGTTCCGGGCTGGCCACCTGCGACGCCCGTCCCGCCACCGCACGCGGGCAAAAGCGTCAGCAACGACAGCGCGGAAAGTAGGGCAATCATGCGCGGAAATAGCTTACTGCGCTTTTTCCGCGTGCCCACTGCGAGCACCGCGGAAAAAATTCCAAACGCGGGCGCACCATAGCGGAGCCAGCCGCCGCGCGGATTTTGCCACGCCAAGACTTGCGCGGTGGTTGTGATTTGCATGGTCGTTTGTGTTGGCTCAGCGGACGTTCCGGGCACCAGTGCAGCTGGACTAAATGAACAGGCACTCTCCGCAGGCAGGCCCGAGCAACTGAAGCTGACTGATCCGGTAAAGTTTGCATTCGTCGACAGGCTGAATGTATAGGCAGCCATCTGCCCCGCCGCGACTGTCTGGATGGAACTGTTGGAGTTGATGGTGAACGGCGCTGCGCCCTGACTATTTCCGACGACCGACAACATGATCGCCGGAATTGCATTCACCGACGATGATCCTGCCGTGGCGGTCGCATTGATCGTAGCCGAAAGACCGGGAGTGTCGGAGCTTGTGGCGACTGTCAGGATGACCTTCGTTGTGCCGCTGCCTGCGGCCACGGACGTCGGACTGAACGCGCATGTCACCGTTGGGGGCAGATTGCCGCAGCTGAGGGTCACGGGGTTCGAGAATGTCCCTGACGCGGGCGAGAGCGCAAGATTATAGGTGGCAGATCCCCCAGCGAGCACCGACTGCGGCCCAGAGTTGTTCACGAATGTCAGGTTGCTTACCACGAATGTCACTGCGAATTGGTTCGTAATTTGTCCAAGATCCGTGCCTTGTCCGATCACGTTGAAGTTGTAATTGGCCGTCAATGGGCTGCTCACGGTGACAGTAAATGCAACGCCAGCTGGTGTGGGAACGACAGAAGCGGGCACCGGAGAACAGGTCGGTGGCGAGTTGGCGCCGCAGTGAATGTTTACTGCGCTTGCATAACCATCCAGCGCGGTGAGGATGCCGTTGAAAGTAGCCGGGGCGTTGGGCGTTCCGCTTAACAGAGAATTTGTAATTTGAATACTGAAGTTTGGACCTGCTAGCGGATTTGTCGACGTGAACGTCACGGGCACGACGTGCTGAAGACCTGAACCATCCGTGCCTTGGGCGATCACATTGAAGGAGTAATTGCCGACTGCATTGCTTTCGACAGTCACGACAAACGGGCTGCCCGCGAGCGACGGCGTCACCGAAGCCGGATTGGCGGAGCAGGTGGGTGGAGTTCCCGCGCCGCAACTTATATTCACACTGGAGCTATAACCATCCTGCGTGTTTAGCGTTCCAGTGAATGTAGCAGTCGAATTTTCAGGAGCGCTCGCGGAAGTGTTGTTGAGCATTACAGAAAAATCGGGCAGCACCGTGAGCGCGATGGTTTCAGCGACAACCGGCTCTCCCGGGATGGCGGGATTTGTCGCGCCGCTCATCGTAATTATGTAAGGCGTGTTGGGCGAACTAGCTGGAGTTGAGGCGCTTGTACTAACCGTCAAAGTACTTTGCAGACTTTGACCCGGCGTCAGCATGACCTGGTTTGACGCCAGGTTGCAAGCGATGCCGCTGCTGGCTGGAACCTGGCACGCCAGATTTACCAGGCCTTGAAACGGACCAAGGCTTGAGACCTGGAACGTGATTGGGCCCGAGGTGGCGCCGCCGCCAAGTTTGACCGCATTAGGAGAAGGCACACCAATGCTGAAGCCTTCGATCCCGAGGTTGAGAGATATGTGACGAGAGAGATTGTTGCCGTCCGTTCCCTGAACGCTGAAGTTGTACGCGCCAGATGCGCCACTAACGGTAATGGAAGCGTTTGCGACTGGCGAACCGATACTGACCGTAACGTTGCCCGACGGTGAGCATTGTGACGGCGGCGCGGTCAAGCCATTGGTGCAAGCCAGCGCGATTGTGCCACTGTAGCCATTGAGTGCGGTCACCGTAATCGAGAACGCTCCCTGCGTTCCGCTGAATATCGACTGTGGATTGTTGGCCACCGTGATTTGAAAATCAGGTGTAGATTGCAATCCGAACTCCCACAGGCCCCGGCCATAGGTTGAGGCCCGCAATTTTTTCTCCCCTTGATTATTGAAAATCGCGAGATCGGTCACCGCGACGTTGGGGAGAAATCCGGTTTGGCCAATCGGCCCAATCTCTGTCCAGTCGGGAGTTGCGGTGCTGGTGGAAAATACGCCGATGTCCGTGCCCACGTACAACGTGCCGGGTGTCGGAGCGACGCCAGGATCGAGCACGAGAGCGTTCGCTGGCGCATCGGGAAGATTCGCTGTGAAATCTATCCACGTGGTGCCGGCGTTGGTTGTCTGCCATACGTGGGAGACGCCAAAGCCCATGATCGCGACGTACGCTGTATCGCCGGTAAGATCGTTCGGGTCCATCACCACTGCGGAAACCGGATACAAATTCGGATTCGTCGGGCCCGTTTGATTCATCCAGGAATTTTCGCCCTGTGGAGCGTTCGTCGTGACCAGAATGTGCCCTCCCGATGGTGACACTCCAGAATTAGGCCCTTGCCCATCTGTGACTGCATAGATCACGTAAGACAACCCGTTTCCATCTTTCGGGCCGCCCGTCGCCATCGCGCGAACCTGGTTCGTCTCGGCTCCGCTGCAAACGGAACCTCCGCCCAGATCGAAATTTCCGCTAAGCGCAACAAAGCCGCTTCCGTCGCTTGCGCCGCGCCACACCCTGCAGGTGCCTACGACGAGTTCATTAAGGTTTTGTGGATCGAGAATGTACGGAGTGTAGAGCGGCCCCACATCTCCGCCGAGCGTCGCGTTGCTGACAATTAATCCATTGCTGAAATCACGTGACGTGCAGGAAATTCCGCTTTCGCACTTCTGGATGCTAACGCCAGTATTTTCGGTGAACCATTCAGATTCGTTTGCCGGATTGATAATGCTGTAGCCGCCGTCGGCCGAATTCACGTTCTGCCACTGACTGCTGCCTTCGGCCGCAGCCGTGGCTGGCGATCCGTTGCCCTGCGCTCCGCCCAGCATGGTGTTGGGGTCGGTTGGCGATTGGGAAAACGAAACCAACTGCGTCAGCGATCCCAATGTTTGGTTCAGGCTGTCAAATTGATTCGTGCCGCCGCAAGAGCCCGTGAGCAGTCCTGTGTATCCATCGAGGGCACGGTAGATACCGCCGTCGTTCGCAAAGAAGAGGATGTCCTGAGTGTTTCCATTCAGGAGCATCGACGCCAGCGCATGCTGGCTGGGATGGACGTGGGCGGTCGAGCCTAAATCGGGGGGGCAGCCATACACGTGCGTGAGATTCAAGAACGTTGCGCTGGGTGGAGGCGCGGGCGTGACATTTGGATTGCATGTGGGAAACACGCTGGAGATCGTGCACTTGTATAAATTCACCGCGCCCGCGTAGAGATCCGTGGCCTGTCCGTCCGGTACCGCCAGAAGTTCCAGATTGTAGGTGCCATCTTCTGTGCCGCATCCACCCAGCAGATCGCCGCAGTAGAAGATGCCGGTTTCATCCAACTGTGTCCAGGTTACGCCGCCGTCTTTTGTCTGCCAAATGCCCTGATCGATTTCGTTCGAGTCGACGTACCAGACGTACATTTCGTTACGGCCATGAACCACGGAAATCTCTCCGCGATAGACCGGACACAAGCTGGGAATTGCCTCTAGTGGCGGACAGGCAACGGAAGTCAACCCTGCGCCCGGCTGATTCGGCACTCGCGTCCAGTTCGCGCCGTCGGTTGAGGAATAAAATCCGTGATCGCGGATCCACGCAAAAAATGCTCCGGCTGTGGCGTTGTAGACGACCGATGTAGCCGATCCGGGGCTGATCGCGTTCCCGCTGTCGTTCACGTTTGCATAGTTCCAGTTTTGGCCGCAATCGGGCGAATAATAAAGCCCACGGTTCACCATCACCGGGTTTTCCAATCCTTCCACAACGCCTTTGGAACTTGCTCCTGCGGCAGCCACCGCCAAACTGGGATTATTGCTGCTGAAAGCTATCTTGCTGAATCCAAGTCCGGCAAAACTGCGAGTGCCGGTGGAATCGCTGCCGATCAAGGCCCAGGTTGCACCAGCGTCAATGGAACGCAGGATTCCCAAACCGTAATAAGAATCCGCGGAACTGTCGGTTTCGCCGGTTCCGGCCAGAACCAAACTTTGTTGCGTATTGTCGCCGCAAGCCTGGAGTGCGTTTGACCATGGCTGCACGGCAAGCGCGCCGATTGCTAGGGTGGCTTGATCGTCGGTCGAAGAACCCCAGGAAACATTTGCGGGATTTGCCGCTGCGGCGTTGGTTGATTTCCAAACCCCTCCATACGCGCCGCCTATGAATATTGTGTTTCCGGTTTGATCGGACGTGTCAATGGCGACTGCGGTCGCTCGTCCGGATACCCAGTTGTAATTTTGTTCGCCTAATCCGGTCGCGTCGGAGGCGAGTGGGGCTGGTCCGAGGGGCACCCAGCCCGAGGCTCCGGCCGGTGGTCGTACCGCACTACGAAGGTGCATCTTCTGCAAATATGCGCGATATCGTAATTGTGCCGCGTTCGCGCCAGGAACCATGCGCCCGTGACGCTGCCATTGTTCTGCCGCTTTCTGGTGGGACGCAGCGGATGCTTGCGGGTCCGTGCAGAAAGCAATCGTCGAAATAGCGATGATTGCGCAGGCAACGACGGAAGTATGGAGGAAGGCCCTCGTCAACACTCGTCGATGCAAACAAAGATCCATTGCCCGCCTAAGCCGCGCGTCCGGGGGCGTTGGCTCCGCCATTCTTTGCAGGAGCGATCTTTCCCAGCTTCACTAGACGAGCAACGATGGACGGAACACTGCGGTTGTGAGCTTTCGCAATGTCCCGGAAATCCATTCCTTTGCGAACTTCGTCGCAGACTTCGGCATCTTCTTTGCCCGTCCAATATTTCCCAGCTCCGGTGGGCCGGTTCTGTTCGCGGTCATGCTGCGCGATCAAAGCCCCGACGGCCCGGTTCAGGGCTTTCACCACGAGCGATTTTCGGCACAGCGATTCCGGCGCGAGAGACTCATGCGTTTCCGGATCGAGGCCGTCGGCCATTGCCCGCACGACTCTGATTGCCTCTTCAATCTCCATCGCACAAACCTCCAGGCGCGTATCCTATGCGCCGCGCGCCGGAAATCTTTGTGATGAATGAACATGGCGAGTTCCTGGACAGTCCATTACGGGAACTCACCGATTACACTGCTAGTGCATGGACTGGCAAGCGCTCTGGCTCACGTTAAGACTCGCGATCGTAGTGGCGGCATTGCTTGCTGTTATTGGACTACCAATCGCCTACTGGATCGCGTTTTCACGCTGGCGTTGGAAGTTTTTAGTCGAAGCCGTGGTGGCATTGCCCATTGTGTTGCCTCCGACTGTCTTAGGTTTTTTCGTGCTGGTGGCACTTGGCTCGCGTGGGCCGCTTGGAAAAGTATGGCAATCTATTTTCGGCCATCCGCTGGCTTTCACATTTGGCGGCTTGGTGATTGGTTCAGTCCTTTACAGCCTGCCTTTTGCGGTGCAGCCGTTTGCGGCGGCATTCTCTTCGGTCGACCGTCGTCTCATTGTGGCGTCCGCCACTCTTGGCGCGTCTCCGCTTCGTACGTTTGTTCGTGTCATCCTGCCACTCTCGGTTTCTGGACTGGTGACGGGAATCGCACTCAGCTTCGCTCACACCATGGGCGAATTCGGAGTCGTCCTGATGGTGGGTGGAAACATTCCGGGTGTGACCCGCACCACCTCGATCGACATTTACGACAAAGTCCAATCGTTTGACTACGGCTCCGCGACCGTAAGCGCGTTCGTCCTCTTGGCGTTGTCGTTTGTCGTACTGGCAGCGATTTACGCATTCAATCGCAAAGCAACGTCGCCGGGCTTGTGGATGTCCAAATGACGATTCAGGCGCTGTCTGTTCAAGTCCGTAAACGCGTGGAAAATTTCCAGCTTGATGTCAGCTGCGCGATTGCTCTTGGGATTAACGTGCTTTTCGGGCCGTCCGGTGCGGGGAAGTCAACGCTGCTCGATTGCATCGCTGGCCTGCTCAAGCCTGACTCGGGCCGAATCGCGATCAACGACATCGTGTTTTTCGATGGCGAACGTGGTGTGAATCTGGCTACTCATCGCCGGAAGATTGGATATGTATTTCAAGACCTTGCGCTTTTTCCCCATCTCTCCGTGGAACGAAATCTTCTTTACGGACTTGAGGGGGGTGATGCCGCAAAAGATGAGGTGCAGGAAATTCTCGCTTCATTCCAGATCGACCATTTGCGCGCTCGCAAACCTCGCCAGTTGTCGGGCGGCGAGCGCCAACGGGTCGCGCTGGCTCGAGCCTTAGTGACCGGGCCTCGGGTGCTAATGCTCGACGAACCTCTCGCCGCGCTGGACGCCATTTCCAAATCTAAAATCATCGCCGACCTTCGGGCGTGGAACCAGTCCCACAGCATTCCCATCATTTACGTAACGCACAGCAGGGAAGAAGTGTTTGCGCTGGGAGAACAAGTCCTCATCATCGACGACGGCAGGATCACCGCGCAGGGAACGCCGCATCAGGTCATGGCCGCTCCACGCCAGGAAACTGTCGCCCAACTCGCCGGCTTTGAGAACATTCTCGATGCGACCGTTCTCACGCTGAATGAAGACCGCGGAACCATGACTTGCCAGGTCTCCCGCTCGATTTTGCTGGAGACGCCGCTGATGCGGGCTGCGGTCGGCGAAACATTGCGAGTGGGCATTCGAGCGGGCGACATCCTACTGGCGACGAGTCGCCCTGAGGGTTTGAGCGCACGAAATATCTTTCCTGGAAAAATCAGCAGCCTCGATCGCCGAGATACGACCATTGTGACGCAGATCGACTGCGGAGAGAGTGTAGTCTCCGGAGCAGACAAGATTGATGGTCAGTCGCCAAGGCTCGAAGTTCACCTTACTTTGTCGGCTCGAGACTCCCTTGGCCTGGAACCCGGACGCGCTGTCTGGCTGGTTATTAAGACCTACTCATGCCATCTTATGTCCGTCGTCTGACCAGCAACTATTGTTGGCCGGACGGGTTCCTATCAGCACTTTGGTTTCATAATCTTCGCTATCAAATGCACTACAATCGAGGTTCACGCGCATCTAAACGATTACGCATTCATGAGGTATTTATGAAGAAAACCGCTGGACTTGTAGCAACTCTCGCCTTGGCATGCACATCGCTATTAGCTTCGCCCATGAGTTCATCCGGGCGTACCGCAATTCCTTCGGACATTCAGCAGATCATCTCCGTTGACTACCGCACCCTGAAGAATTCCGATACGGCCATGGCACTGAAAGCGCAGGTTCTGCCCGACAACCTGAAGGATTTTGAAAGCGCGCTGCGTGGCATCGGCATCAATCCTGAGCGGGACCTGGAATCGCTGACCTTTGCCCAATTCCGTAACGGCAAGCAAGGCTTAAAGATGATCGGTGTTGCCTCTGGATCGTTCTCGGCCAAGACCGTCCTGAAAAAGATCAAGCTGCAACATGTGAAACCGGCGAAATATCGTGACTCCGACGTCTACCCAATGAACGGCGGGATGGACATGACGTTCCTCGATGACAACACGCTCTTGTTCGGCGATAACAGCGCTTTAAAGGCCGCCCTGAACGCGCGCGACGGCTTTGCCCCGACTTTGGATTCAAATCCGGCAGTGACCGACATGATCGGTTCCGTCGAAGCTGGGACCGTCTGGAGCGTGCTTGATCAGCAGGGAACGCAAAACATGCTTCTTTCTGCATTGGGCGATGCCGGCAAATTGGCCGATTTCGATACCATCAAGAAACATGTGCAGGGCTCGCGCTATCAGATGAACTTCGACAGCGGTGTCAAGCTCGACATGGACGTAATTACCTCTGACTCTGTGACCGCGGCTACTCTGGCGTCGCTGGTGAAGGCTGGAGTGCTCTATAAGAAGATGACGGCCACGCCGGTCGAAAAAGTTGCACTGGAAAACATGACCGTGAACTCAGACAGCTCAAACCTGCAAATGCACTTCAAGGCCGACGACAAGCAGTTCCAAAACCTGATGCATTCGCAATTGTTTGCAGCCGTCTCGAAGTAGCGTTGACAATTCGCGGCAAAAATAAGCCGGATGCAAAAGCATCCGGCTATTTCATTTAGCCCTGACCGTCTACGGAAATATGGCGTGCAACAGTTTGCGCAAGAGAGTGAGTCCCAAGCGTTCCTAATTCCCCTGTTTGACCCTTTTTTCTTTTGCCCAGCCTTCTTTAGTGATTTGCCGAGCGCGTCCCAGAGCAAGAGCGTCTTCCGGTACATCGTCGGTCACGCACGATCCCGCCGCCACGTAGGCGCCTTTTCCCAACCGGACGGGAGCGACCAGCGTGGAATCGCTTCCCACGAAGACGCCGTCCCCGATCATCGTCTTATGTTTGTTCACGCCGTCATAGTTGCACGTGATCACGCCCGCTCCAATGTTCACGCCCGTTCCGATGTCGGCATCGCCCAGATAGGTCAGGTGGTTTGCTTTCGACCCTCTACCCAATTTGATTTTCTTGGTCTCCACGAAATTCCCCACATGCGCGCCCTCGCCGATGTCGCTGCCGGGGCGCAGGTGCGAATAAGGCCCTATCAGCGCTCCGGTTGCGACATTTGCTTCATCGAGGATGCTGCCGTTGCGCACTATCACTCCATCTCCAATCGCAGAATCGCGGATCACCGAATATGATTTCACGCGGCAGTCCTGGCCGATTTTTGTTGTGCCCAGGAGTTGGACGAATGGCTCGATTACAGTGTCTTCACCGATCTGCACGCTATCGTCAATCACGCAGGTCTCCGGATTGAAGATGGTTGCCCCTTCCGCCATCAGACGTTTGCACGTCGCGGTGCGGATCGAACGGTCAATCTCTACTAGTTCGGCACGAGTGTTGCCACCCAGCACTTCGCTCACGTCGGCGGTCATCAGAGCCACGACACGCTGTTTGGCTTTCACCAGCAGGGCGGCCATGTCGGTGAGGTAATACTCCTTGTGCACATTTTGGGAGCTGAGTTTGTCGATATTCCCAAACAGCGCTTTGGCATCGAACGCATAAATCCCGGAATTGATCTCGCGAATCTTTTCCTGTGACTTGGTGAGCGCCTTCTGTTCCACGATTGCCTTGACGTCGGGGCTTTGCGGCGACTTGCGCACGATGCGTCCGTAGCCGAAGGCATTGTCGACTTCAGCGGTCAGGATGGTCATTGTCGCTTTTTTCTGGAGATGAAATTCCGTCAATTTCTCGATCGTGGATGAGGCGATTAGCGGAGCATCGCCCGACAATACGATTACCTGGTCGTAACCCTGAAGCGCATCGCGAGCCACCATCAGGGCGTGGCCGGTGCCCCGCTGTTCCGCCTGTAAGATGAAGCCGACCCCGGTGCTGGCAAGGGCTGACTGCACTTTTTCTGCTTCGTGCCCAACAATCGCGAAAATATCTTTCGGCGTTACAACCCTGGATGCGGCCGTAATCACGTGAGCCAACAGCGGCTTGCCGCCAACTTCGTGCAGAACCTTGGGCAACTTAGATTTCAGGCGCGTGCCCTTGCCCGCAGCCATGATGGCGATGGCCGTACGTATGGGAGCATTATTGGTTTTAGCCATGACCAATCACTATAGCGCAGGCGTTTAAAGTCGCGGCACGCGTCCTGACCGTGGCAGCAGGGATAACCAGGCTGACGCCGCCTTTTTGCCGCAGTGGCCACCGCACCGCTACACTAGTAAAAACGTGAAGATCGCATTAGGTCAGATCAACCCCACCGTGGGGGATTTCAGCGGCAACGCCGCCAAGATCATTGAGTTTTCCCGAAGAGCGCAAGGCGCTGGCGCTGGCCTCATCCTTTTCCCAGAGCTCTCAATTTGCGGGTATCCGCCGCGCGACCTGGTCGAGCGGGCGGAATTTGTGCGCCGCAATCGCGAGAGCGCCGAGCAGATTGCTACCGAGACTTGCGGTATCTCCGTCATCTGCGGATTGGTCACTCCCGCGGAAGCCGACACCGGCAAAGCAGTCATGAATTCTGCCGCACTGCTACAAGATGGAAAAATCGCTTTCGTGCAATCGAAAATGCTGTTGCCGACTTACGACGTCTTCGACGAAGCCCGTAATTTTGCCCCGGCCAAAAGCCAAGACCTGTTCACTCTCGGCGGACTAAAGATGGCACTTACCATCTGCGAGGATTGTTGGAACGATAAGAATTTCTGGGACAACCGCCTCTACACCGTCGATCCCGTCGAATCGTTGATTCAGGCGGGCGGGAAGTTTTTGCTGAACATCTCCGCTTCGCCGTTTTGGTATGGCAAGCGTCAACTGCGGCAGGACATGCTGTCGGCAATCGCTCGCCGGCAGAAGGTGCCCGTTGCCATGGTCAATCAAGTGGGCGGCAATGACAGTCTCGTGTTTGACGGATCAAGCCTGGTGTTGGACGCTTCAGGCAACGTGATCGCCCGCGGCAAGTCGTTTGAAGAGGACATCATCTACTTTGATTCCGATGCTAATACCGGAGAGATTCACGCTCAGAGCGTTGGGCCATCCGACAGCGAAGAGGCCAGCGTCTATGCGGCGCTGGTTCTGGGCACAAAGGATTACGTGCATAAATGTGGATTCCGCAAGGTGATCGTCGGACTTAGCGGCGGGATCGATTCCGCGTTGACGGCTGCGATTGCGGTGGATGCGGTCGGTCCGGAGAACGTAATCGGCGTGGCGATGCCCGGGCCGTATTCTTCCAATCACTCGATCGAGGATGCGCACGAGCTGGCGTCCAATCTCGGTATACGTGAAGAGACGCTGCCCATCACCGGCGTGTTCGACTCCTATCGAGCTGTTTTGAGGTCCGTCTTCTCCGGTCTCGCGGACGACGCTACCGAAGAAAATCTTCAGGCGCGGGCGCGGGGAATGTTGTTGATGGCGCTCTCCAATAAGTTCCGGGCGATCGTGTTGAGCACCGGGAATAAGAGCGAGACCGCAGTTGGCTACTGCACGCTGTACGGAGATATGGCGGGCGGACTGGCTGTGATTTCCGATGTTCCGAAGACTCTGGTATATCGCCTCAGCGAATATGTAAACTCGCGGAGCCCCGTGATTCCGAAATCCACGATTGACAAACCTCCGTCGGCAGAGTTGCGGGCCAACCAAAAAGACAGCGACTCACTGCCTCCCTATGAAGTGCTCGATGCTATTCTTGAGGACTACGTCGAGGAAATGCATGCTGCGGAGCAGATTGCGTCGGAACGGGGATTCGACATTGCGCTGATTCGCCGCGTGATCGGAATGGTCGATCGCAACGAGTACAAGCGGCAGCAGGCGGCGCCGGGTTTGAAAATTTCCGCCAAGGCCTTTGGCTATGGACGCCGTTTTCCCATTGCCGCCAGGAACGAACTTTAAGTGAGAAATTTATAGCGAATCCGGTTTCACTCTCGGTCCCGTGGCCCTGATTGACCGGGCAAAATCATTTCAAGCAACGAAAGGGAATCATGACGCGTGCTCGCACGATCTTAGCTATCTTAATTTTGACCACTCTCGCCGCTGCGCAGAGCAAAGAGCAGACTTCGGCGAAAGATGTGAAGTTGCCGTCGGAAGACGCGGTCAATTCGTTTCTTCACCAGATGTTCGGATACGACCCGTCCGTGAGTTACAAAGTTGCCGAGATCAAACCTGCGGAAGTAGAGGGGCTCGCCGAAGTCGTGGTATTGCTCAACACTACGCAAGGACAACAGGTCAACAAACTTTATGTCGGTTCCGATGGCACGCACGCCCTCATTGGGGATGTAATCCCTTTTGGCTCGCGTCCTTTTGAAGCAGACAGGCAGAAACTGCAAAAGGCGAACGGGCCCTCCAAAGGGCCAGCCAATGCGCCAGTAACAATTGTCGAATTCAGCGATTTGCAGTGCCCGCATTGCAAAGAGGCCCAACCGAAGATCGACAAGATGCTGGCTGATGAGCCGAATGTCCGATTCATCTATCAAAGCCTGCCGCTGCCAATGCACGACTGGGCCGCCAAGGCAGCCGCTTACGCCGACTGTGTAGGACGCGCTTCAAATCCCGCGTTCTGGAAGTTTGTTCAAGGCACCTATGACGCGCAAAGCGACATCACGGCATCGAACGCTGACGAAAAACTGACTGGCATCGCCACCACCTCGGGCGTCAACGGGAAAGACATCGCCGTCTGCGCCGCTAAACCAGACACGCAAACGCGGGTCGAGGCTTCTGCGGACCTTGCAAAATCTCTCGAACTCAACTCCACTCCGACGCTGTTCATCAACGGCAGAAAAGTAGCGAGCCTCGGTCAATTGCCCGATCCGATTCTGAAAGCTCTTGTGGATTTTGCCGCTAACGATACCGGCAGCCCGAAACAGCAGGCGGCAGGGAAGTAGCCGCACAAGCAACGCCTATTTGCTGACCCAGATTTCCGGCGACGTCATGTTGTCGCGGTAAGGGTGGCTCACCAGATGCGGGGTGATCGTTACGAGGAGTTCGTCGTCTTCGGTCGTCTTGCTGTTTTCAACCAGCGCTTGATTGAGCACCGGAACAAATCCTAATCCCGGAATCCCGGTCATGCTGCGCTGCTCGGTACGGCTCACGTTGCTCATAACGATGGCGGGCTCGCCATCTTTTAATTGAATGCTGCCTTTATATTCACGATTGGAAATCACTGGGACGCCGTTGACCGACGCCGATCCCAGCGACCGAAGCTCGATATCGAGCGCAAGCGCGATCGTGGAATCGCCAAAAATAGCGGGCTTGGCTTTCATGTTCAGGCCTATATCTTCGAATTGAAACGAAGGAAAAGGCGTTTGCAAACTGCCTCCGCCCAGGCTGTTCGCAATGCCCGCGAGAGCGCTGTTGCCAGACTGGCCCAGCAGTTGGGAAATCGCCGATGTGTTCACAGAGGACGAAAAACTTGCCGTTAAGACGGGATAGCGTTCTCCAATTTTGAATACTGCTTCGTTGTTCTGAGCCACGCGAAGCATCGCGTGTTGCAGCGAGCGCACCGAACTTTCATTCAACGATAGAGAAACTTTTAATTGATCGAGACTTAGCCCCGAGAGGGTGAGACCGCCGCCAAATGTTGTAAGCGGCTGACTGAAGATTCCGGTGCCACTCTGCAATTGCGACAGCAGACCGGCGAGTCCGCCGGACGAAAGCGCGCTCAAGCCGCCAGAAGACGCCTGATTCAGGATGCTTTGCAGGCTTTGTCCCGCCAGCCCGGCAAGAGCGGCTGCGGGCAGATTGTAGAGATTGAAATTGTTGGGGAGGTGCGCTCCAATATCGCGCATGAACGTGTGGTCGAGCTGGAACACCTGAATGTCCAGCATTACCTGGGGTTGCATATTGTTCAGGTCTTCGACGAATCGGGTGGCCGCATCCACGGTGTTCTGCGGTGCGCGGACGGTAATGTGGTTACCCTGCGATTGCACCGAAACAAAGCGCATTTCGAAAACAGTGCGCAATGCGTTGGCAATATCGTTCAATTCAGTCGGCGCGGCCAGGGATGTGAACTCGAACGTCCGCAGGGCCATCTGATCAAACTGACGATGGTTGTCAACTGTATCGAGCGCCACGATGATTTGCTTGTCGCCCAAAGGTGACCAGAAACACTTGGCCACCGCGCACGCTGCTTGTATAGCCGTGTAGAAATCGGCGTTATCGATGTCCATCCATACGCGCCGCGAGGGTACGCTGTCATCAACCATCGTCGAGATGCCGTAGGCTTGCGCTACTTGTTCGATTAGCTGGCGGCTGTCGCCCCGTGAATGGAAATCATGTTTGGAGTCGTTGGCCGCGAGCCTCACTTCAGGCGAATCGATCACTTGTACTGCCGGGGCGGCACTTGCTGGATTCCATTCGCTCAACGCGTCTTTCATGCGTTGCTGGGCGAAGTCGTTGTCGGGATCGAGGCGTAGCGCCCGGCCAAAATCACTTTGCGCTTCGATGGTATGGTTCGACAGCATCGCCTGGTTGCCGCTCTGCAAATATTGAAAGACCATTTGCTGGCGTGCCATGGCAAGGGCTGTCACATACTCTTCATTCTTGGGCGATAGCTGGACGGCCCGGTTGAATTCTTCCAAAGCTTCGTCGCCGCGTTTCTCAGTCGACAACTTCATAGCCTTTGAAAACGCAGTCTTTGCCTTCTTTAAATCCTGTTTGGATGGGTTACACGGTCCGGAACTGGCGTCGCCCACAGGACAAGGAATCAAAGGTGTAGCAGGCGGCTGATCGGCAGCCAAGGCAATGGCTGCGATCCACAAAACCACCGAAATGGTGAGCCACTGTCTCATTTGTCGCTGCGATGAATGCGGGACTAAAGCGATTGTACCCGTCCGAGTCAAACCGGGCATCAAGTTTGAGAACGCTATGATGGGTCGGTCCTTGCGAAGTAACGAGGGGTGAAGTAGAACCAGTAAATTGCGGCTGTCAAGAATGGTTGCACTGGCACCATGACCTTTCGCGGTTGGAAACTTGCTCGCCTTTGGCGTATAAAAGAGGGTTGCAGTTCCATGCGTCGCCCCTCCCGGCGACGCCACAAAAATCAATCACACTGAAGTGAGGTTTCATGTCCAGCCCGACCACACAAGCTCCCAAAGGCCTCGAGGGAGTCGTTGCAACCACCTCCAGCATTTGCTATATCGACGGCGACGCCGGAGTGCTCGCCTATCGCGGCATTGATATTCATGAACTGGCTGACCATTCCAATTTTGAAGAGACTTGTTATCTGCTTTGGTTTGGCCGCTTGCCCAAAGCCGCGGAACTCAAAGATCTGCGGGCCAAGATGGCCGCCGAGCGCATTCTCGATCCAGCCATTATTACGCTGCTGAAGAACGCTCCAAAGTCTGCCGTGCCCATGGATGTTCTGCGTACGGCTGTGTCAGCGCTGTCGTTTTACGACCCCGAGGACAAGAAGAACGATCACGACGCCAATGTGAATAAGGCGATCCGGCTGACTTCGCAGATCGCGATGATCGTGGCTGCATACGCCCGTTTGCGCAAAGGCAAGAATGTTGTTGAACCTGACCGTTCGCTTTCGCACTCCGCGAATTTCCTTCTGCAATTGAACGACAAGAAGCCTAGCGAAACCGCCGAACGAGCATTGGACATCGCGCTTATTTTGCATGCGGACCACGAACTCAACGCATCCACATTTGCCGCTCGCGTCACCGCTGCCACTCTCTCCGACATGCACTCGGGAGTGACCTCGGCAATTGGCGCGCTGAAAGGGCCGCTCCACGGCGGCGCGAATGAAGCGGTATTTCACATTCTGGAGGCGATTAACGCTGAGGGCGCAGAACCGGTTGCATACGTAAAGAAGATGCTGGCCGACAAGAAGAAAGTTCCAGGTTTCGGACATCGCGTTTATCACACCGAAGACCCGCGGGCCACCCACCTGCGCAAAATGTCCCGCGACCTCTGCCAATCGAGCGGGCAGAGCCAGTGGTACGACATGTCGCACGCGATCGAGGAGTACATTAAAAAGGAAAAGAAGCTGAACGCCAACGTCGATTTCTATTCGGCGTCGACTTATCACACGCTGGGAATTGACGTCGACTTGTTCACCCCGATCTTCGCCGTTTCCCGCATCAGCGGATGGGCCGCACACGTGATCGAACAGCTCGACGATAATCGATTGATCCGCCCTCGAGCGGACTACATCGGGCCCGCGTACCCCAACCGCTACATTCCGCTCGATCAGCGCTAGCGATCTTGCCACACGCTGATCGTCGCGCCCCGACTCGACGGGGCGCACAGTGTGAGGACCTCAATTGACGCAGAATCCTGCGCAAATTCTCGCTGTCGGGCTGTGCTCAAACTGCGTCCACGCGCGGAGAATCGAATCGGATCGCGGATCGGTTTTTCTTCTGTGCCAGCTCTCCCTCACTGATCCGGAGTTCCCGAAGTACCCCCGACTCCCGGTGTTCGCCTGCAAGGGATACCAGCCACGTTCCGAAATGGGCGAGTCAGAACACGATTAATGTCCCTCGGCTGTCCGCCCTCGCGCACCTGTTGCTAAACTGCTGACTTGCACACGGATGATAGATCAAGGTGCGTCCTAGTCACCGGCGGTGCGGGGTACATTGGCAGTCACACTGCCCACGCGCTTCGCGACAACGGGTACACGCCAATTCTGTATGACAATTTGTGCACGGGTTTTCGGCGCCTCGCCAGCGGTTTTGAACTGGTCGAAGGCGGCATTTCGGATACTGCGAAGCTTGCCCCGCTGCTGGCTCGTGTCGATGCAGTCATCCACTTTGCTGCCCATGCTTACGTTGGTGAATCGGTTCTTGTGCCGCAAAAATACTTCAAAAACAATTTGCAGGATGGACTCATTTTTCTCGACGCGGTAATTCGATCGCAGGTAAGAAAATTTGTGTTTTCGTCCAGCTGCGCGGTGTACGGAATTCCGAAAACAATACCGATCACAGAATCCTCGCCGTTGCTGCCCATTAATCCCTACGGCGAGACTAAGCTAGGCCTCGAAAGCGCCCTCGCTTCTCACGACATTCAACACGGCTTGCGATTTGTCTCGCTTCGTTACTTTAATGCCGCGGGAGCCGATGAAAAGGGAAGAGTCGGCGAGATGCACTCGCCTGAAACTCATCTCATCCCTTCTGCATTTGCCGCGTTACGCGGAACAAGAGGGCCGCTCGAGATCATGGGCGATGACTACTCGACCCCCGACGGAACCTGCATTCGCGACTATGTTCATGTCTCCGACCTGGCGGATGCCCATGTGCAAGCGCTGAAATACCTGGGCAATGGCGAGTCGGTTGCGCTGAATTTGGGTTCCGGACATGGGCGTTCCGTGCGTGAAATTATCGAGACTATCGAGAGTGTCACCGGTCGCGCCGTGCCCTCCATCATCACTGACAGGCGACAGGGAGATCCGGCCGAACTGGTTGCCGATCCCGAGAAAGCACGTCAACTCCTGAGCTGGAACGCCAAAAGATCGATAGAAAACATTGTTTCAACGGCTTGGGCATGGGAGCAGCATAGGCCTACGGGATAGAGTCTTTCGGCCTCATTGACTATCCCATTGACGCAAGCCATAATTTCTGTGGCGGACTTTTCCCTGATGGAAAGGTTACTGCCGTCCCCCCAAAGCACTGAGCCTACGCTGATTTCTTATCAACCAGCAGGTCGAACCGGGGCAAAAATTATCAAGGAGCAATGGATGAAACCGTTATCGAATCATCGGCGCAATGTCTCTCGCAGTCTACCTTCCTTATTTATCGCACTGGTGATGGCGTTTTCGATCGTCTTGCTCTTGGCCCCAGCTTCTTTCGCGCAGACACTGACGTCCGTCAGCCTTGTTCAGATTCTCGATAAGAATGTGCCCGCACAATTGCCCGTCATGGCGAATCGGCAATTCACCGCTTATGCGAACTATTCTGACGGCAGCCAGACTTACATCACCCAGCAGGCTCAGTGGTCTTCGGCCGACAACACCGTGGCGACGGTAACTCCGACCATGGGTTTGGTAACTGCGACTGGAGCAGGCACCGTAAACATCACCGCCACCTACCAGGGAGTAGCCGGAAGCAGTTCTTTGACTACTATCCCGGCGACATTGACTGTGGTTTACGTGACCCCGGCGAACTGGGCAATGCAGACCGGCACCACCCAGCAATTTAACGCGACCGCATCTTACGGCGGCGCGACCTCGCAGGATGTAACGCAAACCGCAAAATGGAAGTCGTCCAATACAGCAGTCGCCACTGTTAGCACGACCGGATTAGTTACCGCAGTTGGCGCAGGCAGCGCTAGCATTACCGCTTCCTTCCAGAATCGTTCGGGTGTGAACCCCGTCACCGTCACCACCACTGCTCCGCCGAACCTTGGACAGTGGTCTGCGCCGCAAAGCCTGGGCATGATCGGCATCCATGCCGCTCTGCTTAACACCGGCAATGTTCTGCTGTGGGGATATCCGATTGGGCGCGCTGGCGGACCGGCACCGGCCCGCATCTGGAACCCGACCACCAATGCGGTCACCGATCTCACGCTGCCTTTTCCGACGGATATTTTCTGCGCCGGACAATCATTCCTTCCAGACGGACGCCTGCTCGTCGACGGCGGTTTGAATGATGGCCAATTCCCGGCCGATGCAGGCATTCCGAATACGACGTTCTTCAATCCAGCCAGCAGCACCTGGACGGTGGGCCCGCCGATGGCGAACGCCCGCTGGTATCCCAGTACGGTTCGTCTGGCGAATGGCAATATTCTCGCTCTGGCCGGAACCGACGCTGCGGGCAAGAACATTGTCCGCGCCATGGAAATTTACAGCCCGACGACAAATTCCTGGACGCTTCTGCCTAAGGCCGCGCAAATGCCGCACAACCCGGATGACTATCCGCTTATGACCCTGCAACCGAACGGAAACGTCTTCTATGCGGCCCCGCGGCAGGACAGTTGGATGTACAACACCGCAGCCCAGACGTGGGCATTCGTCGCTAACATGAACACCTACCCGCGTGCTCATGCCAACTCTGTCATTCTGCCGGACTCGCAGAAAGTCATGGTTGCCGGCGGCGCGGAAACAATTGGCGACGGCGGCGGCACCCCGACGGCTACCACCGAAGTGATCGATCTTTCTCAGACTGCCCCGGTGTGGACATATCTAGCGCCGATGAACATTCCGCGCTACAACATGAACTTCATTTACCTGCCCGATGGAACTCTCATTTCAATCGGCGGAAATCAGGCCTCCGACTACACCTCGCCGATCGAGATTCCTGAAATTTACGATCCTGTCGCCAACACCTGGACAGAAATGGCTCCCCAGGTTGGCAGCCGTGGATATCACTCTTCGGCCGTCCTGCTGCCAGATGGACGCATTCTCTCCGCGGGTTCTGACAGCGGCAAATCGCTCGAGAACTCCTACGAAATCTACAGCCCGCCGTACTTGTTCAAGGGAGCGCGCCCGAGCATCACGGCTGCGCCGACAACTCTCGGCTACAACGCGCAATTCACCATCACCACGCCGGACGCCGCGAGCATCAAACGCATCGCGTTGCTTCCGCCGACCGCGACCACTCACGCCAACCATATGGACGATAACCGATATCTTGATCTGAAGTTCAGGATTGGCAACGGTTCCATCACCGCGCTGTCGCCCGGGTCCACCAACATCGCGCCTCCGGGCTACTACATGCTGGTAATCGTGAATTCGAACGGCGTGCCCAGCGTGATGCCCTTCGTGCAAATGAAGGCCAAAGGCGGATCCGCCGCAAAATAGACGTTGGAAGTGTGGATCCGAGTCGAACCTGTCTCGGATCCACCGCCCTCCCCGATCCCGCCCACACAATTCCTGTCTGCAAATACCCGTAGGGACCGCCGTCCCGCCTGCCCTAAGCGAAGTCGAAGGGCTGGGGCTTTCATCCGAAACGTCAAACGGTCGGATAAATCCCCAACTGCTCGCCCCTCCGCGCAGTCAATTGCAACTAAATCTCAACCACGCTATCTCACCGGTACACCACTCTAATCATGACTCAGACCGCTCAACTCCAGAATATGAGCCGCTCGGGCTCGAACTCGGTAGCGATAAGTGGCAACGTGATCCTGAGCGGAGACACAGGTTGGCCCGCATACCCGAGCGACCGCCGCGCGGACAGGTTTGTCCACGCGGCATGCGCCAGAACGGGTCGCTTACTTCACTAACAGAAATCCGTGGTGCACGGTCCCGGAGTCCGCGTAGTTGCCAGATATGTAGATATGGCTTGCTACGCTGATGACGTAACCCGAAGTTCCTTGGTTGAAGCCGCTCCCAGCTCCGGGCACGTTGATGGCAACAATCTGGCCGGTGGGAGTACGAGCAAAGCCGTGGCTGACGGTCCCGGAATCCAAGTCTGTACCCACAACTATCCCGGAAGTGCTGATGCCGAAAGCCTCGGTGCCCTGATTCTTGCCGGAGCCAGCGCCGGGGGCGTTGATGGTGGTGATGGTGCCGTTGGTGGCGCGTTGAAAACCGTGCTGAACCCCGGCGGAATCGAAGAAAATTCCGACGACGGTCCCTGCTGTATTCAAGGCCCCACCCACTGTGCCCTGTGCCAGGCCCGTTCCCGCGCCGGGGGCGTCAATCACTGTGAACGCGCCGTTGGTGGCGCGAATGAAGCCATGATAGACGAAGCTTGAGTCTATGTAGTATCCAGCGATGACACCTGCTGTGTTGATTTGTAGCGCTGCGGTGCCCTCGCCACCTGCGGTTCCCGCACCGGGGGCGTCGAAGGTCGTGATGGCTCCAGCCGCGGTCCGTACGAATGCATGGTGGACCCCGCCGGAGTCATAAAAATATCCGGTTATGGTGCCGGCAGTGTTGATCCCGAAACCTATCGTGCCTTGATTTATCAGCGTGCCCGCTCCGGGCGCATCGAACGTCGATATGCTTCCACTGGGCGAGCGGACAAAGCCATGGCTCACAGTACGAGAGTCGATATAGTAGCCGGCAATCGTACCCGCAGTGTTAATGCCTCTACCGACGGTGCCCTGGTCTTTGCCAGTGCCGGAGCCCGACACGTCGAAGGTAGTGATGGTTCCGCTGACGGCTCGCACGTAGCCATGGGAAACCGAAGAAGAGTCGGAGTAGTAGCCGGTGACGGTAGCGGCAGAATTGATGGAAGACCCGAATGTGCCTTGGTCGAAACCAGTCCCTGCCCCGGGGGCGTCAAAGGTGGTTATAGTTTGCGCCGGTGAGGCGATAGAAGCGGCCGCACAAATCAGGCCGGCCAGCAGATTTCCCAGGAAAGATAGCTTTGATTTAAACAACGTCGATCTCCTTAAGTGCCGAGCGAAATAGTGGTTATCGTAGGGCCAATCAAGCGGTCGGTCAACGTGAAAGAGTTTGCGGAAACGGGCGGGAAAGTTGCGCACGCTGCGTGGGTGTGCGCTATAAAGCGGTCAAGGTTTAGTGATTTCGGCGGAAAACTTGTCGCTGCATTGTTTGGCGGAAGCGAGGACGGTCGCGAATTCAGGCATGTTTCGCAAGGTCGCGAGAAGAGGGTCTTTTTGCATGGCCGTGTAAGCGCAATAGTTGCCGTCAATGGCGCTCTTGAGCAGACGCAAGGCAATATCCTTCTCGCCGCAGAAAGCCATGTTGGCAGCAAAAATGTAACGGTTCTCAGAGTCGATGTTGGCAATCATGTCCGGTTCGCGATCCCTTATTGAGCGTTCAACCTCAGCAGGCAGCGGCTGTCCGGAAGCCATCCGCTGAGAACAGGAGACATCAATCGTGCCGAAGATACCCGGAACCTTGGACGAAGCCTGCTTCGCCTCTTCGAATTTGCCCGCGCGCCAGAGGTCTTGGATTAGGTTTCGGTTGTACCAGATCGACCCGGCGTCGCGGTTGAGGAAATCGATGGACCGCGAGGGATTGCCCATCTGGCCGAAGGTGAACGCGCACGAGCGAAAGATATAGTTGCCGGAGTCGATGGAGAGAGCTCGTTCACATTCCCGGGCAGACTCTTCGAGCTGGCCGCCATAGCGCAAAACATATCCCTTCACGAAATGAGCCAACGCGTTATCGGGATGACGCCGTAATAAATCAGTCGCGGTCTTGTAGGCCTTGACCACATCGCCTCGTTCGGATTCAATTGCGCTGAGTTGCCCGGATGCTAAAGCGAGGTCTGGGTCGAGCGCGAGGGCGCGATCCAATGCGACGGTGGCCTTCTGATACTGAGCTTCTCCGCCGCCACCATACTGGGCGTCAAGATAGTAGCGGCGGCCGAGTACGCTCCACGCGGGAGCATAGGTTTGATCGAGTCCCACGGCGCGTTCCAGCATGGGGATCGCTTCTTTGTTGGGCGCGGGATCGTTTCCCAGCGACAGACTGCGAAGATAAAGGTCGTAGGCTTCCTCGTTATTAGGACGCGTAGCCCCATCGGAGGAATCGCTGCTCGCGCCCAGGGCAGGAAGTATCCCCTGACGAACCTTGGCGGAGATTTGTGAGCGCATGGCGATCATGTCGGGCGAGGCGACGCTAAGGGTGTCGCGCCAGAGTGTCCGGTTGTTCTCGACATCCACGGCTTCGAGCGTGACCTGAAGTTGATCGCCTTCTTTTAGATAGTGCCCGGTGATGATGTCGGTGACGTGCATCTCGCGCCCGGCTTTTTGCAGGTCTAGATTGGCGTCGGTGTATTTGCTGGTGGTCGCAAATGGACGAATCGACAACGTTCGGACGAAGCTCAGCGCAGTGGCAATTTCATCGGGCAAAGCGAGACGCAGGAAATCTGTGTCTTTGTCACCGCCCAGGTTTTGGAAGGGAAGCACTGCCACCGCGGTCGGATTGGCTGCATTGGCGGCGGGAAGTACGTGGGTATTGCGTTGCCAGAGCAAAATTCCCGCAACCAAAGCGAAGATGACTGTGACTCCGCCGGCGATCCTGCTGAAGTAACCGATGCGAGGCGCAGTTGCTTGAGTTGATGAAAAAGCCGCAGCGCTTTGATTTGAGCCCGCCGATCCGGAAATCGACGACGCTCCCTGCTCCGCTGACATTGAAGAGACCGCGGAACGGCCGCTTTCGGTATCGCGCTTGAGGCGTTGCAGATCGCCACGCATTTCCGACGCGTGCTGGTAGCGCAGATTGCGATCTTTCTCCAACGCTTTGTTGATGATGTCTTCGAGTTTCGGCGGAATGTCGCGGTTTAACCGGACGGCGAGAACCGGGGCGCGATTCATGATCGCCTCACAGATCACCGCTGAACTCTCACCATGGAAAGGCACATCGCCCGTGGCCATTTCATAGAGCACGGCGCCGAACGAGAACAAGTCGGTGCGGGCGTCAAGATCGCGTGCGCGAACCTGCTCTGGCGACATATATGCGACAGTGCCAAGCATGGTGCCGGGGCTGGTTAGGTGGTCGCCATCAATGGTCTGCGTGGCCATCGATTGGCTGCTCGAGCGCCCGGCGGCTACCTTCGCCAAACCGAAATCGAGAATTTTCGCGTGGCCGCGTTTAGTGACGAAGATATTCGCAGGCTTGATGTCGCGGTGAACGATCCCTTCGGAGTGGGCGGCATCGAGAGCGTCTGCGATCTCGATCGCTAGTGTGAGCAGGGCATCGATCTCTAGCGGACGGCCGCCAATTTTGTGCTTAAGCGTAGATCCATCCAGAAACTCCATGGCAATAAACGCGCGGGAGTCGTGGTCGTCAATCTCATAGATTGTGCAAATGTTGGGGTGGTTCAAGGCCGAGGCTGCCTGGGCTTCGCGCTCAAAACGGGCGAGCGATTGCGGATCGTTGGCGACGTCGCTGGGCAGGAATTTCAGCGCAACGGCACGATGCAGTTTGATGTCTTCTGCTTTGTAGACAACGCCCATCCCGCCACCGCCGAGTTTCTCGGTGATCTGGTAGTGGGATATTGTCTCGCCAAGCATTCGAAAAGAATGCTAGAGGGTTAGAGGGTGAGAGTCAATTAGGTGAAGGCTCGGCTTGCCATCATCCTTTCGTGTTTAGAGCGCCCAGGATTGTACGGTCACCGCCAGGTCTCGCTCACCGGAGAGGTTAGCGTAGCCGGGCCGAGCGGGAGTCTCGGGAGCGATGTGCCGTTTCTAGTAAGGCGCTAGATCTTGTTTCAGGTTTACGCAGCTTCGAGCACTTGCTGTGTGGACCGAACACGGCCCATGCGAGGAAAGATAGTTTGGGTGGCGAACTGGTGTGCGTCCGCGCTGAAGCTGCTCATGGCATCTTCCACGAATATCAGCTCGTAACCCCGATCGAACGCGGCGCGGGCGGTTGATTCCACGCCGAAGTTGGTGGCGATTCCGCCGATGATGATCGTACGGATGCCTCGTCGGTGCAATTGTTGGCCGAGTTCCGTGCCGTAAAATGCTCCCCACTGCCGTTTAGTGATGATAAGGTCCTCCGGTTGCCGGTCGAGGTCTTCGCGCAGTTCGGACGCGCTCGCCGGCGGAGGCGGCGCGTTAGGATCGCGAGTCGGAGAATCCACGGGAAGTGAGAGAACTTCAGACATGAGGACGTGAACGAATACGATGGTTGATCCGCGGCGGCGAAGTTCGGTGGCGAGTTGTTTCGCCCGGCTGACAACATCGGCGGAAGAGTAAGGGGCCAGTTGCCTGCTGGTGATGCCATTTTGCAGGTCGATCAGGATTAAGGCGGAGGATTTGGGAGCGAAATGCAGGGATGGCATTCCAGAATTATCTCAGAGCTTCCGCAAAAGATACTCGCCCATACGCGGGCGAGGCGCCCCCGCCACACGGTTTAGTTCCCTCCGGCGGCCACGGGTTGATTGGATGGCGCGGGTAGTTCTTGATCTTTGTATTGCAGTTGATAAAGCTTGTGATAGATACCGCGCTGCGCGAGGAGTTCCTGGTGCGTCCCCATCTCGCGGACTTTGCCTTTGTGCATGACGATGATTTTGTCGGCGCGCTGGACGGTCGAGAGCCGATGGGCGATGACGACGGAAGTGCGTCCCGCAACCATTTTGTTCAGGGCTTCGCGCACGCGAAATTCGGTTTCGGTGTCGACGCTCGAAGTGGCTTCGTCGAGGATGAGTATCTTCGGGTTGTGGGCGAGGGCGCGGGCGAAAGAAATGAGCTGCTTCTGTCCGGTCGAGAGCGTGCTTCCGCGCTCGCGTACTTCTTCTTTCATACCGTTGGGAAGGGTGCGGATGAAGTCGACCAGATTCACGTCTTCAGCGGCCTTTTCGATGTCGGCTGGCTGAATTCGACTGGTGCCCATCCGAATGTTGCTCTCGATCGTTCCAGTGAACAGGAACGGGTCCTGCAGGACGACGCCGAAGCGACTGCGCAATTCCGCCAAATCCATCTCTCGAATATCGACGCCATCAATTTTGATTGCGCCTTGTTGCACATCGTAAAAGCGCATCAGCAAAGAAATGATCGTGGTCTTGCCGGCCCCGGTGTGCCCGACAATGGCGACGGTGTGTCCGGGTTCAATGGCGAAACTCACATCGCGGAGAATCCAGTCGGGTTGATCGCCAATCGTCCGGTAAGCGAACCAAACGTGGTCGAACTCTATGCGACCGGGGCCGTCGGCTAATTTGGGGGTGGCAGGCGAAACAATTTCCACTGGAGTATCGAGCAACTTGAAGATGCGCTCGCTTGACGCCATGGCAGCCTGGAGAATGTTGTATTTCTCACTAAAATCCTGAATGGGCCGAAAAAAACGTTGGGCATATTGGATAAACGCAGCGAGCACCCCGATGCCGATTGCGCCGCGCAGCACGCCGCGCCCGCCGACCCAGATCACGCTGGCGATGGCGATGGAGGACAGCACTTCAACGACCGGGTAGTAAACCGCGTGGGTGAGGATGGTGCCTTTGTATGCCTCCATGTGGATGGCGTTGACTTCTGAAAATTTCTCATACGCACGCTCTTCACGATTGAAGAGTTGCAGGATCATCATTCCGCTGACGTGCTCTTGCAGGTAAGCGTTGATGCGGGCGATGGCAGTGCGGATCTGGCGGTAGAAATCGCGGACCCGATCTCGAAAAATCTTGGTGGCAAACACTATGAATGGCAACACCGCAAATGTGACCAGAGCCAGGCTCCAGTCGATTTTCAGCATGATGATGATAATTCCGGCGAGGACGAAAACGTCCTCGAAGAGCGAAACCACGCCGGAAGTGAACATGTCGTTCAACGCGTCGACATCCGACGTGACGCGGGTGACGAGGCGCCCGACGGGATTTTTATCGAAGTAGGCGACATCGAGGCGCTGAAGATGGCGAAAGATTTGCGCGCGCAGGTCGAACATCACCATCTGGCCGGTCCACTGCATGAAATAGGTCTGCAGGTATTCCAGTAGAAAGCTGAAGACGAGCAGGCTCACGTATAGCGCGGCGATCTGGCCGATTCCGACGAGTGGCTGGTCGCTGAGGTAGCGGTTGAGCGGCGTGCTCATCTTCGACACGGGTGAAAGGTATTTGTCGATTGCGACGAGCGTGAGGTATGGCCCAAGCACATCGGCTCCAACTTTTAAAAAGATGGAGGCGAGCGCGGTCGTCGTCTGCCAGCGGTAAGCGCGCAGGTAAGTGAGCAACCGCTTCATAAGGCGGCTGTCATAGGCTTTACCTAATACTTCTTCTTCCTGGGCCATGGCTTTACAGTTGTTACCTACAGCAGGTTCCGCGTCGCGTTACTCCTAGAAACGACTGGGCTCGGCGGGAGAACATTCAATTCTTATCTTAGATGGGCAAGCGCGGGGCGCGGATGGAAAAGGTTTGCTTACTCGACTTTACTGATGATCAGCGCAGAATTTTTTGATCCGAAGCCGACGCAATTGCAGATGGCGTTGCGAATGTCGGCGGAGCGGCCGGGTTCGGGGATGTAGTCGAGATCGCACTCGGGGTCTGGGACATCCAGATTGATAGTCGGAGGAAGCTTGCCCTGTTCCATCGCGATGAGGGTGGCGGCCACGCTGGCCGATCCGCAGGCACCCTGAGCGTGGCCGATCTGCGATTTCAACCCCGACATGGGAATTTGTTTAGCATGATCGCCCAACGCGAGCTTCACGGCGCGGGTTTCGACGCGATCGTTCATTTCGGTGGAGGTCCCGTGCAGGCTGACATATTGAATGTCCGCTGGCGACAATTTTGCTTCCGCCAGAGCGAGGCTGATGGCGCGGGCCGGTTCTTCCGGCGAATCGCTCATACGCACGCGATGGAAGGCTTCGCACGTGGAACCGTATCCCGTGATCTCCGCGTAGATTTTTGCGCCTCGTGCCCGGGCATGTTCATATTCTTCCACGATGAACATCCACGAGCCTTCGGCAAGAACGAAGCCATCACGGTCCGCGGAAAATGGCCGCGAGGCGCGCTCGGGAGCGTCGTTCCACGATTGAGTGAGGGCACGTAGAAGGGTGTAACCTTTGATGATTCCAGGCGTGATTGGCGCGTCGACGCCGCCCACAAGAAACATGGGAAGCACGCCAGCCTGAATGTGCTGCAAGGCGTAGCCGATGGCATCGGTTGAGGAAGTGCATCCCGCAGTGACGACGTGGCTGTATCCGCGAAAGCCGAAGCGCATACTGACTTCACTCGGAATCGTGCCCATCGTGCCGCTGGGAATGCAGAACAGGCTCACCTGCTTGATGTGACCGGAATGCCAGAGCCGGTACTGCTCTTCGGAGAATTCCTGAGCGCCACCGCCGGTTCCGAGAATGACTCCGACTTCGCGTTTTTCGTCCATCGAAAGCGATTCGGGATTGATCCCGGCGTCGCGGATCGCCTCCGCGGAAGCGGCGATCGCGAGCGGGACTACTCTGGACACATGCTTGCGCTCGCGAGCGTCAACCCAGGCGAGTTCATCGAAGCCCGGAATTTCGCCCGCTATGTGAACTGGGAGACTCGATGGATCGAAGCGTGAAATACGCTTGATACCGGATTCACCCGCGAGAACGGCGCGGCCGAATGCCTCTTTTCCGATGCCGTTTGGGCTGACCACACCCATTCCAGTGATAACTACGCGTGGGAGCAAGGCTGAATCAGATGCATCTGCGGGCTTTGTGGACACGCTCAAGTGGGATAATTAAAGCACATGCCCCTTGGTTTGTATCTTTCGGTGCCGTTTTGCCGTAGCAAATGCAGCTTCTGCAACTTCGCTTCCGACGTATTCTCGCGCTCGAAATTCGATGCCTATGTTGAGAAAGTTTGCTCGGATCTGCGCGGGGCTGAACAGATGGCTAGGGATGCAGGGGGCGACTTCGAGCGAACAGTCGATTCGATTTACTTCGGCGGGGGTACGCCGACGGTGCTCGACGTTGGACAGCTCGATAGATTGTTCGCGACGATTCGAGACAAGTTCGATGTGCTGCCAGGGACGGAATTTACGGTGGAGTGCGCTCCCGGCACGCTTTCGCCCCACATCATCGAGTTGTTTGTACGAAGCGGGGTCAACCGCATCAGCCTTGGCGTGCAATCGTTTGTCGACAAAGAAGTAGCGTCGGTGGGGCGCTTGCACAAGCGGTCCAGGGTGATTGACGACATCGCGGCTTTGCGAGCTGCAGGGTTTGACGACATCAGCCTTGATTTGATTGCAGGGCTTCCGCACCAGACAAGAGAAAGCTGGAACTATTCGTTGGACGAGACGATTGCTTCCGGCGTGCCGCACGTGAGCGTGTACATGCTCGAAGTGGACGACGATTCGCGTTTAGGCAGGGAATTGTTAGCGGGAGGAACGCGTTATCACGCGCATCATGTTCCGGATGACGATCTAACAGCAGAATTCTACGAAACGGCTTGCGAGCGCTTGGGAGCAGACGGGATTGCTCAGTATGAGATATCCAATTTTGCGCAGCAGGGGCGCGAGTCGCGGCACAACTTGAAGTATTGGACCCGGCAGCCTTATCTGGGATTTGGGGTGGATGCGCATTCCATGCTGCGAGCTAGAGGTGAAGGCGCCGTGCGATTTTCTACGCCGGATTCACTCGAGGGCTTTGTTGCAGGGGAACGCAACGCTGTAAATGCGGTGAGCGTTACAGGGTCGTTGGAGGAGTATTTCTTTCTCGGACTACGCTTAATGCGTGGCGTCAGCTTGCGTGAAGCGGAGCAAAAATTCGGTGGAGATCGCGTGGATACGTTTTCCGGCGTCATCGCGGATAGTGTGCGAGACGGTTTGATTGAGCGCATTGGAGACATCGTTCGGCTTACTGGGCGTGGAAAGATGATATCCAACGAGGTGTTTGGCCGTTTTATTCTGGAGCCGGTGTCCGGAAACGCCTGAACCATTCAACGCTTGTGGCATCATGAAAGCATGAATCCCACCGTTAAAGCTGTGCTGCTGGCTGCATTTTGGTTCGTGCTGGGTCACATCAGTTGCGCCGTGATGCAGCACATCCATCACTAACCTAATTGTCCAAAGCGTTCACTGTGAGCAGGGCGCCGCACCCTCCCGCGATGGGTAACTTTCCCTCCTTCTGCTGCGTGTGCTTTAATCTAAGGTTCCTCATCGCGCGTGGCCCTGGCATGGGCGGGCGCTAACCAGCCGGAGGCGGTCTTGGATTTCCTACTCAATGAAGAGCAATTGCACTTGCAGAAGAGCGTCCGCGAGTTTGCCCAGCGGGAAATTTTGCCGCATGTGATGGAATGGGACGAAGCGGGAGACTTTCCGCTTGAGACGGTAAAGGAACTTGGCCGGCTCGGACTGCTGGGAACGATTTTTCCCACCGAGTACGGCGGGGCGGGCATGGGGTATGTAGAGTACGTGACCGCCATTGATGAGCTGTCGCGAGTCGACGGCTCGGTTGGGATTATTGTCGCGGCGCACACATCCTTGTGCTCGAACCACATTTTTCTTGCCGGGAACGAAGCGCAGAAAAAGAAATACGTAAGCAAGCTTGCGACCGGCGAATTCATCGGCGCATGGGGATTGACGGAACCGTCCGCTGGATCGGACGCGGGCAGCGCTCGGACAACAGCAGTCCGGCGAGGCAACGAGTGGGTGTTGAACGGCACCAAGACTTTTTGTACGAACGGCCACTACGCGGACGCTTTGGTGGTGATCGCGGTGACGGATCGGGCGGCGCATACGCATGGCCTCTCTGCATTCATCGTCGATAAAGACACGAAAGGATTCAGGCCGGGAAAAAAGGAAAACAAACTCGGCCTTCGGGCGAGTGATACTGCTGAATTGATTTTCGAAGATTGCGTAATCCCGGCCGAGAACTTGCTTGGCAAAGAGGGCGACGGATTCATCGACGCAATGCGTGTCCTCGATGGTGGTCGCATATCGATCGCAGCTTTGTCTTTAGGCATGGCTCAGGGCGCCTACGAGGCGGCGTTGAAGTATTCGAAGCAACGTAAGCAGTTTGGCAGGGCGATCAGCGATTTCCAGGCGATTCAGTGGAAGTTGGCGGACATGGCCACGGAAATTGAAGCGGCGCGTTTGTTGACTATGCGGGCTGCTTCGATGAAAGATGCTGGGATGAAAACGACCCTCGAGTCGTCAATGGCGAAGTTATATGCGAGCGAAGTCGCGGTGCGCTGCGCGAATGAAGGCGTCCAGATTCACGGTGGGTATGGGTTCATCAAGGACTATCCGGCCGAGAAGTTCTACCGCGACGTGAAGTTGTGCACGATTGGCGAAGGTACCAGTGAGGTGCAACGCCTGGTGATTGCGCGGCAGTTGTTGAAGGACTAGGCGCGGCAGGGCTTGCGCGTTAGGACCGGAGGAGCGGGAGATCCGTCGCTCCGCCTGAAAAACGGCTCCCCTCTGGATGACGCCGGAACTCCCAGAAGACCGGCTACGCTCTGGATGGCGCTTCCATTATTCACACAAATCTGTCTCCCACTTGTAAACAAATTGTCACTTCTTCTTCTAAAGCCTTATTCCTGCTGGCTTTTGGTGTAGTTTGAGTTTGTGGGTCTCGTCCCCAAATTGAGACCAAGGATGCATGCATGTACACAGCTCCAAACCATCAGACAGCGGGTTATACAATGACGGCGATGCAACGGATCCTGGTAATCGAGGACGACAGCGGCGTTCAGAAGGCGCTGAAACGGCTCTTCGAATCGGAGGGGTTCGTCGTCGAAATCGCGAACAACGGTTTGGCTGGGTTGGAAGCGTTTCGAGCGATTCCGCCATCGGCTGTGGTGCTCGACTTGCGCTTGCCGGGAATGGCTGGCCCGGATGTATGCCGCGAGATCAAGCAGATGGCTCCGATGGTCCCGATCATTATTTTGAGCGCGAAGTCTGATGTGTCTGACAAGGTGCTGCTGCTGGAAATCGGCGCCGACGATTACGTTACTAAGCCGTTCAGTCCGCGCGAATTGATGGCGAGGGTAACGTCCGCAGTGAGGCGCTCGGCCCGGTCGCCGAAGCCAGACAAAGTGTTTTCCTTCGGCGATGTAAGCGTAGACTTTGCCAAGATGGAGTTGAAGCGAGCCGGCCAGTTGATTCCCCTGACTGCGCAGGAATTCAAGGTGCTCAAGTTTATGGGAGAAAACCCAGAGCGCGTGATCTCGCGCGAAGAACTGCTCAACGAAGTGTGGGGATACCAGAATTATCCGTCGACGCGAACAGTGGACAACCACATTTTGAAGTTGCGACAGAAGTTAGAAAAAGATCCGGCGAACCCGGCGCACTTCCGCACTGTGCATAGCGCGGGATACAAGTTCGTGCCGTAATTGCGCTACGGCAAATCGACAGGCAGCAGCCGTCAACCATAAATGGCGTCGCTTCGGTTACAAACGAAATTTCTGTTGACGGTCACGCTGGTCACGGCGGGGCTTACTGCGACCGCGTTGATCGTGGTACAACGCAGCGTTCAGCGCAAAGTCCGCGCGGAAATTGTCCACGACCTCGAAAATTCAGTGGTTACCTTCCAGAATTTTCAGGCACAACGGCAGGCGGCCTACTCCCAATCCGCCGAATTGCTGGCGGACTTACCCAACGTACGTGCCTTGATGACGACCCGCGACGCCTCAACCATCCAGGATGCATCCCGCAGCATCTGGCGCTTGTCCCGCAGCGATGTGTTCCTGCTGGCTGATTCGAGCGGTCGGGTGATGGCGCTGCACTCGGAGACATCCGGCCTGAATTTTGATGGCGAGGGCAAGCGCTTGCCGGAAGCTTTGGGGCCGAGCAACTCTCCACGCTGGTGGCAGGACGAAGGACACGTCTACGAAGTTTTTGTGCAGCCGATTTATTTTGGCGATCCGGCGAGCGAGAGATTATTGGGCTACCTCGCGTTGGGGTATGAACTCAATAGCCGCATCGCCGATGAAATCAGCCGGGTGGCGGCGGCGCAGGTGGTATTTGGGTATGAAGCCAAGGTCGTCACCAGCACGCTGGCCGCGCCGCAACAGGCAGAATTCTTAGCCGTCCTGCCATCCTTTCAAAGCGGTTCAGCGTCGCGCCCCAGCGAGATCCGGCTCGCGGATGAGCATTTTCTGGGAACATCGGTGATGTTACCGCCGGCGTCTTCGCCAGCCGTTCAATTGACGGTGCTCAAGTCTCTCGATCAGGCGACCGCATTCCTCAACAACCTGAATCGTGAACTGATCGGGCTTGGTATCGTTGCCGTTTTGGGCGGGAGCCTGTTGGTATTCCTGATCTCGAGGACATTCACGAAGCCGCTCGAATCGCTCGTAGCTGGAGTGCGAGCGCTGGAACAGGGAAATTACGTATTCCCGATTGAACCTAAGGGCAAAGACGAAGTGTCGGAAGTGACGGTGGCTTTCGAGCGCATGCGTGGCAGTTTGCAGAAGACACAGCGCGAATTGCTCGACGCGGAAAAGCTGGCGACGATCGGCCGCATGGCTAGCTCGATTTCTCACGATTTACGGCATTCTCTCGCAGCCATTTTGGCCAACGCGGAATTCATGTGCGAGGGAGGATTGTCGTCCGCCCAACGGGAAGAGCTTTACCAGGAAGTCCGTCTGGCGGTAAACCAGATGACCGATCTGATTGAGGCCTTGCTGGAGTTTTCGCGCACGCGAGAATCGTTGCACCCGTCGTTTGGAAGCGTGCAACTTACTGTGCAGCGGGCCATCCAGGTCGTTAAGTCACATCCCGACTATCACGATGTAAAGATTGAGATGACTTGCATCGGCAATAACGATGGTTGGTTTGACGCCAAGCGCATGGAGCGGGTGTTCCAGAACTTGTTGCTCAACGCCTGTGAAGCAGTGCCCGCTGACGGGGGCCTGGTGCAAGTCAGTTTGGGACAAAGCGCGGATGGTGTTGAGGTTTTGGTCACCGACAATGGGCCGGGTATCGCCTTTCCGGTGAGACATACTTTGTTCGAACCGTTCGTGAGTTACGCGAAGGAAAATGGAACGGGCCTAGGATTGACGGTCGTGCAGAAGATCGTGCAAGACCACGGTGGCGAGATTGCAGTGCAAAGCAGTTCCGCAGCAGGGACGGTTTTTCGAGTTTATGTGCCGCTGAATGGCGCGCCGGAACGCGTCGCTTCGGCAGGGAAATAAAGCGAAGGAGGAGAAATCATGCAATGCGCGTCTGGCAGCACTTCGCCCCGAATTTGGATGATCGCCTTACTGTGCACGTTTGTGGCAACGCAAGTTGCGGCGCAGGCGAACTCAACCGCGAACGATTCGCAGGGCGACTTGCGAGAGCAAGTACGAAATCTGCAAGAGGCTGTGTCGGAAATTCGCGCGGAGTCCGCGCGATATCGTCAGGAAACCGAAGAGCTTCGACACGAATTGGAACTGACGCGATCGCAGATTGCCACGGCATCGGACTCGGCCGAGTCTGTGACTACAGCCATCAACGATACGACACCTCAGTCAAAATTGGACAAGCTGGACGATCAGTACTCGCTGCTTGCAGGAAAGGTCGACGACCAGTATCAAACTAAGGTCGAGAGCTGGTCGAAGTATCGGGTGCGGCTATCGGGGATTGTGCTTTTCAATCTTTTCAGCAACGGCGGCACGGTGGACAACGCGGACATACCAGCGCTGGCGTTTCCCAATCCACCGGGTTCGTCGGGCGGCGATTTTGGGGCGACCCTGCGACAATCTCAAATCGGCCTTGAAGCCGTTGGCCCGCGCTTTCTTGGTGCTCGCACCAGCGCAAATTTGCTGTTCGATTTTGGTGGCGGTTTCGCGAACTTACCCAATGGCGTGAACTACGGATTGAGTTGGCTGCGCACGGGCACGGTACGGCTAGACTGGACCAACACATCAATCGTGGCCGGACAAGACGCATTGTTTTTCTCGCCGGCTGGACCGACATCCTTCGCTTCGCTTTCGGTTCCCGCGCTGAACTACGCTGGAAATCTGTGGAGTTGGACGCCCCAGGTGCGGGTCGAGCACCGCTTTGCGGTCAGAGAAAATTCGCAGGTGCTCGTACAAGCGGGATTGCTGGACAGTCTTGACGGAGAGACACCGGCGAGTGGAAATTACCGCGCACCGCAGGCGGGGGAGTATTCCCGGCAGCCAGCGTATGCCGGTCGTTTGGCGTGGGACCGTCCATTATTCGGACAGACGTTGACTGTCGGCGGCGGTGGCTATTTCGGGCGGCAGGATTACGGGTTCGGACGCATCGTGGAAGGATGGGCGGTCACAACCGACTGGAACCTGCCACTGAGCACGCGATTTTCATTGTCAGGCAAGTTTTATCGAGGGCTCGCGGTCGGGGGAATCGGCGGTGGCCTGGGCAGCAGCGTCATTGCGAACGGCGATCCGACGATCCAAGCCACAAGAATTCGAGGGTTAGATTCCGCGGGCGGATGGGCGCAGCTGAAATATAAGCTGCGGCCAACGGTGGAGTTCAATGCAGCTTATGGGGAAGACAATCCTTTCGCGGCGGATGTGCAAAATTACGGTGGCGCGAATTCCGGGCCGAGCCTGCTGCGCAATCAAGGCTCGCTGGCGAATGTGATTTATCGTCCGCGATCTGACTTGATTTTATCGGCGGAATATCACTACCTGAAGACTTTTGCCACGGGACGCCAGATTTACACCGCGAACCAGCTAAATCTACTCATGGGAGTTTTGTTCTGATCGGCGGCGATTCCAATATCTTTCGGATACTGCTCGCGGCTGCATTGTTTTGCGGTTCCGTAATCGCTGCCAGGGGGCAAGAAGTAGATGTTTCAGGGCGTGTCCGCCTGACTGGAAGCGGGGAGCGCAAGAATACAAACTTTTCCGGCGTGGCGGTTTGGCTTGAACCGCTGACGCCGTTTGCTTCACCAACCAGCCCGTCCACAGCTTCGACATCCCACCCACGGCTGGTGCAGAAGAATAAAAGTTTTGAGCCACACCTTCTCGTTGTTCCTGTGGGATCCGCCATTGACTTTCCAAATCGCGATCCCTGGTTTCACAACGTATTCTCGCTGTTCGAAGGCAAGCGATTCGATTTAGGGCTTTACGAAGCTGGAGAATCGCGAGTCGTGCATTTTGATCGCGCGGGTATCAGCTACATCTTTTGCAACATACATCCGGAAATGAGCGCGGTGGTCATCGCGGTGGCGACTCCATATTATGCCGTCTCGGCGAAAAATGGAAGTTTGGTTTTACACAATGTCCCGCCGGGGAAGTATTCGCTGCGTGTATGGAGTGACCGCGCGCTACCCGATGCTTTGCGGTCGTTCGAACGAGAAGTGATTGTTAACGGCAACGCTCATTCACTTGGCGAAATCGTTCTTCCGGCCTTCTCCTCTCCGCAACACCACCTCAACAAGTACGGACGCGAGTATGATCCTCACTCGGGATCTGATGGCGCTTACTCTCAACCCTAATCCTCCGGCGCCACAAAAGACATATCTTGACAGTCCAGCCGATATCCTGATCGCAGGCGTTACTTATGGGATTACAAGCTGGCGTCGCCATCGAAGTGGGACGGATCCCAGGCGGCCTCGTCCACTAATTCCAGCGCAAGCTCATCACTGTTCGTTTTGTAGAAGTACGCCCACGCCGGCAGCGCACGATGATACGGACGTGCGCTTTCGATCATGCGCTGCTTGTCGGAACGAAAGCCAAACGCCTCGAGCATGTGAATGTTTTCTTTGCGGCATCGGTCGAACGCCCAAGCCAGTAGTTTGGGCGCCGAGCTGTAATCGCCATCTAGCGCCTGGAAATCAACCATCCTCATGCGTGTCAAACCGAATTGAGGGTTGTCACACCGGAAGAAGATGGCATAAGACTGAAGCTTCCCGGCATTTTCTGTAGTGGCGACCCAGGCGCGACCGTCTCTGAGCGCGTGCTGAAAATGCCAATGCAAAATTTCGGAAGAGCGATCGGCGATCAAGCGGTTCGGCTGCTCTTTTGTCAGCGAATTCCAGAAAGCGTCGAATCGGTCACCGAATTCCGTACAATTCGCGACTCCGTGGGCTGCGTCCCGAGAGAACGGTTGGCGGCCTAACTCTGCCAACGACGAGGCTGCGGCCATTGGCAGGGCAACGAGTCCCGGCCAGGATTTGGTCTGGGCGACACTGCGCATGAAATCGCGGTGCTGAGCAATCCAAAATGAAGATCGATTCCAATCGCCGGCCGGCGTCCGTGAACAGCGCATTGGCTCAAACAATCTTGAGGAATTACCGTTAGCCGAAGCGATGATGACGAGTTCGGCCAGATTCTGGTTCAGCAAGCGGCGCAGCAACGAAGCGGCGTATCCCCGGTACAGCGGCTGGGCCACCAGACCTCGCCCGCAGGCGGCAATCACTCTGCGGCCGCGAAAGCGATAGGAAACGGGAATGTTTCCCAGAGACGCCACAATTCGGCCCTTGTCATCCCTCGCCACCCATCCGATCGGCCATTTGGGAGTGCGCTGGAATACGGGATTGTCGCGCCAAAGACCGCACCATTCGGCGAAAGGCTTTACATCCAGTCCGTTGCGGGATTCCAGGAAAGCAATTTCTTCATAATCATTGAAAGACATTTCTCCAATGACAACTTTTGCGCGAGGTTCTACTAATGCGGCCATGGGGGAGGTCACGCTCATAAGATGCCGGCGGCGATTGAAGGTTCTATCTGCCGCCGTTGAAATAGCGAATTCAGGTCACACTTCATTTGACTGAGACGAGCCAGGGTCGGCGCGGACTAACAAATACACAGAAGTGCAATATCTTGCAGCAATTACGGGGTGGCAGGTGCGCTCTGTTAGTCAGTTTGCGCATGGGAACGTCATATAATGTTGCGACCCTGACCGGGACGCGATGACATTGAAGAGAGACAAGCCAGATGAAGGGAAAATGGAGCCCCAATCCGTCCTGAACCTCTCGCGGGTGTTTGGAATAGAACTCTCCGACGAGCAGCGGAAAAGTCAGAAGTTGGAAGAGACCCTGGTGGAGCTTTATGCGTCCATGCGGGGGTCTCTGATTGGCTACGCTTACCAGATTCTGGGCTCTAGCGGGGACAGCGAAGATCTGGTGCAGATGGCCTTCATTAAGCTATTTGACCAGCTGAAAAGCAAGCCGGAAATACTCAACCTGCGCAGCTGGCTCTACCGCGTGGTGCATAACCTCGCGATCGATCACGTTCGGCGCAAGGGTGCCCACGAAATGGCGGTCGCGGGCTGGGTTGCCGATCGTTCGCTATCAGATAGATCGAGTTCTACCGAACAGGAAATGATTCATCGGCAGGAAGCCGCCAACTGCCTTGCCTTGCTGAATGAACGCGAAAAGCAATGCTTGAGGTTGCGGGCAGAAGGCCTTAGCTACCAAGAAGTAGGTGATGTTTTGGGCATCAGTCAAAAATCCGTAAGCGTGTACCTGGTGCGCGGCCTGAAGAAAGTTCGGGGGGCAAAATAAAAATGCGAAACGAACCAATTTCATCCCCCCATTTGAATGAAACGCAAATCCTCTCATATCTGGATGGCGAGCTGGAACGAGCCGAGCGCGAAGCGGCACATAAACATCTGGAGAGCTGTTGGACTTGCCGTGGTTTGGTAAACGAGATTCAAGGCAGCATTCAGGCGTTTATGAATGCTCGGGCCACTGTACTTCCGCAAGAATCTCCGTTTGCCGAGATGAGAATTGAGCAGTTCCGGCAGAGGCTGGCCCGGCATGCCGATTCTGGTGCGGGCGAGTCCGGGATGGCTGCCAAAGCTTCGGCGTGGCGCGAGAAATTTTCGGCAGCGGCAGCATTTCTCTTTTCTCCACGCCAGGCAGCGATTGCCGGATTTCTGGTTGCCACCCTCCTGATCGTAATGTTCACCGATGTACTGAACACACGCGTCTCTGCTGATACTTTGCTCACCCGGGCGGACCAGTACGACTCTTCACATGCCCCGGCGACAGGCAAGGTGAATCACGTTTCCTTAAAGGTGGAACGAATCAGCCGAAAAGGCCGCGACATAAAAGCTTTGGGAACGCTCGCTGTGCTGCACGATTCTGCCACTTCGGGAACCTATCTGGATGCAGTCTCTGCCAACGGCGATAGCTCCCATGCAATGATCGCGGCGAATGGGCGCGGAGGCGAGGAAGCCTTGCGCGGGATGCTTTCGCCTGAAGATGCGATCGTGGAGCAATATCTGGATACTATTCAGTGGACGCCCGACGTTTCCGCTTCAGCATTCAAGCGGCTGCTCACCGGGGAACCCGGATTCAAAGCGTCGGCTTACAAGAACGACGACGGCTTTGCGGTGAACTATCAGGTCACTGGCGCGGCGGCCCACGGCGTAACGCAAGCCCTGTTACAAGTAGCTGCCGGCGACTTCGCCCCAACAGGCGTGAGCATCTTTACCGGCGATCAGGAAAGCGGGAAAGAATACCGCTTCACCCGCACCGGCTTTGTCCAGGATGAACGCACCCCCGAACTGGCTGCGCTGTTTGTTCCTGCATCGCCTTCTCCAGAGACCCGCACCGCAAGTCGCGACTTGCCGAAGATGAGCAAACCGGTTCCAGTTGCTTATGAGCATTCACGGGCTACCGAAAGGGAAGTCGAAGTTGCCAGCTCGCTCCATAGATCGGATGCCTGCCTCGGCGAAGAAATCTACGTGTTTCCGATGTCGGATGGCAATCTGCTGGTCCAGGGAATCGTCGATTCCGCGCAGCGCCGCTCGGCCATTGTGCAGATGCTGAAGGCCGACGGAGTGCAGGCGCGAATCGAGATCTATCTTCCGCGAGAAATCAAGGATGGGTCGGGGCTTTACGGCCCGCCACAAAGCTTCCGCGAAAGCGTTGTTCCGGGACCGGGCCCGAACATCAATGGCGCTCTGGCCGAAGGTTCGGCGGACAAATCGCCGCTTTACGAGCGTCTGACACAGCATTTCGCCAAACCTGGAGTTTCGCCGGAGGATGCGGAAAAAGAAGTGGCAGTCTTCTCGAACGAGGTTGTGACCCTGGCGCGGCAGACGTTCCTGCATGCGTGGGCGCTGAAGCGGTTGGAAGGCGAATTCTCTGAGGCGAGGACAACGGGTCTGTCAGATTCCACACTCCGTAAGGTCGACGCCATGCGGCGCGATCACCGACGTTGGATAGCCACTTTGGCGAAGCGCGAGTCTGAGATGCTGACTCCGCTAACCAACATGCAGGGTGCTGCCCAGGGCTTGGAGCAGGCCAAGGCGGGTGTTGTCGGTACGGATGCGCTGCTCCACCTGGCGGAACAGCAGAGCCAACTGATCGGGGCTCTCTTCGGATCGTCGCAACCAGCACAGGCGACTAATGCGGGCTTGGCGCAGCTTCTGGCTGTGGTCCGGCGAATGGGGTCGTAAGGCCAGTCGATCGCCAATTAATCCCGATACCGATTACATTTGAGCGACGGTCAATACTATAATCTTCGCGGTGGCAATTTTCCCGCAAACGATGCTAGCCAGAATGGTTGCTGCGCGTGACGCGGATGTTAGCGCAGAGACAACCGAGTGACCCGCGCACAACACGGATTTCTTCTCCTCTTGTTATTCATGCCATTCTCGCCGCTGTTTGCGCAGCGCGCCGCTTTGTTTGGTTCGGTCACAGATCAAAGCGATCATGTTGTCAGCGGCGCGAGCATCACGCTGCTCAATCTAGACCAGGGGTTGAAACGCGACGTTAGCAGTAACAGCGGCGGTTACTTCACAGTGCCTTTTCTTCAACCAGGACACTACATGGTCACGGTCCAGAAGGAAGGATTTGCGATTTCAGAAGTGCGCGATCTGGTTCTGCACGTGGACGAGAACCGCGGCCTCAACATCGCACTGAAGGTAGGCGCGCAACCCGTACAGATTCAAGTGAGCGCACAGACGCAACCGGTGGAAGTTGTAAGTTCCGCGCTGGGCAGCGTGGTCGCCGGCGAAGTTGTGCGCAACGCGCCGCTTAACGGGCGCGACATTCGCGATCTGGCGCTTCTGCAACCGGGAGTGACGCCAACCGATAGCGACTTCACGACAAATGGAGTTGGGACATTTAATGTCGCCGGTGGGCGAAGTGACTCCGTTGCGTATCTGCTGGATGGCGGAATCAACAATGATTTAATCGACAACCGCGCTGTGTATGTTCCGAATCCGGATACGGTGGCGGAGTTCCACATACTCACCAGCAACTACCCGGCCGAATTTGGGCGAAATTCTGGCGGAGTTGTGAGCGTCGCTACGCGCTCTGGGTCGAACCAGTTTCACGGGTCGGCATTCGATTTTCTGCGCAATGATGCGCTCGACGCCAACAGTTACTTCAATATTGTGAATGGACTGCCGCGGGACATCCTGAAGCGAAACCAGTATGGCGGAACGATTGGCGGCCCTATTGGTATTCCTCGAGCGGGACTTGGGAAAAACCGGCTGTTCTTTTTTTTCGGATATCAGGGCGAGCGACAGAACCAGACCCTCACCTTACACAGCGTTCCCACATTCACTCCCGCGGAGCTGAACGGAAATTTTTCTCAAGCGGGACCGAACCAAACCCCGGATCCGAACGTTGGCGCTTTCCTTCTCGCAAATCCCTATTTCCAGGCGGACCCCGCCAAGGCGCAGGCGGCGATCATTGATCCAACGAAAATAAACACTGTGGCGCAGAATTACATCTCGGCCGGACTTATACCAACTTCAGCGACCGGAGTTCTGAATCCATCGCAACCTCTGACCCTCAATAGCAACGAGTTGACAGGCAAGTTCGACTTTGATGTTAGTTCGAGCGACAAATTATCTGTCACTTTAGGGTGGGACCAGACGCACGAGATCAGTCCTTTCGATTACGCAACGGTTAGCGGGTTTCCCGACGTCTCAGATTTTCATGATTACGTGTTCAATGGTGCCTACACTCACATCTTCGAGCCGAATCTGATTAACGAATTCCGACTTACCGCAGAGCGCACGAAAAACCACGCCGAGAACCCTGGCAAGCGATTGCCGACGCCCGCGCAGTTGGGAATCGGGGTGACGCCGGACCTGCCGAACGGGCCTGCGAACTTATTTTTTGATACTGGACTGTTGATTGGTTTTAGCGCGGTGGGGCCGCAGAAGTTTGCCGATAACACGTATACGTTTTCGGACGCGATCACATGGGTGAGAGGCAATCACGCTTTAAAGTTTGGCGGCGGGTTTTCGATTTATCAGAACAATACGTTTTTCGCCTTTATCAACGACGGTCAATTTGTTTTCTTCGGCGCGAACGGCATCGGGTCACAAAATTCGTTTGCCGATTTTCTGCTGGGAATTCCGCTGCAATACTCGCAGGGGTCGGCCGCACCTTCGAATGTCCGCAGCAAATTCACCGATGGTTTTGTGCAGGATTCATGGAAGGTGCGCAAGAACCTGGTGCTGGATTTGGGCGTGCGATACGAATACGCCAGCCCAAAAATAGACACGCTGGGACGGACGTTCTCCGTAATTCCCGGTCTGCAATCCCGGCTGTTTCCCACCGCGCCGCCGGGCATGGTTTTCCCGGGCGATCCGGGCGCGCCGCGAGGGGTGAATTTTCCTGACACAAACAATTGGGCACCGCGGATTGGGTTTGCGTGGGATCCGGCAGGGAACGGCAAGACGAGCCTTCGTGGGGCCGCGGGCGTGTTCTATGACATTCTCAAGGCGGAAGACAACTTGCAGTTCAACGGGTCGCCGCCATTTTATGCCAGCGCAACGCTGGGGTTTTCACCGTTTAGCGGAGGACCGCCGCCCAATTATTTGGGTCAGCCATTTGCCAGCACGGGAGCCGAGAATCCATTTCCATCGGGAACGCCTTCGCCTAACTTAAATTTCGGGGCTGAAGGGTATCTTCCGATCGGGGGCTCGGGAACGACTTTCGTGGTTGACCCTCACTTGCGCACTCCCTACACCTACCAGTATCACCTGACGCTCGAGCGGGAACTGCTTCCGAACACGATCGTTCAAATTGGATATGTGGGCAACAGTTCACACGGTCTTACATCTTTGATCGACATCAACCCTTTCATCCCCGGAACATTTACTCGAACGCTAAACGCGCTCCCGAGCAATGGCACCTGCGGTGTGAACACCGCTTACCCATACTGTTACGGCGTGCTCGATGAGTTTAAGAACGTTGCCAACGCGAATTACAACGGGCTGATTGCCAGTCTGCAAAAGCAGTTGTCGGGAGCGGGCCCGTTCGGGCGATCGTACTTCACATTGTCGTATACCTTCGCGCACAACATCGACAACGCCTCGGGATTTGAAAATCGAAACCGTGCCGTGCCGTCGTTTGATCCGGGGCTGTTTCGCGCGTCGGCCGACATGGACGTGCGCCACCGCATCGTTTTCAGCGGAGGTTGGGAACTGCCGTTCGATTACGCGTTCCCGCGGGTATCGCACAAGTTGACGCGGGGCTGGAACGTGTTTCCGATTATCAGTTGGCGCACCGGCTATCCGCTGGATGTATCGGCGAACCTGCCGAGCATTTTTGACTACACCAGCCCAGGGCCATCGGGTGCAGGCGATGCCGCGCTGGTGCATGCAAATCTGGTTGCGCCCGTAAGCACCAAGAATCCGGGCGTGGTGCAATCACTGAACGGGACAAGCGGACATTTCTGGTTCGATCCTTCCAGCTTCAGTAATTTCCAGTGTGCCAGCGGAGACCCGACTTGCTTGCCCAGCGCGTCGGTCTTTCCCAGCGATGCCCAAGCGGTCGCAAACCCGGCGGCAAGAACCTACGGAAGCCTGCCGCGAAACTTCTTCCGCGGGCCGGGGCGATTCAATATCAATCTGGCTTTTGCAAAATCGATGCCGCTGACAGAGAAGCTCCGCCTGGAATTGCGGGCCGATGCGTTCAATCTCTTGAACAGCGCTGAATTTTCCAATCCCGACACGAACATCAGCAGCCCTACGTTCGGTCAGATTCTGAATACAGCAGACCCACGAATCATTCAGTTGTCGATGCGGCTCAGCTTCTAGGTTGCTATCGCCAAAAAAAGCGCGGTGACCGATGAAAGTCACCGCGCATCATTGTTTCCGAAGCTTACCGCGTCTGGTTGGTCACGACTGCGACCTGGCCGTTGGGCGCGCCCAAAACCAGGTCAGGGAATTTGTCGTTGCCAAGAAGAACCGGCAGAACGACAGTAGAATACCTTTCACTCCTTGAGGCTTCCTTGCGATTTCTCTACGGGCTTTATCCGCAGCGGGTGAGAACGAGGAATGTCCGGCGCAAAACAAAACGCCCCAGACTCGAAATTAAGTCTTGGGCGCTTGCTGAACAGCCCTCCCCCGAAGTCTGCTCAAGAACAAGGTACGATTCTTGCGGAAATTGGTAAATGGCCCGTTCGTGCCATGCCGCTTCTGGCGTGGCTTTCGGCAATTTATAGCAAGCTGTAGAGCAGGATGGTCAACACTACTACAGTGAATGCGGTGTAGAGCCGGTCGCCTTCTGCGGCAAAGCCGTATACCGAGAACGCCACCCGGACCACGGGAGTAGCGATCAGCATAAGTAGACCCGCCTGGATCAAACCGCGCCCATGACCACTTGCCGCTAACATAACAATAGACTTAACGCTTTTAAGCTCTGAAGGCTCACCCCGGAACACTCGATAGTCGGCTGGAGCGACCCCGTGCCTTACCAAATATAGAATTCCGCCGCCCAAAACCGTCAGGGCTGAGATCGTGACCCCGGCACGCAGAACCTCGCCGATCACTTCTTCCATCCGTTGGTCAGTCCCCTTTGGGACTTTAGGTAAGCTAAAGTTCACAATTTCCCCGTTATGCCGCTGTAGAGCATTTGCAGTCCCAAAAACACAATGACCCAAGTGAAGATCAGGCGAAGGCGCCTGGTCTTAGATTTTACCAGGATGCGCGCTCCCATCATCGATCCGAGGAGCACTCCCAGCATGACCGGCATCGACAGGCCGGGGTCGATGTAGCCACGGCTCAAGTACACTCCGGCGCTGGCGGCTGCAGTTACGCCGATCATGAAATTGCTTGTCGTGGTGGAGACCTTGAAAGGAATTTTCATGGCTTGATCCATGGCCAGGACTTTCACCGCGCCGGAGCCGATGCCGAGCAGCCCCGAAAGCGCGCCAGCGCCGAACATAAGCGAGAATCCGGCGGGAACGCCGCTCACGTTGTACGGACGGATGCCCCCGGTATCCGGGAACGAGCCATTCAGGCGCAGTTTTGTGGCGAGAGCATCGCGAGGCACCTCGCGGCCGGCGTCCGCAAGCGGCTTGCGGGAAAGGTACGCCGAAAAGAGCAAGACGATCCCGAACACAAGCGACAAGGTTTTTACGGGGACGACGGTGGCCAGAAACGCGCCGGAGATGGCACCCAGCGTGGTGGCGATTTCAAGAAACATGCCAATGCGGATATTGGAAAAACCCTCGCGGACGTAGGCTGCAGCTGCCCCGGACGAAGTCGCGATCACGGAAACCAGAGAAGCTCCAATGGCGTAGCGAATATCCACGTGAAAAAAGATTGTCAGCAGCGGAACTAGAACCACGCCACCGCCCAGTCCTGTAAGGGAACCGAGCAAGCCCGCGCCGAGGGAGCCGATCCAGACAAGAGCGGTGAATTCCAGAATGGTCATTCGGAATATTTAGTGTGCCACACCGCCCATGCTGTTAGCGTTAGCCCTGAACCAAACGTACTATTCCTTATAGAATGATGGCGATCGTGGAGACCTGAATGAATGGCCAGAAGGTTTTTGCCCGGTTCCTCTGCATGATCGTCATGGCTGCCTGCCTGGGACTTGCTGCTTGTGGCGGAACATCGAGCAGCGGAGGCTCCAGTGCTGGGCCTGTCGCTGCCTCGAATTCCCCAGTGTGGCCGCAGTGGGGCGCAACCTCGCAACACACCGGGGCGGTGGCAGTGGATGGGCAACTGCCACGGCGAAAACTGGCTGACGTCGTCTATGACCCATTCGTAGAACAAGAGAAGGCAGAGAACGCCCCTGTTTTCGGATCTGCTTTGACAGTGCATGAGCAATCCCCGATCACCGACGGTAATGACGTCTAAATGGTGATGATGATGGGCACCTACAATTCCTGCAGTCCGGCCGGTGCCTGGGTGAAAGGTGCTGCATGCGGCCCCAACACCTGGGACTCGCTCGACTGGTGCGAAGTAAGATTCACCTGGATTGGAGGACAGCTTGTGCAGCAGTGGAGTTTCGATAGCGACTGGAAACCCGAGCCGAACGGGTTCGGTCTGTCCGACTGGGAACCGGTCTTTCACCCAGCAGATGCGAACAATTTTCTTTATGTGCCAGGGGCGGGTGGAACAGTTTGGAAAGTGGACAAGGACAACGGCAAATCGGTTTCGCACATAAACCCTTTCAGCGGCATGGCTGCGGTTGTTTCCGGAAATACATACGTGTCCGGACCGCTATCTGCCGATGCCACCGGCAACATTTACTACAACGCAATTCAATTCGCGGATCCCAGCCTCGGCGATCCGTGGTTTCAAAATGATGTTGTTGGCTCATGGCTGGTCAAGATTGCCGTCAGCGATGTCTCCACGGTTGTGAGCTATGCTTCATTGTTGCCGCAAGCACCGGCTGGGACATCGGTCACCTGCCCGGGAACTTTTTTTTCCTTGAACGATGGCGGTGCTTCATTGCCCTGGCCTCCGGCAAATTTTGTAGGCACCTCCCAGACAGCATCGGAGCAAATCTGCGGCTCCCAGCGACCCGCGATAAATTTGGCCCCCGCGTTCGCGACCGACGGGACCGTGTACACGGTCAGCAGGGCGCATTTTAACTCGGCGCAAGGCTATCTGGTCAGCGTCAACCCGCTGACGATGTCAGCCAACTGGGCGGCACCGTTGCAACGGCTCTTGCATGACGGATGCGGAGCAGTCCTTCCGATTGCCGCTTCCGGCGTCGCGACCGAACCCAATTCATGCCGCTCCGGTGCGGCCCCGGGAATCGATCCGACCACCAACGATTTCGGGAATTTGCAGGTGAACGACCAGTCCTCATCGTCGCCGACGGTGCTCCCGGATGGATCAGTCTTATACGGTGCGCTTGACAACTACAACTTCAGCCGCGGACACATGGCGCACTTCGGCGCTGCCGGAAACTTTCTTGGTGCCTACAACTTCGGTTGGGATGAAACTCCGGCGGTTTGGTCGCACGGTGGAACCTTTTCGATCGTGCTAAAAGACAACCACTATGATTCCAGCGCGTATTGCGGATTTCGGGGTAATCCAGTGTGCGCGGTGGCTCCGAAGGGCCCGTATTACATTACCCAATTGAATCCGACCCTGAACGTCGAATGGCAGTTCCAAAATACAACCACAGACTCATCGCATGCGAACGGATTTGAATGGTGCATCAACATGCCCGCAATTGACAAAAGCGGGAACGTGTATGTAAACAGCGAAGACGGCAGTCTATACGTTCTGCCCCAAGGTAACTTGGGGATTTTCACGCAACCGGCCGGCATCATTTTTCTCGACCAAGCGCTAGGTGCGGCGTACACGCCGCTTTCCGTCGGGAAGGACGGAAAGTTGTACACCCAGAACAACGGTCACCTGATTGTGGCCGGAAACTGATTCCAGGCTCCCGGACCCCGGCAATCTAGCAGCCCAGAACCGCTCAGACTCTCCCTGCGTCAGGCGCGAGGCCAAATCCGGTTGGTCAGTGTGCTATTCTGGGCACTCGCAGAGAGTCTAACTAGTTAGGTTACTTGGGTTTCCCCGCCCACTAAAGTTACTCCCCCTGCGCTCCCCCGTCAGCTATGATTCGAGTTTCAGGACAAAATTCTGCCCGCTCGAAATAACTGACAGGGCGGAGCTGCGTACGGTAAGCGACACGGATTCAGCCAAGTTGTTGCAGAACATGAAAGTTTTCCGAGGCGATGTGAACGGTGAAGAAAATGACCCTATCAATTAAGTGGGCGGGACGCGCGCTTGCCTGCAGTTTAGTTTTGCTCGGTGTCGCGGTTGGGCAAAACGCGGCACCGGATATGAACAAAGTAAATTCGGCAACTGACGCGAGCGCACCAGCGCCTGCTTCCGCGCATGACGACAGCTATGTGATCGGGCCCGATGATGTGCTGGCCATCAGCGTGTGGAAAGAGCCGGACATTTCGCGAACGTTGCCGGTGCGGTCGGACGGAAAAATTTCCTTGCCGCTGGCAGGCGAGGTTCAGGCGGCCGGGCAGACCCCGCACCAACTCGAGACCGCGCTGGTGGCGAAGCTGCGAAACTTTATTGCCGAGCCGGAAGTCGCGGTAATCGTTTCAGAAGTTAAAAGCCAGAAATTTAACATTTTAGGCGAAGTGAACAAGCCGGGCGCGTATGCGCTCTCAAACGGACTTACCGCGCTGGACGCGGTGGCGCTGGCGGGCGGTTTCCGTGATTTTGCCAAGCAAAAATCGATCTACATTCTGCGTCGGGATGCGAGCGGAGCGGAAACGAGAATTCCGTTCAACTATAAAGACGTGATTCAAGGCAAACACGCGGAACAGAACGTGAAGTTGCAGTCGCACGACACAATCGTGGTGCCGTAAAGTCAGCATGATTTTATTCAAGATGAGATTCAGAAAAACAACGTTGTCGGTATTGAATCTTTCGCTGCTGGTCGCGCTCTTCGGCTTGCAATGCGTTGCGCAAAGCGAACCGCCGGCGACGAATGCCGGTGCGCCACCGGCGGCATCGAGCGGCGTATTGACAGGCGATGACAACGACGGTAGTGCGATGTTGACGCCGCCGCCAGTTGCCGGCAGCGGCTACTCCATGGCGTTCGACACCGAGCGGCGCAGCAACTATCTGCGCGGAGGCGTCACCTTTCAGGCCGCGCACGATGACGGCCTGTTGACCGCGCAAGGCGATTCGTTGAGCGACTGGAGTTACTCAATTTGGCCAACGATTGCCCTCGACCAAACCTGGCCCCGCTTCCACTGGACCGTAGCCTACCTGCCGGGATTCACCTTTTATCAGAACGCTTCGCAATACAACCAGCAGGACCAGAATCTGGCGATCTCGGCGGAGTGGAGGCTGAGCCCGCATGTCACCCTCGGGGTACACGATAGCCTGCAACGCAGTTCGAATCTCTACAACCAGCCTCTGCTCGAAAGCGCGAGTTCGGTAACCGGCGTGGCGCAAGGCCCGAATAATTCGATTGTGTCGCCGGTGTCGGACGTACTGAGGAACACCGCCGGGGCCGATCTAAGCTATCAGTTCGGGCGCAACGACATGGTGGGTGCGAGCGGGACATTCAGCAACCTGCACTTCTTGAATCCGTCGCAGGTAAACGGACTGTACGATTCGGCAGCGCGCGGCGGAGCGGGGTTTTATACTCATCGATTTTCGGCGCGTCACTATCTCGGCGCGGCGTACCTTTATCAGGATTTGTTGACCTATCCGGTGGGACCGTCGAACGAAACCATTACCCAGAGCGCACTGGGTTTTTACAGTTTTTATCCGCGGCGCACACTCGCGTTCTCTGTGTTCGCGGGGCCGCAGTATTCCGACACGGTGCAGTTTGGCGGCCTGCATGTGCACGGCTGGTCCGCACTTGCAGGAACGAGCGCGTCCTGGCAGGGAAAAAGAACCAGCGTCGCGGCCAGCTATCTGCGATCGATCACGGACGGCGGTGGGTTGGTCGGCGCGGTACGGTCGAATTCCGTAAATCTTTCGCTGCGCCAGCAACTGACCGGCCGCTGGAGCGCGGGCGCGCAGGCGGGATATTCGCAGAACACACTGTTGCAACCGGCGGCGGGGTTCAACTCCGGGGGGCACACGCTGCTCGGAAGCGTCTGGGCGCAACGGCTGATCGGGCCGCACTTCACCGCGCAGGTGGGGTATTCGCACGTCCATCAGAGTTATAGCGGCATCCCCGCGCTTGCAGGCATTGCCGATCGTAACCGGGAATGGGTTGCGCTCACTTATCAGTTTGTGCGGCCGCTCGGAAAGTAGAAATGGAACACAGACCTGGGTTATGAGAACTGAGATATGAATCAGGAAGATTTCGAAGATCGGCCAGCGGAAAGTCTGGATCTGGCGCGCATACGCGGCATTGCGAGGCGGCGGTGGCTGTATTTTCTAGGGCCCTTTTTTGGCGCTTGGTTGGTTGTTTGGCTGGCTAGTTGGATCATCGCGCCCACCTACAAATCGTCGACCATGATTCTGGTCGAACAGCCGTCGGTGCCGAAAGACTATGTCATGCCGAACGTGTCCGACGATCTGCAGGACCGGTTGCAAAGCATCCAGCAACAGATTCTTAGCCGTACCCGGCTGCTTCACATCATCGACGGGCTGAATCTCTACGGCGCGGAACGCTCCAAGCGCACACCCGACGATCTCGTCGAGCGCATGCGCAAGAACATTGACGTGCAGTTGGTCCACGACGAAACTCAGCGCGCGCTTTCGTCGTTTGAAGTGGCTTTTTTCGACCGCGATCCGCGAACCGCGCAGAAGGTCACCACCGAGCTGACGAATTTATTCATCAGCGAAAATCTCGAGACACGGCAACAAGAGTCGGCCGATACCACGAACTTTCTTTCGAGCGAACTCGAAGAAGCGCGCAAGAGCCTGGCAGAACAGGAATTGAAGGTACGCGAGTTTAAAGATAAGCATCCCGGTGAGCTGCCGACGCAGATGGAAAGCAACATCCAGATATTGACTGGATTGCAGAGCCAGTTGCAGCAAGAGCAGGACGCGCTAAACGCAGCCAAACAGCAGAATGCTTATCTGCAATCGCTTCTGACGCAGTATCACACCATGCAGAAAACCGGAGAGGCTCCGGGCACGACCAATCCTCAGCTGACTGCTGTAGATCAAGAGCTTGAGCGGGAACGGGCGCAGTTGATCGATCTCAAGTCGCACTATACCGACAGTTATCCCGACGTGCGCAAGCTCGAAGACCAGATCGGTCGCACGGAAAAAGCGAAGGCGCAAATTGTGGCCAACATCAAAGCGCAGGGCGGCGGCGAGGATGGAGCATCGAGTGGCGCGGGGCAGGATACTTCGTTGCTGCAAATTCAAGGGCAGATGAAGGCCAATCAATTGGAGATTGGCAACCGCGAGAAAACGATCGCGGGACTGCAAGGCCGGGTGGGCGAATACCAATCGCATTTGAACCAGGAGCCGGTGATCGAGCAGCAGTTTACCGATCTTACCCGCGGCTACGAACAATCGAAAAATAACTACGACGATTTGCTGAAAAAGAAGAACGCTTCGCAAATGGCGACCAGCATGGAACTGCGGCAGCAAGGCGAGCACTTTCGCGTGCTCGACGCGCCGAACCTGCCACTGAAGCCCGATTCGCCCAACCGGTTGAAGCTGTGCGGCATCGGACTGGGTATCGGGCTGGCGCTGGGTGCGATCACGGTATTCGCGGCGGAATGGCTGGACGACCGCATCTATGACGAAAGCGGCATTAAGAAATTGGTTCCGGTCGGCGTACTTGGGGAAATCCCCCCGCTGGTGACAGCGCGCGAGCAACAGCAGGAAAGGAAAAAATTGCAGACCGCCTGGGTGGCGACGGCCGTGGTGACGGTAGCGATCCTGGCAGGTTCCGCGGCCAGTTACTTGCGCGGCTGAGGTTTTGTAAACATCCGGACAAAAGACTTTCATGTACAAAGAATTTTTTGAGCTGAAGCGCAACCCGTTCGAAATCACGCCCGACCCGTCGTTTCTTTTTCCGACGCGGCGCCACAATGACGCTCTGGCTGCGCTCTATTACGGCGTCGAACGCCGCAAGGGATTTGTCGTGCTCACGGGCGAGGTAGGCACGGGCAAAACTCTGGTGGTGAGGTGTCTCTTGCAGATGCTGCACCGCAACCATATCGCCTACGCTTACGTGTTCAACAGCAAATTGGGGCCGCTCGATTTCCTGCACTACATCGCGTCCGATCTTGGGCTGCAGGCTGACGGCAAGACGAAAAGCGAATTGCTGATGCTGCTGACAAATTTCCTGATCAGCCGCTACGAAAAGGGTCAGACTACGGTTTTGGTCGTCGACGAGGCCCATCACACCTCAGCCGAAGTGCTTGAAGAGATTCGGCTGCTGACAAACCTCGAGACCGCAAAAGAAAAGCTGTTGCAAATTTTGCTGGTAGGCCAGTCCGAACTGGACGAAAAACTCGATTCCCACGAGCTGCGTCAGCTGAAGCAACGCATTGCATTGCGCTCACATTTGAAGTTTTTGAGTTTGCAGGATGCAACCGGATATATCCAGAAGCGGCTACAGCTGGCGAGTGCGCCCGAGAGTGTGTACATGACCCTTTTTCCAGACGACACGATCCGGGCGGTATACAAGTATTCGCGAGGCTATCCGCGGCTCATTAATACCATCTGCGAAAATGCGCTGATCAATGCATTTGCGCGGCAAGTGAAACCGATTACGGTGGAAGTTATCGAGGAAGTAGCGGAAGATTTGCGGCTGGACGCGGGACAGATTGTTACGCCCGCGACTTCCACCACGGCCGCAGCGGTGCACGAGCAGTTGTTGCAGGCGGAGAACACGTTGCGCCAGTTGCAGGAGGCGATGAAGTCCGCGCGCGGCCCGCAGCCCGCGAGTGGGGTGGAGGCGGTCGCGGGCGTAATCGACGCGAACGTCAAGCCGGGAACGCTGAAACAGTGATCGCGAGCCGAAGCTTCGAGCACCAAAATAAAGGAGCACGATTTTGAGCAGGATTTTTGAGGCGCTACAGCGGTCGGAACCCTCGTCTAAAGGCGGATTCACTGACCTCGTATCGGCATTGCCCTCGCAGGTGGAAGAGCCGCGCGTCGCAGACGGCGAGCGCAATCTGGATCTCGATGTCGACCGCGACATGCGCTTCGCCGCGTTTGCCGCGCGCAGCATAGCGGTTTCTCCAGAAGGAAAGCTTTTTTGCCTCTCCGACCGGGAGAGCCTTGGCGCAGAGAAATTTCGGTTTCTCGCCGTCCGGTTGCGGCAATTACAATCGACTCAAAAACTGAAACGTCTGCTGATCACAAGCACCATCCCCGAGGAAGGCAAAAGCACAATCAGCGCAAATCTGGCGGTCACTTTGGCGCGAAAGCCGCAGCACCGCGTGCTGCTGCTCGAAGGCGACCTGCGACGTCCGGCGCTGGGGCGAATTTTCGGTTTGCCGACGCTGCCGGGGTTAACTGAATGGTTACAGGGGCCGGCGGAGGCAAAAGAGAACATCTACCACCTGCCCGATCTCAATTGCTGGTTCATGCCGGCTGGCGCGCCCCCGGAAAATCCGCTGGAACTTATGCAATCGCCACGACTTGGCGCCCTTATGGAGCAGTTGGGTGAGTGGTTTGACTGGGTACTGATCGACTCGCCGCCGGTGCTTCCGCTAGCGGATACAAGCGTTTGGGCGAAGTCGGCGGACGGGATCCTGCTGGTAGCGCGGGAAGGGGTCACGCAGCGTCGGCAGTTGCAGCGCGGGCTGCAAACGCTCGACGAATCCAAGCTTCTAGGCGTGGTTTTGAACAGCTCGAACAACGCCGATCACAAGAAGTACTACCAGCGCTATGGCCCAGCCAAAACTTCAACCGTTTAGGGGGTTTGGCGGCGATTCTGTTGGCAATAATGGGTATGGCCCGAATGGGTAGTAGTAAAAACTACACAACCGCAGTATCCTTCTTACACGCTCCCCCAAAGCCGCAAAGTTTTGCGGTAGATGAAAGTTTGTAACCGCAACCGATCGCGGCTGGATCAGTCCTTGTACCCCCGGCGAGGATGTTGAAACTGGAGAGAGCAGTGAACTCGCAACGTGCAGGCAGTGGGACTGCGACAGGGCTGGCGATCCACGCGCCGGTTTCCGACCAACGCGACATTTTGGACGAACTATCGTTCCAGCGGATGGTTTCATTGGAGCGCAAGCGCACAGAGCGCTCGCGGAAACCGTTCCTTCTAATGCTGGTCGACATGGACCGCAACCGGGCCCAGCCAGGCACTGGAAAAATTCTGGGTAGAGTGCTTTCAGCATTGTCGTTGTCGACGCGCGAAACCGACGTCACTGGTTGGTATAAGGACGGCGCGGTAGTGGGAGTGATGTTCACCGAGATTTGCCTCGAAGACCGGGGCGCGACTTTGCGCACGATGATGGCACGGGTAAGCGAGACATTGCGAAGCAACCTGAATTCCGCCGAGTTCGAGCAGGCAAGTATTTCGTTCCATCTGTTTCCCGAGGACTGGGACCAGGAGATGCCGCAGAAACCAACCCATGCGGCGCTTTATCCGGAAGTCGCGGAGCGAGAGAAATCCCGGCGCGGGTTCAGCATCTTCAAGCGCGTCATGGACATCGTCGGCAGCGCGGTCGCGTTGCTGGTTTTTTCTCCTCTATTCCTGGCGATTGCCGCCGCCGTGAAATTGTCCTCGCGCGGGCCGGTATTCTTCCGGCAGCAGCGGGTGGGCAGGCATGGCGAGGCCTTCACTTTCTTGAAATTCCGCTCGATGCGCGCAGGCAATGACGCGAGCGCGCACAAGGAATATGTTACCCAGTTGATCGCGGGGCGGGCTGAGCGCAAGCCAGCCAAGGCTGGAGCCGCCGGCGTATTCAAGATGACGAGCGATCCCCGCATCACGAAAGTGGGAGCGTTCATCCGCCGGACCAGCCTTGACGAATTGCCGCAGTTCATCAATGTGTTGCGGGGCGAGATGTCGCTGGTAGGGCCACGTCCGCCCATCGGCTACGAAGTCGAAGCTTACGATATCTGGCACCGGCGCCGCGTGCTTGAAGCGAAGCCGGGCATCACCGGGTTGTGGCAGGTGAACGGACGCAGCCGCGTGGAATTTGACGACATGGTGCGCCTGGATTTGCAGTATGCCCGGGAATGGTCGCCTTGGATGGATGTAAAAATCTTATTGCGCACGCCGGCGGCAATGTTCGGCGAGGGCGCTTACTGAAGCGTCTCCCCGCTGCGGTCGGTTTCGAGATCACAGTCTTCATTACTTCTCTTCATTACTACTCTTCTCAGTCGAACCTTTCACGTTTCGTTGACTCTCGGGAGTTGTCCTTTAAATCATGATCAGATTCGGCGTTATTGGATACGGGTACTGGGGTCCAAACGTAGTCCGCAACCTCGACCAGCTGGAAGGGTCGAAGGTGGTGATGGTGTGCGACAAGAGTCCGGCATCGCGCAAACGCGCCGCCAAGGCTTTTCCGCATGTGAAACTCACGGCCGACTCCGCGGAATTGATCGCATCCACCGAGATCGATGCGGTGGCGGTAGTCACCCCGGTGTGGCTGCATTACGAGCTGGCGAAAGCCGCGCTCATGAACGGCAAGCACGTCTTTGTCGAAAAGCCGTTTACCAGCAGCGCGCGCGAAGCCGAAGAACTAATTGCGCTCGCGGCCAAGAAGAACCTGCGGATCATGGTCGATCACACGTTTCTCTTTACCGGCGCGGTGCGAAAGATCGAACAGCTGTTGAAAGACGGGTCGCTTGGCCGAATGTATTACTACGATTCGACGCGAGTGAACCTGGGCTTGTTTCAGCATGATGTGAACGTCATCTGGGACCTGGCGCCGCATGACCTCTCGATCATCGACCACTTGATTTCGGACCGGCCCGAAGCGGTATCCGCGACCGGGCAAAACCATTTGAACAGCCATGAAGATGTGGCGTTCCTGACGGTTTATTTTCCCAACAAAGTGATTGCGCACATCAACGTGAACTGGCTGTCTCCGGTGAAAGTGCGCACGACGCTCATTGGCGGCGAAAAGAAGATGCTGGTGTGGAACGATCTTGAGGTCGACGAAAAGATCAAGATTTACGACAAGGGCGTCCAGATCGGCGGCCGCGAAGGGTTGTACAACCTGCTGGTGAGCTACCGTTCCGGCGATATGTGGTCGCCGCAAGTGGAACAGGTGGAAGCGCTCAAACAGGAGCTTGCCTACTTTGTCGAATGCATCGAAGGCGGCAAGAAGCCTTTCAACGATGGCGAGTCCGGGCTGCGGGTGGTGCGTATGCTTGAAGCCGCGAATCAGTCCGTGAGCCGGCGCGGGGAAGTGGTCAAGCTGTAAAACCCGCCAATCCTCAGCTTGCCAACTACGATGACTGAACAATTCTATTTGCGTCCGAATGTGGTGGTGGAACCGCTGGTGCATCACTGGTATGCATGGTCGCACTTGATCCCCCCGGCGACGGCGGCGCGAAATGCGACCGAGCGGCACCTGCGCATCATGGACTCGTTTTTGCAATCGCCGGCGGCGCACGCGGCAGCAGTAAAAAATCCGAAAATGCTGGGTGGCCCGTTCATGGACCTGCCCGAGACAGAAATCGATTCTGTCCGCAAGCTGGCGGGTGAAACCAGAAATTCGGCTCTGGCCGGACTGTCGCAGTTGCTCGCCGAACTTGACGAACTGGTGCAGAGTCAGGCCGATGGGCATTCGCTCGAATCGATGTATGCGCGAATACCCGCTGCGCTGCAAGGCTATGTCGAGCTGGTATATGACCTGCACGGCAACCCGTCGTTCCGGCTGATGGAATCGCTCTTATACAAGAGCCCGTTCTACGACGACTCGCAACAAAGCCTGATGTTGTCGCTGATCACCGAGGACGAGCGTCCGTTTGTTTTGAGTACGCCGCGGTTTGAGGACGACCGCCATCTGCATCTTCGCATGCCGTTTCGCGACGATCGAGTGGAAACGTTGTTCGCATTAAAAAGAGAACCGTCGGCCATGTCAACGATCCAAGATCGTCTGGGTCTCGCGAACGGACAGGCGGAAAAGATCTCGCCGCTCGTCACTAAGGAAGCGCCACGGCCCTACCGAGCTTATGACGGCGACGGGGCGCGCTGGCGCTATTTCGGTCATGCGTGCATCTTGCTTGAGACGCGGGGCGCAAACCTGCTGATCGATCCCGTGCTCAGCTATACCTACGAGAACAATATCTCGCGATATACGTACGACGACCTGCCCGAAAGAATCGATTGCGTGCTGATCACGCACAATCATCAGGACCATTTGCTGTTCGAAACCTTGATACAGCTGCGCAGCCGCATACAGACGATTGTGGTGCCGCGCAATGCCGGTGGCGCGCTGCAGGATCCGTCGATGAAATTGATCCTGCGCGCATGCGGCTTCCGCAATGTGGTTGAAATGGACGAAATGGAAAGTCTCAAGTTTGGCGCGCTCGAAGTCACCGGGCTGCCGTTTTTAGGCGAGCATGGCGACCTCGATGTGCGCACGAAGCTTGCGTATCTCGTCCGCACGCATGGCCATTCGCTCCTGTTTGCCGCCGATTCCTGCAACATCAGTCCGCGGATGTACGCGCATGTACATAAAGCGGTTGGCGATGTCGATGTCCTGTTTGTGGGTATGGAGTGCGACGGCGCACCCATGTCGTGGCTTTACGGTCCGCTGTTTTTCGCGAAGCCCGAACGCAGCCACGATCAGTCACGGCGCCTGGCGGGATCGAATTTCGAGAGGGCTCAGGGCATTGTCGACCAATTCCGTTGCAAAGAAGTCTATGTGTACGCGATGGGCCAGGAGCCGTGGCTGAATTACGTGATGAGCGTGAAGTATACGGAGCAATCGAATCCGATTGTGCAATCGAATTTATTGATCGAAGCCTGCCGCCGTCGGGGACTGGTGGCCGAGCGGCTATTTGGGGAAAAAGAAATTCTCTTGAGCTAGTGCCGCGCTCGATTTCAATGACTCACCGGAATCCATCCCGTTACCGCTGTGTGCACGAACTGTTTGAGGCGCAGGCGGAGCAACGTCCGCAAGCGGTCGCGTTGCGTCTTCGCGGGCAGACGATGACTTACGCCGAACTCGACGATTGCGCCAATGCGATTGCCGGACGTCTTCTTAGGTTAGGTCTCGGGGCCGACGTTCTGGTAGGCGTCATGATGGAGCGCTCTTTTGAAATGATCGCCGCGCTTTTGGGCATCCTGAAAGCGGGAGCGGCGTTCGTACCGCTCGATCCGGCCGATCCATACGAGAGATTGCGGTTTCTGATAAACGACACGGGCATGAAGGTCTTGCTGACGCATGCAGCTACCTCGGACCGGGCGGCGAAGCTGGATGTGAAACATGCGATCTTGCTCGATGCAGCCCCCGCAAACAGGGAATCAATCCCGAAAGGGACAGCTGATCGCGTTCATTTCTCGAGCGAGAGCCTTGCGAGCATTATGTACACATCAGGCACGACGGGAAAGCCCAAGGGCGTGATGGTGCCGCATCGCGCAATTGCGCGGCTGGTTACTCCTGAGAACCGCAGCGACGGCGCGCATTTTATGGAGATGAGCGAGGACCACACTTTCCTGCAACTAGCGCCCCTCAGCTTCGACGCTTCGACGCTCGAGATATGGGCGCCGCTGGCAAATGGTGGAGCGCTGGCGCTGATGCCGCCGGGTACCGCGTCGCTAGAAGCGATTGGCGAGGAAATCCGCGCATCGGGTGTGACCGCAATATGGTTGACTGCCGGGCTGTTCAACCTGATGGTGGAACAACGACTGGAAGACTTGCGGCCGTTGCAGCAGCTGCTCGTTGGCGGCGATGTGCTCTCACCCTGGCATGTCAAGCGTGCTTTCGATACCTTACGCGGCACCCGTCTGATCAATGGTTACGGGCCAACAGAAAATACCACCTTCACCTGCTGCCACACCATTGTCCGCGAAGATACGCTTGGGCCGACGATACCGATTGGGATGCCCATTCACGGGACCCAGGTTTTTGTAGTGGATGCAGCCGGAAGCGAAATTCCTGTCGGAGGCGAAGGCGAACTTTGTGTTGCAGGCGATGGCCTCGCGCTCGGCTACTGGAATCGGCCGGAGCTGACGTCGGAAAAATTTGTCTTGAGCCCTCTGGTTAATGGTGCGCGGATTTACCGGACCGGCGACCGGGCACGGCATCGTGCCGATGGCGCGTTGGAATTTCTAGGCAGGACGGATCAGCAGGTAAAGATCAGCGGGCACCGAATTGAGCTGGGCGAAATCGAATCGGCACTATTATCGCATCCATCGGTCCACTCGGCGGCGGTGATTGCAGTCCCGCCTTCAGCATCGAAAGGCGACCCGAACGGCGATCCAAACAAAGCCGCGCATCGGGAAAAGTGGCTGACCGCCTTTGTGGTGGCTCAACAAAAAGAATGCATCCCCGAAAGCTTGCGTGAACATCTCCGCAGCCAGTTGCCGCCCTACATGGTGCCGGCAGCATTCGAATTCGTGCCGGTGTTGCCGCTCACCGCGAACGGGAAGCTGGACCGGGTGGCTTTGGCTGAGTTGCTCGCATCCGCTGACGGCGAAACTACGGCGTATGTTCCAGCCGCGCCAGAACCTGCACGCGACCTGGATAATGTCGCCGGGCGCGTGGCTAAAATCTGGCAACGCATGTTGGGGGTTACGGCGGTGAGCCTCGACACGAATTTTTTTGACGCGGGCGGCGATTCGCTGCAACTGTTGGCCGTGCATGCTGAACTGGAAAAAGAGTTCGGAAAACGGCTCAGCGTGACCGATCTGTTCGAACTCACCACAGTTCGTGTCTTGGCGGAAAAACTTTCCGGCGATGAATCTAATCGTGATTCCCTGCAAAACGAAAAGACGCAGGACCGAACGCAGGAAAGAGCGCGGGCGCAACGAGCGGCCTGGCAAGCGGCTGGAGTCGCGTCCGGGAAGAAGCCTCACGGATATGGCCGAGACCCGCAACGCGAGTCCGCCAAAAAAACCCGCTAGATTTATTTCGCCAACCGCAAAACATTTCCCATGCCTGAATCTTCAAACCTAAGCGGAACGATTGCCGTGGTCGGCCTGGCCGGGCGCTGGCCGGGGGCGCGCAATCCGCGAGAATTTTGGCGGAATCTTGCCGCCGGCGTCGAATCGATTTCGCAGCTAACGGTCGGCGACCTCGAAGCGGGCGATGCCGAGCTCTGGTCGCGTCCCGACTTTGTCAAAGCCCGCGGCGTTCTTGCCGACGCCGACATGTTTGACGCCGAGTTTTGGGCAATGTATCCGCGAGAAGCGGAGATCACCGACCCGCAGCACCGGATATTCATGGAATGCGCGTGGGAAGCGCTCGAAGATGCGGGCTGCGATTCCCGGCGCTATCCGGGTGCGGTCGCTGTATTTGCCGGATGCAGCATGAATACTTACTTTCTCGGCAACCTGTGCAGCGACCGCGACTTTGCCGAAGAATTTGCCCGCACCTATCAGGTGGGGTCGTACCCCGCGCTGGTGGGCAACCACATCGATTTCCTGGCCACCCGCGTGGCCTACAAACTCAACCTGCGCGGACCGGCGATTACCGTGCAGTGCGGGTGCTCGACCTCGCTGGTCGCGATCGCGCAGGCATGTCAAAGCCTGATGGGTTTCCAGGCGGACGCGGCGCTCGCGGGCGGAGTTTCGATCAGCTTTCCCCAGAAACGCGGATATCTTTATCAAGCAGAAGGCATGGCGTCGCCGGACGGCCATTGCCGCCCGTTTGACGAAAAAGCGCAAGGGACGGTGTTTGGCAGCGGCGCGGCAGTTGTCCTGCTAAAGCGAATGGACGACGCGCTGGCCGCAGGCGACCATATCTACGCGTCGATTCGCGGCTTTGCCTTAAATAATGACGGCGCGGCAAAAGTGGGATTTGCCGCGCCCGGAGTCGAAGGCCAGGCGGAAGTGATTGCGATGGCGCAGGCGATGGCCGACGTTTCTCCGGCGTCGATCGGCTACCTCGAAGCGCACGGCACAGCGACGCCCTTGGGCGATCCCATCGAGATTGCGGCCGCAACGCGGGCTTTCCGTTCGGGGACTTCCGCGAAAGCATTTTGCGCGTTGGGCACAGCCAAGTCGAATGTCGGCCACCTCGACGTTGCCGCCGGAGCGACGGGCTTGATTAAGACGGTGCTTTCGCTTGAACACGAACAACTGCCACCGACGCTCCACTTCAAGCGGGCCAACCCGAAACTCGATCTTGAGAACAGTCCTTTTTATGTGAATTCCACGCTTTCGGACTGGAAGCGATCTGCGGCCAGGGAGCCGCGCCGCGCTGGAGTGAGCGCATTTGGCGTGGGCGGAACGAATGCGCATGTCGTTCTTGAGGAAGCGCCAGCCATAGAACCGAGCACGATCTTGCGCGTCGAACAGTTGCTGGTCGTTTCGGCGAGGACGCAGTCCGCCGTCGATACCGCGTGTGCCAATCTGGCAGAGCGGCTCGAAAACGAGCCCAGCCTTAAGCTCGCCGACGTAGCCCACACCCTCCAAACGGGCAGGCGCGAATTCGCGCAACGGCGTTACCTCGTGGCGAAAAGCGCAAGCGAGGCGATCGCGCAGCTGCGTGAATCCGGCCAATCGGTGAAAGCTGCCGATAAGATGCCGGTGGTTTTCATGTTTCCCGGGCAGGGCTCGCAGTATCCGGGCATGGGTGGCGGACTGTACGAGGCGGAAAGTGAATACCGCCGCTGGGTGGATGAGTGCTGCACGCTCTTGCAACCTCATTTGCATATCGATCTGCGGGAAATACTTTATCCCGCTGATGCGACCAGCGCTGCCGCGACGGAAAAACTGAAATCGACTGAATTTGCGCAGTCGGCTATCTTTGTCACCGAATTTGCGCTGGCGAAATTGTGGATGAGTTGGGGCATCCTGCCCGGCGCGATGATCGGGCACAGCGTAGGTGAATTCGTGGCCGCGTGCCTGGCAGGAGTGTTCTCGCTGCCCGACGCACTGCGACTGGTCGCCGAGCGTGGTCGCCTGATGCAGGGAGTTCCGCCCGGCGTGATGCTGGCAGTGCGGATGCCGGAAGCAGACCTTCGTTCGCAGCTGGGTTCTGAGGTTTCAATTGCCGCGGTGAATTCGCCCAGCTTGTGCGTGGCCTCAGGACCAGCCGCTGAAATTGCGCAATTGGAAGCGGCGCTCACGAAACAGGGGATTATTTCCCGCCGTTTGCATACGTCTCACGCATTTCATTCGGCGATGATGGATCCGGTGCTCGGTGCGTTTGGCGCTGTGGTCAAGACCGTGGCTTTGCGTCCGCCAGCGATTCCGTATGTTTCCTGCGTGAGTGGTGATTGGATCACGAACGCGCAAGCGACCGATCCTACCTACTGGACGACACATCTGCGGGAAACGGTCAGGTTTGCCGACGGCGTCGCAGCGCTTGGCCGACTTGAGCGGGCGGCTCTCCTCGAATGCGGTCCCGGCAATACGCTGTGCGCGCTTGCCATGCAGCATCCGTCGGCCCAAGGCCAAACTGCGATACCGTCATTCGTGGTGAATCCGAAAGAAGTGAATTCGCAGGAGAGGGAATTGCCGTCGATGCTCGGGGCTTTGGGTAGCTTGTGGACGCACGGCGCCGATCCCGACTGGGCGGCCTTTCACGCAGGCGAGAGGCTCCAGAGAGTCTCGTTGCCGACCTATCCTTTTGAGCGCAAACGCTATTTCGTAGAGCCGAAAAAAATGGCTCATGCTTCTGCGGCGCCATCAATGGAAAAAGCTGCTCCCGTGCAGGCGTCCCCGGAAAACGCTGGCAACAATCAACAGGACATCCTTATGACAATTCCAGTTTCGAGCGAAGCTTCCGAGAGTCGCCAAACGCGCCTACAGCGCGAACTGGCCCAAATGTTTCAGGATTTGTCGGGTATTGACGCCTCCCGCATCGAGCCGGACGCGAGCTTTCTCGAACTCGGATTCGACTCGCTCTTTTTGACCCAGGCGGCGCAGCAAGTGCAAACGAAATTCGGGGTGAAGGTGACGTTCCGCCAATTGCTCGATCGGCAATCGAGCTTGCGCGCGCTGGCCGCATTCCTCGACGAGAAGATGCCCGCCGCGCCGGAACCTGCAAGCGCACCTACACTTTCCGCTTCGCCATCGACATCCACGTCCAACCTCGCGATTCCTTCAAGCTCAGGTGAAGTCGAGTCCCTGATGAAAGCCCAGTTGAGCGCGTTGACCGAATTGATGCAGCGGCAGTTGGCCGTGCTGCAAGCCGGAGGCAGCGTTGCGGCGACGCCGGCTGGGTCGTCCGGCACATCTCTACCGTCTGTTCCTGCTGTACCAGCTGCAAACGAAAAGGGCGAACCGAAAGCCTTCGGCCCCTACAAGCCCCTCAGCAAAGGTCCGACTGGAGGCCTGACTGCGGCGCAGGAGCGTCACATCACGGAGCTGGTGAGACGCTACACGCAGAAGACACCGAAATCGAAAGCGCTCACCGAGAAGTATCGCAAGGTGATGGCCGATCCACGCGTCGTTGCCGGGTTCCGGGCCCAGTGGAAGGAGATGGTGTATCCGCTGGTGACCGAGCGTTCCGAAGGCTCGAAGCTTTTTGACGTGGACGGCAACGAGTATATCGACATCCTCAACGGATACGGCCCTACAGTATTCGGCCACAAGCCGAAATTCGTGACCGACGCCGTGACCAAGCAACTTGAACACGGATTCGAGATTGGCCCCATGTCGCCCTTGGCCGGGCAGGTGGCGGAACTGGTTTCTGAACTAACCGGCATGGAGCGGGTGGCGTTCACGAACACCGGCTCGGAAGCTGTGCTGTGCGCGATGCGCGTGGCGCGGACGGCGACCGGGCGCAACAAGATTGTCATGTTTACCGGGGACTACCACGGCATGTTTGACGAGGTGCTGATTCGCGGCATCCGGCGGCCCGGAGAAGCGCCGCACTCGATGCCGATCGCTCCCGGCATACCGCCCGAAGCTGCGAAAAATATCGTAGTGCTCGATTACGGAACGGCGGAATCGCTCGAATACATCCGGGCGCACGCGAGCGAATTTGCCGCGGTCATGGTTGAACCGGTACAGAGCCGGCATCCGAACCTACAGCCGCGTGAATTCTTGCAGGAACTGCGCAAGATCACGGAAGCGGCCGGTACGGCTTTCATTTTCGATGAGGTGGTCACCGGGTTCCGCACGCATCCGGGCGGTGCGCAGGCCTTATTCGGCATTCGCGCGGACATGGCAACCTACGGAAAAGTGATTGGCGGAGGCTTGCCGATCGGGCTTCTAACCGGCAGCGCGAAGTTCATGGACACGCTCGATGGCGGCGCGTGGCAATATGGCGACGATTCATTTCCCGAGGTTGGGGTCACGTTTTTTGCCGGAACCTTTGTCCGTCACCCGCTGGCTCTGGCCGCGACGCAGTCGGTGCTGCTGCACCTGAAGGAGCAAGGTCCGCAATTGCAGCAACGGCTGAACGCGAAAACAGCGGGGATGGTAGCGCGGCTCAATGCGTTTCTGACGGATCAGGCAGTGCCGCTCACGGTCGAGAACTTTGCCAGCGTCTTTTATTTCAGCTTTCCCGCCGACATGAGGTTTGGAACGCTCTTCTATTACCACATGCGGTCGCGCGGCGTTCACATCCAAGAAGGCTTTCCGTGTTTCCTGACGACGGCGCACACGGATGCGGACATTGACCGCGTAGTGAAAGCTTTCGAGGAAAGCTTTTTAGCTTTACTCGCCGACGGAATGTTGCCGATCACTCGTGCCACGGCATCTGCGGTGGCAGCGGACGCGTCTGGTGGCGGCGTACCTAAAGCCCTCTCGAACCCCAATTTTGTTCAAGAAGCGCCCTTGACCGAAGCCCAGCTGGAAATCTGGCTGGCTGCGCAATCGAGCGATGAAGCTTCCTGCGCCTACAACGAATCGTTGACCTTGCGCCTGCGCGGGCCATTGAATCGGAGCGCCCTGCGATCGTCATTGCAACAACTGGTCGACCGCCACGATGCGTTGCGAGCGCGATTCACGCCGACGGGCGACGGCCAGAGGTTTGCGCCGAAAGAAATCATCCAGGTTCCGGAAATCGATCTCAGCGGCTTTTCTTCGGAAGATCAAGCTGCACGCCTCAAGGAGATCAAGGCGACCGAGGCGAGCACGCCGCTCGATCTGGTCGCGGGCCCGGTTGTCCGCCTCAAACTGGTGCAGTTGGCGGAAGCGGACCATGCGCTCGTTTTCACCGCGCACCATATCGTGTGCGATGGCTGGTCAACCAACGTTTTGCTCGACGAACTGGCGAAGATTTATTCTTCCACTAGAGAAGGCCGTCCGGTCAATTTGCCCGCGGCCGCGTCTTTCGCCGATTTTGCCCGCGCGGAAAAGCACAATCCTGTCGACCAATCGAGCGCTGACCGAAACTATTGGCTAGCGCAGTTTAGAGAAGTGCCCGAACCTCTTGATTTGCCGGCCGACAGGGTGCGAGGTTCGGTACGCTCTTACGCCGGATCCACCTACCGCGCGACGATTCCAGCAAATGTGGTCAAGAGCGTAAAGCAGGCCGGGGCGAAGCAGGGAAGCACGCTCTTCGTCACTCTGCTTGCGGCTTTCGAGACCCTGCTCGCTCGGTTAAGCGGCCAAGCGGAGATCGTGGTCGGAATCCCCGCCGCCAGCCAATCGCTGCTCGAAGGGCAAGCGCTCGTCGGCCATGGGGTTAATTTTCTTCCAATTCGCGGGCGGGCGGAAGATGGAATGAAGTTTTCGGATTTCCTGGCCGCGCAGAAAAAGTCCGTTCTCGATGCTTACGAGCATCAAGGCTATACCTACGGAACACTAGTCCGCGCGCTGGGGCTGCGCCGCGATCCGGCGCGGTTGCCGTTGATGGAAGTGCAATTCAACTTGGAGCGGGTGGGCCGCGGCATGGAGTTTTCGGGATTAGTCGCGGAAGCCGATCCCAATCCGAAAGCATTTGTGAATTTCGACCTGTTCCTCAATATTGTCGAAACCGATGCCGGCCTGACGCTTGATTGCGATTACAACACCGCGCTTTACGACGAATCGACCATCGCGCGCTGGCTGCACCACTACGAAACGCTGCTCTCGGGGATTGCGTCCGATCCGGGGCAAACTCTCGAGCGGCTGCCGCTATTACGCGAAGAAGAAACACAAAACATAGTTGTCGAGTGGAACCATACGGCAGCAGCGTATCCGGCGGACCAGACCCTGCACGAACTATTTTCCGCGCAAGCCGCCCGGCGTCCGCACGATGTGGCAGCGGTGTTTGAGGGCGACAAGCTTACCTATCAACAGTTGAATCAGCGGGCGAATCAACTGGCACACTATCTCGGCAAAAGCGGTGTCGCGGGAAAAGTCGTGGGCCTGGTCATGGAACGGTCACTCGAAACCGTTATCGCACTCATAGGCGTGCTGAAGGCCGGAGCGGCCTATCTGCCGCTCGATCCCGGATACCCCGAAGAAAGAATCGACTTCATTTTGAATGAGGCCAAGCCGGCGGTGCTGTTGACACAATCCCATCTGGCGCCGCGGCTGCCGCTGTCTTCGGCTCGAACCCTGTGCCTCGACGCCGACAGCAAGGGCGACTGGCCGCTGATGGGAAAGGAAAGCGTCGCCGATCCGGCTACGACAGGCGGCAGCGAAGCGCTCGCGTATGTGATCTACACTTCCGGTTCCACGGGAAATCCGAAAGGCGTTGAAGTGACGCACCGCTCGCTTGTGAATCTGTTGACGTCGATGGCTCGCGTGCCGGGTATGTCGGAAGCGGACACATTGCTTGCGGTCACGACGCTTTCATTCGATATTGCCGGACTCGAATTCTTCCTGCCATTGATCGTCGGCGGAAAGCTCGTGATTGCGACACGGGAAGTGGCTGCGGACCCGGTGCGGCTGCTGGCGTCGCTTAACGACACGAAGGCGTCAATCATGCAGGCAACGCCGGTGACCTGGCGCATGCTGCTTGAGGCCGGATGGAAGGGCGCCGGCCTGAGAAAGGCATTGTGCGGTGGGGAAGCGTTGCCGCAAGATTTGGCCGACCGCTTGTCCCAGTTGCCCCTCGAGTTGTGGAACATGTATGGGCCCACGGAAACGACGATCTGGTCGGCGACATTCCGCGTGAATAAGGGCCATCGCGTGGCCATTGGTCCGCCGATCGCCAACACCCAATTTTATGTTTTGGACCGGCATCGCAACCCCTTGCCCGTAGGCGTTCCGGGAGAACTGTGGATCGGCGGCGATGGCGTCGCGCGCGGCTATCACCGGCGACCTGAGCTGACTGCAGAGCGCTTTGTCGCGAATCCTTTTCATGCCGATCAGAATTCCAATCGACTCTCCCGGATGTACCGCACGGGAGACCGGGTGCGCTACCTTCCCGATGGAAAGATCGAGTTTTTAGGCCGATTGGATTTCCAGGTTAAGCTGCGCGGACACCGCATAGAGTTGGGGGAGATCGAGCAGGCCTTGATCGCGCACGATGAAGTTGCCCAGGCAGTGTCAGTGGTGCGCGAAGACGTGGCGGGCGATCAGCGGCTCGTGGCGTACGTGGTGGCAAAGGATGGCAAGGCGCCTGCGGTGGCCGCGCTGCGGCAATTTATCGCCCACAAGCTGCCGGACTATATGATACCGAGCGCATTCATTGTGCTCCCGGCTTTCCCTTTGACCGCGAACGGCAAAATCGACCGCCGCAGTCTGCCGAAGCCGGACGCGAACGCGGCTTCAGCCGCCCGCGAAATTGTGGCGCCGCGCACCGCCCGCGAACGTGAGATGGCGCGCATCTGGCAGGAAGTGTTGAAGCTGGACCGCATCGGCGTGCATGACAAACTGCTGGAGTTAGGCGCGGACTCGATCCATATCTTCCAGATCACTGCCCGGGCGCACGATTCCGGGATGCCGATCGCCGCGAAACATCTGCTGCAATTTCCCACCGTCGCGCTGCTATGTGCTGAGATAGACAAAGCGGCGCCGGGTGACTCGGTCACAGAAACCATCACCATCAATCCCACCCGGATTCCGAGGGCGGCGCGCGATGCTTACAAGGTGAAGTCCTGAAACAGGCATCGGCTGGCCGGTTGGTGGATCTCCACACCGTGGACGCAAAAATTAAAGAAAAGATGTCGGCGGCCGGCTCCTCAGGTGAAGCCGCCGGCGAGAGCGTCTATGAATTCCCCTGTTCGCTCGCGCAGCAGCGCTTTTGGCTGCTCGATCAGATCGAGCCGGGCCAGTCGAACCTGAATATCGCCGTACGCTGGCGGCTGAAAGGGCGTCTCGATGCCGCGATCGCAGCGCGCGCTTTCAATGCGATGGTGGCGCGGCATGAAGTCTTGCGCACAAGCTTTCGCGATTCCGACGGGGTGCCGCACCAGGTAGTGTGGCCCCACTTGGCGATTGACGTTCCGGTGGTCGATGCAAGTGGTTTACTCGAAGCCGAGCGCGAACGGAAAGCCGAAGAAGTCACGCTGCAAGTGGCGAAGGAACCTTTCGACCTTTCGCGGCCACCGCTATTGCGGATGACGGTGCTGCGGCTTGGCTCGGAAGAACATGTTGCGCTGGTAACCGTGCATCACTGCGTGGCCGATGGCTGGTCGATTGGCATCATGGCGCGCGAGTTGGGGGAGTTCTACGAACGGTTTTCGGGTAGCAAACTTTATCCGTTACCCGAATTGCCATTGCAGTATGCCGATTTTTCGGTATGGCAGCAGGACTGGCTGAAGAGCGGCGCGCTCGCTCCGCTGAGCGAGTATTGGAAGAAAAAACTTGCGGCCATGCGGCCGCTCGAAGTCGCGCCGGACTTTCCCCGTCCCGCGGTGCAAACGGGGAATGGGACGATTCTCTCCGGCCTCCTGCCGCGAGCGCTTACCGACGCGCTCAAAGATTTTAGCAACCGGCAATCGGTGACGCTGTATACGACCGCGCTCGCAGCTTTCAAGTTGATGCTCTGGCAGTGGACGGGCCAGACCGACGTGAGCGTGGGTACACAGGTGGCGGGTCGCAGCCGGGTCGAACTTGAGCCGCTTGTAGGCGTGTTCATTAATACGCTGGTGCTGCGCACGGAGGTCGACGCCCGGCTAAAGTTTTCCGATTGGTTGCGCCGGGTCGAGACGACTGTGGGCGAAGCCATCGCGCACCAGGAAATGCCGTTTGAGCAACTGGTCGAAGCCCTGCGTCCGAAGCGCGACCGGTCGCGCGGACCGCTGTTCAACATTAACTTCATCTATCAAAGAGCGTTCATTGAGAACCGCGAATTCGCCGGCGTGTCGCTGATCGACTTGCCGTCGCGCTCGCCGGGAGCGATTTATGATTTGAACTTTTTCATGGTCGAGCGGATCGAAGGTTGGCGATGGTCTTGCGAGTACAACACCGATCTTTACCGACCGGAGACAGTGAAAGCGATGCTTGCGGCTTTTGAATGCTTGCTGCAAGCCATTGTGGAGAACCCGGAGCGGACAATGGCGGAATTTACGGTCGAGCGGACGTTGGCTGCGGGCGATGTGCGGGAAATTTCCGCTGCCGCACTTCCTGCGTCAAAGGTCGCCAGATCGGGCGTTTCGCGCGCAGAAGTTCAAAAACAACTGACCCGAATCTGGCAAGAACTGCTCGATGTGAATGCGGTCGACCCCGCGTCCGACTTTTTCGAATTGGGTGGCCATTCGTTGCTGGCCACGCGGATGCTCGCTCGCATCGACAAAGTTTTCGGCAAGAAGATTCCGCTGGCCGCGCTGTTTGCTTCGCCCACCATCCAATCGCTTACCGACTTGATTGCCGGAAAAGAGACCTCCGCATTTTCGCCTCACGCTGCCGCTCTCGCATTTGCAATCCCGGGCCTGGTGCCGGTTCAGCCGAAGGGGGCGCGTCCTGCGATTTTCTGTGTGCACGGCATTCCCAGCATGAAGTTGCTGGCGCGCGAACTGGGTGACGACCAACCGTTTTACCTGGTGCACTTGCCGGAACGCGCTGGCGAGCCCACGTACGACGTGGAAGCGATCGCGGCGGTCCATCTTACGACCATCCGCAAGGCGCAGCCGCGTGGACCCTACTTTTTGACCGGGTGGTGCCGCGAAGGCCTGCTGGCGCTCGAAGTCGCGCATCAACTACAGGCAGCCAACCAAGAAGTCGCGCTGGTGACCATCTTCGATACCTGGATTCCGAAGTATCTTTCCCGCTTTTCTCCGCGTGAAGCTTTGCGGGCGCGCCGTCTGTTTGAAGTCGAGCGCGCGCTCTTGCATGTACGCAAGCTGCGGGAAATGGGAGCGGGTCAGGCGCTGCGCTATGTCTGGAACGAGGCTCGGCAGGTGTTGGGAGACCGGATGCGCTACGCGCGCATGCACGTTTCTTACCGGCTGCACTCCGAGAAAAGCCGTCCCTCGCAGGACGAAGCGTTGTTTATAGCCGCTGGCCGCTATGCGGCGAAGCCTTATGCCGGGCGTGTGCAACTTTTTCGTTCGGACAAGTACCGCACTTGGAAATACTGGGACCGCGCGCTCGGTTGGTCGGAGATGCTTCCCGCGCTCACGGTCGAGGAAATTGCCGGATATCACGACAGCATGCTGACCGGTTCGGAACTGCCGCGCATCGCCCGCGCGATCACCCAGGCGATGAACGAAACGATGGAACAAAACGAAAGCCGCAGCCAATCCCGCAGGGCCACAGGAAAATAGGCAGACGAAAATTATGACCGCTCCGAAACTTAGCGACCCACGCTTCAACGACCCGCAGCTTTCGATTGCCGCCGACGTCAAGTTAGGCAAAGACGTGAAACTTTCGAAATTCATCAACCTCTACGGCTGCGAAATTGGCGATGAGACGAAGGTTGGCGCGTTCGTCGAGATCCAGAAGAACGCCCGCGTCGGCAAGCGCTGCAAGATTTCCAGCCACACCTTCGTATGCGAGGGAGTAACCATCGAAGACGAAGTGTTCATCGGCCACAACGTGGCGTTCATCAACGATATCTATCCGCGGGCCACGGTCGTGGGCGGCGGCCTGCAGACCGAGAGCGACTGGCGGGTGGAGACGACGCTGGTAAAAAAGGGAGCGTCCATCGGTTCAGGCGCAACCATCCTGGCAAAAATCGTAATTGGCGAAAACGCCATCGTCGGAGCGGGCAGCGTGGTCACAAAAAATGTCGCGGCAAATACGGTAGTCGCGGGAAATCCGGCAAAGTTCCTCCGCACGCTCGGTTGAATCCTTCGGTTACTCCCGTCATTTTATCTTCACGCTTACTTCGACGAAAATTCAAAAGGACAAATCTTATGACAGCAGCCGCGATTCCATTTCTTGATTTAGTCACCCCGCACAAAGAACTCGAAGCCGAGTTAGTGGACGCTTTCCGTTCGACGTTAGCGACGGCGGGATTTATCGGCGGACCGCGCGTCGAGGAATTCGAGTCCGCTTTCGCCCAATTTTGCGAAACCTCGCACTGCGCCGGTGTAGGCAGCGGCACCGACGCGCTACGTTTTGCCTTGACCGCGGTGGGCGTCGTTCCGGGAGACATTGTCGTCACCGTTCCGCATACCTTTATCGCCACGACAGAAGCGATCTCCCAGGCGGGAGCGCTCGCGGAATTCGTCGATGTCGATGAGTGGACTTACAACATGGATCCGGCGAAGCTCGAGGAATATCTCCGCAAGAAATGCACAAGAGATGCCGACGGCGTTCTGCGCAACCGTACCAACGGGAAGCGGGTGCGGGCGGTCGTCCCCGTCCATCTTTATGGGCAGATGGCGGATATGGACGCCATCCTGAAACTGGCCGACGAGTATGGTCTCGAAGTGGTCGAGGACGCATGCCAGGCGCATGGCGCGGAATACCATTCCGCGCGCGAGAAGCGCTGGTGTAAGGCGGGATCGATGGGGAAGGCGGCGGCTTTCAGCTTTTATCCGGGGAAAAATCTTGGCGCCTGCGGCGAAGCCGGAGCAGTTACCACCAACGACGCCCAAGTGGCGCGAACGGTGAAAGTGTTGCGCGACCACGGCCAGGCGCAAAAGTATTATCACGAAATCGAAGGCTACAACGGCCGGCTGGATGCGATGCAGGCCTGGTTTTTGTCGATCAAATTGAAGCACCTGGCGGATTGGAACCTCAAGCGCCGCGAGCGCGCGTCCACCTACCACGAGCTGTTCGGCGAAGCCAAAGGCATCGTGCTTCCGGTTGAAGCCAAATATTCGCGAGCGGTTTATCACTTGTACGTCATACGAGTGGCCGACCGGGAACAGTTGCGGGTGGCGTTGACTGCGGCAGGAATTGGCGTGGGCATTCACTATCCGGTGCCGCTGCACTTGCAGGACGCCTACCGCAATCTGGGCTACAAGGCCGGAGACTTTCCCGTGACCGAGCGGGTGGCCGCGCAGATCCTTTCGTTGCCCATGTTTCCCGGTCTCCTGCGCGAACAGCAGGAACTGGTAGTCGCCCACACGCTGGCGGAAGTTAAAAAAGGCGCTCGGGTGGAGATTCCGCTGGCGGCGCGTCCGGTACACGCCTGAGCCAGAACTCGTCTGCTTACTTACTTGAGAACCTAAAGACCCATGCCTATACGAGAGCGAATCGGCTGCACTTGTGTGCCAAAGGACATCGAGGGCATGTCCACTAGAGACCTAGCCAACCGTAACCCCAAGCAATCACAATGAAATCGCAGCCCAGCAAACCGGGCAACGGACGCGGCGCGAGCAGGCTCGCGTCGAGCCTTGCCGCGGATTTTGCGGAAAATTCAACTGCATGCAGCTCGCCCCCGGAGGAATGCATGATCGCATTGCGCACGTTTCTTTTGAGCCTGACCGCGGCCCTGATTTTATCCGCCGCCGCTTTCGGTTCGGCCCCAAACATTTACATTACTCAGAACGGAAGCCCAAGCGGCAACTGCCAGTCCGGAGTCCAGAATCCGGCGTTCTTCAATAACGCCGCCAATTGGGGCAGTGCGCCGGGCCAAATCGGACCAGGAACGTCGGTGCTATTGTGCGGAACGTTTACGGTAAAGGCCGGGACCGCGGGATTCACGGTGCTCGGAAGCGGATCGAGCGCCAGTCCGGTCACACTCGTGCTTGATGCCAACGCCGTCATCCAGTCGACTTACCTCGGAGCGTCGGACCCGTTCTCGTCATCCTGTAGCCCCGCATCGAGTTGTCTCGCAGGCATCGTAGTTTATAAGCAAAACTACGTGACCATCGACGGCGGAAGCAACGGCATCATCCAGAACACCGCAAACGGCACGAACTTAGCCAACCACCAGATCAGCACCGGCGTCTACGTGCAGGGAGACCACATTATCGTCCGCAACCTCACGATCAGTAACATTTACCAAAACGCGGGAAGCTCGCCATCGGCGTCCGATATCAACGGCGCCGGTACCTCTGACATCCGCGTGGACAACGACTCCACCAACATAGCGATATACAACAACACACTTAACGACTCGCGCACCGGTATTTCGTCGAGCACCAGCGGGACAACCGGGGCAGCCAACTGTCCAGCGCCGAGCGGAGTAGCGGGAATCACCACCGCCACGTTGCCACCCCCGACCGGGAACTGGGGCATCTGCTACTACAACAACTCGATCTCAGATCACTCCTGGCAGATTTTGGCAAACGGGCAAGGCACGGTCAACTTTTTCGAGAATGAAATCGGCGATATTGGCGGCACTCCGGGATGGTTGAATTGGCAGTTCCCCATAAACGCCTACCATCAGGATGGCATCTTCATCTGGGGCACCACCGGCAACGAGGTCATCACCGCGAATGTGTACAACAACAGTATTCACGGAGATCTGGGGCAGGGCAGTCCTTCCGGCCTGATTTACTGCGCGTCTGCAGAAGACGGAGTCAGCGGCTGCGCCTTGACGGCCATGAACAACTTGATCGTGCAAACGGGCTCGACGCAGTGGCCGAACGATGCGGTAAACGATCAACTGATCGCGGTTGACCTCGGCTCCCAGTCCGGTACCATGGGACCGATCAATCTTTATAACAACACCTTCGTGGACGGAGCCTACTCGATCGAGATCTATACGACTGGCGGAAGAGACGCTGTCTTCGGGCTGCGCAATAATATATTTTTGAATTCTGGCACTTACCTGAATCAAACGAACCAAGGGTCGCCCATCCGCAGCCTCTCGGCGACCGACAACGTGTACTATAGCGCGAGCCCGAACCCTTACAATCCGTGGTCGTACAACGGAGCGCCGATTGCGAGTCTCGCGGCATGGCAGGCGGCGTGTCATTGCGATGCTAGCCCTACGGCGGTGACGAATCCTAATTTGCTTAGCGACTATACCCTGCCGCCGGGCTCGCCGGCGATCGGCCGGGGAGCAAATCTGAATGGCCTCAATCTCTCAGTGCTCGATGCGGACAAAAACGCGCTCACGCGTGGAACGCCGGATTGTATCCCAGCGATAGGCTCACTGGGATGCTGGGACGTGGGAGCATATCAGGCCGGTGGCTCTGCAGCGAAGCCGGGGCCGCCAACCGACCTTGCCGCCACGGTGCAGTAGGCAGATTGTCCCGCTAAAGCAGCCGCCGTTCCAGAGCGACATCGGCCTGCGTTCGTTATTACTCAATGAAATTACTAGTTGTTATAGCCAACTACGGCACCGGCAATGACCAGTACCTGTCGCGCGTGCTTGCCGAGTACCAGAACATGGAGTTCGACAGCCAGATCGTCGTGACCACGAACCTTGCCAAGAAACTGGACGGCAAAGTAGAGGTGATTACCGGGTTGCCGGCAAAAAACCCAAAATCGCTACCGTTTGCTCACAAGCGGATCTTTGCTGAGCGATTGGAGGCTTACGACCTGTTTTTGTATGCGGAAGATGACATCCTGATTACGCAGCGTAATCTGCATGCTTACCTGCGTGCATCCCAGGTCCTTCCGCCGGACCGCCTGGCGAGCTTTTTCCGCACGGAATCGGACGCGAGCGGCAAGCTTTACTTTCCAGACGTACACAAGCACTACCATTGGGATGCCGCTTCAGTCGAGCGCCATGGCGGAGAGACGTTTGCCAGCTTCACGAACGAGCACGCGGGATGCTATGCGCTCGAGCGGGAGCAGTTGCGACGAGCCATTTCTTCCGGGGGATTTCTGCTCCCTCCGCGTGAAGGCAAGTACGCCATGCTGGAGACGGCGGCCACCGATATCTATACCAACTGCGGATTCCGGAAGCTGATCTCTATTTCCCGGTTCCAGGACTTTTTGGTGCCGCATTTGTCGAACAAATATGCGGGCAAGGGAGTTGTGGCGGCGGACGAGTTCTTTCGCCAAGTTGACGCCATGGATCGGATCAGCCCTGATACACCAGCTCGAAAACCTTTGGTTTCGGTGGAGACCGGCATTTATCATCAACACTGGTCGAAGAGCTATTACGAACCTTGTCAGGACCGCTTGGTGGCGCTTGTGCCGCAGGAAGCCAAATCCGTTCTTTCGATCGGCTGCGGTTGGGGCATGACCGAAAAGCGCTTGATCGAGCAGGGAAAGCGGGTCAAAGCCATCGCTATCGACCCGATTATTGCGGTGAGCGCGAGAGGCCGGGGAGTTGATGTCATCCCGGAAGATGTGGAAAAGTTCTGCGAAACTCTGTCACGTGAGCGCTTTGACTGTTTGCTTCTCTCAAACATTTTGCATCTGGCTCCTGATCCGGAAAAGTTTTTGTGTTCGCTACTCGACTGCCTGGCCCCAGGAGGCTCGGTGGTCGCGAGCGCTCCGAACCTGTCTTGGCCGCGGCGCGTATCGAGGGGTTATCGATTGCGCGGACAGGTCCCGAATCCTGCTGGCTACAAGGCGAGCGGAATGCACAACGCAAACGGCTCGGCTTTACGCCGATGGTTCCGCGCGGCGGGCCTGATGCCCATGGACACTAGTTACGATGGCCACCCCGAAAATCCTGGCACCAGAGGAAGTAGGTTCTCTTTCGCCAAGCCAGTGGTCGCTGCGCAGGTTTATCTTCGTGGCATCGCAGCCGGCTCGCATCCGTCCAAAGGTTAATCTCATATCAACCCCAATCGTTTTTCACTCTGAAATCATCCGTTGACTGACCTTTTGACTCCCGAACTGCCCCCATCCGCTCCTGGCGGAGAGCTACACCCGTCGCATTCGCCCGAAGGGCGGATCATTGGCGCAGTGTTACGTTACATCCCTGGCCTGCGCGGCACCCCAGTTACGGGGCGCCTCGTCGCGGCAGCGCGTGGCAGCGTCTGGACTCTTGCCGGCTATGGAGCAAGCCAGGTTCTCAAGCTGATTTCGACCCTGTTGCTGGCGCATTTTCTGCTCGATCCCAAGGTTTTCGGGCTTATGGCCCTGGTCAACGTATTTCTTTCGGGATTGGAAGTGATCTCCGACCTGGGCATTGGGTTGGATGTGGTGCAACACCCGCGCGGCGAGCAGCCGCTGTTTCTCGATACTGCCTATCTCATGCAGGTGGTCCGGGGATTGCTTCTTTGCGGGATGGCGGTGGGATTGGCTATCCCGTTCGCCGCGTTCTATCACCAGCCGCAGGTACGGTGGCTCGCGATTGTCGGCGCTTTTTCGGTGGGAATCCGCGGGTTTGCCAGCATGTCCGTCTGGGTCGTCACCCGGCGTCTGCAACTCGCCCAGCTGACGGCGGTCAACGTGATCGGAGATGCGGTCGGGCTTGCAGTTTCAATCGTGTGGGCGCTGGCCTCGCCGACGGCATGGGCGCTGGTCGCTGGTAAAGTGGGTACGGCAATCGCGTTCGTAATCGCATCCCATGTGATTTCTGACCGCTTGCCCCGGTTGCGATGGGATAAGGCCATCTCGAAAGACATTCTAATGTTCGGTGCCGGGATGTTCCTTTCCTCGGCTACTTATTTTTTTTCCGGGGAAGCGGAGCGCCTGGTCGTGGGAAAGTTCGCCACCGTCGCGGAACTGGGGTGTTTTTCCCTGGCTCTTAGCATGGCGTATGCGCCGCAAGGCGTGCTCCAGCGGATCATTTCGAACGTATTTTTTCCCATCATTGCCGACAGCGCACGTCAGGACACCGAACGCGCAGCCAAACACTTCCGGAAATTCCGGCTGGTGTTTCTGGCGGCGAGCAGCGTCATGGCGGTCGGATTTATCACGCTCAGCCGCCCGGTCGTGAGCCTTCTTCTGCGTCCGCAATACGCCGCCACCGCCTGGATGCTTCAGCTGCTGGGTTTTCGCTCAGCCCTGGAGCTGTTCGGCTCGGCGGCTGCAGGAACTCTTTTCGCCTTGGGGGTTTCGCGCTACGCCGCGATCGGCAACTCAACCAAACTCCTGTTTCTCGGCGTGGGACTGGGCATCGCTTTCACTCGTTATGGCCTGCGCGAAGCGCTCTGGGTGCTGGCGCTTTCCCCAGTTGCACACTACCTGCCGATGCTCATCGGTTTGCGTAAGAGATTCGCTACGGCGATGCGCACGGAATTGACCGCATTCGCCGTTTTTATCGCGATTGCTGTCGCCACCGCGCTGCTTTACCGCCGGTTCGCGTAACATTCCAGATCGAGCCTCTTAAGAAATGCCTAACGGCCCCACTTATGACATGCCGCAGAATTACTACTTCGGCGGAGCGTCCGAGACCCTGGTCACGCCCCTCGCGCTGGTGGTGTTGCTGCTTTCATCGGTTCTGCTGGTTACGCTGCCACGGCGCTATGCGGCGGCTGCGTTTTTGGCAGGCTCGATGCTGATGCCTTATGGCTTGAAGCTCGCGATCGGTCCGCTGCACTTTTTTTTTTCCGTCTTTTACTTTTCGCGGGCGGATTGCGCTGGCTCGTCAAGCGGGATCTGCGAATCGAACGATCACGCGGCTGGACAAAGATTTTTGTCGCCTGGGTCATATTCAATGCCGTGACCTTCAGCCTGCTCTGGCACGACTGGGCGGCGGTCCTCAACCGCTTGGGGTTTCTCTACACTACACTGGGATCCTATGTTTTGCTGCGCGCGCTCATCCGCAACAAAGCCGATGCGCTGGTCGCGATCCGCACGCTCGCGGTCGTCATCGTAGTCATCGCCCCAGCCATGTTGATCGAGCATTTCACCGGACATAACAGTTTCGATTACTCGGAGCGCAGGCGCTTTCTAGCGTGCGCGAAGGTCATATCCGTGCGGGCGGCCCGTTTGGCCATGCAATCATTGCGGGATCGGTGGCGGCCATGCTTGTTCCACTGTTTCTTGGCTTCGGTTTCGAGTCAAAGCGCGACCGTTGGCTTGCGGCGGGATCGATTGCGGCCGCGCTGGTGATGATGTTCACCTGCGCCTCGAGTACTCCGCTGCTTACATTTGCCGCGGGCGTGGGCGCGTTTCTTCTGTGGCCGGTGCGGCGGCATCTGCGCTCGATTCGCTGGGGCATCGTCATCGTACTCGTGACGCTGCAAGTGTTCATGAAGGCCCCGGTATGGTTTCTGATGTCGCACTTGAGCGGAGTGATGGGTGGCAGCGGATGGCATCGAGCGATGCTGATCGATACGTTCGTCCATCGCTTTTTCGATTGGTGGATCTTCGGATCGCAGGACAACGCAAAATGGGGATACGACATGTGGGACTCGCTGAATGCGTTTGTGAACGCGGGCATCGAGGGCGGATTGATCACGTTTGCGCTCTTCGTTGCCGTCTTCGTTTATGCCTACAAGCGCACCGGCCGGGTGCGCAAGAAGCTGGAGAAAGCCGGACAGCGCAGCGATGCGCGCCTGGTGTGGGGAATCGGCTGCTGTGTCCTCGCCAATAACGTGGCGTTTTTCGGCATTACCTATTTCGACCAAAGTATCGTCGCCTGGTACGCGGTGTTGGCGATTGTCTCCGTGGCGACAACCTTCGCCGTGGCCGAGAAACCGCCGATTCCAATCGCACGCGGTAGGGGTGGAAAAGATTCCGGTGGAGATGCGGCAGCGAATCCGCAGCGACTGCGCACGCTGGCGAGCGTGATGCAATGACGAAAACTCCGAAGCTTTCGCTTGTCATCGTCACCTGGAACGGCAAACGCTATGCGATCGAGTGTCTCGAATCGCTGGCCAGGCTCAAGTTGAATTTCCCGCTCGAAGTGATCGTGGTCGACAATGCGTCAACCGACGGCACGCCTGCGGCGATTCGCGGGCAGTTTCCCGGTGTACGGTTGATCGAAAATTCCGGGAATCTGGGTTTTGCCAAAGCCAATAACATCGGCATCGCCGCCAGCACCGGGGACTTTGTCGCGCTCGTAAATTCGGACGTCGTCGTACCCGCCGGCTGCCTCGAAACCATGGTCGGATATCTCCAGGAGAATCCGACCGTGGGACTTCTGGGGCCGAAGATGCTGAGCCCTGCGGGCGGCATCGGGCCTTCGGTGATGGGCCTGCCGACGGTATGGAATACACTCTGTTGCGCGTTGGGACTGCATTCGCTTTTTCCTAAATCGGAGATCTTTGGCGGCTTTCTGCGTCCTGACTTCGACTACACGCGCACGGCCGATGTCGAAGTCATTACCGGCTGGTTCTGGATGACTCCGCGAGCCGCGCTCGATCAGGTTGGCGGCCTCGATGAACGTTTCTTCATGTATGGCGAAGATGTTGACTGGAGCCACCGTTACTTGAAAGGCGGGTGGCGGGTGGTTTATCTGGCCGAAGCCGCGGCCTTGCACTATGGCGCGGCCAGCTCAGCCCAGGCCCCGACGCGGTTTTATATCGAGATGCGGCGCGCCAATCTCCAATACTTCCGAAAGCACCACGGCCGGGTACGCACCTGGGGATACATCCTCGCATTATGGGTGCACGAACTGGCTCGGGTTGGGGGTTACGGTCTCATGTATTGCTTTAACCGGTTGAAGCGGGCGGAAGCAGCCTTCAAAGTTGACCGCAGCGTTTCCTGCATCAAGTGGCTGATGGGGCAAGGCAGCCTGGCTGCCGGACGTTAGGTAGCAGCGGTATTTGTCAATGACCGAAAACACCAGATACGTCTTAGTCACCGCCGCCTACAACGAGGAAGCCTTGCTCGACGCGACCATCGCTGCTGTAGGCGCGCAGACTATTCCGCCCGCCTGCTGGGTGATCGTGAGCGACGGCTCGACCGACCGCACCGACGAAATCGTGAAGCGGCGAATGCAGGAATTTAGCTGGCTCCGGCTCTACCGCATTACCGAAGACCATCCCCGAAATTTCGCAGCGCAGGTTTATGCCATCAATCAAGGGCTGGAGCAAGCGAGAGGCCTCGACTACGAATTTATCGGGAACATCGATGCGGACGTCAGCATGGGGCCGGAATACTTCGAGCGTCTGCTCGGGCGCTTTCGTGAAGACGCGAAGCTTGGCCTGGCGGGAGGAGCGATCCACGAAAAGAGCCGTGATGGGCAATTTCGCGGACGGCTGACCAACAGCCCGGCATCCGTCGCGCACGCTTGCCAGCTGTTTCGCCGCGAATGTTTCGCCGACGTGGGCGGCGCATACGTGCCGTTGCCCTATGGCGGTCCCGACGCTTACGCCGAGACTGCGGCGCGGATGAAGGGCTGGACGGTCCGGACATTCTACGATCTGGTCATGTTTCATCATCGCCCGACAGGCTCCGCCGGCGGCCTGCTGCGGTCTTGGTACCGGCAAGGAAAAATGGATTACTCGCTCGGATCGTTGCCGGCTTTTGAAGCGTTCAAGTTGGCCAAGCGCTTATTCGAAAAACCTTACATTTTAGGCGCGCTGGCGCGGCTGGCGGGATTTGCCGATTGTTATATCCATGGCGAGAAGCGGGCAGTCTCCGATGAATTTGTGGCCTACTTGAGAACGGAACACCGCAAGCGTTTGCGAACGCTGTTTCGGGCGACACAGACGTAGCGCTATTTGAAAGAATCAATTCACGTGTCCCTTGAGAAATCATTTCGGGTTTCGGACGGCCAGCCGCGGCGCTTTGTCCGCGTAGTCAAGCTCACGGGCAGCATGATTTTCTTTGTTGCCATGAGCGTTCGCAGGGCATTCCGCCGTCTCGCCGGGCGGGCTCCCGCGCAGGAATCGATCGTGCTCTACTACCACTCCGTGCCGGACCATGAGCGTGCAGCGTTTGCGCGGCAGATGGACATGCTGTTGCGAATGGGGCGGCCCGTTGACATTCGTTCGAACTCAGTCCCCAGCGGGAGCCGGCGGTCAATCGCTGTAACGTTCGACGACGCATTCGAAAACGTCGCGAGAAACGCCGTCCCTGAACTTGTTGCGCGGAAGATTCCCGCGGCGATTTTTGTCGTAACCCGCGTGCTGGGTGGGACTGCTGCCTGGTGGCCGGAAGGTTCGCAGGAGCGTTCCGAACGCATCGCCACGTTGGCGGAACTGAAGCAACTGCCAGAGAGCATCGTTCTCGGTTCGCATACGCTGACGCATCCTGTATTAACGATGGTCGATTCAATCCAGGCCCGGCGTGAGATTACCGAATCCCGCTTCGAGCTCGAAAAACTTTTAGGACGGCCGGTGACAACTTTCAGCTTTCCGTTCGGTGCGTTCAGCGATGAATTGATCGAGAGCGCCCGCGAAGCTGGATATGAGCGGGTGTTCACCACACTGGCCGACCGATCTTTATCCGATTTCGACCGATTTGCGCTGGGCCGGGTGAAAGCCGATCCGAGCGACTGGCACTTGGAGTTTTACCTGAAGTGTTCCGGCGCATACTGCTGGCTTCCCTGGGCGATACGGCTTAAGCGCGAGGCGCGATCGGGGCCGTGGATGGGAAAGCGACGCGCAGTTAGGAAAGCGGCGGCACACGAACCTGCCGCGTAAACCTTGTCGACTACGCGGTGAGCTTCTTTGATCATCCAAGTAAGCCGATAAATTTTTAATGAAACCTAACCAAACGAATCCTTTTCCCGTGAACCCGGCCGCGCCGCGAGAGCGCGTGCTGATGGTGGTGGAAAACAACTCTTTCCCTTGGGACCGGCGCATGCGCCACCTGGCGATGATGCTGCGCGAGGCTGGATATCAGGTTTCGGTAATTTCGCCGAAAGGCGAGAAAGAAGACCTTGCCTGGTATGAAGAAAAAAATGGGATAAGGGTATATCGCTATCCCATGTTGTGGCAGGCGAGCGGGGCGGCGGGGTATCCGCTGGAGTATTGCTGGGCGTTTTTCTGCGCCACGGTTCTATCGTTGGTGGTGTGTGCGCGTGAAGGCTTTGACGCGCTGCATGCGGCGAATCCGCCCGACATGTTTTTCCCGTTGGCGAAATTCTACAAATTGTTTGGCAAGAAGTTCGTGTTCGACCAGCACGACCTGTGCCCGGAGCTTTACGAATCGAAGTTCGAGCGCCGTGACTGGCCTTACCGGTTGCTGCTTTGGTTCGAGCGGCAGTCGTACCAGACAGCGGACCTCGTGATTGCGACCAATCAGTCGTATCAACAGTTGGCGCGGGAGCGCGGCGGCGTGGCGTCGGAGCGAACCGCAGTCGTGCGCAATGGCGTGGATCTGGCCAAGTTCCATCGCAAGGCGCCGCGTCCGGAATTAAAAGACGGATTCCCCTACATGGCGCTTTACCTCGGCGTCATGGGCAAGCAAGACGGAGTCGACCGGGTGGTGCGGGCCGCCTATGAACTCGTCCATACGCTCAAACGGGAAGACGTGGTCTTCGTCATGTTGGGCAACGGCGAGAGCTGGCTTGAACTTCAGCAACTGAGCCGCGAGTTGAAAGTGGACAAGTGGATGCGGTTTCTGGGACGCGTTTCCGACGACGAATTGCTGATCGACTACTTATCGACATCCGACGTTTGCCTGGCGCCCGACCCGCCGGACCGCCTGAATCAGCTTTCGACCATGACAAAGATCATGGAATACATGGCATGCGAACGGCCCATCGTTTCGTTCGATTTGTTGGAGAGCCGGCGTTCGGCGGGGCAAGCCGCTGTGTACGTCGAGAAAGAAGATCCGAGGCTGTTTGCCGAAGCATTGGTGAGTGTGATCGAAGATCCGGCGGCGCAGACGCGGATGGGGCAAGTAGGTCTTGATCGTTCCCGCAATTTGGTGGGACTTGACCGCTCTCGGATCGCGCTGCTGGAAGCCTATGCCAGATTGTTTGGCAGGGAAGCGCCAGTCAGCGATTCCGCGGAGAGAGAACCGGACCATGCCCGGAGCCTCTAGCATCCCTGAAATGGCTACGGTCGAGAAGCATTCTCCCTCTTCATTTTCGCCGCGTAGCGGCGATCCCATGACGGCGGAAGTCGAGCAAATCGACCCCTTGACTGACCCGCGCTGGGCCGAACTGGTCGGATCAGACTCGAAGTCTTCGGTATTTCATTCGGTCGCATGGCTGAAGTCGTTGCGCGACGCATACGGTTATGAAGTGTCGGGGCTGTGTATGGTGTCGTCCCTTGGCCTTCTCGGCAGCGCGATCCCCGTCTGCCGGGTGAAAAGCTGGGTGACTGGAAGGCGGCTGGTTGCGTTGCCCTTCGCGGACCACTGCGAATTCCTCGGCGTTGCAGGTGACGTTGGGCGTTTCTGTTCTCACCTCGCCGCCGAAGTTCAGCGTGAAACCTGGAAATATGCCGAGGTCCGAAGCATTTCCCGTGATCTAGGCGCGGCTGGCGGTTTTGAGCCGGCGCAAAAATACTATTTTCACGAGATCGACCTGCGCGCACCGGAACGTGAACTCTATGCAAGCCTTCACAAAGATTGCGTACAGAGAAAAATCCGGCGCGCAGAGCGTGAAGGCCTGGATTACAAAAGCGGCCATTCATCCGATTTGCTGAATGACTTTTATAAACTTGTCGTCCTGACCCGCCGCCGCCAAGGACTGCCGCCGCAGCCGATAAAGTGGTTTCGCACGTTGGCAGCTAACTTCGGCGATCAGCTTCAGGTGAGGCTCGCCTACCAATCTAGCCGCCCGGTAGCGGGAATCCTTACGCTCTCTCACAAAAAGGTCCTCACCTACAAGTACGGCGCCAGCGACGAGCGCTTCCACAAGCTCGGTGGCATGGCGTTCCTGTTCTGGATGGCGATGCTTGATGCAAAGCAGCGCGGTATGGAAAGGCTTGATCTGGGCCGCAGCGATCTGCAGCACGAGGGCCTGATCGCATTCAAGGAACATCTGGGCGGAGTGCGGACTACCGGCAGTTACCTGCGTTACCCGCCTCAGGCGCCTACGGCGGAAGGATGGAAGGGGCGGCTGGCAAGCCGGGTATTTGCCCACACCCCCCCAAGGTTACTGGTGGCGGCAGGAAATATCTTGTATCCCCATATTGGCTAGAGGTAGATTGCAGGAACCGGCTGTGGCCGGAGCCCATCCCCGTCTTCGTTTTGAATGGTTTTAATGCCGCCAGAGTTTCGGTGAAATGAATAATCCATTGATCGAATATTTTCGCTGTCCCGAGCGCTATGCCGGCGTGTCCTCGCGGGGACTTTCCGGCGACAGCGGATTTTTCCGCCTCGGGCAGGACGCCCTTGGCTATGGGCAGCTGGCAGGAAGTCGGCCATCCGCCAATGCGTCGGGGGCAATGCCGGATGCGCTGGCCGGACTGACGGCTGAAAATGCGACGCTCTTGTTGCCGTTTGATTTGCAACAGGCTGTCGACAATTTGCGGAACGAGCGCTACGCGCGTTCATTATTCGAACCAGACGGCGGCCTGACGCCGCTACTCAAACGTTTGTACTATCGTTTCCGTCCATTGTTTCCTGTGGGCGTACGTAAATATTTCCAGCAACTCAACATGCGCGGATGGGAAGACCGACCCTTTCCGAAGTGGCCGGTCGATACCAGCGTCGAGAACTTGTTTCGGGCTCTCATGCTGGAAATGCTGCGAGCGCAAAAGGTCGATCGCATCCCTTTTATCTGGTTCTGGCCGGAGGGGGCTACGGGCTGCGCGATCATGACGCACGATGTGGAGACCAAACTCGGCCGCGACTTCTGCCAGACGTTGATGAATATCAACGACAACTTCGGGGTGAAATCGTCTTTCCAGATCGTGCCTGAAAGCCGCTATGAAGTGACCGAAGAGTTTCTCCAGTCCATTCGGCAGCGCGGGTTTGAAGTCAATATTCAAGATCTGAATCACGATGGCCGCTTGTATTGGGAGGAATCAAAGTTTCGCGAGCGGGCCGGGAAAATCAACCGCTACGGCCGCGAGTATGGCGCACAGGGATTTCGCGCGGCTGTACTCTATCGCCGGCAGGAGTGGTTTGACGCCCTGCAGTTTTCCTACGACATGTCGGTGCCAAATGTGGCCCACCTGGATCCGCAACACGGTGGATGTTGCACGGTGATGCCTTACTTCATCGGCAATATGGTGGAGTTGCCGGTGACAGCGACTCAGGACTACATGATCTTCCACCTGCTGCACGATTACTCGACAGCGCTGTGGCGGCGACAGACCGAGATGATTCTCGCAAAACACGGCATGGCGAGTTTTATCGTGCATCCGGATTACATCGTCGGCGCGGACGAGCGCACGGTGTATGAAGAGTTGCTCGATTATCTGACCCGCCTGCGCGCAGAACAAAATGTGTGGATACCACTGCCGGGTGAAGTGAACGACTGGTGGCGTCAACGAGCGGCAATGACATTGGTAGAGGACAACGGCGAATGGCGCGTCGAAGGGCAGGGCAGCGATCGCGCTCGCATTGCTTATGCCAGCGAAGTCGACGGTAAACTCCAGTTCGCCGTGGAATGCGAAGCGAGCGTCGGCGTGGGCCGCGCGCATTCGAAACGTGTTTGACCGAAGCACCAGAACGAAATGACTTTCACATCTTCAGCGTCGGCTCCAGCCGCCGGAAACACGATTTTTTCCTGCGATCGCGACGAGCTGCGCGCGAAATTTAACCGCGTGTCGCTCGAGTTTTCGCACTATCTCTCCGGGCACCCGTTGTTTGAACTTCCGCGCCTGATCGAACTCTCGAAAAAGCTCGAAGCGAAGGGCAGCGTCTACCAGGACGCAGCCGACATCGGCGTGGGTCAGCGTTGGGACCAGACTCCCTCCGCCAAGACCTCAGTGGACGAAACCATCCGCCGCATTCAGGAAGATAATGCGTGGATCATCCTTCGCAGCGCCGAGCAAGATCCGGAATATGACGCGCTTCTGAATCAGTGCATCGGCGAAATTCAGTCGCTACTGGGGCGCGATTTGAAAAGCGAAATGATGGTGCAGGATGCGATCGTCTTCATCACGTCGCCGCGGCGCGTCACTGCTTACCACATCGATCGCGAATGCAATTTCATCCTGCAAATCCATGGGGAAAAAGAAATCAGCGTATTCGACAAGCACGACCGAGAAGTGCTGCCGGAGGAAGAAATCGAACGTTTCTGGATGGTGGACAATAACGCCGCGGTCTACAAGCCGGAGTTGCAGGAGCGGGCCGCCGTCTACAAGATGGTGCCGGGCAAGGCGATTCACGTACCGGTGAACTCTCCGCACTGGGTAAAGAACGGCGAAAATATTTCGGTAACGTTGAGCGCGAACTTCCAGTTTCGCGACGAATTCCCCGCGCATGTCTACCGCGCCAATTATCTGTTGCGCAAACTCGGCCGCACGCCGACGCCGCCGGGCCGATCGCGCACGCTCGACGCGTTGAAGACTGCGGCGATGAAAGTCTCCTACGAACCGGCGAAACAGGCGCGGCGTTGGATGCGCAAAGCCGGAGTCTAAAGGCCGTTACGAAATTCCGACCTGGCTCGAATAAGGTCGATGATAAGTCGGCTGTTCCGGGCTACTTACATTGCCGTAGAGTTAAGACACGAACATGGCAAAGACTCATCATGCGATCAACTACATCGAATTTCCATGCACGCGACCGGCACGAATCCAGGCTTTTTATGGGCCTGTGTTTGGTTGGACTTTTCAGGAGTACGGCCCGGACTATCTTGCGTTCAAGGATGGAAACCTCGATGGAGGCTTCACCACGGAGGCCGCCATTTCGCACGCGGGGCCGCTGATAGTGTTGTATTCTGCGGACCTCGAGGGAACCCTCAAGGAAGTGAAAGCTCACGGCGGCTCCATCGAAAAAGAGATCTTTGCTTTCCCCGGTGGACGTCGGTTTCATTTCAAAGATCCGGACGGCAATCTTCTAGCCGTCTGGTCCGAATGAAGCAATGAACGAGTCGATACGGATCGGTTCACCTGAGGAGCTTTATCAAGAGATACAGGCCAGATTGCGGCTAGCCAAGAGCTTCGCTTTGCTGAAGTTTTGTTCGTGTTTGCGAGCCGGCAGCGAGGCGGAAATAAAGGCCAGTGTGGTCGCCGAAACTGGCTTCGGGATGAAACGGGATCCGCCCTTGGCGGCCCGTCACCGGCCACTCGTCAACTAACTCGTAGCCAATCGCACGGATGGAATCCACGAACGCCTGCTTCTTGAAAATTCGCATGGGATGGTAGGCCACGCCGCCATTCTGCAGGGTGATGAAGTCTCCATCCGGATGCAGCGGCAGTTTATTGAGTAGTAGATGCTGCGGCGGCGAGGGTAATTTCCCCAACTCTTCGGCGAATGGCGGAGAGTCGACATACTGCAACGAACCGGCAGCCAGAAAAACATCGGTGCCGTTGGCATCTGAAATCCGAGTGGTGAAGCGAATTCGTTCTTCTCCGCGTTCCCGCGCGATGTCCGCTCCGAGCCGGACAATCTCTTCGAGATCGCACACAGTCCAATCGATTTCCGGCGGATAACTGAGATAGCGGGAGTACCCATAAAAGTGGGTTCCGCAGTGTCCGCCAAAGTCGAAAATGCGCACTGGGCCGCGCATGAGCGAAGTCATCCAGAATAAGACTGGGTAATCGTAATCGAAAATTCTCTCGCGGCGGTCGGCATATTCGCGCGCGTAGGACTCGTTGTTAAATCCCAGAGGCTTGTCGGCAGGGGCGGACAAGCGCGCTGCTTCAAAGGATGGAAAAACTCCGCGAAACGCGCCGAAGCCGGTGGCGGCAAATCTTTTTTTGTGTATGGCCTGTAACACCGGACGTAATCCTGGCAAATTTTCCAGGCGGCCTTGTATCCCGTGGGCGTCATTTTTGTTAGCTTTGGTAATAATGTCCTCTCCTCGGAACTCGACCGCCTCCATGATAGTCGAAGCCGGAAACCCCACCGAGTGTCATTGTTAACCCGGCGGAAGTTTCTGGGCGGCATCGCGGCGGCTGGCGCGTTGACGGTTGGCGTCGATGCCTGGATCATCGAACCCGATCATCCCGTCTTGAAGCGAGTTGAAATCCCACTTCGCCGGCTTCCGCCGGCGTTTGACGGTTTCACCATCGCGCAATTGAGCGATTTCCATTACGACGATCATTTCTCGGTCATTCCCATCAAGCGTGCGGTGGAGATGGTCAATGGGTTGAGCCCGGACCTGATCGTGCTGACCGGCGATTTTGTCACACAGCCCCTTTCCGAGCGCTTTGAGAATGGACGCAAATTCGCCGACGCCGCCGCGCCCTGTGCCGCGATTTTGGCCAAGCTGAAAGCGCCGACACAGTTGGTTGCGGTGCTTGGTAACCACGACTACGGTACAGATCCCAAGAGAGTCACTGAATGTCTTCAAGCCGAGGGCATTCGGGTTTTGGTTAATCAGTCCTTTCCGCTGGAACGGTCAGGGGCGCGTTTATGGATTGCTGGGGCGGATGACAATCCCGACGACGGCGATCTGCGCACAACGCTAAAAAATGTCCCTCCGAACGAAGCCACAGTTCTGCTTGCGCACGAGCCCGACAATGCCGAATACACGATGCACTTTCCAGTGGATTTGCAGCTTTCCGGACACTCACACGGGGGGCAGGTGCGGTTTCCGCTGATTGGTCCGTTATACCTGCCGGAACATGCGACGCGCTTTCCGTGGGGTTTACGTAGGCTGGGCGCGCTGACACTTTACACCAATGTTGGCATTGGCACGATTCGCATTCCAATACGTTTGAATTGCCCGCCGGAAGTCACGTTTTTTACCCTGAGAGCAAACCCAGCCGCGTAGGCTTGCCACGACATATTCATTTTCCCGCAGCGCATCGCGGTTTATACTCAGCAGAACAATCCCAGGGCTGACAATTGTCTAAACCTCAACCCATTCTCGTGACTGGCGGCGCCGGATTTATCGGCTCGAACTTCATTCTGGAGTGGTGTGAGCGGGAGAGCAGTCCAGTTTTGAACCTCGACAACCTCACGTATGCGGGGAATCCGAACAACCTTGAGAGGGTGGCATCGAGCGATTGCTACAAATTCGTCCACGGAGATATTTGCGACCGCAAGCTGGTCGCTTGCCTGCTGCAAAACGAAAAACCGAAAGCGATCGTGCACTTCGCCGCAGAGAGCCATGTTGATCGCTCGATACATGGGCCCGACGATTTCGTTCGCACCAACGTTAACGGGACGTTTTGCATGCTGGAAGAGGCACGCGCTTACTGGTCGCAACTGGCAGCGGACGAACAATCGCAGTTCCGCTTCCTGCATGTTTCGACAGACGAAGTTTACGGATCGCTACAACCAGACGATCCAGCATTTTCGGAATCAACCGCGTACTCGCCCAACAGCCCGTATTCAGCCTCGAAAGCGGGTTCAGACCACCTGGTGCGCGCGTATCACCACACTTACGGGCTGCCCACGCTGACCACGAATTGCTCCAATAATTACGGCCCGTTTCAGTTTCCCGAAAAACTGATTCCGCTGGTCATCCTGAATGCCCGGCAGGGCAAGCCGATTCCGGTTTATGGCGATGGAAACAACGTTCGCGATTGGCTCTACGTCAGCGACCACTGCGAGGCGGTAAGAACGGTGCTTGCCGGCGGGCGCACGGGCGAGACCTACAACATCGGTGGCGGGAACGAAAAACGCAACCTCGAAATCGTAAACCTGGTGTGCGCGATTCTGGACGAGATGAGTCCTCGAGATCCGGTGGTTCCACACAGCGGCTTGATCACGTTCGTCAAAGACCGTCCCGGGCACGACCGCCGTTATGCGATCGACGCGCGAAAAATCGAGCGCGAACTCGGTTGGCGCCCTCGGGAAACTTTCGAGAGCGGCATTCGTAAAACGATCGAATGGTATCTGGCTCACGATGAATGGACGCAGGAAGTCACCAGCGGTGCCTACCGTCAATGGATGGCGACTCAATATTCGCAGTGACGCCGGGGTCGACGCTTAAAAATCAATAACTCCTTATGGCGAAATACTTAGTTACGGGAATTGCCGGATTTATCGGATCGTCGCTGGCCCGCACCATCTTGACACAGGGCGACGAAGTGCGCGGCATCGATAACTTATCGACGGGGAATCGCGAGAACCTAGCGGAGATCGCGGACAATGTCGATTTCCGCGAAGCGGACGTGCTTGACCGCGACGCATTGCAAAATGCGTGCAACGGCGTCGATTACGTGCTGCACCAGGCGGCGATTCCATCGGTGCCGAAGTCGGTGGTCGATCCACTGGGCAGCAACGGAGCGAACCTTGACGCCACAGTCAACGTTTTGGTGGCGGCGCGAGATGCAAAAGTGAAGCGGGTGGTGTTTGCCGCTTCGTCGTCCGCTTACGGAGACACGCCGACGCTGCCCAAACGCGAAGAGATGAATCCCAGTCCCATTTCGCCGTACGCAGTGGCGAAACTGGCTAGCGAATATTATCTGACCTCTTTCTACCGTTGCTACGGCCTTGAAACCGTTTCGCTGCGATACTTCAATATTTTTGGGCCGCGCCAGGACCCAACTTCTCCATATTCTGGCGTGCTTGCGAAGTTCATCACCCAAATGCTGGCGGGTGATCAGCCAACAATTCTTGGCGACGGCACCCAGAGCCGTGACTTCACTTACATCGACAACGCAGTGCAGGCGAATATGCTGGCTTGCAAAGCTCCCGCCGTAGAAGTCGCAGGCCGTGTTTTCAACGTGGCCACCGGGCGGCGTGTGGATCTGAATGAAACCTTCGCTATTCTGAAAACGCTCACTGGGTTTAAAGGCGAAGTAGCGTATGGTCCCGAACGGGCGGGCGACGTAAAACATTCACTGGCCGACATGACGCTGGCGAAGAAATATCTCGGATATCAGCCAACGGTAGATTTTGAAGAAGGCCTGCGACGAACGATTGCGTGGTACAAAACCAGAAGCCTTGCGGGCGTCGCAGTCTCCTAGTGCGCGAAACGAGTTCGCAGAAAGTCGGAAGCTACACAATTGCAGAATCCAGTTCCTAAAAATCCGGCGGACCTCAATTCCGCTTGCAAAGGCATCATTCTTGCCGGCGGGTCGGGCACTCGGCTCTATCCCGTAACTCACGCGGTGTGCAAGAGCCTGCTGCCGATTTATGACAAGCCGATGATTTATTATCCGCTGTCCACGCTGATGCTGGCAGGGGTTCGCGACATTCTAATCATCTCTACACCAGCGGACTTGCCGCGTTTTGAGCAGCTTCTAGGGGATGGCTCGAGCATCGGCCTGCACTTGGAGTATGCGGCCCAGCCCAGGCCGGAAGGCATCGCTCAGGCGTTTCTGGTGGGCGAGCGCTTCATCGGTAATTCATCATGCGCTCTGGTGCTTGGCGACAACATCTTTTATGGGCATGATTTCGCGAAGTGCGTGGCCGACGCGGGAAAGCGAAACGGCGGCGCTCGCGTCTTTGCATATCCGGTGCATGATCCCGAACGCTACGGAGTGGTCGAGTTCGATGCCGAGGGCAAAGCTCTGAGTTTGGAAGAGAAACCCAAATCTCCGAAATCCCGTTATGCCGTCACCGGCTTATATTTCTACGATAATCAAGTGGTGGAAATTGCCAGGAATTTGAAACCCTCTGCTCGCGGAGAACTCGAAATCACGGACGTGAATAAGGAATACATGAAGCGCGGGCAGCTTGACGTCTCGGTGATGGGTCGCGGTATGGCCTGGCTGGACACGGGAACGCACGAGGCCATGCTCGAAGCGTCGCTTTTCATCCAGACGATCGAAACTCGCCAGGGGCTGATGGTGGCTTGTCCTGAGGAAATAGCTTATCGTTACGGATACATCACCGCGGCGCAGGTTGCGGCAATCGCTGAGCCTATGAAAAAGAACAGGTACGGCGCGTATCTGACGCAGATGCTCAACGAAAGGGTGTTCTGATGGGATCCGCCAATGTTTCTCCCGCTCAAGCAGGTGGCCTGAAGGTTACCAGGACGAGAGTTCCTGACGTTCTGCTGCTCGAGCCGAAAGTATTTGGAGATGCGCGCGGATTTTTTCTGGAAAGCTTCAACGAGCAGGCGATGGCAGCCGCAGGCATTCAGGACCGCTTCGTCCAGGACAACCACTCTTATTCCGGCCGCAACGTGCTGCGCGGGTTGCATTATCAAGTCCGCCACACCCAGGGGAAACTGATTCGAGTGGTCGTCGGCGAGATTCTCGATGTAGCTGTTGATTTACGGCGGAGCTCGCCGACGTTCGGCCAGTGGGAGAGCGCGGTGCTCTCAGGCGAAAACAAGCGCATGCTCTGGATCCCCAAAGGCTTTGCCCACGGCTTTCGCGTGCTGTCGGAGGGCGCGCATGTGCTTTATAAGGCCACCGATTTTTATCATCCGGAGCATGAGCGCACGCTCGCCTGGAACGACCCCAAGCTTCAGGTCAACTGGAACGGCAATATTGCAGCGGCTGGCGACAGTCCTCTCGTGTCTGCGAAAGATTCCACAGGTTCATTCTTCGCTTCCGCCGAAACGTTCGAGTAAGGAACGTAGCGGTCCCGCCCGCGGATCAGTTTCACTTCAATTAATTTAAGGGATTACAGCTGTGGCCGCATTGGAGAAGGAGCTTTCGTGTCCGCTCGAATCGACCGCCGTGGACACGTAGTAATAGGTCGTGGCCGATTGGACGTTGCTGTCGACGAAATTCGTGGCGGGATCGGGCGAGGCCGTCAGCTTGTCGGCATACGGCCCTCCCGCAACGGTTGAGCGGTACACGTTGTATCCAACGACGGGCGAGGAACTCGCATTCCAGCTGAGAGAGACTTTCGATCCGGATGAAACTGTGCCGATGCCGCTCAGCGACTCTTCGACCGCACCAAAGGAAGTTGTGAACATCACGTCGCCGCTTACCGCGCCTGCGGCCGTGGGATCGAAGGAGACGGTAAAGGGGACGCTTTGCCCTGCTGAAATTGTGAGCGGGAAATTGACGCCGCTCATCGAGAATCCGCTTCCCGTCCAGTCTGCGGCGGTGACCGTGACGCTGTTCGCGGAAGCGGTCAGGGTCCCTTCGAGGGCTACATACCCGCCAACGACGACATCGCCAAAAGAGAGGGAGGAAGGCGATACCGTTAGACCGCTGGACGAAGTGCCTGTGCCAGAAAGCCCGATCGTAACCTGCGAATTGCTGGAATTGTTAACGACCACGAGATTGCCGCTCGATGGCGCGGCGTTTGTCGGAGAAAAACCTGCGTTAATGGTTGCACTCTGACCTGCGCTGAGGGTGAAGGGCACGGAAAGGGACGAACCCAAAGTGAAGGTGGATCCCGTGACGTCAATCTGCGTCACGGTTACGCTCTTGCTTGAACTAGTGTTGGTAACTGTTACCGAAGCCGTTTTTTCGGTGCCCACCGGGACGTTGCCGAAGTCGAGGGCGAGCTGCGTGAAAAACAAGCCGCCATTGGTTCCAGAGCCGCTTGAGGGAGTTTGGTTCGCAATACCGGTGCCTCCGCCACATGCAGCGAGGCAGGCGCAAAGCACGACGACTACGGCGAGGGTGGGCTGTCTGAGCATATTCGGCCGGTATCGGTTTTCGGCTGGTGTTTCATTGTCAAGTCATTTGCGATTTCCGCCTAGAGCTCGAAGATGCATGCCATCAATGAAAATCGAGCGGCAACTTGAGTAATGCTTTAAGGCTGAGCATTTCCGATCTTTGGAGCTTCAAGTCTCTGGAGGCAAACCCTTAAGCGCGGTTACCGGTGGTTACTACAGCTCTCATCACTCTGGACAGCGAGGACAAATGTGCAACTTGTTGCATAGTCGTTTCTGCATAGGGAGCTAAGTATTTGAAAGCAATCCCTGCCCGGCGGCGCACCTTTTGCACTTTTAGGGTGCATGAAACACCTTTGCGCGTGGGCTGGGTACTTCGCAGTCATGAGCATCCTGACTGGATTGTCTTTAGCGCAAGAAGTTCCTGACGCCCCGCACCGTCTGTTGGATAAGAAGTTCATGTCTCTCGCCGCACTCTCGACCGCAAGCACATTCGCAGATTCCTACACCACGACCTGGGCACGCCAGAATTGGCTTGCAGGAAAAACCAACGTCTGCAACATCGAACGTGAATCTGCCTATTTGTACGGCACGCATCCCACGGCGGCGCGGGCGTACGCCGTAGCTGCCGGAAAAAGCGTAGCCTCTGTCGCGGCCTCTTACTTTCTGCGCAAGCATCACAGCAAGCTGTGGAGTGTTCCTTTGGTGGTGAATTCTTTATTCGGGCTGCAAGGGATGAGCCAGAATCTCGTGATGTGCAATTAATCTCTTCTTAAATTTGTGCGGCCAACTGCGGTCGGACTTACATCTTTATCCGTTAAAGCGACCCCTTGCTGCTACTACCTTCTGCTTCATTTGGCTCTTCGGGAATCGCTGCTATTCTTTGTTCAATGCCCCTAAACAATTTTCTTGGGCGACTCTTTCTCGCGCCAATGCTTTGCGGCCTCCTGAACGCTTCGGTTTGGGCTCAGGCGGAGCCGCAGACTACGACACCCGCTCCCGCGCCATCACAATCGGCGATAGCTCAATCGCCTGCGCCTGTCGAAAACAAGATCACGCCACAACAAGCAAAAGACCTCTTCCGTGAAGTCGACGAAATTGTGAAGTTCGCCAGTGACGATACTGCGCTGCCCGCCAGGCATGAGGTGAAGCGCAAACTCGTCACGCGCGACGAGGTGGTCAGCTACCTGCACAAATCGATGGACGAAGACAAGTCGGCGAAGCGGCTGCAACGGTCGGAACTCGTATTGAAGAAATTCGGCCTGCTACCGCATGATTTTGATCTAAAGACATTTCTCGTGTCGCTGCTGCGAGAACAGGTCGCTGGATACTACGACGCGAAAACCAAAACCGTAAATCTGCTGGATTGGCTGGATGTCGACCAACAGAGGCCGGTGTTGGCGCACGAATTGACCCACGCCTTGCAAGACCAGTCATTCGGAATCGAAAAGTGGATGAAAGTCGGAGACATCGATCTCGACGAGATCAAGAACCCGACATCCGACGACTTCGCAAAAGATGAAATCGTGGACGCGCGGCAAGCCGTGCTCGAAGGGCAAGCCATGGTTGTGCTGATCGATTACACGCTCGCGCCGTTAGGTAAGTCGCTGATCAGTTCGCCTCAAATGGTGGAGGCGATGAAGCAGGGAATGCTGGTGGGTACGGAAGACGCTCCCGAATTTCAGAATGCTCCCATCTTCATCAAAGAATCTCTGACGTTTCCTTACCGCTACGGCATCGATTTTGTTGCAGAGTTGCTCAAAAGCGGCGGGAAAAACGAAGCTTTTGCGGGCGCGTTTACTCGTGCGCCGCGAAACACGCGCCAGATCATGGAACCGAAGACCTACCTGTCGGGCGAGACAATTCCGCCGATGCCGATCCTCGATTTCGACCACGCCCTGAAAGCCTATGACCGCTTCGATATCGGCGCGATGGGCGAGTTTGATGTGGCGCTTTTAATCGATCAATATGCAGGAAGCGAGGCCGCCGCCAAGGTTTATCCCGCATGGCGTGGCGGATATTACTATGCCATGCGCCCGAAGGGTGACGCGAAGGCCCCGCTTTCGCTGGTCTACGTCTCACGATGGGAGTCCGAAGCGAAGGCTTCGGAATTTGCTTCGATTTACGCAAGCTCGCTTGTGAAACGCTACGCGCACGTTCAGAAAGTTGCTGACCCCGTCGCGCCCGGCAGTTTGAATGGAGTGGACCAAAATACAGTCGGTACCGGTAAAGTTGAATCGCGGCAAGCCTGGATTACCGACGAAGGCCGAGTTACCATCCACTTCGCCGGCGACAAACTCCTGATCACTGAAAGTCTGGACGAAAACAGCGCAAAGGAACTTGACCACGAGCTGTTTTCCAGCGACGGTCAGGCCCTCCCGCAAAGCCACTGAGCGAACGATATCTTCATCTTTTGTATAATCAGCAGTTCTGTGCAGCGTTTGCCACCAGCCAGGGGGATTCTTGTCGCAAGCTGAAATTGGAATTATTGGCGGCAGTGGGCTTTACCATATGCCCGGTTTGACCGATGTGAAGGAAGTGCCGCAGACCACCCCGTTTGGTCAGCCCTCCGATGCTTATGTGCTGGGGACCTTGGCCGGACGCAAGGTAGCATTTCTCGCGCGGCACGGCCGAGGGCATGTGCTTTTGCCTTCCGAGATCAATTTTCGCGCGAACATTTACGGCTTTAAGCAACTTGGCGTCGAACGCATTGTTTCGGTTTCGGCGGTGGGATCGCTGAAGGAGGAACACAAGCCGCTCGATTTTGTGATTCCCGACCAGTTTTTTGATCGTACCCGGCACCGGATAGACACATTTTTCGGCGAAGGCATCGTCGCGCACATCGGCTTTGGCGAGCCGATTTGTCCGCAACTGGCCGCGTTGGTGGCAGGAGCATGCAAGCAAGCGAAGGTAACCGCAAAATCCGGCGGCACGTACGTCTGCATGGAAGGCCCGCAGTTTTCAACCAAAGCCGAATCGAACGTCTATCGTGGTTGGGGGATGGACGTGATCGGCATGACTAATCTGCAAGAGGCAAAACTCGCCAGGGAAGCCGAAATCTGCTACGTCACCATTGCGATGGTGACCGATTACGACTGCTGGCATCCGCATCATGATTCGGTGACGGTTGACCAGATTATCGCCGTGCTCCAGAAAAATGCCGCCAACGCCTGCGATGTAGTGCGCGAGACCGTCGCTGCCATGTCCGAGGGGCGAAGCTGCAAGTGCGGATCCGCCCTGGCGCACGCGATCCTGACCGACAGGGCGAAAATTCCGGCGGCAACGCGGGAAAAGCTGAAGTTGATCCTCAATAAATATCTGGAAAGCTAAACAAATCATGAGCATTCTTGCTGTTGGTTCCATTGCGTTCGACACCATTGCCACGCCCTCAGGGCGTGTAGAGGACATTCTTGGCGGCTCGTGCACATACTTTTCGCTAGCAGCCAGCTATTTCACCGACGTGCGCGTTGTCGCCGTCGTCGGCGAAGATTTCACCGCGCAGCACGAAGATGTACTGAAAAAGCGCGGCATCGACACCCGCGGGATCGAGCACGCGAAGGGGAAGAGCTTCCGCTGGGGCGGACAATATCTGGAAAACCTGAACGAGGCCAAAACCGAGTTCACTGAATTGAATGTGTTCCAGAATTTCAAGCCGCGCATTCCCGCGGCATATAAAGATTCGAAATGCCTGTTCCTGGGAAACACGCAGCCGTCGATACAAACCGCGGTATGTCGCGAGATGGGGGCGTCGCACTTGATCGGCGGCGACACCATGAATTACTGGATCGAGAGTTTTCGCGGGGAATTGCTCGAGACCTTGAAGCTGGTGAATGTTCTGTTGATCAACGACGGCGAAGCCAAGATGCTGGCCGGTGAGAAAAACCTGCTGCGCGCCGCGCAAAAAGTTTTAGCCATGGGGCCGCAAGCGTTAGTGGTAAAGCACGGCGAGTTTGGTGCTACGATTTTCTTTCGCGACGGATCGTTTGGCGGCGGACATCATCCGTTTCGAGCTCCGGCATTGCCGATTGACGAAGTTAAAGATCCCACCGGCGCGGGAGACTCGTTTGCGGGCGGCTTCATGGGCTACATCGCGTCACAGGAAGAACTCAACCGCGAAGTGTTAAAGCGCGCGTTGTTTTATGGCGGCGTGATGGGTTCGTTTGCCGTCGAGCGTTTTGGCACGGAACGTCTTCAGGGACTTAAGCGCGAAGATATTGAAGCCCGGTTCGAGATCTTCCGCGAATTGACCCACCTGTCGTAGAAAATCGTTTTCGAGTTGACGAGGACGCAATGAAACATGCGGTGCTGGGTGCGGGAGGGATCGGCGGCCTGTTGGCCGCCTGTCTCGCGAAGTCCGGCGATGATGTCGCTTTGGTTGTCAGGCCTGGTGCGGGGGCTGGCTTCCCCAAAAGCCTCAACCTCGAAAGCCCATTTGGTTCGTTCACAGTTCCACTTGAGATAGCGGAAACCGTGCCATCCTGCGACCTGCTTTGGATTGCGGTCAAGGCGACCGATCTGGAGTCGGCGATTGCATCTTGCCCCGACGATATCTCTCCGGGCGCTGTCATCCCTCTGTTGAATGGCATAGATCACGTTGCCGTGCTTCGGGCGCGCTTTGGCCACAACGAAGTAATTCCGGCAACGATCGGCGTTGAGTCTGAAAGGACTTCGCCGGGCCACATCGTTCAGCGGTCGCCATTCGCCCGCATCAACGCCCTCTCGACCGGGAGGGCGCGGCTGGAATCGAGCTTCGCGCAACTCCGGCAAATCGGCTTTGAATGCAAGTTTCTGGACGATGAAGCCACGTTACTTTGGAGCAAATTGGTTTACCTCGCCCCGATGGCCATGGTGACGAGCGCCGCTGGAGCTTCAGTGGGAGAAGTTGTGAGCGACCCAGGCCGCTGGCAGCAGGTCCAGGACTGCGCATCCGAAGCGTGTCAGGTGGCTCGCGCCGAAGGTGCTCTGGTCAATGCGGACAAGGTGATTGCTCTGCTGCGCAGCCTTCCGCCGGGCATGCGAAGTTCCATGCAGAAAGATGTCGAGCAGAAAAAGCCAACCGAACTTGATGCCATTGCCGGTCCCATTCTAAGAGCTGCGGCTCATCATCAAGTGGAATGTCCGGCGACTGTGGGGCTGGTCGCAGAAATCAGGAAAAAACTGGGGCTGGCCAAGTGACCACGACAATTGCTGTTCGCAAAGCAGCAAGGTCTTTGACCGACTTGTCGTGGGATGCGGAAACCATTCTGATTGCGCAGTTGGCGGCGTGCATTTCACTTTTGTCATTTTTCTACTATCTGCGGCAGGGCGATGTTTTGCTTTATGGCGATGTGTTTGGCCACATCAACATTGCGCGCCGGGTTTTCGACTCGCGTACGCCCGGACCGCTTCAGCTTGGAACGGTGTGGCTCCCGTTGCCGCATCTGTTGATGATTCCGTTCCTGATCTCGCAGTGGATGTGGAAGACCGGCGTGGGCGGCTCGATTCCATCGCTTGTTGCTTTCGTGATGGCGGTCGCAGGAATTTTTCGCCTGCTGCGCGGTTCCCTCAGTCCAGAGGCTCAACCCAATGTTGCCGCGCGCAGAGCCGCATGGATCGCAGCGGCCATTTTTGCAGCCAACCCGAACCTGATTTACATGCAGGCGACGGCCATGAACGAAGCGCTCTATTTGGCGTTTTTCATTTGGGCGGTCGTCTATTTCAGTGAGTTTGTACGCTACCGCAACAACCAGGCACAAGCCTCGAACGCCGCGGCCTTGCTAACGAAGAGCGGATTGTGCATTTTTGCGGCGTGCATGACCCGATATGACGGATGGTTCGTCGCGACTGTGATGGCATGCATTGCGCTCCAGATGCTGATCCGATCAAAACTGAAATCAAAGGCAATACGCACTGCCCTCTGGAAATTTGTGTTGCTGGCGGTTGCTGCACCTGCTCTGTGGCTGACGTATAACGCGATCATTTACGGAAATCCTTTGGAGTTTGCGGACGGCCCTTACTCCGCGCGCGGGCTGGCGCGGAACGACGCGGTTGCTGGAACCGCTCCATATCCGGGATCGCACGACCTCTCCATCGCCGCAGCGTTTTATGTGAAGGCGGCGGAAATGAATTTGGCCGCCGGGAACTGGGGCCGGTTGTGGCTGGCGGCAGCGGTGGCCGGCGTGATTTTGTTCGCGAAGCGTAGACGTGAGTGGTGGCCCCTGTCGCTGCTTGCTCTGCCGCTGCCTTTCTACATGCTCTCTATCGCTTACGGCGGAGTCGCGATGTATCTGCCGGTGTGGTGGCCGCACACCTACTACAACGTCCGCTACGGGCTGGGCTTGCTTCCGGCGATTGCAGTGATTGTGGGTCTCGTTGCCTATCAGATCGGCATCGGCGTCGAACAGTCGCGGACGCGTACAGCGGCTTTGAGCACGCTCGTTTTGGCGGTTGCGCTGAGCTACATCCTGGTCTGGCGAGCGCAGCCAATTTGCCTTCAGGAAGCGATTGTCAATTCGCGTACACGAATCCCTCTGGAGGGCGCGCTGGGAGACAACCTGAAGAAGCTCCCTGCCGATGCCACCATCCTGATGTATCTGGGCGATCACGTGGGAGCTCTGCAACGCGCGGGCATTTCATTGCGGCGGACGATCAACGAAGGCAATTCGTGGGCTTGGCGCAAGCCTGCCAACGAACCCGGCCTGTGGGATGCTGCGTTGGCAAATCCGTCAGGCTTCGCCGATTATGTGGTCGCTGCGGATGGCGACGCGGTGGCGAAACGAGTAAATCGGGAAGGCCTCAAATCATTGCTGGTGATTCACGTTCCCGGAGAAGCGCCAGTCAGAATCTACAGCACTCCGCGAGCAGTGAAGACGCAGTAGTCTTTCAGTTAACCGTAGGCCCGCCCTCTTCTCTGCCGGCACTGTGCAGCGGTGCTAGAATCCAGCGTGAAATCACGGCAGGTTCATTCCCATGCTTCAGCTGATTAGCGCGTCACTCTCTTCCATTGCCGCGGTTGCGATGGGGCGATTATTGCTGGCCGCCGTTCTCGGCGGATTAATCGGCCTCATCCTTGAGATCAAACACCGCCCGGCGGGACTGCGTACCAACCTATTCATTTGCATGGGCGCGGCCATGTTCACGCTGCTTTCCGACGAACTGGCGGTCGAGCATATCGGCGACCACACCCGCATCGCGGCACAAATTATTCCTGGCATCGGTTTTATTGGCGCTGGTTCAATTCTGCACAACCGCGGGGACCTGGTCACCGGGCTGACTTCCGCGGCGACCCTGTTTGTCGTTGCATCGGTGGGAATGGCGGTGGGTGGCGGACTCTACGCGACCGCGTGTTTTGCCAGTGGCTTCATTCTGCTGTGCCTATTCGCGTTAGGGTATTTTGAGCAACGCTTCAACATCAAGATGCTGGTGCAATCTTACGAAGTTGTCGGGCAAAACTCGGAAGAGATGACCGTCGAAGTCAATGGGATTCTGGAGGGCGTTCACTCAATGGCCGGCAACATCCGGATCGCTCCGACTAAGCAGCATATTCGGCTTCAATTTGATGTGGCCGGTACCTGGCGTGAGCAATTGCAGGTCTTGCACGGTCTGGAAAAATCATCCGTCTTTGGCGCGGTAACCTCGCTGGGTTCGGTCCAAACCGAATGACGCAGCGTGCGTTGACGATCCCTTTTGTTAAGGCACACGCTTGCGGAAACGACTTTCTCATTGTTGATGCGGACCGGATCGAGCGAAGCCTCCGTGAACTCACACGCCGGCTTTGCGACCGGCATCGGGGAGTGGGCGCGGATGGCGTCGAGTGGCTGTACGCAGATCCTTCTGCCGATGTGCGGGCGCAGTTGATCAACTCCGACGGCTCGGAAGCTGAGATCTCTGGGAATGGCACGCGTTGCGTGGCCGCGCACATCTGTTCATCGAGTTCCAAGCAAGAGGTCGCCATCAAAACCGGAGCCGGAGTGAAGACTTGCCGGCTGATTTCAGCTAACGGCGACCGCTATGAGTTTGAAACAGCCATGGGCGAGCCGCAAATCGCCGGTGACGTTTCGGTAAGCCTCGAATCGCGCCAGGTGAAAGCCGTATCGGTCTCGATGGGAAATCCTCATCTCACGATCTTCGTGGATGAGTTCAGTAATTCGTGGCCGCAGGAAGCTGCTGAAATTGCGGCCCATGCGGATGTCATGAACGGCGTAAATGTTGAGTTTGTAGTCATTCGAGATGCGGCCAACATCGACGCTAGATTTTTCGAGCGCGGGGCAGGGGAGACGCAGTCGTCGGGAACCGGTTCGTGTGCGGCGGCTGTGGCTTCAATCTTCACGGGGCGGGCGAAGTCTCCCGTGAACGTGATAGCTCAGGGTGGAGCGCAAACCGTTCGATGGGACGGGGAAGTCTACCTTCGAGGTCCGGCGCATTTGATTTGCAGCGGCGAGTTCTTCGTTGACGAGAAGTAACAAGGTCAGTCTGGTCGCGAAAATTGCCCTGCTATGATATTGGCCATGCCCAGCGCCCTGTCTCGTCTGAAGCCGCCCTCATTGCGAGCCGGCGATACTGTGGGCATAGTCGCGCCGGCCAGCAACGTGAAGCGCGAACTACTGGATGCTGGATGTCAAACCCTTAAGGCGATGGGCTATAAGCCTTTTTATTTCGATTCCATACTTGAAAAAGACTTGTACTTCGCAGGTTCTGTCGAGCGCCGTACCAGAGAACTTGAGACGATGTTTGAAGACGACAACGTTCGGGCGATTGTGTGCGCCCGCGGTGGTTATGGCGCCAACTATCTTTTGCGCTCGCTGGACTTGCGGAAGATCGTCCAACATCCGAAGATTTTCGTCGGCTATAGCGATATCACGACTTTGCTGACATATTTTTCCGACGCTGCCGGCTTGATTACGTTTCACGGTCCCATGGCCGCGAAGGACTTCGCGACGCCAAGCGGCGTTGAAGAGCGATCATGGCGAGCGGCGCTGGAGTCGTACGCTAACTGGGAAATTGCGGGTGACACGGGCGCTGAACCGCTGGTCGCTGGCGTGGCCGATGGAGAGCTTTACGGCGGATGCTTGTCGATGCTGGTGGCTTCGCTGGGAACGCCTTATGAAATCGTTACGGATGGAAAAATTATCTTCATTGAAGATATCGCTACGAAGCCTTTTCAAGTTGACCGCATGTTGATGCACTTGAAACTAGCGGGCAAACTCGATGGAATCACCGGATTGATATTTGGAGAGATGATTGACTGCAACGCAGCCTCAAAAGATTGCAACTTGAAGGATGTAATTCTTCGCATCGTGAGAGACCTTGGCATTCCGGTGGCTTTTGGATTTCGCTCGGGGCACGTATCCACGGCAAACATCACTTTGCCGATCGGCGTCGCGGCGCATCTGGAAGTCGGCGGAGAAGTAAAACTCGAATTCCTCGAATCCGCAACTTCGAAGTCTGTAGCTCTTTCGCACTCGACAAAATCATGAACCATCCTCGGCACATTCATTTGATTGGCATTTGCGGCACGGCTATGGCATCGCTGGCAGGGATGCTGCGTGAACGCGGCTTTCGCGTCACCGGGTCCGATGCGGCCGCATACCCACCCATGTCGGACTTTCTGGCTGGCTTGGGGATTGAAGTGTCCCAGCCCTTCGCCGACGAGAACCTTACCCCGCTGCCGGAGCTTGTCGTTGTCGGCAACGCCATCTCTCGGGGAAATGTGGAACTGGAAGCCGTGCTTGATCGACGCATTCCGTTTTGTTCGCTTCCGCAGATTCTGCACGACGAGTTTCTCGTCGGAAAAGAAGTTCTGGTCGTGGCCGGAACTCACGGAAAAACGACCACAACATCGCTGCTGGCTTGGATATTCGAGCATGCCGGCATGCAACCGTCATTTTTAATCGGCGGCATCGCGGAGAATTTTGGCAGCTCTTTTCAGGTTGGCAAGGGCAAGCACTTCATTCTTGAAGGCGATGAATACGATACCGCGTTCTTCGATAAAGGGCCGAAGTTTTTGCACTATTTCCCGGACTCGTTGATTCTTACTTCGGTTGAGTTCGACCATGCCGATATTTACAAAGACTTGGACGCGGTCGAAACGGCCTTCAAGAGGCTGGTCAATCTCGTTCCGCGGCGTGGCCGAATCGTTGCCTTCGATCGAGGCCAGAGTCTGAATGACTGTCTGGCCAAGGCGTTCTGCCCGGTAGAACGGTACGGAAGCAGTCAAGCTGCTGCGTGGAGAATCGGGGATTTGCAGTTCCACCCAGCAGCAACGAGTTGGAAACTAGAAAACAACGGAAAGCTTTTCGCGGAACTGGAATTCTCGCTCGCTGGCGAGTACAACGTCTGGAATGCGAGCGCTGCGGCTGCTTTGGCGGCACACCACGGAATTTCGGCGATCGCCATTTCCGAAGCGCTAAGAACATTTCAGAGCGTGAAGCGCCGGTTGGAAGTAAAGGCGGTGGTGAACGGAATCACCGTGATCGACGACTTCGCGCATCATCCGACGGCGATTGGGGCGACGTTAAAAGCTCTGCGCGACCGATATCCCGCGGCAAGGCTCTGGGCAATACTTGAGCCACGATCGAACACCCTGCGACGAAATGTTTTCCAGTCCGATCTCGCAAGCAGCCTGGCTTTTGCTGATGCGGTAGTTGTGGCGAATGTGTTTAAGTCCGAGGCTATTGCTGAGAACGAAAGACTAGACCTCTCGAAGGTAATTGCGAATCTGCAAAAAGAGGGGCGCAACGCGCGTATTTCAGCCGATGCGGATTCCATCGTCGAATTGATTGCTCCCGAGTTGAAGAAAGGCGACGTGGTCGCAATCCTTTCCAACGGCGGGTTCGGCGGTATCTACGAAAAACTTCCGCAACGGCTGACGCGAATTGGGCAGGACGCTTCCGGAGCGCGGGCTTGAAGTTTCAGCAGCGGCTGATTCTGCCGTGCCTCCTGTTTGCCGTGAACGGCGCGATGGCTGCTTCGCATGACCCGTCTGCCGCCTTACGCTACAAAGTTTCACTGTCCGACAAAACCCAACATAAGTTACACGTGTATCTCGAAATCCCCGCCGGAGCCGCGGACCATGATTTGCAGTTGCCGGTATGGAATGCCACTTACCAGGTTCGTGACTTCTCAAAGAATGTGAATTGGATAACAGCGCAAGGCCAGGACGGCGCTGCGCTTCCGGTGACACTGCTGGATAAAAGTCGCTGGCGGGTCAGCGGAACCGGTTCCGGGGCAGAGGTCGAATACGAGATTATCGCCGACGAACCGGGGCCGTACGGCGCCCAATTGTCTACGCAACACGCATTCTTCAATCTGGCTGAAATCCTGATGTTCCCATTAGATTGTCGGGATTGTCCTATTGAGATTGACTATTCGGATGTCCCTCCCACATGGCGAGCGGCGACCGCATTGCCCGGTTCTCTGAGCGATGGGTTTAAAGCCCAGAACTACGATCGACTCGTCGATGCGCCGATCGAATTTGGGAGCTTTCGCGAGACCGATTTCGATCAGGATGGAGCGCGCTACCGGGTGGTGGTCGACGCAAACTCGAACGACTACGATCTTTCAAAGATCACCGCGCTTGTGAAACGAGTTGCCGCTGCCGAAACCAAGTGGATGGATGACCGTCCATTCGATTCTTACCTTTTTATTTATCACTTCGCCCGTGGCGCAGGCGGCGGGATGGAACACGCGTTCTCTACCGCGATCACACTCGATTCCGAGAGTATGGCATCGCATCCGGGTCTTCTGGCCGACGTGACTGCTCACGAGTTTTTTCATCTTTGGAACGTGAAGCGTATTCGACCGCGATCGCTTGAGCCGGTTGATTACACGCGAGAGAACTACAGTCCTTCCTTATGGTTTTCTGAAGGCGTCACCAGCACCGTCGGTCTGTACACACTTCTGCAAACAGGCGACATCGACGAAAGCCGCTTTCGCGGGCAATTAGCGGACGTCATCGAGCAGTTGCAGGCGAGCCCCGCGCACACGCGACAGTCCGCGGAAGCGTCAAGTATGGATGCCTGGCTGGAAAAGTATGCGGAATATCGCAAACCGGAACGCAGCATTTCCTACTACGACAAAGGCGAAATGCTGGGCGTTCTGCTTGACCTTCAGCTCCGCGAAGATACGCACGGCACCAAGTCCTTACAGGATTTGTTTCGGTTGCTGAACGTAAATTATGCGAAACGCGGAAAGTTATTTGCTGATTCCGAAGAATTGCAACAGGCTGTGAAAGCCGTTTCTCCTGCGACGGATTCAAAAGAGTTTTTTGAGAAATATGTGGCTGGACTAGACGAGATACCATGGAACGCGTTCTTCAAAACCGTGGGGTGTCGCGTCGACCGCCAGACTGTTCAGATCGCTGACGTCGGGTTCACCGTGACCCGAAACTTCGATGAAACCCCAGTTGTTGCGAGCGTAGCGGCAGCTAGTGAAGCTGCGCGAGCCGGACTGCAGGTCGGAGACGCTATCACGGAAATGGATGGCCACGTTCCGGGCCACGACTTTCAAGGGGAAGTGACACGGCTCGATCCCGGTTCCGTCGTTCATTTTCGGGTGCGGAGTTCGCGAGGCCAACGCAACCTGCGGTGGAAACTTGCAGGACGAGCGACGGAAAGGTACGAGTTGAGTGTCTTGCAAGATGCGACCGAACAACAAAAGTCCCGCCGTTCGGCATGGCTGAAGGGCGTCGACGAAGTTTCAGGGGCTGTCGCGCAGTGATCCGTACAATCCTTATGCTTGGCTTCTGGGCGGCTCTGCTGCCGTTTGCTGCGTTGCTCGGTTTCCCGTGGACAATCATCACCGGGGACGTGAGCTTCCTCTATCGCATCGGCATGTGGGGCGCGTGGACTGGCGTGCGGATTGCAGGATTAAGAGTGAAGGCGGAGGGTCTTGAGCGGTTGGATCCGAATTCGACCTACATCTTCATGTCGAACCACACCTCAAACATCGACCCTCCGATGCTCATGCCTTTGATTCCCAAACGCACTTCGATTATGGCGAAGAAGGAATTGTTTGGCTATCCGATACTAGGGCAAGTAATGAGATTTGGATCGCTGGTTCCCGTCGACCGCGGCAACCGCGATTCCGGCATCGCGGCAGTGAGAGCCGCTGCCGACGTCATTAAGCGGCAAAAAATAAACATGACGATCTATGTGGAAGGGAAGAGGTCGTTCGATGGTAAATTGCTTCCGTTCAAGAAAGGTCCCTTTTACCTGGCGGAAGAATGTCAGGTGCCGGTTGTTCCCATCACGATTGTGGGGACCCATGAAGCGTGGCCGAAAGGCCGCTTCGCCATCCGGCCTGGCAGCGCAACCGTAATCTTCCATCCGCCCATCGAACCGAAAGATTTTGGTGGACGCGACAACCTGATGATCAAAGTGCGACAGGTAATTGACAGCGGCCTGCCGGCGGAGTTTCGTCAAAGCGCCTGAATCGATGTCCCGCTCACTTCTTCGAGACTCTGCGTACAGCCCTCCACAACTCCGGCAGCTTGGGCAAAAGAGCTGAGTATTTCAGCCACGCCTTGTGATCGACCGCGGGCGCTCCGCTAACGATTGCGCCAGCCTCGATATCGCCAGAAACGCCGCTCTGCGGTGTAACGATGGCGTCGTTGCCCACTTTGCAGTGTCCGACCACTCCCACTTGTCCAGTCAGGATCACCCGGTCTCCGATCTCTGTGGACCCGGCAATTCCTACCTGGGATGCAAGCAGGGCGTCGTCTCCAATTGAGGAACCGTGTCCGACCTGGACCAGATTGTCGATTTTTGTTCCTCGTCCGATTTGTGTTTTGCCTACGCTACCCCGATCGATACAGGCGTTCGACTGGATTTCGACATCGTCGCCAATCACCACCGGTTGCGGCTGAGGAATTTTGCGCCAGCGATTCGTGCTGTCTTTGGCAAACCCAAAACCATCGCCGCCAACCACAACACCGTTGCCTAACACCACGTTGTTGCCAATAACGCAACCTTCGCGAACGACGGCATGAGCGTGCGCCATAAAATTGTCGCCAATGCGCACGTCGGTATAGATGACTGTGTGAGCCAGTAAGACGGCCTTGTCACCAATCTCAACATTCTCACCAATTACTACGTAGGGCCCAAGATGCGCGCCCGTTCCAATTTTGGCTGAGGGATGCACAACCGCCGTCGCATGAATTTCCGCTGGAAAAGACGGTGCAGGATGGAACAGCTCCATCGCACGGGCAAAGCTCAAGTATGGATTCTTGCTGCGGAGCAGAGGGGTCGCGCCGGCAGGGAAGTCTTCCGAGACTATGATCGCCGCGGCTTTCGACGTCCTCGCCCGAGCGCCATACTTTGGATTGGACACAAAAGTGATCTCGCCGGAGCCAGCCTGCTCGATCCCACCTACGCCGGAGATTTCGGCATCGGGATTGCCATTCTCCAGACGCGCATCGATCTCGGATGCTATGTGACCAAGTTTCATAATCACTGCAAGTTCACGATTGGTGATTGTAATGGAGAAGCGCTCAGTCGATTGAACTCGCAAGGCGCAGGTCCAGGCACTTCACTGCTCGAACATCGGAACTTGGCGCATGTCGTCCCCGATTTCGTGGCGTTGGCGGCGCGCAGTCCCGATCACCGCGAGTATCTTCAGCGAGTCGAGCGCGGTTCTTGGTACGAATATCCGTTGTGTGTTTGCTCGCAGATCGGGAGGGGTTACCAGATAACCCTCTGCCGGCATAACCTGAAGATCGTTCGGCATCAAGCCCTCGAGTATCTCTGTGTCTTTGAATTTCAGGCGAACCCACAGACCCTCGGTTCGAGGCCGTGTAGTGAATGTCTTTCGCGCTGGCACTTCGACCTCGCTAAACTCACGGACGAAATACACGCCCTTCACTTCAGCCAGATCGATGATGACAACGTTACCGGCAGTGTTGAGTATTTCGAGCTTTCCTTCGTGTATGAAATTCGACGGGCTGACAAAGCCGTGGAGCGAGTCACGATCCAGCTTGCGCACGACGACTTTCTTATGGGTGGAAGGCATGGTGTGGTTCAAGCAAGCTGGTTCGTTACTGCCAAGTCTCCGGGTAAGGATTTAATGAAGAAAAAATACGACGCAGACCGTGCGCCCATTGTTGAACATGATTTTCGCATCAATATGCGAATTTACAGGGGGTATCTGTGTTCCCAGTAGCCAAAATGTCAACCATGTGATATTTTCTCTTGTCTGCACTATTTCGGACGATACAATATAAGTCTCTTATATACAATTAGTTACGAAGGGCCACGCGAAGCTGGGCATTCGACGCCAAGGCATTCCTGTGGAATTTTTGTGAGGAGAAGCAAGCAGTTCCGTCGTTGAGCATCTCCCAATCAGCATGGCTGACTACATTTACACGATGGAAATCCGGCTAACGCCGGATCAACAACGCGGAGTCACTCTGGTTCAGGACGTGGCGCGAGCCGCCGACATGAACGTCTACCTGAGCGGCGGGGCGGTACGCGACGTCATAAGCGGTTTTCCCATTCGAGACCTGGACTTCTCCGTTCAGGGCAATCCCTTCAAATTGCAGAAAGATCTGGAGCGTGCTGGCGTCAAAATCGTCGGCAGCGACGAGGAATCCAAGACGCTGCACATGACGCTTCCTGGCAACGTGCGTGCCGAAATCAGCATGGCGCGACTGGAACGCTACGACAAAGTAGGGCGCCCACCTGTGGTGACTCCGGCTACGATGATCGAGGACTTACGCCGCCGCGATTTCACGGTAAACGCGATGGCGTTGTCGCTGAATCCGGGATCCCGCGGCCTGTTGATGGACCCGTTCAACGGCGCGGCAGACATTGAAGGCAAGCTGCTGCGAACTTTGCACAATTATGCCTTCGTCGAAGACCCGGGCAGAATGATTCGCGCCACGCGTTTTGCCGCGCGATTCCAGTGGCCGCTCGAAGAGCGAACGCTGGCCCGATACAACTCGGCGAAAGAAAATAACTATATCGATCACATTTCCCACCGGATCGCAGGGAACGAAGTTGCGCAGTTGGCTTATGAAGATGACCCAGTGCTGGTCGCTCGCGCCCTGGAAAAAGAAGATTTGCTGAAAGTGCTGCATCCGCATTGGACGATGGCGAAGGCGGACACTGCCGCGCTCGCGGAAGTGAAGAAGACCCGGCAAACGATGAACGAGTTGGGTTACGCTCCGGATCCCTCCGCCGTATTCATGTACTTCTTGACGGCGCGCTTGCAAGAGAAGGACGCGACCACTTTGCGCAAGGCAATTCCTCGCAAAGATCTGGCGGACAACTGGCTCAATCTGGAAAACGACGCCAAAGCTCTCGCCAAACGGCTCACGGGCAAAGAAGCAGCAACTCCCTCGCGCACGTGGAAGTTGCTAGCCGAAGCGCGTCCGGACTTGCTTGTGTTTCTCGATGTCACCTCCAAACAACAAGCGGTAACGCAGAAGATCAGGAATTTCTTCACGAAGTGGCGCGAAGTTCGCAAGAAACTCCCGCTGCCGGAAATGACAGAACTGCGAATCACTCCACAGATGCCTGAGTACGCCAAGATCGCCGACGACGTATTCATGTTGCTATTGGACGGCAAAATGCGTTCGCAGACCGAAATCATGAAGTTCTTGAAGCCGCTGGCGCCGCCGCCACCGCCACCTCCACCGCCACCTCCGCCGAAGCGGGGAAGGGCAGCCAAGGCCGCTGCATTGGCGGCAAGCCAGCAGGTTCCGGCCAAAGGTATTGGCAAAAAAGGGAAGGCTGCGACGGCTCAAGCAGCAGCGCCAGCGCCGCAATTGCCAGACGCTAAGACCGCGGCAAAGCCGCAATCGATGCCCGCAGTGAAACCCGGGAAATCGCCGGTGAAAGCGGAAGAGAAAAAATCGGTGCAGGCCGCTGCTGTAAAACCGAAAGCTGTAAAACCCAAAGCGGCAAAACCTGTGGCCAAACGGAAAACGGAAGCGCCAGCGAAGTCCAGCAAGAAAAGCGCGAAAAAGCGCCGCTAGCGCTGCGATTCACAGATTTGCAGTGCGCATTCCGCAGTACAATCACTCCATTCTATGTCTCAATTTGTCCATCTGCATTTACACACCGACTATTCGCTGCTGGACGGAGCCTGCGACGTAGAAAAGCTGTGCGAGCGGGCCAAGCAACTGGGCATGCCGGCTGTTGCCATGACGGACCACGGCAACATTTTTGGCGCCGTGCATTTTGCGAATGCGGCGAAGGCAGCGGGAATCAAGCCGATCGTCGGCTGCGAGCTTTACGTCTGCAAAAAAGATGACCACAACATCGACCGGACTCCTCCTGAGGGCGATACCTACAACCACCTGCTGGTGCTGGCGGAAAGTGAAGAGGGTTACCGCAATCTTGCGAAGATCACATCCGAATCGTCGCTGCACGGCTTTTACTACAAGCCGCGGATCAGCAAGAAATTTCTCGCCGAACATTCTCGAGGGTTAATCGGGCTTTCAGGGTGCCTGAAGGGTGAAGTGGCCGAATATCTGGTCGAAGATAAGTACGACGCCGCGCGCAAAGCTGCCGCCGGCTATGCAGATATATTCGGCAAAGATAATTTCTTTCTCGAAATTCAAGATCAGGGACTCGAACAGGAACATAGGATTCATCCCGGATTATTCAGGCTGGAAAAAGACCTGGGCATGCAGCTGGTCGCGACTAACGACAGCCATTATCTGTGCGAAGACGATTCGCACGCCCAGGACGTGATGCTGTGCATCCAGACCGGCAAGTCCATCCAGGACACGAACCGGATGAAGTTTCACGGCACCGATTTCTACGTCAAGAATTATGAGGAAATGGCAAGAGTCTTCAAAGACTCCCCCGATGTGCTGACGCGTACGCTCGCGATTGCGGAACGTTGCAACATGCGCATCGAGAAGGTAAGCAACCCTTTCCCGCATTTCGACGTAGCCGACGGCTTTACTGCGGACAGCTACTTTGAGCACATCACGCGTGAAGGATTCGCGCGGCGGCTCGAGGTTTTGCGGCAGACCGAAACCAAAGGCGGACTCAAGCACAGCATTTCCGAATATGAGCAGCGGCTCAGCCGCGAAATCGCCATCATTCAACAAATGCAGTTTGCGGGATATTTTCTGATCGTTTGGGACTTTATCCGCTACGCGCGCGAGCATGACATTCCAGTCGGGCCGGGCCGCGGATCGGCGGCGGGTTCGCTGGTTTCCTACTCCCTGGGCATCACCGACATCGATCCGCTGCAACATGAATTGCTGTTCGAGCGTTTCCTCAACCCGGAACGTATTTCCATGCCCGACATCGACATCGATTTCTGCATGAACCGGCGCGGAGAAGTAATTCAGTACGTTACGCAGAAGTATGGGCGCGAGAACGTCGCGCAAATCATCACCTTCGGCACCATGGCGGCGAAGGCCGCGATCAAAGACGTCGGACGCGCGATGGACATTCCCTATGCGGATGTCGACCGCATCGCGAAAATGGTGCCCACCACCTTGAATATCAAGCTGGCGGACGCCATCAAAGAGTCGCCCGCGCTTCAGCAAGCTTGCGACACCGACCCGCAGATTCGCGCGCTCTTCGATACCGCGCTCAAGCTGGAAGGCTTAGTGCGCAATTGCGGCGTCCACGCGGCCGGCGTCGTGATTTCGCCGCGGCCGCTCACCGATCTGGTTCCGCTGCACAAGACGAAAAACGATGAAATCGTAACCGCCTTCGACATGGTCGCCATTGAAAAGATGGGTCTGCTGAAGATGGACTTTCTCGGGCTCACAACCCTGACGATCATCGACGACGCCTTAAAACTCATAGTGCTCACCAGCGGAACGAAGCTGGCCCTCGACGCGATTCCGTTTGACGATGCCCGCACCTATGAAAAAGTTTTCCACACTGGACTGACTTCTGGCGTGTTCCAGTTCGAATCGGGTGGCATGCGCGACGTGTTGCGGCGGTATCGTCCTGATTCGGTCGAAGGACTAACCGCGCTGAATGCGTTGTATCGGCCCGGACCGATCCAGGGCGGAATGATCGATGACTTCATCGACCGCAAGCACGGCCGCAAGAAGATCGAGTACGAACTCCCAGAATTAAAAGAAGTGCTGGAAGAAACGCTGGGCGTCATCGTTTATCAGGAACAGGTGATGCAAATCGCCAACCGGCTGGCCGGCTATTCACTCGGTGAAGCTGATCTGCTGCGCCGCGCCATGGGCAAGAAGAACGCCGATGAGATGGCGAAACAGCGGGAGCGGTTTGTTCAGGGCTCCGTGCAGCGCGGATTCCCGCAGAAGAAAATCGAAAAGATTTTCGACCTGATGGCGCAGTTTGCCGGATACGGATTCAACAAGTCGCACTCGGCTGCCTACGCGCTGTTGGCATACCACACGGCGTATTTGAAGACGCACTATCCGGTGGAGTTCATGGCGGCGCTGCTCACCTCGGTTACTGGCAATACCGACGATGTGGTGAAGTACATCAACGAATGCCGCGAAATGGGAATTGCCGTTGAGCCGCCGGACATCAACGTTTCCGACGCAAACTTTACTCCGCACGGAGCGGCGATCCGTTTCGGACTGGCCGCAGTTAAGAACGTCGGTCACAACGCCATCGAATCCATCGTCGCTGGACGCAAGAAGCTTGGGCTATACAAATCGATTTATGAGGTATGCGAAAACGTTGACCTTCGTCTGCTGAATAAGCGCGTGCTGGAATCGCTCATCAAGAGCGGCGCCATGGATTCCCTTGGACGCCGCGCGCAACTGATGGCAGTGCTCGATAAAGCCATGGAGCATGCGCAGAAAGCGCAGCGTGACGCGGAATCCGGCCAGCACGGATTGTTCGGAATCTTCGAAGACGACCACGCCGTGCCGCAATCGGCGAAGCTGCCCGACATCCCCGATTGGGACGAGCACACGCGCCTCACAAATGAAAAAGAAATCCTCGGGTTCTTCATTACGGGTCATCCGCTCGAAAGATATCGCGAGAAGCTGGACGGCCTGCGAGCGTTGAGCACGACCGAAATTTGTGCGATGAAGTCGTCGACGGGGAAAGACGAAAGCATCACTACCGCAGGAATCATTACGAACCTGCGGGTACTCAAATCCAAACGTGGCGATTTTTATGCGCAGTGCGCGCTCGAAGACATGGCCGGAACGGTGGAGACGATCGTCTTTCCTGAGGCGTTTCGCAAACTCGGCGACAAAGTGAAGCTTGAAGTCCCGGTGCTGATTCGGGGAGGGGTGCGCATTGAAGAAGGAGCAAACCCGAAGTTGACGGTGAACGACATCCAGCCGCTTGAAGATGTGAAGGTGCCGCTGGCGAAGTCGCTGCGCATCCGCATTCCACTGGAAAGCGCGAACGAAGATACGGTAGCCGATTTACACCGCTTGTTTTCTGACAAGAAAGGCGAAGCTAAGGTCCTGTTTGACGTGGAACGTCAGGGAGATTTCATGGTGGTGATGGAGGCAGAAGGCTATAATGTGCTTCCAGACCGTAATTTTATGGCGCGAGTGGAACAGTTGTGCGGACGCGGCGCAGTCCGGGTGATCAGCTAAATTGAACATCTGTTGCGTAGTCGAGAGAGAGCGATAGCATGGCGAGCATAGTGCCTAAAGGCTTTGGAGTGCCTTTGCCAGGGACGCCGCGATTGGTCGGCGCCGCGGTAGCTCTTTCTGGGGCGGATTTTCTTCTTTCAATGGTTGAAGCTGGCTGGGCCGGCAGAAATGGCAACGGCAGGACGATGGAATTGGGCGACAAGGCGCAGAAAGAATTGTTGAAGATCGAGAAGCAGATCGCGCGGCTGGAATCTGTGCCAGGGCAGGACGAAGACACGCACACGCAGATTGACCAGCTCAATCAGCGCGTGACCATGCTGCGCGATCAGCTCTCGCAGAATCCTCTTCGCCCCAAATCGGCCTGGGAGCGCGCGGAGCTGGCGCGGCACCCGCAGCGGCCTTACCTGCTCGATTACGTGGAGCGCATCTTCACCGACTTCAGCGAGATTCACGGAGACCGTTCGTTCCGCGACGATCATGCAATGGTCTGCGGCATGGCGCGTTTTCACGGCGAAGAAGTGATGGTGATCGGGCAGCAGAAAGCCCGCGACACGAAGCAGAAAGTCTACCGAAATTTCGGAATGCCGAATCCTGAAGGCTACCGCAAAGCGCTGCGCACGATGAAAATTGCCGAGAAGTTTCAGCGACCGGTGATTTGCTTCGTCGACACCGACGGCGCTTATCCGGGCATTGACGCGGAAGAGCGCGGACAAGGCGAAGCGATCGCGCGCAATCTTCTGGAAATGTCGCGGCTGAAGATTCCCACCATTGCCATTGTGATTGGCGTCGGCGGAAGCGGCGGCGCGCTGGCGATTGCCGTAGCCGATCGTGTGTTGATGATGGAAAATTCCATCTATTCGGTGATCTCGCCGGAAGGTTGCGCGTCCATCATGTGGCGCGACGCTTCGAAGAAAGAACTGGCGGCGCAAGCCATGCGCATTACCGCCGAAGATTTGAAAGAACTCGGCATCATCGACGGCATCGTGCCCGAACCCGAAGGCGGAGCGCACCTCAACCACGAAGCCGCCGCCGAACTGGTCGACACCGCGCTGCAACAACACCTATCCGACCTGAACCAGCAGCCGCTGCCAGACCTCCTCGCTTCGCGCTATGCGAAGTTCAGGAATATGGGGCAGTTCTATCGGGTGGAGTAGGTTCCGAAAAGCAGGCCCCCAGGCGTTCCTCAGGCGCAGCCCGTGTTAACTGCTCAGTAATATTTGGCTGGTGGCCCATTCAAGCCGCTTTTTGGCTTGAGTGGGTAACGTGCGCGGAGTTAACCTGTCCCCATGCCGCGGGTGGCCCAGCTTTACGTTTTTTGTAAAGCTGGGGATTCATGCTGCCTCCCACGAGATTTTCATGCTGGCTTCGCCCCATTGATTGATTCGCACTGCGCCTTAATTGGTTCGCTGGAAATGCCCCACTCAAGCCACAGAACGGCTTGAATGGGCCACCAGCCTGTGAGGGCTTCTACTGAGCGGATGCACTCTGAGCATGACCGGCTTCATGCGAAGACGTGTCACCGGCGGGAGGGCCTTTCTCGTACATGACAGTCGGCTTTACAGGGCGGGCCGTGATCTTCACGTCCAGAGAAGGAAGCATTTCGACTTTGGCGTTCGTCGCCTCGTCGGTTTCCGTGCCGGAGATTTCGTACGTGTAGGTCACCGTGAACTCGCCTATCACATCGGCAGCGAACCGCCACGTCTTCAGGTTCTCGATGGTCGGTGACTCAAGCAACCGTCCGCCAGCCGCCACACCGGGTTTGGACTGGACATCGGTTTTAACCACGATGCCATCTTTGACGGCCACTCGCACGCTAACCTTACCCGTCACATGAGCGGCCTTCGCGATGGGAGGGTACACCGGCAGTGCTGCCCCCCGAAGGATCGGCGCTGCCGGTGCATTCGAAGCCGTCTGGCCGGAAGCGGAGATTGTTAACAGAACGGCGGCCAACAGACCGACGATACGAAGTTCATTTCGCACTGAGATTTTCCTCCGCATCCTAGTGGGGAACCTGTGGGACTGTGGCTTTTGGAGTTTGGCGGGGTGGCCCAGCTTTACGTTTTTTGTAAAGCTGGGGACTCATGCTGCCTGCTGCGAGATTTTCATCCTGGCTTCGCCCCATTGATTGATTCGCACTGCGCCTTAATTGGTTCGCTGGAAATGCCCCACTCAAGCCAAAGAACGGCTTGAATGGGCCACCAGCCTGCCCAGAACGCGATCACATAAATCGAGCCTATGATCGCCACACAAACCCTAAACACGGGCGCATCAGTAAGGAAAAGGGCACGAATCCAAACGACATACCATGGGATCAATGCAAGGGCGATTTTGCGTTTCCTTGTCATCAGCGCGTAGAAGGATTATCGACAGACTGCATGATACACACACGGATGTGCGCAAAGGCCTCATCGGCGTCAGTTATGATGACCCTGCTTTGAAGGCAACCGTATACCCCATTACCGACGCCACTCCCAATCGCATCGCCATCGTAGCTCGACCTCGTCCCAACGATTGGCTTTGCGAAGAGATAAGCGCATTGTCTCGGGAAGGAATCGAAATCCTTGTTTCCATGCTTACAGACGAAGAGGCGGAAGAACTCGGATTGAATGATGAGTCGGCGGAATGCGCCGCTGCTGGAATCAGCTTTGTGAATGTGGCGGTTTCTGACCGCTCCGTGCCTTCGGATACGAATGCGTTCTTGCGAATCGTTGAGCAATTGGCTATTCGGGTCAAGGAAGGACACTATTTAGCGGTGCACTGCCGCGCCAGCATCGGACGGTCGTCAGTACTCGCCGCGTCAATACTGGTACGACTGGGGTGGGATGCGAAAAAAGCATTCGACGCTATTGAGGCAGCACGAGGGTGTTCGGTGCCAGATACATTGGAGCAGAAGCGGTGGGTCATCGCCAACATTCCCGCAGTTCGTTGACTGGCGAAAAATCGCCTTTTCACTCATTGAGAGCCAATTAGCGAAAACGCCTGATTACAGCAGCCAGCACGTACCTCGGATAAACTGGAACGGATATGGGTCGCAAAGTGTTCGTGCTTCATTCTCCTTTCACCCCAATCGCCGTTGCTGCGGCCCTCCGACGCTCGATTGACGAAGAACACAGGACGCTATTCAGCCTCTCGGGCTACCAAGGCGACAATCCTCTACTGGGCGAGGTGGGGGATAATGCGTTCCGAGTGCAAAAGCGCAAGTACTATCGGAATGACTTCGCTGGGCAATTCTATGCACACTTTGCGCCCGAAGTGGGAGGAACCAGAATTGAGGGCTACTTCGATAGTCCGCGTTGGGCAAGATATTTCATGCGACTTTGGCTTGCCTTTGCTGCGTTGGGCGGAGCGCCGATTTTTGTGAGAACCATGATTGACATAGAGACTGGCAGCCATCACATGAGTGGAGACAAATGGGTTGGGTTGGTAGCGCCTATCGCATTAGTGTTGGGCGGAACCGTGCTACAGAAAGTGGGTCGTCAACTCGGAAAAAGCAATGAACGCGTCATCTTGCGAATGGTCCAGACCACGCTCGCTGCCCGTATGGAAGCGCCCCCGCCGCAATAGGGTTAATCTTGGCTTGCACTCAACTGTTGAAATATCGCCTTTTCACTCATCAACCCGGTTCGGCCAATGCTCACCTGGTGAAAACGCCTGTTTTCGTCGGTGATACCGGCCAACTCGGCGTCAGTTATGATGACCCTGCTTTGAAAGCAACCGTATACCCCATTACCGACGCCACTCCCAATCGCATCGCCATCGTAGCTCGACCTCGTCCCAACGATTGGCTTTGCGAAGAGATAAGCGCATTGTCTCGGGAAGGAATCGAAATCCTTGTTTCCATGCTTACAGACGAAGAGGCGGAAGAACTCGGATTGAATGATGAGTCGGCGGAATGCGCCGCTGCTGGAATCAGCTTTGTGAATGTGGCGGTTTCTGACCGCTCCGTGCCTTCGGATACGAATGCGTTCTTGCGAATCATTGAGCAATTGGCTATTCGGGTCAAGGAAGGACACTATTTTGTAAACCTCGGGGAAACCTCGGGGACATCCATGATAAGTAAAAGTCAAGAGGAGACGGAGGTCTCCTGACGCTTGGAAGAGTGGGGCCTCGAAGCGGCGTGGGGCGGATGAAGTTGGCGAACGGCGTGCGATCCGCAGCATCGGCCAAAGCAGCAGCTTGGCCAGACATCCATTTGCGGGAAACGGGCGTGAACCCGGTCCACGAAGTATGAGTTAGGGTTGACCGGCCGGCCTCGATACAGACGGTAAGGAGCATCGGGAGCAAAGACTCCTCTGCCCAGTCCCCGAGTTGGCGAGGAACGGCCGGTGGATCGCGGCTGAGTTCGAAGGTTCTACTTCTTAGGCAGCTTTTTGTGTCAGTACTTCCGAGGGTGCGCGCACTTGGAAGCTCTGACCACTTTTGTCGACCGCCAGCAGATAGGCGACGAGTTTGCGGGCCACGGCCAGTGTGGCGCGGTTGCGATGTCCGCGTTCCAGTTCGCGGGCGTGCAACGCGGCCAGTTGCGGATTCCAGCGCGGCGCCAGTTTGGCGGCCTCGATCAGCGTGGTTTGCAGCCAGTGGTTGCGCTGCTTCGAGATGGGCCCGCGTTGCTGCTTGCCCGCCGAAGATTTCAAGGCCGCGGTCAGCCCGCAGTAACTCATAGCCTCGGAGTTGGAGCGAAAGCGGTGCGGGTCGCCGATCTCCAAGGCCCAGGTGAGAGCGGTAATTTCTCCCACGGCGGGAATGCTCATCAGGCGTTCGACGCGTTCGGCCAGTTCGGCATCGGCGAGCAACTCGCGGACCAGCCGCTTCTGTGTGTTCTCGAACATTTCCAGCGCCCCGCGACTCAACCGCAGCAGATCGATCACCGATTCCGGCACCTCTTCGAGATTTTCCAGTAGGTGGGCGAAGTATTTCTTGCGGTGCAGCTTCTCCTTCACGTAGAGCGCGCCGGTTTCCATCAGCAGCCCGGCCATCTTGTTCTTCATGCGCACCGCTTCGCTCACCACCAGGCTGCGATAACGCAGCAGGCGGCGCAGTTCGCGGATCCGCGGCGGCGCCACATAGCAGGCCGGCAAAAGATTGCAGCGTACCAGGTCGGCGATGGTGCGCGCGTCGATGGTATCGCTCTTCTTCTTGCCCGCGCTGATGGCTTTCATCTTGGCCGGATGCGCCATCTCCAACTGCTCGCCGTAGGACTGCAGCGTGTCGTAAATCCAGCCGCTGAACAAGGTTGCTTCCATCGCTCCGCGCCACGGTTGCGGACGGGCCGAGGCCCATTGCCGCAAGACCTCGCGTTGCGCCAGCACGCTGCCTTCTTCCACGATCTCGCCCGCGGCGGTCTTGACGCAGAAACTGATGGCTTTTTTGTGAACGTCGAATCCGATATAGTGAAGGCTGTTCATAGGGTTCTCCAAGTGAGCTTTCTGAGCCAGCGCTTTCTTCGCCGGTCTCAGCATCGTAGCCGCTTCGAGAACCCTTCTTCATTTCACTTATGCATTCATACAGACGGAAGTGACCCCAAATTACTTGCTTTGAATCCCACCGTGAACCTACTGATGTACGAGAATCCAGACGGCAAGCCTGCCTCAAGATTGTTCTACGGTGGTGGGTGATGATTGTAGAGCCGAGTGCGCCCCTGCGGGGCGGACTAGACACTGCATCGCTTGCGGCACGGCTGAAGCCGTGCCCTTTCCCAAAGGCCTGTCCCAAAGGCTTGAGGCCCGGAGACAGGCGCTCTGCGGCAGATGCGAATCTGCCGCGCTATACTGGCTTTAGCCATGCCTTCCGAGTCGCAGAAGACGTTTTATCTCGAAACGTTCGGTTGCCAGATGAACGTCCACGATTCTGAAAAGGTCGTGGGGACGCTTCTGTCTGAAGGCTACCGCCAGGTCGATACCGTCGAAGAAGCCGGGCTGGTGCTTTATAACACCTGTTCCATCCGCGACAAAGCCGAGCAGAAGGTCTTTAACCGGCTTTCGGACTACAAGAAATATAAGAAGCAAGGCAAGACTTTCGGCGTTCTGGGTTGCGTGGCGCAGCAGGAAGGCGAAAAGATATTTGACCGTGCGCCTTACGTTTCGCTGGTGGCGGGGTCGGCGTCATACCGCAACCTGCCGCAGATGCTGGTGCAGATCGAAGCAGGGAACCAGCGCGTAACTGGCCTCGACGACCGGGAAACCGACGAATGCTTCGAGACGGAATTCACTTCGCGGACGAATCCTCACCGCGGTTATATCACCATCATTGAAGGCTGCGACAAGTTCTGCGCATATTGCGTCGTCCCCTACACGCGCGGGAAAGAGCGCAGCCGCAGTTCGGCCTCGGTAGTCGAAGAAGCCCGGCAGATGGCCGGGCTGGGCTACACAGAAATCCAACTGCTGGGCCAGAATGTAAATTCTTATAAAGATCCGGCAGGGAAGACCACGTTCGCCGAATTGCTGGTAGCGGTGGGCGAACTGGCGGGCATTCGGCGGGTGCGGTTTACGACGTCGCATCCGAGAGATTTCGGACGGGACATCGTGGATGCCATCGACTCGACCCCAACTCTGTGCGACCACGTGCATTTGCCGGTGCAAAGCGGGTCGTCGAAGATATTGGGAGCCATGGACCGGCTCTACACGCGGGAGCAATATCTGGAGCGCATCTCGTGGATCAAGTCCGCGAAGCGTGAGATCAGCATCACAAGCGATATGATCGTCGGCTTTCCCGGTGAAACCGAGCAGGATTTCGAGGAAACGATTTCGTTGCTCGAAGTTGTGCAGTTCGACGCAATCTTCGGCTTTAAGTATTCGCCGCGCCCGAATACGCCTTCATTAAGCATGGAGGACGCTCTTCCGGACGAGGAGAAAGCGCGGAGGCTCAACATATTGCTCGAACGGCAGCGGCAGATTCAGCGAGAGAGCTACCAGAAGCACTTAGGGCAAATGCTTGAAGCGATGGTTGAAGGACGCAACGAGGCGCGCGGACAGTGGATGGGCCGAACTTCGCAAAATAAAACGTTGAATTTCGTCGCTCCGGAGGGCGTGACGCTTCAGTCTGGCAGCTATGTTCCAGTCAAGGTCACAACCTGCTTTCCGAACAGCCTTTTGGGTGAACTGGCGGTTTAAGGAGGATCACAGTGGAAGTCGAAATGAAAATTCGCGGACTCATGGTGGATCCGGTCACCAACATGCCGATCGTCATCCTGAAAGATTCGGGCAGCGACACGGTGCTGCCGATCTGGGTTGGGGTTTACGAGGCCAACGCAATCGCGCTCGAGATAGAAAAAGTCGCGACGCCGCGGCCCATGACGCACGATCTGATTAAAAACGTCCTAATGGGGTTGGATACGCAAGTCCACAAAGTGGTCGTGACCGAACTGCGGGAAGATACGTTTTACGCGGTGATCTGGATGGAACGCGCCGGGCATATCGTGAGCATCGATTCTCGTCCGTCAGACGCCCTGGCGCTGGCGCTCCGCGTGGATTGTCCGATCTTTGTGGATGACGATGTGCTGAAACATTCGAAACTCGTGGCCAGCATGTCGGACAAGGCCAGCGCGGAAGAGCTGCGCAAATGGCTGGAAGGGCTGAATGACGAAGATTTGGGGCGGTACAAGATGTAAGGCTTCGCTGCATCAAATTATTACATTGGCATCAAAGCCTTGAAAGCGCATCATTATAAGGAATGCGCACCACGGTCAATATTGACGACGACGTAGCGGTTCTTGTCAATCGATATGCGGAGAGCGATAGTGTCCTATTAGTGCGTTGAAAGGTCCTTACTTCGAGGATTTCGTAGGCAATAGCGCATTTGCTGGACTGGCAAGGAAGTTTGATCGCGAAACGACAGGCTTACCTAATTTATTCTCCAGCCCTTATTCGCGCATCCCCTGCTACTTTGCCGCTAGAGACGAGCGGCTCTTGCGTTTGAACTTACTCATACTAATTTTCGGCTCGATTATGTCCTTTCTTCTCGGAAAGGGCTATTACGAATCCTTTCGCAGTGGCGTCCTCACAATCAAAGGCGGAACCCTTCGCCGGGACAAGCAACCGATCAGCTACTGGATTGGTATGGTTATAGGGACTCTTGTATTTCTCGCTATTGTATCCGTAACTGCGGTTATGGCGTTCCTTGTATGCGTGGGTTATACCGGGGTTCAAAGTAGCCCCTAGCAACGCACTAATAGGACACCACCCGGAGAGCCGGTCTGTTGCTCTTGGCAATGCGATCTCTGAATTGGTGCGCCGAGGGGTCACCGCCCCATTACAGACGCGTTTAGTTAATGGATTTCACATTGCCGTTCTCCCAGCGAACTCCCACAAAGTGACCCCGGCGGACGTAAAGCGCCTACTCGATGAAGAGTGAAGGCGGTCTACTTTTCGAAGTGAACGTCCTGATCGGACTGTTCTGGCCTTATCCGAAAATCTGGAACACCCGGCGCACCGGTTTTGGAGTTGCGATATCGGAATTCGTGAGACCGTAGCCCCAGTCGCTGAAATAATTGGTCATCGGCAAATTACAGATGCTTACCTGCTAGGGTTGGTGATTCGGAACAAAGGGCAACTGGTTACAAACGATCGCAGTATAGCGGGCATGGCGCGAGGCCAGAACAGGCCTTGTGTCGAAGTAATCTAGCCTGCACGGCATCCGGGCCTTGCTGCTTTACATAATACCTGTTATCGGACATTGCACAAACGTTTAATCTGTGGGTTGGATACCTGAGCCCCTCAGCCGATCTTCATGACTCGTAGGTCCCGCCCGGTCATCTCGGTCGGTTCGTCGATCCCTAACATTCCAAGGACCGTGGGCGAGATATCGCGTAGCGAGCCTCCGGGGCTCAGCGAGAACTTCGCGTTGTTTTCTGCTACGACGATGAATGGCACGGGATTTGTCGTATGCGCGGTGTGCGGGCCACCGGTTGCCGGATCGATTAATTGCTCGGCGTTTCCATGATCGGCGGTGATGAGCATCGCTCCGCCGCGAGCCCGGACGGCTTGTTCAATCCGCCCGAGGCAGGCGTCAACGGTTTCGACGGCGATAATTGTCGGCTCGATTTTTCCCGAGTGGCCGACCATGTCGGCGTTGGCGAAGTTGACGATGATGACGTCGAATGAACCCTGCTCGACGGCCTTTACGACTTTGTCGGCAATTCCAGCCGCCGACATTTCCGGCTTCAGATCGTAAGTCGCAACTTTTGGCGATTGGACCATCTCGCGCTCCTCGCCGGGAAAGGGCTGCTCGACGCCTCCGTTAAAAAAGTAGGTGACGTGAGCATATTTTTCGGTTTCCGCCACGCGCAGATTGCGCAGGTTCATTTGCGCCATCACATTCGCGAGAATATTATTCATCGATTCCGGGGCGATGACGACCGGAAGCTTGTACTTCTTGTCGTATTGCGTCATGCAGATATAGGTGAGATTTTTTGGTCCCTGATCGGCTGGAAGCGTGGCACTCAGGTCCGCGGCGCCGGGGAGATCGTTTCCGGCTTGATCGTTGAGTCCGCTGTTGCGAGTGAGTGCGCGCGTGATTTCGCGAACCCGATCAGCGCGAAAATTGAAGCAGATGCAAGAATCGTCGTCCCGAATCGTAGCTGTCGAAGCGCTCGCGTTACCGCAAGCGAACGGAATGATGAATTCGTCCATGACTCCGCGATTGTAAGATTCGGTAATTCCCTGCACCGGATCCTCGTATCGCCCGCCCTCGGCCTGGCCGAAAACCATCGCCTTGTAGGCTTTCGCGATCCGGTCCCAGCGAAGATCGCGGTCCATCGCGTAGTAGCGTCCGCTCACGGTTGCGATTTTGCCGATGTTGTATTCGCGAATCTGCCGTTGCAGTTGCTGCATGTAGCCGGACCCGTTGGAGGGCAGTGTGTCGCGGCCGTCCATGAAGGCATGAATGAAGACCCTATCAAGGCCTTGCTCCTTGGCCATTTTCAACAGCGCATACAAATGAGTCTGGTAGGAGTGAACGCCGCCATCGGACAAGAGTCCGAAAAGATGCAGGCGTCTCTCCACCGACTGCCGCATTCTTCATGGCTTTCAGCAGCGCAGGATCGTGGAAGAATTCGCCGTTTCTGATCATCAACTCGATGCGGGTGCTGTCCATATGAACAATGCGGCCCGCGCCGATGTTTAGGTGGCCCACTTCGCTATTTCCCATCTGGCCATCGGGCAGGCCAACCGCATGGCCGCTGGTTTGAATCAAAGTATTAGGAAAGTCCCGCAACAGCCGGTCGTACACCGGCTTGCGTGCCAGGGCTATGGCGTTGGCTTCGATCTTGGGACTGTAACCCCAGCCGTCGAGAATCACGAGAACTAGCGGTTTCGGGCGGTTCATTGAGTCTTCTCCCGCGCAGCTTCAAAAAGTCGAAGAAAGAATCTAACATGGATGCAGCACTTCTACTCAACGGAGACGGAGCGATGGCCATCGATGAGTTGTTGTTGTCGGAATTTGATGCGGAAATAAAAAACACGCGCGTGATGCTGGAGCGCGTACCTTACGAAAATACCGGGTTTGCGCCGCACCCGAAGTCGATGACACTCGACAAGTTGGCGGTCCACGTCGCAGAGTTGCCCAATTTTGGGGTGACGATCCTGACGACAGAAGAATTGGATTTCTCGAAGGAGCCGCAGCGTGAGCGTCCGGCGTTTGCCGCCGCTGCGCTGATGAAAGCGTTTGACGAGGGAGCTGCCAAGGCCCGCGCCGCGCTGCAAAAGATTTCTGACGAGGATTGGACGCGCAATTGGAAGCTCAGTTTTCAGGGTAAGCAGATCTTTAACGGATCGAAGTTCACCGCATACCGCATGATGTTCATGAATCACCTGATTCACCACCGTGCTCAGCTTGGGGTTTATCTGCGCTTGAATGACAAACCTTTGCCGGCGATCTATGGGCCTTCCGCTGACGACAAGATGGGGTTCTAAGCTGAAGGGTTTCGGTGCAATTGGACAACTGCCGAAGATGTGGCGGGATGTTCTGATCGGCTTGGCGTTCGTCGTGTTGTTGACTCCGCTGCTATGTCCACAGTCACAGCTGCCAGAAGGGTCGATCAAGGGTTCTATATTCGATCCGACAGGAGCGGTTGTCGCCGGGGCCATCGTTCGCTTGTCCAAGGCAGGGGCGAGTGCCCCGCAGCAATCTCACTCCGGCGATGATGGAAGCTTCATCTTTCAAAATGTGTCAGCGGGCAATTATCGGCTGACGGTTTCCGCAACCTCGTTCGCCCCGCAAACTGTTTCCGCTAACCTGAGCGCGGGCCAGAACCTCGAAATTCCTCACATTATGTTGGCGCTTGCGACCACGACCACCGACGTCAGAGTTTCAGAGACGATCGAGCAGGTGGCGGAAGATCAGGTGAAAGATCAGGAGCAGCAGAGAGTTTTGGGAGTGATCCCAAACTTCTACGTGAGCTATGTGCCGGATGCGGTCGCGCTCGAGCCCCGGCAAAAGTTCGGATTGGCCTGGAAATCGATCATCGATCCGTCCGCTTTTGTGATCACCGGCGTCATCGCCGGCATCGAGCAGGCCACCGATACGTTCAACGGTTACGGTCAGGGAGCGCAGGGCTACGCGAAGCGCTATGGCGCGGCCTACGCGGATTTCGTTGACGGAACGATCCTCACCGGAGCGGTTCTCCCAGTGATCTTCAAGCAGGACCCCCGCTATTTTTACAAAGGCACCGGCAGCACAAAGGCGAGAATCGAATATGCCATGGCGATGTCGGTGATCTGCAAGGGCGACAACGGGCATTGGCAGGCGAATTACTCGAGCATTGTCGGGAATCTGGCGGCAGGCGGAATTTCGAATCTCTATTATCCGGCGGCGGACCGCAACGGCGCAGCACTTACATTCGAAAATGCAGCCATTGGAATTGCTGGCAGCGCCGCGGGAAACATCATTCAGGAATTTTTGCTACCCAGGCTGACGCCGCACAAGCCAGGAATGAATTCAGCTGCTCGAACGAAGCAATAAGGAATGCTAATGCTGGGGCGAAAACAGCAAGGTTGGCGAGCTGTCCGGGTTTTCGAGTTCTCGTTCGAGCCGAAGCCCCAGGCTCTCGAGCAGCCTGATCGATTTGTGATTAGCTGACTTCGTGACCGCAACCACGCGACGCATCCCGAGATGAGATCCAGCGTATTCGATCACTGCATGAGCGGCTTCGCTTGCGTAGCCTTGTCCGCAGAATCGCGCTAGAAACGCAAAGCCGATATCTGGATCGTCGAGATAATCTCGCTTGAGCAAGCCACAAATGCCAATTGGCTCGCCGCCTTTCAACTCGACCACATAAAGACCGAAGCCGAGGCGGTCGTACATTTCAATCGGCCCGTTGGTGATGTAGGCGCGCGCGTCATCCAGCGTGCGGACGCCTTTGTCGCCGATGAACTCGATCCAGTCGGGTTGATTCACCAGTTCGTGAATGAACGGCGCGTCTTCGAGAGTCAGGTGGCGAAGGTTGAGGCGCGAAGTTTCGATGACGATCACAAAACCGCCTGTCGATAAGCTGGTTCTACTGCTGAGTGCCTGATTTGTTCGCGGCGGCTTTCTTTTCTTTGGCGCGGTCGTCGGCCGCCATCCGCTTCACTTTTTGCATAACGGCGTCCATCTGTTTCTGCATGCGGCCGTAGGAAGCCTGCATGGATTCTGAAGTCAGCGCAGGCATTTCGTGTAGAGCTTTTTGTCCTGTGGGAGAGGCGTAGAACGTGGTCATGGCCGCAATGTCGGTGTTGTTGAAGTGCTTCTGGTAAATCGGAATCATGTCGTCAAGCATGCCATCTACCGGCATGTCTTTCAGCATCGCATCCATCTCGTTGTCGTAATTGGTAAGGCGGGCTTCGGTAATGGTGGGGTCGTTCCGCTTTAGCGTCTCGTGAACCATCTCGCGCTGCTGCTTCATAACGACGTCGAGGGTCAGCCGCATCTGCTGCCTGACCTGCATCACATCGAAAAGTTTCTGCACGTCTTCTCTGGAGGCGGGAACGCCAGCCGGATTGGCATCTTGCGCGAAAGTCAACGACGAAAGAATCAAGACTGCGGCAGCGAAAAGAAAGTGTTTCATGGGTGCCTCTGCAAGCATTGTCGTGGAGATGATGGATTTGGGCAATGGGATGGTTGATGCTGGCAGGAGCGCCCGACCGAGATCTTTTAGGAGGTTCGGGTCGCGCAGCGCTTCAGCGCTGCGAAGTAAATCCGTGGCTAGATACACGCCCCGCATGGGCGAGTTTGTCGCCGGCTATTTTGCGCCCTGCGGGGCGAGATCGAACTTGCAAGTCTAATCGCAGCGGTGAACCGCTGCGCCACCCAAAAAGATGGCTACCAACAAAGGTCTTCGATCTCCTTAGGCAGCGGATCGTTGAAATCGATATCGGCTGGCGCGGCGGACTGCATCGTGAGGAGCTGTTCCGTGTCTCTAGTTCGAGGAATTTTTGGCGCCAGCCTTTTTATCTTCTTCCGCCATTTTCGCTACCTGTTCTTTGATACGCGCTTGTATTTCTGGAAGCCTCTTCGTCATGACATCCCCGCCCGCCTGCATGGCTTCTTTCGTAAGGGCAGGGGTTTCGTTTTGAATCTTCTGGCCCACAGGACTGGTGTAGAACGCAATCAGAGCATCAAGGTCTTCTTTTGAAAAATGCCGTTGGTAGATGGGAATCATTGCTTCGATCATTTCGTCAGTCGGGAAGTCTTTCATCGAAACATCGACGATGCTGTCTGCCCGTTCGATGTCTCTCTGCGTAGCGTCCGGCTTGCGGAGCTTCAGAGATTGCTCGGCACCCCTTCTCATCTGAACTTTCATGTTGTCCATAACTTCAATCATCCGCGTTCTGACTTGCATAAGGTCCATGAAACGAATGACCTCGTCGCGGGTGGATTGATCGACTGCCGGGGCGGCGGCAACTTGACCGAATAACGGCAAGGAGAAAGCTAATGAAAAGATTGCGATGGCGAAGCGGGTTTTCATAGACGGCTCCTGGCGAATGGGCGCATGGCCATTCTAGTTTGCGTTGTTTGCGGTTACAACAGGGATTTATTAGCCTTTGTAATTGAGCGCCTTCAGCCCCAAATATCTCGCCGAGTCGCCTAACTCTTCTTCAATCCTTAGAAGCTGGTTGTATTTGGCGATGCGGTCGGTGCGGCTGGCGGAGCCGGTTTTGATTTGGCCTGCGCCGGTGGCGACGGCGAGGTCGGCGATAAATGTGTCCTCGCTTTCGCCGGAGCGGTGGGAGATAACGGAGGTGTATCCGTTGCGACGGGCGAGGTCGATGGCGTCGAGAGTTTCGCTGACGGTGCCAATCTGGTTGACTTTGATCAGGATGGAATTAGCCACGCCCTTATCGATACCTTCCTGAAGTCGCTTGGTGTTGGTGACGAAGAGATCGTCGCCGACGAGTTGGATTTTTTTACCGACCAGGTCTGAGAGAGTCTTCCAGCCTTGCCAGTCGTCTTCGGCAAGTCCGTCTTCGATCGAAACGATCGGATACTTCCCTGCCCAATCGGCCCAGTAGTGCGCCATTTCGTCGGAAGTCTTTGAAGTCTTGTCGGATTTTTTGAACGTATATTTGCCGTCCTTGAAAAATTCGCTGGCTGCGGGATCAAGGGCTATGGCGATCTGTTCGCCGGGTTTGTATCCGGCTTGCTGGATGGCTTCAAGGACGAGGTCAATGGCTTCGACGTTTGATTTCACGGACGGTGCGAATCCGCCTTCGTCGCCCACGGCAGTGTTGTATCCGCGCTTTTTGAGCACGCCTTTTAAAGTGTGAAAGACTTCGACGCCCCAACGCAGGGCTTCAGAGAAAGAGGACGCGCCGACGGGCATAACCATGAATTCCTGGAAATCGACATTGTTGTCGGCGTGGGCGCCGCCGTTGAGAATGTTCATCATCGGCGTGGGCAGCGTGTTCGCGCCTGCCCCGCCGAGGTAACGATAGAGCGGCTCGCCCAGGCTTTGCGCCGATGCTCGGGCGCAGGCCATCGAGACGGCGAGAATCGCGTTGGCTCCCAGCCTGCTTTTGTTTGGAGTTCCGTCAAGCTTGATCAACTCAGCGTCGATTTCGCGCTGCGCGGACGCGTCCATTTCGGCGAGGGCTTCGGCAATTTCGGTATTGACGTTGTTGACGGCTTTTAGCACTCCCTTGCCGAGAAACCGCGACTTGTCGTCGTCGCGCAGTTCGACGGCCTCGTGCTCTCCAGTTGAGGCTCCGCTGGGGACGATGGCCGTGGCGGCAGTTCCGTCGGCCAGAAAAACTTCGGCTTCTACGGTCGGGTTTCCGCGCGAGTCAAGCACTTCGCGGGCGATGATGTCGGCGATCATGGTCATGAATGAGTTCCTCGGGAGAATTTTGCGAAAGGCGATTATAGCGGAGGCGATCAAGGCGAGAACAAATGGCGGACAGGAGCGTCCGCGCCACAAAACTAATCTCAGCACGTGTCAATCGTGGTTCAAGCTATTGTTCGCATGCGTGGCTTCACTTAGATTCGAAATCAGAAATCTCTTGGAGGCTCCATGAAGAAATTCTCGACTTTGTTGTTCACGATCTTGCTGGCCGCGTGCGCGTGGTCGCAAACAGGCGCTTCCGTACCTGAAGGGACCGCTTTGATGGTCAAGCTCGACAACACGCTCACGACATTCCACAGCAAAGCCGGCGACCCGTTTTCGGGGCATGTGACCGAAGCGGTCGTGATGGATGGAAAGACAGTGATTCCCGTGGGCGCAACGGTGGAAGGACGGGTCACGAAAGTGACCGAGCCGAGACGGTTTGCGGGCAAATCGACAATTACGATCTTTCCCGAAAATCTAGTGTTGCCTGACGGCCAGCGCTTCGTTCTGAATGCCAGCCTGGTGGACACGAGCCGTCGCGGGCGCACAGACGTCACCGAAGAAGGCGAATTCAAGGGCGCCGGACATAGCGGCCGCGACATGACGGAGATCGCCGCCGGAACGGGTGGTGGCATGCTGATCGGCGGATTGATCGGCGGCGGCCCGGGAGTCTTGATTGGCGGAGCGGTTGGTGCGACGGCAACCACGGCTCACTGGCTCGTGCGCCGCACGTCGGCAACCTTGCCGGCTGGAACTGAGTTGACGATGGAATTGAGCCGCCCGCTGGAGATGGGTGTAACCGCACCTGCGGTCGGACAATAGCTGTAGAGACAAAGTACGAATAAAAAGGGCGAAGCTGCTATGAGCTTCGCCCTTTTATTTTCTCAACGCTGACTTACTGCAATCCAGATTGCGTAAGTTTCACTGCGCAGTAGTTACCCGCGCCGCAAGGTGTAGTAGTCAGCGTCGGCGGCTTCGACAGGGTTCCAAAGTAGATGCTGGCTGCCTGCGGTTCAGTACTGACGTTATCCACGGAGAAGGCACTGGTCCCACCCCAATAGTTGGTGGCAGTCGATGTTGGAGCGGTAGAGCTCAAACCGATGCGCGTGTTGACGTTCCACTCAGTTACCATGTTTGCCCCGCCCGTGCCTTGATATACGCCGGTCCCCACGAACAGGCGGTCGGTGGTTCCATCGAAGAAGTCGAGCAAGGGCGAGCAGGTACCAGCGCCGTTGGCCGCATTGTTGATCTTCCGATTGTCGGACATGGCTGGGGTCGTGTTCATCTTTCCATTTGGCGAGGAAAACGACATTGCATAGAGACTAGGTTTGGTGCCGTTGCCTCCGGCTTGTGTGCCGCAGGCGTAAAGCGTTCCCGCGCCGGCGAGCGGTCCGGTTGCCCAATAGGCGTTGTCAAAATCGCCGTCGAAGATGTAGGTGCCGTTGCCCGCGTTCGGACCTATAGCAGCGGTCGTCACGGCTGTGAGGCCAAGGTTTGCCTGGGCCACGACGGAGTTGGCGTTAGTCGAATCCGCGCCCGAGAACACGTAGACATAACCGTTGCCGGTGTCGAGATAGGGCGACAAAATGATCGGATCAGAGGCGGCGGTGCTGGCGATCGCGATCGATCCGGCGGCCGTAAAGCTTGTCGCGCCGGCGGTGAATCCGTAGAGCGAATAGCCGTCCGAAATATAAACGACGTTATTGACCTGGTCATAAACCGGCGACGTGGGAATGTGTCCGGCGGTGGAATTAATTTTTATGCAGTAGTCGAGCGTCGGCGTTCCTTTGAATACCCCCGTAACCCGATAGAGGTTGCCGTTGTCGGAGGCAATGTAAGCAGAGTCGGTGTTGTAGTCCATGTAGGGCGACGCATTGCTGGTGATTGCGCCGCTGGCGGTGCATCCCGGAACCGTTGCGGAGCTGAACGTTAACTGGACAAGCGACGATCCACCTGTGCCGGGCTTCACGGGATGGGTCGCGTCAGTTCCCTGTCCGGCGACCCAGGTCAGCACATTGAAGATCGCTGGATTGCCTGCATCGACGAAAGCGACCTTGGTACCATCCAACGAGAGGATGGGAGACAGCGAAATCGAGTTGCTCCCGGCTGCATAAGAGAATAGGAATTTCGGGGCCGTGTAATCGGTTGTCGGCGGCGTCTGCGGCCCGTTCGGACAGAACGACGAGGATGTGCCGGTGTAGAGATTGTTCAGCCCCACAATATTCGCCTGGCCAGGATTTGAAACCGTACTGGGTGCGGCATTGCTCACTACAAACACGACAAAGTCGGTGGTGCAGTTTGCGGTGGTGATGTTTCCGCTGCTGCTAAAGCTGAATTTGGCCGGAGTCTCGCCGAGAGGCTCAGATCCTGCTCCGAGCGAGACTGCCCAGTCGACGCGCGATTTTTTGGTATGAGTGGGCGAGATTGGCTCGGCCGGATTCCAGTGGGCGCGGTTGCCGGTGCGTTGCATCCACGCGTACCAGAAACGCGGATCGCGCGATTCCGCAGCAGTGATGCTGAAGGGCGCGCCATGGGTGTAAAGCACGTGGCGGCTGCTCCAATCCTGGGGCAGGCCGACCCCTTTGGGTTCAGCTTCCTGGCCAGCCAAGATTCCGGCAAACAACACACAAACCAGCATCGCCGACACTTTCGCCGCAGATATGCGGGAAGGCATGGTCGGACTCTCCAGATGAGACGGCATAGTTCAGCCCCTAAGTAAAATTTGCGCGCGAGATTAGAAAGCTCTAAGCTTTTCCGTCTTTCGATTGTCTTTTATCCGCGCGGGAAATTCAGCCTTACTTCGGTAACCGAACGCCGCATAAACAGGCGTGAACAGCACACGAAAGTGCTATGGACGGGTGGTTCCATGGAAGAGAAAAACAGCTAATTGATCGTCTGAATCTGCACGAGCGTGCTGGTGGACACGTATCCGCGCTTCAGCATATTGGCGGAGGGTATTCCAGTTTGTATGAACGATTTCTCGCAATCGGCTGACGACGGGCCCCGCATGTTGCCTTCCATGTAAGCGAGCCCGGGGCAGCGGGAACAGGTGCCGACGTGGGCGCATCCCGAACACGTTGGCAGATCGCGAGCGCGGATCGACCGGACCTCGGTCAGTTGCGGCGAGTCTTGCCAGATGTCGAGAAAACGCTGGCTGCGAACATTTCCGCTGGGTAGCGGGAACTGCACGCACGGATAAACATCGCCATAAGGCGAGATGTAGCAGGATGTATGGCCAGCGCTGCACGGGTAGCCGTCCATCACGCTATCGTCAGGTTGCGGCGGCGCAGCGTGGAAAGCGGCAACGTCGCCAACTAAATCCGGATTGTTGAAAGCACGGTGCAAGTCTTGCTGCGGCGCGCGCAAATTGAGGATCGAGGTGTCGCCGTCCATCTTCGGCGTGATGGTGGGATCAAGCGTATACGGCACGCCGAGTTGCTTTGCCAGTTCGATCATTTCCTGCTGGTCGCCGAGGTTGGCCGTCATCAGAACATTTGCGATGGTGACCTTGAGACCTTCGGACTTGAGAAAACGAATCGCATCCAGAGTGCGGCGCAGCGAACCGGGGAGCTTAGTGACGGCGTCGTGAATCTCAGGGCGATGTGAATAGACGCTGATTTGAATTTGCTCGACTCCGAGTTCGCGCAGGCGGGCGGCTTCTTTGGCGCGGATCATCACTCCGTTGGTTTTGACTTTTACGTTGAACAGCAAGCTGCGCGCGTAACCGACCAGATCGAAAAAATCGCGGCGCATCAGGACTTCACCGCCGCTGAGCGTCAGGAAGAAAACCCCGGCTTCCGCCATTTGATCGAGAACGCTCTTGAACTCGCTGGTCGTCATCTCACCGTGATCGTCGTGATCGAGATAGCAGTGGACGCAGCGTTCGTTGCAGCGGTAAGTTAAATCGAGTTGGACGCTGAGCGGAATACCCGTTTCCAGCGCTCTGGCGTTCATCTCCGAAATCAACGTCATTCAGACTCCTGTGCTGCGGGCGCAATCGGCTGTTCGGAGAGCAACAAAATTCCATGATGCGAGAGGTCACGCACAAATTGCAGAGCGTCCGCTTGTGCCTGCTCCGGGGAAACTTCGAAATCCGGGCAGATACGTTCGGAGACGATGCGGGAAAGCGGCGTGCGGCCGTCGGCATTTTGCCAGAGCGCGGTGGCGACTTCATTCAGCGTGAAGAATGTTGAATCGACCGCCGACATCACCATCATCTCGTCACCCATCTTGCGGGCGGCGATGGCTGGGCTTCGCGCGATAAAGAGAGTTTCTATGCGCACACCTCGGTGTTCGATCCAATTATCTCCCAGACTTCAGGCGTGGGAGCAAATTTAAGTCGCTTCGTGGGCACCTTCCGAGTCAAGTCGCACACCGTATCAAATATTGCGTTCACGAGACTAGTATCCTGCGAAAAGAATAAGACATTACGCAGCAGACATCGATTGGCATCGAGATCGCCGATTGCGGCAACTTCGTTATTCGCGGATTGCTCCAGGAAATAAACTGTGTCCAGAGGTGCCTGGGTATTTTCGCCGGGCGTTGCCAACTCCCCCGAGAATGGAGTGCCGAAGCAAAAGTAGCCTCGATCCGTGAGTCGGATCAGGGAAACTTCGTCGGAAAGGAGGGTTGAGCTCGGTGGGGCGAGGCGGGAGATGGTCGTCTTGCCTGCGCCGGACACTCCAGCAAACATGTACGCCCGTCCGTCGCGGATGGCACTGGCGCCATGCACAAGTAAGCCGCTGCGGGAAGCGAGGAATAGTGAAAGGGCGACTCGAATGACGGAATCGATCGCGTATGGGCTGTCGTGTTGCGTCACTGTGCCGAAGCCAGTGGTGCAATTCCACTCGGCGAAAAAATCCCCGCGCTTGAAGTTCCACACGCGGCCGCGGCTGGTTACAAGCAGGTCGTCGTCAGGCGACACTTCTTCAGTCGGTGTGCGCAGGGTGATCTGCAAGCTGATGTCAGGATTTTTAACAGCAGCAACAAAGCCGGAGTAACGCGCAACCAAGAGTTCACGGAACCGCTCGCTGGCGGTTTCCAGACGAAATGAGACGCGCCCGATCGCAAGGCCCACAGAGAGCGGGAATTCAGCTGGCGATGGCAGCGGCGTGCTCCGTTGGGGATTGTATCGATCGAGCGTGCCGCCAGTAGTGTAACCGCAGCGCAGTATTTCGCAGAAGCGGCGAAGCGCGTAGCGCGAAACTAGCCAGTCGGCGAAGCCCGCTTCGCCGCTTCAAGCTTGTGGATCGCCGATAACGTTGAACTGCAACGACCACGCCGAGAATATGTTCATCAGCTACGGCATCGGGGTCGGGGTGGTGGTTCGAGTCGCCCTTTGTGATCCAGTTAGAAGCACCGACATTCGCGGACTCAGATAGCTTGCCGACGAGGCGATGCACCTGGAGTTGCTCGCCAATGCGGCGGAGGACGATCTTGCCGAGCGCAAGCCGACTGCATTCTACGCGTTCGATCACCAGCAAATCTTTTGGCCAGATTGCAGGCAGCATACTTTGCCCAAGCGCACTGATACAAACCGTTTGGCCGCGGTTGAGCGATCGGATGAGCAACTCAAGTTTCACAGCGTCGGGAGTGGAGATGGCCGTGGGCACGGTCCCAATTTATGAATTCTTCCGGTTGAATCGGCAATTGCTCACGGCAGGGGTGACTTTGCCGCAGGCAAGCGCCATGGTTTCAAATACCTTTTCAAAGCGAAAAGCCGGTTTCACATACGGCTTCCGGGCTCTTCGAGTGGCGCCTTCAGACGGTGCAACGGGCTTTTCTGGTTGCTTATCCATGTTGTAACTGCAAGGAGCCGAGCAGAACGCGAACCCCTTTCACGAAGTGACTACCTTGGAAGAATGCTATATCAAAAGCGGCTAAATGTGTGAAGCGTCGTTGCTTTTCGAGGTACTGATTAGTCCCGCGCCGAATCGGTCGCCTGTGCATTATCATTTGGACGATGACGCAAAAGGCCCACCTTCATGGCTCAGCCGACGATCTGGCGATCACCGATCGCGAACTCTACTTGTTCAACGAGGGAACTTACTATCGCGCATACGAGAAACTGGGCGCGCACCTCACGGAAGAGGGCGGAACACCGGGTACACGGTTTGGCGTCTGGGCCCCGAATGCTCGCCAGGTTTCGGTGATTGGCGCGTTTAACGGATGGAATCCTATAAGCGATAGGTTGCACCAGCGGCAGAACTCGGGAGTGTGGGAAGGGTTCATTCCCGCAGCAGGAAAAGGAGCACCTTACAAATTCCACATCGTTTCCAACAATCCCGGCTTTGTCGTGGACAAGGCAGACCCATTCGGACTTCTGCACGAGCAACCGCCGGGAAGCGCGTCCGTCATTTGGGACTTGGAATATCAGTGGGGCGACGCTGCCTGGCTGGGGCAGCGCGCGGCGAGAAATTCGCTGTCTGCGCCCATGTCAATTTACGAGGTTCATCTGGGCTCTTGGATGCGCATGGGTACGGAAGGCAACCGGGCGTTTAGCTATCGCGAAATCGCCCCGAGGCTGGCGGAATACGTGAACCGGATGCGCTTCACGCATGTCGAATTGCTGCCGGTGATGGAACATCCGTTCTACGGATCATGGGGATATCAGACGACTGGCTATTTTGCGCCCACGTCGCGTTACGGAGATCCGCAGGACTTCATGTTCCTGGTCGATCACCTGCACCAAAACGGGATCGGCGTAATTCTGGATTGGGTCCCGTCGCACTTCCCTTCCGACGGCCACGGCCTGGCTTACTTCGACGGCACTCACCTTTATGAACATGCCGATTCGCGGCAGGGCTTTCATCCCGATTGGAAGACTCACATATTTAACTATGGCCGGCCGGAGGTGCGCACGTTCTTGCTGTCGAACGCAATGTTCTGGCTGAACGAATATCACGCGGACGGCCTTCGCGTGGATGCGGTCGCATCGATGCTTTATCTTGACTACTCTCGCAAACATGACGAATGGATTCCGAATAAATACGGCGGCCGCGAAAACCTGGAAGCGATCGACTTTCTGCGACAGTTGAATCAAGAGGCCTACAAAGAGCAGCCGGGAGCGCAAATGATCGCCGAAGAATCGACGGCGTGGCCGATGGTGTCGCGTCCCGTCTATTTAGGTGGGCTGGGTTTTGGACTGAAATGGGACATGGGATGGATGCACGACACCCTCAAATATTTCGAGAATGATCCTATCCATCGCCGTTTCCACCACAACTTGCTGACATTCCGCATGCTATACGGATTCACCGAGAATTTTGTGCTGCCGCTTTCGCACGATGAAGTTGTCCACGGCAAGGGATCGCTCATCAACAAAATGCCGGGTGACGAATGGCAGCAGTTCGCAAACCTTCGGGTTCTATTTGGTTTCATGTTCGCCCAATCCGGGAAAAAGATGCTGTTCATGGGTTGCGAATTTGGCCAACGCAGAGAATGGAACCACGACGCGGAGCTGGATTGGAGCTCATTGCAGTATCCGTTACACAGCGGACTGCAGCGCTGGGTCGAGCAATTGAACCTGCTTTACAGGGGCGAAAAAGCCATGCACGAACTGGACGCAGACCCCGCGGGCTTTGAATGGGTGGACTGCAACGACAGCCTATCGGGAACGATCTCACTCCTGCGAAAAGGAAAGCTGCCGGAAGACACGATTTTGGTGGTCTGCAACTTTACTCCGGTGCCACGTGAAGAATACCGGATCGGAGTTCCGACGGCAGGTTTCTGGCGCGAAGTATTAAACGGCGATGCCGCTGAATACGGCGGAAGCGGCTGGGGAAATATGGGCGGAAAAGAAGCTGAAGCTGTTCCAGTGCACGGGAGGCCGTATTCGCTGAGCCTGACCTTGCCACCTCTAGCCGTAATTTTCCTCAAGGCGTCGTAAGCCCCTGCCGATTTTTGGTTGGGCATTGCCGAATCCGCGGCTTATGCCGAGGCTGACTGCGAGATCGGGGCGTCGACCGCGACTTGTGGTCGCATGCGCAGCAGTTCGTCGAGACAGTCGAGGGTCTTCTCCCACGGCGTGCCCTTTTCCAACACGGCATCGAGGAAAGGCCTAGCCGTTTCGGCAGCGTCCAGGTTGCCCGAAAGCATCATCACCGGCAATGTTGGGTCAATCAGTTTGATCTCGCGCGCTAGCTGGCTGCCGTTCAAACCGGGCATTTCGTAGTCCAACACAACCGCGCGAATCACGCGTCGCGCTTTGTGCAGCAGTTGCAGCGCCTCCCATCCGTTGCTAGCTGAGATGACGGCGTAACCGTGGCAAGCCAGGATCACCTGATAGAGACGCAGGCTGGCAGGATCGTCATCGACGCAGAGCACTGTGCATTGGTTCATTCCAATCTCCGGTTGTTAAGAGTGGCCAACCGAGCAATCACCAAGCACTTCATCCGCCAAACGGTTGTGACCATCGACCTTTTGCACATTGCGGCTTTCTCAGCGCCAGATTGCGCGCGCTTTGCTGCCTCGTTTACATTGATGCCTCATGCCAAACCCCGCATCCAAGTACCCTGAAGACCCCATCCTTATCGGACAGCAGCAAACGACCGGTGGCCGCTTCGAACGCGCGGTCAGCATTATGGCCCGACTGCGCGCGCCAGGTGGCTGTCCGTGGGACCGCGAGCAGACATTCGATACGATCAAGCGCTACACGGTTGAAGAGACCTACGAGGTACTCGAAGCTATCGATAACCGTGACTGGCCGGAACTGGCAGGCGAGTTGGGCGACCTGCTTCTCCAGGTGCTGTTCTATTCGCAGATGGGGAGCGAAGATGGTACGTTCTCCATTGATGACGTGCTCGATCGGCTCAGCCGAAAGCTCATCAGCCGTCATCCGCACGTTTTTGGCGATGCGGAGGCAAACAATTCCGCGGACGTAGTACGCACCTGGGAAGCCATCAAGGCAAAAGAGAAACGCGAGAAATCCCCAGATACTGGCGAAGTGCAACCGGCATTTTCGCCACGGCTCGCTGGAGTCTCGTCCGCAATGCCCGCTTTTTTTGAAGCTCATAAGCTGAGCGCTCGGGCCGCCGCTACCGGATTCGATTGGCCATCAATCGCGGGTGCGGTTGAAAAACTGAAAGAAGAGACGGCGGAATTGGAAGAATTATTAGAGGCTTATCCGGCCCCGGGACCCCAGCCAACGGCCGCAGGGAATGCCGGATCGGGAGCGCGACTCGCGCCCGAAACCCTTCAGAACCGGCTGGAAGAGGAAGTTGGCGATTTGCTGTTTACTGCCGTGAACCTGGCCCGATATTTGAATATCGATTCAGAATCGGCTCTCAAGAAAGCCAATCGCAAATTCCGGAACAGGTTCAATGCCGTCGAAGCCGCAGCACACGAAGAAAACCGCGAACTGGAAAAGATGAGCATTGAAGAAATGGAAGCACTCTGGCAGAAAGCTAAGACGCATCCGCCAACCGCCGATCGCACAAAATGAAAATCGACGCCATTACATTGCGTGAAATCCAGATGCCGCTGGTGCATTTCTTTGAAACGAGTTTTGGCCGGGTGCACAGCCGCCGAATTCTGCTGATCGCCGTCCATTGCGATGGAATCGAAGGTTGGGGCGAATGCGTGGCCGACGACGGACCGTTTTACAGCAGTGAGTGGATCGATACTGCGTGGCCCACGATTGAGCGATTTCTTGCGCCTGAATTGATCGGCACGAATATCGAATCGGCTGGTGAGTGCCGGCAGTTTCTGGCCCGGGTACGTGGGCATCGTATGGCGAAAGCCGCGCTGGAAAATGCATTGTGGGACGCAGAGGCGATCCAGAGAGGTTTGCCTCTTTGGAAGTTGCTGGGTGGCGTTCGAAAGGAAATCCCGTGCGGAGTGTCGATCGGTATTCAGGACTCCGTCGAGCAGCTTCTTGATAAAATCTCGGTCGAACTGGATGCTGGATATCAACGAATAAAAGTGAAGGTAAAGCCGGGGTGGGATATCAACATCCTCGAACGCATTCGATCGCGCTGGCCGGGAATCGTACTCAGTTGCGACGCCAATTCCGCCTACACGCTTGATCAGGTGAGCCACTTACAACAATTCGACGCGTTCAAACTTCTCATGATCGAACAGCCGCTGTGGGACGATGACATATTTTTCCACGCCGTGCTCCAGAAACAATTGAAGACAGCGATCTGTCTGGACGAATCGATCCATCATGCACGCGATGCACAAGAGGCCGTTGAAACCGGGGCCGCTCGCATCATCAACATAAAAGTCGGACGCCTTGGCGGTTTCGGCGAAGCGATACAAGTCCATGACGTCTGCCGCGAACACCGCGTTCCGGTATGGTGCGGAGGCATGCTGGAAGCCGGTATCGGGCGCGCCCACAACATCGCGCTGTCGACGCTGCCGAACTTCTCCCTGCCGGGCGACGTTTCGGCGTCCAAGCGATACTGGAAAGAAGACATCATCGAACCCGAGGTCGAAGTGTCGTCGCACGGGACAATCAAAATCTCAGACGCCCCGGGCAGAGGCTATGCAGTACGAAAAGACCTTGTAGAAAAGCTCACAGTCAGGAAGAAGACGATACAGGCAGGAAAGAATTAACTATCTTTAGCGAGCGACGGCAGTTGCGCTGTTCTTGGCCAGCATTGCCTGTTGCTGCTGTTCCAGCATGCTTATGCCGGCGGCAAAAGTGAGGTTCGATGGTACTTTGCGGAAATCGGTGAAGACCTCGTCCGTGTGAATATCGAGGGATTTCAACATTAAAATCTTGCCGTGGAAATCAAGATTCATGTGGGTGATTTCCCACTGCCCTTCACCCTCATCGCCCTGCTCGACAACGAAGCGGCCGCCGCTGCGAAGCTTTCCGAGGATACCCCAACCAAAATCGACGTCCCTGAAGAGCGCGCCATCAATCTTAGCCATCCGCAATTGATTCACGTCGATCAGCAGGTACCCTTGAAGACCGGTCAGGACCATCTCGCCGTGACCCGGAGGAACGTAATTGGGGTTGGGGTGAAACTTGAGCCGCACCAGTTGATCACCGCTTCGACCGACACCGGACTGCCCGGGCATGGAGCCATCAGCCTCATAAATGAACGCGTCAGGAAAAGCTCGTAAGACTTGCGTGGTGCGTTCGGCGTCCTGTTTTTCGCGGCTCGATTTCTTCGCCAACTCTGACGGATCGGTTACAAGGCGCCGCACCCGATCCAGCTCGGCCTGCCTCTCGGCCGGATCGAGGCATTTGTCGTTGCGAGCGACGACCATGCCGGCGGTAGCTTGCTGCGTTTCCACGACCAGGCGCGTCTCGGTGCCGTGTGCGGTTTGCTTCCGGTCGCGGAACATGAACTTGACGTCGCTGTTCGCTTTAATCTCTTTTTCGATTGTCCTGCGGACGAGTTCTTGCGGTGACATTCCAGCGGGAATGGCGGTATTCTGCTGGGCGCTGGCTATTGAGCAGAGCGCCAACACCAACAACGTGCGAGATGGACACCCAAGCGCCATGTTGCTGCAAGTAGGATGAAACCTGCTCCCACAGCGGTTGGCTGGACGAAGCGGACAAAATCCTCAAAGGTAGGATATAGTGATCGCCTGGGCTCAACAACCTAAAGCGCGACATGCAGGCTTGTAGCGCCATTCAAGGACGGTACTTCCATGGAAACGTCGAAAACGGCTGATTCCGCCCGTATAGGCCAATCAGTGGTAATCAAGGGCAGCCTCTCCGGCAGCGAAGACCTGTTCGTGGACGGCGTGATTGAAGGATCAATTGAACTCAACGGAAACAGCCTGACGATTGGCCCGAACGGGCAGGTGCGAGCTGAAGTCCAAGCCAAAAACATCATTGTTCACGGCAAAATTGACGGCAACATGAAGGCGACCGAGCGGGCAGATCTGCGCAAGTCAGCCATGGCCACAGGCGACATCAGCACCCAGCGCATTGCCATTGAAGATGGAGCGATGTTCAAAGGGAAACTCGAGATTCAGAGGGACGAAAAAGCTGCTGCCAGCGGAAAATCCAGCTAGAAACTGCATTCCCGGCCTGAGATTAAGAAACCGCAGTAACGTCAACTCATTGGAAACACTCAGTCTCTGTCTCGCCGCAAGTTATATTAGAGTGTAGAGGCGGCGAAAGCAGGATCGGTCAGTCGTCTGCCACGAACAACCTCATGAAGTTTTTTCGCAGTTCTTCACCGGAAACCGGCGGGGCTAAAAATCAGGGCGCAGCCCGGCTGACGCGCAGGTCAAGCGCGCTGGTCGAGGTGTCGAAACGGCTCCAATCGGACGATCCATTGTGCGTTCTAGACATTGGATACACCTCGGCGGGCAACATCAGCTACCTGACGGAGCGCGGCCACCGCGTTTACAGCGAAGACCTGCTCGAAGCGTCCACCGACCCGGCGCTCGCGACTGTTAACGAGGAAGGCAAACCAGTATTAGATAGTAAACAATTCCTAAGCGAAAACCTTGTGTATCCGGCGGCGACTTTCGACGTGGTTCTGTGCTGGAATCTTGCGGACTACCTCGACGAAAGTCTGGTGAAGCCGGTGATGGGGCGGTTGTGGTCGGTGATGAATCCCGGCGGGACTCTGCTGGCTTTCTTCCACACCCAGGAAGCCGGACCGGATGCCCCGTGCTACCGTTATCATGTTTTGAGCGGAGACAGCCTCGACATGCAACCGGTTGAGCCGCGGCGCTTCGCGCGCAAAGGGCCGACGGGAGCGAAGCACACGTCCATCGGGACCGGATTTCGGCTCCAGCGCGTCTTCAACAATCGCCACGTGGAAACGCTATTCCGCGACTTCTCTTCCATCAAATTCTTCCTGACCCGTGACAACATTCGTGAAGTGCTGGTCGTTCGATAGACAAATCAGCGGGTGTTACGCACCATCCAGCGGCCAACCGACGGAGCTTTACTTAACGCGTAAACCAGAGGTGCGCGCACCGGACGTGGTAATCGCACCAGCCGTCTGACTCGCGATGATGCCCGAAACACGGGAGCGAGTTTTTCGTTGTATGCATGTGAATAGTTGACGGCCGCCTGCGCAAGACTTATCTTGTTCACGAAAAATTCAACCAGACTGAGTGCGGCAAGGGCGCCGCTGCGCAGAGCCAGAGAAATGCCGTCGCCAACAAAGGGATCCACAAAGGCAGCCGCGTCGCCGACGCTCAAAATACTTCCGCTTATTGGCCGGGGGCGGCCAAAGATCAACGGAGACGTAGTGACTTCCGGACATAACCTCTGCCAGGTATCGCTGCGCAGTCTAAGCCGCGCGTGTCGCGCGAAGACTTCAGCCAGCGACGTGCCGACATCGGCACGAACCATGGCCGATGCGTTGACGCGATTGTCTTTTCGCGTGCCTGCCAGATCAACCGGTTGAACTCCGCAGTAGCCGCCATCGAAAAAATATAAATCCGCGGAAGGATGCGGGTCCGGTTCTGCAAAATGAGCCTTAATGCCAATAAATTTTTCGGCGGACGGCAAAGCAGGTCTTGCGTTTAGGTTTGACCAGCGTCCCGATGCATTGACGACCGCGCGCGCCGAGTACGTTCGGTCGGTTGTGGTCAGTTCAAACGGCCCAGTCCCCGAAATGCTCTGCACCAGGATGTTTGAACCGCATACCCCGGCTTCGCGAGCGGAATTCCATAACGCAAGATCGAGGTCGAATCGGGCAATGCTGGCGGCCGGCGGGTGAACCGGAAGCGCGACTTCCCTATCGTCGATGAAGATGCGCGCGTTGGCAATGTGTACCGCGTCCGAGAGAAGAGATCGATCTTTCGGCCGCAATAATCCTGCCAGCAGAGTGAGCGACTCCGAGGACACGAATTCGCCGCATACCCTTTGCCGCGGGAGCGTGCCTTTCTCGAACAGAATGACCCGAGCATTCGCGCGAGCGGCAGTAATGGCTGCGGAAGCACCCGCAGGACCGGATCCAATCACAGCAAGGTCGAAGATCTCGTCGTCACGCATTCGATTTCCAGATCAGCGCTGCCATGCGAAAGAGGTAGTGCGATTCGATGGTGAACGAAGCAGCCGGCGTTTGTGCAATCGCGTTGCTCATTTCCTTCACTGTAAAGGCTTGACGTACTGAGGCAGGCGCGTCGTTCCACGTGATTGGACTACGAAATAGCGGCAGTCCGGCAAAAACCGACAGAAGATGGAAGCGGTGTCGCACCAAATCGTTGATCAGCACCGCATGACGGCACACTCGCAACGCGCCCGTGATAAAAGTGACCAGTTCGGACGCGCTCAGATGGTGAGCGAACAATGTGCAGCTCACCACATCGAAACTATTGTCGCGAAACGGCAGTTGAAGCGCATCTCCTGCGACTGAGTTGATTTGCTGCGCAGGAATTGGCACGCGACTGGCGAGGTGCGAAGGCATACGGTCAAGCAACGAAACGTCGATCTCGATCCCACGCGCCTGCAATTGCGATTTGACCAGGCGTGGGGTCTGTCCAGACCCGGCTGCTACTTCGAGAAGCGATAGATGTTTCGTACGTAACCGGCCGGCGATCCGTTCAACGCCGATGCGCATCGTGCGCTCGCCGCCAAACCATCGATTGATGAATCGCAGGTCGGTGAGCGCGACTTCAACGTCCCGCGCTGAGCCGGTGTCGCTGTCTAACAGCTCGGCGGTAACAACTCTTTTCATAGGAGAGACTGCGCTGACGATGGGACGACGCGGCCTAGACTTCGGCCAATTCTTCTTCCAGCAGTTGCTTGTTGTAGAGATCGGTGTAATAACCGCCGCGCTCGATCAATTCTTCATGCGTACCCAACTCGACGATCCTGCCATCGTGCAAAACTGCGATCTGGTCCGCGTTTCGAACGGTGGAAACCCGATGAGAAATGAAAATCGTTGTGCGTCCGCGCATTAACTCGCGAAGATGATTGAGAATCTTGTCTTCGGTGTTGGTGTCCACGCTGGAGAGCGCGTCATCGAGGACGAGTATCTTCGGATTGCGAATAATCGCCCTGGCCAATGCCGTCCGCTGCTTCTGGCCGCCGGACAAAGTGATTCCCCGCTCACCTACAAGGGTTTCGTATTTGTCGGGAAAGCCCTCGATGTCTGAAGCGATGTCGGCTGCCTGCGCTGCGGCGACCACGCGCTGCTCGTCGGCGTTCTCAGCGCCGAAGGCAATATTTCCCCGAACGCTCTCGCTAAACAAGAAAGTTTCTTGAGGAACGAAACCGATGCTCTGGCGAAGTAGCCGGAGAGGAAATTCGCGAATCGGACGGCCGTCAATCAGGACCATTCCAGGCGCAGCGTCGAAGATGCGCGGGATCAAATTCACCAGCGTGGTCTTGCCCGATCCGGTCGGACCAACGACGGCCAGACTGCTGCCGGCGGGAATGTGAAGGTTGATATCTTGTAAGACGGGGGTACCGTTGTAATCGAAATTCAATCCCCGAAACTCAATATCGCCTTCGATCTGCTCTACAGCGACAACTTCCGCAGCATCTTCAATCTCAGGTTCTTCCACCAGAATTTCATTGATCCGCTGCATGGAGGCGGTTCCGCGCTGGAAGATATTGATCACCCACCCTAAGGCGATGATCGGCCACGTTAGCTGCACCATGTAAGTGTTGTAAGCGACGAAGTCGCCGACGCTCATGCTACCGTTCAGCATCAGCACCGTCTTCGTTCCGAGATAGGAGACCAGAGTAACCGTCGAACGGCCGCCTAGCACCTCGCGTCCTCCAAGCCATAAAACGAGGACCACGGCCAGGCCCAGCATAGTTTCGAGCGTGGGCCATAACATCCCCATGAGGCGTACGAGCTTCAGGCTGCGAGCGATGTACTCGCGATTGGACGTTTCAAATGCGGCAATCTCCGCATCTTCCTGCACGTATGCGCGGACCACGCGCGCGCCGGAAAAGTTTTCCTGGGCGCGGGCGGAGATATCGGAAAACATCGCCTGTATGCGCTCAAAACGTTCGTGAATGCGTCGTCCAAAATATTGCACAAGAATGCTGACGGCGGGAAGCGGCAGGAAGGCGTAGAGCGTCAACCGTGGGCTGATCGAAATCATGAACGCGAGCGCACCCGCGGTGAAAACGAGCGTGTTGGCCGAGTACATGATGGCCGGCCCTAACAACATCCGAACGGAATTCAAATCGTTGGTGGCGCGCGCCATGATGTCGCCGGTGCGAGTCCGTTGGTAATAGGAGTGAGACAGGCTTTCCAAGTGCCGAAACAAATCGTTGCGTAAGTCGAATTCAACTTCGCGGGAAACGCCAATTACGATCCAGCGGGTGAGAAATTGGAAGATGCCCTTAAATGCGGCAACAGCCAGCAATAGCGACGCATAAATAAAAAGCTTGTGGCGGGTGACGCCGGCTTGCATGTCGTCAACGGCGCGACGAATGATCTGGGGGAAAAGGATCCAGCTCCCGTTATTCAGGAATACGCAGACCGTACCCAGCAGGTAGCCAGAGCGATACTTCTTGAAATATGGGGCTAGCGGGCGAAGACTCTCGAGCAGCATGCGTTTCCAGTAGATGTGATTCTACCAGCCGCCGATGCAGGGCCTAGAGAAGGTCCCGGCGGAAGATCGCGACGGAAAGACTGATTAGGGTAAGGGCCACGCCAGACAGAAAGAAGCGAATGCAGCCTGAAAGAAGCGACGAGAGGAAGTCCAACGTCATGCGCTCATTTCTGGGATCGCGTTCGCGATTATTAGTCGCGGGGAAGAGACTCTCCCGATTCCCTTCCCCATCTCCCGCCAACTCGCTCAGTCGTTGGGATATCACGAACGGTTACTCTTGATCTTGGTTTAGCAGAACTGAAAACCCGATGTGGTAAAGAATCGGTCAAGCGGAGTAAAGTTTTGTAATGCGCGCAAATGATTGACAATTCTTTACTTCCGGCTTTTTCGGATTGCGATAGAAACGTATGAGAAGAGAAACCGTGGAACGAATTCTAGTCATCGACGATGATGCTGAACTGTGCAGCCTGGTCACGGAGTACCTCGCTCCAGAAGGCTTCGAGGTCGAAGCGCAGCACGACGGTAATCGCGGTCTGGAGCGGGCGCTCACGGGCGAATTCGTCCTGATCGTGCTCGATGTGATGCTTCCGGGACTGAACGGACTGGATGTCCTGCGGCGCCTGCGAAAAACTTCAAAGAATCCGGTCCTGTTGCTCACGGCGCGCGGTGAGGATGTGGACCGCATCGTGGGCCTCGAAATCGGCGCGGATGACTATCTTCCGAAACCATTCAATCCTCGGGAACTCGTGGCGCGCATTCGCGCAGTCTTGCGACGCACCGGAGATCCAACTGCGGCGAGACTTCCCGATGCGCTTCAGGTCGGTGATATCGAACTCGATCCTGCGACCCGCACCGTGCTTCGAGCAGGTGAAGCGGTCGAGTTTACGTCGGTGGAGTTCAGTCTGCTACATGTCCTGCTGCAGGACGCCGGGCGAGTGGTCACGCGCGAACGGCTGGTTGATGCGGTGCTGGGAAGGAAATTTTCCCCGTTTGATCGCAGCATTGACATGCACGTGAGCAAGGTACGCAAGAAACTCGGCGACTCCGATACTGGCGGCGAGCACATCAAGACTGTGCGCGGAGTCGGATATATCTTTGCTCACCCTCGTGAAGCCAGGAATGGTGCCAGGTGAGACGGCTTTTCGTCAAGATTTTCCTTTCGTTCTGGCTGGCTCAGGCTTTGTTCATGGTGCTGGCCATGTTGCTTACGCTGGCCATGCGTCCGCCGAACGAGCATGCCGCGATCATAGCGCAGCAAAGCCGCCTTCTCGATGAATCGGTGCTCGCTTTCCATGCTTCCGGCGTTGAGGGACTGCGGACCTACTTTCGCACCGAGCGTGATTCCATCCACGCGCGGCTGTTCCTTTTCGACGAGCACGACAAAGACGTAACCGGGCGCGAGCCGCCGGACTGGATCACGAAAGTTGTTCGTGGGCAGACCCACACCGCAGATACGCTACTCGGTCGGCTATCGCCGTCACAGTTCCTGAAACAAACCGCAGTCGCGAGCGATGGCCTTCGCTACACGCTGGTGATCGAGCTTCCACCTGAAAAACATGCCGCATTTGGGCCGAACGGCGATCCGTGGCTGGCAATTTTAATTGGAATTGCATCGTCTGGACTCGTCTGCTTCCTGCTAGCCCGCTATTTGACGTCGCCAATCACCGACCTTCGCCGGGCAACCCAGAAGCTGGCTGCCGGCGATCTGACCGCCAGGGCAGGGGCATCCCATTCGCGACGCCGCGACGAAATGTCGGAACTGTTGCGCGATTTCGATCGCATGGCAGGCCGGCTGGAAGGCTTGGTGGACGCGCAGAGTCGGCTTCTCAAAGATATTTCCCACGAGCTGCGTTCGCCTCTCGCAAGGCTGAACGTTGCATTGGCGCTGGCGCGGCAGCGCACCGGCCCGGAAGCGCAGAGTTCTCTTGATCGTATGGAACGCGAAGCTGATCGCCTCAACGAGATGATTGGCAGGCTGCTTACGATTGCTCGGCTCGAAGCGGGTGGCGAGGTGATGAAGCGGGAGTCCGTTTCATTGGCATCTCTCGTCACCGAAATTTCCACGGACGCGGCGTTCGAGGCTCAGAGCCGAAACTGCACCGTAGTTGAGGAGATACTCAGCGACGATGTGGTGATGGGAGACGCCAGCTTGTTGTACAGCGCAATCGAAAATGTTGTGCGGAATGCGATCCGTTACTCCAGAGAGGGCACGACAGTGCGCGTGAGGCTCGAGCACCGCGCCGGCGAGAGTTGCATAAAAGTCACAGATTACGGCGAAGGCGTGCCGGAAGAAGCTCTCGACAAGTTGTTCGAGCCGTTTTATCGCATCGACGATGCGCGTGGGCGCGGCACGGGAGGCGTTGGCCTGGGGTTGGCGATTGCTGCACGGGCGATTCGCCTTCATGGGGGCACGATTCGAGCATCCAATCAAGCAAATGGAGGGTTGATGGTCGAAATGAGAATCCCAGGAACTGTGCAGATGAAGCCCGACGCTGAATCTTCTGCTGGCGAAATGCTAGAAATTCATCGCCGCTAAAATCGCATCGGGAGGCGATCCACCGGAGTTGCATGCCTCATCCCGGTTTGTTCTTTTCGTCCATTCCTGTTATCAAATGAAGACACCAGAGATAGAGTGTGCCGGGCTCCGCGGAGACCTTCTTGCGTAGTTTGCCCGCCCGACGACAGTCGAATATGGAGAAAAAACAGGAATGAAGTACCGCTTGGTTGCCATTCTTCTGCTGTGCGGGATCGCAGGATCGATTGGTTGCAGTTCCAACAATAATTCTTCCTCAACGTTGACGATTGCGGAATTGTACGTCGCGACAGCCGGGGATTCGATGGTCCAGCCTTATGCCATCACATTGACCAGTGGCGCGCTATCGACTGACGGCAGCCCGGGAGCGATCGGGACATCCCCTTCGGCGATGGCTCTCTCTCCAAACTTGAATACGATGGTCGTTGCCGACTCGGTTGCGAACAACCTCTCGGTGTTCACAGTAAACGGGGATGGCACGATTACGGCTGCAGCCGGAAATACGGCGACGGGCACGACGCCAGTGGGATTGGCCTTTAATCCTGCGGGAACTTTTCTTTTTGTAGTCAATCAGGGCAGCGAGAATATTTCCGTGTATGCCGTGAGCGGAACGACGCTCACGCAGGTAGCAGGATCGCCCTTTTCCGCTTTAACACCCGGTTCGACGGTGCTGCCGCAACCGAGCGCAATCGCGGTGAGCCCTTCTGGGAATTACGTGTATGTCGCCAATACTTTTGCGAACACCGTTTCCATGTTCGACGTCTCTTCGTCCGGTGCGCTAACCCAAACCGTTTCCTATTCTGTTGGACTGAATCCTGTCGCGCTCGCGGTTACGCCTAAAGGCGGATTTCTCTACGTAGCGAACTTCAGCGATAACAACATTTCAGGATTCAGCATTTGCGACGCGATCACGACCACATGCGCGAACGCGAACAGCCCGGATGGCAGCCTGACGCCGGTAGCCGGGTCGCCGTTCTCAGCAGGTCTAGGCCCGACCGCAATGTCTACCGATACCACCGGCGCATTTCTCTTCGTCGCAGACAAGTCTTCGAATCAAGTCTCGCAGTTCCGGATCAGCGCAAGCACGACCACTGGTGCTGGAACGGGCGCGCTCACAGCAAACAATCCGGCGGCAATATCGACTGGAACTACGCCGGTTGGGGTGGGCGTGGTGACAGGAAGCAACACCATCACGTCCACCGGCGGGACATTCGAATATCTCTACGTTCCCAACAACGGAGGAACATCCATTTCGATCTACAGCTTTGATTCAACACTGGGCCAGTTGACGGTCGTAGGAATGCCATACCCAACGTTGTCAGGCAGTCCATCCGCTATCGCCGTTCGGTAGCATCACGTCGGTACTTTCAGAATCAAGTAGCCCCCGATCAACCCAAAGATCAGGTCGGGCGACCAGGCCGCCAGTAACGGCGGCAATTGGCTGATGTTGCCCATGGCTTCGAACAAGCCTGACATCGTCCAATAAACGACTGCGATTCCTACGGCGGTTGCCACGCCGGTGATGGTTCCGCGCCGGCCTGCGGCTAAGCCAAAAGGAACCGCCAGAACCGCCATCACAAAAGAAATCGCTGGATACGCGATTTTTTTCTGCAACTGAACTTTCAGGCGCACTACATCGAACCCGCTTTGCTGTAAGTCGCGAATGTAGCGACGCAGTTCCGCGTAATTCATTTCTGAGGACTGCTTCACTTCTTTTTTGAAGTAGGCCGGCGGTTCATTAATATCGCCGAAACTGGCGACATCGAACGCTTCGTAGTTTTGGATTGCAGGTCCCTTCAAGCTTCGTTGCCAGCCCTGTGTGCAGACCCAGCGCTGCAAGCCTTCGTCCCATTGGGCGCGCTCCGCATAGACGCGGTGAACGATCTCGAACGTTGCCGGATCAAACTGGAAAACCGATAGATTGCCGAACTGATCGCGGTCGGGATCGAAAAACTGGTAGTAGTAGATCGTTGAATGCTGCCCTAGAATCCACTTCCGGTCTGGACTCAAGTAGGTCTGCGCAGGCTTGCCTTTGATTTGATTGCGCAGCGCGTCCTGCCGCTTGTTCGCGGAGGGTAAATAGAATTGCTCGAAGAAAAAGAGACCCGCCGATAAGACGATCGATGCTGTTAACACCGGGATCACGATGCGGTACAAGCTGATGCCCGTGGCCTTAATCGCCGTCATCTCGTTGGAGCGCTGCATGATGCCCAGCGTGATCAGGACGGCCAGCAAGATGCAGAGCGGAGCGGCGTTGTAAATGAAGTATGGCGACACGTTCAGCAGATATTCCCCGACAATCAGAAACGGAACTTGATTGCGAAGTATGTCGCCGATCAATTCAAAAAGCGTAAACACCAGCAGCAGGGTTACAAAAGAAAACAAAATCAAGCCAAGGTAGAAACCGAACTCCCGTAAGACATAGTCGTCGAGAATCATGGGGAAACTGGCGCTGAACACGCGAATCCGGCTTTTAGCTCGATCGTAAGCAGTACCGGAGCGCGCGATTTGCTGGCGCGGATCGTTTCCCCGCGCTCGCTTCAGCCACGGCAGCATTACATCCAGACGGAAAGCGGCAATCTCGAACGGGCGGCGTTCCACTCGCCACAACAAAAACGCGCCGACACAAAGAAAAACGAGATCCGCCAGCCAAACTCCGAAAATCGGCGACACTTTGCCCTGCCGGGCGAGCGACACTCCGATGAGCGAAACCGAGTAGTAGGCAAAAACCAACAACACCGTGAGCACAAACCCGCTGGATTTTCCGCCTTTTTTTGACGAAAGCCCAAGCGGGATGCCCACCAAAGCGAGCACCACACACGCAGTAGGCAGCGCAAGCCTGCGATGGAACTCGATCATGAGCCAGCGGGCGTTGGCTGCGTCAGGAGTCGTCCCAGCACGTGAAAGCAGGTCGAACGTGCCCATCTGGGTCACCGGCAATTGCGATTCCTGCTTACTTCCCGCCTCCGGCACCTCAATCGGAATGTCTGTCTGGTCGAACGTTGAGATTTGGTAACGGGAGCGCGACGCGGGATCGGTCTCGTGGATGGTTCCATCCGTGAGATGAAGGTGCAGAGTGTGCGGGCCTTCGCTGACGAGAATTCCCTGCCGGGCCATGGTGACGCGCGGCGCCGCAGGATTACTGATCTCCGCGATAAAGACGCCTTGCCAGATGGCCGCGTGTTGGGCCGCTTTCACGTTCTGGACGTAGAGCACGAAGTTGGGAAATCCCTCGTAGAACACGCGCGGCTGCACGGCAAAAGACGCTTGCGAAGTCTTAAGGCGATCCTCGAGGCGTCCGAGCGCGGCCTGCGATTGCGGAGCGAGAAACACCCCGTTCGCCATCGCCAGCACCCACCACACCCCAACAAAAATCGATAGTATGCGCAGGAAGCGCCAGACGCCAATGCCACTGGCGCGCATGGCGGTAATTTCGCTATCAGCCGCCAGGCGGCTCAGGCCGATCAGGATTCCGACCAGCACTCCCATGGGAATGGTGTAGGTCAATGCGACCGGAACTGTAAAAAAGAAAACTTCGGCAACGCTGGGCAGCGGCGCGCTGTTACGCACGACGAGTTCGAGGATTCGCGCCAGGTCACTTGTGAAGAGGACGAACGTAAAGACTGCGACTCCAATCAGGGCGTTGGAGAACACTTCACGCAGTATGTAGCGGGTCAAAATCCGCATAGGTCGAGGTTAGAGCGAGTCTAGCATGCAGGCGGACCGGTGCTTTTGCGGGGCGTCTGCGGAGAACCAAGCGTGCTGGCGAGCAACTCGGTGTCGTCAGAGATAATGCCATCCACTCCCCAGCCTGCCAGTTTCCGCATCGTCGATGGGCTATTCACGGTCCAGACGAAGATCTTCCGTCCTGCGTATTGTATTTCTTCTGTCAGCCGATGCGTGATGAGCGTCCGTTCGACAAATACATACTGGACGGGCAACTTCCGCCAGCGATTGAGTTGGATTGGGCGGTCTGCAATCAACCCCAGAGGAATTGTGGGGGCGATTTCATGCAACTCATTCAACACTTTTGGCAGGAAAGAAGAAACCACAAAAGGGCGCGTCGCCGGGGCATTTCGCAGCAGGTCAGCGACGGCTGGTTCCAGGCCTGCAACTTTCAGCTCAACATCCAGAAAAGCCTCAACGTGAAAGCGTCGCCAGATTTCATCTAGAGAGGGCAGCTCGGGCAAATCTGCCGCCGCGGCTCCAGAAATCGTTCGTCCGTAAAATTTAGCGTCGTGACATATTACTGGCTGGCCGTCTGCCGAGCGGCGGACGTCGAACTCAAAACCGTCGCAGCCGTGGTCGAGCGCGAGTTCAAAGGATGCAACCGTATTTTCGCGTAGTTGAGTTGTCGCACGCGCTCCGCGATGGCCGAGCAGAAGCATCAGCGCGCCTTGGTGGATGAACGCGAAGATTTCGGCCGCGGCCAGCGGGCAACCACGGTCGTGGATATTCCGCCGCGCGGACGAAAATCTCCCTGAACTTCCGCCCAAACCGGTTTGGCACATTTCACGACGTCTTCCAAAACCTGGTTCACGACGTTTTCCTGAAAGATCCCGAGATTGCGGTAGGACCACAAATATTCTTTCAATGATTTGAGCTCAAGACATCGGCCAGCGGGCATGTAGCGAATATTGAGCACGCCAAAGTCGGGCAACCCTGTCTTGGGGCAAACTGAGGTGAATTCGGGATCGTTCACCGTAATCTCGTATCCCTTGAACTGGTTCGGGAACGTCTCGATCTCTGGGAAGTTGAAATCGAGACCCGCTTCTGCGTGATCGGGCGTGTACCGGGGATTTCTCGCCATATAGTTTCTATCTTAACCGCACGGAGAATCTCTTGCTTTTGCGTCCCTGAAGCTGGCTAAGGCATCTAAAATGTTACGGTTCCCGTACTTTGAGCATGAAATGGCAGTGGTAAACTGCTGATTCAGCAAAACATGCCACAAAACATGCCAGAAGAGAAAACCAATTCGGGATTTTGGTCACGGCGGTCGTGGTTGGTCTGGCTGCTGGGGATTGGCGGCGTAACCGTGCTGTTGGCATCTTTTGGCGGCCGGAACGATGCGATTCCGGTGCGAGCCGCGATAGCCCAAAGAAGAACAATTCAGAGCGTGATTTCCACCAATGGCAAGGTCGAACCGATACAAAATTTCGAAGCACATGCCCCAATCGGTACCACCATCAAGAGGTTGCTGGTGAAAGAAGGCGACCGGGTCAGGAAGGGTCAGCTTCTCGCCGAACTAAACGATATGGATGCCCGCCGGCAGGCGGCGCAGGCCCTGGCGCAGCTCAAGGGGTCGGAAGCGGACAGCAGCGAGATACAAGCAGGCGGAAATCAGGAAGAGGTCTTGACGCTGAATTCCCAATTGATCAATGCGCAATCAGCCCAGAGTCTGGCCCAACGCAATCTAGATGCGTTGCGGCGGTTGCAACAAAGCGGGGCGGCGTCGCCGGGCGAAGTCAAAGATGCCGAGAACCAGCTTGCCCGCTCCGAAAGCGACGTTAAGTTGCTGGAACAGAAAAGGAAAGATCGGTACTCCCAGCCGGAAGTGGCGAAAGCGGATTCGCGGAGAGCAGAAGCGCAGGCCGGATACGCCGCTGCTACCGACATCCTTAAGCAGCTGAATATTCACGCGCCGTTCGACGGAGTCGTTTATTCCCTGCCGGCGCGACAGGGCGCTTATGTTAATGCGGGAGACCTGGTGCTTCAGGAAGCCGATTTGTCAAAGGTATTGGTGCGGGCGTTTGTGGACGAGCCCGACGTGGGCCGCCTCGGCCATGGGCAAAGCATGGAAGCCACGTGGGACGCTGTGCCTGACCGGACCTGGAAAGGCACAGTGGCCGACATTCCAGCGACTTTGAAGATGCACGGCACTCGCAATGTCGGAGAAGTCACGTGCATCCTCGATAATTACGACTACAAACTGTTGCCCAACGTGAATGTCGGAGTGACGATCGTGGTAGCGGAACACGAGAATGCGCTCACGGTGCCTCGTGAAGCTTTGCGGCAGGATGACCGCAGTTCTTACGTTCTTCAGATCGTCAACAATGAATTGCGACGCAAAGATGTCACGACCGCGATTTCAAATTTGACTGACGTTGAGATCAATCACGGCTTGGCTGACAATTCGGTGGTCGCGCTCAATTCCCTGAATTCCAAACCGGTGGTGAATGGATCGGTAGTGAAGGTGGTTCGCTGACAATGGTGAGTTTGAAACCGATTTTCGGAGCAGCTCTTTTCCTGGCGCTGGCGGCTTCACCCGTGCTCGCCGCGGAAGCGCCGGCGGATCTGCTGGCCCGTGGCCACGCGGATGACGCGATCGCGTCGTTAAATAATCGTATTCAGCGCAATCCCGGAGACGCCGACAATTACCACTTGCTATGCCGCGCGCACTTCGATGTGCAAGAGTGGGACGACGCTATTGCTGCGTGTGAACATGCCATTGCGGTAAACCCAAAGAGCAGCCGCGACCATTTGTGGCTGGGCCGCGCGTATGGAGAAAAAGCCAGCAGCTCGAGTTTTGTTTCCGCCGTTGGCTTGGCGAAGAAAGTAAAAACTGAATTCGAAACTGCGGTACAGCTCGATCCATCCAGCTCCGACGCTCGCTCAGACCTGGCTGAGTTCTATCTCGAAGCTCCGGGAATCGTCGGCGGCGGCAAGGATAAAGCGACTTCGCAAGCTGACGCATTGGCCAAGCTGAACCCGGCGAAAGCGCACTGGATCAAAGGCCGTATCGCCGAAAAGAATAAAAACCTGTTAGCTGCGGAAGGCGAATACACGTCTGCAATCCAGGCGAGTCACGGAAGCGGACTGGATTGGCTGAACCTCGCATTCTTCTACAAACGCGGTCACCGGCTCGATGACATGGAATCCGCGTTGAAAAAGGCTGTCGCGGCGTCATCCGAACAGCCTGAAGTGATTGTTGAAGCTGCCGAAACCCTGATCCGCAGCGATCGCAATCTTCCTCTAGCGGAATCCTGGCTCAAGCAATATCTTGCGGGTTCGACTGTGGAATTGGCACCCGCCTTCAAAGCCCAATACTGGCTCGGTCAGGCACAAGAAAAGTTGGGTGATCACGCTGCTGCCGCGCAAAGCTACCGCGCGTCGCTTGCGTTGGCACGGCGCTACTCCCGCGCGCAGGAAGCGCTGACCCGGGTTGAACGCCAACTTTGAGAAGAATTCTCTAAAACCATCCCGGAGCCTAGCGATGAGACTCATTCCGTGGTCCCGCAATTTCCTGGCAGCCAGCGTGACGATTGGGCTCGCTATTTCACTCAACGCGCAATCGCTGTCACTGAAACACGCGGTGCAGTTGGCGCTGATCCACAGCACCGTTACTGGAGCTTCCGAAGCCGACGAACAACGTGCATTCGCCTCTTATCTCGAAGCCCGGAACGAGTACATACCGCAGGTCACAATTGGCTCGGGACTAGGCAAGACCTGGGGATATCCTCTGAGTCTCGAGGGTTCAGCGCCGTCGATCGTGAACCTGACCTCGCAGTCGGCATTGATTAATCCGTCGTTGCGAGAGTTTGTGCGCGCCGCAAAGACCGAGTACCAGGCCAGCGCGCTTCAGAGCAAGGAACAACGCAGCCTGGTCATGCAGGACACGGTGCTCAGCTACGTGGAACTCGACCGATGGGAAACGCTGGTTGCCCATTTGCGCGAAGACAATATTTCTGCGCTGAAGGCAGAACAGATGGTGGCGCGCCGCATCCAGGAAGGTGTGGACAATGCGCTCGCGGGAAACCAGGCGCGGTTGACAACTGCGCGGGTGCATCTGCGCATTCTGCAAGCGGAAGGTTCGATCGACCTGCTGCGGACAAAGCTGTCGCATCTCACCGGCCTTCCGGCGGGATCGATTGTCACCGAGAAAGATTCGATTCCAGCGCTGCCCGATGTTAAGCAGGACGATGTGGAGCATGAGGACGAACTGATTGCGACTACGCTGAATCGGAATCCGGCAATCCTCGCGGCAGACACTCACTTCCTCGCGCAGCTGCACAACGCCAAAGCCGAGCATCGCGCGCTCTGGCCGAGCATCGATTTCGCAAGTCAGTACGCTTTACTGGCCACGTTCAACAATTACGAGAATTACTTCAAATCCGGGAGTTTTCAGCAGCACAACGCCACCATCGGTGTTGCAATGCGGTTTCCGTTCCTGAATCCCTCGCAACATGCGAAAGCCGAAGCGGCCGACGCAGCGGCGCTTCGAGCGAAACACGACGCGGAAAGCCTGCGTAATCAGACGTCCGAAGAAGTCGTACGGCTGCGGCGGTCGGTGGCCCAGCTTGGAGCTGCGCAGGAAGTTGCCAATCTGGAATATCAGATTGCGGAGTCAGGCTTGCAGGCGTCCCAGATTCGCATGGATTCGGGTACGGCGACAATTCACGAGGCCGAGGATGCGCGAGTGCACTTGACCGAGACTTTCAACTCACTGCAAGACGCCAATTTTGATTTGGAACGAGCGCGTATCGGATTATTGCGATCCAGCGGTGAACTTGCGACTTGGGTTGGATTGCCCAACTGATCCGGCTTTTCCGGCACAATTCGGGGGTCTTTGTCCTACTGGATGCATCAAATAGCCATCCGCTGCAAATGGGTAGGGTGTTAGGTTGGGTTTAAGTACGATTAAAGCTCCGGAACCCAATTTCTTGCCAGGCTCGCGAAGGTCGCCGTACCCGAAAAAGCACTCCCTGTGGGCCGATTGGCGCTTCTAGAAATGTTAAAATAAGTGATTGAAAACCATGCCCTTAAAAACTTTATTGCTGAATCCGCCTTCCTTTGAAAACTTTGATGGGGGCGCTGGCTCGCGCTGGCCCGCCACGCGTGAAATCGAGTCTTATTGGTATCCCGTATGGCTGGCCTACCCGGCTGGGATGATCGAGGGGTCGCGGTTGCTCGACGCCCCTTCGCACCATGTATCGGCCGAAGAGACCATCAACATTGCCCGGGACTACGAATTTCTCGTGCTCTTCACCAGCACGCCGGGCTTCCCTGGCGACATCCGGCTGACGGCGAAGATCAAGGAAGTGAATCCTAAGATCAAGATTGCTTTCGTCGGCCCACACGTAACCGTGCTGCCCGAACGGTCTCTAAAAGAAAATCGCCACATCGATTTCATCGTACGCAAAGAATTCGACTATGCGGTGTATGAGTTTGCCAATGGCAAGCCGTTGAGCGAGATTCTCGGCGCGTCTTATTTGAAAGACGGTGCGATTGTGCACAATCCCGATCGCCCTGAGCTTCAAGACCTCGATTCACTGCCCCACGTGACGGAAGTCTACAAGCGGAATCTCGACGTCACGCGCTACAACGTCCCGTTTCTTCTCTACCCCTACGTTTCGCTCTACACAACGCGAGGCTGCCCGGCGCAGTGCACGTTCTGCCTGTGGCCGCAGACCTTGAGCGGACACCCGTGGCGCAAGCGCTCCACTGACGACGTGGCCCGCGAGATGGCGGAAGCTAAGGCGCTCTGGCCGGACGTGCGCGAGTTTTTCTTCGACGACGACACGTTCAACATCCAGAAAGTACGGACGGTCGAGCTGTGCGCCAAGCTGAAGCCTTTGGGCTTGACCTGGTCTTGCACGTCGCGCGTAACCACCGATTTCGACACTCTGAAAGCGATGAAGGATGCTGGATGCCGCCTGCTGATCGTTGGCTATGAGTCGGGCGATCCACAAATTTTGAAGAACATCAAGAAAGGCGCAACCATCGAACGCGCCCGCCAGTTCACGAAAGATTGCCATAAGCTGGGATTGGTCATTCACGGCGACTTCATCATCGGCTTGCCGGGTGAAACTCGCGAGACCATTGAAAACACGATCAAGTTCGCGAAGGAACTTGATGTCGAGACCATTCAGGTTTCGGTCGCCCACGCTTACCCTGGAACCGAGCTTTACGATTACGCAATGAAGAACGGTTTCATGGTCGCCGACACGAAGATGGTGGACGATGGCGGTCACCAGCTTGCGCAGATTCAATATCCCGGCTTACCGGCGGATTATTTGATGGAATCGGTCCACCGCTTCTACGACGAATATTACTTCCGGCCCAAAGCGGCGTTCCGAATCGTCCGTAAAGCGATGTTCAGCAGCGTTGAACGCAAGCGCCTCTACAAGGAAGCCAGAGGCTTCATGAAAGTGCGCGCCATGCGCAATAAATGGGTAAAGGACAAGCGCGCAGAAGGCGACAGCGTGACCGCACCGGAACCCGTAAAAGCTTAAATACAGATACGAGATTTCCTTGACCCCTCGGAAATATCTGGTGCTGGCCTGTGTCACGCTGTGCGCTTCAATCGGCGATTCACTTCTAGCGCATGGCATGAAACAGCTGGGAAACGTGTCGTTGCATCACCTTGCGGGCATGCTTTTGGCTGTGACCAATCCTTCCGTCGCCTTTGGCGTTGTGTTGTTGATCGGATTTTTTGCTTCCTACACAACGGCTCTTTCCTGGGCTGACCTGACCTACGTTCTACCCGCGACTTCGTTGGGCTATGTCCTGCTGACGTTAATTGCGAAATTTTATCTTCACGAAAATGTCACGACCACGCGCTGGCTTGGAGTCCTATTGATCTCAGCGGGGGTTGGCTTCGTGACGCAGGGCCCTGCGCTTACCCAACACGCTCAACCCCCGGCAACGGACGATTCTGCCGCGCTTGCGGCCGAGGTGCGCCGGTGAAACAGACTTACACCTGGGCTGCAATAGCCATCATCGTGCTGGCCTCAACCAGCGGCGATGTGCTGCTTGCTCACGCGATGAAGCAGGTCGGCGACGTTGGCGAACTTTGGAAGCGCCAAGGTATTTTCGGTGTAATTGGACGCATGCTGGCGAATCCGTCTTTTTTGCTTGGAATCGTGGCCATGACATTAGCCTTCTACAGCCTGCTTTTTGGCCTGTCCTGGGGAGATGTCAGCCTCATCGCACCCGCGTCAGCTTCGCTTACGTTCGTGGCTAACGCAATCGCAGCGAGGTTGTTCCTCAAGGAGAAAGTGGACGGCAGGCGTTGGCTGGCAGCGTTGTGCGTGGCCGGCGGCGTCGCCCTTCTGGCCGCGTAGTTCTAGGGGAACATCCGCATAAAACCTGTGGCGGGAAGGTCTGGGGAGACGAACGTCTTGTGCCAGTCGCCAGCTTCGCGCATCACTGCGTCGGCCGCGAGATAGCCGCTTCGCACCGCGCCTTCCATCGTTGCCGGCCATCCGGTCGCAGTCCAATCGCCAGCCAAAAACACTCTGGGCCAGGCGGTTGTTTGGGGGGGCCGTTGACGGTCGATTCCGGGCCGCGGCGAGTATGTGGCGTTCAGTTCCTTGATGACGGCTGATTTCAACAATTTCGCGTCGCGCGCGCCGGGAAAGAATTCGCGGACCTCGGCGAGCACCAGATCGACAATTTCCTGCTTACTTTTCGGAATCAAATTCTTCGAGGCGCTCACGACCAGTTCGACATAGCTGCCTTCGCCCGCCCTTTTCAACAGCAACGACTTGTGAAACATCCACTGAATCGTGCGGTCAAGCAACACGGCATGCTCTAGGTCAGTGATTTGGCGGTCAAACCAGAGATGTATCCCAGTAATCGGAGCACTTTGAAATTGAGCGATTTGCTGGCGCAGTAGCCCGAATGCTTCGTTTGACGGCAACACACTGCCCAAAGAAAAGAACGGTAGCGCGAGCACCACAAAGTCAAAATTCTGGATTGAGCCACTCGCCAGCGAGATGCCCGGCACTGCTGAGTCTGGATGAAGCGCAGCGATGCCAGATCGCAACTCGATCTTTCCGCCGCGGGCGGCGATATACTCCTGCGCGGCAGTGTAGAGCTCGGTAAGAGGAATCGCTGGAATGCCCATCCTTCGAGCTACGTGCGAACGCATCGTCTCTCTTACGACCTGACCTGCGGCCGACACCGATATCAGTTCGAGATCCTCACTCAAGGCGCTGATCAGCACCGGCTTCCAGAAGCGTTCGATGGCCGCTGCGGTCTGCCCGTGGCGTTGCAGCCATTGCAGGAAAGGTTCCCCGTCATCTTTGGCGGGAAACGGAAGTAGCGACGCCATGGCTCGGGCGATTGCCAGTTTGTCGCGGATATCGAGAAATGGCAGTCCGAAGAACGACGGGAGGGTGTGAAGCGGTGCGGGCAAATGGCTCGAGTCGAGTTTGGACTGGCGTCCGCCGGGTTCAATGAATGTCATGTCATCCGACCAGTGGATGTTGCCACTGGCCCCGATGCGATCGTAAAACTCGATGAGATTTGTGCATACACCGAATAGAACGTGCTGACAGTTATCGACGACCTCGCCGGTTGCGGGATGTTCATAAGACGATGCCCGGCCTCCCAGAAATGGGCGGCGTTCGAACAGCGTGACCTCAAATCCGCTATCGGCAAGCGCGCAGCCAGCGGCCAGCCCGGCGAGACCGCCGCCGACGATTCCGACTGTTTTTTGGGAAACAGCTTTGCTTGCTGGAGCCGGGGTGTTCATGCGCCGACCAATCTATGTGACCCGCTGCAAGAAGCCCTTGCCGAGAATCGTGAGTTTCTCCCGCGCACTCAGGCTGACCTTGCCGTGGAACACGTCATATTCGCAGGCCGCGATCTTTTCGAGAAGTGAACGGTAGATGGTCGTCAATACGTAGAGAGCAGGCTGGCTGTCTTCATTGATCAATGGAAGGAGTTGATCGCCGGCGCGATAGAATTCGCGGGCGCGGTCCGCTTCCATCTTTAGCAGCGGAGAATATCGCGATGCATCGGTAGCGGCGGCGAGCTCGTCGGCGGAAACACCGAACTTCGCGATATCTTCTTCGGGCAGATAAACTCGTCCTGCCAGCGCGTCTTCACGGACATCGCGGATGATGTTCGTCATTTGAAACGCCAGGCCGAGCTGCTCGGCCAGCGGTTCCGCGGCGCGATCGGAGTAGCCGAAGATTCGGATACATACCAACCCGACGACTGAAGCGACCCGATAACAGTAGACGCGCAGGTCGTCGAACGTGACGTAGCGAACCGGGGCGGCGGTGCCGTCGTCCGATGTCTCGGCGACGTCCATTGCGGTGCCGTTGGCAAGCTCGTCAAGCAGAGCTACGGGAATGTCGAATTGCCTTTGGGCGTGGGCAAGGGCGAGCAAGATCGGTTCATCCGTCGGATAACCAGCCAGGGAGCGGTGCACCGAATCAAGCCATTCTGTCAGCCGCTGACGTCGTTCGCGCGGGGATACACTGCCGTCGTCGGCAATGTCGTCGCAGCGTCGCATGAATGCATACACGGCGCACAGCGCACGTCGCTTGGGACGAGGCAAAATCAAAAACGCGTAATAGAAATTCTTGGCGGCTTTGCGAGTGATGCCGCGGCAGACAGAGTAAGCCACCGCGATTTGCGAGGGCGTAGGGCTGAATGAACTGGGCGCAGGCTGCACGGCGGTGCTCATCGCAGCTTTCCCAGAGCGGCGCGGGCGACGAGCATCAATTTGCGAGTCTTCGAAATCGCGGGACGGCGGCCCAGCACGTTGAAGCCCTGGCGTTCGATGGCGCGAAGAATCTCCATTCCGCCGCGGCTGAATAGATCTAGATCCACAGCCAGTTCGCGATCGACTTTTTTGATGAGCGGCAGTCCGCGTAGGAACATCTCGTGGGCGCGATCGACCTGGTAGGCAAGCAGATCGCAAAAACCGGCGGTATTGCGTTGCTTCGCAATCTCGTCTTCCGAAACAGAAAAGCGCCGCATATCGTCTTGGGGAATGTATATCCGGCCTCGCGCAAAATCGCTGCTAACGTCCTGCCAAAAATTAGCGAGTTGTAGAGCCGTGCATGTGAAGTCAGAGAGGGTCTGGCGCTCGGCGTCGCGATATCCGCATAAATAGAGGACGAGATGGCCAACCGGGTTCGCGGAAAAACGACAGTACTCCGCCAAGTCTGCAAACGTCGGATAGCGCACAACACTTTGGTCCTGGCGAAAGGCTGTAAGCAGATCGACAAAAGGCTGCTTAGGAATATCGAGAGCGCTAACGGTCTCAGCCAGCGCAACAAAAACCGGATGTCTTGGCGCTCCCGCATAACAGGCATCGAGTTGCCCTTGCCACTGGTCGAGGAGGGCCAACGACATTTGAGTATCGCCCACTTCGTCGCCCAGGTCGTCGGCAATCCGGCAGTAGGCGTAGACATTGAAAAAATGTTGGCGTAGCCGCTCCGGTAGAAACCAGCTCGCTACCGAAAAATTCTCATAGTGACTGCGCGCGAGCCGGCGGCAGTAGGCTTGAGCTTCTTCAAGAGACGGCGGTTGGGCGGGAATCGCGTACTCCGAGGGCAGCCGAGCCCAGCCAGCCGCAACCTGCGGATCGAGAACAGAAATTACGGACTGCCCGCTGATGGTGGTTGCGTTCATCGTTTATGTCGAGAAGCGTCCATGCATGCCAGATGCGCGGAAACGAAACCCCATTCAGACGGTGGGTTCAATGGCCCGGAATGATGGCTGTCTTGATGTCGCCGCCCCGGTCGAGCATGTGCCGCAAGACCTGCTGCAAGCGGGAAAGAGGCGCTTCCCCGGTAATATACTCCGTCGGTCGAATCTTCTTTTCGGTAATCAAAGCGAACGCCTTGCGCACGGTGTCAGGCGTATGGTGGAACGTGGCTTTCAGCGTGATTTCCGAATAGTGAAGCCGGTTGGTGTCGAGTTCGACTTTCACCCCAGCTGCGCAACCGCCGAAGAAGTTCACGGTGCCGCCCTTGCGGACCATGTCGATCGCCCACTCCCAACCTTGGGGACGGCCAACCGCTTCTACAACCACGTCGCTGCCCCGCTTGCCCGGAGTGAGGGCGCGCACAGCCTCAACCGCATCTTTAACTTTTGTAATCTGGACGACATCATGCGCGCCCATGTTCTTGGCTGCGGCTACCTGCTCGTCGCGCTTGACAACAGCGATCACGTTGCAGCCGACAGCCTTCGCGACTTGGACAAACATCAGTCCGATCGGTCCGGCGCCGATCACCGTCACTGTATCGCCGATTTCTACTCTGGTCTCATGCAAACCGCGCAGGACGCAAGCCAGCGGTTCAACCATCGCGGCTTCCTCGTAACTTACTCCCGTCGGAACCGCGAGCATATTCAGTTCGACGATGCGGCGAGGAATTTTAATGTATTCAGCGTATGCACCGTTATTGAAGAGCAAATCTTCGCACAGATTTTCCTGATGGCGCGCGCAGTAGAAGCAGACCTGGCAGGGAGCGGAATTGAGCGCGACCACCCGCATCCCTTTTTTAAAACCGCGGACACCATGCCCAACCTCTTCCACCACTCCAGCCAACTCGTGGCCGAATAATGCTGGAGGAACGATCATGCGGGCGTGATAGCCGCGCTGATACACCTTTAAGTCCGTTCCACAGGTCAAAGCCACCTGCACTTTGACCAACACTTCACCCTCACCAACGTGAGGTATCGGAACTTTTTCAATTTTGACGTCCTCTTTTCCGTAGAGGACGGCGGCGGTCATCTTTCCGTTCACTGCAAACTTCCCTTCCAGGACATGCCCGGCTGAATCACAATTTTCAGCGAATCAGGCTGTGGATGGGCAGCCAGATCCAAGCCTTTCAAAATGTCAGATAGTGGGAACCGATGCGTGATCAGGCGCTCCATGTTCATTTCTCGACCCATCACAAATCGCACCGACTCCTCCTGCAATTCAACCGAAGCGCTATACGACCCAAGCAATGTTTTCTCGTCCACGCAAACTGCGGCGGGATCGATCGTGGCATCGCCGTGAACCGTTTGCGCAAATAACATTACCCTACCTCCGGGGCGCACCGCATCCATCGCCACCTTGATCAGCGCGTTTCCAGCCACGGCGAGAATCGCAGCATCTGCTCCACGATTTTCGGTAGCCTCTCGCACCTCGGCGATCAAGTCTTCACGCGATGCATCAATGGTTGTGCCCAACTGGAGTTCCCTCGTTATTTTAAGCCGCTGTTCATATAAATCGGAAGTGATTACTCGCGCACCAGCCCGTTTCGCCAATGCGCTCAATAAGATACCGATGGGCCCTTGCCCGATCACCAGCACCGTTTCACCGCGGGTGAGGGCTAAACGCTCGATACCCTTCAGGCAAGTATTCGCTGGTTCCAGAAAGCAAGCCTGCTCGTAAGACACATCGTCAGGAATTTTCACGGTGCCAGCTTCGACAATCCAGTCCATCACGCGAACGTATTCGGCGAAGCCGCCGCCGGATGGTTCAAATCCAGCCGTGCAGCCGACCCTCTTATAAACCTCGCACTGGGCAAAAGTTTTGTGTTCGCAGTAGTAGCAACTACCGCACGGAATGTGATGAAAGACAACCACCCGGTCGCCGACTTTGAACTTGCTCACATCTTCGCCAACCGCAGCGATCATGCCTGAGGTCTCGTGGCCGAAAATTCTAGGCACGGAGTGCGAACCGGTCGCGATCTTCTTCAGGTCAGTGCCGCATATTCCGCAGGTGTGCACTCGCAGCAGGATTTCGCCCGCGCCAATGTTGGGAACGGGCACGGTCTCAAGCCGAACGTCATTCAAGCCGCGATAAACGGCAGCCTGCATGGTGGCGGGAATCACCTGCGCCCGCTCAACCAAAACTGCCTGGCCAGCTGATTCCATTGCTACGCACGACTCCTGAGGATTGGTGGCTCAAATGTTGGATGCTCTTCGCGGGTAGAATTATCAATTTTCTTTGCCGCATTCAGGCTCGGAACCCCTTCAAACTCAGCGATAAAGCCCGATATTGCCCCGCAGAGCGCCTTCGAGGCGACCCGGCTGTTCCGGGCCAACCGGATGACGCCAGGCCACAACCAAGGGCGAGGCGCGCAGTGAAGAGCGAATCCCCAAGAGTTGAACGTGCCGTCGGCTGCAATAAATCGGCCCATGGATGGAACCGCAAAATCAAATTCGTCGGAGACGACCTTCAACGCGGCGAAGGGCACTCCGCGGGCAGCCGTGCCCATCGCCACTGCGGCAGCTTCCATGTCAACGCATTCTGCCCTGTATGCCCACGACAGTTTTCGCTTTTGTTCGATATCGGCGATGGAAGTGTAGGTCACCAACAAACCCTTGCCACGATTGGTTTCCGAGATTGTTCCGTCCCGCGCGTCGACCACCTGACGTGGCTCGATCACATCACCCACGCGCAGCTGCGAATTGAGAGCTCCGGCATAGCCCACGGAAACAATAATCTGGGGCGAATACAAACTGATTGCTGCCTCGGTCGCCCGACGCGCGAATTGCGCCCCGATCCCACCGCACACAAGCACAGTGCCGTCATTTTCGTAAAACTTTAAATGACGGCTGTCAAAATCCCTTTGCACAACACGCCATGCCCGAACCAGTGGCCGGACTTCCCTTTCCAGCGCTGCAACAAATGCGATTTTGACGGGGTTGTTCATGATGCGGCGACGACGTATCCATTCCCGCGAAACCAATCGATCGCGCGACGCAAGGCCGGGTCGACTGCAACCACTTTCCAACCCAGGTCGCGTTCGGCCTTTGCTGACGCAACAAACATTTTCTTGCGGCCCATGCGAACCGCGTCGATCGTCGCTCTGGGCTCGCGGCCTAACAATCGCCCGGTGACCATTTCGTCCACAACTCCCGCCATCAGGGCGGCGGCGTACGGGAGCTTCACCGACGGCGAAGGCAATCCTGTCGCGACGGCCAGCTTGTCGAGAATTTGCTTCAGCGTCAGGTTTTCTCCTCCGAGGATGTAGCGGTGTCCACCGCGTCCCTTCTCGTAGGCCATGATGTGTCCGCGCGCACACTCTCTTGCGTCTACCAGATTGAGCCCTGTGTCTACGTAGGCGGGAAACCTTCGCTTTAGGAAATCCAAAATGATGCGTCCCGTGGGAGTTGGTTTGACGTCGCGCTCGCCGACCGGCGTGGTGGGATTCACCACGACGACCTCCATGCCGTCTCCATTTGCTTCGGTCGCAACCTGTTCAGCCATGAATTTTGACCGTTTGTAAGGGCCAATCATATCTGTAAGCGAAACTGGCGAATCTTCCGTCGCCAGGGTTCCGTCGGAACTGAACCCCACAGTCGCGACGCTGGACGTGTAGACAACGCGCCGGACGCCGCTCTTGCGCGCCGCAGCCAGTAATGATCGCGTTCCTTCGACGTTGGATCGGTACATTTCTTCCGGTTCTCGCGTCCACAAGCGATAATCGGCCGCCACATGAAACACCGCGTCGCATCCGGCCACAGCTTTGTCGAGTGAGGCTGCATCCCGCAAATCGCCGACGACAGTGTCGGCAACCAATCCTTCCAGGTTGAGCAGGTTGCTCGACTGCCGTACCAGAAGCCGCAAGTCTGCGCCCTGCTCTGCCAGCGCGCGAGCCACGTGCGCCCCAACAAAACCAGTTGCGCCGGTAACCAACGCTTTCACGCTGAGACTCCAGCACAACGCCCCAGAATCAACCGATGGCCCGTTCGGTAGTCGCCAGATTTTTGCTCGAATCGCCGGACATTGCTTTGGAATACGCCGTCAGCGCGATCAATGGGAAGTACTGCCGGTACATGTAATACATCAGGTAGAACACTCGAGGAAATCCGGTCCCGGTGTAAAAGGGTTCGTCCCATGATCCGTCTTGGTGCTGCGTCCGCAGAAGGTATGCAACGCCCCGGGCTACGCTGTCGCTGCGGGTATCGCTGGCCGCGAGCAAACCCATCACCGCCCACGCGGTTTGCGATGGCGTGCTGGGGCCGATTCCCTTTGCGTTAGCGTCGTCGTATGAGTCGCATGTCTCGCCCCATCCACCGTCGGCATTCTGGAACATGCGCAGCCACTCGGCGGCCTGTTGAACGCAAGGCTCGTGATGATCAACCCCCATGGCTTCAAGTCCGCGAAGCACCTGCATTGTGCCGTAGATGTAATTCACGCCCCAGCGCCCAAACCACGATCCGTCGGACTCCTGCGCTTTCATGATGAACTGAATTGCTCTTTGCACCCGGCGATCGCTCTGCGTATAGCCGTAGGCGGCGAGCATTTCGAGGATTCGGCCGGTGATGTCCGCCGTCGGCGGATCCAGCATGGCATTATGGTCGGCGAAAGGAATGTGCTCGAACACCATCTTGTCGTTGTCTTTGTCGAAAGACGCCCATCCGCCGTTCTTACATTGCATGGAAAAAATCCAGTCAATGGCGCGCTGCACCGATTCGCGCTGATACCGGCCGTTGGGATGCTCGACGTGGCCCAGGGCAAGGCAAACCATCGCGCTGTCGTCCACATCGGGATAGAACTCGTTGTTGAACTCGAAATACCAACCGCCGGGCTGGCCTTCGGGATTCTTAACTTTCCAGTCGCCGGGATTCCGCACCTGCTTTTGCAGAATCCAGTCGGCGCACTTCACCATGCGGGGATCATTTGCGGGAACGCCCGCTTCGCCTAGCGCAAACAGAGCAAATGCCGTGTCCCACACCGGAGACTTACACGGCTGCATTCGGAAAGTATCGCCTTCTTCGATGCCCAGCTTCTCGAACTCATCCATCGCGCGAATAAACTGGGGATCGTCAACCGAGTAGCCAAGACAGCGCAGGGCGATGATCGAGTTCATCATCGCCGGATAAATGGCCGCCAGGCCGTCGCTCATCTCGAAACGCTCGAGCATCCACTTCTCCGCTTGACGGAGAGCAATCGTGCGCAATGGGCGGATGTGTACGCGCTCAAACCAGTGCGTCAAACGGTCAACGCTGAGAAAGAAATTACGCCATGAAATCAGCTTCTTCGACCAGTGAAGATGCATGCGCGATTTATCGCGGCCGCCGAGAAAGAGTTCCTCGACGCCCATCTCATCGGGAATTTTTTTGAACGGCTTCTTCGCGTAAGCAATCGACAACGGCACCAGAATTGCCCTCGACCACGAAGAAATTTCGTAAATGTTGAACCAGAACCAGTTGGGAAACAGGACGATCTCTGGCGGCACCGCGGGAACCGCGTCGTAATCGTATTGGCCGAGAAAGCACAGATAAATCTTGGTGAACGTATTGACTTCGGTGACGCCGCCTAACTCCAGGATTTTCTTGTGCGCCCGAACCAGCGCCGGGTGGTCTGCTTTATATCCAGCCAGCTTAAGGCCGAAGTATCCCTTGACTGACGCGCTCACGTTAGACGGACCGGCGGCGTAGATCGGCCAGCCGCCGTCTTCGTTCTGGCCGCTTAGGATTTGATTCGCGCACTTCTGAAAACGCTCGGGGTTTCCGGTGCCCAGCAATGTGTGCAGCAGGATGTAATCGGATTCGAGTGTGGTGTCAGCACCAAGCTCGCCGCACCAGTATCCATCTTCGTGCTGGTGGGAAAACAACCACTCGCGCCCCAGCCGGATCGCCGTGGAGACGCGGCCGGTCAAGCCGTCAATTTTTCCGAAATGTAATTGCGGGGCGTTCGACGCCAACGGAGATTCGCTCATACGGTGCGGACTCCTAGTCCGCCGAGGCGGAGGTTGCGGGTGCGCTGGCGATCGCTTCCACGATTTCTGGCGGCAATCCGAAGCGCACATTTTCGGGCATCACTTCGATTTCCTGCACGTTGCCAAAGCCATTCTCGCCAAGAAACTTAACCACTTCTTCCACCAGACACTCGGGCGCAGACGCACCTGCGGTGAGCGCAATCGTCTTTACGGATTGCAACCAGGCTGGCTGAATGTCGCGGTAGCTGTCGATGAGGTGTGAGCTTGTACCCAGATTTCGGGCCACTTCCACCAGACGGTTGGAATTCGAACTGTTGTCAGACCCCACCACCAGGACCAGATCGGCATCCGAGGCAACGTCTTTCACCGCGACCTGCCGATTTTCGGTGGCGTAGCAGATATCCTGCGCGTGCGGCCCGGTCATATTCGGAAAACGCTTGCGGAGTGCAGCGATAATGTCCTTCGTCTCGTCAAGGCTGAGCGTGGTCTGGGTCAGATATGCCACCCGGTTTGGGTCGGGCACATTCAACTTCGCGACCTCTTCCGGAGAACCGACCACCTGCGTGACCAGCGGCGCCTCGCCCAGCGTGCCGATAACTTCGTCGTGATCGCGATGCCCGATCAGAATCAACGAATAGCCTTCCTTCGCGAACTTGATCGCCTCCACGTGGACTTTCGTGACCAACGGGCAAGTCGCATCGATCACTCTCAGATTGCGAGCTTTGCTCGCAGCGCGCACTTCCGGCGAAACTCCGTGCGCGCTGTAAATCACGCGCTCGCCGTTTGGCACTTCGTCAAGTTCATCGACGAATACCGCGCCTTTGCCTTGAAGCTCTTCCACCACAAAACGGTTGTGGACAATTTCTTTACGCACATAGATCGGACGGCCGAAGGCCTCCAGTGCGATGCGGACAATATCGATCGCCCGAACCACGCCCGCGCAGAAGCCGCGGGGTTTCAGCAACAGCAGTTTTTTCTCGGATGGATTAGACACTAAAAAGCCCACTTTCTCGATGTACTAAGAATACACTTCCGCCAACCTGAATGTATGCATCAAGGCTACCGAAAAGTGCCCAGATGGTCAACGTAACCCGAAGAAACGCATAGGATTAGCATTGATCGGCAAGAAACGAGGGGTGAATGGGGCAGAAAACTCAAGCGCTAACTTTGAGCATTTGCTCGGCGTGCTTCAATGACGTTTCTGTCACTCTGGCGCCGCTCAGCATCCGCGCTAATTCTTCGGTGCGCTCACTGCCAGAGATTTCGCGGACTGCGGTCCGGGTTCGTCCCGCGGAGACTTTTTTCTCAATCACATAGTGATGGTCGGCGAAGGCCGCGATCTGCGGCAGGTGGGTAACGCAAAGCACTTGGTTCGACCGCGAAAGTGCCTTCAACTTTTTCCCCACTGCCTCGGCGGCTCTTCCCCCGATGCCGATGTCTATTTCGTCGAACAGCAGCGTCCGCTGCGCGGCCTTCGAATTTTTCTTGGAGGACGCCCCCGTCTCGACGCTGGCTTTAAGCGCCAACATAATCCGCGACAACTCGCCGCCAGATGCAACCGACTCCATCGGCCGTAGCGGTTCACCCGGGTTGGCGGAGACCAGATATTGCGCTTCGTCGAAACCGCGCGCCGTCCAGTTGGCTTCGCTTTCGATCGGCTGAACTTGAATGCGGAATGACGACTTCATGGCTAGATCGTTAATTTCCTCTTCGGTGCGCTTCTCGAGTTTTTTTGCGACGTCCTGTCGACGCTTCGAAACGAGTTCGGCCTCGCGTCGGTAATCCGATGCCCGTTGCGCGCGCTCGCGGCGAAGGTGTGCGAGCGTCTCATCCTTGTTTTCCATCGCTTCCACCTTGCGCCCCAGTTCGGAACTTAGCTCGATCATCTCCGCGACAGTCGCGCCGTATTTGCGCTTCAACCGGCCGATGCCAGCCAGTCGGTCTTCAATTTCCGCAAGATGTTCGGGAGATGCCTGGATTCCCCCGGCATAGTCGCGTAAAGTCGCGCCCACATCTTCGATACTAATTCGCGCAGTTTCAAGTGCCGCTAAAGCTTCGCCGAATTTCGGCTCAAACTGCATCAGTTCGTTTACGCGCTTTTGTGCTGATCGGAGGGATGACGACGCTGAATTTTCTCCCTCATAGAGCAAATCGAACGCGCCCACCGCCGCGGAGTAAATCTTCTCGGCATTGGCCAGGACTCGTTTCTCGGATTCGAGCGCCTCATCTTCACCGGGTTTCAGAGCGGCCAGATCGAGTTCGTTCTTCTGGAATTTCCAAAGGTCAAGCAGATGCAGCCGTTCCTGCTCGTCGCGTTCGAGTTCGTCAATCTTGGCTGCGGTCTCTCGCCAGAGCTGGAAGCTACATTCGACGCCGGAAAAATCTGTCCCAGCGAAAATATCGAGCAGCGCCAGGCGCGAAGCGGCGTCAAAACCTGCCAGCGACTCACTTTGCGCATGGATTGTGGCCAGGTGAGGGGCCAATTGCTTCAGCACAGCCACTGTCGCCGGTTGATTGTTGACGAACACGCGGCCTTTGCCCGCGGCCGTGATCTCCCGCCGAAAGATAACGGAACCCTCGGCGTGGTCGAGCCCGTTGGCCTCGAAAATCTCGGAGATAATTCTTTCCACCGAATCTTCTAAAGTGAAAACGCAGGATACCGTCGCTCGGTCAGCGCCCGCGCGCACCACCTCCGCCGACGCTTTCTCGCCCAACAACAGCGCCAGCGCATCGATCAAGATCGATTTACCGGCCCCGGTTTCCCCAGTAAGCAGATTCAGTCCGGACGAGAACTCCACTTCTGCACTATCGATTACCGCATAGTTTTCCAGCCGCAATTGGGTAAGCACAAGACCTCGCGACCCGCGCAAAGTGAAGTTGAGCGCAGCATAGCACGAAGTATCGAGAGGCGTTGCGACTTCTTCAATCGCAACGAAATTTGTTAACGTTTAGGATTCTCCGCGTGCCTGTCGCGGCAACGCGCGGGTCTATAATCGAATCTGCTTATCCATAAAATCATGTCATTCCCAATTCTTTTTGCACTCTTCATTGGCGGAGAAATCGGCGACCTGGTCGGCGAGACAGGGCCGGTTGCGAAAGTCGTCCTGTTCATTCTGCTGATGTTCAGCGTCATTTCGTGGGCAATCATTCTCTCGAAATGGGGTTTGCTGCGACGCGCCCGGGTCCAGAGCGCACGGTTTGTCCGGGCCTTTCGTAAAGCCCAGCGCATCCAGGATGTTGCAGCGGTAGCCGAACAGTTTCGGCCCAGCCCTCTAGTAGGAATTTTTGAAGGCGGCTTCGGCGAATATCGACGGCAAGGCAGCGAAACCGCCATGCAGCGTGCGATGCAGATTGCAAACTCGGAAGAACTCACGCGCTTCGAGCGCAACCTTCCGTGGCTTGCAATTACCGCTGCGGTCACGCCGTTCATCGGACTTTTCGGCACTGTCTGGGGCATCATCGACGCGTTCCACGGATTAGGTACGGCGGGAGCAGCCACGCTTCGCGCCGTCGCGCCCGGCATCTCCGAAGCACTCATCACCACCGCAGCCGGTCTGGCGGCTGCGATTCCGGCTGTGATCGCCTACAACTTGATCGGCGCGTCGATTCGCGAGTTTGCCGCGCGGGGTGACGACTTCGCACTGGAAATCCTCAATTCCGTGGAGCATGCACCCGTTGCCGCGGTCGAAGCGAGACGCTGAATGGCATTCACCGCGCCCAACGGACGCACCCAACTTTCGATCGCCGAAATCAACATCACTCCGCTAGTCGACGTGGTGTTGGTGTTGCTCATCATCTTCATGGTGACTGCCCCGATTCTGCAATCGGGCATTGACGTGAGCGTGCCCAAGACCCGCTCGGTAAAGGAAATTACCGAGGAGCGCTTGGTCATCAGCATCAATCGCGACCAGCGAATTTTTCTCGGTAACGATCCAATCAATATCAACGAAATTGCCACGCGCATAAGGCAGAAGATTCGCGACCCGCAGCACCAGTCGGTCTTCGTTAGGGCCGACGAAAATGTTCCCTTTGGCGCTTTTGCTACCGTGATGGATTCGGTTAAGCAATCCGGCATCACCAACGTGAGTATCGTCACGCAACCGCTAGACTCGCATGGATCCCAACGCTGACATTTTTCTGGAACACGACCGATGGGGCCGCAATCTGGTCTGGTCGGCAGGTTTCCATTTCGCAATCGCCGGAGCCATCATCCTCTATGCGGTGGTACTTCCCCATACGTCCGGAAGCAACTGGGGTGCAGGAGGTGGCGGCGACGCAATGGGAGTTTCCCTGGTGACGACCGTGCCATTGCCAGCCAATCCGACGCCCAGCCAGAACGTGCTGGCCAACGAGTCGAAGGGGTTGGCGCAATCGCCGCCCAAAGCTGAGGAAAAAGCGCCCGAGGCAATTCCGATCCCCGACAAAGAAACGAAGAAGCCACTCAAACCGCAGGTGAGCACCAGCCAGAAAAAAGCGCCTCCGGTTGAGCAGGCGGAAAATGTGGTTCCCTTCGGCGAAGGTGGTCCGGTCAGTGGGCCCTACGGAACGTTTAGCGCAGGTGGCGCAAAAGGTGGCTTCGGGTTTACCGGCGGTGGTGGCGACTTCGGTTCGCGATATGCCTGGTATGTAAAAGTCGTGCAGCAGAAGGTTTCCGAGAATTGGCTTAAGTACGAAGTCGACTCGCGTATCACCACGGCGCAGCGCGTTTACGTCACGTTCGACATCATGCGTAGCGGAAGCCCGGCGCACATTCAGGTAGAGCAATCCAGCGGGGTGCCTTCGCTCGATCAATCGGCGACGCGCGCTTTAGAGCGCATTGACACTTTCGGACCCCTGCCGTCGGATTACTCGCCCAGCAAAGTTTCAGTGGAATTCTGGTTTGATTACAAGAGGTAGAGGACACGAAGTGGCGTAACGACATTATGAATAACTCGAACAAATATCGATTGTCTCCTTCGGCATTATTTCTCTCCAAGTTATCGGCCCTGCTCCTAATGTTCGCCGCATGTTCCGCGTTTGGGCAGGACTGGATCCGCACCGGCACCGGATTGGGCGTGGAAAAAGTTCGCTTGGCCGTGCCAGATTTCAAAGTGTCTGCATCCGGAGCCAATGCCGCGGAATTAGACAAAATATTTAACGACACGCTCTGGAACGATCTCAGCAATGCCGGCATTTTTGACATGGTGTCGAAGAGTTTCTATCCGCTGGGTGCGATTGGAAGCACGACTGACATCAAGTTCGAAACATGGAGCGGCCCTCCACTCAACGCCGCCATGCTCGCGTTCGGCAATCTGGGCGTCAGCGGATCCAGTCTCACCGTGCAGGGCTGGTTGTATGACGTGAAAAACGTCACTTCTCCGCAGGTGCTGGGCAAACAGTATCAGGACGCAGCCACCAACGACGCTGCCCGGATCACCGCCCACAAATTCGCCAACGAGATCATTTTCCGCTTGGGCGGAGGTATTCCCGGAATCGCCGAAAGCAAATTGTTCTTTGTTCGCGGTGGCCGCGGGCAAAAAGAAATCTGGGAAATGGATTACGACGGTGCCAATCAACACGCCGTCACCCACACTGGTTCAATAGCGCTGTCGCCGCGGATTTCTCCCGACGGCTCGCGCCTCGCCTTCAGCAGTTATACGAAAAGCGGCTGGGAAATCATGATGTATTCGATGGACCTCAACCGGTTGATTTCGTTTCCACGGTATGGCGGAGCGAACCTCTCGCCCGCGTGGTCTCCGGATGGCACAAAATTGGCATTTTCGTCTTCACGATCAGGTGATCCTGAGATTTACGTCGTAGATTCGTCTGGCGGAAACATGAAGCGCATCACTACAGCCCGCGGCCCCGACGTTTCGCCAGTTTGGAACCGCAAAACCGGATCACAAATTGCCTGGGTCAGCGGACGCACCGGGCTGCCGCAGATTTACACCATGGGTTCCGACGGAACTAATACGCTGCGACTCACAGAGGAGGGTTATGCGGTCTCTCCATCGTGGTCTCCCAACGGACAATATCTGGTATTCTCGTGGATTCGACATTACGGACCAGGCGCGCCGGGCTCCCAGGATATTTACATTATGGATGTCGCCAGCAAACAGTGGGTGCAGTTAACTCACGACGGCGGTCGCAACGATTTCCCGTCATGGTCGCCTGACGGACGGCATATTATTTTTCAATCCAGCCGTTCAGGAAGCGAACAAATTTGGACTATGCTGGCGGATGGCTCGAATCAGAAACAATTAACGACCACGGGAAGCAATTCTCAGCCAAACTGGAGTTGGCAATAAAACTTTTATGGTTCGTCAATTCAATTCGTCCGAAAACAAAGTGAGGGCACCGCGATCACTGCACGCAGAGGCTGGGTCGGGGCTTTCGGACATCAACCGCGCCATGGCGCGAACACTTAACGGGGAGGAAATGTGAAGCGAGACAGAATGAGATGGTTAGTTTTGGCCTTGGCCCTGGGAGCGATCATGATGCTGGGGGCCTGCAAAAAGAAAGTGGCTCCGCCGCCACCTCCACCGCCGCCGGCTGCACCCGCGCCGACAGCGTCAATCAGCGCAACCCCCAACACGATTGATAAGGGACAATCCACCACCCTGGCATGGCAAACCACGAATGCCACTGACGTCAGCATCGACGGCGTAGGTGCGGTTCAACCCAACGGCTCGCAATCCGTGAGCCCGGCCGACTCGACCACCTACACTTTGACGGCAAAAGGCGCTGGCGGAACGCAAACTGCCACGACTCGCGTCACCGTCAACCAAGCCCCTCCGCCGCCTCCGCCAGTTCAATCGACCGGTCCCAGCGAAGAGGAACTGTTCTCGCAGAGCGTGAAAGACGTGTTCTTCGAATACGACAAGTACGATGTCCGTTCCGATCAGCAGGCGGCATTGCAAGGCGACATCGATTTCCTGAAGCAGCACCCGAACATGCACTTCACGATTGAAGGGCATTGCGACGAACGCGGCTCTACCGAGTACAACCTTGCTCTCGGCCAGAATCGCGCTGATTCAGTGAAGAATGCCCTGGTCAGCGGAGGCGTGAGCGCCGCCAACGTGACCGCAACCAGTCTCGGCAAAGAGAAGCCGTTCTGCTCCGAGTCGAACGAGCAATGCTGGCAGATGAACCGCGTCGGCCACTTCGTTTACCAGAAGTAATTCAACAGGGGTGGTGCGGTCCGCCGCATCACCCCGATTCCTCAACTTGATGGCGCGAGCATCCGCTGCGCCGCATCCAGTATGTGCTTCATCCCGAGATCAATCATGAGACTTCGACGTGTTTCGAGTTTAGCTTCCGTAGCCGTTCTTCTATGGATAACGGCTGCCCCTGCCTTTGGCGTAAGCAAAGAGATGGTCGAGTTGCAGACCCAGGTCCAGGCCCTGCAAGACCAGATGTCGCGCATGCAGCAGTCTTTCGATGAGCGCATGGGCGTGATGAAAAACCTGATGGACCAGAACACCGACAACATCAATAAAGTGACGGCGGCCATCGCCACCATGCAGGAGTTGGTGCAGAAGCAACAGACCGCCACGGCCGCGCAGAGCGAGCAGCTCGCCGGGCAGATCCAGGCGCTGAACGATTCGTTGGATGAACTGAAGGCGCGCATGGCCCGCGTCTCCAAGCAACTGGACGACATGCAGGCGGCCCAACAATCCAACGCCGCCAGCCAAGCCTCGCAGCAGGCCCAGGCGTCGGCGCTGGCTTCCGCTCCCCCACCCGATGTGCTCTACAACAATGCCCTACGCGACTTCAATGCTGGCAAGAACGATCTGGCTTCACAGGAATTTTCCGACTATGTGAAGTTTTATCCCAACACCGACCTTGCTGGTAACTCTTACTTCTATCTTGCCGAAGTGCAATTCAAGCAGGCCAACTATCAGGCGGCGGTAAAGAATTACGATCAAGTGCTGTTAAATTTCCCCAGCGGAAATAAGGCCTCGTCAGCCGAACTAAAGAAGGGATTTGCGCTCGTGGAGCTTGGGCAAAAAGAAGACGCAATTGCCGCTTTCAAGCACGTGGTTCAGCGCTATCCAAAGTCGAATGAGGCCATGCAGGCGCGCGAACGTCTGCGCAAGCTGGGCGCAAACTAGATTGCTATGCCCACAATCGAAGCGTTTTAGCTTCTTTTGTGTTTGGGTGGGTAATGCGGCTTGGGATGTTTGGCCGCTTTATGAGCTTGGCGATAGTGATGCCAATGCCACTTCGCTGGAATGACTCGAGCCGCGGCGGATGATTGTATCGGTGCCAGGATCAGCAATCCCGACACTGCCATCCCAAAAACGATCGTCGAAACCGTTTTGACTTTCACTTCTAGTCCTTCCGCTGGCAAGTTTACCGCAACTCTTCCATCACCTGCTCAAGCACTTCCCTCTTGGGCCGGACCACTGACTCCGGCAACGTTGCCAGAGGTTCGTCGACCAGGTTCAGCATGTCAATGAAAGTCGGAGCTTCGGTGTTTATGTACAAAACTCCGGTGAGCATCTCTTCTTTCTCGTGCGAACGATGCAGACGCGTGATGGCGGCCACTTTGTCGGTTGGGTCGTAATCTTCTTCCAACTTGCGCAGGCGCAGATGCGACCCATCGTGCATGGTCACGTCAATGGTTGTGCCAGCATCGTATTCCACGTCTATCTCTTCAAACGAGGCCACGAAGCTGATTTCCTGCAACGGCTCTTCGTGATCGATCATGTATTTATAAGACTTCGTCGAGCCTTCGTGGTCGTTGAAGGTCACGCAAGGAGAGATCACATCCAGCATCACGGTGCCCCGATGGGCGATTGCCGCTTTCAGCATGCCGGACAGTTGTTTCTTATCGCCGGAAAACGAACGTCCAACGAAAGTCGCGCCCAACGAAATAGCCAGAGCGCACGTATCGATTGGCGGTAGCTGATTGACCACGCCGGTTTTGAGCTTCGACCCCACGTCGGCAGTCGCGGAAAATTGTCCCTTCGTCAGGCCATAAACGCCGTTGTCTTCGATGATGTAAATCATCGGTAAATTCCGCCGCATCAGGTGGACAAACTGCCCCATGCCAATGGACGCAGTGTCGCCATCGCCGCTCACTCCAAGGCCGATCAGGCTGCGATTGGCCAGCAGAGCTCCGGTTGCCACCGACGGCATGCGTCCGTGGACGCTGTTAAAGCTGTGCGCGCGCGCCATGAAGTATGCCGGCGCTTTCGATGAGCAGCCGATTCCGCTCAATTTCGCGACACGTTCCGGCTGCACGCCCATTTCATACATCGCATCGATGATGCGCTCGGAGATTGAATTGTGACCGCAGCCTGCGCACAGCGTCGTCTTTCCGCCGCGGTAATCGAGAACATTGAGTCCAATACGGTTGGTTTTTGGCGGAGGAGTCGTCGTCGCTGCCATTTACTTGCCCTCCATGGTAGTGAGGTGATCGGTGACGGAACGCGCGTCCAGCGGCAGGCCGTCCAGATGCGCGATGCTGCGCAACCGCGACGCCATTTCGCCATCGACGTCGAGCTTCAGCAGGCTTTGCATCTGCGCATCCCGATTCTGTTCGACAACATAGACGCGTTCGTGGTCGCGGATAAAGTCGTGAACCTCGCGGGTAAACGGATAGGCGCGAATGCGCAAATAATCCGTCTCGATCTTGTATTCCTTGCGCAGTTGGTCGCGGCTTTCGACGATGGCCCAGTGTGACGATCCGAATGCGATAATTCCGATTCGCGCGGTTTTGCTGGCCGACAGCGACACTTCCGGCCGCGGAACAAACGAACGCGCAGTTTCGAACTTCCGGCTGAGTCGTTGCATGTTGCCTTCATAATCGTCGGCGCGCTCGCTGTATAGGGCCTTATCGTTGTGCCCGCTACCGCGAGTGAAGTAAGCCGCAGCCTGATGGCCGTTGCCGGGAAGGGTGCGGTACGGAATCCCGTCGCCGTCTACATCTTTATATCGGGCAAAACTTCCCAGGCGATCAAGGTCAGACTTGCCGAGCACTTTGCCGCGCCCGTGCGGTTTTTCCGGATATTTGAATGGGTCCGACATCCAGTTGTTCATTCCGAGATCGAGGTCGGACATGACGAACACCAGCGTCTGAAAATGTTCCGCCAATTCAAACGCTTCCTGCGCCATAAGGTAGCACTCTTCCGGCGAGGACGGGATCAGCATGATATGTTTCGTGTCACCATGCGAAAGAAATGCGGTTGATAACAGGTCGCCTTGCGAGGTTCGGGTGGGCAAGCCAGTTGAGGGTCCAACTCGCTGAATGTCCCAAACTACCCCGGGCAGCTCGGCGTAATACGACAGCCCGGCAAATTCGGACATCAACGATATCCCCGGACCCGAAGTCGCAGTCATGGCGCGAGCGCCTGACCAGCCCGCACCTACCACCATTCCGATCGCTGCAAGCTCGTCTTCCGCCTGGACGATCGCGAATGTAGCCTTGCCGTCAGCGTTAATCCGGAACCGTTTCATGTATTCAATGATGTTTTCCGGCAACGAGGAAGACGGGGTGATCGGATACCAGCTCAGAAAAGTCAGACCTGCGAACACGCAACCCAGTGCGCCAGCGGCGTTACCGTCGATGATGATCTTGCCTTCCGTAGCATTCATCGGCTCAATGCGGTAAGGGTCTGTTTTCGTGAGGCTCGTTGCGGCGTAATCGTATCCGGCTTTCACTGCCGCGAGATTCAGGTTCGCGGCCTTCACCTTCTTGGCGAACTGTTTGCGCAGCGCCTTTTCCACTTCCGCCATGTCGAGGCTGAGCAACTGCGCGGCCACGCCCACATAAATCATGTTCTTTACCAGTTTGCGCAGCTTGGCTTCCGGGCATACCGGCGCTACCAGTTTGTCGTACGGCACGGCGTAAAAGATTAGATCCTGGCGCAGTTCTGAAAGCTTTAGGGGTTCGTCATATAGTACGCACGCGCCCGCGGCGAGAGACATCACGTCTTCCTTCGCCGTCTCCGGATTCATGGCAATGACGAGATCGATTTCTTTCTTCCGCGCGACGTAGCCATCCTTGTTGGCGCGAATCGTGTACCAGGTGGGCAGCCCGGCAATGTTGGAGGGGAAAAGGTTCTTGCCGGAAACCGGCACGCCCATCTGAAAAATAGTTCTCAGCAATACAGTATTGGAACTTTGCGAACCGGAGCCGTTCACGGTCGCAACCTGAATGCTCATATCGTTAACGATCATCTTCCCGCTGCCGCTTAAATGCTCGCGCGGGACTATATCGGTGCTGGCCATTCTTAAATCTCAATTCCCTTCTAGCTCCTGCGAACGCGGTTCGTCCGGCAGGATAGTCTGAAAGTTGGGGTGTAGCGTAACTTTCGATTATACGGCAGGGAGGATGTCGGGAATACGACGCCGATGACGAAGTTGTTGTTCGGGGTTCGCGCAGTTCGGAAGCCCGTGCAAGCCTAAAGTTTCAGCTTAAGCGGCCGATCAAGAGCTTATGGATATCTCATCCATTGCACTTCAAGGTTTGGAACAAGCCGACAGCCAACTGCAAACCGCCGCCGTATCGCTTGCTTCGCTCGGATCGAGTTCTAGCGCCGGAGTTGATATCGCGACTTTGAGTTCCGATGTAGTGGCATTGCAAACAGCCCAGACCAGCGTTGAGCTAAATCTCAGCTTGATTCGCACCGCCGATAAAATCGAAAAAGCCACGGTCAATCTCTCGGCGTAGCCGCATTCACTTCTCGACGTGAGCCTTCAGCGATACCAGCACACCCGGCCAGCCTCCAGCGTAGTCTTTCAGCGCCGTGGCCTCGTTGTTCAGCCCACTGTGGGTAACTCTCAGGTGAGTGCCGCTTCCCTTTTTGCTTAACTCGTAACGTACCAGCGTCTTCAGACTTTTGTCGTCATGCCAGTTGGCGACCCAGGTGTACGCGAGCAAGCGTGGCGGATCGTATTCCACAATCTCGCCATGGCATTTGAATTCGCGCACTCCGTTCACGGCGACGTTTGCACTTTCGGATTCGAAGGCGTACTTTCCTCCCAATCGCGCGTCAAATTTCCAAAACTTCACCGGGCATTCGGAATTTGTAAACCAGCGTGCGAGCTGACCTTCATCCGTGAGTGCCGCAAAGACACGCTCGGGCGGAGCGCCGATTTCTATCTCGCTCGTGATTGAATCATCGTGGGGTCTGGCACACATACGTGAACCTCGGGTGATTAAGAAACGATGGGTGGGCAGTTGTGTCCACCCATGGAACCCATAAAACGCTAGCTTCTGCTTTCGACCGTTTCGCCCTTTTCAGCGTAGCCTCGCAACCAGCCGAGCACCATTTCCCATCCGGAGTTGTGGTTCTTGGCCTGCTCCTCATCACCGGCAAAGCCACTATGGCTGAGCTTCACCAGAGTGCCGCCGTTCTGCGGATGCAGTTCCCAGGCCACCGTCGTATCGCGCGGCATCCACGAAGTGTTCCAGGTGTACGACAACTTGCTTGGCGGATCCACTTCAATATAGTTGCCGCTTGCGGTGAAATCGCCCATCTTGGCCGAGTTTCCCTTGGTTGACCACTTGCCGCCGGGGCGAAGGTCCATCTGAAAATTCGCGCAGTGGTAGCGGTCTTTCTGGCCCCACCACTGTGCGGCCTGACGCGGATCGGTCAACGCCTGAAAAACTCGCTCGCGCGGAGCCGCGATAAAGACTTCCGCGTGTATTACCTCGTTTCCCGGCTCCACCACTGACTTCGGATTCATGCTCATCGTTGCCATATTTTCGTCCTTTCGGTTGTGGGCCGGACAGCCGGCCGATGTTGGGGGTCGGTTAGATTTTCTTCTGCAAGTCGAAGCGCTCGACCACTTCTTTGCCGTGATCTATAAAATGCCATTCCTCGACGTGGTGATTGGAGTCGGCGATAGTGAAAATCACGCGCTGCATGTGCCCGGCATCTGGGCTGGCCAGGTTGGTCGCGTCGACAAAATCGAATGTCAGGGTTTTGCCATCGGCGGACGCTGTGGCAGCCATGCGCGGCTGATTTCCTGCGCTGCAATAGTGAGTCATCAATAGGCGGTCGTTGCCGTCCATGTGAAACATGCTCACCATCATGTCAGGTGCGTGCTTTTCGCCACGGATCTCGCTGAGCACCGCCGAATTGTTGGCGGTGGGAACGAATGAGACTTGAACAGCCTCCCCTTGCGAATTTTTACCGTCCCAATTTCCTTGCAGGGTCTTTACGGTGTCGAATGATTTTTGCGCGTCGCTGGCTGCAAACGCGGTTGTTGCCGCCAGGACCAGGAATACTGCTGCGGGTAATTTCATTTCAAATTCCTCCTCGATGTTCATTTTGTTTTGGATTTTGACTGCGTTTGTTCTTTTTTGTATTCGGTTTCCACGAAATCCTTCAGGCTGGAAAGGTTTGCCTGCCAGAAGACTCGGTATTGATTCAGCCAGTTGTCGACTGCCTTTAGAGGCTCCACGTTGATCTGATAGACGCGGTTGCGCCCTTCCCTGCGCTCCTCGACTAGGTGAGCGCGGCGCAACAACCGCAGATGTTTTGAGATTGCAGGGCGCGACACAGGAAACGCCTGCGCGATCTGCCCGGCGGGGCGGCTGCCCTGCCGCAGCAAATCGAGCACGGCCCTGCGGGTAGGATCGGCCAAAGCTTGAAAGGCCGCTTCCGTGGAATATGTAACCGAATGGTTCCGCATATGCGTAACTATACGGTTACGCGAGCGCAGTTGTCAATAACCTGCTTGTGAAATTTCCTATGCCGGCGCGTTCGGGGTGGAACTGGCATCCCAATCGCGCGACCACATCCTGCTCACGGCAGATTTCGATGTCAAACCAGCCGTGAGAGACGTCAGAATTGAATTTCTGCCAACTAAGTGGGCTCGTAGATCCCTTTCGAGGCTGTCAACTTAGAATCCCGGCGGCCTCTCTCCGACTACGCCAAGGCTTCTCTCTAGCGCCAAGCCGACGCTGCCCAGCGTACCTTCATCGAACAATCGCCCAATCAGAGTTACACCGTGCGGAACGCGCCGAGGTGGGTTGAAGGTTGGTAGAGGATGGTTGGGATCTGGCGCCCAATCGCTGCGAGCTTGGGAGACCTGAACGAATCCGGCGCGCATCGTTAGAGAGGGATGTCCAGTGAAGTTCGTAAGTGTGAGCATCTCATCGCGGAGCGACGGCACAAGCAGAACGTCCACTTCCCTGAAGACCCGCTCCATTTCCTGCGCAACTTTTCTCCGAAAACGATCGGCCTGCACGAAATCTACCGCCGATAGAAACCGCGCCTGTCGGAAGATGTTGGGCCATGCGTCTGGCACTTGCGATTTGAGTTCATTCACGCCGCCACTTAGGGTCAGCTCTTCAAATGACGCCGCAGCTTCGGCAAACAAAATCAACCCCAACGAGTCGTACGGCCAGTCGGGAATCTGCACTTCCGTCGGCGTCATACCGATCTTCTTGACAATCTCGAGTGCCGCCCGATCCACATCTGTGGCGGGTGGTTCCTTCATCCATTGCGGAAAATACCCGACGCGCAATCCTCCCACGCTGGCGGCGGCGCTGAAATCCAGTTTGCTCGGAACGCTACCCAGATCGCCGCTGTCCGGCCCGGAAATCGCGCGCAGCACAAGCAGCGTATCTTCGACACTTCGAGTCATGGGCCCGAGCTTGTCGAGTGACCAGCACAGCGTCATGGCGCCGGTGCGCGGGACTCGTCCGAAGGTCGGGCGCAGGCCTGTGACGCCGCACCGCATGGAAGGACTCACGATGCTGCCACCCGTCTCGCTGCCAATCGCAAAGCCAACCAGGCCAGCAGCGGTAGCCGCGCCCGGTCCGGCGCTTGAGCCGGACGAACCTTCTTCGAGCAGCCACGGATTCATTGTCTGTCCGCCAAACCAGACATCATTCAGCGCCAGCGCGCCGAGGCTCAATTTTGCGATCAGCACCGCGCCTGCTTCTGCTAGGCGCGCCGCGACCGTTGCATCTTTTTCAGGAACACGATTTCTAAATGGCTCCGCGCCATAGGTGGTAGCGATGTCAGCGGTATCGAGCAAGTCCTTGGCGCCCCACGGTATGCCATGCAACGGGCCGCGATAGTGGCCGGCGGCGATCTCGGCATCGGCTTTCTTGGCTTGAGCCAAAGCTTTTTCGCGCGGCAGCGTAATCACGCAACGCAGTTTCGGGTCAAACTCTTCAATCCGCTTCAGGTAAATGTGAGTCAAGCGTTCCGATGTTAGTTTGCGTTGCTCAATCCAGCGCGAGAGCTGGGTTACAGGAGCGAAAGCGATGTCAGTGTCATTCGACGGAAGCGGGGAATTTTTATCGCTACTGCGGACGAACTCATCTCGCGTCGGCAAGTGCGCCATGCCCGGCAATTCGGGATTCCACAAAGTGGCGGGAGCGACCGAAGAGTCGAGCGCAATTTTCCGCGGACCGGTGCGACGCTCGTAAAGGGCTGCCATGGTCTCGCGCCAGCTTCCTGCGGCCATCGCCAGCTCGCTCTCAGTGAAGGTCACTTGAACAAGTTTTTCCGCCTCGGCAAACGTATTCGCGGAGACAGCCGGCCCCACAGCGGGTCCCACGCCGAAAGCCGGAGGCATGCCCGGGGTAGCGTCGGTTGGATTCTGGGCCAGAAGGCGTCCCGTGAAGGCCGTGCCCAACACACCAAGTGATGTTTCAGCCAAGAAGCGCCTGCGCGATTTCGACATGGATTCTCCCCGCCGTATTGTAGCGGGTCTGTGCGGAAACAATGTAGCGGCAACCTTCTATAATCGAGATGTGATTTCACCTGAAGTAAAAAAGATGGCAACCGCCGAGTTGCCCACACGATGGGGAAAATTTGCGCTGCATGGATTTCGCGGCATTTTCGGCGCGGACGGCACTCAACGTACGGAGGAAGCTGTGGCGCTGGTGATGGGGGACGTGCATTCCTTGCCGCCGCTCGTGCGCATCCACTCGCAATGCCTCACCGGCGACGTCTTCGGCTCGCTTCGTTGCGATTGCCGCGAACAACTTGAAATAGCTTTGCGGATGATCGGCGAAGCTGGCGCGGGTGTCTTGCTCTACGAACAGCAGGAAGGGCGTGGGATCGGTCTGATGGCTAAACTGCAAGCCTACGAGTTGCAGGATTCTGGCCTCGACACCGTCGAAGCGAACGAGCGCCTGGGCTTTCAGGCGGACGAACGCGGCTATGCCATGCCCGCCGAAATGTTGAACATCCTGGGGATCAAGCGCGTGCGGTTGTTGTCGAATAATCCCGATAAAGTCGCGGCGCTGGAACGCGGCGGAATCGAAGTAGTCGAGCGAATCCCCTGCGAAGTCGCGCCCACGCTGCACGCCGAGGAATATCTGAAGACTAAGAAAGAAAAGATGGGGCATCTGCTGAGCGAACGGTGAATGGGTTGTGTGACCCTCAACCGGCTTCTTCGCTTCAGGAAATCTACTTCACGCATCGGGCCAAATGCCTAAAGCAGTTTTGCTGAGAATTTGATCTTCCACAATCGCGCCCAACCCCAGCCCCCTGAAATCATCCAGATTTTTCTTGATGTCGGGAACGCCCGGACCCGGCCAGTCTGTGCCAAATAACGTCTTGTGGGCGATTTCGCCGAGTCTCGGGAATGATTTCAACAATGTTTTGGGCGGAATTCCGCTGATGTCGAGAAAAACGTTCGCGTGTCTGCGCAGTAAGAAGAAGGCGGTGTCCATCCACAGCGGACGCCCGCCATGCGCCATCAGGATTTTTAACTTAGGGAAATCCACGGCAACGTCATCCAGATAAATCGGGTCGCCAAATTTGTTCCTTGCTCCGGGAAAAATCGACGTGCCCGTGTGAAACATCACCGGTATACCGTTAGCCTCGGCGGCGCGGTAAATGATTTCCAGTTCCTTCACGCCTTTCAGATAGTCGTTCGGATACAAAAGCTGGTGTGGAGGATGGATCTTGATCATGCGAATGCCAAGCCGCAGTAACTGCTCAACATCCGCCATTACGTTGGTGGTGTGCCGGGGATGCAGGCTGCCGCAACTCAGCAGGCGTTTCGGGTCCGCTCGCGTGTAGTCGGCGATGAACTGATTGACGCCTGAAGTAAATCCGATGACCTCGGGTGCGACGTAATTGATGAGTGCTGCGCGGTCGACGCGGGCGGCGTCCAGATATTTTAGAAATGCCTTTGGGGATTCGCAGAATTCGACGATCTGGTCGAAGTTTGCGCGCTTTGACTTCATCATATCGAGCGCGGCTGGCTTGAACATCGCCATCGGCTGGATATGAACGTGGCAATCGGTGATCACGCCAATCAGTATAGCGGGACGGTGGGGTCAATCTGACGCGACCAGGCGTCAATGCCCCCCCGCATCGATTGCGCTCTATCGAATCCCTGTTGTCGCAGCCAGTTCGTCACGCTGAGTGACCGGACGCCGTGATGGCAGACAACAACGATGTGATCGTCAGGGTCGAGTTCTTGATGGGCGCGGCTGGGAATGTCGCCCATCGGAATGTGGGTGCTTCCGAAGATCTGCGCAGCGTCGCACTCCCACGGCTCGCGGACGTCGAGCAGGATGAAGGAGTCGCCATTCTTGCGTAGGTTGCTGACCGCGTCCGGGTTGAGTTCGTAATCGAGCGCCACTACTTCCCTGTCCATTTCGGCTGCCGCTTCTCGAGAAACGCGTTGATGCCTTCCTGAGCGTCTTGGGTTTTAACGAGTTCCTCTAAGTAAATTTGTTCGGCGCGGACAATGCCTTTATCGAAGTGAATGGCGCTCCAGTTGTACATGGCGTGCTTCGTAACCCCCAGCGCGGCAGGGCTGAGTTTCGAGAGTTGTTCCACCACTTCGCTGACTGCGCTGTTTAGCCCTCCTTCCGGCACGGCTCGCGTTGCCAGGCCGATTCGCGCGGCTTCCATTCCATTAATTGTCCGTCCGGTGAGAATCAAGTCGGACGCTTGTTTCTGTCCGATCAGGGCGGCAAGCGCGGTCACAGCGACCGGAGGATAGCAGCCCAGCTTAATCTCTGGGAATCCCCACTTCGCGTTTGCAGTGGTGATGACCATGTCGCAAACCATCGCCAGCTCCGCTCCGCCGCCGAGCGCGTGTCCCTGCACCGCTGCGACGATCACTTTTCGGCTGTTGACGATTGCATGCATGATCGCGTGAAAGCCGGTGAGCATGTTGGAAACGTTATCGGGTGTGTGAGCGGCTACATCGACTCCGGCCGAGAAAACTGTGCCTGCGCCCTGCAAGATGACGACAGAAACGTCCGGGCGGGCGCATGCCTCTTCCAACGCGGACGACAGTTCCTCCATCAACGGGATGTCTATCACGTTCAACGGAGGATTGTTGAGTGAAATGCGAGCCACGGGAGGCTGCGTGTCGACCGCGACCCGCGACACTTCAGTGGTTGGGCATGACATTGTTATGCACCCAGATTACACAATAGAAGCCTTGTCATTCCGAACCGCTTTAGCGGTGAGGAATCTGCTCTTCCAAACTAGATATTGATCGCTGACTTCCGCACTTCGCCAATGCTCGCTAGCGGATCGCGCGCGCCTTCTTTTTCTGCGATCCATTTTTTCTCGTTGTTGATGGTGTCTAGCAGCAGCTGCTTATCTGCCACGCTGGGCATGAAGTCTTTTAAATGCTGCTCATACGCGGCATCGTCGAGCGACTCGCCCGTCTGCGCATGAAATCTCTGTCCTGCCCATTTCCCAATCACGCGATTGAATTTGATGTCTGGCGCATAAAGCCTTGGTTCGCCTTCCCGCAGAACATTGTTCAGGCGGGCCACCAAGCCCGCGACTTCATCGCGGTAGAGCTGGCGGTTGTAATCGTTGAGATCGTCAAGCGACGCGACGGTATCGTTTTTCGGCTCGTCATATCGCCCCTTGATGCCCCATACATACGCCCAGTGCGCTGACGAAGAATGATCGGTGCCAAACAAATCGTAGGAACTTGATATCCACTTGTTCAGGTATTTCTGGATGAGCCACGCCGGAATCACTCCCGCCTGCACAATGCGCCGCAAGCCGTCGTTACCGGTACCCATATGAAAAGCTTCTTCACGAAGCATGTAGGACATAGAGCGGCCCAGAGGAGCAAACGCGGAATACTTGAGCATTTGCAGCTGGAATTTACCGTCGCGGTCGACGAAATCGGTGTAGGTGAAAAAATCCATCCAGTTGTCGACGTCGACGTTGAACGCTCCGAGAAGGCGCTTGTTTTCAAATGCACGACGCTCGAGCATCTTCTGCGCTTCTACCTTGCCAGAGTAGCCAAAATGTTCCACCAGCAAGGCGCACATCTGCCAGCCATGTCGCATTTCTTCAATCATCACGCGCGTCAGCGCTCGGCGGTCGTAGTCGGTAGGGGCCATGTGAAAAAGATGCCGCTGCTGTTCGCAACTGGCAAATTCGGTGTCGCCCTGGTAGACGATCATATTCATCAGCGCGTCGCGCATTTGCTGCGTGGGAATCTGCCGCAGATTCTCCCACTTGGCGCGGCCTTTGAAGTGGCCGAACTGAATCTCGTCCGTTTCGATCGCGCCGTAAAGAGTGTCGAATTTGAAGCTGGCAATATCGTCGTGATTGACGCCAATTTCTTTACGCCAATCGTCAAAAAGTCCGACCCAGTCGCTGAACGTCCCGATTTTCGCTACTCTTCCCGGCATGATGATTTCCTTGATTTATAAAAATCGATTGAGCAAACAGACGCGGGCGAGGGCGCCCGCGTCACACGATATTATTTGGCTTTGAATTCGGCGGGGCGCTTTTCGACATAAGCTGCCAAGCCTTCTTTTGCATCTTCGCTCTGGAAGAGAATTTGTTGATTCTCGCGTTCCACAGCCAGAGCCGATTCCATCGGAATTTCCCAGCCGGTTTGCACTGCGCGCTTAATGCGTCCCACAGCTTTTGCGGCTTTGTTCGGCGGACAGAATTGCTTTGCGTATTCCATCACGTTCTTCATGAAATCTTCGCGCTCGTAGATGTCGTTGATGATGCCCATCTCCAGCGCTTCCTCGAACGAGAACGTATTACCAACCACCATCAACTCAATCGCTTTGCTCTTGCCGACCAGGCGGGACAAACGCTGCGTTCCGCCAGTGCCGGGCAGTACGCCCAAGTTGACTTCGGGCAGGCCGATTTTGCCTGCGTCTTTGCGCGCGATGCGGATGTCGGCTGCCATCGCGATTTCCAGTCCGCCGCCCACGCAATGGCCATTGATTGCCGCGATCACCAGTTTCGGCGTGTGCTCCAGGCGCAGGAGCATCTCGTTGGCGTGAAGGCAGAAGTAATACTTGAACGTTGGGTCAACGCTCGACAGCATTTTGATGTTCGCCCCCGCTGAGAAGAACTTGTCGCCGGCTCCGGTGAGCAGCAGCACATAGACCTCGTTATCCATCCGCGCCTTGAGAATGGCTTCGTCCAGTTGCCGGTTCATTTCGTAGGTGTATGTATTGGCTGGCGGATCGAACATTTCGATGATTGCGACGCCGCCGTCGGTGCGGTAATTGACCAGCGTTTTCTCGGCGGTTTGCGGTTCCATTGTTGTTGCCATATAACAACTCCTTTTCGCTCAAGCTCGATTTGATTTTGACATTGATAATTGTGATTTCTTGTTGCGACCAACGACTCTCTTCGCGCAAATCCCCGACAGAAACAGATCGCCCATTTCTCGCGCCAGCTCTTGCGCTTTCGCGTCGGAACGAGGGTTGTACCAGGTGTAAATCCAGTTGACCATTCCGAACAGGCTTAACACTGCGACTCGACTGTTAAATTGTAGTCCCTGCTGGCGCTTGAGATCTTCAAGCAGACCGATGCAGATGCGGTAATACTCCCGCTTGATGGACGCGACTTCAGCACCCATATCGCCCGTCAACGCGTCATCTTCGTGGGAAAGCACAGTCATCGCTTTCTGGTTCGCTAGAAAATATTCCAGATGATTCAGGATGAAAACGCGAATGCGTGCTTCCGGCTCGGGCGTTTCGTCGAGCCGCTCCCGCAGCTGGCCGACGATCGTCGAGAAGGTGTGTTTTTGAATGAGATAAAGAAGCTTCTCTTTGGACTCAAAGTAGTGATAGAGCCCTGCGAGCGACATGCCGCTGGCGCGCGAGAGATCGCGCATGGACGCCCCTTCGTATCCTTTTTCGTAGAAAACTTCCGTGGCGTGGTCGAGGATTTTGCCCAGCCTCCGGTCAAAGCGGCTCCCAGAAATCGCCGTCCCTCCTGAACGATTGACCAATGTGGAAGGAACCGGATTGGATACAGGGGAATTCATAAGTTCGAACGTTCGTTCTATATTCTACAGCAGAGTCCCTCTTAACCACAACTAACCCGAGACCACTACTGCGGGGGATCACGCTGGGTAAGGACGATCCGCTTCACTTGATTCCTGTCAAGACGCTGTAAACTGCCACCAACTTTGATCGCCACTTCGGTCGCGCTCATTGTTTCCAAATCGCCCGTCAAGACGCTGCCGTCACGTAGTTCGATGCTGTCATGTGACGACGTGCCAAGCTCGTAACTCACGCTCGCTCCGGACAAATCATTCGGCCCGATCTCCAATGGAAAGCGACCACCGCTGAATCCTTCCTTAGCGAATTCCAACAGATGTTTACCGGGCCCGACCTGCACCATCTTAGGCGTCATCCCCACCTCTACGCCATCAACTTTCAACCGCGCTTCTTGGGGAACCGAATTGACGGTGATTGAGATCGCCTTAGGTGGAGCGCCGGCTTGCAACTCGGGAGGCAGGTATTTCGCAACCACCGCTAATGTGACTGGATTTCCCGGTGTGCTCACGTCGGTTGCGAATTTTATTGTCTCTCCTGCGCCGACATTTGCGAGGCTTAGCAGCCCTTCGCCGATGCGAATCTTATTCTTGTCAAAAAGATACAATGCGAAAGTCGCATTCGATATCGTTTTGGCCCCAAGATTCTGTGCCGTCGTATCGATGACATAGGTCTTCTGATTGCCAAAGCCACCAACCTCCTTGAATTTGCCGAACGTGAACTTCACAATCGCAGTCCCAGAGGATGGCCACAAGACATCCTGTCCGGTTTCTTTTCCGAGCATTGTGCTCGCGACAAGAAGGCAGACAACTAAACTCGAAACTCTGACTCCGGTTCGATTTTTCATCGGACTATTGTTACCACAGGCGCGGTTCGACGGCCAATTTAGTTGCGGATGTCCACCAAAAGAGCTTCGATCTCGCTCTTCCCATCGGCGGTTAGCGGCAATAGCGGCAGGCGCGGCGGGCCGCCGTAGTATCCGTTGAGTTCCATCGCATATTTCACACCGCCAACGCCGAAATCGCCCACGATCCGCTGTGCAGCTTTTGAAATTCGGTCCTGCTTCAGGCGGGCAAGCTCATGGTCGCCTTCTTTCCAAGCGGCATAGATTTCGTAGCACGCGGTCGGCGCCGGATCGGCGAAAGCGAGCACCGCTCCGACTGCACCCGCCTGAAGTGAAGGCTCGAGTTTCTGAGCCGCTCCAACCAGTACCTGGAATCCCACTTGCTTTTGTCTAGTCTTGATCTTCGCGACGGTCGGCAAGGAACTTTTACTTGCGCCGCCAATCGTCACCAGTTCCCCGCCGACATCCGGATCTGGGGATTGCATCATTCGCGGAGTGGCCGCCGCGAATACTTCAGTTACGGTCGCCATGCGCTGAATGTGGCGTGTGCCTTCGACCATCTTTCGGACTTTCTCCACATCCCCGCTTGATTCCTTAATGCCAATAATATTTAGGTGGCCGGCGAGTTCAGTCACTAATTCGGCCGGCATGTCGTATCCGGTGAACCCAGGCACGCTGTAAATCAGCACCGGCAGCGGCGAGCGGTCAGCCACAAAGCGGTAGAAAGCCAGAAGGTTCGCAGGCTGCATCTGTTTTTTGTAAAAGTGCGGCGTCCGCACGAGAGCAACATCGAAACCTAAGCCAGCGGCATATTCGGTGAGCGCGAGGGTCTCGATCGCCGATTCCGCCCCGGTTCCGGCAATCAGCACCTTTTCAGGCGATGTGACCGATCGCACCGATTTGAGCACGTCGCATTTCTCCTGGTAGGTAAGCATCACTGCCTCGCCAGTCGAGCCGAGCGCGACAATTCCCGCTACCGGAGTCTTAGAGTAGTGGTCGCCATTGGCTTCAATTTTCTTGAAGTAGACCTTACCGTCGGGATAAAACGGCGTGGTAAGAGCGGGAAATATTCCAGAAAGCAGCATGCCAAGTCAGCGTATCACTTGTTTTGCAGGAAAATAAATGGGGTCGCAACGCGTGGAACGGTTCAGACAAACTTCGGCTGCGGAATCACGCCCAGCTGAACCAGCAAACCAAGTTGATCCCAGTTGTCCCACGCTTCTACAATCTTGCCGCCAGCAAAGCGTTGCATGCTCATGCCGCGGATACTCACCGCCTTAGACGTTGGGGCTATGCCTTGAAAAGTGCCGGTATGCTTCATACTCAACGTCCAGCGCGCCAATACTTTGTCACCCTCTTCAAACGAATCTTCCACTTCAAGGTGAATCTCGGAAAATGCTGCACGAAACCCGCGCCAAAATTGCTTAAAGTGCTCTGGGCCCTTCATTGGAATGCCGTGTTCGGCTTGACCAAAGCCAACTGCGTCAGGGGAGCACATCTCGTCGATTGTCTGCTCCCGACCTTGATTCCATACTTCGTCGAACCATTTACGGATCAGCGTGGAGTTAGGATTCATACACTCAACTCCTTCGAGTAACCGCAGGAGCTATGACCCGGTCCGCGTGCAACTTCTGCAACGCGTTTACATTGACTTTGCCCACCTGCAGCGCTGCTATGCCTTCCGCGGCGGCGCGCGCGGCCGAAAGCGTTGTAATTGACGCTATGCGCGCATTTACCGCAGCCCGACGGATGGCTTTTTCGTCAAACCAAGGCTCCAGGCCAGTCGGGGTGTTGATGATCAGCTGTACTCCTGCGCCCTTGATGAGATCAACTACGTTGGGTCGGCCCTCTTTCACTTTGTAGACGCGGTCGCAAGGCATGCCTGCATTCTCGATCACGTCGGCGGTGCCGGCTGTTGCCACCAGCTTGAACCCCATTTCGAAAAACTTCCGGGCCAGCGCACCGATATGGGGCTTGTCGTGGTCGGTAACGCTGATGAAGATCGTCCCGGTGGTCGGCAGCTTCTGCCCAGCCGCGATCTGCGCCTTGGCAAAGGCTTCGCCGAACGTGGCGGCAACACCCATCACTTCGCCAGTGGATTTCATTTCCGGCCCCAGCACTGTATCCACTCCAGGAAATTTGTTCCACGGAAAGACCGGAGACTTCACGTAAAAGAATTGCCCGGTATCGAGGTCGGATTTATTTTTGATGTTCTCCGGCAGAAATTCTTTGAGCTTTCGTCCGGTCATTAATCGGGCCGCGATCTTTGCCATGGGAATGCCCGTGGCTTTCGACACATAAGGAACAGTACGCGAAGCGCGCGGGTTCACTTCAAGCACATAGACTGTGTCGCCGCCTGAAGTCCCGCTGCCGCGCGGGATGGCAAACTGAATGTTCATCAGGCCGATCACATTCAACGCGCGCGCCAACCGGAACGTGTAGTCGCGCATGGTGTCGAGCAGCTTCTTTGAAATGTCGACTGTCGGCAGGACGCAGGAAGAATCGCCAGAGTGAATGCCGGCTTCTTCAATGTGTTGCATGATGCCGCCAATCACGACGTCTTCCCCGTCAGAGAGCGCGTCAACGTCGACTTCGATCGCGTCTTCGAGAAAATGATCGATCAAGACCGGACGGTCCTGCGAATATTCAACCGCCTCCTTCATGTAACGAACGACCGTCTCTTCGTCGTACGCGATCACCATGGCTCTGCCGCCCAGCACATAGGATGGCCGCACCAGCACCGGGTAATGCACTTTGCGGGCACCGGCGATGGCTTCTTCAACGGATGCGACCATCACCCCCGGAGCCTGCGGAATTTCGAGGTCTTCGAGGAGTTTATTGAAGCGCTTGCGGTCTTCGGCCAAGTCGATTGACTCAGGCGATGTGCCGATGATCTTCACGCCAGCCGCTTTTAGAGGAAGGGAAAGGTTTAGCGGAGTCTGTCCACCGAACTGTACGATCACGCCAACTTCCGCGCCGCCGGAGGCTTCATGCTCGCAAACTTCAATTACGTCTTCGAACGTAAGCGGCTCGAAGTACAAACGGTCGCTGGTGTCGTAGTCCGTCGAAACCGTTTCCGGATTGCAGTTGATCATGATGGTTTCGAATCCATCGTCGCGCAGCGCGAACGCGGCGTGGCAGCAGCAATAATCGAACTCGATTCCCTGCCCGATGCGGTTCGGCCCGCTGCCGAGAATGATCACTTTTTTCTTGGCGGTGGGCGTGGCTTCGTCTTCGTCTTCGTAGGTCGAATAGAGATAAGGCGTGAAGCTTTCAAACTCTGCCGCGCACGTGTCCACGCGCTTGTAGACTGGGGTGACACCATGCTTCTTCCGCAAATGCCGGACTTGCGCATGAGCGCCTTTGCCGTCAAGCCGCCAAATGCCGGCGAGCCGCCCGTCGGATATTCCCATTCGCTTCGCATCGCGCAACACTTCGGTAGGAATGGAAGCCATCGGGTGCTTTTCCAGCTCAAGCTGCATGTCGTTAATTTCTTTGAGTTGGTACAAGAACCACGGGTCCATTGACGTCATCTTCGCGAGTTGCTTTACGGTGTGGCCTTGGCGCAGTGCATAGCGGACGTAGGACAAGCGCTCGGGATGAGGCGTGACCAAGCGCTGCGTCAGGATCTTTGGCTCGATCTTCTCCGACCCCAGTTTCTTGCCGGTATCGAGCGCGCGAACGCCCTTAAGCAGCGCTTCTTTGAACGTCCGGCCGATGGCCATCACCTCGCCAACCGACTTCATCTGCGGGCCGAGATTTTCGTCCGCCCCGGGAAATTTCTCGAATTGCCATTTTGGGATTTTGACCACCACGTAATCGAGCGATGGCTCGAAACATGCCGGGGTCTTGCGCGTAATGTCGTTGGGGATTTCATCCAGCGTGTACCCCACGGCTAGCTTGGCGGCAATCTTCGCAATGGGAAAACCGGTAGCTTTTGAAGCCAGGGCCGACGATCGCGACACGCGCGGATTCATCTCGATCACGACCATGCGGCCGTTTTCCGGGTCGATGCCGAACTGAATGTTCGATCCACCGGTTTCAACGCCGATCTCGCGAATAATCGCCAACGAAGCGTCGCGCATCATCTGGTACTCACGGTCGGTAAGTGTCTGCGCGGGGGCGACGGTAATCGAATCGCCGGTATGCACTCCCATCGGATCGAAGTTTTCGATCGAGCAGATGATGATGACGTTGTCCTTCGTGTCGCGCATCACCTCGAGCTCGAACTCTTTCCATCCCAGGACGGATTCTTCGATCAATGCTTCGTGGACTGGCGAAAAATCGAGGCCGCGAGAAAGCACTTCGCCCATTTCTTCACGGTTGTAAGCAATGCCGCCGCCGCTGCCGCCCAAGGTAAACGACGGGCGGATGATGACGGGGAATCCGATTTTGCCCGCGAACTCGAGGCCATCTTTAAGATTGCCGACCAGCGCCGACTTCGGGACGTCAAGACCGATTTTCTGCATCGCGTCTTTGAAGAAAAGGCGGTCTTCGGCTTTTTTGATCGCGCCTATCTGTGCGCCAATCAACTGCACGTTGTATTTTTCCAGGATGCCCGAATCAGAAAGATCGATGGCGAGGTTGAGCGCAGTCTGGCCGCCGACGGTGGGAAGGATCGCGAAACCGGCGTGCGGCGACATTTCACGCTCGACGCGAATGATTTCTTCGAGAAAATCCGGCGTGAGCGGCTCGATGTAAGTGCGATCGGCGCTCTCCGGATCGGTCATGATGGTGGCCGGGTTCGAGTTCGCGAGGATGACTTCGTAGCCTTCCTGCTTAAGCGCTTTGCAGGCTTGAGTTCCGGAATAATCGAACTCAGCCGACTGGCCGATGATGATGGGCCCAGAGCCGAGGATCAGAATCTTGTGTATGTCAGTTCGTTTAGGCATTTATGCAGTTTTCTTCATTTCCACTCTTTGATCGACGAAGGAGTCATTTGTCTGGCGCGGATTCGCGGTCTGAGCCGTTGTTGCTTGCATTTCAGCTATTGCGTTGGTGCTTTGAAAGGGCGCGGCTTCAGCCGCGCCGATTTCCCCCGGCAACAGCTCGGGCTTTAGCCCCTGAGGGACCGGGTCCAGATCAAAGCCAACCTGCGCGGATGAGTATGCGTAGTCAGACTCGAGTTCAACTAAATTTTTGCTCACCGGATTCTGCCTGATATACGCAACATGAAGCGCGAAATCTTCTGCATCGCGGATACGGTGGTCGGAATATCCCGGTTGCCAAACCTCCATGCTTGAGCCAAGTTCTTTCTTCGCGCGATAGGAAAATCCGCCTTTAATGACTTGGACGCTTCTCTCCAAACTGTCGAGAGGTGTCAACAACACATGAATGTGATCGGGCATGATCACAAATTCATGCAGAAAATAGGCGGAGTTCCGATAGTGATACAGCGTGTCGATCAAGAGGCTTGCCCATTTTTCATTCAAGAACAGGGCCCGCCGCTGCCACGTTGTCGCCGTGACCATGTAGGTTTGTGCATTGCGGGTCGCGTGTTCTCGTTTAGGTCTCATGCAGTTGCGCCTCGCGGCGCGAAGGCTAAGTACAACCAGGTATGGCGCAGCTAAAGCTGCGCCCTTTCAAAGCTCTGTTTTTGTACATTCATCCCTTCCACTCTTCCATCATCTTCACGAAGTCCTTGAACAGATAATGCGAATCGTGAGGACCGGGTGCGGCTTCCGGATGATATTGCACGCTGAACAGCGGCAAATTTCTATGCCGCAATCCTTCCAGCGTGTTGTCGTTTAAATCTATGTGCGTGAGTTCGACTTCGCTTTGCGGAAGCGAGTCTGGATCGACAGCGAAGTTGTGATTATGCGCGGTGATTTCGATTTTGCCGTTCTTCAGTTGCTTGACCGGATGGTTTCCGCCGTGGTGGCCGAACTTCAGCTTGAATGTTTTGCCGCCCAAAGCGATCCCCGTGAGCTGATGCCCGAGGCAGATTCCGAAAATCGGCACGCGTCCCATCAGCCGTCGAATGCTGTCCACCGCATAGGTGCAGGGTTCGGGGTCACCCGGGCCATTCGACAGAAACACTCCTTGCGGTTTCAGCGCCAGCACATCTTCAGGTTTCGTTTCCGCGGGAACTACGGTGACTTTGCAACCCTCGGCGCGGAGTTTTCGCAGAATGTTGTGCTTGATACCGAAGTCGTAGGCGACAACATGAAAGCGCGCTGGTTCGTCTTTTACTCCTACTAACTCATCCGGCAAGTGCGAGCGTTCGCCTGTTTCCCAAACGTAGGTATGTTTCGTGCTCACGACTTTCGCGAGATCTGTGCCGTCCATCTTGGGGAACGAGCGCGACTTGGCGATCAATTTTTCGGTGTTGCTTTCCAAAGTCGAGATCACGCCGCGCATCACGCCGTTGTCGCGAAGGTGACGCACCAGAGCGCGCGTATCAATGTCGGCAAGCACGGGAATCTTGAATTTCTCCAGGAATTCCTCGGCCACCTGTTGTGATCGCCAGTTAGAGCTGACGCGCGAAAACTCGCGCACGATCAGCCCTTCAATGTAAGGACGGTTCGATTCGTTGTCGTCAGGCGTGGTGCCGTAGTTGCCGATTTCAGGGTTGGTGAGGACTACGATTTGGCCGCTATAAGAAGGATCGGTAAAAATTTCCTGATAGCCGGTGATGGAAGTATTGAAAACTACTTCCCCTTGACATTCGCCCTTGGCTCCGTAGCCTTTGCCTCGGAAGATTCTGCCGTCTTCCAGCGCAAGGATAGCTTGCATTTAGTCTCCGGGGGAGTGGATTTTATAGAGTTTAACAGGCTTGCCCGGATCGGCCAAGAGTTACCAATGCCTGTAAGAAGAAGTTCTCTATTTGAGGCAGGGCTCTGGAACTAGCGCAACCGTCCCAGTTTGTCCATCGGCCAGTATCCGAACACGGCTTTGCCGTAAATATATCCTGCGCCGACTGGGCCGAAATCGCGACTGTCGTTCGACAAGCTGCGGTGGTCTCCCAGCACGTAAAAACTGTTTTTCGGCACCGTCAACTCAAAATAGGACCGCAAATCGCCGTATTCGCGGGGCACGTAATCTTCTTCCAGGCGCTTGCCGTTGACATATACTTCGCCGTCGTCAATCCTGATCCGGTCGCCACCAACGCCGATGACTCGCTTAATGAAGCTCTTCGACGGGTCGCGCGGATAGCGGAAAACCACGATATCGCCGCGTTCAATCGGTTCCAGGCGGTAGACGAACTTGTTGACGAATATTCGCTCCTGGTCGTCGAGGGACGGCATCATGCTCGTACCTTCAACCTTCACCGGTTGGTAAAGAAAGATGATGATGAAGCAGGAAATCGCCAGGGAAATGATCAAATCCCGCAACCACACTGTGAGCAATCCTGTTCGATCTGGTGCGGGCTTGGCGTCTCCAGATGGAACAATGGGTTGAGCATGCAAATCGCCTTCTATCGCCCCAACGCGCTCGTCGCCCTGAATGCCCTCTGTCATGTGCTCGAATGATTCTATATCTTCCTCGATCCTCTCGAACCTGGTCTGGCTAGAGCCTTCGGTTGATTCGGGTTACAATTAAATTGGTTTTCAAAGGACAGCTTCTTCATGCACAAACATTGGTTTACGCTGATTTTGCTAGCGGTCTTTACCTTCCTGGTGTCTTCCCCCTGGGCCAAGTCTCAGGAAGAGGCACGGGTTCCGGCTTACGAGCCGGCTCCGGCCGCAAAAGCGGCTGACCAGCCGCCGCTCTTGGGAAAAGACCAGCTTTGGGGAGGGAACATGCAGCCTAACCAGACCCACGCCTACGAATTGGCGGCAACCATTCCCGCCCTGCTGCATCAGGAACCTTGCTACTGTTATTGCGACCGCGGCATGGGACATAAGAGTCTGCATAGCTGTTTCGAAGGCACGCATGGGGCGCAGTGTTCCACTTGTCTGAAAGAGCTGTATTACACGTATACGCAGCACAAGCAGGGCAAATCCGCCGCGCAGATTCGTCAGGGCATCATCAAAGGCGAATGGAAACAGGTGGACTTGCAAGCCGCCGCAACCATTCAGTGATATGACACGCCCCATTGCAAAAGGAGTGTTCACCACGAAGACCACAGGAAGAGTGCTACAAATGGCCCAGAAGACCGCACCTAAGAAGGCGCAGACGGAAGATCCGCGGCACACCCAGGCAGTGCAGAGCTATGAAGCGGGATTGCGTGCCATGCAGGAACACAAGTTTGACAAAGCGCGAACCCATCTGCAAAAAGCGGTCTCCGGCCCCAGCCGCGAGCTGGCCGACCGCGCGTCCGTCCATCTAAGCGCGTGCACGCAGCAATTGGAACGCTCGGCCGCCAACCAATTCAAGAGCGCGGAAGAGCACTATGACTACGCGGTTTCGCTGATGAATATGGGCGATTATGTGGGCGCGCGCGAGCATCTCGACACGCTGTCGCAACGCACTCCGAACAGCGATTACATCTGCTACGGTCTGGCCGCGCTCGATTGCCTGACTGGACGCTTTGAAGACTCGCTGCGTCAGTTGAATGACGCCATTCGGCACAATCCGGCCCTTCGTTTTCAGGCACGAAACGATTCTGACTTCCACAAACTGGTCGAAGACCCGCGCTTCACGGAACTGCTGTATCCCGATCCGGCGGGCGAGTTCGAAGAATCCACTGACCTCCCAGAAGAGGATTACTAGCCTCTCGATGGAGAAAATCGAGCAACCCGCAAGGGCTGCGAACCCTCCCCGCCAGAATCTTCGCGTGGTCGCGATCGGCGGAGGCACTGGCCTGTCCACGCTTTTGAAGGGGTTGAAGCGCTACGTCGTTTCTTCTGCGACCAAACGGGATCCCTCTCAGCCTTCAATCCGCGATTTGTCGGCTGTCGTTACCGTGACCGATGACGGCGGCTCCAGCGGCCGCCTGCGCAAAGACTTCAACATGCTCCCACCCGGCGACATCCGCAACTGCATCGTTGCGCTTTCCGAGGACGAAGCCTTGCTCTCTCGCCTCTTTCAGCATCGCTTCGACAAAGGCGAGGGACTCGAAGGCCACAGTTTTGGCAATCTTTTTCTGGCTGCGCTTACGTCGATTACCGGCGATTTTGGCGAGGCCGTCCGCCTGTCGTCAGAGATTCTTGCCACTCGAGGGCATATCTACCCCGCCACCGCTTCTAACGTCGAACTGGAAGCGCTTATGGAAGACGGTACACGCGTTCGCGGAGAAACCAATATCACGGCGAGCCACGTGCGAATTCGCGAGCTGGCATTGCTTCCCTCCGAGGTTGAACCCATGCCGGAAACGCTACAGGCTATCGCACGCGCCGACATCATCACACTTGGGCCCGGCTCGCTCTTTACCAGCCTGATTCCGAACCTTCTGGTAAAAGGCATCTCTGAGGCGATCGTGCAATCGCCAGCCGTGAAAGTCTACGTCTGCAACCTGATGACGCAGGCCAACGAGAGCCTCGGACGCACCGCCGCCGACCACATCCGCGCCCTCAACCAGCACGCCGATGGCAAACTCTTTGACTACGCTCTGCTCAACTGCACTAAAGCCTCGCCAAAGATATTGGCGCGGTATGCCGAGGAAGGCGCGACGCAAATCGATTGCGACCTCCAAGCCATCGCCGCCCTGGGAGTGAAGCCTGTCCTCGGAGACTATCTGGTTGAGGGCGACGTCGCCCGCCACGCGACAGATCGCGCCGCCGCCGACCTGCTGACGCTGCTCGCGTAGCTCACAGTACCGCGAGGTAGTGCTGCTCCCTAAAAGCAGATTCGTCGCTTTCTTGGAATGACAACGGTTGGTATTTATTCTTTCGCCGCTGATTGTCGAATTTGGAATAATCTCGATCCCAAAAAAATAACGGGAGCAGGTTTCCCTGCCCCCGTAATTTTTGCTGCGAACTGCCTGCGACTAGAACAAGCCGAAGGACATGTCGGCGCACTGCTGGGCGTTGAGGCCCAAGCTGCCGTCGCACCAGTTGGCATAGGTGAACCCGAAGAAAGCCGAGTTCAGGAACAGCTGGCCAGCGGGCTCCCAAGCGGTGTTGATGCCGTTGGTCTGCTGGGTGGTGTTGGAAACGAACATACGGCCGCTGCTGCAGTTCGCATCGCTCGAGTTGAGGCAATCTGCGGTAACGTTGAAGTTGTAGGAGGTGCCGGCGGTCAGGTTAACCGCAGGAGTGACCGGGATGATCACGCTGAATTCGGTCAAGCCCAGGAAGCTGCGGCCAGTCACTTTGCCGTAGGCGGTGACGGAGCCGTTGCTGCTCTGGATTTCGGTGCCGCCGTTGCCATCCGTGACGCCGCTGCGGATGTCATAGCTGCCGGTGAAAGGAGCGGTCGGGATCGCGCTGATCTGAACGTTGAAGAAGATCCCGTGAACGGTGGTGTTGGCAGCCGGGGTGATGGTGCCGTAGGTGTTGGAGCCAGGGATGAACAGCGTGTTTTCGTCGGACAGTCCGGCTGCGTTGGTGTCGCTAGGATTCAGGTCGCCGCCGTAGAAGCTGCAAGTGCGCTTGCTGCAGACCGGAACGATCGAAGCAGGAACGATCTTGGTGGTGATCGTCTTGCCAGCGTCGCCAGCGGAGTAGTGCTGGGATGCTTTCGCGGAATCCGCGGCCATCGCAGCCAGTGTAAATGTTGCCATCATCGCCATTGCAAAAAACGTTTTCTTCAAGGTATTTCCTCCTGGGAGTTTTACTTTTGAGTTGAAACGATCGGACAGAATGTTTTTGTGTTCGCTCAATTTTTCGCAATCTGTCCGCGGAACAGAATCCTATTCCTCTCGATCATAAAGTCAAGCGAATTCCGCTTCTGTAGCCAAGTTTGAGAGACCCGATCTATAAACAGTTGCAATATTTTGCGGTCATTATGCAATCTCGTCGTTCTATTGTTAACGTTGGCTACGAAAACTCGGGGAAACAGTGGAGCATTGCTAGTACGAAACCCCCAGTGCGATATTTGTAAACTTGTGTGGCGTTGTCATTTACTCTTCGGCAAAAAATGAGGCTGGAGACTTGAAGCAAACCAGTTGGGAGCATAAACCAGGAATGAAAAATCTCTCCAGGCCTCAGGCAATCGGCAGCAGGAGGAAAAAAAGCTACAATTCAGCGCTGCGCAATCAACGATGTTGGCGCCGTCGGTGGTAGCGGGCGGGAGGAACTCGGCGAATCCGATGAGTGGGTGGGCATTTCCTCACCGGGACGGCGCAACGTAGGAGCGGAGTTTGGCCGATCGCCCGGCTTCACGCCGCTGCTGGCGTCCTCATCGCCTTTAGGACGCAGATCAACCTCCCGGGCGGTGCGCACGGTTTTCTGTCCGTTCACCTTCATGGTCTCAACGCGCACAACCTCGTCGCCGACGATACGAACAAAATCCACGTCATGCGGCGGTTCGCCGTAGACCCAATCTTCATGCTCGACATCGTCTTCCTTTTCCCTGACTTTCTGCGCGGGACGGCCTTTAGCGCAGATCACCATCTCCCGATTCATCCCCACTAAAACCTGATGATTCGTGATTGCCTCTTTAGCCTTGGGGGGCACGGTTTCGAGGTACGCTTCCTGAGCTGATTTGGAGTTGAAATCGAATACCGGGCGCAGCAATTCTTTGAGTTGCGCAGGGTCGAGTTCAGGAATGTAGTTCGAAAACACTAAATCAACGTAGGATCCGCGAGGGTTCGCGCCCGCGTCTGTCGGCGCGATTGGCGTTTCTCCGCCTGCCCCTCCCACCGAAATCCTCTGGTACCACTTCTGCTTCTTGATCGGGCCGCCGTTGATTTCGAAATGGATCGCATTCCCCTTGAACTCAATGCTGCTGATGCGGGCCTGATCGCCAGCCTTCACCGCTGGACCCCACATTGTCAGCATCTGTTGCAGTTCGATTCCACCGGGGCTCAGGGCACCCTCCTTCAACGTGAGACCCTTCGTACCCATGGGAAACGACGTGCGGATGTAGACGAGGTCTGCTTCAAACGCACGCACTAAATTCATGCGAGTCTCGTGCGACATGTGAGGCGCCGGTTGTTTCGGGATGTCGGTGCCGTAGACGGGGAAACTGGCCAGACAACACACGGCAACTATTACGGGAAAATTATTGCGGAACCGGGAGGAGGCGGAGAGAATGCCGTTCATAACGCACCACCTAGCCCAGAGTATACGCCGCGAGATCGATTTGCACATCGAAATTCCCCAGCCGGCGCCGTTCCCTGAAAACTCTCACTCAGTACGGCCCTCGGCCATTTGCAACCCTTCCTGGGCTACTTGCAGGGGTAGGATGCGTCCACCGGCTTCTTCTACTGCCTGCGCGACGCGGCCAGTTGTTCCTTTTTCGACCTGAAAGATCACGCATCCGCCGCCGCCCGCTCCGCAGACCTTGGCGGCAACGCCCCCGTTCTTTGAGGACGCGGCGATCAGGCGGTCGATCAGCGCCGTGGCGATGCCGGGAGCATTGGTCCGGCGCGACTTCCATTCCTCGCGTAGGAGCCGGGCAACTTCGTTCCACTTGTGAGCGGCCAAGGCCGGATGCATTTCGCGGGCGATTTCCGAAATTCGTTCGAAATTCTGGAATACGCGCTTGTCGCCGTTCAAGTGGGCCTTAAACACTTCCCAGTTGTTGATACCGGATTTTCGCGGCGCTCCTGTGTATGCAAGCACAAAGCGCGACTCGATGTCTTGAGGAGTAACTTGCACCGTCTCATGGTGGATTCCATCCACATCGAGATGTATCGCGCTCACCCCGCCGTAGAGTGCTGGATAGTAATCCTGGCAACCGGTGGGCACCTGAATCACCTGCGTTTCTAAATTTTGAGCAATTTCGCGGAGAGGCTCCAGCGTGATTTCGCGCTCTGTGAAACGGGATAGGGCTGCGGCCGTCGCGATCATCAGCGCAGAAGAACCGGAAATCCCGGCTCCGGCCGGAGATTCTGAGTGTGTTTCCACTGCGAAGCCCTCGGTGGGAGCAAAGAATCGCACCGCGTGAGCAACCAGCGGCAGCTGGTAACTTTTCGCGGCGACCAGGTGCTTCAGACTGGCAAATTTTTCTTCGCGACCGGTATCGAGCGAGCGCAGCTTGATCGCCTTCCCCGGGGTCGGAGTTAGACGGCAAGTCGCTCGTATGTTCACCGCGAAATTCAACGTGAGCGCGCCGGGATGGAAGAGATACAGCGGCCAGATGTCCATGGTGCCGCCGGCAAGGTCGACGCGGCATGGCGCGCGCGCAATGATAGTTTCCGGCGAACGACGCCGCAGGGGTTTTGGCATGACTCGTTTTATCACGCCGGAAGAAAGAAAAACGCGACGATTCGGAATTCTACGGCTGACTGGAAATGTTCAGCGCGCGCTTGATGGTGCCACGTTCCTTCTGGATTTTGTCCTGAAGCAACGTGATGGCATAGATCAGCTGTTCCGGCCGTGGAGGACAGCCCGGCACGTAAACGTCGACCGGAATCACCTGATTTACGCTCTGCACCAGCGCGTAGTTTTGAAAGACTCCGCCGGATGTCGCGCAGGCGCCCATGGAGATCACCCACTTCGGCTCGGGCATCTGTTCCCACAGCATTCGGATCACCGGTGCCATTTTGTTCGACACTCGGCCCGCGATGATCATTAAATCGGACTGGCGCGGCGACGGCCGGAAAACTTCGGCCCCGAAGCGGGCAATATCGAAACGCGAAGCACCCATCGACATCATTTCGATGGCGCAGCAGGCCAAGCCGAAAGTCATCGGCCAGATGGAATTCTTGCGCATCCAGTTGACGGCGCTGTCGAGGGTAGTTAACACCAGGCCCTCTGGCGTCGGATTGCCAAACTCGAGGTCTTTGACTACGCGCTTGCCGTCCTGAACGTCAACGTAAGGTCCGAAGTTCTGACTCATGATAATTCGATTTTACTCCTGCTGTAACGAGTCCACCAAACAGCGGGGCCAACTCTCGCGGGCGGCTAGATGGTGAGCACAACCTTCCCGAACATGGAACTCTTTTCGAGGTAGTCGTGCGCGTCCCTGATTTCTTGCAATGGAAATGTACGGTCAACCACGGGCTTGAGCCGTCCCGCAAAAACGTGCCACATCACTTCGTGGAACTCGCCCATGGTACCCATGTAAGATCCGAGAAAAGACAACTGGCGCGCAAAAAGGAAGCGCAGATCGAACGCAACCGTTGGCCCAGCGGTAGCGCCGCAAGTCACGATCACGCCGCCGGGCTTGACGGACTTCATGCTCTCGTCCCACGTCGCCGCGCCCACGTGCTCGACGACGATATCGACCCCTTCCTTGTTGGTGATCTTGCGGACCTCGGAAGAAATCTTCTGTTTGTAATGATCGATGCCGAAATCCGCGCCCAGTTCGCGGCCTTTTTGCAGCTTCTGTTCGTCTCCCGCCGTGGTAATCACCCGCGCGTCGAACATCTTGGCGATTTGGATGGCGGCGATTCCGACACCTGAACTCGCGCCCAACACCAAAACAGTTTGACCGGGGCGAATTTTCGCCCGACCCACCAGCATGTGCCAAGCCGTCAAAAAAACCAACGGAACGCTGGCGGCTTGATCAAACGAAAGAGTATCGGGAATGGGCAGGATGTTTGCGGCCGGCACCGCGATCAACTCCGCGTTGCCACCGTCCACGGCATTGCCAAGCGCGGTGAACGCCGGGCACTCATTCTGTATCCCAGCGACACACTTTTGACAGACGCCGCAATAAGACATCGGCGCGAGCAGCACTCGCTGGCCGGCCTTAAGCCCGCAAACATACTCGCCGGTTTCGGCGATTTCGCCGGCAATGTCGCTGCCGAGAATATGTGGCAACTTCACTCCGGGCAAACCCTTGCGCACCCAGATATCCAGATGGTTGAGGGCACACGCTCGCACCCGTACCATGACGTGGTCGGCGCGGAGGACTGGGTCGGGCGCGTCTTCATAGCGCAATACCTCCGGGCCTCCGAATTCGTGAATGCGAACTGCTTTCATAGTTGAAAATTCCGACAACGAACTTAACAAGCTAGCATATTGCAGGCCAGGATGACGGTTTGACTTCGCTGGAACGAGCTTGAATAATCGTTGATTCTCGATGAACTCTTCCCTGTCTTCCAATACCCTCGCGTTTATCGACTCTGTGCTCGCACTAAAAGCGGAGATCGCCGTATTCGACTGCGACGGTACCTTGTGGTCGGGCGATGCTGGCGAAGGCTTTTTTCGCTGGGAACTGCAGCGCGACGTGGTTGCCGAAAACGTCGCGCAGAGAATCAAGGCCCGGCACCGCGAATATCTTGCCGGGCGCGTGAGCGAAGAGGATATGTGCGGAGAGATGGTGACGATGCATGCGGGTTTGCAAGAGAGCCGACTGCGCGAGTTGTCGACCGAATTCTTTTCGGAGAATTTCACGACACGGATCTTCCCGGAAATGCGTAGCCTCGTCTCCAAACTGCAAGACTCGGGATGCGAGGTTTGGGCGGTGTCTTCAACCAACGAGTGGGTAATTGAAGCTGGAATGGCACAGTTCGCAGTGCCCAAATCACGTATCCTCGCGGCCACCTGCGTAATCGACGATGGCATCGTCACCGACCGCCTTATTCGTGTTCCCTCCGGCGCAGGAAAGACGAAAGCAATTGATGAGGTGATCGGGCGCACTCCGGATGCGGTGTTTGGAAATTCCCGGTGGGATGCCGATATGCTCACGATCGCCAAGCGGGCTTTCGCGGTGAATCCCAATTCCGATCTTGAGCAGACTGCGCGAGCTTCGGGATGGACGGTTTACTGGCCTGACGGGACGCACGGCGCCTAGCGAATCTCATGCATCACCCTCAGCGCATCACATCCCTCCAACCGAGCGCCACAAACATTCTTGCGGAACTTGGCCAGCTTCGACGACTTGTAGCTTGCACGAAGTATTGCTTGGAGATTCATCCTGAACTGGCAGACATGAATCCGCTTATCGTTGCCGATTCGTGGACGGCACAGTGCTCGCAAATCCTCTCCGCCAAATCGGATTTAGTAATCGCCGCAGTTCCCTACCGAGAGCAAGCAGTTATCGAAATTCTCAAGGCTGGCATCCGGTTTCTCGGACTCGCACCACACAGTCTGAACGACATCTACACCGATATCGCGATAATTGCGGGCGCGGTGGGCGAGACTGCGAAGGGCGAGCAAGTGATCTCCGCCATGAAAACTGACATCGCATCGGTCGTTCACCGGACCAATAGCCTGCCTCGCCCGCGAGTTTACTGCGAGGAATGGGGTAAGCCGCTCATCGCCTCGCAGGCTTGGGTTGCAGAACTGGTCGAGGCGGCAGGAGGAGCGTTTATTGGAGCTCCTGGCAAGGCAACCACTGCGGAGACAATTCTCGCCGCCGATCCGGAGGTCGTGATCGCTGCATGGTGCGGCGCAGGAGATAAGGTTCCGCTCGAAAAAGTGATCGAGTCGCGAGGATGGGCGCACATGACTGCCGCTCGGAACGGTCGTGTGTATTGCATTCCTGACGAGTTTCTCAACACCCCAGCCCCAATCGTCATGCGCGGGCTGCACGCGCTTGCGGCGGCTATCCATCCCCAGGAATTTTCGGATATCGAGCCGCCGCGCTCGATCGGCACCACGCATTCCTAGGCATTCTGGGCCGCGTGATATTTTAGAAATGAAATGTCTGAACCGAACAAAATTGCTGAAGCTAAGCGCCACGTTGATGAAGCTGCGGCCCATTCAAAGTCCGCCGACGACTTAATGGACGGCATCACCCGGTTGTTGCATGAACACATGCTGCGCTACAACTGGGTCGGTTTTTACATGCTGGAGTCGGGCGCCACCCCGCCAATGCTTGTACTCGGGAAATTTCAAGGGGCAATGACGCCGCATACCCGCATTCCGCTCAATCAAGGCATTTGCGGCGCGGCCGCATCGGGCGGCAAGACCGTTGTCGTCGACGACGTCAGCAACGATTCGCGATACCTTGCTTGCTCGATTGAAACGAAGTCGGAGATTGTCGTCCCAATCTTTGTCAACGGTAAAGTCGTCGGTGAATTGGATATCGACAGCCACTTCCCCGCAGCCTTCGGCAAAGAAGACCGTGAACTGGTCGAGCACTGCGCGGCGCTCGTGGGCCGCCGGATGGAAAAGCTGCGATGAAAATTCCCGTTCAGTTTATTTGGGATCGGCATTTTTCGTGAAGCAAGTGGTGGCGGCGTTAATTCTTCGCGAAGGCAAGCTTTTGGTCTGCCAGCGCACCCGTCACCAGACGATGCCGCTGAAGTGGGAGTTTCCGGGAGGAAAAATTGAGTCGGGCGAGCAACCCCGAGACGCGCTGCGCCGCGAGCTTGAAGAAGAACTGGGAATCGAAGCCGTCATCGGCGACGAAGCTGCGTGCATGAAGCACGAATATCCCGGCGGCGGCGCAATCGAACTGCGGTTCTTTGTCGTCCGCGAATTCGCCGGTACGCTTGAGAATAAGATCTTCCGCGACATGCAGTGGGCGGCGCCCGTCGATTTGCCGTCATACGATTTTCTCGAAGCCGATTTCAAGCTCGTCCGCGACCTTGCCGACGGCAAGCTGCTTTGACACAACGCCTAGACCGCGCCGCCGCGCAGTGTCCAGAACCACGCGATCGTAAGCCCAATCATCACGACTGTGGTTCCCCACGCTACTGTGTTGAACACGCGGGAATTCACGTATTCACCCATCAGGTCTTTCTTGTTGATAAGCAGCAACATGAAGATGAGGACGAATGGCAGGACGACTCCATTTACCACTTGCGACAATACGGCGATTTTGACGAGTGGCAATCCTGGAATGAGCACCACGGCCCCGCCCGCGATAATCAGCAGCGTGTACAGCCAATAAAAGACTGGAGCTTCGCTGAATTTTCTGCCAACGCCGGACTCGAACCCTAGGCCTTCACATACGGTGTACGCGGTCGACAGTGGCAAGATTGATGCTGCGAAAAGTGAGGCGTTGAACAATCCGACGGCAAACAAGATATATGCGTAGTCGCCGGCCAGCGGTCTCAGCGCTTGGGCAGCGTCTGCGGCGTAGCGGATATCGCGAAATCCGTGAGTGTAAAGCGTCGCGGCGCAGGCAACAATAATGAACCAGGCCACGATGTCGGTGAATACGCATCCGGCGACCACATCGAGCCGCGAAGCTTTGTACCCGCGACGTGTTACGCCTTTCTCGACAATCGAGGATTGCAAATAGAACTGCATCCACGGAGCGATCGTCGTGCCCACCACGCCGATCACCATGAACAAATAAGCCTGATTACGGAATGCTGCCAGGGCTGGCGGTTTAATTGTCGCCAGCGTCGCTTCCTTCCACGCCGGGTGCGCCAACACCCCCGCAAAAATGTAAGTGATGTAGAAAAACGATGCTGCTAGAAACACTTTTTCGACGCTTTTGTATTGCCCTTTCACCACAATCAGCCAGACGATCACACCGCAGATCGGCACTGTGATAAAGCGCGATAAGCCAAACAGTTCAAGGCTGGTAGCGATGCCGATAAATTCCGTCACGACGTTGCCGAAGTTCGTTAGCAAGATTCCGATCATCATGAAAAATGTGATCCGGAAGCCGAATTCTTCGCGAATGAGATCGCTCAAACCCTTGCCGGTAACGGCCCCCATGCGCGCGCACATTTCCTGCACGACAATCAGCGCGAGGGTCACAGGGATCATCGTCCACAAGAGCAGGTGGCCGAACTGAGCGCCGGCGGACGAATAGGTCAGGATGCCGCCGGCATCGTTGTCCACGTTCGCGGTGATAAATCCCGGGCCCACGACGGCCAGGAACAACAGCAGCCGGATTTTCCATAGCTTAAAAAACTTCATGGTCGTATATGAATCCGGTTCGATTGGTAAACGCGACCATTCAGGATAAACGCAGACACCGGTTCTGGATAGATGAATTGAGGCTTTCGGTTCTGCGAAGGTCGATGCCCTACAGTTGCGCTCGGAGAAGGCTGATAACGTCGTCAGACGTGATTACACCGCTGAGCTTTTTCTCGTCATCGACGACGGGCAGCATCACCAGATTGTATTTATCGAACAATTCCGCTACTTCTTTATCTTTGGTGTGTCTGCCGGCCGAAATGAGCGGCTCCTGCGTGAGCGCTAGCAATGGAGTAGAACGCTGAGCCAGCACCAACTTCGCGAGGGGCACCGCGCCCGCCAGGGTTCCGCGCGAGTCAATCAGATAAATCGTGCTGAGAGTTTCGATTCCACCTTCATATTTCCGCAGCGCTTCGATGGCATCCTCGCTTGTGGCTTCGACGCCCAGCGCGACGAATTCCGTGTTCATGCGGCCAGCCGCGGTATTCTCGCCAAACTCGAGCAGTTCCCTGATTTCTTCGCGGCCTTCGGGCTCCATTTCATCGAGGATTCGCGAGCTGCGGTCCTCGGTAAGATCGCCCAGCAAGTCGGCGGCGGCATCGGGGTCCATTTCTTCGACGATTTCCGCTGCTCGGTCGGAATCGAGCGATTCGACGATGGACCTCTGCACCTTCGGGTCCATCTCTTCGAGCGTTTCTGCCGCAACGCCTTCGTCCAGTGTTTCGAAGACCGCTTCGCGCTCATCGGGAGCGAGATTTTCCACGATGTCGGCAATGTCAGCCGGATGCAGCCGCGACAACCGCTCGTGGGAAATCTTCAGCTTCACGCGCCGGGCAGGGTCGGTTTCGATGAGATCGACAAATTCCCATGGAATTGGCCGCTCTGGGATTCTCTGCAAAAGCTGACGCAACGCCGCCAGTGGAACCACGCCTTTCAGCAGACGTCGGACAGCTCCGCGCGGACCGACATCTACAGACGCGACTTTCAGCGAGATGTGCCCTTGTCCTGCTTCGCGGTACAAATCAACGTCGTTAACGCGGACGACTTTTCGCCCATGAACATCGATGATTTGCTGGTCGAGCAGATCGCGTTCGAGCAGAAAAAGTCCTTCGCCTTCGCTCGAAGGTTGCCAATCGGCGCTCGGCGTCGTTGCGCGAACCGCGCCGTTAATTTCAGCCAGCGAAGTGAATGGCAGCAGCCGGTCGCCGCCTGATGTCCGCACGATCAGGCATGCGATGTGCAGGGTATCGTCATGCGGCGCCATCGCCAACTCGCGCACACGTCCACTGCGGACGCCAGCCGAGTCCACCACTGGCATCCCCAACAGATCGGTAAGCGCAATCTGCGACATGGATTCGAGAATACCCAACAACTGTGCGGGAAGCTAGGAAAGAGTTGCCGTGGCGGCTGCACATGATCAAGACGTTGTGCCGAGATCAGCGGCAGGTGGGATGGAACTGAAACGATAAAACTCTTCGAAGTTAGGGTCGGGACATCCCAGGCAACCCACCCTGTCACAAAAAACCTGACCAGGGTGGGGCGCCCAGACGAGCTACTTCGCTGCCATTTCGGCGTAGCCTTCCGCTTTCAGGGTTGAGGGCTTCGAGAAGATTGCCGCGAAGTTGCGTGCCTTGCGGTTCTTCCACGTTCCTTTGTGATAGGCATACCCGGCGATGAGCGGGAGAGTTACGGTGATTTCGCCGAAGACCATCTGTTCTTTGGCGAGGTCCACTTTGCCCCATGAGTTTGCTTCGCGCAGCGTTGAACCTGACAATGCACCGTCACGCTCGTCCGCGACTGTGAGTTGCACGGCGTATTTGTGCATATCGGCTTCGTAGCCTAAAAATTCCGCGGAGACAACGATGTCTTGAACGAAATTCTTGGGAACGCCTCCGCCCAACATCAACAGACCGGTGACGCCGCTTTCGATCTTGATTTGCGTCAGTTCGCGGAAGTCGGCCACCGAATCGATCGAAACATAGGGCTTGCCTTCCTGCTGGCGTTGCACCTGGTGGAACACCAGACCGAATCCGGCGGAGCAATCCGAGAATGCGGGAACGAAAATTGGAATTCCGCGGCGGTATGCTTCGAGCACGATGCTGTCGGCTTTCGCGAATTTCTTGTCCAGATACTTGCCCATCTCGGCAATGAATTCGCGGCTGGAATAAGGACGCGGATCGAGCGACTCGGCGACTTGCCGCATGGCGTCGTCGCACACGCGCAGTTCGTCTTCGTCGATGAACGTATCGTAGATGCGGTCGATGTGCAGCTCGCGCAGGTCGTTATCGGAAGTGAACGGCGAACCCTGATAGTGACGTGAGCCAAGGGCTTCGAAGAAATCTTGATCGACGATGTTCGCGCCGGTCGAGACGATGGCATCGACCATGTTCGAACGCATCAGGTCGAGGATGATTCCCTTCTGGCCCGCGGAGATCAGGCTGCCAGCCAGTGTGAGGATGATTCCGCAGTCTTTGTCGCCGACCATTTCATCGACAATCTTTGCGGCGCGGGCGAGGTTGCGGGCCTGGAAGGCGGTCTTCTCCATCATTTCGATCATGGGGACGACGTTTACGGCTTTAATGTCGTAATGCTCTACGAGGGTGTGCAGCAGTTCAGCTTTTTTCATCGCGATCAGCTCCATGGTTGAAAGTCCGGAGCCAACTGTTGGGAAGGACCCCGGCTATCGGGGTCTACGGTAAGCAAGGCTGCTCCCGCCATCGAACCCCGCCGTGGCTAAGAAAATTATACGGGAATTTGGGTGGTGATTTGAAAGAATTTTGCAGGTCAGCGCTTGAAGAAACGCCCGATGCCTAGCCGCACTTGCACGGTATTAATACCCGGATTCGGCACGCTCAATCCCGCATTCGAAATGTGCAGGTAGCGGACTTCGACGCTCCAGTTATATTTCGCGCGAAGGATGTGGGTGCCAATGGCTAAGGACGGCATGAAGTTGACGTCGTTTGTCCCGGTGGGTACATCGTGGTTGGTAAATAACACTCCGCCACTCAACTCGATGTAAGGCGCCATCGTGTTCCGGCAAGCGAAATCCCATTTCAAGTTAACGGGATTGAATCCTGCGCCGTATGCCGTGTTGTATTTCTGGAAAACGACGAACGCTGGAATGATGTCGACTGCATATTCGAACCGGCCATTCAAAAATCCGGGGCCGTGAGGGCGAGTGAGGACGCGGCCATAGCGCAATCCGAGATTCCAGGCGCTGGTATCGCCTCGGCCGCCCGGAATCGAGTGGCCGCCGCCGGTCCAAATAGCGATCTCGTTGCCGTCCGCTTCGGGGCGTGCTTGCGCGCTCACAAACTGCGATACAAGGCACACCGCAAGAAGAATGCCGATTCTTGTGGATGGCGAGAGTTTCAGCGTTGACCCCATTTCAGTTTGGTGCGCAACACGTCAAAGAACGTCCCTTGAAAGTGGAGAAGCTTCACGTGATGCTCTGACTTGCGGCAGCGGATGCGGTCGCCATCATCCATCGGCATTCCGATCTGACCGTCAATGCTCAGGTAGGCCGCGTCGTCTGTTTTAACAACGATGTCAATCTCGGATGTTTCTGGGACCACGAGCGCCCGGTGGGTGAGCGAATGCGCCGACACCGGCGTGATGACGAGCGCGCGGACTTCCGGCATGAGAATCGGGCCGCCCGAAGCCAGCGAATACGCCGTAGAACCCGTCGGAGTGGAAACGATCAGGCTGTCGGCCTGGTAGCTCGAAACGAAAACGGAATCGATGTAAACGTCGCAGTGGTTCAGGCGCGCGATTGTGCCTTTACCCACGACGACATCGTTCAGAGCATCGAATTGCGCAATGCATGAGCCGCGACGAATCACTTCGCAATGCACCATGGCTCGCGATTGGACTCCAGCGGTTCCCGATTCGACGGCTGCCAGCGCGTCAAACAGTTCGTCGATCGGAACTTCGGTCAGAAATCCCAAAGTGCCAAGATTGACGCCAAGCACCGGAACTCCGGCGGCGGCGACGGAACGGGCTGCGGCCAGCAGCGTGCCGTCGCCGCCAAGTACGATGGCGAGACGGAGTCCGCGCGCCGCCATTTGGTCGCGAGGCACCAGTTCCTGGGTTGGGGCCAGCGGAGCGGTTTCGGCGTCGACCACAACGTCGTATGCGTGGGAGGATAGCCAGTCCAACAGCTTGGGCAGAATGGTCGCGATCTCTGGTTTGCCCGGTTTCGAGACGATGGCGGCGACCTTGTGCGATGTGCTGTTCATGCGAAGGTGAAATTGTATAAGAGTTTGCGGAAAACGCGGCGCTCAAGCAAACTGACGGTAGTGGTTTTGGCTTACGCAAAGGCTGCCGATGGTTGGAATCGCGGGGTTCGGGATGACGCCGATTATTTTTTTGCTTCGGATTCGCAGCTTCGTTCATCATCTTCATCGTCATGCTCACAATTCGGGCTGAAAATAGTCCCATACAACTATGAGAATTTCGAATCCGCCGCTGGCTTGGGCTAACTGGCCGCGTTTGGTGCGGCTTGCAATCCTGAGCGCCGTCATCTGGCCCCTCACTTCATGGTTTGCCGTCGCTCCGCGAGGCGTCGAAGCGGCCGAGGAGACTCCCCCTCCCCATGTCATCTCGCTGCCCGAGGACTCGGGATCCGTTGGACTGCAAGAAATGCTCCGCCGCCTTTCGACCACGGCACGCATGATGCAGACCGTCGCACACCCTGACGACGAAGATGGCGGCATGTTAACGCTGGAATCGCGGGTCAAGGGCGTCGACACATTGCTGCTCACGCTGAATCGTGGCGAAGGCGGACAGAATAAGCTGGGCAGTAACTTGTTCGATGTGCTCGGCGTTCTGCGGACTCTGGAACTGACGGCCGCGGATCGCTATTACGGCGTGCAACAGCGTTTCACCCGCGTCGCCGATTTCGGATTCTCGAAGACTCCGCAAGAAACGCTACAGAAATGGAACGGCCCCGACATTCCCCTTGGAGATATGGTTCGCGTCATCCGCACATTTCGCCCCGATGTGCTGGTTGCGCGATTCTCCGGGACGGATCGCGACGGGCACGGGCATCATCAGGTTTCATCCATCTTGACGCGTGAAGCTTTTCGGGCAGCCGCCGATCCGAAGAAATTTCCAGAACAGATCCAGCAAGGATTGGCGCCCTGGCAAGCGAAGAAACTTTACATTGGCAACGTCTGCGGATTTAACTCGCCGACGTGCCCCGACGCCGATTACACGGTGAAGATAAATACTGGAATCAAGGATGATGTGCTGGGCACTTCTCCGATCCAATTTGCCATGCAGGGATTGAAGCATCAGCTCTCGCAGGGCGCGGGCGCGTGGACGATCGATCCGGGCGACAGATTCACGTATTACAAGCTCGTCGATTCGGTCACGCCGCTGGTGCAGGGGCATGAGGTCAGCTTCTTCGACGGATTAGATACGAGCATAGCCGGACTGGCGGACCGATTGGGATCGGAACAAAGCAAGATGCCGAATTTCCGCCGCGAGTTAGAACGGCTCCAGTCATTGGTGAGCAAAGCGTCCGCGGACGTGGATCATTCTTTTGAGCCCTTGCTTGAGGGTTCGGCGCTTGCCGAAAAACTGAGTTCGCAACTGGCTCAATCGTCGGTTTCACAAACAGCGAAATTTGCCATCTTACCGAGCTTACAAACTAAACGTGAGCAGTTCGCGGAAGCGGCGAATCTTGCGGCCGGGATAAAGCTGAATGCCCAGGTTGATGCTCCGGTCGCTGCGACGGCCGATGCCGCCTTCATGGCGGTGCCTGGCGAATCATTCCGTGTGATCGCTCACTTCACGAGCGCGACTCCGGTCGAACGCGTGGAACTCGTACTTGATGTACCCAAAGGGTGGAGTTCCAGCCCGGTCGGCAAGGGCGAGGCTGCGACGCGGACATTTGAAGTTTCCGTGCCCAAAGACGCAAAGTTTACGCGACCTTATTGGCACCGCAACAATCCGGAAACCGATGCCCTGAATACAATTGACGACCCTGCCGATGTAACGCTTCCCTTCCCAGCGCCGCCGGTTCGTGTGCGTGCAACTTACGCGGCATTTGGCAAATCAGGCGGAGCTCATGCGGATGTCACGGTTAGATATAAAGGAGCGGCGGGGGAAGAACTTGATCGCCCGCTGGCCGTGGCCCCGGCGTACTCCGTCATGCTTGATCCAGGGCAGCAGGTGATTGCGGTTGGGACGAGAACCGAACGCAGCGTCACAGTGACAGTGAGTTCGAACCTGGCGCAGACGACCCGCGGCCGCTTGCACCTTGTTCTGCCTGATGGCTGGCGGTCCGAGCCAGCGGCTGCGGAACTCGAAGTTCCGAGTCGCGGAAGCTCAAAAGATGCGAGCTTTAAAGTGCTGGCTAAAGATTCCAAGGAAGAGCGCACCGAGATCAAAGCGGTTTTCGAGGCGGGCGGAGAGAGTTATCACGAGGGATATTCCGTCGTGACCCGCGACGACCTCAGCACGTTCTATTACTACCAACCTGCAACCCAGCGGGTAAGCGTCATCGACGTGAAAATTCCCCGCGATCTGAAGATTGGTTACATCATGGGAGCGGGAGATGAGATCCCGTCGACTTTGCAGCAGATCGGAATGGATGTCGAGCAAATCGCCCCGGACAAACTCGCGACCGCAGACCTCAGTCGGTTCGGCACCATCGTGCTCGGCATCCGCGCTTACGATACTCAAAAAGCGGTGGCCCAGAACAACTCGCGGTTGCTGGATTGGGTCAAGTCGGGCGGAACCCTGGTGGTGCAATACAACACCGGCCCGGGCGATTTCAATCAAGCGAACTACACGCCGTTCCCGGCCAAGCTCGGTCGTGCGCGGGTCGATGTTGAAGAGGCGCCAGTCGCAATTCTCGCTCCGCAAAATCCAATTTTCCATTTTCCCAACGAGATCACGGCACGCGATTTTGAGGGATGGGTGCAGGAGCGCGGCCTATACTTCATGACCGACTGGGACGGCAAATTCACGCCGCTGCTGGAATCGCACGATCCGAATGAGCCGGACCAGAAAGGCGGAATGATCGAAGCGCATTACGGCAAGGGACTTTACATTTACACCGGATACGCGTTCTTTCGGCAATTGCCCGCGGGTGTCCCCGGAGCGGTGCGCCTTTATGTGAATATCCTGAGCGCGAAGGCTGAATCGCATTGACGCACGATCCGCAGCCCGCGCCTGATCCACTGATTCGAGGGTTGAATCTGGGCAGCGCGACTGCGCTCAACATGATTGACATGATCGGGGTGGGGCCGTTCATCACCCTGCCCTTGATCATCGGAGCTATGGGCGGCCCACAAGCCATGCTGGGGTGGATCCTCGGCGCTTTTTTTGCGCTGTGCGACGGGCTGGTGTGGGCTGAGCTGGGAGCAGCCATGCCCGGGTCCGGCGGATCGTATGCTTATCTGCGCGAGATCTATGGATGGAACAAACTGGGCCGGCTGATCTCTTTTTTGTTCATCTGGCAATTATCTTTTTCCGCTCCACTGTCGATTGCATCTGGGGCGATCGGATTGGCGGGATACTCCGCATACTTCTGGCCGGGGATGGGCCGAACGCCGGCGCGCCTGATCGCCATGGGCGTAATTTTAGTCGCGGTGGCGCTTCTCTATCGCAAGATCACGGGAATCGCGTGGATCACAAAAGTTTTGTGGGTAGCCGTGATGGGCACGATCGGATGGGTCGTCGTCGCCGGAGCAGGTCACTTCAGCGTGGCACGCGCATTCAGCTTCCCGGCGGGCGCATTTCAACTTTCACACTCATTTTTTTTGGGCCTTGGATCCGCGATGCTGATTGCGACGTATGATTTTTGGGGTTATTACAACGTCAGTTTTCTGGGCGATGAAGTGCGCGACCCCGCGCGTACTATACCGCGTGCGGTTTTGCTATCTATTCTGTTAGTCGCTTGTCTATATATGTTGATGAACCTGAGCGTTCTAGGCGTGGTGCCCTGGCAGGAATTTGGTCATGGCGGCGGCTTGTATGTGATTTCCACGTTCATGGAACACGTTTATGGCCCATGGGCAGCGCGACTCGCGACTGTCCTGGTGATGATCGTTGCGTTCGCTTCAGTCTTCTCGTTGCTGCTTGGCTACTCGCGCGTTCCGTACGCTGCGGCGCTTGATGGAAATTATTTCAAAATATTTGCGCGCGTCCATTCCGAAGGCCGGTTCCCCTACATTTCTCTTCTGGCGCTGGCCGGCGTCGCCATGGCTTGCTGCCTCTTGTCCCTTGCGGATGTAATCGCAGCACTAGTTGTCATCCGCATCCTGCTGCAGTTTTTATTGCAGGCGATCGGTTTGATTGTGCTGCGGGTGCGGCAGCCGGATTTGGTGCGGCCATTTCGTATGTGGTTTTATCCCGCCCCTGCAATACTCGCCAGCGCGGGATTTATTTTTATATTGTTTGCGCGGAAAAATTTTGTTCATGAAATTCGCTATGCAACCGTCATCCTCGTGGCTGGATTAGCGGTCTACATGGTCCGCGCCTGGTGCCACGGCGAATGGCCGCTGGCATCGATTCGCACCGGCGGCGCGCGGGGATGAATGGCTGATTCGATTCAAGTCCCGCACCAACCCATCGGCTCCGCGTGGGCTCCGCTTCGCGAACCTCTGTTCCGTTCGCTGTGGGGCGCAGCCGTCATTTCTTATACGGGTACGTGGATGCAGAATGTCGGCGCCGGATGGTTGATGACGCAGCTGACCATGTCGCCTCTGATGGTGAGCCTGGTGATGGCTGCCACGGCACTCCCTGTTTTTCTGGTGATTTTGCCGGCAGGCGCGCTTGCCGATATGTTGGACCGGCGACGATTTCTTTTAATCACTCAAGCTTGGATGGTCGGGGCTTCGGCGCTGTTGGGCGTGTTCACGTTGCTTGGCCATATCACTCCCTGGATATTGCTGGCGTTCACTTTCCTGCTGGGCCTGGGCGCGGTGATGAACGATCCTGCATGGCAGGCGATTACTCCGGAAATTGTTTCGCATGAGAATCATGCTCCGGCGGTCGCGTTGAATTCGGTCGGATTTAATGTTGCGCGCGCAATCGGGCCGGCGCTTGGCGGATTGGTGATTGCCGCGACCAGTTCCGGCATCGCATTTTTGCTGAACTCCGCGTCGTTCTTTGGAGTAATTTATTTTCTGTATCGCTGGAAACGAAGTCCGCTGGAAAAAGTGAGCACAGGCGGAGTGCGCAATGCGATTCGCGAAGGCGTGGTCGCCGTCCGTGAGTCTGAGCTTGCGCGGTGCGTGCTGGTGCGAACTGGGGCTTTCAGCATCGCGGCGAGTTCGCTGCTGGCGTTGCTGCCCATCCTGGCGCGGCCACACGGCGCTACCGGGTATGGACTATCGCTCGCCTACTTCGGCGTCGGCGCGTTGATCGGCGCTGCCGTGCTTCCGAAGATGCGACGTCACGCCAGCGTCGATCGAGTGGTGCTATGCGCCACCCTGCTGTTTGCCGCAATGACGAGTTTGGCTGCATATGGCCACGGATTTGGGCTACTGAGCGTGAGCATGTTGCTGGCTGGCGCAGGATGGATCGCGATTGTGGCTTGCCTTAACGTCGCTGCCCAAACCATGCTTTCACCCTGGCTGCGTGCCCGGGGAATTTCCATCTACCTTCTGGTGCTGCAAGGTGGAATGGCGGTGGGCAGCGCACTTTGGGGCGCGCTCGCTAACCGGATCGGCGTCCCTCTCTCACTACTCTCTTCCGCGGCAACTTTGATAGTAGGATTAGCGGCGGCCCGCCGATATCCTCTGGCGTTGCGTCAAGTTGTGCTGCAAAATTCGAGTGTTCGATAAAATCGAGAAAAATCGAAGGAGAAAGAAATGTTGATGAAAAGAATTCTGATACTGGGTTTTGCCGTGATCGCCAGCTGCGGTCTCGGGATGGCGGAGAGCAAACAGACTGTCTCGCAAGTTTTGAACAGCCGGGTCACCAACGTCCAGAAGGAATTGGTTTCTGCGGCTGAAGCCATGCCCGAAGACAAATACAGCTTCGTGCCAACGACCGGAGAGTTCAAAGGCGTGCGAACTTTTGCCGAGCAGATCAAGCATGTCGCAGCCGTGAACTACATGTTCGGCGCGATCATCCGCGGAGAAAAGCCGCCGGCCGACGAGAAAGGTCCCGAGCCGGTTAAATCCAAAGCCGACATCCTGAAGTTTCTCAACGATTCCTACGACAACCTGCACCAGGCCATTACCACGATGGACGACAAGAATATGTTGGAACCTATACCAAGTCCATTTGGCAAGGATTCTGTGACACGACTCGATATGGCTGTGCTGGCCGCTCAGCATTCTTTCGACCACTACGGGCAGATGGTCGTTTATCTTCGCTTGAATGGGATCGTTCCGCCGGCGAGCCGCTAACCGGCTTTAACTCCCTTGCGCCGGATCGGGGGATAGATTTCGGTTGCGATGAGTTCGGCGGCAAGTTTGCGGCGTCGCAGGTGAACCGCAACTTTGCCTTTGACCCGGTCCAGCGGTGCGTTTGCGTTCAGGAAAAGAAGCACCGCTGGCCCGGCGCCGCTTAGCACTGCGCCAACAATGCCGCCGTTGCCTGCCAATTCCTGCAAAGCTGGGAGGAGTGGGCACAACCGGGCGCGGTAGGGTTGATGCATTCGGTCATCCAGCGCGGTCGCCAGCAGATCCAGCCTGCCTTGGGCGAACGCGGCCTGGAGTAGCATCGAACTTTGGATGTTCGCCACGGCATCTTCCCGGGAATATTGTTTTGGCAAAACTCTCCGCGAGGCTTCTGTCGAAAGCGGGTCGGCCGGGACCGCCAGCAACAACGGCCATTTGCCTTTAGGTCGAATCACCGCGACCTGTGCTTCGCTGGCCGAGGCCATGTGCGCGATGGCCATGCCGCCCATCCAGCAGGCGGCGGCGTTGTCAGGATGATGCTCAAGCCGCGACGCCTCGGCAACGATGCGTTCCGCGCTCCACCTCAATTTTCCGTAATGCACCGCCAGAGCGATTCCCGCTAGACGTGCCGATGCTGACGAGCCCAATCCTTTGCCGATGGGAATTTCATTGTCGATTTCGAGATGCAAGGGAAGAATTTTCTTTGCTTGCGCGTGAAGAATTCCGCGATATGTTTCAAGGATGAGATGTTTTTCGAGACGCCCACAAATGTCGGCGTCCCGGCCCGAGGCATGAACAGAGAATTCCTCGGCTGTTTGCGCTCGAACCTTGAGAAAAATCTTCATGGCTAGGGCAGCGGCGTCAAAAGCCGGTCCAAGATTTGCGGATGTGGCGGGCAGCCTTAAGCTAAATAATTCTGATGGCATGGTGGGCTGTCAACCTGCGAGTCCGGTGTCTTGACGAGACAGTACCTCGATCACGGCTTTGGCGGTCGCATTCAAAGCGATGGGAGCGCGGCGGCTAGCGTCGAGCGTCTCGCTTTCTTTGTCGGCTGCCAACAGATCGCCGCGATGAAAGTTCAAGGTAAAGTCCGGGTCTTTGAGCAAGTGGCCGGTCAGCACCAGCACGACTGACTCTTTCTTTTTCACAAAACCTCGCGCGACAAGTTTTTTCAATCCGGCGAAAGTCACGGCCGAGGCGGGTTCGCACCCGATTCCTTCAGCGCCGATCTCGGATTTAGCGAGCGCCATTTCGGCTTCGGTCACCTGTTCGACCTCGCCACCCGTTGCTGCGAGTATCCTCACGGCCTTTTTCCACGACGCCGGCTGGCCAATGCGAATGGCGGTCGCTAGGGTCTCGGCCTGCACTCCAATGAGCTCGCGTCCGCCGTTTTCTCTCATCGTCCTCACTAACGGATTTGCACCCTCTGCCTGGACGATCGAAATTTTCGGCAACGAAGAGATAAAACCAAGATCCTTTAATTCGATGAAACCCTTCCCCAGCGCCGACGAGTTGGCCAGGTTTCCTCCGGGCACGATCACATGATTGGGAACTTGCCAGTTGAGCTGCTCCATGATCTCGATGGCGGCTGTCTTTTGGCCCTCGAGACGATAGGGGTTTACGGAGTTCAACAGGTACACCGGCATCCGCTGCACAACTTCGTTGAGAACGCTCACGCAGCCATCGAAGTCCGTGTTGAGCTGGCATGTCACTGCGCCGTAATCGAGCGACTGAGACAACTTGCTCCACGAAATTTTTCCCGCGGGTATGAGAACGAGACTGCGCATGCCTCCCCTGGATGCGTACGCAGCCATGGACGCAGACGTGTTTCCGGTGGATGCGCAAGCTACCCACTTGTATCCGGCAGATCGCGCGACTGACGCAGCCATTGTCATCCCGGTATCCTTGAACGATCCTGTGGGATTCATGCCCTGATGCTTGGCGAAAAGATTTTCTACGCCGCAGATTTTTCCGCACAGCGGCATTTGGTAAACCGGCGTATTGCCTTCGCGCAAAGTGATGACAGGTTCGATCCCGACCGGCGGCAGCAGTTCGCGAAACCGCCATACGCCGCTCTGGTCAAGACTGTCTTCGGAGCTTCGGCGGGAGCGCCAGGTCTGTTTCATTTCTTCCGCGCCTGCTTTTTCGATCAGGCCGGCCGCGGTGGGGTAAGTAACTTCGAGGAGGTCGCCGCACGCGGGGCAACGGAAATTGGCGGTTGGTGAAGCGCAAACCGCTCCGCAGCCGATGCAGCGGAGGGCTGTGCTGGTCAGCGTTTTAGTGTCAGTTTTCATTCGAAGATTCGGATCGGCTTCAGCGCGCCTGGCGATTTACATTCTATCGGGTATAGACAAAACGAGCTGGTCAAGTTTAGGCTGGCGCGACCGGACGACGAATGGGAGATCTCTCGCCCCGCTGGTGAAGGCGCGGGTCTTCGAGATGACGCCGGCGATGAGTAAAAACTCGCCAGTGCAGACCTTCTGTTCATGTTGCAGACGGGGCCGGCAGACGCTAATCTGCTCGTTGGCGGGAATCTATGAAGCATAAACATCGGCAGGAAACGGAAGCTGTGCGGGCGGGTCAGGATTTGCGAAAACAGGATGCGCCGCTGGCCACTCCGATTTATCAGACGTCGACATTTCAGGTGGCTGACTGTGACTCTCAATCGCAGGTAATTCCGACCGACCGGTATTACACACGGTACGGCAATCCCACGCATACAGTCGCGGAGGCGGCGATCGCTGAACTCGAGGAGGCCGGCGGGGCGTTGCTTTTCGCTTCCGGCATGGGTGCAATTACCACAACCATCCTGGCGCTCGTAAAAGCCGGCGACCACATCGTGGCTCAAACCGATATCTATGGCGGGGTAACTAAATTCTTGACTTCTTGGCTGCCGAAGCTGGGAGTCGAGACGACTTTCTTTGAGACGAACGACTTCGAAGCCTGCGAACGAGCGCTCCGCTCAAACACTATAATCTTGTACCTGGAGTCGCCTACCAATCCCACTCTAAGGCTGGTCGACCTAAATGCCGCTTCATCCTTCGCCAGGAAGCATGAGTTGATTTCGATGATTGACAGCACGTTGGCCACGCCGATCAATCAGCGTCCGTGCGAATTTGGGATTGATCTGGCCCTACACTCGGCTACGAAGTATTTTGCCGGCCACTCTGATTTAATCTGCGGAGCGGTCGCCGGCCGTCGGGATCTAGTCGAGCAAGTTCATTCCACCCGCACCACGCTCGGCGGCACAATGGATCCGCATGCCGCCTGGTTGCTGCTTCGCGGCCTGAAGACTCTTGCTGTGCGCGTCCAGCGGCAGAACGACAACGCACTGAGTATTGCCGAATTTCTGGAACAGCACCAGAAGGTTCAGCACGTGAATTATCCATTCTTGAGGAGTCATCCGCAGCGGGCGCTTGCGACCGACCAGCTTCGCGGCGGCGGCGGGTTGCTGAGCTTTGAGGTTTCCGGATCGGGGGAAGATGCACGCCACGTGGCGGAATCGCTGACGCTGTTCACTCTTGCACCCAGCCTGGGCGGGGTAGATTCTCTGGTCACGCTTCCAGTGCTCACTTCCCATGCCATGATCTCGCCTGAACATCGGGAGAAGATGGGGGTCAGCGACCGCTTGGTTCGTCTGTCGGTGGGGATCGAGAATGTGGACGACCTTATTGCAGATCTCGCCCAGGCGTTGGCGAGGGTCAAGACGAACCGTGAGAGTCTCCGGACATCTGATATCTGCAAGAAAACGCCAGCCCTTACCTAGAGGCTGGCGTCTTCGCGTATCGTTTTTCTTACCGCTAGAAAATAAATTTCAGTCCCAGTTGCAGAATGCGCGGCAGGTGCGTTCCCGAGGAGCGGAAGTAGGTCTGGCCCGGGCCCGCGCAAGAGGCATCGCCTGCGGAATTGTTGGCTCCGCCGTAGCAGGCGATGGTGTTGCCCGAAGTCTTGTTCCCCGCATTGTTCGCGGCTGAACCGCCATCGCCGCCGATCCAGTTATATTCCACGTGATTGAAAACATTGAACGCTTCCGCCCGGAATTCGAAGTACGTATTTTCAGTCACGATGAAATGCTTGATCAGCGCCATGTCGAAATTTGTTCGCCAGGGATTGCGAAGGATATTTCGACCCGCGTCCCCGAATGTCAATCCGGTGGGTTGAACAAATACGCCGGGGTTGAAAAGCAGCGGGCCGAATCCCGGTTGGGGACCAGCCAGAGGGCTGCTCGAAACCCCTTTGTGGGGATCGCCAATCAGATCGGGATATGATCCCGCAGTCGCGAAGGTGTTGGAGACGCCGGCATTGTCCCCGGTCGCGGTGACGCCCGAGTTGAACACGCTGAAAGGCGATCCGCTCTGGATGAGCGTGATTCCCGACCATTGCCATCCGCCCAGCAGCTTATCCCTCAATGACGATTTCCCGTTGAAAAAAGGAACATCGTAGACGTATGCGAGCGACAGGTTGTGCCGCTGATCGAAGTTCGAACTCGCGCGGTATCCGTTCAAATTGTAAGAATTGACGAATCCCGTGTCGTTGTAGTCTGACGAATCGTCGATGGAATGACTGTAAGTGTAAGCCGCGTTCAGTTCCAATCCACCAATGTTATGCCGAATCGTCCCTTCCAGCGCGTTGTAGTTGGATGAACCGCTTTGATCTTTGCGTTCGATTCCGCCGATTCCCGCGTAGGGCCGGAACGGATCGGCGGTATTGCCGCAGGCGACGAAGAGGTTCACTGCCGCGCCCGTAGGAACGCCGCCGTTCGACGAGTAAGGAACCGGTGTGCCGTAGGATGTGACTGCGTTGGTTGGCACGCCGTATGCGTCGATGTTGTCGACACCGTTAGAAATGTTGGCGCAATCGGAAGCTGTGATGATCTGCCCGGGCTTATACGGGTTCTGGCTCGCGGCCACGGGATGCAGCTGGTTGTATTCGTACGAGCGGGTCAAGTGAACTCCTGCGCTGCCCACGTACGACAGAGTTGCGACGGTGCTGCGCCCGATGTCGTGCTGCAAATCCAGATGCCACTGCTGGACGTAGGGCCACACCGCCTGGTTTGGAATCGACACAAATTGAAGCGGAGTGGTGCCGCCAACCAGGATGCCAGAGTTTAGATTCTGATATCCCTGAATGGCAGAAGGGATGCTTGTTGTCGGGGTCGCTTTGCTGTAGTACTCGAGCGATTCGGTGTTGGATTCGTTTCCATTCGTGTGCTCGAAGAAAATTCCGTATCCTCCTCGAATTGCCCACTTGCCGTCGCCGAAGATGTCGTAGGCAAAGCCAAGCCGCGGCGCCGGGTTCCACCAGTGATTTTTCATGCAGCCGCTGGGAACTCCGGGGGTGACGCCGCAATCCACCCACCCGTTGTAGGGATTGCCGATCACCTGACCAGTGGAGGGGTCGACGCTGCTCGCGCCCTGCACGTATCTGGACGGGTCGAAATTCCACGCCAGATTGTTTTCTTCGCTGTAGGTGCCGAAGAAACTGAGCCGGATACCGAGGTTCAGTGTAAGGCGCGGAGTTGCGTGCCAGTCGTCCTGGAAAAAGGCTTCGGTGATGTTGTACTTCTCGTGCATCTTGAGCGCCGCGGCTTCCTGCGTGAACGAACCGACGTTGCCTAAAAGCAGATCAGCGAAAGCGTTGCCGCTTGTGATCGGATTCGTATTAGAAAACCCGAGCAACCCATTGACGCCGTAGCTCGGCTGCGGAATTTCGTTCTTATGCGCGTTCACGAAATATATGCCGAACTGAAGATTGTGCGCGCCCAGAATCTTCGTGACGTTGTCGCGATAGGTGAAGGTAGGGTTGGAATTCAGCGGCCCATTCGGCACGTAACCCGGATCCTCAGCAAAACCGCCGCCGAAAATTCCGCCGCTCACATTGATTCCCGGAACTTTTCCGTCGTAGCCGTTGTTGTAAAGCCCCAGGGTCGCAGGGACGCTGCCGCGCTGCCACGGCCCGGTCAACTTTGTGGAAATGTGATCGGTGGTATAGCTGGCGACAAACTCGTTGAGCAGCGTCGGGGAGATGGTTGCGGTGAGGCGCGCCACTAAGCTGATGCCCGGATTTTTGAACGCGGTCTGTATTGTGGGAAAACTGGTGCCGCTGGTCCAGAGAGGAACGGGATATTGCTGGTCCCACGAATCGTGGATGTATCGGAAACTTGCGCGGACGTTATTCGTTACGTTGTGGTCGATTTTGAAAAGCTCCTGCCGCCAGTGCGTCGGCAAGGTGGGAGTTGCGAACCACGTGTTTGATGATATGTTGGGCAACGGTATAAGCGGTAAAAGTCCATTTACCACCGCAGGATTGGATATTGGGACTTGATTGCCGGCATATGCGTTGTACAGCTGAACCATTTGGTGCGGCTGCCCCGGCGGGGGATTATTCGGATCTGTGACGACTTGCCCCAAGCTCGCAGCGGGACAGTCCGCCGCGTAGGTTCCTCCTGCGAATCCAGCCGAGTCCGTTCGCTGGAATACACTGGCGGGACAAACATCGCTGAAGTTCCCCGCTCTTTCTGCCACCGTCGGAACAGTTGTGGAAGAGAAAAATCCGCTTGCCGGCGTCAGCTCCCGGCGCCACTCTTCTGAGAAGAAAAAGAATGTTTTCTGCTTGTTGGTGTTGTAAAGGCCGGGTATGAACACCGGGCCGCCGATGGTGTATCCGAAATCGTGCTTCTTGTATGACGGAACTGAAGATTGAAACTCTGGGGTCGCGTTAAATGCGTCGTTCCGCAGAAATTCGTAAGCGTCGCCGTGGAACCGGTTGGTGCCGGACTTGGTTTCCACCTCAATCGTGCCCGATCCATTCCTGCCGTACTGCGCTCCGAAGTTCGACGTGAGCACTTTCACTTCCGAGATGGCGTCGATGCTGGGGTAGACATTCAGCGTCGTGTTGCTGCCATTGTCTTGTGCGTCGCCGCCATCGATCTCGAAATTGTTGTACTCGGTGCGGCCGCCGTTGATGCTGAACGCCACGGTCGACGCGCCGGGCTCGCCTTCGTCCGCGCCGGACTGGTTCGTGACGCCCGGACTCAAAGCGACCAGTTGCGTGAAATCGCGCCCGTTGAGTTCGAGCTGACTGATTTCCTTGCCGCTGATGGTGCTGCCCAGTTCCGCGGACTGGGTATCGACCTGAGCTACACTCTCGCCTTGCACAGTGACTTCGGTGGCGTTCGATCCCACTTGCAACGAGACGTTATTGCGCGCATTTTGCGCGACTTTGAGATTGATTCCCTTGGCCTGATATTTCTTGAAATCAGGAGCTGAGACTTCCAGGTCGTAGGTACCGATCGGCAGCGCGGCGAACAGGAAATCTCCGCTGCTGTTGGTTTTGGTTGTGCGATTAATGCCCTGTTGCGGGTCCGTCAACGTAACCTGGGCTCCGCCGATGGCCGCCCCGCTGGGGTCGGAAACGGTGCCGGTGATCGACGCTGTATCCTGCGCGAACGCGAGGGAGGCGAACAGCGCAATGGTGACGGCACAAATGCAGCGGAATGGGGCTCTCATGAAAAACACTCCCTGTGCTTCAAACGGAAGCAACTCTGGCTAAATTCGACCCGACGACAATCGTTCATCCAACGACCGCAAAAGTTTTATTAAAACGTATGAATAGTGCTTTAAATGGCTATTTCCTGTCAAGGCCAAAGTTGTCCGGCGGTGCAAGTCCGGCTTTCGCGGTCGACTCTCGCGGGGCAATTTCGGGCGCCATTTTCCGGTGCACGGCAGGAACGGGGCGTTTCTCCAGCACGCATTTAATCCCGCTGGAAACAATGTCCACCGCGAGCGACCCCATGTCTTCGAGCGGCTGGCTGATCGTCGTCAGCGCCGGGCTGTAAAGTTCCGAGAGGGCGATGTTGTCGAAGCCGATCACCGAGCATTGCTCCGGCACACGCACTCCCGCTTCGTTCAGCGCCCGGATCGCGCCAAAAGCAGTCATGTCGTCAAACGCCATCAGCGCGGTGAAACCGCCGGGCCGCTTTCGCAACTCTCGCGTTAATTTGTAACCGGAATCAAAACTGGATTTGGGGTCGCGCGATTCGGGCAAATCGAAGATTAACTGCGGATCGAGTTCGAGGCCTCGCTCTTTCGCGAATAAACGCACGCCCTTCCAGCGGGGAGCGCTGTCGCCTAAAGTCTTGGGGCCGCGGATAAACGCAATTTTCCGATGACCGAGCGAGTACAAGTGTTGAACCGCTGAAAACGCGCCCAACTCGTTGTCGATGGTCACGGAACTGATCGAGTCGTTCTGCAATTCCTGGCCAATCATCACGGTCGGAATTTTACTTTTCTCCAAATCGCCGAGAACGTCGACGTTCACAAAAAGCCAGTTCGCGAGAACGATCAACGCTTCCACCCGCCGGTCAAGCAGCATTTCCAGATAACGCTCAAACCGTGCGCGCTCGTTGTGGACGTCCGTCAAAATCGGAAGGTACGAAGCCTGATACAGCGCATTCTGAATCCCCCTTAAAATGGGGATGCAGTAGGGATCGGTCATGTCGAAGACCATCACGCCGATGGTGTGTGTGCGCTGGCTCCGCAGTGAGCGGGCAAACAAATTGGGGCGATAACCCAGCTTCTTCGCGGCTTTTTCGATTCGCTTTTTTGTGACTGAAGGAATGTATCGCGATAGCGGTGCTGCGTTGAGCACAATCGAAACTGTGGTGGATGAGAACCCGCTCTCTTTCGCCACATCTCGAATCGTGACCATAATGTTTTCGAACCGCAGGATTCTTAGTCGCTGTTTGCATGTTCGCGACTTGAATCTGTTGTACTTTCTGGCGGACACTACAGCAGAGACTCGACGAGTGTCAAGCAAAACCATACGCAAGTTTCGCGCCCGATCTGCAATAAGCATCTTAAGCGTGCTTTTGATTGCCGCTCTGGGCGGCCGGTTTGCCATCGCCCAATCCGCACCGTCCACAGCGGATCCGCAGCGGCTCTTTGCCCAGGGAGAAGCTGCTCTCAAGTCCGGAAAGCTCGATGAAGCGGAGCGTGATTTCAGGGCGGTTGTGGCACTACAGCCCGGCGTCGCCGGCGCATATGCAAACCTTGCCGTAATCGCGATGCGCAGAAAACAATGGCCGCAAGCTCTGGACTTGTTGCATCACGCAGAGCGACTGGCTCCGCAAATCCCTGGAATCAGGCTGAATATCGGCTTAGTCTTTTACCGGCAGGCTCAGTACGAACAAGCTATTGCTCCGTTTCAGTCTGTGGTTCGCGATCTTCCTGACGCGGTACAGCCGCGTTACCTGCTGGGGTTGTGCGAATTCTTTACTGAACGCTACGACGATGCCACTATAGTGCTTGCTCCGCTGTGGGAGCAGGAATCGAGCCGGCTGAGTTACCTGTATGTTCTCGGCATTGCCGCTGGAAAAGCGAAACAGCCCGCACTCGAACAACGCGCTCTCGGCCGCCTCGTTGAAATCGGAGAAGATTCCCCCGAGTTTCACCTGCTCATGGGTAAGGCCCACCTGAACCGTGAAGAGTATGACGACGCGATCCGCGAACTCAAGCTGGCTGCGGCCGCCGACCCCAAGCTTCCCTATCTGCACTTCAATCTCGGCGTCGCTTATTTCAAGAAACAGGAACTTGATCTCGCCCGTACCGAATTTATGCAGGACATTGGTGTCGAACCCGGTGTCGCTTACGATTACGACCAGCTCGGCGCAATTGATTTCGCGCAACGGAAGGATGCCGATGCGGAAAAAGCGCTGCGGACGGCGATCCGGCTCGATCCCGGCCTGGTTAGCTCGCACTATCAACTGGCTCGCGTTTATCAGCGTGAAGAAAAATACGAGCTGGCGCTTCGCGAAATCGATACCGCCATGAAGAGTGCGCCGGAAAATTCAAGCGTTCATTACATTCGCGGGCAGCTTCTGCAAAAGCTGGGCCGCGCGGCGGAAGCGCGCACTGAAATGCAGAAAGTCACGAACATCGATAAGCAGGCCCGCGACAAACGGGAGAAGGAACTGGAATCCCCTCTGCCGAGCCCCGAGGTTGCAGGCGAGCCGAAATAGCGCATCTGCAAGTAAACGATAAAGACCAACCCGGCAGTATAGTTAGTATTGGTCGATTTAAACGGAGGTCCCATGACTACCCGCATTCTGATTGGCGTAGTTGCACTTTGTGCGTTGGTGTTCATCGTAAAAAATGTGTTTGCCGACTCCACCCCTTCGGTGGGCAGCGTTGCGCCCAACTTCACGCTTCCTTCGCAGGAAGGAAGCCAAGTGAGCCTTAAGGATTACCTAGGGAAGTGGGTGGTTTTGTATTTTTATCCGAAAGACATGACCACCGGATGCACCATCGAGGCGCACAACTTTCAGCGGGATCAGCCACAATATTCGCAACGTGACGCCGTCGTGCTGGGCGTGAGCGTCGACAGCATCGACTCGCACAAGAAGTTCTGCACGAAAGAGGGGCTGAATTTTAAGCTTCTAGCGGATACCGACAAAAAAGTCTCGGAACAGTACGGTTCGCTTATGAACATGGGCGTGGTCAAAATCGCGTCGCGGCACACGTTTATCGTTGATCCGAGTGGAAAAATCGCGAAGGTATACACTTCTGTCGATCCGAATAAGCACAGCGCGGAAGTGCTCGCCGCGCTCGACGAATTGAAGAAATCGTCGGCGCAATAGCGCTTAACTCAGAAACTTCAGCACGGCCTCGGCGGTCGATCGTCCGGAGAACATAGCGCCGTTCAACGATGCTGTGTCGCGATGATCGCCACAAATGAACACGCCCGGGCGCACGGCTGGTGCCTTGTGCGTTGGCGATCCGTCGCCGGCTGGAGCCTGAGGCAGCGCGTTCTGAATCGTGTACGTGCGTAGCAAACGCCATCCGTCTGCAACTTCTCCAAACCATTCGCGCAGTTGCGTTCGCACCGATTGTTCCAGCGATCGCCTGTCATGCGCAGGCCCAACCACGTTCGCGGAAATCAAGTGCTTTCCGCGTGGAGCGTAACTCTCAGCAATCAGACTGGGCACACAAAGATGATTGATCGGCCCGTGCCCGTCGCCGTTCAGCACCAGCGCAGGCTTGTTGATGGGCGCCGCGTCCGCGGCAAGATAAAAGCAAGTGGTCTCGCGATCTGGGCCGCCGCTCAGTTCGGGCAAAAGCTTCGCTGCCGCGGATTGCTCGGCGGCGACTACGACTACCTTCGCGGAAACGGCCTCGTTCGATTCGAGACGAACTCCGCCGGGAATGATTTCCGCCACCCGCGCGTTCAGCCGGACCGACTCTTGCGGCAGCGGCGCGGCAATTTGTTTCGCGATTGCACCCATCCCGTCTGACGGCAGCGCGGCCAACCCAAGCGAAAACATCCGGAAAACAAATTCGAGCATGCGGCTCGAGGTGCTCAAATCGCGTTCGAGAAAGATGCCGCTGAAGAACGGGCGAAAAAAACCCTCGATCATCTCTGGAGAAAACCCAAAGTCCCGTAAATATTGCTGTGCTGTTTTTTCCGGCGCTGACAACAACTCTTCCACCGATCTCCAAGTCGTTTGTCGCCGCAAGGCAACAACTTTCAATTTGTCGGTGAGACTGCCAATCGGCGAAAACAGCGTACCGAGCGCATCTTGCGGACGTCGCCACGGATCCATAACCGAATGCCATTTGCCCCGCTTGCGAACCATTGCGCCGGGAGCGAACGTTCCCAGCTTGAGCGCCTCGAAATCGAGAACGGCCCGGGCTTCAGGGTATGCGGTAAGCAGCACCTGAAAACCGCGATCCAAGATGAAGCCATCCAGGTGGTCGCTGCTTGCTCGGCCTCCGATGTCGTCGCTGCCTTCCAGTAGTAAATTCGAAACCCCTTTTTCATGCAGCGTGCGGGCGCAGGTCAGCCCGGCTATCCCGGCTCCGATGATGACAACATTTTCCATTGGCTCCTCCGCTCTGATGTTCAGCCTGAAGCTCTAATAACCGAAATTGACTGTAGCGACAAGTTATTTTAATATAAAGAAATCACGAAAGCTATTAAAACGGAGCAAAAATATGATTTCAAAAGACATCGCCGACGAACTTCGACCGTATGCCATCGGAGAAAAATTGCGTGGTCTCCGGCTGCGCAAGAGCATGGGACTGGTTCAACTCGGCCAGCACACTGGACTTTCTCCCGCCATGCTCTCAAAGCTCGAGCGTGGAAGGCTCTTCCCGACTCTTCCCACGCTAACTCGCATCGCTAAAGTCTTCAGCGTTGGCCTCGATTATTTTTTCACCGACGAACGCAAGCGCCACGTTGTGGCGATCATCCGGAAGAAGGACCGTTTGAAATTTCCGGAACGCCCCCAAGCCTCTGACGTTTCTTACTTTTTTGAGAGCTTGGATTTTTCCGCGACTGAGAGAAAGCTCAGCGCTTTCTACGCGGAATTTGCGTCGGTCGCTGTAGAGAAACTGAAAAGCCACCAGCACCCCGGCGTCGAATTTATTTATCTCATGAAGGGTTCGCTGGAAATCCGAATTGGTTCGGAAGAACATCTGCTCGATGCGGGGGACGCGATCTATTTTGATTCGACTGTCCGCCACAGTTATCGCAATCCGCAGGAATCGCTCAGCTCCGGAATCGTTGTCACGGTGCCTTGAACAGCGGCAGGTCTCACACCGGGCGACGGGCTTTCTTCTTTGCCCCGCTGGTGGCCACCACCAGCACGGCCATCGCGTAGATCACAAGCCAGCCTATGTCGTACTGGCCATGCAAAATATGAATGGCCGCGGCTAACGCAAAAATGATTTCCAGCCCCCAGGCTCCAACGATCATGGCCGGAGGAATTAAGAAGAGCACCGCCGCCACTATCTCGGACATTCCCATGACCGGCTTCACCCAGTGCGGCAAGCCCATGTGCGCGATGATTTTGGCCGCGCCCGCTCCGAAGGCGAAGCGGGACGATTCCACGATCAGCACGATTCCCACTGACCAGTGAAGGCCTTTCATCGCTAGTCGATTAATATCCATTGTTGCTCCCAAATCATAAATTTAATCCAGCTGGCAAAACGGCAGATTCCTTCGCACGGGCTCGCTGCGCTGCCCCCGGCTCGGAATGACAAGACAGATGATACGGTGGCACTCTAATTGCCACGTCTCGGTTCGCCTAAAACCGACACCCTATCCTAGCTCTCGTCATTTCGTGCGGTTCACAGTTCGTAATCTCGGAACGATATTTGCCTATAGGTTATCCTCTTGCGAATGACTAAAGAGTTGGATCTGGTTCGTTTCACGCGTCAACTGGTGGATATTGAGTCGATCAGCGGGAATGAAGGCAAGGTTGGCGATTTCCTGTGTGACGAACTCAACCGCATGGGCTTCTCGGCGCGCAAAATGCCCGTCGAGAAAAGCCGAAATAATGTTTGGGCGGTGTGGCCGGGCGCAGAGAAGCCTGAGCTGGTTTTCTCGACGCACATGGATACCGTCCCGCCTTTCATTCCCTCGTCCGAAGACGAAACCCGTGTGTTCGGGCGCGGGTCGTGCGATGCCAAGGGTATTATCGCCGCCCAGACTGCCGCGGCAATCAGGTTGCACAAAGACGGCGTCGATTCAGGCCTTCTTTTCGTAGTGGGAGAAGAACGCGACAGCCTCGGGGCGGAAGTCGCAAATGCACATGCGCCCGGATGCCGTTTCCTGATTAACGGCGAGCCAACAGAAAATCAAATTGCGATTGCGTCGAAAGGCACGCTCAGGGCCGAAGTCACGGCCCGGGGCCGGATGGCGCATTCGGCATATCCGGAGCTGGGCGATTCTGCGATTGACAAGCTGCTGCCAGCGTTGGCGCGCCTACGGGCGATGCCGTTGCCGTCCGACGAGGAAATCGGACCCTGCACCCTCAACATCGGCCTGATCGAAGGCGGACGCGCGCCGAACGTCATTCCCGATCACGCGCGCGCGGATTTGCTTTACCGTCTCATCGGCCCGGCGGAAGATTTGCGCCGCCAGATTGTCGCGACCGCAGGCGACGACGTGAAAGTAGAATTTCCTTTGGAACTGAAGTTTCTGCGATTCCGCAAAATGCACGGCATGCCCGCCATGGTCGCCAAATTCACAACGGACATTCCCAAGCTCACGAATTGGGGCGAGCCTCTGCTGATTGGGCCGGGGTCGATCCACGTGGCCCATACTGAGGGCGAGTTCATAGCGAAAACAGAGTTGAACGAGGCCGTGGATGTTTACTGCAAGATCGCGGAGAGCCTTCTACAAGCGAACAAGTTGTGAAGTGGAGTTCATACATTGCGCAGTGGATGACGCTGATTTTCGGCGTTACACCTCCCCAGCCAAAAGACGAAACTCGCTATGCACTGACCGTGATTGCATTGGCAGTTGCGCTAGTGGTGGGAATGGCCGCCGTGTTCGAGATTCTGGTGCCGTTGACGCTGGGAAAGTGAATGGCCGCCCAGATGATTGAAGCGTGAAATCTTGACTTGCATACGCTAGTAGCGTATAACTCGGAGGTATACCCTAATAGGGTACAGCGCGTATGGAGTTCGTCGAAGCGCCTGCATTTACGCGACATCTATTCAGGTATCTCGACGATGAGGCCTACCGGGAACTTCAAGCGAGACTTGCCGCCAACCCTGAGCTGGGCGACGTAATGCCGGGGACAGGCGGGTTTCGAAAGATGCGGTGGGCGGATGAGCGGCGTGGCAAGGGTCGTAGAGGCGGACTGCGAATTATATATTTTTATTTTCCGGCTGATAACGAAATATGGCTGATGACTCTATACGGCAAGAACGAGGCTTCGGATTTGACGACGAAAGAAAAGAAGACGCTAAGAGCGGCAATCGCTAACGAGCTTGAAGCACGCACGGCAAGACGATCGGCAGGCTCGCGAAGGCTTCGGAGGAACCACTAATGCCCACCACGAAGAGAGCGATCTTTGAGGAATTGATGGAAGGGGTGGCCGCAATGAAAGGCCATCGTGAAGGCAAGCTCACGCTGCGCAGCTACAAGGTGGACGTAGCGCCGCTGCCCAACGTGGACTCCAAGCTGATCCGGGACACGCGGAAGAAGCTCCACTGCTCGCGGGCGGTATTCGCCCGCAAACTCCGGATCAACGAACGCACGCTGGAAAAGTGGGAGCAGGGCCGCGCCAAACCGAATCCTCAGGCTGCCGCGCTCGTGCTGCTAGTACGCCATTTCCCGGATACGCTGGCGCGGCTGGATGCTGTGGCGGCGGGGCAGACAGTCATCATCTTCTGAGCCGCACCTTATTTGTCTTCATCGTGCGAGGATTTTTCGTGATCAAGGGTTAGCATCCTGGCCTCCCGCAGATCTATCCTCGCCTTGTGCCCGTGTTGCGCCAACAGATATAAAAGCTCGCTGCCACTGATCAGGGTTAGTGGTTTCCCCTTTGCAAATTCATACGCATCCGGCCCGTAGTCAGCGGTAGTCACCAAAATCCCTTTATTGGCACCCTCATTATGGACCGTTCCGAACAGATCTCTTACGGCCGCAACGCTCACAGTATTGGTGTACCGCTTCGCCTGAATTACGATTTTGCCCCCGCGGATCGGATCAGGATCGAATACGATTGCGTCGACACCGCCGTCTCTGCTGGCCTGTGTAATTTTCACACCACCGCCCAGCCCGAGAAGGGGACAGGATTGCCCTGTGAGCGATAAACTTTCTAGATGTCCAGCACGACCTTGAACTCCCTCGCCAAAGCTTCTTCCGCGTATCTGCGCTCGGCCATGCATCAGCCGATTCACTGGCATGAGTGGGGCGAAGAAGCGTTCGCGATCGCGCAGCGGGAAGATAAGCCGGTGTTGCTCGACATTGGCGCGGTCTGGTGCCACTGGTGCCATGTGATGGACCGCGAATCCTACGACAGCCCGGAAATTGCGCAGATTATCAACGAGCGTTTCGTTGCCGTGAAGGTTGACCGCGACGAACGCCCCGACATCGACAGCCGGTACCAGATCGCGGTGAGTTCCATCAGCGGTCAGGGCGGGTGGCCGCTGACTGCGTTTCTCACTCCAGATGGAAAGCCTTTTTACGGCGGCACTTACTTCCCTCCCGACGATGGCTACGGACGACCCAGTTTCAAACGGGTGCTGGTTTCAATTTCCGATGCATACCACAACAAAAATGCCGACGTCATAGAGCAAGCGCAAATGGTGGAATCGGCCATCTCACAGGCGGAATCCTTCGCCGGACGCAGCGCCAACTTTTCGCCGGCTGTGATTGACCAGATCGTGGAGTCGACGCTGAAGGGATTCGACGAACGCTACGGCGGCTTCGGGCAGGCTCCGAAATTTCCCCATTCCGGTGCTTTGGACCTGCTTATGGACCATCACGTGCGCACCGGCGACGATCACGAGCGCCAGGTTTTCGTCAGCACGCTGGAAAAAATGGCGCGGGGCGGAATTTACGATCAACTCGCGGGCGGCTTCCACCGCTATTCTGTGGACGAACGCTGGACGGTTCCGCATTTCGAAAAAATGTCCTACGACAATTCCGAGCTGCTGAAGAATTACGTTCACGCGTACCGCGTGACGGGATCTGAATTTTTTGCCGCAGTCGCCCGCGACATTATTCGTTGGATGGATGAATGGCTCAGCGATCGTCAAGCGGGCGGATTTTATGCATCGCAGGACGCCGATTATTCGATGGACGACGACGGTGACTACTTCACGTGGACGCTCGAAGAAGCGCGTTCAGTATTAAGCGAAGAGGAAGCTGACGTCGCGTGCCTGCATTTCGACATCAACGAAGTGGGAGAAATGCACCACAATCCGGCGAAGAATGTGTTGTACGTTCGCGCTTCCGTGGAGGAATTAGCGGTGCGGCTCAAGTCGGACGTCAGCCGGGCAACCGAATTGCTGGCCTCGGCCAAACAGAAAATGTACGCAGCACGCCTGAAGCGGCCCACGCCGTACGTGGATAAGACTGTTTACACAAACTGGAACGCGTTGTGCATTTCCGCGTATCTCGACGCCGCGAAAGTGTTGGATTTACCGGATGTCCAGGCATTCGCTCTGCGGTCACTCGACCGCATCCTGACCCAGGTTTGGGACGCCGAAAACGGACTGAGCCATGTCGTCGCCTACTCCGACCCAGAAGCCAGTCACCGAAGCATCGCCGGCGGACTCGACGACTATGCATTCACGAGCGCGGCCTGCCTCGATGCATACGAAGCGACTGCCGACCTCAGATATTTCAATCTCGCTGCCGAAATCGCGGATTCGATGATCGTCCGGTTTTTTGATTCCGTCGGAGGCGGCTTTTTCGACACCGAAGCGCAATCCCAAAAGGCTTTGGGGGTTCTCAACACCCGACGCAAACCATTTCAGGATTCTCCCACCCCGGCCGGGAATTCCGTGGCTGCGATCGTTCTCTTGCGACTGCATGCTTACACCAACAGAGCCGGTTATCGCGATCAAGCCGAGCAGACTCTGGAAATCATCGCCAGCATGGCCGCGCAATATGGAATTTTTGCCGCGACCTATGGAATTGCCGCCGTACACATGGCCTTTCCGCACTCACAGATTGCAATTCGGGGCGAGGGCGATCGCGCTTTGTCTCTACAAAACGCAGCGCTGAGTCATTTCTCTCTGAACCAGTCGATCATCCGGGTCAAATCAACCGATCCCGCCGACTTCCCACCGTCCCTCGCCGCAACCACTCCCAACTTGCCGGGCACGGACGGCGCTGCGCCAGTTGCCATCGTCTGCTCTAATTTTGTGTGCCACGCGCCGGTGGACAAGCCCGAGGCTCTGCGTGAAATCCTGCGAAAAGCGAGCTGAGGGTTTTTTCCCCACGACAGTCTGCGCTGCGATCAAGTTGACAAGGTTCGTTGCAGCGACGTAAGTTCAAACTTCTGCCCGACTTGTACGTCCAACGGTCGTGGAGGTCCGATGAAATTCCGTCGTTTTTTATTGTTCCCGCTGCTGATGGCATTGCTCGCGTCCTGTTTTGCGCAGGATGTGGCGTCGTTCGAGAAGCGCATCACCGTCAAGAAGTTGCCTAACGGCCTCACTGTCTTAGTCTGTGAGCGTCCGGAAGCGCCGGTCTTCTCCTTCTTTACGCAGGTCGACGTAGGTTCGGTGCAGGATCCGCAAGGCGAAACCGGCCTGGCGCACATGTTTGAGCACATGGCGTTCAAAGGCACCGACAAAATTGGGACGACAGACTACGCCGCGGAAAAACTGGCGCTGGAAAAGGTCGAGAAGGCCTACGCAGCGTTTATTTACGAGCGCGACCGGCGCGTCGGTCGCAACGACGATAAAGTAAAGCAACTCGAAGCCGCCTGGCAGAGCGCAACCAAAGACGCTAACAAGTTCGTGGTCCCCAACCAATTCCCCCAGATCATTGAAAGCAATGGCGGCGAGGGGATGAACGCCAGCACCAGCCATGACCAAACAGAATATTTTTATTCTTTCCCCGAAAATCGCCTTGAGCTGTGGGCATACCTGGAGTCGGAAAGATTCCTGCATCCGGTAATGCGCGAATTCTACAAAGAACGCAATGTCGTCATCGAAGAACGGCGCATGCGCACGGACAGCAATCCCATTGGCCGATTGCTCGAGCAGTTCACCACCGAAGCATTTCAGGCTCATCCGTATCATCGCCCGACCATCGGATGGGTGCCGGACCTGAATTCATTTTCCGCGACCGATGCGGCCAACTTCTTTCACAAATACTACATTCCGTCGAACATGGTGGTCAGCGTAGTGGGCGACGTGAAGGCTTCGGAAACGATGCCCCTGCTGGAGAAATACTTCGGGCGCATCCCTTCGCGAGAGACGCCAGACGAGCGTACAACCACGGAACCGCCGCAGAATTCCGAGCGCCGCGTGGTTCTGCACGAGCAGTCGCAGCCGCTCTATCTAGAGGGCTACCACCGTCCGGATTTCCGCAGCCCTGACGACGCCATCTACGACGCCATCGCTGACCTGATGTCCAGCGGCCGCACTTCGCGGCTGTATCGCTCGCTGGTAAGAGACAAGAAAATCGCTGCTGATTCGGCGGGTTTTACGGGATTGCCGGGAAATAAATATCCGCACTTGTTTGCGTTTTATGCCTTTCCTTTGCCCGGCCACAACACGACCGAAATGGCGGATGCAATCCATTCAGAGATTGAACGCCTTAAGACGGAAGACATCGGCGACGAAGAATTGAAGATGATCAAAACCCGCGCCAAGGCCAACCTGCTGCGCGGCCTGGGCAGCAACGAAGGTCTGGCTTCTGAATTGGCGCTCTACCAAACCCGTTATGGCGACTGGCGGGAGCTTTTTAAGTCAGTCGACAGAATCGACAAAGTGTCGAAAGCGGACATACGCCGCGTCGCGAACTCCACGTTTGTGGCCGCCAACCGGACCGTCGGAATTATTGAGACCGCCGCTCCGCAGAAAGCCGACAATCAACAAGGAGGCGCACAGTGAAGCGTGCACTCATCGCACTTCTTGCCGCGGCATTTTCATGGTTAGCCGCGCCCCATGCCTTTGCGCAAGCAACTGACTGGCACAAGATTGCCATTCCTCAACTGCCCGCGTTTCATCCCAGCGAGCCGAAGCGGATCGAGTTACCCAACGGCATGATCGTTTTCTTGCAGGAAGATCACGAACTGCCATTGATTGACGGGACCCTTCGAATCCGTGGCGGATCGATAAGCGAGCCAACCGCAAAGGTCGGGATGATCGACATGTACGGCGAAGTGTGGCGCACGGGCGGCACACAATCGCAAACCGGCGATCAGATGGACGACTATCTCGAGGCGCGGGCGGCGAAAGTGGAAACCAGCGGCGGAGCAGATTCGACGACTATTGCATGGTCATGCCTGAAGGGCGATTTTGACGACGTATTTAAGGTCTTCAACGATCTGCTGCGGCATCCGGAATTCCGCGCCGACAAGCTCGATCTCGCGCAGAAAGAAATGAACGATGGCATATCGCGCCGCAATGACGATGCCAGCGGAATCGCACAACGCGAATCCGCGAAGCTCGCGTACGGTGCCAATAACCCTTACGTGCGCGAGGCGGAATACGCCACGGTGGCCGCGGTCACGCGGGAAGATTTCGTCAACTGGCATCAGACCCACGTCTATCCCAACCGAATCATTCTCGGCATCGTCGGCGATTTCGATTCCGCGGCAATGGAAGCGAAACTGCGCGAGGCGTTTGGCCAATGGGCCAAAGGGCCGGATTGGAAGGCGCCAGAGATCGACTTTCAGCCATCGAAGGCTGGCTACTACCTCGTACCGAAGGACGACGTAAATCAAAGCTCGATCGATATGGTCGAGTTGGGAATCAAGCGAAGCAATCCCGACTATTACGCAACGCAGGTTTTCAACGAAACCTTCGGCGGCGGGTTTTCCTCGCGGCTCTTCAAGAGCATTCGGACCGCGCAGGGCTTAGCCTACGGCGTCGGCGGCGGCATCGGCAGTGCCTTCGATCATCCGGGGGTTGTCCGCTTCCAGATGGCAACCAAGAGCGCAAGCACTGTCGAGTCGATTCAAGCCATATATAAGGAGATAGACGAACTCCCCCAAAAACCCATCACGGATGAAGAGATCAAGATCGCTAAAGATTCGGTTCTGAATTCTTTTGTCTTTCGCTTGGACTCGCCGGCCAAGATCTTGGCGGAACGAATGACCTACGAATTTTACGGCTATCCGGCTGACTACCTGGAGCGCTATCGCGCTGGAATCGAAAAGGTCACGAAAGCGGAGGTAGCGGCGGCCGCAGCGAAGTACGTCCACAAAGATCACCTTGCAGTACTAGTTGTAGGCAACACTTCGGAGTTCGACAAGCCGCTATCGACCCTTGGGACGGTGCAGAACCTAGACATCACCATCCCTCCCCCGGCAGCTGCGGCGCAAGTTGCGCCTGCGGCTTCGAATGCGGAAGGCAAAGCGCTGGCTCTCAAAGTTGCACAGGCAATGGGCGGTCTGGACAGATTAAAAGCCATCAAATCGCTACGGAACAAGTTCGACGAAGGCGAGCCCGGTGGTCCAGTGACGCCGATTGATGTGACCATCGTCTTTCCAGATAAAATTCATGCCGAGGTTACGACTCCTCAAGGGCCGCTAGTCATCGTGGTCACGCCGACGCTCGGGGTCATGTCCGCGGGCGGCAAAGTTAATGAACTGCCTGCAACGCAGAAGAACGAAACCTCCGAGCAAATTCGCCGCGACATTATCTTTTTGGCACAACATGCGGACGACCCTGCATTTATATTCGCGGCAGCGGGCACCGAGAAAATCGGCAATGTCGATGCCGCGATCGTGGACATCAACGGCGCAGGCATAGTCATGCGCTGGCATGTCGATCCTTCGAGCGGTCGTGTGCTCCGCGAAACTTACACTGGCATGGGACAATCCGGGCCGTTCCACGGCGAAACCGATCTATCCGATTGGACTACCACTGACGGGATCACACTGCCAGTAATGCACAAGAATAAACAGGACGGTAAAGATTCCAGCGAAGTAAAGACCACGTTCATTCAATTCAACCCTGCGATCGATCCGAAGCTGTTTGCGAAGCCCTGAAGCGCGCCAGACGGTATGTAGAATTGACCGCATGGGAAACACTCTGCCCAATCGGCACGGCCGCATGGTCAAGGAGCGCAGGTCGGCAGTCTTGCCCTACGTTTGCCTTGCGACCTTGTTTCTCTCCGCAATTGCGTTCCAGGCGCGCATCACCCCCGATGTCATTCGCGGGGAGAAAGTCGATGTCCCCGCTTTCCAGACCGACCCCGCGAGCGATGTTCTGTCGTTCGTTTCATCCGCGGCCAGGAGCGCCGGAATGCGGGTTGGCGACAAGCTGTTGGCGGTAAATGGCCAGCCATACACTGGGACAGCCGTGTTAGCGGATGCGGTTGCGCGCGCCCAGCCTGGCAAGGTTCTTCTTGTGAAAGTAACGTCCGATGGCGCCGCGTCTCGAACCTTGCAAATGCCCGTGACGAAGGGTGCAAGTGGAGCGGGAAAAATCGCGCTCGATGTTCTGGTGGACATTTTTATGCCGTCGTTCTGCATTCTTGTTGGCGCGTGGGTGGTCTTAGTGCGCCCTCGAGACCGGTCTGCCTGGTTATTATTCGGACTGCTGCTTGGATTTGCGCATCTGTTGCACACGAACAAGGTCCAGGGCTGGGGTCCGGGATGGTGCCAACTGGGCATGGTCTATGACAACTCTCTCGCCTCGCTGTGGGCGCCCTTCATGTTTCTTTTCGGGTTTTTCTTTCCGGAGCCGTTTCCTTTCTGGAAGACGGCTGGCGCTTTAAAACGGATGATCCCCGTGGCGGTGTGTTTGCCTCTGGCGTTGAACGGGCTGATTACAGTGGTGGTGTCGACCGTCGATCTAACCAACTTCCGCGCCGTTGCCAGCCTCAATCTCCTCACCCAGCCTTTTCAACAATTCGCGCAGGTCTACGCGTACGTAGTCGTCGGCGCATTCTTTGGATTCATTTTCACCAAATCTTCAATGCCGATACCGATGGATGCGCGCAGACGTTTACGGTTGCTGTATTGGGGAACAACGATCGCGATGACTCCTGGGCTGATTTATGCGGTGGCGTCGGCGATTATGCGCAAGCCGGGATATGAAGTTTTTCCAGAATGGGTCGGCACGACTGCCTTATTGCTGTTGATGTTGTTCCCAATCACATTGGCCTATGTCATCGTGGTGCAGCGCGCAATGGACGTGCGCGTCGCGCTGCGTCAGGGCTTGCAATACGGGTTGGCGACGCGCGGAATCCGCGTGATTCAGATCGTAATTTTGAGTGCAGTAGTCGCGGGCTTGATTTTGGCTACTGGTGGCAAACAGATGAGTGGAGCAAAGGAAATCGCCGCCATTGCAGCCGGTGTGGTGCTCGTGATCGTCGTGCGCCAGGCTGGCGACAAAGTAAAAGGTTGGATCGATCGGAGGTTTTTTCGGGAAGCCTATAACGCAGAGCAGGTGCTGAGCGAACTGAGCGACCAGGTGCGCAGCCTGATGGAAACCCGCCCTCTGATTGAAACCGTGGCCGCACGAATCGCCGATACGCTGCACGTACCTCGGGTCGCTGTGCTCCTTAGCCAGGGTGGGGCTTACACTCCGGCCTACGCGCACGGATACGGAGAAGTGCCGAAGGTGCTGTTTCCGCGAAGCGGCGGCACCGTACAAGCTCTGGGCAAACGCCTCGAGCCGGCTCGCGTTTATCTGGACGATCCTGACTCATGGCTTTACCGAGACCCAGGGATTGGCGATCTTGATCGTTCTCAGTTGGCCACTCTCGACGCCGAGTTGCTCCTTCCGCTCAGCGCGCGGGAGCGCTTGCTTGGCTTTATAAGCCTGGGACCGAAACTCTCCGATGAACCTTATTCGGGCACGGACGTGAGATTGCTGAACTCCGTTGCCGCGCAAACCGGTCTCGCGCTCGAAAATGCCCGCCTCATGTCGGCCATCGCAGAAGAAGTTGCCCAGCGCGAGCGTCTCAACCGGGAAGTAGAAATCGCGCGCGAAGTGCAGGAACGTCTATTCCCGCAGACCCTGCCTCCGATCGAGGGCTTGGAGTACGCAGGAGCATGCCGTCCAGCACTAGGCGTAGGCGGCGACTACTACGATTTTCTCGCCCTGCCCGGTGGAAAGCTGGGGATCGCCATCGGCGACGTGTCCGGCAAAGGCATTGCGGCGGCGCTCATGATGGCCAGCCTCCAGGCTTCGCTGCGAGGCGAAGCGACAAGAGCATCGGACGATCTCGCAACAATGATCGCAAACGTGAATCGATTGGTGTTTGAAGCGTCCCAGAGCAACCGCTACGCGACATTCTTTTACGGGCAGTACAATCCGGCCACACGAACGATGACCTATGTGAATGCCGGACATAATCCTCCCTTCATTCTTCGAAAGATTGGAAATCGAGTGGAAGTCACGCGGCTCGACACCACCGGCACTGTGGTTGGATTGCTCGAGCATTTTCCTTACGAGCAAGCTGCGTGTTCGATTGAACCGGGCGATCTCTTTGTCGCTTTCACCGATGGAATCAGCGAAGCGATGAACAACTCTGACGAGGAGTGGGGTGAAGAGCGTCTACTCACATCCATTGAAAACTCAGACGGAGCTACATCCAACCAACTGATATCTCAAATCATGCGCGACGCCGACGCTTTCGTGAATGGCGCAAAGCAACACGATGACATGACGCTGGTGGTGCTGAGGTGCCAGTTGTCGCGATGAACGAGATGCCACAATCTTTTATCGCCAGAAGCCGGGCTTTTTGGCAGCGCGTCACCGATGGTCTCGAAGTGGGGCAACTGTGGAATCAATTCCATTCCGACGCCCGCGCCAGCTATCGTCTCTACCAGCGCGACTTCAAAGCGCAGACGCCCACTCAAGCCAAGCAGGGCGGCTTCTGGGACACAACCCAACGACTGACTTGGGCGATTCTTGAAAAACTGAGCCCGGCACGGCGGATTTTACTGTTAGTCGGTCTGGTTCTCTTGCTATTGCCGGGTGGCGGCTTCAGTTATCGGGGCAGTGACGGTGGACTGGAAGTCGTAGAGTTCGATGCCCACCTCTATGGCGGACTGCTGCTGTTGGCTCTCCTTATCCTCGAAATCGCCGACCGCGTGGTCATGAAACGCGACCTCGAAATCGCACGCGACATTCAGGGCTGGCTTCTACCCGCCACACCGCCCGAAATCCCTGGAATCGCAATCGCTTTCGCCACTCGCCCGGCCAATACCGTGGCCGGCGATTATTACGACGTGTTCCAAAGAGCAGCCAGCGATGGGCAGCCGCCAAAATTTCTATTCGCAGTCGCGGACGTTGCCGGCAAAAGCATTCCGGCAGCATTGTTGATGGCGACCTTTCAGGCGAGCCTGAAGACTCTGTCGTCAACTTCGACTTCCCTGCCCGACCTTGTCACCGGTATGAACCGGTACGCATGCGGCAACAGCCAAAATGGACTGCGCTTCACCACGGCTTTTCTTGCAGAATACGACCCTGTAACTCGCTGTCTCACGTACATCAATGCGGGACACAACGCTCCAATGCTGAGACGCGCTTCTGGAACAATCGAGCGTCTCGCCAACGGAGGGTTGCCGCTCGGAATTATGGCGGACAGAACTTACGAATCTGGCGACTCGAAGCTTTCAGCGGGCGATTGGTTGATCATCTTCACTGACGGGCTGATTGAAGCCGAAAATCATGTCCAGGAAGAATTCGGCGAACTCCGGCTGCAACAGACGCTGCAAGCCGGCGCAAATGGAACTCCACAAGAGTTGTTGCGACGCATCATGACCGACCTCGATATGTTTGTCGGCTCGACCCCTCAGCACGACGATGTGACCTGCTTGCTGATCAAGGCGGGATAAGTTTTCTGCACCGCTCATCGGTGTCATCCTTGAGCGGAGCAAATGCATTCCCTCGCGAATGCATTTACGAAGTCGAAGGATCCCTGGCGTAAGCCAAAGGCTTCCGGAAGGCCACTCATCACGCAGCGATTCTGCGCTAGAATGGCCGACGGGCCTACCCCCGCAATGGGCTCCGCGTTCTGGGAACCATGACCTTTGAGCAACGACTTCTTGCCAGCTTAATGGTTCCTTGGCTGGTCGGGTTGATGGTTGTGCTTTTTGGCCTCAGCTTCGGCTTCGATGTGGGGGATTGTCGAAGAGTCGTCTATAGCCCGGACTCGCAGCCGCTGCAAATTGTCAGAATCGTTCACCGTCGACGAGATGTCCGCCGCCTCTTGCGGCAGCAGCCGAAAGACTAAGATTTGCCGGTGTTGGGTCATCAAGGTTTCCGCCGAAATTGTACCTGGCCGAGCCGGGTGGCTACCCTTCCAGGTTCTCCCACCAATAGAAATTGACCTGCAAAATTGAGCGCTCGCCGCGTTCCTTGTTTGAATGGGTCGGTTCCGAAATGACACAACTTGTTAGCGGAATGACAGATTGCGTCATCTGCGGCGGCTTAGCCACAGATGCCTTGGTTACGGATGGCACCGCATGTGCTAAGAACTCAAGCAGATGCGGACTTGGCCCCGAAACTATGGTCACTACCAGCATTGGCGGCTAAAATGCGAACATACTGGCCAATCAGGTCGCTGAGACCAAAATCTTGATTACGGAGAAGAGGGAACGTCACATGCGGAAACAAAAGGGTTTTTCACTGATCGAACTTCTGATTGTGGTTGCGATTATTCTGATCATCGCCGCCATCGCCATTCCTAACCTGCTGCGCGCACGTATTGCAGCTAACGAGTCATCTGCCGCGGCTTCTACCCGCACCATCGGCACCGCGCAGGTGTCGTATGTCACATCGTATCCGGCACAGGGTTACGGCACGCTGGCCCAGTTGGGTGGCGCGAATCCTTGCACCCCGGCGATCGCCACTGCCTGCATCATTGATCCGGTTCTGGCCAGCGGTACCAAGAGCGGCTACACTGTCGCGTCTGCTCCTTTGGGCGTACTTCCTTTCACCGATTTCGTCACCAACCTCACGCCGACCACTTTGAACACCACCGGTGTGAAGCAGTTCTGCGGAACGTCTGACAACGTCATTCGCTACGCCACGCCGTCAGCCGGCGCGGTTGCGACGGCGGCAGCTTGCCAGGCGCTCACCCCGCTCCAGTAGTCACAATGTGGCCAAGTACCTCGGGGAGGGTACAAAGCCGGGAGCGCTGGATGGAAACATCCAGCGCTCCTTCGCTTTTTGTCCTGAATAGGATCCTCTGGTGATCAGACCTCATTAACAATTCACGTTCCTGACTTGACAGTTTTTGTCATTTTTCTCTGCTTCGCTCGATTGCTTAAGTTTCTGCCAGGAATTTAACTCATTGATTTTTTGAACTGTTCGACGACGTACCGAACGAGACCGAGCTAGGCAATCAAAGTGCTAGAACGGGTTCATAGTCCAAAACGGGAGAGAACAAAGTAAATGAAACGACAACGGGGCTTTTCACTCATCGAGTTGCTGATTGTGGTTGCGATTATTCTGATCATCGCCGCCATCGCCATTCCTAACCTGCTGCGCGCGCGTATCGCAGCGAACGAGTCTTCAGCCGCGGCTTCTACCCGTACCATTGGCACCGCGCAGGTGTCGTATGTCACATCGTATCCGGCGCAGGGTTACGGCACGCTGGCCCAGTTGGGTGGCGCGAATCCTTGTGTCCCGGCGATCGCCAATGCTTGCATCATTGATCCGGTTCTGGCCAGCGGTACCAAGAGCGGCTACACCGTGGCGTCTGCTCCTTTGGGCGTACTTCCTTTCACCGATTTCGTCACCAACCTCACGCCGACCACTTTGAACACCACCGGTGTGAAGCAGTTCTGCGGAACGTCTGACAACGTCATTCGCTACGCCACGCCGTCAGCCGGCCCGAAAGCGACTGCCGCGACCTGTCAAGCTCTCGCTCCGTTGCAGTAGCGTCACTGCGAAATATCTCCTAAGGCACTGGATCGAACGATCCGGTGCCTTTCGTCTTGCGTAGATCGAGCATTCAAGTCTGAATTCCCAAAGTGACAACTTTTGTCGATCTCCCCAAACGGCGTCAACTTGTGCACAAGCGACATATCGTAACTGCCTCATTCCATTCAAAACTTCGGTTCCACCTCGATCCGGGCATGCGGCAGTTGGATTGCTTAACTTTACGTGAGGCGCAAATGCCCATGAAACGATCTAAAGGATTTTCACTGATCGAATTGCTGATCGTCGTAGCGATCATTCTCATCATCGCCGCGATCGCCATCCCTAACCTGCTGCGGGCCCGCATCGCTGCGAACGAGTCTTCCGCGGGCGCATCTGTGCGGTCGATTAATACAGCGGAAATCGCTTACAACGCCGCTTTCCCGACCGTGGGTTATACGGTCCTTGCAAACCTCGGCGGCGCCGCACCCTGTACCCCAGCTCCGGCCACAGGCTGCATTCTGGACAATGTGCTCGCCAGCGGCAGCAAGAGTGGATATCAAGTAAACGCCTTCAGCTTCGGCGGCCCGCCTGCTACGAGTTTTGTCACCGGCGCTACGCCAATTTCGTTCAACCAGACGGGCGTTCGGGACTTTTGTATCTCGACTGACGGCGTCCTGCACATCGATCCTGGTGCTGCGGGTGCGATGCCAGCGACCACAGTTGCCATCTGTCTGGCCTACGCGGTCGCCCCGTAGCAACGTAGATTTAAAAATCGAGGCCCACGATCGGCTGGTTTAGCCGTCGTGGGCCCTTTACTTTGGTAATTACCCGCCCCAGCCGCAATCTCCTAATTCGCGGCCTTTTGCTTATAATTTTCTTGGTAATTGATTAAGCGGAGAGTCCCTTCCGAACCATGGCGGCAATCGAAATATTAGGGTTGGAAAAGACTTACAGCGTCGGCTTCTGGCGCAAGCGGCCGAAGCACGCTTTGCGTCCGCTGGTCCTTCAGGTGGAAGACGGCGAGGTATTCGGGTTCCTTGGCCCCAACGGCGCCGGCAAGACTACAACTTTGAAGCTCCTGATGGGACTTGTCTTTCCTACCGGCGGATCGGCGCGAATCTTAGGCATGGAACTAGACGATCCCAGAATGAAAGCGCAGATTGGCTTCTTACCCGAACAGCCATATTTCTACGACTATCTCACCGGGCGCGAGTTGCTCACTTACTACGCCCAGATTTCCGGGGTTCCGGGAGGCGAACGAAAGCAGAGAGTAGAAGCAATGCTCGGAAAGGTCGGATTGTCAGATGCCGGGCATGTCCAGCTTCGCAAGTTTTCGAAAGGCATGCTGCAACGCATCGGTATCGCACAGGCAATTTTGCACGATCCGAAAGTAGTTTTCCTGGACGAACCCATGTCGGGTCTTGATCCGATGGGACGCCGCGAGGTTCGCGATCTCATGGTGCAACTTAAACAAGAAGGTAAAACGGTGTTTTTCTCGACGCACATTCTTTCGGACGCGGAAGCACTGTGCGATCGGGTGGCCGTCCTGCATCAAGGGGAGTTGCGCGGAGTTGGAGCGGTGGCCGACCTGACCGCCAGCGTCAAAGGCCGTGTCGAGATAGTGTGGCGCGGTGCCGGCATGCCCGCGTCGGTCCAGGCTCTAGGGGCTGAGTCACACCAGGTCGGTGAAACCGTGCGAGCGACTGTTCCGGAGCAAAATCAAGACGCTGTGCTCGCGGCGTTGCAGCGCGAGCGGTTGCAGCTAATCTCCGTAACCCCGCTGCGCAGTTCGCTCGAAGAATATTACATGCAGAAATTGGGTGCGAGTTCACAGTCTGCGGCGGGAGGCAAAGCGTGAATTCGCGAATGTTCTACATAGCGGCGAACACGTTTCGCGAAGCCGTACGCGACCGCGTTCTCTACAATCTCATCGCGTTTGCGATCTTAATGTCAGGAGCGGCGGTCTTCGTCGGACAAGTCTCTTTCGGGATTGAGAAGCTGGTCGTCATCAATCTCGGATTGACGGCAGTCTCGCTCTTCGGCATTGTCATCGCAATTTTTATCGGGATTGGATTAGTTTCCAAGGAAATTGAAAAGCGCACGCTATATACAGTTTTGTCGCGCCCGGTGCAGCGCTGGGAATTCATTGTAGGCAAGTTCTTCGGACTCACCGCGACGCTGGTGGTAAACACATTTTTCATGGCCATCGGAGTGTTTGCAGCGCTGCTTTATGTGTCGCATCACTTTCAGAGTGGTGATGCGTCGATCCTTGTTGCGCTGTACTTCATCGTTCTGCAATTCATGATCGTCACCGCGCTGGCCTTGTTCTTTTCGTCATTTGCTTCCCCTTTGATGGCCGCAGTCTTTGCTTTCGCGCTATTTGTAATCGGTACGTTTTCTGAAGATCTTCGTGGATTCGCCGGCCTGACGCACGGCGCGCAACGATACCTGGCGATCGGGGCTGCTTATGTGGTGCCGAATTTTTCTGCCCTGAACGTCATCGGCTCGGTCGCGCATCAACAACCAGTGGCCGGATCGCTGGTGCTATACAACACTCTTTACGCGATCGTTTACACCGCCATGGCAATGAGCGGAGCGGTGCTGATCTTTCAGCACCGGAACCTGAAATGATGACCCGCGCGCGTCAAGTCAGTGCCGCTGCGACTTTTTCCCTGATCGTGTGCCTGAGCATTTCGATCTTTCTTCTTCAACGCGTCGACGAAGCGCGTCCGCAGGCAACTCTCGAAGAAGTTCTATATTTACCGTCGCCTCAGATCGTGAAACGCCTCAGCCTGGGTTATGAAGGACTATTGGCTGATGTCTATTGGACGCGAGCCGTTCAATACTTCGGTAACCATCATGCCGCCGGCGCCGAGCACTACGATTTGCTGGCCCCGCTGCTCGACATTGCGACCAAGCTCGATCCGCACCTGGTAGTGGCTTACGATTTCGGGGCAAACTTCCTTGCGCCAGATCCACCGAACGGCGCTGGCGACCCTCGGGCCGCGATTAAGCTGACCGAATACGGAATTCAGAACAATCCCAATGAATGGCACCTTTACTACAATCTGGGATTTATCTATTACCTCGATCTCAAGGACTACGGTCCGGCGGCAGACGCGTTTGCCAAGGGAGCGCTAATACCGGGAGCACATCCCTTCTTGAGAGTTTTGGCAGCGCAGATGGCCGAGCATGCCGGCGAAACCCAGACAGCTCGCACGCTCTGGGCGACGGCCTACGAAACTTCGCGCGACAAAGATATTCGCGCCAATGCAGCCGCGCATCTGCGGGCGTTGCAAATCGACGATGACGTCACCAAAATCGAGGCGATGGCGGACGAGTACTACAAAGTTAACAAGCGCTACCCTGCGAGTTTCGCCGACCTTCGAATCGAAACTCCGCTGGACCCCTTGGGCGAACCCTACCGCCTCACCGCCGATGGACTGGTGGTAGTCCGGCATCCCGACAACTTCCCTTTTCTCACCAAGGGTGCGCCTGCGGGCTACGTGCCCCCGCGCGCCCCGAAATTCCTGCCTGCCGATTAAACCTAAAAGCTCTGTCATGCTGAGCGGTCACCGGCCTGCGCCCGATCGTCCTCGCTCAGAACGATAATGAGTGCAGGTCGTTCAGCGGTGAGGAATTTGCTTCCCCATGTTCTACTATCCCCTTGAACACTCCCCCATCGCTAGCAGCCACGATTCTTCATTGGTGGTCTGAAGAATCGGTGCGCAACGGACAGGTTCGAACTCTGCGAACTTTTCTGTCGAACGTCGCTGAATTTCTGCGGGATTCGACTCCCGCACGGCGTCGCCAGCGCTATGGCGATTTCGATTTCGATTGGGATCATCACGTGGACACAACCGGCGCAACCGTCAGCAATCGCGACCGTTTTCTCGGAATTTTCCTTTCTCCGTATCAACCAACCGAACCCGGTCTCTTCCACGAATTGATCGGCGCAGCCGCGAAGTTTGCGGGCGATCTGAAGAGCTTCGCATTTATCGATGTCGGATCGGGCAAAGGCCGTGCATTGCTGATGGCGGCGGATTATCCCTTTCGGCGCATTATCGGGGTGGAAATCCTGCCCGAACTGCACCGCATCGCTGAAGCCAATATTGGGCGGTATGAATCCGAAAACAAGAAGTGTTTCGCACTGGAATCGGTGTGTCAGGATGCGGCAGACTTCCAGTTTCCAGACGGCCCGCTGCTGATTTATCTGTTCAATCCGCTGCCGCTCGCAGCGTTAACGCGATTGCTGGCTAATCTGGGAAAGAGCGTGGCCGCCGGTTCTCGGCGTGTCGTGCTGCTGTATCACAATCCGCTACTGGAAAGGGCGCTGGCAGAGGCAGCGTTCCTGACAAAGCGCGCAGGGTCGTATCAGTATGCGGTGTACGCAACCGACGCGATATGACAGCAAATTAAGCACGATCCTTAAAAACTTGGTGGCCGTTCCCTGATTCGTTTTCCCGTAAGCTGTAAATGTGAAAAGCTACCTACCCACTCTTTTACTGGCAATTCTGACCTCAGCCAGCACCCTTGCCCACGCCGCCGACGCCCCCAACGCCGTCGCCATCGCTCGCGAGGTTGACCGCCACTATAACCATCTATCCACGCTCCAGACCCAATTTTCCGAGACCTATCGCGGGAACGGTGTGGCGCGGGAAGAGTCCGGAACGCTGTGGTTAAAAAAACCTGGCAAGATGCGCTGGGAATATCGTTCTCCCCGAGAGAAGCTCTTCCTGGGAGATGGCAAGGACGCATGGTTTTACGTCCCTGGCGATCGGCAGGTGCGCAGGACGCCCATGCGAAAACTGGACGACCTGCGCTCCCCGCTCAGCCTACTATTAGGCAAGACCAAGCTGGAGAACGAGTTGCGAGGATTATCTCTAGCGAAAGATGCGCCGGCAAATCCGGTAGATGCGGTCTTGCAGGGAGTGCCGAAGGGGATGGAGAGTCAAGTAACGCGGGTGACACTGGAAGTCACGCCCGGGCATCAGATCGCAGGTATCTCGATAGCCGAGGTAGACGGTTCAGTGACGGAATATCGATTCAGCGAACAGCAGGAAAACGTGCCGGTACCGGAAGAAAAGTTCCAGTTCGTGCTACAGCCCGGCGTCGAAGTGATCGACGGAAATTTTGGGCCCTAGATGTCGAATTTTTCGTTACCGCAGTCACCAAAGTGCAGCCTGGTAAAATCCCGCAGTTATTTTGGAATGTTAGACTTAAAGAGCACCAGCGTTCACTGGATCGGGCATGGCAGAATTTCTCGTCAAAGTAGCGGATGACCGCGGACACCTGCTTCAGCAGGTGGAAAATGGCTATTCCGAGTCGGAAGTGCGCGACCGGTTTGTCCAGCAAGGCTTTCTGGTTTATTGGGTCAAGCCGCGCGGAGTTCTGAGCGGCGGCGGGATCAGCCTGCGCAAGCGCGGCAAGGTCAAGCAAAGCTCATTTGTGATCTTCAACCAGCAATTTCTGACGCTCATAAAGGCCGGTTTGCCCGTGCTCGGCTCGCTCGATCTACTGATTAAGCGGCAAAAGGATCCGACGCTGCGTTCGTTACTGCTAAATGTCCGAGACCGAGTCAAGGGCGGAGAGTTGCTGTCCGACGCATTCGCCGCCCAGGGCGTGTTTCCCAAGATTTACACGACCACTCTTCTGGCAGGCGAGAAGAGCGGCAACATGGAAGAAGTCCTGGGCCGCTACATCGGATTTCAACGTCTGGCGCTGACCTTCAAAAAGAAGCTCGCGGTGTCATTAGTTTATCCAGCGCTGCTGGTGACGGTTGTGTTCTTCATGATGATTTTTCTGGTCACCTACGTAGTGCCGCAGTTCGCCAAGCTCTACGAAGATATGAACGCGCAGTTGCCGGCGATCACGTCATTCATGCTCGAAGTCGGCAAACATTCGCAGCAATACTTGCCCTTGATCGCGTTGGCGATAGTGGGCATGATCGTTTTGTTCATTCAGTGGAAGAAGACCGACCGCGGCGCGGCGCAACTGGATCGCGCGATCCTCGGGTTACCCATGCTGGGTGACATCTGGTTGAAGTACCAGGTGGCGAGTTTTTCGCGAATGCTCTCAACCCTGCTCACTGGCGGCTTGCCACTGGTTCCGTCGCTTGAGACTGCCGGTGCATCGATGAGCAGCCGCAGCATGTTGAACGGCGTTGCCAACTCGGCGGTCCGGGTCAAAGAAGGCCAGTCACTGGCGCAGAGCCTGGAAGCGCAGAAAATGTTCCCCGATTTATCGGTTGAAATGATCGAGGTCGGTGAATCGACCGGCGCGTTGCCCGCCATGTTGAACTCGGTGGCGGAATTTTACGAAGAAGACGTGCAAACGGCTCTAGGCGCGGCCATGGCGTTGATTGAACCCCTGATCCTGGTGTTCATGGCGGTGGTGGTCGGCGGCATCCTGATTTCGCTTTATCTGCCGATCTTCACTTTAGGGTCGACAATTCATTAGCTCAAGTGACGCGGCAGTCAGATTTGGAATGGCAATCATGGCAGAGAAAAAGTCGGTTTTCGTGAACGGTGAGAATGGCTCGAGAATTTCAACGCTGTCCCATGCCGACGAGTTGGAACGGGCCCAGGATTTAGCGCGACGCTATCGCTGCGAGTTTATCGATCTTCACAATTTCCAGTTGCACCACGATCTTTTCCGCAAGATTCCGGTGCATCTGATGTTTTCGCACAACTTTGTTCCGCTCGAAGAAACCGACGACGGACGCCTGGCCATCGCCATCGCCGACCCCAGCAAGCTGATGATGATTGACGAAATCGGCATGCTGCTCCGGCAGCGCATCGTGACCAAAGTCGCGACCCTGGCGCAGATCACCGAAATCCTCAAGAAAACCGAGCAGTCGAAGCGCGTTCTCGAAGACGCCAGCGAAGGCTTTACGCTGGACGTGATCCGCGACGACGAAGGCGCAGCCGACGACAGCATCTCCATCGACCGCTTAACTGCTCAAGGCGACATGAGCCCGATCATTCGCCTCGTCGACACCACGATCTTCACCGCGCTACAAAGACGAGCAAGCGACATCCATATCGAGACGCAGGACGATGCCGTGTGCATCAAGTTCCGCATTGACGGCGTTCTTACCCAGGCCATGCCTCCGATCGCGAAAGAACATCACTCGACCATCATTTCGCGTATCAAGATCATGAGCGAACTGGACATTTCCGAACGCCGGGTTCCTCAGGACGGCCGTTTCCGCGTGAAGTACGGCCAGCCGCAGCGTCCCATCGATTTCCGCGTCTCGGTGATGCCATCGATTCATGGCGAAGACGCTGTGCTCCGCGTGCTCGATAAGGAATCGATGAGCGAGAAATTTCGCAAGCTGACGCTTGACGTGGTCGGTTTCGCGGAAGACGACCTCAAACGTTTCCGCCGCTTCATCCATGAGCCTTATGGCATGGTGCTGGTTACGGGGCCAACCGGCAGCGGTAAAACCACAACCCTGTACGCCGCGATTAACGAAATCAAAACCGACGAAGACAAAATCATCACTATTGAAGATCCGGTTGAATATCAGCTTCGGGGAATCACCCAGATTCCGGTAAATGAAAAGAAGGGCCTGACGTTCGCGCGTGGATTACGGTCGATCTTGCGGCACGACCCTGACAAGATCATGGTCGGCGAAATCCGTGACGCCGAAACCGCCCAGATCGCCATTAACTCCGCGCTCACCGGTCACCTCGTATTCACCACCGTTCACGCGAATAACGTCGTCGACGTGCTGGGCCGGTTCCTCAACATGGGTGTCGAAGCCTACAACTTTGTTTCCGCTCTGAATTGCATTTTGGCGCAGCGGCTGGTGCGTTTGATCTGCGAATCCTGCAAAATGCCTGTGCACTATTCCCCGGAAATTCTGGAAGCAGGCGGGCTGGTTCCAACAGAATGGGAAGGAATTAATTTCTACGAAGGCCAGGGCTGCATCGAGTGCGCAGGGTCAGGATTCAAAGGGCGTTCTGCCATACACGAGCTGCTCGAGTTGAGCGACCGCATTCGAGAAATGATTCTGGCGAAGAAACCTACTTCCGAAATCAGGCGCGCCGCCCGCGAAGAAGGCATGCGTTTCCTGCGCGAGTCGGCCCTTGATAAAGTCCGCGCCGGCTTGACCACGCTGAAGGAGATCAACAAAGTTACCTTCATCGAAAGCATGAGGTAGATCGCGCGGCCTGTGCCTCTATACTGCTTGTGCGCATTACTGTTGTGCCCATAATTTTATGAGTGCGAAAAGTAAATCGGGATCGCGTCCCCGGCTGGCGTGTGAGATCGCCGCCGATGGCATCATCGCCGCTCGCGTGTCTGACTCGGGTGAGATGATCGCCACATGCGCTTCCAGTAATCTGGGCCAGGGCAGCCTGGCACCGGACTTGACCGAGAACAATCTGCGCGAGCGGAGTGACGTTTTGCGTTCGCTCGGCGATACACTCCGCACCGTAAGCGGACGCTCGCGTGACGTAATCGCAGTTCTTCCCGACGCCGCCGTGCGAGTGGTTCTCCTGGATTTCGAGACCCTGCCCACAAAGCCAGAAGAGGCTGAAGGCGTAGTGCGCTTCCGGCTCAAGAAATCGCTTCCATTTGACGTCGATAAGGCGCGAGTTTCCTATCAGGCGCAGACTTCTGGCGCTGGTGTGCGAGTGATCGCCGCCGTCTCGCTAATGACGGTGATCGAAGAATACGAATCGGCATTTCGGGAAGCCGGGTACGTTCCGGGAATCGTGTTGCCTTCCATGTTGGCGGCTCTAGGAGCTGTGGAGGCACAACGCCCGACCATGGTCATCAAAGTCGACGCGCGGACCACCAGCATCGCCATCATGGAACAGGAACAACTCCTCCTGTTCCGCACCATAGAAAACGCGCGCGGCGTAAAGATCACCGGCGATGAACTGGCTGAAGAAGTCTATCCGTCAGTAGTCTTCTTTCAGGACACTTATCAGCTCAACCTTGAACGAATTTACGTAGCGGGCCTGTCGGAAACTGGCGGCGCATATACGGCCTTGCAAGGCCAGACAGAAGCGACGGTTGAAGAACTCGTCAGCTCCTCGCAACTGGGGCCGGATGCCGTATCTATTCCTAAATGGCGGATGGGCGGAGTCGTCGGAGCATTGCTCTCATAAATCATGCGGGTGAACATCAATCTCGCGAGCCAGCCGTATGAAGACGCGCGACGCTTTTGGTTCAAGTGGGGCGCCGGGATTGCCGCGCTTGGAATTTTCACGCTGGCGCTGATTTATCTGGCGGTCGCGGGATGGTTCCTGGCACGCCGCGATCGCGAAATGATCCGCAGCCGCGAAGCGCAAATCGCGGTGCGCGATGGGCAAAAGGCGGAAGCCCAGGCTTTAATGAATCTTCCCGAAAACACGAGCACGCGCGACCGGTCGCAGTTCTTGAACGATCTTTTCCAGCGCAAAGCATTTTCGTGGACGAAAGCTTTCGAAGATCTGGAACGCTTGATGCCGCCTCGGCTGCACGTAGTTTCAATTCAGCCAGAAATGTCCGCGGACAATCAATTGCAAATCAAGTTTGTGGTCGCGGGCGAGTCTCGCGAGCGTGCTTTGGAACTGGTGCGCCACATGGAAGGCTCACAGCGCTTCCAGCAGACGCAGATCGAACGCGAATCTTTTTCCACACAAGGTGCCTCCGAAGTCCATTTTGACATCACCGCGCTCTACGTTCCGGAGAGCGAAATGCAGGCGCGGCCAGCCATACACGTAAACGCCGCGCGGAAAGGCGGCTTCTAGTGCCTGATCTACGGGAAACCCGCCGCAAGCTCAAAGTCGGCTTCGCCGCTCTGGCGCTGGTGGATGTAGTTGCTGTGGTTCTTTTATTTTCGCCTCTGATCGGCTCGGAGCAATCCCGGCGCACTCAACTCGACGGGCTGTGGAAAGAAGAGCAGCAGAAAACGCGCGAAGTTGAACCCCTTGCCGGGCTCGACAAGAAAATCCCCGCGGCGCGGCGGCAGATTGACGACTTCTACAAAGATCGCTTCACCGCTCAAGAATCCGACATTTCCACCGACCTCGGTAAATTGGCACAGCAAAGCGGCGTCAAGATCATGGACATCAAGTACAGTCAAAAAGACCAGGACGCTCCGTCATTGCGCGAAACCGGCGGAATCGATCCCGCCACGATTGGACTGCGCCATTTACAGATTGAAGCGGGCTTTGACGGAAATTATGTGCAGCTCATGCGCTTTGTAAACGGCCTTGAGCGCAATCGCTTGTTCTTCCTCGTCGATAGCGTTGAATTGGGCGGGCAGGAATCCGGCACCGTTCAGTTAAAGATGAAGCTGGAGACTTATCTGAAATCGAGTTCGACATAAATGAAGCTGGGACTGGAAAGCCGCAATAAAACTATCGCCGCGGGGGTGTTGCTCCTGGTGGCGCTGGGCTTATTCGTGAACTGGCTCATCGGGTCGTCGTCATCGGGGCCAACCGCGTCGCCGGTCGTATCCGCCGCCCCAACCGGTCCGCTGGTGCGCACCAAACTCGGCAAAGGCAAGAGTAAAACGCTCACGCGCTCGCTCGATCCCACCCTGCGCTACGATTGGCTGGCAAACAGCGAAGACGCCAAGTACGCTGGCAATGGCCGAAACATTTTTGCGGACCAGGCGGAAATACCTACGCCAATCGCGTCGGCTAAGAAAGCTCCAGTCGACAACACGCCGCCGCCCCCGCCCCCTCCGCCGCCAATCAACTTGAAATTTTTCGGCTTCGCCAACAAACCGGGCGAATTGAAGAAAATCTTCCTCGCCGAAGGCGAAGACGTGTTCATCGCCCGCGAAGGCGACATTGTGGACCGCCGCTACAAGGTGATCCACATAACGCCCACAGCGGTTGAGATTGAAGACGTTTTGAACAACAACCGCCAGAGCATTCCGCTGACGCAGGCATAGCAATTAAGAGGCGACTGAGTCCAGTGTTCCCTAAGCCCAATCCACGATTCGCCGGCGACCGCCCTAGTTTCGCGCGACGCTCCTCGCGCGGCTACATCCTGCTTACCCTGATTCTGTTTATTGCGCTGCTCATCATCGCGGCGCTAGCCATCGCGCCGGCGATCATATTTCAAGTGAAACGTGACCGCGAAGAAGAAATGATCCACCGCGGCGTGCAATATTCGCGGGCCATAAAAAAATATGTGAAGAAAACGGGCCGCTACCCTTCGCGCCTCGAAGACCTCGAAAAGACAAACGAAATCCGCTTTCTACGTAAGCGCTACAAAGACCCAATCACCGGCAAGGATTTCAAATTGCTGCACCAGGGTGAGGTGAAGACAGCATTCGGAGCGGGCATCGCCGGAGCGAATCCGTTGGCTGGAGTAAACGGGCTTAACGGCGGCGTCGCCGGAGCACAGGCGCTGCAAAATCAGTTGGCGCAAGCAACACAAGCAGTCGCAGCCCAGGGCGCTGGACCGAATGGGCAGGTTGTCGCCGACGCAGGAGACGATGCCACCGTGCTTCCCAACCAAGCGGGCGGACAAACAATCGTGAACGGCCAGAGCGGCCAAGGGGGACAAAATGTCGTAGGCGGCCAGCCCGGCCAGCCCGGTACGCTGGGGCAGGCAGCCGGGACGAATTCACCCTTCGGCGCACAGGTTTTTGGCGGCGGCCCGATTATCGGAGTTGCCAGCACCAGCAAAGCCAAATCGATCCGCGTGTTCAACAAGAAAGATCACTACAACGATTGGCAGTTCATCTACGACCCGTCTTCCGACCGCGGCGGGCTATTGAACACCCCAGCGCAACCGGCTCTCCAGGGCAGCACCAACCTGAACGGAGCGCAGCAAAACGGCCAGCCGGGCGCAGGCCCGAATGGCAACAACTCATCTCCATTCGGCCAACCGAACGGAAATAACACGTCGCCATTTGGCGCGCCGGGCAATGGACCGAATCAAGGCCCCAGCACTCCGCAGACGACGCCCACCGATCCTCAACCGCAGCAATAATCGGCAAAAGAAAACCCCATCGGGAAGATGGGGTTTCCTGATCCAAACCAGACCTACATAATTAGACGCTGAATGACGATCCGCAACCGCAGGTGCTCTTCACGTTCGGATTCTCGAACTTGAATCCCGCGCCTTCGAGGCTCTCGACGTAATCGACAACGCAGCCGTTGAGGTACATCACGGAAGTTGCGTCCACGTAGACCTTCAATCCGCCCATATCGAACACTTTGTCCATCATGCCGGGGGCGTTTTCAAACGCCATTGAATAGGAGAAGCCGGAGCATCCTCCGCCGACCACGCCAACACGCAGGCCGGACGGAACCGGAGTCTGTTGCCCCATAATTTCCTTAACCTTGACTACGGCGTTAGGAGTCAGGCTGATGGGCGCCGCTTTCACTGCCGGTGCCGTTTCTGGGTTCGCGGACGGGGTAACTGTCGTGGCCATTTGATCTCTCCTTATAAATCGTTCTGTCCTAAGTATACCAAAACGAACCTCTGCTTCCGCATCTGGCTTCGTTATCTAATAGATGCCAAAGCGGGCCTTCCCGCCGCAAATACTTGATTCGGGGCTTGACGGCAGGTCTATAATTCGCCCATATGACCCTTACCCGGCTTCCCTGCCGGATAAAGATCAGTACCGAGGTGAACAATGTCTCCTTCTTTGCTCGGATTGCTGATTGCCTGGGGAGTTCTCACCGGTTTGCTGGTGGTCGTGCTGATCTATCGCAGCACCCTCACCATGCAAGAAGACGATCAACTCTTTCTCAACGCGTCTGAAGACCACATGGCGCGAGAGCAGCATGAGATCATGCGTCGGGTGGATAACCTTCGCCCTTATGTAGCGTGGCTGGGTGGCGCGTCCGCGCTGCTAATTGTGGCCATTGCCGGGTTGGCCGCGTACCAGCGGCTGACGCTGGTTCAATAAATCTGGCTGGCTGAACGGCCAGTGGAGCTGTATCGATGCCACGAAGTCCTGTGGTGTGTCCGCAGACAGCCATGGTTCCCACCTGGCTGAATCTCTCGCGTAAAATTACCTATCGCATCGATGAGAAATCTTTTCCAATTCTTTGGGACTTTCTGCGCCCTGCTCGCTCTTTCCCTCAGTTGCGCGCCGCCGGCCTCAGGCTACTCGGTGCTTACGCACGAAGAACTCATTGACCTGGCATGGAACGATTCGATCCAGCCATTTCTGTTGGCACGGTATCCCAGGTCGACCGACGCGCAGCTACGCGAAGCGCACTCTTTCGCTTACGGCGGATCGGCCATTCAAGACATGGGCTACTATCCTTTCGGCAAAGAATTTTTTAGCGACCTGCTGCATTATGTACGCACCGGAGACTTCATCGAAAATCTGTTTCGCGATGCGCGCAACGTCGATGAACTGGCTTTTGCTATCGGTGCGCTCTCTCATTATTTAGGGGATTCAATCGGTCACTCTCTCGCCGTCAACCGCGCCACCGCGATCTCTTTCCCCAAGTTAGAGCAGAAATATGGGCCGAGCGTCGCCTACGACCAGAGCCCGCACAGCCACATTAGGACTGAGTTTGCTTTCGATGTCGGCCAAATGGAGAATCGGGCATTCGCGCCGCCTGCATACCTCCGCTTTATCGGATTGAATGTCCCGCGTCGGTTGCTGGAGCAAGCCTTCCTTGAGACCTACGGCTTCGATTTACACGAATTGTTTGCGCAATCGCGTGGAGCGGTTCGCAGCTATCGAACCTCAGTACGAAGTTTCATTCCCCGCTTCGCCGAAGCCGAAGTGGTGCTGCACGGACACAAGTTTCCGCCAAATCCCGACAGCGACGCCTATCGGATATTTTCGGAGCGAGTTTCTCGGACCGGTTACGACCGGCATTGGCAGCACACCGCGAAACGGCCGGGATTTCAGGCGCATCTGCTGGCGATACTGGTGTTCATCGTGCCCAAGATTGGGCCTGCGTCCGATCTCGCCATAAAAATTCCTACGCCTGAGACCGAAGATTGGTATCTCAAGAGCGTGAACCACACGGTGGACGTGTATCGCTCGACCCTCACCGAATTTGGATCGAATGCGAACGCGCCGCCGACACTTACAAACCTCGACCTCGATACCGGACAAGCCATCAAGCCCGGAGCGTATCCACTAACCGACAAAACCTATGCCAAACTGCTGCACCAATTGACTGAGCAACCGGGCCGCAGAATTTCTAAGGCGCTAAAGAAAAACATAGAAGCCTACTATCAGGATGCGAACGCGCCCGGCGTGATCAAGAAAGATGCAAACGCGTGGAAGCGCGTGACCGACGACCTCGACACCGTGACCAGAATGGGTGACATCGAGCATCCGCAAAGCCGCACCGACGCGACACAATAAGGAGATGAACGTGAGACTCAAAGAAAAAGTTGCCATCGTTACCGGAGCGGCCAGCGGCATCGGACAAGCCATCGCAACCGCCTTTGCCAGTGAAGGCGCGGCCGTCGTAGTCGATTACGTGGGCGATGCGTCGAAGGCCGAAGAGACCATGGGCAAACTCAAGGCCATCGGCGGTCGTGCAATCGCGGTGGCGGCGGACGTATCCGATCCTGATCAGGTACAGAAATTGATCGAACAAACGGTAGCGGCGTTTGGCCGCGTGGATATCCTCATAAACAACGCTGGCATTGAATTCAAACATCCGTTTCTCGAGTATCCATTCGATCTGTGGAACAAAGTAATTGCTGTCGATCTAACCGGGCCATTTCTTTGCGCGCAAGCGGCGGCGCGGCAGATGGTGAAGCAAGGCGGCGGCGGACGCATCGTCAACATCTCTTCGGTTCATGAAGATTTGCCCATGGTGACGAACGCTCCTTATTGCGCTGCCAAGGGCGGCCTCAGAATGTTGATGAGAACGATGGCCGTCGAACTGGCACCGCACCAGATCACCGTCAACAACATCGGTCCGGGAGCGATTTTTACTCCCATCGATAAAGACGTCGAAGCTGACGCGAAGATCGAAGGCCAGTTGATGGAGGAAATTCCCTTGCGACGATGGGGACGCCCGGAAGAAGTCGCGGAGATGGCCGTGTATCTCGCATCCGATGCCGCAGGCTACGTCACCGGAAGCACGCACTTCATCGACGGCGGCATGTTGAGGAACGCGGGAAGCCTGTGAGTTAGAGAGCCCGCTCGAGTTGCGCGCTCGCGTTTGAAGTTCGCCACACGCTGTGTTAGCCTTCGTGCCGATTACGAAAGGCAGACTCCCATGAAGCGTATCGATTGGTTGTTGCAGAGTGCGTTAGCTGCGGTGATCGTGCTCGGTTTCGTTGGAACGATTCAGTTGTTAAGCGCGCAGGATTTGAAGAGCGGCAAACTGCTCCAGCAGACGGACGTGGCCGGCGCAAAGGACATGACCGCCATGGCCGTCATGCGCGAGATACCCGGCGGCAAAGAAAGCGGTAAACATACCCAGGCAGGAAACGAGATCGCGTACATCGTCCACGGATCGGTAATTTTTGAGGCCCAGGGCAAGCCGCCCGTCACGCTCAAAGAAGGCGACTCATTCCAGACCTCGGCTGGAGAAGTTCACAACGTGAAAAATGCCAGCGCCACCGAACCGGCGAAGGCATTGGTTTTTTACGTCGCAAAAAAGGGAGCGGAGGTAGAAGAGCTATCGACTCCGGCGAAATAACGCACTCACAGCCGTGGGAATTGGAAAGATGCAATCGCTCGATCTTGTCGCGGCAAGTAAATGAGCCCGTCACAAGTGGTTTCGCCCGCCGGGTCGAGCTGAGCCCCCGCGTGGTGCCGGGAACAGGCCTTGAACCTGCACGCCTTTAGGGCACTGGATCCTAAGTCTTGACTTTGCTTGTCTACACCTATTGATCTATAAGCAACTACAACTATTTAGGGGATGCTCATCGCGGCAGAGTATCCCCTCTTTTGCCCTAGTTTGACAGTGTGTTGGGCATAATTCTGACATAACTTTGCGCCTGAATAGCGCCACTTAAAAAAACCAGAAAAACCAACTGCGTGCAGCGGTAGTGAGTGTAATGCGCTTCTGGCGCGGAATTGCGGTGGTAGAATCGGCGAGAAGCTCGGAGGATATCTAGATGCGCAAGTTCGTGCTGTGCTTGTTCGCTTTGATGTCGGTGTCCTGGGTGAACGGGTTCGCTCAAGTCCCACAGTGGAAAGTGATCAAAGAATTTAGCATCTCTAATAGCAACACCCCAGTCCCAGCAACCCTGCTTTTCACTCCGGAAGTACAAGGTGTGTACCGCGTTAACGCTTATTTAGGGGTGACCACTTCTATCTCAGAGAACACCACATGGGCTGAGCACGTAAATTGGACGGACCTTACAGGCGTGCAAGGAGGTGTGACCTTGGAGATAACTTTGAATAGCGGTAGCAACTATCAATCAGTTACGCAAGTGTTCAGTCCAAAAGTTGGTACACAAGTGACGTTCGTCATGGAATCTTCGCTGCCACCTCCAACAGATGCGACATATACCACGGCCGTCGCCATCGAGAAATTGATGAAATCAAGAACGACCCCGTTAGGCGCATTCGACGAGAGATAAAACGAGGGAGCCGGAAACGAAGGAAAACGGCTCCCCCGCGGGAAGCTCGCCTGGATGTCTTTCTAAGGAGGTGGCGAGCCGTCCCGAACTTATTTGGTCCGCATCGCTCGCAAGATTTTCTCTCGCGCTGCTTTTGCATCAGCCACGAATTGCGCCGAGCTATCGCGGCTACGTCCTCAGTGCGTTTCGCGCGATTCGCGCTTGGTGTTTCTATAGGCTGACCCACAACGATGCGCTTGTTTAGGGGGGAACGCACCCAAGCTGCCGCCAGCGCGGGCTATCTCGGTGATCGCTTCAAGCAATAAGCCTGTGGTGAACTAAACTGCCATCACTTCAAGACTTAAGATTGTTGGTGCCGGGAACAGGCCTTGAACCTGCACGCCTTTAGGGCACTGGATCCTAAGTCTTGACTTTGCTTGTCTACACCTATTGATCTATAAGCAACTACAATTATTTAGGGGATGCTCCTCGCGGCAGAGTATCCCCTCTTTTACCCTAGTTTGACAGTGTGTTGGGCATAATTCTGACATAACTTCTGAGGAAAAAAGTTATGGAACGAACCTGGCTATATCATTTTCCGTCGCGCCCGCCTTTCCAATTACCTTGTCTTGCCAGAAGAACATGTCTGAAGATGTCAGTCTTAGTCGCCTGCCGAGTACAACGTACCCGACATGAAAAGACACATAGGCAAGACCCAAAAAGATCGCAAGCACTGAATCGTGCCGAGACCAATTCTGCTGCCTATCGACTAGCGCGAAGAGCCCCCAAACACACAGGCTATTGAAGACTATTAGGCACAGATACAACGACAACGCCAATTTTCGTTTCCGTCGCAAGACACCCTGCTTTGTCATGGTAGCGATCAGCCCTGTCCCATAATCCCACCAAGCCACTCAAAATCCAAATATTTTCGAGCTGCAATCCATGAGAAATAAAACGAGGGAGCCGGAAACGAAGGAAAACGGCTCCCCCGCGGGAAGCTCGCCTGGATGTCTTTCTAAGAAGGTGGCGAGCCGTCCCGAACTTATTTAGTTCGCATCGCTCGCGTGAGCACTTTGCGGCGCCCGTAGCGCGTCCACGCTCATGTGATCGAGTCTATACGCACTGCGAATCGCGCCTTGGAACACTGGACAAGCTATCCAGAGTCCTGACGCGAGGCATCTATTCATGCTGGTTGCGGGTGGCTTATGTCAGGATTATGGGTGTTTGGGGGAAGCCCCATCCTAACGGTTAGGCGTTTAGTAGCTAGTGACTTGTGGGGTTTTAAACTTTAAGCCACTATCGATTCATGGATCACAAATTTGGGCAGGCTGCCGTAACAAACGCGCTCCAGCGCCAATTAAACAATCTAGCCGAGAGTCAGAGGTCTGAACCTGTTTCCGCGTTAGGCTTCTTACCGTCGCCTGAACCTTGTCACAAGCGAGCTGTCCAATGCCGTTAACACCATCGCAGCGGATCGCGCTGATGAAGGAAATTTCACGAAGCCTGGGCGCCGAATCTTGGGCGATCGTTGAAGCAACGCTAAGACAATTCTCTCTGCCGCAGAGTGAAGAGTGGAACGGCACACTTGAAAGCTATGTTCTGCGCATGATCGCAGATGCAGACGACGCGACACTGGTTGACCTCGCGGCGCATGTTGGGCATCAATTTGAATCAGCAGAAGTCCCTTTGCGTGTTGATCCGCCCTTCTGGCAGAAAGCGATGCTTCGTGTTTTTATGACTCATTTGTCGAGTCACAGGGATTACGCAGCCGAACTCCAGGCAGAACTTCTAGAATTCGGAATTTCGTCTTTCGTCGCCCACAACGATATAGAGCCGACGACAGAATGGCAAACGCAGATCGAGACAGCCCTCGCTACCTGCGACTCGCTCGTTGCGCTCATGCACAGTAAGTTCCGCATGAGCAATTGGACAGATCAAGAGATTGGCTTCGCGATGGGGCGCGGCGTTCCGGTTTTTTCGGTTCGACTCGGAGAAACACCTTACGGGTTCATCGGAAAATTTCAAGCCTTCAATGGACACGACAAGACTACCGCTGAACTTGCTCGCGAACTATTCGATACTTATCGAAAGAGCAAGCAAACAAAACACAGAATGAGTGAGGGGCTTGTTGAGCTGTTTGAAGAGAGCAATAACTTTGCTGATGCCAAATTGCGAGTGGGCTATTTGGAAGAATTAGATACGTGGACACCGTCTTTCTCCAACCGTATCCGAACAGCGGTAGAGAACAATTCTCAGATTTTCGGTTCGTGGGGAGTTCCAGAACGCGTCAAGGCACTGCTAGAAAAATGGCCGATGAAAGTTGTCAACGGGCGCAAGCGATGAAGTTTCCAAATAAGAAAGCGCACTGGACCATGAATCCCGTGCTCCGCCGCAACAGCGCGCCAGCGCGCAGTTCGGGCCCACTATGTCACAGTTATGCCCAATTGTTGGTGCCGGGAACAGGACTTGAACCTGCACGCCTTTAGGGCACTGGATCCTAAGTCCAGCGCGTCTGCCAATTCCGCCATCCCGGCGAGGAGTTAAGTGGTTGAGTCCATTATATCAATTGATCGCAACCGGATTTTCTGAATGCGACACCGTGACCGAATCGGGACCGAGATTGGACGTGGCCGGGCCTCGGCTCATTCGACGTGCTGCCAATCGCAAATCGCCTTCATCGACAATATCGTAGCGTTTGAATACGCTATGGTCTTATGACCGCTGATTTGCATAGCAACACTCTGTCTGACCTGCCCCCAGCTTACAACCCTCCCTGTTCGGTTTGAGCCGGGATGGGGAGCACGAGGGGCAAGGGATGGCGTTTGAGTCCCTTGTCTCTCGCCCAGCTGTGTAGAAGGTTGCTGCCTGCGCTGTAAATTCTTTCGGTGTTTTGTATGCCAAAATGCTGTGCGGACGCTCTTCGTTGTACTCTTTCCGCCACGCCGCAATTTTGCGTCGTGCATCGAACAAGTCCTGAAACCAACTCAGGTTCAAACACTCGACATACCCACTCCCCCTTCCTTTCCCTGAAATCATACTCAGCTTTGTTCGGAAATCGGGGAGCAGGTCAATTCGACGAAGGCTCAGTTGCAATATTCTTGTTGGTTTAACCTTCTGTTTGCGGTCAGCCAGTCGGCCAGGATTGCCGCATTTTCCTGCGAGAGATCGATAATTTCGCCTCCGGCGGCACCATAGCTGCGCGTCCAAAGCACCCGCATCTGGATATCCAGTGCTTTCTCCATTTTCGGGAGCGACAGACTGAATGCCAACACATCATTGATCGCGAGCGTTTCCTTGGCGCACACTCCAACGCCCTTATGGCCGATATCTGTCACGGTTAAGGCGATTGCCCTGCCGTCGTCGGCGTAAGCTGTGAGAGAACTCATCACGGCCACGCGGGCTTTTAGACGACGATCCCGCAACATTTTCGAATACGCAACTTTGAGATGCTTCACGGCGGAATCGACCGCCAGCGGCTTCTTGAGGACAACGTCAACGAAGGGCACGGTCTCACCCAGGGCCGATGAGATCGCCATAACCGTCGTTCCCGACTTAGAAGAGTGGCCTAGTTTATTGAGCAGTTCTCCGCAAGAGACAGTGTTTTGGAGATCGAGTACCAGAAGGTCTACGCTTCTTCCAGACAACATACCAAACGCATCGTATGGGTTCGCACAAACGTGAGTTGATATCGACAGTTCCTGGAGAAATCCGCTCATCAAAGTGATCACCGCTGCATCCTGGGAAACGAGCAAGCATTCAAACGCCATGTCAGGTGTCACAGATGAATCTCCTTGGACCGGGGAACCTGCACAACCGGAAAATTTCACCCGTTCAGACTCTGAAGCACTGCACGCGGGATGCCACAACCACCTACTTCGAAACTAGCTTGGTTATGGAAACGGCGACAGGCGGTACTTGGCGGGTGTGTACGATTTCGTGACGCACCGTGCAGATTTTGAACGTGTGAATCTCGTCCATTTTGGCGCCCAAGCTGGCCAACGTGCTGATCTACATGGAGGATCGAAAGTCCAACGGCGTGGCAGCTTGCATGCTTAGTGACTTATGAACGCAGGATATATTGGGACGGCCAAAACCACGTCTTCCGCGGACAGACGTCGCATTGATGCTCCTCCCGCGACCCGTAGTGCTGAGAGCTAGTTGCACACGATCATATTTTGCGTCACGCCCTGGAGGCTTAGTACGGAGTTCGCAGCCAACGGAACGCTCCACAGCTTGCTATGCCGCTTACGCAGGTAGTATGAGGCTAGCAAAGAAATAGATGACTTGGCCGCAGCAACCTCATAACTTCGTGCCACAGTAGGGTGAGTTCCATATAGGTAGGCCGACTCGACTTCTTTATTGCAAACTCCTGTCTTCCCCGCTAACCAATTCTGCCTTGCAAACAATGTGGTGTATGAGTCGGCGAAGGTGCTGGCCGTAGAGATCACAGCCAAACTCAGAAAAGTGGCATCGATCGTCCTAGGCTTCTCAACCTGCAGTATCGGTGCCGAATTCGTCGACTCAAGCATGAAGTCGTTAGGCACCCCAACCGGGTTAGGCGCATCGGGAAGGCCTGATGCCGCGGAAACGCCGACTAGCAGCAGAATGGCAAACATCATGTATGAAATCGATTTCACAATATTTCTCCTGGTTGCATCCAGTCTTGCCAGCTTGCACTCTTCGCTGTTTGCTCGATGCAACATGAGGTGAGCTTACCTAGGTACATGTCCTGTTGCCAATCGCTAGAAGGTAATGGTAAGTAATAGCCCGCGGTAACCACTCGTTTGTGTCATTCGTCGCCGCGCTCACTTGTGCTCCCTATCGTGTCTTTCCGGAAAACATTCTCATAGCACGCCGGTTCGAATCCGCAGGGCGACGTGCTTCTTGAATGTTCGGAATCTGAACGGACTGTACGAATAGAGTGCATGGCAGGGATCAGTTGTCCGTGCAAAAGATCGTTTTTCCCACGAACTAGAACATTCAGGTTTGGCAAGCGGTGTGCGTTACGTGTTTGAGCAAGACTCCGCCCTCATTGTTGCTCTCGGGCAGAGTTGATTTTATTCACGAGGTGTCCTTATGTTAGCGCAGCGATTTGCCACCACCACCAAGTCTTGCACTCAAATGTCCCTTATGTGGTTATTGATGGTGATTGCACCTTGTTTCGTTTCGATGCCAATGCGGGGGATTACAGCGGGTTCGACGACGACTCTAACCATCACTCCTGATAATTCGGTTCCTGCTGGTACGGCTGTGACTCTCTCTGCAACCGTCTCACTTGCGGGCCGCCCAGTTCCGGCAGGCTCCGTCACGTTTTGCGATACATCCTTCGCTTGCCCCGGCCCCGGTGTCCTTGGAACTGTCCAGTTGACGAATACTGGCGAGGCTACGCTGAAGCTCACTTTGGGTGTAGGCAGTTTCAATCTGGAAGCGACGTTTAATGGGCTCAACGGAGGGTCGCAGAGTGTTTCTGCGCAGCAAACGCTGATCGTCACCGGCAACTCTACTTATCATTCGATCTCCGCCATTGGACAGGGCGGTGGCATTGGCGGCTATACGCTGACGGGGACCGTGACCGCCTTTGGACGAAGTGCGTTCAGCGGCAGTGTCGACTTTGACGATTCGAGTAATGCCAACTTTACTCTGGGCGCAGCGGCGTTCGATCCGACGACTTTTAGTTCCACCTTAACGCCGGCCCCGAACTCGCCATTCAATATTGGGCCAGGCGCATACTGGGCGGCAAGCGGAGATTTTAATGGCGATGGAATTCCTGACCTGGCGGTTGTTGACGATTCCAGCTTGAGTGTCATGTTAGGAAAAGGTGACGGGACGTTCGGCAGCCCTGTAAGGGTGGCCACAGGGATACTGTCCCAGTCTGTGGCAGTGGGCGATTTCAATTCAGATGGCATTTTAGACTTGGTGACCGCGAACTACGGGACCAATACGATTGGGGTGTTTGTAGGAAATGGAGATGGAACATTTCAGCCTCCCGTGACATATGCGACTGGAAATCTGCCAGAGTCAGCGGAAGTCGCGGATGTAAATTGGGATGGTATCCAGGATGTCGTCGTGGCGAACTCAGCCGACAGTGACGTCAGCGTTTTTCTGGGAAATGGAGATGGCACTTTTCAAGCACAGAGATCCTACCCAGCGGGTGCGGGGCCGCAGAAGGTGGCAATCGGCGATTTCAACGGTGATGGCTATCCTGATATAGCAACTGCCAATGCCAACGACAATGATGTGACCGTGCTGCTAGGAAATGGGGATGGCAGCTTCGGAGCGGCTCAGCAATTTGCCACGGGTACCGACCCTAGATCGGTAGAGGTTGGAGATTTCAACGGAGACGGACATCTAGACTTGGTCGTCAGCAATTATACCGTTGGGTTCATCAGCATTCTGCTGGGCAACGGAGATGGCACTTTTCAAGTGCAAGTCCCTTATCCTACTGGTTCTACACCATTGGGAATGGCGATAGGAGATTTTAATAGCGATGGACTACTCGACGTTGCGGTCGCAAATGCCAATGACAACACCATTTCGGTCCTCCTCGGCAACGCGGATGGCACCTTTCAAACTCAACAAGTTTATAGCGTGGATGTCAACCCAATCAGCATAGTAACCACCGATTTCAATGGGGACGGACTTCTGGACTTGGCTACGTCTACGTTTGAAGGCGGTTCCGTTAGTGTTTTGCTCAGCCAACGACGCGAAAGCACGGTAGCCACAAGTGTGAATGTGCCGGGCCCGGGAATCCATAATGTGATCGCGAGTTATCCCGGCGATGGAACTCGAGCAGCCAGCCAGTCGTCTGCAATTCCCCTCGCAGGCGGAGCGGCTATAGCAACCGCAACGAACCTGATTTCGTCAGCAAACCCAATAGCTCTCGGTCAGAGTGTAGTCTTCACCGCCAGTGTGAGCCCGATCCCCGGTGGGAGTTCAAGCGGAAATGTGATTTTCTACAATGGATCAACCCCGATGGGAACTGGTGCAGTAAGTGTGTCCGGCGTTGCCACTCTAAGCACCAGCAACCTAGCCGTCGGTGGGGACTCGATCACGGCGGTCTACTCGGGTAACCCGCTCTTCGCCGCTTCGACGTCATCAGCCGTCATCGAAACGGTCACAAACATTAGTTCGACAAGCTTTGCAGTTACCGCTCCGCAGACCCCGTTTACATTGTCGGCTGGAGGATCCGCCAACGTTGATGTCGCGGTAACGCCCGTCGGAGGTGCCTTTGATGGGGTCGTAGATCTCACGGTGTCCGGCCTACCTTCTGGGTTTACGGCTAGCTGGAGCGCTTCGTCAGTCACGCCTGGAAGCATGTCTGCGAGTAGCGTCTTAACAATTCAAGCCCCCGCAGTAAGTTCTAGCAATCTTAGACGCCAGCATGGCTCCAACCCCCTGGCGCCAGTTAGCTTGGCGGCGGGCCTGTGTCTGTTTTTCGTTAAGCGCAAGCGGATGGTTCAAGTGCTTCCTCTATTTTTGACTTGCGCAGTATTGGCTGGCGGAATGATGCTGACCGGTTGTGCCGGTGGACTCGGGGTGTCGTCCGTCCCACGAACCCAAGGCACGACTTACACCGCGACGGTCACAGGAAGCAGCGGTGCCCTGCATTCTTCCACGACAGTCGCATTGATCGTTCAGTAGAGAGAGACCTTTTGCAGGAATTCCAAAATTGCGAATGAGGCAAGCATGACAAAGCTGTACGACAACACAGTGCTACTTGTAGAAGACTCTCCAATTTACCAGCGCATTATCGCTGGACATCTTCGAAACTGGGGCTTCGAGATGACGCTCGCAACCGATGGCGAAGCGGCTTGGGCACTGTTGCGGGAACCGAACTGTCCGCGCCTGGTGCTGATGGACTGGGTGATGCCGAAGTTGGACGGGGTAGACCTTTGTAAGCGACTGCGCGAGCTTCCATCCGGAACTCCCTATACCTACATGCTACTGCTGACGGGGAAAGATGGGAGGGCCGATTTGCTCAAGGCAATGGATGCAGGCGTGGATGATTACTTGTCGAAGCCGTTCGACGAGTTAGAACTGAAGGCACGATTATTTTGCGGAAAGAGAGTCATTGATTTGCAAAATCAACTGGTAGCCGCGCGAGAGACCTTGCGGTACGCCGCCTCGCATGACTTCCTTACTGGGCTAATGAATCGCAAAGAGATCATGGATTCTCTTCAACGTGAGGTATCCAGAGCGAACCGCGAACGCACCAAACTGGCTATCGCCATGATTGACATCGATCATTTTAAGTCCGTGAACGATGAACTGGGACACCTATTCGGGGATGAGGCATTGAGGGAAGTTGCGCGACGGTTCCAATCACAGCTCCGCGTCTACGACTCAATAGGCAGGTACGGCGGCGAGGAATTGCTCCTATTACTTCCGGGATGCGATACCACCTCCGCGCTCATCCGAATGGATCAAATTCGGACTGTAATATCTGGAACCCCAATTGATGCTCTGGGAAAGACGCGAAAGATAACTGTGAGCGTCGGCGTCGCGGTGTCGGACCATGTCGCCGCCATTGGTGCCAATGAGCTTCTCAATCAAGCCGACATTGGGCTTTATCAAGCTAAGAAGAACGGACGCAATAGAGTGGAGTTGACACAAAGTCCACCCAGTGAGCAGCTCGCTTTTATTGTGCCATCACATTCGTCTGGCGCCCGGATATGACAACCATCTTGCTCGTTGAAGACAGCAGAGTATTGCGCGTAGCTACCGGCAGGCTATTACTCAAGGAAGGCTACAACGTGATCCCAGCGTGCGACGGCGATGAAGCGTTAATCATCGCAAGGGATCAACATCCCGACCTTGTCATTCTGGACCTACTTCTTCCCAAGCGTAGCGGTCCGGAAGTTCTGCGAACGCTGAAAAGCAACGTCATCACGCGACACATCCCGGTTATCGTGCTAAGCGGGATGTCGGACAAAAATGGACAGAAACTTGTGCGCGAAGGGGCTGTGGCGTTTCTGGAAAAGGGGCGGCTGCTTGACGATCCCCAGGCGCTTTTGGATGCCGTAAAGCGCAACCTTGTGCAATCTACCGTTATGTCCGGATGCTTAAATGAATCCCTTGGCGTGATATCCAAATGAAGCCTAACGGCAAACTTTCGCTGAAAATCAGTGCCTCCAGCGGCGGCTCCAGGTTTACCAGTGCTGAGCGCCGGGAATGGCGGCTCTGGTCCACCGCCGTCGTCATTACTCTGATTCTAACCGTGGGATTAGTTTCCTTCCTGCTTCCGCACCCCCGTATGAACGGGAAGATACCGGAAGGGCTCCAAATCATCGGAGTGGTTAGAGGCTTGGTGTCAATTGTGCTCCTGTTCGATCTTTACGTGATGTACCAGCACTTGCAGATTTACAACATGCGCCGCCGGCTCATGGAACGCGACGAACTGTTTCGTCTAATTAGTGAGAATGCGGCGGATATGATTGCTCTGGTCGATACCGACGGTAAATGTCTTTACAACAGCCCCGCCTATTCGACGATTCTCGGATATTCAGCCGAAGAGTTACAGGGTGTCACATACAGCGAGCAGATTCATCCAGATGACCAGGAGCGCGTTCGCGAGGCCGCCACAGAGACAAAGATTTCCGGAACCGGACGCAGAATTGAATTCCGCATGCGGCACAAAGATGGAAGCTGGCGCGCCTTGGAGTCCACCGCCAGTGCAATCACAAACGCATCCGGTAAAGTTGACAAATTTGTTGTCGTCAACCGCGACATCACCGATCGAAAAAGACTCGAAGAGCAATACCGTCAAGCCCAAAAGATGGAGGCCGTCGGTAGGCTCTCGGGAGGAATCGCACACGACTTTAATAACCTTCTAGGCGTCATCGTCGGCTTCGCAGAAATCTTGCAGGGAAATCTCAGTGAGTCACCAATTCTTGCCGACAGTGTCGAGGAGATTCTGAAAGCGAGCAAGCGTGCTGGCGCCTTGACACGTCAGTTATTGGCTTTCAGCCGCCAGCAAGTGTTGGAACCCAGGGTCCTTGAATTGAATGGCACCATCTCGGAAATCGAAAAGATGGTGAGAAGGATTATTGGGGAGGACATCGAGCTTACGACCAATCTTTATTCAATGCTGGGCAGAATCAAAGCCGATGAGGGACAAATCGAGCAGGTTCTCTTGAATCTGGTGGTAAACGCCCGCGATGCGATGCCAACCGGCGGAAAACTCATCATCGAGACAAGCAACGTCGCTCTCGATGAGAGTTTTGCGCAGCAAAGGGCCTACCCGATCAAGCTCGGTGACTACGCGCTCATCACGGTTACGGACACGGGCATTGGAATGAATGCTGACATTGAAGCCCATATTTTTGAACCATTTTTCACGACAAAGGAAAAAGGAAAGGGTACCGGGCTTGGACTCGCGACCGTATACGGGATCGTAAAACAGAGTGGAGGGTATATTGAGGTCTCAAGCAAGCCGAGTCTGGGAACCAGCTTCCGAATATATCTGCCGCTCGTCAATGATGAACCTGTCGCGAGGATGCGCCCTAGCGAACAAACGACTCTGGCAAAGCCGAATTGTACGATCCTGGTAGTTGAAGACGAGGAATCGCTTCTGAAATCCACCTGCTGTCTTTTACGTTCCTTGGGCTATAAAGTCGTGTCGGCAACTAGCGGAGACGCCGCCCTCCGAATTGTCGAGCAGATGAGAGGGGATATCGATTTAGTCTTAGCCGACGTCGTCATGCCGGGGATGGGCGGCTTGGAACTTGTCGAGAAACTATTGGCGACTTGGAACGGATTTGGTGTGATCTTCATGTCTGGTTACACCGGGCAATCCGCTGGTCGCAACTCGGAGTTCTCGCCCAATTCGCTGTTCTTGCTGAAGCCGTTCACTAAGGATGATCTTGCACAAAAGGTGAATGAGGTGTTGCACACGCAGACTCCGTTAGCAGCTAGCTGCTAACAGGCTCGATTTGTAAAGGGGAGATATGAAACGACTTTTGATGGTGGACGATGATGAATCGATGCGCAAGCTTGTCAGAATGCGGTTGTCAGATAGCTATGAGGTTTTGGATACGGGCGATCCTGCACAGGCTCTGGCTATCGCGCTGGAGAGTCAGCCTCACGGCATCATGTTGGATGTGTTGATGCCCAAATTGTCTGGTTTTGAACTCTGTCAAAGCTTCCAGTCGCTTAGCTACACTGCCAACATACCTCTGTTTGTCGTGAGTGGCGGAGGAGAGGCACGGGCCAAGTACGAAGAACATTGTCAAAGACTTGGCGTAAAGGCATACATCGAAAAGCCAATCGACTTCTCCCGGCTCAAATCCATTTTGGCAACAGAACTGAAGAAAGACCTGCCGGAGCGCAGGAATGAAGTGCGTATCCGCATGCGCCTTGCGCTGAAACTGAAAGGAATTAGCGCCGACGGCCAACTGATCGAGCAATTTGCCACCACCGAAGATGTCAGCGCTCAAGGGTTTCTCGGGAGTTGCGAGAAAGCGCTGGTAAAAGGCTCTGTGTTTGAGGTATTTCTGTTGCGCGAAACAGCCTACTACGCGGGGAGGGCTCGTGTAGTTAGAAAGGAATCTGGTAGTGCACCCTGGCAGCGTTACGGATTTCAGTTTGAGGAGACGACCACCGAGTGGGTAATGCAGCAAAATCGATGTTAGCTCACAAGATGCCCGGTGAGCCGATCTCGTAAGCGTGCCAGACTGGCTATGCTTGTGCTCCTCTCAAACGCTCGCAGTTTTGTCCCCCCTATTGGAATGAGATTGAACCAGAGGTCGCGCCGCTCTGGAGGCTGCCTAAACCGTTGTAGCATTGACACTCTGCTCAAAAATTTCAAGATTTGCTATTTCTTGCGATATTGTCCGTCGCAGCGCTTTTCCCCGTCTGGATAAACGTAATTTACCGTTTTCGGAACAAATCCCTCAATAGGCGTGAATCGGGTTCAATTGATGGTATAATTTGGTGACTTGCGTGCTATCCGAATCCATTTGATCGGACCTTCGGTCATAACCCCTTTGTCGTCATCGTAATCCTCTAGCCATAGACCCAGCATTTGGGCAAATGCGCGGTTTTGTTCGGATTTCGTAAAAGACTCTTTCCTCCCAAAGCGGGATCTTCATATCCTGTTACTTTCTAAGCTTGGGGTACAGCCAGAATCGGGACGGCTAATGCTGGTCGGACCATGGTTGCAGAGATAGATAGATGGTACATACCTACCAAATAGGGATTTTTCTACTCGGAATGGGCGTTGGAGCGTTTTTCACCGCTGTCGTCCAAGCCGCCCACTTTCGCGCTTTAAAGTCGCTTCTGCGTTCTAAGGATAAAACTTCCCCTGTCAGCCAGCCGGAGACACAGGGCTCGGAGTTTCCACTCTCGGTCGAGGAGTTATCCGCACGCCAAAGCATATCGCTATTAAGGCAATGATGGCCGGAATCATCTCGATCCGGAAACGTGTCTGGAACCACCGTTTACGGCGCGAAACTGCCCGCGAGGGTGGTATTTCCGAGCTTTGGGCGAATTTGCCGCCTTCGTTTGCGGAGCGTAGATGAGACGGGGGTAAACAGTCTGCTGAATCTACTTGTAATCGATGACGACCAACGGCAGTTGACCTTGCTGCACGAGTGCGTTCGGCAAGAGGGACTAAATGTTGCCACTGCCTTCGGCTCGAAGGCTGGGATGGAAACCTTTCATTCGCTGCGCCCCAAGATCGTAGTGATCGACCTGGCGTCACCGGTCACGAGCGGGATGGAGGTTCTTGAACAAATTGTCGCTACAGACCCTGGCGTTGAAGTGATTTTGATGACGGAAAATTACTCTCCAGAGTCTGCCGTTGAGGCAATTAAGAAGGGCGCAGCAGACTACCTTACAAAGCCCACCGACCTAGATAAGCTCCGGACGCGAGTCAGCAGCTTGTTGGCCGAGGCTGCGATACGAAAGCGCACTGCCGATCTTGATCATCAATTGATGGGAGCTTATCAATTCCACGGCATGGTCGGCCGTAGCCCGCTAATGCTGGAACTTTACGCGAAAATCCGAAGGGTCGCACCTCATTATCGAACTATTCTTGTCGGAGGACCCACGGGAACTGGAAAGGAATTGGTTGCTCGCGCACTCCACGGGTTGAGCCCAGTTTCTACCGGTCCATTCGTTGTGTGCAATTGTTCGGCCATCGTGGATACGCTTGCGGAGAGCGAACTTTTTGGCTACTCAAGAGGAGCATTCACCGGAGCCAGCCAGGACAGAAAAGGAGTCTTCGAAGCTGCCAACGGCGGGACCGTGTTTCTGGATGAGATTGGCGAACTGCCATTGATCGGGCAGGCAAAACTGCTGCGAGTGTTGCAAAACCGCGAGATCCAAAGAGTCGGTTCAACGACTCTCCGTGCTGTAGATATTCGGGTAATCGCCGCCACGAACCGAAATCTGGAAGAGATGGTGAAGGAGGGGCAGTTCAGGGAGGACTTATATTACCGCCTTGCGATGGTGGAAATATGCCTACCTCGCCTCGCTGACCGGAAGGAGGACATTCCGCTATTGAAACGGCACTTTGTTGAGCAGTTTGCGGCCGCCTACAACAAGCCGATCACAGGCTTCACTCGGCGCGCCCAGATTAAAATGGCTGCGTATTCCTGGCCGGGCAATGTTCGGCAGCTCGAAAATGTTATTGGGAGTGTTTGCATGATGGCGGATGGTCCCCTGCTGGACCTTGATGACCTGCCCAAGGATGTTCGAGATTTTGAGAGCACGCCTCTCAGCGAAGATGCCGGTTTCCTTTCTCTTGAAGAATTGCAAAGGCGACACGTAGTGCGGGTTTTGGAGTGTGTGGGTGGGAATAAAGCGCGCGCCGCCGAAATACTAGGAGTTGGGCGGAACACGATTTATCACTTCCTCTCCAAGATTCATAACGATAGGTCTGAACACTTCGCGGTACACGAGCCAGTAGGAGGAGGTTCGCAAAAACTGCATTGACACACGAGGCACCGTGCATCCAAACAACCGATTCCTTCCAAGCTCAGCACCTGTGGAATTCGCTAAACAATGTAGTACCGCCCGGTGATTAAGGGAGTATAAGCATTGGTAAGCCGTTTTTCAGGACTCCGAGGGACATTTTGCTACCAATTGGCCAGAGACTTCGATCCACCCGCGAGCAGCTTGGGCTAACCATGAGAGATGTCGAGGAATCCACAGGCAGAATTGCCCAGAGGTACGGAAATCCAGAATTTGTTATTGCAGCGAGTCGCCTGTCGGACCTGGAAACCAAGGGAACAACCCCAAGCATCTATCGTCTTTATTCTCTCGCTGCGGTCTACCATCTAGATCTTTCGGAAATATTGTCCTGGCTGGGTCTGCACGTTGGCAGCATCGCTGAGGATGGCAAAGCTTCGCTTCCCAAGAAATCTCATCTCATTGGGGCGTTGATCAAGCCTTCTGAGGTGCAGATTCCGGTTAGCCTCGACCCGGGCTTTGATGCACGACAAACAGCAGACTTTGGTCGTATGGTAGAGAAGTGGGGCGATGTTCCGATGGCGTATCTGGCTCAATTTGCTCGTCCGGGCTACGTGTATGGTTACGTCGGCACCGAGGATCTAACTATGTATCCTCTACTCATGCCCGGAAGCTTTCTCCAAGTCGACGAAACCAAGAGTGAGGTGGTTTCGGGATGCTGGCGATCCGAATACGAGCGTCCGATTTACTTTGTCGAAACGCGGTCAGGGCATACGTGTTGTTGGTGTACTTTGGAAGACGGCAATATCATCCTTCAGCCGCATCCGTTGTCGCCGGTGTCGGCGAGAGTTCTTAGATTTCCCAACCAAGCCGAGGTCATCGGCCAGGTTGTTGGCGTCGCAATGAGACTTGGGGAGTGGGTCACTATGACAGACGACCGGGGTTCAAGAGCCGCGCATTCGTCTGGATAGTAGACCCCGCGGAGCAGTGCAGGCATGGATCTGGCTGCCATTGTTGTTAAAAGCTCGCACTGCCATTCTGACCGGCCTCACAACAAGTGCCTGCGTGATGCTAAACGCCGGAGAACTCTATGTTCGAGATTTCCGGGATATTGGTTCCCCCAGACTGCGTGGCAGCGCTGACTGAGAAAGAACAGCGTCAGTTTCTTCAGAGCATGAAGAGAAACTACGGTATCCGTACAACCACGTCTTTTGAAACTTCGGCTGTGCGACTTGAAATGAAATCCTGGGTCTTCCCTATGGTGTGGCGCGGCCGCCCTCTGTCTCTAAAGACCGCACGATCGACCTTCCCGTTATCATGTCCCTAAGTTTCAGCGCATTCCGAGCGGCATAACCCGCCTGATCGTTATCGAAATAGATATAGATTGCCGCCAGCTTTTTCGCCCACGCCTCGATCTCTTGTTTCCAGCAACGAAGGCGACCAGCGCTATAACTGGCTTGATATTTCTCTACACCCGGCCCATGCAGACGCACATATGCAAAGTCGGCCGTGATCGTTAGAGGAGAACGGTAGCCGGCCAGTTCGTAAATGCAGAATGCAGCGTTGAATCTCGCAAGTAGTTTATTGATTTCCGGCTGAATCCAACTCTCGTCCCGGAACTCGACAGCACATCGTAGATCGCGCGGTAGCGCCTCCAGTAAAGCTTCGAGACGACCCGGGTTCAACCGCCACCTAGGGGGCAACTGGAAAAGGATTGGGCCCAATTTATTGGAAAGTCGCGATGCCCGCGGAAGGAACCTGTCTAAAGCGCTCTCTGGATCTTTAAGCTTTTTCTGATGGGTCAGGAAGCGGCTGGCTTTTACCGCGAAAACGAAGTTCGCCGGGACTGATTGTCGCCAATTATCAAAGGCAGCTTCTGTGGGAAGGCGATAGAAGCTGTTGTTCAACTCGACTGTGTCGAAGCTTTGCGAGTAAAATTCCAGCATTTTATCCGCAGATATTTTCTTCGGATAAAACGGTCCTCGCCAGTGTTTGTAGTGATATCCGGAGGTGCCAATGCGAATCTCACACGACATGGGGATGTTAGTTTCTCAGCTCTTACCGCGGCCTTTTCTTTTCTTCTTGGCTACAGACGCGCCTTGCTTGCCCAGTGCGGTTCGGACTGATTTCGGCAAGTGCGCAATCGTCCGTTTTTTCTTAGCGGCGGCCGCCGCCTTCTTGATATTTTTCTTTGCCGCGCTTCGTTCCTTCGTTGAGGCCATTTGTCCACTCCTTTAATTGCCGGCGAATCTACGCCACCCTGTCGACCACGGCCGAAACTCCTGCCTGACGCGCAGTTGGTGCAGCAATAAACACGTGCTTCCTGCCATTCGCTTCGATGCTGAAACTCTTGTCGTAATCGTTCCCGCAAACTTCGCGCTTGGCCATAGAGCTTTGTCCTTCAAGACGTTTAGCAATATTGGCAATTGGATGGGAAACCGGCGTGAAGGTTTGTCTTGGCTTCGTGAAACTACGTTCCAGCCAATTTTTCGCCAGACGACTTTACTTTTCCGAATTGATTGCCGGAATACGTTGAGACCGACAACCGCTCCCATTCCACCGACATCCAAAGTCTTAGTTCCAATCGAATTTTAGATAAGGAGTTTCCCATGTCCCGAATATCAAAAAACTCATTGGCCGCAGTAGTTTTTGCCGCGCTAGCTACCTGCGGTGTAGTCGCACAACAATCTAGTGACCCATCGAATTCATCGCCGACTCACAGCGCCACCACCACAAAAGCGCCTGCGGGAGCCGCTATGGCAGATACCAAATTCATGAAGGAAGCCGCCGAGGGCGGCATGGCCGAAGTAGCTTTGGGCCAACTCGCCGTGGAAAAGGCTTCGAGCAGTGACGTGAAGAAGTTTGGACAACGCATGGTGGATGACCATGGCAAAGCCAACGACGACTTAAAGCAACTCGCTTCCCGGAAGAACGTCGATCTTCCGCAAGACTTGAACGTCAAAGACAAGGCGACCAAGGCGTCTCTTGAAAAGCTCTCCGGCCAACAATTCGACCAGGCATATATGAAAGACATGCTAAAGGACCACAAGAAAGACATTGCCGATTTCCGGCGGGAAAGCAGGTCTGCGCAGGACCCGGATGTGAAGAAGTTTGCCAGTCAAACTTTGCCAACGTTGGAGGAGCATTTGAAACAGGCGGAGTCCGTTGCGCAGCCAGCAACCACACAAGCTTCGTCGCGTTAATTCAAACTTAACTGGGGCGGATCGCGTCCGCCTCAGAAAGTTCTCGTTCCGATTATTGCGCATCGCAACTTCACAGTGATTGCCGGGATTGCACTCGGCATGGCGGCCGATATGTTTCTCAAGCGGCGGAGATCCATTTCGGTACTTCGGGCCAGATTGCCGAAGCCCGCCACGAGCCGGGGACTATTGCTTACAGTCGCGACCTGCAACTGTCACTGTTGCAGGAAACAACCGACGAGATGGCGCGCAACGGCTGCAAGAAAATCGTAATCATCGACGGCCCTGGCGGCAACGAAAGCATGTTGCCCTATTTCGCGCAAACTTAACTCGACAAGGCTCATGACTACGTGGTGTGCGTTTTCGATAAGCGCGACCCGTCGAGCCCGTAAAGCGACTACCTCGCGGCCTTTTCTCGTTCGCGCAAATGGCGCTCGTCAATCTGCCCGACGCCCCGCACTTTTCCCAGTCGTTCAGAAACTCCTTCTCGTTCGTCGGGTTACAACCTTGACACACTCATGATGACGGGCGCGCCGTGGACACCCTGAATTGTGAAAACTACAATCAAACAATTGGCTAGTATCTTTTTCTGGAGTAGGAGCGAATTTAAATGCGGACGGTAAAGGGCTTTTCGGTACACGTGGCGCCGTACGTTGCCGCCATTGGACTTCTTTGGTGTGGCATCCCCTGCTGGGCTGCATTGGGCGGCGACGTCAAGTCAGTGCAGGATGACGCGGCCCACCTGAAAGTTGAGATCAAAGCGTCAGACGCTGCCGGTTATGCAGTTCACGAGCTGAATCCGCCGGGGGGCCTGATCAGGGAGTTCGTTTCTCCGGAAGGAAAAGTCTTCGCCGTGTCGTGGAAGGGCCGTTTCATGCCGGAACTGCAAATGCTTCTCGGCTCATACTTCGAGAAGTATTCCGATGAGTCGAAGGCGCAGCACACTGCGGGTGTGCGCCGGAGGCCGGTGCGAATTCATTCTTCCGATCTGGTGGTTGAAAATGCCGGTCATGTGCGCGCATATTTCGGCCGAGCGTATGTGCCGCAACTCGTCCCTGCCGGCGTAAATCTGGACGACATCCGTTAAATCAAATTTTCTCCGGGAGAGGGCTTCGTGCACAAACTTCTGACACTTCTGATTATCGCAAGTCTAGCTTTCGCCGTTGGTTGCGGCGGAAGCAGTTCATCCTCGTCTTCCGGTTCTGGCGGGGGTAGCGGGGGTGGGACCGGCTCCAACGTCCTTGCGATCACCGTGGACGGCGGACCAACCGCAAGTTCTCCGAGCGGATCAATATACGCCAACGGGCTTTTCGCCAGCGCTAAAATTTGCCAGCCGGGAAGCACCACCAGTTGCGTGACCGTCGACCACCTGCTCGTGGACACGGGTTCAGTCGGTCTGCGCGTGTTGCAGAGCGCCATTCCGGGTATTACTCTCGCGGCGGTCAACGCGGCAAATGGCAGCGCAGCTTACGATTGCGTATCGTTTGTCGATGGCTCCTTCCTCTGGGGGCCGGTGCAGCTTGCCGACGTGACCTTGGGCGGAGAAACGGCTTCGTCGGTGCCGGTGCATGTAGTTGCAGACCCTTCTGCTGGCACCTTTGCCATTCCCACCAGCTGTTCGAACGGCGGCACCGACGAAGACACCCAGGCCGCTCTCCTTGCAAACGGCATATTGGGCGTCGGCCCAGAACCGAACGATTGCGGCTCCTACTGCGACCCGAGCGCCGGGGGCGCTCCGCCGGCAGGCGAGTATTACACCTGCACCAGCGGGTCCAGCGGCACCTGCAGTTCACAATTCGTGGCCGTCGCATCGCAGACCACCAATCCTGTGGTTCTAATGCCGAACGACAATAACGGGGTGATTTTGGAGCTTCCATCCGTCTCCAGCGTAGCGGCTACCCTGACGGGATCGTTGATCTTCGGCGTCGGCACGCAGTCAAATAACCAAGTCACTTCATCGCAGTCGATTTTCACCTTGGACCAGTTTTTGAATCTGCAGGCCGTCTACAAGAGCCAGACACTTGGGTCGAGCTTCATCGACAGCGGCTCGAACGCCTTCTTCTTTCCAGATTCGACGATACCGCTGTGTGCCAGCAATTCAATCGCGCCGAATTTCTTTTGTCCGACTTCAATTCAAGACCTGTCGGCTTCGCTTCAGGATCCCAACGGAACGGGGGTGACCAAGTCGACGAATTTCAGCGTGGACAACGCCGTCAACTTGTTTACGAACAACGCCAACGATGCCGTCTACAGCACCCTTGGAGGGACTAATTCAGCCGGAAGTTTCGATTTCGGACTGCCCTTTTTCTACGGAAAGAATGTGTACAGCACGATTCAAGGGCAATCATTGCCATCCGCCCTGCCGGCCGCGCCGTGGGTGGCATTCTAGAGTGCTAGCACGAAATGTCGTTGGCGAACTACGTGGTTTGGAGTGTTGATACCACGAGCGGTTGTGCGTTCTGATTGAGCGCAGTAAACAGAGCTCGCCGCAAGGTCTGATTGTTCAAGTTTGAGCGCCCGCAATCGAGCCATCGTGTCCGCGATCCGATAGGGTTACGCGCGCGGGGTTGCATTTAATGGTGTACAAATTTGGAAGGCTAAGACCGCCTTCTGCGGCACGAGCGCCTGGGAAGCCGCCCCGCTTGGAGGTTGTTGTTGTGCTGTAGGTTGAAAAATAAAGGCGCATCATGTCCTACCGACATGCAAAATCTTGCACGTTGACGGAACCATATCTCGATTCCATAATCGTTCCTGAGAATCCCGGAGAAACTGCTCTTCATGACATCTCTTCTTCGAAAAATCTCCGCAGCGATGATTTTTTGTCTCTTCGCATTTGCACATTCGAGTCGCGCGTTCGGAGAACAGGGTCCGGCCGCCCCCACCCCGCCCAAATTTGTGTTGCCTCAGCTCTCCCTGCCCTTTACCCCACAGCAAGCGACTACTGCGGATTTCAACCTCGACGGCAAGGTGGATATAGCCGTCACCGATGGAATCGACGTGGAAGTTTTTCTGGGCCAGGGAAACGGGAATTTTCTGCCGCCTCAGACTTACACCGTAAAGACCAACGAAAGCGCCGCAGCGATTGTTGCAGCCGACATGAACAATGACGGCTATCCCGACTTGATCGTAACGGTACCTCACAACTCGCCAAATGTGTACGTCTTCCTAAACCGGGGTAACGGAACATTTCTGCCGGGAAAGGCCTTCCCAGTTTATCCCGGCGCAAACACCATTGGTCTCGGAGATTTCAATCAGGATGGCAACCTGGACGTTATCGTAAATGGGCACAACGAGATTGGCCTGTTATTGGGAAATGGCGACGGGACATTGCAAGGAATCACCGAATTGCAAACGTTCGGCCTTCCGCCCTCCAGTTTCGCGGTCGCCGACTTCAACGGCGATGGCAAGCTCGATATTGCCTATGACCATTCCAATGTGAGCGTTTTGTATGGAAATGGAGACGGCACTTTTCAACCCCCGCAAGTGCTCACGCTGGCATCTGCGTACTCAGTCACGCTGGGAGACTTTAATGGCGATGGCGTCCTCGACATCTTGGAGCAAGATCAAGGTGGTTACGGAATTTTGTTCAGCAACGATGACGGAACTTTCCGCTTCAAGCACATAGCAGTGAAGTTGGGTAATCTGGCTGTCGGAGATTTCAACGGCGATGGGAAGTTGGACTTAGCCAACTCCAGCTCTTCCGGCCTCTCTATCATGTTGGGCGACAACAACGGAAATTTCAGCACTCCGACGAACTACTACACTGACGGCTTTCACGGAGGGTTCGTGACCGCCGCAAGCTTGAACGGTGACCGCACGCTGGATGTAGTTCACCTTGGAGCAGGCGCGGTCACATTATTTTTTGGAGACGGCAAGGGCAACCTCCATGGCCCGCAGGATTTCCCTACCACTGGCCTCACGCCTATCATCGTAATCGCCGACTTTAATAATGACGGCAAGTTTGACATCGCCGCCACCGATCCCAGTGGAACGGGCTGCATCGTTTTGGGAAACGGAAACGGGACTTTTCAGGCGCCCATGCCAGACATTCAATCCGCCGCTTCAACAACCGCAATCCTGAGTGCAGACTTTAACCATGACGGCAATGCCGATGTTGTCACCTTGCAGTCTCCAACCCAAGCTGATGGAACTGTTACCGTATTTACTGGCGCTGGCAACGGAACATTTTCCGGAGGCAGTGTCAACACCACCGGATTCAACTCCACCGGCATGGCCCTCGCCGACTTCAACTTGGATGGAAATCCAGACATCGCAGTCTCAAATGGATGCGTAAAAGACGAACAGCATTGTTTGAACGGAACCGTAAGTGTGCTGTTGGGCAAAGGCGATGGAACTTTCCAGGCGGCAGCTAGTTACATGGCAGGTCCCTCGCCCAACAGCGTAGCCTCAGCTGACTTCAACAATGACGGCATCCCCGATCTCATCATTGCCGACTCAGGCCGGGGCAGTGAGGCCGCGACCGTAAGCCTGCTGCTCGGCAAGGGTAATGGGACCTTTCAAGTCGCCACCACCGTGCATGCAGGAACTGCGCCAACTGAAATTATCGCCGCCGACTTTAACGGAGACGGAAATCAAGATTTTGCGGTGGTCGACAGCGGAAATCTTAACGTGATGCTGGGTGACGGCCACGGCAATTTCACGGGTCCGATCGTGACCAGCGGCGTTTCTGCAAGCGGCCTCCTCATCACTGACCTGAACGGCGATGGCATCCCAGATCTTATTGGTCCCGGCAAGACTGGCGTAACTGTATTGACAGGAAATGGCGACGGAACTTTTCTTGCTCCCCTTATTTTGCTCCAGGGTAACGGGGTGCAATCGGTAGGCACCGCGCTGTTGGGAAACGATCTTCTGCCCGACGTGATCGCAGGGCAAGTCCTGAATCAATTTGAGCAACGGACTTTGACTGTCATCACCACCTTGGGGAAGTAACTCGAGCTACTCAATCCCAATGTTCGAGATTCGCTACCGACATTCAACGACACGCCGCAGAAGTCTGGGCCAGAAGAGAAGTTGAAAACGGAGCGACAATCTATTTCACGCTTGGAGCGGATGGAACGAGCTCTCCTATCTAAGATACGATTTCAAAAGCGACTCCGTCCAGCAGAGACCATTCGTGTGCATCTTTCCGAGGATGGACTTCCTTAAAGTGTTCCGAGAACATTGCGTGCATCAGGCTAGACAGGATTCCGTGCTGCTGACTACCCGGCCAGTCCCAGCCTTTTCAGCACTTGGTCTTTGTGAGTTCGGCTGACGGAAAGGGTAGTCCCATCTCGCAATTCGGCGGCGTAATCTCCGTACAGGAGCGGTTTCAGTTTCTTGATCCGCTCGGCATTAACAATGGTCGAGCGATGGATTCGCAAGAAATTGTGCGGCTCGAGATTTTGCTCAACCTGATACATCGTTTCGCGGCTGATGTGAGTTTCATTGCCCACGTGGAAGCAGACATAACTGCCGGCGGACTCTATCCAGTCGATGTCTTGGGGACGGACAAAAATAGTTTCCGAATCTGTTCTCAGCGCAATTCGATTCAGCTGCCTGCGTTTTTGTTCGACATAGTCCATGAGCCCGGACAGGTCATGGCGCAAACCTGCTGTGCCGCGTAATTTCGACTGTCGAATTCGATCAACGGCAAAGTGAAGTTGATCGCGCTCGACCGGTTTGAGCAGGTAGTCCACGGCGTGGACGCGAAATGCCTGAAGTGCGAAGCGATCGTAAGCGGTCACGAAGATGACTGCCGCCGGGTCTTCGCCGCCGATTGCTCTGGCAACGCCGAAACCGTCAATTTCCGGAATTTGGATATCCAGCAAAACCAGGTCCGGCTTTTTCTGGCTGATCATTCGCACAGCACTGGCCCCGTCGCCGCACTGCCCTACAATTTTTACGTCGGGCTCGGCGTCCAATAGCGATACCAGACGCTCGCGAGCTAACGGTTCATCGTCGACGATGAGGGTATGAAGAAAAACGGTCATTTTCGTTGCAGCCTATTGCCGATGGGAACCGCCAGAGTGACCTGGCATCCGCCCCGATCCCCACGCTCTATGACAAACTGGTGATCGGCTCCATAAAGCTGGGCGAGGCGGGCGCGGGTATTCGTCAGCCCTAGTCCAAGTCCGCTCGCTTGCCGCTCGTGCTCAAAGTTCGCACCTGCGCCGTTGTCGGCAATCTTAATTTTAATGAAGTCGTGCTCACGCGAAGCCGCGATCAGGATGTGTCCGGGCCCTGCAACTTTTGCGATTCCGTGCTGAATTGCGTTTTCCACCAAGGGTTGCAAGATCAAGCTTGGAACTTTGGCGACCAGGAGTTGGGGGTCAATTTCAATTTGCACGGTAAGTCGATCGCGAAACCGGGTGCGTTGAATATCCAGGTAATCGCCAAGAAAACTCAACTCCTGTTCGAGTGGAATAAATTGCGATGCGGAGCAATTCAAGGAGGATCGCAGCAGTGAAGAGAGCTGAAGCGTCATCTGCTCCGCGGCAGGAGGGTTTGTGGTGGAAAGGGTCGCGATAGAGTTCAAAGCGTTGAACAGGAAATGCGGTTGCAGCTGGGAACGCAGGTTTTCCAACTGGGCGCGGGCGAGCTGGGTCTCGAGACCGGCGGATTTGACGTCACGATCACGCAAGGTGGTGTAGTACCACGCGGTTTGTGCGAGCGCAACGGTAATGAAGTATCTGGGAAAATCCTGCAGGGCCAGGCCAAACACGCGAGCGCGCGTTGACAAAGAGCCCAGATAATTGGTGGGAAGCAGGAGCAGCCACGCTGCCACCGTCATCATGATGATCCCGGCAATGAGGTGAATTGCCAGCGATCTCTTCCACACTCCGGCGGTGAAACCAAACCTGGCGGTGAGCTCGCAGATGACGGGCGTAAATAAAACCCAGATGTAGGCTTCGGAAAAGTTCCAAAGGATAACGTCAGAAAGCGGTATCCCAAACTGCCCGCGCAATTTGAGCAGAGCCACCGAGCCAGCAGAGTCGAGACTCGCGTAGATTGTCCAAAAAGCAAAGCTGACTGCCAGAATTTGCCAGTGGTTCAGGGAAAAGATTGACCGATTTCTCGCGTTGATAAGCTTCATATCCTTCAGGAGCGACGCCAGGATGCTGACCTGCGCTGCGGAAGAGCCAGTGCCTGCATACGGCGCCATCCTAGCATGACCTGAAACTTGCTCCTCTTCGAATTGGCGCAATTCCCCACCGCGTGTTCCCGCCGGAAAGCTGGTCGTCGTCCGGGCATCGCGCCTCGTCACGATTCTTTTGCGATTCATCGCATTTGCATTGTTACGGCCCCTTTCGCGCACGATGATGGTCGCGCTCTACAGGGGTGAAAGATATGAACATGCTGAAAATCGGGTTCGCGGTATGCATGGCGTCTGGCCTCGTGTTACTCAGCGGCTGTGGCGGTTCCGGCACTAGTTCGACTCCGCCGAACCCTCCCAGCATTTCCACGAAAAGCCTGCCTGCCGCGACGGTCGGGGTTGCGTATAGCCAGAGCTTGACAGCAACCGGCGGCACTCCACCCTATATGTGGTCGATTTCAAGCGGCAGCCTCCCGTCGGGCTTAAGCCTGGGGGCAAGCACTGGTGTGATCTCCGGAACGCCCACTGGCGCCGCTGGTACGGACCAGTTCACGGTAACCGTGTCGGACGTGGCAAGTACGGTGATGAAAGCCACGGCAAACCTTTCGATAGTTGTGAATTCTTCGTCGGTGGGGCTACTCAAAGGCAACTATGCATTCATTTTCAGCGGAAACTTCAATGGATTTTTTACCGGCGCCGGCTCTTTTGTGGCTGATGGCGCAGGCAACATCACCAACGGGATCGTTGACACAAACGGGCTGACGGGCCCAACCATCAATGGCGGATTTTCGGGTACTTACTCACTTGACGCAAATAATCTGGGGAGTATGAACTGGGTCTTCACCGGGTCGGGCGGCGGCGCGAGCACCTACGCCCTCTCGCTTTCCAGCGATGGCAACGCTCGTTTTATTCAATATGATTCACGAGGCGTGCAGGGCGCGGGAGTGATCAAGAGGCAGGACACAAGTGCCTTCTCAGCCGGCAAAATCAGCGGAAACTACGCGTTCGGTCTTGACGGAATCGACGGCCCGGCATCACATCGGATGGCAGTAATCGGAGAGATGACATCAGACGGCGTATCGAACTTCAGCAATGGATTAGTGGACGCGAATACCAACGGGACGATTTTAGCGGCAAGCCCAATGGCGGGAACCTATCTGGTTGCGGCCAATGGCAGAGGGACTGCTACCCTCACGATTACCGGCGTGGGCGCGCTCAGCACATCGTTCTATGTTGTGTCAGCGACCGAGTTTTTTGTCATGGAGATCGACACAGTTTCTGCCGGGCACCCGTTGCTCAACGGAGATGTTGTGCAGCAGGCTGGGGGATTTAGTTCGGCGTCACTCAGTGGATCCAGCGTAATCGCCGCGGACGCTTTGCCCGCCCCTGCCTCCCCAGCCGTCACCTTAGGACTGATAACCCAGGGATCCGCGGGAATGCTGAGCTTGAACGCGGATGTCAATTCGGGAGGGACGCTGTCGAGTGAGACATCTCAGTTGAATTATTCTGTTGCCGGCGGCGGACGAGTTACTACGACAGGCAGCAACCCGCCAACGTTTTATCTGTCCAATCAGGATCAGGGCTTTGTTCTTTTCCCCGACAGCGCGGTGACTTTCGGCACGATTCGCCCGCAGGCAAGCGGACCATTTACGAACGCCTCATTAAGTGGAACGTACGCTGGGGGTTCAACCACGCTTGGGGCTCCCGAACTGACCGAAGTGGATGCCTGGTCGGCTGACGGAAATGGAAACATCAGCGAAACATTCAATACCAGTGACGGGACAAACCTGCAGCCAGGCAGTCAGAATTTCACCTATGCGATGGCATCGAACGGACGCGCTCCTTTGCTGACATCACAGGGAGTAAGTGCTGGAATTGTATACGTGGTCTCGTCTAGCGAAGCGATCGCGCTCGGAGCCACTGCGCCCTCGCTAAGATTTTTCGAGCATTGAAACGATGCACCGTCAAAACAAACGCCCCGGAGCCAGGCTCAAACGCGGTAGAAGTAACTTGAAACAAAAGAGTTGCCCGCAGGATGTTCGGAATTAGCGCAGACTCCTAAGTCCAGCGCGTCTGCCAATTCCGCCATCCCGGCTTGTAAATGATTTTAACCGATGTGGTTTCAGCGACTGATCGGCCAGTGCCACCCGGAGCCTTTCGCGGGCGGGGCGCCCGCGCCACAACTGCTAAACTACGGTTATGTCGATGCCAACCCAGCCTAACGTCAAGCTCATTAATAATCCGGATTACCGCGAGTCCTATGCCAACAGCGTGCAGGTTCGCGTGAATGTGTGGGATTTCTTTCTAAACTTCGGAACCATGCAGCAGTCCAGCGAAACCCAGGTTGAAGTTCATAATTTTCAGGGAATTTATTTGAGCCCGCAGCAGGCCAAGGCGCTGACCGCCGTCCTGCAACAGAACATCGTCAATTACGAAAGCGCATTTGGGGAAATCAAACTCGACCCGCGTATGAATCCCGTCGGCCCTGTACACTGATCGGCGAGTGACCCCCAGTAACGATCGGCACATAAATAGACGATCGACGAACAGCGGCGTAGTCTTCTCGATCGCGTTTGCCACCGTCGTGGCGCTGCACTGGCCGCTACTGCGCTTGCCTTATTTTTGGGACGAAGCCGGCTACTACATTCCCGCTGCGCGCGACCTGCTGCTGACGGGATCGCTGATTCCCCACTCCACGCCTTCGAACGCGCATCCCCCGCTGGTGATGGCCTGGCTCGCGTTGTGCTGGAAGGTGGCTGGCTACGCTCCGATTGTTACGCGGGTGGCGATGCTAGCGGTCGCGGCGTTCGCAATAACCGGGATTTTCCGCCTGGCCCAGCGTCTGGCGCATTTTGAAGTCGCTCTGGCATCCACGGTTTGCACCGCGCTCTATCCGGTATTTTTCGCGCAGAGTTCGATGGCCCACGTGGACCTCGCGGCGGCTGGGCTGACGTTCTGGGCGCTTGACGCGTACTTTGATGACCGGCCGGCGATGACGGCCGTGTGGTTTTCGCTGGCGGTCATGGCGAAGGAAACGGCAATTCTCGCTCCCGCATCGTTACTGGCATGGGCAGTTCTGCGAAGAGCTTTCCCATCGCTGATGAAAATCGGCGGAACCATCCGCCGTGGCGCCGTGTCACTCCTCGTTCCTTTCTCGGTTTTACTGATTTGGTATGCCTATCACTATCTCCGCACCGGATTCGTCTTCGGCAATCCAGAATTCTTTCGCTACAACGTGGCTGCGACGCGGGATCCCACCCGCATCGCGCTCGCTCTTCTGATGAGGCTTTGGCAGACATTCGGATACTTCAATCTGCTGCTGCTTACAGTTCCGGCGGCGCTGTCGATGAAATTCACGCCCGTCAGCGACGACGGAGTCGTACGCGAGAGAATTACCCTGCCAGCCCAGCTCGCGCTACTGTCTGTAGCGGTTGCGTATATCGGCGTCATGTCGGTGATTGGCGGCGCGGTTCTGGCGCGTTACATGCTTCCGGCCGTCCCGCTTGTCATCGTGGTTTGCATCTCGACCTTACGACGCCGGATGCGGGCCTGGCGAATCGCGGTTGCCGTGATCGCGCTCGCCTTTATTTCTGGGCTATTCATCAATCCTCCCTATGGATTCTCGCCGGAAGACAACCTCGCTTACTCGGATTTCATTCGCCTGCATCGGCACGCCGAGGAATTTCTCCAGGCTCGATATCCCGAAGCGCGAATCCTCACTGCGTGGCCAGCCAGCGGTGAGCTGACCGAGCCTGAACTCGGATACGTAAAGCAGCCGCTTCATGTCGTCCGTATTGAAGACTTCACACTTCCGCAACTTCTTATCGGTGTGCAGGAGCGGAATTCGTTCGACGTGGCCTACGTCTTTTCGACGAAGTATGATCCACCGAACGGCTGGTTCAAAACCTACAGTGGGTGGCAATCCTTGAAAACGCGCTTTTTCGGATACCACCAGGATCTACCACCGGAAGCGGCGGCACAGTTTTTGGGCGGACGCCTCGTCTTTAACGAGCGCCGAAAAGGACAATGGGTTGGAGTGATTGCCATGGAGTCGGTTGAAGACGCAAAGTTGCGTCCTCGGACGCCTCGATTTGACTTTTAGGCTGCGGGCGGCGCATTCTGCGCCCATGCATCTGTTGTTGATCGAAGACGAGCGCAAAGTTGCCAGCTTTATTGCCCGCGCCCTGCGGGAGAACAGCAACAGCGTCGACGTTGCGGAAACCGGAGAACGCGGCCTGGAGATGGCTGGCCGGGTGTCCTACGACGCCATTCTGTTAGACGTCCGGTTGCCGGGCATGAACGGAATTCAGGTTTGCCGCGAGTTGAGGCAGGCGGAAATCGAAACCCCGATTCTAATGTTGACCGCGCGCAGCTTGGTCGAACAACGCGTTGAAGGGCTTGATGCCGGGGCGGACGACTACCTTACCAAACCCTTCGCTCTAGCCGAATTGCATGCCCGCGTACGGGCGCTTACCAGACGCAGCGCTGAACTGAAGCTCGTCTGCGGCGATTTGGAACTCGACCGCAAACGCCGGTTGGTGACCCGAAATGGCGCGACCATCGCCGTGACTTCGAAAGAACTCGCGCTGCTGGAGCTGCTTTTGACACGATCGCCGGAAGCGGTCGGCCGTACGGAAATTGTGGAGCATGTTTGGTCCTACGGATTCGACAGCGAGACCAATCTCGTCGAGGTCTACATCAATCGCCTCCGGCAAAAAATCGATCAGCCCTACAGCGTGAAGTTGATTCATACCGTTCGCGGGATCGGATATCGATTGGCGGTCGGAGAAAATCCCGCACACCCACCCTCTAATCCATCGCGCTCGCAAGGCGCACGCTAACCCAAGTCCTCCTTCTTGCAAAATCCACTCCGCACTCGGATAAATGAAAATTAATGTCGGATTTATTGCTTCTCCAGTAGAAAGAATTTAACAATACGCCCCGGCCCCCATTACACATCTTTACGCGCACTCGGCGATGCGATGGGATGCGGGCAGGCGCGTGCGACTTTGAACCGCGGCAACGCGGCAAAGTAATTTAGGAGGTAGATCGTGGGCTCTTCCTCAGTCGGATCGAGTTACAAGACCTGCAAAGTTTTTGCAGTTCTGGCTGTTCTTGGAATTCTAGCAATGCTCAGCGCGCCGGGACGGGCGCAGGTTGTGGGTGCGACGCTCTCCGGCACCGTCTCCGACCCTCAGGGCGCAACTACTCCCAACGCCAAAATCTCAATCAAGAATGTCGCCACCGGGGCGGTTCGCGACGTCACTACTAATGACTCAGGACTGTACTCCGCCCCCAATCTTCAGCCCGGCCCGTATGAGATGACGGTAACTTCCGAGGGCTTCGGGACCGTGGTGGAGAAAGACATTACGCTGACGGTCGGCGCGCAGCAGACCCTGAACGTGACCATGAAAGTGGGCCAGGTGGCGCAGTCGGTCGAGGTGAGTTCTACCTTGCCGACAGTGCAGACCTCATCGTCCACAATCAGTGCCGTCGTCGACTCCCAAACAGTCCGCGAACTTCCGCTGAATGGCCGCGATTGGACGTCGCTGGCGACGCTCGAACCCGGCGTATCGAAAGTCGCGACCCAGGTCACGACGGCTTTCAGCGCCAATAAAGGCAACCGCGGATTCGGCAGCCAGTTGACCGATTCCGGCCATCGCCCCAACGAAAACAGTTATCGGGTCAACGGCGTGGTCGTGAATGACTATTCGAACGCGGCCCCCGGCGGAGCGACCGGCTTGAACCTGGGCGTGGACGGCATTCAGGAATTCTCCGTGCTCACGTCTAACTACACCGCCGAATATGGGCGCACATCAGGCGCAGTCATCAACGCCATAACGAAGTCCGGCACAAACCAGGTCCATGGAACCGGATACTTCTTCGATCGCGACAAAGTATTTGACGCCAAAAACTATTTCGATCCTCCGGGACCGATTCCCTCTTTCCGCCGCATCCAGTTCGGCGGTTCCGCCGGCGGCGCGATCATTAAAGACCACACCTTTCTCTTCGGAGACTACGAAGGCGTTCGGCAGGACCAACCGCAGTCGCAATCGATTCACGTGCCCACACAGGAAGCCCGCAACGGAATGCTCTGCGTCGCCGCCGGATCGAATCCCTGCGGGTCGTTGACGACAGTCGCAGTCGATCCTCGGATCGTACCGTATCTCGCGCTGTGGCCATGCCCATCGGGATGCCAGACGGCGACCTTCTCCGACATCGCGACCGTGAACGTCGCGCTCGCCGGAATTGCCAAAGAAAATTATTTCATTGGTCGCGTCGACCAGAAAATATCGAACCGCGACAATCTTTCTGGCAGCTATTTCTTTGACTCCGGCCCGCAGCAACAACCCGATCCGCTGGAGAATGCGATTCACCAGGTTTTCTCGCGGCGGCAGATGGCCAGCCTTGAAGAAACGCACGTATTCAGCGGTGCGTTGCTGAACACGATTCGCGCCGGTTATAGCCGCGTAATCGGCAACATCAACACGCCGGTGTCAGGCAACTCCGTGGCTACAGACGCCGCTTTGGCAATTGCTCCCGGCGCGGCTGCGCCTCCGCAGATTGGCGTGGCCGGATTGACCACAGCAATCGGGCTCGGCGGATTGAATCGCTTCACCCACCAATGGAATTCGTATCAAGGCAGCGACGATGCCTTCCTCACCCGCGGCAAGCACCAGATGAAGATGGGTGTCGCCTTTGAGCACATGGAATACAACATCCTGGAGCAGCTAAGTCCGAACGGCAGAATGAATAACTACCCGTCGTTGGATGCATTTCTTACGAATGCCCCTGACAAACTGAATGCTCTGGCACCGGGCGGGTCCCATCAGGTTCAGATTCGCGAGAACATGATCGCCGGATACTTCCAGGATGACTGGAAGGCGTTTCCGAACCTAACCCTGAACTTGGGCATGCGCTACGAGTTCACCACCAAACCGACCGACGCCGGAAACCGAATTCAGGAAATCACAACTCTGTCGAACTGCAATTCAAGTCCGACCGCTTGCGGCCCGGTCAAGCTCAACAGCTTTATTGCCACGAATCCCACCACCTACAACTTCGAACCGCGCATCGGACTTGCATACGACCCATTCGGCGACGGAAAAACAGCCGTCCGTGCTGGCTTTGGCATGTTTGATGTGCTTCCCTTGCCCTACGAGTTTGGATTGAATACCGCGGCAACATTCCCCTACCAGATTGTCGGTGCAGACCCGAACGCGACACTCGGAACCGGCGTCACCGATCCTAACGTCAGCTTCGATCCCACGAAGGTGCGTAACCGTTACGTTCAGCAAGATCCGCAGCGCGCATTAGTGATGAACTGGAACCTGAACATTCAACGCGATCTTGGCGCAGGATTCACTGGGCTGATCGGTTATGTCGGTTCGCGCTCCGTACATCTATCGGTTGCGGCGGATGACATCAACCTTATACAGCCTTCCCTCACCCAGTACGGTCTATTGTGGCCCGTCAATGGGACGCGGATCGACTCCAACTGGGGCGGCGGTGCAGGTATCAGGCCTGTGCTGTTCGACGGCTCATCTTCTTACGAAGCCGGTGAAGCGCAACTGAAAAAAGTGATGCAACATGGCGTTCAGGGCCAGGTTTCATATACGTTCGGCAAGTGCCGCGATACCAGCTCTGCTCCGGTGACTGGCGACACGTATGCCAACTCAATCGCGGTGCCGATTCTGTTCTCGAATGGATACCGCTCTGGCGCGTGCGACTTTGACGTTCGGCAAAGCTTAAGCGCCACGTTTATCTGGGAGATTCCCGGAATTAAGTCTGCGCCAGCTCTGGTTGCCGCGCTCACCAATGGGTGGGAACTGGGAACGATCATTACCGCCACTACCGGCTCGCCCTTCACGGCTACGGTTGGCGACGGTGGCGACCCTCTGAACACTGGATTCAACGGCGACTTTTCGATGGACTTCGCCAACTTGGTTCCGGGATGCAATCCCATCCACGGCGGCATCAACTATCTCAACACCAACTGCTTTACGCTGCCGACTCTGCCCACTTCGTCCTCCATCGTCAGCTCGGGCGGATGCGTTCCCTTCTCGGCGCCGGCTACACCCGCGCCTGCTGGGCAAACGTATTGTGCCAACTTACTGGGTAATGCTGGCCGTAATACGCTGTATGGTCCGAAGCTCACCACTGTGGATTTCTCGGTCTTCAAGAACTTCCGCGTGCAGAGAATTTCCGAAGCGTTCAACATTCAATTCCGCGCTGAATTCTTCAACATACTTAACCACACCAACTTTCAGGCTCCGAACTTCCTGACAGATGGAAACAACAACTCGATCTTCGATTCCACAGGCGCTCCATTGTCGAACGCCGGAATTCTCGGGTCGACCACCACCACATCCCGGCAGATACAGCTGGGACTGAAGCTCATTTTTTAACCAAGCTCTCCTCCTGAGAATGGGCCCCGGGCACGGGGCCCGTTTTCATGCGCTCTACTCGTCAATTCTCTGGTCGGTGTGCCGGGTCACGTACCAGCATGGGTTCGCCCCGAAGTGGGGGAACAACGAGTGCGCACACATGACGCTTACCGCGTCCGCCGGCATGAATTCTGTCTTATGGTTCTTCTCAGCGATGGCATAGTAAGGCTGAACTTGTACAACGCTGAACTGTTCCCGATGATTGGGAATTCGAAATCGTAAAGAAAGGTAGTCTCCCGCATATACGCACGCAGTCGCCGGCAGCAAAGCCACCAGACTCTTAGCCAGAACATTTCTTAGTTTCATATCTTCCCTGCGCTGCCGCTGGATGTTACCATGCCCAATCCATGAACCGAGTGTTCCTATTTTTTTCGCGGCGTCTGGCGCTGCCCGTAATCGTATTTGCCGGGTTCACCTCGTTCTGCGTGCGCGTTTACATGCGCCTCGAAGCCCTGCGCTGGCAGGATGCCCTGTTCTGGATTTTCCATCCGCACAGCATCGACTATGCTCACGTTCACGACGGAACCAAATTCTTTGCCATTTTCGTTTTCCTCGGCGTTTTCGCGTTTCAGGTTTGGGTCGCAGAACGTGTGTTCGCAACAATCTTCAGCCGGCACGGCATGGAAGCCTGGAGGTCCATGGTGAACGACATCGGTATTCAGACTGCAAAAGACCATTTTATTGTGTGCGGTTATGGCCAAGTGGGACGCACTGTCGTCGACCAGCTCAAACGCATGAAGATTCCGTTCGTGTTGATCGAAACCAACGACGGACTTTACCGCGAGTTGGTGAACGAAGGCTGCCTCGTCATCCAGGGCGACGCCCAGCGCCACGACGTTCTGGAATCGGCCGGCATCAAACGGGCACGCGGGGTCTGCGTGGTGATTGACGACGACGCCGCCAATCTGTACATCACCGTAACGGCCAAGTCGCTGAATCCGAACGCGAAGATCATCACGCGTGCCGGCCAGCAACGCTATGCCCAAGCGATGCGCAACTCCGGCGCCGACGAAGTCATCATTCCGGAATACGAGGGCGGCCTGATGACCGGCCGCATGATCGAAAAATATTATCCCGCGAAGCACACCTGAGTTGCAGATGAGTTAACGTGGAACAGTGAAACACAAACCGTCATGGCCGGTGCTGATCATCCTCGGGATCAGCATTTTCATCTTCATTGTGCTGCATGTCATGGGATACGTCTGGCTGAAATATCGCTAGAACTTACACCACAAAATATTTCGCGGCGGGATGGTGCACGACGATCGCGGACGTCGACTGTTCAGGCTCCAGCAAAAATCCACTGGTTAGCTTCACGCCCACATTCTCTTCGGGCTTAAGTAACGCAAACAGCTTCGTCTGGTCTTCAAGATTTGGGCACGCCGGATAGCCGAACGAATATCGCGACCCGCGATACTTCTGGTGGAACAGGTCGCGCACGTGCTGAGAATCTTCGTTAGCGATTCCCAATTCTTCCCGCATCATCTTGTGCACATATTCCGCCAAAGCTTCCGCAGTTTCCACGCTCAGGCCATGCAAATAGAGATAGCGCGTGTATTCACCCGCCTCGAACAGCCGTTGCGTTTCGACGGACGCTTTATCTCCGATCGTGACCAGCGATAGTCCGAGCACATCCATCACCCCGGATAGCTTGGGCGAAAAGAAATCGGCGATAGACAGCCTTCTCCCCTCGCGCTGGCGTGGGAACGTAAAGCGCAGCAACTCCTTTGCTGAAGACTTTCCTAAGCCAGGCTCGTACACGACCACATCGTTCCCGTCGGCTTGGGCGGGGAAATATCCGTAGACGGCCTTTGGTTCAAAAATGCCGCTCTCGATTACGTCTTCCTGGAGTTGCATCTTGATCGGACGGAATTTGGTCTCGACCAGGCGCAGATAATCTTCCTGCGATGCCGTCTTCAATTGCCACTGATTCTTGAAGAGCGCGGTGTCGTTGATATAGGGGAACAGTTCCCGTAAATCGAAGTCCTTTTTCACCCGCACGCCCCAGAATGGCGGCACGGGTATATTGGGCGCATCCGTCACCACCGCGCTGCGCTCAGCAAACGCCGGCCCAACCTGTTCGCCCACGGCAACCGCTTTGGCATATTCTTTTCTGGTCTTGCCTTCCTGCAAACGGTTCGCTCGCTTCCCGTTTGCCGTGGCGAGGTCTTCCATGATGTGTAAGCCGGCAAACGCATCGTCCGCGTAGAACACGGCGTTGGCGTATTCCTTGCGCAAATCGTCTTCGACATATTTGCGGGTGAGCGCTGCGCCCCCGCAGATTACGGGAAAGTCGAGTTTTTGCTGCTGCAAGTCCTGGATGACATATTTCATCTCCAAGGTCGATTTCACCAGCAAGCCGCTGAGTCCGATTGCATCGGCCTTATGCTCGATGGCGGACTTGATAATCACATCGCCCGCTTGCTTGATTCCCAGATTCACGACTTTAAAGCCGTTGTTCGTCAGAATAATATCCACCAGATTTTTGCCGATGTCGTGAACGTCGCCTTTCACGGTCGCCAGCACGATGGTTCCCTTTTGCGATCCGGCCTTCTTCTCCATCTTCGGTTCGAGATAAGCGACCGCGGCTTTCATCACCGATGCGGAATCGAGCACCGAAGGTAACTGCATTTTGCGCGCCCCAAACAGTTCGCCGACTGTGCGCATCCCATCCAGCAACACGGTGTTGATGAGTTCCAGCGGCGAGTATTCGTGAAGCGCTTCTTCTAGCAGCTGATCCAGCGATTTCTTCTGCGCGCCGTCGCCGACGGTCTTCTCTCCGTTGATGATGGCGTATTTCAGCTTGTCGTCGACCGACAGCGTCTCCACGTGCGCGGCAGTCTGTGCCTGGGCTTTGCCCTTGGTTCCAGCAAAGTGCTGCATGAAGACCTGTAGCGGATCGCCCGCCGACTCATCGCGGAAGATAAGCTTGCGCGCAAGCTCTACTTCTTCATGCGGAATCTTGTACAGCGGATAAATCTTGCTGTAGTTGACGATGGCCATATCCAGGCCATTGTCGACAGCTTCATGCATGAACACCGAATTCAGTACGCGCCGCGAGTAGGTATCCAGGCCGAATGAGATATTGCTCACGCCCAGAATCGTTTTCACTTCCGGCAGTTCCCGCTTGATACGCTTCACCGCCTGAAGCGTCTCCATGCCGGCGGTGCGGTAGTCTTCCTGTCCAGTCGAAATCGGCAGAGTGAGCGCGTCGAAAATCAAATCCTGGGGATGTAGGCCGTATTTCTCCGTAGCCAGCTTGTGGATGCGCTTGGCAATCGCAACTTTCTTGTCTGCGGTCAGTGCCATGCCGTCTTCGTCAATGGTCAGCGCGATCACGGCGGCGCCGTAGCGCTTCGCCATCGGCAGGACTTTCGACGTGCGCTTCTCTCCATCTTCAAGGTTGATGGAGTTGATAATTGCCTTACCCGGAATGCGCTTCAACGCTTCTTCCACGACATCGGCTTCAGTCGAGTCCACCAGGATCGGCGCGGGCACGCGTGTCGCAACTTTTTCGAGGATCGACGTGATGTAGTCTTTCTCGTCTTCGCCAACGATCGCGCAGCACAAGTCCAGCATGTGCGAACCTTCGTTGACGAGCTTTTTCGCGAGCGTAAGAATGTCGTCGTACTTCTTGCCTTGCACCAGCTTGCGGAAATGTTCCACGCGCGTGGTCGTGTTAAGTTCTTCGGCGACGATGAGCGGCTTTGGATCGAGATCCAACGGCACCATGGTGTAGGCGCTTGACGCCGCAGCCTGATAAGTCACGTCCCGACTTAGCGGCTCGATTCCCTCTACCGCATCGACCACCGCTTTGAGATGCTCAGGCGTGGTGCCGCAGCATCCACCGACGACGGCCACTCCATATTCTTGTACGAAGCGCTTGTGATATCGCGCCAGCTCTTCTGGTTTCAGCTTGTAGACTGCATGGCCGCCTTCGTTCTGCGGAAGCCCGGCATTCGGCAACACGGAAATCAGCTTTGTGGAATTAATGCCGAGGTAGCGCACTGCATCGTTCATTTCCGCGGGGCCGGTCGCGCAATTCAAGCCGATGATGTCAACGTCCAAAGGCTCAAGCGAGGTGAGTGCGGCTCCGATTTCCGTCCCTAGCAGCATCGTGCCGGACTCTTGCAGCGTCACTTGCACCTGCAAGGGGAGACGCTTCCCGGCTTTCTTCATGGCTTCGATCACGCCGATCGTGGCGATCTTGGCTTGTAGTAAATCCTGCGCGGTTTCGATGAGCAAAATGTCCACGCCACCCTCGATCAGCGCCAGCGCCTGCTCTTCGTAGGACGCCACCATCTCTTCGAAGCCGACGTGACCAAGCGAAGGTAGTTTGGTGGTCGGGCCCATCGAACCCGCCACGAAGCGCGGCTTGTCTCTCGTGGAAAATTGCTCTGCGATCTCTCGTGCCAGCTTGGCCGATGCGACATTGATCTCGCGCACCCGATCTTCTAGTTCGAATTCGCGCAGCACCAGTCGCGTGCCGCCGAACGTATTGGTCTCGACGACATCGCATCCGACGCGAAAAAAATCCGCGTGAATGTCCCGGATAATATCGGGGCGGCTGAGCGATAGCACCTCGCTACAATTTTCTTTATTCCAATAATCGTCCAGCGTGGGGTTGCGCTTCTGGATATTCGTCCCCATGGCGCCGTCATACACCATGACGCGTCGTTTCGCGAGTTGGAGAAAATCTGGCATTTTGTTTTAGGTCGCTGGTCGTGAGCCGTTCAATTCGTTAGTCACTGCGAACGACCTGCGACCACCAACTAACGGCTGTTGCTATACAGAAAAGCCGGCCCGTTCGGGACCGGCGTTCGGTTCAATCGTCTTTTGCTGCTTCAGACGCCCTGTACCGGAGCTGCCGGGGCTCCGCCATTTACCTCGGTCTGGTTGAAAACCGCGTTGGCACCCATATGGGCCGGCATAGCCGCTAACATTTGTTCTTTGCGGTAAACAAGATTGCTCGCGTTGAAAGTGGCCAATTCGAAGCCGTGACCATGCGTAATCGCATCCGTCGGGCAGGCTTCGACGCAATATCCGCAGAAAATGCAGCGGTTGTAGTCGATGTTGTAAACTTTCGCGTACCGTTCGGCTCCGCTCACCCGATTTTCAGCCGTGTTCTCAGCCGCCTCAATGTAGATGCAATTCGACGGGCAATTGGCGGCGCACAAGAAACACGCCACACACTTTTCCAGGCCGTTCTCGTCACGCTGCAATACATGCACGCCGCGAAACCGCTCCTGAAACTTCGCTCCCCGCAGCGGCCCCTTGCCATCGGGATAATTTTCCACCTGCGTCGGCTGGAACATCTCCATAAAAGTAATGCTCATACCCTTGGCGATGGCGGCAATGTTCTTGAGGACTGCCATAGGCTTTAGTATACCGAAAGGTTACTCCCAGCAAAGTGCGTGGCCAGCGAGTGGCGTCATCGGCAGGGTGAATGGGAGGTTTTGCGAGGGCGTGGAAGATTCGCAGGTCGAGAATTGTTTCGCCCCAGAGTCTCGTCGTTCTTTCCAGCAGTTGGTCAACGACGGCTGCCTGCTACAAGGCCGCCGAAGCACTCGCCTGCCTTGATGGGGCCAACGCGATAAGAGCGACGCCGACGACTGCGGCAATGGCGTAGCCGACTATGTCGCTGCGCAAGTCGCGGTACTGAATCCCCTGCATGATCATGACCGTATCGTGGGCCAACGTGGACCAGCCCGCAAACAAAATTAGGCTGCGGTGTTCCTTGGGATTGAGGGAAGCGATCAGCAGAAACGCGCCGAGTGAGATGTAGATACCAAGGATCATCTGGTCCGGCCGGCTGATCGACGTTGCCGCGCCATCCCGGATCGCACCGATCAGCGGATAAAGGCCAGCCACGCAGGTTAATCCCGACAAAACCAGAAGAATCTTTAGAATGCGTTGTCGAATCATGCGGGTCCTCCATTTGCCAAGTGACGGTCGCAACACGTGAGACTAGAACTGTCTGGCCAAAATCACTACAGACGTTGGGCGCGCTGCAGGTGAATGCGAGGAGTTTGCTATACGTCTCAGACCGTTGTCAAGAATATGTACGTGAACCGCCGGGAGACTGGTCCCCACTGGCTACCCGAGGCTGGGTATTGCCGATTGAGTTCGCATAAAGTCCAAGTTGGAATCGAACTCTTGGCGACTGGTTTCTCGCTAGTGTTTTTGCAGAATGCGGTGGCGTTGGGCCAGGTGATTATTCGCCTTCGGATTGAGGTCTTCGTATTTCAGGCAACTAATCGTTCCGTCCACTTCGAGGACGGCGAGGGCAACGTCTTTGCAATCGGAAATACCGTGTTCGCGCAGCGCGCGATCCAGTTCGTCTTTGCTGACGCGTTCTTTGGCGAGGTTCGCAAAAACAACTTGTCCATCGTGAATGAGAAGCGTCGGCTGGCCTTCGATAAATTTGCGGAAGAGGCGGTTGCGCCCTGAGATCGAGCCGACCGCATAGTTGACCACCAACAGCGTGGCGGCAGCCACGGCTCCGCCAGCGAGGGACGTGTCGGGCCCAGTCATCGCGTTCTGCACCGAATTGCTAATCAGCAGAAGCAGCGTGAGGTCGAAAGGCGTCATCTGTCCGACTTCGCGTTTGCCGCTCAGACGAACCCCAATTAGAACGATTGCGTACACCGCAGCCGTGCGACCGACAATCTCAATTAGGACATGCCAACCAGGAAACATGGACTACGGCTGGCTCGCGCTGACCGGAACCGGCGCGCCTTTAGGCGTGCTCAAGTAGCCCGTGGCTTGTTTCTTGGTTGCGGTCCACACCACGATTTCGTAAAGCATGTGATCGCGTCCGCTATAGAACTGGATCGGCTCGCTCAAGTTGCGGTCTTTTTTCTCGATGGTCTTATCGTCGGAAGTGACGCCGAGCGTGAACTTGCCGCGCTTTTCGTCGGTCTTTTTCAGCTGCAGGCTTACCGTTCCCACGGGCTGCGGCTTTGCGCCTTTCACCAAAGTGAATTCGTAATAATTACGATCACCCTTGTGCTTGAGAGTATCGAGGTCTTGGCGAGTATTTGCGATGAGTCCGCTCTGCACGCCGAGGTCGCCGACGGCGCTTTGCAATTTTGCCTGGGTCGCGGCGAGGTCGGCTTTTGTGGACGCGACATCGGTCTTCACGCCGCCGACGTCGGTTTTGACTCCGGCCACTTCCCCGTTCACTTCGCTGATCTGCTTTTTCTGGGCTTCGGTCAGCCGTGCCTCGGCGGCTTTTTGTTCGTGTTGCAATTGCGTTGAGCGCTCGGCGAGTTCGCGCTTGGTCAGCCCGACCTGTTTGGCGAGAGCTTCATCGTCCGACTCGGCCGATTGCATCCGCTTATCGAGATCGGCAAGTTGCGACGAACTGGCGGTCTGGTCTTGCGCCATCTTCGCTATCCGGTTGTGCTGGTCGTACATCACGTACGACGACGCAGCCGCATAGACGACCGCGACTGCCACCAGAATCCATTTGCCCGCAGTGCCTTCGGAACTCGAGTGCACGACTAAGCCTTCATCAGCCATATTCTCTCTCCTTAAACTGTTAGGACGGGGACGCATCCATTGTTGAGTACCCGCCGACACGTGTCAATTACCGACGGTGTACCGCATAGGATGCTCCTTCGGGCGGTCAACCTTAGGATGATGGATACATTGACTTCTCTAACTTTCGGTCAATGTTATGTTTACCGCACGTCGGGACTCGCTTGTGGAATTGGCCACCCTTGTCGATTCGGGGGATGAACTTGAAGCCAGCTTTACAGACAGAGACTGCGTGGGGCATGATTCCGATCAAATATTTTGGACGTGGGGTTTTGGGCAACGAGCCCTACGATCCAGCTACGCCAGCTGTGGCGGCTCGCGGGCTGACGTATCTTTACCTCTGCGTGAGCCCTTCCAGCACCGAGAAAAACTCAGGGTACGAGACCGCCGCAGCCTCGGCGCCGTTAATTTTCGTTTCCCCATCTGCCCGCAGTGCAGCAACTGCAAAGGCCATGGCGATGCGATGGTCGCCGAACGAATCGATTTCCGCGCCGTGAAGTTTCTGGCCGCCGGGAATACGCAGTCCATCCTCGCGCTCTTCTACTTCCGCGGCCATTTTCCGAAGGTTGGTAGCAACCGCCGAAATGCGGTCGGTTTCTTTCACTCGAAGTTCTCGGGCGTCGCGGATTTCAATCCCGTTCGCTGTGTAGGGTGCGATTGCGGCGAGCACGGGAATTTCGTCGATGAGGGCAGCGGCATCCGCGCCGCCGAGCGATAGGCCGCGCAGCTCGCCGCCCGTGGCTTTGAGTGTGCCGGACAATTCTCCGTGATGCTCGGCTAGTTCGATGACAGACAGCTTGAGGCCAAGTTGCCCAAGCATGTCCAATAGACGCGCGCGAGTCGGATTCATCAGCAGCGAGTCGATAATGAGATCGGAACCGGGAAACAGCGCCGCCGCGCAGAGAAAGAATGCAGCACTTGAAATGTCGCCGGGAATTGCGGCTTCGATGCCGGAAAGCGTTTGCCCTCCTTTGATGAGAGAAGTATTTCCCTGCTGCTGAAGTTCCGCGCCGAACGCTTTCAGCGCCAACTCGCCGTGATCACGGGTGCGGATGGATTCCGTAATGCGCGTTTGGCCGCACGCATACAGTCCGGCGAAAAGTAGCGCGGTTTTCACCTGCGCGCTCGGAATCGGGACTTCGTATGTAATACCCCGCAGGGGCGCGCCCCGGATGCGAAGTGGTGGCCTGCCTCCAGCGTTTGACTCGATTCCTGCGCCCATGATGCGCAGAGGATCGATGATTCGCGCCATTGGCCTTCGCGATAAAGATTCGTCACCTTTGAGTTCGCTGGTGAAGGGCTGTCCGGCGAGCACTCCGCTCAACATTCGCATGGTCGAGCCGGAATTTCCGCAGTCGAGTAGCTCTCTGGGCGGTTCCAGCTCTTGGCCTCGCCCTTCGATCACAACCGATGTGCCGTCCTTTCGCCAACCAACTCCGAGACTTCGCAGACAGTTCAATGTGCTGGCGCAGTCGGCCCCAGTTGAGAAGTTCGCTAAGGTGGTGGTTCCGTGCGCAATCGCCGCCAACATGGCGTAGCGATGCGAGATCGACTTGTCGCCTGGAACACGCAGTGAACCTGAAATTCCCACTGCGGGACGGATCACAACGCTCGTGCCCCTGACTAAAGTCATCTAAGCAACTATAACGAAATGGCGTAGAGACCATTTCCTTTGCTATAGTGCTTCGCATCATGCTTCGCCGACTTCTTCTACCGCTTTGTCTGACCTTAGCTCCCGCGCTGCTGGGATTTTCTAAGCCCGACAGCTGGCTTCAAGTCCGAAGTCAGCATTTCGTGGTAATCAGCAACGCTAGCGAGAAAGATGCCAGGCATGTGGCCGACCAATTCGAGAAGATGCGCAGCATGTTCCAAGCCGCATTTCCTCGGCTGCAAGTCGATCCGCCGTCCCCGATTATCGTTATCGCCGTAAAGAACGATAAAGATTTTCGCGCGCTTGAACCGGCCGACTATCTCGCCAAAGGAATGCTCAAGTTAGGCGGACTGTTCCTCCGCGTGCCCGACAAGAACTATGTGTTGCTGCGACTCGATATCGACAACGAACAGCATCCTTATGCTGTGGTCTATCACGAATACACACATCTTCTATGCAGCAAAGCGGAAGACTGGATGCCGCTCTGGCTGAATGAAGGCTTCGCGCAATTTTTTGAGAATACCGATATCAGAGGCAAGGATATTTCGTCCGGCGAGCCCAGCATAAACAACATTCTGCTTTTGCGGCAGAACAAACTCTTGCCATTGTCGACCTTGTTAGCAGTCGATCACAGTTCGCCTTACTACCATGAAGAAAACAAGGGATCGATTTTCTACGCCGAGTCATGGGCTTTAACGCACTACTTCGAGATACAAGACGAGACGAACGGCACTCACCATCTTGCGGACTACATTCAGTTGGTAGCCGGAAACATCGATCCAGTGACGGCGGGAACGAAAGCGTTCGGCGACCTCAACAAACTCCAGAAGACCCTGGAACTCTACGTCACCCAAGGGCATTTTATGCAGTTCGCCATGAAGGCCCCGATACAAGTCGACGATTCAGCCTTCGTCGCAACGCCGCTGACCACGGATCAGGCCGACGCTATACGTGCGGACTTCCTCGCATACAACCGCCGAACCGAGGACGCGAAGTCATTGCTGGAAAATGTTCTGAAGGATGATCCGAAGAACGCGCAGGCGCATGAAACCATGGGCCACATCGAATTTCAGAGCGGCAATCTGGACAAAGCGCGTTCCTGGTACCAACAGGCCATCAATCTCGATTCGCAGAGTTATCTCGCACACTATTATTTTGCCGCCATCAGTTTGAGGGATGGGCCTCCAAACGCCGAACTGTCAAAGCAAGTGGAGGCTAGCCTGAGAGCGGCGATTAAACTCAATCCCGATTTCGCACCGTCTTACGATTTATTTACTGTGCTCTGCCTCATGAGGCGCGACGGACTCGAGGAAGCGCACCACATGAGTTTGATGGCGGTACAACTGGATCCCGGGAATGTTCGTTACCGAGTCAACGCGGGCGAAGTGCTCATGCAGATGAACCAGGCCGCGAACGCGATCATGGTTTTCAAGACCGCGAAGAAGATGGCCAGGACGCCTGAGGAATCCGAACAAGCCGGTAATGCGCTGATGATGGCGGAGCGCTTCCAAAATCAGCGCAACGATATTCCCGACCCAGAATTAGTGGGAGACCAATCGCCGCAAACAAAGCTGGTGGCTGACGCTTCCGCGCCACCAGTTCTCGCTCGCGTCCACGAACTCAAGGGCCCGAAGCATCAAGCCATCGGACTTCTGAAGGACGTGCGATGTTCGGGCACTTCGGCGATGGAGTTTAATGTGGTCGCTAAGACCAAGACAACGCTGCTACATTCCGACAATTACATGAAGATCGAGTTCAGCGCGCTCGGATTTACGCCGTCCGGAGATCTGAATCCATGCACCGACCTGCAAAATCTGCATGGTCGAGTTCAGTTCGTCGACTCAGCTACCGCAGGTGAGCCGGGACAGGTCGTGGCTGTGGAACTAAGCCAACCCTAAATCTGCTTGCTAAGGAAGTCCCGCAGCAATTCTCCAGCCTCGTCTGGCCTTTCCCACGGAGAATAGTGTCCGGCCCGATGAATGACCTTCATCTGGCTTCCGGCGATGTGGCGATGCATCAATTCCGCTTCCGGCGGTCCCGTCATGGAATCTTCGTCCCCGGTGACGATGAGGGTCGGCACATTGATGCCCTTCAATGTTTCCACGGAATCAGGGCGTGCCGCCATGCCGAGCAGGATCGCGGCTACACGTTCGGCGGACGCCATCCGCATCATGCGCAGCGCCCCTTCAACTAAATCTGGACGCGACGTCTGCGTGCTCGTGCCCATCAGAATGGGGACGAGATTCTGGAAAAATTGCTCCGTACCGGATTTCAATACTTCAGCCGCAGCTTGCGAGCGAGCCTTGCGAGTTTCAGCATCGTCGGCTTGGGCTTTTGTGTTAATCAGGGCAAGCGCGGAAACCCGGTCGCGGTGCTGCCGCCAAAATTCAAACAGCGCATATCCACCGATGGAAACGCCAGCCAGCGGAGCACGACCGATTCCCTCCTCATCAAGAATGCGGGCAATGTCGCCAACGTGCTTGGCCATCGACACCGGGCCTTCGCCGGCTTCGGAGCCTCCATGGCCACGCAGATCAGGAAGGATGAACGTGAATTGCTCAAGCAACGCCTGGGCGGCGGGAAGCCAGAATTCATGGTGGACTGGAAACGGATGGAGAACGACAACCGGCGAACCCTTGCCCAGGACTTCGTAAGAAATTTTAGCGTCGCCACTGCGAACTGTTTTCATGACGACGATTACATCACATCGGCGGATTGGTCACATACTGGCCCGACGCCACAGGCAGCATCAACGGCTCTTCGGGAATTGCGATCCACGCAATGGGATACGCGAACAATCCAATGCCGGTTAAGATCGCGACGATCAGCCACACCGCTCGAACCAGCGTTACATCCAGATCGAAATATTCCGAGAGACCGGCGCACACGCCGGCGATCTTCCTGCCTGCCCGAGGTCGAACCAGCCGCCGTCGAGCCACAACCGCGCCGACCCTTTTGCCACAGTAGGCGCATAGATTAGCGTCATCTTGAATCACTTTTCCGCAAAAGTTGCAGTACATAACGAAACCTCCCATCTCAGTTCCAAATGGCTATTTCAAAGATACGCGATTCGCCGCTTTTTGGTTCCCGGCCTAATCGCCTTTGTACGGATCCTTCAGATAAACGCCGGCCGTCTGCGCCAGCTCCGATTTTCCGTCGGCCGCGATCACGGACTGGTATTTCTTTACGGCAAGGTCGCGCTTCTGCGAACGATCGTACATTTCTCCGGCAGCAAGATTGGCTTTCAGCAGGACGTCTGGATCGGGGTGCGTCACTGAGCTGACTTGGTCGTAAGCACTTGCCGCGCCGGCATAATCCTTCCGGTCTCGTAAGAGTTCTCCAAGGCTGAAAGCGGCGATCTCGTAATGAAGCCCGGCAAACTTGCCGTCGTGGCCCGCTTGGTAAATCCGTCGATAAACCGCTGCCGCTTGGTCGAACTGGCCGGAATCGCGCAGCAGATTTCCTTCTTCAAGCGCCATCAGGATGTTTCGAGGATAATGCGCGATAAGGTCTCGGGCCCAAACTAGGGCATCCTGAAAACGCCGCTCTCGCCGCAGAAATAGCACCAGCAGAATTTTTGCGTCAGCGCTGGTTTCTCCCTTTCCCCCTGCGCAATCCCTTAGGTATGCAAGACCCTTTTCTTTGTTGCCACTAAGGCCGAACACTCCTCCGGCGGTTCGCAAGCTCCAGGGCAGGCTGCCCAACACGAAAAGGTGGGTACCGACAATTAGCTTGGCTTGGACGGTCTGCGGTGCCAACTCCAGCACGTGTTCTTCGTCATGCCGCGCGCCCACTGCATTGCGCAGGGCCGATATCCATGCCCGCTGAACCAGCCCCGTGTAAACCGAAACCTGTGCCCGAGTCACACCGCGTGCGTATAGGGCGTCAATGTCGCTCGGATCGGCGGCCAACTTTGCATTCTCGAGATTCAAGGCCCGCTCGCTTAGGTCCTGAAATTCCGCTTGGAACTTGGGATCGGGCGGCCCGTGTGGCGTTTTGATGAAGTGGTCGTTGGCATATTCTCCCGTATTCAGCAGGCCACGCCTGTACATTTCGTGATAAAGCACCGCCGTCATGTAGTGATTCACGGCGAAAGGGTCGTCGGGATGGCGCTGGAGGACTGTACCGAACTCCTGTAACGCCCGGTCGTATTCGAGATTGTAAAAATGGTCGAAAGCAGAGGCGTTGAGCGGATCGGCGGGTCGCATCGACATCCGCTCGAACGGGTCTGAAGCGGAAACGCTGTTTTGAGCCTGTCCGGCCGCGCAGAAAGACGCAATGAGAAGTAGTGGAAACAGTGCAGCCGGGTTGCGGACGGGCAAGAAATCCTCCTGGTTTCGAGTCTAACCCAACGGGCGAGAACCAGCGTCATAACGGCGAACGTTAGCGCTGCTGCGCGCTCTCCATGCCTATAATCGCTCAGTCAGATTTTCATTTCGAACGTAAATATTGCTTGATCAGTAAACTTAGATCTCCCGATCCGCAAAATTCAGTGTTGCCGCTGAACAATTTACAGGTTTTTGAGGATGGCCTTTCACTTGCGAATACGCTAGAAGCAAATCCCATGGCTGGCATAGCGCAAAACCCGCAGGCGGACTTCTGGCAGAGGCCTGTCGAATTCCCTATCCCTTCGCTGGTTGGTTTCAAACGAGCCCTCCCCAATTCTTGCGCAACGTGCAAAAGCGAATTCCTGGTCGGGGCCAGGTTCTGTCATTCCTGTGGTGCGGCTAGGCAGGCAACGAGCGCAGAGACCGAGTTGGCAGGCGGCATTAGCGGTTCTTCCAACAAGCCGTTGGCCCAGTTAGGACTGACGTTCGGACTGTCGGGCGCGCCACTGATTGCCTTCGCTGTTGGATTGTTATGCTTGGTGGCTGCGTTGTTGGTGGGAATTCTTCATCCCACTTACGATGCGTTGGACTTTCAAGCTCTTCAGTGGTGGCGATTGCAGTGGCTGATCAGCGCGTTAGCGGCGTTTGCCGCAGGCATACTCCTCAAGCGTTTGTAATTTCTCCCCCTCCTGAAATGTCACGAGTGCACCGGCTCTGGATCTGGGACGTTAACTGGCCTGCGCTGACCGCTCCTGTATAGGTGATGAACAGGTCCGACGCCTCGCCCAATTGGTTGAGCGTTGGCTATCGCTGCGGAAATGTATGCCTTCGCCAGCAGAACGGCCTCCGGAAGACCGCGTCCGTGGGCTAGGTGACAGGCAATCGCTGTGGCGAAAGCGCATCCGGTGCCGTGGGTCGAATTTGATCGTAGCTTGGGAGAGCGAAAGACTTCCTGTTGGGTTCCCGAAGAATCGGTGAAACTCAATAGATCGATCGCGGTTTCCAGGTGGCCGCCTGTGATCACCACTGCCTTGGCGCCCATTTCATGCAGCTTTTTGGCCGCAGAACGCATTTCCGGGAGATTCCTGACCTCCAGTCCAGTCAGGGCGGCGGCTTCTGCAATGTTTGGGGTGATCAGCGTTGCCAGTGGGAAAATTCGTTCCCGCAACACGCTGGCGCCCTTTTTATCCACCAATTCAGCGCCGGAAGTGGAACTCATGACCGGGTCGACCACGATATTTCGGCATTCCGAGCGTTGAAGAAACTCCGCGACAGCTACGGCTGCTTTCATGGATCCGAGCATCCCCACCCGGATCGAGGCTATTTCGACATCCGCGGCCAGTTCGTCGAGGCTTTCGGAAATTAGTTCCGGCGACACCGGGCTCAAGCGCCGCACTCCAGCGGTCGACTGCACGGTCATCGCCGTGATCACACTTACTCCGTAGCATCCATGGGCGGATATCGTCTTTATGTCGGCGGTCACGCCAGCCCCCGAGGAGGGATCGAATCCGGCGATACTTAGAACGATGGGTGGGCAGAGGCTCATATTCGAAATCTACTCGAAATCGAACTGATTACAAGTGCGCGGGTGGTTCGCTAGAGAAAAATTGTGATTTCTAACCAGGAAATCGAAGAGGCCAGAGCGGTTATGAGTATGCAAACAATGAGGTTTGTGCGTAAACCATCCTCAACTGGCTGAAAACATTCATGATGCAAATTTTGCGTAACTACAGTCGCCAAGGTAGTTACGACTCAGTAAACAGTTAAATCATTTGTTTTGTTGAGTGTAGGTGTGCCAACTTAGAACAATCAATAAGTTACGTAAGCCAACTATAACTCCGCAGTAACCTTACTACATGCTTTTCCCGGTTGACACCCCGCTTTCGGCTCCCTAGCATCGTTAGAGCAGTTCAATGCGCGCAGCTTCACAAACAGGAGAGTAAATCCTAGATATGCGAGGTGACTGAATGCGAGGAATTTTTGCCGAAGGTCTGGCCATGATTTTAGTGGTGGCAGGGTCTGGAGCGGCGCAGGCGCCTAACAAGGCGAGACTGGCACCGAAATCGAGCACTGGGGTAGCGCAGATCGCGAGCGTCCCCGCGAAGAAGGCTCGTCCGTATGAGGTTGGAACCGCCTCCTGGTACGGAGAGGCGTTTGACGGAAAGACGACCGCCAGCGGGGAGCCCTATAACATGTTCGACTTGACGGCTGCTCACCCGGATCTGCCTTTGGGCAGCATGGTAAGGGTCACAAACCTGCGCAACCGCAAGTCGGTTGTAGTGCGCATTAACGACCGTGGACCGATGGTTCCGGGACGGATTATCGACGTCTCGTTCAGCGCGGCTCACGCCCTGCAATTCAACCGGTCTGGACTGCAAAGAGTCCGGCTCGACGTAGTCCATCCCGAAAAAGCTCCTACACAGCTCGTCGCCATGTCGCAACCAATGGCGAATTAGCTCCAATCCCTCTAAAATCTGGAGGGATGCAAAAATCTGACAATTCGCGGTTAATCGTAGCTTTGGATGTCCCGTCCGCAGCAGCGGCTGATCGTTTAGTCGCCGCTGTTGGGCGGGACGTTGTTTACAAGATAGGACTCCAGCTCTTCACCGCCGAAGGTCCGTCTTTTGTCCGCCGAATGACTTCTGGCGGCCACCAGGTTTTCTTAGACTTGAAATTTCTGGATATCCCGAACACCGTTTCCGGTGCGGTTGGTTCAGCGGCAAAGCTTGGGATCAGTATGCTGACTACTCACGCAAGCGGTGGGGAAAAAATGCTGAGAGCGGCGGTCGAAGCTGCAAGCGCTGCTGACTCGAAGGTTGCAGTGCTGGCGGTTACCGTTCTTACCAGCATGAATGAGAAAGCACTACAGGAAACTGGAGTTGCTGGCGGCTTGCTGGAGCAGGTTTTGAGGCTGGCCAAGACTGCTCTGGATTCAGGATGCCACGGAGTTGTGGCATCCGCGCATGAAGCGGCGGCCCTCAGGCGAGAGTTCGGAAACGATTTCCTGATCGTGACGCCCGGAGTCAGGCCGAAAGACGCCGCCCTCGGCGACCAATCCAGGGTGGTCACGCCAGCGGAAGCGATTCACGCCGGCGCTTCCCACATCGTGGTCGGAAGACCAATCACTGAATCAAAAGATCCCCAAGCGGCGGCAAACGCCATTCTGCGGGAACTCAACCCGGAGTTCCGCGAACACAGCGCCTAGAGCTTTTCGAAGAACTCACACGCCGAGCAGGAAATAAAAATCCCGCCGGGAGTTCCGCGCTCGCGATCTTTCACGCGCTTCACGATGCGCGTGTTTTTACCGCATTTGGGGCAATCCGTACTCTTGGACGTGTCCATAACTTTTTTGCGATCGGCTGTCTTTGCAATCTTCGGCATACTTCTCCTTTAAGGTCGATGTCACTCGAAACAGCGGCGATAAACGGCTAACGCCCACCGCCAGCATAACTTTTTAGTGTGGGAGTGATTCGCAGAAGCGACAGGGAGGCCTCCCAGCCGCAATTTCAGGTTCTACTCGCCTTCAGTAGTTTACATGATCGCCAATTCAGTGATGGGCTGCGCCCCAATCCTGCCAATGCACGAGGTATTGCTGTTGATTCTCACGAAACTCCTCAGAGCCTGGGCCCCACTTAGCATGTCGCTGTCGTTGGCATTTTGCAGGCCAAGTTTGAGTGCCGACGAAAACGACGCGATCCTCGGATACCGCGAACCTGCAACGACGGCTGTCAATAAGTGAAAAAGTAGAGCCGAATCAGCGAGAAGGGCTGTCAGCAGGGTCGCCGGGATAGTAACCGCTGCGGGTTCGCACCGTGAGTTTGCGGTGGCCGCTGGCGTGGGCTTCCACGCGAATGCTGCGATAGCCGCCTGCGCTCTTTGGAGTGGAGGGCTTGTATCCGATTGAATATTGGTTGCGAATATCGTGGGCGACGGAGCGGCTGATCTCATCCACTTCGTCGACGGTTTTGGGCAGAAAAACGATTCCGCCCGTGCGTTCGGCAATTGTCTGCAATGCGCGGCGGGCGCGGCGTTCTTTCTCTTCGCCCAGCAATCCGATGGCGTAGACGGTAGGTCCGTTTTCTTCCTGCAAGTGCCGTACGGCTTCTTCGAGAGATTCGTGGCTGGCGTTGTCTTCGCCGTCGGTCACAACAAAAATAACTTTCTTCTCAAGGTGCGCGGCCTTTTTCAGATGATCTGACGATGCCACCAATGCATCGTAGAGCGCTGTGCCGCCGCGCGCTTCCACTTTATTCAGAGCCTCGTCCAGCTTTTTCAAGTCGTTGGTGAAATCCTGGTCGAGATAATATTCGTCGTTGAAATTGACGATGAACACCTGATCGCGCGGATTGCTGGAGCGCACGAGATTCAGCGCGGCTTTGTTGACCTTGTCGCGTTTCTCTCGCATGGAACCGGAATTATCGATCACGATTCCCATGGCAACGGGCACGTCTTCGCGGCGAAAAGAGGTGATGGCCTGCGGCTGGTTGTTCTCCAATACTTGAAAATTGGATTTCTCGAGGTTGGTGACCATGCCCCGTTTTTCGTCCATCACCGTGGCTTGTACAACGACTTCTTCGACCTGCTTTTTGAAAACGAATACGCCGTTATCTTCAGACGGCGGTTCCTGCGTGGACGCGGGTGGCGAGCTTGATTGAGAATTGCTTTGCGATTTTGCCGGACTTGCGCTCAGTCCAAACATCGCAATGAGCAGGACCGCGACGGTCCTATTCAGTTGGCGCATAGTAGCCGGTTTTGGCGTAGACACGAAGTGGAGGCAGACCTTTGGGCGGATTCAACTTCACTTTAATCTTACGCCACTTGCCGTCATGACCCGGCTTCTGGGGGCGATAGCCGAGAACGTACTGGTTGCGCAGTTCGATCCCAATTTTGGTGGCGACGTCGCCGAGATCGTTCGGATTATCAATCGTGAAGGCACGGCCGCCGGTGATATCGGTGATGTCGGTGAGCAACTGCGGGCCAAGCTTTTCTTCCTCGGTGGCGAAATAATGATCGTAGATGCCGATTGCGTAGATCAGCACATCCGCTTCTTTAACCTGCGACTTGATTTCGCTTTCCGTGTAGCGGCTGTGGTTATCGCCGCCGTCGGAAATTATCAGCAAAGCTTTCTTGGGATACTTCGCCTGGCGCATTTTGTTCACGCCGAGATAAATGGCGTCCAGCAAGGCCGTACGGCCTTTAGGGATTGTGTAAACCAGCTTGCCCTGGATGTCGTCCACTGACTGAGTGAAATCCGAGACTTGTTCAGGCTTGTCGGCGAACGCAATCATGAAAAATTCATCTTGCGGGTTGGCGGTCTTGAAGAACTCGACCACAGCTTCGCGAGCGCGTTCGATCTTTGTGCTCATACTGCCACTCATGTCGAAAACCACGCCCAGCGAAATCGGAGCATCTTCGCTGGAAAAGTGGCGGATCACTTGCTCGTCTTTGCCCTCGAATACGGAAAAATTCTCTTTGTCCAATCCCGTAACCAGGCGATTCATGGGATCGGTGATGGTAACGGGAACGAGGACCAGGCTGACATCTACCTTAAGCGGACGCGCCCCTTTACCAGTGTGGGTGGGATCCAGTTCGGCTGGATCGGCCGCTTTCGGCGGCTCTACCCGTGGGGTAACGTGAACATCGTCGACGTTCTGTGCCATCAGCAGCGTTGAAAATATAACGCTGGCGAAAAGCATAACGAATAAACATCGAATCGCTGTTATGGTGCTTTGAAACACAGAATTCGTCAAACGGCTACGGGCGCTAGCCGGGCCGGGAATGCATATCGGCGGGTGCGGACAGGATGACCGGCGCCTGAGTACGCGGGCCATAAATACCTCGTGAGGGCGATGCTATCACAGCGCCTGTAAATGTTTGTTACTTAATCGCACGGCTCGGTTGCCCGAACCCAAAATTCATCTGTCACCGGGCTCATTGCATGCGGTGCTGCCAGTGTGTCCATACAAACCAGGCGAATCCGGCCAAAATGGCCACGCCGATAACGGCGTCAAACTTATGAAAATACCCACCCAAAGATCGCCAATTCTGGCCCAGCTTCATGCCCAGATAGGCCAAACCCAGGCACCACGGCCAAGAGCCGAGGAACGTGTAGATGTGAAACCGGGCCCGGGGCATGCGCGCGATCCCGGCCGGCAACGCGATGAAAGTCCGCACGACAGGAAGGAGCCGGGCGAAAAAGACCGCCACAAAGCCATGCTTCTTGAAGAAGTCCTCCGACCAATCGAGTTCGCGTCGGGAAATCAACAGCCAACGCCCATATTTCTCAACCAAAGGGCGTCCGCCGTAAGACCCGATTTCATAAGCCACCAGCGAGCCTAAATTACAGCCGATTGCGCCAGCCGTCGCTGCCAGCAGCAAATTCAGCGTGCCGGTTGAAACCAGATATCCGGCAAACGGCATAATCAGCTCGGACGGCAACGGTATGCAAGCCGACTCGATGGCCATCAGCAATGTAAGACCCAGGTAGCCAATCTTCACGATCAGCGCCTGAATAAAAAAGAACAAGTAGCCCAGTATTTTTTCGGTCATTGATTAAGCGATTAAGCGGAAATCAGTTGTTGTTGACAGTGCGGGGCCTGTACGGCAGAGAGCCTAGAACGAGCCATCCTGTGTAAAGGTAAACCCGGGAAGGCTGGAACCTTGCGCGTTTTTAACCACTTTCACGCGAACGGTTGGCGCGTCAGGCGCGTTCACTTCGGCTGGCCGCAAGACGGCATACTGGGAAAATACTTCGCTGTAGACCTTGGTTACGAGAAAATCCTGATTGCTGTCGTCCTGCCGCCAGACCTGACCAAGTTGAACGCTTTTGACCGCCAAAGTGGGAACCTCGTAATTCAGACTGGAGATCAGACTAAAGGCGGTGGCGGGTTCCGTCAACGGTACCGAGGACTTGCTCAACGTCCGAAAACGTAGCTTGCGCCTTCGCAGGGGTTGCCGTTGTTAGTGGCGCAGGGGGCACCGACCACGAGTGTGTCCTTGGTTAGGGAAACGCTCGCGCCGAAAAATGCGCCCTGCACACCGTTGGATTCCGTCAACCGCTGGTTGGGATGGCTGACGCTCTGCCATCCGCCCGAAGATTCCTCAAACATAAAAACTTCTCCGGAATGGTTCGGCCCAACGCCCGTCGCCCCGACTGCGAGCAAGCCGGAATCGATGGCAATCGACGTGCCGAAATTGGCCTTGGGTCCGATGTTTGGCGCGTTAAGCTTTGCGGTTTCTGTGCCGCCAGACCAACCTGTGGGCGGTTCTACAAAGATATATGCGGCAAAATTGCCGGACGCGGCCAAAACTCCGCCGGTAAGGGCTACCTGGCTGCCTAGTTGATCGCCGGCGTGGCCGTCGGAGGCGGAATAGCGGGCAGTCTCATTGCCGTTTGCCCATCCGGCGGGTGGCTTGGCGAAAATGTATGCCGCACCGCGGGCATTGGGTGGATTTTGCCCGAAATTCGGCTTGCCGATGGCAGCGACCGATCCATCCAAAGCCACCGAGTTCCCGAACTGATCGCAGCTTTGCGCGTCGGACGGGGTCAAGATTGCCGTTTGCGTGGAATTGATCCAGCCTCCTTCTGGTCTCACAAAAATGTACGCTTCTCCCGGTCCAAATTGGCCGTTGCCCGTGCAGGACGGAGCTCCAACCAACACCGTACCGCCGCTCACGGCGATGGATCGGCCAAAAGCTTCTCCGTTCCATCCGTCTGAAGGAATCAACACCGCAGTCGGGGGCATGTCGGTCCAGCCTCCAGCCGGTTTTACGAACACATAGGCAGCACCGGCCTCATGAGGCCCTGCCCCGGCTGCTCCGGCAACGATGGTGTTATCGCTAATTGCCACCGACTGGCCGATATCGTGGCGGACTGGGCCGGTCAGAGTCAATTGCGCGACTTGCGTTAGGTCACCCCATCCGCCGTCCGGTTTCACAAAGACGTAGATCGAGCCTTCGTTTTGTCCATTGGAATATCCGGCGACGGCGATGGTGTCGCCGCTCACAGCTACAGCCTCGGCAAAAAATCCAAATGGAATGCCGTCAGAAGGGCTCAGTGTTGCTTCCTGATTAATGTTGGCCGGAGGGATTGTGCGCGAGACTTGAGCCTCACAGTAGCCAGCCCACACAACAGACAGAATTACTGGGATCGCGCTCAATTGCAGATTTCTGACGACACTTTTTCGTGGCTTCCGTGGCACCGCTCTACCTCGTCCTGGATTCATTTCCGACCAATGGGATCGCTCCGTAATGCCGGTCAATGCCGAGGCTATGGTCTGGGGAAGGAGCCGCGAACAAACGCTTTGAGCACCTAGGATTGTGTCATCCCATTTCGGGAGTGTCAACGGCTAATAGATGCCAGACTTGGTGCTGGCGAAAAGAGGAATATATGATTTTTTCTGAGGATTGCACGATGAGAAAACTTCAGATAGCGGTTTGTGCTTTGTTGTTCACGGGCGGCGCGATGTGCCAATCACTGGGCAATGGCATTCGAGTCAATGTTAGCGGTTTGCGCAACAATGCCGGCCAGGTATTGTGCGCGCTGTATTCTTCGCCTGCGGATTTCCCCAAAAATCCCACGAAAGCGATCGCCCAAGCCAAAGCTGTGATTTCCGATCGAGCCGCCGTGTGCGAATTTTCCGCAGTCGCCCCGGGAAGCTACGCGGTGTCAGTTATTCACGACGAAAACTCTAACGGGAAGATGGACACAAATTTCCTGGGCATACCAAAAGAAGGCGTCGGCGCGTCCAACAACGCCCAAGGGCATTTCGGACCACCCAAGTTTGATGCCGCGTCGTTTCACTACACGGGCGGAAAGATGGAGCTAAACATCACGATCACGTACTTGAAATAGCTTCGCTGCCAACGATAATCCGATGCTCTTGCAAAAGCAGGCGCACTTCGCCGAAGAAATTAAACTGAGCAAATGTGGTTCCGGTGAGGAATTTGCGGTTTGAGGATATTGATGGGTCTCAATCAAGGGGAGATGCTTCTCTCCGCCTGAAAGCGACAACGCTCGGGACGAGGCCGGTGTACCGACGAACAGAGCCTAGCCCAGCCCCAACTCCCTTGCTAATGCCGCCCACTTCGCGTCAACGGTTGCCTTGGTGCTGCTGTCCATGACGATCTCGTCGGGCCAGGGGCGGGTGAAACCTTCAGCAGGCCATTTGCGCGTGGCGTCGATGCCCATCTTCGATCCGTAATTCGGCAGCCGCGACGCGTGGTCGAGAGAATCGATCGGGCCCATCGTGAATTGGATGTCGCGCTCGGGATCGATATGGTTCAAAGTCTTTAGCGTGACATCGGCGATGTTCTGGACGTCGACGTCTTCGTCCACGACGATGATGCATTTCGTGAACATGGCTTGCCCCAGGGACCAGACCGCGTTCATCACTTTGCGCGCCTGTCCGGGATAAGACTTGCGGATCGAAACGATCATCAGGTTATGAAAAACGCCTTCGACAGGGAGATTCACATCCACGACTTCGGGGATGGTCAGCTTCATCAGCGGCAGAAAAATCCGCTCGACCGCCTTGCCCATGTAGGCGTCTTCCATGGGAGGCTTGCCGACGATGGTCGTAGCGTAGATCGGATCTTTGCGATGGGTTACGCACGTGAGGTGAAACACGGGATAGAGATCAGCGAGCGAATAAAATCCGGTGTGATCGCCAAACGGACCTTCAGTGCGGAGTTCGTCGAGATTCACGTAGCCTTCGAGAACAATTTCCGACGCTGCCGGCACTTCAAGATCGACGGTTTCACACTTCACGAGTTCGACAGGTTTCTGCCGAAGAAATCCGGCAACCATGTACTCCTCAACTTCCGGCGGCGCGGGAACGATCGCCGAAAAAGTTAACGCTGGGTCGGTGCCGATGGCGACGGCAACTTCCATGCGTCCTGAGGGCAGCGAGCCTTCGGGGATTTGCGAGCCGCCAGCGGTGCGAGCCATCAGATCGACAGCAGCGGAGTTCCCGCCCTGCCGCACAGTGCGCGACGATGTTGGGGTACCCGAAGCGCCGTTGGCCAATGCGCGCAGGCGGTCGCGGTAATGTTCCGCAGCGACCTTTTGGCGCTGCCAGTGCATTCCTGCGCTGGTGGCGTCGTAGACCTGCATGCGATACATCCCGACGTTGCGTTTTCTTGTTTTCGGGTCGCGCGTGACCACGCACGGCAACGTGATAAAACGACCGGCATCCAGAGGCCAGCATTGCAGCACGGGAAAATCGAGCAGCGAAAGATTGTTCCGCTTGATCACTTCCTTGCACGGGCCTGTGGGAACGGTTTGCGGAAAGAAGTTGCCCATCTCTTTCAGCATCGGCAGCATTTTGATTTTGTCGAGAAATCCCTGCGGGGATTTCACGTCCATGAAGTGGCGTATGCGATCGGCCACCTGCGTGAGGTTGTCGACTTCGAGCGCGAGATTCATGCGCCGCGCGGAACCAAATTGATTGATGAAGACCTGCGATCCGGGATAGCCCTTGATGTTTTGGAAGAGCAGCGCCGGGCCGCCGGGATTCCCCTTCTTGTCGTTACCTTTGGAAACGCGGTCGGCAATCTCGCTGATTTCGAGAATCGGATCGACCTCGGTCGTGATACGCTTCAGTTCCCCAGCGCGATCCAGCGCGGCGATCCAGCTTCGCAGGTCGTCGTATGCCAAAGTTCCCTCTCCGTGTGAACCGTTGATTATAAGGCAGCGATTGAGATCGATTCTCTAACCTACGTTACGATGTATCTCAGGAGACCTTTTCCAATGCGGAAGCGAGTGGCGATTACTGGCATGGGCGTGGTCAGCCCGAATGGAACTGGCAATCAAGCTTTCGCTCACGGAATACTTGCCGGCAAGAGCGGCGTGCGGCGCATCACTAGCTTTGACCCGTCCGATATTCCGGTACAGATCGCGGGCGAAGTTCCCAACTTCGACGAACTTGCCTGGGTGGAAAAGCGCGAGCGCAAGCATGTCTCGCGGGTGTTGCCACTGGCTCTTGCTGCGGCGACGGAAGCCATTCGCGAAGCTGGGATTGACAGCGCTTCCCTGCCCCTTGCCGAGCGGCAACGTTTCGGCGTGATCATCGGTTCAGGCGGAGGCTCACAGGAATTCACCGAAGAGCAATACCGCCTGTTTTTCCACCAGCAATATTCGAAGATGAGTTTGTTTTGCGTGCCTACGGGCGTAATGGGATCGCTTTCGAGCGAGTTGAGCGTGCGCTTCGGATTGCGCGGCGCGAGCCACGTGATCACGACTGGATGCACTTCGTCGACCGACGCGTTCGGCTATTCGATGCGCCAAATTCAGTCCGGCCGCATGGATAGGGTGTTGTGCGGCGGTGCCGACGCACCCATCGCCTTGGGCATTATGAAGGGCTTCGTGCTGATGAAAATTATGACTGATTCCTGGAACGATGAGCCGCAGCGCGGCTCGCGGCCTTTTTCGGTGAATCGAGACGGATTCGTGCTCGCCGAAGGCGCATGGATGTTTGTGCTGGAAGAATACGAGCACGCGCAAGCGCGCGGCGCGAAAATTCTAGCGGAAATCGCTGGATACGGATCGACCTGCGAGGCGTTCCATCGCGTCCGCTTGCAGGAATGTGGGGAAGAACCGGCGCGAGCCATAGGTCTGGCGATAAAAAATGCGGGCATCGCCCCAGAGCAGGTCGATTACGTAAATCTTCACGGCACTTCGACCCAATTAAACGACCGTATCGAGACGCGAGCGCTGAAGTTGGCGCTAGGTGAACATGCGCGGAAAACGCCGATGTCAGCATTGAAATCGCAGATTGGGCATCCGCAGGGAGCGTGCGGAGCAGCGGGCGTGGCGGCAACCATTGTCGCGATGAAGCATGCGCGGATCGCTCCGACACTAAACCTGGATTCGCCCGATCCAGAATGCGATCTCGATTACGTGCCGGATGTAGGGCGAAAGAAACAAGTTGAGTACGCGGTGTGCAACTGCATCGCCTTCGGATCGAAGAATTCGGCGCTGGTGTTGAGGAACGTAGCCTAAACGATAGTCAGAAAATCTTGATTGGTTCGCGTGGTCACTCCGGGCCTGGGCTAGCGCGTAACTAGCTATCAGAAGCAGCTGATTCGGCTCAATGCTTATCGCGCATTCCCGACTGGCACTGCCAAATGTAACTTCAAGAAGGTCGACGACATGCTCTAGAATCGGACGGTGACGCAACTCCCCGCCGATCCAGCCGTCCATATTGGACACGTGCATCTCAAAGTCGCCGACCTCGAACGCTCGCTGGCTTTTTACTCCGGCGTCCTCGGGCTCGATATCATGCAGCGCATCGGCGACAGCGCGGCATTTCTATCCGCCGGTGGATATCACCATCACATCGCGATCAACACCTGGGAAAGTCTCGGCGGCCATCCTCCGCCTTCCGGCTCGACCGGCCTTTATCACACTGCGATCGTCTATCCCTCGCGGGCGGCTCTGGCGGCCGCGCTCCACCGCGTCTTGCAGGCTGGAATTGCGTTGGATGGCGCCGCTGATCACGGGGTGAGCGAATCGATCTATTTACGCGATCCGGACGACAACGGCGTCGAACTCTACCGCGACCGGCCGCAACCATCGTGGCCGCGCAACCCCGACGGAAGTCTCGCCATGTACACGCGTCATCTCGATCTGGACTCTCTGCTTGACGAAGTGCAATCAGACCCCGGCACCGGCCCGAAAGACCTCTAGACGTTGTCTCGCTTATTCTCGGCTTGCACGCCTCCGCTGAGAAGAGCCCCGAAGAATGGCGCGCCCCACGCCCCTACCGACAACAACGCTCCAAACAAAATAATCGCATCGAAACTCGAACGGCCTTCGCGCACGAAGTAGACATCTTTTAGATTCAGCCATAGGGCGAACTCGTCGAGCGTGAGCGCCGCGCCTCGTCGGCCATGGCACGAAGCGGGCGGAGGGGATGGTCTGGAGGAACTCTCTGCTCAGGGCTCACGTAGCTGAACACACCCAACTGCTGCTGGTCGTCTCCGCGCATGGATTCTTCTTACCAGCTTTGCCTGTGGAAGCGAGGTTTTTTTCCGTTCCTGACTCAGCTTCTTCACTGCGCGTTACGATACAAAGTATGCGATGTCTATCTGCACTGCTAATCGCAGTCTTGACGATGTTTGGAAGCGGCTTCGCGCAGAGCGGAGCCCCCCAGAGCGAGGTTACTGTTCCCGGCAAGGATGCGCTTGAACCCATCGAGGAGAATGGCAGGTGGGGATTCGTGAACGCCGCAGGAAAGTTGGTTATAACGCCAAAGTATTTTGCCGCCAAACCGTTCAAGGAAGGCTATGCAATGGTGGTGACCCGCAAGCCGTGGACGCCGCTCGGAGACGAATACGGCGAGTTTCGCCTTGCGCAAGTCACATGGATTGACGGAGCTGGCCGTGAGATATGCCGTCCCCTTTCCGTTCGGCGTGTTTCGAGTTTTTCAGAGGGACTTGCCGCCGTTGTGCCAGACGCAGTCATGAGAATAAAAGGAGGCTGCGCCAAGGGCGGCTATATCGATACGCATGGGCAGTGGGCGATTAAGGCACAGTTTGATGGCGTCAGCGACTTTTCAGAGGGACTGGCCGCAGTCAATTTGGGTGCGAACTGCGGGATGGGTGGCAAATGGGGGTACATCGACAAGAACGGAAATACGGTCATCCCATTTAGGTTTCTATCAGCAGGACAATTTAAAAATGGACGGGCTTGCGTTGGGGAGGAAAGAGGGAAAGGGGAGGTAATAGACCGAAACGGCAACACCGTCCCCGATGAAAAGTGCCACTGACTACAGTGAAGCTGCGTATAAATCCTCTTCACAACGGCTACCGACTTTTTCCGCACCCTGCTAGACGTTGTCTCGCTTATTCTCGGCTTGCACGCCTCCGCTGAGAAGAGCCCCGAAGAATGGCGCGCCCCACGCCCCTACCGACAACAACGCTCCAAACAAAATAATCGCATCGAAACTCGAACGGCCTTCGCGCACGAAGTAGACATCTTTTAGATTCAGCCATAGGGCGAACTCGTCCAGCGTGAGCGCCGCGCCAATGCCGTAGAGCAAAGACAGCAGCCACCCCGCGAACCGAGAACCAGAATCCGTTCCGCTGCCCGCTTCGCATAGCCATCCATACCCAACTCCCAGCAAGATGAAGATTCCAAAAACCAAATGATGAATATGTCGCCCCTGCACGATTACATAACGAAAGGGCGGAATCTGGTGGGTGATGCAAAACACCATGCCTCGCACGATGGCAAATGTCAGAAAGAAACTTACCGAGGCCAGAAACAGGCGCCTCCGCGGCCGGTCGGGAATTTGCTCGCCCAACAACCCGCCAAGAGGCGTTCGATGCAGCAGAAACAGCAAACCGCACAGCATCAGCACAAGTGCGCTGAAGAGGATCCAATGCACCGGAACGTGCTGCATTTGGCCGTCAGGCATTGGTTTTCATCCAATTCAGAAATTTGCGGAAAGCAGCGCCGCGGTGGCTATGCCGCGCCTTTTCTTCCGCACTCAACTCCGCAAACGTCTTTCCAATCGACGGGAAGAAGAATAGCGGATCATACCCGAATCCATTGTTACCTCGCGGCGTCAACAAAATCTCTCCTTTTGCTTCCCCGCGAAATGCCGCCAGCGTCTTGCCATCGCGCGCCGCGGCAATTACGCAGACAAATCGTGCACCTCTTTGCTCTTGCGGAATCTTCTCGATCTCCCGCATCAGCTTGGCGTTATTTTCGACGTCATCGGTGTTGTCTCCAGCCAACGCCGGCTCGTCAGCCGCGTAGCGCGCGGAGTGTACTCCCGGTGCGCCGCCCAGCGCGTCCACCTCCAACCCGGAATCGTCCGATATCACCAATTCGCCAGGCGCATGCAAGCTATACTGCTGGGCCTTTTTCTGGGCATTTGACTCAAATGTATCGCCATCTTCCACCACCAGCGGATATGAGCCGAAGCCCGGCATGCATTCCACCTGAACCCCAAATTCCACCGCCGCTCCGGCAAAATCACGAATCTTCCCGGTATTCGACGTTGCCACCAAAACCTTCTTCATGCTCCTCCTGCAATCTGCAACCATTTGCCCTGCAAAACGTCTCATCTCTAGCGCTCTGTATATTAAATGGACGGAGGTTTCATGAAGTCTTGCGTTTACACTCTTACCCTCTTGGCGCTCATCGTTCCGGCGACAGCCGCGCCATCTTTCGCGCAGGCAGATAGCTCGAACTTTGCGCCTCTGACTCAATGGGAGACCGCTATCCGTTCCGGCAACGCCGCAGCGCTCAAGTCTCTCTACAGCGTCAGCCCTGGCGCGCAAATCTCGGTCGGCAAGACGAATCTCGACGCCGATGCTGACATTGCTTTCTGGACCGGCTTGAAGGTGCACAAGCTCAAAGTTGACGTAGTCCAGTCGGACACTCCAGCAGCCGGCGCGCGGCAGTTGGTCTTGCAGACTGAAGTAGAGTCTGCGACGTCACCGCGCAAACCCATGTATGTCACCGAGGGCCAGCTCTGGCAGCAGCAAGGCGAACAATGGAAGCTGATCTCGGTGCATCGCACCGAAGCATTGCGACTGCAGCAACCGGCCACCACAACCAGGAATATTTACGCGCCGGGCACGGACGCGCACGCCGAAATTTCTGAAGCTTTAGGCAATGCCGCAAAAGACCACAAGCGCGTCATCCTCGTGTTTGGCGCAAACTGGTGCTATGACTGCCACGTTCTCGACCTGGCGTTTCATCGCCCCGACATCGCCCCCGTCGTCACCCGCAATTACGAAGTGGTTCACGTGGACGTCGGCGAATTCGATAAAAACCTCGACTTAATGGCGCAATATAACGTTCCTAAGAGCAAAGGGATTCCCGGCGTCGCCGTCCTCGATTCCAGCGGCAAACTGCTGTACAGCCAGACTAACGGGGAGTTTGAGAAGGCGCGCTCGCTAGCGCCGGAAGACGTGCTGGCATTTCTGAATCAGTGGAAGCCGTCCGCCCGATAGCGGAATCTGTTGGAAAACCCGTGCAAAACGCGGAAAACTTCGGATGCGCGTGACAAAACTTCACCAACAATTCACGCGCCTGCAATGGCAGCTTAATGGTGCGGCTCTAGGGTGTAACTACCGAAGTGGGACAAACCCGAAAAGGGTGTTAAAAGGGTTCGCACGAGAGACGGCGTGCGTGCCCTTTTTTCATTTCGCTATACGGTGGCTTCGGCGGAACTGCGTGACTCTCGCAAGCGATTCGTGAACTGCTCCTGCGTAAGCTCTTCATCGCAGCGTAGCAAATCCAACAACGGGTCTTCGAAGTCGCCGCGCTCGTTCTCATCAGGATGTCCGATGGCATCGGACTGTAACGCCACAGGCGTGATCTGCAATTCCGGCTGCGTTCCAGGGCGGCTGGCCAGGAACTCGATGAATTGCGTGCCGTGGTCACGCTGCTCCGCGGTCCGCGCTTCGAATTCGATACCCATGCCGTAAGCTGGGTGCATCACTCTCACCGTACCGTTCACTCGCACTTCCAGATTCTCTGCCTTCAGGCAAAGCACCACTCCGGATTTTTCCGGAAACGGCGATTCGGTCTCGACATAACATCCGCCCAGACTCAAATCTGTAAGCTTGCACTGCGCTACTGGCTCCGGGTCGGGCGGCAATTCCGTCGCATGCATCTGCACCCATTTTTTCAGCGAGTATCTCAACGCATCGGACAAGTCCAAAAAGCGCACGCCGCATTGCCCGTTCGGATTCACCCATGCCACTTCGCCGTTGAAGTCCTGCTCAACCTCGCTGCCCGGCAAAATGAATCGCGCATGCAATCCAGTTCCAACGGCGGGCAAACGTTCGCACAGAACGTCCATGCCGTCTTCGCTAAGATCGAGCAAAATCCCTTCAACTTCATTTTCGCCCTGCAACCGCACGCGCGCAGGGATTTGCACCGGAACGCGGTATGCTCCCCGGCGTTCCCGCTTGATCATCGCGGTCGCAGCCCGCAATCCCGCTTCCGCATGGATCGCCGACAGCGGCTTGTAAAGCACAAAATTTGCACCTTCCCCGAACGCCTTTCGCACTCTCGTCTTGTCGCTGAGTAACGCCACCGTCACCGTCTTCGGTGCCGACGCATTCTGCGAACAAGCCTGTAATGCCAACGACGCGCTGTGTGGATCGTCAAAGTCCACAATCACCGCATCGAAAGTGCTTTCGCCCAGAAGACATATCGCCTCCGCATAGCCGCAACTCTGCGGAACGATGGCAAAGCGCGAAAGAATCGGCGTCAGAATCGAAACCGCTTCCTCGTCTTTCGATACCAGAATGGCTCTAAAGGGCATGGATAGTCCGCTAAGGCTTCGTGAGTTTATCTGACAAATTCGCGATTACGGCCAACGCGGTGTAACTGCTTTCACCGCGGGACGAACCGCAGTGGCGCTTGCCGTTGCTCCTGCCGCTCGCGAAGCCGGGCCAGACTCGTCTGCGTCAACCAGGATGGAGGAGTCTTCGTCGTCGGTTTCGGCGAGCAGCGGCGCAACTTCACGCAATTTTTCCGCCGCCTGTTGCAGCATCTCAATCTGTTTTCCCAGTTGGCTGTACTTGGCTTGCTTAATCCGCAAGACCTCATGAATGTCCTTCATACGTCCCCCTACCACCGACTCTAAGGACAGGTAACTTCATGGTCAATCGCCAAGACCCCCATGGCGATTACGGCAGTAACCGCAGCACCGCCAGCTTCCCGTGCCCACTTTCGTGCCATTGGGTAGCACGAAGTTCCGATTTACCGGATTCGGCGATCGCGATACTTTGTTCATGAGCAGTCTTCGGGGGAGGGCCGCTCGAACGCTCCATGGCTCGAAAGGGTCATGGGGCGTTCTTAATTTTCCGCGTATTCCTGGGATCGTCTCTGCCCCATCTCTTCCCTTCGCAAGCCGCTAGCGTAAAATGTTGCCTCAGGACCCGTAGCTCAACTGGATAGAGCACTGCGCTTCGAACGCAGGGGTTGGGAGTTCAAGTCTCTCCGGGTCCACCATTTGCCATGAGCCGAACCACTGCGGTGGATTGAGCGCATGCCTGAAATCCCTGATCTGGAACCAGCTAACGAGCGCGGTGTCTCAGGTTCTGGGTTACTAGCAGGAGTTCTCGTGCTGGAGCGAAGAGCCTCACAACTGCTATTCGGCCGTGCCTGCGGTGCAAGACGTAAGTTTTTGCTTGCGTAAACGCCAGGTCCTTGGTTGTCTAGGCCCCAACGGCTCTGGAAAGTTGGAAGTCTTGGGATTGGAGCCGTAACTGTTCAGGGGAACCGACCGGAAAACTTGTGCCTGAAACACCGGCGAAATGCCCCCCGTGATGTCTGCCCAGATGGTGGGTGGCGCTCTCTTCGTTGACGCGCCTAACCCCGTTCGGTAGGATAGAAATTCACCGCAACTGGCAACAATCCTTCCATTGCGCCCGTAGCTCAGCTGGATAGAGCGAACGGCTACGAACCGTTAGGTCGGGAGTTCGAATCTCTCCGGGCGCACCATTACACCCCATATTCGTCTTGCTTCTCAAATCGGGAGTCCGGCTGGAGGCTCCACATCGCTTACGCCTCCATATCCCCTCAAGTTCGAATCTTTTCTGGCGCACCGCTAATTACTTTGCTGTGCAGCCCGGCGTTGCTCTGGAGTCATCTGGTTCCACAACACTTGTAACTCTCTGGTCAACATCGCATTCTTCGGATCGCCGTGCGACGCTTTGGCAAAATAGCGGTACGCAGTCGGGATGTTCGGGCTCACGCAGTGGCCCGTCGCGTACATGGTTCCCAACACGCTATCGGCTTTCAGGTTTGTGCGGTTCGCCGCCTGCGTCAACCCCTGCAACGCGCGTGTGCAGCTGGCTGGAACGCCGTTGCCGTACAAATACCTTTCCGCATCGGCTTCGGCAGCGTCGCCGTTGTCAACCGCGGGAGTTGCGCTGGCTGTCGTTTTCTCCTTGCGGGCAGGCGCGGGACTCGAACTCGCCGAAGCGTCCGCGACTTGCGCAGGCGCTGCTTTGCTTGCTGCGGCAGCAGGTTGTGCTGGTTTTTGCGATGAGCTGGCCTCGGGGGCTTTTGCTGTCGCACTACTGGCTCCGACTGTCGTCGCTGAAGCGTCTCCGACCGCGGGAGTTTCATGCATCACGAAACCATTCGGCTGCGCACCAGCCACTTCCGAACCGGATGTTGCAACCGGTGACGCTGAGTACGTCACCTTTCCATTAGGATTTGCTGGCTGCGCCGGATGCGATTCCAACTTCGCAGCTTCCTCGCTCAGGCGCTGCCGGTAATACCATCCCGCCGCAAGTAGAGCGGCCAGTACCAGCACGAGGATCAACAACCTTCCGCGATGCGATGAACTTTGCTCGTCTTCCAGCAGATAAGAAGGTGTGTCCGCCGATTCGTTCGCCAGTCCCAGGAAAGACAAACCAGCCACTGGCGGCGTCTCTTCCTTGATATGTTTTTGTCTGTCGTTTCGCGATGCACTTTCTCGCACGGACTCATTCCGCGCCATTATCTCCCGCAGCGCTTCCGCTTTTACCGCTTCTGGCGCAATCGGCTCCGACATCGCTCGCCCTGCTTGCGATTCTTGGCGAATAGGGTCGACATGCGATGGTTCATTACGGGCGGGCTGGTCGCGAAAAAATTCCGCTCGCGAAGCAATCTCGCGGGTAGGCTCGAATCTCGTGGGCTCGAATCTGGTGGGCACGATCGGTACGACCGGCGGGGCCGGCGATTCCACCTTCATCACGTCCGTGATCGACCGTGTCTGCTTACTAAGCAGACGAATCCCACAAATCCCGCAGAACCGATTCGGCGGATCGCTCTCTCTTCCACACTCCGGACAGATCAAAGGCATCGATTTCTCCTCGACCGCTTAGATGGTAACCCAACATCCCTCGTTGCCGCGCAACCTTTATACATAGGCCCAAGGCATTCGTCGGGCGACCGAACACATTCCTTGTGAGAAGCGAACAGCGGCGAATCCAGCCCCGAGCCACCGCATCTATACCCCCATACCCGTACCCTTCAGGAGATATCGATAATCATGCCCAAAAATCTTGTTGCCCAAGTGACTAAACCCGGCGCTCCCTTTGAACTGGTTGAGCGTGACATGCCACAGCCCGAAGCCGGACATGTCCGCATCCGCGTCCTCGCTTGCGGAATTTGCCACAGCGATATGTTGACCAAAGAGAATATGTGGCCCGAACTGAAGTTCCCCCGCGTGCCCGGCCATGAAGTCGCCGGCGTAATCGATGAAGTCGGCCCCGGCGTCCAGGACTGGAAGAAAGACCAAAAAGTCGGTGTGGGATGGCATGGCGGCCATTGCCATCGCTGCCGACCCTGCCGCCGCGGCGATTTCAGCAACTGCGAGCGTGAGCAAATTTCCGGCATCAGTTTCGACGGTGGCTACCAGCAATACATGATCGCCCCGGTCGAGGGGCTCGCCATGATGCCCGATGACATCGCTCCCGAAGAAGCCGCTCCTCTTATGTGTGCCGGCATCACCACATTCAACGCCCTGCGCCACAGCGGCGCGCATCCCGGAGACCTCGTCGCTATCCAGGGTATCGGAGGACTCGGGCATTTAGGAATTCAATTCGCCAGCAAGTTCGGATACCGCGTCGTCGCCATCGGCCGCGGTCCAGAAAACGCCGCGCTCGCCAAGAAACTTGGGGCTACCGCTTACATCGATAGCAAGAACACCGACCCCGGCAAGGAACTCGCAAAAATGGGTGGCGCAAAAACCATCCTCGCCACCGCTCCCAGCGGAAAATCGATGACACCGCTTCTCGGGGGCTTGGGAACATACGGCGCGCTCGTCGTGGTCGGTGCCAGTCCGGATCCCATCGAAGTCGCCCCGCTACAAATCATCGGAGGAAGGAAGCGCGTCCAAGGCTGGGCCTCGGGTATCGCCACCGATTCCGAAGACACGCTGCGCTTTTCCAGCTTGACCGGCGTTCGGCCGATGATCGAAAAGTTCGCCTTCGACAAAGTCAACGAAGCCTATGACCGGATGATGAGCGGCAAAGCGGAATTTCGTGTTGTCTTAACGATCGGGAAATAACCAGTCGTCAAATCATGCGAGGGTGCCCCGTCCAGGTTCCGCTTGGGCGGGTTTGATTTCTTCCCGTGCGTTTCGATTTGAGTTTCAAGGGGTGAGGCTTCACCCACGTGATATAGGCCCAACCGGAATCCACCGTGCTCTAATATCCCCAATGAACATTCACGTCATCTGCGTTCCCTATCAACTCGATGTCGCCCGCTGGGCCTACGCGCTCGGGCCGCAAGCCTTCCTTGATGCCGGACTCGAAGAAACATGCCGCAACCTTGCACACCCAATCGTCTGCACGACATGGATCGAACTTCCTCGCGCCGAGCGGACACGCGACATCATCACAAATCTGGCGCGCATTGCCCACAGAACTTCGATCGCGGTTGCGGGAGCGCTTCGCGATCCTGAGGGCCTTGCAATCGTTCTGGAAGGCGATTGTTCTCACGCCGTCGGCGTGGCTGGCGGCATCGCACGCGCGTCCTTGGTCCCGGGCATAGTTTGGTTTGACGCACACGGCGATCTTCACACCTACGCAACCACCGGCACCGGATACGTCGGCGGCTTACCTTTCGCGGTCGCTCTCGGTTGGGATCTGCGCGACTGGCAGGAGCAGGCCGGGCTCTCGCAACCGATACGTCCCGCCGCCGCCGCGCTCATCGGCGCGAGCGATCTTGATCCTGAAGAAATCGCTGCGCTGGAAAAATATCCGATTGCACGACTTGACGCCGCCAATTTCGCAGGCGATCCGGGCCGCCAGGTTTCAGATTTACTTGGCCACAGAAAAAGTAACGCCGACGCCTGGTATCTTCACCTCGATGTGGATGTCGCCGGTCCGCAGGAAGTCCCCGGGGGACTCACACCTTCACCGAACGCCCCGTCTCGCGCTTCGTTACGCGCAGCCATTCGCGCCGCCGCAGCTACTGTGAACGTGCGCGCACTCGCTCTTGCGACCTACAATCCGTCTAGCGATCCTGAGGGACGGGGCGCCCGATTCGGACTCGACATGCTGCAAGCGATGCTTCAGGGCATCGAGGACGGTAAGCAATCCACGCGAAAGAACCAACGCGATCCCGCGACTCAAAAGTATCGGCCGACTTGAAAGTAAAACTTCCGATGACCGGAATCCCCGACAGCTCCGCCCAACACCACCGGGCCAAAGAAAGTCTGTACCAGAATTCCTACATTGATATCGGTCGGCAGCCGCGACTCATGAAACAGAGTCGTGAACGTTTTTCCAATTTCATAGGATGCGACCGCGTAAACGTTGTTTCCCAACAACGGCGAAAGTTCCGTCAACCGTCGCATGTATCCCGGTTGGAAAAGAAAATACTCATTCGTCAATAATTCGTTGGTACCGTAAGCGCCAAGGCGCAAGGCTCCGCCCAAAGCAAACGCCGGCAGACCAATGGCGTCACGGCCAAACGTTGAACCTCCCGACGAAAGCAGGAACACCGACGATGCCGCGCTCGTGCGCTTAAACAATCCAGTCTGGCTCTCAAACAGTGGGAAATGTTCCTTCGCGCCGGGGTTGCCATCGTAATACTCGAGGCGCGTCTTGGCGTTGATGCCCGACCGCGGAAGCGTTGGATCGTCCGTATTGTCGAACACGTAATACATTCGCGAAAAACCCTGCCGCCCGCTCAGGTTCCCAAACTCTGGAATGCCGATCTGCCGCGACAAGCTCAGATTTTCCACTTGATACCCGAATCTGACTTGGCTATAGCGGTTGAACGTTATTCCCAGGTCGATGCCGCCGCCTTCGCTGTATTCCCGGTAGCTCGCAACACGGCTATCGTTGTTGTAGATGTCGAACGGCGCATCTCGCGCGAACAACCTCGGCGCAATAAAAAAAGGATTCGACCACTTCACCGGATGGTAGTACTCAGAAAACGCCGAGTACTCGCTGCCAATCAGGAAGTCATTTCGCCATTCTGAACCGAACCCGCCAATGTCGAGGAACGTGATCCGCGCGCCAATCCCGAAACGCACATTCGTGTAGTCGGATCCATCGACGATCACTAAGGGACTCACCAGCGGCGGCCCGTAATCTTTTTCTTCTGTCCTGACCAGCAATCCGGGCTGGCCATCGCGTTGCGTGATCCCGAAGCTTGAGCGCGAAAACCGTCCTAAGCCGGATATCGCATCAAGATCGCTGTTCAACTGGGAATAATCCAGTGGCTTGCCGACGTTATCGCTCAGTGACTTTTCCAGTCCCTTGGCAATCTCCGGGCCTGGCCCAACTACCTTCACAAACTCAGGGACTGGCACCGCGAGCCGCCTCTGCTGCCGCTTCGCAACGTAAGCATTCCATTCGACGTCATTCAGCGCGAAGCGTTGCAACACCGCGGACTTGCTTTCCGCCGCAGCAACTCCTAGGTCTTCCAGTTTGCCTGCCGCTTTGTAGTCGAGCGCGCCGAACTCTTCCGTGGCCACTGAAATCAGGACGTCCGCCTCTTCCATGCTCTGCAGTTCATTAGCGGCAATCACGACGCTCACCGAGCCCTGTAAAACATCGAACGCCGAAAGGTTCTCTTTGGGATCCACCTGCTTGATTCGCAAATGCACCGCGATCACGACATCCGCGCCCATGCTGCGCGCTACGTCAACCGGCAGGTTATCGATCAGTCCTCCATCCACATAAACCTGGCCGCTCTCCCGCACCGGATTGAAAACGCCCGGCAGCGCCATGGTTCCGCGTAATGCCTGCGAAAGCGATCCGCGCGAAAACACCACCGAATTGCCGGACACGAGATCGGTGGCGACACAGCGAAACGGAGTTGGCAGGTCGTCGAAGCTCTCAAGGTCAGAATACGGGGCGCCTACGCGATCCAGGATCGCGCCGACTTCCTGCCCAGAGGTAAATCCGATCGGAAAGCGCGCTTTTCCATTCTTCAACCCGAACTCGAGAGTCGCCGGATATTCGCGCTTATCTTCTTTACGCCGGAAGGCCAGGTCGCGATACGGAATCTGGCTGCGCAACGCCTTATTCCAATCGATGCTGTCAGCCAGTGTTTTGATGTCGGCGGCAGACATGCCGCTGGCGTAGAAGCCGCCAACCAGGCCGCCCATACTGGTGCCCGCGACCATATCCACTGGAATATGGTGTTGCTCAAACCATTGCAGCACGCCGACGTGCGCCAACCCCAGTGCGCCGCCGCCCTCAAGCGCGATCGCGATGCGCGGACGATGTTGTTCCTTCTCCGCTTTGGTCGCGACCGCTTGGTTATTCGATTGCGCTACTGAGCACACAACGGCCAGCAGAATGGCCGACATCGACTGCACAGGCTTCCGCATGAGCGAAGTATATCTGTAGAAAATTACGTACGAACCATGACCTGCGAGGATAGTGCCAAGAATGATGCGTGCGGGAAACGGCGGCGGGTCTACAAACGATATGGGACATCGTGCCCGCCGCCGGAAAAATCGCTAGCCCTGCTGGCTTTCAGCTTTCTTCACCGCCAGCTCAGCGCCTTGAAACCCGATCTTGCTGTGTGTTCCATCGCAGAACGGCTTGTTCGTCGATCCGCCGCAGCGGCACAGAGAAAATGCCGGCTTCCCTGTTAGGTCATACTTGTTGCCGTCGGCGTCCACGAGTTCAATCGCGCCTTCCGGACCTTCCACTCGAAACGGCCCGTCTTTTTTCGCAGTAATCTTTACGCTGGACATGATTCCCCCTGAAAATGACTTCAATTAAGAAGATAGCAGCTTTAGCGGAGATGTCGTGCGAAGCGAACGACCGCAGGCTAAGCTGCCACCGCGCTTGCACTAATCAAGCCGCGATAAAGGTCAAGGTATTCATCCACCATGCGTTTCGCGGTAAAACATTCCCGCGCCCGCTGGTAAGCGCGATTGCCGTAGCCGAGGCACACGTCGCGTTCTTCGTGCAGAGTCTGCAACGCCTCTGCAAGGCTACCAGCGTGGTTCGTCTTGAAGTAAACCGCCGCATCGTTCCAAAGCTCTCGATGGAGCGGCGTATCGTTTGCGACGATCGCGCAGCGCGACAACCCCGCTTCAATCGTCGCCATTCCGAACGGTTCGTACTTCGCCGTCGCGGCAAACACCGAAGCCCGGCTATAGAGCAACCGCATTTGCGCTTCGGTTTGCGGCCCTTTAATCGCGAGGCACACCGGTTCCACCGCCAGCTTCACGTCGGTGCGAATCGCAGCCCGAACCGCTGGAGTCGTTCCGTCCGCGCCAACAATGCATACCGGAAGCGCATGATCGCGTTGCGTGAGCAACGAAACCTGCTTCCCAGGATCCAACATTCCACCCACCGCCAGCACCGCGCTATCTTTTCTTATATGCGGATTGAACAGGATCGGATTTCTTCCGTTGTAGATCACGGTTCCATGCCGTCCCCACGCATAACATTCGCGAGTTGTGTCCAGCATCCAGAATGACGGCGCCACCACGGCGGTCGCCTGCAACAATCCTCGCGCGATCACGTCCCTATACCATCGTAGCCACGAACTATCCTTCGGCTCGCATCCATGAACCGTCTTCCACCAGCTGATCAGGTCGCCATGCGCTACCACCAGCCGCGGGACTTTCACCGGCAGGCTTCCATGGCAAAGCTGATTGAGGTGCAGCAGGTCGGGCTTGAGTTCTTTTACCAGCGACACCAGATAGTTGTTGGATTCCGCATGGTCCTGTTCCGCTTCCTGCATCCACGGCAGCCGGAACGCGGTCGGGCGGTATTCCAACCGATCGAGATTTTCCATCCATTTCGTTTGTTCGGGCAAAGGGATGTCGCCGAAACTCACCAGTGTGACCCGCACGCCGCGATTGGATAGTCCTGTGACTAGTTCGCGAGTGTAAGTCCACACCCCGCCCAGCGTGTCGGTGGTGACAATTACGTGCAGAGAAAGGCTCCGGTTCCTGCCCTCGGGCGGCGCGCTACATTGCAGCAGCCAAATTCTATTGCATTCTAGCCCGCTATGGCGGAGTTTTTCCGTCGGCAATGCGCAAAACATTGCGCAACGAGGGAGGGTCATATCTGAGAACGGTTGCTCTTAAGCCCAACCATCACTCAGCCGTTGGCGTATATTGACTGACGACGAGGTCACTTTGACAACCAAACCCGAAACACTTTCGCAGGGCAGTGATCCCAGCGCGCAATTCCTGGAACCCTTATCTGGCGATCCGCAGATGCCTGAGCATCCACCCACTCGGCCATCGACCTTGCAGATGATTTTTTTCGGCTCCGATGGCCTTCGTGCGGGCTGGGGCTTGCTCCTCTTCATTGCGATTTTTGCCGCGCTCGCGTTCGCGATCAATTTCGTTCTGCACAAGCTCGGAGTACCGAAGCCTGACCCGAAACAAGAAATGTCTCCTCCGCTGGGCATTCTTGGCGAGGGATCGACGTTTCTGTTGTGCGTGATTGTTACCTGGATCATGTCGAGGATCGAACGACGGCCCGTTTCCATCTACGGCCTCGGCGATCGCCGCAAGCTGCCGCACTTTCTCGCTGGGCTGGGTTGGGGGTTCGTCTGCCTTTCAATCCTTGTCTTCTCCCTCATGCAGACCGGACTGCTCATCTTCGACAGGCGATTGATCTTCGGCAGCGGCGTTGCCGGCTATGGCGCGCTGTGGTTCCTCGCGTTCTTTCTGGTTGGCATGCTCGAGGAATATCTGACCCGCGGCTACGTCTTGTACACGCTCGCTCGCGGCTTGTCGTGGATTTACGAGCGCGTATTCAAAACGAATCATGGCCCGGCACTGGGGTTTTGGACTTCGGCGTTTATCTTCTGTTTCCTGTTTGGACTGGGTCACAGCAGCAATCCGGGCGAGTCTCCAATTGGCGAGGTATCCGCGGGTCTCGCGGGTCTGGTTTTCTGTCTGAGCTTGTGGCGTACCGGTTCATTGTGGTGGGCGATCGGCTTTCATGCTTCATGGGATTGGAGCCAGTCTTTTCTTTACGGCGTTCCCGACAGCGGCCTGATGGTGCAGCATCATCTTTTCGCCACGCATCCAGTTGGCAGGGCCGTCCTCAGCGGAGGAACGACCGGCCCCGAAGGAAGCAGCTACATTTTCGGGATTTTCGTGCTGATCGCTCTGATCGTCTTCTTCACCCTCTCACGCGGAGAAGGCTACGCGGCGAAGCTTCGGAGGCGTCCTATCGCGGGATGATCCTGGATTCGATACAGGTCGCAGCGTCGCTCCCCAAATTAATGGCGAACAAATAGCGAAACATGTAAAATCGCTTGCCATGGCTCGCCGCCTCGATTTCAAGCCCGAAGAAATCCTCACCGCCGCCCAGTTAAAAGATTTGTCGCAGCGGCTGGCTCACCTCAGCACCAGCAGCGTCCGAGATTTCTATAATCGCGTGTACGCCGAATGCCGCATCACCAGCCGAGATTTCCCTCCAGCCCGCGCCCTGCAAGAACTTGTCCAGGCGTGGAAGCAACTGCGCAAGTGGCGCAGGTAGATCCGAGCGAAACCCGTGTCAGCTTCGTTGCAACAGTAAATAATTGCATACAGCCTGAAACTCATTCCCCCCCTACATGGTTGACCTCATAGACGGCAGACCTACCCGCCTTGTAATTTTCTTTTAAGGGACTTCGTTGCAGCATGTCAGCGCCACTTCCAGAAGAACTGTCATCCTCCAGCTTGGTCCAGGAAATCAATTCCCAGTTGAACCAGACAGGAGTCTGCATGTTCGCTCGCAAGGTAGGTGCGTCCGTCGTTTGCAACCGTCGCTCAGTTTCGTATCGCAAATCAATCGCAAGATTTTTGGTTCTCGTGTTTGCCGCGTCGCTTGCAACGGTTAGCGCGTCTGCCCAAACTAGCTCCATCCTCTACTCATTTACCGGTTCTCAGAGCGGTATCTTTCCCGATGGAGCGATCACTCTAGGTAAAGGCGTAGGCTACGGCACGACCCTCGAGGGGGGTGACATGGGTTTAGGCACCGTATATCGCATTACCGCCAAAGCTACGGAAACCGCCGTTCACAGTTTCGAAGGCGGAACCAGCGATGGATCATACCCTTCAGGCAGCCTCGCGGTGGATAAAGCCGGCAACATCTACGGCACAACTCAAAGCGGCGGAACTTGCACCCAGGGTAACGGAAGCTGCGGAACAGTTTTCAAAATCACCCCCACGGGCAAGGAATCGATCCTCTATTCATTTCAGCCTGGCACCGGTGACGGCCAAAATCCCGGCTCCGGCGTCGTTCTCGATTCCGCAGGCAATCTCTACGGCGCAGCGCAAGGAGGAAAGTTCGGCCAGGGAGTAATTTTCAAAGTCAATTCCACCACCGGACAGGAATCCATCTTCTACCAGTTCGGCACCAACGCTGGCGACGGAGTTCTTCCCTTCGGTCCGCTCGTATTCGATTCCAAGGGAAATTTATATGGGGTCGCCCAATACGGTGGCTCCTGCAGTTCCGGTGGTGGAACCGTTTTTAAAATTACCCCTTCTGCAACCGAGACCACGCTGCACTCATTCTGCGTTGGAGACACCAACGGTGCAACGCCGAACGGCCCGGTCGCGCTCGACGCCGCAGGCGACGTGTACGGAGTCACCCAACAAGGCGGAGATTTGAGTTGCCCGAATAGCTTTGCCCCGGGCATTGGCTGCGGAACCGTCTTCAAGCTGACTTCATCCAGCCAATTCTCGGTGGTGCACGCCTTCGCGGGCGGAACGGCGGACGGAGCGGGCGATCCCGGAGTAGGCGCTGGCGGCGGTCTAGGCGTGATTTCGGACACGCTCGGCAACATCTACGGCGTCACGCAATTCGGCGGCGCATCCACCGGCCTCGGCAACGGATCGGTTTTTGAAGTTGCCCAGGGCACTTCTTATAAAGTGCTTCACATATTCCAGGGCGGATCGAACGACGGCAGCCAGCCGCAATCTCCGGTGCTTTTTCTTTCCGGAAACCTGTATGGCACAACCATCCAGGGCGGCCCGTCAAACTACGGAACGATATTTCGCGTGAACCTCAAATAGCTGCGGGGTAGTCCGAGCCGCTGACTCGCGTAGGTCAGCGGGCGTCGGAACTTAAGGGCTGTATAAATTCCAGTGCAGCCCGGATTTCGGGTGTATGATGGCCCGTCCGCAAACTGTGCGAACCGGCCATTCCTATCAGTTGCTAGCGGTAGGCCAATGTAAATCCGCTTTTCCGATAATCTTTCAAAATGCTTTCGGGAGTAACGAAATGAACCGTCCGAGTCACACAAAATCCAGACTAACGTACATTTTGGGCACTTGCCTGCTGTTGATCGTAGCGGCTGGGCAGGCAGCGTCCGCTCAAACCGAGAGTGTAATTTACAACTTTGGGCTCCCCCGGTATGGGGACGCTTCGCCGCAAAGTAATTTGTTCCGAGATGCTGCAGGAAATCTTTTCGGGCTGGCTCCGGGCCAATCGAATTGTGAAATTTCGTGCGGTGAGTTGTTTGAGCTGTCACCCAACCTTGATGGAAGCTGGACCGAGACAGTGCCCTTTGTATTCCCGGGCGGTGCCGGCGGAGCAGCGGTAAGCGGAAGCCTGGTTGCCGACGCCGCAGGAAACTTCTACGGTACGACCGTGGGTGGGGGAAACGTTTCTCTGTGCAAAAATTACTTCGGCTGCGGAACCGTGTTCGAACTTTCACGCGGAGCTAACGGGGTATGGACTGAATCCATCCTCTACACGTTCAACGGAACTCCGGACGGATCCTATCCCGAGAAGATCGTTATGGATGGGTCGGGAAACATTTTCGGGACCACGGCTTCGGGAGGAATACACGGTTTTGGCACCCTTTACGAGCTGGCGCGCAACAGTTCTGGCACATACAGCCACAGAAATCTTTACCAGTTTAGCGGGGGCAAAGACGGATCTCTGCCGTATGGCGTTGCTCTGGACGCACCAGGCGATATATTCGTCACCGCTCAGTTAGGCGGAATCCAGAACCGTTCTTGCCCTCGCGAGGGATGCGGCGCATTGCTGGAGTTCTCGCCGAACGGTTCAGGCGACTACAACCCGCGGCTCATTTACGAGTTCCAAGGGAAGCATGACGGATCGATTCCTGGAGGCCTGACCGTGGATGGGGCCGGAAATTTGTTCGGCGTTGCCGGCGCCGGAGGGCTGGACAGCCTGTGCCATCCGCTCTCCGGCTACTACTGGGGATGCGGGGTCATCTTCGAGTTCGTTCCAAACGGCGGCAATTTGTTAGGAAAGATTATTTACACGTTTGCCGACGCTGACGACGGACAAGGGAACGCCTACAACAGTCCGATTCTGGACAGGATGGGCAACATTTATGTTGCATCTTATCCAGCCCACGACAACTCCAGCGGTGATAGCGTCAACGGCGGAGCGTTGATCAAGCTGACGCCAACGCAACAAGGGTACGCTGCTGACGTTCTCCACACTTTTCCATTATTCACCGCTGATGATGGGGCCGTACCGAATGACCCGCTTGTGGATAGTTCCAATGGCACAATCTACGGGTCAACCAATGCCGGGGGCGAGAGCACCGCGGGTGTTGCCTATCAGATCACCACACCAAGATGATAGGAATCGAGTGAGCGGACAGTCCTGCCCGCGGTTTCGGTTGTGGGTCACGGTCGGGCCTCACACGGCTGGCTAAGGAGACAGCTCCCCGATACGATTCCGTTTGCGTTATCGAATAACACCAGCACCATAGAAGTATTTCTGCGATTGGGAATTTGCCTTCAATCCAAGTAGCGCGGGCGTAGGCTGCCAGACCTACGTTTCCACGTACTCACCAAAGTATGCGCTGCTCCTAAGCCCTCCTTCATAGAGGGCTGTGGTCGCTGCGCGGCAAGGCGTCAGCCCTAAATTTTTTACCAGGTGTAATTATGAAATGGCTTCTCGCGTTGGCTATAGTTTTGTCCCTTTCAGCCTTCGTAGATGCGCAGTACAGGGTCTTCCACAGATTCTCAGGCCCTCCCAACGACGCCTCTTACCTAATTGGGGCCCTTGTACTCGATGCGAAGGGAGATTTGTATGGGGCCTCGGCAAACGGTGGAAAATACCTTAGCTATGGCGATGACCCGGGTTGAACCGAATTCGGCGGCGATTACGGCAACGGGGTGGTTTTCGAGTTCACCCCGTAAGCACGTACATGAGGCCGCAACCCGCCATGCAACGAGTCGAGCCTCGCGTTGACGCAGCTTGGTCTTCTGACCCTTCGGCAGCATCCGGATTACCCGCTACAATCAATCCATGTTCCGTCTCATGTGCGTTACCGCCCATCCCGATGATGAGGCCGGGGGATTCGGCGGCTCCCTTCTGCTTTACAACTCTCGCGGCGTCGAAACATGTGTGCTCTGCCTCACTCCCGGGCAAGCCGGATCCCATCGCGGTGCGGCCCGAAGCGATCGGGAATTAGCTGACATCCGCCGCAAAGAATTCGATGCCGCTTCGGCGATATTGAAGATCTCACGGCCAATCCTCCTCGATTATCCCGACGGACAGCTGCATCGCCTCGATCTTCACCGCGTGGTCGCCGATGTCACCCGCCACATCCGGGAATTTCGTCCTCATGTGCTCTTGACGTTCGGTACGGAAGGCGCAGTCACCGCACATACCGATCACTCGATGGCGTCGATTTTTGCGACGCTCGCGTTTCATTGGGCAGCACGCGACAACCGTTTTCCCGACCAGATCACCGACGCGCTCAAGCCGCATCGCACGCAGAAGCTTTACTACGCGACTTCCACTTTCACGCTGCCCGATCGACAACCCGTGAATCCAGCGCCGTTTAATGCTTCGATCGACATCGGTGCATTTCTTGAAAGTAAGGTCGCCGCGTTCCGCGCTCACACCACGCAGGCTCCGCTACTGCCTCGGTGGGAAGAAATGGTGCGCCGGCGCGGCGGACGCGAACTATTTCATCTCGCCGCATCTTGCGAACTCGGAGAAATCAAGCCAGAGACCGACCTCTTCGCCGGAGTCGTCGACGACTAGAACCCCTCTCCGCGCCTGCCATGCGACGGATGCTATGATTTCGCGTGCCTCCCCATCGCGGAAAATTCATCACCTTCGAAGGCCTTGACGGCTGCGGCAAAAGCACGCAACTGAAAAAGCTAGCCGCCGCCCTGACCGCGCAAGGCCATGAAATCGTCACCACCCGTGAACCCGGCGGTACCCCGACCGGAGAGCGCATCCGTGGGGTTTTGCTCGATTCCCGCACCGCCGGTCTCGACTCCATGGCCGAGCTTGCGCTCATGTTCGCTTCCCGCGCGCAACACGTAAAAGAAGTGATTCTTCCTGCGATGGAAGCCGGCAAGATCGTGCTCTGCGACCGCTTTACCGACTCATCCGAGGCCTACCAGGGAGGCGGGCGCAAACTCGGCGCCGGAGCGGTACTCGATCTTCATCGCATTCTCTGCGTGGACCTGCAACCCGACCTGACAATTCTGATGGACTGCGACGTTGCATCGAGTGTTTCCCGCGCCCGCGCCCGCAACACGTCGGCTTCGAAAAAGAACGCGAAGAAATCCGATGAGAACCGTTTCGAGTGCGAGAGCCGCCAATTTTTCGTCCGCGTGCATCGGGCGTACCTCGCCATCGCTCAGCGCGAAGCAAAACGTGTGGCCACCATCAACGCGCGCGGCACTCCGAACGAGACCCACAAAAAAATCATGGAAGCCGTCAGCGCCAGATTAAAATTGAACACAAAGGCCGCCTGATCGCTTCATCGTTTCACGTCATTTGTTCCTATGGGATTCGCGGATTTTGTCGGAAACACCGCCGTCGTCGACCGTCTGCGCGACATGCTGGCGCGAAACCGTTTCCCTCAAGCGGTGATCCTCGCCGGCCCCACGGGCTCAGGCAAATACACACTATCGCTGATGCTGGCCAAGGCGATGAATTGTCTCGATCCCGTCTCGACTAACGGCCTGCCCGATTTCTGCGGACACTGCGCCAACTGCACTCGCATCGCGCAATCCGAAGACCTCGAATCTCGTTTCAACGAGGCCGTCGAAGCCCGGGAAAATCTCCGAGAGACCGACAAGAAGGAAACGCGCCTTTTCGTGCAGTCCCATCCCGACGTGCTCATCATTCCCCCCGACCCCCCGCAAATGATGATCAAGATGGACCAGGTTCGCCGCGTGATCCAGACAATCTATTACCGCCCCGGCGAAGCTCACGAGCGCGTCTACATCTTTACCGGATCGGCATTCATGAAAGAAGCGGCAAATTCGCTGCTCAAAGTGTTGGAAGAGCCGCCGGAGTTCGCCACGATCTTTCTGCTCACTACTAATCCCGGTGAGCTTCTTCCCACACTGCGTTCGCGTTCGATGACCGTGGCGCTGACGGCATTGCCTCCAGAAGATGTTGAGGGATACCTTGCAAACGCTCGTCCCGAATGGAGTTCTAAACAACGTAGCTTGGTCGCGCGTCTATCGGAAGGAGCCATCGGACGAGCCCAATCTTTCGATTTGCCCGCATATGTCGCGTCCCGCACCCACGCGCTGACGATCCTGAGTGCCGCCCGGCGCAATGATCATTCTGAGCTTTTCAAGCTGACCGAGACTTATCGCGCCGGCGCCGATGGTCGCGCAAAGATGGAAGCACTGCTTCGCGCGACATATTCGCTGCTGCAAGACTTGCTGTTCCTCAACTCCGGCACGCCGCAATTCGTGCGCAACACCGACATTCAGGCTGATTTGCAGCGCCTCGCCGAATCAGCCGATTTTCCCTGGATCGCCCGCGCCGCAGACCGTCTATCCGAAGTCGAACGAGGGATGCGCCGCAACCTTCTTCGCTCGTTGTCGCTGGACTCGTTCGCGACCGCACTGGAAAACTAACCTTTTGGAAGTCGTCATTCTGTGAGCAGCCGTTCTTCAGGCGGAACGAAGGATCTCATTCTCATCTGGCGTCACGAGAACGTCCCCGCTCGTTCCAACAAGACTCCCATCTTCCTTATTGTCATCGCCTCAATCCTGTGCTAGTTTATTCAAAAGTTCACGCCCTGTATCCACAGTCAAAAACGCGCCATGGATTGTGGCCCGCTAGCAGGCGTGTCTCACGTAGGTGACATCATGCAGGTGACACGATGAAAGATGCGATCGACTCCACGCCAGCCGAGCGCAGCCTCAGTGGGCATGAGTTCGCTAATCGAAAACTGATTCGCCCTTCCCTCAATCGCTCCGACAATCACCACGCCAGTCCGAATCACAACGGGCAGTCGTCCGACCGCCCGCCGCAACGCGACCGCGGAGAACGCAACGACCGTCCGCACGGACATGAGCGCGTCGAGCGTTCGAATAGCGGGAAGAAGCTTCCTCCGCCTGAGCAAACCAACGCGGAAAATTTCTACTACCAGAAACAGATGCAGTCCAAGACCCTGATGGTCGTGGTACTCCATGGCGGAGAGCAAATCCACGGCGTTATCGAGTGGTACGACAAGACCTGCCTGAAACTCAACCGCAACACCGGCCCCAACCTGCTCATTTACAAGCCTTCAATCAAGTACATGTATAAAGAGGGCGAGAAGTAATTTCGCAACCGGCTAGGGCTATACCTTCCGCTTCCGAGCGAAGCGCTCCCCGCGGTCGCATGAGGCGTGACGCGGCCGTCCCTGACAGCCTCCAATCCGCATCGCACTAACTCGTCTTGGTACGCGCGCAACTTGGCCAGATCATTGCGCGCCTCTCCGCCACCAGTAAACTCCGGTTGCACGTTGTCATTGTCAGTCAAGTTTTCCTGCTTTTCTCACAGCTTCGGCAGCACAATTCCCTTCTGTGATTGATACTTCCCTTTCCGGTCGGCATAGCTCGTCTCGCAAACTTCGTCCGACTGAAAAAAGATAATCTGGCACAGTCCTTCATTGGCGTAGATGCGCGCCGGCAAAGGCGTGGTGTTCGAAATTTCGAGCGTCACGAACCCTTCCCACTCCGGCTCGAACGGGGTCACGTTCACAATGATCCCGCAACGCGCATAGGTAGACTTGCCCACGCAGATCGTCAAAATCTCTCGCGGAATCTTGAAATACTCCACCGACCGTGCCAGCGCGAACGAATTCGGCGGCACGATGCACACGTCCGACCGCACCGTCACAAATGAACGCTCATCGAAGTTCTTCGGATCGACCACTGTCGAATTCACATTGGTAAAAATTTTGAATTCATCGGCCACGCGCAAATCGTAACCATAAGACGACAATCCATAAGAAATCACGCCCTCGCGGACCTGCTTCTCGGAAAAAGGGTTGATCATGTCGCGTTCTTTCGCATTCTTGCGGATCCAACGGTCACTCTTCAGCATGAAACCCCCGGGAAAAATTTGGTAATTTTGTAACTTCGTAATGTAAACGATCTTGATTGACAAATTTGAAAAACGCCTTGGAAATTGCCAAATTACAAAATTACAAATCACAAATCGCTTTTGCATCTTAAGGGACAACCCGTGCCGTTGACAATCTCGCCTATCTCTCCTAGCATCAAGGACTTGGTACTACATTTCCAGCCAGCGCGACCGGAGTCAAAGTCTTGATCAAGCTTGACATCATTAATGAAGTCGTTAACAAGACGGGCATCACCAAAACCAAGGCTGAAATCGCCGTCGAAACCGTCTTCGAGAGCATGAAGCGCTCCCTCACCAAGGGCGACCGCATCGAACTGCGCGGCTTCGGCGTGTTCAACGTCCGCCCCCGCAAGACCGGCATCGGACGCAATCCCCGCACTGGCGCTGAAGTCTCGATTCCCCCTGGAAAAGCCGTACGTTTCAAGCCCGGCAAAGAATTGCAATCCATCGAATAATTCTGCTGGGGCTTAGCATCCAGCCAACTTCAGCCTCAACGCCAACCGCGGAAACTTTGCCATGTCCGATTTAAATCTTCCCGCCCCTTCACCATCGGGACCCGGCGCCCCGGTCGCCGTCGAATATTTCCAGCCCGGCTTCCGTGTCCCCTCGGCGAGATTCGTTCCCGCAGCGCCAAAACAACGTTACTGGCTCCATGCGCTTCTGCTGCTGGCGACCTTCTGCACGACGCTTGTCGTGGGCGCGCGCATGCAGACAAATTTCCAGCGCAACCTGTCGCCGCTCTCTCTCTCCGACGACACGTTGCCACTGTTCCCGTTTCACGAAATCGTTTCGCATCCTTCCACGCTATTGCTCGGCTTGCCCTTCTCCGCCACGCTCATGCTGATCCTCATGGCGCATGAGATGGGACACTATCTCTACTGCCGCTTCTACGCGGTCAACGCGACTCTTCCCTTTTTTATTCCCGCTCCGACGTTGATCGGCACACTCGGCGCATTTATCCGCATTCGCTCGCCAATCCGCTCTCGCTCGGCTCTGTTCGATATAGGAATCGCTGGCCCCATCGCCGGATTCGCCGTCGCCGTCGTCGTCCTTTGCCTGGCACTCCCACTCTCACATGCCGCGCCACCGTCAGCCGCTGCTCCAGACCTCGAACTGCGCTACCCACTGATCTTTCAGCTGGCGTGGATCGCGCTGCCGCTGGCCCACCTCAAATCGGGGGCTGCCAGTCTTCAAGGAATCTACCTGCACCCCACGGCGGTCGCCGCCTGGTTTGGCATGTTAGCTACCGCACTGAATTTGCTTCCCGGCGGCCAGCTGGACGGCGGCCACATCGTATTCGCGCTCGATCCGCGCAGACATTCATGGATTTCGCGCCTTACCCTCTTCGCTCTGCTATTGCTGGCGATCTTCTGTTTTTACGGATGGCTGGTCTGGGCGATCCTCCTGCGAATCACCGCCATGCGCCATCCATTAGTTCCCGAGTGGCCGGGAATCGGCCGTCCGCGGCGCGTTCTCGCGGGATTCGCCCTACTTCTGCTGATATTAACTTTTTCACCAACCCCTTTTGCTCATAGCTCATTGCTCGAAATAATTCGCGATTTCCGCGGCCACTGAAGGCATAGGTAAGAATGGCGTCATCCTGAGCCCAGCCGTTCTTCCGGCGGAGTGAAGGATCTCCCTCAAACCAGCTCCCAGTGCAAGCCAAACTGACCCTTACCCCGCTAACTATCCGTTCTCGCCTTCGTCCTTATAAGATAGATGAGAGCCGTGCGCACCATCCTCGACACATTCGCGCAAATCTTCCGCAGCCTGTGGGCCCACAAGCTGCGATCATTCCTCACCATGTTTGGCATCGCATGGGGAGTCGGCTCGCTTTTGCTGCTCGTGGGACTCGGCGAAGGCTTCCGTTCCGGCAACATGCGCGAGACCGAGGAATACGGTAAAGACATCATGTTCATCTTTCCCGGACGCGCGCCCGCCGTCGAAGGCAACATGAGTTCCGCCCGCAACTATCTGCTCACCTATCAGGATTACGCCGACATCCGCAAAGAAGCGCCGCATGTGCGCAACGCCGTGCCCGCTCTTTCACGCAATGATTTCCACGCTGTCAGTGAATTCGCCAACGCCAGCGGCGAACTTCTCGGCGTCGAACCGCAGTACAGCGAGATTCGCTTTCTCCCCATGAAGCAGGGACGCTGGCTCAACTGGCTCGACGAAACCCAGAAGCGCAACGTGATCGTTCTCGGCGACGAAATGAGCAAGACACTTTTTCCCGGACGCCCCGCCGTAGGCGCGACCATTTTACTTAACGGCGTCAGCTTCGAAGTGGTCGGAACCGTCCAGCGGGTTGGCCGCGGCGACGACAATTCCACCAACACCCGCGGCTATGTTCCCTTCCAAGTGATGTCGACGTTCTTCCGCCTCAAGGGGGACGGCCACGAGAACTCAATATCTTTCATCAACTATCAGCCTCGCGTTAGAAACGAAAATCTATTGGCCAAAGCGGAAGTCCAGAAAGTCATCGCCCGCAATCACGGTTTCGACTATCACGATAAAGACGCCTTTGAAGGCTGGGACACGATCGAGCAATCGAAAATGGTTGGCACGATCTTCGACGCCATGAACGTCTTTCTCGGCAGCGTCGGACTGGTCACGCTCGCCCTCGGCGCGATCGGCGTCGTCAACATCATGCTCGTCGCGGTCAGCGAGCGCACCCGCGAGATCGGATTGCGGAAGGCCCTTGGCGCCACCAACCGCAGCATTCTTTCTCAATTCTTTTTCGAAGGAATCATTCTTACGCTCGGCAGCGGCCTCATCGGCATGGGCTTAGCCGCCGCGCTTATGGCCGTCCTCGACACTGTAAAAGGCCCCGGCGGATTCGATCCGCCCCGTATCGTTCCCATGTCGGCCTTTATCGCCATCGCGAGTCTCACGCTCGCGGGAGTATTCGCTGGCCTTTATCCTGCGCGCAAGGCTGCCATGCTACAGCCCGTCGAAGCGCTGAGGCAGGAATAAATAACATGCTCCGCGATATTCTCCATGAAGCCTACGGAGCCATGCAGCACAACCGCCGCCGCACCGCGCTCACCATGCTCGGCATGGCCTGGGGAATCGCTACGGTCGTCATGCTGCTTGCCTACGGCAACGGATTCGGTCAGGCCTGCACCAACATCTTCGCCAACTTCGGCACCAAGCTCATGATTCTCGTTCCCGGCCGTTCCACCATGCAGGCCGGAGGGCAGAAAGCCGGAACGCAACTGCGCTTCACCCTCGACGATGTCGACGTGCTGGCTGCCAACCTGCCGCAGATCACCCACATCAGCCCTTCCGTGGACAAAGACTGCGTCATTCAATACGACACCCGCACCTACACCTTCGGCGTCACCGGCAACTATGCGAATGTCGTCCAGGTTCGCGCCCTGAAGATGGGTTCAGGGCGGCCTTACAACGAGCAGGATGAAGTGCAACACGCGCGAGTAGCGATGATCGGATCCGAGGCGAAAGAAAAACTCTTTTCCGGACGCAATGCCTTAGGGGAACGCATTCGTGTCGACGGCCTCAGTTTCGAAGTGATCGGAATTCTTCAAGCCAAAATGCAGGAAGGCGACAGCGACATCAATCGCACCATCTACATTCCCTTCTCTGCGATGAGCGACCTGAAAGACACGCACTACATCGATTCAATCTGGTTCAACTACGAGACTCCGGACTACGCCCGCCTCGAACAATCCGCCCGAGTGGTCATGGCCACGGAGCACAAATTCAATCCCAGCGATCGCCGTGCCATGCGCGTCTTCAATCTCATGGAGCAGGTCCACCAGTTCGAGATCATCACTCTCGGCCTCAAAATCTTGCTGGGATTCATTGGCACGCTCACGCTCGGCATCGGCGGCGTCGGCCTGATGAACATCATGCTGGTGTCCGTCACCCAGCGCACCCGCGAAATTGGCGTGGAGAAAGCTCTCGGCGCGCGCCGCCGCCACATACTCATGCAATTTCTCGCTGAAGCCCTCTCCATCACTTTCCTCGGAGGGCTCTTAGGCATCGTTCTCGCCTACGTGGTAGCGCTCTCTGTCGGACGGCTCACGCTCTACAGCGCCTTCGCCAAAAATGCCGAAGCCGGGGACATCCGCCTCATCATCGCACCCGGTACGCTGATCGCCGCTACGCTAATCCTCAGCATCGTCGGCCTCATCAGCGGAATGGTCCCAGCCCTCCGCGCCTCACGCCTCGACCCCATCGAAGCGCTACGCTACGAGTAAAGCCAGTCTTCCACGCGCCCTACGCGGTGAACTCGAACACCACACCGTTGCCGTATCGGGACTACTGATTAATCCTCCACCACCCGCGCCGTCACTCCCTGCTCCGGCTCGCCGCCTACGGCGCCCTGGGCCACGATCAGGCGTCTTGCTTCAACTCGAATCTTCGGCAATTGCAACCAGAACAGTCCCGAGCCGCCCACCGCCGCCACCGCTCCCATGGCGACGGCAATCGGAGCGCCCAGCCTGTCCGCAACTGCGCCGCCCAGCAACGCTCCAAACGGAGCCATCCCCATGAACATCATGGAATACGTTGCCATCACCCGCCCACGCAGTTCATCCGGAACCATGGCTTGAATCAATGTGTTGGACGACGACATTTGCAGCATCATGAAAAATCCCACCGGCAGCAGCAACGCCGCCGACAGCGTAAAATTTCGCGACATCGAAAACAGAATCAAGCTCACGCCGAACGCTCCGCAGGAAAACGCCACCCAGCGCCCCAGGCCGTGCACTCCGCGACGCGATGCCAGCGTCAGCGCTCCGAGCAACGCGCCTACGCCGGTCATTCCCATCAGCGTGCCCAGGCCGCGCGCGCCGCCATGCAGAATCTTGTCCGCGAACACCGGCATCAGCACGGTGTACGGCATCGCGACCAGGCTTACCAAGCCGAGCAACAGCAAGATCGCGCGTATCGGAGCGGTATCCCGGACGAAGCGAAACCCCTCAATGATGTGCCCCACCGGCGACGCGTTCGACGCGTGGTATTCATGTTTCGGCACCCGCATAAGATAGAGGCCGATGATCACCGCGATGTAGCTCACCGCATTCGCAAAGAAGCACCAGCCTTCGCCGATTCTCGCCACCAGAATTCCCGCAATCGCCGGACCCACGATTCGCGCTCCGTTGAACATGGACGAGTTCAACGCAATCGCGTTCATCAAATCTTCCTTGCCCACCATGTCGACCAGAAACGATTGCCGCCCGGGGATGTCGAACGCGTTCACCACGCCCAGCAATGCGGCGAGCACAAAAATATGCCACACATGAACATGCCCGGTCAGCGTTAGCGCTGCAAGAATCCCCGCCAGGATCATCGACGCGACCTGCGTTCCGATCACAATCTTTTGCCGGTCGTAGCGGTCGGCGACAATGCCGCCGATTGGTGCCACCAGAAAAACCGGAAACTGCCCGGCAAATCCCACCGAACCGAGCAGCAGCGCCGAACCCGTCAGGCGGTAAACCAGCCACGCCTGGGCCACACTCTGCATCCACGTACCCACCAGCGAAATTAATTGCCCGCTAAAAAATAACTGAAAATTTCTGTGTTTCAGGGCGCGCAGCGTTACCGGCAGGCTGGACTCGCTCGCAGAATCTTGCTTCATCTTTCCTTTAAAATCCTCCCCGGAACCAGTTCCGCCAACCCCGCAAACGCCCGACTCCAACTAAACACTTCTCCCTACATGCACTTTCGAGTTAAATTCTTCGAGTGCGAAACGTGAGCACAATCTTGAGCTTCCAGTATAGGGAACAATTCATGAGCCAGGAGCAAACGCGTGTTGAGCGTCGGGCCGGGCAACGTTTCAGTTTCCAAATGCCGGTCTCGTTATGCCGCCCCGGTGGCGGTGCGGTCGCGCAAGGTGTCACCCGGGACCTCAGCGCCCGCGGCGTGTTCTTCGATACGGATTTAAATTTGTCGGAGGGCGATGCCATCGAACTTACATTGGTCATGCCTTCTGAAATTACGCTGGCGGAAAATATGCGGGTGCGCTGCCGCGGAAGAGTGCTGCGGACGTCTAATTCCGTTTCGCCGGACCGCCTCGGCGTGGCGGTCCGATTGGAAGGCTACGAATTCCTGCCCGAGCCGGCAGACATGTCGGTATCGGCGATGTCGTCAGCTTCGGTGGCGTCGGCGCACGAGGCTTAAGGCGCAAAGAGAACCGGGAAACCTGTAATCAGATTCCAGTCAAAGGTCTCTACTTTTCATAGATCAGCGATTCGTCTAGCTGGGCGGGTGGCCGGCCTTTGAATAGCCGAAAGCATTACACCGGTGGGTGCCCCGTCCTTCGCGGACGTTTGCGAGGGCGGGTACCACGACTGCAAGTAATGAAGGGCTTCGTCAGAAGATCCGAACTGCTCGGATTAGGACCTACCCTGTCGGCACTATCGTACCCGTCCTTGCACAAAACGCAAGAGCGGGGCACCCACAGTTTCAGGGAAGGAAAAACCGGGCGTGAAAGGACGGGCCCCCCGCCCTAGCTGCGATCCCCACAGTACCGAAAGCGAGATACCGCAAGTATGTCTTGGTTGCGGCAGCGCTGCCGACCGCCGCACAGTGCAGCCAGTCACTTTGTAAAGCTGTCCCACGTTGCGGCACCGAAAGTTCAGTTGATTTCCAGCGGAAACACGACGGTCCCGATTTTTGCGGTCGAGTTATCGCGAACGAAGAAGCGCAAATCGTAAGTTCCAGGTTTCAGGGCCCGCGCCGTCCCCGGCAGGTCTGGTGGTGTTTGACTGCCCGGGCAGCCAGGGAGCCATGGCAAACGTAACGACAGCAGCGAGAGCATGCCTGCGTGAAAACATACACACGAAGTTTACTAGAACTCCGAAGGAGCTGGGCGGGTGGCCCGGCCTTTGAATAGCCGAAAGCATTGCACCTGTGGGTGCCCCGTCCTTCGCGGACGTTTGCGAGGGCCGGTACCACTACTGCAAGTAATGAAGGGTTTCGTCAGAAGATCCGAACTGCTCGGATTAGGACCTACACTGTCAGCACTATCGTACCCGTCCTTGCACAAAACGCAAGGACGGGGCACCGCAGTTTCATAAAGGAAGGAAAAACCGGGCGTGACAGGCCGGGCCACCCGCCGATTCAGTCGGGATGAAAATTGACCCATTTAGAAAACCCATGTGCCCATGGACGCTCGGAGGATCACAAGCAAGGACGAATAAACCGGGGACAATAAACCGGGACAATAAACCGGGGACATCCATGATAAGTAAAAGTCAAGAGGAGACGGAGGTCTCCTGACGCTTGGAAGAGTGGGGCCTCGAAGCGGCGTGGGGCGGATGAAGTTGGCGAACGGCGTGCGATCCGCAGCATCGGCCAAAGCAGCAGCTTGGCCAGACATCCATTTGCGGGAAACGGGCGTGAACCCGGTCCACGAAGTATGAGTTAGGGTTGACCGGCCGGCCTCGATACAGACGGTAAGGAGCATCGGGAGCAAAGACTCCTCTGCCCAGTCCCCGAGTTGGCGAGGAACGGCCAATGGATCGCGGCTGAGTTCGAAGGTTCTACTTCTTAGGCAGCTTTTTGTGTCAGTACTTCCGAGGGTGCGCGCACTTGGAAGCTCTGACCACTTTTGTCGACCGCCAGCAGATAGGCGACGAGTTTGCGGGCCACGGCCAGTGTGGCGCGGTTGCGATGTCCGCGTTCCAGTTCGCGGGCGTGCAACGCGGCCAGTTGCGGATTCCAGCGCGGCGCCAGTTTGGCGGCCTCGATCAGCGTGGTTTGCAGCCAGTGGTTGCGCTGCTTCGAGATGGGCCCGCGTTGCTGCTTGCCCGCCGAAGATTTCAAGGCCGCGGTCAGCCCGCAGTAACTCATAGCCTCGGAGTTGGAGCGAAAGCGGTGCGGGTCGCCGATCTCCAAGGCCCAGGTGAGAGCGGTAATTTCTCCCACGGCGGGAATGCTCATCAGGCGTTCGACGCGTTCGGCCAGTTCGGCATCGGCGAGCAACTCGCGGACCAGCCGCTTCTGTGTGTTCTCGAACATTTCCAGCGCCCCGCGACTCAACCGCAGCAGATCGATCACCGATTCCGGCACCTCTTCGAGATTTTCCAGTAGGTGGGCGAAGTATTTCTTGCGGTGCAGCTTCTCCTTCACGTAGAGCGCGCCGGTTTCCATCAGCAGCCCGGCCATCTTGTTCTTCATGCGCACCGCTTCGCTCACCACCAGGCTGCGATAACGCAGCAGGCGGCGCAGTTCGCGGATCCGCGGCGGCGCCACATAGCAGGCCGGCAAAAGATTGCAGCGTACCAGGTCGGCGATGGTGCGCGCGTCGATGGTATCGCTCTTCTTCTTGCCCGCGCTGATGGCTTTCATCTTGGCCGGATGCGCCATCTCCAACTGCTCGCCGTAGGACTGCAGCGTGTCGTAAATCCAGCCGCTGAACAAGGTTGCTTCCATCGCTCCGCGCCACGGTTGCGGACGGGCCGAGGCCCATTGCCGCAAGACCTCGCGTTGCGCCAGCACGCTGCCTTCTTCCACGATCTCGCCCGCGGCGGTCTTGACGCAGAAACTGATGGCTTTTTTGTGAACGTCGAATCCGATATAGTGAAGGCTGTTCATAGGGTTCTCCAAGTGAGCTTTCTGAGCCAGCGCTTTCTTCGCCGGTCTCAGCATCGTAGCCGCTTCGAGAACCCTTCTTCATTTCACTTATGCATTCATACAGACGGAACGTTTCCGGGATTTCGACGAATGAACATCAGCGAACTTCCCGTCTGTCCTCGGGTTTCCAAAGGTTTCTATTTTGCCTAGATCAGCGACTCGCTTGGAGTGGAACAATTAGTTGGCCGCGGGCGATTCGCAGGCCGATTTGCGCGACCTGCGGCAATCGACGCACACACGCCGACCACTCCGCTCGCCCGACTTCGTCATCCATCTGGAAAAATCGACGTTACGCCTTCTCGCTCCGCGGGAAGGCGGCCGCCCCAAAAAGCCCTCAAGGGAATGCCAAGCGCCGTGATTTGGCCCTGATTGCCTGGTCGCAGAAATCCGGGGAACGTCCCCTCTGTCCCCGTGTTTCGGGTCAACTTAGTGGGTTGAACGGAAATCCGAATTGAGATTAACCGGCAGTCTGCGAAAGACCTACAAGCGCGAGGTCGAGTTCGGGCAATCGGACGGTCGCGAGGTCAGGGACAGACTTCCGCAATACGTAATGAGGATTGATGCGGGAAAGCGTTTCGTTCACGAATATCGATTGGTGAGAAGCCAAGCCCTGCCGCAACACAACATCGGGCAAAGTTTCGCGATGATATTGGCAGATTCCGCAAATTTCGGCGTGCTCACGGAAGAACTGTTCCAACCGCCATTCATATTCAAGCACGAGCGCAAAATCTCGCTCGTGCCCAAATTCCCAACTCATGTCGCCGGACGCCCAGAGGCCCACGTATCCGTTGGCCAGTGATTGATTTAAGGCTTTCTCGAGGCTCTGCATCATGCGCTCAACGTGGAAACGCCCTTCCACCAGATGGCCTTGCGCCGATGAGATCAGCAGACTGCCATCGCCAACATGTTTCGCGACATCGACCCCAGTCGCAGCCAGCGCACACCGCATGCCCGCGACCATCACAGGGCTATTGAGATAAAGGCAGCAATAATTCTCCTGCAACTTTTTCCGCGCCACTTCCGCCAGTGCCGACAATGTACGGGACGGCGCTCCTTCATAAATCATGCATTGGTGTCGCGATACCGGCTTCATTTCCGAAGAATCCTACAAAGGTAATGACCTGTCAAGATAACATTCGTGATTTCCCACCTCCGCGCTGTCCAACAACGCACGCTTTTGAAATGTCGTATGCGCGAACCGTTTGCATTTGCAGTCGCAGCGTTCGCCCTTATACGCACTGCATATCCCAAAAGATGATGGCAGACGCTCTGCCATGGCGCCCGGGCCGAAACGTCATTTCTCGGTGCGAATCCGGTTCACCATTTTTACTATCGCGTCAATGACCAGACTGGGGCGATCTCGCATCACGTTATGACCACTGCCCGCGGCAAAGAGCGCTTCGCGCGCTGTCGAGGCGGCGACGAACTCCGCGTGGACGCGCCGCAATAACGCCAGTTCCTCCGGCGAATCGGCGGTAGTCTGCTCTGCCGTAATGTCAATAACAGGCAGTGCCATCGGGAACTGCACCTCGCGCATTCGCTTCGCAGTCTGCGGATAGGCTTGCAGCAAAGGGATCATAACCCGCGCCATGGGCGGATTTGCACGCTCAAGTTCGCCGAACTGCGGCGTATACTTCGCCAGAATCCGTGCCACTTCCGCGTCGTCGAGGTAGCCCGGAAGCGCAGCATCCACTAGAACGACCCCTACGATGCGGGAATCGTTGGCGGCCATGAGCGTCGCCAGAAGTCCGCCATAGGAATGGGCTACCAGCACAATCGGGCCGCGCACTCCACAGAAGTCAAGCGCCCGCTTGAGCGCAGCCACCTCGTCGTCGATCTTATATGGGCCGGGCTTTGGATCGCTCTTGCCCAGTCCCGCGCGGTCATAGACCACTGTGCGAACGCCGCTACGTTGACGGACGACTGGTTCGATGTTCGCCCAGGCAGACGAATCGTTGCCGCCGCCGCTTTCAAAGACCACCGACGGCGTTCCTTCGCCGGAAACCTGCATCCAGATCTTATAGCCGCCAACGTCCACTCGTTGCCCTTCAGAAGCAGCGCTGGCCGCGCCAGTCGCCAGGAGCACGAGCACCACCCATCCCAATTTCGATACGAGTCGCGATTTCGCGGGCCTTGATGCAGCGTCTACTGCTGACTTCATGCGGGATAGCCTCCGGCGCCAGCCTTAACGTCTGCGCACCGTGGTTATATACGCAAACGCGAAGGCTGTCGTTCAATGAGCGCTCGGGAATTCTAAAATACCCAACAGTCTTGAAGTTTGGGGAGAAACCGGATCCCCAGTGAATGCCGTCAGCGTGCTTTTGCCCTGATTGCCTAACCGCAGAAAACCAAGGAACCTCCCGGCCGCCCCGGTAGTGGTGCAGTTTGAAACTGCACCACTACCGCCGCCCCGAGTGGCCCCCGCTTTAATCAGCCACCGGGTTATTCTGGTTTATTCGTCGTGCCAACTGCTTGTTTCCGACGAAAATCAACTGCAGCCGGCCGGAGGGAATCAAGCCTCGAAGAAGAAAGAAGTAATTCTCACATCGTTAACTTGCCGATGTTTCTGCCAATCGTAATGTTGAGAAATCCAGCGATGTCTCCCTAATTGGATACAACCTCGTCGTTAACCCTTAGGAGTCGCTCAACGAGCACAATCGGCTACGAGGCCTTTTTCGTGTTAAAGGTCTCGATCGGAACTACTTCAAACGCTACGGTGCAGCAAACGTAAGCGCACGGTCAAAACCGTCTGGACAAAGGCTTTGTGCAAGCGTATGGGCCGGAGACCGCGCCGCAAGGCCAGATTCTCAAGAAGAAGCTCACGCCGAGAGCAGAAAAATCGCCAGAGCAGACCCAACAGGAGGCGAAGCATCCCAACCTTTTACCAAAGCTTCCTAAATGGGACATGGGGAAGCTGTTGAAATCACGGGCAGATCTTGATTTTGGCGAGTGACAACCCCGAGACCCGACATGGCATGCGCCAACCATGCGACACCGTGACGCTTTTGATGGCGGTCAAACGATGGCGAGGAAAAAATACTCTGGGCTGAAATGTAATAAGCATCAGGCAGCGATCGTCTTTCCTCAACGGAGGGAGCAGAAGCCGAGCTTGCCGGAACCTTCCAAAGAGGTCTTCCGTATTCTTCGGTAGCACCCCCTGAGAATCCATGAAAGACTTCATCGAACCTACTGATTCCAGGAATGCGGTCATGCCGGGCGCAGACATCGTCACCCCAGCGGCGCAAATCTTGAGCCCGCGCAACCGTGCATTTTGGGGACCTAACGGCCTGCGTGCCGGCTGGCGCCTGCTGCTCTTCATCCTGATCCTGATCGCCCGCCGCTTTGCCGTGGTGTTTACTGCGCATCTCATTTTCGGTTCGCATGACGCCGAGAGATCCATGGGCGAGAACCCCATGTACCTGCTGTTATCCGAGGGACTGGCCTTTGCGCTCCTTTTGGTCGCAACCTTCATAATGTCCCGCATGGAACGACGTCCATTGGGCGTTTACGGCCTCGGCCTGAAGGAAGCCCTGGGGAAACGATTCTGGGAGGGTACGCTTTGGGGCTTTTCCGCCATGAGCCTCATGCTCGTGGTCATGCGTCTGAGCGGCGTCTTTTGGTTCGGAGCAGCGCATTTCGACCTGCGCTCCACTCTAACCTTCGGCGCACTATGGGGGCTCGGCTTCTTTTTCGTCGGAATTTTGGAAGAGTACTTCTTCCGCGGATATCTGCAGTACACCCTGATTAGCGGCGTGGGTTTCTGGCCGGCGACGCTGATCACCTCGTTGCTTTTCTTTGCAGGGCATGCCGGAAATCCTGGTGAGACAGCGGTTGGTTTGTTTAATGTCTTCGTTGCGGGATTCGCCCTCGCCATCATGTTATGGCGTACCGGAAACCTGTGGTTCGCAGTCGGCTTCCACGCTGCCTGGGATTGGGCGCAGTCGTTCTTCTATGGGCTGCCTGACAGCGGATTGGTCACCAAAGGCCACTTCTTCGAAGGTGTGTCCCACGGATCAGCGTGGCTTAGCGGCGGTGCCACCGGCCCCGAGGGCAGCGTATTCTCCACGCTCATTTTGATCTTGCTTATCGTGCTGGTTCTCTGGCGCTTCAAGCAATCGACCTATCCCGATGCCCGATGGCTCCCACAGCAAACCGGCGCGTTGATTTGATCTGTTCGCTTATTGGAAATGCAACCTCGGGGTACAACCAAATCCGGAAAAACCTTGATATGTCGGATTCCGACCGAATTCCCGATGACAACCTGAAGGATGTAAATTTGGACTCAAGCAATATCAAAGAGGTGGTCATGGAAAACACAAACGGCAACGAAGCAAACCGGGACGAAATCCAACTGATCGCAGGTCTTCAACAACGCATTGCGCGCAAACTCAGTGATCTGCGCTACGCTGATGGTGAGTCGGAGGGGGACATCATTGCACAGCAAACACTGTTGTCAGGAGACCCACTACCGAGGAAACCAACCGACGACTCTAGTGGTACCTATCCATACGCTTCTATCCGGATTTCTCCACGCTAGAATGACACTTGCGAGCGCGAACACCGCGGCAGTGAGAGCAAAGCGTCGAACTGTGATATCGAACTCCGGATGCATCTCGATACCGCCCCGCAATCCAAGATACGAGACGGGAATCCACCAAGCGAGAAAAGCAGCGGTGGCAATAACCATTGCGCTGAAGTTCTTCCTCGACGGTCGATCTTGTCTAGCCAAAAAAATTTAAATCCCTATTAGTCCAATCAATAACACGCTTAGGATAATCATGTTTTCCTCAAAAGACTTGTTTCAAATGCTCCCAGAGATTCAGGTTCGGATATGCTCGCCCACATGGATGTTTCCAGTGGTGGGTAGCGAATTTGCTGGATCTAACGTAGACCACGGTATGTTAACAAGTGCATGACTCGAGTTTCTGCCGGTCCCGCTCCCGAGCTTTTCGTCTCCCTCCCCGGTTAGCCCTTTCGCATTAGCCCCATACGGCCATCGACCGACCCTACTCCTCTCCCATCCACCCATACACTTATCCCTATTCAACCAATTCGGTTTTGCTTACAATAGCTCCAGCGGATTTCACCCTCGGTCACTTCTTTCCCCACCGGTAGCGGCGGGGTTTGGGTGCCCCAAAAAACTTCGGTGACGATTACGTAAGTCACTTGGCGTAACTGCGCGGTCTCCATACCATGCTGTTACGCACTACTTGAGGCACCAGCCATGCTCGGCATCGCAGTTTCGTTGTTAACAGAACAAAAGGAGCGGCTTTCCGTTCTCCAGCAGCGCGTGGAAGATACGCAGCTGGGGCGCGTTGTTTTCGCGAACGCCGGATTTCCCGCTTCCCCGTCCGATGCCGTAATGCGCCATGTTCAGGACGTCCGCACAGAAATCGTCGTTCTCGACATCGACTCGCGCAACGCTCATCGCGCCATTCAAGCCATTGAGCTGGTCCGCGAAAACACAGTGGATGTCGGCATCGTCGCACTGGGAGAGATGACCGATCCGGCGATGATCGTCGCCGTCATGCGCGCCGGGGCCGGCGAATATCTCGATCGTAACGCGCCTTCGGATTTAATTCTCGAAGCTCTTTCGCGATTTGCCGCTACTCGCAAGAAGACGCGCAATACCGCCAGCCGCGCGAGGATTTTCGCGGTAACTAACGCCAAAGGCGGCGCCGGCGCTACCACCGCCGCAGTGAATACGGCTGTCGCGTTGCAACAGGCCCAGGGCGGAGTCGTCCTGGTGGATTTCTCGTCGCTCGGCCACACTGCGCTTCAGCTCAACGTTAACCCCACATTCGGGCTGGCCGACGCTCTGCAAAATCTTCATCGCCTCGACACTTCATTGCTCGAAGGCTTGCTGACCGAATGTAAGGGCGGCCTGCAATTGCTCGCCGGACCGCAGCAGCCTATGCTGCTGAGCCCGAACATGGCAGAACTCGCCCGGCTCTTCGATCTGCTCGTTTCCAGTTTCCGTTACGTGGTCGTCGATTTTTCTAATCGCATGGACGAAACCGCTCGCCTGCTTTGCGAGCTTTCAAACTCAGTCCTGCTGATCGCTCAGGCCGACGTGGTGTCGCTCTGGAGCGCCAGTCGCCTGCGCGCCTTTCTCGAAGACAATGGTCCTCGCGATCGCGTTCGCCTCGTCATCAATCGCTACAAGAAGATCCCCGGATTCTCCGACGAAGACATCGAAAAGGCGACCAACTGCAAATTGCTGTGGAAGCTGCCCAACAATCATCAGGCAGTCGCGCCATCCATCGATAAGGGTTTGCCGATCGCTTTCCAGGAAGGCTATGACATCTCGCGCTCGTATCACTCGCTGGCGACGACGCTGGTGGAAGCGCAACCGTCTGCCGAAGGTTCGCTTGATTTGAGATATCAGCAGGATAAGCCAGACGAGAAAAAGAAGATTACCGGACGCCTTTTCGTCTCGCCCGCCCGCGCCGGCCAATAAGCAAGACTCCTGGAGAAAGAACAAAGAAGAAGCCCGCGGCCTAGCTTGCGCCTGCGGCCTTCGCTTCCAGCATGGTGTATACGGAGGGACTTGTACACACTTCGTAATAGTTCTTCGGCGTCCACCGTTGCAGCCCAAATGTGTGCGTGTCAATCTGCGCGATCCGGCTGCCCCGGATCACTAGTTTCCGAAAAATATCGTTCCCCACCGGGACCATCGCCTGCCACAGCTTGTATTCTTCGCTTCCCCACAGTTCGGGTAACGCAAGCTGGCACGATTCGATCGAAACTTCCTGCTGCAACCGCTGGAATGCCGCTTCACTGATGCGGACGCCGTTGAGGTTGTATTTCATGATGAAATCGTCCGCGCTCTCTCCTGCATCTTTGTCGTCGACCGTTTGAAACGCATAAACATTGAACGGAGACTGCAGCGCTTCCATCGTCTTGCGAACCCGCTTATTGCACGAGGACAACCGGTCGCTCTCGTTCAGCGCGTCGGAGATCATGATGCGCTGCTCGCCATCCATCAGATAAACCGGGGCCGCATCCTGATAAGAAATTCCAATCCCCAACTCGAGCGGCGGCAATCCTGAACCTTGCAGCAGTTGGTTGTATCCGCAAACGATGTCGATGATCTCCCGCGCCAGCACGCAAGCCTTGGCGACCGGGAAAGACGACTCTCCTTCGCGTTCGAACAACGCCAGAATGATGGCATCGCCTTCCAGAAAAACTTTGCTGGCCCCATACTTCGCCAACAGCTTGTTCACCGGATCGTAAAAATTCAAGCTGAAGTACGACGCGGGATTCATGTTCCTTTCCATCAACGATCTCGTCAGCCGTGATGAATCCCGCACGTCCGCCTTCACAATCACGTGCCGCACAACTTTGCTCTCCGCCGGCTTTTGTTCTTCTGGCAGCAAAAACTCATAGAGAGTGCTGTTTAACGACGACATTTCCCGCAACCGGCTCGATCCGATCAGGTTGACGCTGTCGAGCGCCGTGTTCAGCACTTCCAACCGACGCATGTCCCGGTGATAGCACAAAAAATCGCGCAGAAATCTTCCCGACAGCTTCGAGCGCTCGGCGCCGCGGCAACTGCTCACTCTTCCGAGCGCGTCGCGAAAACTCTCCGCTGAGGGCTTGCCCTGCTCCTGCATCAACTTTTCCAGGCGGTCGCGCTCTTCGCGCGAAATCAGCCCATTCTTCAATTGCTGTGCATTAATGCGCGGGCAGTAAACCGCCAATAGTGGCACCGCCTCGTACGAAGCCACCACGTGGTCCATCACCTTTTCGCTCTCGAGCAGGTTGACCCACGTGTTCAAACGCTCCCGCTGCGAACGGCCTTCTTTCGTTCCCTCTTCCGGAGTTCCGCCGCCCACCAGTTCATGCGCATTCTCAGGGACGTTCAACCAGCCATCGATCATGGCTTCAACTTCCGCATCCGGCCCCAATTGCGCCGTCTGGAGAAAGTCGCAAACGATCCGGCGTACATTCGCAAACCTGTCGGGATCGCGGTCAAAGTTTCCCAGCATCACGTAGTGCTCGGCGTTGATGTGGGCATCTTTCCCGTCATCCGCAAAGATCAGCGGATTCATGAACAACCGGTATTCCGATTCGTTGGCCGGTCCAAACAACGACCGCCGCGTTTTCGCCAGCGTCTCTTTTTCAATTTCGCGCAACGTGCGGAACAAATCCTGCCCGGTCTTGCGCAGGATCGTTTTCTTCGCTACCTGGAATGACGAAACCCGCTCGCGATATTCCAGCGCTTTCTGCGCCCGCACCCCTTCGTAACTGTTGAGCAGAGCGCGGCAGCGCTCCAGCATCTGGGCGAATTGGTTGTTCAACTCCAACCGCAGAAACTTTACGATCGCCACTCGCGCGAGTAAATCCACGGTGAAGTTTTCCTGCGCTTTGGCCCGGTTCAGCGCCGCCATGTGGATCGACGCCAGCAACGGCTTCAATTCCGAGGGGTCCAGCTTCTGCTCCGCCTTCGCCTTGGTCCCGCCAATAAAGTGATTCCCTGATTTGCGCGTGCTCTCTTCCGCCGCCAGCAGTCCGTCAACATTTCCGTGCCGCGCGATCAGGTGCGCGATTTGCAAGCGCATTGGTTCCACAAACTTTAAGCTGAGATGGACGTCGTGCCGCAGATTGTCCACTCCCAACTGCAGTCCCCGCAGCGAAAGATTTGGAACGTAAGTATTTAGATTTGGGGGAACGATCTCTTCCGCGGACTGGCCAAGTCTGAATAGGGGAATTCTGGGCATTTGAACTGTGTTCTCCGCGCTAAACGGTAGCCTGCACACTGGCGCTGCGCCAGCATTCAAGCCCACGAAAACCGCCTGATTTAACGAGCGTAACACGCCCAAAAAGGGCGCTAAAGTTACCCAAGTTACTCTGTTCAGAGGAATTGTTTGGCCTTGCGCGACGGCGCTCGGGACTGAATTACAATCGTTGCATTCGACTCCATGCCGACGCTCATTTCAGCCCCAACCCGCATCTATCCCGCCGGAAATAAACCCAAGCTGATTGATGAATACATCGGGCGCGTCAACTCCAAAACGGACGCGCTCAGCGTCGCCCACATGCGCAGCCCTCAAGGCTGGGAAGAGCCCGGCCAGAAGCCCGAGTTCGATGAGTTTACGATTGTGTTGAAAGGTAAGCTGAAAGTCGCTTCAAAAGACGCGACGCTCGAAGTCGCCGCCGGACAAGCCGTAATCGCCCACGCCGGAGAATGGATTCAATACTCCACCCCATTCCCCGACGGCGCGGAATACATCGCGGTTTGTCTGCCGGCGTTTTCGATGGAAACGGTCCACCGGGACTGAAGCGCCGCTTCCCGTTCAGGCTTTACGGGGCCTCGATCAACTCCATCTTACCGTCGCGTGTGCGGTGCAGCACCATCACTTTTCCTTTGGGATCGCGGAAGACGAAAACGTCACGATCGCGAAAGTGCGCTTCTTTGATCGCTTCTTCGAGCGTGAGCGGACGCATCGACACCGCATCTTCAGATCGCACCAGGTGAACTTCGGTGGATTTCGCCACGGCCGGAAAGCGGTGCACGACGACTTTCACCGCGGTCGCCTCGGTCATACCGACTGCGGTTGACGTTTCGTCTGGCGCCGCACCATTGCCATTCCATTTCTTCGGATTCGCGCTGGCATGATTGTGCCGCGTCTTCGTCCGCCACTTCGTCTTGTACTTCACCGCCTGCTTTTCCAGATGGTCGAGAGCTTCGTTTACCGCGACGCTCATTTCGCTTGCCTGGGCCAGGGCCACCAGCGGGCCGTTTCGCGGACTGATCGTAATCTCAGCTTTGTGCCGGCGCTTTTCCACCGCCAGGATCACCTTGGTTTCAAATTTATCTCTGAGTATTTTTCGGATCTTGACCAGGCCGACCTCTACTTCTTTGCGGATGGTTGGAGTGATTTCAAATCGTCTACCGGTGTACTCCACGTTCATGGACGCGCCTCCTGAAACGCTTCGGTTCCGATGTTCAACCTCGGTCTGCTGATTGGATGCTATGTCTTCTTCACGCGACGCTGGTGGGTGCTGGGAATATGCATGTCCTCGCGATATTTTGCCACGGTTCGGCGGGTTACCTGAATTCCTTGCGATTGTAAAATTCGCGTAATCTGTTCGTCGGTCAGCGGACGGCTCGAATCTTCCTCTTCGATGATCTTCTTTACGCGCCGTTTCAAAATCAAAAGCGAAGTGTTGCCGCCCTCGGGTCCATTCACGCTTTCGCTAAAGAAATATCGCAGTTCGAACACGCCCTGCGGTGTATGCACGTACTTGTTCGCCACCGCTCGGCTCACCGTCGAAGGGTGAACGCCGATTTCTTCCGCCACTTCTTTAATCATCATCGGCAGCAATTGATCGATTCCCCTCTCCAGAAAATCGGCTTGGCGGCTGAGAATCGAATAGCAAACCTTCATGATGGTCTGCTTGCGCTGCTCGATGTTCTTGATCAGCTGCATGGCGCTCTTATAGCGCTCTTTCACGTAATTCCGCGTGTCTTTATCGTTCCCGTCGCGGTTTAAGAGCCGTTTATAGGCAGGATTCAGGCGAAGCTGCGGAACGTCTTCGTCATTCATCACAACCAGCCAGTCTTCGCCGTGCTTGACGAAGGCTACATCCGGTTCGATCAGTCGCGGTTGCGTTTTATTGTATTGCTGGCCCGGGCGCGGATCGAGCGTGCGGATGTAATCCAGCGCCTGCTGTACCGCTTCCGGCGAGCGGGACAACGCCCGCGCAATTTCCTTATGCTGTTTGTTCTGCACTGCCCGAAGATGCTCGTCCACGATGCGCACCGCATCTTCAAGCACCTGCGCGGCGGCCTCATCACTCCCAATCTTTTGACTTGCGATCTGCTGCTGTTGATAACGCAATTGTGACAACAAGCATTCGCGCAAATCGCGGCATGCTATTCCGGGGGGATCCAGCTGCCGCAACACTTCAATCGCCTCATGCAAATCGGCCACGGTATATGAGGGCTTAAACTGCTGCGCTTGCGCAGGCATGTCAACTTCACCGGCACGCTTCTCCACTGCCAGCGCTGGAGCGGAAGCCGATGCTGCACCCACTCTTCCTGCGCCGTCCACCGCCGCGCGAGATATGTCACCGGGCGGTACCCATCCCGCTTCGATTTGGGCTCCGAATTCTTCTCCACCCTCGCTCATCGCATCCTGCAAGGCTGGGTCTTCGAGCGATGATTGTTGCAACGACGCGTCCAGCCCTAGCGCCGCCGCTTCCTCCACCACTTTTTCTGCTGCCACCGCGTCTGCTTCCGGTGCCGCGGGCGGCGCAATCCCCATCAGCTCGTCATCGCTTGCTATCAGGTATCCGTCTTCATTCAGGTTCCCGATCACGACTTCGGCTGCCGCCCGTACCCCCGGACGGATTGAAATCGACCCTAACTGCCACACTAGATGGTCGGCCAGATTCCCCGGCTTGCTCAGAAAGTTTTCAAACGACGGCCGCTCGATATCTTCCATCGTTCCCGGGCTGCGGTATCCCGGATCGAGGTAATCCTGGAAGAACGACCCGAAGTCGATTTCCTCGAAAGGATCTTTTTTCTCAACGCCAGTAACTGTGTTTTCTTCCGGCTGCACCCGATCCCGGTCTTCTTCCCGCCTGCCCACATCGTCAAGCAGGGGAACGGAATCTTCCAACTCTTCAAGTACCGGGTTTTCAACCATTTCCGCAGTAATCATGTCGCGCAGCTCTAACTTGTTGAGCGCCAGAACGCTGACCATCTGCACCAACCCAGGGGTCAGTATTTGTCTCTGCGACACCTTCAAGTGCAGTCTTGGTTGAAGTAACGACATATTTGGTATTAATCGTGCTCTACTGTTGTTACCACACTGGTGCCCGGCGAAGCCACGCACTTCAGGGCACTACACTAGTGAAAAACTCTCCCCAAGGTAGACTCGCCGCACCTGCGGATTTCCAGCCAGTTCCACCGGACTCCCTGAAGCCAGAATTCGTCCCTCGTCAATAATGTAGGCGCGGTCCGTCACCGCGAGGGTCTCGCGTACATTGTGGTCTGTGATTAAGACCCCGATACCGCCCGCCTTCAATCCGCTAATAATCTTCTGTAGATCCATCACTGCGATGGGATCGATGCCCGAAAAAGGCTCGTCCAGCAGGATGAACGCCGGATTGATGCACAGCGCTCGCGCAATCTCCACCCTTCGCCGCTCTCCGCCGGAAAGCGCGTACCCACGATTCAACCGGATGTGTTCCAGCCCCAGTTGATCGATCAGTTTTTCCATCCGCTCCCGGCGCTCGTGCCAGGAAATCGGCTGCGCTTCGAGCACCGCCAGAATATTTTCTTCCACCGTAAGCTTGCGAAACACTGAAGCTTCCTGGGGAAGATAGCTGATACCGTATTGCCGCGCCCGTAGGTACATGGGCACTCCGGTGATGTCATCACCGTCCACCAAAATCCGGCCGCTATCCGGAGGGATCAACCCGACAATCGTATAAAAAGTTGTAGTCTTGCCTGCGCCGTTCGGACCGAGAAGGCCGACCACCTCGCCTTGCTCAACCCGCAGACTCACGCCGTTGACCACGCGGCGCGCGCGATAAGATTTACCGATATCGTCAGTGGCCAGCGTTAGCATTTATCGTGCCACTCGGGTCTGTGTGACTGCTGGACTTGCAGTATTTCCGTTAATTTGCACCCTATCATCGTGCCTATACAAAGTCAACGAAACCCCAGTGATATGGCCATGTTCGGCATCAAAAATGCTCGGCGGACCGCCCGTCAAAATAAATTTATCGTCCTTGGCCGTGTACAACAGCTTTTCGCCTGTCGCATGCCGTTGCGGTTGCGTAATTACCACGCTCCCAGTCGCCTCGATTCGATCCAATTTCCCAGCTGCGACGGTTTTCTGGCCGGCTCCCGCCGCAGTCAAAAAACAATCCATTTGCCGGGACGTCACGGTCACATCCGCCGCCGTCGCCATCACCCCGCCAGAAAACCGGACATCGCGATCGCCATCCTGATATGCCAACTTGTCCGCTGTAATCTCCACCGATTCGGCCTTATGCCCATCGCCCACCTTTTCCAGCCGCGTCGAGACCGCTTTCCCTCCGGAACTTTGCGCCACAACCGAACGATTATTCCGGTCAAACTCAATAGTTCCCGCTTCAACCACATTCGCGTCCTGCCACAGTCTCGCATCGCCACTGTAAGCTGCCGTTCCGCTATTCTGCTTCGCCACCATGGTGCGCGACGTTACATACACCGGACTCGACGACGCCGGCAATCCCGCTCCCGCCTGCGGCTTGAGTTCGCTGTAACTGCTTTTCACATTCCCGTCCGCAGTCATCTCTCCCGTCGCGCGGTTGAAATTCAGCGTCTGCGCGGTAGTGGCCATCCCACGGTCAGTGACTCGCGGCGATCCAGTTAATGCCAGCGTTTGCTCGATCACGTTGTAACGCGCTTCGTTCGCGGACGCGGTCCGCTCGCCATCGTGATAGGCCACGTGCCCTTGCTGCGAAATCCACTGCACGCCCACCCGCGGACGAAAGCCTACATCCAGCGTATCGCCCGTACTGATGCGGTCATCATGCGCCCGCCCTCGCGACACGACCTTGGCGTTTGGGGCCCCATGCAATGAAGTCAACTCACCGTCATCGTCGAATTTTGCGTCAAACTTCCCGGCAGTGATCTTCGTTGCGTCGCCTTTGCCTCCATCTCTGGGACGCATTTCAATTTCCGCGGATCCCACCGTCGTCGCTTTGCGAATATGCTCCCCATCCGCAATATCCATGTCCACGCCGGCCGCCGTGAGCGTCGTCTCCTGCCCGCCCGCCGCTCCTGAGGAACTCGATTTCTGAACCAGCTTCACGCCATCCTGCGCGTGAGCTTTCACCGGCTGATTCCCTTTCGCAAACGCCACCATCACTCGCCCCGCAGTGCTCTGCGTCGATTTTCCTGAAGACTCTCGTGAAGAACTCCCGAACCGTACCTCTCCGCTCAAATCTGCTGTCCGCACTTCGTTCGCTTCATCGACGATCAACTCAATGCGTGCCGCTTCCACGTAGGCGTCGGCCTCTTTCGCCTCGACATTGCCCGTCAGAAGCGTTCGCGAAATCGTATTGTCGGGACGCAAGAATACCGTGGCTTCATCCGCCTGTAACCGTCGCGCGCCACTCGTCACTCGGGGATTTTTGAGCTTGATCGAATCGGAATCTTTGCGGATTTCGCCCTCCGACGCCGTCACCGTCGCGGAAGTCTCTCCCGAGAAACCGACTTTTATATCGGACCCCAATTTCAAAACACTCTCGCTCGCTGAGTAGCTGAGCCCCTGTGCCGATCCCGCGGCCTGCGGCAGTTCGAAATTCACTTTCTCTTTCGTCGCTGCGTCTCCGGTTTTTTGATTGAACACCAGGCCGCTCGTCACAATGTGGATCGCATTGCGCTCAGCCGTCGGCGCGCTTTGGTCGGCGGTTCCCGCAGCTTGCGGATTCTCCGCCAGATCGATGTTCACTTCCCCGTTCGCCGTCACATCTCCCGACTGCGGATCGTATTCGAAATCCTTCCCCGTTATACGATCGAAACGCGACGAGTCCTTGCCATAAACCGTGATCTGCACATCGTGCAACTCCGTCCAGCCCCTCTGCTTGAATTGCACAGCGCGGCTGGCCTCCATCTTGAACAGCGTGCGACCCTTCTCCGATTTAGAAACGCTGAAACCCTGTGCCGTCTGCTGAATATCAAGTCCGATTTTGTTGGGCACTTCCTTGAGAGCATTTTCGATATGTTTCCGCGCGTAGAAATAGGTTCCCGCAACCGCCATGGCCACCATGGCGGCGGCCACCGCAAACCAACGCCGGACATGAGAAATCTGCCAAGCCATCTTGCGTCTTAATCAACTGCAATGTTGCCGAATTAGCCCGTTCCGCCGTTGCCGGATTGAAGTAACAGCTAAGGCGAGTTTACTGGATTCGGGCAGGCGGGACTGTTACCTCGGCGGATCGAGTTGCAGACCGATGTTGCGGTCGCGCATTCGCGCGACGAGGTGATCACGGATGGCTGCGGGCAGCCTCGGCCAGGTCTCAATGCGTGGCACTACTCACCGAATACAAATCGCCCTAACTCGTCTCCCAGTTGCTTGACCTGCGCGGGATCGTTGGCTTCTCGGAAGCGTTCCGCCAACTGGAAAAACGCCTTCTCTTTTTGTCGGCTCGCTTCAAGTCCCTGCTCGATCAGTTCCACCAAAACACGGTTCTCGCTAAGAGCGCGCTTTTGAGCTATGGAATCAACCTGTCGAGCGATTTTAGGAGGGAGCGACACGCTTCGCCTGACGACTTTCGCCGGAACTGCTCGCACACGAGGACGATTGGTAGCTGGCATCACATCATTTTACACCATTCTGGTGCATTTAGCCGATGGTGACCCAAGTTTGATGCGCTGCTCACCGAAGAACGTCGGAGGAGTTCGAGAGATCGTCGCAGCGTGGAAGCGCGGGGGGTATACCTGATGTTAGTGATGACTAAACCGTCGCCATGGCACTCACCGATGAGCGTTGTGAGCTTGCGCTTTGAAATCCTTCATCCTCAGCTCCAACCCGCCGAACTCAGGATGCTCGTTGCGCTCGATCGTGAATGCGATATCCAACGCGTCTCCCGGCAATAATTTCGCTTGTTCAAACTCGGCCGCCATGCGCCAGCCAATCGCTGAGAACGTTTTTGCGTATTTCGATCCGCTCCCATTCTCTGCGGGCTGCGAGACTTTAAACTTCACATGCTTTTCTTTCAACACCCGGCCCGGCGCGGCCAACCGCACTCCAGAAGCCGCAAACACCGGTTCCGGATTCCCCATTCCAAACGGCTCCATCTGCCCCAATAGCCGAAACAATTCCGGCGTCACCTGATTCAACGATAGATCCGCATCCACCGGAAGTACGCGCTCAAAGTCTGCTTCAGTCAATCGGCCCCGCGCGTATGCATCCAAATGCGCTCGCAATTCCGGGACCCGCTTCGATTCCAGCGAAAACCCTGCCGCGTGCGCGTGCCCGCCAAACCGCGTAAACAATCCCGCGCAGGATTCGAGCGCGTCGAGCAAATGAAATGCCGGTATCGACCGCCCCGAGCCATGTGCTTCCTCGCCGTTGCGCGAAATCACCAGTGTCGGTCGCCCGTATCGCTCCACGACGCGCGTGGCCGTGATGCCAATCACTCCGCGATGCCAGCCCTCACCGTCAATCACAACGCAAAATGCCGCATGCAGTTCTGGCTCTTTGTCGAAGCGCCCCGTAATCGATTCCAGAATTTGCCGCTCTTCCTGCTGCCGTTCAGAATTCAGCCGATCCAGCTTCTGCGCCAGCTCCCGGCCCGTCTCGATATCTTTCGCTGCGAACAGATCGATTACGTCCCGCGCAATGTCCATGCGACCGGCGGCATTAATGCGTGGACCGATGCGGAAGCCGACTTCTCCCGCGGTCAACGGGCGTCCGCTCAGCTGTGCCACATCAAGCAGCGCCTTCAGTCCCGGATTCACCGCCAACCGCAACGCATCTAACCCGAGCTTCGTGAACACGCGATTTTCGCCCGTTAGCGGCACCGCATCCGCAACCGTCGCAATCGCCACAATTTTCAAAAACGACATCTGCAATCGCGATTGATCGCGATCGGGAATCAGCCGCGCCATCAGCGCCTGCGCCAGCTTAAACGCCACCCCCGCACCGCAAATCGTCTTGCACGGATACTCGCATCCCGCCTGGTTCGGATTGAGCACCGCCAATGCTCGCGGCATTCCGCCCGGCCCGGGAAGGTGGTGATCCGTCACGATCAAATCGACTCCCACCCGGTGCGCCGTTTCAGCGGCGGCAAATGCCCGAATCCCGGTGTCTACGCTGATGATCAGCCGCACGCCTTCCGCCGCCGCGCGCTCGATGCGATCTTCCCTCAGGTCATAGCCTTCCTTAATGCGATGGGGTACGTGAAAATCCGCCGCGCCGCCACACAACTCGATTGCAGTCTTAAGGATCACGACCGCCGTCGTCCCATCCACGTCATAGTCGCCGTAGATGAGGATCGATTCTTTGCGCGCAATCGCTTCCGCCAGACGATCCACGGCCGCCGCCATGCCGCGCATCAAGTATGGGGAATGTAGTTGGGAAATTTCTGGCTTCAAGAACCGCGCAGCCGTCTCGCCGTCAGCAATGCCGCGCGCCGCCAGTAGTCGCGCCAAAGTAGCCAGGCTTTTCGCCTCGCACAAACCCGGCGGCAACTCCTTCAGCAGTGTTTGTTCAATCTCTGGGTTCGCCGGCTTTGGCGCCCATCTCATCGGCACCCGCCGCTATACATCAAGCCCGGACTCGTCCGTCGTGATGTCGCTCGAATCTTCGTAGAAATCGATGAACGCGCGGTACCGCGAAAACCATTCTGTATCGGCCTCAAACACCATCATGATTCCCTGATGCGCAAATCCTGCCTGCACGCACCCGGTCTTGCCGATGTAGTCGCGCATCCATCGCGCTTCTTCCAATTCGTCGTCGCTTCCGTAATCCGATTCTTCAAGCTGCTTGATGAGATCTTCAACCTCTTCCCGTTGCAGCGTCCACGAATCCATGGTCACGAAAATCGAGCCCGCGCTTTTCGCCAGCTCCACGAAATCTTTCCAGCTATCGGGATTGTCTCCCGGCTTCCACACCACACTCGGAACGGTGTCGAAATCCACGTTCCCCGGAAAACGCTGCATGCCGTGGCCTTCGATGAACGCAATCATGTCGTCGCGCAAGGTCGATAAATCGTCGGGAAAAACTTTGCTGTTGGCCATGGTCTCCATGACCATCTTACCGCCAGCCACCACCCCAGCAAAACGCTCACCGGATTGGACCCGACTTATCTCCACAGTTGACGGCGTCTTCCTCAACGAAGCCGCTTGTCTCCGTTACTCCGGCGTCATCCTGAGCGCAGCCGTTCGCCAGGCGGAGTGAAGGATTCTCCATTTCCTGCGGCTCATCGCGAAAGCCATACGAGCCTCACCAAACAAATCCATCGTCGCTTTGGAAAGGCTCGCTTTCAGCCGTCCACCCGCCACTACCCCCCACCCCGCAAAGCTCCCAGCCAAACCCAACTATGCTAAACTCATAGTTTCATCACGGACCCCTATCAGTTCCATGCTGCTTTCCAAAGAATATGTGGGCTACTTGGCCCGCGAAGTCACCAAAAAACTGGTTGCCGGTGAGTTGATCGAGACCAAGTCTCTGCCCACTGTCACCCAGAAAGTCCACGCCGCCATGCTCGAAGAGCTGTCGCTCGAGGACCGCATCAACGATGAGGTTCGCGTCATCCTCGAAGCCTACTCGGACGAAATGAATAAATCCGGCGCCAATTATCAGGAAATGTTCCGTAAGGTGAAGACCGAACTTGCCCGCAAATACAAGGCGGTGCTATGAGGATCAGCCGCGACAAAGTGAATAAAGTTGCTCACGTCCTGAGCGACGCGTTAGCTGAGATGAGCGAAGTCGACTTCCTGGAAGACCGCAACACCATTCGCCTCGAAGCCCGCAAAATTCTCGAGGATCTCCTCAATCAGGAAGAGAAAATCGACATCGCCGCCAAGCACAAGATCGAGAACCAGAAAAAGACCATTCTCGAAGGCAGCCAGGAGTGGGACATCCTCTACCGCAAGTATTACAACGAGGAAGTCAAGAAACTCGGCGTCTAGCCTGTCCCAAAGATTGAAGCCCCGCATACGGCGGGGCCCCCAAACCCCAGAATTCTAAGCGGCGTTCCTTCGCGCATCCAGCCGCTCGATGCGGTTCCCATATTCGAGCGACCGCTGCGTAATCTCCGCGTGCGGACGGCTCAGCACCCACTGCGTTCTCGGTGTCGCCCGCCGCTCCCGTCGGCTTCCGACATTGCCGCGATTAATCGTGTCTGTCGTCTTCTTTTGCGCAGTCGTCTGCTGCCATCCCGTGCCTGAATTGATCACGAACGTGCCGATGTATCCGCCTTTCAGCAACTCAAACGGCTTCTTCACAGCGTTCTGCTGGTCGAACTGCGTGCTTCCCGCTGTGCGGAAAGTCTCAAACCATGCCGGATAAACAAAATCCGAGACCTCGACCCCGCCGATCTTATATCCCAGGCTGTCGTCTTCGCAGGCGTCGCACACCTCGTAGGCATAAAGCGTTCCCGCGGTCTGACTGTCAGTCTGCACCAGCACGGTCAGATTGATGTCCGGATCAACCAGCATCTCCAGAAGTTCGTGACTCGCCGTCACCGACCATGCGTTCCCGTATTTCAGGTCGGTGCCCGCGAACACTTTGCTCATCGGCAAACCCTCCGAAGTGAGGTCGTGATAGCCCAGCGCTCCCGCCTGGTCAGAATCGTCGAGAATCGTCAGCCACCAGGTACCGGCTTTCGGTTGCGTTCCCGTCGGCACAATTGCAAGGTTCGCGTTCACTCCCCAGACGGGCCCGAAGTCGTTGTCCACCTGCTGCTGCAATGCGTTCACCACCGCTGGTATCTCAGTATCGTGGATCACCGTGCTCGCATTGATAACGGAAATTTGTATTACGGAAGATTTGGCTGCCATGAGGGTCTCCTGAACACCAAAATTTGGAGAACGCGCAGGAAATGCGTGACTCTTAAATCGAGCCTAGTCCTCCAGATTTTCGAGCGCAAGGCCATAAGTCACACCCGCATGTGAATTTCCCGAATCGGGAAACTCCCGGGTTCCCGGTTATCCTTTATCTGTGTCGAACCTCGCCGCCACCGTCAAGCAGTCTGCCCTCGACGCAGGATTCGATCGCGCCGGCATCGCTCCGCTTGACGGCCATCCCGAGCTTGAATCTTTTGCCCAATGGATCGCCTCCGGCCACGCCGGAGAAATGAAATATCTGGAATCGCGTGATGACGTTGGCCAGCTCAAGCGCGCCGATCCGCGCCATAATTTTCCCTGGGCTCGCAGCGTGATCGTCTGCGCCATCAACTACAACACCGCAGAACCCTACTCCACCGAAGTCCGCGATCCGCATCGCGGATGGATATCCCGCTACGCATGGAGCCGTGACGATTACCACGACTCCGTTCTAAAAAGGCTTCGCCAGGTCGAAGCCGCCATCAAAACTCACGCCGGCGATCTAACTACGCGCTGCTACGTTGACACCGGTCCGCTGGTCGAAAGAATTTACGCCAAATATTCCGGGGTCGGATGGGTGGGCAAAAACACTTGCATCATCGACCAGAAACTAGGCTCGTGGCTCTTCCTCGGCGTCATCCTCACTTCGCTCGAACTCATGCCCGACCTGCCCGCTCCTGACCGCTGCGGCACCTGCACCCGTTGCATCGACGCCTGCCCCACCGACGCCCTCATAGCGCCCTACCAACTCGACTCCAACAAATGCATTTCCTATCTCACAATCGAGAAGCGGGGAGAAATCCCCGAGACACTCCGCAGCGGCATCGGCCGCAATGTTTACGGCTGCGATATTTGCCAGGATGTCTGCCCGTGGAATCGTAAGGCGCCGGCTACGAGTGCTACGGAATTCCGGCCCAGGGAAGCCTTGGTCAATCCAGCGCTAGCGTGGCTGGCAGAAATAACTCCGGAAGAATTTCAGCAGAAGTTTCGCGGATCGCCTATCCGCCGCACCAAACGATCCGGTCTGAGAAGAAACGCCGTAATCGCAATGGGTAACTCGGGCGATTCGCAATTCATCCCGCTTCTTCGGACTCTCGAAGAAGATGAAGACAATGTAGTAGCCGAAGCCGCGAAGTGGTCGCTGAACAATCTCTGTGGCGCGGACGCCCCCGCCCTCGAAAAGCCGGAAATCTAAACGTATGCCGCCAGGAAATGCCGAGAGCCGTTGCCCGCAACCTGGCCGGACGTGAACCCAATCCACTTATCCGCCTCAGTCCCGAAGGGACTGGGGCAACTGAATGAAGATGTGAGGTTGGCTCCTTGGCATGGGGACTCTGGTCCGCGTTTAGATCGAACCCACATCAACCGCCGGTTTCATCTTTCCAACGCCTTCTCCGGCGCCGCAATCGCCGCCGCTAAATCCTGAAGAAACAGCGCCGCCTGCGCGCCATCCACCACGCGGTGATCGCTCGATAGCGTCAACGTCATCATCGGACGAACTTCCGCCCTCCCGCTAACCGCAACCACGCGGTCCGCAATGCTGCCGACCGCAAGAATCGCCGCTTGCGGCGGAGTGATAATCGCAAGAAACGCGTCCACTTGATACATCCCGAGATTGCTAATCGTGAACGTCCCCCCGGAAATATCCGCCGGCCGCAGCTTCCCTGACCTGGCCCGCTCCGTCAGTTCGATTCTCTGGCTGGCAATCGCCGCCAAATCTTTCGTGTCGGAATGAGCGATCACCGCCGCCACCACGCCGCCGCTCACCGCCATTGCAACCGACACATTGATATCGGGATTCTCTCTCACGCCATCCGCACTCCAGCTCGCGTTCATTCGCGGATGTTTACGCAAAGTTCGCCCCACCAGCGCGACCAACAAATCGGTATGCGTGAGCTTTGCGCCGTTGGCCTTCTCCACCGCCGAACGCATCTTCTCCCGCGTCGCGACCAGCGCGCTCGCATCCACTTCGCGCACCAGAAAGAAGTGCGGCACCGTCGTCCAGCTCTGCGTAGTGCGCTCCGCCATGATCCGCGCTACAGAAGACGAACCCGCAGCCGCTGATGACGCAGCCTTCTTCTCTCCGCCCGAATCGATCAGCGACTGAATATCCGAAGCCAGGATCTCGCCCTCAGTTCCGGTTCCTTGCACCTTCGAGAGATCGATCCCGTTGTCTTTCGCGAGGCGCCGCGCCTTCGGTGAAATCCGCGCGCCGTCGCCAGATGCAGCCGCAATCGTCGGTGTCTTGGCTGCAACGGTCTCGACTTTCGTTGTCGAAGCCGCCGACGTCTCTACAGGAACTTTTTCCCCCGGAGCCACCAGCCACGCAATTGTCTTTCCCACCGCGACCACATCGCCTTCCTTCGCCGTGATTCCCGCCAGAATGCCCTCGCCGAGCGATTCCACTTCAAGGACCGCTTTGTCCGTCTCGACCTCAAACACAATCTCGCTCTTCGCGACTTTGTCGCCTTCTTTTTTTCGCCAGCTCACCAGTTTCCCGGTCTCCTGGCCCATTTCGAGCGCGGGCATCACAATGCTGATCGCCATAGTTATCTCGCTGCCACCCGCTCGTTTTTTGCGCTCGATGCGATCATCTCTTTCACATGCTTGCTGGGCGCGGCTTCACTCTCTCGCGTCGTCGGCAGCGGGCCTTCAACCGTCACATAGTGCGCTCCCGCTACCATCAGCTTGTCCGCCGGAAAGCGCGTAATCACTTCATGCCCGGTTTCCGTCACCACAATTTCTTCCTCAATCCGCGCCGCGCTCCAGCCATCGGTGGACGGCCAGAAAGTTTCGAGGGCAAAGACCATGCCCGGCTCAATCGTCTGCGGATGATCGAGCGAAACCAGCCGCGAGATCACTGGCTTTTCCCAGATCGCGAGCCCAATGCCATGGCCGTATTGCAGCGCGAATGCCGCCTCTTCATTTGGAAATCCGAAGTCTGTAGCTTTCGGCCATACAGACGCAATCTCCGCCGTGTTGCGTCCGGGACGAATCAGGTCGATGGCGGCGTCAAGATAATCCCGGCAACGCTTGTATGCGTCCACCATCGCATGCGATCCATAACCGATGGTGAAGCACCGGTAATAGCAAGTGCGGTAGCCCATGTAGGAATGGAGAATGTCGTAATACACCGGATCGCCCGGCCTCAGCACCCGGTCAGAAAATACGTGTGGATGCGGATTGCACCGCTCGCCGGAAATCGCATTCACCGCTTCTACGTATTCCGACCCCAGATCGTAGAGCACCTTACTGACGAGCCCGACCGCCTCGTTCTCGCGCATGCCTGGCTTCATCGCCCGATAAAGTTCGTCGTACGCGGCGTCAACCATCATCGCCGACGTATTTAGCAGGGAAATTTCATCCTGCGTTTTGATGACGCGGGCGTTGGACATCAACTCCTGCCCGTCGACGACCGTGATTCCCTCGCGTTGCAGCGCGAAGAGCACCGGAAGTTCGATGATGTCGATGCCGACCGGTTCCTTGTGAAGACCGCGCATTTCCAGCTCGATGCGAATCTTTTTGGCGACATCTTCAGCCCGTCCGTGTTCCGGCGACATGGTGCCGCGGAGCATGGAGATACCCGGCCGTGAACGGCCTTCCCCCAGCCACGGACAATTCAGCTGATGATGTTTCGCCGCCGAACCGAAATCCCACAGGATCGGTTCGTCATTCTGCGGAAGTAACGTGAACCGGTTCGCTTTGTCCTGCGCCCATGTGCCGATGTGCGTCGCCGTGATGTAACGGACGTTGTTCATGTCGAAGCACAGCAGCGATCCCATCTCCGACTTTGCCAGCAGCGCTTTCACGCGCGCCAGCCGTTCCCGACGCAGGCGGTCGAAATCGATCCGCTGCTCCCAATCCACCGCCATCGTGCCGTGCGTCTTCAATCCCATCGCGTGCCTCGCATTTGTCCAAACTTGTTTAGAATTTCGCTGCCGGACTAGCTGCAGAGTTTCCGGGCCACTTCAAACACCGTTTGTTCCGTCGGCACCGTGGCATCCTCAAGCGGAGGAGAAAACGGAATCGGCACGTGCATCGCGCCCACTCGCGTCACCGGTTTATCCAGATCATAGAACGCGCCTTGGGCCACAACGGCCGCTATTTCCGCCGCCACGCCGTATCGCCCGTAGCCCTCGTCCATTACAATTGCGCGGGACGTTTTCTTCACTGAATCGATCAGCGTCTTTTCGTCCAGCGGCCAGGTCGTTCGCGGATCTACCACCTCCGCGCTGATCCCCGCCTGCTCCAGCAACTCTGCCGCGCCCAGCGCCACCTGTACCATGCTGCTTGTCGCAATCAAAGTAATGTCCGTTCCCTCACGCTTCACATCCGCCACGCCAAACGGAATCGTATATTCGCCCGTCGGCACCGGCCCCTTCAACTTGTGGTGCATCATCTTATCTTCGAAGAACACCACCGGATTATCGTCGCGGATCGCCGTCTTCAACAATCCTTTTGCGTCATACGGCGTCGATGGCAGTACAACTTTCAATCCCGGAACATGGCTGAACCACGCATGCAGCGATTGCGAGTGTTGGGCCGCCGACCGCCGCGTCGCGCCTAGCGTCGTCCGCATCACCATTGGCACCTTCCACTTCCCGCCGGACATGTAATGCACTTTCGCCGCCTGGTTCACCATTTGGTCCATCACCAGTGTCAGGAAGTCCCCAAACATGATGTCGGCCACAGGACGCATCCCCGTCATCGCCGCGCCCACCGCCACTCCCGTAAATCCAGCTTCCGAGATCGGCGTATCGATCACCCGTTGCGTGCCGAATTCCTCTACCAATCCCGACAGCACCTTGAACGGAGTGCCCGCCTCGGCCACATCTTCACCGAAAATGCACACGGTCGAATCTCGCCGCATCTCCTCGGCCAGCGCTTCCCGTACGGCTTGCGCGAATGTCAACTCCCGCATCTCTTCAGGCATATACGTCCTGGTCCACTTCCTCGACGCCGGGGTATGGCGACGCAACCGCAAATTCGACCGCTGCTTTCATTTCCTTTGTTACTTCTGCCACCACCGCGTCGAGACTCGCACCGTCGGCAATCTTTTCCGTCGTAAGATGCGATGCAAACAGCGTGATCGGATCGCGTTCTGTCTTCCAGTGCTGCTCTTCCGTTTTTGCGCGATAGTATTCGCGATTGATGTCGCCCACATGGTGCCCGGTGTACCGGTACGTATCGCACAGCAGCAGCGCCGGGCCGTCGCCCTTCCGCGCCCGCTCGATCAACCGGCTGGCGACCGAGTAAACCGCCCGCACGTCCTGCCCGTCAACTTTCTCCGCTTGCAACCCAAAAGCCGTTGCGCGTTGCAGGATGTCGCCCGCCGTCGTCTCCGAAAAATGTGTGTACTCGGTGTAGGAATTGTTCTCGCACACGTAGACAACGGGCAGCTTCCATAGTTGCGCAAGATTGAATTCTTCATAGACAACACCCTGCCCCAGCGCGCCCTCGCCAAAGAAACATGCGGCCACCCGTCCGTTGCCAAGCTGCTTCGAGGAAAACGCGGCCCCCGTCGCGATGCCCACGCTGCCCGCAACGATCGCATTCGCGCCCAGATTCCCGGTCGCCGGATCGGCGATATGCATCGACCCGCCCTTACCCTTGCAATACCCGGCTTTTTTGCCCAGCAGTTCGGCAAACATCAAGTCTGGTGACGCCCCTTTCGCCAGGCAATGCCCGTGTCCGCGATGCGTGCTCGTGATGTAATCGTCTTTCCGCAGGGCTTCGCATACTCCCACCGCGACCGCTTCCTCGCCTACATATAGGTGCGCCAGCCCCGGCATCAGAGCTCGCGTGTAAAGCTCGTTCACCTGCTCTTCGAACAGCCGGATGCTCACCATCTGCCGATACATCCGCAACAATTTCTCTTTCGCGATGGCCGGGCTTTGCGGCGCTTGGGCGGTCGTCGTCATTTTGCCACCTTCGTCTTCACACCCGACATTTTCGCCAGTACGTCAAAGACCACGGCGAAATCCAGTTTCTCCCAACCCATTCCTCTGGCCGCCGTGAGGAACTCGTTGCTGATTGCTGTTGTGGGTAACGGCACATTCAATTGCCGCCCCAACTCCAGAGCCAGCAACATATCTTTCTGCATCATGTTGCAGTCGAACCACGCTTCTTCGGGCTGCTCCAGGACGAACGGCCCGCGATATTTGATCATCGGCGACGCAACCGCGCTGTTGACGAGCACATCCACCGCAGTCTCGCGAGCGATGCCGCTCTTTTCCGCCAGCAACACGCCTTCTGAAAAAGCCATCATCTGCACTTGCAAACTCAAATTCACTGCGATCTTCATTGACAACGCCAGGCCGTTATCGCCAACATGCGTGACCTTCGGCCCAATGTCGAGCAGCAGCGGCTTGATCTTTTCAAACGTTTCTTTCCGCCCGCCCACCATCACCGAAAGCTTGCCTTCCTGCAAGGTGATCACGCTGCCCGACACCGGAGCGTCCACCATGTCCGCACCCTTTTCCCGCACTTTCGCCGCGACCGTTCGGCTGAACGTGGGGCTCACCGTGCTGATGTCCACAAACGTTTTGCCCGCCTTCATCTCATTCAACAAACCGTCCGGACCGTCGGTGATCGCAGCCAGCGCCGCTGAATTTGTCACCATCGCAAACACGACGTCGGACGCCGCCGCCACCGCCCGCGGCGAGTCGCCCCACTTCATCCCTTTGTCGATCAGCCATTGCGCTTTCGACTTTGTGCGGTTATATCCGGTGACGGTGTGGCCCTTGTCCAGCAGCCGCGAGACCATCTGCCCGCCCATCACGCCGAGACCGATAAATCCTAAGTTCGCCATTGTGTTTTCGCTTTCCTAATTCGTCGCTGAAGAAGGCGGCTGCTGTTTCAACGCCAGGTTGGTATCTTCCCGCACCTGCTCCAGATGCGCCCGCATGGCCGCTCTTGCGGCACTGCCGTCTTGAGCTTCCACCGCTTCCAGAATTCTTTTGTGATGAAACTGCCCCCGCTGCGCCCCGCCGGCGACATTGAAAATCTTCACCCTCTGCTCGCGCAGCACTCCAACAATCGAATCGATCAGGGACAAAATCACCGGATTCGCCGCCGCTTCCGCCAGCGCCAAATGAAAGTCGAGGTCCGCTTCAATGAATCCATCGGGATCTTTCCGGTTCAGCTCCATCTTTTCGTACGCCGCCCGCAACGCTTTTCGATCTGCATCGTCGCCCCGCAGGGCCGCCAATGCGGCGATTTCCGGTTCCAGAATTGCCCGCACTTCCGCTAGCTGCAGCGAGCCTTCCGGCTGCCCGATCTTGATCATCCGGTCGAGCGATTCGCGGATCGATTGCGTCGTCCCGTCCGTCACAAACGTTCCTCTTCCGCTGAACGCCTCGACCAATCCCTTTTCCCGCAGCGCTTTCACCGCTTCCCGTACTGCCGTCCGGCTCACTCCGAATCGCTCTGCCAACTCCCGTTCCGCGGGCAGTTGATCGCCCGGCTTCAGCGTGCCTTTCATGATCAGGTCTTCGATCTGCCGCACAATTTGTTCGTAGAGCCGTGAAGTCTGCACCGCCTTGTATGCGGGAACACCCGGCAGCTTGCCAGCCGCCCGGCTGCTTACCCATGCCAGGTTCGCCGCCTTGCGCCGCTCTTTCCGGCTATTTTCCATGGCTTCCATCACTGAATGCTTACGGTCTTGATATTGGTGAACTCACGAATCCCGAACGGCCCCAGTTCTCGTCCGTGCCCCGATTGCTTCACCCCGCCAAATGGAATTTTCGGGTCCGAAGCCACCATGCGGTTCACAAACACCATTCCCGATTCCAGTTCGTCGATGAACCTGTCACGTTCCGCTGCGTCGTTCGTCCACACGCTCGCGCCCAAGCCGAAACGCGTGTCGTTCGCCAACTGGATCGCTTCGTCAATTCCCTTCACCCGAAAAATACTCGCCACCGGCCCAAACAACTCCTCGCGATAAGCCGGCGATTCTTTCGGGATGTCAGTCAATACCGTTGGCGGATAAAAATTCCCCGGCCCAGCCGAAGGTTTGCCTCCGGTCAAAACCCGCGCTCCCGCATCCACTGATTTCTGCACATCGCGCTGTAAGTCCTTCACCGCTTCCGCCGTGGCCAGCGGCCCCAACTCCGTAGCGGCATCCATTGGATCGCCCACTTTCAGCGCCTTCATCTGGGTCACGAATTTGCGTTCAAACTCATCCGCGATCGCCTCCGCCACAATGAACCGCTTGGCCGCGATGCACGATTGTCCGTTATTCGAAATTCTCGCCTTCACGCCGGTCGCAACCGCATCGTCCAGATTCGCGCTCGGCATCACAATAAACGGATCGCTACCGCCCAACTCCAACACCACTTTCTTAATGTTGCGCGCCGCCGAAATTCCAACTTGTACTCCCGCGCCTTCGCTTCCAGTAAGCGTGGCCGCCACCACCCGTCGGTCGCTCAATATCTTGTCCACCTTGTCCGAGCCAATCAGCAAAGTCTGGAACACTCCTTCGCCGAATCCCGCGCGCCGGAACACATCCTCCAGCTTCAAAGCGCACTGCGGAACATTCGAGGCATGTTTCAGCAAACCAACATTGCCCGCCATCAACGCCGGAGCGATAAACCGCACCGCCTGCCAAAACGGATAATTCCACGGCATGATTGCCAGCACCACTCCAATCGGCTGATAGTGAACGTAGCTCTTGCTGGCGGTGGTCTCGACTATCTCATCACGCAGGAATTTCTCCGCATGCTCGGCGTAGTACCTGCACCCGGACGCGCACTTCACTGCCTCATCCACCGCCGACTTCAGCGTCTTGCCCATTTCCAGCGTCATCATTCTTGCCAGCGAATCTTTCTCGCCCTCGAGAATCTCCGCCGCCCGGTTCATGGCTTTCGCGCGCTCGGCAAAACTCGCGCGCCGATGCCGCTTAAACGCGGCCGATGCCAGCGTAAGCTTTTCCTCTATCTGCTGATCGGTCAGCGGCTCGAAACTGCGCACCGTTTCGCCGGTCGCCGGATTAATCGTTGCAATTGGCATGATCGCGTTCTCCGCTCAAGGATTCGTTTCCGGTAAAGCGGTCATACACCTATACCACAACCCTAACCTCAGTTGTCAAGCCCTGTATTAACGAAATTTCTTGACTTCATAAACCAAATAGTGGTACTGCTGTCCGACCAGAGATTTTTGGTTATCGCGTTCAATAAGGAGCTGAAGTTGGTACGAAAATCGATCCTCACCCTGCTCGCCTGCCTGCTATCTACCGGTTCATCCCTATACCTATCGGCCCAACAGCATGCCGAGCGCACCCTGGACGAAATTAAAACCGAAGCCGTTCACCGCGCCGAAAACGGCATGTACCCGCTTATCGGTCTCGATCCCGCCGATGTCAAATCTGCATTCGAAAATATTCACAGCTCCGATAAAGACGAGTGGGCCGAAGGCTTTATGAAGGTCGCGGACCGCTACATGGCCGAAGGCCGGTCCCTCGAGAAGAGCGACCCGACCAAGGCTAACGCTGACTTCATCCGCGCCTGGCGCGTCTACTCATTCGGCCGCTGGCCGATTCCCGCCTCGCCAAAAAAGCAGGAGTCCTACCAAAAAGCACTCGAAGCTTTTCTCGCCCACGCTAAGTTCTTCGATCCTCCGCTCGAAGTCGTGCATATTCCCTTCGAGGGCAAAGAGATCACCGGATACCTGCGTCTCCCCAAGAATGCGCAAGGCCCGGTTCCTTTTGTCATCGCTGTGAACGGCCTCGACAGCCGAAAGGAAGACGTTACCGAAAGCTTCTCCGCGATTCTTCCCTTTGGCGTTGGATACATTGCCGTCGACGGACCGGGCACCGGACAAGCTCCGATCAAGGCCAGCGAAACCGCCGACCGCATGCTATCAAAAGTGATCGATTACCTTCAGAGCAGGCCTGAAGTCGACAAAAACAGGATCTCGCTTCACGGCGTCAGTTGGGGCGCTTATTGGGCCACGAAGATGGCCATCGTGGAACGCGCCCGGCTTCGCGGCGCCAGCGCTCAGTCTCCCCCGATCGACACATTTTTCCAGGAAGATTTTCTACACAACTCCCTGCTCGGCAATCGCGAATATTTGTTTGATCAGGTTCCCGCACTCATGTCCATCTGTGAAGGCGTGAATTCCCTCGATGACCTCGCCAAGTTCCTGCCCAAAATGTCGCTCGTCCATCAAGGACTACTGGGAAAACCCATGGCGCCGATGTTAGTGATTGCAGGTGTCAAAGACACCCAGGTTCCAATATCGGATATTTATCTGCTATTGAGTCAGGGCGACACCCCGAAAGATGCCTGGATCAACCCCATGGGCGGACACTTGGGACGTCAGGTGAAGGTATGGCCTGATCCTCTGATTTTCAAGCAAGTCATTATTCCGTGGATTCTAAAAACGCTCGATGTCGCGCCCGCTCCCGGTCGCGGATAAAACATAAGTAAACATCTTTCACTCATGGCATCGTTGCCCATTTCGCCGCCACTCTCCCCGCCCAGCCCGGCGCAGCGCAAACCTTTCTATTCCACATTGTGGGTGCAGGTTTTACTTGCGATGGTGGCGGCCGTCATCTTCGGTTACATCAGTCCGTCTTACGCGATTGCCATGAAGCCGCTGGGCGACGCCTTCATCCGGCTGATCACCATGATCATCACTTTGATCATCTTCTGCACCGTCGTCTCCGGCATCGCCGGCATGCAGGACATGAAAAAAGTCGGACGCGTCGGCGGCAAAGCCCTCCTCTATTTTGAAATCGTTTCCACCGTCGCTCTGGGTATGGGACTGGTGGTCGGAAACGTCGTTCGCCCCGGCAACGGCTTCAACGTCGACGCCCGCACCCTGGATTCGAAGGCCGTTGCTGAATACTCGGGCCAGGCCAAGTCGCAGACCGTCGCCGATTTCCTACTGCACCTCATCCCCACCACGGTTGTTGACGCCTTCGCCAAGGGCGACATTCTGCAAGTCGTGCTCATCGCGATTCTTTTCGGTTTCGCTCTTTCCATCGCCGGGCGGCAGTGTCTCCCCGTCGTCGCCCTGATTGACTCCCTGATGCACGCGCTTTTTGCCGTCGTCAATCTCATAATGAAGTTCGCTCCCATCGGCGCATTCGGTGCGATGGCCTTTACCATCGGCCGTTACGGACTTTCTTCGCTCGGTCCTCTCGCCAAACTCATCGCCACTTTTTGGGGAACCTGCATAGCATTCGTCATCATCGTGCTCGGCTCGGTCGCCGCGATGGTAGGTTTCAACATTTTCAAATTCCTTCGTTACATAAAGGAAGAAATCCTGCTCGTGCTCGCCACCAGTTCTTCCGAAACAGCCCTCCCCACGCTAATGGAAAAACTGGAACTTCTCGGCTGCTCGAAATCTCTCGTCGGATTAGTCGTCCCCACCGGATACACCTTCAATACCGATGGCAGCAGTCTATATATGACTCTGGCCGCCTTATTCGTCGCCCAGGCCACCAACACGCATTTGAACTTCATGCAGCAATTGACAATTTTTTCCGTGGCCGTTCTGACCTCGAAAGGCGCAAGCGGCGTGCAAGGTGCCTCATTCATCGCGCTGGTCGGTACGCTAGCCGTAATCCCTTCAATTCCGGTCGCGGGCATGGCTCTCATTCTCGGTATTGACCGCTTCATGAGCATGTTTCGCGCTCTCACCAATATGGTCGGTAACGGCGTGGCCACTCTCGTGGTGGCCCGATGGGAGCATGAACTCGATGGCGCTGTTTTGAATTCTGCCCTGGAAGCATAAAAACTTTTCATGTTTACAAGTGCGCACAACCCGAATTGCAAGTATGATGGCGAATCCACAACCGAAAACTTGCTGGTGTGCGCGGTCTCGTTACAGAACCAATTTGTGGCATTCCACAATATGAATTCTCTTCGGAGGGGTCGTCATGCATTCCATCTCTAGGTCGGCGCGTTTACTTGGTCTCGCAGCCGTCGCGCTTTCTCTCTGCTTGTCGTCGCTTGCGCAAATCAATGCCGGGCGCATCCTCGGCACGGTCACCGATCAAACCGGTGCGTCCGTCGCGGGCGCCACCGTCACGATCACCGACGTGCAGCGCGGAACCTCCCGCACCCTGACCAGCGACTCCGGCGGCGAATACGCCGCTCCCGACGTCGAACCCGGCCAGTACAAAGTGCGCGCCGAAGCTAAAGGCTTCAAAGCTATCGAACGCGTGAACGTCGGCGTCGAAGTCGCCCAGGACGTCCGCATCGATCTCGCGCTCCAGCCCGGCCAGGTTTCCGACGTCATCGTCGTCACCGAAGAAGTCCCCCTCATCAACAGCACCACTTCGACCCTCGGGGGCACCCTCAGCAACAAAGAAATCAACGACCTTCCGCTTAACGGACGCAATTACGAAAACCTGCTTCAGCTCCGCCCCGGCGTGGTTCGTTATCCCGGCGGCGGTTTCTCCACCACCAGCACCAACGGCCTTCGCGCCGAAGACAACGCCTACATCGTCGAAGGCTTGTTCAACAGCGAGCCTTTCTCCGGCCAGGGCATCATCAACGGGGCCGGAATCGCCGGCGACTCCGCCACCATCCTGCCCATCGATTCCATTCAGGAATTCAACGTGCAGGAAAATCCGCCCGCGCAGTTTGGCTGGAAGCCCGGCGCAGTCGTCAACGTGGGATTGAAATCCGGCACCAACGCCCTGCACGGCTCCGCGTTCGCTTTCGGACGCGATGGCGCTTTCGACGCTCGCAACTACTTCAACTGCGCTGCCAACCCCTGCGCTTTCGGACAATCGCCAGCCCCCAAGACTTCGCGAACTCTCGAACAGTTTGGCGGCAGCATCGGCGGCGCCATTATCAAAGACAAAGCCTTCTTCTTCGGAGCCTACGAAGGCCAGCGTTACGACGTGGGTAACTCTTTCGGCGGCGTTTCCAGCCCGTCCATGGTCGCCTTTGGGCTGGCTCCAGGCGCAGGCATTAACTGCACCGCTCCCGGGCTCGCCGGCGCGGACTGCGGCGGCAGCATCCCCAACGCCATCGCCGATCTCGTTGCCAACGGCGTTCCCATCAGCAAGGCCAGCCAGACTATCTCCGGTTGCACCGTCACCGGCGCCACCGTCAACTGCAACGGCACCGGCTTCCCCACCAACAACAATCCCACTATCAACATCGTGAACGGATTTCCCAACCAGGTCGGCGTGGACAACGGCGTTGCCAAGCTCGACTACACCCTGAACCAAAGAAATTCTGTCAGCGGTTTCTACTTTTTCGGCAACAACACCGGCACGGTCGAAGATTTTCCTGAATACCAGTCGAAGTGGCGCTCCGATATCCATACCCGCGCTCAGGTCGTGGGCGGAAACTGGGTTTTCACTCCCAGCTCTCGCTGGGTCAACGAAGCCCGCTTTGGATACAACCGTCTTTATCAGCCGACGTTGCCCGGAGACCTCAACACTACCGCTTCCACTTACGGCCTAGATACCGGGGTCAGCGGCCCATTCACCGGGGGCTTGCCGCGCATCGGTTTCGCCGGCGCATTCATTCCCGGACTCGGCGGCTTCAAGTGGCCAAAACTTCAAGGCCCGGACAGCATCATTCAATTCATCGATCAGCTCTCTTACACCGCTGGTAAACATTCCCTGAAGTTTGGCGGCGAGTTCCATCGCAACAACGTCAACGGCGGTGCATTCGGCAATGCTCGAGGCAGCATCACTTTCCTCGGTGGCGTCGCTCTCGCGCCCACCGCGTCGAATCCCAACGGATCCACCGCGCTCGAAGATTTCTTCGCTGGCGATCCCTTCAAAGCTTCCGTCCAGACTGGGGATCCCACGCGCCATCTTCACAACTGGGCTTACGCCGGATTCTTCCAGGATGACTGGCGCGCCACTAAGAATCTCACCGTCAACTTCGGCGTGCGCTACGAATTCAGCACCGTCCTCAAAGAGGAACACAATCTTCTCGGCAATTTCGATCCCAACTCGCCCACCGGGTTGATTCAGGTCGGCATCAATGGCGTTAAAGGTCCCTACAATCCCGACCACAAAAACTTCGGCCCCCGTGCCGGATTCGCATGGGACATTACCGGTAAAGGCAACACCGTTCTCCGCGGCGGCTTCGGCTTGATCTATGAAACCGTCAACTGGGAATCGTTTCTCGCTTTCAACAATAGTTTCGGCCTCACGAACGTCCCCACCGGCGCGGTCATCGACGCTGCTGGAGACACCGCCGGCGGCACCATTACGGCCGGCAATCTCGCCATTCCGCCAACGCCCCCGCAGTGGGATAGCGCCACTCCGCTCTACGGCAATGTTAGCGGCAGCCGCATCACTTGCGATCCAGTCAACGCGAATCCTTGCCCCATCATGAGCGTTGTACGCAACCTGACCACACCTTACGTGTGGACATACTCCCTCAACGTTCAACATTCGTTCTCGCCGAACCTTACCCTCGAAGTCGGATACGTCGGCAATCACGGCTCTAACCTCGTCGGAATTCGCGATGCCAACCAGGAAGCTCCCGGTACCGATTCGCAAGCCACTCGCCCCTACAACGCGAAGTTTCCCTACCTCAGCAACATTTTCCAGATGGGCAATTTCTACAAATCGAACTACAACGGCCTTCAGGCCACCTTGAACGCGCGCAACTACCACGGCCTCAGCATGGTCATGGGATACACTTTCGCCCACTCGCTCGACGACGTCGGCGCCAATTGGGACTTCGGCGCGGGTTCCGGACTGCCGCAGGATTCCACCAACGTCGCCAAGGAATACGGGAACAGCGATTTCGACATTCGCCATCGGTTCACACTTTCGCTGACCTACGCTATACCCGGAAAGAAGGGTTACGGCCAGATGCTCGAAGGCTGGGAACTCAACACCATCACCACTCTTGAAAGCGCCCAACCCTGGGGCCCAATCGATCTCACCACCGACCTCGTCGGCCTGGGCGGTCTTCCGGTCAGCCCACCGCAAGCCACCCCCCAGCGTTGGGATTTCTTCGGCAATCCGTCCGACTTCAACGCCGGACCCCAACCGATTCCCTACTACTCGGGAACCACCAATCCCGCCTGCGTAGCGAAGGCCAACACTCCCGCCCTGCTTGCCGCTCTCGGCACCTGGGGATGCTACGCCAAAGGCAGTTCCGTTATGATCCCTCCCGGCTTCGGCCAATTTGGCACCATGGGCCGCAACACTTTCCGCGATTCCGGCTTCCGCAATCTGGATTTCTCCGTCGCCAAGAACTGGCATTTGGGTGAACGCCTGCGCGCGCAGTTCCGCGCCGAGTTCTTCAACATTCTCAACCACCCCAATTTCGCAAACCCCTATGGCGGACAAAACGGCTACGGCCAGAACGATCCCGGCGCTCCCGGTTCGTTCGGATGTGAATGTGCCACGCCCGACGTAGCCGCCGCCAACCCAGTCATTGGATCGGGCGGCAGCCGCGCCGTCCAGTTGGGATTGAAATTCCTGTTCTAGATTGCGGGGCGTAGATCAAAAGGCACGGCTCCGGCCGTGCCTTCACTCGTTTAGTCCTCTGCCGTGGTCCTGAGCGGAGTCGCGTTTCAGGCTAAGTGAACTGCCCTGAGCGCAGTCGATGGCATCTCCCACAGAGCCAGTTGGTCGCGAAAGCCAGAACCTGGCCCAGTCATCTGATCGAGCGCAGCCGCGCTTGTTACCGCCACCCCGGCGTCATCTTGAACGCAACTGTTCCGCAGACGGAGTGCATGTATCTCCCAATACGCCAGCCCCTCGCGAAAGCCAAACTACCCGGCTTGCCGCCGTTAAAAAGGGGCGCGGCTTCCGCCGCACCCCTAGCAGCGGCGATACACTACCCTGAATCGGCTTCGGCACAAAGCGAGAAGAGAGATGTGAGGGTGACATGATCGATAAGTACGAATCGCGGCGCATAAGGGCGGAGGTCCGCCGTGTACTGTTGGATGTGTGGGACCCAATCGGAGTTAAGGACGAGCCCAACGCTCAGGACGAGTACGATTGCTGTCTGGGTTCTCTATTTCACCTGCTCACGACTGGCGCGACGGATGACCAGATCGCGGAATACCTGTGGCGACAAGGAACAGAACATATGGGGCTACAGCTCCAGAAAGAAGCGATGTACCCAACCGTCGCGGCACTCCGACAGATTGTGCTCTCCGACGACCAAGCTGACCGGACTTTAGACACGGGCTGCTAGTCATCCAAGCCGACATTCGTCGCACGCGACTCTACGGCTTGATCTTGGCGATCTGGTTCACGTTAGTTTCCGTAAACCACACATATCCATCCGGCCCCGTCGTAATGTGAAACGGTCCGGCATTCGTCGTCGGTATCGGGTACTCCGTGATCGTCCCGGTCGGCGTGATTCGTCCGATCTGGCTGGCATTGATTTCCGTGAACCACACGTTGCCGTCAGGCCCGGCTGTGATTCCGTACGGCTGCGCGCTGGCCGTCGGCACAGGAAACGCTGTCACGCTGCCGGACGTTGTGACTTTCAATATCAAGTCGTCGCCTTCATCCGCAACCCAGAGATTTCCGTCCGGTCCAGTCGTGATCTGGCGAAACGATCCCGAATATTGTCCGCTCAAATCATAGGTCGTAGTGGCGCCCCCAGTAGTCATGCTGACGACGTTATCTCCACCAAAACTGTCGTACCAAATATTGCCGTCTGGCCCCTCGGTGATTGCTTCGCCCTGCAATCCCGAAGAAGCGAAGCCTGCGGGAAACGTTGCCAAAAGCGCAGCCGTGGTGTCGAATACCTGTACCGTATCGCCATTGAAGTCGAGCACCCAGAAATTGCCGTCAGAGCCAACTGCGATCTCTCCGCCGTTCGGCGCCACTCCCGAATAAAGGGTCACCGCCCCGGCAGTCGTGATTTTGCCGAGATCGTTCAACTCATCCACATACCACAGATTGCCGTCCGGGCCGTTCACAATTTCTTCGGGAAAGGCAGTGCTCGTTGATAGTGGATACTCCGTCACCGTGCCATCCGTGGTGATCTTCGCCGCCTGATTGGTGTTGTTGTTCGCTTCAAGAAACCACAAGTTATTGTCGGATCCTGTCACGATTCCCGCAGGACCGGAGTTCGCCGTCGGTATCTGGTATTCCGTGACCGTGCCCGAAGGCACCGGCGTAGTTGTCGGAGTTCCAGATGATGATGAACTCGACCCGCCGCATGCCGTCAGCAGTGCGCCAACACTCAGTGCCGCAACCCCCAGAGCAATTCGCTTCAATCTCGTTGCCAAAGCTTTTCGGCTCGACCGGATCGATCCACAGTCAGCCATCGCAACCTTCTCTTCTCTCCACAATTCTTTTTTCAAGTGAGACTTCCTTTCCGAATCAGCGAACTCAAAGGTATCCAAACGAATGGATTTTAATGCCGATGAGCGAATTCTAATCTCCGAAGTACTACTCCCTCAGTTACCGAAGTACCATCGGGCGTTCCGTCCCTTCTGTGCGACTTGCCCTGAGCTGAGTCGAGGGATATTCCATGCAATGCGAGAGCCTGGCCGCGCCGCGAACCACGTTCTCTATTGACACGAATCCCGCCATCTTGCACCATGAATCCGCTTATGCGGTCCGTCGTAAAAACATCGTTCGCATGCGGCGTTTTGATTGCGTTCATGTCCCTACCCTCAGCCGCCTCCGACAAGCCGTGGACTGAAATCCGCAGCCCTCACTTTCGCGTGCTCACTAACGGCAATGAAAAAGACGCTCGCCACATCGCCCGAGAATTCGAGCAGATGCACAACGTCTTCGAATTCAAGATTCGCCGCTTCCGCCTCGACACTGGCGCGCCGTTACTCGTCTTCGCCGCTAAAGGCCAGGAAACTGCCGGCGACCTCAACCGCATCTTCGGGCCGCCCGGCAAGCCGACGCAAGTCATCGGACTTTACAACCAAGGTTGGGAAAAGCAGTTTGCCGTCGTCCGCATGGATGTATCCGAAGACGGAAATCTGCGCGGAGCGCAGAACAGTTTCAACGTCATCTACCACGAATACGTCCACAGCATCCTTCACATGAATACGCGCTGGCTTCCCATGTGGCTCGACGAAGGCATGGCTGAATTCTTCGGCAGTACCCATTTCGAAGGCGACAACGTCGTGCTCGGTTACCCATCCGTGCGTATCCGCACGCTTAAGAGCCACGCTCTCATTCCCATTGATGTCATGATGAAAACCGGTTCCATCCGCACCCACGATGTATCGATGGACATGTTCTACGCCCAGGCCTGGGCCATGGTTCATTACATGGAATTTGGCAACGGCATGGAAGGCGGCAAAAAGCTCGACCAGTTCTACGGTCTTCTCGACCAGGGCGTCGAGCAGGAAAAGGCTTTCACCCAAGTCTTCGGGCCTCCGCAGAAATTCTATGAAGGCTTAAATTTTTATTTGCAGGATCTGACCATGAAGAGCGTCGTCATGAAAGACCTGCCAAAAGTTGACGACAAGCAATTCACTGTCCGCGCCGTCAGCCCAGCCGAAAGCGAGACCGAAATCGGCAGCTATCACGTCTGGATGCGTGATCTAAAGGACGCTCGTCCCCTGCTCGAGCAGGCGCTGAAAGACGATCCGAAGTTCGCGCCTGCCCACGAAAACATGGGTTTCTTATATTTCGGCGAAGGTAACGACGAAGAAGCTGCGAAAGAATTTAGCCAGGCGTTCGATTTGGATCCCAAACTCTATTTATCTCTTTACTACAAGGCCATGCTTGCCGCGACCCACAGCAGCATCCCAGATGCAGACGACGCCATTTACTCAGCCTGCCTTCGCGCTCTTCAAATCAACCCGCAGTTTGCCGAAGCCTACGTCCAGCTTGCGCTGGTGCACGTCCGCGCCGGCAATTTGAACAATGCGCTCTTGATGGCGCGCAAAGCCGCCAACCTCGAACCCGGCCGCGCCGGCTACTTTCTCCTGGTCGCCCATATTCTCCAATTGATGGGCCAGGACGAGGAAGCCGGAATGATTTCCTCTTATGTGGCCACTCGCTGGAACGGCCCCGATCACGACGAAGCCGTGGAAATTTGGAATAAAATTCCCCAGGCACATCGCCCTCCCGCCGAAGGCATGACGGATTCAGTTCCCAAAGACACTCAGGCCGTTTCCGGCAAAGTCCAATCAATCCAGTGTGCGGACAAAGACAAAAACATCCCCTTCGAACTCGTCCTCGACAGCGACGGCCAGCAAATGCATTTTCACAGCTCAGGCGGTTTCGCCACCGGCTACTCCGACACCGTCTGGTACGGACGCGATCACTTCAGCTTGTGCCACCATCTCGCAGGACTTCGCGCCGTCGTCCGCTACAAAGCCGCGAAAGACCAAACCTATGCCGGAGACGTGGCGGAAATCGAACTCCGGGTGGATATGCCGTCGCCTCCCACGAAAGACGCCGCACCCAAACAAACTGCCGCTCAGCAACAATAATCGTCGGGCGAAGGTGCTGTGCGTAACCCACTTCTATCCCGCTTTGTAAAGTTTTCTATGAAAGTCGAATATCGTGCTTTCTCCCCTTGAACTTCAAGTCACACTCTGCCAACATGTCTGAGTCACTTTCAGAATCAAAGGCATTCATCGGTCGGGCGGCAACGTACCGTACGGTGAACATCGGGGCCGAGCCCGGCAGCTCGGCCCCGAAAGTTTTTGCCGGCCTCTTAAAACGGACAAAAAAAGAGCGCCGGGGAACCAGCCCGGCGCTTCCCAAGGAGAACACCTCTCTCAGCTACATCCCTTCGCCAGCATGCATCACGCGGAAGCTGCTGCCGCCACCCGACCACACCAGCACCAGCGCGTCCTGACCTTTCGCAATACTCTTCAGCGCATCCTGCACTTCGCCCACTGAATGCATGTCCTTGCGGTTGACCTGCTCGATCACGTCGCCCCGTTGCAGTCCGGCATCGTCCGCCGGACTTCCCGGCATCACCTGCTCAACCACCGCGCCGTGCAAATCCGATGGCGCTTGCATCTGATCGCGCAGCTCCGGCGTCAGTTCGGTCAGCCCAATTCCCCACCGCGGCTTGTCTTGTGAGCCATTAGACGAACTCTCCATGCCGCCCTTGTCCCGCGCTCCCATCGCTTCCAGCGTCACCGGGACTGTGACGATCTTGCCATCGCGTTCCACTCCAACCTTGATCGTCGTACCCGGAGGCGTCTGCCCAACAATCACCTGCAACTCGCCCGCGTCGCTGATCTTCTTTCCATTCAGTTCGGCAATTACGTCGCCTGTCTTCAGTCCCGCCTTCGCGCCCGGTGATGCCGGGTCCACCTGCGTCACGATCGCGCCGGTGTTGTCTTTGCGATCGAAGAACTTCGAGTTTTCCGGCGTCACATCGCTGATGCCGATGCCGATAAACCCATGCGTCACTTTTCCGTCGCGCATCAGCGCCTCCGCCGTCGGCCTGACAATCTGCGTCGGAATCGCGAATCCCATCCCGGAGAATGTGCCCGAAGGCGAAACCAGAAACGTATTGATCCCGATCACTTCGCCTCGCGCATCCACCAGCGGTCCGCCCGAATTGCCCGGATTAATCGCCGCATCCGTCTGGATGAATTGTCCCGGCTTGCGCCTGTCGTCAGAGAAAGGACTCGGCCGGTTCAACGCGCTTACAATTCCCCGCGTCACTGTGAACCTGAATCCATAAGGATTGCCGAACGCCAGCACCGTTTCGCCCGGACGCAGTTGCGTCGAGTCGCCCCACGGCACGCTCGGAAAGCCCGACCCTTCGACTTTGATCACCGCCACGTCGGTCAGCGGATCGGTCCCAATCAACTTCGCTTTCAGGATTCTTCGGTCCGTCATGGTCACGCGTATGTCGGTCGCTCCCTCGATCACGTGATTGTTGGTGATGATGTATCCATCCGGCGAAATGAAAACGCCGCTGCCAATGCCGTGTTCAATCTGCGGCTGCATCGGGCCACCGCGCCCGTGGAAAAATGGGCCAAAGAATTGCTGCATTCCCGGCGGCATGCCTTGCGGCATTTGCTGCGGTTCATCTTCGCCATCCGGTCCGCCGCCACCCATCTGTGGACCCGGACCCCTACGCGACGTCACCGCCACGTTGACGATCGCCGGAGTGACCCGCGCCGCCAGAGTTTCCATCGCCCGGTCAAGCGCCAGCAATGCGTCCACGCTCTTGTCGTCGATCGCCGCCTGCGCCGGCGCTGGTGACGCTGCTCGCGCCGTCACCGGGCGCGCCACTTCGTAGGCCACCATTGATCCCACAATAGTCGCCGCCAGTGCCACTCCCATGATTCGCCGCTTCAAACCCATTCGCTTCGTCCCATTCTGCATTTCGCTTCTCCTTTATGTGCAACTAAGAATTTAGTTATTACAGCGACACTAAACCACCGCAAATCATCTCGAGGGCCCCCTAAAGTTCTTTCCCACCTCACCCGAAAGGCGTCATCCCGAAGCCCCGCGTTTTCTTCAGCAGGTTGAGGGATCTCCCCGCAAAACGCCGTTGCGCGTAAGCCCACCCGCCGCAGCCCACCCTAAATCTGCTTTCCCGGAATCTTCTGCTCCAACGCTTCCGCCGGATGATAGACCGCAAATTCGTAAATTCTGAAACTCCAAAACATCTGGCCTGTGGGCGTGACATGCTCAGTCCGCAGCACCACAAACACTGGCGAGGACACCACTTCCGCTTCCATCCGCGCAAGTATCGCCGGAATCGGAACCGGCCTTACCTCATCCATCGGGACATTGGCCGCGACTTTACTCAATCGCGAATGCATGCGCATCGGACGTTTTCCATTTGCTTTGACTTTTGCCTTCGAAGGAATCGTGTACGAAGCCAAAGTCGGCGCAATGTTCATCGACCCGCGCTCGAAAACCTGCGTCGCTCCCGCATTCTCCGCAACGTGATTCTCTCCACCGAACGCTACCAGTTGCGGTATCCGCGTAATTTCACCCACGGAAGCCAGCGCCAGAACCGCCACCAACCCCAACACCGGTTTCCCTGCTCCGCTCGTCTTTTGGCCGGTCAGGCCAAAGCTCAAAATCTCAGCCACGCGCAATGACGTTTGCCGCACGCGCCCCACGAGTGCCTGCGCCATGCTCAAACCGCGCCGCAGAAAACTTTTCTCCGCCAGCGAAACCAGGCACTCGGCATAGGCGTGCGGATTGTCCGTCCGCGCCAGCACAAAAGAATCGCACGCCATCTCGCGCTCTAGCGTGAGCTTGCGCTCGATCCACCACACCGCGGGATGGAAGAAGAAAACTGCCTTCAATACCTGTTGCGCCAGGTTCGTCCAATCATCGCGCCGTCGTAGATGGGCGACTTCGTGCAGCACCACCGCATTCAATTCCGCCCCCGACAAATCCCGCAGCGCCCAGTCAGGCAAGATCACCGCCGGAGCGAAAAATCCTACAGCCGTGGGAACCCGCAAGTGCGAAGATCGCAGCAATACCACATTCCGTCCGCCGCTGAACTTTTCCAGCGTCTCAAACAGCGGATCCATCCCCTGCTCGGCACGCCCAATTGCCGCAGATCCTCGCCTAAGTTTTCTCAGCGACCACAATCCGACGCCTACTCTGCCTAGCAGCACCGTTGACACCGCAGCCCACATCGCCAGCGCAACCACTGCCCACGACTCTGGCAGCGCCAGCTTCGCACCCGCCCCAGATACGCCAGCCGTTCCGATCATCGGCAGCGCGGCAATTCCCACCAGCGCCGCGAACCACACCGCAAATCGAGTCCCTGAATTCTGCCATCCAGCCAGGCGCAATGCCGCCCAAGCTACAAACGCCAACGCGACGCCAGCCACGACGTCATTCACCATTCGCCCCGCCCAGACTCCCGCCCACGAACCATAAAGGAATCCGCTCATCATCGCTTTGCCTCAAGCAATCCGCGCAGCTTCTTCAACTCGGCCGCGTCCAGTGATTTGTCTTCAAGCAGGTTCAGCACCAGCAACTCCCTGGAGTTCTGAAAAAATCTTCCTAATAGATGACTGATCTCCGACCGCGTCGCATCCTGTTTTTCAACCAGCGCCCGGTAAACATGCGCGCGCCCATCTTTTTCATGAGCGACGTACCCCTTCTTCTCCAGAATCCGGATCGTCGTCAGCACGGAGTTATACGCCAGCGGCGACTCCTCAGGCAGCGCTTCCTGTATCTGCTGCACCGTCCCCGAACCCCGGCTCCAGATCACGTCCATCAACCGAAGTTCAGCTTCCGTCAGCACAATGGAACTCTTACGCGGCACAAATCTCCTCAAACTCCGACCGATATCTCGTCCCGACACCCATTAGACGGGATCACCTCAAAAACGTCAACTAACAATTTAGTTGCAAGGACGTCGACAATGGTTGCAAGGGGACGCCGACACCCTCAACCAGAACTTGAAGGCGTCATCCCGAAGCCCCGCGCTTTCACCTGCGGGGCGAGGGACCTCCTGACCCCAGTCGAAGCGATCTCGCGCAGGCTTCCATCTCCGCTAAGGGTTTGAAAGGGCTCGGCTTCAGCCGAGCCGTCAGGCGACTCCGCAACAATCTGGAGCAATTGTCAGAAGACTGGGATCGGTATAACTCTCTGGTCAGCGCCCCAAAACGCCCTTCACAACGTCAGCGCAGGCTTCGATGAAATCCTTCTCGACTTTAGTGAACGTGCCCTCAAAATAGCTCTCGATATTCAGTTCGGCGGCGAGTCTGTTTTTCACCATGATCGGGACAACGATCTCCGACTTCACCGACGTCGATCCAGCAAGGTAGCGGGGATCCTTCGAAACGTCAGGCACCACCACCGTCCGTCCGCTGCTCGCCGCCGCACCGCAAAGACCTGTCCCCAGCGGAATGCGCGCGTTCGGCGTAAAACTCCCGACAAAAGGGCCAACCAGAAGAGTTCCAGGGTCAGTCGGATCGACCACATAAAAGCCCACCCAGTTGTAGCGCGTCATTTTTTCATGCAAACGCTGAGAGATGCGCTCCATCATGGTCTGCGCCGTTGGACTTGTACTGGCAAAGTCTCGAAACTCTCGCAGAAGCTCTTCGTGTTCAGGCGTCATGGTTTTTTTATCGAACGATTGGCAGCGAATCCAACGTAAGTGAAAAGGTTAAATCGACGAATCAGCGTATCAAACAATCAATCGGCCGGACCGGCAAACAAAATCAAATTTCCATCCGGGTCGCGGACAACGAATGTTCTCGCGCCCCACGGCTCTTTCTTCAGAGTCTGCTGAAAGCTCACTCCCGCTGCCTGATAGCTCAGAAATAGCTGTTTGATCTCGTCCGAGTTGGCGACGTTGAGTGTCGCAGAAAGCAGACCTTCTCGCTCCCGAACATCGCCGGCAAACACCGGCTTGCCAACCACCCGCAAATTCAACCGCGCATGGTCACGGACGACTTGCCCATAAAATGGTGGATCGCCGTAAACAAACGCAACCATAAAGCCCAGCTTCTCGACATAGAAATCGCACGACGCCTGGATGTCGGCGACAAACAACTGCGCTTCGGTGGAATTGATCATGTCAAGCTCTGCCCCATGTCGCTTCACTGTATCTTAATTGCGGAAGGGCACGGCTTGAGCTGCGCCGTCACGGAAATCTGGTGCCTGCCGGTCCGTAAACCGGGAGAGTTGAGGAGTTAGCATAGCTCCGCTAAACTTTTGTCATTCCGCGCACTCGAGGAACCTGCTGTTGCTTGCCCAGAGCTGAACAGACTTTCTAAATGGAGAACTTATGATCGACGGAATCGGCGGCGTTTTTCTTTTTTCCAACGACACACAAAAACTGGCTGCGTGGTATCGCGATTGCCTCGGAATTCTTCCCGCAGGCGAAGATGCCGACTGCAACTCAACCTACGCAACCTTCGAATCCAGGGACATTAACAATCCCGAGATCAAGCGAACGATGGCGTGGGCGATTATGCCTACGAAAGAAGACATCAAAGGCAAGCCGCGCACCGGCAAAATTAATTACACGGTCAAGAACATGGCGGAAGCACTCAGCCAACTCAAGAGCAAGGGCGTCGAAATCGAAAAGACCGAAGAGTATCCGGGCATGGGAACTTTTTCCTGGCTCAAAGATCCAGACGGCAACTCCATCGAGCTTTGGGAACCAGCCAAAGAGTGACTGAAATTTCGACCGGGCGACCCCACCATCGCTTTTTCATTGTGTGCGCCACGACCGCTGCTGCGACCAGCACGCGGATGCGCTCACGAACGCCGGTCGCGAAAGTATGCCTGCGGCGTAGTTCCCAGCATCGTCCGAAACATTTCGATGAACGCGCTCACGCTGTCATAACCGACTGCGATCGCGACCTCGGTGACAGGTTTCTTTTGTGCCAGCATCTCAAGGGCGGCAAACAAGCGCGCCTGCTGTCGCCAACGGCCGAACGACATTCCTGCCTCGGCCGAAAACGCGCGCATAAAAGTGCGGCGGCCCATCCCCGCAAACTGCGCCCAGGCGTCCAGAGTGCGACTGTCGCCAACATCGTCCATCAGTGCGTCTGCAACTCTCGTCAATCTTTCTTCTTTTGGCATGGTCATACGCAGGGCCTCCCGATTAGGCTGTCGAATCTCATCGCGAAGCGTTGCGATCAAGCGTTTCTGTGACGCGTTGAGCGGCTGATGCAGATCCCAACCGAGCATGCGATGAACGATGGCGAACAACAGTTCCGATGAATTGAACACGCAAGGCGTTTTGGGCAGCCCGCCGCATATCTCCGGAGACAAATCCACCATCGAGCCGGCCGCCCCTCCGACCGAACGCGCGGCGTGGGTACAATTTGGCGGAATCCACGCGCAGCGCTGCGAGGGAAACATCCATCGTTCACTTCCCGCCTCTATGACCAGCAACCCCGCGGTCAGTGCGATCAGTTGCCCCCGCCGATGACTATGCTCCGGCGTCCAGCCTTCAACCGTCCGCCTCTCAAAGGCAACTGCCAGCACTGGAGTATCGCTGTCATAAAGGCGACGCAATTTTTCCGCATTCTTTTGGGCCACGAACATGGACTTGGAAGATTGACCCTTTTCCGACATATATCGCCACTTCCCCGTTAGCGGAACAACCGGAACCTGGCTAGAGTAAGAGACACAAGAACGAAAAGACAATACCGGGTTGAGTCTGAGTTTGAAGGAATTAACAAGGAGAGTGGCAGCATGGCGAAACTTGTCTACGGTATGAACCAGTCTTTGGATGGCTACGTTGACCACAAGAAGTTAGGGCCGCCTGTGCCCGTGGCTTTTCGTCACTTCGTCGAACAAGTGCGTGGCCTGACCGGATCCATCTATGGCCGCGGCCTTTACGAAGTCATGCGCTATTGGGACGAAGACCAGCCTGACTGGGACGCAGACGAACACGAGTTCGCAGCAGCGTGGCGGAGCCAGCCGAAGTGGGTCGTGTCGCGTTCGCTCAAGTCAGTTGGCCCTAACGCCACCTTGGTCGCGGATGACTTCGAGGCGGCGATACGCAAGATGAAGGCCGAGTTGCCTGGCGAGATTGCCGTTGGCGGACCCCGCCTGGCGCAAAGCCTCACCGAGCGCGGTCTCATCGATGAGTATCGGCTCTATCTTCGCCCGGTCGTGCTTGGCAGTGGCACGCCATTCTTCGCCGGTCCCCGGCCATCGCTTCACTTGGTGTCTAGCGATCTCATCGCGGAGGACCTGATTCGCTTGACGTACGTCCCTGCTTAATCGCGCGCCTCGCCTGACGGAGTGCGCCCGCGCGCGCAGTCACCTTAGGTTTGTGAGCGCGAATCTAACTGAGAACTGTCCCTATCCGGAGAAATAAAACGTAATCTCGCTTTTTGATTGTGTGGGAACCACGGCGCAGCCTTCTAGATTTTCTCTGCATCCGCCGTCATTGACGCCTGCGTGCCGGCAACCCCAATGCTTGAAGCAGAGCCTGAAAGTCCGGTGGAGGCTCGCAATCGATAGAGACACCTGCGCCCGAGCGCGGATGAATGAACTCTAGATGCGCCGCGTGGAGAGCGACCCGAGTAATTCGCCGCTCCAGCGCTTCCGCCGGATTGTACTTTCGGTCGCCGATGACTGGGTGGCCGATTGCCGAAAACTGTACGCGGATTTGATTCTGTAATCCCGTCACCAGCGAGACTCGGACGAGGGTTGCGCCGCGAAGCGGGCGTTCGACGGAATAGCGCAGTTCCGCGCGAGCCGCTTTTCGATCGCTTTCGCTCGTCACGTTTTGAAACATGCCTTCTTGCCGAAAGTGGTGAACGAGAGTTCCTTCTTTAATTCGGAGATGGCCGCGAACAACGGCGAGATATTGCCTCACCGGAGTGTGTCGGAGAAACTGTTGCACCAGCGCTTCCCGATCCGGCCAGGTTTTAGCGAAGAGCAGAATCCCTGACGTGTAACGATCGATGCGATGCACGACAAAAGCCCGTTGCCGCTTTAACTTTAGCTCGCCAGCTAGAAGAGTTAGCGCCGATGGAGTAGCCGAGTTTTCCGCCGGCACCGCCAGCAATTTGGCCGGCTTATTGAGAACCACGACGGCATCGTCTTCATAAAGCACGCGAAGCTCAAGCCGATCCTGTCGTGAGGAACGGCGACCGCCCTTGCGTGTAAGTTTTTTCATTGCTAAATGGCGGAACGTGCCTCACCGAGCCGGGTCGCGTGAATCGCGCACTCAAGCAGCGTTCGACGATCCCTCGCTATGCTACCAATATCCAGTTGGCTTAAGGTGGAGAGCCAACAATATCGCACCCCAGAAGTCGGATCGCGAGAAGTTGACAGGGCCCGTTACTCGGTCCTAGTCTTGACGGCACGGAAGTTAATTTCACTCCCCAGCAGGAGAGTCGCCTACATCAGGTTGCCACGAGAGTGGGCAAAGATCCGAGGCAAGTAGTCGAAGAAGGCATTGACCGGATGCTGGATTATGACGAGCGCTTTCTTGCTGCCGTTGAGGAAGGGCGCGCCAGCGCAAGGCGCGGCGGCCTTCTGGACCATGAAGAGGTAGTTGAGCGCATCGAGCGAATGTTTCATCCGTGACGCGTGTCCAATGGACTTCCAACGCAGCGGCCAACCTTGCCGCCATTGTCGAACGCATCCGCAAAGAAAGTCCTCGCGCGACGAGCTGCCAGCACGATTTACACTGCCGTCGCTGAGCGCGGACACCCGCGAACTGGTTTTTCCGCCGTGGCCTTACATCGTCGTGTACGAGGTTGTCGATACGCACGTAAATGTGCTTCGCATCCGGCACGCTTCCCAGGACTGGCCTTGATTGTGTCCTTGCCGTCAATGTCGTCGCGCACGGGATGACATTCGTTAAATATTCTTTCGAAAGAACCGAACTCCAATTCCACGTAGCCCCTCTTTCAAGCATGCACGGCCCATCACACGCGGAGGACCCTTCCCCGTCCGATCAGACGCTTCTTGTCCTGCTCGCCCAGACCGGCGACCGGGCAGCCCTGGAGCAGCTCCTTCGTAACAGCCACGCCCCATTGCGTCGCTACATTACCAGCCTCGCCGGGACCGATCTCGCCGACGACATTCTTCAGGAGACTTCAATCCAAATTTTTCGCAAGCTCCAGTTCTTGCGGGAGCCGGCAGTCTTCCATGCCTGGGCTCTGCGCATTGCCTCGCGCATCGCCATCACCCATCTCAAACGCGCCCACCGATGGCAACCCCTCGATGACGCTCCAGTTGCGACGTTCACTCCCGATCCCGACCTCGGCACGAGGCCAGACGCCGCCTTCCTCTCGCTGATTGATCGCGTCTCGCCCGCGAGCCGGGCGGTTCTACTGCTTCATTACCAGCACGACCTTTCGCTCGAAGAAACCGCAGCTGTTCTCGACATTCCTGTCGGCACCGCCAAGTCGCGTCTCCACTACGGAGTCTCGACCCTCCGTAAACATCTCACTCTCGAAAGGAATCCAGCATGAGTCCCGAATCGAATCACCCAAGCTCCGAAAATACCAACGCCGAAATCGCCTTCGTCCAACAAGCTCTTGCAGCCGCAGACAGGTCAGAACGTTCATCGCGGATCATCGTCGGCGTGCTTGGCATCCTCGCCGTCATCGCTTTCATCTGGATGCACGTCCACTTGTTCCCGCCAGCGTCCCTCGGCGCACTGTTGCATTCGCTGCTTCGCGTCGATCTCTTCTTTCTCGTCGTGATGTTCGCCCTCACCATGTACCTTCGCCAGGCCATCGTTCAGAACACCCGCGTCATTCTCCGGGCGCTAGCCAACACCCGCAACCGCTGACGTTGGCCACCCCAAAGAGGCTGCCCCACCCGTTGTTCTCCACGGGTGGGTACCACGGTTCCTCGAACAAGAGTTCATGCGCCAAGCTATCCACCGACCGGGCCAAAGTGCTGAGGGCTAACATGTCAGAGACAATTCGCGGGCCCGTTTTGTGGGGCCTCGATCCGAATCTTGCACGAATGTTCTTTTCGAGTTGCCGGCTTCTCAGTGAGCGGGCTGGGCCGTCTCGCACTTATGGCGATCAAACTGTAACTGGAGGTTGGCGGTCGCTTCTTTCACGCTGCCGAATGCCGTCATTGGCGCTTTGAATTCCCGTCCACAGGCTTTGCAGGCGGCCACTACTGGAATTGCACGGATTCGCTTCACCATTCGAATTGCTCGTTCAGCCATGGCGGAAGTCTTTCACATGCGCGAGTAGTTCTCAAATTTTGGCGGTATACTGCTTCTTCTCTTGAATCCTTGAGGCATCTATGACTCGCTTGCGCAACTTTTCAATTCTGGTTCTTAATTGTTTTCTTCTGCTGCCATTTGCCGCAGCTCAAAAGAGCACGATCGCCAGTTCCCCGAAGTTTGCACAGATGAGCGAAGAATTCATCCACGAGACGCTGGCCGTCTCGCCCTCCAGCGCGTCGCAGGCTGGATACCACAAACATGTGGACGCAAAGACCGGCAAGACGATTGAACTGGACGCTCTGCTCGACGACATGAGCCCTGCTGGCATCGCGGAGCAACGGGCCGTCTATGCCACATGGCGCGAGCGCTTCCACAAAGAAACACCGCTCGAGTCGCTGGCTCCGGAAGACGCCGCCGACTGGCAACTGATCGACGACCAGATCGGCCTGAGCTTGCTTGAATTCGACAAGATACAGAATTACAAACATAATCCCACCGTCTATGTAGAACTGCTCGGCGAAGCGCTGTTCCAGCCGCTGACCGACGAATACGCGCCCAAGGATGTGCGGCTGGGCCACGTCATTTCACGGATCACTCAAATTCCCCGCTTCCTCGATCAGGCGAAGCAGCAACTCGCCGATGCCGATCCCATCTTCATTAAGGTTGCGCTCGAGGAAAACGATGGCAATATTGCCCTGATTCAAGATACGGTCGCGAAAGAAGTTCCCGCCGGTTCAACCCGCAAAGCGGATTTCGATAAGAGCGCTCCCGTCGCGGTCGAGGCGCTAAAGAATTTCAACGCATGGATGCGCAGCGACCTCGCCAGGCGCAAGACCGACCGCACCTGGCGGCTAGGGAAAGAGTGGTACGCGGAAAAATTCCGGCTGGTGATGGAAACTCCAGTCACGCCCGAGCAAGTGTTGGCTGACGCCGAAGAGCAGCTAAAAACTAAACGCGCGGAGATGCTCGAACTCGCCCTTCCGCTGCACAAGCAGATGTATCCCGCACACAGCGAACACACCGACATGACCGGCAAAGAGCGCGAAAACACTATCATCCGCGAAGTGCTCGACAAAATTGCGGACGATCACACAACGCGCGATCAACTAATGGCCACTGTTCAGAACGACCTGGTTGGCATCCGGCAGTTCATCATCGACAAGAAAATTGTGTCGTTCAAGTCGCGAGACAATTTGAAAGTAATTCCTACGCCTCCTTTTCTACGAGGAAGCTACTCGGTTGCTGGATTCCACGGCGCGCCGCCCCTTGATCCCACAGCCGAGGCCGAGTTCTGGGTCACGCCGATTGACCCGAAGACGCCAGAAGCAAGGGCTGAGTCGAAACTGCGCGAATATAACAATTGGACGCTGCAATGGCTTAGCATCCACGAAGCTCTACCTGGCCACTATGTACAGGCCGAACATGCCAACGACATTCAGCCGGCAAGCCGGCGCTTGACGCGCGGGTTGTTCAGCAACGGCGCTTATGTTGAAGGATGGGCCGAGTACGGAGCGCAGGTGATGCTGGCCGAAGGCTACGCTAACAACGATCCCCGCTACCGGTTGAGTTATTTGAAGGTGTGGCTGCGCGCGACCTGCAATTCCATTCTCGATGTGCGCATGCAGACGATGAACATGACCGACGCTGAGGCCATGGACTTGATGATGAAAGACGCCTTCCAAACTCAAGCCGAAGCCGAAGGTAAGTTGGAGCGCGCGAAGTTGACTTCTACCCAGTTACCGACTTACTTCGTCGGCACGCGCGAGTGGTGGACGCTTCGCCGGCAATACGAAGCCGCCAAGGGCAAGGATTTTACTCTGATGGAATTCCACGATCGCGCGCTGGATGAAGGGGCGCTACCGGTTCCGATGTTAGGGAAACTTTTGCTGCCGTAATCACTCGTTAGCGCTGACCCTAACCGGGCCATGCGCCCAGAATGCGCCGCAACAGCACCAACTCGCCGATGTGATAGGCGTTGTGATCGGCAGCCAGCAAGACTTCGCGCAGAACGGTTTTTTCTTTGTCATGTCCCAGCGAGGCGAGCAGATCGGTTCCCGGATCGGACACTAATTTTTCGAGAGCATGCAAATCAGAATGGAAGCCCTTCACGCTCTCATCCCATGCATGCTCATCGGGCGGTTCGGGCGACTTGGGCCAATAGCTATCCGGCCACTTCGGCGATAGATGCTTAGGGTCACGAGTGAATTCAAGAATGTCCCACTGCGCGATTCGCATGTGCTCAAGCAATTCCCACGCCGAATGCGGGCTGCCTTGAGGACGCTTTCCGCGCAGGTTCGCGGGCATATCTTTTACCGCAGAATCGAATCCGACGTGTGCGCCCTCTCCTTGCAATAAAAACACGAGATGCTTACGGAGCGATTGGTCATTATTCACGGTTCCCTCTTTCTTGCCTGGGTTTTGATGTGTCAATCTGCGCCCAGGATTTCCCTGGGATGGAAGCAAGATCGCTGCGGGCGAGCAGCTATTGTTCAGCCAGGAAGGGGAAGCGGGTATGTCGAGGAGCAATCACACGGAGGCGCAGATGATCTTGGTCGGCTACGTGGCCACGTTATGCCCTGAAAATAAAATAAATAATTCTTGACATCGCGCTTGCGTATGTACAAATCTTAGATATGAAACGAGAAGAAATCGTCTCTTTCACAGCATTTCGGGCGAATATCGTAACCGATGCTTTAAGTCCAGTGCGCTCCGGATTTTACCTCTAACTCGCTCATCCCCCGTATCTTAGCGGCTCGCTTTTTCGTCGGCTCAATAGATCGAATAAGTTACAAACAAAACCAATTTTTTTTCAAGGAGTTCCTTCCCATGAGCTTCCACCAGGCTCCAAGGTGTTCGCACATCAAGGTATGTGGTTCCACCTGCTTATCGCCGGCTCTTCGCGGCATGAAATTCTGTTTCTTCCACGCTCGCTTCGTCAAAGAGGCTCAGGCCACGGTCAAACGTCTCAGCAATTCCACGCTCCTAGAGAGCCAGGAAGCCGTTCAGGTCGCCCTCATCGACCTCTACCGCCAGATCCTGCGCGGCAATCTCGACACTCATCGCGCCGAGCTTCTCTTGCGCACGCTCACCCTTGCCGCCCGCAATGTCCGCCAGACTCAATTTGACCACTTCATTGGACGCGCCGAAGAGCTTCCCGGCGATCCCACAGATTACGAGGAATCTCCATCGATCGAAGACTACGCTCTTGCCGAACCGGACTCCGCCGCCGCAGATTAGCCGAGCTTCCGTCCGGCGGAGGGGGGCGCGACTGCAAGCTTGACCTCAGCTTTCTTCGTTCTCGCGAAGCTTCGCTATCACGCTCAGATCTTCCAACGTTGTGGTGTCGCCTTTCACTTCCCCGCTGGTGGCTAGTTCACGAAGCAGACGGCGCATGATTTTGCCGCTGCGAGTTTTCGGCAATGAATCGGTAAAGCGAATTTCTTCGGGACGGGCGAGCGATCCGATTTCTTTGGTTACCCATTTCCGCAATTCGTCTTTGAGTTCTTCGGTGGGCGCTCTTCCCTGCTGAAGAGTTACGAACGCGGCAATGGCTTGTCCTTTCAGTTCATCCGGACGGCCGACAACGGCCGCCTCGGCCACCGCTTCATGCGCCACCAGGGCTGACTCAACTTCCATTGTGCTCAAGCGGTGACCGCTTACATTGATGACGTCGTCGACGCGGCCCATGATCCAGAAATATCCGTCTTTATCTTTGCGCGCGCCATCGCCCGTAAAATAAGCCCCCGGAATCTGCGACCAATACTGCTTAACGTAACGATCGGGATCGCCGTAGATTGTGCGCAACATTCCCGGCCACGGCTTGCGGATAATCAGAAAACCTCCCGAGCCATCGGGGACGGGGGCGCCATCCATCGTGACGATCTCAGGCGTGATGCCCGGTATTGGCAATGTCGCCGAACCCGGTTTTGTGGCGACAGCTCCGGGGATGGGCGCGATCATGATGTGCCCTGTTTCGGTTTGCCACCACGTATCGACAATCGGGCAGCGATTGTGCCCGATCACCTCGCGATACCACATCCACGCTTCCGGATTGATCGGTTCTCCGACCGTTCCCAGTAAGCGCAGGCTGTCGAGCTTGTGCTTGCGCGGCCATTGCTCGCCCCACCGGACGAAGGTGCGAATCGCCGTGGGCGCGGTGTAAAAAATGTTCACCTGGTGTCGCTCGATGATGCTCCAGAATCGATCCGGCTCGGGCGTATTAGGCGCGCCTTCGTACATCAACGTTGTGGCGCCGTTCTGCAATGGGCCGTAAACGATATAGCTGTGCCCGGTCACCCATCCGATGTCGGCGGTACACCAGTAAGTGTCTTCGTCTTTTAGGTCGAACACCCATTTCGTAGTGAGATACGTGCCAACCGAGTAGCCGCCGGTGGTGTGTACGACCCCTTTCGGTTTTCCTGTGGTTCCAGATGTGTAAAGGATGTACAACGGATGCTCCGCATCCAGCGGCTCGGCGGGACACTCAGATGAAACCGATTGCATCAATTCATGCCACCAATGGTCGCGTCCGGAATGCATGTTGATGGTTGTCCCCGAGCGCTTATACACCACCACACTCTTTACGGTTGGGCATGAGTTGAGTGCTTCTTCAACGGCGGGAAAAAGTTTTACCTCGGCACCGCGGCGGAACGAGCCGTCCTGGGTGACCACTGCCACAGCTTGCGAATCATGGATGCGGTCGACCAGCGCGTTGGATGAAAATCCACCAAAGACCACGGTATGAGGCGCGCCAATGCGGGCACACGCGAGCATCGCGATAGCGAGTTCCGGGGTCATGCCCATGTAAATCGCAATGCGATCGCCTTTTTTCACGCCGAGCGACTTGAGCACGTTAGCAAATTTGCAAACTTCGGTCAGCAATTGCTGATAAGTAAGTGTGCGCACTTCGCCGGGTTCGCTCTCCCAGATGATCGCCGCTTTGTTCTTCCGCCAGGTCTGCACATGGCGGTCGAGACAGTTGTAGCTGAGGTTGAGCTGTCCACCGACAAACCATTGTGCCCATGGAGCTTTCCAGTCCAGAACGCGGTCCCATTTCTTGAACCAGTGCAATTCTTCCGCGATCTTCCCCCAGAATTCTTCGGGATGCTCAACCGACTCGCGGTAGATCCGGTTGTAATCGTTGATGCTTTTGATGTGAGCGTGTTCGCGGAATTCGTTGGAGGGTTCGAACCTGCGTTGTTCCTGAAGAATCGAATCGATATTCTGGTTGGAAGATTCCGGCATGACGCTCCTCGAATAAACAAAATGAATGTAGCGAGAGTAAGTTCTGGCACGCGGATTTTACAGGAGTCGGCGAACCGCTGTCGCGGGCAGGCTTGTCGGGGTTGCCGAGCCGCTTGCGATTCAGTCGTTCAGAAAGCGATTTGCATCTTCTGGTTTCGGCAAAGGGCAAGCATCGTATTTTCCGAATATTCGGTAGCGGTGGCGCGCGATCGCTCCGTATCCCCAATCGCGCATGAACTTGGGGATGATCGTCAAACCGACCGCCAGAAAGCGCCACGTTCCACCAATCTCACGAAGAACGGCGATTGCGGCGTCAGACCGCGTGATGAGCTTTTCGTCTGGCGAGTCCGCATTCATTATCAGGCAAACCGTGCTCAAAGCGTCAGCGTCACGTCGGTGACGGCCCAGGATTTGCCCGGCAAACGCGCCTTGCAGCGCGGCAAACTTGAATCGCCGGGCGCGGTCGTGGGCAATCACAAACTGCACTGCCCGATTGCACAGGCCGCACACTCCGTCATACAGGATGATTGGATGTGAACGATCAACTGTCATCGCAATTGACGATCGTAGTCGTCGCGATCGAAGTGGCCTTCGGAATTCGCGATGAGGCCGTCGTCGCCCATCCGCCACTTCTCAAAGCCACTGATACGAACGCTTCTGCCCGTTCCGCCCGGACCGCTATTTGTGCCGAGTAGTGTCCAGCGATAGATTGGATTGCCCTCCTTGATCGATAGATCGTCCATCGACACTTGAAGGTCGGGGAACGCGACCATGAATGACTTCGCAACCTCGGTGATCGCGATTCTCCCTATGGCCGGTATACCCGTGTTCACGGTCAGCGAGCCCGTCGGCGAGTAAAACGAAGCCACTTGCGCTGGGTCCTGGCTGCACCATGCGGACGTATAGCGGGTCGCAAATTCGCGGAGGGCATTGAGGCTCGAATCAGCCATAACTGGAGAACGACCAACGATTCCTTAGCGCAGCGGTTTGTACAGCAGGCCGATCACAGTGCAGGTAATCACCCACTCAAGAAAGTATGCAACGCGATTCGAGAATAGTTCATAGTAAAAAACTCCCTCCCATTGCGCCACGCACTTTATCACAACGGGAACGCCCGACTGTCAACGGGTCGGTTGGCCGTCACACTTCGCGTCGCAGGCTTTCTGATATATTTGGCAATCACGAATTGAATCCGCAACGAGGAGTCGCCCCTATGGCTGGAAAGAGCGTAAATAAAGTCATCCTGATTGGAAATCTGGGCAAAGACCCGGAAGTCAAATTCACTCCGCAGGGAACGCCTGTGGCCAAGCTCACACTGGCGACCAACGAGCGTTTCAAAGATAAGAGCGGCGAGTGGCAGGACCGCACCGAGTGGCACAATGTCGTGTTATGGCAGCGTCTGGCGGAGATTGCCGGCGAGTATCTGAAAAAAGGTGGCAAAGTCTACATCGAAGGCCGCTTGCAGACGCGCTCCTGGGACGATAAAACCAGCGGCCAGAAGAAATACATGACTGAAGTCGTCGGCAGTGATTTGGTCCTGCTGGGTGGGCGCGGAGAAGGTAGCGGTGGAGAGTTTGGTGGCGCTTCCCGTGGCGCAGCCGCCTCCGGCGGAAACAACTTCGACCAAAGCGCTCACGAAACCGAGCCTGTCGGCTCCGGTCCGATCAGCGACGAGGATATTCCGTTCTAAGTGCGTCGTGGAATTTCGCATGACTGATCTCGCCGAAAAGACGTGTGTTCCCTGCCGCGGCGGAGTGCCGGCGCTCAAAGGCGAGGCGCTGCACAACTTGAGTCACCAACTCCCCAATTGGAATGTCGTCGATGAACACCACATCACGCGGACATTCACTTTTCCCGATTTCAAGCAAGCGCTTGATTTCGTGAATCGTGTTGGCGCGCTCGCCGAACAACAAGGACATCATCCAGATATATTGCTGGCATGGGGCAAAGCTGAAGTCACCCTTTGGACCCACAAAGTAGACGGGCTGACGGAAAGCGACTTCATCATGGCCTCAAAGATCGATCGGTTGTAGACTCCCCCTCTCAGGTTAAATCGCGGATCGTTCCCCGCTATACTGTGTACACGATGATCGATGAACAGGAATTCCGCCGAAATGCTGACGCGGCTTTGCACTCCCTCAACCAGAGCCTGATCAAAGCCGAAGAGACGTCGGACTTCGAAGTCGAAGATCAATCGGGTGCGCTGCATATTTCGTTCGAGGATGGCGCACGGTTCGTGATTTCTCCGAATGCCCCGGTCCAGCAGATATGGATTTCCGCGCTGTCGACCAGTTTCAAGCTGGATTGGTCGAGCGCGATCGGCGATTTCGTTTTGCCTAAGACTGGAGAAGCCTTGAAGCCCCTGGTCAGCAGATTGATCGGCGAACAGCTCGGCGAAGACGCGATCGTTTTAAGCTAGGGCCGCCGCTCACGCCCCGTTCAGTTTTTTCTTCAGATCTGCGGCAATCTGCTGGCCGTGGAACCGTCCATTCTCGATGAAAATCTCGTTTGTGCGCGAACCCGCAACGATTACTCCAGCTACATAGATTCCGGCGACATTGCTCTCCAGCGTTTGCGGATCGCATACCGGTCGGCACTGCTCGGACGAGAGCTCCAGCCCCATGGCCCGCAAAAAATCGTAGTCGGGATGGTAGCCGATCAGCGCAAACACGAAATCGTTCTTGATTGCGATCATGCCCTCGGAAGTTTTCACCGAAACCGAGTCGGGGACGATTTCTGTCACCTCGGCGTTGAAAATCGCGTTAATTTCGCGGTTCTTAATGCGATTTTCGATGTCCGGAAGTACCCAGTATTTGACGTGATTGTGCATCTGGGCACCGCGATGGATCAGCGTGACTCGCGCGCCGTGACGCCATAAATCAAGCGATGCAATCGCTGCCGAATTCTTGCCGCCGATCACGACTACATCGTTGTCGAAGTAAGGATGCGGCTCGTGATAGTAATGCATGACCTTATGAAGGTCTTCGCCGGGCACGTTTAGCTTGTTGGGCAGGTCGTAGTATCCGATTGAAACGATCAGTTTTCTAGTTTCGTAATCGTAGATCCTGCCGAGCCGGTCGGTGGTGGAAACATGAAACGCGCCGTCCTTGCCCGAAACTGACTCTACTTTTTGGTATTGCGCTACCGGCAGTTTGTAGTGCTCGACAACTTTTCTGTAGTACTCCAGCGCTTCAGGGCGCGTTGGTTTTTGGTTGGAAGTGCTGAAGGGAATGTCGCCAATTTCCAGCAATTCTGGCGTCGTAAAAAAAGTCATGTTCGCCGGATAATTGAATAGCGAATTCACCACGCAACCTTTGTCCACGACGAGGACTTTCAGGCCCACTTTTTGCGCTTCGATGCCGCAGGCGAGACCGGTGGGGCCGGCACCGATCACGAGAACATCGACTTTAATATCGCGCCGCGCCAGCACCGCCGGCTGCGTAAGCGTGGCGGGTAGTTGAAGTGTTTGCCGAAGTGGTTCGCTGGGCGAAGACATGATTCAGATGAAGGAACCCGATTTTAGCATGGGGCTTGCGGTAAGCCTGCTTATAAGCTTGCTGCGGATAGCGCGGCAGGTCGCACTTCCCGTGCGATCATGCGGGAAAGTTTATCCTGAGCAGCCTCAAGGTCGTGGGCGGTTTGCAGGTTCATCCAAAAGGCAGCGCTCGTATCGAAGTAGCGGGCTAGTCGCAATGCTGTGTCCGCCGAAATGCCCCGACGTTCGTGGACAATTTCGGCGATGCGCGTAACGGGCACACGCAGGTCGAGAGCAAGGCGGTTCATGCTGAGATTCATGGGTTCCATAAAGTCAGCACGCAAAACCTCGCCGGGATGGATCGGCGGTAGCAGCTTGTTTGTTTTAGGCATTGCATTTCTCTCCGTAATCCGGTCGTGAGACCGTAAAAAGACATCCTTCCGCTCTAGTGATAGTCAACGATTTCGACTTCGCTCGCGTTGCCTTCGTGCCACACAAAACAAAGTCGCCACTGGTCGTTGATTCGGATGCTGTATTGACCCCGGCGAGCACCACGTAAAGCTTCCAAACGGTTCCCAGGCGCCGCCGCCAAGTCCCGCAACTCGGACGCGCTGTCCAAAAGACGTAGTTTTCGTCGAGCTATACGCTCGCTTGACTGGAACCGCTTGCTCCGCTGCCTTTGACCCAGACGCTCGGTTTCCGAGCAGCGAAACGACGTAATCACAGCCTCATGCTATACTTCTATGCGTATAACGTCAAGCGTTATAAGGTCGCGAGGGGAACTGTGCATGATTTTCGGAGTATGTCTAGCTTGAAGCGCGCTGGCTTTATCGGCTTCGTGATTTTGAAAGCCAGTATCGGCAACTGCCATTCGCTAATCTCCGTCACTGAAGGATTCGCTTCGCCGAGATTGTGCGCTTCGCGGCACGGTTGTGGTTGCTATAATCGCGGGTTGTTTCACAGACTGCGCAGTTGAGATCAAGGAGCCGAAGGATGACGGTAGATCCCAGTTCCGCCCGCCTAACCCGCACTGAATCCGACAGCATGGGGAAGATCGACGTCCCTGCTGATGTTTATTGGGGGGCGCAAACTCAGCGCTCGCTGCATCATTTCAATATCGGTCCGGACACCATGCCACCGGAATTGATTGCGGCGTTCGGCACGTTAAAAAAGGCCTGCGCTCTGGTGAATCAGGATCTGGGCAAGCTGACTGCCGACAAGGCCAATCTGATCGCGCAAGCCGCCGACGAAATCATCTCTGGAAAGCTCACTGCCCAATTCCCTCTTCGCATCTGGCAAACCGGCAGCGGCACGCAAACGAACATGAACGTCAACGAGGTGATTTCGAATCGAGCCATCGAGATCGCCGGCGGAGAAATGGGATCGAAAAAACCGATCCATCCGAATGATGACGTAAACATGTCGCAGTCGTCGAACGACACGTTCCCGACGGCCATGCATATTGCCGCCGCCGAACGCGTGAAGCGTGTCTTGATTCCGGCAGTCGCCCGCGTTCGCGATGCGATATCCGCCAAAGCCAAAGAATTCGAAAACATTGTGAAAATCGGCCGTACTCATTTGCAGGATGCGGTTCCGCTCACCTTCGGCCAGGAATTTGGCGGATGGGCCAGTTTGCTTGATCGCGATATCAAGCGGCTAGAGCAGGCGCTCGACGGGCTGTACGATCTCGCCATCGGCGGTACTGCCGTGGGCACGGGACTTAACGCGCATCCTGAATTTGCCGAGCGCGCCGCCAAGAAAATTGCCGACCTGACAGGCCTTCCCTTCCGCTCGCATCCCAACAAGTTTGCCGCCTTGTCGGCGCACGATGAGATCGTGTTCGCTCAGGGCGCGCTTGAAACTCTAGCGGCGTCTTTCATGAAGATTTCCAACGACATTCGCTGGCTGGCGTCCGGGCCGCGCTGCGGACTCGGAGAGCTTTCCATCCCAGAAAACGAGCCGGGATCGTCGATCATGCCAGGCAAGGTGAATCCCACGCAATGCGAAGCCATGACCATGGTCTGCACGCAGGTGCACGGCGCGACCGCCGCAATTGGATTTGCCGGGTCCCAGGGCAATTTTGAGCTGAACGTCTATAAGCCAGTCATCATTTACAACTTTCTACACTCAGTCACGCTCATCGCCGACGCTTGCCACGGCTATGTGGAATTCATGGTCAACGGCATTGAGGTTGATCGCGCGAAGGTTGACTGGTATGTGAAGAACTCGCTGATGCTGGTGACCGCGCTAGCGCCGAAAGTGGGCTACGACAAAGCCGCCAAAATTGCCCACACCGCACACGTGGATAAGACCGGGCTTCTCGACGCCGCGCTCAAACTCGGCTACCTCACCGAAGAAGAATTCCATCAGCTAATGAAGCCGGAGAAGATGACCAAGCCTTAGTTCGTTGCAACATTGTTGGGCATTCGCCGAGATCCATCCCGTTCCCTATTCCGCGGTCGCCATCTCCTTGGCGTGTTCAACTTGGGGCGCTTTCTTGGACGTCGTCGTAATCGTGATAACGCTGATCAGAATCAGCAGCGTTCCCATCAGCGTTCGCGGCCCGACCACTTCGCCGCCGATGAAATATCCCAATGCCACCGCCACCACAGGGTTGACATAGGCATACGTGCCCACTTTGGTTGGCGATTCGTAGTGCAGCAGCCACACATAAGCAGTGAATCCGATGATAGAACCGAACACGATCAGGTAGGCGAGCGCAAACCACGCATTTCCCGAAACATTTTGGATGCGAAAGCCCGAAAACTCTCCTGTGACTCCCGCCAACACGAAGAGCTGCGCTCCGCCACTTAACATTTGTGCGGCGGCGCTCATTGGCTTCGAATGCGGCAATGGAATTTTCTTGGTAAAAATCGATGCTATCGACCAACTGAACGCGGCGAACACGAGCGCCAGCGTTCCCGCCCGGTCGATCGGAACTTCGCCCAGGCTGAGGGAGTGATTCATCAGCACAGCGACACCCAGAATTCCGATCAAAAGCGCCGTCCCGAGCCTCAACGTCAGGCGCTGGGTTCGCAGGAAGATGATCTCCATCAAGGTCATGAAAACTGGAATGCACGCAAGCACCACGGCGGCGATACCGGATGGTACCCGCTGTTCCGCCCAAAAAAGACACCCGTAATCGAGAACAAAAATCACTGTGCCGAGTAGCGATGCGCCGATCCATTGCTTGCTCGTCGGATTCGGAGTGCCTGTGGCCCGCAGCCAGGCAAACATGACCAATCCGGCGGCAAAGAATCTGGCAGCAGCTAACACGAATGGGGGCACTTCATGCACTCCCACACGGATGGCGTAAAAAGTCGATCCCCAAACAAAATAAATAATGCCAAAAGCCAGCAGTGTCTTCCACGCCGCCGGGCGAGCATGTTGATTTATATCCAGCGCAGTCAAAACCTTACCCCTTTTTCACGGAGTTCAATCATCACTAGATGATGCAACCAGACTCCCGGACGCAGGCATCCGACGACTACATTTTCAGATCTTTCTACCTTACAGCTGCTGCTACACTCACCCATAAGACGGAGGACGCTAAACGTGGGGTTGGCGAAGATGTTCTCAAAATGGCCTTTGTTGACGCAGCTCCGCACCGGAGCAGACGGCACCGGCGCGGAGTCCATGAGCGAATCCACGCATAATCTGCGTCCCCGAAATCAAGATACCGAGATTACCCGGTCAATCTGTCCATATTGTGCGGTTGGCTGCGGACAGCTTATCTACCACAAGAACAACAAGCTGGTGTCCATTGAAGGCGACCCGGCGTCGCCGATTTCGCGCGGACATTTGTGCCCCAAGGGCGCGGACACGTTTGAACTGCACACGCACGCCGCGCGCCTGACGAAAGTAAAATATCGCCGTCCATTCTCGCGGCAGTGGGAAGATCTTGATCTGGAATCGGCCATGGACATGGTCGCCGAGCGGCTTTGGGAGACGCGGGAGCGATCGTTCGAAGAGACTCGCGACGGCCGTCCGGTGATGCAGACAACCGCTGTCGGCCATCTCGGCGGGGCCACACTCGACAACGAAGAGAACTACCTGATCAAGAAACTGTTTGCCGCCGGGCTGGGCATGGTGTGCGTCAGCAATCAAGCCAGGATTTGACACAGCTCCACCGTCCCCGGTCTGGGGACTTCGCTCGGACGAGGCGGAGCCACGACTGCTCTCACCGATCTCGCCAACTCCGACGCAATTTTGATCACGGGCTCATCGATGGCGGAAAACCATCCAGTGGGCTATCAGTGGGTGATGGCGGCGCGCGAACGCGGCGCCAAGGTCATCCACGTCGATCCGCGCTTCACTAGGACATCCGCTAGTGCAGACATCTGGGCACCCATCCGCTCGGGCAGTGACATCGTCTTTCTCGGTGCCCTCATTCGCTATGTAATTGAGAATCAGCGCGAATTCCGGGAATACATCGTCCATTACACGAATGCCGCGACGATCATCGGAGAAGACTTCAAGGACACCGAAGATTTGGACGGACTATTTTCCGGATGGGATGCTGAGAAGAAAAAATACGATCCCGAGAGCTGGCTCTACGAGGGCGCAAAACCCAAGCGCGGGCCGGGCGGCGATGCCCCGGGCCATGCTTCTTCTGGTGGCGGTCATGGAAAAGACCGAGGCGGTGAAGCACAGGACGATCCCGTTCCCGAGACCGACCCCACGCTACAGCATCCGCGATGCGTGTTCCAGATATTGAAACGTCACTTCGCACGCTACACCCCAGAGATGGTTGAAAACTCCTGCGGCATGCCGCAGGACGTTTTTTTGAAAATTGCCGACACGTTCACTGCTGCTTCGGGGCCCGACAAAACCGCAGCCATCTGCTACGCGGTGGGATGGACCCACCATTCCAAGGGCGTGCAGATCATTCGCTCCGCTGCGATTCTTCAATTGTTGTTGGGCAACATAGGACGGCCGGGCGGCGGCATCCTGGCTTTACGCGGGCACGCATCGATTCAAGGCTCCACCGACATTCCCACGCTTTACGACATCCTGCCCGGCTATCTGCCAATGCCATTTTTCGAAACCAAGGCCGATCGCTTGAAGCAATACATCGATCTTCATTCCAGCCCGACGGGTCTTTGGGCTGGCTTCGATAGCTACGCGATAAGTCTGTTGAAGGCCTATTACGGCGAAGCTGCTACCGAAGCGAACGAATTTGGATTCGGTTGGCTGCCGCGAGTCACAGGCGACCATTCGCACCTCGGCTACTGGCTCGACATGGAAGACGGCAAGATGGACGGCCTGTTCGTGATGGGCCAAAACCCAGCCGTCGGCGCGGGGAATTCCGGGCTTCAACGCACGGCACTGAACAAATTGAAGTGGCTGGTTGTGCGCGAGATGGTCGAGACTGAAACGGCATCTTTCTGGCTCGACTCGCCTGAAGTCACTCGCGGTGAGATCGCTACAGAAGATATCGCCACCGAAGTCTTTCTTTTTCCGGCAGCAGGTTCGGCTGAGAAAGAAGGCATGTTCACCAACACCCAGCGACTGCTGCAATATCGCGAAAAGGCTGTCGATCCCCCGGGAGACGCACGGAGTGAAACGTGGTTCATCGTCCATCTGGGCCGCCGCTTGAAAGAAAAAGCCATGGCGGATGCGTCCAGCCGAAACGCGGGACTGCGAGCCTTGACGTGGGACTACACAACCTCGGGAGAGCACGAGGAGCCGGTGACCGAAGAAATATTAAAAGAGATCAACGGCTTTACCGTCGCCGACGGCAAGCCTCTGGCTGGCATCCCCAGCTTGCGGAACGACGGTTCGACCGCTTGCGGAGCCTGGATTTATAGCGGTGTATATCCGGAAGAAGGCCGGAACCGCGCCAACGAACGCGCATCGCGAGACTACCTTGGACACGGCTGGGGCTTCGCGTGGCCAAACGATTGCCGCATCCTCTACAACAGAGCATCCGCGCGCCCGGATGGGCAGCCGTGGAGCGACCGGAAGAAACTTGTCTGGTGGGATCAAAACAAGAAAGAGTGGACTGGCCTCGATGTTCCTGACTTCAAAAAAGACATTCCGCCTTCCGCGCCGTTCGACCCGAAGAACAAAAAAGGTGTCGAGGCTCTCGGTGGATCGCGGCCCTTCACGCTCCATCCTGACGGCGTTGGCTGGCTCTATGTACCGTCCGGATTGAAAGACGGCCCGTTGCCCGCGCACTACGAACCCCTGGAATCGCCCCGGGAAAATCCACTTTATGCGCAGGACAAAAATCCCGCCGCCGATCGCAAGCTGCGCCCAGATAATCCGTACTCGATGGTTCCGGGCGATCCGCGATATCCCTTTGTGCTGACAACGTATCGCTTGACCGAGCATCACACGGCGGGAGGCATGTCGCGCACTTTGTCGCATCTCGCCGAATTGCAGCCGGAACTATTTACGGAAGTGTCGCCGGAATTGGCGGAAGAATTAGGCCTCAGGCACGGCAGTTTTGCTACTATCTCGACTCCGCGATCTGAAATTGAAGCGCGCGTGCTGGTTACGCGCAGAATGCATCCTTTGTGGATTGACGGGCGCATGCTGCACCAAGTTGGACTGCCATATCACTGGGGCAACAAAGGTCTAGTGAAGGGCGATATTGTGAATGATCTTCTCGTGATCAGTGAGGAACCCAACGTGCGAATCAATGAGACGAAAGCCCTTGTCTGCAACGTCAGGGCTGGCCGCAGAGATCGGGTAAAAGCCTAATGCCAATTACAGCGTTTCTAACCGACTCCACGTTGTGTATCGGCTGTAAAGCCTGCGAGGTCGCCTGCAAGGAATGGAACCAGATACCAGAAGATGGAATGAACTGGTCAGGAAATTCGTATGACAACACTGGGGCGTTGGGACATTCCACCTGGCGTCATGTGAAGTTCGTGGAGAACGCCCCGGAAGCCGGATTCGGCGGTAACGATCCGCTGATGAACTCATGGAGCTTTTCTTCGGACGTATGCAAGCATTGCGAAAAGGCCGGCTGCCTCGAAGCCTGCCCCACGGGCTCGTTAGTACGCACCGAGTTCGGCGGAGTCTATCTTCAACCGGACATCTGCAACGGCTGCGGATATTGCGTTGTGTCGTGTCCGTTTGGAGTTGTGCAGCGCAGTCCGGACGACGGCCGCGCTTTCAAATGTACGTTCTGCTATGACCGCCAGAAAGAGGGATTGAAACCTGCCTGCGCCACAGCCTGCCCAACGGAGTCGATCAAGTTCGGCGAAATCGAACATCTTCGGCTTGACGCGCAGATTCGTATTGAAGAACTGCACTCGCGCGGAATGGCTGACGCGACTTTTTACGATGCTGCCGACACGAGCGTCGGCGGCACTCATGCCATGTTCATCGTGCGCGGCGATCCGCGCAGCTACAATTTGCCGCCCGATCCCAAACCACCGTCGGTCTATATGAAAAAAGCGTGGCGATCGTCGGGAATCGGCGCGGCAATTTTATTGGGTGGCGCGCTGCTGGCGTTTCTGGCCGACGGTCGCAGGGCCGAACCATGAGCGACAGAATCTTGCCCGCTGGTAAAACCGAAGCCGAGCGCGAGCGTGAATTACTCCGCATTCGCCGCGAAGCTGAGCTGACGGGCACAAGCAGCCAACGCGGAGTGCGTGTGTCGGGCGCTCCGTTTCCGCAGGCGTCGCCAGAAACCGGATACTACGGCATTCCTCTGTTGAAAGAGCCGTCGTGGACGTGGGAGATTCCGCTTTATTTCTTTGTGGGTGGCGCTTCCGGCGCGGCTGCCGTCATCGGCGCCATTGCTGGATACACCGGGGCGGACCACAAACTGGTACGCGATGCCCGATGGATCGCTGCATCCGGCACAGTCATCTCGCCATTTCTTCTCATTAAAGATCTCGGCCGCCCTTCGCGGTTCCTCAATATGTTGCGCGTCTTTAAGCCGCAAAGCCCGATGTCGGTCGGCGTGTGGACCCTGATCGGCTTTTCGGGCGGCGCATCGGCCGCGGCTTTCGCGGACTTCATGCAGCAGCGCTACGGCCCGTCCCTACCTTTGCGAGTTCTCGAACATGCCGGACAGGCGGCGTCACTCGCCTTCGGACTTCCCTTCTCCAACTACACCGGCGTGTTGATCGGCGCGACGACAATTCCTGCTTGGAACGAGCACGCGGGCGACTTGCCCGCACACTTCGGCATGTCGGGCTTGTCGGCGGCTGTTGGAATGTTGGAATTAATGGGCCATCAAAAAAGCCGCGCCTTGCAAACCCTCGGATTGGGTGCGGCATTGTTCGAGTGTTGGGAGGGCTGGCGCATCGAAGGCCGCGGCGGACCTGTCAACGAACCGCTCAAGCGAGGTTACAGCGGGGCCTTGGTTCGTGCCGGTGGCATGCTCACAGGACCGCTGCCTGCCGTCCTCCGCCTTCTGAGCTTCGCCGCAGGTGAGGAACGATCACGCAGCCTTCGCAAGGTGGCCGCAATCTCCGCCATCACCGGATCGCTGCTTACGCGCATGGGATGGGTGGCCGCAGGCCACGTCTCTGCCCGCGACTGGCGGGTTCCGCTGGAAATCGAAGAATAGCCGCACAGAAACCAGCATTTGGACTACTACACAGTAAGCCTCCACGACTTGCCCGACTACGTCGATCCAGCCGTCAATTGTTATAATGGCGAGTTTGCCGAATATTCCTATGCAGAAAGCCATTCAGCACGAACTTCGCCTGGCCGAGCGCATGTCACGGTTGGGAACAGAAACCGCTTTTGAAGTCTTAAATAAAGCTCGCGCCCTCGAAAAACAGGGCAAAGATATTATTCATCTTGAAATTGGCGAGCCAGACTTCGACACTCCCAAGAACGTCGTGGACGCCGGCGTTCGCGCGCTGCAAGGCGGTTGGACCCACTACGGGCCCTCGGCTGGCCTGCCCGATCTGCGTCAAGCCATTGCCGACGAGGTCAGCAAGACCCGCGGCGTCGAAGTGAAAAGCGACGAAGTGGTGGTCGTCCCCGGCGGCAAGCCGATCATCTTCTTTACGATTCTCGCGCTGGCAGACGTCGGCGACGAAGTCATCTATCCAAACCCTGGATTCCCCATTTACGAGTCGATGATCAACTATGTCGGCGCACGGGCAGTGCCCATCCGATTGCGCGAAGATCGCGATTTTGGATTTGATGTCGCCGAGATGGCCTCGCTCATTACTGATCGCACTAAGCTGATCATCCTGAATTCGCCGCACAACCCGACGGGCGGTGTACTCGACCGCAAGCAGATCCGCGACATAGCCGAAGCTATCGGCGATCGCAACATCATGGTGCTTTCGGATGAAATCTACAGCCGCCTGATGTTTGAGGGCGAGCACTATTCCATCATGTCCGTACCCGGATTTCAGGAGCGGACGATTCTGCTGGATGGCTTCTCGAAGACCTACGCGATGACCGGATGGAGAATGGGCTATGGAGTGATGCGCCCCGATTTGGCGACGCATATCTCTCGCCTGATGACCAATTCGAATTCCTGCACCGCAAGTTTCACGCAGATGGCTGGAGTCGAGGCCCTTCGCGGCGACCAGTCATCGGTCGAACACATGCGCCAGGAATTCCAGCGGCGGCGCGATGTGGTAGTTGAGCGGCTCAACAAAATTAAGGGATTCTCCTGCCGTGTTCCCAAAGGCGCGTTTTACGTGTTCCCCAACATCACCAGGACGGGATGGAAAAGCAAAAAACTAGCCGACACCCTGCTCGAAGAAGCCGGAGTCGCGTGCCTTTCAGGCACGGCGTTCGGCGATTATGGCGAAGGCTACCTTCGGTTCAGCATTGCGAACTCACTCGACAACCTCAACAAGGCCCTCGACCGGGTGGATGAGTGGACAAAGCAGAACCTATAACTTCTCACAATTATCTTTTTGCCCCTACGGGAAACTCGCGCGCTGTTCGCTCTCCCACTTGCTGCCGCCACATTGCGTAGTAAAGCCCCTTCTGCTCGAGAAGTTCGGAGTGGCGGCCAAACTCCACGATTTGCCCGCGTTCCAGCACATAGATTCGATCTGCGTGCATGATCGTCGAAAGACGATGAGCGATCAGGATCGCAATCGTTTCCTGGCTGCTCGCGACATCACGAATCGTGTGACTGATCTCTTCTTCGGTCAGAGAGTCGAGCGACGACGTAGCCTCGTCGAATACCAACAATTGTGGTTGCCGCAGCAGTGCGCGGGCAATCGACAGGCGCTGTTTTTCTCCGCCGGATACTTTCACACCGCCTTCGCCAATCAAAGTGTCGAGGCCCCGGTCAGCGCGTGCCAGAAGGCTATGCGCCGCTGCTTGGTTTAGCACTTCAATGCATTGCTCATCGGTCGCTTTCGGATTGACGAAAAGCAAATTTTCGCGAATCGATCCTGAAAACAGTTGCGTGTCCTGCGTGACGAACCCGATTTTCTCGCGCAGACCATCCAGGTCGACCCGAGTGGAAGGTATCCCGTTGTACAGGATTTCCCCTGACTTCGGCGCGTACAAGCCGACAAGCAACTTGACCAGCGTCGTTTTGCCCGCGCCCGATGGGCCGACGAATGCGATCGTGTCTCCGCGGGCGGCGCTGAAACTGATCCCATTCAGCGACAGAGTCGACGCACTTTGATGCTGGAAAGTGACTTCATCGAAATGCAGCGTCATTAATTCGTCCAGCGGTTCCGGATTTGGCGGCTTGGGATCGCGCGGCGTATCGAGCACTTCACGGAAATTCTGGAGCGAGACTTCCGTTTCGCGATAAGTGTTAATGACGTTTCCCAGTTCCTGCAGTGGCGTGAAGATGAAGAACGAATAGAACAATAGGGATACAAACTGGCCGACGGTGATCTGGTGTTTGAAGATCAGGAACAACATCAGAAACTGCAAGCTGGTACGCAGAATATTCACGCACGTGCCCTGGATGAAACTCAGGCTACGAAGATACTTCACCTTCCTGAGTTCCAGTTTGAGAATCTTCTCCGTGGTCCCATTAAGCCGCGCTACCTCCTGTTGAGCCAGTCCAAGGCTCTTGACGAGTTCGATGTTACGCAGCGATTCAGTCGTGGAACCCGCCAGCGCGGTCGTTTCAGCAACAATCGTCTTCTGGATCACTTTGATCTTGCGGCTGAGCACCGAACTGATGATCCCGAGCAATGGGACCGTAACCAGAAACGCGGGCGCAATCGACCAATGCACCCGTAGCGCATAGATCATCACGAAAATCACGCCCACGATCGACGTGAACAACACGTTCACAATGGCGGTGATGAACTTCTCAACATCCAGCCGCACTTTCTGTAGCTTCCCCAGTGTCTCGCCGCTGCGCTGATCTTCAAAGACCTGGTAAGGCAAATCGAGCGAATGGCGGATACCGTCCGAATACATCTCCGCGCCCAGGCGCTGCACGATGACATTGACGAAATAGTCCTGAAAATTCTTGGCTACGCGTGAGATGAAGGCGACCGTCACAACGCCCAGCAGCAGCAAACCTGACCCACGGATGAATTGCGATTGGGTGTATTGCAGCGGTTTGGTCGCGTATCCGTCTAAAATATGGCGGAAAATGAGGGGATCGAGCAGCGAGAAAGTTTGGTTGGTAGCGGCCAGGAGCAACGCGATGGCCAGCAACTTCCAATAGTTTTTGGCATACGAATAGAGAAGGTCCATAGTTCCAATGCAAATATACAGAGTAGATTGGCCCCGCGAACCTTTCGATTCACTAAGAACGCCCGAAGGGCCAACCCAACGGTAGTATGATCTTCAGTTACGATTCCGCCCAGAGTGAACCATGCCCAAGACTTTTCGCGTTTTTGCCACCTGTGACATTGGAGCATCCATCGAATTGCTGCGCCGCCAGGGTTATGAAATTGAGGTGTATCCGAAACCTGAAGCGCCGCCCAAAGCCCTGATCATCGAGAAAGTAAAATCGGGCGTAGATGGCCTCATCACCACACTAAGAGATCAAATCGATCGCGAGATCTTCGAAGCGGGCAAAGGGACGCTGAAGGTCGTCGCCCAGATCGCTGTCGGCTTCGACAACATCAATCGAGCCGACGCGAACACCTACAAGATTCCCTTCACCAACACGGCGGACGTTTTGACCGAAGCCACTGCGGAATTTGCATTCTTCATGCTTGGCGCGCTCGCCCGCAAACTTTGGACAGCCGAACACCTCACCCGGGACAACAAGTGGGGATTCTGGCATCCGTTTCTTCCTTTTCTCGGCGACGAAGTCACTGGCAAGACAATCGCCATCATCGGCACCGGTCGCATCGGCTTGGCCATGATCAAGAAGTGCGCCGGGTTCGACATGAACATTTTGTGTTTCGACCCTGCGTACCAGAATCATGATTATGTGACGGCGATCCAGGAAACGATGGACTTGCGGCACCAGCGCGGCATCCAGCGAGAACAAACCTGGATCAAATATGTTTCGCTCGATGAAGCGCTTTCACAGGCTGATTTTGTCAGCGTGCATGTGCCGCTGCTGCGCGAGGGCGAGAGCGCCACTCCGACTTATCATCTGTTTAACGAGACCAATCTCAAGAAAATGAAGCCGACGGCGTTTCTCGTCAACACTTCGCGAGGTCCGGTCGTCGATGAGGCGGCGTTGGCCAAAGCGCTGCGCGAGAAATGGATCGGCGGGGCTGCTCTCGATGTATACGAAAAGGAACCGTTGTCGGCGGATTCTCCTCTGCGCGATCCTGCCATCGCCGACCGTTGCCGCCTGCTTCCCCACTTCGCCAGCGCCGGCAATATCACAAGGCTGTCCACCGATCCGAATAAAGGAATGGCCGGGCGCTGTGCACAAGGGTTGATCGACGTGCTGGAAAGCAACTATAACGGAGATTTCACCAAGATGCCGTATGTTGTGAACAAAGAAGCCTTCGCTTCCTGAAACTAGCCTGGTAACAACTTTTTACAAACTGTGGTGCTACCCGGCATCGTTCCTCCCTGTCTAGCAATGACAGCAGATCGTTTCAGATCTCGCGGAGGAACTTATGATCTACCCACGGTTGAACCAAAGTCTCTGGATGGTTTTGATTTCTGCCACGTCGCTCATTCCTGCGGCTTGCAGCCGTACCAACGTTGCCGCGTCGTCCGACGCGGGCAAAATTCCCATCACGACGAAATCGGAAGAAGCCCGCAAAGAATTCCTGCAAGGGCGCGACCTCTTCGATCGATTGCAGGTAAACGACTCCGTTGCCCACTTCGACAAGGCGATTGTTTTGGACCCTGAATTCGCCACCGCGGAGCTTTACCGGTCAAACAGCTCGCCAACCACGAAGGAATTATTCGAGCACATACAAAAGGCCGTCAGTCTCGCGGACAAAGCGTCGAGCGGCGAAAAGGAACTCATCCTGGCCACGCAAGCCGGAGTCAGCGGCGATCCTGCAAAGCAGAAGGTCTACCTTGAGAAGGTCGTAGCCGAATATCCCAACGACGAACGCGCCCAGAACAATCTAGGCGCCTGGTACTTCGGCATCCAGGACATGGACAAGGCTGTCGAGCATTTAAAAAAGGCTGCCGAAATCAGCCCGGAATATCTCCCCACCTATAACCTGCTCGGTTATGCCTATCGCCAGCAGGGCGACTACGCGAACGCCGAGCAGACTTTCAAAAAATATATCGAGTTGATTCCCAACGACCCAAATCCTTACGATTCGTATGCGGAACTGTTGCTAAAGATGGGCCGGTACGACGAATCGATAGCGCAATATCGCAAGGCACTAACCGCCGATCCGACCTTCAATGCTTCGCACTTCGGCGTTGCGGCGGACCTCATGTACCTGGGCCGGTCAAAAGACGCAACCAACGAATTGCAAACCATGGCTACGAAGGCGCGCAACGATGGCGAGTTGCGGACCGCCTACTTCGGCATGGCAGTGGTTTCGGCGGACTCCGCGAAATTCGACGAAGCGCTGGCTGCCATGGGCAAAGAATATGCGGTCGCCGAAAAAAGCAACGACGTAGTTTCCATGTCTGCCGACCTGCAAGCGGAAGGCATCATCTATTTGGCCAAGCAGGATTACGCGGGAGCGGCCAAGGTCTACGACAAGTCTTACCGGTTAATTGCGGATTCCAGCCAGCCCCAGGAAATAAAAGATAACGCCGCGCTGCTTTATGAGTTCAATCAGGCGGAGGTAGCCGTCAACAGGAAAGACCTCGCCGGCGCAAAGGCCCACGCCGAGGAATTTCGCAAAGGCGCGGAAGCTTCGAACAATCCTCAACAAATCAAGCAAGCGCACGAAATCGCCGGACGCATTGCAATGCTAGTGAAAGACAACGACACCGCAATCTCGGAACTCAAGCAATCGAACCTGCAGGATCCACAGAACCTTTACCGCTTAGGCCAGATCTATCAGGCAAAGGGCGACACGACCACGGCCCGAGATTATTACGGGAAGGCGGCTTCGTTCAATTCTTTGCCGTTTCTGAGGTATGCGTTCATCCGGACGAAAGCGCAGAAGTTGGCAGCGGCATAGGATTGGGGGACGGGCCGATGTTGGGGTGAGCATCGGCCCGTAAATGATACCTGGGTGAAGCGGTTGGGATAGTTCGAAGCGCAGGAACGAGGAATGCCTGTTAAATCAGCAGCGAGTTCAGACATACCCGATCCAGTCACAAATCAAATCAGGCAACTTTACTCCGAGATGGTGTGCTCTTCGCTGCTCTGCGCGCGTAGGATGCGGTCCACCGAATAGGGCGCTCGGCGGGTTGGTTCGTGGTAGTGGCGCACCTGCATTTCACCCAAAAGTCCAACCGCGAGCATGTTCAACCCAGCCAGCAAAAGAACAGCCGCGAAAATCATCATGGGCCCGTGTTCCGTCATCACCGAGGCGTTGTGGAGGAACTTCTCGACTAGTAGCCACACTGAAACACCCGAGCCCGCCATAATGCTGAACATCCCCAATGTGCCGAAGAAATGCAGCGGCCGGGAAAGATACCGCAGAAGGAAGCGGATCGTAATGAGATCGAAAAATACGCGAAACGTCCGCGAGATACCGTAGTGCGAAACGCCACGTTCGCGGTTCACGTTGCGGATTGGCACTTCGCAGATCGACGCGCCATGCCAGGAAGCCAGCGCAGGAATGAAGCGGTGTAATTCCCCATACAGCGGCACTTGCTCAAGAATTTCGCGGCGGTAGGCTTTGAATGTCGTGCCGAAGTCGTGGATATCAACGCCGCTCAACTTCGCCATCAACCAATTGGCGCAGCGCGAGGGGAACCGGCGCAGCCAGTAGTTGTCGATGCGGACTTTGCGCCATCCGCTAACGATGTCGTAGCCTTCCGCAATCTTCTCAAGAAAAATTGGAATGTCAGCCGGATCGTGCTGAAGGTCGCCGTCCATGGCGATGATGTATTCACCGCGGGCGTGGTCAAACCCGGCGGCGAGCGCGGATGTCTGCCCAAAATTCCGTCGCAACCGCACCACGGTCACGCGGCTGTCAATTGCGGCAATCTCACGCAGCAGATTGAAAGTGTGGTCGCGGGAGCCGTCGTCTACCAGGACGATCTCAAACGTCTCCCCGTTCACTTCCATGACAGCTTTCAGCCGGTCATAGAGATCGGGTACGTTTTCCTGCTCGTTATGCAGGGGAACGACAACGGAGTATTTGGGAGTCACAGCTTCGATTATACGATTCCCGGACACTATCTGGGAACAGTTTCCCGCCAATTTTGGCGTAGCCCGTTTTCTAATCAGCTACCGCCCTTTCGTGTCTCCCGATCAATCGCACCATTACTTTGATGGCAAACCGAATACGACCTGGTTCAAGGGCAAGTCTTCCCGCAAGAATCCCGACGGGTGGGCGTAGGTCACAAACTGCGTTTGCCCATTACCTTGCGCGAATTCGGGATGCGCCTGCCCGGTGTAATCGACTCCACCGCCATATGCCGCCTCGCCCTTGAACAGAAACGTCGCTGCCGACCACGGTCCCCACGGCGTGTACGAAACCATGTAGTACATATCGCTGTTCAGCGCAGGGTTGAAAATATCCATGTAGACGCCCAGGTATGCGTCATAGAAGACAACGTTCGCGGCAGCTCCGCCCTGAAAGATTACAACCGCGTCCGACGGATTCTTACTCCACCTTCCATTGCCCGCGTAGTAGGTCCACTGGGTGATGTCGAGTGCTCCGGCCAAAGGCACTTGCGCGACCTGGCAATTCTGCACCAGAAACCCGGCAACGCAGCCGTAGGCATAAAGGATAGTGCCGACGACAACAGCGCCGGAATTGTAAGCAACAGCCGTCTGCCCCCACATCAACGTGGGAGTCTTGCTGCCAGGCGCTTCAATCGGCCTCGTGATCGGGCCGTTGCCAATCTGTTCTGCGATTCCCGTGCCTACGGTGGTCCAGGTGGAGTTGCCCGAAACGCGGTATAGCTCGTAGTAGAAATAAAGCACCCGGTTGCGGGCTGGATCGGGCACGACCGGACCATCCCACATCGCAAATTCAGCACCGCAAGGTTGTTGCGTGCAATGTTTGCTGTTGTGCGTGTAGTTGTACTGCTTTTCCCAGGCTTCGTAGGGCAGGAATTCGGCAGGCGCGCCGGTGCTGTCGAGCAAGTCGTGATTCAGGTTAATCCCATGGGACGCATCAAGATTGGTGGTCCACGATAAAGAATTGTCGTCCCAGTTATTGCCTTCGATTCCCGGAACCGACATCGGGGTGTCCCCAAACGTCCACACCGATTTGCCATTCACGAGAGCGCTAAATGTGCCGTCGCGGCCGTAGATCACGGGATTCTGCGTGACCGTGCCCAGCGGCGTCACCGAAAGTACCGGTGGAATTGGCGGGGGGCCTGAAGCCGCATGGGCGGCAAACGACGAAACCGCGAGAGCGGCAGCAATCACGAGTGGTTTGAGGCTGATCATGTACGCAGGAACCTCCAAATGGAATCCATGGAAAGATAGTGGAAAAAAGCGGGAGAAGATAGAGTCTTTCCACTCTCTCTTTTTCAGTAGTCCAGACTTGGGCGGGAAAGAACTATTGCAGGCTTAAAACTACGGCTTTCTGCTTCTGGCAATCGACGAGCAGTGCTCGTTCGCCATTCTTGGGGAAATTGCCGTCGATCGTTCCCGATTCGTCGTAGGCGTTGTCGGGGGATTCCACGCGGACCCTGATCCGGTGGCTGCCCGGAGCTAAGCTGAAAGAGTCGGAAGCGTCGCCTTGCGTGGTCTTGAATAAACCGAGTCGCTTCTTGATGGTTCCGTCGGACGTCACCTTGAACGAGAGCTTGTCGTCGACCCACACAAACAACTGCACATGCTCGAGATGGTGCCGCATGTGAATGTGCATGGTCGCTGCATCGAGAGGAGCAGCTGTAGGCACCAGCAAGGGAGCAGTGGCCGCGACCTCGGCAACTTTCGGTTTAGATCCGATTGAAGCGTCATGCTTGGGCGCGGTAATATGTCCGGATTTTTTTTCCGGGGAGATTTTATCCTCAGGTTCCTCGGGCTGATCTACTGGCGCTGCCGCTGCCGCAATTTCCGATTCGATATCGACGTGCTGAACTCGCGGCCTAACCGCCTGCAATGCAGCTGCTGCCGGCGGATTTCGCTCATTTCGCTTTGACACCCACTTGATACCGAGCGTCGAACAAGCCACAAAAAACAGAGTGCCAACCGCGACTGCGGGCCACACAACCGGCTTGCCAGATATCCTGCTTGGCGCGGCTGCCGCATTTTGGGGCGGAATATTTCGGGGGGAGGGCTTTTGAAGGGATTTGATCTCCTGCGCTCGCACCTCAACCACGGCCTCGCCAGCCATCGCAACAGAAGTCGAAGCCGCTTCTTTGGTGCGCGATGTGAGGTTCAGGTAAGGACCGATGTGTGACAAGCCGACGTCGATCAACGCGCGCAGGTCCTTAATCGCGTGCGCCATCTCAGCGCCAGTCTGGTAGCGCTCTGCCGGCTCCTTCGCCAGCGCCTTGGAGACAATCCTCCCCAACTGCTCGGGCAGGTCGGGCTGCAATGCGCACACAGAAATCGGTTCCTGGTTCATCACCTTGAAGGAAACTGTGTACGCGCTATTCCCTTGGAACGGCCTGTGCCCCGTGACCATTGAAAACAGGACGACGCCCAATGAAAATAAATCGGAACGTCCATCCACCGCTTCTCCGCTCACCTGTTCCGGTGACGAATAAGCAGGTGTGCCTACTCCTTGGCCTACGAGGGTAAGCGCAGCGGTGTTCATTTTCGCGATGCCGAAATCGGCTATCTTTGCTTGCCCGTTGGCAGTCACGAGGATGTTCGCCGGTTTAATGTCCCGGTGAACAATTCCCTGCTGGTGCGCGTAGCCAAGTGCCTCTGCAAGTTGTTCGCACAGGGACAACGCAATCTCCAGCGATATCTTATTCGTCCGATCCCGGAGCATCTCTTCCAGCGAACGCCCGGCAACATATTCCATCACGATGTAAGGGGCTTGAGTCTCGGAATCCTCGCTAACGTCGAAAATATTAACGATGTTGGGGTGCTGGAGCCGTCCCGCCGCCCGCGCCTCCACCATGAAGCGTTCGCAGAAGCTCTTTTCTTCTTCGGGGTCATGTCCACCAAGAAAGACGGTCTTGATCGCAACAAGACGGTCGATCTTAGGATCGCGGGCCTTATACACGACGCCCATTGCTCCGCGGCCTAAATCCGAGAGAATTTCGTACCTGCCGAAGTTTGAGCGTACGCGCGATTCCATGGGGCTCGCAGCACCGGCTGCGGTGAAGTCATGGTAACGAAGCCCCACGCGAGGCTATGGGGAAAAGTGCCTATCTACTATGACGGTCGTAATCAGAGAATCCCTTATCTCGTGCGGTAACGCACACTTTAGTCGTTGACTCAGGAATGCGGCGCGGCCTGATTTCTCGGTGCGGCCATACCGCACTTTTTGCAATTTCGCGCATCGCCAAAAGCATCTATTTCATTCGTACCGCAAAGCTTCAATTGGATCGAGATTCGCAGCCCGCATGGCAGGAACCATTCCGCTCACGATGCCAACCAACGCCAGGATGATGGTGGCGACCAGTAAAGTCTGCGGGGCAACTACCAGACGAATGTCTCCCGCATCGGCATGGCTGGCGATCGCGCTGTAAAAAGTGATGGTGCCAACCGAAAACGAAACAGCATAGGAAAGCAGCACGCCTAACACGCCGCCGGCGGCGGTGATCACCAACGCTTCGGCCAAAAATTGAAAGAGGATGTCCCGCTTTCGGGCTCCCAGCGCTTTCTCGACTCCGATCTCGCGAGTGCGTTGCGTCACGGAAACCAGCATGATGTTCATCAGTCCGATCCCACCGATGCCGAGAGTCACCGCGCCGATAAAAGCCAGTAAAATCTTCAAGCCGAGAATGATGATTCCGAACTGCTGAAGCTGCTTTTGTGCGTCAAAAACCATGAGCGCCCGCTTGTCGTCGGGTTTGAAGCTATGAGCCAGAGCAAGCGATTGCCTGATGGTGGTCTCGAGCTTGTCATGATCGAGTCCGTATGAATCGAGCCATATTCCCGACAAGTAGTGATTGTCTTGCAAAACGTCCATCGTGTTATAAGGAATGTAAATCGTTCTGTTGTCGTCGTCATCGCCCTCTTGCATCCGAGCCTTCATCGTCCCGACTACCTTGAAGCTGACTCCATTAATGCGAATGGTTTCACCCAGTGGCACGATTCCAGAAAACAACTTCTGTTGGGCCTCTGAACCTATAACCGCCGCGAACCCGTGGCTGAGATTGTCCTGGTCATCGAGGAATCGTCCGCTTTGGATTCCCAGATTCCAAATCTGCTGCACATCCGGATCGGCGCCTTCGATCGACAAGGTAAAGGATCGCTCACCATATTGGACCGTCGCCTGCTTGTCGGAGGTACGCGAGATGTGGCGCGCTAATGGAACAACATTGCGGAGCAACTCAACGTCGTCGCTGGTTAGCCGAACCTGGACTCCGGCCTTGTTGCCGCCAGCCTGCGCCGAGGTACGTCCCGGATATATGCCCACTCCGGTCGCGCCGAACGCATGGAAAATGTTCTCGATGGCGTGGCCAAAGCCGTCTCCGTACGCGAGCAACAGCACGACGGTCGCGATGCCCCACGCCATGCCGAGCATGGTGAGGATGGTCTTGCGCATGTCGTGCCGCATTGCGCCGTACGCTTGTTGGAGTAAGTCTTTCTTCATGAATGCCCGTGATTTCGTTATTCGCGCCGCAACGCTTCAACCGGTTGCAGAAGAGCAGCTTGCCGCGCCGGATAAAGTCCTGCCACCACGCCAGCGATCGCGAGCGAAAAAATCGCTAATGCCGCTGTGGTTGGAACCAGCCTGGGCGTGTCCCACCCTGGCGGCGCAGGAAGGGTCGCGAGCGCAGCCATCAGAATGGCCGCACCTGCCATTCCCAGTCCGCCGCTAAACAATGTGAGGAACGCTCCTTCAACAAAAAACTGGAACATGATGCTGTGATTAGTCGCGCCGAGTGCTTTACGTAAACCAATTTCACGCGTCCGGTCAGCGACCGCGACCAACATGATGTTCACAATTCCAATGGCTCCTAGGACAAGCGTCACCAGACCAACGCTGCCCAGAAACATATTCATCGCGTCAAAAATTTTGCCCACGCTATCGACGGTCTTGATTGTGTCCCATTCATCAAAGGCGTCTTCATCCGTCCAGTCGAATCCGTGATTGCGTCCCAGAATCTTATGGACGTCAATCCGTGCCTGCTCGTGGGTCGCGCGAGACAATGGCTGGTAATCGATGAAGGAAAGCGCGTTAGAAATTCCACCCACATTCAACGGTGGGAAATTCTCCCGCATTGTGGTGAACGGAACGAAATTCTTCAAATTCTGATTATTGTTGTCGCCGTGCCCAATCCGCTTTGCCGTGCCGATCACCTCGAACGCGATCCCATTCAAGAGAATTGTGCTCCCCAACGAAGGCCGCCCCGGAAATAGCAAACGCCGGGTCTCGTCGCCTAGCACAATCACCCTGCGCTTCTGGCTGATGTCGAGATCGTTTAACCAACGACCGTCAGCAATCGGGACATAGCGAATCTGGTTAAACTTTGGCAGCGTGCCCAGAATTTGGCCGCTGCTTTGGAAAAAGTCGCTCACCGCGCGAATGTCGCTACGTTGAATGATCGGAACAGCGTCCCGGACGGCCGAGTCTTGCAATATGTCGGTGTAATCCTTGTCGGTCAGGTAATATTGCCGCATTGAATTGAAGCTTCCGCTGACGGCCGGCGCGCGACCGCCCCAGATAAACATCACATTTTCGCCGAGCTCGTCGAACTGCTTCTTGTTTCCCGACCTAAAGCCCTCGCCCAAGCCCACCAATAACAACAGCGATCCCACTCCCCATGCGATACCAAACATGGTTAGAAACGAACGCAGTTTATGCGCCCACAGGGTGCTCATGGTCTGGCCGAAGATTTCGAAGAGAACGCGCATGTACTGGAACTCAATGATAGCCGACAGGTGGGGTAGTCCCGGACTGCCACACGTGACTGACTATTAGACGCAGTTTCCAGCCTGCGGTAACTGCTCGAGGATCCAAGCAAAAAAAGACCCCGCCAATGGCGGGGCCGCAGTTCAGGGGAGGAATGTTAGTTTTCGAGCCAGATTGGATCGAATCCAGCCGGAACTCGATTGTTGTAGATTTTGTACACTTTGCCGTAAATATCGCGGTATTGGACATATTGGCTGCCGACGGTGACCGATGTAGTGCCTCCGCCTTGGGGCAGGGCCGTGTCCCAGACGGCTTCCGCCTGATAACTTCCGGGCTTAGTAAACGTGCAGGACCAGATCGGGCTGCCGCCAGACTGCGCCTGGCACGGTTGCGTCATTGTGGCTCCCACCAGCCAGTTATACGTCAATTGGTAGGCAATCCCGGTGGGCGTCAGCTGGCCGGTTTTGGTATTCCAGAAGTTGCCTTCCTGTGGGGAGTCGTAGGCGTAGAGGTAAAACTTTTTCACCGCAGTTGATAGCTGCACCAACTCGAGGCGGAAGCTGAAACCGGGCTGCTGCGCTGTGGGGATTGGCTTCGTGTCACAGCACCAGCTTCCTTCTGTGATGAACAGCGGTTTGCCGGACTGCCCGTACTGCTGCATCTCGCTGGTCGCCGCGTTCACGCGCTGAACGATATCTTCAGGATTTTGCACGTATCCGTGCATTCCCATCACATCAACATAGTTTCCGCCGCCGGCTGCAAGGAACTGCCCGAGATAGGTCATGAACGCAGAGTGTTTTCCATCTCCGGTTTCGGGAGGCGAAGTAATTTCCACTTGCGGATCGTAGGACTGCGCGATTTGACGAACGTCCCGCGCCATACTCACAAGCTGCGGCACCGTGCCCGCGTACTCGCTGGGAATATTGGGCTCGTTCCAGATTTCGATGTACTTGATCTTTCCGGGTCCGACATGCTGCATGAGCGCAGTTACGAAGTCTTTCAGGTGCTTGTCTGTTCCCGTACCATCCGCGTTCAGGTCAACCGGCGCATAGCATCCGCCCGGCGCCTGGGTTCCCTGGTTGCAAACACACGCAGGACACTGTGACGCCCAACTTGGCGTGTAATACATCGTGTAAAGAACGCTCTGACCGTTGGCGCTGATCTCCGACATCCATCGATCAAAATAGGTCCAGTCATAAACTCCGGGCGCGGTGTTGATGTCCGACCATTTCACGTTCGAAGAAACTGTGCGCCACGACGAAAACGGAAGTCCCACTGTGGAAGGCCACGGGCTCGATTGCCAGAGCACGTGCATCGCAAACCAGTCGGGGGAAATTGGTTGGGCGGCATTGTTCGAACCGCCGGTGCTGGTGCCAGGCGCCGCAGCGCAAGTAGCTACCAGCATGCTTAGAGACAGAATCAAGTACGCGATCGCTGTCCGGTTCCACGTCATGAGATTCCTCCAAAAAGGATGATCAATTACGAGTAACTACCTGTCCGGAAGACACGATGTCGGGACGTAGCGCGGCACGCCGAGGCAAACGGGCACACCGGTAGGGTCATCCCTGCAACGTGTGTAAGTTTCTTAAGATTTTGGCTTCAGCGAAGTGGCTTGTTCGTGTATCAGTGAGGCGATTATAGGGTCGCGTATATCGAGGGTCAATACTCAGGGATTACCCGAAAGTACATCGGTAATGCCAGTAGACTCGTCTAAAGCGCTTGCCCAGTCGGCCATCCACAGGCGGGAGTCTTTTATGCACTTCCGGTGTTCATAATGAATGTGGGTTATGTGTAGCAGTTGAAACGAATTAGTTCCTGATTTCAATTTGAATTGGATGTAGTATCTCGTCATTCAATTGTAAAAAATCTCGTGACTCAGTACTCCCAAAAAAGGAAAAATTAATGATAAGCAAAACGCTGGGGTTGCTCTTGCTCTCTTGTGCTCTTGTGACCTTTTCAGTCGCACAAAAAGTAACCACCGATTTCGATCACAACGCCAACTTCTCGAAATACAAGACTTACGTTTGGGTTAAAAATCCCCAGACTTCCGACCCGTTCATGAGCCAGCGCATCATGGACGACGTCAACGCACAACTTCAGGCCAAAGGCTGGCAGCTCACCAATGACCGGGACCACGCCGACGCTGGGGTATCCGCAAATGTAACCACCAGAGAGCGCCGCACTCTGGACCGTTTTTATGGCGGAGGCCCGTGGGGCTACCGGTGGGGTGGCCCGGTATCGACGACTGTTTACACCTACGATGTCGGAACGTTGATCGTCGATGTATTCGATGCCGGCACGAAACAGCCAGTCTGGCGCGGCATTGCTGCCCAGACTTTGTCCGATAAAGCCGACAAAAATACAAAAAAGCTGAACAAGGCGGTGGAAAAAATGTTCAAGGGCTTTCCGCCTAAAAAATAAGACCGAGCAATTACTAAAAGCCTGTGCCGGCAGATTCCGACGGTAGTGGTTCAGGAAAAAGTGGGCGTGCAGGATCGACCTGCAGCCAAAGCAGCGCGCCCAGGCACAACATGGCGACCATCGGCACAAACCCGGCGTTGTAGCTGCCGAATCGGCTAACCATGGTTCCAAACACGACTGCGGAAACGGCTGACGCCGCGCTGCATGCCGTGTTCATAAACGCAAACACGGCACCGGCATTCTTCGGCGCTACGTCGAGGCAAAGCGCACACAGACTGGGTTGCTGAAACAGAATTGCTGCGTAGGCAAGCGACAGGAATACCAACGCCTGCCTGCCATCCGCCGAATAAATAGCCGCAATGAGGAAGCCCGCTGCGGCGCTCAGTCCGATGGCGCCGATGCAGCGCCGGGCGGTGCGTACGCCACGATGTGCCACCATCCAGTCGCCCACGAACCCGCCCAGTGCATTTGCCGCGGCCCCGACCAAATAAGTGAGCGAGGATAAGACGAGAGCCGCTTCAGTAAATCCACGTCCCTTCACCAGATAAGTTTGCAGCCATGCGACGAAGAAACCAAACGAATATGTGAAACAAGCTCCTATGACCGCTATGCGCCACAGCGCCGGAAGGCGCAATGCTGTGGCCCATGGCAAGCCATGACTTTGCGGACCCGGGCCTGGTCCTATTTCGCGAAGTTCCTCACGAGTGACCCCTGGCTTCTCGTGAGGTGAGTCGCGAAACCACACATACCAGACCACGCTCCAAACCAATCCCAGAATTCCAAAAAGAAAGAAGGGCGCACGCCATCCATAGCGAACTTGAATCGGCACGACCAGCAGCGGAGACAAGGCTGCACCGATTTGACTGGTCATCCACACAATGCCCCAGGCCCGCGTGCGCTTGGCAGGGGGAATCCATCGGGCAATGACCGCAGAGGCATTAGGATACGCGCCCGCTTCGCCAGCGCCGAAACAGAAACGCACGAGAAGCAACATGGGGTAGCTCGCAACTATCCCCGTGAGCGATGTAAAGGCCGACCACCAAACTACAACTCGCGTGAGGACGCGGCGCGGGCCGATACGATCCCCCAAAGCGCCGGTGGGTATTTCGAATGCGCCGTAAGCCACGAAGAAAACGCTGCTGACCCAACCCCACGCTTCCGGACTGATATGCAGTGAGTCCTGCATGCGCGGACCGGCCACAGCGATGCAGACCCGGTCAAGGTAAGTAATGACCGAGAGCAGCGACAGCATGCCGAGCACCCGGTGCTGGTATTTCAAAGGTCGCTCATCTGATTTGTCACATCATTTCGAATCCGGTCGGTTCCAGCGCAATCGCCCGAGTATATCTGACTCGGTTCAGGTTCCCTGGGCGGAGATATTGTCCTCTATTTCGATTGGCTGGCCTGAACCAGGAGTTTCTGAAATCGCGGATCCGAGCGGATGGAGTCGAAATGCGGGTTGGCGTTAATCGCTGCGGGGTCGTGATATCCGCCACTGATCGCGCTTTGAAGTTGGTCCAGGGCTTTTTCGTTTTCGCCCTTGCTGGCGTAGGCCGCGCTCATAAGCACATGATGGATGGGAGTGCTCTGGTCTGCCTTTGGCTCGCTCACCAGCAATGCGATCGCGCGATCGTACTCACCCTCGGCGAGATACACCTGGGCCAGGCCGAAATTCGCCGTCCCGGACGTGGGGCTGATCCGGCGGGCTTGATCGAGGGCTGTGATGGCGTCCTGATATCGCTTCTGCTGTGTCAACGCTCGGCTCAGATGGTAGTAAGCCTGAAACATGCCTGGATCGAGCCGGATCGCCTCGCGTGCGGCTTTCTCCGCGCCGATTGAATCTGGCGGCTGCGTATATCCAAGTGACCACGCGAGTTCGTCCCAGGCATGCGCGTTGTCGGGGTCGACGATTGTAGCTTCTCTCGATTTATCGGCAGCGCGCGCGTAATCGAAAGAATTTCCATACACCAGAGCCATGGCTACATCGGCTTCCCCCAGCTGCGGATCGATAGTGAGGGCGCGCTCCGCCAATTCGCGCGCCTTGCGCTGGTGTTCCTCATTCGAATCAAGGTTCCTGTAGTAGAAGCTTTCGACCATCGAAAGCCCAGCCAATGCCGGAGCGTAGTTGGGATCTAACTTCAATGCCGTCTCAAAATTTCCCCGGGCGGCTTCGAGATTTTTGGGGACGTCGATGAAATCGACCAGCGCGCGGCCGCGCAAATATGCCTCGTAGGCTTCGGGATTTTGCGTGTAGTGCTTTTGCAGTGCGCTCTGCTCCTGAGGTGTGAGCTTCAGATTCAGAGCCTGCGCAATTTTCAGCGCCGTCTGATCTTGCAGCGCGAAGACATCTTTCAAATTCCCCACGAAATCATCTGCCCAGGTTTGAAAACCGGTTGAAGCATCAATCAATTGCACGTTGATGCGTACCTGATCTCCCGCTTTGCGCACGCTTCCTTGCAATAGATACTGAACACCGAGTTCCTGCCCGATATCTTTCGGATCTTTTTGTCCGCCTTTGAAACGAGCAGCCGTGGCGGGAGATGCCAACTTGACGCCTTCAATCTTCGACAGTTTGGTGTCGATTTCTTCCGTCATGCCGTCGCTGAAGTAGTCATTAGCGGAATCGCCGCTGAGATTTTGCAGCGGCAAAACAGCCAGAGAGGTTTTATTTCCGGAACCAGTGCCAGCTACCGGCGATGAAGACTTGTGCGCCCACCACCACGTTCCGCCCGAAAGTATGGCCAGCCCCAGCACTGCCAGTACGGCATTTCGACCAATACTTGAGCGTGCCGGGATAGGTTCTGCGGCAACCTGGGTTTTTCCGGTTTCGGTGTCACGCTTCAATCTCTGCAAATCGGATCGGATTTCCGAGGCGTGTTGGTATCGAAGGTCGCGGTCTTTCTCGAGACACTTGTTAATGATGCGCTCAAGTTCAGGTGGCATGTCTGGATTCAACCGCACCGGCGCAACCGGCACCGAATCCAGGATCGCTTTGAAGATCAGCGCGGAGGTTTCGCCGCGAAAAGGCAGCGTGCCGGTTGCCATCTCGTAAAGCACAGCACCGAAAGAGAAGAGATCGGTGCGGGCATCAAGTTCTTTACCTTTTGCTTGCTCCGGAGACATATAGGCGATCGTGCCCAACGTAGAGCCGGGGCTCGTAAGGTGTTGCGCGTCCACCGTCATCGTGTTGGCCGATCCTATCTGACTGGCAGAGTTACCGGCGGGTGCCAGCTTTGCCAACCCAAAATCCAGAATCTTCGCGTGACCGCGCTCGGTGACGAAGATGTTTGCCGGCTTGATGTCCCGATGTACGATGCCTTTGGAATTCGCGGCGTCAAGCGCATCGGCGATCTCAATCGCCAGGGCCTGAATTATCTCGATGTCGAGCGGCCGACCCGAAATTCGGTGCTTCAGCGTCACGCCATCGAGAAATTCCATGGCGATGAAAGCTTTGCCGTTCTCTTCGCCGATGTCGTAAATGGTGCAGATATTGGGATGGTTGAGTGCGGAAGCCGCCTGCGCTTCCCGCTGAAACCGCGCGAGCGCCTGCTCGTCGACGGCCACTTCTTCGGGCAGGAACTTGAGGGCGACAAAACGGTGCAGTCGCGTGTCTTCGGCCTTGTAGACCACACCCATGCCGCCACCGCCGAGTTTATCGACGATGCGGTAGTGCGAGATGATTTGGCCGTCCACGCGTCGCGAGTATGTTAGGCGGGATGCGCGGATGAGTCAACGAATGCGCCGCCGCTTGTACGCCAGAGATAGGGATGGAGGCCCCGGGCGGAGTCGAACCGCCGACCAACGGTTTAGGAAACCGCTGCTCTATCCAACTGAGCTACGGGGCCACAAAGTTTCCTTCCCATCATACTTTGCAAGCCGGAAAATCGCTGTCTCTTAAGAAAGCCGGCCTACAAACGACGGCAATCCGAAACGGGCGCGAAATTCGTGAATGTAGGAGTGTGTCGTGATTCTGGACTAATGAGATTGTCAATGCCATTTGAGCGGCAGGAAATAATTGCTAATTTAATTACTTCGAGATAACCCGTTAGTTCACCTTGCTATCAAACGCTGCTGAAAGATGAAGCATATTCTCGTGGTGGACGATAATCGGAGCATCAGAAAGCTGGTGTGCCGGATGCTTTCAATTGATGGTCGTATTCCGCCGTGCGTCGAAGCCGAAAATGGTCTGGATGCCGTGCAAAAGGCCACCGCCAACGTGCCCGAATTAGTTGTGATGGATTTTTCGATGCCCGTGATGAATGGGCTCGAAGCCGCCATGCGAATCAGCGCTGCTCTGCCTAATATTGGGATCGTGCTGGTTACGCTGCACTCAGATTTGTTGCCGAAAGAGCGGATCGCCAGGAGCGGAATCTCGGCAGTTGTCTCGAAGGATCGCGCCGCTCGCGACCTGGTTCCCGCAGTCTGCTCACTCCTCGGGCTTGACTGTCCCGCTGCTACCGCCGTCTAAAAACTTTCTGTCCATGGGAAAGCCCAACTTTTCCGCACGAATCCTCAATAGCTTCCAGGTCGCTTCCTTCATCGCCGATTTTTCTGTCTCGGCGGATTCATCTGAGGAAAGCTCCTGCAATCTTACAAAGAGGGCTTCTTCGAGCGCATTGGCTTTCTGATGAAGCGAGTTTTTATCGTTTTCGGCAAGACATTCATCAAGTAGTCGCCGCCAATCCGCGGCTGTAGTGTTCCCATGCGCTTCGTTCTCGTTAGGTGAGAGTTGATGAAGAATAGCGCCAGGCTTTAGGTTTCCGTCGACCATACTTTTTAAGTACAACCTCGAATGCGGTTGAGGGTTGGAAGCGGTACAAAACCTTCTTACACTTCCCAGATAAATTAAATCATAATCTTTTTGAGAGTGGCAATATGTACGCTAGCGCACTGATTAAGAAGCACTTGACAGCTTTCTGGGGCATTTTGAGCAGCCCGGTCGTCTGCTGTTGGCAGTCGTCAAGTCAGCGTTTTCGAAATTTGAACTCGTGGCTCCGCATGTCTACTTTCTTTCCGCGAAAGACAACGCCCTCCCTGTTCAGGCGGAAACGCTGCTCGAACGCGGAATCGCCTCGCAGCTTGATGCATCCGCCAGCGCCGAGGATTCGGTGCCAAGGCAGATCGAGCGCGCCATGAAGTGTCCGGGCGACTTGACGCGCTCCGCGAGGCAAGCCTGCGGCACGCGCTACTGCTCCGTAGGTTGACACTTTGCCGTGAGGGATTTTTCTTATCGCGGCAACGATTCGCGACTGGTTGGTCATGTAGCTTTCAGATTGATATCCAGCCGATGCGTACCAACCACAACGATCCCGCCGCCACCAATACCCAAAGAATAACGCCCTGCAGCAGAGGACGTGGACCGACCTTCTTAATAGTGGCCACGGACAAGCCGCTACCGATGAGGTAGAGAGTGACGGTCAGGCCGATCTTGGCGATTTTAGAAAGCAGGTGGTACACGGGGCTTCCCGCTGGGAGATAAGTATTGAACACCGCCGCCAGCACAAACAATGCGATGAACCACGGCCATTGGATCTTCGCCTTTGAGCGCATGACTGCGGCAGTGCCGAGAGACATGGGGACGATCCAGAGCGCTCGCGCCAGCTTGACCGTAGTGGCAACCGCCAGAGCGGCGGTGCCAAACTTGGCCGCGGCACCGACGACGGAACTCGTGTCATGGATCGCGAGCGCAGCCCACAACCCAAACTGATTCTGCGTTAGCTTGAGTGCAGTGCCGATTTGCGGGAACGTGAGCAGGGCAACGGAATTGAGAAGAAACACGGTGCCTAGCGAAACCGCCATCTGCTCGTCGCTGGCATTGCTGATCGGGCCGACCGCCGCGATTGCGCTGCCGCCGCAGATCGCAGTTCCTGTCGAAATGAGAAAGGCGGAGATGCGTTCGACCCCGAATGCGAAACCCAATCCCATGCCGACGCTCATGGCGAAAGCAATTCCAAGCGCTGTGTAGATGAATCCGCTACGTCCGGCGTGGATGACCTGCTGCAAATTCATGCCGAAGCCAAGTCCAACCACGGAAGCCTGCAACAGATACTTTGACCACTTCTTGCTCAACTTGGAATACGGATGCGTGAGCGTGAGTCCGAAAAGCAGACCCATGACCAATGCGACGGGCGGAGTTATAAATCCTGAGCACGCCAGAATTAGGCCGGCAATGAATACAATTTTTGCGAACATTCTTGAAGGAATTAGCTTGAACTTGCGATCGAGATCAACGTCTCAAGCGGTGCGAACAGATGCCGCGGTTCCGCTCTTGCGAAACGATGCGATGGCTTTCTCCTCGCTGTCAAATACTTCAAAGACGGTCACGAGTTTCGTGATTTGCAGCACGTCGTCAACGCGGGGAGTGAGATTTGCCAGCTTGATAGCTCCGCCGGCATTGCGGGCACTCGTGTAGAGAGATACCAGCGTGCCCAGTCCGCCGCTGTCGATGTAGCTCACACCGGCCAGATTCAGCACAATGTTTGTGTGACTTTGCAGAATCTTTTTAATGGACTCGCGCAGGTATGACGACTCTTCGCCGAAGACGATTCGTCCGGTCAAATCTACCGTCGCAATTCCGTCAGCGGTGCTGCGGTTGGCAAGGGTCAGCAACACGGTATTCTCCAGTGCAGGGCATGCCCGCACAATTGCACAGAGTACTCCGGAGTCGCGGTGCAAGGCAAGCCGGGCCTGGCGATTATAGGGGTTTCTCGTCCATTTTTCGGCGCAACCAAGCGGCGCGTCGGGAATTCAACGATAATCCATCACGTATAATTCCCTTACGTTTCCCGCACCGTCATCATGAGCTATCAGGTTCTCGCCCGAAAATATCGTCCGCAAACATTTTCTGAAGTGATCGGGCAAGACCACGTCACCCGCACACTGAAGAATGCCCTGGAGCAAGGCCGAACCGCGCACGGCTACATTTTCAGCGGACATCGCGGTATCGGCAAGACCACCATCGCCCGAATTCTGGCCATGGCCCTGAATTGCAGGTCCTCGGATAAACCCGTCACCGAACCATGCGGAATTTGCGAATCGTGCACCGAAATTCGAGCGGGAAATTCAGTCGATGTGATCGAAATCGATGCCGCCACTAACCGCGGCATCGACGAAATTCGGGAACTGCGCGAAGCAGCGCGCTACCGACCCGCGCGAGACCGTTTCAAAATTTACATTCTCGACGAAGCCCATCAGATCACGGACGCAGCTTTCAATGCGCTACTGAAAACCTTGGAAGAGCCGCCGGCCCACATGGTGTTCATGCTGGCGACCACTCAACCGGAAGACATTCCGCAGACCATCCGTTCGCGCTGTCAGCACTTCAGCTTTCGGGCCGTGCGTTTCGAAGAAATCTTAGCCCAGTTGAAAGCGATTGCCGCAAAGGAAAACATCGCCGCGGACGATGACGCTTTGGCTTTGCTGTCCGAAGCAGGCGACGGCTCCATGCGAGACGCGCTCTCCATCCTCGATCAAGCCATTGCTTCCAGCACCGGAACGCTGAGTGCGGAAGAAGTACGCCAGCTCGTGGGCACCGTACCGTCAGGGGTGATCGAAGAGGTGATGCAGGCGGTGGCGCACGGATCAAGCGACTCAGTCCTGAGGCTATTGGATCGTCTTATCAGCGACGGACAGAGTCCGACTCACTTCGCGCGCCAGTTCGTTCGCTTTCTGCGAAATTCGATTATTGCCAAGGTTGCGGGGACAGAGTCTTCCCTGCTACAAATTTCGGGCGACGAGCGCCAACGCGTGGGCCGCGTGGCCGAAATGTTCAGCGAAGAAGACTTGACGCGCCATCTACAGATCATGCTCCGAACACATGGCGAACTCGGCTACAGGCAGGAGCAGCGCTTTCATCTCGAGTTGGGACTGCTGAAACTCGTCCATGCGCAGCGTTTGCTTCCGCTCGAACAATTGCTAAGCGAAGCGGGATCGTCCCCGGTGATGCAGACCGCAAAACCGACGATGATGCCCGATCCACGCAGAACTCTGGCCACACCGCCGCAGAAAACGGGCGCGGTTTCTCCTTTCGCGGCAGATTCGGTCAGGAAGGCGGGCGGTAAGCCGCAAATGTCCTCCGAGCCCGCCCCGGTGACTCCGCGGCCAGTTGCGACGGGGAACCCGGCTCCTGTGGTGATGGGCGCGACTGCGCTTGCGGAGGCCGAACCGCAGCCCACGCTTATGCCTCGGACCGTTTCCGCCCCGACTCCTGAGATTGTCGCCGGCGCAGCGATTGAAGCTTTGAACAACGCGGGGCAGCGCGCTTTGGCGGCAATGCTGGAAGCAGGTGAATGGCAGATTGTTGGGAGCGAAGTGATCGTTAAGGTCGCGGCATCGGCGACGATCGTCGACATGACGCTCGGTGCGGACGGCAAGCGCCTGCTGATCGCGACCGCAAGCGGCGTCCTCGGCACCCCTGCCAAAATAAAAGTAGTACCATCCGCTAGCGTTACGTCGATCACGCCCGGTCGCCGGCAATCATCCAACGCCCCCAGCGCATCGAATGGAAGTGTGCGAGGGCGGGCGGAACAGGATCCGGTTGTGACCAAAATGAGAGACCTGTTCGGAGCGGAGATTCGCACAGTGATTGACTACAAGGAAAGGCGCTAATAAGAGGCTTCCATGGGCGGATTTAACCTTCAGGAAATGATGGCGCAAGCCAAGAAGCAGTATGACGTCCTGCAAAAGAAAATGCAGGACACGGTGGTAGAGACGTCATCTGGCGGGGGTGCAATTACCGTGAAGATGGATGGCCGCAAGCAGTTGTTGGGTATCAAGATTGATCCGGAAGTAGTCAAATCCGGCGACCTGGAGATGTTGCAAGACCTGATCGCCGCAGCAATCAACGGTGCCGGTCAGAAGGTGGATGAGAGCATGAAGTCCACGATGGGTGGCATGTTGAGCGGCTTGAACATTCCGGGCCTTTAGCTTCGGCCCGCAATCTCTTTTAATTTTCGCTTTCGATTTAACAATTCCCTCTTATGTCCAGATTCGCAGAGCCGATGACCCGCCTGATCGACGAACTTAAGAAATTGCCGGGAATTGGCAGCAAGACCGCGCAGCGCCTCGCTTTCCACATTCTGCGCTCAGACGATACCGACGCCGAAGCGCTGGCCGCAGCCGTGCGCGAGGTCAAAGCCAGTCTCCGACTCTGTTCGGTTTGCAACAACATCACCGATGTCGACCCTTGTGTCTATTGCACGAGCGCGACTCGCAATCAGCGACTGGTGTGCGTTGTCGAAGAGCCGACGAATATCGCGTCCATCGAAAAGACCAAGCATTTCAACGGCGTTTATCACGTTCTGCACGGATCGATCTCTCCTCTACATGGCGTGGGACCGGAGCAGTTGCGCATCGCCAATCTTCTGCGCCGCGTAGAAAATCATCAGGTCGACGAGGTCATCCTCGCGACGAACCCGACGGTGGAAGGCGAAGCAACCGCGACGTACCTTTCCGGTCAATTACGACGGAATGGCATGAAGGTGACACGCATCGCCATGGGCATTCCCGTGGGAAGCGACATCGAGTACACCGACGAAATCACCATGCAGAAGGCCATGGACGGCCGCCGAGAACTGTAGGGGTACTAGTGGGCGGTTGGAATTTCGGATTCCAGGAACAGATTTTGCTCTTGCTCTGGCGCTAAAATTCCCTCGGGCATGGCTCCGCGGTTGTATTCAGCCATACGATTCTTCCACTTCAAAAATTCTGTGATGGATTGCGGTTCGATGCGCACTTCAACTCTGCGCAAGCTGGCCAGCAGCAAGTTCATCTCGTAAGCAAAGCCTTTCGGCGAGCGTAGATTGCGGGCCGATTCGCGAACTACTTCCACCTTCCGATTGCGCAGTTCCAGCAAACCCCAGCCGTCAGGAAGTTCGCTGGAGTCCAGCAAACCGGGCGAGGTCAAGTAGAACCGCTCGCATCCCAAACCAAGATGATTCTTCTGGCGGAATGGCTTGCACCGGTCGGCGATGAAGTCTGCACGCGACACTTTGCACTCGACGAGAACTGAATGAGAGGCCCGCTTCCATCCGATCGCGTCCGGCATTTCGCCGCTCACACACGCCTGCTCCGATAAAACGACGCCACAGCGATATTTCCGCAGCCACCGCACCGCCGCCGAAACCAGTTGAGCGTGGGTCATCGAGCTTCGATTTTCGAACAATTACTCATGGATGGGGAGTAGCGCGGAAGTTTCGTCTCAAGCGGCAGGACGAACAGCGGCGGCGCGGGGACCGCGAAGCGGTTTTACCAGGAGAGCCTTGCGATAGACGGTTTCCAGCAAATAGCGGGCCGAAGCCAGTTCTTCAACCAGCGCGATTCGCGGCAGGTATCCCTGTGCAGCGATGACAAGCAAGTCCTTCTCCGCTGTAATCTTTAAGTGAGAAACAAGCCCGTCGCGCCCCAAAGTTTTTGCGAGGCGCAATATCCCTCCCAGCCGCATTGCTTCCCGGCGGTCGCTCGTGCTCAATTCAGTCAGCGGACTCTTGGCGCGGACCAATTTTCCGTTGTGATAATCGATTGCGGCCCTCGCCATTTCCACGTCCCTGAGCGCCCAGCCTACAGGTATATCCATTTTTTGTAGAGTTCGATTCAGATGCGACTTAGCTTTCTTCTTGCCGCTGGCGTTTGTGCCAATCTGATGCAGCAGAGCCGCTAGCCCAAGAATTTCGCGCGAACCTCTTCCTTCCTGAGGAAGAGAAGTCGGCTTCACGGGAAGCTGGTCGAACATTTGTAGCGCAAGCCTCGCCACGTTGGCGGACTGCCTTACATCTGGATCGAGGTACGAAGCCCACAGGCGGAAGCGGCGCAAGGAACCTTCTTCGACCTGTTTACCCGAAGGCAAAGCGGCGCGCCAAACGTGCCAGAGCGACGATGGCCCAGCCATTTTCGACTTGTATTTCGCAAGACGCACCGACCGTTCTTCATTAATGCGGCGGCGCCACTGTGCTCGCGCTTCTGTATCCATCACCGAAACCACTTGCGCAATCGTCGTCCATAGAACGTCCAGGTCGTGAATTTCTCCCAGCAGGTCCTGCATCTCCTTCAGATCGTTTTTCCAGGATGCGTGCTGTTCAGGGAGGAAATTCTCAACGGTGTAACGGAAGCGCTTGATTCCAATGCGCAGGCTGTGGAGCGACCCCGCCGAGCCATTGCGCATGGCGCGAACATGGAGCTCGCGCGCCTGCATCCATCGTTCGAGGGCCAGATTCTTGAATACCGCATTGCCGGGCCGCAAACGAGCCGCACGGCGGGGCAGTTGCGCACCCCATTTCTTCCACTGCTTCCGGTCAAAGTCGCTGAGGGCCACGGCCGCGTTCTGTTTGAGCTGCGGCTGTCGCGCCGCCAGATGAGCAGAAAGTGCGATGCACACCGGATCGGCGGCATCGCCGATCTTCCCAACCCACTCTTCCATCACCTGAACGTCGCGCAGTTCTCCCAGGCTTTGAAATAGCATCCGGCCGGCTCGCTTCATGTCCCGCCAGCCCGGATCGGGATCGATTGCCTTGAGCCCATCTGCCAGCGACCGGCAGCGTCGCAGCGCCACCCGCAAGTCGTGTACCGGGTCAGCTTCAAAGCCGTTCTCGGCACGCTCGCTCTCTTCTAAAACGCGGTCCATCCACAAGGCAAAACCGGTCTTGGGGCGAAGAGAAGCCGCGCTTTTGACTGTCGAAGGGCGATGCCGCGCTGATTTCATGCTGGACACGAAAACCATTCTCTCCGCTACGGGCGTTTTTCGCCAGTGCCGACCCTTAGGTCCGCAGACCCAGCTAGATGGCACGAGACCAACGATTAAGCCTTATTACCTCGGTAATGTGCAAGCCCTTACCCTGTGACTATAGGCTACTGGCAGTGGACGAATTGGAGCTGACCTATCCTTACCACCGACACAATTCGGGGGAATAGAAGCACTTCCGCCCGCGCTTTCATACGCAGCCTTAACATTCTCGTGAAGTACGTGCGCCTCTATGGCATGGACCACAAGAGGACGGACGCACAGTTCGAGATCACATGGAAAGAACTGCAAAGCGGGCTGCCGCGCGGTACCGACGGCGGCTTCTTGCTTGGAGTTTCAGGCGACACGCTTCTGCTGGACGGCGAAGCCCTCGAAGCCGGCCAGGCCGAGCGCAGCTTCGCGCAACTCCTAAATACGTCCGGTCTCGCCAGCATTCACTTCACCAACCATGTGACGCAGGAAGAATTTTCGACTTTAGTGACCGCGTTCGCTACCGGCGGATCACGTGCGCACGATGTCGTAAAAAAGCTTAAAGAGACGTTCGGCGCGAACCGGAAAGCTTCGATCCGAATAAACGAAGTCAAGTTCATTGCCGCCGATCCCACCACCGGTGAGATTTCGATATCCGCGCAACTGGCCGCGCAGACTCTCGGCGCCGAGTTTCGCGGTTGGTTGGATGATCCGCACAAGTTGTTGCAATTAATTGCAGCCGCTGAAGGCGCAAGAAATGTCGGGTCGAACGGTACCGCGGACCCGGCCACCGAGAATGTTTCCATCGCCGCGTCGCAAGGCGTAGCTGCCCTTGACGAAGAAGAAGTAGTGCAAGCGATCCGGCTGCTTACAAAATTCGGGGAAGCCAGCGCAGACCCGGACAGCAAACCCGTAGAACTCCAGGCTGAACTCGACCAGGCGGCTCCCAACACCAAAGTCAATCTTCAGGAACTTTTATCGAGCCTGGCGGCGAATGTCGGCAGGGAAAAAGCAGATTCTCCGTTGCTCATGAAAGCCGCAGAGCACATGGCGATTCGTTTCGCTCTGGATCGTTTCCAAAAAGGCGACATGAAAGTCAACGCTGTCCACCAGATGCTCGAGCACATGAGCCGCCAGATGGACACGCTACGCAAGGTCTTGCGAGTCCAGGAAGACAAGATGAGCAAGGCGGGGATACTGGTGGAATCTCACGCCGACATCCTCGACCGCATGTTCTGGAATGAAGTATCCGATGCCGAGAAGAAGCGCGTATTGCTGTCGAAAGAAGCGCAATGCGTGCCGCCTCGGAACCTGCGGCAATTTGTCGAACTTCTGGTAGAGCAGGAAGATTTGCTGACCGCACGTGAAGTGCTGGACAGCTACGCATCTTGTCTGGTTGGCGACGATGCAGAGGGACGCCGCAAAAGCACAATCGGCATCAGTCAGTTGGCTGATCTCTACGCGTCCGCGGGCGCCGAAACTCTTAGCGGTGTGATCCACAATGTCGGCGCGGCCCTGGTGCGCGAACTTGATCCAGAGATGCAGAGCCTGCTGGGCGCGGCGTTTGTTCGCTTGAGCGTCGAAGCCGGGAACCGGCGGCAATTTCACGCGGTCGGCGAGGTTTGCGATTCGATCGACCAACTGGGCAAGCTGCGGCCATCGCTTGCGGGCGAATTGCGTCCGCGAGTGGGCGTTGAGAATCGGCTCCCCGAATATATCGAAGAAGCCATCAAGCTTCCGCAGGTTCCTCCAGACCTCTTGGCGGTATTGCGCAAGACGTCATCGGCCTCCGCTGAACATCTCGCGGAACGTTTCTTTCGGTGCATGCGGCGCGATGAATGTGATCGGATGGTGTTTCTGGCACAGAATCTGGGACCTGATGGCGCTTTCCGTCTGCGCGAAATGCTGCGAACGGGTCCAGTGCGTCAGGGTGCGTCCGTTATCGGCCTGATGAGCCGCCTGGATGTTCCTTCCCTGCTTGAACTGTTGCCGATTAAACTGCGCGACTGGAACCGGTTTTATCATGACGTGGCCGTGCGGCAAATTGCATACGGCGCAGCCAGTGACCGTGGACGAACGCTTCTGGAACTCGTCGAATATCTCGATCCTTTAGTTCTCCCGCAAACGATGGACGAAATCGGCATGAGCGGTGATCGCTCCGTTGTGCCGCCACTCCTCGTCATGGCGGAATCCGGCGACGCGAGCGGGCGTCCGCCGCTGCTTCAGTTGAAGGCCATCGAATCGCTCGGACGATTGGGCGACGGTGACTCGACTCCTGTGTTGCGAAAACTGTTGGAAGAAAAAAAGATGTGGAAATGGGTCCACCACCGCGAGCTGCGGATTGCCGCGGCGCAGGCCCTGACCCGCATCGACCCGCGCTACGCGTCTCAGGTGATGGCGGAGAGCGGTCTGGAGCCGGCAGAAGTGGCAATCGCTCCGCTCGACTCCGCGCCTGCGTGCCCTTGGGTGCGACAGCGCCGTTACGAGCGCATCGCGCTGCGCAAAACTATCAACGCCACCCTCAGCAGTTCGTGGGGCAAAGCCGAGCTTGTGATCCGCGAACTCAGTCTTGGCGGAGGAATGGGAACGAAGGGTGGCAACATGCGGCTGGGGTCCGAGGCCGTAATCGATATCTCGTCCGGAGTGCGGAAGATTCGGGCCCACGTGCTGTTGCGACGCTCAAAAATCAATGAAGTCGGATTCGAAATTGTGGACACCGACCTCGAAAGCCGTTACCGCTTGCGTCGCATCCTGGTGGAATCGATAGAAAGTTCATCCAAAGCGCGCAATTGGGATGGCGGACGCAAGTAGATCATCTGTAGCAATTGAAAAAGCCTCCGCAGCGCGGAGGCTTTTTCATTGCCTCGGAAGTTACTTTACCTTGGCGAAAATGATCACGAACGTATACAGCGCCAGCGACTCGATCAGCGCCAAGCCTAGAATCAGCGAAAGCTGAATGCCCGGGCGTGCTCCAGGATTGCGCGCCAAAGCCTCGCAGGCTCCGGCAGTGGCTTTGCCCTGCCCGAGGGCGCACAGGCCGGAGGCGATCGCCATCGACAGGCCAGCCGCGATAGGAACCAGGTCCAGACTTCCAGTTGCTCCGCCTTGCGCGAATAGCGGCGTCGCAAACGACATGACTGACAGGGCCATGAACAAGAATTTAAAGTTACGCATAAGCCTCTCTCCTCAACGATGAATTGCCGCCAGTGGGTGGTTGACGTTCATCCTTGGGAGAGAACGCCCTCACGCTGAACGGATAGGAAACTTTTCGAGTTCCCAATTTCAGGCTCCGGCTTCGTCAGCCAAACCCGAAACTCGAAACTCGAAGTCTTAGTGTTCTTCCGCTACTGCTCCGGCGAGATAGACGGTGGTCAGCAGAAGAAAAATGTAGGTTTGCAGGAACGAGACGCCAACGTGCAAACCGAGAAAAAGTACCGGAATTCCAATCGGTATCAGCGAAAAGAATGCCAGCGTCACCATATCGCCCGCAAACATGTTTGCGTATAACCGAATCGTGAGCGACATCACGCGCGCCAAGTGGCTGATGATTTCAATGGGAATCATGAGCGGCGCGAGGATCGGCATGGGGCCAACGAAATGTTTGAAATACGCAATGCCGGAATGTTTTACGCCATGCCAGTGGTAATAAACAAACGCGCAGATAGCGCAACCGAGGGGAACGACGCCGGCGGCAGTGGGAGATTCGAATCCGGGAATCAGGCCGATCAGATTGCCGATCAGGATGAAAAATCCCAACGCCATCAGGAAAGGAGTATGCACTTCGCTGTGGGCGCCGATGATCTCGTGACTTTGGCCTTCGACGAACCCATGCGCTCCTTCAAAGATGTGCTGCAACCCGCCGGGAGAATCGACGGACAGGCTGGCGCGAACGGCCGCAAAAAGAATCAGCAAAAACACAAATACAAGAAGCTGCATCGCCACCGCGTTGCTGATGGGCGCTTGCGGATAATGCGGTTCAATGTGCAGGCTTCGCAGCAATCCTGTGACAGGATTGGCGAGCAAGCCGTTCAGCAATTTTGTAAACCAGAGTTGTTCAGGCATAGCAAAATTCAAACTTGCAGGTTGTTAGCGCTCGTGCAGCGTAGAAAAGGCGAACTCTTGAACAGCTTCAAACATCACCGCAACTACAGGCAGAAACAGCCCCGCCAACATTCCGTTCACACTCTCGGGCCAACTGTGAATCATAACATAGGCGCCTAAAGCCAACAAAAGATAGCGGAATACGAATCGCATAGCCACGCCTGCGCTCGATTGTCTGACTTGCGTGCGACTGGCGCGATTCACCAGCGCGGTCACCACTTTTTTCAGCCATCGAAAATTCAGGGTGCTGATAACGCAACCAGCGGCGAATCCGATGGCCACCTTCCATCCGAACTTCCACCAGACACCTGCGGTGAGCACGGGTACCGCGATCATCATGTTGCGAGAGATTCGTCGCAGGGCGCCTTCGTAGAACGCCTCGCCAGTCGCGCCGGGGACGGAAGGATCGCCGGGAATTAAGGCGTCAACCATGGGTGCTATTTCGAATCCGACGAACCGGAGGATGTGACGGTTCGAATCATTTCCACGAAGCCAGCGACGATGCCAAGCAGCAGCCCCGCCAGATACAGCCAAGTAGTGTGCAGCCAATGATCAAGGCCGGCGCCGATCAACCAGCCTGCGACGGTGGCTGCGGGCAGCACGAACGCCAACTGGCTGTATTTCGCCAGCTGAAGAATCACACTCTTTTTTTCCGGACCGCTATCCGGCGAATCGTCTGGCAAATCAATCCCCTAACGTCAAATCATCCTGCGTGGATGGCCCAATCGGCCATTCGCGCCAGAATTTGCGAGTTGACTCCCGCAATGATTGTGACTATAGCGCACAACAGCATCAGCAGCCACGCACCCGGAAATGTATCTCGACCTTCCGAGGCAGTCGCATATGCTTTCAGCGCCATAATCCTGAAGACTCTGATCGCCCCGACCAGACCGATCAGCGCACAGACAATACCAAATCCTGCCAGCTTTTTATGTCCGCCAGCGGTTAGGCCCAGATAGCCATAATATTTGCCGAAGAACCCGGCCAAGGCGGGAACGCCAGCCATCGACAAAAAAAAGATCGCCAGCGCAAAAGCCTGCAACGGACGTCGTCGAAAAAGTCCCGCCAGATCGGCAATTTCGTTGTTTTGACCTGTCCCATCTGCCTGCGCGGCGACAGCGAGCGCGCCCAGATTCATGAGCAGGATCGCCGGTAAATATACGAGAATCGATTTCAGGCCGTTGGTGACGGAAGCGTCGAGCAACGGACTCGAAGCCACCGCCGACAACGACAGCAACATGAAACCGCCCGCTGCCACAGAGTAGAACGCAACGAGCCGAGACAGCGTGCTTTGCGCGAGAATCGCAAGCGTTCCGACAATCACCGCTGCCACAGCGGCCCACATGAGCCAGCGCGAATACTCCATTCGAAGCGGATAAAGTCCCCAGAGAAGAATGTGCAGCGCCATCGCCCACGCGGCAGCCGGAAATGCAGTGGAGAAAAAACCATTCGCGCATTTTTCGGCAATGGTTTGCCCCGCATCTCCATTCCGCGAACTTCCGAGAAAAGGAAACGCTACGAGCCGCAAAATAATTCCAGCTACAGTGACTGCCACTCCGAAGCCGAGCAGCCGATGTTCGGAGCCCAGGCCGCTCAGATCAAGACCGGCAAGCGCCTGCCGAATTTCGTGCAGGCCTGCGCTCTTCGTGCTCACCCGTAATAACAAAAACCCAAGGCCTAGGGTCCCGGAGGAAATAACTCTCCAACGCAGGAATTTTGCCTGCGCCTTTAACGATCCAGCGACCGAACGCGACATCGCATACGCCCCAACATCCGAGATCACCACCCCGGCAAAGATCAGTCCGAGATGGAAGCCCGAAACCATCAGCAATAATCCGAATAGCAAAATCGATAAAGCGCTGTAAAACTTTGCAGGCGGCCCCGTCCATGGAATTTCACGCCGCACCGTAAGCAATACCGCGAGCGCTCCGGCCACGAGCAGGATGTAGTAGAAAAACAGGCTGAAGTCGTCTACGACCATGGCATGTTGGAATCCCACTTGAAGGCGAATGCCTGTGGTCGCAAGATGAGCTTGCGTGGCCTGAATTTTCCCTACACCCCCGATCGCAAAGCAAATTCCCACGAAAGCGGTGACCGAATTCAGCCACTTCCACTCCGGCGGAAATAGCTGGTCCATCACCACGGTTCCGAGCGCAAACAAAGCGAGCAGAATCAGAGGCAGAGACAGCACGTAGTTGCCGATGTTGATCATGGCTTCAATGCGAGGACGAACGTCTAGTCCGGATAAGATTCAATGCAATCCATTTATAACCTGTTGGCCGGAATCCGGCTGTTTATAATCGGTATTCGCCTAAGTGCGATTGAAGGACTCTCATTGGCTCTCGACGAACAGATTCACGGGCTCAGGCTGGAAAAAATCAAGCAGATTGAAGCGCTCGGCCAAGCCGCCTATCCCAACAGTTTCAACGTAACTCATCAAATTCCTGCGATCCTTGCGGAACATACGGGCGCGGGCAAAGAAAAAACCGCCGAGGAGTTGGAAGCTGCGCGCATTCCCGTGCGCGTCGCCGGACGCATCATGGCGATCCGCTTGATGGGCAAAGCCGGGTTCGCACATCTTCAGCAGGACGGCCGGCGCCTGCAAATCTACGTCAAAAAAGACGCAGTCGGAGAAAGAGGATTCGACCTCTACAAGCTGCTCGACCTGGGCGATCACATTGGAGTGAGCGGCTATTTGTTCCGTACACGCACCGGCGAACTTTCCGTTCACGTCGAAGAAATTACTTTCCTTTCGAAGGATTTGCTGCCCTTGCCGGAGAAGTGGCACGGTCTCACTGACGTCGAACTGCGATACCGACAGCGTTATGTCGATCTGGTGATGAATCCCGAGGTGCGCGAAGTTTTTGTCAAGCGCAGCAAGCTTGTGCAGTCGTTGCGCGCTTCACTTGATGCGCGGGGCTTCATCGAAGTTGAAACTCCGATGATGCAGCCGATTGCGGGCGGCGCTGTCGCGCGGCCCTTTGTGACGCACCACAATACGTTGGATATTGATCTCTATCTGCGCATCGCGCCGGAGCTTTATCTGAAGCGGCTCGTGGTGGGCGGTTTCGATCGTGTCTACGAGATCAATCGCAATTTCCGGAACGAAGGGATCGGCTGGCGCTGGAACCCTGAATTCACCATGCTTGAGTTCTATCAGGCGTACACGAACTACCAAGGGGTAATGGACCTGACGCAGGCGTTAATCACGCAAGCTGCGCACGATACGACCGGAGGAACGATTACAAAATGGGGCGAAGAGCAGATTGATTGGTCAAATTGGCAGCGCATGACGATGCGCGAAGCGATCATTCATTACTGGCCCGAAACCTGCGGCGCCAAACCTGAGATGAACGAATTTGATTCTCACGAGTCGGTCGAACAACTCGTGCGCCGCTTCAATCAGGGAAAGGCGCATGTTGCTTACGATCCAAAACAGCCAGTGGGCAAGACCATCGCGTCTTTGTTCGAAGCGACTTCGGAAGAGCGCCTGACTCAGCCTACTGTCATTTACGAGTTCCCTACCGCGGTTTCGCCGCTTTCCAAGCAAAAGCCCGACCAACCCGAATGGACCGAGCGATGGGAAATTTATGTCGGCGGGATGGAAATTGCTAACGGCTTCAGCGAACTCAACGATCCTGAGGATCAGCGGCGACGCTTCGAGGCCCAACTGAAAGAACGCGAGCGCGGAGATGACGAGGCCCACCAGATGGACGAAGATTACATCCGAGCGCTTTCTTACGGCATGCCGCCAGCCGGCGGGGTGGGCATCGGCGTTGACCGTCTGGCCATGCTGCTTACAGACTCACACACGATTCGCGACGTGATTCTATTTCCGGTGTTGCGGCCAGAAAAAAATGCATCCGGAGCCGAGACTCCGGATGCATCAGGATCCTAGTTCCCTACCCTATTTGCAGGTTGGAAGTTTGAAGTTCGAAATCCGCGTCTGCCATACCGGAGTCGACAGCTGGGTGGTGTCGAAGTATTCGTTGACGTACCAGAACGTGCAGTCATCCACCGGATCGACCGTCATGCTCGAGTAAACGCCCCAGTGGAAGGAACTCTCTTCATCGGCAGTGCCTTGGTAAAGAGGCATCTCGGTTGGGGTTAGGTGATTTTGCAGGTTGAGGTACGACGCGCTGATGCCCGGATGGGTCGTAAGACCTGACACGCTGTAGCCCACGCCAAGGTTCGCGACTTTGTCCTGCGCAGCGCTGGGCATAAAGCGGTAATTCGAATCCGCCGGCTTGATGGTGCCGGTGTGGATTTGACCAGTGCCACGCAACTCGTACCACTGAATTCCGGTCTGCGATTTGGGCGTGCTGCCGACCTGCACCGTCTGCGACAAAACGTAGGAAACGTAAGGCTTCGTTCCATTGAAGCGGCGATAAGAAAGCCGCTGCATCAGGCGGTCACCTACGGAGTCGATGTAATTGTTCGTTTGCGGTGTGCTGGGTTCCGGAACGCAAACGGTGTTGGTGGGAAGCGAAACTGAATAGCAACCTTGCGTATAAGTAGGAACCGTCAGAGCCATCGGTCCAGTGAATGTTGTTGCTGACGGATTCGTCCAGCTCGTCTTCATTTCCCAAAGGTTGAGCGTATTTGAAGTGCTGCCCGATCCCTGCGGGTTCTCGATGCTCAGAAAAACTTCTGGCCATCCCGCTTGCGGCGCAATCGTTCCATCGAAATCGGCCGGCTGCAGGCTGTGGCCGAGGAATAAGCCTTTTGGAGTTTGCGGATAGCGAAAACACTGAGGCGTGCGCATGACCGCACCGTTGAGCATGTTCGCGCGGTCAAAAGCGCAAGTTACGATGCCCACTTCGGTGAAGCCTTGGTCGGGATCTTCAAGGTCAATCGTGACGTAGTAGGAATCTGACCAGGTGGAAATTTTCGGGTAGTCCGGATAATAAGTGTGTCCCTGACTGTTGGTGCCCAACACTGAATTCAATTCAAATTCGTAGGGATACCACTTGAAGCTTTTAGAAACGTCGGCGGCATTGGTGATGGCGATGCAGTAATAAAACGGCGTTCCATTCTCGCCGCCTTGGCGGCGTCCGATTACCCATCGCGAGGCAAGCTTGTCAAAATTTAAGATTACGTTTCCGCTGACGCCAACGCAATTTGGATAGACGCCGCGCCACGGTGTGCTGCCGTCAACAGGCGCGGGAAAAATTGCCGCCCCCGTGGTCTTATCGAAAGCCTGATAAACCGGGTTGACCCATTCCATGTATTGCTTCGTGCCTACAGCGCCGTTAGGGTCGATGTTCATGCCCGCGCCCTGGAACGAAGTTGCGTCGATCCCCTCAACTGTGCACACGACGGGACTTCCTGTGCCGCAGTTGAACTGCGCACTGGCCGAAATCGAAACGATCAATAAAGCCGCTAGAGCTAAAAGTGCTTGGCGCATTTGTTGAAATCCTCGTGAAAGTTAGGAATGGAGCAAGCGTTCAGTATTGGTAACTGTAGCCGGGTTTCAGAAAAGATGGGAGCGGAAGAAAGTCTCTATTACGGGAATAACTGGCAGAGCCAAACAGTAACCCGACGGTAACCAGCCATTTAAGCCTTTACGCAACAATTACATAGCGACGACGTCATAACCTTCAAGATCAACCGACAACGCCCGTTGGATGGGCTCGATCATGATTACCAGCTTCCGTTGGCTGCGACGTTCGATCAGAATGCCCTCGACGCCGTCAAGGGATCCGCCCTTCACCTTGACTTTTTGGCCGACTTGCAGAGAGATCGAGCTTTTGAACGGAATCTTCTGCGTCATCAGTATCTTGATGTCTTCGATTTGCTTATCGGGGATTTCCGTCCCCTTGCCCTGAGTTCCAACGAAACCCGCAACCCCGTGCGCGCGCAACACCCGGACGCGCTGATCGGGTGAGTAAACGAGCCGTACAAAGGCATATCCGGGAAACAAAGGCACATCCACTTGTTTCGGGCCGGTGACCCAACGGTGAGTTTGCGTCATCAGCGGCAGGAAATTTTCAATGCCCGCTCCATCCAGTTGTCTGACTGCGACTTTCTCGTGCCGCGAACGCGTTCGGATGGCATACCAATGAGCTTCGCCGGGATGCACCAACTGCCCGTTGCCGGTTTCAATTTTAGACTCTGGGACAGTACCGTTCCCGATCAGATGCGTTTCCACAGCAACTCCATAGTTCTACGAGAGGGTCTAGTATATCTCACTGATTTCGACGCTTGATGGGATCGGTAATGCGCAGAGCGGCGCTTTCAGCATATGCTAGCATTCGCGTGCTAATTTTGTAATCACCTTTTGAGGAACCCCTGATGATGCGATTTTTATCCCTGATTTTCCTTCTGAGCTTGACCGTTGCCACATTCAAACCGCTCCATGTCTCCGCGCAAGCGACCTCGCCGTCCGCTGGTCCACAGAAAGACGATGACGACAAAAAACCTGCGCCCCGCCGCAAAGACAAAGACGATGATGATGACGACGATCGTAAGCCCGCGCGAGGGGGCTCTGCGTCAGCGCCCGTGATCACGGTGAAAGGGCTCTGCGCGAAACCGAAGCGCGGCTCTTCAGCAAATTGCCAAACGACGATCAGCCGCGCCCAGTTCGAAACTCTAGTGGACGCCGTTGCGCCCGGAATGTCTCCACAGACAAGAAAGCAACTGGCCACGTCTTATCCGAAGTTGCTTGTCATGGCCCGTGATGCGGAGGCGAAAGGGCTTGATCGCGGACCTCGTTTCGATGAGCTCATGCGGTTTGCCCGGCAGCAGGTATTAGCGCAAGAGTTGGTGCGGCAAATCAAGGACGAGTCCAACAAAGTGTCGGATAAAGACGTCGAGGACTACTACGCAAAACACCCAGACGTTTTTCAGGTCGCAGTGGTGGACAGAATCTTCGTGCCGATCCGCAAGGAAGGCACAGCCACGCCAACCGGCGGTTCTGACGATAGTGACTTGTCTCAACTTGCGGACCAATTGCATTCTCGTGCTGTCGCGGGCGAAGACTTTGCCAAGCTGCAGAACGAAGCCTACAAAGCTGCTGGCGCCAACGTCAGCACCACGATTTCGGCCCAGCAGAACTTAAAGCGCGCAGAGGTTCCTGCGAGCCATGTTTCGATTTTCGACCTGAAAGCGGGGGAAATTTCACCCGTGATTGCGGATGCCAGCGGCCACTACATTTATAAGATGGAAAGAATGGAAGTGCAGCCTCTTGCTGTCGCCAAGGCTGGAATCGTGACGAAGTTGCAGAGCCAGCGGTTGCATGACGCCATGGACGCGATCGAGAAATCCTTTTCGGTCGACATCGACAATGCCTATTTTGCCGCAGCCTCGGCGAAAGACGATGATGACTAAGCAAAACTAAAGCGACCTGAGATTCGGCGGCCACGGAGAAATCTGCGGCTTTATTTTTGGGTTCTACAGGCTAGAGTCGCCATCATAGTGGCAGGGATCCCAAACGTTCGGGTCAGCCAGTGCTTCCAGCAGCGCTCGATCTCTCGTTTTATAAAAGTAAAACCACGATGGCAACTGGCGATGATGCGGGCTCAAACCTTCGATGATGCGCTCCTTTTCCTGGCGAAACCCGTAAGCCTCCAGCATGTGAATGCCTTCTTCGCGGCAGCGCTGGTAGGCCCACCGAATCATGGGGGCCAGAATTTCGTTGTTGCCATCGATGGTTTGGAAGTCAATCAGCCGCACGCGCTTCAGAGAGATTTTAGGGTTATCGTGCCGATAAAAAATGGCGTATGAAGTGATTCGCTCGGGCGTTCCTGCGGTAAGAATCCATACATTGCCCTGCTCCAGGGAAAATTTGAAATGCCATTGCAGCACATCGGCGGACCGATCGGCCAAGAGCCGGTTCGGATGAACCGCCTTCAGTTCCTGCCAAAACGTATCGAAACGCGAGTCAAATCCGGGACAGACCGTGAAGGACGGATCCTGTGCGGAGGATCGCACGGCCTTGTGGCGGATTGTGTCGCGAACAGCTAGACCCAGCGCAACTGGATAAGCCATTGCCTTCGGATATCCCTTCATTTGCAGCGCACTGGCGAGAAACCCCCGGTGACCAGTAATCCAGTAGACAGAGCGACCCCAATTGCCGTTGGGTACTCGGAGGCATCGCAGCGGTTCACAGAGCCTCGACGAGTTTGGATTCGCTGTAGTCGTCAGCACTAAGTCGGCGCTCTTCTGCGCGAGCAATCTCTTCAGCAAAAAGCCGGCGTGGCCCCGGTATTGCTGGTCCATGGCCATGGCATGGGCACCAGACGCCAGCAACTCCCGGCCTTGGAAGGAGTAGTTTGCCGGAACATTGCCCATGTAGCCGACAACCCGCTGTTCAGCGGTTTCGGCTACCCATCCGATCGGCCAAGCCGCCGCTTTCTGGTAGGCGGGATTGGCCTGCCAGAGATGCATCCATTGCTCTCGGGTCTTGGGAGCTAGATCGTTACGCTTTTGTACAGCCGCGATCTGCTCGTAGTCGTCAAATCGCGCTTCCCGCAGTTTCACCGCGGAAGTGGGCGCGACATCGGCGGCCTTCTCTTCGACCAAAGAAGTGCTCGTAGGTTTGGGATCGTTTTCAAACGACATGATTTCAATATCGGCGCCACGGAACTCTTCACGTTCCCTACGTAAACCAAATGAGAATTCCTTTTTACCGGCGGGCGCCTTCGCACTCAAGCATGACAGGGGGAGGTATTAACCGAAGCGTAGCTTGCCATTCAACCTCCCGTCAAGGCGATTCGCTAAAGTCGTTGAATTAGCAGGAAAGGGAACCAACGAGTCGACCATGGCTTGCTTTCAGAAGCACAACCCGCTAGCCTCAGAAGATACCGCACCAACCACTCGTCCTGGTAGTGATATGCCAAATTCCCAGCCAAAAACTCTTCTTTCGGAAGGCCGACTGCGCCGTCCCCTTGACCGGGGAGATGCTCGGATCGATGTAATCGACCTCCGCCCTGTAGCGACGGATTCCGGTCTCAGGTGCCGGGCGGCTGAACTCGCCGATTACGACCAAATTGCCGCATTGCAAGCCCGCAATGGTCTGGAAGCGAAGTCTCGCGACGAGTGGAAAGCCTTATGGCTTTGTAATCCGGCGTATGAGCGCCAGCGAGGCTGGCCCATGGGATGGGTACTCGAGGGTGGCGATGGCCTGGTCAGCGGCTATTTCGGCAATATCCCGCTCGCTTATGAATTTCAGGGCCGCAAGCTGACGGCCGCCTCCGGCTACTCGTTGGTCGCAGATGAAGATTATCGCGGATTCGCATTGTCGCTGGTACGCCGGTTTGTCGAGCAACCAGGCGCGGATTTGATCATCGATTCATCCTGCAACGCCTATTCCGCGCCGATCCACGAAGCCATGCGATTTTCCCGGGTACCGATCGGATGCTGGGACCGTTCGCAGTTTTGGATCACAAATTTTTCCGGATTCGCAGAAAGCGTTCTGCGCAAGAAAAATATTCCGCGCGCATTCGCTCCTGCCGTCGCCTCGGCTTTGTGGGCAAGGCAGGCACTCTCGCGCGCTCCGGAACGGCACTGCGATCTGGAGGTGTTGAGTGCATTTGATGAGCGGTTCGATACGTTTTGGACAGACACCCGTTTTCGACGCAGCCGCGAACTTCTCGCCGACCGCTCATCCGCGAACCTCAATTGGCATTTTCGGCGGTCACTGGCTTCTGGCGACGCGCAAATCGTCGCCTACTCACGAGGAGCAAATCTTCATTCATACGCGATTTTTTTGCGTCAGGACAGCGACGGATTCGACCTTAAGCGCTCACGGCTGGTCGACTTTCAATCTCTTTCATTCGAGCCAAATGTGCTTGAATCGGTGCTGGCTTGGGGGCTGGATTATTACAAAAACCGCGGCTTAGACATGCTTGAGACTTTCGGATTACATCCTGACAAACAAAGCGTTCTCGAAAAGTTTTCTGCGTTCAAGAGATCGCTGCCAGCCTGGCTCTTCTACTACAAAACATCGAACATCGATTTGGATCGCCGTCTAGCTGATCCCCGCGTCTGGGATCCATCCCTGTTTGACGGCGACATCAGCCTCTAGATCATCTGAATCGAGTCAGCGGAGCACGGGCACCGCGGCGCTCATCCCAGCCATAGTCTTGTTACAGCGAAGAGTCTCCGTAGTGTCGTTGCCCGGACCGCGTAGCTGAAAATCGGGAGAATCTGGTCCCAGTCCCCAGCGCGATGGCCGATCGAGGCAGGCGCAATTTTGTACGTCTCGCTGCAATCGGATTTTCAAGCTGACTGGTTGCCCTGCTTTCACCGACAATGTAGTTTTTTTTGCCGGGTCGCCTGTTCCGGGGTAGTACCACGTCTTGTAAGCCGGGGTCGATATTTCCAGAGTGAAGGCCACACCGGCTGGGACGAGAACACTGAAGGCAGAAGGTTGAGCGATGGTGACAAATTTGGTTGAATCGTCGGCGCGCCGCAGCAGAAACGTCGGGCTGACGGGTTGTGACGATACGTCATCCACCACAGTACCGGTGATTTCGCCGGTTGGGCCAGAGAGCTTGATGGTCGTGGTTTGTGCCGGCATCTGCTCTGAAAGAACAATGCGCGTTGAGTTGTCACCACCGTAAAAGGGAGTTCCGGAATCCGGATAGCCAGCATCGATTTTTTCGCCGGTGACCGAATAGCTTCCCAATGGAAGGTGGTCCAAGGCAAACGATCCGTGGTCGTCCGACTGTGTGAATCGTTCGAGGCTGCGACCTTCCGCAACCAGGGTCGCGGTGACTTTGGCCGCCGCCAAAGGTTTATTGTGGGCGTCTAACACCGTGCCGTGAATCGAGCCGGAGTCTTCAGCCACAACAAACGCTGACAATACGACCGTGGCGACTACTAAAATCGTCCTGAATTTAAAGACGCGCGAACTCATAGTCGAGGCGAAAGATTCATCATCACAGTCTACAACGCCTAATGTGTCGCCTCGCCTACTTCCCCAGGCCCGTGAGTTTCACTTCTTGAGGACTCGTGCCGTCGCTGTCTGGAACAACGCCTGTGCCGATACGAATTCCTTGCGCGGTCGGCGTGAAAGTGAAATTAATCGTGCAGGACGCCTGCGGAGGCAGACTCGCCGTACAAGTGTTGGTTTGGGCGTAATCTCCATAGCTCACTTGAATCGGCGCCATGGTCAGGGTGACCGATCCCATGTTGGTCACCGTAACCGGCTTCGGCGGGCTCGTCGTACCGACGGTTTGCGGAGCGAACTGGAGGCTATTCATGGATAGCAGGACCGCTGTTCCACTGCCCGTGAGGCGAATCGTCATCGGGCTGGCGGGGTCGCTGGTGTAAACGGCCAGCGTCCCGTCACGATATCCCGACTGCTGCGGCGTGAACACGACTGGAATCGAACAAGAGGCTCCGGACACAAGATGCGTGCCACAAGTATTGGTCACAGAGTAATCGCCAATGGTAGTGATCTTCGAAATCGTTAACGGCGCGAAGCCGGTATTTTTCAGCGTCGCATTCTGCGGAACCGACCCCACTCCGAGTAACTGCGTATTCGAGAATGCCAAGCCGGGATAGCCGGGACTTAAAGGAGCGTAAGTTCCCACCCCACTCAAGGTCGAGACCTGCGGGCTACCCTTGGCAGTATCAGTGACAGTCAGCGTGCCGGGCCGTGCGCCCGGCGCCGTAGGTTTGAAGTTTACCGATACATGGCAGCTTATCCCCGCGCCAAGCGACGCTGGACAAGTGTTGGTTTGGCTGTAATCGCCAGTGGTGGCGATGCTTGAAATCGTAATCGGGGTCGATTCGAAATTTGAAAGCGTCACATTGTAGTTTTCCGTGGTGCCCACATTTTCAACTCCAAAAGGAACCGTGCTGGCCGACAGCAGCGGGCAAGTGCGGGTTTGCAGAACAAGTGGAGGAAGGGGCGCTTGAGTCAGATCGAAGCTATCCGACATGTTGTTTGCGCTTGCGTCACGCGACGACAAGTATGGAAGTTTGAAATTGTCTTCGGTGAATCGCAAAATTGAGGCCGCATCGTAGACGGTGTGCGAGATGTATCCGCTCTTGGCGTATGGAGAGATAATAAGTAGCGGCACGCGCGGGCCGTAACCATATGCGTCCGGGGCGGGTGTCGGCGGAGGATAGTGATCGTAAAATCCGCCGAAATCATCCCAGATGATAAAAATCGCGGTCGAAGCCCAGTACGGGCTTTGCATTACCGCGTTAATCTGACTGACCGTCCAGTTTTCTCCTCCGCAACTGCTGCGCGGCGGATGCTCACTCTCGGTGCCGCTTATCAGCCAGGAGAAGACTGGCATGTTCCCAGCTTTCACGTCCGCCGTGAACTGCGACTCTGGGAACACATGCTCGGTCCACAGCGGAGAATTGCGAATGTGATTGATGGAATCAAGCGTTGACCATATGTACCCGATCTGGCCCTGCCCAGGCGCGTAGTAATTCCAACTTAGATTTTTCTTCTGTAGACTGTCGGCGAGAGTTTGGAAATCGAAGCAAGGCGGCGCGATGTCGACGTTGCCGATGCTGTCGAGAATTTGTACTTGCACAGTGTTCGTCGCATCGCAACCCCACGAAGATTGGATCGTGGTGTCAGTCGGGTTATTGATCGCGCCTCCTGACTGCGCGCCTACTGTGTAGAGATGATTTGGAAAGCTGGGCCCGTGCTGCGAGGAAAACATCTGGTCGCCGAGCACGAAGTTGTGCGCGTAAGCGTAATAGTTGGGCAGGTCGGATTCGAACAGTTGCGAAAAGGCGAGGAACTGCCCGTTGACGTTGCCATCGGTGATCACGTCGAAGCGATCCATGAGGCCGCCGTCCATGGCGATCAATGCGTCACCAGTCCCGTGGCCAAGATCGTACGGCATCTGGTCAGGCGCGTGTGGAACGCTAATCGTTTGTCCGATTGAAGTGGTTCCGGTGGTCGTCCCATACGCATTGGGAAAAGATCCGAAGTAGTGATCGAACGAGCGATTTTCCTTCACGATGAAAACGATGTGCTGAATCTTCCGGACCGGAGTACTTCCCGTGTCTACGATACCGGAACTTTCAACACCCGCTGGATTTTGTGCCCACGCTTGGGCGCTCAAGATTGCACAGCACAACAAGCTAACAATGCGCTTCATTCATAAACCTCGCGGAATTCAACTTCCCAGCGGACGAACGTCTGATGCATGGATAAGAAAGGACGTGACATGGAGGGACTTTACTTGCGCCTTCTATTCTGCGCCCAAGTACCTCGAATTCCAAGGAGTATGTCGTCCCCTAACGAAAGTTCGTGTGCATTAAATTGCACACCCTGCGGTTTCAACACAGCGCGGCGTTTTCCGTAAGCCCAGCGCACATTAGAGTTACGCAGCCGGCTCAGTTGGCATCGAATCTGCAATTAAGACTGTGAGGCAAACCGATTTGGCTGGTGAGAGAGAAAACCCGTTCGCAAGCATCGAAAGCGCGCAGGAGTTCCTCTTGTTGCTCGCAGAAGCTGCCGCAGACGCCAAGCAATCGACGGAAGCTGATCTTAGTGGGCCCGTTGCGCCCGAATCATCGCGCCGTCACGATGCCCTTCGCCTGGTCCTTTACAAGCTGGAAAAGCTCGAGCAACACCTAGCATCCAGCCGCCGCCTGCTCAATGATCTTCGCACCCTCCGCCGCCTGATGCTAGAAGAACGAACTGGCGCCTCTCATCCCATATCGAAGTCCGCTTAGAACACTTTCAGCGCGGCCCAGCCTGGCTCACGTCAATCGGCTTGAATCCAACTTGTAAGGCAGGAGAGTCTTGCGGCAAAGAGAAATCGCCCTTTTCAGGATTCGCAAACTTCGGATCTGAAATGACTGAGTGTTCGTCCTGGCCAAGTCTTTGCCGCCAGTCTTCCCATGAAACCTCTGGCTGCTGCCAGACATTGATCGACGGCTGCGAACCTGCGCGATAGTAGTCGTTGAAGTCGAAGCGGAGTTGCCCTTCCATTGGCCGCGTTCGGATGAAGCTGCCCTCTCGCCCGTAAACGATGTTGTGCTGAAAAGTGAGCGGTTTACTGTTGGGCGCAGCATGAGAACGCTCGATCTGGTTTGCTTTGCCATACGCAAATATATTGTTGACCACCGTGTTGCCCTGGCCATAGTTTGCGTGCAAACCACCATCGTCGGTGTTGTAAATCACGTTGTTTTCCATGCGGATATTGCTGCTGCCTGAATCGAGATAAACACCCCATCCACCGTAGCCGCCCGGCTGGTCGTACCTGCGAACATCGTGGATGACGTTGTTGCGCAACTCCGTTCCCGGCTGATTACCGAGGACATAAATTCCGCCCATATCGCTCATAATTCCCTGCCCGACGTTGTAAATCTGGTTGAACTCGATGATGTTGTCGTGCGCAGCCGATTGCCCGAAACCCCAGGTCCAACCGACGGAGATCGCCGAGTAAGGAGTGTTGTGAATTTCGTTATGCGAAATGAGAGTGCCTGCACTTTGCCCAACCCAAATTGCAACCGAGCTTTGAAAGACAACGCCGGTGTCGTGAATGCGATTGTCAGCAATCGTGTTCCCGCTCGAATTTTCGTCATCGCTGCGCGGGTAGGCCGGACCGGAATGGTAGTTTGCGGGATTCAACAGGAACTCCGCCATCTGCGCCAGCGGAGGCCTTCCGCGAGTAAGCACCCCTCCGCCCTGTGGCATTTCATTGGGGAGCACGGCGCCCTCGCCGTCGCCGATTTTTATCGCGCCCGCCCCAAGGTCGTGGAATTCGTTGCCGCGAATCGTGTTGTGTTTTGATCCCATCCCCAACGCGATTGCATATTCGCCGAGATGAACGAGTTGGCTCTTTTCGATCACGCAATTGTCAGTGTTCGCCGCTTCAATTGCTGCGCTTAGGTTGGCTGCCGCTTGCTTGTCGACGAAACCATCTGCGCCCATTGACCAGTCTGCATCGCTGAAAGTCAACCCGCGGAGAACCATGTCGTGAACCGGTTCGCCCGGCTTACCTTCAAACCGCACAAGCTGCCGGAGCGCGGGCGCGACGAATTGGATCTTCTCCGGATGATCTTCACCGGGCAGGGGACGGTAATACAACACACCTTCATGCGCATCCAGATACCATTCCCCGGGTTCATCTAACGCATCCAGCGTGTTTTCTATCCAGTAGCGAGAGTTTTGTTCGTCGGCCACCGCGAGCCGCCGTCTAGAAAGCGTCACTGAATGCGATGCGGCGTCCACCGACCGGATTGGCATGCGAAACTGTTGCCACTTATTGAGGTTCACCACTTCTACGTCGCCGCTGCGGGCCCACTCCGGCCTGACGTCATCGCCGCGGTAACGAAAGCTCGCAGGATCTTGCGCCGAAACCTGCCCCTGGACGAAATAAAATCCGTGATTCGGGCTGCGCGCGCGCTGACGCCGCGATCCGTTGACAAAAAGCTCGTGGAACAGCCACTTCCCCGCTTTCACATCCGGGATGCTAGCGGTCCAGGTGCCACTTTTCCCTACCGACCATCCAGCGATCAAACGGCCCCCACTGATCACCGCAGTTTCGCCGGGGTACGACGTGTAGACCATGGGCGATTCCTGCGATCCGGAATCCTGGGGAGCGAAAGTGAGCGTCTGGGCCAGCTCGTAAGTCCCGCCTCTCAGTATGATTTTGCCGCCCTCATGAGAGCTTCGTTTGCGGGCGACGTCGCGCGCATGCTCGACAGACCGTAGAGGTCCATCGGTGCGGTCAGCATTAGGCTGATCCAGCGAGCCGGACCAGGAATCGTCGCCTTTCAAAGACACGTAAAGTTTGACCGGGCCCCGAGCGGGTTGCGGCTCTATCGCAGTAACAACCGATCCAAAACCCAGGAAAACAGGGAGAAACCCTACGATAACGGCCGATCCCGCAAGATTTATCAGCAAGCTGGGAAGGCTGATACAAGCGAACTTTCTCATAGAACGGCATTATGGGCGAACCGCAGCGCGAGGTCAAAATCAGAGGATCGCCAGGTCGGCCCTCAACCTATCCGTAGGGATAGAGTCCAACGCCCCTCACTCCGTGAGTCCTATCACCCATTGTCGGACCATGACCGAACTCGGTACAGTCTCAGCAGGATTTTTAAATTCCCATTAGACTTGGTTACAAGTATTTCCCCCTCCGCAAAATCACAGCAGACAAGGAATTAAGAAAATATGATGTTCGGACAGTTCTTCCGCTCCCAATCCAGCGTTATCAGCCGCGCGATTTCAGGCACGTTTGCCATCATGCTGATGGCGTGTCTTGTGCCAGCCAGCCTTAACGCCCAAAACACGATTTCGACGGTGGCGGGCGGAGGCGTCGTCAGCGGGCTTGCATCCGGCGGCCCTGGGCCCAACGGCGGGGGTCATGTCTACGGCAAGTCGACTAGCATGCTGGAACGGCCGACGAGCGGCGTAAAGGCGCACGCAAAGGGCTTTATCGCGTCGGCGAACTACGCCGATCTGGCCGGTCCCAACTCTGTCATTCGGGACAGCCAAGGCAACACTTATGTTGCCGTACCGAATTCACAACAGGTGTTCAAGATCGACACTGCGAATAACGTAAGCCTGTTCGCAGGCTTGGGCTGGTCTACGGAACAACCGACAAAACTGGACGGCGGCCCCGCGACTTTGGGCAGCTTGAATGAGCCAACCGGGCTGGCCATCGACAGCGCCGGCAATATTTACATCGCGGACACGACGAATTACCTGATCCGCAAAGTCGACACCAAAGGCGTGATTCACACGATTGCCGGGAACACGCATCTCTGCGGCTCGCCGACCTCGCCCTGCGGCGACCACAATCTGGCGGTTAGTGCCCAGCTTAGTTATCCAGACGCGGTAGCTGTTGACGCCGCCGGTAACGTCTACATTGCCGACACTGTCGACAACCGCCTGCGCGTCGTAAATACAGGAACGGTCGCCATTAGGATTGCGGGCGTGGTCATCAACCCGAACGACATCAACACAGTCGCGGGAAATGGCACGCCTTGCGCCAACCCCACCTCTGCTTGCGGAGATGGTGGTCAAGCCACTGCCGCAAACTTAAATAGCCCGCAAGGCGTCGCGGTGGACAGCAAGGGCAACATTTTCATTGCGGACTCCAGCGACCACCGGATTCGCGTCGTTACTACGTCGGGAGTCATTAGCACCTATGCCGGAAACGGCGTTCCCTGCAACAATCCGGGACTCGGTTGTGGCGACGGCGGAGCGGCCACTGCCGCTAACATCTCAACACCTTGGCAGATCTCGGTTGACGCAGCCGGCGATCTCTATGTTTCCGATCCTCCGGAAAACCGCATTCGCCTGATTGCAGCTTCCACGAAGAAAATCTCCAGTGTGGCCGGCAACGGCGCCATGGGTTACAACGGCAACAACCAACTCGCCACCAGCGCCGAGTTAAATGGACCACGCGGTGTGTGGGTTGATTCTTCTGGCAACATCGTCATTGGCGACACCGGCAACCAGCAGGTTCGGCAGGTAACGGCGTCAAACGGATTTATCACTCTCTGGGCGGGCAGCGGCCTTGGCGGAGATAACGGTCCTGCGACTTCAGCGATTCTCGCCGAAGACAAAGACGTGGCCCTGGATTCAGCCGGAAACCTTTACATCGCGGACACAGCCAACAATCGCATTCGCAAAGTCACGCCGGGTAATCCTCCGGGCAACATCACCACAGTAGCTGGAACGGGCATTGCCGGGAACTTCGGCAACAACGGCTCAGCCGTAAACGCCAGCCTGAGCGGACCTTACGGCCTCGCGGTCGACAGTTCCTCAAACATTTACATCGCTGACACATTCAACCTGGTGGTTCGCCTTGTGAATGCGTCAACCGGAATCATCACCACAGTCGCTGGAAACGGCCAGTCGTGCAATCCAACGACAAGCTGCGGAGACGGCGGTCCGGCCACTTCCGCGAGCCTTGCTTTCCCGACCAACGTCGCGGTCGACAATGCCGGCAACTTCTACATAGCTGACGCGGGTGCCAACAAGATCCGCGTAGTAAATTCGTCCGGCATCATTTCCACTCTCGCGGGAGATGGCTCCGTTTGCGACAAACCGCTGATCAATAACTGCGGCGACAACGGACCGGCCGCTTCCGCTCAATTGAACGCCCCAATGGGAGTTGCTGTCGATTCGAACGGCAACGTCTATATCGCCGACACCATGGATAACCGAGTACGGAAAGTTGATCCCAGCGGAACCATCACCGGTTACGCCTTCAATGGAAAGAATGCATTTGGCCCGAATCGCGTGGCCGCAACCTCATCGAGCTACAACACTCCGCAATACCTGGCTGTCGATCCGCACGGCAACCTGTATGTCAGCGGAAGCGATTTCTACTATGTGATTCAGCGAATCGACGGGTACAACGGAACCGTGATCAGCGTGGCGGGTTTGCAGGGCGATCCGAAATTCTACGGCTTCGCAGGAGACGGCGGCGCGGCGCTCTCAGCTAACTTAAACAACTTCGGCGTCGCGATCGACGGTAGTGGTCACCTGTTCGTCGCGGACGGCGGCAACAATCGCGTTCGCTACATCCCGCTGGTGCCGACGGCCAATACAACCGCGATCTCTCTCACCTTCCCGACCGAGCCGATCGGAACCACCAGCGCACCCATGACTCTTGGCCTGGTAGACCAGGGCAGCGACGACATGTACATCACCGCACCGCCGACACTGACAGGCGACTTCCAAATTGCTCAAGTTACGGGTAATACTTGCTCGCAAAACGTTATCGCCCCATTTGACCGCTGCAACTACGCGATCACATTCACTCCTACGGGTTACGGTCTGCGTTCTGGCTCGATCGTATTCAACGACAATGCTTACGGCCGCCCACAACAGAAGGTTTTCCTGACTGGCAACGGCCCCAGCTTCACGATGTCGGCGAATCCGGCATCGCTCACGATTCCGCGGAACAACCAATCCACGTCAGTGATTACTCTGACTCCAACCGCCGGCTTCAACCAATTAGTGACTCTGGGTTGCACCGCGGCTCCGATGCACGTGGTCTGTAGCTTCTCACCGAGCCAGATTACGCTGAACGGAACCTCGTCATCCACGTCGACTCTCACCGTCAAAGTGGGTCCGAGCGCCCCGGTTGGCACTTCAACCGTCAACGTAAACGGAATCGGAGTTGCGAAAGCTACCACTCCGCTGTCGCTGACGATTCAGTAGATTCGCGAAAAAGAAAGGGCAGCGTCCGCTGGGACGCTGCCCTTTTTCATTGGACTCAAGCTTAACTATTCAGGCTTCTGCTGATCGCGTTGGCTGAATGCATAGAGAACCATCTCCACTCGCGTCGACACACCCAACTTGTCGAAGATTCGAAAAATATAATTCTTCACGGTGTGTTCGCTGAGGTTCAAGCGTGCCGCGATTTCCCGATTTGAAAGCCCTTCGGTGATGCACCGCACAATATCCTGCTGCCTTTTGGAGAGCAGCACGGCTCCCTGTGCGTCGGTGATCCGCGGAGGCGCAGAGTCGGCAAACGCGTCCAACAAATACAGCAATTCGTTGTTATTCGCCCACACCTGACCGCCGTACACTGCCACGATACATTTGCGTAGGTTTTCCACCGATTCGGTGCGGCAAAAAACGCCGCGGGCGCCCGCTCCGAACGCACCCAGAATGGCTTCGCGTTTCGAACTTTCGAGCAACAAGACGGGTTTGCAATCCGGAAGCAGAAGTCGGATCTGGCGGCACACGTCCAAGCCTTTGGTGGGTTGCTCATCCAACTTCAGACTGATTATGGAAATGTCAGGCTTGGTTTCGAGCACGGTTTCGAGCGTTTCGTCAGCGCTGGCGCAGGAACCCACAATCTCGAATTGAGAATGACGCCTGAGAGCATCGGCCAGAAGTTGGCTTCCCATGCGGGTGCCGTCAGTGATCAGGACCCGAATGGTAGGGGCTCGTGTTGGCGCTGGCGTGGGCGTCATAACTTCGTCCGGGACGATAAGTTGCCTAGAGAGGGATGGTGTCCCATGACCGCAATGTAGTCAAGCAAACTCCGGAGTAGAAGGGTACGTTCGTTCACCCTTCGACCCTAGAACCACACAAAACACCAAACGGAGTAACTATTACCTCGCGGCTTATTATATACTCCATACTGCGATAGGGTCCTATGGGAGGGAGTAGGTTGACTCCCCTGCTCTTGGGCCAAACAGTCCCTTAGCACCTAAACCTTTCGCCTCTTCGCCGAGTGCCCGGGTTCTTATATGTTTAATCAACGATTTTTGATGAAAGCCCGGGTCGCAGTAGGACAAGCAAGCCCTCCTCACAGATAGCCCCCGCAGTGACACGGTTTGTTTCAGTTGTTGAGAATTCAATTCGGTTTGCGGTGACTACGCTACATGGATTTTTCAATGTCATTTGACGGCAATTCAATGACGTGGGCCGCAATTGTTAAAGCTTTAGGTGTTAACGCGATTGCGCACCCAGATTTTGCCCCATCGCAACAGCGGACGAAGAACTCGAGCACGGTGAAGCCCCGTTCTGCGGCGTGAGTCGGAAGTGTTTGTGCACGAAGGATTTGTTAGCGAAGGGAAAAAACTGACGGGGCGAAGCTGTGTCCCGGTTCAGAAATCGAGCAGAAAGTTTTTAGTTTCACGGAGAATGGAAATCATGAAAAGAATTTTGTTAGGGATTGCCGCCATATTTACTCTGATCGTAGGAGTTGCTGCCCAGGATGCGGCACCAACGCCCGCAGCTTCCACTGCAACGGTGACCCCGGCTTCCACCGTGACTGGCTCCCCGGCCCCGGGTTTTTCCGAGCGGCATTCCCGCTATCAGATGCAGCCCAGCGACACGTTCGATATATCGTTCGAATACACGCCGGAACTTAACCAAACGGTCACCATCCAGCCCGACGGTTTCATCACTCTGCGCAGCGTGGGCGACGTAAATGTACGCGACCTGACCGTTCCTCAAGCGACCGAAAAAATCACCCAGGCTTACAGCAAAATTTTGACGAAACCGAATGTCACGATCCTGCTCAAGGATTTCCAGAAACCCTACTTCATCGCCGACGGACAAGTTCGGAGCCCAGGCAAGTATGAACTCCGTGGTGACACCACCCTCGTGCAAGCATTAGCCATGGCGGGCGGGTTCCAGAGCGTATACGCCAAGCATTCGCAGGTGATTCTCTTTCGTCGAGTCGATAACAACTGGGCCCAGGCGCGGGTAATAGATGTAAAACACATGCAAGCGACACATGATCTTTCAGAGGACGTGATGTTGAGGCCCGGAGATTTGCTCTTCGTGCCCAAAAACGCAATGTCAAAAGTTCAGCAGTGGATGCCCATTTACAGCGTCAACGCCATGGGCGCGCAAACCAAAGCATTCTAAGCGAAATCGAGGAGAGTTCCACATGGAAGGTCAAGAGTTAGTCGTATATCCCGGACGGCAGGCACTGTCCCTCACGGCGCGAGACATCGCAGCCATGGGTTTCCGTCACCGAACCGCGGTGATTGTCTGCTTCATCGCCGTACTGCTGGGCACCGCGGCGACGATCCTGATCCTGCCGCGCTATGAAGCTCATACCGAAATTCTGGTTCGCCGGCAGCGCGTGGATCCAGTCGTCACCGCAGAACAGGGCAATCCGGTCATATCGAACACCACCGTCACCGAAGAAGAACTGAACTCTGAGGTCGAGCTCATCAAGAGCGACGACGTCATGCGTCAGGTCGTCACAATGGTTGGCCTTGATAAGCAGGAAGCCAAACACCTCCTGTTCTTCGATCGAAAGCCGGACGAAGCTATCGCCAAGGCACTCGGCAAGCTCAAAAGCGCCGTGCACGTCGAAGCTTTGCCCAAGACGGACGTAATCAAAGTCACTTACAGCTCGACAGATCCTAAAACAGCCGCGCAGGTACTGACGGCGCTAGACGCCGCCTATTTAGAGAAGCACAAAGAAGTTCACCATCCGGCCGGGCAATACGCGTTCTTCGACCAAGAGGCCGAGAAAGCAAAAGCCGACCTGGCTGCCGCCGAAGACAAGCTGAAAGCGTACCCGCGCCTGACCGGAACTCCGAATGCAGCATTGGCTCGTGATATTGCTTTGCAAAAAGTCAACGATTTTAACTTCACTCTGGGCCAGACCCGCACCGAAATTGCGGAGACCCAGAAACGAATCACGGCGCTAGAAGGGCTCTCTCAAAACACCAATGAGCGCATGACCACGCAGGTGCGCAAGAGCGAGGACGCGGGCACCCTGCAACAGATGCGCACGACCCTCCTGAATTTGCAGCTTAAGCAGAGCGAGATGGCCACGAAATATCAGGCTGACTACCCGCCGCTGGTTGAGGTCAACAACGAAATTGCGAAGACCCAGGCTTCCATCGACGCTAACAAACCGTTGAACGACGTCACCACCGACCAGAATCCTTCGTACACATGGATCAGTGACGAACTGGTGAAAGATAAGGCGCAGTTGGAAGGTGCGCGAGCCAAAGCAACTTCGCTCGAATCCGTCATCGGTCAGAACATGGAAGCTGTGCGACGGCTGGAAGTAACCGGTATTGAGCAACAGGATCTTGCACGCGTTGCCAAAACAGCAGAGGAGAATTACTTGCTGTACGAACGCAAACGTGAAGAAGCACGGATCACCGACGCTCTCGACACCACGCAACTGGTCAACGTGGCCGTGCAGGAAAAACCAGCCGTTCCGCTCTACCCTGCACAGTCTGCCCTGCTGTTCGTAGCTCTTGGCACTTTGCTGGCTTTGACCGCGAGCGCGGGATTGGTCTTCATCATGGAGCGCATGGATGCATCGTTCCGTACTCCAAACGAGGTTGAATCCATCCTCAACCTGCCGGTGCTGGCAGCCGTGCCGGATTCAGGAAACGGTCACTACGCCCTGCATGGCAACGGAGCGTCCTCGCGCCACCTTCCGGTGGACGTGCTACGCGAAACCCGCAACTAGTTTGGTGGCAGGAAACAGACAAGTTACTTCTCCCCCTAGAAAAGGAAATCAAAGGCTATGAGCAGAAATTTTGAGCTGCTGCAAAAGGCGGCCGAAGCACGCGAGCGGGACACAGTAGTCACGGCACCAAACCCAGTGCCTCCGATCACACAAGAGTGGGTTCCTCCCGCCAGCATTTCCGGCGAGTCCGCGCCGCTCCCCCAGTCACTTGAGGGAACTTCGAGGGAAGAAATGAATAAACTTGTCCAACGTCTTTTTTCGCCCGACGGAGCCAGGGTAGTTGTGTTCTCCAGCGTCGAACGCGGTGCAGGGTGCACCTGGCTCACCGCCCAAGTTGCGCAGACTCTGGCTTCGCAGGGTCGAAGCTCGGTCTGCGTGGTCGACGCGAACTTCCGCTCACCGGCCTTGCACGAAGCCTTCGCCAGCAACAATCAGCCGGGTTTGGCTGATGCGGCGCTCGATGGTGGACGGGTGCAGGAATATCTGCGAAACACGACCTTGCCGAACCTCTGGTTATTGACGAACGGTACTCCGGAGCGTGCCAGCCAGGCGATCGTGGCGACTCAAGCCCTGCTCGAATGCATTCACCAGTTGAGGACGCAGTTCGAATACGTGATTCTAGACGCCGCTCCCATGAACTTGTTCAACGACGCCGTGACTTTGGCCTCCGCCGGCGATGGCATCGCGCTGGTGCTCAAAGCCAATTCATCGCGCCGCGAAATCGCGCAGAAAATGTTGCAGGAAGCGAAATCCGCCAACGTGCGGGTGCTTGGCGCGGTTCTCAACCAACGGCAGTTTCCTGTGCCGGAATCGGTCTACCGCAGACTCTAACTCAGTTTCTCAGCATTGATTATGTGCTAGCCGAGACTAAATAAATGGTCCCAGTCCGCCGACAATTTCTGCTCAACGCGCTCAAGTTTTTCGACTTGATTGTGATGATTGCCTGCTTCTTGCTTTCAGCCTATGTGGTGCTGCGCAACAGCCACTTGGGTATGTCGCTCGAAGAAGTGCTGTCCATGCGAGTCAAGCTGGGCAACTTTATGTTGTTCGGCGCGCTTCTGTTGGTCTGGCATGGGATTTTTGGCGCCTATGGACTCTACGGATCACGACGCATGTCCCGGCGTCGCGCCGACGCTTCTGATTTGGCGAAAGCGACAACGACAGGAACGATCTTCATCCTGGTCGCGTCGGTCGTGTTCAAGATAACGTTTGCGTCTCCGCTGTTTCTGGCGACCTTCTGGTTCTCCACTACCCTGATCACCATCGCTAGCCGCCTGATCCTACGAGCCATTCTCGGCAACGTACGGTTGCACGGCCGCAACCTTCGCCACATGCTGATCGTTGGCACCAACCCACGTGCCATCGATTTTGCCAGCCGGATCGCTAACAAGCCTTCATTGGGTTATCACATTCTCGGTTTCGTCGATCGCGACTGGCATGGCTTGCAGGATTTCGAGTCGAGTGGCTTCTCGCTCGTCAGCGATCTCGACAACCTTACCGACTATCTGCGGAAGCATGCCGTCGACGAAGTCATCGTCACCTTGCCGCTCGGTTCCCTGCACGCGCACGGTTCGGAAATCCGAACCATCTGCGAGGAACAAGGAATCACCATTCGCGTCCTCAACGACTATTTCGACATGAACGGACGCCGCGCCAAAGCTGAAGAGCTCGAAGGAGCATCGTTGATGACGCACTATGCCGGCATGGGCCCGGAAGGCTGGCCGATCATCATGAAGCGTGTTTTCGACGTGGCAATTTCCTTCATCATCCTCTTCGCGCTCGCGCCGGCTCTCGTGATCGTCACGATCCTCATCAAGATCACGTCGCCAGGGGACGTATTCTTCATCCAGAACCGGATGGGCCTCAACAAGCGGCGTTTCAAAATCTACAAGTTCCGCACGATGGTAGCGAACGCTGAGCAAAAGATGAGGGAGATTGAGCACCTGAACGAAGTATCTGGGCCAGTATTCAAAATCAAGAACGATCCCCGCATCACCCCGCTGGGACGGTTTCTCCGCAAGACCAGCATCGATGAGTTGCCTCAACTGCTGAATGTGCTGAAAGGCGATATGAGCCTGGTCGGCCCACGCCCGCTGCCGGTGCGCGACTATGAAGGCTTCGATAAAGACTGGCAGCGCCGGCGCTTCAGTGTTCGCCCCGGCATCACCTGCCTCTGGCAGATTGCCGGACGCAGTTCCATTCCATTCGAAAAATGGATGCAGCTTGACCTGCAATATATCGACAAGTGGTCCCTCCGCTTGGATTTTGAAATCCTGCTACGTACGATCCCAGCAGTCTTACGCGGCTCCGGAGCGGCTTAAACCGCTCTTAGCCGTTGCCTCTCCGCATTTTTCGACATGTCACAAACATCCGTGTCTGAAATATCGATGATTAGTTCTACCGAACAGACGGCGCCGACCGGGAATTTGTTATCCCCGGCTGAGCGCCGAATCGTGGTGGAGCAATGGAACCGGACAGCCTCGCCATACCCAGAGTCGGCCTGTCTGCATGAGCTTTTTGAGATTCAAGCGCGGAAAACGCCCGCATCCGCCGCCGTGGTCCAGGGAAACAAATCGCTAACCTACAGCGAATTGGACTTGCAGTCGCAACGGTTGGCCAGCCATCTGCAGTCTTTGGGTGTAGGGCAAGGTACCGCGGTTGCTGTCTGCCTTCCATCGTCGATCGATTTTGCCATTGCTTTACTTGGAATATTGAAAGCGGGCGGCTCTTGTGTTCCGCTTGATCCAACATATCCCCAAGCCCGTCTATCTTTCATGCTGGAGGACGTAAATGCTCCGGTTTTGGTTACCCGGCGCGGCCTGTTGCAGAAATCTCCAGCGATTTCGACAACGCTTCTCTTCGACGAACTTTCCGGTATCCTTGAAAATCAATCATCTGTGAGCCCTGCGGCTGCGGCCACCGCGGAGAGCGTCGCTTACATAATTTACACATCGGGTTCGACCGGAACTCCAAAGGGCGTTTTGCTCGGTCATCGTGGATTGGTCAATCATGCCGTCGCTTCTATCGGCATTTATGGCATGACCGCCGCCGACCGAACGCTGCAATTCTCTTCTCTCAGTTTTGACATCGCCATTGAAGAAATCTTCCCGACTTGGACAGCCGGCGGAACGTTGGTTCTGAAAGATTCCGGCTTTTCGTTGGGCTTTGCGGAGTTCACCGATTCCATCCGCAAGCTAGCGATAACTGTTCTCGATTTACCGACGGCTTATTGGCATGAGTGGACCAACTTTCTCCATGACAATCCGAGCATCACGCTGCCAGAAAGCCTTCGGCTGGTGATCGTAGGCGGAGAAAAGGTTTCTGCGGCAATTCTCGGACGTTGGCAAACGCGGGTCGGAGGGAAAATACGCTGGGTCAATACATACGGGCCGAGTGAAGCCAGTGTGATTGCGACAGTCTTCGAACCGACGAGCGACGAACCAGTTTCGGCGGTCCCGATCGGTCGACCCATTGCCAACGTGCAGGTTTATCTGCTCGATTCGAGCCTGGAACCCGTTCCAGTCGGCGCTCCAGGCGAGCTGTACATCGGCGGCGCGGGCATCGCGCTTGGCTACTTGAACCGTCCGGAATTGACCGCTGAAAAATTCGGCGCCGATCCGTTTGCCGAACAAGATCGAAGCGCACATGGACGCGCGAAACTCTATCGCACCGGAGACATGGCGCGCTACCGTCCCGATGGCGAAATCGAATTCCTCGGCCGTCAGGACAATCAAATCAAGATTCGCGGATTTCGCGTCGAGCCTGGAGAAATCGAAGAGGTTCTCGCGAGGCACCATTCTGTTCGTGAAGTCGCAGTCGTCGCCCGCGAGGAGGCAACCGGAGAAAAGCGCCTGATTGCCTACGTGGTTGCCGGCCCCGAAGGACAGACCGCCATAGAGATGGAAGGCCTTCGCAAATATCTGCAAGACCGCTTACCCGACTATATGGTTCCGTCGGCTTTCGTCGAACTGGATACGATGCCGATGACCCCGAATGGCAAGGTCGACCGCAAAAACCTTCCTGCGCCTGCGCCGATTGCGAATTCGGCTTCGGATTCCTCGACAGGCGGGGGTTCTTCCCTTGAATCAAGCATCGTAGCCATCTGGCAGGATTTGCTAGGCCGCCGAGTCGGCGCGCATGACAACTTCTTCGAGCTTGGTGGGCATTCTTTGATGGCCGCGCGGATGATGAACCGGGTCGGCCACGTTGTAGGTCGCCCGTTACCTTTAGCGATGTTGCTTGAATCGGCAACTCCGCAACAATTGGCTGAGGCGCTCGCGAACCCAGATTCCAGTCAGCACTGGTCCTCGGTAGTCGCGATCCAACCGGAAGGAAATCGCCCTCCGTTTTTTTGCATTCATGGAGTGGGAGGTAATGTTGTCGGCTTTCGCGATCTGGGACGGCGCATGGGGCCGACGCATCCATTTTTTGGAATTCAAGCGCGCGGCCTCGACGGTTCGAAGCCGTGCATAGCCAGCGTGGAAGAGATGGCTGCTCGATATCTGAGTGACATCCGCTCGGTACAACCGGAAGGCCCATACTTCCTTGGCGGCTACTCGTTCGGCGGACTGGTTGCGTACGAGATGGCCCGCACGCTCGAGGCTCGCGGAGAAGAAGTAGCGCTGCTGGGGTTGTTCGATACTGCGCCCGGAAATTTACAGCCGGCGACGTCTTCCCTTCTGAAAAAGATTGCGCGGCCATCGGCGAAGTTTCTGTTCAGTGAGCTACCGCAGTCCGCGTACAAAGGCATTCGCCGTCGTTGGCGCGCTTTGCTGGTTCCGCAACATCTTAAGCAAGTTTTCATGGCGAATACACGCGCCGCGCACCAATACGAATTGAAGCCATACGCAGGCAAGATCACTTTGTTTCGCGCCCTGGAGAAATCATTGCGCACGGCTGATGATCCCTACGCAGCGTGGAATCATCTTGCGCTCGGCGGAGTAGAGTTTAAGGACATTCCCGGAGATCATTTCGGTGTGCTGGTCGAGCCTCGGGTGTCGGTGTTTGCGGAACGTCTTCGGGCGTCGATCGATGCCGCTCTGGAAAACGGCGCAACGACGGAATCCGGTTCGCATCTCGAACGGGCCGTCAGTTGAGTCTGGATGCGGTCAGTCTACCCGAATTGAAATCTGTGATTGAATCCGAAACCGCTTCCGAAGACATGCAGGTAGCCATCGCTGAAGAGCAGGCAGTAGCGCCTTCGCTCGGCTGGCCGTGGAGCGCGTTGCCCATCCGGGTTATGGGCGTGCATCGCGACACGGTACGCAAGAGGCTGCTTCCGCTCGCCAGTAAGGGCGGATTCGCCATTGCCGATCAAGGCCTGATTTCTGGTTCCAACTTTGCCATCAGCATTCTCTTAGCGCGCTGGCTGGGGGCAGAACAATATGGCGCTTATGCTGTAGCATTCGGCATCTTCGTTCTGCTGTCGCTCGTCTATCAAGCGCTGGTTCTGGAGCCGATGGCAGTGTTCGGTGGTTCGGGCTATCGCAACTGCCTGCGCGGATACCTCAGCACGTTGCTGCGCATTCATTTGGTGATTTCGCTTTCGCTGTGTGTTGTTCTCGGCATTTCCGCTTTCGTTCTGCACCGAATGGGTCAGCAAGGTGGTCTGGCAGGCGCGATGGCTGGAGTCACAATCGCGTCTCCATGCGTTTTGGTGTTTGGGTTGGCGCGGAGAATGTTCTATCTCGAGCTTTCACCCGCCGAAGCCGCGGCCGGATCTTTAATCTATTGCTGCCTGATTATGAGCGCGCTGTATATCGCGTTTCATCGCGGGCTCTTGTCGCCGTTTAGTGCGTTCTTGTTTATTGCTTTGGGGGCGTTCGCGACTGGCGTTGCCATGTGGTGGCGGATGAAAGCGAAACTGCCACCGGGCGATGCGGGCCCGACACTAGGCGAAACTTGGGGCCGGCACTGGGGATACGGTCGCTGGGCGCTGGCCAGCAGCGTGGCTGGTTGGATTCCGGCCTACATCTACTATCCGCTGCTCAGCAGCTTTCACAACATGGCTGCCTCCGGACAACTGAAAGCCCTCATGAACCTCACTCTTCCCCTAGAGCAAGTGAAGGCGGCGCTATCAATGTTGTTTCTGCCCTACGCCGCGCGGGTGGCTTCGCGCAAAGACGGTTCCGGCGCTGGAGCGTTAACGGCGCAAATGACTTTACTGGCCTTCTCAGGAGCGGTGGTTTATTGGGGGCTTGTTCTTCCCTTTCCGCGAGGAGTTTTCCACTTAATGTACGGTGGGAAATACACCGAAGTGTTGCCTCTTCTTCCGCTGGTCGCGATTGGATCGGTAGTTTGGAGCGCAGCCTACGGTCCTGCGATTGCGCTGCGCGGCATGGAATCGCCGGATTTGGTTTTCAAGGCATTTGCGGTTGCGACCTTGGGATCACTTGTGATTGGGGTCCCAGCAACCTGGTTCTTTGGTCTCAAAGGCGCAATCTGGGGTGGAAACATCGCTGACATCAGCTCGCTGATCATGGTTTTCGTGGTGTTGCAACGCAAGCTGAAAGATCGAGCCCGTAATTTAGCGGAACTGAGCCCCGTAGAACAGAATTGATCGCACACCCCCAGTGTGAGCGCATTTCAGGAGAAGCTTTTAATGAGTGACTCGAAGAGCAAGTCGGCGGAAACAGGAAAAGCGGCAAAGAAGAAGCCGGAAACCGCAGTCAGCAAACTGCGTTTCCGCCTGTCAAAGTCAAAGGCGCGCGTTCCCATCATGTGGCTGCGCCATCGCAACTTCCGTTCATCCGATATTTTCTTTTCGACGTATCCTCGCTCAGGCACTACATGGACTCGCTTCACCATGTTTGAGATCCTCACCGGCGAGAGCGCTACCTTCGACTCAGTAAACACGCTCCTGCTCGGGGTAGGGGCACAAGACCGCGCCCGCACCGTCCTGCCGCATGACGGACGCCTCATTGGCACGCACGAACCTTATCGCCCGGAATACAAGCGCGCCATTTATCTTGTGCGCGATGTTCGCGATGTCGTTCTTTCGGAATACGCCTTTGTGACCGCGCTCGACCGATTCCACGGCACGATGGACGACTTCCTCAAAGCGTTCTTCAAAGGCACAGTGAACGGGTACGGATCGTGGCCGCGGCACGTCGCCTCGTGGCTCGATTCCCCAAGTTTTGGCACCGACAAATTGCTGGTGCTCAAGTACGAAGACTTGCGGAAAGACCCGGAACAAGGCTTCACAAAGTTATTGAATTTCGTCGGCCTTAAGCGCGACCCGGAAGCCGTACGCCAAGCTGTCGCGAACAATTCGGTCGAACAAATGCGCGCGAAAGAATTACAATCGCCGCGCAAAGCAACTGTCAAAGGCCAGTTCATTCGCGCGGGAAAAGTACAGGGCTGGCGCAGCAAACTCACCGCCGACCAGGTGCGCTTGATCGAACGCCACGCGGGTGACGTGATGCAGCGTATGGGTTACGCCCTCGCAGGCGATGAACTGTCAACTCCCAGCCGCGAGGATGTCGCCGCTCTCACCACCAAATAATTTTGAACATGAAAGTTCTGTTGGTCCACAATTCGTATCAGCTGCCCGGCGGCGAAGATGTCGTCTCCCAGCGCGAGCGCGATCTGCTCGCGTCAAATGGAATTGAGGTCGCGGAATACCTGCGCAGCAACCACGAACTGGAACATTACTCCGCGCTCGATAAACTCGCGATGATCACTCGCGTGGTGTGGAATTCGGATTCGAAGCGCGATTTCTCGGCAACGCTGCGTCGGGAGCGTCCGGATGTCGTACACGTGCACAACACGTTCATGATGATTTCGCCGTCGATCTATTCGGCATGCCGCGAGGAAGGCGTTCCTGTGGTCCAGACGCTGCACAACTACCGCCTGCTCTGCCCTGGCGCGAATTTTTTTCGGGACGGCAAACCCTGCCATGACTGCGAGTCCCACCTCGGCCATTCCGTTCTTCATGGCTGTTACCGCGAATCCCGGGTGTCGACCGCATCGGTTGCGGCAATGTTGGCGTGGCATCGTGTAGCTGGTACCTACTCGCATCTCGTTGACCGTTACATAGCGCTCACCGAATTTTCGCGCAGTAATTTTTTGCGCGCCGGATTCGATCCGGCAAAGATCATGGTGAAGCCGAATTTCGTCGATCCCGACCCAGGCGAACGTCGCGGTGAAGGTGAATACGCGCTTTACATCGGCCGGATATCCTCGGAAAAAGGTTTGCGCACGGTTCTTTCAACGTGGCGGCAGTTGCCGCAGCCACTGCCTTTGCGCATCGCCGGATCGGGCCCGCTGGTCGATGAAGTCAAAGCGGCAGCAGCCAGCATGGGTACGCACGTCGAATTTCTCGGCCAGATCGCCGGCCCGCAAGTCATGCAGGCTATGAAAGGCGCACGAGTACTGATTTTTTCCAGCGAGCTTTACGAAAATTTTCCTCTTACTCTCTGTGAAGCTTTTGCCTGCGGGGTTCCGGTAATCGCATCCAGGCTCGGAGCCATGCAAGAAATCGTCGAGGACGGCCACACCGGACTTCTATTTGAACCGGGGAACGCAAGCGAACTTCGTGACAAGGTCTTGTATGCCTGGGGTCATTCCGACGAAATGCGGCAAATTGGACACAACGCCCGGCGCGAGTTTGAAACCAAGTACACCGCGGAGCAGAACTTCCGCCGCTTGATGGAGATTTACGGCACTGTTCTACCCCAGACCGCGGGAAGCCTGAACACCGTCGCGGCCTCTCACGAGACTGTGACCGCATACGCGACTTCTAGCCATGAGTGACGCCGGCACAAACCGATTCATAAGCGTCAGCGTAGACGACGGTCATCCCACCGACTTGCGTACAGCGGAATTACTCTGCAAGCACGGGGTGCCGGCAACGTTCTACGTTCCTGCGCGAAATCCTGAGCGTCCGGTTCTTCCCGTAGCCCAGTTGAAGGAAATTGCCCAAGGTTTTGAGTTGGGTGGCCATACCATGAATCATGTGCCCTTGAATTCGGTTTCCGACGAGCGCGTGTGGCTCGAAATTTCCGAGGGCAAAGCCTGGCTGGACGATCTGCTGGGTAAACCTGCCGTGTCATTTTGCTATCCTCGCGGTAAACATAACGCGCACATCGCGGAACTTGTTAAACGCGCTGGATTCGTTGGCGGTCGAACCTGTTTTTTGAACCGAAACGACTTTCCCGGCAATCCATTTATTTGGGGTGTGAGCACGCAGGCGCATAATCATTCCCGCATGATTCAGGTTCGGCACGCGTTGGTGGAACAGAATTTCCGCGGTGCGATCAATTTTCTTACCGCATACAAATCTGCCACCGACTGGCCAGAACATTTCCAGCACGCGCTTGATCGGGTGCAGACACACGGCGGAATCGCACATCTTTATCTACATAGCTGGGAGATCGACCAGAACGGAGATTGGGAAAAGCTCGATTCGGTGCTGCAATCGATTTCGCGAAGCGGCATCCCCATGCTCACGAATGGCGAACTGTTTTCTAATTGGACGAGCCACCAGTCCAATAATTGAAGTTTCACTTCGGCAGCCCCGGGCGTGACCCGGGCAAGTTGAAGCAGTAGAGGTTCTGAAAAAATATGTCTAGCCTGGAACGTCCTGTGGAACTGGCCTCCATAGCGAGTGAACTGCCGTCTCACAGTCACTCGGCTGAATTACAGGCTGACCTGGCCCAAGCCACTTCGGTGGAAAGCCTGGTCAGTATGCGCTCGCGCCAAAATCCTGGCGCTACCGCCCTATTTTCAGCCAGCGATGCGTTCGCGTACGGCGAACTCGAGCGGCAATCCAACCAATTAGCACACCATCTGCGCGGACTGGGTATAGGCCCGGACGTGCTCGTCGGTCTCTGTCTCGAACGGACTCCGGCCATGGTAATTGCGGCGCTTGCCATTCTCAAAGCCGGAGGAGCTTACCTTCCCCTTGATCCGACATATCCCCCGGACCGATTGGCTTACATGCTTGAGGACGCTGGCGCGCCTGTCGTCATCACCCGCAACTCTCTGGTGCATGTGCTGCCGGTAGCCGGGCGCACGGTAGTCACGCTCGACAAAAGCTCGGCTGAGATTGCACGCCAGCCACGCACCGCGCCTGCGTCTTTAGCAGATGGAAAAGACCTTGCGTATGTGATTTACACTTCGGGCTCCGATGGTCGCCCCAAAGGCGTAGAGATTACGCGCGATGGTTTGATGAACTTGATTCGCTGGCATCAGCGAGCGTTCAACGCGTCCGCGCTTGATCGCGCCAGTCAGGTCGCGAGTATGAGCTTCGATGCGGCCGTCTGGGAGATCTGGCCATATCTTGCGGTTGGGGCCAGCGTCCACTTCTGTGACGAAATTACACGCCTGACCCACGCCTCGTTGCAGACCTGGCTGATCAGTGAACGCATCACGATTGGCTTTGTCCCAACCACGCTCGCCGAAGAATTGATGTTGATGAAGTGGCCTGCGCACACCGCGTTGCGCACACTGCTCACCGGCGCCGATACTCTGCACCGCTATCCGCCAGCAGGTTTGCCCTTCGATGTGGTGAACAATTACGGACCGACAGAATGCACGGTGGTGTCCACTTCCGGCATAGTGCCTTTGTCCGGTTCCACGCTCAAACCGACCGTAGGTCGAGCCATCGGCAGCGTTGAAATCGTTGTCGTGGATGAACAATTGCAGCCCGTCGCAGATGGCGTCAGCGGGGAAATTTGTATCGGCGGCGCCGGACTAGCTCGCGGCTACCGGAAGCGCCCAGATTTGACCGCTGAAAAGTTTATTTCCAGCCAGACTGCGGGCAGGCTCTACCGCTCTGGCGACCTTGGACGCATGCTGCCCGGCGGCGAACTCGAATTCATCGGTCGCATGGATGGTCAACTCAAGATTCGCGGTTATCGAGTTGAACCCAACGAAGTCGTCACCGTCCTCGATCAGCACACCGGTGTACAGGCGAGCGCCGTCGTTACCCGGCAGGATACTGGCGAGAACAAACAACTCGTCGCGTACATCGTGCCGGCGGCGGACAGCACACTGACTTACGCGTCTTTGCTTTCCTTCTTGCGCGAGCGTCTTCCCGATTACATGGTCCCGGCAATTTTTGTTCGCACCGAGTCTTTGCCACTCACTCCAAACGGAAAAGTGGATCGTGCGGGCTTACCCGCGCCCAGCGCGAGCAACCTGATCGGAGATGCGAGCAGCGAAGTTTCCACGCCTACCCAGGAAAAAGTTGCGGGCGTCTTGGCCGAGTTGCTTGGGGTTCAGGGTATCGGGGCCCACGACAATTTCTTTTTTCTCGGCGGACACTCGCTGCTGGGCACTCAATTAATTGCCCGCTTACGGGACATGTTCGGAGTTGAAGTTTCGCTTCGTCGGATTTTCGACTCCCCAACTGCAGCCGAACTCGCCGCCGAAATCGATTCCCGGCTGGAGCAGGCTCCGTCGCGTCGCTGATTTCCCCCAAAATGGCCATCCCCATTTCTAAGAGCGTTGCATCAAGCGAAGTCGATCCGGTAGCCATTGCTGCGGGTAAGGCGTCGCATCCGCTCAGCTTATACCGATTGCTGGATCCTGAAGTTCTGGCAGATCCTTATCCGCTCTATCGGCAGTTGCGGGAAGAAGATCCAGTGCACTGGGACCCTTTCCTGCACGCCTGGGTGGTTACCCGGTACGCCGAGGTGGTGCAGGTGTTGTACAACTTTTCAGCGAATCGGACGCCCTCGCCGGAGCAACTCACTGCGATGGGGCTTTCGGGACTAAGCCCGATTGCCGAAGTGATGGTGCAGCAAATGCTGTTCATGGATGCGCCAGCGCACACTCGCCTGCGCAGCCTGTGCGCCGAAGCGTTCACCCCGCAACGGGTCGAAGTGTTGCGCAGTCACATTCAGGAAATTGCGGAAAGCCTGCTCGACCGCGTTCAAGCCGCCGGACGCATGGAAATAATTAACGATTTTGCCGCGCCACTGCCCGCAATCGTCACTGCGGAAATGCTGGGCGTTCCTTCATCCGACCATGAGCAGATGAAAAGCTGGTCCGCGGATTTTGCCGAAATGCTGGGCAACTTTCAACACAATCCCAACCGTATCAAAAGCGTTCTGCGCAGCCTTGAAGATATGATCCTGTATTTTCAAGGCATGATTCGCGAATTGCGCCGTCAGCCTCGACCCGGGCTCGTGAATGCCCTGCTGACAGCGGAAATTAAGGGCGACCGGCTGAGTGAACAGGAAGTCATCGCAAATTCTATTCTGACCATGGTCGGCGGCCAGGAAACAACAACCAATCTTATCGGAAACGGAATTCTGACTCTTCTCAAGAACGACGATCAGCGCGAACAACTGCGTCGTGACCCTTCTATCACTCAGAGCGCGACCGAGGAACTGCTGCGTTTTGAAAGCCCGAGCCAATATACCGGCCGCCTGGCTCCACGCGACCTTGAACTTGGGGGCAAGAAAATTGCCAAACGTCAGGCCGTTCTTGCCGTGATGGGTGCTGCCAATCGCGATCCCGAGCGCTTCCCTGAGCCTGACAAACTCGATCTCGCTCGGAAAGATAATCGCCATCTCGCTTTTGGGTGGGGACCGCACTTTTGTTTTGGAGCTCCACTTGCGCGCATTGAAGGTCAAATCGCGTTTGCCACGCTTCTGCGGCGATTGCCCGATCTGCATCTTGAGCCCGGCCCGCAAGTGTGGCGTGACAACCTTGGCCTGCGGGGCCTGAGTGAACTGAAGGTCGCGTTTTCTCCCAATGGACCGCGGTCGCCGCAGATAAATTGATTCGACGCCAACCTTGAACGCAGCCGTCACAGAACGAACGCGAATGGCTTCCGGAGCCAGCATCAGGCCCCGCGGTTCCGTTTTGCATGCCCCATTGTCGTATGGGCAAGAGCAAATTTGGCTGCATTCGCAACTCGTCCCTGAAATCGCTCTATACAACGAACCAGTTACGCTGAAGAAGTCCGGCCCGCTCGATGTTCCGGTTTTACAGCGCGCTCTCAACGAAATCGTCCGCCGTCACGAATCGTGGAGAACGACGTTTGGTTTCGAAGGCGAGCAATTAATCCAAACCGTTCGGCCAGCAGTCGATGTGCAGTTGCAGGTCGCAGACCTCCGCCACATCTCGGTCGATCGCCGCGAGGAAGAGTCGCTGCACCTGGCAGCGCAGGATTCACTTCTGCCCTTGGATCTGGCCAATGGGCCGCTGGTGCGAGCGCTGCTGGTGCATGTTGCCGACGAAGATCATCGGCTTCATTTGACGCTGCATCACATCATTTTCGATGGCACATCTATTTATCGCGTCTTGATGCCTGAGCTTGCGGCGATCTACGAAGCGTTTCTGCGCGATGAGCCGTCCCCGCTACCGGAACTACCGGTGCAATTCGCCGACTTCGCTACGTGGCAGCGGGAATGGCTTGCCCAGAGCGGGGCGCTTGACTCGCAACTATCGTACTGGCGTAAACAACTCCAAGCAGTATCCATGCCGCAATTGCCGCTTGACCGGCAGCGCCCGCCAGTCCAGAGTTTCCGCGGCGCAATCCAGCCGCTCGCGCTGAAGCCGGAATTGAGCCAAAAGTTGAAATTACTGGCCCGGCAAAATGGCTGCACGCTGTTCATGGCTTTGCTGGCAGGCTTTGCGGGTTTGCTCTACCGTTATTCCGAATCTGAAGACATCGCCATCGGCACGGTAAGTTCAAGCCGCAAGCGTTCAGAACTCGAAGGGCTGCTGGGATACTTCTTGAATCCGCTGGTGATGCGAAACGATTTTTCCGGTGATCCCAGCTTCCGCCAGGCGTTAAAGCGCGCCCGGGAAGTCACGCTGGACGCTCTATCGAACGACGACGCGCCCTTCACGCAGATTGTGAACGAGTTGCATCCGGCACGCACGTTGAGCTGCAATCCGTTAATTCAAGCGCTCTTCACACTCGAGCCGCCCATGCCAGCTGAACTGAACGGCTGGAGCGTCGCTCTCAGTCACTCGCGCGTGGACACTCATCTGGTGAAATTCGATTTGTGCCTCGAGTTGGACGATGCGCCCGAAGGCATCTCAGGGCGCCTCAAGTTCAATACCGACTTGTTCGACCCGGCCACGGCCGCCAGTATGGCCAGCCACTTCGAAACTTTGCTGGAGAGCGCAGCCGCCGATCCCGATATTCCTCTGTCTCGTCTACCCATGTTGAGCGCCAGCGAGCGCGAACGAATCCTGGTGAAGTGGAATCAAACTTCGGTGCATCTGCCGGCTGCTCCCAGCATTCACAGTTTGTTCGAAGCTCAAGCGAAAAAACGTCCGGACGCCGTCGCGTTGGTCCATCAGGATACGAGTTTGAGTTATGGCGAGCTTGATCGCCGCGCGGCCGCAGTGGCTCGCCATCTTGTTGAACACAGGCTAGGACCGGACAAGACCGCCGGTATTTTCATGGACCCGTGCCCCGACATGTTGATTGCGATTCTGGGCGTGCTGAAAGCCGGCGGCGCGTATATTCCGCTTGATCCCAGTTATCCTCGCCAGCGTTTGCAGACGATTGTCCGTGATGCGCAGCCGACGGTTCTGTTAACCACTGCCGCTGAGCGGGAAAAGCTGGGGAAAATTGCGGATGTTGAAATTGTCTGCGTCGATCACTTGGATACAAGCCGGCAAATCGCACCCGCTTTGCCGACTGTGAGTGCCGATAACTTGGCCTACATCCTCTACACGTCAGGAACGACTGGAACTCCGCGAGGAGTCGAAATCACCCACGGCAATTTGGTTCATTCGACCACGGCGCGGCTCGATTACTACAAGACCTCCCAGAGCAGCCGGTTCTTGCTTCTGTCGTCATTCGCGTTCGATAGTTCTCTCGCAGGAATTTTTGGGACTTTGTGCGGAGGCGGCACGCTAGTTCTTTGCCCGGGTCCAGTGCAGAACAATTTGCCAGATCTGGCGAAGCTCGTCGCTGAGAATCAGATAACCGAACTGTTGTGCGTTCCTTCCGTTTATGCCTTGCTGCTTGAACAGGCTCGGCATGGACAGCTGTCCACGCTCGATCATGTGATATTGGCCGGCGAGGCTTGCCACCCTGACCTCGTTCAGCGGCATTATCGACAACTACCCAAAACCAAACTCTACAACGAATATGGACCGACCGAGGCCACCGTCTGGTGCTCGGTCGAGCAGTGCTCGCCAGAACAGCATCGTCCGCTTGTCCCCATCGGCCGACCAATCGCCGATACGCAGATTTACTTGCTCGACCGCCATCTTAACCCCGTGCCTGCAGGCGTACCCGGCGAGTTATGCATCGCGGGGCCGGGCGTGGCTCGCGGCTATCGCAATCGTCCCGAGCTGACCGCGGAGAAATTTGTTGTAAATCCGTTTGCGGTTTCAGCTCCGAATCGACTCTACCGTTCCGGCGACTTGGCCCGGCATTTATCCGATGGATCGCTTGAATTGTTGGGCCGGCTGGACGAGCAAGTGAAAATTCGCGGCTTCCGGGTTGAATTGGATGAGATTTCTTCAGTAATCTGCACCTATCCCGGAATTCGAGAAGCAGTGGCCGTGTTGCGAGATCAAGATAGACTGGTCGCTTACTACGTCGCATCGTCGCCGGGAGTAAGCGAATCCTCGTTGCGCAGTTTCCTCAAAGACCATTTGCCGGAATACATGGTTCCCTCGGCGATCGCGAGCATCGATCGCCTGCCGCAGTTGCCGAATGGCAAACTCGATCGCAGCGCGCTGCCAACGATCTCAGCGGTCAGCGCAACTGCCGTCGTACCCGCGGCCGGCGAGGTCGAGACGCAATTAGCGGAAATTTTCGAAGAAATTCTAGGCAAGCATGGGATTGGCCGTGGCCAAAGCTTTTTCGATTTAGGCGGACACTCGCTCCTGCTCGCTCGCCTGATTCTGCACATAGAAGAAGCATTCGGAAGGCGTCTTTCCTGGTCGGAGGTGTTTCGCGCTCCCACCATAGGCGATCTGGCGGCATTCCTCGAAGCTGCGGATTCGGTCGCGCCCAGTAGCGCGATCATCCCGATCCAACCGTCGGGATCGATGTCACCGCTATTCTGGGTTCGGGGTGGCCCTCTCTATCTTGGGCTCGCACGCAGGCTCGGGAACGATCAGCCGCTTCTCGGTCTCGATCTGCCGCCCGCTGACGCCGCACAGCTTCCCGCCCCGTGCCGCATTGAAGACATCGCCTCGGCGCTAATCAAGAATATGCGTTCCGTCCAACCGCACGGCCCTTATCACCTTGCCGGGTTGTGTGTGAACGGCGTAATAGCCTACGAGATGGCTGCCCAGCTCCGCGATGCAGGGGATCACGTGGGGCTGTTGGCCCTGTTCGACGCTCAGAATCCTGCGTTTTATCACGACTTTTCGCAAGAAGGCCGGGGTCGGGCTACCTGGAATAAGATCGATTTCCATGTCGGCAAATTGCTAAATGCCTCGCCAGCAGCGTTACCCGGCATGATGAGGGAACGCATTACCAGAACCGGACAGCGCCTGAATGTGCTGAGATGGAGACTTCAGCGCAGGTTCGCGGTTGCGCCGAACGAACGCGATCTGCAGGATCTCGACACCATTATTCATCCAGCTTCTTACGACTATCGACCCAAACCCTACACAGGCAAGGTTTTGTTCTTCCAGTCGAGCGACTGGCCAAAGGGTTCCCATTGGGATTTCTTCGCCGGGTGGCGCGAACTGGTGCCGTCCATGGAGATTTACCGCGTCCAGGGCGGACATGAATCGATGTTCGCCGATTCTCATGTTCGGCCGATTTTTGAGGGGTTACAGGAAGCCCTGAAATCCTCTAGTCAGGAATCGAATTTTCCGAATTCCGCGACCGCTTAGTAACATCAAGGTAACCAGAAATTAGTCACCTCAAGTTCAAACCACCGTCACTAGACTGCCTCCGCGCCGACACACTAAAGTCGTAGCACTAATGCACGCTCTAGAGCGGGAAGAAATCACCAACGGATTAGCGGTTTACACAGCACGCACACAATCTGATGTTTAAGAATTTTCTATCAAAACTGTTTTTGCTCTGCTTTAGCGTCTTGTTGACGCTTGGCATAGCGGAAGTCGGCCTGCGAATCGCCCACATCGGCTATCCGTCGTTGGGCGGCAAGCTCCAGTTCTTTACCTGGAACCCCTATACCGGCGTTTCGCTGCGTCCTGGAGCCGCGGGCATGGCACACATCGAGAATGACGTTTACGTCAAGTTGAACAGCGCCGGGTTCCACGACGTTGAGCACTCCAAAGCGAAACCGCCGAATACATTCCGTGTGGCGGTTTTGGGCGATTCTTTTACCGAAGCGATGCAGGTTCCTGAAGACAAGTCTTTCACTTCACTCATGGCCCAGGACCTCGACAATTGTTCGCCGCTAGCCGGCAAAAAAATCGAAACCCTGAACTTCGGAGTGTCCGGATACGGGACAGCACAGGAATTGCTGATTCTGCGCCACTACGTTTGGGACTATTCGCCCGACGTAGTTGTGCTCGCCTTTTTCACCGGCAACGATGTGCAGAATAACAACCGCATCTTGCAGGACGATCCGTACCGTCCGTACTTTGTCCATCAGGATGGCAAGTTGACTTTGGACAATTCTTTCGTGAACGCACCCGGCTGGAAATCACAATTCAGCAAGCCGCGCCTGATGCTTTCTTGGGCGATCGCACATTCGCGAGTTTTGCAAATCCTGGCGGCTTCGAAAAACTACTTTGCCAGCAGAAACGTGGATGGCGTTAAGCCTACAGAAATGGGCTTGAACGATGCCGTGTATCACGCGCCTACCGATCCGGTTTGGCAAGACGCATGGAGCGTCACCGACGACCTGATCGGCATAATGAATGACGAAGTCAAAGCCCACAACGCTCAACTTCTTGTCGTCACGCTGAGCAGCAGTATTCAAGTCGATCCCGATTCCTCGGCCAGAGACAAACTGGCAAAGAAGCTTGGAGTGCCGAATTTGTTCTATCCAGACGACCGGGTGCGCGAAATTTCTCAGCGCGACGGGATTCAGTCTTTGACTCTGGCTCCATCATTCCTGCAATACGCGCAACAAAATGACGTCCAGCTGCACGGCTTTCACGGCAGCCGCCAAGGCCACTGGAACGAAGCCGGCCACAAGCTGGGCGGAGAAATGATGGCGCAGAAAGTTTGTCAGATGATCTCGCAACCATCGCCTGCAACCACGAAGGTCACCCGCGTTCCGGGCGCACCCAGCCACTCCGGGGGTGCATTTTGAATTACGGAACAGGCAGCTTGAAACCGATCGACACAAGCACTGCATATGACCGGCCGGTCCATACCGCCCGGCCCGACGCCTTCAACAGCAAGCGCGGAGCGATGGCGTTATTTGTCGCTATTGCAGTCGGAACCTTTCTAGTGGTGGGCGCGCTCGCGAGTCTTAAAGGCGGGGCGCTAAACATTCTGTTCATCATCGCCGGCTTTATCGGGATTTTCGTGCTGGCGCTGGCCGTGCCGCAAGTCGCCGAAAACTACCACTACCTGCGGCCGCGGCTGAACCACTGGCATCTCGTTTGGTACGGGATCTACATAAGCTCGCTGGTGTTCCGTATCCGCGCCCTTGCTGACTTTCAAGAGCAACCGGTGGATAGCTGGGCACTGCTGCGAATCGGCCCTGAAGGCATCATCGGCCTCTACCTGCTCGGCCTGCTGGCCATGCGCCGCCTGCAGTGGTTCAAATCGCTTTTCACAGGACTTCCCGGAATCCTTGCGGTCTACAGCATTTTCTGCCTGCTCACGACATTCTGGTCAGTCTTTGCCCCGTGGACGTTCTACAAGTCTATGGAATTCATGCTCGACGTCAGCGTGATCGCGGCTCTACTTTGCGTGATCCACAACGCCGAGCAATACAAAACATTATTCGATTTCACCTGGACCGTATACGGAATCGAGACCGTCTGGTGCTGGATGCAGCTCGGCATCTGGCCTGCAGAAGCGCTTCAGGAAGGCCGCCTGAAAGGCGTCTTCCCTCTCACCGCGTACAACGCTCTCGGAGAGTACGGAGCGCTGCTGGCCATCGTCGCATTGTGCCGCTTGATTCCAATTACTCGCGGTGCTTTCAAGCGTTCGTGGTATATCGCACTGCTGTCGTTTGGCGTCGCCACCATGATCGCCGCGCAGACGCGCAATGCGATCGGTGGCGTGGCGCTCGCTGCCATCCTAGTACTCATTCTTTCCCGCGGTATGACTGGTGCGTTGATGGTTGGCCTTTCCAGTGCCGCCGTAGTATTCACTGCTTTAGGCGCCTTGGTGCAGAACTTTCTGCGTCGCGGCCAGAACGAAGATGCGCTTGAAGGCCTCAGCGGACGACTCGAATGGTGGCACTTCGCGTGGCTACAATTTTTGCAACATCCCATAGCAGGATTGGGCGCTTACGCCGCCGGCAAGTTCGCCGTCATGAAGAGTCTCAACGTCAATTCAGGCTCGACCCACAGCGATTACATCGAACTGCTTGTCGGCACCGGCCTGGTTGGCCTGGTACTCTTCTCCGCTGCAATTATCTGGACTTGGCGTTTGCTGATTGGCTTCGTTCGCGATCAATCCTGCAGCCCACTTGAACGCCAGCTGGCTCTCGAGGCGTTTGGCGTAATGGCCGTATTAACCGTCCACTCGTTCTTTAACGTGGAATTGATCTGGCATGCTCCCCTGTTTTTCCTCGTCGTTTTGGGCTATGCCGAATTTCTGCGTCGCAAGCGGGCAGAAATTGCCAAGGCGCGAGCTCGACTGGATTTCACTCGCACGACCGAACGCGTTGCTTTCGCACCGAGCCGGTAGACCAAACATAAATTCAAACCAATGAACGCCACTTTAGTCTCCGATCAGCCGTTTATAGATTCTTCGGAACCGGTCCGCTTTCCGGTGCTCGGAGTCGGCATCAGCGCCGTCCAGATTCCCCAGGCGATATCGATTCTGGAGCGCTGGATTGCGGAACGCGGCCGGCCGCGCTATGTCGCAGTTACAGGAATGCATGGCGTGAGTGAAGCGCAGCACGATAGCTATTTCATGTCGATTTTGCGCGCAGCGGACCTGGTTGTGCCTGACGGCATGCCGCTGGTTTGGATTGGGCGATGGCGCGGATTTAATCTCAAACGCCGCGTTTACGGGCCGGAATTGATGGCCACATTTTTGCAGCAAACGGGAGGCCGCTATCGTCACTTCTTCTACGGCGGAGCGCCGGGTGTCGCGGAACGTCTCGCCGAAGTGACCCAAGAAAAGTACGGCATCAACGTGGTGGGAATTCACTGCCCGCCATTTCGCCCGCTGACCACCGAAGAGGACGCAGCCGTGATGCAGCAAATCGCGGAATCGGGCGCAGACGTGGTCTGGGTCGGACTCAGCACTCCCAAGCAGGAACGTTGGATGTACGAGCACCGCGAAAAAATCTCAGCCCCGGTGATGCTTGGGGTTGGCGCCGCTTTCGATCTCAATGCTGGAACACTGTCGCAAGCACCGGCGTTTATGCGCGAGCATGGCCTCGAATGGCTTTACCGGTTGCTCGCCGAACCGCGCCGTCTGTGGCGGCGTTACATCATTTCTGGCGGACGCTTCGTGTGGAATGTTTCGCTCGAACTGCTCGGCCTCAAAGCTTTTGACTGACGACTGTCAATCAAACATTACAAACCAATGAACTAAGGAGAGATCAAGTCATGAATCGTAAACGAGTTCTCGTAACCGGTGCCGGCGGCTTCATCGGCCATCACCTGGTAACCCGACTGAAGAAGGACGGCCACTGGGTGCGTGGCGTCGACATCAAGAAGCCGGAATATGAAGCCTCCCACGGCGACGAATTCGAAGTCCGCGATCTCAGAAAATGGGACGAATGCCTTATGGCCACGCGCGGAGGCTTCGACCAAGTATATAACCTGGCAGCCGACATGGGCGGCATTGGCTACATCGTCGCCAATCACGCCGACATCGGGCGCAACAACATTCTCATCAATGCTCACATGCTCGAAGCGGCGCGGCAAAACAATGCGGGACGTTACCTGTTTTCCTCCTCCGCCTGTGTGTACGCGCAAGGCAAGCAGAAAGACCCTCAGGTCACTCCGCTACGCGAAGAGGATGCGTTTCCCGCCGATCCCGAGCCGGGTTACGGATGGGAAAAGCTCTACGCGGAAGAACTCTGCCGCTACTACTACCACGATTACAAATTCGAGACCCGCATCGTGCGTTTCCACAACGTGTACGGTCCTCTCGGCACTTACGACGGCGGCAAGGAAAAAGCCCCCGCAGCCATGTGCCGTAAAGTGGCTTTACAGCATGACGGCGGCGAGATTGAAGTCTGGGGAGACGGGGAACAGACCCGTTCATTCATGTATGTGGACGACTGCGTAGAAGGTCTCCTCCGCATCATGGCTTCGGACTGTCGCGATGCCCTTAACCTGGGCACCGACGAACTCGTCACCATCAATGAGCTGGTCGACCTAGTGTCTGATGCCGCTGGCAAGAAGATCAATAAGCGCCACAACCTTACCGGCCCGCAAGGCGTTCGCGGACGCAACAGCGACAATAGCCTGCTCCGCCGTACGCTGGGTTGGGAGCCGAAAATCTTCCTGCGCGAAGGGTTGAAGAAAACGTATCCCTGGATCGAACAGGAACTGCGCAAGCATGGGCGAGTCGCGCCCGAAGTGCCTGCGCTCGTCTGACACAGGTCTGCCGAAGCGGGCGTCGTTCGTGGCCGCTTCCGGCAGTCCGAAACACAACCGAGATACTAAATCCTCTCCTTGGAAAAATTGATTCATGAGCGTAAGACGCGGTAAATTTTGGCGCGGGCTGGTCTGGTTCCTGGGCATTTGTCTTGTCCTGGAACTGGGCCTCCGCCTGTTTGGTTACGGATCGTTTGTCGAATATAAACCTGATGCCCGGTTGCTCTGGGTGCCCGAAGCCGGGCATAACCGGCGCACTCCCATCAACAAAGAACTCGTCAACATCAACGACCAGGGCTACCGCTACCCCACCGATATCGGCCCCAAAACTCCGGGAACGTTTCGCATTTTCACATTTGGCGACTCCGTCACCATGGGATGGGGCGTCAATGACCAATCCACCTACAGCGCGGTGCTCGAACAGAAGTTGAACTCAAGCTGTTCCGCCGAGCACTTTCAAGTCATAGATGCGGGCGTCAATGCCTATCCCAACTCGCTCGTTCGGGAACGCCTCAGGACGGTGATGGAAAGCAACCTTCAGCCTGATCTGGTCGTGCTCGCTTACAGCTTCAATACGGGCATGGAAAACATGGTTCGCCTGCAAGGCGCGGGTCGCCAAAAGATTTTGCGCGGCGTTGCCATGAAGTCGTTCTTGCGGCATAGCGCGCTTTACGACTTTCTGATCGAAGGCGTCCTTCGCGATCTCGCCTACTACCGTTTCCGCGAACTGATGACGCAAGGCACCTGGAACACCCAGAAATCGAAGCCTGACGATCCGGTCGAGCAGTTCACCGCCGGACTGCAACACACTTACGACGACACCGTCGCCCATCATTTGCCTTTGGTATTGCTTGATCTCGGTTCCGAAGATCAAGCCAGCGACATGCATCCCTACCAGCAGGCGATGATCGACTTTGCCCGCACCAATCACGTTCCAATCGTGAACATGATCGACGCGTGGCGCACTGTCGATCGGCGTCCGCTGTTCATGGACCACGTCCACCCCACCGCTGCCGGACATGCGCAGATCGGTGACGCTTTGGCTGATGTGGTGCGCACGGTCCCCGCGTACGAATCCGCATGCCATGGTGCAACAGCCGTGGCAAATTTGCCTGAAAAAGAAAAGAGCGCGGCCGCACAATGACCACGACAGAAATGACGACAGCGATGGCTGAGCCCATTCACAGCGCGTCAGATTTGCGATCGGCGGACTCGTTTAAAGCCGACCGCGGTCCGCTGTTTGTCGTTGGCATGTGGCGTTCCGGAACATCGCTTTTTTACCGCTTGCTCAACCAGCATCCGCAGATTGCGCTGATGTATGAAGGCGATTTGCCAGTGTTGAAGCCGCTATTCGCATGGGGCAACCGAAAAACCTACTGGGCGGAGTATTGGGACTTCTGGAGCGGGGCGCTGCGCCGCCATTCCATCGATCCCGCATCGATTCCCGAAGGCATCACCGATCTTAAGACCGCGGTTCGCACCGTCTACCGCGCTTACGCCGGTCCGGAAGCGATTTGGGGATGCAAGTCGCCGAGTTACTACGATCGCATGGACCTCTTGCACGATCTTTTTCCGGACGCGCGCTTCATCATCATCTGGCGTAATCCGGCAGATGTTTGTCGCAGCGTGGCCCGAGCTGGAGAAACCAGCTACTCGTGGTTCAACCGCCGTTGGATGTTTGAACGCGCGCTTTTCGGATGCCGGATGTTGCGTTCGCAATGCGATGCCCTGCTCAAGCGCGGCGCGCATATCCACCAGATTCAATACGGCGACCTGGTCCGCGATCCTGTCGGCACCATGTCTGGCGTCTGCGAATTTCTTGACTTGCCCTTTGATGCGCGCATGGCAACTTTGAAGGGCGGGGACCACTCCGCCATCGACCCTGCCGCCCATCACGAAAAAGTGAAAAGCGATCAAATCGAAGTACCCGGCACGCGGGAAGAAGTCCTCACTGACCAGCAGAAAAGCAAGATTGGCCGTTACATTCGGTTGTGGCAGCGGCAATACCACGGCGAATGGCCGCGGGTTCGCGAATCTCTGGACGACGCGGCTTCGACCCCATCGCTTTTCGAACGCCTCGCCGACACCATCAAGTACCGAAGCATTCGCGCCTATGACCGCTTCAAGCTGGTCGTTTATTGCTTCGCGCCGCTTTGGCTGCTGAATCGATATCGCATCATGGCCGGAAAGCCGGCGATTTTGATCCGTCAATCTTCCCCCGCGAAACCAGGAACAGTTTCGTAGTTGGTGTAGTAAACGACACTCATGAAAATTCTCGGCCTATCGTCATTCAAGTGGAACCCGGCAGCGGTGCTGTTCTCTGGCGGCAAGATGCTGGCTGGAATTGAAGACCAGAAACTTCTGCGCTCGCGCACCCGTGGCATGCCGATCACGGCGATCGAGAATTGCCTGCAGAGCACCGGCACGGGTTGGGAAGACATCGACCTCATCGCCATTGCCAGCACTCCTCTTCGCGGCTGGCGTCGCCGCTCCTGGACGCGCGCGAAGCAGTCGGCATTTTCTCCGTTGGCGAACGCCTACTACGAAGCTGACGACAGTGGACTGGCCGCACAGCACCTGAACCATATTCGCCGTCTGCGGAAACGCGTAGGCGATGCCAAAAAAGTGGTCAACCTCGACCATCATCTGTGTCACGCAGCTTCAGCGTTCTATTGTTCACCGTTCGACAAGGCGCTCATCCTTACCTTAGACGAAGAAGGCGATGGCCGCTCCGGCATGGTCGCGATGGGCGAAGGCACCAAGATTCGTACGCTTGAAACCGTTTCATTTCCCAATTCGATTGGCTGGATCTACACGCTTGTCACCGATCTCATCGGTTTCAAGCCGCATGAAGAGGAGCATAAGACCCAATGGCTGAGCCTGGAAGGCATCCCCGATTTCAAAGATTTTTTTGTAAATCTTTTGAGGCATAATCCGGGGCCTCTGCCGAATCTCGATTTCAGCTTCTTCAATCGCGGCATGGCAGGTGGACTTCCCTTCTCCGCGAAGCTCTATCAGGCCCTCGGCATCTCGACCGAAACCGAAAAGATTTCGCAAGACCAACGCAAGACCATAGCAGCGAGCTTGCAAGCCGCGGTCACCGAAGTCGTCGCGGGAATGATCTCCGCGTACTGCCAGAGTGAAGACGTGCAGACCGTATGCCTCGGCGGCGGGATCTTCCAGAATCCTTTGCTTGTATCCGATTTGGAGAAGCGGTTTCAGTCGATCCAACTTTTTGTGCCGCCCGCGCCAGGCAACACCGGATGCGCGGTAGGCGCAGTGCTTCTTGCTTGGTATCACAATCCGGAACATAAACGCGTGGAGATCGGCAACGAGGTTTTCTGGGGACCAAGCTTCAGGAGTCAGGATGTAAAAGACGTTCTCGACAACTGCAAAGCCCGGTACGCTCTTTCAAACACAGACGAGCGCAAGCTTGAAACCGCAGTCCATCTGCTTGCAAACGGCAAGATCGTCGCCTGGTATCAGGGAGCCACTGAATTCGGGCCGCGCGCACTCGGCAACCGTAGCGTCCTGGCATCGCCCTGGGGCGGATATGTAAAAGAGAACCTGAATGACTTCATCAAGCACCGCGAATGGTTTCGTCCATTCGCCCTGGCGATTACCGAAGAAGATTGTGCCCGTTATTTCGACGCTTCCCGTCTGTGCGAGCACATGAACTCGCTGGCCTGGGAGCACGCGGACAATAAAGTTCTCCCCGAAGGCTTGGCCTTCGCCGGCGGGCGTGTGCGCCTGCAAGTAGTGCGACAACAAAGCAATCCGCTGTTTTGGCGTCTGCTCAAGCAGTTTGGCGAGCATGCGCCGGCCCCAATCCTGGTCAACACGTCGTTTAACCTTTTCGGCGAGCCCTTAGTGGTTAGCCCAAGGGATGCCGTACGCAGTTATTTCTGCTCTGGCATTGACGCCCTGGTGATCGGCAATTTTGTTCTGGCAAAAGCTGGTCTCTCGCAGATCCAGGCCAATCCCAAGCCCCTCTCCCTGCGAACACCGGTTACCGTCTAATGCAAATCAGTCATCCAAGAAACAACGACCCTACAAGAAAGATTTCAGGCCGGCTCACGGACCGGTTGTTTACCCGGAGAACATTCATGAAGACCCTAACAATTCGACTCACTTTTCTCGCCCTCGTTCTGCTGCAGATCACGACCTTTGCACCCCCGGCCAAAGCGCAGACCGGCATCAATAAAATCAACCACATCGTTTTCATCGTGAAAGAAAACCGCAGCTTCGACAATATGTTCGGAGCCTTTCCTCACGCCAGCCAGTACAACCCCTATTTCACCACCAACGCTAAGCTCTCGACTGGCGCGATTGTGCCCCTGGGCGAGACCCCAGACGCGACCCCGGCCGACATCTGTCATGACTGGCCATGTCTAATCGCCATGCTCGACAACGGTAAGATGGATAATTTCGACCTAGACCCGACTTGCGCCGATAACGGCGGCTTTCTTTGCCTGACCCAGATGCATCAGACCGACATCCCGAACTACTATTCGTTGGCCAGCGCATTCACCTTAGGCGCGGACATGTTTTCTTCGATCCACGCGACGAGCTTCCCCAACCACCTCTACACCATCTCGGCCAGTTCCGGCGGCATCGTCGGCCAGGGCCACCTGGGTAGCGATCGCGAAGTGGGATGCGAATCGGCGCAGGGTGCAACCGCTCTGTTCCTGGATCAGTACGGCAACATCACCAACCAATACCCGTGCGTTGACATCACCACGCTGGGCGACCTGCTGACCTCGAAGAGCCTGAGCTGGACTTCGTATGCCCCGCCGATGATCATCTTTAACGCGTACACGGCCATCAATCACATCTACCACACCAGCCAATGGACGCAGCACATTTCCGACAACAGCAATTTCGCGACCGACGCATTGGCCGGCAATCTCCCGGCGGTGAGCTGGCTCGTCGCCAATCACGAGAGCGAGCACCCTCCGTTTAGCACTTGCGATGGAGAAAACTGGACCATCAACCAGATCAACGCCGTCATGCAGGGCCCGAACTGGAGCGATACCGCAATCTTCCTTATCTGGGACGACCCGGGCGGATTTTATGATCACGTCGCCCCTCCGAAAGAAGACATGTTCGGACTGGGTGAGCGCATTCCGTTGCTGATTATCTCTCCTTACTCATTGCCTGGACACATCTCGACCACTCAGTACGAACCGTCTTCAGTTCTGAAGTTCATCGAAGAGCGTTTCGGGCTGCCCAGCCTCAATGGCCGCGACGTCAAGGCCAATGACATGCAGGATAGCTTCAACTGGAACCAGACGCCGAACCCGCCGACGGTCCTGACTCCGCGCACCTGCCCGATGGTCCAGAGCGCACAGACGTTTCAGCCGCAGACGGTGGGAACGACGAGCCCGGCTTATACATTCCAGTTCGTAAACAGCAACACTGAAACCATGACCGACACCATCCAGAGTGTCACCGTCACCGGAGACTTCAAGCAGACCAATAACTGCGGCGCGAACTTCCCCGGAGCCTATTGCACCATCAACGTGAATTTCACTCCGACAGCCACCGGAAATCGCACGGGCGTCGTTACGATCACTGACGTGCTCGGTCAGCACGGGGTCCCAACCCCTCACACAATAAACGTGAACGGGCTTGGCAGCGCGCTCGCCTTGTCCACAACCGGAACCGTCACCTTCGGACCGCAAACCGTGAAAACCACCAGCGCCCCGAAAGCAATCACGATCACGAACTCTGGCTCAACGGCAATCACGGTGAGCAGCGTTGTCGCTTCCACGCCGTTTGCGCAGAGCAACAATTGCACCAGCATCCCGGCTCAGGGTTCCTGCACCATCAACGCAACGTTCACGCCACCAGCGGCCGGCAACTTCCCAGGCACGATCACCGTCACCGATAGCGACGTTTCGAGTCCGCAAGTCATCAATCTCGGAGGCACCGGATCGACCATCTCGGCGTCACCGTCGACCCTCAACTTCGCCAGCACTTCGCTGGGAACGACGAGTGCTCCACAAACCGTGACGTTCACCAACAACAGCCCCGTGGCTATTGCAGTAAATCTGGTGACAATCGGAGGCACCTACGATGTAGGTGATTTCGCCGAGACCAGCAATTGCGTAGGTAGTTTGCCTTCGAAAAGTTCTTGCACGGCGCAGGTGACGTTCACTCCTACACACCTCGGGCCGACATCCGGACCGTCGACTGTGCAGGCGTCATTCAAATCCGCGGATAGCCCTCTGTCTGTCTTCCTTACTGGTAACGGCACCGTCTCGACCAACAACGCAGCGCCTGGCTTGAGCCTTCCGACAGTACCGGGCAGCGTTCCGCCGGGATCCGCGACCTTCACCCTCAAACTCTACGGAACCAATTTCGTCGCCTCTTCAGTCGTAAACTGGAATGGTTCGCCGCTGGTCACCAAGTTTGAGAGCACGAAATATCTTCAAGCCACGGTCCCGGCTTCGCTGGTTGCGAACGCTGGAACTGCAAGCCTGACGGTAACCAACCCGGCTCCGGGCGGCGGGCTATCTAACGCCATCTTCCTGCCGGTGGCAAATCCGTCCAGCGTGAACTTTACTGCCAGCTCGGTCGGGGTTGGCACCAATCCAAGTGGAATCGCTCGCGGCGACTTCAATGGCGACGGCAAACTCGACATCGCGGTTGCCGACCAGGGATCGAACAAGATCTCGATCCTTCTGGGCAATGGCGACGGCACCTTCACTGCCGGCACCTCCATCGCAACCGGTACACAGCCGGGAGCGCTGGTTGCAGCCGATTTCAACGGCGACGGCAAGCTTGACCTGGCAGTGGCCGACATCGCCAACAGCCGGATATTGGTCGTTCTCGGGCGCGGTGACGGTACGTTCGTCCCCGCTCACGTGATCGATTGCAGCTTGTTGCCGGACTGCGGCAACACGGTCGATCCGATTTCCATCGCCGCCGGTGACTTCAATAACGATGGTCACGTTGACCTCGCTGTTGTCAACGGCTCAATCAGCACGCTTTCAATCCTTCTGGGAGTCGGCGACGGCACATTCCGTTCGCAATCGACAACCTCGGTTGGCTTGACGGGTCCCTCGTTCGTCACTACCGGCGACTTCAATTCCGACGGCAAAGTTGACTTGCTTGTAGCTAGTACGGGCAGCAACGCGATTGCACTCCTGATGGGCAACGGTAACGGGACATTCAAGACGCTCGCTTCCATACCCGCCTCAAATCCGGTTGCGATTGTCACCGCCGACTTCAACAACGACCAGAAAATGGACATGGCCGTTCTTAACGGAACAGGCAACACCGTGACCACCTACGCCGGAAACGGCAACGGCACGTTCCAGACCGGAGTTCCATACGCCACGGGCAACGGGCCCGTCGCTATTCTCGCGGGTGACGTGAGCGGCGATGGCATCCTCGATTTGGTCACGGCCAACCAGGGCGGCAACAGCATTTCGGTGCTGCTTGGCGTCGCTGGTGGCACGTTCCAGGGCCATACCGACACAACGGCTGGAGGCAATCCTGTCTCCCTCATTCTGGGCGACTTCAACAACAATGGCGACTTGGACGTTGCCGTAACCGATTCCACAGGGAATAGCGTCTCTATCTTCCTGCAATGAATCAGTCCGCATTAACCGGGACTGTCGTCATGGCAACACGCAAATCATGACGACAGCCACCCTCATATCGCAGAAAGTCCCGGCAAACCCCGGCCCGCGGATTCGCGTGGCCGGGTTCGCCGACTACCCTCAGATCTCGTCTCTGGAGTCGCGTTACGGCCTGAACACTAAAAGCTATGAGGAATGGGCATATCTATGGACTGGCAATCCGGTGTATCGCGAAGTGCCGGATTGGACGATTGGCTGGGTCCTCGAAAGCGAGTCCGGCGAAATCGTTGGCCACATCGCCAACGTTCCCTCAGCCTGCGAGTTTCGCGGACGGAAATTACTTGTTGCCAGCGGTCGCGGCCTGGTTGTCGACGAGCGCTATCGAAGCTACGCCTTTCCGCTCTTCAGCCAATTTTTCAATTACCGCTTGCCAGATCTCATTCTCAACACAACGGTCAACGCCAACGGCCTCAAACTTCATGAATTATTTCGTTGCCAGCGAGTGCCTGCGGGGAAATGGAACGAAGCGGTTTTCTGGATCACGGATCACTCGGGCTTTTCCTCAAAACTAGCGGCGATGAAAGGCCTTCCCGCCATACTGGGTCAGCCCATGTCGGCGGCGCTCTTTGTTCGAGACAGCTTTACCCGGAAACCAGCCAGCCGTTTGCCCAAAGGGTGCGAATTACAGGAGCGATCCAGCTTCGATGATGGATTCTCAGAGTTCTGGGGCGAATTGAAGGGTCAGCAGGCAGAAAACCTGTTGTCTACGCGGTCTCGAGGAACACTCGACTGGCATTTCAAGCAGGCGCTGCAAGCGGGCGACGCGTGGCTTTTCACCATCACTCGCAAATCGACTGTGCTGGCGTACGCGGTTTTTCTACGCCAAGACAGTACCGAATTGGGTTTAAACCGACTGCGGCTTGTGGACTTTCAGTCGCTGGATGACTCGGTAGACCTGCTCTCACCAATGCTGGCAGCAGCGCTGAGCAAGTGTCGCGAACACGAAATCCACATGCTAGAAGCTATCGGTTTTTCGGGCAAGACAGGGCGCATCCTGGCCAGTTCAGCCCCACATAGCCGCGAGTTACCTTGCTGGCTCTACTTTTATCGCGCCAAAGATAAAGACCTGGCTGCGGCCTTGGCAAATCCCCACGTATGGAACCCAACCCCCTACGACGGAGACGGAAGCCTGTAATCCTTAGAATGACTCACGGCTGGACAATCTAATGTGCGGCATCGCGGGCATGGTCAAGCTGCGCGGCGGTAGTGCCGATCCCGGCGTTCTCGCGGACATGGCTGCCACGCTCATCCATCGCGGGCCGGACGCTCATGGATTTCATCTTGATCGCGAAGCCGGCTTGGCCCACACCCGGCTCAGCATTCTCGATCTTTCCGGCGGCGGACAGCCGATGTCCAATGCTGACGGTTCGTTATGGATCACCTACAACGGGGAAATTTTCAATTACGTTGAACTGCGGGAAGAACTCATCAATCACGGTCATGTCTTTGCCACACGTTCCGATACCGAGGTCTTGCTCCACCTATACGAATCGGAAGGTGAAGGCTTCGTTGAGAGACTGAACGGGCAATGGGCATTTGCGATATGGGACGCGCGCAATCGGAAATTGTTCGCATCCCGCGACCGCATGGGAATACAACCGTTCTTCTATACAAGCGCGGACGGAGCGTTTTACTTCGCATCAGAAATCAAGGCTCTGTTGGCTTGCCCAGGTGTCAGCGCTGAACTCGATCTGCGCGGGCTGGACCAGATTTTCACGTTCTGGGTGACCTTGCCGCCGCGAACCAGCTTCCGCGATATTTCGCAGCTCGCTCCCGGAACGAATCTTTCCGTCCAAGATGGACGCATCTCGACGAAACAATACTGGGCTCCCGACTACTCGGAGATTGAAACCCGAACCGACGCATGGGACGCGGCGATAGTGCACCGCAAAGCTGACGAACTCGCCGAACTGCTGACCGATGCGGTGCGTATCCGCCTGCGAGCTGACATTCCGGTAGGCGCCTATTTGAGCGGCGGTATTGACTCGAGTTTCATTACCGCAATCGCCCGCGATTTCGCTAAAGACAAACTCCGCACTTTTTCGGTGACTTTCGACGATGCGGCGCTCGATGAAAGTGCCCACCAGCACGAAGCCAGTTCATATCTGGGCACCCAGCACTCGGAAATTCGTTGTTCGACCCGCGACATTGGCCAGGCTTTTCCCGAGGTCGTGCGTCACGCGGAACAACCGCTTCTCCGCACCGCGCCGTCACCATTGTTCTTGCTGTCGAAACTCGTGCATGACAGCGGATTTCGCGTCGTCCTCACCGGCGAAGGCGCAGACGAAATTCTCGGTGGCTACGACATCTTCAAAGAAGCCAAGATTCGGCGTTTCTGGGCGGAGCAGAGCGAGTCGCGAATCCGGCCCACGCTTCTCAGGCGGCTTTATCCTTACATGCAAGACATGCAGAAGCAGCCGCCGGCTTACTTGGCCGCTTTCTTTCACATCGGCGCGCTCGATCTTGTCAGCCCTTTGTTCTCACATCTTCCTCGTTGGAAGCTGACGTCCAAACTAAAGGGCTACTATTCGGGAGCCGTTCGTGCAGAATTAACTGGATACGACCCCTTCACTGAAATGGAGCAGTCATTGCCAGAAAGCTACGCCCGGTGGCCTTTCTTCTGCCAGGCGCAGTACCTGGAAACCCGCTACCTGCTGCCGGGATATCTGCTTTCAGCCCAGGCTGACCGGATGGCCATGTCCCACTCCGTCGAGGCGCGCTATCCGTTCCTTGACCATCGCGTGGTAAACTTCGCACAGAAATTAGGCCCCGAACTAAAGATGCGAGTTTTATCCGAAAAGTATCTACTCAAGAAGGCGGCTGAAAATCGCGTCCCAGATTCGATCCTCAAGCGTCCCAAGCAGCCCTACCGTGCGCCAGATGGCGCCAGCTTGATGCAGTCGGTGGCCAGTTCCGATGAAGCTCTTTCAGAAGAGAGCTTGCAGCGGGACGGAGTGTTCGAACCATCTCCCGTTGCGAGTCTCGCCGCCAAATTTCGCGGCGGACGCGCTGCCAGCGTTAAGGACAATATGGCCTTGGTAGGTATTGCCTCGACCCAGATCCTGATGCGGCAATTTGTCTCCCAGAAAAGACCAACAACTTATGCCGTCCATTGAGAAAGAAATCAGGAGCTTCATTGTCGAACATTTTTTGCTCGGAAATGAAGCCAGCCTGAAAAACAACGACTCCTTTTTAGAAAAAGGAACATTCGATTCCACCGGGATTCTGGAATTGGTTTCTTTTCTGGAACGGACCTATCACATTCAGTTGGAACCTGAGGAGCTGGTTCCAGAAAACCTGGATTCCGTTGATTGCCTGACCCAGTTTTTGCAGAAAAAAATGGGAACCGCCGCAGCGGTTCCTCAAGGCCGATGACTATGTCTGCTCCATCCGTCGTTTCTCCTGATCTGCTCAAGATCGACGCCGCAGCGGAAACGGAAAAAATCGCAGAGCGCATTCGAGAAATTGTCGTCCGGCAATTTCGCAGGCAAGGTGCGGTCATTGGCGTGTCGGGCGGCATCGATAGCTCGGTGGTCGCGTTCCTGTGCGCTCGTGCTTTGGGGAGCGAACGAATCTTCATTCTGTTCACCCCCGAGTCGGATTCATCACAACACAGTTTGCGCCTGGGGCGGATGGTGGCCGACAGTCTGGGCGCACCCAGCAAACTCGAAGACATCACGCCGATTCTGCAAGCCGCCCATTGTTACGAGCGCCGCGATGACGCCATCCGTCAGGTCGTGCCCGAGTACGGCGACGGCTGGAAAAGCAAAATTGTCCTTCCCAATTTGCTTTCCGCGGGCCGCTACCCGATTTTTTCGGTGGTCGTGCAATCACCGGAAGGTCAGCAGAAGCAAGTTCGCCTCAGCGCCGACGCTTACCTGGGTATCCTCGCGGCAACCAACTTGAAGCAAAGAACCCGAAAGCTGATCGAGTACTACTACGCCGACCTCAAGCATTACGCGGTCGCCGGGACACCGAATCGCCTCGAGTATGATCAGGGCTTCTTCGTAAAAGGTGGCGACGGAGCCGCCGACTTCAAACCCATAGCGCATCTCTACAAGTCACAGGTGTTCCAACTGGCCGCTTACTTGGGGGTTCCAACCGAAGTCCAAACACGTACGCCCACGACCGACACTTACTCGTTAGAGCAGACCCAAGAGGAATTTTACTTTTCGCTTCCGCTCGAGAAAATGGATTTGTGTCTGTACGGAAAAAACAATGCAATCTCAGCCGATGAACTGTCGCCTCTTGTCGGCATCCCAGCGGCGCAAGTCGAACGGATGTACACGATGATCGACGCCAAACGCGTCGCCACCCGCTATCTTCACGAATCCGCGGTGCTGATGGAGCCCGTTCCGGAAATTTAGATCGCCGCGCAGCAGTATCCGTCTCTGTCCCAACACAACTTCGACATGCCTAGCCTTACAGCCGATCTGAGCGCTCGCCCTGTGCATGATGTTGCGCAACGGTTCGACCAACCGGTTGCCAACGTGTGCGATTTCCTGCTGGAAGGCAAGGACGCCGCGCGCCCGGCGTTGATTGCGCTCGACCAGACCTACAGTTACGGACAGCTCCAGTCGGCAACCTCGGCGATTGCCGCGTATCTGTGCCAACGCGGCGGCCAGAAAAGCGACCGCGCCTTGCTGCTCGCGGACAATTCTTTTTTCTGGGTTGCGGCTTACTTCGGCATTCTGAAAGCCGGCATGGTTTGCGTTCCGCTTCCACCAAACTCTTCAGCGGCAAACCTTGTTCATATCGTCGAGTCGACCTCGCCCCGTTTTGCCTTCACTCAGGAAAAAGTAGCGACTCAGCGCAGCAAGGAACTTGCCGGCACAGCCTTGGTTACCAATTCGGACTTGGACTCGATTATCACTTCCACCGATGCGAAGCAGAGTCTGCCAGCTGTAATCCCCAGCGACTTGGCCGCTTTGATGTTTACCTCCGGATCGACCGGCAAACCCCGCGGAGTAATGATTTCCCACGGCAACATCATCGCCAACACCGAATCCATCGTCGAATACCTTTCTCTATCGGCGGACGACCGGATCATGGCCGTTCTTCCCATGCACTACTGTTTCGGCGCTTCATTACTGCACACCCATCTGCGGACCGGCGGAACGGTGGTGTTCGACTCAAGGTTCATGTATCCCGACAAGGTTCTACAGCGGATGGCCGAGACCGAGTGTACGGGCTTCGCGGGCGTACCCAGCCATTTCCAGATATTGCTGCGGAAATCGAGTTTGCCTCGAATGAGCTTCCCTAAGTTGCGCTACGTGCAGCAAGCGGGAGGGCATCTCGCTCCTGTTTTTGTTCGTGAGCTAGCCGCCGCCCTGTCCACGACGGAAATTTTCCTGATGTACGGGCAAACCGAAGCCACGGCCCGCTTGGCATATCTGCCGCCGGGTGAAACTTTGCGCAGACCTGGCGCGATCGGCAAAGCTATTCCCGGAGTTACGTTGCGCGTGCTCGACAAAAGCAATAACGAGATTTTGCCGGGTGAGGCTGGCGAAGGCGAGATCGTCGCCGAAGGCGACAACATTTCCGCCGGATACTGGCATGAAGAGGCCGGTACATCGGAAACTTTCCGTGACGGTCAGCTACGCACCGGAGACATTGCGTCCTGGGACAGTGACGGGTTCCTGCATCTGGTGGACCGCGCCTCAGATTTCGTGAAGTGCGGAGGCCAACGCGTGAGCTGCCAGGCTCTGGAAGAGCAACTACTCGAATTCGATGAACTCCTTGAGGCTGCCGTGATCGGAATTCCCGACGAAATCCTCGGCGAGGCGATCAAAGTATTCGTTGTGCCCAGAGACTCGTCCAAAGCTGGTCTAGATCAACGGCTCATGGAATTTTGCAACAAAACAGTGCCCAAGAAGCTGGCACCGAAATCAATCGTAGTACTGAAAGCCCTACCCAAAAACGGGGCGGGAAAGGTTCTAAAGCCAGCTCTGCGCCAGCTTTAAAACTCTGCCGAACATTACCGCGAAAATCATGCGCGACCTTGCTTTCTCAGTCCGGCTTCGTCGCTGCATAACCGCATCGCGCTTTATTGGTGACTCATCTTGTCGTTAACCATCACATCCACGCATGCCAGCTTCGTCACGACGGCCAAAGCCGATTTTGCGGGCCCGCACCCGGAACGGCGCAAAAATCGCCGATTCCCGCTGCGACAGCCTGCAATGATCCGTTACATGGACGGCGTCGATCTCGAATTGCCCGCCTACACCATCAACGCCTGCGTCGACGGTGTGCTGCTCAGCGTCGACTCTTCCCTTCCCACCGGGTCGGATGTTCGGGTTTCCATTTCCATGCAAAAAGACGGCTTGGAAAGTGTCCGGCTTCGCGGATCGGGAAAAGTTGTGCGCTCGGAAATCACGGCTACGGGCCGATTTGGCGTAGCCGTAAAGTTCGACAAGCCCATGATGTCAACGTAAGCATTTCATTCATCCGCTTCAAAAAGCCGCATGCTTCTTTTCCCAGGAAGCCTCTGCGGCTTTTCTGCTTGTTAGACGGCGCAAGTCCCCATAACACTGGCTAAGGTGTCCATCCCGCTTCCCCCTGCCTTGCCCGGAACTCATTCCATCCATTACAACTGTTCTATGCCCTTAAGTAATTGACGCCAAATCCCAAGGGCAAAAGCAACGCAACTTTTCTTTACAAATGGGTTTCATTCAAGTGCCCCAGCCATGCCTGGCGGGGTACTGTGACATTTCGCCTTTAGGCACAGCATTTATCGGAGACAATTATGTACAAGATCCCCCAAGCAGTCGGAACCCTGGTTCTTTGCTCGATCATGTTCGCATGCGGAGGCGGAAGTAGCTCATCGCAGCTCGCTAAAAACGGCGGAACTCCGGGCGGCGGAACCCCACAGGACACGTTTTTCGCATTGAATATGGGACCTGCCAACCCATGGCCAAACACCAAAGGTATTAGTTTCGGGATATGGCGTTCGCTCGGCGCTCAACTTCGCTGGAGCGACCTCCAGCCGAACCAGCCTTCCGGCGGCGCCACCGCCAATCCGAATGACCCGTCTTATGACTGGACCAGTTTGGACCGCTATTTCGCGTTAGCTACCGCTCACGGGCAAAAAATTCTATTCACGGCTTACTACACGCCAACTTGGGCATCGCAACAGCCATCGCAAACCTGCCAGGCTGGTACACCCGGTGGCCCCTCCACGGGCGGCTGCTATCCGCCGATTGATGTGGGATCAGGCGACCTGTATTGGAAGGATTTTCTGGCCGCGCTTTATGCTCATGCCACCGCGAACGGCTGGCACATTGCCACTTACGAATGTTGGAATGAGCCGAACGTCAGTTCGGAGTATGCCGGCGCATTGTCCGATTTGAATACTCTTTGCTCCGATATGCGATCGACGATTCTCGCGGTCGATTCAACTGCAAAATTCACCACGCCCGCGCCAACCAACGTGGGCCGGGGTTCAGCTGCGTGGCTCGGTACATGGATCAACAATGGCTACGCCAAAAGTGCAGACATCATCGCTTTTCACGGCTACGTTTGCGACGATCCGTCCACATGCACCGCGTCTAGCGCGGAGCTCATCTCGAGCGTTGTGCTGGGTCCGCTTCAGCAGCTGGTGAGCCAGACAGCCGGCACCGCCAACGATGTCACCTCGATGCCGCTGTGGGACACAGAAGGCAGCGACGATACTGCTAAGGACATCCCGATTTCCGACCCCGACCTTCACGCTGCATTTTATGCCCGATTTGCATTGCTCCAACAGTCAGATAATATCGCTACCTTTGCCTACTGGGGATGGAATTTTGGCAATGGCATCAGTTTGCTCGATTTAAATACGGGGCAATTGAATGCCGCGGGCCTTGCATGGCAGCAGCTTTACAACTGGACAGTCGGCGCCAAGTACGGAACTCCGGGTTGCGGCCCAAGTAATGGAACTTCGGTCTACACCTGTAATCTCACCGCCCAGGGCGGAGGTGCGGAAATGATCGTCTGGGATTCCGCAAATGTAAACTCATGCAGCAACGACGTGTGCGGAAATACAACGTTTGCCATTCCCTCCGGTTCGTCATTTTCAAAGTGCACCGATCTCGCTGGCAACTCCTGCACTGGCGGTATCTCGGGAGGAGCGGTAACCGTAGGAGCGAAGCCGGTTCTGCTTCAGTAGTGCGTTTTAGGAGATTTCCCGGTGGCCACTCAATTTGGGTGGCCATCCGCTTTTGGGCTGGATTTAGAGCCTCGCTGCGTAGCTTTGGATGGTTCACGGTTTATCGAATCACACGGTTTGCTCCGATTGGCGTTAGGTCCGTTTTTGGGTGGCGCAGCGGTTTGCCGCTGCGATAATAGTTCATCCAAGTAGCGGCTTGAGCCGCTGAGGTCTGAATGAAGCTATTGGCCGTCTTCGTCATTCTTTTTGCGTCCGCAATCTCCCACGCCCAGATCACGCGCGACTTCTTTGCGTTCGATATGAACAAGACCTCCCACGTCGGCGGCCAACAGTCCCCCTGGCCGGATGACTGTTGCCGCGACCAATCTACGCCAGTTCATTTCGGCGCGTGGCGCAGTCTTGGCGCACAAGTGAATTGGTATCAGATTGCCGCTGGCTCGGACTTCCACGGGGCCAATTGCCCCCCGAAAAACGGATCTGATCCTCACGATCCCTGCTACCACTGGGAGCGCCTCGACGGATATCTGCGCCAGGCCGCAGCCTTCCACGAAGAAACCATTTACACGGTCTTCGACACTCCCGGCTTCGCCAACCGAAGCGCGGGAACTGAGTATCCGCCCGTTGAGGTAAACAGTACCGATCAATTTCTGAAGGATTTCGTGACCGCGCTGTATCGCCACACCAGCGACGGCGGATGGCACATTAAGTATTGGGAATGCTGGAACGAGCCCGACGTTCGCGGAGAATACAAAGGGACGATCGCGGAATTAGTGAACATGTGCCGCGACATCAAGAACACAATTCATCCGCTGGATCCGAGCGCCCAATTTGTTTCTCCGGGATTTACTTCTCTCAGCATTCTGGGTTATCACGCTGACATCGATCCGATGAGTTGCTCACGATCGCAGTGCAGCATGATGCAGCAATACCTCGCCGCCGGGGGCAGTCAGTATGCCGACATCATCGGATACCACGGATACGGATTTCCCGACCCGGTCGACCCGCTGTTCGATAGCAAGCTCCCGGCCAGCATGATTCGCTTGAATGTTCCTAACATCGCTGCCCACGTCAGCGACATCGTAAAAAAAACCGGCAACGCAGGCAAGCCGATTTGGATGACGGAAGGCGGCGACGATCTTCCGCCCACATCGCAGAATGCATTAGCAAATGACGACCGCCATGCCGCTTTTGTCGGCCGCTATCTTCTGCAATTTATGGGACGCGGTACGGCGCTGGTCACGTGGTACGGGTGGGATTTCGGCGGTCCCCATGCGCTACTGGCCGACCACACTGGCATCGCCAACGATCGCCTTAACAAAGGTGGGATGGCCTTTCGGCAGATCTATTCCTGGACGGTCGACAAAGGCGCCACGATGGTCGAGCCTTGCTCTGCTCAAGGCACGATATTCACGTGCACGTTGCAAGATTCGAAGGGGAACCAGATGTCGGCGATCTACGACACTTCGAAAGACTGCAACGGCTCCGCTCCATGCGAGACGGCGATGAAGAAAGTCCCGGCGCAGTTCAATCGCTGGACCGATCTTGAAGGCAAAATCCATGAGGTGGCAGACGGGCAGGTCCCTGTTGGCAGGAAGCCAATTTTGCTAGAAGCTGCGGCGCGACCCGGCAAGCAACCAGGCAAATAGAAAAGGCGGACCGAAGTCCGCCTTCCTGGATTAATGCCAAACGCTTACTTCTGCTGTGCCGGAGCGATCGTGCCGATCTTGCTGCCGTAGTATTCGGCAAACACTACAGCCGTGCTGTTGCCGTTCATTCCCAGCGGACCGCTGCCAGCCGTCGGCAACTGCCACTCAGTGAATCCGCCCGTGATTACGCCCGTGACCGTTGTGATGGTCGGAGTCTCTGCGATGGCGCCACCAGTCTTAAGGGTGAAAGGCATCGCGGTCACCGGCGTAACGACCGGAGTTTCCATCACCGGCACTGGAGGCTTGATGCTCTTGATCGTTCCCTTCTGTAGCGTCGTATTCAGGAATCCAATCTTGGTGCCGCCTCGTTCGGAGAAATTCATCAGGTCCGGGCCAGCCAGCCACACATCCGGGATATCTGCATTTGCTGTTGGAGCCGGCCAAAGGGTGACAGTATTGAGTCCGGGCGTTAATACGCCCACGTAACTGGTGGCCAGATCGCCAAAATAGATCAGCGGCGTGCCGTCAGTATTTGGGTAGTAGTGAATGTGCTCAACCTGGCGCACGACAGGAATCGGCCATTCTGTGATGTTGTTGGTCGAAGTATCGAGCAGAGCAATTTTGTGCGCCGCGAGTTCGGCAAAATAAATCAGCGTGGTCCCCGGAATCACAGAAACGCCGCGCGGTAATGAGTTAGCAGTGGGAACCGTCCACTCAGTAATCGCCGGACCGCCTACTGCATTCGGGTCCAGCATCGCGACTTTGTTGGCCAGAGTCTCGCTGAAATAATAGACCGGCGTAAGTCCGGTGCTAGAGAGCATTGTGTCTAGATGGATCGGTCCAGACTTGGCGGTAGGCACCATGTATGCCGTGAGCTGGGATGTGGTGGCATTCGGGTTCACCACACCTATAAAGTTTCCACTGTAGCCGCAGAACACGATGTTTCCGGCTGCATCCAGAACGATGCCGTGCGGCAATGATCCCGAAGGAAGCGTCCACTCCTGAACAGTGTTGGCCGAGGTATTGAGTTCGCCAATCCGGTTCTTCGTGCTCTCAGTGAAGTAGAACTGAGTTCCGCTGAGAGGGACGACGTGCAACGGCTGGCTATTGGCCGACGGCGTTGCCCACTCAGAAATTGTGTAATTTGACTGCGCAAATGCCGAACCTAACATGGCCACGGCCAACGTCGCTGCTCCGGCTAAAATCTTCGAAACTTTCATTTTCCCAATTTCCTCTCAGGTAACTCGAACTTAGCTAACAAACGGCCGGAGGTAGAACCCTATGAGGCTACTACCCGGTCAACTGCAAAATCAAGCGAAAACCGCTACTGGCAGCCTGTTACCTTGAAATGGCTGACGCGCGTTTGCCATGTATGACTTGTTCCTGTCTGGTTCGTGTCGAAGTACTCATTTACGTACCAAAATGTGCAATCATCTGCAGGATCGACGGTCATACTCGTGTAACCGCCCCAGTGCGAAGAGTTTTCTTCGTCTGCCGTCCCAGCCAATAATGTGAATTCCTTCGGCGTTCCTCCGCTCTGCAGATTCACGGTCGCGGCGTTGATCGACGGGTGCAAGTTGACCGATGAGATGCTGTAGCCCATCGCCATGTTCGCCAATTTATCTTGCGCGGCGCTCGGCACCCATCGGAAGTGGTTCTTGTCCGGGCTGAACGTTCCGAAGTTGGCGATGTTCAAATCGCTTCCGCCGGTGGAGCGCAGCTCGTACCAGCGAATCCCGGTCTGTATACCAGTCGGCGCGACCTGGACCGCGTGAGTCACGAGAAATGACTCGTACCCGGGAAACTGACGGAACGCGAACCGATGCATCAAGCGATCGCCAAGTGAATCCACTCGATTGCCTGTCTGTGGCGTGGTCGGCTGAGGCACGCAGTAGGTGTTTGTAGGATTTTTTACCGTGTAGCAGCCCGGCTGATAGCTCGTAACGGTCAACGGCGTCGGTCCGGTGAAAGTCGAATTCGCGGGCGCGGTCCAATCCACATGAAACTGCCAGAGATTCAGCGAAGTCGACGTGGTCGCCGTTCCGCTGGGATTTTCAATGCTCACAAATTCTTCAGGCGAACCGACCGCCGGTGGCGTAGATCCCTCAATGTCGGCTGGCAACAGGCTGTGCCCCAAAAACAGCGGCCCGAGCGTTTGCGGATACGGGAAACATTGCGGAGTTCTCGCTGTTGCGCCATTTAACATATTGACGCGATCAAAAGCGCACACCAGTACGCCGCTTTCCATGAAGCCGCGTTTCTGATTTTCGAGATCGAGCGTCACGTAGTAGGCATCAGGCCAGGTCGCGATCTTCGGATAATCCGGATAGTAGGTAATCTTCCCAAACGTGATTAACGGATTCAGCGGCAGCTCGTACGTGTACCACTGAAATGTGGGAGAAGTGAGATCATCGGTGTTCGAAATCGCAACGCAGTAATAATAAGACGGGCCGCCCTCGCGAAGTCCAATCATCCAGCGTGAAGCCAGGTGATCGAACAGGATCACTCCATTGCCGCCGCCAGTCGTGCAATTCGGCATGTTGTTCTCAGCCCACGGCGTGGTTCCGCGCTGCGGATTCGGATAAACCGGCAATCCGGTAACTTTGTCGTATCCCTGGTAAGCCTGATCCACCCACTCAAGATATTGCAGGGTCCCGACGGCACCGTTGGGATCAACCGTGTATCCGGCCACGGGATCGTTCGAGGCATCGATGCCTTCGAATTGCGCGATGGATTGGGCCGTCGCTGCTCCACTCAGAAGGGTCCCAGCCACAAGAAGATTGAATAAAGTATTGCCGAAATTCATAAGAGCATCATTCCAGGGATCGCCGCAAACAAATTACTCGGGTTGCTGGGGGAATCGGCGGCCGAAGGGGGAACGCCACCGTTCATAGAGAATAACCGCTTAACACCTTCCCTGTCATGTGGAAGAAAGTCCCTGTTGGACGTAGGCGGGTCACTTTCGGGCGAGAAAGGGTCAACTTCCCCAAAAAACCCGGAGTCTGGCCAATAGGCTGGGTCGGGGCGATACCGTTTTAAGCACGACACATAATCGCGCCTATCCAGCCGTAAACAATTACTTTTCACAGAGTTAGAGCGATTAACCCACTTCGGCAAACATCCGCTCGGCCCTGACCCGCTCGCCGCACAGAGAACTTTTTGACCGCGTTTTGATGAGTCTTTCTACCCCTCGCCCGACCGCGCGAATTCCGGTACTATCATGTCAGTGGTTTTGTCAGTAATTTAAGAGCCGTGCAGGGTTGTTCCGCAGTGGTTCCTATAGCGCAGGCCGAATCTCCCTCAGTTATAAACAGGACACATTTTTTGTCGGAGAGATAACTGTTTTCATGGCCCTTGTAGTTCGATTCGTAGTGAAATGATCTGCAATTTTTGAACAATTTATTGCTGAGTAAGATCGTCCAGAGGCAATTTTAATGGAATTTTTGAAGCGGAAAATCACCAAAGACCAGAGCCGCGACACCGGCATGGCCATGGTCCTGTTGCTGATGCTGTTCGCGGCTTCGCGCAAGCGCGAAGGCTATCTTTACGCGGCCATGATCGTTCACCTCGTGAACATGGTTGTGCCCAAGGTTTTCCATCCCATCGCGATTTTCTGGCTTGGTCTCTCCGACGCCATGGGCGCGGTGATGTCAAAAGTTTTGCTTTCGATCGTTTTCTTTATAGTGGTCACGCCCATCGCCATCGTCCGCCGGCTCTCGGGAAAAGATTCCTTGAAGCTGCGCGCATTTAAATCCGGCACCGGATCCGCCATGTTGAAGCGCGACCATCTGTTTACCGCCAAGGACCTGGAAAGTCCTTACTAATTTCAAGGAGTTGTTATGGATTTTCTAAAAGATTTATGGGGATTTCTGAAGCAGCGGAAAAAATTCTGGCTGTTACCCATCATCGTCACCTTATTGGGACTTGGCGTTCTAATCGTGCTGGCCAGCGGTACCGCCATCGCCCCTTTTATCTACACACTTTTCTAAACATAAAATTATGAGCTCAAGCAACGGCACGCAAAAAGGATCGGCGGCCCAAACCGCCGCAGCAGGAAAGAGCGCGATCCTCGGCATCTCGGCTTACTATCACGACAGCGCCGCCGCACTTCTGGTCGACGGCAAAATCGTGGCCGCCGCGCAAGAAGAACGCTTCACCCGAAAGAAACACGACTCGTCTTTTCCGATCAACGCCTGCCGCTATGTGCTCGGTGAAGCGGGGCTGCAGTACAAAGATCTTTCCGCGGTCGCTTTCTACGACAAGCCGTTTTTGAAATTTGAGCGCTTGCTTGAGACTTATCACGCCTTCGCGCCAAGCGGATTCGTGAGCTTCCTTTCTGCGATTCCCGTTTGGATCAAAGAAAAGCTCTTCATGGGCAAATTGCTGCGAGACCATCTTGCGGATCTCGGTCCCGGCAATGTCCGCATCTTTTATCCCGAGCACCACCTGTCGCACGCCGCCAGCGCCTACTATCCGTCACCTTTTCCCGACGCCGCAATTCTTACGGTCGACGGAGTCGGCGAATGGGCAACCACCACCATCGGTCACGGCCACGGCAAAGACATCGAAATCCTGCGCGAGTTGCAGTTCCCGCACTCGATTGGACTGCTCTACTCGGCATTCACCTACTACACCGGATTCGCCGTCAACAGCGGTGAGTACAAGTTGATGGGTCTCGCCCCCTACGGCAATCCCGACTCGGCCGATACCGAAAATTTCCGCAAGAAGATCGTTACCAACCTCATCGACATTCGCGAAGACGGCTCCATCGTGCTCGACATGGATTACTTCGACTACGCCACCGGACTCAAGATGGCGAACGAAGCGAAGTGGGAGCAGCTATTCGGTATCCCCAAACGCCCCGCTGAATCCGACATTTCGCAAATCTACATGGACATGGCTCTGGCCATCCAGCAGGTCACCGAAGATATTGTCCTGCGCCTGGCGAAAACCGCACGCGAACTTACCGGCAGCCGTTATCTGGTAATGGCTGGCGGCGTCGCGCTGAATTGCGTGGCTAACGGCAAACTTCTCAAAGCTGGAATCTTTGACGACATCTGGATTCAACCCGCAGCCGGAGACGCTGGCGGCGCGCTGGGCGCAGCTTTGGCGATCTGGCACATCCACGAAGGCCACGAGCGCACGGTCAACGGCGACGGGGATGCGATGCAAGGTTCATACCTTGGATCGGAATTTTCTGATCGTGAAGTGGCGCGTGCTCTCGAGAATCGCGGAGCGCGGGCAACTTACTATCCCGATTATCAGCAACTCACGAACGCCGTTGCTGCTCGCTTGAGCGAAGGCAACGTGGTGGGATGGTTCCAGGGACGCATGGAATTCGGCCCTCGTGCTCTCGGCAATCGCAGCATTCTCGGCGATGCACGAAATCCCGAGATGCAGAAAAAACTCAACCTCAAAATCAAGTATCGCGAAGGCTTCCGTCCGTTTGCGCCGTCCGTCCTTGAAGAAGACGTGCAGCAGCATTTCGACCTCGACCGCGGATCGCCTTACATGCTTATCGTCGCGCCCATCCGCGAAGATAAGAAGAATCCACTACCGACCGGCTATCACGAGAAGCCGCTCTACGAGCGCCTGTATTTCTTGCGTTCCGATTTGCCTTCCATCACGCACATCGATTACTCGGCGCGCATTCAAAGCGTGAGCAAGAAAACCAATCCGCGTTACTGGGACTTGATCAACACCTTCAAGAACCTCACCGGATACGGCGTGATCGTGAATACCAGCTTCAACGTCCGCGGCGAGCCGGTGGTCTGCACCCCGGACGATGCCTACCGCTGCTTCATGCGCACCGAAATGGATTTCCTCGTAGTAGGAAATTACGTAATGGACAAGCGCGACCAGCCAGCCATGGCCGACACCGGCGACTGGCGCAGCGAATTCAAGCTGGACTAACCGCCACCAAACTGTCTAATAAGCGGGTGCTCCAGCCTTTCGCGTTCTTTGCGAAGTCTGGGGCTTTTAACTTTGACCAGCATCCAAACTGGTCCGCGCCCTACCGAATCTCTCAACCCTGCGTCATCCCGAAGAACCGGCCCACTTCAGCCCGGCGAGGGATCTCATTCCAGAAGAATGTTAGGTGATAACCGGAGAACAGAAAGCGCGTGTACTCAGACTTTCGCGTTTTACAAAAAGCTCTTCCTTCAGCGCACAGCGGCCCGCCGGAGCGCCCGCACCCCGTCACTCCCCGGCAAAAAGCTGCAACGCCCAACCCTTCATCGGCTCGCGCCCTGCGGCGCGGCGCGAATCCTGGATCAGTCGCACCACAAATCCAATTTCCGCCCATACCAGCAGAAGCAGTACCCAGCTCCACGTCAGCCACAAATCCGCCGCCGCTCTCTCCGCGAGAGACAACTGCGCCCCACTCACAAACACGAAACTTCCGCCGGTGAAGCAAACTCCTAACAGCGCAGTCACAATGAGCAACCCAAGCACGTCCACGATCGCTCGAATCTTTGCGCGGGCGGGCGTCCACCACGGCTGGAAGACATTGACGCATGCAATCACCGTCTGTCCCAACGACAGCGCTAGAATCGGCCAAAAAAAGAACCGCGAAATCACCGGCGACGGCGCAAGGCCCAAACCCGAGAGGGACGGAAACACACCCACCCACCAAAGCAGGAACACGCCGTACCAAGCCAGCTCCCCAATGGACGAACTTCGCGAAATGCGGCTGGCGTCGCGAAGCTTCGGCAGTCTTTGGGGATTCCACCCTCCGCCAAGTCCGGATTTCGGCTGAAATCTTTCAATTAGCGCGAAGACCGCAGTCAGCACAACCAGATTGCCAAGCGCAGCCGCCCAGAAATGATCGAGCACTCCCGTCAGAGCGCCATAGTGACCGCTGCGGTTGGCGGCCACAAAAACATCGAGGCATACGCCGAGCACAAACCACGGCGCAAAAACGCAAATCCAATCCAGCTTCAGCACAAACCAATACATGGGAAACACATTGGGGCCAATCAAATAACGCTGCGGCAAATAGCGCTGCGCCACGATCATCGGCTGCCCAAATTTCTTCAGCAACGCCTCGATCTCTGCCGTGTCCAGCGCGCGCCCCAGCGCCGCCTCCTGTTCTTCGATCTGCGAGCGCAGGTCTTCATACAATTCGGCGACGATGTCATGCTTCTGTTTCGTTGGCAGCCAAAACCTCACCGCTTGCAGATAACGATCAATCAGTTCCATGACCTACTCCTCGTGAAGAATGCGCTTGAGCGATCCGTTCAGGTCTTTCCACTCATCCACCAACTGCTTGAGAATTTTCTTTCCGTCTGGCGTCAGCCGATAAAAGCGCTTGTTACGCTTGTCCTCTTCCCGCCACTCGCTCGCCAGCAGCCCTTGGGTTTCCAGCCGCCGCAGCAACGGATAGAGCGTACCTTCGTCAATCTCCAAGCCATCGTCCGCCAGCGCCTTGCGAAGGGTGTAGCCGTAGCGCTCCGTCCTCAGTTGCGCGAGGACGGCAAGGATCAAGCAGCCCCGCCGCAACTCTCCCCGCAGGTTCTCAAGGATTTCCGGATTACTACTGCTGGTTGGCATATAGTGTATGTCGCATACTATGCGCCACACAGTACAAGAAGTCAAGGATTTTCTTTGCTTAGTCCATGCCGGGGAGGGCCCGACTTCAGTCGGGCCGAACAAGATTCTAATTGAGCGGCTTTAGCCGCTGAGGGATTCGGTTACTCCTCAGCGGCTGAAGCCGCCCTTTTCCCCCGCACGGTGGCACGGCTTGGAGCCGTGCCCTTCCCGGAAATTCCCATCACGTTAGCGACAATTCCGCCGGCGCCCGCTCTGAGGAAGCATCGCTTCCTTACCTCCGTAACTAGAGCGGAGGTCTTTCCCGTGCCACCATGATCTAACTCGAGGAATTTTCTATGCAGAGGATCGTTCTATCTATCGCCATCCTGATTGCGTGCGGCACCACTGTCTGGGCGAAAAGCTCGACCGACCCGATGCCGCAAACCGCCCGTCAGGCGCTGATGGAAATGTTTTCCGGCAAGCAGCCGGATGCCTTCTTGAGTCACCTGCCTGCGGTCACGCGAGCCGCGCTGGAGCAATCCGGCGCGCTTACGAATATTCAGCAATACTCCGTGCTTGCCGGACAAATGCAGACACAGGGTAAAAAGCTACAAGCCTTCGATACCGGATCGATCATGCTGACGACAGAAGATCCCAAGACCGGCCAAAAAGTGGACGTCGTCGTCGAGCAGGATAATCTTCACGGCGATCAGGACGACATCGAATTGTCTTTCCAAACATTCAAAAACGGGCAGGCCGAACGATCGGCTTTCATGCCGCATGTGACTTTTTCCATGAAGACGGAGTCGGGATTCTGGAAACTTAACGAGATTTCGATGACGATTAATTTGCCCCTCACCGATCCTGTGCTGTTGAAGGGCATTACCGACAGTATGAAGCCCCACGTTGCAACCACGCTGATAGTGCAGCCTTCGCAACCGCAGAATCAGCAAACTTTCGGAAGCGATGCGAACATTCTCGCGTCCATGCGAACGATTCTCACTGCTGAAGTGACTTACGCTGCGACTTACCCCACTGTCGGATTCACCTGTACACTCTCCGATCTGGACGGCTTCGGCGGCGGCGAACCCAACGAACATCAAGCCATGCTCATCAACAGCGGTTTGGCCAGCGGACACTGGCGCGGTTACGCATTCTCTCTGTCGGGATGCGCCGGCGCACCTGCGACCGGTTTTCACTTAACGGTGTCGCCCATCGGACAATCCTACGGACGGCGCGCATTCTGCTCCGATCAATCTGGCGTGATTCGCTCTGCCGCGGACGGGAATGCAAACTCGTGTATCAGCAACGGTACGCCGGTTCAGTAGAAACCTGTAGTTTTCCCGCTAATTGAGCGTTTGGAAGACAAATTCCCGGCTGCGGCCGGTCGCGTGAACCGATATACTTTAACTTCCGGTGATGGCGGTCCATTGCGACAGTTGCGGGCACGACAACAAGGATAATTTCCTCTTCTGCGGAATGTGCGGACGCCGTCTGCCCGGCCAAAATTGGCAGACTCCTCCGGAACCGCCTCCAGCGCGACCTCTTCGCTCCTCAGCAGGTTCACGTGATTTTTCGGATGATGTTCCCGCGTCAGCCAGCTACCTGCTGGAGGACGACGAACCCGAGCCATCACATCGAGGCAGGCTTTACGCCGCTCTTGTGCTCTCGCTTGTCGCTCTAGCGATCCTGCTCGCTGGCAGTTCTCCTGCCGTCAGGGCGTGGCTTTCGGGATACGTAGCCCGCAGCGCTGCCCAACAGGAAGCCGCAAAACCTCCCGCGCCTGCCGCCGAAGAGACGATTCCGCCGGTCGACGCGTCCGCCAGTCTTCCCAGGGCTCCGCGGGTCGAAGCGCCGCCGGTGGCAATCGATCAGCCTGCTCCAGCGACGACCGAGGCCGCGGCGAAACCTTCCCCGTCGATTCCAGAGAACGAGCAACCGAAACCTTCGTTCAGGAAGCCTCGCGTTATAGCGCAGCCAAAAGCTGTTCTTCCAGTCGCCCCGTCCCCGGCTGAAAATCTCACCACTGTCGGTCAGCGTTACCTTGACGGCGACGGCGTTGCGCAGGACTGCGCGCTGGCCCGTAAGAATCTGCTCGCCTCCGCCGAACGCAGCAGCGCCCGCGCCCAGAGCCTGCTTGGAGCAATGTACACCACCGGTCGCTGTGCTCCCCGCGATCTGCCCACAGCCTATCGCTGGTTTGCCAAGTCTCTGCACAACGCCCCGAACGACGCGCAGGTGGCGGCAAACCTTGAACAGGTCTGGAAGAAGATGACCCCCAGTGAGAGGCAGTTGGCGTTGAAGAAGTAAGCTCGCCGCTAAGTACCTTAAAACTAACGCCTCCCTTCGGCCAGCCGCTACAAATGCGGTAATATGTGTCCAATCCATTAAGCGTCGAATTGACGTACTCCAAGCAAGAGAGAGTGGTTTGGCAAGCGTTGAGCCTGAGTTCAGAGAATCGGCGAACGACATCGCTTTAGTCTCGGCGATACGCTCAGGCAACGAAGGTGCCATGGCGGCGCTTTACGACCGCTATTCGACCATCGTTTACTCGGTGGCGTTGCGGGTGCTGGGAGACACGGGTGCGGCAGAAGACGTTTTGCAGGAGGTTTTTCTGCAACTCTGGCGCAATCCCGGAGTATTCGACGCCAGCCGCGGCAACCTGGCCCCCTGGCTTGCCGTGATTACGCGCAATCGATCCATTGACGCTTTACGCAAGCGAAGGCCTGAAACTGACATTAATGACGTAGTTGTATCCGTGGATCCCGACATGGCGGGAGAAGCGGAGCGCTCGCAGGCCATGGAACGGGTCCGCGGCGCGTTGGGAGGCATGCCTCCGGCCCAGCGAAGCGCGTTAGAGATGGCTTACTTCGAAGGATTGAGTCATTCGGAGATTGCGGAAAAAACCGGCGAGCCGTTGGGAACAATCAAGACCCGCATACGGACAGGGCTGTTGAGTTTACGCAAAGTTTTTGCTTGATGCAGTTGAATTGAAGATGCCAGCACACGAACAATTCGCGGAGGATTTGGCTCTTCTGGCGCTGGGTTCTCTCAGTGCCAACGAGCGCAAGGCCCTCGAGCAGCACCTGGAAACGTGCTCCAGTTGCCGCCTTGAACTCGACCAAATCCGCGGCGACATGGCGCTGATGGCTTTGTCGGTCGCGGGAGCGCATCCCCCGGTGCGCGCGCGTCAACGGCTGCTCACTGCTGTAAAGCAGGAGCCGCGCAGAGATGTCCGCGGTGCGCCGGTCGGCGCGGCCCGCCCATCCTGGTGGCGGACAGCCACGCTGGTGCTCACATCCGCCGCAGCTCTGGTAATTCTGCTGCTGGTCAGGCAGGACACAAATCTGATCCACCAGGCTCAGGGATTGTCGGCTCAAGTCGCGAGCATGCAAACCGACGCGCAATCTCAGCAGGAAGAACTAACTCGCGCCCGCGAGATCGTGAACACGCTGACTTCGCCGGACGCACAACGCGTGACGCTGGTAGCAGCAAAAGCTCAGCCGACGCCGCAGGGTAAAGCAATTTATGTTCGTGACCGATCCACGCTGATTTTTGTGGCCAACAATTTGCCGCAGCTTCCCGCAGAAAAGATCTACGAACTCTGGCTGATTCCTCAGACCGGCGCGCCTGTGGCAGCCGGATTGTTCAAGCCCGACGCACATGGCAGCGCGACGGTCGTCAATCCGCCTCTACCGCCCGGCCTTCAGGCGAAGACCTTTGTAGTAACCCTCGAACCCTCTTCCGGCCCGCACGACGCCCCCCGCGGCACCGCTGTCATCGCCGGACAGGGGTAGGAATCCGCCGCCACCCTCACAACTAGTCTTAACCTGATCGTTGACTTTGAAGGACGCGTGGCCATTCAAAGTCCTGCCCGACGGCCTGGGCTCTTATCCACTCGTTTAATCGTGGTGAAAGTAGAAAACGTTCCCGTCAATATCCTGCACGGTGAACTGCCGCAGTCCCCAGGGCTTTGTTTCCAAGGGCTCCACGATGTTGGCGCCTAGTGACGTCAGTTCCCGGTAAGACGCGTCAATGTCGTCGGCGAACACCCAGTGGACCGCAGGTTGGAACGGCGGCTGCTTTTTGCGAAAGAATATGACCGCCCTGTCGCGTGACACAGCGCCAATCTCTTTGCCGGGGTAGAGCCATCCGATCGTGAAACCGAGCGCATCCCGGTAATACTGTTGCGCTCGTTCGACATCGGCGACCGCCAACTCCGGCACCGGCGGTCCCATGGAGGTGAGTTTCGTTTTTGCGTCCATAGAGAAGATATTTATGCAACAAGAAAGTCGCGGCGTCAAGCGGGGCGCGAAACAGCGCAATAGCTTTGTCGGCGCGGCTGAAAGCCGTGCCCTCCCAAAACTCCCGGAGCACGTCTATGCTGTCTGCCGATGTTCCTGTGGCTGCTTATCTTCTGGCTTCACCGCTTCGTCAATCCACTTCAAGTATTCGGGATTGCCCGCTTCCACCGCTACGCAGAGGCATTCTGGCACTTCGTAGGAATGCATTTCCTTGATGGCCGCGCATACCTTCTCGAACGCCGCCTCGGTGGTTTTGATGATGAGCATGATCTCTTGCGCTTCTTCGGTCTTGCCCTCCCAAGTGTAGATCGATTCCATCTTGGGGACGATGCTGACGCACGCCGCCAATTTGCGATCCACCAACGCATTCGCCACCCGCCGCGCTTCCTGCTCGGATTGTGCGGTAGTGAACACTAATCTTTTATCAGTCATTTGAGAACCTATTTCCTTTTGAGTTTGGCCGCAGCCGAGCAAAAACTTCCGGTTAGACTAGAACTCATGACCACGCAAATCAAGTTTGGCACATCCGGATGGCGCGCCATTGTGGCGGCAGAGTTCACGCATGAAAATGTCCGCCGCGCTTCGACCGGCATCGCGCGTTTTATCGCGTCGCGCAACCATGACGGCAAAGTCATCGTCGGCCGCGACCCGCGCTTTATGGGAGAAACTTTCTGCACCATCGCATCCGATGCGCTTTCGATCCATGGCGTCACCCCGCTGGTAATCGCCGATCCCGCGCCCACTCCGGCGATTTCTTACGCAGTCACGCATGAACATGCGGACGGTTCCATCAACATTACCGCCTCGCATAATCCGCCGGAATACAACGGCATCAAGTTTTCTACGTCCGACGGCGCGCCCGCGCTGCCCGAATTTACCCAGGCCATAGAGGCTGAAATTGTAGCTGCCGATCGAGGAGAAAAAGCACCCTCGGGATTGCATCCGAAGCCGGCGAAGGCGCTCGATCCCCGCGATATGTACCTCGCCCGGCTGCGCGAAATCGTCGATTTCGCCGCTATCAAGAAGTCGGGGATCAAGGTGGCGTTCGATCCATTCTGGGGCGCAGGACGCGGTTATTCCGACAGCCTGCTTCGCGACGCGGGAGTATCCGTCAGCGCCGTCCATGATTATCGCGATGTGCTTTTTGGCGGACACGCGCCCGAGCCCGACGACCATCTTCTCGGCGACCTCCGCAATGAGATGCGCACCACCAAGGCGAATATCGGCATCGCCACCGACGGAGATGCCGACCGTTTCGGAGTGGTCGACGAAGACGGCACCTTCTTCCAGCCCAACTTTATCATCGCGCTGCTGTTCGATTATCTGGTCGAATCGCGGGGCTGGAAGAATGGCGTGGCCAAGTCCGTCGCAACGACGAACCTGGTCAACTCCATCGCCAAACACTATGGCATCGAGCTGCATGAAACCCCCGTGGGCTTCAAGTACATCGGAGAGTTGATCAAGGCCGACAAGATCGTTCTCGGCGGAGAAGAAAGCGCCGGACTTTCGATTCGTCATCACGTTGCTGAAAAAGACGGAATCATCGCCGGCCTGCTGTGTTGCGAGATGGTCGCCGTCCGGCGCAAGACCTTAAAGCAGCAATTGCAGGATCTATTTGTCAAAGTTGGTTCCCTTTATCCACAACGCGACAACTTCCGCTTGACCCCGGAGGTCAAGGAGAAGTTCACTAGTAAGTTGAAGTCCGATCCCCGCGAATTCAGCGGACGCAAGGTGAAAGAAGCCGTGCGGAAGGACGGTCTCAAATTATTGTTGGACGACGGCTCCTGGGTTTGCTATCGCCTTTCTGGAACAGAACCAGTGGTGCGGGTGTACTCGGAAGCATGCAGTGAATCGGATTTGCAGAAGTTAAGCGAGGCAGCGAAGCAGTGGATATTCGAATAATACGAAAAGCACGAAGCGCGAAGTTCTTGCGCCCCGAGGACCATCTGCGCAAACTGGTCGACCGCGCCCCGGCAGCGGAAGCGTTCGCCGACCAGGCCGTCGAACGGTTGCGGCCCAAGTTGGATTTCGTTTACGAGTTTCGCACTCGCTTCGCCACCGGAGCGGTCGTTGCAGTGGCGGCGTGGCTGTTCATTCATGTGGTATTCGGGGCCAACGGCGCGGCCGCCTACACCCAGAAGAAATCCGACTACAAGATTCTGCAAAAAGACATCGCCAGACTGCAGCAGGAGAACGACGATTACACCGCACGGATAAAGGGACTTCAGTCCGACCCGAAGATGATCGAAAAAGAAGCGCGGGAGCAGTTGCACTACGCCAAGCCCGGCGAAGTGATCATCGTGTCTCCGCCGGACCCTCAGCCCGCCGCTCCCACCGAACTTCATTCCGCGCAGAAATAGGCACGCGCGGAAGTGACAACTCGCTCGCAAAGCTATGCTATATTTTGGGGCTTAAGGAGAATTCTCATGAAAAAGACACTGCTGGTGTGCGCTTCGACAATTGCTTTCGCATTCATGGTGGTCATGGCTTCGGCTGAATCAGCCACTGTAAAAGGTTACGTTACCGACACCCAATGCGGCGCAAAAGGCGCTGCCGCCACACATGCCGCCTGCATGGGAAAATGCCTGGCTAAGGGCGCGAAAGTTGCCATCGTCACCGATGGAGACAGCAAAGTTCTAACGGTCGACAATCCGGACGTGCTCAAAGGCCACGAAGGCCATCACATCTCGGCCACCGGGACCGTCACCGGCGATTCTATTCACGTCGATAATATGAAGATGTTGTAGGACGAAATTTAGGAGCAGAAAGGGACGGGCACTTGCCCGTCCCTTTTGCATTCGCGGTACTGTGCTGCCCTACCGCACCACTCCCTCGATAGGCGAGCTCGCAGTGGCGTAGAGCTTTTTCGGCATGCGTCCGGCTAAATACGCCTGTCGACCTGCAACAGTCGCGTTCTTCATGGCTTCGGCCATCAGGACTGGTTCCTGCGCTCCGGCGATTCCTGTGTTCATCAGCACAGCGTCCGCGCCCAACTCCATCGCAATTGCGGCATCGCTGGCCGTGCCCACACCCGCATCCACGATCAGTGGGACACCAGTGATCATCTCGCGAAGAATCCGGAAGCTTGCCGTGTTCTGCATGCCAAGCCCGGAGCCGATCGGAGCGCCCAGCGGCATGATCGCGCTCGCTCCTGCATCGAGCAAGCGCTTGGCAAAAACGATGTCGTCGGATGTATAAGGTAATACCGTAAAGCCTTCTTTCACCAACACTCGCGTGGCTTCGACCGTCGCTTGCACATCCGGATAAAGCGTCGCCTGGTCGCCGATCACTTCAATCTTTACCCAGTCGGAAATTCCCACTTCGCGTCCTAATCGAGCGGCGCGAATGGCTTCGTCCGCTGTGAAGCATCCTGCGGTATTGGGCAGCAGGAAATACTTTTTCGGATCGATGAAGTCCAACAGCGATTCCTTGCTACGGTCAAGGTTGACCCTGCGGACTGCGACTGTGACCATTTCAGCGCCGCTGGCTTCGAGCGCGCGCGCTGTTTCCTGAAACGATTTGTACTTGCCGGTGCCTACAATGAGCCGCGAGCGGAACGCGTGGCCAGCAATAACGAGAGGGTCGCTCATGTGCTTATTGTAATCGGTCGCCGAAGTAATCACTCCCACTCGATGGTACCGGGCGGTTTTGACGTGATGTCGTAAACCACGCGATTCACGCCTTTCACTTCGTTCACGATGCGGCTGGAAATCGTCTTCAATACTTCGTAGGGAAGAGGAACCCAATCGGCGGTCATGCCGTCTTCGGAGTGAACGGCGCGGACCGCACAGGTGTACGCGTAGGTGCGCTGGTCGCCCATTACGCCGACCGACATTACAGGCAGCAGCACGGCAAACGATTGCCAGATTTTTGAATACAGCCCGGCTTTCTTTATTTCGTCAACGACGATTTCGTCGCAATCGCGAAGTATGTTGGCGCGGTCGAGCGTAACTTCTCCCACGATGCGGACGGCCAGACCTGGACCCGGAAATGGTTGGCGTTGCAGAATTTCTTCGGGCATGCCGAGGTCGCGTCCAATTTTGCGGACTTCGTCTTTAAACAATTCTTTCAGCGGCTCGATGAGCTTGAGCTTCATGTTCTCAGGCAGGCCGCCAACGTTGTGATGCGACTTGATGATCTGCGACGGGCCCCGCACCGAGCGCGATTCAATCACGTCAGGATAAAGCGTTCCCTGCACCAGCCAGTCGACGATTCCCTGCTGTTGAGCAATGCGATTCGCCTCTTCGTCGAACACTGCGATGAACTCGTTGCCGATGATCTTGCGCTTCTTCTCGGGATCGGTGACGCCAGCCAGCTTCTGCATGAAGCGTTCTGAGGCATCGACCGCGATCAGATGCAACCCGAGCCGATCGCGAAGATTTTGCTGAACTTTCTCGAATTCGTTTTTCCGCAGCACTCCGTTATTTACGAACACGCAAATCAATCGCGATTGGCCTTGGTCGTCCCGCATGGCGCGATCGACTAACACGGCCGCGACCGCTGAATCCACGCCTCCGGAAAGTGCGCAGATGGCATGTCCGCCGCCGACGGTCTTGCGAACGCTGGCGATGGTCTCGTCGATGAAACGCCGAGCCGTCCAGGTCGGTTTCGCGCCGCAAATGTTGATTGCGAAGTTGCGCAGAATGTCGGTGCCGAGCGGCGTGTGATGGACTTCAGGATGAAACTGCACCGCCCACATTCTGCGCGCGATGTTTTCGATGGCGGCTACAGCGCTTGGTGATTTTGCGGTGAGAATGAAGCCTTCCGGCAGTTGGTCGGCCTCGTCGCCATGCGACATCCAGACGGCTAGTACTTTCGGCAGGCCTTCGAATAGCTGCGAGCCTTGGTGTAGCTCAACTTTCGCATGCCCATACTCGCGCTTCTCCGCGGGGCGCACTTTTCCCCCGAGGGCATGCACCATGTATTGCAGGCCGTAGCAGATACCAAGGATTGGGAGCCCCAACTCAAATATTGTTGGGTCGGCCACAGGCGCTTCGGCGTCATACACTGACGACGGCCCCCCAGACAGGATGATCCCGGCGGGCGCATAGCTGCGGATTTCCTCTAACGAGGCGTTGCAGGGAAGGACGACGGAAAAAATGTTTTGCTCGCGGATGCGGCGAGCAATGAGTTGCGAATATTGCGCCCCGAAATCGAGGACGACGATTGATTGGGATTCCACGGATGAGTTTCTCAGATTTGTTTGCGGAGTGCAAAGTCGTAAGACGGGTCAGGCTAACAAGAAATTCAGCTGACCGGAATATCGCAAAGAATCAGTTCGTCGGGGTCGGTTCGAGCCGACGTCGGGACCGGTACTTCGTCGGGACGCAGCAACGGCCATTCTATGATGGCGATTTGCGCGGCCAGCCTGCCAACGCGGATGTAGTCCACGCACGCGAAGTAGAGAAGAGCTACGACCGCCAGCGCCGCCAAAGTGACGGCCGGGGGGGCCAGCGCGGCTACGCTTAGCGGAAAAGCGGCGGTAGAACTGGCCAAGGAAAAGATGACCAGGTGAACCAGGCCAAACCAAAATCCGACGGCTGCCAGCGATCCGGCTCGATCGACAGAAAGCGACAACGCTTGCCGAATCGCGGCGAACAAACCGTGGCCGCGAGTGATTGCAAAGAGTACCGCCAAGGAGAGCACCCATCCCAGCAAATTCCAGGCGAACGCGATCAAGATCGCGATTCCGGCAAATATCGCCATCGCCCCACCGGGCGCGGGATTCCTAGGAGATGATGCGGTCCCAGCGATGATTGCAGCAGCAACGAACCCGGCGATCGCCGCCCAGGCTGTGATCACGCGCAGGAATTGAATACCGAAGAGCGATCTCAGATTCGGGTTCGAACGAGAGGCCTCGGCGCGAAAATGAGATACGAGATGTTTCACGATTGCTGCCCGCCCGAGAGATGCAATCACGATCCATGCCAGCGACAGTGCCGCCGTCAAAATCACTGCCGCTTCGACGAACCGAAATGAGCTTCCATGAAAAATGTGGGCCAGCGCCTTCAAAATCAGCGCTGGCTGGCGTGTTCGGAGCAGCGCCAAATCGGCGTCACGCACGGGAAGTGTAGTCAGATATTCGCGAAAGGTAAAGATCGCGACCGCCCAGAATGCTGCGCCGAAACTCCAGCGCCAGGCGATTTCCGCGAAGCCCATCAGCGGACGTCTCCACATCAGCCGAAGGCCTTCGAGGGTAGGTGACCGCGAACTCATGTGAGCCAGCATAAACCATGCATTTGCTGTCCACTAAAGATGCAGTCATTTTCTGCCGATGAGTTCTGTTAATAGGAACGGTCGGGAGGCTGCGTTTGAAAACAACTGTTCTTCTGGTGGAAGACAGCAAGGTTCAAAAGATCGCCAACGAGCGCATTCTCGCCCGGGCCGGGTATACGGTCGTGTGTGCTATGGATGGAGAGCAGGCAGTCTCGATGGCGCAGGAAAAACTTCCAGACCTGATTCTGTTGGATTTGCTTCTGCCAAAGGTTGGGGGCATTGAGGTACTCGGGTTACTACGCGGAAAACCCGAAACCGCGAAAATACCGGTGATTGTGCTAAGTACGTTACCGCAGGCAAATGAAGAAAAATTGAAAGTCGCGGGCGCCGCTGCCTACTTCGAGAAATCGCGACTAGTGGACGACAAGCACGGCGAGGCTGCCTTTCTGCAACTACTAGAATGCACGCTGCGCGCCGGCGCAGAAAGGCACGCGGCCGCAGCTGGATGATTATCGCCTAGCGGATAACCACGTTCACCAGCTTACCCGGAACCACAATCACTTTCACCACTTGCTTGCCTTCCATTATCTTCTTGACCTTCTCGTCTGCTAACGCGAATGAGCGTATCTGTTCCTCGCCCGCATCTGCGGAAACGACAACGAGTCCGCGTAGCTTACCGTTGACCTGTACGGGAATTTCGATCTCGTCTTCTTTCGCCAGTGCTGGATTGAACTTCGGCCATGACTGTTTGAGAAGGCTTGTCTTCTCGCCGAGTACTTCCCACAACTCTTGCGCGAGGTATGGCGCGAACGGCGCCAGCATGAGCACTAAATTGCGCTGAACGTCCGCGAGCACCGCAGCTGCCGATGGGGAACCAGCCGCGTGTTCCTCGAACCCGTAGGCCTCGTTTACCAGTTCCATAACCGCCGCGATGCAAGTATTGAAATGCCAGCGCCCTTGGAAATCGTCGGTCACTCGCTTGATGGTTTTATGCAACTTGCGCTGGATCGATCGAGCTTCGGGCGAAAGATCCGAGCCCAGTCCGCTCTGGGCAGTCGATCTATTGGGAACTGCATTGCGCATCACCAACCGGTAGACCCGGCTTAAGAACCTCTGGATCCCCTCAATGCCTTTATCTTGCCAATCCAAATCGCGGTCGGGAGGCGCGGCGAACAGGCTGTACATCCGCGCGGCGTCGGCACCGTAGCGTTCCACCATTTCGTCGGGACTTACGACGTTGCCCAAGCTCTTCGACATCTTCGCGCCATCTTTGATTACCATTCCCTGCGTGAACAAGCGCGCGGCAGGCTCAGAGTTTTTGACCATGCCCATGTCGCGCATGAACTTTGTCCAGAAACGAGAGTAGATGAGGTGCAAGATCGCGTGCTCGACGCCGCCAATATATTGGTCGATTCCGTGGTCACCAAACCAGTATTGAGCCTTCGCGGAATCGAACGGCGCGTGGCCGTTGCTGGCGTCGGTATAACGATAGAAATACCAGGAAGAGTCAACGAACGTGTCCATGGTGTCGGTCTCGCGCCGCGCGGGGCCGCCGCATTTCGGGCAGACGGCGTTGACGAACTCCGGAACGTGGCTGAGCGGCGATCCTCCTGCCACCGACACATCGACTTTCGGAGGGAGAATCACGGGCAAGTCTTTCTCAGGCACGGGAACGATGCCGTCTTTTTCGCAATAGAGCATTGGGATCGGCGTTCCCCAATAGCGCTGCCGCGAAACTCCCCAGTCTTTCAAGCGGTAGGTGGTGGTGGCTTTGCCAAAGCCGTTCTCCTGTGCGAACGCTGTCATCTTCTCGATGGCAGCCTGGCAACTCATACCCGTGAAAGGGCCCGAACTGACGAGAATGCCGTCCATCGTAATGAGCGGGAGGGTAAGTTCCGCCGTTTCGGCGGATTCGGTGGTCTGGGGAACAATGACGCGACGGATCTGCAACCCGAATTTCTTGGCGAATTCATAATCGCGTTCGTCGTGTCCGGGCACGCTCATGATGGCGCCGGTGCCGTAATCGGTAAGAATGTAGTTTCCTACCCAGATTGGAACTTTTTCGCCGCTAAACGGATTCAGCGCGAAGCGTCCGGTTGGGATGCCGTGTTTTTCTATCGAACCGATGTCGCCGATTTCGCGCGCTTTGCGCTGTTCGGCGATTAGCTGGTCAACCTGTTTGCGTAGCACTTCGTCGTGTTGCGCAAACTCTCGCACCAACGGGTGCTCCGGCGCAAGCTGCACAGAAGTGGCGCCGAAGATGGTGTCCACGCGCGTGGTGAAAACAGTAACAACCGAGTTCGGCGAATCGCCATTCGCATCGAGCTTGAAATCGACGAGCGTACCTTCGCTGCGGCCGATCCAGTTGCGCTGCATGGTTCGGACCTTTTCCGGCCAGCTGTCGAGCTTGTCTAAGCCGTCGAGCAACTCGTCAGCGTATTTTGTGATGCGTAAGAACCACTGCTCAAGTTCGCGCTGCTCGACCACGGTGTCTTCGTGTCTCCAACAGCGACCACCGACGACCTGCTCGTTCGCCAGCACGGTTGCGCACTTAGGGCACCAATTGACCCGGCTCTTTTTGCGGTAGGCGAGACCTTTTTCGTAGAGCTTCAAAAAGAACCATTGGTTCCAGCGGTAATACTCGGGTTTGCAGGTGGTAACTTCGCGTGACCAATCGTAGGCGAAGCCGAGGCGCTTCATCTGCACCTTCATCTTCTCGATGTTGCTGTCGGTCCATTCCCCGGGCGCGGTGTTGTTCTGGATGGCGGCGTTCTCTGCCGGAAGCCCAAACGCGTCCCAACCCATGGGATGAAGCACGTTATGACCATTCATCCACATGTAGCGGGCCAGTGCGTCCCCGATCGCGTAGTTGCGCACATGCCCCATGTGCAACACTCCGGATGGGTACGGCAACATTTCGAGGACGTAATACTTGCTTTTCGTGGAGTCGGCCTCAGCGGCGTAAAGCGAGGGATCCGCCTGAAAACGCTCGAACCACTTCAACTCGATGCGTCGCGCATCGTAGCGGTCGTCGCGCCGCTGCTCGCCGACGGTGGTACTGTCTTGGTCTTGAGGCATAGTAGGCGGTTGAGCTAAGAGGAACTTGAATTCTACATGAGGGGTCGTGCGACGCGGGCGCTTCGCCAGAGCGCATTTGCCGCCGCCGCCTTGAAAACGATAAGCTAAGTCACACGAGGACCAGATGCTGGTTGTGATGCAGGCGCACGCCACCGAAGACCAGGTGCGCGCGGTCTGCCGGAAGATAGAATCTCTTGGCTATCGCGCCCACTCCATTCCGGGCGCGGAACGCACGGCTGTCGGCATCACTGGAAACCAGGGCGAAGTCGAGCCCGCCGCTCTGGCAGAGATGGCCGGAGTGCATGAAGTCATCCGGGTCACCAAGCCTTACAAATTGGTCAGCCGCGATGTAAGGCCCGACAATACGGTCATCACGTTTCCCGGTAGCGAAGCTTCGATCGGCGGCCCGGTTGTGGCGGTGATAGCCGGCCCATGTGGCATCGAAAGCCGCGAGCAGGCATTCGCGGTGGCCGATCGCGTCAGCCGGGCGGGAGCCCAGTTCTTTCGTGGCGGAGCTTATAAACCTCGTACTTCCCCTTACGCCTTTCAAGGCCTCGGCGAAGAAGCTCTGCGGATCATGGCCGAGGTGCGCGACCACTTTGGCATGCGCATCGTGACTGAAGCCATTGACAACGAGTCGCTCGACCTTGTGGAAGAGTACGCAGACGTGATCCAGATTGGCGCGCGCAACATGCAGAATTTTTCCCTGTTGAAGCGCGCGGGGCGGGCACGAAAACCAGTGTTGTTGAAACGCGGCATGTCGGCGACGCTGGAGGAGTTTCTGATGGCCGCCGAGTATGTGATGAGCGAGGGCAATTACAACGTCATCCTGTGCGAACGCGGGATTCGTACATTTTCAGACCATACCCGCAACACACTCGATCTCAGCATCGTTCCCGCAGTCCAGCGGCTCAGCCATTTGCCGATCATAGTGGACCCGAGCCACGGAACCGGAAAGCGAGATAAGATCATCCCCATGTCGCGAGCAGCCGTCGCCGTCGGCGCGGACGGCCTGATCGTCGAAGTCCACAACCAGCCCGAAAAAGCGCTGTCGGACGGAATGCAGTCGCTCTATCCCGACCAGTTCGATGAGCTGATGGCTCAGGTGAGGCAGATTGCGCCTGTAGTGGGCCGGACGGTGGCCGGCGTCAGGGAACGAACCCCGGTAAACATCTAGTGTATTGTCAGCAAGATGAGTTCCGCTTCCTTGCGACCCCCAACACGAAACGCCTCCAATTTCATGAAAACGATCGTTTCCGTGACCAAACCGGCCCGCATCGTTCCCTCCCCGGAAAAGACCTGCACTGGCCGTCAACTGGCGGATGTTCTTCGTAGCGGCCGATTGGACGCCAAGGAGGCGTCGGCTTGGCGCCGCAACTTGCGGTCCGCCCGCAAAATCTCGAGGCTGCCGAGAACAAATGGGAATATTGATCGTGCGATGGGGCATTAAGGCACCCCACCAACTAGGCCCGACTCCGATTTCTGTTAACCTTTCTGCTTTGGTTCCCGCTTGAGAAAACTCCTCCTCATCGCTTTTCTCCTCCCCATTTTGGCGGTACTTGGCTGGTGGTACTTCCGCGAACAGCAGATCACCGATTACGGCCCGTCGTACCGCGAGTACGCCTACATTACAAACGGCAAGAGCAACACCGTCAGTGTGATTGATTTGCGGACGTTTGAGCCGGCGAAGACCATCAAAGTGGGCGCAGACCCGTCGGGGATTGCTGCGAACCCGAAAAGGAATGAGGTTTACGCAGTCAACACCGGATCGAACAATGTCAGCGTCATTGACGCGGAACGCCAGATGGTGGTGGCGACCATTGGCGTCCACGGCAGGCCATATTTCATTGATGTTTCAGAGGACGGCAAGCGCGCGTATGTGGCCAACTCCGGATCGTCCAATGTCTCCGTGATCGATCTCGAGCGACGAACTGTGATCGGCAGCGTGCGCGTAGGCTCGACTCCAGGCGAAGCGCGGGTCTCTCCTGATGGAAAAACAGTGGTGGTGAGCAACCGAGGCGACAATACCGTGACGCTGATTGATGCGGCGCAGCTGCGGGTGAAAGCGACCGTCCCAGTGTGTCAGCAGCCGGAGGAGATTGCGATACTGCCGGAGAGCACGAAGGCGTTTGTCGCTTGTTCGGCTTCGGCGCAGGTCGCTTCGCTGGATTTGGCTTCGGGAAAGCTGCAGGCTCTAATCGATGTGGGGAAAACGCCCGTCCAGCTGGCAATGAAGCCTGACGGCGGCGAGATCATTGTAAGTAATTTCGATTCGAACAACATTTCGATTCTGGAAACAGCAACGGACGAAGTCAACGGGAGCTACCTGATCGGCATGCGTCCGGCGCGGGGCCTGGTGACTGCCGACAATTCTCGCATTTATGTGAGCAATTTCGGGTCGGACAGCGTCGCCATCTATGACATCGACATGGGGAAGATGATCGCGACGCTGCCGGTGGGCAATCATCCGGATGCGTTGGCGTTGTCGCAGAGCCAGAATTATTTGTTGGTTGTAAATTCCGGATCAGGGGATGTGACGGTGATCCAGAAGCGTGTGCCCAAGAAGAAGTTCGAGCCGGGAGAATATTCGCTACTGACAATGATTCCGGTGGGCACGCAGCCTAATAGCATTGTGGTGAAGGCGTTCAACCTGCCGACGAAGTAAGGCGCTGTCGAAATTACGGTTCTGTATGGCTATTTTGGAAACGGCGAGATCCGCTTTGGGTCGTATACGAAATCGACCAACCCATCGCGGTAGTCGAGCTTTATTTCCAATATTCTGAGCATGGCAAAGCCTAAAAGCCCTGAGACCTCTATACCGGCGTGCCGGCTTAGCGATGAAAGGTCAAATGTTACGGTATCGATGCCCGGTTGCCGTAAATGACCAAATTGAAGCTCGGCCTGCGCAGAATAAACTTTGCTCACCTCGCCGCTCAATCCATGGACATGAATGCGTTCATCCGAGCTAACTTTACTCACTTGCCTGCCCGCCCGCAACGAGAGGATGTTCGCAAAGCTACCTGTATCTACTCCGAATAGCATTGGGCCATCGCGATTTACAAACGTCGGCACGAACATCAGATGCCCGGACCGGTATACTTTTGACCAACTCGCCATTTCTGGGGCGACATAGCGATCCTTGGGCAAATGCTTGAGAGCTGGAGCATTCGTATTGGGCTTCGCTGGCTCGGATGCCGCATCGCTTTCAGTGCCTTGCTTTCGTTCACTGTTAGCTTGATCGTCACCCTCACTGTTCAAAGATGTCGGAGCCGCCGCATCGTCCGAGCGTTTGGGCAAAGGGGACAGTTTAAGTTGCATTCCAGGAAGGTCGATATCCACCACGTAGGCACTTAGTACGTCTGCGCCGATAATTCCGTCCTCATCGGATATGGACCGTTTGTCGCTTACTGAGATCACACAATCCTGAAATTCGAGTTCCCCAATTTGCATGCGGTCGACTACTCCGAAGTATCCTGCTTGCAGGCGCTGGTCTCCAATCCCCGCACTATGCTCCGCAGAAAGACGCGAGACGCCGGCTTTCTCGGCAACCCTTCGGCTGACCATGACGCCGCCTGCGCCTGTGTCGAGCAAGAGCTTCGCCTTCCGGTCATTCAGTCTCACCGATAGAGCTATGCCTCGCATTTGGTGTCCATTGGCGCCGTACGCTACATCCAGCTTTGTTTCTGTACGTTCGACCTTACTAATTAGCCTGCAGGAGTGAAGCGGCTTGTCTGCCGTCACCTTAAGAAACGCTAAGTACTCTTCTAACCACAACGTTTCTTCTGGGTCGTCGGGGTGAGGCGCGGCTAAGTAGGCTTCTAGCGCGGCCAGTTTTTCCTTTCGAGGAAGAGTCTCTAGCCATGCCCGCTGTACCTCAATGTCTTCAGGCGCGATGGCGTGAGCCACTTGAAGTTGGTTGTAGGCTTGCCGGTAGAGAGAGAAGGAAGAGTACAAGTCTGACAATCCCAGGTATGCGCGAACTTCTTTTGGATCGGACTGCTTGGCAGCAAGGAATGTTGTCTCTGCATCTGGCATCTTTCCTAGCCGGTATTGCACCGCGCCTTTTTCCGCAAGCAACGCCGCCGATCGAGGCTGTGCCGTCACGGCAGCGTTTACAACACTCCAAGCTTCATCGATTTTTTGCTCGCGCAGCAGTGAACGGACTACTCCAACCTTGGCCGCAGTTAAACTCGCATCTTGCTTCAAAACCGCCTGATAGCCTGCCTCGGCGTCCGCGAATTTACCCGCTCGATACAGTTGATCAGCGGCATCCAGCCGTGGATCCGCAGTGGGAGATTTGGCGTCGTTGGCGACCGCTGGTGCCAGAAAGCATAAAAACAGAAGAAGTATGACAGCATACGGGCGCGAAATAGTGGACACTGAGCCCTCCAAATAGCCGAGAGGGTATCACGGCGAGGGCTTCTTTCAGAAGTGATTTGTGGTTGGCTGCGAGTCACGTGCGCCGCGACGTGTTTACGCGCCGTGGCACTTCTTGTACTTCTTGCCGGAACCGCAATGGCAAGGGTCGTTGCGGCCGATTTTTTCTCCACGAACGACTTGTTGCACGGTTTGCATTTCTCCTGCACCTGCCAGGCGCGCCTGTTCGAGTTCGCGTTTTTTGCGGCGCTGGAAAGACGCTTCAAGATCGTCCATCGAGGTCGAGACATTGCGGGGCGGGAGGTTTCCGTTGCCACCTTCGCGTGCCGGCGGCGGAGTATTCGGCGATTCAAGAGGCTGCGGCGGTCGCGCTCCAGCTGGGGGATTCGTCGGCCGTTCGAGAATCTGCATCAGGTAGAGATAGCGGACCGTATCTTCTTTGAAGCGCTGCATCATCGCTTCAAACACTTCGAACGATTCGCGCTTGTATTCGACTAGCGGATCGTGCTGACCGTATCCGCGCAGACCGATTCCCTCTTTGAGGTGGTCCATGTCGCGAAGGTGGTCTTTCCACTGCGAGTCAAGGACGCTCAGCATGATCATGCGTTCGTGATAGCGCATCGCATCGGGACCGATCAGCGCTTCTTTCGCGTCGTATCGAGACTTCAGCTTGTTGAAGATGGCATCGCCCAGTTCCTGGCGATTTAAGGTTTCCGGCGTAATGCCTTCGGCGAGAATGTCGACGCCGAAGCGGGTGAATACTGCATCTTTCAGACCCTTCACGTCCCAATCGGCGGGATGCGCTTTGACCGGGCAGAACTGGTCCATCAGGTCGCCGAGTATGGACGACACATAGTCTTCAACGATCAGGTCTTTCTGGTCGAGGCCTTGCAGCAGTTCGCGCCGCAGGTTGTAGACGGCGGTGCGCTGCTTGTTCATTACGTCGTCATATTCCAGAAGGTGTTTGCGGGCTTCGAAATTCTGCGCTTCGACCGTCTCTTGCGATTTTTCGATGCGGCGGCTGATCATGCGCGATTCGATGGGGACACCTTCTTCCATGCCCAGGCGTTGAAGGAGATTCGATATCCACTCTTTCGCGAAGATGCGCATCAGGTCGTCTTCCAGCGAGAGATAAAAGCGGGATGAGCCGGGATCGCCTTGCCGGCCGGCGCGTCCACGAAGCTGGTTGTCGATGCGGCGCGACTCGTGACGTTCAGTGCCGAAAATATGCAGGCCGCCAGCGGCAATTACTTCGTCGTGCTCTTTGTCGGTTTCTTTTTTGTAACGATTTAGGGCTTCGAGCCAGGGGTCCGTGGGGACGGTGTATTCATTTCCAGCGTAGTACCACACGGTGGTGTTAGCGTCGTCCACGTCGGCTTGTACCTTGCCTTGGGCGGCCCGACGGGGTTGGGCCAGGCCTTTCTTTACGCATTCCTGTTTGGCCATGAATTCAGGATTGCCGCCCAGCAAAATATCCGTGCCGCGACCGGCCATGTTGGTGGCGATGGTGACCATGCCTTTGCGTCCGGCCTGTGCGACGATTTCGGCTTCGCGCTCGTGATATTTGGCATTTAGGACGACGTGGCGAATTCCCTTCTTCTTAAGCAATTCTGAAAGCTGTTCGGATTTCTCGATCGAAACAGTACCCACCAGCACTGGCTGCTCGGTATCGTGCAGCTTCTGAATTTCGTCGGCTGCCGCGAAGTATTTTTCTTTCTCGGTTCGGTACACCACGTCTGGATTCTCGATCCGGCGCAACACGCGGTTTGTGGGAATCACCATCACTTCCAGGCGATAGATTTTGTCGAACTCGGAGGCTTCGGTTTCTGCGGTTCCCGTCATGCCTGCGAGTTTGTTGTACATGCGGAAGAAATTCTGGAAAGTAATAGTCGCTAGGGTCTGGTTCTCGCGCTCGATCTTCACATTTTCTTTGGCTTCAACCGATTGGTGTAATCCATCGGACCAGCGGCGACCGGGCATGAGACGTCCGGTAAATTCGTCGACGATGATCACTTCGCCGTCTTTCACTACATATTCGACATCGCGACGATAGAGCGCGTGAGCTTTTACTGCCGTCTCGACATGGTGCTTTAGATCCCAGTTTTCGGGATCGGCGATATTGCCGATGCCGAGCAGTTGCTCGACCTTTTCCCAGCCTTCGTCGGTGACCATGATATTTCGATGTTTTTCGTCCACCACGAAATCGCCGGTATACTGCTTCGGCTCGCCGGTCGGGACTTCGATTTCTTCACCTTTTTCGAGCTTGGGAACGATCCGATTCACCCGGGCGTACTTGTCGGTGGATTCTTCACTCGCGCCCGATATGATCAGCGGAGTGCGGGCTTCGTCGATCAGGATCGAATCGACTTCGTCGACGATGGCGAAATTGTGCAGGCGCTGGACACAATCGTTCAAATCGAACTTCATGTTGTCGCGCAGGTAATCGAATCCGAACTCGTTGTTAGTTCCGTAGGTCACGTCGGCGGCGTAAGCTTCACGGCGCTGCTGGTCATCAAGGTCGTGGACGATGACGCCGACAGAAAGTCCGAGAAACTGGTAAAGCTTACCCATCCATTCAGAGTCGCGTTTGGCCAGATAATCGTTGACAGTAACAACGTGGACACCGCGTCCGCTAAGCGCGTTGAGATACACCGGCAGGGTCGCGACCAGGGTTTTGCCTTCACCGGTCTTCATCTCGGCGATTTTGCCTTGATGTAAAACCATGCCGCCGATGAGCTGCACATCGAAGTGGCGCATGTTCAAAGCGCGCTTGCCGCCTTCACGCACTACGGCGAAGGCTTCGACGAGAATGTCGTCCAAAACCTCTTTGATCGCGGCGAGGCGCTCAGTTTCGAGCTGTTTCTTGCGGTCAGTGTCCGCTTCGGGGTCGTCCTTGATTGAGCTTAGCCGCTGCTGCACGCGCTGGCGGAACTCCACTGTCTTGGCGCGGAGTTCGTCGTCGCTGAGCTTCTGCATGGCCGGTTCGAGGGCGCTAATTTCCGCCACCCGTGGCATCAGACGCTTGACCTCGCGTTCGTTTTTGGTGCCGAAAACCTTGGCAATGGCCTTATTAATCAATTAAATGATCCTTCAATGGCAGGCGGTGATGCCGCAGAAATACATTAAAAGCCTAGCACATTCGATGCGTTCGGCGCGGGTTTGGTCGCGGGTATAACGATCTGGTCAACCCCTCGGTCACACGGGTTGATGCCTTCTGCATCGTGTAAGATTCTCGCGGGATCATGCCCACATTCTTCGACCGTTTCCGCGAGTGTGCCGAACGCTGGCCGAATAGCCCCTGCCTGGAGATCCAACGGAGCGATCGTCTCGAAAGTTACACCTACGCCGAGGTTTTGGGCATGGCGCGCAACGTCGGCCGGTGGCTGACGGCAAACCACTTCGAAGCGGGCACGCGCGTGGCTCTGCTGGCCGATAACCATCCGCGATGGGTGGCCAGCTACCTGGGCATAATTGCGGCCGGATGCATCGCCGTTCCGCTCGACACCGCTTTCCATCCAGACCAGGTTGCGAAACTGCTGAAAGACAGCGGGGCTTCGGTTCTGTTTTGCGATGGAAAGCATTTGGATGTGGGAAAGGCTGCGGTCATCGGGCTGTCCGTAACGATCGTGAACACGACCGAATCTGCAGCTGGGGACGAGACGACACTCGATCAGCTGCTGGCCGGCGGTTCCACTGGTTTCGTTCCTGTCGATTCCACCGCGGACAGCGTGGCTTCGCTGCTTTACACGTCGGGCACCACGGCTGATCCAAAGGGTGTGATGCTGACGCACGGGAACCTGCTGGCCGAGGCGGACGCGGTTTTCAAGGTGATTCACATCGGGCCCAAAGATTCGATTTTGGGTTTGCTGCCGCTATTTCACGTGCTCTCGCAGATGGCGAACCTGCTGCTGCCGCTCGTTAGCGGCACCAGGGTCGTTTATCTGGAAACACTCAACACAACCGAACTCTTACGCGCATTACAGGAACGTGAAATCACGATCTTTTGCGTGGTGCCGCAATTTTTCTATTTGATTCATGAACGCATTTTTAAAGAGGCCGCAAAGCGCGGAAAGGTGGCCCAATTTGCCTTCCGCGCGATGATGACGATCAATCGGGGGCTGCGGGAGATCGGCATCAACGCTGGGAAGACGCTGTTCGGGCGAATCCATGAATTATTTGGCCCCGGAATGCGTTATTTGATTACGGGCGGGTCGAGGTTCAGCCCCGAGATTGCTGGGGATTTTTACTCGCTCGGAATCGACATTTTGCAAGCTTATGGTTTGACCGAAACCACGGGCGGAGCGTTTATTACACCGCCCGGCGAGGTTGTGATCGGATCCGTGGGCAAGCCGTTAGGGGTGGAGGCGAAAATTGTGGACACGCAGGCAGCAGACTCTGACGCTCCCGCCGACGGCGAGATCGCCATTCGCGGACCGATCGTGATGAAGGGCTATTGGCATCGCGAAGATGCTACTGAGGCTGTGATGAAAGACGGCTGGTTTCACACCGGCGATCTCGGGCGCTTCGATGCACGGGGAAACCTTTACATTACTGGGCGGCAGAAGGACGTAATCGTCCTAAGCAATGGGAAGAACGTTTATCCGGAAGAGATTGAAGCTCATTATTTGCAGTCGGCATTCATAAAAGAAATTTGCGTGCTCGGCCTGGAAGGTTCTCCAGGTGATCCGTCGGCGGACCGGCTCTATGCCGTCGTGGTGCCGAATTTCGAGGTGCTGCGAGAACGCAAAGTGGTGAACGCCAAAGAAGTCATTCGTTTTGGCATTGAGGGCTTGTCAGCAAAACTCGCATCAACGAAACGCCTGTCGGGATATGAAATCTGGCAGGACGACTTGCCGCGGACCACAACGCGCAAGCTGAAACGCTTCGAGATAGAAAAGCGGGTCCGGGCCAACCAGAAAAAGGGAGTGGCGCAAGATGCAGAGATCGGCACGGAGAAACCGCTGACCGAAGACGATCGGACCTGGCTGGAGCGGCCTGAGGTGGCGCGAGCGATTGCGATTATCCGCGAATCTTCACGAAACACGCCAAAGACGATTGCTCCGGATGCAAACCTCGAACTCGACCTGGGATTTGATTCCATGGGACGGGTAGAGCTGATGGTGGCTCTGGAGCAGGAATTGGGCGGCAACCTCGAAGAATCGCGGCTTGCAGAGATCTATACCGTGCGCGAACTGGTGGATGCGATCATCGAGAGCGCTGCGGCTGGGGGAGCAGCGCATAAAGCCAAGTTCGCGGGATGGGGAAACATTCTGCAAGAGGATCCGACCGACCCGCAGATTCTTGCCCTGGGGCGTGGTTCGCGAGTGCGGGAATATTTTCTTTTCGGCTTGGCGAGGCTGATCTATTTGTTTTCGCGCGTGGTTTTTCGTTTCCAAGTAGCTGGCGTTGAGAACTTGCCGGCGCACGGGCCGTTCATTCTTTCATCGAACCACCAGAGTTATATTGACGCTGCACTGCTGGCTGCGGCCCTGCCGGGCCGAATCATGCGGTGTTCTTTCGCCGTGGGAACCAGCGATATTTTTGGCGGCCCGGCGATGCGGAAGCTGGCAGCGTTCCTGAATGTCGTCGTGGTCGATCCTGACGCCAACCTGATTCCGGCGATGCGAGCAGGCGCGTACGGGCTGCGCCATGGGCGGATGCTGATCCTGTATCCCGAGGGCGAGCGCTCGATTGATGGGACGCCGAAGACGTTCAAAAAAGGTGCGGCGATTCTGGCCACGCACCTGCAGGTGCCGATTGTCCCGGTCGCGATCGAGGGATTTCACAATGCATGGCCTCGCGGCAAGAGCTTTCAGCGGTTTGCCAAGCTGAAGATGGAGTTCGGTTCGCCGATTGCTCCTCCGCCAGAAGCTGAAGCGTCGGAAGAGGCTTATTCGCGCCTGATCGACGAATTGAAAGCGCAAGTCGTAACGATGTGGGAGCGGATGCGATAACTCAACGAGCTCGCGGGTGCGTACGGTCGTAAACTTCGAGCATGTGGCGCGTGGAAAGCTGAGTGTAGCGTTGGGTCGTGGCCAGGCGTTCGTGTCCCAGCATCTCCTGAATGGCGCGCAGGTCCGCGCCTTCCTCCAGCATGTGCGTGCCAAACGCATGGCGAAGAGTGTGCGGATGAACGTCGGGCGACAGTCCCTTGGCGACGGCTATTTGCTTAACGATGCGGCCAACGCTGCGGGAGGTGAGACGGCCTCCGCGCTGATTGACGAGCAACGCGTTGGATTTTTTTTGTGCGTCGGCGAGCTTGGCGTGCCGCAGCGGCATGTAGCGCGCGAGCGCAGACTTCACAGAATCGCCAAAAGGAACAAGACGCTCTTTCTTCCCTTTTCCACGGATCAAGATAGCTTCGGCGCTTGAACCGATATCGGCCAAGTTAATGCCTACCAGCTCCGAGTTCCGAATGCCGCATCCATAAAGCAATTCGAACATCAGGGAGTCGCGTTCAGGGAATGAAGCGACATCCGGCATTCCGCCATCGAGAGCGCTGTTCATTTCTTCGAGCGTGGGAACTCGTGGCAATTTCTTCGCCAATTTCGGCGTGGCCACAAGTTGCGATGGATTTTGCTCGACCACGCCTTCCTGAGCCAGCCAGCGATACAGCGACCTGACTGCCGCCAGCGCGCGAGCCACCGATGTCTTGGTTAGTTTTCTTTCGTAAAGGTGCGAGAGAAATCCGCGAATTACGAGATGATCGATACTCTTCCATGATCGCGGCCCGACGTAGACGACGAAAGCCTCGAGGTCGCCGGCGTAGGCTTTGATGGTGTGGGCGGATGCGTTGCGTTGCAGAAGAACGCGCAGGAATTCATCCACGGATTTGCCGATGGTGGTTCGGGTTTCTACCTCGCGGGGCCCGGTCATCTCGCCTTGGCCCGCGGATGGTGTTTCTGGTAAACAGCCTTCAGCCGGTCGAGCGCGACGTGGGTATAGACCTGTGTGGTGGAAATGTCGGCGTGCCCGAGAATTGTCTGCACGGTACGCAAGTCCGCGCCGTTTTCGACCATGTGCGTCGCGCAACTGTGCCGCAGCATGTGCGGACTGGCTTTGCGCCCCAGCGTGGATGAGGCTTCCCGTACGACCTGCCAGACGCGTTGCCGGGTGAGAGCGTGGGCGCGACGTCCGAGAAAGAGTACCGGCGTCGTTCGCTCATGTCCTGCCAGTAGTGGCCGCGCTTCGCGCAGATACTCAGCCAGCGCCGTTTGTGCAGACTTACCCAGAGGCACGATGCGTTCTTTGTCGCCTTTACCGTGCACCATCAGATAGCCTTGATCGAGTTTCAAGTCCTCCAGCTTAACTCCGATAATTTCCGAAACTCGCAGGGCGCCCGCGTAGAAGACTTCCAGCATGGCGCGATCGCGCAATGCCAACGATTGTGATTCGCGGGTATCCGACGATGCGTGCGGAGCATGCAGGAGACTTTCCATCTCGTCACGGGCCAGCGCTTTCGGCAAAACTTTCCACTGACGCGGAGAATCGATGTCTAAAGTGGGATCTCGGTTGATTTGTTTATCCAGCAGCAGGTGTTTGTAGAGGTGCCGCATGGCGGAGAGTTTACGGCCTACAGAACGTCCATCGACTGAATTGGCGAACAACTCCTGCATGAAATCGCCGGTATCGGCGCGGCGGGCAGTGAGCAAGGTGCGATCGCGCTTCTCGAGAAAAGTGGAAAATTGCGCGAGATCGGTGGCGTAGGCGGAAATCGTCAGCGAAGCTAGTCCTTTTTCTATCTTCAGGTAGTCGAGGAAGCGCGCCACCACTTGTAAGTTCGATTTTGCCAGCACCATAAAAGTATGTGCCTTCGCAATTGCGGCAGATAGTAGCTAACCAGTGTCAGCCAGCGGGCGTCCCAGCGCCAGCCACTTCTCGCAGAAGGCTTGTCGCATACAACGCTCCATGCGGAGTTTCTTCGTGCTTGAAGTATGCGAACGCGTCGCGACCCGCCGCGCGGTGCTCTTGAAGACGTTGTGCCATGGTGCCCCGTTCGTCGTTGGAGTACTCAGGCTTGCGATATCGGTAGTAGCAGAAGTCGGCGGTAACAATATCGGGAGTAACGCGCTCTTCGGTTTCGGCGACGCACAGGGCGCGGTTGTGAACTTTCAACAATTCGAACACGTTATCGGCGAACCAGGATTCGTGACGAAATTCGAATGCAGCTCGAGCTCCGCGCGGCACGGTCTGGAGGAATTCGTCGAGAACAGAAACATCGGCTTTCATGTTGGGCGGCAACTGAAATAGCAGCGGCCCCAACTTCCCTGCCGTTGCCAGTGGCTCGATGGTGGAGAAAAAACGCGGAAGGAAATCCGCAGTATTCTTCAAGCGTTTAATGTGCGTAATCACCTGATGGGCCTTGATGGTGAAGCGGAACGCGGGTGGGGTCTGCTGAATCCATTTTTGCGCCGTGGTGTCTTTCAGCAATTGCCGGAAGGTGAAATTGACCTCGACCGCATTCAGTTGGTTCGCATAGTGGCCGAGAAACTTCGCTTGCGCGAGTTTCGGCGGATAGAAATCAGGCTTCCATGTGGGGTACGCCCAACCTGAGGTGCCGATGTATATCTGGGCCATGACTGCGATTATAGCGAGCGGGGATAATTTAGCTCGGAGTCTTAGCCGCGTGCGGGCGCCTTCGGCGCGTGGATTTCTTCGCTGGTTTCGCCGCTGCGACAGTGCCTTCGAGATTGGGCAGTTTTTGCTTCAACGTGAGCATCGGTGCAAAAAGATCGCCGACTTTCTTCACGCGCTCGAGCACCTGCTCAGTTTCGAACACCAGGAGTTTCGCATCTTTCTTCTTTAACGCCGACTCGACTTCGTTCCAGGCGACCGGCGTCGAAACGGTAGGCTGCTCACGCGCTCGCAGCGAATACACGCTGATCGTGGTTTTGTGCTGGTCGTTCTGGCTCCAATCGACAAGAACTTTTCCAACGCGCAACTGCTTCTTCATATCGGACACGACGAGATCGCGATGCGTGTCTTCCAGATGACGCGCCAGCGCCAGCGCAAATGCTTTCGTCTTGTCGTAATTCGTTTTAGAGTTGAGTGGGACGTAAACTTGAAGCCCCTTAGATCCTGAGGTCTTGGGAAAACTTTCAAGCTTGAAATGTTCGAAGATTTCGCGCAGCCAGATTCCCACCTGGCAACATTGCACGATGTCGGCTGGCGGGCCGGGATCGAGATCGAATACCATCGCGCGAGGGCAATCCTGATCTTTGGCTTTCGAGAGCGACGGGTGCAATTCGATCGCCGCCAGGTTTGCCAGATAGGTCAACGTCGGCAGGTCGTTGGCGAGGATGTAGTCCATAATGCGTCCGTTGCCTTCGCTCCACACCTCGGCGGTCTTTACCCATTCCGGACGGTGCTTGTTTGCGTTCTTCTCGTAGAAGAATTCTTTGTCGATGCCGCCGGGGTAGCGCTTCAAGGTCAGCGGATGGTCTTTCAACTGCGGCACGAGAACTGGAGCAATGCGCGCGTAATAATCGATAACCTGGCCTTTGGTGAACCCGGTGGCGGGATACAGAACCTTATCGAGGTTGGTCAGCGTCAGGCGCTTGCCTTCGATTTCGACGATGGAGGGAGTAGGCACAGATAGATTCTAATCCAGGAGATTTTCGACCTGCTCCTTACTAGTGATGCTTAAAATACTGCACAGCTCGCTCGTGAGCTTCTGCTGCTTTGCGAGTGTTGAAGGTGCCGAGGTTCTTGCGCTTTCCGGTTTTGGCATCTTTTTTACGGGAGTAGAGACGAAATTTCCCTGAAGTGAGCTTGCGGATCATGATCGCAGCCTCCTTGCAGGAATTGAGATGCCGGTCAAGCAGATCGCGTCGTTACTATTTATGAATTTGAGGAGAGCCATGGCGCAGAAACTTGGCGATCAAGGTCTCGCCTAAACAGCCAAGGGCGCTGTCCAAAAGTGGGTGCGTTTGCGGCTGTCAAAGCGGAATACACTTGGGACAGGCCGTTATTCATGAGGTTCCTTCTGGGTGAGAACTTTTTTTAGATTTTCAGTGATGCTGGCGTTTGCCGTCGGCTGTGCTGCACAGACCGCTCCCCCACTCAAAGCAGCTGACTTGCAGGCGGACGCCAAAATCCTCCGCAGCGCGTATGAACAACTGCATCCCGGGCTGTACCGGTACAACAGCAAAGCGCAAATGGATGACGCTTTCAGTGCGCTCGACCGGCAACTCGACCACGACCAGAGCTTGGAAGATGCGTTCGTCGCGTTCTCAGAGTTTGCGGCGGTTGTAAAGTGCGGGCACACGCAGGCGAACCCTTTCAACCAGTCAAAATTGGTCGTCGAAAGTCTCTTCAAGAACCAACCGCGGCTGCCTTTTTATTTCGAGTGGCTGGATCGGCACATGATCGTCACGCGGGACTTCACTCCCGGCGGCAGCCTGCCCTCAGGCACCGAGGTGCTGAAGATCAATGGCGTGGACACAGGGAAGATCCTCGCCATGCTTTTACCCATCACGCGAGCGGATGGAGCCAATGACGATAAGCGCATCGCTCAACTTGCCGTGAACGGGGACAGTGAATACGAAACGTTCGATATTTATTATCCGATGTTCTTTGCCTACAGCAATTCTGACATCGCATTGTCAGTGAAGAAGCCAAAGCAGCGTAAGGCGGAACAGATCGCTGTGAAACCACTGACGTTCGAGGAGCGAGTGGCGCCAATCAAGCGGCGTGAGGCTCAGCGTAAGGGCGGCGGCGATGCGCTTTTTGACTGGAAATACTTGGCGGACGGCAGCGCCTATCTACGTATGTCCACTTGGGCGCTCTATGACAGCAAGTGGGACTGGAAGAGTTGGCTGGATGATCGGCTGAACGAAGCAGTCGGGCGCAATGCGCCGGGGTTGATCGTCGATTTGCGCGGTAATGAAGGCGGAAATGATGTCGGCAATGAGATCATTTCCCACCTGATTGATGCGCCGATTACGCTGTCGCCAATGCGGCGGCTCGTCCGGTATCGCAAGATTCCGTCGGACCTGGCACCGTATCTCGATACGTGGGATAAGAGTTTTTTAGATTGGGGAACGGCTGCAACAGACCTTGCCGCCCCCTGGCCGACGGCCCCCGCGTCAGTGCCCTACTTTAAGCTCGTGCGTTACGATGACGACGCGTCTGGCGATGTAATTAAACCATCGGCAAAGCGTTTCCTGGGCAAAGTGATAGTGCTAATCGATGCAAATAATAGCTCGGCGACCTTTCAGTTCGCTCAGAACATCCAGCGCAACCATCTGGGCATGCTGGTTGGCCAGCCCACCGGCGGTAGCCAACGAGGGATTAACGGCGGGGCGTTCTTCTTTTTACGGCTTCCTCACTCTGGCATAGAGATGGATCTGCCACTCATCGGAACTTTTCCTCCTTCGCCCATGCCGGATGCAGGAGTGACTCCGGACATCGCCGTCAGGCCGACCGCGACGGATATTGTCGATGGACGCGATGCCGGGCTGGCCGCAGCCACTGCCGCGATAGGGCGGTGAAGAACAGCTTCTCATCGCCGAATTTGACCTGCATCTCGCCTCTTTGCTACGGTAGTTAGTTTCCCTCATATTCTGCTAACGGTCGATTCCGGCAGTCCGCAGCGCGAAACAGAAGCGAGAATTTATTCATGGCTATCAAATTCAAGGGCGTGGACTTTATCGAATTCGACACGATGTTGAGCGATGACGAGCGCCTGGTGCGCGACACCGCCCGCAAATTCATTGAAGACAACTTGATTCCGATCATTGAAGAGTGCAACCGCGCGGGGCGTTTCCCGCGCGAATTGGTAAAGCCCATGGCTGATATGGGTTTTTTCGGCGCCAGCTTGAAAGGATATGGCTGCGCGGGAATGTCGAACGTTGAGTATGGGTTGGTCACGCAGGAACTCGAGCGTGGCGACTCCGGGGTGAGAAGCTTTGTCAGCGTGCAGTCGGCGCTGGTAATGTATCCGATCTACGCGTTCGGCACCGATGATCAGAAAAATAAATGGCTGCCAGCGATGCAACAGGGTGAAAAGCTTGGATGCTTCGGACTGACCGAGCCAGATTTTGGCTCAAATCCGGGCGGCATGCGTACGCGCGCCAGAAAAGTTGGGAACGAATACGTTCTGAATGGCGAGAAGATGTGGATTACGTCGGGTTCGATTGCCGACGTTGCGGTCATCTGGGCGAAAGTCGAGAACGAGGAGAATAAAGTCCGCGGATTTCTGGTGGAGACCGATCGCCCCGGCTTTAAAGCTGAAGATATTCATGGGAAGTGGTCGCTACGGGCGTCGGTGACCTCCGGACTTTCGTTGCAGGACGTTCACATTCCCGAAGCTAATCTGCTGCCGGGTTCGATGGGACTCAAATCTCCGCTGATGTGCCTGAACCAGGCGCGCTATGGCATTTCCTGGGGCGCGATTGGCGCGGCCATGGCTTGTTACGATTGCGCGCTGCAATATTCCCTGTTGCGCAAGCAGTTCCGCGATCAGCCCATTGCCTCGCACCAATTGATCCAGGAAAAGCTCGCGTGGATGATTACCGAGATCACAAAAGCACAACTGCTGTGCCTGCAAGTGGGCAAGCTGAAAGACCAGAAAAAAGCCGAGCATTACCACATCTCGATGGCGAAGCGGAACAACGTCTGGATGGCGCTTGAATGTGCGCGCCTGTCGCGGGATGTGCTGGGCGCGAACGGCGTGGCGGACGATTATCCGATCATGCGTCACATGATGAACCTGGAATCGGTGAAAACATACGAGGGAACGCAGGACATCCACACCCTAATTATTGGATCGAGAATTACGGGGATTGACGCGTTCTAGAGGCAGCCCGTGCTTAGAGTGAACCGCTGGTGGGCCTGATAGTCAGTTCTTCAATCGTGGCTTCTGGCGGGAGCTTCAGCGCATCTACGACGGCGCGGGCCACGGTGTCTGGGGAAATCATCTTTTTTCGCGGGGCGTCCGGCCAGAACGTTTCCCAAATCTCTGTGTCGGTCGCGCCCGGCAACAGCGCGATGACGCGAATTCCACGCGGGCGGAGCTCTTCTCTTAGAGCATTCGTAAAGCCGAGCGCGCCGTGCTTCGATGCGACATAGGCGGACGACCCGGCGAAAGTCGTCTTCGCGGCTACCGACAGATTGTTGACGATGGTTGAGCCGTCGCGCATTAAAGGCAAAGCAGCCTGGGTCACCAGAAACGTTCCGTTGAGGTTGGTTTCGATCACCTCGCGCCATGATGAGAATGGGAGTTTGTCGACGACGAGATTGGGATGGGCAACGCCGGCGTTGTTGATCAGGACGTCCAGACGCGGAACATTGCCACGGACTACAGCGAAAAGCGACTCGACCGCCATGGGGATGCGAACGTCGCAGGTCATCGGCAAAAGCGGAATCTCATACTTTGCCAGATCAGCTACGGCGTCGTTCAGCGAGGCCTGGTTGCGAGCGGTGAGCACTAGGCCGCATCCTTCGGCAGCCAAGGCGTGGGCGATGGCAAGGCCGATGCCGCGATTGCCGCCGGTGACGAGGGCGGTCTTGCCGTCGAAATGGCGTGGAGATTTTGCAGACATCGATTAGCCGAAGACGAAAAGCGGATTCCTCGTCGCTGTGCTCCTCGGAATGACAATAATAATAGATGTCGGGATGCCAGTGAGCAGCAAACCCCGTCGCTCTGCTCCGCGGAATGACAATATGTTAGCTAGATTCCGTGTTCGCGGTTGCGAATTAGCGACAGGAACTCCGTACGGGTCTCCTGCTCGTCGCGGAAGCATCCCAGCATGGCGGAGGTGACCGTGGCGGAATGCTGCTTTTCCACGCCGCGCATCATCATGCACAGGTGACGCGCTTCGATCACAACGCCGACTCCTTGCGGCTGGATGGCTTCCTGAATGGTCTCGGCCACTTGCGTGGTCAGGCGCTCCTGAATCTGCAACCGGCGAGAGAAAATCTCGATCAGCCGCGGAATCTTGCTGAGTCCGACGACCTTGCCGTTGGGAATATACGCCACATGCACTTTGCCGAAGAATGGCAGCATGTGATGTTCGCAGAGGCTGAACATCTCGATGTCTTTCACGATCACCATCTCGTCGTAGTTGACGGTGAACAGGGCTTTTTGGAGCATGGCCTGGGCATCTTCTTTGTAGCCGCGAGTAAGGTGTTCGTAGGCGTGGTGGACACGCTCGGGCGTCTGCACGAGGCCTTCGCGCTTCGGGTCTTCCCCTAGACGCACGAGCATCTCGCGGACCAATTCTTCGAAGGTGGCGCTCGTTACGGTCGGGATCTCGGTGGTCACAGGCATAAATTCTCCCCGCACGGTCGGCTTCAGTGTCGTATCTCGCCGCCGCCAGCGTATTCAAACGAATTCATCATGGTCTCTTCAAACCGTATCTTTTCAAGATGAGCGTGGGTGAATCCGCGCTGCAAAATATCGAAGATGACGACGCACAGGTTTTCAGTGGAAGGTATCGTGCTGGCAAACGCCGGAAGCGTGTTCAGGTTCTGGAGATCGAACGGCCCGATAATTTGGTTGTTCACAAATCCGTCGAGGTCGGTGAGATTGCACACCATGCCGGTGTCGGCTACGACCTGGCCGCTGACCGTCACTTCCAACATGTAGTTGTGGCCGTGGCCGTGAGGGTTGTTGCACTTGCCGTAAACGGTTTGGTTCTCTTCCGCCGACAGCGCGTCGTTATGCAGGCGGTGCGAAGCCGAGAACATGTAACGGCGCGTCAGGTAAGCTTTCATGCTTCCCCGTAGAAATCCGCATAGAGGTCTGGGGTTTCGTAGACGCGGACGCGATGAAGTTGTGCGGCTTTGAGTTTAGACGCAAGCCGCTGCCATATGGCAATCGCAAGATTTTCGGTGGTCGGGATGCGCGTGAAGAACTCGGGAACTTCTTTGTTGAGGAAACGATGGTCCATGGCGTCGAGGACTTCGCGATGCATGGTTTGCTTGAGTTCGCCAAGGTCAACAACGAAACCCGAGCGCGGATCAACTTCACCTTTCACCGTCACTTCGAGTGTGTAGTTGTGCCCGTGTCCATTGGGATTATTGCATTTGCCGAAGACGCGCAGGTTCTCTTCCGCACTAAATTGAGGGTTGTGATAGTAGTGCGAAGCGGCGAATTCGGCTTTGCGGGTTAGGTAGACCAAAATAATCGTTCCTTTTTAACGTTATTGAAGTGGCGCAGCCCGCATGGCGGTAGCGTCTTGCCGTTGAGGCACGGTTGCATAGTTCCTGCCCTTCCAAGCGACGATTCCCTTCGTGTAGAACAGCCATGAACGAAGCAAAAGATAAGAAAATAGTGGAAGCCCAAATGGCGACAGTGCGGTTGCACCCCACGAAAAATGCGCGGTGCGAATTCTCGCAAGGAGAAAGCCGATCGCTGCCACAGTAACGGCCAAAAAAAGAATGGCAAGCGACGGATTGACGACCCTCCAAGCAATCAGCGCCATAAAACAGCTTGCAAGGATCAGCCAAAACTCCAGAAGACGAAACACTGCGAGTCGCACTGGCGACGGAAATAGCAGTACAAGATTTTTAGTCCATCCTTCTCGCAGCTCGCCGAAGCTGCGATACATGCGGGTGCGAACGGCATCGCCGCCATAGCGAAAGAAGATTCGATAACCAGATTGTTTGAAAGCGCGGGCCAGAGCGACATCTTCGAGCAAGCTGCCGGCAACTACGGCTTGGCCACCCACCGCTTCGTAGGCCTCGCGAGAAACTAAGATGTATTGCCCATTGGCAGCAGCCGACGGAGATTCGGGATCGTTGATGTCACTCAGCCGATACCGCGAAGTGAGTTCCGCAAAGATCACGGGCATCACGGCTTTCTCCCAAAAGCCATGGACTTCCTGTTCCGGCGAGAACGATAGAAGCTCGACTTGACGTTCAACCGCTTCGGTCAGACTTCGCTTCACGGAACCGGGCAAATGAACGGTGTCCGCGTCGGTGAAAAGTAGCCAAGCACCATGGGCCTGCGTGGCACCTGCGCGCATGGCATTATTCTTCCCGGTCCATCCGGAACGCAGCGGCCCAGCGTCGATGACCCGCACGCCATCGAAAGACTCGGCGATCTGGCGTGTTCGGTCGGAAGAATCATCATCCACAACGATGATTTCGAAAATCGCGCCGGTCTGCGCGACCAGCGATTCCAGGCATCTGCCCAGGCACTCTTCCTCGTTGCGAGCGGGCACGATCACCGAGATTTGCGGAAGGTGCGAATGCACGCCCATAAGATGCTTCTGTATTATAAATAGGTGCGACGCGCCCTTCCCTTCCTTGCCATTATCTTTACCCTTACGCTGGCCGGTTGTTACAGCGGCTCTATGCCGCCGCGAATCGGGACGGCCGCGCCAGATTTCACGGTGACAGACTCCGACCGCAAGGTGAGCCTGCACGACCTGCATGGCCATATTGTCATCTTGAATTTCTGGGCAACATGGTGCTCGCCCTGCGTAGAAGAAATGCCGTCATTGCTTCAGCTGCAAGAGCGTTTCAGGAGCAAGGGAGTTACGGTGCTTGCAGTGAGCATCGACGATGACCAGAACGCCTACCGCCAGTTTCTTAAAGACCACAAAATTGATTTTATGACCGTCCGCGATCCGGCCAAACAAAGCAGCAATCTTTATGGGACGTTTAAATATCCCGAGACTTACGTCATTGACCGAAATGGAATAGTCCGGCGAAAGTTTATTGGCGCAGTGGAATGGAGCCAGCCGGAAATTGTGGAGTACCTGAACCGCCTACAATAGAACCTATTTTGCGGTGACCGCCAAAGCTTCTTCAATCGCCGGATTCGGGTTTTTTCGCATTTTCTCGTCTCGGCGCGACAACAAAGTGAATTCCTAACCTTGTAAGCAGCAATAGCGGCGCGGACCAGGCGCCGCATCCCACGATCAAGTCGAGCCACGGGTTGTAGATCCAAAGAGTTGGAGGGATGGCGGATTTGACTGCCTGTTTCATCTTAGAAACGTGTGCGGGACGAAAACTCAGCTTGAATTATAGGTTTGCATTCGCGTCCCTCGAATAAACGAAAGTAACAGCCCGCTCCTCTACAATTGTTAAGTGAGAAGCTGGGATGCGATCGTTATTGGCGCCGGCATCATTGGGCTTTCGCTGGCTCGCGAGCTCAATAAAGCTGGACTGAAAGTGCTCGTGGTTGAACGCCACCAGCCCGGCGGCGAGGCATCCCACGCCGCTGCGGGCATGCTCGCGGACTCGGGCGAGATTCTCCTGGGGCTCGCGGACATAGCGTCCGCCAGCGCGAGGATGTACCCGGAATTTGTGCGCGAGGTTGAAGACGAATCGGGAATGAAAACCGATTTGCGTGAGCACGGCACGATCGTTTTCGCCGATGCTGACGATCCGCGCGAATGCGACGGTGAGAGCGCGTCACACAAAACGCTGGCCGAACTGGAACCGAATCTCGCTCAGCAGGAGCTTGAAGCGTGTGTGCTTGAGGAGCGCAGTGTCGATCCGCGGGCGCTAACCCAGGCTTTGTGGGAGTGCGCGAAGCGCCGAAACATAAATATTTCGTCCGGTGCGGAGATTTTGGAAGTCTTGACCGACAGCGGCAAGGTAGCGGGTGCGCGCACCGCGAAAGCCAGTTATCGCGCTCCGATTGTTGTGAACTGCGCGGGGGCCTGGGCGGGGAACGTTGAAGGGCTACGGTTCCCTGTCAGGCCTGTGAAAGGACAAATGCTGTGCGTGGTTGGCGCGCCTGTGATTAAGCGCGTGGTTCGAACTCGACAGGTTTATCTTGTGCCGCGCAGCGATGGCCGAATTGTGATCGGATCAACGCTCGAAGAGGCTGGCTTCGACAAGCGAGTGGATCCGGATGCGATTCAGCACATGCACAAGGCTGCGCTGGCCGTCGTGCCAGCTTTGCGCGATCACCGAATCCACGACTCGTGGGCGGGGCTTCGGCCGGGCACACCCGACGGGTTACCGATTTTGGGCGAGACGGAAACCGCAGGATATTTTCTCGCTACGGGCCACTTTCGCGACGGAATTCTGCTGGCGCCGGTGTCAGCGCTACTGATGGCCCAGTTGATTCGCAGAAATCCACCAATGCACGATCTTCAGGCTTTCAGCCCACAACGTTTTAAGAATTGACGGTTAGCAGGATTCGTCGAGAGTGATAACATCACTGGCGCACAACACCGCTAACGAGGAGCGACCTATGTCGAAGAGGCACAATGGACTTTGCATTCTCTGCGGCCTTTTAGCCTTTGCTGTTTCGTCATTCGGGCAACAACCGAATTTCAATGTCAAAACTGGGCTTTGGGAGAGCACGATCACCACCCACATGAGCGGTATACCGCAGCTTCCCGAGGACAAGCTCGCGCAACTGTCGCCGGAGCAACGCGCGAGAGTCGAGGCGGCCATGCAGGGAATGGCTGCGAATGGCGGCCAGCCACACACCTCCAAGTCGTGTCTCACGAAAGAAAAGCTGGCCAAGGGATTCGATCCCGCAAACCAGGAAGAGACTCGCTGCAAGCGAACGATTGTGACGAACTCAGCAAAAGTTATCGACATGAAGGAAAACTGTTCCACCGAGAATGGCACGATGTCCGGTACGTTCCACATCGAAGCGAATGGCACCGAAGCGACCACCGGCAGCATGCACATGGTCATCACGCAGGGCGGCAAAACGATGACGACCGACGGCACGTTCCAGGGAAAGTGGCTGAGCGCGGACTGCGGCGGCGTCAACTAGCTTGCAAGACTCTAGCGAGAATCGCGTACGGGGATTGGCAGCGCTCTATTGCGCAAGCAGTTCACGAGTCGCTGGATTTTGACGTTGTGGATCGTTGCGCGCATTACCGGAAGACTCTGTAAGGTGGAGCGGGAGACGGGGATCGAACCCGTGACATCCAGCTTGGGAAGCTGGCGTTCTACCGCTGAACTACTCCCGCGCTTTCTCAGTTTACTACGAACATACGCAGCAGACTTTACGGCACTTTGATCATTGTCGCGACCGGCGCGCCGGATTCGTCTGACACGGTGATGGTCATCTTCTTATGCACGTCTTCTTCGAAGTGCAGCCGTGAATATTCTGAAAGGTCATCGGGATCGAACAGGAGAAAATCGGCGGTGCTCGACGGAACCGCGATCTTTTTACTCTTAGGCGAGGAGAAAGTCAGATGGTCGCCTTCGGCTGCGATGGTGCGCTGGGTTTGATCGTCAGAAAATGCGGCCGGCTGGAAACTGTTCGGCTCTCGCGCGGGGCCGCGTGTGCGGGAGATCCCTCACTTCGCCTGAAGCACGGCTCCGTTCGGGATGACGCCATTCATTCGCATAAATTTATCCAAGCGAGGCCGTGACGGGAGGTTGCATCTTCGCTGGCTGCCGTATACTGACAGTTCTTCGATATTCAATTCGGCTATCGCACTTCATCCATGAAAAAAAAGACATCGCCTGCCATTCTCGCTCGACGCAAACTCAAACAGCAACATGCAAACGGGGGCGCAGCCAGTTCACCCTTGGTGCTTAAGAAATCTTCAATTCACGCACACGGATGTTACACGTCGATCTCGATCAAGCGCGGTGGCATGGTCGCGGAATACACCGGCCCGTACCTGACCATTAAAGAAGCCGACGAGATTTACGAAAAGGCTACGAAGACGTACTTATTTGGGCTGACCAACCGCAAGCAGGTGATTGACGGCGCTTGCGAAGCGGCGTTCATCAATCATTCGTGCGATCCGAATTGCGAAGCCGACGAGGTGAAAGGCCGGGTCACGATCACGGCCATTCGTCCCATCAAGGCGGGCGAAGAACTGACCTACGACTACAACCTCTACGACGGAGAGCTTGACGATCGCTCTATTTGCCGCTGCGGCGCAAAGGAATGCCGTGGCAGCATGTACTCGGAAAAGGAAATCGCCAAGCGCGACCGGATCGCCAGAAAGAAAGCCGCATTGAAGAAGTCTGCGGCGCGAAAAGCCTAGAACGCCTCAGTCGTTATCGCGAGCAGACGCCGGCGGAATCACGTGATGTTGCGCCGCCGGCATAGGAGTCTTCCCTTTCTGATCACGCCAAAGGATCGCGTTCAGCACGTGCGCATTATTGGCGTCGGGGCGCGAGAAATCCAGTTTCGACGATTCTTTGGCATCTTTTCCTTTGTCGGGATTGATCTGATAGATCAGGCCATTGTCGCGATTGTGAAAGTCGGCTGTGAAGGGCGCTTGAGTGCCCGGCCCGGTGAAAAGCGGGGACATGACCGGAGCGTACCCGTCATTCAGATTCATCGCCGGCAGACCAAGTAACGACTCCATGGTATGCAGCATGTTGACGGTGGTGTAGAAATGCGAATCCACAAACGGCTGTGCTGCGGAGCCAGGCGAGTATTTGCTGATCTGCAAAGCTATCGAACGGTGAGCGTCAACGTGGTCCGCTCCGTCTTGAGCATCGTCTTCCACAACAAAAATTGCAGTGTCATCCCAGTAAGGGCTATGCGAGACGGCGTCAACTACACGGCCTACCGCTAGATCATTGTCCGCCACTGAAGCCGCAGGACGAGGCTTTCTGGCGCGAAGCCCTCCAGTGTGGTCGTCGGGCAGGTAGAGCAGGACGAACTGGGGAAGCTCGGCAACTTCGCTGGATTCACTTTTTTCTGCACGGTTGCGGGCCTGCACAAAACCGTCGAATTCGTTCAGGAATTCATCGGCGCGGAGTTGGTCGGGATAGTCGGTGCTGAAGTCCGGATATCTTGGATCGAAATGATCGACCAGCGCTTTCTTTGTCGCTTTCGTTTCCTTCAGCATGGGAACTGCCCATGGCCAGGGACTGGGCGAACCGTGCGGCTGGCCTACATTGTCGGGAAGAACCTCGCCTTTTTTTACCGCTCTTATGGGGCATTCGGCTTCCAGAGGCGACGGTGTTCCTTGCTTTGGGGATGAAACAGCTTCGGGCCTGCACCATATTCCTTCCACGAACTCGCCGTAGTCACGATAAGTGAGACCATGCGCTGCGAGATTATCCCATAGGAATCCGGTGGCGGGTGCATCAATGTCTGACCGGCCCTGGTTGAATGGGGTCTCGCCGGCGACGTCCCCTTGATAGTCGTAGGTCCTCTCGTTGCCGCGGTAGGCGATCTGCCACGTGTTTTCGTTGTAGTCCGAGGTTGTGCCTGCACTAGACCAGACGTGACCGTCACCTGAGACTTCCCCGCTGTCGTAGAAGTTGTCAAGAACGCCGAATTGGAGAGCGAGCTTGTGGAGATTCGGAGTGATATCCAGACCGTATAGCGTGAGCTTTGTGTCGCCGTTGCCGACAGGCACGCCTTGCAAACGCAGATCACCGAAAACCTGATCGTAGGTGCGGTTTTCCTTCAAAATGTAAATGACGTGTTTAATTTGCGCGCCTTGCGGCCGCAAGTTGATAGAAGAAGCGTCGACGGGAACACTATCTTCTTGCACCTGGCGGGTGAAGGAAGGCAGGCGCTTGTCGATTTCAGAGAAACTCAAGCGGGCGACCGATCCGTAGAGCAAGGTAGCGATGTACGGGTGCACGCGATGCCGGCGCTCACCAGTAAGAACACTTTGGCCATTATCCGCACCGGTGCTCTGGCCCTTTGAGGTGACGATGAGCAGATCGTGACCGACAGTGGCAAGCGCAGTTGGATACCACTCGGTGGGAATAAAGCCACGGGGGGAAATATCTTTGTTGGAGGAATCGGACGGTTTTTCAAAGACAGCGATGGCATTCAGACCCGAGTCGGCCACGAAAAGCTTTTTGCCGTCCGCCGTCTGCGACAAGGCCGAGGGGACAGTCCCGTGAAATTTCTGTCCGGGCATTTCGGTGCTCAGTGTGCGCACGATCTCGCCGCTGCCAACTTCGACAACGGCTACTTTGTCTGCGTTCGCGAGGGCAACGTACAGGAACCGTCCGTCGGGGCTGAGCAACATTGCGGTGGGATGACTGCCGGGGGCGGAAGGATCGGCGTTACCACCCACTGAAATATAGCGGGTTACCTTGCCGTTTGCGAGGTCGAGTTGCGCCACCTTCGAGGCGTTCCACAAGCTGCACCAGGCAAGCTTGCCATCATTGCTGACGACAATCGAGTGGGGATAAGAATTAGGGATAATTTCGTGGCTGCTCACATCGAACGACTGCAAAAGGTGACCATCGTTAGAGTCGAGCATCGACACGTTGTCTGAATAGTTGTTGGCCACGAGCAGGCGGTCAGGATTCCCTGGAATGATCGCAAGCCCAGCAGGATAAGGAATAGCCTTATGATCTTTCGCCAATGAACTTTCATTTAAATCGTGAGCGATACGCTTGCCGTCAGCGATTCTTGCAGGATCAACCTTCAGGAATTGGGCAGGGGTGATCTTGCCGTCGTTGAAGCTGTAGACCGCGATTCCGTTTCCGAGATTTCCAGCTTTTTCGCCGGTCGGATCCGTGATGGAACCAATCGAAGCGTACAACTTCGTGCCGTCTGAAGAGAATGCCATGCCGATGAAGTAGCTTTGCTTGGCTTCTTCCGACAAGCGCTCTTCCGGGAAGTCTGTGATCTGATTGGTTTTCAAATCCATGATCGCAATGGACTGATGAGCGTTAGCTTTTTGTGTTCCGTAACCGTCGCTTAAGAACGCAGCAAAGCGTTTGTTCGGACTAACAACGGCAGTGGGAGTGAATCCATTGAGCTGGCCAACGTAGCCCACAGCGGGCAAGTGCAAAACCTTGCTGTTGGGAAGGTGGATTACCCTGGGCGAACCCTTCTCTTGTGCAAACGCGGTGGAGAGCAGCAGTAAGATCGTTAGCTTGCGCACGCGAGACCTCCGAACCATCGAGTGTAACTGGGAATAGATTAGCTAATGCGGCTACTTGGCCTCAGGAAGTTCCGGCGCAAAGGAAATGCCACCACCCGATGAGTGTCGCACATCGGCGCCACGTACCCAGAAGATTACGTCCTCGGCGATGTTGGTCGTGTGATCGGCGACCCGTTCGAGATTACGCGCGACCAATAGTGCGTCGAGAGCCTGGCGAGTGACCATGGGATTCTCGTTCATGGTCTTAACCAGCGCAATGAAGGCTTCATCCCGCATTCGGTCAACCACGTTGTCCATTTCAAGCACAGCCTGAGCCAGTTCGGCTTTGCCTTCAATGAACGATTCGAGCGAACGCCGAACCATGGCCGAAACTGCGGTAGCCATGCGTGGGATATCGACAGGCAAATCAACTTTCGGAAGCTCGGCCATATCCATCACGCGTTCGACGATGTTGACCGCCTGGTCGCCCACCCGCTCCAAATCGGAGTTGATCTTAGTGACCGCCAGAATAAAGCGAAGGTCGACGGCAATCGGTTGCTGAAGAGCAAGCAAATCGAAGGCCAACTCGTCGATCTCGCGTTCGACGGTATTGATCTGCGATTCCCCTTCGAGCACCGCATGGCAGCGCGCGAGATCGCGGTCGATATATGCCTGGCAGGCGCGGTCCACGGCCTGTTCAGCCAATCCGCCCATACGAAGCAAACGGCTGCGAAGCTCGTCAAGACCTTGTTGAAAGCGGGTACGCATTATCCAAACCTGCCTGTAATGTAATCTTCCGTCCGCTTGTCGGATGGAGTGGTGAATATCTTTTCGGTCCGGTCAAATTCAATCAAGCGCCCGAGCAAGAAAAACCCGGTGAACTCGGCGACCCGCGACGCCTGCTGCATGTTGTGGGTCACGATCACAATTGTATATTTTTCCTTCAACTGAAAGATGAGCTCTTCGATCTTACCTGTTGAAATAGGGTCGAGCGCGGAGCAGGGCTCGTCCATCAACAAGACTTCGGGTTCAACGGCTAGCGCTCGGGCAATGCACAAACGCTGCTGCTGGCCGCCCGAAAGGCTGGCTCCGGACTTTTTCTTGGCAGTGTCCTTGACTTCGTCCCACAGTGCCGAGAGCCTGAGCGAGCGCTCGACAATTTCGTCCAGACGACGATGATCGCGAAATCCATTGAGTTTGAGGCCCGACGCAACATTGTCGTGGATCGACATGGTCGGGAACGGATTTGGTTTTTGAAACACCATGCCGATGCGGCGGCGGATCTGCACGGCTGAAGTCCCGTTATACACGCTGAGGTCGCCGATCTGAACCGAGCCTTCGGCGCGAGCATCCGGAACGGTTTCGTGCATGCGGTTGATGCAGCGGACGAAAGTCGATTTTCCGCAACCCGATGGTCCAATGAGCGCCGTGGCCCGATTGGCTTTGGCTTCCATGGTGATGTCGTACAGGGCCTGCGATTTCCCGTACCAAGCGTTCAGTTTGTCGACCTGTACACCTACCCCCATGGTCTAGTTTGCTCCCTTCATAATGCCGCGGCTGGCGACGAATCGCACCGCGCTGATGGACGCCACAATCAAAATAATCAAGATCAAAGCTCCTGCCCAAGCCTGCTTGTGCCAGTCGTCATAAGGAGAGATTGCGTAAGTAAAAATTTGCAGAGGAAGCGCCGCCGTGGGCTGATTGATTTTCCAATTCCAGAATTGATTGCCAAACGCGGTGAACAGTAAAGGAGCGGTTTCTCCGGCCACGCGAGCGAACGCCAGCATAATTCCAGTGATGACCCCGGATGTCGCAGTCTTCAATGTGATGGATAGAGTCGTGCGCCATTTGGGCACTCCCAGTCCGTAAGCAGCTTCACGCACCGCATTCGGGACCAGAAGCAGCATTTCTTCCGTGGTTCGAGTGATGGTGGGAATCATCATAATGGCGAGCGCCACGCCCCCAGCTAAAGCGGAAAAATGCTTTTGTGTGAGCACGACCAGCCCATACGCCACGATGCCAACAATGATGGACGGTACGCCGTTAAGCACGTCTGCGGTAAATCGGATGAAATTGCCGAATCGATTTCGTCCGTACTCGGCGAGGTAGATTCCAGCGCCGATACCGACTGGAACGCCTACCAAGCTTCCCAGAAACAAGATCAGCGCGGAACCGGCGATGGCGTTCGCCATGCCGCCCCCCGTTTCTCCGGGCGGTTTAGGAGTTTGGGTCAGGAATGCAAGGTTGATCGACCCAAGGCCCTTGTAGAGCAGATAGCCGAAGACCGCTGCGAGCGGAGCCAATACAAGGATCACTGCGGCGCCAGCGGCGAAAGTTGCAAACATGTCCATCCCGCGGCGCCACGGGCTCAGGCCTGGAGCAAGGTGAACCGGGGCGATAACCGTCGCTTCAGGCATTGGCCCTCGCAGGGGCGCCGCGAGTGACGGTCCATACCAGAATCTGAGCCAGCACGTTCACGATGATGGTGACGATAAACAGCGCCAGTCCAACCTCGACCAGCGCGCTCAGGTAGGTATCGGTGGCAGCTTCGCTGAATTCGTTGGCAATCACGCTGGCCATCGTATGGCCAGGAGCGAAAAGCGAACGCGCGATTTCAGGACGATTGCCGATCACCATCGTGACCGCCATGGTTTCGCCGAGAGCCCGGCCAAGTCCGAGAATGATACCGCCCAGAATTCCGGCGCGAGCATTTCGCAGAACGCCGGTGCGGATCATTTCCCAGCGCGTTGCGCCCAACGCCAGAACAGCTTCCCTCTGCTGCTGCGGAACGGCTGTCATCACCTCGCGCGTGATCGACGAAATGATGGGCACGATCATGATGGCAAGAATGATGGCGGCGGCCAACATGCTGTAGCCGTAAAACGGCCCTTCAAACAGGACAGTCCAGCCCAAATATTTAGAAAGAACGGGAGCGACGTAGGCGCGGAGCAGCGGAACCAACACGAAGATGGCCCAGAGGCCGTAGATCACGCTGGGGATCGCGGCAAGCAATTCGGTGGTGAAGGACAGCGGACTACGCAGCCAGCGCGGCGACATCTCCGTGATAAAAACCGCAACGCCAATCCCCAAAGGGACAGCAATGCATAGAGCCAGCAGCGAGGAAACGATTGTGCCGTAGACAAATGGCCACGCGCCAAATTGCTCATTAACGGGGTCCCAATCGCTGTTGAAGAAGAATTTCCAGCCGAAGGTGTGCCAGGACAGTGCGGACTTGGTGATGAGCTGGTAGACAATCAGTCCGACGAGCGCCAAGACGATGAGCGCACATGTAAACATAGCGCCGCGAAAAACGCCATCCGCAAACACGCCACTGCTGGCGTGGCGGAGAAGCTGAGCATCCGCGAGTTCCTGCTGCGCAATTTTCTTGACGGGAACGGGTTGCGGGCCGGGCAAACGCGGCGCTCCTAATGCCTGGTTCGACATTGAATCGAGCCTAGCAGAAACGTGTTACAAGGCTGTTAAATATTACAACAAGATGGCGACACCATCGTGGAGCCAGGCAAGGTAAACTACCGCATCCGATCATGCCAACATTTGCAGCCGTAGATATCGGTTCCAACTCGGTGCGCTTGAAGATTGCGCGATTGACCCGCGGACGCCTGGATGAAATTCACGAAGACCGCGAAGTCACTCGGCTTGGCGAGTCGGTATTTCGTTCAGGGTTTTTATCGCCGGATGCGATCGCGAATACCGTCAAAGTGTTGCGTCGATTTCACCGTGCCGTGCAAGACGCCGGCGCGGATGTTGTTCGCGTTGTTGGCACCAGTGCATTGCGCGACGCGAGAAACTCGCACGCTTTCCACGAATGGGTGCGTTCGGCAACCGGCTGGACGGTGGAAATCATTTCTGGGATTGAAGAAGCGCGCCTAATTCATCTAGGGTTGGTATCGGGCCAAAAGATGTCGACGTCGCCGACGTTGATGCTCGACCTCGGCGGCGGCAGCTGCGAACTGACGGTTTCCGTGAAAGGGCACATTCGCAGTACGGTCAGTTTGCCATTGGGAGCAGTCCGGCTCACCAATGAATTTTTGCGCACTGATCCCCCGAAGAAGACGCAAATCCGGCAGATGGAAGCATTCATCTCGCGGGAAATCCAGCGCACCAGTGAGCGCATTCGCCGCGCCGCGCCGCGAACGGTGATTGCTACGTCGGGCACGGCTGAATCGCTGGCGCTGGTGTGCCGCGGCATCTACAAGAGCAAAACAAATACCGGCGTTGTTTCGCGTATTCAGTTGCGCGGAATAGCTAAGCGACTAGCTCGTATGCCACTGGAGAAGCGCCGCCAAATGTCGGGAATCGGACCCAGGCGGGCGGAAATTATTATTGCAGGGGCTTTCGTGTTTGCAGAGTTGGCGGAACGATGCGAGCTTCCGGGATTTCGATATTCGCCGCTGGGCCTGCGGGACGGCCTGCTGGCGCAAATGGTTGCGGATTTTAACCGTGGTACGCGCTCTGGGAAACAGATCGAATCCGAGCGGTGGGACTCAATTCTTGCAGCGGTCGAGCATTATCATGTCGACCTGGATCACGCTCTACAGGTAAGGGAGACCGCGCTGTTGATCTTCGATAAGATGCGGGGACTTCACGGGCTGACGCCGGACTACCGCGAGTGGTTGTCCGCCGCCGCAATGTTGTATGAGGTCGGCGACTATGTGAACCGCAATGGGCGTCATCGGCATGCGTATTACATCATTTCGCAGTCGGAAATTCTTGGCTACACGCCAGAACAGCGGAAGATTATCGGCGCGATAGCCCGCTATTTGGGAAAGTCCCGCCCGGTGATTGGAATCGGTCCCATGGAGGCCGTCGCAACGGTGCAAGTGGAAGCCATCACGAAAGCTTCCCTGCTACTGAGGTTGGCGCGAGCCTTGAATTTGAGCCGAAGCGGAGCTGTTGGCAAGGCCACGATAACCAACCGCGGAGATGAGGTGCGCTTGGCAATTCTCCCCAAGGCGCGTTCCAGCGTCGATCTTGAATTGTGGGCGGTCGAAAAGGAAAGGCCTTACTTCCGTGAAGTTTTTGGTCGAGAACTTACGGTTGCCGCCGCATAGAGGATTCTCAAAATACGGGGAGTGATGCACCAGTTCAGCGTGGCGGCGTGCCGACCCATCTCGACCCGCGCAACCGCGCCTTTTTTTAAGTCAACGCTGGCTTCCGATCCGTTGTCGCTGATTACATGCCCCAGAAAATCGCTCAGGTTCGGGTTGTGGCCTACAACGAGGACGGATTCCTGGCGCGAATGTTTTTCAATCATTCTGCGGAAATCGGCGAACTGCGCGGACGGTCGCAGAGCGTCTTCAAGTTGCAGCTTCCCTTCATAACCCAACTCATTGCCAACCAGCGATGCTGTCTGCGCGGCGCGCTTGAGCGGACTGGTGAGAACGGCATCGACTTGAACATCCAGGGACGCTAACGCTCGGCCCACCATGCCGCACTGCACAATGCCCTCTTTGTCGAGGGCCCGCTTTTCGTCTTTTTTCGGATTGGTCAACCGTTCGCCTGCATTGGCGTGCCGCAGAAAATAAATAATCATGGATTTAACGGACCCTTCCCGTCACTCCCGAACGCGGTTTGCGGCCGGGCGGCGCCGGAATATCTTCGATTGAAGCTTTCCCTTCCGCCAGATTGGTGAGAAAATTCTGTGCGCTGAAAGCCGCCGCTCCGCTTGGCGCTTTACGCTTACCCTGGGCTTTCCAGACGCGCACGTATTTCCCGTCTTTTTGAAGCAACCTCGATTTCAAATTATCGGCGAGCAAACTGCCTAGAATTTCGATTTTGATGCGCTCCTGCAGGAATGGGTTCCGCACGGGGAAAACGACTTCCACCCGGTCGTAAAGGTTGCGGGGCATCCAATCGGCGCTTCCGAGGTAGACTTCTTCGTCGCCGCCATTGGCAAATGTGAATATACGACTGTGCTCCAGGAAGCGTCCCACGACGCTGCAGACTCTGATGCGGTCGCTGACGCCGCGAATGCCCGGCCGCAACGCGCACATGCCACGAACGATTAAGTCTATTTTCACGCCTGCCTGCGAGGCGCGGTAAAGCGCGCTGATCACGTTCTTGTCGAGCAAAGCGTTCATCTTGGCGACAATTCGGGCCGGCGCTCCGTGGCGGGCGTGTTCGGCTTCACGATCGATGAGTTCGATCGTTTTCTCCGCCAGATTTACAGGCGCAACGAGTAGGGGGTCATAGCTGGCGTGCTCCGCATAGGCAGTAAGAAAACTGAACACGTCATGAACGCTTCGCGTGATTTCAGTATCCGCGGTGAACAAACTGAGATCGGTGTAGAAACGTGCGGTGTTGGGATTGTAGTTGCCTGTTCCCAGGTGAGCGTAGCTCCGCGTCACCCCGTCAGGGTCATGGCGGACGATCAACGACAGCTTGCAATGGGTTTTCAGCCCGACGAGGCCGTAGAAGATTTGTACGCCTGCGTCTTCAAGATCTCGAGCCCAGCGGATGTTGGAGGCCTCGTCGAAACGCGCTTTGAGTTCCACGACAGCGGTCACTTCTTTGTGCTCGGCAGCGGCGATGAGGGATGGCACGATCGACGAGTGTTCACTGGTTCTGTAAAGAGTCTGTTTGATGGAGGCGACTTTTTCGTCCCGAGCCGCCGACGAAATAAAGGCGACGACTGCATCGTAGGAATCGTAGGGATGGTGGAGCAGAACGTCGTGGTTGCGAAGTTCCTCGAAAAAGTCCTGCGATTTGGCGGTTAGGCGAAGTTCGCGCGGAGTGAACGGCTTGAACTTCAGATCGGCGCGGTCGGTTTGTTCGTAGATGTTAAATAACCGCGATAGGTTGACTGGCCCGTCCACCGGAAATACCTGCCATGGTTCCAATTCGAAGTTGGTGCGCAGACGCTCGACAATTTCGGAGCTGGCGTCGGACTCGATTTCCATGCGGACGGCGTCGCCCTTGCGGCGATTGTGTAGTTCAGCGCGAACCGATTCGAGCAGGTTTCGGGATTCTTCTTCCGCTAAGTAGAGATTGCTATTGCGCGTCACACGAAAAGCTGCGGAGGAAACGATGTCGTATCCGTGATACATGCGGGCAGCGTGGAATACCACAAGGTCGGCGAGAAAAATGTAGTCGTCGCTAGCCTCGGAGGGTAGCCGCACCAGCCTGGGCAGGGACCGGGGAACGGTCACCACTCCGGTGTAGGTCATGGACGACCTTCTCCGTCGACGCAGCAGTAAACCGACGCAGAGAGCTTTGTTGATCACTCGGGGGAAGGGATGCGCCGGATCCACAGTGACCGGCGTCAACAACAGATCTAATTCGCGCTCGCAATATTGTTCGACAAACTCGCGTTGCGTGTCGTCCAGTTCGTCGATAGACAAGACCCGAATACCGCTCTGGGCGAGTTCCGGGCGCAGCTCTTCGTTCCAGCAGCGGTACTGGTCTTCGACAAACTCGTGCGCCTCGCGGGAAACCATGTCCCGCTCCTGCAACAAGCTGAGGCCCTCGGGACCGGGTTCGGTGTAGCCGTCTTCAATCTGCTGGACAAGGCCTGCAACCCGCACCTCGAAGAATTCGTCCAAGTTGCTGGCGGTGATGGAGAGGAATTTTATGCGTTCGAGGAGGGGGTTCGTCGAATCCTCGGCTTCCTCGAGCACACGCCGATTGAAGGCCAGCCAAGAGGATTCGCGGTTGATATAGTACGCCGGATTATCTAACGATGTGCGGGCCATTCAGAGTGCTCGTGGGGCGATTGGCGCAATACTTATTGCTCAATCGGTTGGTGATTTCTTTTGTATAGCGTCCGGCGACGGCGCATCATCTTTCACCTCTGTTCGCTTTATTATGGGCAGCTGTAACTCTTCCCCCTGCGGTTCCAGAAGAAATAAATTCTTACCCGCGAGCCTTACTTTCACAGCTGCCCCTGGCATCCATTCTGGAGGCAAGCGATCAGCGGTGTGGCGCGGAGTATAGACGCCGCGATAAATAAATTGGTTCAACTCCACAGAAATTTCATAATACGGTTCATCGCGCGTGATTGGCGTGTCGACCTGATAGTAGAGAACCTGCGTGTTCTTTTTTTCGGTAACATTGATAATCTTGCCTGCCGCGAAAGTTTTTTCCACCGCCATGCTGCTGACGGATAAACCAAAAACCAGCAAGACGGTAAATGCGAATCTCATAGTTCTGTGCAGCCTCTAAAGTATAGAACAAGGCGGAAGGAGCTACCGACGAGCCAACCGGGCCAGTTTGACAGGTTCAGCCCTGCACTAGAAGCGAAACCCGTCGGATTGTGGAGGATTTGTGATTACGATCATTTTGCTGACAATATCGAACATTTTTATGACATTTGCGTGGTACGGGCACCTGAAGTATCGCGATGTCCCGCTTTTTAAGGTAATTTTGGTCAGTTGGCTGATTGCGTTCGCCGAGTATTGCTTCCAGGTTCCGGCCAACAGGATCGGTTCCTACGAATTCAGCGCAGCACAGCTGAAAACGATCCAGGAAGTGATCACTCTAACCGTGTTCTCAGTGTTTTCGGTGCTCTATCTTAAAGAGCCACTTAAATGGAATTACATCGTTGGCTTCCTAATGATCGTCGGCGCGGTGGCAGTTATCTTCAAGAAATGGTAACGGATGCCGTTCAGCCGGTTGTATTGGACCTGCGGAGAGTTCGGCGATGGGCTTTCTTCTTCCTTAGTTTATTGGCGTGTCTGCGAGCGGCGTGTTCCTCGCCGGCTGCCTTGGTTGCTTTCGATCCTGATTTCGACTTCGCTTCATCTGCGCTCATGTATTCTCCTAGAAAATATGACTCCGTTTATGTTACCCGCTATTCGAAGATCGCGCTTGGGATTCGAGGCGACGGTATTGGAGCGACGACGAAGTCTCTTGGTTTCCCCGCGCCGCGTTGACATTTCCACAGAGGACAAGGCAAACTACCCCATCCGTAGATTGCGGGCAAACAGGCCCGGCAGTCGAGTTCGCGGATCGTTTTCGACAATTCGTCATGACCGATCAACGGGTCTCCTTTACGCTTGATTCGACTTTGGAGACAGTAGACAGCGCCGAGCAGACCGCCAGCCGCATAGCGGCGGAAGCCGGCTTTGATGACGAAGAAATCATGCGAATCTCGATGGCCGTCAGGGAAGCTGCCGTGAACGCGGTGTTGCACGGGAACGCTTACGATCCTGAGAAAAAAGTGACGTTCGAATTCGAAAGCACCGGCACCGACCTCATCATCACAATCCGAGACCAGGGCAAAGGTTTGGATATGGGTGCAATTCCCGATCCTCTGGCTCCGGACAACCTAATGAAAAGTTCGGGACGGGGAATTTTTTTGATTCGCTCATTCATGGATGAGGTGGACATCCACCCTTCTGCGACTGGCACCGAAATTAAATTAGTCAAGCGCGTTCACGGATCCACCGGGGACCGCAAGGAGGCTTCTCAGTGACCATGAAATCGACCACCCGCCAGGTGAACGGCGTAACCATTGTGGATTGCAGCGGCCGAATCACGCTCGGCGAAGGCAGTGTGGTCCTGCGGGACGCAGTGCGCGAGCTTCTAGCCAAGGGCGACAAAAAAATCCTGCTCAACCTGGGCGACGTAAATTACATCGACAGCTCGGGTATCGGCGAACTGGTGAGCGCTTACACCACCGTGAAAAATCAGGGCGGCGAGCTGAAGCTGCTAAATCTGACCAAAAAAGTGCACGATCTTCTTCAGATCACGAAACTGTACACCGTGTTCGACGTGAAGGACGACGAAGCCGCGGCAGTCAAGTCGTTTACATAAATTCAAGCTCTTGTCTTCAGATCGCCGGGGTCGACAGCCTGTCGCGCCTCGGCGATCTTCATGTCCAAACTGGGAACCATTTCTCCATTTATTTTTCTGGGCCGCGGCGTTTTCAGTCACAGCCCGCATAGCATGGCAGAGAGTGAATCGTCATGCGCTTCCATCTGTTCTGCCCTGCAACAACCGTCGTGTTTTTGTGCGCCCTGAGTTTGCAGGCGGAGTGTATTCCCCCATCCGCCGCCCACGATCACGTGGGAGAAGTGCGCTGCGTAGTGGGAAATGTCACTAGCGTAGAACGCGGTCCTGATGGCGTCACCAAGCTCGCATTTTGTTCGGGCTCGACGTCGTGCGCTTTCTCGGCGGTGGTTTTCGCGCGCGACCTCAAGCGGGTAGGGGACGTGCAATCGTTGCAGGGCAAACTCGTGGAAGTCAGCGGTGCCGTGCGGGAATATGACGGACAGGCCGAGATCGTCGTCGAGCGAATGCGCCAACTCGGCGGCGAGGCTTCGCATTTGCCGCCGCTGCCCAAGGCTTACGACGTGGAAAATCACGGCCACTACAGCTCTGGGAGGTTCAGTTTGCCCCGCGCGAGTCATCCCGCAGCCAAGAGGAAGCAACCGGTCACCTATCCCGTCGAAATTGACCCGGGATCGGAACCTGATTGAAGGGGCCAATGCTTCCAACGCTTCGGTTTGCCGGATACTTCCACCAATGGGACAATGGTTGAATGCATAAATTCTTCAATCAGCATTACCAGCCATTGGCGGTAGGATTCGTGATCGTCGGAAGCCTGCTCTGTAGCGCGCAAACCGACACTGCGCCGGCCACCAAACCATCAACCGCGACGACAACCCACAAAGCGGGGACCACCGCTGCCAAAAAGACTTCCGCAGCCACCACCACGCTGACCACAAAGAAGGACAAGTTCAGCTATGCCCTGGGCATGAACCTCGGAACCAATCTCAAGAAACAATCGGTTCCCGTGAATGCCGACCTGCTCGCGCGCGGCGTTAAAGACGCGTTGAATGGCAACAAGCTGTTACTCACCGATGACGAAGCGCACGCCGCCATCACCGACGTACAGAATGATCTGCGCAAACAGTCGCAGGAGAAGGCGGAAGCGATGGGCGCACTAAACAAGAAAACTGGCGACGACTTTCTCGCCGCGAATAAAAGTAAAGAAGGGGTCGTGACCCTGCCGAGCGGCCTACAGTACAAGATTTTGAAAGCGGGCACGGGACCGAAGCCGACCGCCAGCGATTCGGTGGTCTGCAACTATCGCGGCACACTGATTGATGGTAAAGAATTCGATAGCTCTTACAAGCGCAATGAACCGGCTACCTTCCCGGTGAGCGGAGTAATCAAGGGATGGACCGAGGCATTGCAGCTGATGCCTGTGGGATCGAAATGGCAACTCTTCGTTCCACCTGACCTCGCTTACGCGGACCGCGGTGCCGGCGCTGACATCGGCCCCAACTCCACGCTCATTTTTGAAGTGGAGTTGCTTTCCATCCAACCGAAGGCGGACGCGAAAGATAAAGACATGGGCAAAACGCCGGCCCAAGGCGATCAGCCAGCTAGCACAGACAAAAAGCCCGACCAAAAATAGAAGATGAAGAGGCTGGAGAGCAGATTGCCTCCAGCTTCTTTTTGTTTCCCGTCGAAATCCCGCAATTGCCCCGCCGCGAAGCACTCACACCAACAGCGTTACTACCAGATCACTTTTGCACCGAGTTGTATGTGCCTTGACCCGCCGGAACCGAGTACCGGGTTCGAGGCGCTGCCCAAATCTGGAGTGAAGATCGCGGTGCCAACCGCGCCCGGGGCCGAAACATCGTTATTCAAAGAGAACACGTCAAAGTTGGGATGATTGAGGATGTTGAAGAATTCGCCCCGGAATTGCATCTTCACGCGATCATTAAACTTCCACACCTTGGAGATGGAAAAATCCCAATTTCTAAAGCTCGGCCCGCGGAAGATATTACGCCCCATGTTGCCGAATGTACCCGGCGCAGGCGGTGTGATTACGGCGCTTCCGGAGACGTAACACCCGCCTTGAGTGCTGGAAAAACCCGCGTTGTTGGCGAAAATCGGATTTCCGTTCAGCTGATTCGCGGCAGCTTGCCCTCCGATCGCGACTGCGGAGTTATAACATTGCTGCGCTTGCGGCGTTGAGCCTCCGGTGACATTGCCGTTTGCATCCGAAGTGAAATTCGAGGGATCGATGTAAGGAATAGGATTTTTTGGGGACCAATGAACGTCACCCGGATTTCCAGAGAAATCCCATCGATCGTTAAATTCTCCGGTCAGGCTGACGTCATTACCCAGATCGTAAAGCGTATACGGTTCGCTGCCCTCCAGTGTGGCAATTGTCGTGACCTGCCATCCCTCGAGCATCTGTAGTGGCGACTTCTTTGATGGCAGATCGTAGGCCACGGAGAGCGTAAAGCGATTGCGGATGTCGAAGTCACTGTTGCCGCGCTCGGCGGCATAATCGAGACTATTCTGCGGCAGGAAGGCCGTGACGTTGCTGCTGGCTGTGTCGATAGCGTGGGCGTAAGTGTAGCCGGCGAGCAGATAGAGGCCGTGTGAATAACGCTTGGTGAACGTGACCTGCAAGGAATTGTAGATTGAGTTCCCTTGGTTGCCGAGCTTGGTGACGAATCCTAGGTATGGAAAGCACGGACCGCCGAGGCCGAGTCCACCGACTGTGCAGTTTGCATTGAGCGGACGCCCGCTGGATTCGCAGTGATCGCAGCCTAAGTTTGGGTCTTCCAGAGTCGATAGAGGATTGACCTGATTGATATCCACCAGACTATAGAGGTTGACGCCGTGGTTGGCGACGTAGGCAACTTGCAGAACTGCCGTGGGCGAAATGAGCTGTTGCAGGTTGAGGTTCCAGTTCTCAACGTAGGGAGTCTGTAAGTGCGGGTCGACGGCAAAAACCGAGCATTGACTGCTCAGACTGCACGATTGACCAGCAGATGCCGGGAAGATCGGCCCAGAATGGAGACCCCAATTGAGCAATGAGGTGTCAGTCGTGTTCACCAGGAACGAAGTGATCGTGCCTTTAGGCTGCACGGTGTTTCCGTTCTCGTCGACGTAGGGAACGCCGCTGGGGTTGAGGTTCAGCCCACCACCGCTGAACATGAAAGTTCGGATCACGGGTTCTTCGAAGATGATTCCGGCGCCGCCACGCAGCACGGTCTTTCCATTGCCGAACAAGTCGTAGGCGAAACCAATCCGGGGAGAAATATTATTGTAGTTGGTTTGATAGGGCGAGCTGATTCCCTGCCCCACCTGCACAATTCCGCCCGTCTGCCCATTCGGCAACGTCGGAAGATAGTTGGCGAGCTGATTGTGCGAATCTTTGATCGGATACGTCACGTCGTAACGAAGTCCGAAATTTAAGCTTAACTTTTGCGTGGCGCGATAACCATCTTGAAAGAAAATGCCGAAACCTTTCATGCTGACGTCCCGGCCAGGGTTTCCGTACAAATATTCCCAGCGGTGGACGTTGCCATCAATGAAGTCCGTCAGATCGCTGAAATCAACGCGGCCACGGCCTTCGGTGGCGCGGAAATACTTGACGTCGCCATACCGGAATTGGCCACCAAAGCGGATTGTATGGTTTCCGGCCGCGTACGAAACGGTGTCGGAGGCGTTGTAGGTTTCGCTGGGAGTAGTCTCCAGAGGCCAGCTGGAATTGCCTCCAAGGTAATTGAACGCGTCGCTGCCGGGGTTGATCCGGGGAAATCCGAAAAGGGCTGGGTTGGTGACGCCAGTATCGAGACCGTAGGCGGATGGGTTGACATTGTGATCGACCGGAAAGATGGCTTCGTTGAACTTATTAAAGCTAAAGTGGGCCTCGTTCACCCAACGAGAGTTAGGAGTCCACGTCCAGTTCGCGCCGAGCACCTGGGTGACCGGGCTGGTCGTCGAGAGCCACTCGGGGCGCAAGGCAATCGTGTCGGCTTCTACCAGCGAACTGTTGCCATAAAAATAACTCAGACTGAGCACGTTGTTGTCATTGAAGTTGTAATCGGTCTTGGCTACCAGATTGTCTCCGCGATTTGTGTTCAGCCAGTCAAAGTTGATGGCGGCAGGATCCGATTGCTTCAGCGTGAATCCGGGATTGGGCTCGAACAGATGAGTCAAGCTCAAACTGAGGGGATTTGGCGCACAGGTCGTGCTATTTGTGTTTTGAAAACAGTAACTCTGATTGAGCGCATAGCTCGGGCTGCTGGGATTGAAGTAAGCCAGAGCGTCGGGAAGGCTGTAGGTCGCGGAGTTCGGACTTCCGTCGGAATTCGAGATGCCCCCGAGTTGACTGGCCAAAGAGCTGGTCACAGGACTGTCGTACACACCGGGATTTCCGACCTTGTCTCGAATACCTTCGTAATTTAGGAAGTAAAACCATTTGTCTTTCTTAATTGCCCCACCCGCGGAAGCGCCGAATTGATGCATGATTAAGGCGGAAACCGGATTCGGCGCCGGATCAAAATAGTTTCGCGCGTCGAGTGCGCTGTTGCGATGGAAATAGTAGGCGGTTCCGTGAAAGGCGTTGGTTCCCGACTTCAGCCCGAGGTTCATCACCACGCCGGGTTTTTGCCCGTACTCCGCTGTCGGACTTTCCTGAGTGTTGAATTCCTGAATCGCGTCCAAAGGAAGGAAACTGGCCGGTGTTCCCTGAATGCCTGCTTCGTTCACGACAGATTCGCCGTAATACACGTCGTTGTCACTAGCGCCGTCGATGAAAAAATTGTTCTCGTCGGCGCGATTGCCGTTCGAGGTGACGGACTGAAATCCGCCGCCGGGTGTCCGTTGAACTCCGGGATGCAGCGGCAGGAGGTTTTGGAAATCGCGGCCTTGCAGCGGGAGCTCATTGATCGCCTTGTTCGTGATAACTCCGTTGAGAGTTGAATCGGTAGTGTCCAACAGCGTCTCGTCGGCTTTGACCTCGACCACCTCCGTGGCGGCGCCGGTTTGCAGCTTGAGGTCGACGCGCGCGTCGCGGGACACTTCGACAACCACCGAAGAGCTTTCCGCCTTCTTGAATCCGCTAGCCTCGGCGGAAACGCTGTAGGTTCCAGCGTCCAGCGAAGGCGCAACGTATTCGCCGGAGCGATTTGTGACCAGATTGCGAGTGATGTTGGTGCCGCGATTCGTGATGCTTACTTTAGCCCCGGAAACGACCGCGCCGCTCTGGTCGCTGATGGTGCCGAGTATTCGGCCTTGGGCGCTTTGGCCGGCAGCGAACCCGGCTAGTTCAAAAACTGCCAACAGCAGAAATCCAACGCACCGCGTAGTCGTCATGTAGGCCTTCATTCGAAGTCTCCCTGGGTTGTTCGTTAGGATTGGGCGAAGAAATTCAAGAGTGGGCACCGCGGGATCACAGGCCGGCTGAGCGTTTGCCGCAGTCGACGAGCCTGACCACTTGTTCCAAGTGGCTGGTGGGAAAATTTAGCGATCCGTTCGTCATCGCTGTTCGCTTCGTGGGGAGCACGCCTCTACGACGGCGCAAGTGTTGCAAGAAATAAAACTAAAGTCAATTACGAAATTGATCCGGGGTTAAATGCTCGGGCGACATTTGCCAGTCAATACACGTCGCCACCCCTGTGTGTGCTTGTGATATTGCCATTCTCCACGGAAAGCGAATATGAGATTCCACCAGTGCCCGACCATGAACTGAGATCGAACGTCGAACCCTTCGGAGCTTTGTAAACGTCAATCTTCTTAAAAGTCAGTGGGACGCTTTTCTTGCAAACCTCCGGAAGCTGGGTTGGCCGAAGAAAGTATGCCCCTTTACCCGAGCCCACAACTGCGCCGATTCCATGTTCATCAACCAGAACAGCCGATTTTTCGTCGACCGCGACCTCGCGGGGATGCGGCGACATACCGTCCTGCATGATTCTCGCCAGAAATACCAACGTTCGCCCCATGCGGTCCCGCTTGGCGAAGTGGCTGTCGGTAATCGTGCCTTCGAGACGGGGAATCTTTAGAAAGTCTCGGACGATGGTGACCTGATTATGGAAGGGGTCCGGTAAGGCATCTTTCGAATGCAGTTCGCTGTCGTCGGGATCATTCAAGGCTCCGTAGGAGAATTCGCCTTGAATTGCGAGGCCGGCGCTCGTCCCACCGATCGGTTTCCCCGCGGCGATGCCGGCGTTGATGGCTTCTTCTACAGGAGTATCCTTCCAAAAACGAACATATAGAGCTTGATCGCCGCCAGCCACAAAGATCGCTTCGGCATGGCGGATGATGTCGGCCACGGCAGGATCCATTGCGGATTGGCGGTCGGGAATGATCAGCGTGGAAACAGAGTTAGTCTTGCACAGCCCTTGCACGTAGGAGTTGTAATCGTCGTCACCATGGGCGCGCAGAACGAGAAAGTCGCCACCGCCACCGCGATTGCATAACCAGCGGAACGCTTCGTCCAGATCTGAGCCTCCGCCCATCATGGCGATCCCCGGCGTGGTTTGAGAAGTCTTATCGGCTGGGTTGCCGCTTCTGAAATATTTGTAAGTAGCCTGGGCCGAAGCTGTGGCGTGCGCGATTGCAAAAGTCAAGCTGAGCAGGACGGAGAAGACTAAAAAGCGTTTCATGTCGGAAACAAATATAACGCAAGCGATATTGTTCCTGGCGGATTTTGGCGGCTAAACCATGCCCTTCCGCAATTCGTCGAGGCGGTATTTGGTGCCGCGCCAGACGATTCCGTCTTGCGAGAGCGTGAGCGTCATTGAGCGCAGCATCGCATAGACAAACAAGAACGCTCCGACGGGATGCAGCAGAAAATAGTACGCTCCAAAATCGGAGCGCTTTGCCATTCCGAGGTAAATCCCGAAAATTCCTGAAAGTGCCAGGGCGAATGGAATCTTCGCCCAGCCGTGCGCGAGGAATATGCCGGCAAACGGCATGAGATTGAGGACGGCAACGGCAAAGCTCGATGCAATCATGCGCCAGGTTTGAAACGACATGACCGCGAAGAAGTTTTTGGTAACGTTATCCACAATGCCGCTTGCACCATGGCCCCAGCGCAGGGAAATCAGGTCGTTGCCAAAAACATTGCGCTGCGAGAAACCTTTGTTCTTCACTACCTTGCCGAGCTTCATGTCATCGAGTACTTCGAATCGCAAGGCTTCGTAGGTCCCGATCGCGTCGTAAACCTTCCGGCGAATCAGATTGAAGGCTCCCACGCCGATATGATCTTTGCTTTTTGGATCGGCAACTTTCCAGGGGCGATGGCCGAACACGAACATGCTTTGAAAAAAGGCAATCATGATGCGTTCCCCGACGCTGTGCAAGAGTAAGCGCGGAAACAAAACGACATGGTCAGCGCCTGATTCCTCTGCATATGAAAGCGCCCGGCGTATCACATCGGGTCTGAAGAACACGTCGGCGTCGGTGAAGAGCAGCCAATCGCCCGAGGCTTGTTGAGCGGCCTTCCACATGGCGTGGGGCTTTCCCAACCAGCCGGATGGCAACTCTTCAATATGAAGAATGCGCAAGCGGTCTCTGGCCACGGATTCCATTTGACGCCCGGTTTCATCGGTTGACCGGTCATTGACCGCGACCACTTCGTAATTTTCGTAATCGAGCGCGAGTAGATGTTGCAGGACTTGAGCGATCGTTTCCTGTTCGTTGCGTGCCGGAACAATAATGCTTATGCGCGGCTCTGGAACCGGCGTCTGGTTCCACTTTTCTTCAGAGATATCGGCGATCGTGGGCATGCCGATCGCGGCATCCACGATTCGACTCAGCCAAGCCAGCGCGAGCAGGCAGCCCGTGATCCAGTAGAAAACGGTCATCCTGAAGCGGCACCGGATGAGCCGAACTGAATCGGCCTCGCGAAGCGCATTCCATAAAACAACACGGCGGACGAAACTCCCATGGCAATCACCGGAAGAATGAAGGCGGCTTGTAGCGAATGGTGGTCCGCGACGATTCCCATCAATGTCGGCGACGGCACGTCTCCCAACAAGTGGAAGATAAAAATGTTGATGGCAATGGCCGTGGCGCGAATAGGTGAGCTGACCGCGTTGATCAGAGCGGTATTCAGCGGAGAGGTGTTGAGCAGCAAGAGAAACGCGGCCACCGCGATGGCTGGCAACATGATCGAGCCTTGATAGAACAACGCGACGATCATCACCGGAACGCCGAGCCCCATGCTTACGGCAGACACGAAGTAGTAAGAACCTTTCATGCGCGGCAGCAACACGTCGCCCAGCCAGCCTCCAATCAGCGACGCCAGGATTCCATCGACCACCACGATCAGGCCGAACGTGCGATTGGCGGCGGCGAGGGTATATCCGCGGGCCTGCGACAGGAAGGTCGGCATCCAGACCTGAATCCCGCCTAGCGAAAACGTGCCTGCGGCCATGCCGAGGGTGACGGTCCAAAAAGCCGGGTTGCGCCACAGGCTCCTGACGCTGCTCCCTTGGTTATTGGCTTTTTCGGAGTCGAATTGTCCGCGTGGCGGTTCGGGCAGGAAAGCGATGGCGAGAGCCAGAAGAAAGCCGGGAAATGCCGCGATGTAAAAGGGAAAGCGCCAGCCATGAGCGGTGCCGAGGCTGCCACCGAGTAAGTATCCGGCAGCGGTGCCGACGGGGATCGCCAGATAGAAGATGCCGAAGATGCGGCCGCGAAGGCGTTCAGGAAAAGAATCCGCTACAAACGTGGGAGCAATCGTGACGAATGTAGCTTCGCCGATCCCGACCAGAGTGTGGCGGATCAACAGTTCCCAATAGGTGTGCGTGATGGCAGTGAGCAGCGTGAGGCCGCTCCAGAAGATTGCACCGAAAATAATCAAGCGCTTGCGCGAAAACCTGTCGGCCAGCGGGCCGGTGAACGGCGCCGCGATCATGTAGAAGGCGAGAAACGCGCTGGTGAGATATCCGACCTCGGCGTTGCTCAAATGAAACTCGGCTTGCACCAGCGGTTGCACCGCAAACAAGACAGAGCGGTCGACGTAATTGAGCAGGTTGAGTGTCGTCAGAAGAGCCAGCGCAGTGCGGGGATAGAGCTTGATTTCGGACACGGAAAAGCGACTATAGCATGGGGCGGGATTGCGGCGATTACGGCTCGGGAAAATTGCCTTGATCTGGAAGTCTAGTCCAAATCGAAGTCGCGGATGGGCTTGCCGGTGTCTGGGCTTTCTTTGGCTTTCTTGACTGCTTCTTGAAATTTTTTCTCCAGCAGATCGGCAGAGTTTCTCTGGTTTTCGACCGACTGGCGGAAGATGGAATCGCGGCGGCTATCCTGCTCTTTCATGGAGCGCGCGGCTTCTTCGAGGTCGTTGAAGGTCTTGGGCTTGACGGCGGCGGTGTGGGCAATGATCGCCTGTGATTCAGGGTCCACTTTCAGCACTGCGCTGCAACATGGACAAGTGACTTCAAAGGCTTCGGCTCGGGACGATTTCGCCATCCAGGCAATGATAACGCAGTCGGCAGGCTACCCGATTACAACTGGATGCGAATCGGGAAAATGTGGAAGAGGTTGAGCAGTTCCCATCCGAGCAGGACGACCGCGACCAGCACAATCAGAATCGCCATCAGTTCGCCGAAGTTGAGGCGGCGGCGATTGGAGTCGAAGCGGCGCGCTGCCATACCGAGGATATTTAGAGTGGCGAATCCGAATACCAACATCCAGAGGATGTTGAAGATCGGCTCCTGGTCGTCATGCTTCCACAGCAGAAAGATCGCTGCCGATAGAAGGTGGACGCGGCCCAGAGGCTGATACGGCCAGGCAATAATTTTTGCAAACAGACCCATGACTGAATAAAGCCGTTAAGGCGACTTGTTGGAAATGATAACCCCAGTTCAAGGAAAAAGTCAGTGATCAGGAGTGCGCCGGTACCTATGCCGCAAGGTGCAGCAGTTGGTGGTCGAGGCAGTCAGTTTGCAAGGCTGCGGTGAGGCGGTCGATGAGGTCGGGATAGCAGGCCAGGAAATATATGGCGGCGGTTGCCCGTTCTTGCAGCTCGTTGTCTGGGTACAGCGCGCTGGAAAGGAGATCCCCGTGCCGGGCAAGCACCTCTTCCCTTCTGAGTTGGGCGCGCGCCGCTTTACCGCTCAAGCGAGTGATCTGATGCCGCATCTTTGATCCAGCGGTCGCGGCTGCCGCGACCAGCGTCGGGTCGAGTTGACGGAGCGCAGCGCTGATTTCGTTCACAGTTTTATCCAGCGTCAATGCCGCTTGCGACAAAGCCGATTGCACGTCAGCTGGAAGACTTAGCGCACCGAGACGTTCGCGGACCGAAGTTGGCCCCGCGAACAGATCAGATAGCCTGAGGTGGTGCTTTTCGAGCAGCGAATCGGGTTTCGCTTCAATCATGGTGGCCGAGAATCTGGGAATGACGGGCGTAATTTTCCCGAGCAGCGCTTCGTAGACGACGCCCGTTTGCGCGAAGTAGGCTACCTCCGCCGGCCCGCCCGCATAGGCAATCGTCGGCAGAAGATAGTCTTGCATGATCGGACGCAACAGCACATTGGGACTAAAGTCTCCCGGCGACCGATCGATGCGCCGCAACAATTCCTTCGAGCTTAACTTTTCGTGCCCGATGGCGAACGCTTCGTTCGGCTCTCCACTCGCGCGTCCGCGGATGGGCAACCGCGCACCGTTCTGGATTGCGAACAGCAATGTCGAGTCCGGCGTGACTTTAACTTGCTGGTGATAGCCGGCGGCTTCCAGTTCTTTGCCGCGATGAAGAAGAAGATCGTCAAGTTCAGCCGCCCGTTCGATCGCTGCAGTGAAAATTGGCCGAGCGATTGCACGCAATCCGGGGTCGGAGCCGTCCAGCAAAATCACTCCAGATTCGGCGAAAACTTTTGCAAACAGCGAAGCGAATGCGCTGCCGAAGGTTTGCCCGGGACGATAGGTTTCTCTGAGCCAATTGGTAGCTTCGGATTCCCCGAGCAAACGGGAAGCTTCGTCAACCGCGGCAACAATTTCCTGTCCAAACGCGATCGATCCGACCTGTGCATTCGCCGCGCCCGTCGTCGGCGCGGAGACACGCTCAAGATGAAAATCCTGGGCGGGAATCGAAACGTGATTTACTTCGTCAAGATCATGGTCTTCGTTTGCCAGCCAGAAAATCGGCACACAATCGACACCAGCATCGGTGGCTTGCTGGGCGAACTTCACCGCGGTCAGCGCTTTCAAAATGGTGAATAGCGGTCCGCCAAAGAGGCCGACTTGCTGTCCCGTCACCACGGCACACGCGCCGGAGCGAAAGCGCTCGATGTTGCGCGTGGTTTCGGCGAATGAACTCCACACTACATTTTGCCGTTGGAGAATTCCGGCAACCTGCGCCCGGCGTTCAGGGGCGTAAACAAGATTTTTGGCGGCCTCTCGAAACCAATCCGCAAAACGTGGCGAGCGCGGATAAAACTGCAAGGTCTTGTCAGCCCTCGCTAAGAAGTCGCGAAACAAGGCTGTGGTGTGAGGGATTTCGCTAAAGGGCAGACAATGAGTTTTCACCGGCATAGGCGTTGCAGAGTTTGGACGGGAAAATTCATCTCCGGTCAACAGATGCTCATTCTACAGCCCGTGATGCAGTTTACTCGCGGCGGACGAAGGTATATAACTTCGCTTGGCAAGTGTCGCCACTTCTCGTAGCAACTTAGGACAATAATTATGGATTTCATGCAAGCACTCGAATTTATGTTCGCGGCCGTGCTGATTCTGTTTGCAATCGGGACGATATTAAAAGGGTTTTTTCAGGTGCAGACCGCGGAAGCGGTGGTGGTGCAACGCATGGGACGATTCCTTCGCGTGGCGGGTGCAGGAATCAACTTTAAGCTGCCCTGGCTCGATCAGATCGCCGGGCGAATCGACCTGCGCGTCCAGCAGTTAGCGCTCGACGTAGAAACCAAAACGAAAGACAACGTATTCGTGAAAATCCCGGTGTCGGTCCAATATCACGTGATTCCCGACCACGTATACGAAGCGTTTTACAAATTGGCCAATCCGAAACAGCAGATTTCGTCGTACGTGTTCAACGTTATTCTGGGCCACGTGCCGAAGATGATTTTGGACGACGCCTTCCTGCAACAGTCCGACATCGCTGTCGCGATCAAAGAAGGTCTCGACGACGTGATGAAGACGTACGGGTATGCGATCGATCAGGCGTTGGTGACTGACATCGAGCCCGACGAAAAAGTGAAAGCCGCGATGAACGACATCAACGCAGCGCAGCGCGAGCAAGTCGCCGCCACCGCGCGCGGCGAGGCGGAAAAAATCCTGAAGGTGAAGCAGGCTGAAGCCGAAGCTGAAAGCAAGGCGCTGCAGGGGCAAGGCATCGCCAACCAGCGAAAAGCCATCATCGAGGGATTGAAAGAATCAGTAGAAACCTTTGCCAAAGCAGTAGAGGGATCGACTCCGCACGATGTGATGATGCTGGTGCTGGTCACGCAATATCTGGACACAATGAAAGAAATCGCCTCCAACGACCGCAGCAATACGCTGTTCATGTCCCACTCCCCGGCAGCGGTGGGAGATCTTTTCAAGCAGATGCAGGACGCTGTATTGATCGGGAAGAAGGGCGCGGACGCGGCGCAATAGGGTGCTGCCTAAAATCGGCACTTAGCGTTGCCGGTCAGTCGGCAAATCCCCTTGAACCTCGGTGCGCCGCAGCGGCATCTAACAATTGACTTCCTCCTGGGCTCAACCTAGTCTGGAAGCAGTTCTTTTTCGGCCAATTCCCACCAGTGGGGGCGTCACGGCTTCGACGGAGATGCTTGCGGCCAAGAGGCATGCCGGGGTCCATACACCCGTAATCGCGTGGAAAATGATAATTGCCAATCAACAAATGGCATACGCAGCTTAATTAATTAAGCAGCCGTTCTCCGCCGCTTCGCCCTTGGGCGGCGAGCGAACGTCACACAGAGGGCTGCTCTTCTCTTCTACGTCTGGGGAGTGAGGTTAAGATCACAGGCTAGCGGCACCCGTTTCTTGTCCGTTCTGAGCGGAGGCCGCGAACGTCCTGGGGTAATGCCCAGGGCATGAACAGGAATAAGCATGTAGTCTCTTGACCAGTAACACCTTCGGACGCGGGTTCGACTCCCGCCGCCTCCACCATTTTTTACTCGCTTAATTTCAATAATATATAAAAATACAGTTGCAAATTGTACGATGATGTCGGCAGGCTCACGATTTACCATCGTCACAATCCCTCCCTCTGCAACAGCCACAGATCGTTATTACAGGCGCTGCACCTGCCCGGCTTGGGTAGAGGGAATGATCGGCGATAAATATGTTCGCCGCAGCCTGAAGACCCGCAGCTGGGAGCGAGCGGTCGCGACGGTACGGAAGATGGACGCGACGGGAGCTTCCCACTCCAGAGCCAGCCAAGAAATGCACCTCCGGCAGCGCCTCAAATCGTCTGCTGTTGGCGCAAAGCTAGCCCCACTCAATCACGCTGTCCGGTGAATGTTCGGCGGACAGCTATTCCCGGCAGGAATGGCTGGGGAGAATCAGAGTGATTGGTCTCTCACTGCTGCGTTCTCCCGGTAGGATCTACATAACTTCCTGTTAGCCGACCATCCACCCAAAACGCCCGCAAGAAGCACGTTGAAACAACTCTTGAGCGCCTTGGCCCGCTGTCATTCATTGAGAACTTGGCGATTAAGGGCGGACTTCCGAAAGCAAGTTCTCCATTGTTGGACAGCTGTCCAACAGACGGCAGAGAAACTGGTCGTCTCGCTCTCTAGCTGATAATCTTGCCAGACCATGGAATCTTTCGCCGTTCGAGTCTTCTGTTTCGTGCTGTCACTGGTGGCCGTCGGAACCGCACAGGAAGTGATCCCGCTCTATGCCGGTACCGCGCCCGGCTCAACGCAGGAGAATTACCCGGAGAAGCAGTACTTTTCCAAAGTCTGGAACACAGACGTCGTGACCAATGTGACCCGGCCCACCCTTACCGTGTTCAAACCTTCTCCGGAGTTGAAAAATGGCACGGCAGTCGTTATCTGCCCAGGGGGGAGTTTTATGGCCTTGTCCATCGCGACTGAAGGGACTGAAGTTGCCCAGTATCTGGCCGCGAAAGGCGTGACCGCATTCGTTTTGAAATATCGCCTGATGCATACCGGCGAGGACGCCACCCAGGAATACGGGCCATTGTTCGCGGATAGACCGAAGTATGTTGAGGCCATGAAGAAGATCAAACCTTTGGCCGTTGCAGACGGGTTAGCCGCGGTCACTTGGGTTCGGCAGCATGCGGCGGAATGGGGGATTTCTCCCGATCGTATCGGAATCATCGGCTTCTCCGCCGGCGGAACGGTTACTGCCGAAGTTGCGGTCCACTACGCGCCCGAAGGTCGGCCCGCGTTTGTAGCTCCAATCTATTCGTTCGGATTATCGGACGATGTTCTCGTCCCATCGGATGCACCGCCCATGTTCATAGCAGCCGCGAGTGACGATTCGCTCTCGCCGAAGAGCGTTGCGCTCTATGAGAAGTGGACTTCCGTCCAAAAAGCGGCCGAACTGCACATTTATGCGAAGGGTAATCATGCTTTCGGAATGCGAAGGCAAAACCTTCCTACGGATCACTGGATCGACCGGTTTGTCGAATGGTTGCAATTAGAAGGCTTTCTGACAAATGGCAACACCCGAGCTAATCGCAATTGACCAAGTTACAGAATCTAAATGGGGACGCGGGTTCGACTCCCGCGGCCTCCACCACCTTTTACTCTATTGAACGATCCGCTTTAGTTTTTCTTTTAACAGCTCCTGCTCGCGCAGGTTTTGCGTCATTGCGATTGCGCGTTGGATTTCGTCTCGCGCCTCGTCGAACCTGCCCAGCTTTGCCAGCATGTCTCCGCGGACGGTGGGAAGCAGGTGGTAGGCAACCAACGCGGGGTCGTCGGTAAGCTTATCGACCGCATCGAGTCCAGCGGCAGGGCCTCGCGCCATGCCGACCGCAACTGCCCGATTCAGCCCTACGATAGGCGATGGACTGATCTGCAACAGCGCGTCATAGAGAAGAACCACCTGCTCCCAGTCGGTCTCTTCGGCAGTGAGGGCCCGCATGTGGCAGGCGGCGATGGCCGCCTGCAAAGCATACTGCTTCGCGCCGCCGCCAAGTGTTTGCGCGTGTTCGAGCGCAGCCATCCCCCGCCGAATCTGGGCGTGGTTCCACAATGAGCGGTCCTGGTTCGGCAACAAGACTGCTTCGCCACTTTTTCCGAGGCGCGCCGCGTTGCGCGATGCCTGCAACTCCATCAACGCGAGCAGGCCGTGGACTTCCGGTTCGCCGGGAAGAAGTTGCGCCAGCATGCGTCCAAGGCGCAGCGCCTCGTCGCAGAGCGCGGCCCGCATCCATTGTTCCCCCGAGGTCGCGGTATATCCCTCGTTGAAAATCAGGTAGACGACCGAGAGTACAGATTCCACCCGACTGCGTAACTCGTCGCCGCGCGGCGTCTCAAATGGAACACGCGCTTCCGAGAGAGTCCTCTTGGCGCGAAAAATTCGCTGCCCCATGGTCTTCTCTGGCACCAGAAAGGCGCGCGCAATTTCAGGAGTCGTAAGCCCGCAGATCAGTCGCAGCGTCAGCGCGATGCGCCCTTCAACTGCGAGCACCGGATGGCACGCGGTGAAGATAAGCCGCAGAACGTCGTCGTCGATGACTTGGTCAAGCGCCAGATCGAGCGCGTCCGCGAGCTGCTGCTGTTGAAATTCAAGTTCACGAGCAATTTCTTCGTGCTTTTGTATCAGCATCTGGCCACGTCGCAAATAGTCGATGGCGCGACGCTTCGCCGCCGTCCTCAGCCACGCCGCAGGGTTTTCAGGGATACCCTCTTCGGGCCACAGCTCGAGCGCCGTCACCAGAGCGTCCTGCGACAATTCCTCGGCAACGCCGATATCGCGGGTGACGCGCGCAATCCCAGCAATCAGCCGCGTGGACTCAATCTTCCAAACCGCCTCAATCGTCTTGTGGATATCGGGCATGAGTTGGGGTTATGGGGGATTGTAATAAAAGCCAGGGAATATTCCGCCTGTCCCGCATTTTTCCAACCTTGCATCTTCTTGGTCGCGGAGAAAACCGGGATGGACGGAACAATCCAGTGTTTAGATGATTTTAGATTGTGAAGTCCCGCTGTCCTGCTTTTCGGCTTGCTACGAAGAAGCAATCCCCCCTGCCGATTGGCGGACGATCCGCGCCGAACTAGTTACCGTCTCACTGTCAGCCCAAGTCCACGCCCGCCAGATGATGACCACCGTACATACAGTTTCGATCGTGGCGAAGAACACGTATGCTGGAAATGTGGGGTCGCGGTAGTCGCCGTTTGTCAGAGGCAGAACGAAGGTCAGAAAGCCGTTTATAAGGGTCAGAATGACACCCGCGATAATATTCGCCAGACGGTTTGCTTTAAAAGGAAGCAGCCGAGACGCCAGAATCATGGCGATGGGTATTTCCATCAAGACCGCGGAACCGATCAAGGCCCATGGTGGGAGATGCGGCGCATTATTCGGTGAGCCCACGAAAGCGTACAGGGCAAGCACGTCCGCATACAGGTAGTTCAATAACGCGAACAGCCACAACTGAGATAACCGCACTCTTGTGTCATGCATGTGAACCTCCTACCGAACAGCTACGGTCAAGTGGCAGAATAGGTTCCCGAAGAACGATCGCCGCGGTTGGCCAGGCTTTTCTATATCGCGGCTCACGATGGCCAGACTTCACAATCCAAGCGAAGAAGTGCGTCAGCGTCACAAGAAAAGGTGAATACCCTGGCGCGCTTTGATCGCGACGTGCTGTCGCAGGCCGGAGTCACCGACTTAATCCTGCTCGAAGGGGCCGCCGATCTCTTGCTACCCAACATGACCGTTCCGAAGGACGCGGGCTCGCCGGGCCAGTTCCCCGAACCGGGGCAGAACGAGGGTGTTACGAAACTCCATGCCTCGAACGTCGCTGGTAGGCGCGGTTACATACGAATCGCGACAACCTGCCAATAGATGACAGGAAGACAATCGCGGAGCCTACGCCGCAGCTAATCTTCTTTAGGGCTGTGAGATTCGTTGCCAGCTTCGATTGGGCCCAGCACATCGAAGACGCCGAGGGCAGCCGCTGTTAACGGTGCAGCGAGGGCCAGACCGAGGGGGCCGGCGATGACGGCCAACAAGAGCTGGGCAGTCATCGTGAGAGCTGGAGGCAGACGGACGATTCTCCGTTCCAGCAAAGGAGTGATGACGTTGCCTTCCAGAAAATGGACCGCCAGAAATAGGAGCACGGTGAACAGCCCCTTCATCGGACTGATGGCAACGGCCAATAAAGCAGCCGGAACAACCGACAAGATGGGACCGATGTTCGGAATGAAAGTGAGTAGGGCCGCGATCATGCCGAGAATGCCAGCAAGCGGTACACCCAGCATCCACAAGCCTATCGCCACAATAACTCCCACGGCGGTCATTGAAAGCATCTGCGAGAGAACCCACCAGCGTAAGTTCCGAACTGCTGCGGCGGCGCAAGCGTTGAGCCTAGTTCTGAATGCCGAAGGCGTCACCCTCTGAATATAAGCAAAGTAGACCTTCGGTTCAGCTGCTAGATAGAGGCCGAGAAAGCCGACGAGCACGAGCCCTGATAGTACCGTCGCCGTGCTCAGAACGATCCCCCCAATGCGCGTCAACGCGGAACTGACACTACTCGAAAGCTGGGAGTAGTCGGACCACTGTGCAAGCAACCAGCTTCCCCAGCCATAACCATTGACCCTTTCCATGAGTTGGTGTGCCGCTTGAGGCAGGTCGGTTTGCAGATCTGCGAACTGAGCGATGATACTGGGGCCACTGAGCCAGACAGTCAAACCAACTAATCCGCTTGCAACGCAAAGAATGAGTAGGAAGGATATTCGCCGACCGATTTTGTATCTTGTGCCAAGCCAATCGACGACCGCAGTCATGAGCGCTGCCACCACAATCGCCGCAAACAGAAGCATTAGAATCACTCTTCCGAGCCAGGCAAGCAAGAGCGCAACGATCAACCCCACGCCGATAAGCAAAAGGGTCGTCGGCGAGGGATTCTTAGGACTTGCGATCGAAGATAAGGGGGAGTCACGCACGCCAGACGAGTATAGGCCTATTGAAATTGAACTATAGTGCTCTCGGACACACCTTTAGCTGCAAGAGCGTTGTAGTCTTCTCCAACGAGCGTGTGCCATGAATGAACCCAATACAATCACGAAGTGGCTAGACAGCCCTGTCGCACACATCGCAACGGCCAGCTTCATCGCAGCCGGGATGATTGCAGCGATGTTGGTAAAGCTGCTCCTGCACGATTTGCATATTCTGAATATCGTCCTGCTGGTTGCCATTGCCGGTGCCAGCGTTCCATTAATGATCTCCCTTGTACAGCAGGTCGTTAAGGGAAACTTCAGCGTCGATATCCTTGCTCTGCTCTCAATTGTGACCTCCCTGATACTTGGACAGTATTGGGTTGCGGCCATCGTGGTCTTGATGCTCTCCGGTGGTCAGGCACTCGAGGGCTTTGCTACCCGCCGCGCCTCTTCTGTACTGAACGCCTTGGCAAAGCGAATGCCGCAAATAGCCCACAGAGCGGGTACTGCCGCAGAGGACGTATCCATCGACTCGATTGTCGTCGGCGATGAACTCCTCATCTATCCCCATGAAATCTGCCCGGTCGATGGGCTCGTGGTCAGCGGGCAAGGCAGCATGGATGAGTCGTATCTCACAGGCGAGCCATTCCTGATCGCAAAAGCGCCAGGAACGAATGTGCTTTCCGGTTCCATCAACGGGAATGTGGCACTAACAATCCGGGCGACGAAGATCGCCAGCGACTCACGTTACGCGAAGATCGTGGAAGTGCTCCATGCTTCGGAGGAGAACCGGCCTCAGATACAGCGGCTCGGCGACAGGCTTGGTTCCTGGTACACGCCGCTTGCCATTGCCATCGCGTTGGCAAGCTGGTACTTCAGCGGCCAGTCCGAGCGATTCCTGGCCGTACTGGTCATCGCAACGCCATGTCCCCTGTTGATCTCGATTCCAGTGGCGATCATCGGTGCTATTTCTGTCGGAGCCAAGCTCGGTATCATCATCAAGGACCCATCCATCCTCGAAAAGATGGATACCTGCCACACTCTGATCGTCGACAAAACTGGCACGCTGACCTACGGTAAGCCGACTGTCACATCGATTGATTGCCTCGGTGCCACAACCCGCGAGATGGCGTTGCAGTATATGGCAAGCCTGGAGCGCTACTCGAAACATCCCCTGGCAAGCGCCGTGCTTGCTGCTGCAGTGAAGGACAAGTTGGAACTCCTCAGTGTCGAGAATGTCTCCGAAGCGCCTGGGGCCGGTCTCACGGGTCTGGTTGCAGGGCGACAGGTCACGGTCACGGGGCGTGGCAAGCTTTCCCCCGAAAACTCGTCAGCGATGCCTCCCGTCTCGCCGGGCCTGGAATGCATACTCCTTCTCGATGGTAAACTCGCTGGCGTTGTCCACTTTCAGGACGAACCCCGTCGCGAGAGCAGATCCTTTCTCAGTCATCTGGACTCGAAGCACTCCATCTCCAAAATCATCCTGCTTTCAGGCGACCGTGCTCCCGAGGTCGCTCTCTTTGCGGAGCGCATGGGCATTACAGAGGCCTACGGAGGCAAGAGCCCTGAAGAGAAGGTTGCACTGGTACACAAGACGACCCTGCAAGGGAGAACGCTCTACATCGGGGACGGAATCAACGACGCGCCAGCGATGATGGCGGCGACAGCGGGAATCGCGTTGGGCGTGAACAGCGACATTACTTCAGAAGCAGCCGGCGCGGTTATCCTGCAATCATCCCTAGTTGGTGTTGACGAACTGCTGCACATTGGGCGCAGAATGCGGAGCATCGCGCTGCTTTCTGCCGTCGGAGGCATGGGACTGAGTGTTATCGGGATGGCTGCCGCGTCGTTCGGTCTGATTACGCCGATTCAGGGAGCTATTGCTCAAGAGGCTATCGATCTTTTATCCATCCTCAACTCGTTACGCATGATTCTGCCGACAGGCTCGCTTACTGACTTTGAAACACCTCCAGATGGCGCAAAAACTCTACTGGGAACCGACCAATCCATACCGTGAACGGGTGTTCGGATCTATCGCTCCGATTGCTGTGTATGCTGCGCAATTTGGAGGTTCACTTCCATTCACTCCGATAGACGCCGTTGTGGCCTTACAAATGCTCATAAGCAACAGCTCCCATGAAGTTACAAACGGATTTCAAGGTGGGGCCGCTGCAGCCTTTTAAACAGAGATAAATGAGAAGATTGCCTTACTACCCGGAGGCATCTCTTCTTATGAGTTACATCCAAGGTGAGGGGCGAGATCGGGGAACGCTGTTCCCCCGTGGTACTCGACGACTTTGTGCCAGCCGATCATGTGTGCCGAGTGATTGACGCATTTGTCGAAAAACTCATGATGTCGAAGCTTGGCTTCGAGCGCGCTCAAGCCGCGGTTCCTACACGCCCGTCGGTAGTAGGCGGCTAGTGGTGTTGCATTGCAGCTCCTGTTGCAGCTTCAGTTCCGTCTGACCAGCGTTGCACGGGGATCACGAACTGAGTCAACTGCTCGCCGGGATCGCTCACAGCAATGACGGGAGAGCCTGGCAGGTTCGCTCCCCAAATGGCCGCGTCGGTCTGCGAATAGAAAAACATCAGATGAGATGGCCAATGCGGCGCTACATCGCCGCCGTAGCCCTGCTTCCCCATCATGTAGCACATCGCGCCGGGTTCCATTGGCGGCAGTTCTTTTTTGGCCACTGCGGCGGCGACGGCGTCGTTCACTTGAGCCAGCGTTTGTCCTGCCAGAGTAAGGTCGGTGATTCTGGTGATGCGAAGAAGGTAGCTGTGCGCAGCAGCCGCGTTCATACACATGGGAACTCGCACTTTCGGATTCCAAAAGTCGGGATCGGCTGCCGCGCTCCATCCTCGTCCGACGATGCACACGAAACCGTTTGTGCCTTTGGCCGCCGTTTCGTAACCGTGACGGCCGAGGACCATGACCTCCGCGTCGCGCGAAATGGAGTCCGGGGCCGCAGTACGGGCCAGCGCGATCTCCGCGCTCCGATCCGCCATCAGATATTGCTCGAGCGGGGCCATCTTCGCATACGGCGTCGCGGCTTCCTGCGGTTTCGCCTGCTGTGCTCCGGCTTGATACGCCATGCCGAGAACAACCAGCAGCGCGAAGCTTTTCATTGTGATTGCGCGAACATTCTTTTTCCGCATTATGCTCCTCCTGGGTGGGTGCCTGGTTGCGCCGCGCCGTTGAAGTGCACGGCGCCGATCAGTTGATACGCTTTCACATGCTTGCTCCTGGCGTTCCGTCAGACCACTTGTCTGCGCCTACCAGGAATACGGCGATGGGCGGGAAGCTTTGCAGATCGGGATACGACTGCTCGGACAGGCACCAATAATTGACCCCCATCACCGGAGAATTGGGGACATTCGCGCCCCAGGCTGGAACGTCTTTCATTGGCGCGTAGAACATGAGGTGAGGCATGTTATGACCACCCTGATCGGTAAGATAGGACGCCTTCCCCATCATGTAATCGACGCCGCCCGGCTCGATCGCTGGCAACGCTTTCTTCTGTATCTCCGCCTTCATTGCGGCAATGACCTCGACCTTGGAATGGCCAGCCAGCACCAATTCAGTGCGTTTAAGGGCATACGGTAACACGGAGCGCGCGGACGGCTGATTCATGCAGTCCGCGGCTCGAACTTTCGGGTTCCAATATTCGGGGTGATCGAACATCGCCAGCCATCCGCGTCCCACCCAGCACACCCAGCCATTCTTGCCTTCGACGGCAGTTTCGTAGCCATGCCGGCCAAGCACGAGAACCGTGGCGTCGCGCGAGATGGCTTCGGGAGCGGCACTGCGCGCCAGCGCGATCTCGGCGGTTCGGTCCATGAGATATTGCTCGACCGGGGCCATGGCGGGATAAGTCGTCGCGGCATCCTGTGCCATCGCGCGGAATGTCGTCGCTTGGTACGCCGCTGCGAGCACAACCAGCAGTGCGAAGCTTTTCATCATGAGTGCCTCAACTTTATTTTTCCGCATATTTTTCCCTCCACGATGAACCGCGTGGGGACAGCCGCTAGTCGGGTGACGGATTGAAGAATATCTCTCGTACCTCGACCTGGCCCCGCGTGGCGACGACGCCTTTGCGCGCCCATGCCACGGCTTGGTCCATGTCGGCGGTTTCCAGTATCCAAAAGCCGCCGATGTGCTCCTTCGTCTCAAGGTATGGCCCGTCAGTGATGAGCACCCCGCCATCACCCTGCGGACGCAGCGACTTCGCCTTGCCCAATCCGCAAGCGTAGACCCTGACGCCGGCAGCAATCATCTCTTTGTTGAGCGCGTGGATAGCGGGCCCCACCGCCGGGTCCATTGTGGACGGATCAAAGTCGTCGGGCATGTAACCAGCAACCAAATATTGCGGCATAAGTTATCGATTCTCCTGTAGAGGTCTGTAAGTACGGTCGTTGAGGCGGCCCAGTTGCCTGCCTTCACTATAACGACGAACAGCGAAACCGGATTTCTACAAGTCGTCCAAGATTTTTCAATCATCCTAACCGCTTGTCATCCTGAGAGCCCGCGCTTTTCATCGCGGCCGAAGGATCTCAGTCTCACCTGCTTGGTGGGAAGGCAACGTCAGGCCCACCTTATCCCGCGCCACATCTGGCCGGGGACTCTTACAATCGCTTTTTGATTGTGTGGGAACCACGGCACCCGACACCGGTGTTTAATTCGTAAAACGGGACGGTACGACTCAAGACAAAGAGCGGTCGAATGGTTACTCGGCCGCTCGGCTGCATCAGTCCGCCGGCGGCTTGAAGAAGATGGCTCGCACTTCAACCGGCGCGCGGCAGGCGATGGTGGCCTTGCGTCCCCACGCCCGTGCCTCGTCCAGGTCAGCGGTTTCCAATATCCAGAACCCGCCTACGTGCTCCTTAGTCTCAAGGTAAGGCCCGTCGGTCATGAGGACCGCTCCATCGGACTTGGCCCGCAGCGTAGTCGCTTGCCTTGCGGGCGCGAGGCCGCCCGCGAACTTTCTGACGCCGGCGGCGATCATCTCTTTGTTCAGTGCCGAGATGTCGCGGGACGTTGCTTCGAGTTCAGCTTTGTCCCCGGCGGACGGGTCAAAGTCGTCGGGGAGGTGTATAGCGACCAAAAATTGCGGCATTGTGTTCTCCTGATGATGTTTTCGGCAGCTAGTTGCCTGCCTTCACTATATCGACGAACGGCGAAAGCGAAATTCGACAAATGGTCCACGAATTTTATCCGGCTGTGTTTCCCGCACAATCAGCAAGCGATTGTGCGGGCCACCCGGCGGTTTACAAATCTGTGACAACCTCCGTAGCTGGGCTTTGGTAGCCTGCTTCCCGGCGCGTTGAGTCGTTTCTACTCGAGCGAAAGGCGAAATCATGCGTAACAGGCGGCTTCTTATTTTGTCTGTGGCTTTGCTTGGGGTCATCACATTCGTTGTGAATCGTCCCGCTGGCGCGCAAACTTTTACCGTGTTGCATCACTTCGCATCGACTACCAACGGCATGAACCCAACTGGCGTCGCAGTCGACAAGAATGGCAACATTTTTGGGGCGCTCACCACTTGCAACGAGAATTTCTGTTCCGCCGGAACGGGCGTGGTCTATGAACTGACGGCGTCAGGCCACGGCAAGATTCTGCACAGATTTGCCGCAACGACTTTCTTCTCTAGCTTTGCTCCCGCGCTCGACGGAAGCGGCAACGTTTTCGGCGTCGATGTCGCTAATAACAATGTATTCAAGATCACTCCCGCGGGTGTCGAGTCCGTGGTTTATCACTTCACAGGAGCGCCCGGCGGAAGCAGTCCAAGCTCGGCCCTGGTTTTCGATTCACAAGGCAATCTCTATGGAGAGACGGGCGAGGGCGGAGCTTTTAACCTCGGTACTGTGTTCAAGATCACACCGAACGGAACCGAAACTGTTCTCCACAGCTTTGCCGGCGGCTTGGATGGCGAATTTCCGGGCGGGCTTGGCACTCCTCTAGTGTTTGATCATGCCGGGAATCTTTATGGGATAACACTAGGCGGCGGCTCGCAGTCGGCTAGCGGAGTCATATTTAAGATTACGCCTGCCGGCCAGGAATCGATCTTCGTCGACTTTGGGAAGGTGTTCGGAATCGACGCCGAGCCGGACCAGGGGTTAACTATTGATGCGTCCGGAAATATTTATGGAGCAACGGCAGTCGGTGGTGGCGGGTCCGTATTCAGGGTGAGTCCGTCGGGCAGCCTGACCGTTCTGCATTCGTTCGGCGGCGGCGGCCCAACGGTTGGGCCAACTTTCGATGCGTTTGGGAATCTGTTTGGGGCTGGCGCAGGGTACCTTTTCGAGATTTTTGCGAATGGAGCGTTCGCCACCTATCCAACGATCGGATCCACACTTCCGGCCGGATCGATGGCGCTGGACCGTCAAGGCAATTTGTACGGAGCGACAATCACCAACTCTGGAAATGGGAACGTGTTGTACAAGTTCACTCCCTAAGCTCACTCGCGTGACCTTGCGGCGGCGGCCATTGCGTCCCACGCGGTGGAATTCAAGCCGACGATGAGCAGCCAGAGCGCGAGTGCGACTTCCGCGAGCCCGGTTGCCACGAAATAGGGAAATATTTTTGCCTGCATCGCCGGCACGATGAATAAAGTGAAGCTATTGATCAGATAGCCGACACCCTCAATGGCCAAAAGAATTCCCAGTATCCGCGGCAGAAACGTCGACTTGTAAATCAGGTAAGCGGTGACCATGCAGTCGAAGCCAAAGAACGCCAGCGCAATATCCAAGCCAACGTCTTGCAGCTGAAGCGACATGTACGCTTGCGCCTGTAGCTGCTCCAGTTTGAACACGCCTAGGTAGTTGCTACCTGTTAACAAAATCAGGGGCGTGAAGTGATTGAGCAGCACAGTGGATTCGACGGCAGTCACCACGATGTCGAAAAACACCATCATTAGAGCCAGTTTCCTGTTCACCACTCTCAGCAAAAAATAAAAGATGATTGACAGTGGCACGTTGGTGAGGCAGGTGATGAGTTCGGAAACAAAGCCCAGACGAAAGCGCATCTCGTGCGCGAGGATGTTGTGGGCGGTCGCGACGGGGTCGCCCGTAACAAGCAGCGCAGCGCGCACAAAGAGAATCGCGAACGCGCCGGTGGCAATGTTGACCACGTAGAGGCCGCCGGCAGTCCGTGCAAGCGCCCGCGGAGACCAGCCAAGTTTTTCGCCAGTCAACGATGGTGCGGGTGTACTCATTGCGTATTCCCTCTCCAGATTCCCTTCATCTTCACGCACGGACCGCCGGTGTGGTCGCTGGAACATTCCATTTATGGATTTTCGCACCAGCGTTCTGCTTTGTGCGCAAAACGCGGACCAGCCAGAAAGCCATCAACAAGAGCGGTAGCAAGGTCAAGAGATACAAAGTGCCTGTTTTTTGCATAAGCTTCGGGAAGAGCTGCGCCCGAGCCAGAAATACCGACGCAGCCGCGACAAAGAACGCGAAACACATGCGCCACAGATGCCGTGCGATGCGTTGGGGGCCAACTATGCCACCACGGATGAGCATACGAATGTCGCCGACGATAGCAATCAGGGCAACGGAACCGAACATGAAATACGGGCCGGGCGGATAGTCGTGGCTCATTCCGGTGGGGCTCAGAACCGCCTGAACGCCGAATGTGAGTTCGAAGGCGGCAATGGTGCACACACCCAGAAGTGCGATCCAGTCAACGCTGCCTGTTTTGCCGATCACATTTCCACGACGCGCAGTCATCCACGATGTAATCACCAAATAGAAAGTGATTGCTCCCCCAAGGATGTTGCCGGGCTGCGATTTCAGCGTCGCCAATATCATTCCACTCGATGACAGGCCCAACATAGACAACACGAACACATCGCCTGCCAGGGCATGACGGCGGGAGCCTTTGCGGAGAAAGATGGCGAAGAAGCCGGACAGAACTCCGAGCGTTCCGCTGAATATGTGAAAAAGCAATAACGGCGAATGCGACATGATCCACTCCGTTCCCGCCTTACGTACACATGCATGCGAAAAACTAAATCGGACCTTGCGAACGGCGTAAACGAACTGCGGCGGCCAAAAGCAACGCAGCGGCTATTAATCCCAACCAAAGACCCGGTTCGCTGAGAAACCTTCCCGGAGTTACTTGCGAGTACATGCTCATCGAAGAGCCGCCCGGAGCTGCGATTGCTTCCGCGCCGCCAGTGAACCGGTACTTCACGAGATTGGCGAAAGTCCAGGTGTGGAATGTGATCCATTCAACCGCGCCGACCGCGAGAACCGGCACGGTCGCCCATAACAAGGGGACACGGCGGGCCCAGCCTGAAGCCAGAATGAGCCACCCGTAGATCGGCGCATACCAGAGCACGTGAACAGTCGCCAGGTGGTAGACGAGCATCGACAAATTCTGGAACAGCGAGACTTTATCCCACAGAGTGGCAACACTGAGGCCGCTGCCTAGGGCTACCAGGGTACCCAGCGTCAGCATCATCAACTCAGCGGCGGCCGTGATTGCTACTGCGACTGCGGGAATGACGATGAGCGGGATGGCGACCTTCGACAGCACTGTCGTGAGATCCGAAACCGGCAGCGACTTCCAGAACAAAATGCTGCGGTCCCGGCGTTCGCCATAGAGTGCATCCAGGCAATAAAACAGCTGCACAAGAATGGCAGATATTACGATCACGCCGCTGGCGAAGTCATAAGGCTCGGCCAGCATGCTTAGCCGCAGAGACATGTCCCTTGTGGAGATTGCGCGGCCGGTCGTGGCAAACGCATAACCGAGAATGGCTATACCGGCGACTATGGCTGGAGCAATGTAGATTGAGCGGTACTCCCACAGTTCACGCCTGATCGCCCAGTACAGAATCTGGACAGACGAAACGGGTGATGCGGACGTGGCTTCCACGTTGGTATTCAGCGCGCTCATAGAACGGCTCCTCGTTGTTGTCCTGCAGCGTTGCCCATTAGGGCGACGAAAAGATCTGAGATCGTGGGCGTGTGGAACTCCCCAAGGGCGGCAAGCCGGTTGCGATCGACGCCATCGAATAGTAGAACGCTGCGTCCGATCGACTGGCGCTCGTAAATCGGCTTTAGCCCTCTGGCGCCGGCAGCTTGATCGGGATTGACCACCACCTCGACGTAGCGCGCTTGCACTTCGTCCATCGTGGAGTTGAGGACGATGCGTCCGCGGTCAATAAAGATGATGTCGGTGAGTATGTGCTCGATTTCCTCCACCTGATGAGTGGTGACGATGATCGTCCGCGTGCGGTCGAAATAATCGTTGAGCAGCGAATCGTAGAATTGTTTGCGATACAGAATGTCCAGTCCAAGTGTCGGTTCGTCGAGCACCAGCAATCGAGCGTCAATCGCCATCACCAGGGCCAGGTGCAACTGCGCCACCATGCCCTTCGATAATTCCTTAACCTTGCTTGTGCGGTTGATGGTGGTTTTTGCCAGAAACCCTTCTGCCTTGGCCCGATCAAACCGGGGATGAACGCCGGCAACGTAGTCAAGCAAATGAGTTACCTTAATCCACCGCGGCAAAACAGCCACGTCGGCGATGAAGCATACTTCGCGCATTAGCCGAGCGCGCTCGTTCCACGGATTGCGCCCGAGAACTTTCAATTCTCCTTCGAATGAAGTCAGCCCCAGTATCGCGTTAAGGGCGGTGCTTTTCCCTGCTCCATTCGGTCCGATCAGGCCGACGATGCGGCCTTCTTCGACTTGCAGGCTCAAACCCTCCAACGCTACGGTCTTTCCGTAGGATTTGCGTAGGCCTCGCGCTTCAATTACGGACATTATTTCGACCCCTTTCTTGCCGAGTCCAAAAGCTGGGCCGGCGTTAGGCCCAGCCGCTGAATCGTGTCATTAATGCGAGGCCATTCCTCCGAAAGAAATTTCTGGCGCTCGGCTTGGAGGAGCGTCTTGCGCGCGCCCGGATTTACGAACATTCCCAGCCCCCTGCGGCTCTCAACCAATTCGTCGTCACAAAGCTGCTGGTAGGCTTTCAGAACCGTCAGGGGATTCACGCGATATTCAGCCGCAACTGTGCGCACGGAGGGCAAGGGATCGCCCTCCTTGAGCACGCCATCGATCACCATCGCTATAACGCGATCGCGAATCTGGCGGTAAATCGGCTGACTATCGTTGAATTCGAGATTCATTTTCGTTCATCGGCCCTGCTACAGTTCTCTGCCACGTACGGATGAGCTGGCAGAGCGAGTGAGCGTTGACTATCGGCCGCCCACCGCACATTTCAAGCGATCGCGCTCATTGGGTACGGGTCAAATCAATGTGCGCATGGACCGGCTTGTCGCCGGGTTGCATGTAGGTCCAGTCCTCCGAGTGGTGGTTTGCGTCGACCACTGTGAACACGGCATGATCCATGTGTCCATATTCGGTGCCGCCTTGAAGGTCAAGAAAGGTGAAGTCGACTTTCTTGCCGTCAGGCGACTCAGCCCCTACCATACGCGGCCGATTACCGGCATCACAATAATGGGTGAGCAACAGGCGGTCGCCGTCCAGGTAAAGCATGGTAATAGGGTCATCGGGCCGCCCTTCTCCGCGCATTTCGTGCACGATGGCGTTGCCCATCGACGTGACGCGCAGAGAGGTTTTGGTCGCCTTGCCTTCGATTTGCGGATCCGGAGGAATCGTGGTGACGTGGCCTTCCCAGTTTCCGGCAAGGGCTTTCATGGTGTCGAACGACTTCTGCGCATCAGTCTTCGCCATTGTTCTGGCCTCGTTTTGGGCGAAAGATGTCAGCGATAAGGTTAGTGTTGCGGCGAACATCAAGGTTGAAAACTTTGTGTGCTTCATGTGATCCTTTCTTTTTCTAGCGGCTCGGTGCCTGTCCTACTGATGTAGTTAACTATAACAGCATTGATTATGCAAGAAGAAAGTTGGAGAACCTTGTTTCCTCAAGGACGGTTGGCGTATTCGACTTCGTGCTTTCGAATGCGGGTGTTAACCCGGTCCCTCCCTACAGCGAATACCGGATAGGTACGCGTGCCTGCTTTGTCTAAACTTAGCGCGCTGATACGAAAGCGCTTAAGTATTTCCGCTCGAAAAATGTGGAAGGGAAAACTCTCTCGGAATGGAATCCTCTCGGCCCAGAATTCTAATCGTTGACGACCACGAAGCGATCCGGCGAGGGCTGCGCTACCTGCTGTCCAGTCGCCCCAACTGGGAAATTTGCGGCGAGGCAGTCGACGGAATCGAAGGGATTGAAAAAGCGAAATCCTTGCGACCAGACTTGATATTGATGGACGTCTCGATGCCGCGAATGGATGGCCTGCAAGCTACTCGCGTGCTTCGCAAAGAGCTGCCCGGCGCGAAGGTCGTGATTGTCAGTCAGAATGAGGCGGGTATCACGCGGCCTCAAGCCGAGGCTGTGAATGCTTCTGCCTTTGTGGCGAAAAACGATCTGCAAAACTCCCTGCTCAGCACATTGGACGCGCTGCTTGGGTCCACCCCGCCAAAAAAACCTTCCCGTGAGAGAGCCAACGCCGATTCTGAACAGTGGCTGCTTGGCGGCGGCGAACTGGGAGAGTTGATTCGGCATTTCGACTGGTCGAAAACGGCGCTGGGTGAAATTTCCGAGTGGCCTGACAGCTTGAAAACTACAGTCAACCTTATCTTGAATTCCACCCACCCCATGTGGGTCGGGTGGGGACCCGACGTCACATTCCTCTATAACGATGCTTATGTTCGTGTTTTAGGCCCGTCCAAACATCCGTGTGCACTGGGTAAACCTGCCGCCGAGGTGTGGAGCGAGATTTGGGATGTCTGCGGGCCTTTGGTTGCCAAGGTCTTTCAAGCCGGCAAAGCGTCGTTCGTTGACGAAACTCGTCTTTTTATGAGCCGGGGTGAGTTCCTAGAGGAGACATTCTTCTCGTTTTCCTACAGCCCCATCCGAGATGAATCAGGAGCGGTCGCTGGATTGTTCTGCCCTTCGACCGAGGTCAGCGCAAAGGTAATCAGTACGCGCCGCTTGCGGACTTTGTCGGAACTGTCGGCCCACACCCTAGTGCAGAAAACGACCCAGGCGGCTTGCGAGTCTGTGGGTGCGGCGCTCTCGGCAAATTCCGACGATATTCCTTTCGCGTTGCTTTATCTAATTGATGAAGCCGGGAGACGGGCACATTTAGAACAGATTTGCGGACTGGACCGAAGTTCGGAACGCCTCGCACCCGCGTCAGTCGAACTATTCGAGGATGGAAAAAGTGATGACACCGAAGTGTGGAAGATCGCTGAGGTAGCGGCCACAGGCGAATCCCAAGTGATTTCAATCAAGGAAGACGAGCGCTTACCGCTGGGGCTCGCCCAGCAAAGAATCAAGCAGGCAGTCGTGATACCGATCACTTCGCGGGCCGAAGCGGGCGCGGTCGGAGTGCTGGTTGCTGCGGTCAGCCCGGTTCGCGATCTCGATGCGGAGTATCGAACATTCTATGAGCTTATTGCGGGGCAAATCGCGACGGCGATTCAAAATGTCCGAGCTGCGGAGGAAGAGCGGCAGCGGCTGGAAGCTCTGGCCGAACTTGATCGGGCGAAGACAACCTTCTTCAGCAATGTCAGCCATGAATTCCGCACGCCATTGACGCTGATGTTGGGGCCGGTGGAAGAGCTCCTTTCGCGGAGCCACACCAACCTGACCCCAGCCGCCAAGAGTCAATTGGAGCTGGTAAATCGCAACGGATCGCGGCTGCTGCGCCTGGTGAATACGTTGCTCGATTTTTCCCGCATTGAAGCCGGCAGAATGCAGGCGGTATACCAGGCCACTGACTTGGCAGGTTTTACGGCTGAACTTGCCAGCGCGTTCCGGTCGGCCACGGAGCGCGCCGGGCTGCAACTCGAGATCGACTGTCCCAAGCTGGAAGAGCCAGTGTATGTCGACCGGAACATGTGGGAAAAGATTGTTCTCAATCTTCTTTCCAACGCATTTAAGTTCACCTTTGACGGGAAAATAGCGGTTAATGTCCAGCAAGTTCAGGATGGCGTTGAAGTCAGGGTGCAAGACACGGGTGTCGGCATTCCTGCGCAGGAAATTCCGCGACTGTTTGACCGGTTTCACCGAATCGAGAATACGCGGAGCCGAACCCATGAAGGCAGTGGGATCGGATTGGCACTGGTTCAAGAATTGATCAAGCTTCACGGCGGGAGCGTCCGGGCTGAAAGCGTGCTGGGAGAAGGCAGCACGTTTGTCGTGAAATTGCCGCTGGGCATTTCGCATTTGCCAGCCGACCGCATCGGAGGGACCCGAAGCCTAGTATCGACTGCGATGGGTGCCGCGCCTTTCTTAGAAGAAGCTCTGCGGTGGCTTCCAGAAGAAGAACTGGGGCAGGAGATTGAACTTCTTCCCAGCGATGAACTGCTCCCGGTTCCAAGTCCTGCCCTACCGAGCGAGAATGAGAAACGTCCTTTAATTCTCGTCGCCGACGATAACGCGGACATGCGCCAATATCTGGTGCGATTGCTTAGCGAGCGCTATGAGGTCAAGGCGGTTGCAGACGGAGAGCGTGCTCTTGATGCGGTGGAAAGACGTGCGCCCGATCTCGTGCTGACAGACGTGATGATGCCGAATCTTGACGGGTTCGGATTGTTGCGTAAGCTGCGCAGCCAACCCGAGACCCAAACGATCCCAATCATCCTGCTCTCCGCCCGCGCCGGTGAAGAGTCTCGCGTGGAAGGTATGGAGCAGGGCGCTGACGACTACTTGATCAAGCCATTCAGCGCGCGTGAACTTTTGGCGCGTGTCCAAACCCATCTTGAGATGGCCCGCGTCCGCAAACAGGCGCAAGAAGCTCTGCGACGCCGGACCGAGCAGTTTGAAACCTTATTGAACGAAGCTCCTTTGGGCGTTTACCTGACCGATTCACAGTTTCGCATTCGTGCGGTGAACCCGCTGGCGGAAAGGGTGTTTGGCGATCTGCACAATTTGGTTGGCCGGGATTTCGAAGAGGTCATTCACATCTTGTGGCCGCATACGTATGCGGACGAGATCACGGCGCGGTTCCGGCACACTCTGGAAACGGGGATCCCCTACGTCGTCCCCGAAGCGATGGAGGAGTGCCGCGACCGTGGAGTGCGTGAAATTTACGAGTGGCAAATCAACCGCATCGCGCTGCCAGAGGGTGGCTACGGGGTGGTTTGCTACTTTCGAGACATATCCCGCCAGGTTCTGGCTCGCGAAGTTATCTCCGAGTCGGAGAAGCAACTGCGGCTGGCGACGGAAGCCGCCGAGATCGGCATCTGGCACTATTACCCAACTGAGGACTACTTTACCTGGGAAAACGATCGCTGCTATGAAGTGTTTGGCCGAAAGCGCGAAGATGGCCCCTTCACCCACGCAGAGTTTGTTGCCGACATAATCCACGAGGAAGATCGCGCGAAATTCGAAAACGCGATGAAAGCAACGGTGCAAGACGGCGCGCGCCACACCTTTCAGGGACGAATTAATCGCGATTGCAGGTACAGCTGGATAGAGTTTACCGGCCACCTCGAGCGCAATCAGGACGGTACCCCGTGGCGTGTACTGGGCGCGGTGCTCGACATCACGTCGCGCAAGCTAGCCGAGCAACGCGAGCGTGAAGTTGCCGCTGAAGCGGTGGCTGCCAACGCCAAGTTTCGCGCGGTGTTTGAACAGACTCCGTCTTTCTCGGGCATCCTGGCCCTCGATGGGACCGTTCTCGACGTGAATAAATTGGTGCTGACCGCCAGCGGGTATCGGGCGGAAGATATTCTCGGCCGCCCCTTCCACGAGACCCTCTACTGGCGTGGCTCGGAGACGGTTCGTGCCAAGATCAAGCTGGCCACGGCAGAAGCCGCGAAGGGCATTCCTTTCCGCGAAGTGCTTACCTATTATTGGGCCGGTGGGGCAGAGAGATCGGTCGATTTTGGGCTGCATCCGATTCGCGATGACAACGGTAAGGTAATTTTTCTTCATCCCACCGGCGTCGATATTACAGAGCTGAAGAAAATCGAGGAGAATTATCGCGATTTGGCGGAATCGCTCGAAGGAGAGGTTCGCGCACGTACCCGCGAATTGGAGGATCGCAACAACGAAATATTTCAGCAGGCCGAGCAGCTACGCGATCTTTCCAGCCGCCTTCTTCAGGCGCAAGATGCCGAGCGGCGCCACATCGCCCGGGAATTGCACGACAGCGCAGGCCAGATCTTAGCCGCCCTCGGCATGAGCCTCTCCCAGCTGAGTGAGCAGGCAGCGGCAGATTCTCCAAAAATGAAAGCGTCCGTGGAAGACAGCCGAAATCTGGTTCAGCAGTTGAGCCAGGAAATTCGAACGATGTCTTATTTGCTGCATCCGCCGTTGCTCGATGAAGTTGGGTTATCGGAAGCTCTCCGCTGGTACATTTCCGGGCTCACGCAGCGTAATGGATTGCAAGTTTCGTTTGACGTCTCGCCGGGGTTCGAGCGCCTGGAGTCAAATATGGAATTGGTCATCTTCCGGCTGGTGCAAGAGAGTCTTACAAATATCCATCGCCATAGCGGCAGCAAGAAGGCTGCGATCGCGCTGACTCGAGACGATCAAGGCATTGCGCTACAGATACGGGACCAGGGCAAGGGCATTTCAGATGAAGATCTCGCGCGGATTCACTCGCAGGGATCGGGAGTTGGGATCAGGGGAATGCGTGAGCGCGCTCGCCAATTTGGCGGCCAGATGGAGATTGACTCCAGTTCAGGCGGGACAAACATCACTTTCCAGTTTCCACTTCCCGCAGGAAACGGCAAGACCCCATCCACCGCAGAATCCATGTTGGAACAGGTCGGAGATTAGCTTTATGCGCTAACGACCACGCAACCGTCGATCACCTTTTCGCGGTTACAATAAATCGAGCGTAAATCAAGCATCCATGTCCAACGGCCCTTCGCGACCTGACTCAAAGACCTCAGAGATTCCTGCCGTCCCTCTCACCATCGAGGGGCATTGCGTACTCCATCAAATGATGAAGATTCGCTGGTCCGCATGGCGGAGCTTGCGCTCGGGGCAAAAGACCGACATCATCCACGAAGCGGTTGCGTGCCTGGGCAAGATGGAAAAGGGCGATGCCCTGCAAACTGCGATCTATTCGCTGCTCGGGCACAAAGGCGATTTGATGTTCATTCACTTCCGCGAGTCTTTTGATGATCTGAATCGCGCGGAATTGCAACTGGCCCAACTTAAACTGCACGATTACATCGACCAAACGACTTCTTATCTATCCGTAATCGAACTGGGACTGTACGAATCTTCCACGAAGACTTACAGCGAACTCGTCGAGAAGGGATTGAAGCCACATAGCGAAGAGTGGAACAAAGCGGTTCGCGAGACGCTTGACCGGCAGCGGGAAGCAATGCGTCCGCGGCTTCTGCCGTCGATCCCGCCTAATCGGTACGCGTGTTTCTATCCAATGAACCGGCTCCGTGGAGAAGACAAGAACTGGTATTCACTCCCCATCGAAGAGCGCGCCCGCCAGATGAGCGAACATGGCCTCGTGGGGCGGCGGTACGCGGGCGAAGTGAAACAGATCATTACGGGATCGATTGGATTCGACGATTGGGAGTGGGGAGTGGACTTGTTTGCCGACGATCCACTGGTCTTCAAGAAATTGATTTATGAAATGCGCTTTGATCACGTGAGCGCAGTCTACGCGCTGTTCGGACAATTCTTCGTCGGCTTGCGAGTCCCGGTGGCGAGCCTGGGTGAGTTGATGAACGGTAAACTAGCGTGAGACTTGATTTCGCACGTTCAATTTATTCTGCAATCAACATGGAGCAGCACTGATGGCAATCTTTGGATTGATCGAGTATAGCGACGCCAGCCCGGAAGTTCGGGCTGTTTACGACGACATCATGGCGACGCGGAAAGCCGATTGGGTGAGCAATTTCTGGAAAGCATTAGCGCACGACCCAGTGGCGCTGAAGCGCACATGGGAAGCTGCGAAGCAGGTTATGGCTCCGGGAACGCTGGATCCGCTAACAAAGGAGTTGCTGTACGTGGCGGTCAGCGTCAGCAATCAGTGCGAATACTGCATTGCGTCGCACACCGCTGCCGCCAAGACCAAAGGGATGAGCGACGCGATGTTCAAAGAACTCATGTCGGTGGTGGGTCTGGCAAATGAGACCAATCGACTGGCCGCCGGATATCGAGTTGAAGTGGACGAACGGTTTCGGTGACGAAAGCCGAGGGAATGACGAACTTCACCTCTACATTGTGTGCAGTCATCCTAACTTGGCGCTGCCGAACTTTTTCATTTCGCCGGTGTGCAACTCGGACGGATCGATCAATTCTGGAACGCCCGCTAGTCAAGGGTTGATCACGCAAACCCCCATCAGGCCCAGACGAATCCTGGCTTGGGGGCCGATGCCTGCGCGTGGTGGAAGTCGCGGCCAAGTTTATCTTCTAGACGGCCAATAAAAAAGCGGCCCACGAAGGGCCGCCGTTTGGATAACTAATCCGATCTATCGAGCCGCGGGCTTTTTGTGTAGCGGGGCCTTGTGTGCCGGGCCCGCCTTGGTTAGCAACGCGCCCTTTTCCATGACCATGACAAATGGATCCGGAGTGAAAGAAGTCGGCGTGCCTTGAAAATCCAATGGCGCCCCTTCTTTCGGCATTAACCGGGCCGGAATCGGGCCATCCATCGTAAGCATAATGTCTGCCCGTTTGGCATCGATGTCGTCCGAGCTGCCAGCAAGCTGCACTTTGTCGCTCTCGGCGCTGATGACCTGGGCTTCCATCTGAAGCGGCACACCTTTGATGGCCGTCCACACTTTGTCGGCATCTTCAGGCTTGCCTTTGGAAAGGATCAGCTCCCACTCTGCGAAGCTCATGTCTTTAGGAGTTTTTGTCTTCACTAAGTCGGCAGCCTGATCGGCCGGAGTCGGGGGCACGTAGGCTTGCACCGTGAAGTCTGCCGGGGGCAGCGGATTGGCCTTGGCGGTGGCCAAGACCGTGTCCCATCCCTGATCAGACCCGTGATACTTGGTGTACACGCTCTTTCCATAGTTCGTAATCTGGGTCTGCCCTGCGCCCTGGGCCAGGTTCGCCGCGCGAGCGATGAAGAAGATTCCGTTCACGGAATCCGGAGGCGTCGCGGTCAGGTAAGCAAGCGCCAGGGGATAAACATCTTCGAGGTTCGTAGGATTAGCTTCGACCGAAGCTCTCAGGCCTTTTTGCGCGCCCGCATAATCTTTCAACTGGAGAGCTGCGAAACCGTCCACGCTGTTGAGCAACTGCCCCAATTGCGCCTTCTGCTTGGCGAAATCTGCATCGGAAACACCGTCCGGTTTCACCATGTTCGGCAACGCAGCCAGTCCACGCCCGGCATTGTCCCGCGCGCTAGGCCAATTCTGCGCCGTCTTGGCGGTGTACGCCAGCAACGCCATGGCACGAACGTTGGTGGGGTCGGCTTGGAGCAGGCGGTTGGCTGCATCCGTCATTTTGTCGGCTTTGCCGGTCTGCTGGTATGAACTCATGAGCAGTTCGAGTGCGTCGGTCTTCATGACGCTGTTCGGATATTGGACCAGGAAGGCTTCGAGCCCGCTGATCTTCGCCGACGGATCGGATTGTTGCACCGCGTTGACGTATGCGTTGTATTCCGCCGGATCCTTGATTTCTTTCTTTTGGGGAGCGGCGGCAGGAGCAGCTGCGCGCGCGGCTGCTGTGGACGGCGTTGGCGTTGCCGCGGGCGTGCCGGGTTTAACTTGCGGCGCCGCAGCTGGCATGCCGGGTTGGGTTTGCGGTGCGGGCTGCGCCGGCGTCGGCGAGGCGGTGGTCTGACTCAAAGCGGTTCCGGCAACTGCGAGTACGACCGCCACTAGCTTCATCTTCATCTCAAAAGGCTCCTTGGAGAATGGGTAAACAGAAGATCGTTCTTGAACCAAAACGCAAGTCTTGCAATCGAAACTGGTCTGAGACTTTTCCGCGCCTGCTTAAATTGTGCAAGGAACCGAACCGGCTGCTCGCCTTCTGAATCGGCGGCACACCATCCGCGCGTCCGGTGACCGAATTATAGGGTCGTATTCCGGTCGTGGCAAGTTTCTCGCGTCGTTGCTCGCCCGTCGGCATCGTAACATTTGGATGCACAACTCAGTAATAAGGTGACTTTGCCGTACCGGGAATCCTGTAACGCGCATCCTCATGGCGCAAAATCTTAAGGAAATTTAATCATGACTTCGTTAAGCCCACAGCCGTTGCAGGGCAAAATTGCAGTCGTCACAGGCGCTGGAAGGGGTATCGGCGCGGCCATCAGCCATAAGCTCGCCAGTCTCGGCGCCTTGATCGTTGTCTGCGGGCGCACTCGAGAAAAATTAGATCAAGTTGTCGCCGAGATCGCCAACAACGGAGGCAAAGCTGAACCAATCGTCTGTGATCTCAAACAATTAACTTCGGTGGAAGCAGCCGCTTCCTTGGTCTACGCCAAGCACGGACGCTTAGACATTTTGGTGAATAATGCCGGAGTTCGCGGTGTTCAAGGGCCGCTTTATCAGATGCCGCCCGATTCGTGGGATGACGTGATGGAAACGAACCTACGCGGCGTGTTTTATTGCGTGCGAGCTTTCGTACCCTGCATGTTGCCGACCGGCGGACACATTATTAATATCTCCTCCCTTGCGGGACGAAATGCGCTGCCGAATGGGGCCGCATATTCCGCATCGAAGTGGGGATTGAACGGACTTACGAATACTCTCGCCGAAGAGTTGCGCGGGCACAATATCCGCGTGTCCGCCATTTTGCCGGGGTCGGTATACACCGAATTCAGCCCGCAGACCGGCAAAGACCGCGACAAAATGCTTCAACCGGAAGACATAGCCCATGCCGTGGGAATGTTGGTAACTCAGGCAGAGCAATCTTTTGTAAGCGAAATACTGATCCGGCCGAAGCTGAAACCTTAATTTGCGACTCAGCGCACCGGCCCTACACGAATCACGTTTGCCCGGCAGTCTCTCACTTGGCCGCACTGCATCGGTTTCAGCGAATCCTTCGTGAGGCAAAACTCGACAGCAGTCAAATAGTTGTTGCCGCAGCTCACAGCCATATCTTCGGTTCGCAATCCTGGATTGGCTTGTACGAACGCCTGCTTGACGTCCGATGGTGCGATCGCAAATCCCCGCTCAGGTCTCGCCAGTTGATCGGGAATTCTGATTGACGAAAACGCCTTGTGAATTTGCCCGAAGTAATCCTCAGGACTCAACCCGCTGCACGTGCCATGGGTGCTCCATTCATGTTGCGCCAGCCAGACCGTCGGCATGAAATCGGTGAAACGCGCGAGGTCGCCGGGGGCGGGCGCATCGGAGCAATGTTCCGGGTATCCGTTTGCGAACTGCGGCCACAAGCCATGGATGACGAAACCCCGCCCTCCCTTTTGACACTCCTCGGAGTCAGCGTTGCGGCGCGAGTGGCAAAATTCCGGTTCCCACGAGAGGTTGAGCAGATAGTAATCAAAGACACCGGGCTGGCTGCTTTGGCCACTCTGATTATTCTGGCGGCGCTGGGCGGACGCGCCTGGAGCGACTATCGTGAACACCATGAAAAGACAGACAATCGCAATTACGCTTCGCAGAATTTCGGTTGGTCCGAGCATTTTTCCGGGTTCCCTTTCCGAGAGGTCACTTCTTGAACAAATTTTCAAACGCCTGGCGTGCATCGGCCGGTTTGGCGGCGACCGGCGTCGAAGTCTGCTTTTCTACCCGAACGCTGATCGAATAGAACGAACAGTTATTTTTTTCATCTTTGCGCGGGATGCGTTCGGGAATCGGCTGCATGCATTCGAACCGCTTGGACGTGTCAAAGTACGTACACTGGCGACACGAATGTAGCGCCGCGCTGCATTTTGGGCATACTCCAGCCGCGTCACTCACCCTCGGTAGAAGCGCCCCGCACTGAGCGCAGCGGGAAACATCATGCGTGACCGCCATCTGAAGCTTGCGGGGCCCAAAGGTGTCGTCTTTTTTCTTCGGCGCGGAGCCATCCCCGGATCTCTGTTTGGGGGATTCGGTTTTATCCTGGTAACCGTGCTGTCGGTATTTCCGGTCGGACAAACGATTATCCTCGTTAGCCCGCAATTGTCTCGCGGATGCCCCAAACTCTACAAGTCAGGAACAGTGATTTTCTGTTGATCGCGAGCGGAAAATCGTATCGCAACCGCAGGTAGCCGTCGCGCATCCAAGCTCGCGGAATAACTAAGGATTTGCGCCCTGCGATTCTTGCATGCGGCAATCCGGGCGATGTACGATTAAATCTCGAACGATTTCATGGAGGAATACATGGCTGATAACGATTCAAGCGGTTTGTTGTGGTTCATTGCGGGCATTGGCGTAGGCGCTGCCGCCGCATTGCTGTATGCTCCGCAGTCTGGGAGCGAAACCCGCGATGCCCTGCGCGCGAAAGCCGGCGAAGGCCGGGAAGTTCTGCGCGAGCGTGCCCGTAAAGCCAAGGAAAGCGCGTCAGACTGGGCTGATCGCGGCAAAGACGTCGTGAACCAGCAGAAAGAACAATTCAAGTCCGCCTACGAAGCCGGTCGCCAAGCCTACAAGGAAGCGACAAGCGGAGTTGGCGAGGGCGGAGCTTAGTCGCCCGGGATTTGTTAAGGCCACCGGCGCCTGAGGGCGCTGGCTGGCCTCGGAATCAGCCTTTTAGAAAGAGAACTTTATGGATTATTTGCCGATATTCGTTGCAGTAACTTCGATCGCGGTTGTCATTCAGGCGGGAATTCTGATCGGGATGTACGTCACGGTTCGCAAAACTACCGAGCGCATGGAAGGACTCGCGTCGCAAGTGACGTCGACGGTCATACCGGCTACCGATCTGGTTCGCAACATGCTAACTGAACTGCGGCCCAAAATTGATTCAATCGTGACCAATGTGAACGAATCGATGACCGTGCTTCGTCCAAAAATCGAGTCACTCACCACGAGCATCAATGAGTCGACGATCTCGCTGCAGCCGAAGATCGCAACTATCGCGAACAATATCAGTGAATCCACCACGGTAATTCGGGAACAGATCGAACATCTGGAAACGACGGTCAGCGATTTGCTTGATCGCGCCCATCTTCAAGTTGTGCGTACCGACGATCTCGTGGGGCGGGCAATCGACCGGGTAGAAGAAACCAGCGAGAGCGTCCAAAACACGGTAAAGATTCCGGTTCGCCAAGTGAAGGGGATCGTGCGCGGCGTAGGAGTTGGGCTCGGCTACCTAGCTACGAAAAAACGCCGACAGTCCGCGCCACGAGACGAGATGTTCATCTAGCAATAAGCATCGAGCGATTGGATCCGCTTCAACAGATCCACCCGCCGCCCACTACCACGTCCCCGTCATAGAACACCGCTGCCTGACCGGGAGTAACTGCACGCTGGGGCTCCGCAAATTCCACTTCGATCTCATCCCCACTTGGTCGAATGACCGCGGCGGCGGCTTCATGCCGATGCCGAATCTTAACTTTGACGGTAGTCGGTTGGGTCAGCTTCGCAAACGAAATTAGATTTGTGCGGCGGACTCGCATCGTCTTTGAATAGAGCTCGTCCTGATTGCCCACCACGACCTGACGCGAGTCACCCTTGATTTGAATCACATACAGCGGCGATCCCGTCGCCACTCCCAGTCCCTTCCGCTGCCCGACCGTGAATTTGTGAATTCCATCGTGCTCGCCGATGACCGTTCCGTCGGTAGTAACAAGTTCGCCTGCCGTGTCCGGTAGAGACTTCCCCTGCTCCGCCAAATAAGCGTCGAGAAACGCTTTGTAATCGCCCCCCGGAACGAAGCAGATTTCCTGGGAATCCGGCTTGTCTGCAAGAGCCAGTCCGTGCTGTCTCGCCCGGTCGCGGACCTCCGGCTTGGTCATTTCGCCGAGCGGAAAAATGGTTTGGCTCAGCTGCTCTTGAGTGAGACCGAAGAGGAAATAGGTCTGATCCTTCGACGAATCGGCCGGGCGCTTCAGCAGCCACCGTCCAGAAGCTTCGTCGAAACTTACGCGGGCATAGTGCCCTGTCGCGAGCTTGTCCGCTCCAATTTGTTTCGCCACAACCAGCAACTGGTCAAACTTCAAGTGATTGTTACAAAGGCTGCACGGAATCGGAGTGCGCCCGGAAAGATATTCGTCGACGAACGGGCGAACAACATCTTCTTCAAAGCGATCTTCGTGGTTGACCACGTAGTACGGGATTCCGATGGTTTCGGCGACGCGCCGAGCGTCATAGACGTCATCCAGGGAACAACAACGCCCGGTGACAGCCTCGGGCATGCCTTCCCGCCCAGCCAAACGACGCTGGTTCCATAACTGCATGGTCAGTCCGACCACCGTGTGACCAGCGGCAACCATCATCGCGGCGACGGCAGACGAGTCAACGCCGCCGGACATAGCGACGGCGATTGTAAGCGGGTTGGCGCCGGTCTCAGCCACTACGTCATTATAGCGGCTGAAACTCGGCGCCAAGCCCGTCCTTTTAGGAGGAAGGAGTCGTTCTTACGGGTTCGGAGTTGTCGGCGGGGTCGATGACCCAGTCCCCGGCGTCGTTGACTGAGGCGACGTTGTGCCTGGATTGGTTCCGTTGGGGCTAGTCTGCGTGCCCTGATTCATGCCATCACCGGTGTTCGAGTTTGGCACGGTGCTGGGATTCGAGTTCGGATTCGTCGAGTTTGGATAGGTCGAGCTTGGATTCGGGTTGTTGGGGTCAGTTTGCGGTGCCGCAGTGCCCGGTGTCGGCGAAACCGATCCCGGCATTGGGGACGTTGTTCCAGGGTTCGGGCTCACCGTCGACGGCGGTCCGTTTTGGCCGCGTGGCGACTGCATGCCCGGCGACGACGGAGACATGGAACCATTTCCCGCTCCACCGGTTCCGGACTGTGCCGCAGCCGGCAAAATCATCAATAAGCTGGTGGCCACTATGGTCAATGACCGATTCAACATTCGGCGTGTCATTTTTTTACCTCGTTCACTAGGATTGCGTTTCATGACTCTTCTGAAACCCTATGCCTGCCTTGCCCACTTCGATATCCGGTAGACCATCTAAGTTACATAAGGAATTCGGGTATTTGTGCTAGTAGCGGTTACCGCTGCGGCGACCAAATGCGGCGTAGTGGACTTGGCTGCTGTTGAAACGTCCAGCGGCGAGGTGACCGGACGTGATTTGAAGCAAAATCCTTGCTCGGTTTGTACAACGGAAAAGCTCCCGGATGTCAATGCAAATTGACGATTTGAAATCAGATGACCGGAATAATTAACTGAGACGGGGACGCCATGCCGCTCACCACCTCAATGCCACGGCAATGTTTTCAGGCCATCGCGCTCGCTCTCCAGCCTGACAAGAACCTTGACAAGAATGAGGATTTCGCTAAACTGGTTTGCGTCATGCCCCACAGGGCTGCCGGCTGGGGTAGAGGTGCCACTGGGCTGTTCCGCTCATCCACTCCTGAGAGCGAACCGCGCGTTTGAGTTTATCCTGCTGGTGGTATTCCCTGTGATTTCAAACGATCCCCCGTGCGACGCACAACGTCTTACGTCCTGCGCCTTACAAATCCACTGTCTCGACGGAGAAAATTGCGATGAGTAATAAAGACGAAGTAGTGGTGGTAGCGGGCGCCGACGGTTTTATTGGCGGCTGGCTCGTAGCCGATTTGCGGCGCCAGGGGTACAAACGCATTCGAGCTGTGGGCATCAAGCCCATCGAGCGATGGTATCAACACTTCCCGGACGCGGAGAATTTGCAGCTTGATCTGAAAGATAAGCAGAACTGCGAGACCGCAGCCAAGGGGGCATACCAAATCTTTATGCTCGCCGCGGACATGGGCGGCATGGGCTTCATCGAGAAGCATAAAGCGGAGTGCATGCTCTCGGTGCTGATCAGCACGCATATGTTGATGGCGGCGCAAAAGCATAATGTGCAGAAATATTTCTATTCGTCATCGGCCTGCGTTTATAACGGCAGCAAACAGAAAGAGTTCGATTCCCCGGCCCTCAAAGAAGAAGATGCGTATCCAGCGGACGCAGAGGACGGTTATGGATGGGAAAAATTATTCAGCGAGCGCATGTGCCGGCATTTCCGGGAGGATTATGGGCTGCACACGCGGGTGGCACGCTACCACAACGTTTATGGTCCGCATGGGACGTGGACCGGTGGCCGCGAGAAAGCGCCGGCGGCAATCTGCCGCAAGGTGATCGAAGCGACGGTGAAAGGTCACACCGAGATTCCAATCTGGGGTGACGGCAATCAGCAGCGCAGCTTCATGTACATTGACGATTGCGTGAAGGGCACACAAATGATCATGGACTCGGACATTGTTGATCCAATCAATCTTGGGTCTTCCGAAATGGTCAGCGTAAATCAGTTGATCGACATCGCAGAATCGTTTGCGGGAAAAAAATTCAAGCGTGTCTATGAACTGTCCGCCCCAAAAGGAGTGGCTGGCCGCAACAGCGACAACACGATGATCAAGAAGATGCTCAATTGGGAGCCGAGCATTCCGTTGCGCGTGGGACTGGAGAAGACTTACCGCTGGATTTACGATCAGTACGTCGCTCGGGAAAAAGGCGTAGCCGTCCTCATCTAATCGCCCACGTCATTGGGCACCGAATTTGCCGGTCTGTACGAGCAATATTTCCATCCTGCGTTGCTGAAAAGCAGCCCCACCTCGGGCGACTTTCAGCTTTCCGGTTTGCCTTCCGACGTGCAGTCGGCTTTCCCGCTTTCAGCCAACGGCAACGCTAGTGCCACGGGAGTCGTGGCCGCGAATGACGGCAGTGGCACCGCGTGGTCCGTAGTTCCGCAGGCGGGCAACTACAAGCTCAACTAAAGTTGGATTTTCCGGTAGACCTGAAAATTTACGAGAACGAGCCACCCCGTTAATCCGGTATTCAGGAAGCGGGGGGACCGCTTGTAAACTTTTGTTCCGCGCGAAGCATCCTTTTCTATCCGCACCGCATCCACACTTCCAAGTCTTCTCCTTTTTCTGGGGCAACTTGCTTCTAACTGGCACAAGTCGGAGCCTCAAAGTCCGCCTCCTGGCGGTCGTTTGCATCATGCTCGTGGGATTGAGCGGGTTCGCGCAAGCGGTCCACGTGCATCCCGACAATGCTAAGTTACCGAGCCATGAATGCTCCCTGTGCTCGGCGGCGCATTCGGGCGCGATCGCCAGCGTTGCGTATCAAGCTACTCCAGAGTCGATAGCGATCGGCGATGTTGTTGTTGCCGAAGTTCTCCCTCAGTCGTCTGCATCTGTATTCTTCCTGCGCATTCGTCCTCCGCCAACCGTTTAGGAACCCCAACACCAATCAATTGGAAATCCGCGCCTTGACTCTCGTGTCTCGGCGGTTTTTCCTTCGTCGTTTTTGGTTCGGTTACCTATTCCCTGGAGGAATTCATGTTGGCTTCTTATGCAAAGTCGCTTCGCGCGGCTGTTGCGGTTCTCTTTTGCGCCGCTTTATCCATTGCCGCTTACGGACAAGCCAGTTCCGCCGCTATTGCCGGAACCGTGATCGATTCGACGGGTGCTGTCGTGCCCGGCGCTAAAGTCGAAATTCATAATCCGGTCAGCGCGTTTGATCGATCAACCACCACCGATTCATCCGGGAATTTTATTTTCCCGAACGTTCCTTTCAATCCCTATCACTTAAGTGTCACCTCCGCGGGGTTCGCCCCCCACGCACAAGACGTCGAAATCCGTTCGTCTGTTCCGCTCAATGTGAAGGTCACTCTCAGCGTCGCCGGATCGGCAGACACAGTTACTGTAGAGGCCGGAGGGGATTTGGTCGAAAATGATCCGACGGCACACACCGACATCGATCGTGGATTGTTCGACAAAATTCCTTTGGAAAGCGCCTCTTCATCGGTGAGTTCTCTGGTGACGTTGGCATCTCCCGGTGTGGCTGCAGATTCAAACGGACTGTTTCACGGACTCGGCGATCACGCGTCCAACTCTTTCTCCGTAGACGGCCAGCCCATCACGGATCAGCAGAGCAAAGTTTTCTCCAATCAGATTCCCGTCGATTCGATCGACTCCCTTGAGGTAATTCCGGGCGCCCCGCCAGCGGAATACGGCGGCAAAACTAGTCTGGTGATTGTCGCAACCACCCGCTCCGGCCAGGGCGTGACGACTCCGCATGGTGCAATCACGGCCTCCTACGGAAGTTTTGGTTCAGCAAATGTCGGATTCAACCTGGCCTACGGCGGAGCGAAGTGGGGCAATTTCGTTTCCGCGACCGGGCTCAATAGCGGGCGATTTCTCGATCCCCCAGAATTTGACGTGATGCACGACAAGGGCAACGAAGAAAACTTCTTTGATCGGGTGGACTATCAAGTGTCGACAGCTGATTCGCTTCATTTGAATTTAGGATTCAGCCGCTCGTGGTTTCAGACGCCGAACTCCTACGATTCGCAGGACGCTACCCCTTGGTCGGGTGTGACGGTCAGCAATAACGGCCTTGATCCCAATGGCAACGTTGTCGGCCCCGCCGATCAGCGGTCAAAGATTCAAACGTTCAACATTGCCCCGTCCTGGACCCGAATCCTCAATCCGGAAACGGTATTAACTGTCGGAGCATTCGTACGCCGCGATGCCTACAATTACTATCCCAGCGAGAATCCTTTCGCGGATCTCGGTCCGCAAAACCTCCAGCAGGAAACCATCTCGCAGAACCGAACACTGGCGAATACCGGGCTACGCGCAGACATCACTCACGCAAAGGGCATCAACAACATCAAGGCCGGAGTAACCTATCAGCAGACATTTCTGACTGAAAATTTTAATCTTGGGATTGTCGATCCCACCCTGAACGCTCCCTGCCTTGACGGCAATGGCGTTCCCGTCTTCGTTGGCAATCCCGGCGTGAACGATCCCAGCAATTGCGGCAGCGCCACCTCTACAAATACCGATTTATATCCTGCGCCATTCGTCGCGAACCCAAACTTTAATCCACTGCTCGGCTGTTACGATCTGACGCGCTCGGCTCCATCGCCGCTCGATAATTGTCCCAACTCGACAAGCGGCCTTTACGCATTTCACGGACATACCGACGTAAAAGAACTGGCACTCTATGTTCAGGACGCGATCACTAAAGGAAACTGGGCAATCAACTTAGGACTTCGCGCCGACTCGTATAACGGACTCATGACTGCCCATCAAGTCGAGCCGCGGCTTGGCGTGGCCTACAACATCAAGCCAACCAGCACCGTCCTTCGCGTTTCTTATGCGCGAACGATGGAAAGTCCCTTCAACGAGAATTTGATTCTTTCCAGCCTGGGTTGCGCTGATGCTGTTCTCAATCCGCTACTTAGGTTGCACTCAAATCGGCGTGACGCCGTTCAATCCCGGCTATCGCAACGAATTCCATGCAGGTTTGCAACAAGCCATCGGACGATTCGCCGTCATCAGCGGAGACTATGTTTGGAAGTACACACACAACGCCTACGACTTCAGCGTGCTAGGTGCAACGCCGATTACGTTTCCAATCGAATGGCACAACTCTAAGATTCCGGGTTATGCCGTACGTGTAAGCGTTCCCGACTTTCACGGAGTCACGGCTCTGGTCGTGTTCTCCAGTGTCGCCGCCCGCTTCTTCACTCCGCAAATCGGTGGAGCGGGGGCTGTCCCCGCAGTCGCAGCCAGTTCCGGCTTCGTTCCCTTCCGTATCGATCACGACGAAAAATTCAACCAAACGACACACCTGCAATACCAGCCATGGAAAACCGGTCCGTGGATGGGATTCAATTGGCGCTACGACAGCGGACTCGTCGCGGGTGCAGTTCCATTCGCTCCCGACGCGAACGGCAATGTGGATTTAAGCGGCCTCACCGCCGATCAGGAATTTCAGGCCGGGCTTAGCTGCAATGGCGTCCGCGCAACTCCAACGCTGGCGTTGCCATTATCCTGCGCGGGAAATCAATTCGCTTCCAACTTGGTGAAGATACCCGCGCCGGGAACCGAGAATGACGACAAGAATCCTCCAAGAATTCAGCCGCGCAATTTGTTCGACATTGCCGTCGGTCACGACAACATTTTTCACGGAGAACGATTCAAGTGGAGTGCGCGGCTGACAGCGGTAAATATCGCCAACAACTATGCGCTTTACAACTTTCTTTCAACGTTTCAGCGGAACACACTATGTCACACCGCGAACGTTGACGGCTGAGGTCGGCTTTCATTTCTGAGTAATTTTTTGGCAGAAGTCACTCTTTACCGCCCTTAGTATGGGGGGGATTTGTGGAGAAGATGGAAAAGCCGGTTTCCCGCCCTTTCTAAGTGATTGATTCTTGTGGTGAGCGCGGATGGACTCGAACCATCGACCCATGCCTTAAAAGGGCATTGCTCTGCCAACTGAGCTACGCGCCCACTCCTTTTTAGAGTAGCACAGCGCCAAGGCTTCCCCGTGCGTCCTCCAAGTTCGCAAATAGCTTTTCGGGATTAAGTTTTCCTATCTCCTGGATGAGTGAACAAGACCAGCCCAAACCACAGCGCGAACACGGAATAGCCTCCGCATAGCGCCCAAATTTCATGCGATTGCATCGTGCCTGCCAACTGGGCTTTTAATAATGTCACGGCTACAACAGCAAAATGCAGAAAGTTAGCCAGCGCAACCGGACGTCCATAGATTCCGCCGATGACGTTTTCCCGGCTCATCCAGTTCAACATGGCGAATCCAAGATAAAGCGATCCGCTGATTTGAATCAGCAAGACTGCAAAATTCACAACCGCCATCCCGAAATGAGTCAGGATTTCCTGCGGCATGAATAAGCCCGCCAGGCCCAGAATCAGCATGAAGGCCGCGCTTAACGTCATCAGAAGTTTGGTCTGCATTACCCTCGTTCCAGATTCGAAAGGTTTCATTTGTAAATCAAATATTTTTCGCGCACTTTCTCGAACGCATCCAAAGCCTCCTGCCAATCCTGCGCGATGCGCCGAGGATCTTCTTCGCGGACGATCGCGTCATAGGCATTTTGGTCGACCAGTAACTCATTCATGCGATCAAGCTTGAAGTCAGCGTTGTAGAGTTTGTGCAGAGCGGAAGCCAACTCAATACCGAGTTCTGGCGCGTCCAAGCTGTTTCGCGCTACCACGACGATGTTCACTCCCCGGCAAGGCTGGTTCGCGTAAGTGCTCGATGTGGGCGTGAAGGCGATCGGTACGAAACGGACTCCGCTGATTTCGCGGGTGTTCAAATACTGGGCCAGGACTCGGGCATCGATCCATGGCGCGCCTACGAGTTCGAACGGGGAATCTGTGCCTCTTCCCACAGAAACATTCGTTCCCTCTACCAATGCTACGCCGGGATACAGAGTCGCCTGCATAACGTTGCGCAGATTGGGTGACGGGTTGATCCAAGCGAGGCCGGTGGAATCGTACCAATCGCCGCGCATCCAGCCTTGCATGGGGACGACTGTAAGTTGAGCATTAATGTGGTGTTCGGAATTGAACAGTCTCGCCAGCTCGCCCAGCGTCATGCCGTGACGAGCCGGGATTGCGAAATAATTGGTGAAGCTTTCGTGACCCGCATCGGGGATCGGGCCTTGCACGAACGAACCGGTGATCGGATTTGGTCGGTCGAGCACAATCACCGGCATGCCTGCTTTCGCGGCTGCTTCGAGCACGTATCCCAACGTTGTCTCGAATGTGTAGAAACGCGCGCCGGCGTCTTGAATATCGACGACAACGGCGTCGAGTTTCTTGAGAACATCCATCGGAGGACGGCGGGCCGTGTCGCTTGCCCCGTACATGCTGTAAACCGCGACACCAGTCGCGGCGTCTTTCGAATTGTTGATGTCGGTGGTGTCGAGCGACCCATTGACGCCGTGCTCGGGGCTAAAGATCGCTGAGAGCTCAATTCCCGGAGCATGGTCTAGCACGTCGATGGTTCTGCGTCCTTGCGAATCGACCCCGGTCTGGTTGGTGAGCAAACCAATTTTCTTAAAACCGCGCAACTGCTCGAAGCCGTTTTGCTCGAGCACATCGATTCCGGTGAGTACGGTCCCATTTCTTACGGCAAGACGGCGTGCGGCTGTCTGTGTCTCGTTGTATCCCGTGATGCTCTTCCAGCGCGCCGCTTCCACTTCGGCAGGAGTCAAGTGCAGAGCAGCCGCGACGGCGGTCGCTATTTTTGAACGGAGTGCGACGGCGCTTCCCTGCCCGCGCGGATGCACGGCGTTGCTAAGAATAATGATGTATGTTTGCGTTGTCGGATCGATCCAAAGCGATGTGCCGGTGAATCCGGTGTGGCCGAAAGAGCCGACTGGCAGGAATTCTCCGCGGTTGGAAGAAAATGGAGTGTCGATGTCCCAGCCAAGCCCGTGCAATTCTTCTGCGGTGGGCGGTTGCTGCGGAGACGTCAGTTTTTCGATTGCGAGCCGTGAAAGGATGGGCGTGCCGGATAGCAATGCCTGGGCGAATTTCGCAAGATCGTCGGCGGTCGAAAACACGCCGGCATTTCCAGCGACGCCGCCCATTCGCCTGGCGGATGGGTCGTGAACGATTCCACGCAGCATTTTTTGATGCTCGTCATATTGAGTTGGAGCGATTCGATCTAGCAACGTATGCGCGGGAAGAAAACCTGTATCGCTCATTTCCAACGGTTGGAAGATGTTTTTCCGGGCGTATTCATCGAGAGCCATTCCGGAGACAGTTTCGACGATTGCACCCAGCGTGATGAAGTTGAGATCGCTGTAACGGAAGCGCGCGCCGGGAGGATCGACCGGTTTCTCGTCGTAAATCATGTTCAGCGCGGTGTCACGCCCTTGCCAGACTGGCGTGAGCGACAGGTCTTCGGCCAGGCCAGAGTAATGCGTCAAAAGTTCACGAACCGTGATGTCTTCTTTACCGTTGCGGGCGAACGATGGAAGATATTTGGCGACCGGGTCGTTGAGCCGCAACCTTCCCTTCTCTTCGAGTTGCATCACCGCAGTGGTTGTAGTGACTACTTTCGTGAGCGACGCGATGTCAAAAATCGTATCGATCGTCATCGGTTCGCGGCGCGGTTCCAGGGAGCGGCTGCCAAAAGCTTTGCGGTAGACAGTCTGACCGTCGTGGCCAACCAGAACGACGGCACCGGGAATTTCTCCGTCGCGAATGGCCGCCTGGACGATCGGGTCGAGCACATCCAGACTCTGTGCGGCTGCGGTCGTGGATGCGCACAGCAACGCGTTCACGACAATTACGATCGTCTTGGAAAATAAGTTCAAGCAGCGCGAGTCTATCAGGGCGGCACGGCGATGCAGAGTGACGAGAGTGACACGCCGCTTGCCGTCGAACCAGACGGTACATTTCTTCGCCGCAAACGCTCTGCTATAAAGCAGAGTGTCCCACCTTGAATAAAATCGACTCACTTTCGTCCGATTGCGAAGCTCAGGACATCGTCTTCAAGAATGCGTTCACCCTCATTGACGACGCGATCCGTCAGCGAGTGTTTCCCGCCGCCTCGGTTGCGATCACGGCAGCTGGGAAAATCGTCGCACTCAAGGGCTTCGGCCGTTTTACCTATGATGCCGACGCGACGCTCGTAAAAAGTGACACGATCTTTGACATGGCCTCGCTCACGAAAGTCATCGCCACCACCAGCATGGCGATGTTGCTCTACGAGCGCGGATTGTTAGATCTAGATGCTGCTTTGATTTCGCTGGTCCCTGAGTTCAGATCCGCCGAGGCTCGTCGGGCGAAAGTCACAATTCGGATGTTGCTGGCGCACTCATCCGGATTGCCGGCTTACGAGCGCCTCTTCTTGCACGTATCAACGCGCGCGGAACTGCTTGAAGCGGTATTCTCGATGCCTTTGCAGAACGAACCTGGAACGCAGGCTGTCTACAGCGATATCGGATTCATATTACTAGGACAGGCGCTGGAGCGCGTGGCAGGCGAGTCGCTCGATCGCCTCTGCCAGCGCGAGGTGTTCGGCCCGCTCGGGTTGGCTCATACTGGATTCAAGCCTCCCGTCGAGCTGCGCGCAAGCATTCCTCCGACCGTCGATGACCAGACTTGCCGGCATCGCATCATTCAAGGGGAAGTCAATGATGAGAACGCCAGTGTTTTGGGCGGCGTGGCCGGGCACGCTGGATTATTCTCGACAGCGCACGACATGGCAACGTTTGCTGAGAAAATTCGTACGGGAAAAATCGCTTCATCGCCGACTGTGAAACTGTTCACTAAACGGCAAGATTCGCCGCCAGGAACATCACGGGCTTTGGGGTGGGACACGCCATCCGCGCCCTCGCAATCGGGAAGTTATTTCTCGGTAAATTCTTATGGGCATTTGGGCTACACAGGAACGTCATTATGGATCGATGCAGACAATGAAATCTCCATCACCTTGCTCACGAACCGAACGTGGCAGATGAGCGGACAGGGAATCAAGCAGGTACGTCCGGCATTTCACGATGCCGCCATGCAAGCGTTGAAAGTCACACGATGAAAAGACTCGACAAGCTCCAGACCGAACGAACGAACACCGCATCGCGAAACCTTGACCAGAAGTCGGCGCTGCAAATCGCGCGCACCATCAACCGTGAAGACGCCAAGGTAGCAAGGGCGGTCGGCCGGGCTTTGCCGGAGATTGGGCGGGGCATCGAAATGATCGCGACGGCGCTGCAAAATGGCGGACGGTTGATCTACGTTGGCGCAGGAACCAGCGGCCGAATTGCGGCTCTCGACGCGGCGGAATGTCCGCCGACTTTCAGCACTCCTAAAGAGATGGTGCAGTTCGTGATCGCGGGAGGAGAAAAGGCGCTGGCGGCTGCCGTGGAAGCGAACGAAGATTCGCGCGCGTTCGGAGCGAAAGAGATCGCGAAAAAGAAACCCGGCAAAAAAGATGTAGTCGTCGGGATCGCAGCCAGCGGCCGGACCCCGTTCACGATTGCCGCTGTCGAATATGCGCGCAACCACGGGGCGAAAACTATCGCGGTCGCCTGCAATCGCAACTCGCCGTTGGGCAAAGCGGCGCATATCGCGATTGTGGCTGAAGTCGGTCCTGAAGTCATCTCCGGATCGACGAGAATGAAAGCCGGCACCGCGCAAAAGATGATCCTCAACATGCTCACGACTGGCGCCATGACGAGGATGGGCTATGTTTACGGCAACCTGATGGTGAATGTGAGCCCCAACAACGAAAAGCTCGTGCAGCGCGCGATCACAATCTTGGGGCAGTCGACGGGAGTTTCCCGCAACCACGCAGCAACAGCCTTGAAAAAAGCCGGCGACAAAGTCTCGACCGCGCTAGTGATGCTTAAAACCGGCGTCGGACGCGATCAGGCCCAGCAAGCACTCGCATCCGCGCGAGGCAATGTTCGGCTGGCAATCTCGAAAATGACGCCGAAAACGCGATAATTCGCACGGCCGACCCCAACACTGTCGTACAAGGCCGATCGTTCCCTCCCGGTTATCCCGCAAAACCACGACTGTGGCTACAATCATGGGAGCAGCCTAGACTCACAGCAAGGACTCACCTGACTCATGGACAAACTCGTAATCCGCGGCGGCAATCCGCTGCTGGGAACCATTCGCGTCAGCGGCGCGAAAAATGCCGCTCTTCCCTGCATGGCGGCTGCGTTACTAACCGACGAACCGGTCATTCTCGAAAACATTCCGCAGGTGCGCGATATTGAGACCACGCGCAAGCTGCTTGCCGCCATGGGCGCGGAAGTCGAACTCGGCTACGGGCGCGCCCTTCACCGCACCACCATTGAGGCCAAGCAACTTCCGTTGCCGGAAGTGTCCTATGAACTCGTGAAAACTATGCGCGCTTCGGCGCTGGTGCTTGGGCCACTGGTCGCGCGCTGCGGCCGAGCACGCGTCTCGCTGCCCGGCGGATGCGCCATTGGCGCGCGTCCCATCGACCTGCACATCAAAGGCCTTGAGAAGCTGGGCGCAACCATCACCCAAGACCACGGATACGTTGAAGCCACCGCCAAACGACTTAAAGGCGCTGAAGTGCTGTTCGATAAAATCACCGTTACTGGGACCGAAGACCTGCTGATGGCGGCCACGCTGGCCGAAGGCGAAACTGTGCTACAGAACTGCGCCCGTGAACCCGAAGTCGTCGATCTCGCCGACCTGCTCACGAAAATGGGAGCGCGCATTGAAGGCGCGGGCACGCCGACTATCCGTGTGAAAGGTGTCGCGAAACTTCACGGCGCCAAGCACCGCATTATTCCCGACCGCATTGAGGCGGGAACTTTCATCATTGCGGGAGCCATGACCGGCGGCGACCTCAACATCGCCAACTGCGAACCCAGGCATTTAGGCGCCTTGCTGAGCAAGCTTTCTGAAGCGGGCGTTAAAACAACGCAGTCCAGCGATTCCATCCGCGTGATGGGCGACGCGCCGTTTCGCGCGGCTGACATGATCACGGAAGAGTATCCCGGCTTCCCTACCGACATGCAGGCGCAGTTCATGGCCCTGACCACGCAGGCGGAAGGCACGTCGGTGATCACCGAAAATATCTTTGAGAACCGATTCATGCATACCCAGGAACTTGTACGCATGGGCGCGAACATCAAAATCGAAGGCCGCCGCGCGATCGTCCAAGGCAAAACGCAGTTGAGCGCGGCTGCGGTGTTGGCTTCCGATCTTCGCGCCTCCGCTTCGTTGGTATTAGCCGCCTTAGTGGCCGATGGCGAGACGATCATCGACCGCGTTTATCACCTTGATCGCGGATACGAAGACATCGAAGAAAAACTACGCGGCGTGGGCGCGCAGGTCCGCCGGATCGGCGAAATGCTGCCCCAGCGCGGACGCAAAGTCGCCGCTTCAGCCCAAGGCGAATAATCCGCATCTACGCGAATTTGTGTAGATCGGGTCGCCGCATCATCGTGCTATCCTCGTAAGATTTAACGGGAGCACGCCCTTGCCGCCGGAAACTCCGCTGACTTTTCTCTGCATCACAACCTTCGAAAAAGGTCAGGAATTCATGCGGGAATGCAACCGGCAAGGCTGCCGCGTGTTTCTCCTAACCGCCGAAAAACTTCGCGATGCGGATTGGCCCCGCGAATGTCTGACCGATATTTTCTACCTGCCTAAAGATCTGCCTCTCGCTGACATTCTCAAAGCCGTTAGCCACCTGGCACGTAACCACAAAATCGATCGTGTCGTGGCGCTCGACGAATACGACATGGAGACCGCTTCGGCCTTGCGCGAGCATTTGCGCCTCCCCGGCATGGGCATGACCACCATGCGCTATTTCCGCGATAAGTTGGCAATGCGCATGCGCGCGCTGGAACGCGACATCCTCATGCCAGACTTCGTCCCGGTCATCAACCACGGCGATATTCGCTACTATCTCGGACACGTCAGCGGGCCGTGGGTTCTGAAGCCGCGCTCGGAAGCGTCTGCCATCGGAATTCGGCTGATCGAAAATCCGGAGCAGCTTTGGCCCATTCTTGACGAACTTGCCGATGAGCAATCCAGTTATGTTTTAGAGCGCTTCACGCCCGGGCAGGTCTATCACGTCGATTCGATTGTCTATGGGCACGAGGTGAGATTCGAGACCGTCAGCCGCTATGGCAAGCCGCCGATGTCGGTGGCGCATCATGGCGGAGTGTTCACCACGGCGCTCGTCCCGCGCGATGGCGACGAATGGACGCGATTGGCGCAGACCAACCGCGAACTTATCACCGCGCTCGGTCTGGCTTACGGCGTGTCGCACGCGGAGTTCATTCGCGCAGAGGCGGACGGCGAATTTTACTTTCTGGAATGTGCCGCGCGCGTCGGCGGGGCCTACATCAGCGAGATGGTCGAGGCTGCCTCGGGAATAAACTTGTGGCGCGAGTGGGCGCGCATTGAAATAGCGGCAGGACGTACCGATTACGGCGTGCCCGAAACCCGCGCCGACTATTCCGCTGTGGTGTTATGCCTCGCGAAGCAGGATCATCCGGATACCGGTGCCTTTGCTGACCCCGAAATCGTGTACCGCATCGTCAAAAATCATCATGCGGGATTTGTCTTGCGCTCGAAGGACTACTCGCGCATCCAGAGCCTCATCGATGAGTACGCCGTGCGCTTCGTGAACGACTTCCTCGCCATCGAAAAGCCTGCGGACAAACCGACCTCCTAACAGTCTCCCCACAACAAAAAACCCGCCCCGAAGGGCGGGATGATTTTAACAATCTGCAAAACTACGATCCGAACGAACAGACGCCAATCGTCCCGAGTCCGGGAAGAAGTCCCGTTTGCCCCTGGAAAGTCCAATCGCCGTTGTTGGATTGCGAAGGAGTCTGACCGAAGTACTGAGTCGTGGCCAAATCCTGCAAGTGATAAGTGAATCCGTTCAGGGTGTAGGTGTAATCGCCGTAGTGATGAGTTCCACCTTCGCCTTCGATCGGGTCGCCGTCTTCAAGAATTCCGCATGGCGAATTGTTGCCACCGTTGGTCAGCGGATCGTCCAGCCACTCGCCCAGTTCGTGCGAGAGCGCGGAAACGTCTTCCGCAAAAGAAGCGTTAGCGCTGATGTACGTGAAATGAGAGTAACTCTGGTTGCCGCTCGCGCTGTGGTAGCCGCCAATGCAGCACCCGCCCGAAGTCAGGTAGGTGTTATAGGTCTCAATCAACGCGAGGTTGGTGGGGTTGACCTGCTTCAGCTTCGACAGGCCGTTGATGATCAGGCCGTCGAGGTAGTTGATATCAACGAGGGCTTCGTTGATGCCGTACTGGAAGCCCAGCGAGCCATCCGCCGTCGGCACATTCACCGTGACTTCGGGCAAAACGATGGGCTTAAGCAGCACGTGGTAGCTGGTGTTGGTCATCACGCTCGTCCAGAAGTTGCCGCGCTGGAATGCGTCTTCGTATTGCGTCTTGCCAAGGTCGGTGCCGCCGATAGTGTAGTCCTGGTTTTGGAAGATCGGCGAGTTGACGACGTTCTGCGTAGCGGTTGCGCCGTTCGGTTGCACGGTCGCGGGATCGAAGCAGGATTTGACTCCATTCGAAGTGACGCAGATCTTGACCGGAACAATGTAAACGTTAACTGTGGTGGTGGTGTTCGTCTTGCTGGGGTCGGTGCCGACCATGACGAACGGATAGTTGGTGCCTTTGTATTGAATCGAGCCGGGCCAGGTTTGCAGGGTGCCGGCGAAATCTTTGGCGTTGTTGCTGCCTTTTGGCGGCAGAACGACGTAGCGGCCATGTGGCGGCGTGCCGCCTGCATCCTGGGCGAATACGATGCCCGAAGCCATCAGCAGCGTGGCAAGGGCGAAAAATGCTGTGAGTTTTTTCAAGGTGAAGTTCCTCCTGGGGAATCCAAAGCAGGCTGCCTTGTGGAACAACTCGGAGTCTCTCTGGTGTAAGTAACGCTACATCACAAAGTGTTGTGAGGGAAAATTTATTTTGAGGAAATACCGCAAGTTTTTGCACACTGCGATAGCGGGCGGGAGTTCACGTCAGGCGGCTTCGGAGTGGAACGTTTCTTAGCGTCAATCCCGTTTCGCCCGTGCGGGGCCCGAGGCGAAAGCGCAACGCTTGGTGGCACGGCTAAAGCCGTGCCCTAACCAAATGCCAAAACGGGGCAGCGCGAAGGAGCGACGACGCGGGCCCGGTCAAATCATGCGGTGAGAGCAACAAAGCGGAAGCAATAAAAAACCCGCCCCGAAGGGCGGGTGTACCAAACGTGGAGCGATTTTCTGACTATTGACCGAACGAGCAAACGCTGAATGGACCAACGCCAGCAAGGGTCGTCTGGCCCTGGAAGCTCCAGTCGTTGTTGTTGGCGGTCGGAGGAGTCTGACCGAAATACTTCAGGTTAACCAGATCCTGCACGTGGTAGGTGAAGCCGTTGAGGGTGTAGGTGTAATCGCCGTATTGATGCGGCGCGCCTTCGATCTCGATCGGATCGCCATTTTCCAGGATTCCGCCGCAAGCGCCCTGCGTGTTGTTGGTGAGCGGATCGTCATACCATTCGCCCAGTTCGTGCGACAGAGCGGAAACGTCTGCCGAGAACGTGGTCGGAACGTTGACATAGGTGAACTGCGAGTAGGTCTGGTTGCCAGTGGCGCTGTGGTATCCACCGATGCAGCATCCGCCCGAAGTCAGGTAGGTGTTGTAGGTCATAATCAGCGGCAAGTTGGTCGGATTGACCTGTTTCAACTTCTTCAAGCCGTTGTTGATCAGCGAATCAAAATAGTTGATGTCGACTTCAGCGCGGGTTCCGTCGCCGAACGGGTTGCCGACCATGCCCGATCTCGACGGAACGGTGACTTTCACTTCAGGCAGGACCGTCAACTTCAGTAGAGCGTGATAGTTGCTGTTGGTCATGACTTCGGTCCAGAAGTTGGCGCGTTGATATGCGTCTTCATACTGTGTGTTGCCGATGTCGGTGCCGCCCTGGTTGTAATCCTGGTTCTGGAAGATGGGTGAGTTTTGCACGTTCTGGATCGCGGTCTTCCCGTTGGACTGTTTGGTCGCGGGGTCGAAGCACGTGGTGCCGATGCAGATATTAACCGGAACCATGTACACGTTGAACGTGGTGGTGGTGTTCGTGCTGGCAGGGTCGGTTCCTACCATTACGAAATGGTTGGTTGCGCCCTGGTACATGAAGGTACCGTTCCAGGTCTGAAGGGTGCCCGCATAATCTTTTGCGAACGTGCTGCCCTTCGGCGGCAGCGTGACATAGCGGCCGCGCGGTGTGCCCGAGTCCTGGGCAAAAGCCGCACAAGCTACCACAAGAAGTGCGGACAGCGCGAGAAACGATGTTGCTTTTTTCAAGGTGAAATTCCTCCTAAGGAATCCAAAGCAGTAGGCCGGTGGGAGAATCGGCTCCCGTCTGGTTGGGATAAAGCTACACGACAATCGTAATGCGCAAAAGAGTCTTTCTTCTCTAATGCAAAAGATTGCACATTCGCAAGAGTTGTGATTAGCTGTGGCGGAAGTTTTTTAGAAGAACTGCGCCCAGCACAGGCACTGAGGCGGCAACTGCGCCGATCACTGCAAGAGCACCGGCTTGGCGCCGATTGGCGTGACTCCGCCGATAATCGCGGAGCTGTTTCCAGCGAGGTTGGTGGATTTCTTGTAGGGCGACGGCACTTTGAAGCTGCTGGTGGTGCAGACGCCAGCGAGGCAGGTTTGTGCTGTATCCCAAACGATGAGGCTGGTCGTGATGCCATCGGTCAGCGTGCATTGCCAGACAGTGCCGCTGGTGTTGGCACATGGAGTCTGGTAAGCGGAACCGACCGTCCACGAATAGATTTGCTCCCAGGCGATACCGGCTTCGTTCAGGGTGCCGTTCGGGTCGCCGGGATTGTTCACGAAGCTGTTGCCGCCGCCAAAATCCCATCCCCAATCGGAGAACTCGGCCACGCCGGCGGATTGCTGCAAGAGTGTGAAGCGGGCGTAGAACGCCGCGTGCTGGTCAGGGTCGGCGAGAGCAACGCCCTGCGCGTCATCACTGCCTTCCGTGTCCCATAGCAATTTGTGGGTAACGTCGTTGGGCGTGCCCTTGGTTGTGGCTATGAAGGCCTGCAATGGAGCGAGGATCGCGGTCTGTTCAGATTCGGCGCTCGACGGCGAGCAGGTCGCCGGGTTGTTGCACACGTATCCGTGATAGCCGATGTAGTCGGCGTAGTTCGCGTATCCGGCGTTGATCCAGGACTTCTGCCAGGTGATGACGCCCGGCCCCAGAGTCGGCGCCGGCGTCGTGAATTTGGTTGTCGAATCCAGCGCGCGGATGGTGGTGCGCAGGTCGCTGCACATGGTGTTCAGGTCCGACAGGGCGTTATTCGAATTATTGTTGCTATATTCGGCTGGCACGTTGGGCTCGTTCCAACATTCCCAATATTTGATCTTCTCGAGGCCGGGTGTAGTCGCCGCGTGCATGTAAACCGCGGTGACGTAATCTTTCCAATGCTGATCGCCGGTCTCGACGTCGACTGGCGGATAGCATCCGCCCGGCGGCGGCGATTGGCTGTCGCCTGCGACATACTGGCAGGTTGCGGTCGGGTTCGACGAAACCCACGGTGGCGTGTAGTAAGCGGTGTAAAGAATCTCCTGACCGCCAGTTGTTGCTTGTGTCGCCCATTGATCGAAGGTAGTCCAGTTATAGCAAGGGTTGGTCGGGTCAGACCCGCCGTCGCAGGTAGGCTCAACATCGCTCCATCGCATCTGCGCGCCCAGCGTACGGAAGAAGCCAACCTTTGTGCCGAGCTGATAAGGCCACGGACTGCGATTGTTGCCAACGTCCATGCCGAAGAATCCCGCCGAGATTGCGCCAGCAGGCGGCCCCGGATTGTATCCGTTTCCGCTCAATGTTTGCGACGAGGGCGAATTTGCAGCGTTGCTGACAAATGAAAGCGTTCCAGTCGAACTTCCTGCTACGGTCGGCGTGAATGTGACGGTGTAGCCGACGCTTTGTCCATCGGGCACGGTCACGGGGAAAGAAATTCCGCTTATGGAATAACCCTGTCCGGTCCAGGCAATGGAGCTGACGGTGACGTCGCCAGAATCGGCGATCAACGTTCCACCCAGTTGCTTCGAATTACCGATAGCTACATTGCCAAAACTAAGTGATGCCGGAGAAACCGTGAGATTTGGGGGTGGGGGTGGGCCGCTGCTTTGAACTCCGCTGCCAGTCAAGGTTTCAACGGCGGGAGAATTCGAAGCGTTGCTCAAGAAAGAAATCGTTCCGGGAAAACTTCCGGTGGCGTTGGGCGTAAACGTAATGGTGAACGGCACAGACGTTCCAGCGGAAACAATCACCGGGAAAGAAATTCCGCTGATGGAGTAGCCGGTGCCTGTCCACGCGATGGACGACACGGTCACATCGGATGAGCCTGCGGCGAGCGATCCGGAAAGCTGCGCGGTCGTGCCTACCGTGACGTTGCCGAATGCGAGCGTGTTGGGATTGACTCCGAGTTGGCCGGGAGCGAGTCCTATGCCAGCAAGACTGACGGTGATATTGCCGTTAGCGGCATTGCTGGCAACGGCGAGGCTGCCGGTGGCAGCGCCTGCAACGGTGGGCGCGAATTCCAGCCCGACCGTGAGACTCTGCCCGGCAGCGAGAGATTGGGGGAGGGTGATAGCCGGAGCGACAGCGAATGCGGAACCTGAAATAGAAAGTTGGGTGATGGAAATCGACGAACCGCCCGCAGCTGCGCTGTTTGTGAGAATGACGGATGCGCTTTGGCTTCCGCTCAACGCGGTGCTGCCGAAATTCACCGACGTCTGCGAAGACGCGAGGCTGGAACTGCTGACGCCGTTCGTTCCGTTGCCATTGTTGGGAGAGCCGGAGGCGATGCCGGTGCCGCCGCCGCACCCCGCGAGCAAAACGATCCCCAGCAACGCGAGCGCTAAAACGAACTTTCGTCCCATGAGCCGGCAGCCCCCTGATCGAAGGCAATTATGGGGTGAGGCGAATGGGCTGGAAAGAGTCCCTTAATGCATGGCCGGAAAGGCGGATTGGGCGGGCCGGATGGCGGATGGCGAGTGACACTGGGGTAACGCGGAAGCAAAGAAAAAGGCCGCGAAATGCATCGCGGCCTTCGTAATCATTAGGTGTTGGCCTAGTGTCGACCGCCCCCACCACCGGAGCGTCCACCGCGGCTGGGCCCGCCGCGTCCGCGGCCACGTCCGCCACCACCACCGCCGCCCGGTCGACCGCCACGGCCACCGCCGCGTCCGCCGCGATCCGGACCGCGGTCTTGCCGCTCGCCGGAACCGCTGGCTGGCGCTTGAGGCGGACCGTCACGGTTGAAGTTGGGTTCGTTTTCGTCGTAGTCCGCGCCGCCTTCAATGGTGAGCGTACCGCCGCTCGAAGTAGAAGGGGCTGCGGAAGCATGCATTGGTTCACCGACTGCTTCTCCGTCGCCTTCCGGTGGCGCTTCTCCTCCGCCCATCTTCGCGCGCTGCTCTTTGAGAATCGCTTTGCGCGAAAGGCGGATGCGGTTACCTTCAACCGCGAGGACTTTCACCAGCACCTGATCGCCTTCTTTCAGCTCGTCGCGTACATCGGCGATGCGATGCTCGGCAACTTCGCTTATGTGCAGCAGACCGTCGGTTCCGGGAATGATTTCGACGAAAGCGCCGAAATCGGCGAGCCGAGTGACGGTGCCTAGGTAGGTCTTGCCTACTTCAGCCGATGCCGTCAGGTTGCGGATAATTTCCAGCGCTTTGTTGGCCGACGTTTCGTCATTCGACGAGACGTTGACTTTGCCCGTGTCTTCCACGTCGATCTTGACGCCAGTCTGCTCGATGATCGAACGGATCATTTTGCCGCCGGGCCCAATTACGTCGCGAATCTTGTCGACGGGAATTTGCAGGGTGTAAATCCGTGGAGCGAATGAAGATACGGTATCGCGATGGCCGGTGATGGCAGCCGCCATTTTGTCGAGAATGAACAGGCGTCCGCGTTGCGCCTGAGCCAGGGCTTCGCGCATGATCTGCGCGGTAATGCCGCCGACCTTGATGTCCATCTGAAGCGCGGTGATTCCCTCTTGCGTACCGGCAACTTTGAAGTCCATGTCGCCGTAGTGATCTTCAGCGCCTGCGATGTCGGTAAGGATGGCGTAATCGTCGCCTTCTTTCACCAATCCCATGGCAACGCCGGCAACTGGAGCTTTCAGCGGAACGCCTGCGTCCATCAAAGAGAGCGAAGCGCCGCAAATGCTCGCCATTGAGGACGAGCCGTTCGATTCCAGAATGTCCGAGACGACACGCATCGCGTAGGGCCAGTTCTCTTCCGTCGGGAGGACTGCGGAAATGGAACGCTCAGCGAGCGCACCATGACCGATTTCGCGGCGGCCTGCGCCACGCAAAAAGCTCACTTCGCCAACGCTGAAGGGCGGAAAGTTATAGTGCAACATGAAGCGCTTTTTGGCTTCGCCCTGGAAGGTTTCGAGCCGCTGCATGTCGTCGCTGGTGCCGAGGGTCGTGGTGACGAGCGCCTGGGTTTCGCCGCGGGTGAATACTGCGGAACCGTGGGTGCGGGGCAGAACGCCGACTTCGATCCAGATGTCGCGAATTTGGTCGAATGCACGTCCATCGGGACGACGTTTGCGCTTAATCACTTCTTCGCGGAAGATGCGCTCGCGCAGAGTTTCATAGTAAGTCTTCAGCTTGGCGCGTCCGGCTAAATCGTCTTCCGGAATTTCGGCCATCAGCTTCTTCTTCAGATCTTTGATCAGCGTGTAGCTTTCGGCTTTCGGATGCTTTTCGGTATCGCAGCAATCCGTCAACTCGGCGCCGATCTTCTTCTTGAGGTGATCGTAGTAAGCCTGGTCGAATTCCGGCGGGGTGACCGCTCGTTTCGCCTTGCCAGCTTTCGCTTTGAGTTCGTTGATGGCGAAGCAAATCTTCTTGATCTCGCCGTGAGCGAATTCGATTGCGTCCACGACTGTCTCTTCCTTCACGCCCTTGGCGCCGGATTCGATCATCACGATGCCGTCGGCGGTACCGACAACCATAATGTTGAGCGCGCTCTCGCGCATTTCTTCGTAGGTCGGGTTAACGATAAATTCGCCGTCCACTTGGCCGACGCGGACTGCGCCGATCGGTCCGTTAAAAGGAATATCTGAAATCGTGAGCGACGCCGATGCGCCGTTAATGCCGAGAACGTCCGGATCGTTTTCCGAATCCGCGGAAAGCACAAACGCGATCACCTGGGTTTCGCAGCGGAATCCATCGGGAAACAGCGGGCGGATGGGACGGTCAATCTGGCGGCTGGTGAGAATTTCGCGTTCGCTGGGGCGGCCTTCGCGCTTGATGAAGCCGCCGGGGAAACGTCCGCCGGCGTAAGTGTATTCGCGGTAGTCGACGGTCAGCGGGAAAAAGTCGATGCCTTCGCGGGGGTCGGGATTGGCTGTAGCGGTGGCGAGCACGACGTTGTCGCCGCTGCGGACGACGGTCGATCCATGGGCCTGCTTGGCCAATTTGCCGGTTTCGAACGAAATTTTCTTGCCGCCGGCGAGGTCAACGGTAACTTCAGTTGCGTGAGGTTTCATGATTCATCCTTTAAATGGGAGCGCGAACGATGTCGAGCGCGAGAGTAGATTTGTAGCAGGAAGGAGCGCCGTCCGTTGCAGTCCGGGCGAACGGAGAACGGCCAATGCACGACATGATGGGGATTCCCTCATTGCTGTTGTGATTTCGATTCCTTTTAGATCAACGAAACGGGGCCGGCCGTGAACTAGTGGCGGAGACCAAGTTTCTGGACGACAGTCTTATAGCGGCCGGAATCGTACACTTTGAGGTAATCCAGCAGGCTGCGGCGCTTGCTGACCAACATGAGAAGTCCGCGGCGCGAGCCGTGGTCTTTCTTGTGCGACTTGAAGTGTTCCGTCAGGTGACCAATGCGTTCGCTTAAAAGAGCGATCTGGACTTCCGGGCTGCCCGTATCGTTGGCGTGGGCGGCGTACTGATCAATGAGGGACTTTTTTTGCTCTCTGGCTAACACTTACGCGATGCACTCCTGTTTCTATTCGATTGTCTTTATGTGACCTTATGAGGTTATCACAACAGCAAGAAGTTCGGCCAGACGGCGAGGGATCGGAGAACAATCTAAGGAGAGTCGGGCTGTGTCGTCCGATAACGTTTCGGTAAAGGCGTTAACAGGACAGGGTGCCCCAGCCTTTCGCATTTTTGCGAAGGCTGGGCCTGTCCACTCGTCACGGCAAATATCCGGCTATGTGGTGATGCCCGAACACGTTCACTTGCTGCTCGGCGAACCGGAGCGCGGCACGTTAGCTTTGTCGCTGCAAATGATGAACCAGTGTGTTTCACGAAAGCTGAATGCGAAGTCGGCCAAACATCCGTTGTGGCTGCCGCGCTATTACGATTTCGACGTTTGGAGCGAATACAAGCATGTGGAGAAGCTGCGCTACATACAACCGAATCCCGCTACTAGCCGGGCGGTCGCGCATTTTGCGGTCGAGCATCTTGCGGTCGAGCGAAGGCTGGGACACTTCATTCATTACAGCAAAGAAATCTTGTGCCTCGTTCTTATCGAGGGAGACCGCGGTATGATTAATTTTCTAAGAACATCGGTCAGACTTCGACGCCGTCATCTTTCCATTGATTCCCGCAGGCGTCACAGCTCCAGTTGTACTTCGAGTCTGGCGTGGACGTGCCCGATGCGTCACCGTCGAGCCCTTCAAAAACAATTTCCGTGGAATGGCACTTAGGGCATTGAATTTCGCATGCTGCGTTTTGCTGTTGATCTGCGGGATCCTGCGGGAGGCCTTGGCCTAAGGCACCTAACGCGTATTGCTGCTGGCGTTCCCAGACCTTCACTTCAATTTCCCTGTCGAAATTGGATGGCAACTGGCTCAGGTCGTCCACATTGTCTGGACCAAAATAAGAAGGGATGCCAGCGGCATCCAGAATTGTTTTGTGCTGGCGCGCTTCGTTGATATTCCAAACTCGGGCGACGGAAGCAAGTTCGGATGGCGGAAGATCGAAATCTCCGGATGGTTCGTCGGGCGGAGTTTCTTTGATGGCGAGTATCAGATGACGGTTAGCGAGCTCGGATTGCAGCGCTTCGCGTGCGGCGTCGGTTAAGTCGCTGCCGTCTTCGGCGAGTGCAAGCAGTTCGTCGTCGTACATGCGAGCGTACAAAGTTTGCAGTCGGCGGGTTCCTTCAACTGGATCGGGAATGCTCATATCGGCGGCAATGATATCCGATTTTCGGTTGGAGCGACGGCACAGTGACCGCTACGCAGCCATCAAGTGCTGCACTGTTTCTTCCACCTTAGGCCAGGCGCGCGAGTGAGGATCGATCAGGTCGAAGTGGCCGGCGGTCGCGATCTCGAGGTCGTGAACATCTTCTCCGCGCTTCTTCTTGGCTTGCACATAGTCGCGGCTGAATGATGGAGGCACCACGTCATCGGCTGCGCCTTGAATGAGCCATTGCGCCGCTTTGATCGAGCGCTGCATGGGGTCGGCTTCGCGGTAATGGTCGGCCACTTCTGTGGGCTTGCCTCCCATGAATTCGACGACGGCGTCGTTGCTGAGATGTTGCTGGTAAGCCTGCTCGAGGTCAACCACCCCGGCGAGTGAAATAACGCGCTTCACCGTGAGATCGTGGGCGGCAAGGCAGAGCGCGAGTTGGCCGCCGGCGGAATGTCCCATCACCAGAATTTTCGTTGGATCGAGTTTGTACTGCTTGGCGATCTGCGGGATGAATCGGTAACCGTTGGTGACGTCTTCAAAACTACCCGGCCACCCGCCACCGGGATTGCCTACTCGACGATATTCGAGATTCCAAGTGGCAAAGCCTTTCGCGGTGAGCGCGGCGGACAGGTGCCCGGCGTGAGTGAGATCGTATTTTGCCCGCCAAAAGCCGCCGTGGATATTCATAACGACCGGAAACGGTCCGGCGGTCTTGGGAAAGCGCAATTCGCCAAACTGATTGGCATCTTTGCCGTATGGAACGCGAGCGTCCGCAGGGGGCGGAGGAGTGGTGAGGATGTCGTCGCCAGCCATGATTCGATTAAAGCACAGGCGATCGTGACAGGGCGTTGTGAAGTTTCCACTCCAGCTCCAAAATGTGCGGCTGGAATGGCCCTCCCCAGTGTTTCGCGGAACTAATTTTCCCGCTTAGGGTTATTGCTCTTTCAATTTCAGGCGCGACTTGTTCTCTTCCATAAACTCTTTCAATTGAGGAGCGGCGTCGAGCAGGCGATTCCATTGTTCAAAATAAAGGGTGACGGGGAATCGGCCAAGGCCATATACGCTTACACCGCCTTTTTCTCCCACGCGGAATTCCAGGCTTCCCGTCCGGCGGGGCTGTTTTTCGAGTTCGGCAAGGCGGGCTTTGAGTTCTTCATAAGTAGGTTCGGCCATGGCATCTGACTCCTTAGATATTTTTAGGATGCCAACATCATAGGGATTGCGCGGTCGTTCGTCGAGGGCTGGGAAAACGGAAAAAACGGCATTCAGCTGCCCTAGGGGATGTCCGTATTACATAAGTAACTTTGCAGAGGTTACTTTTTCCCGGAGAATGCAGGGCACAAGGAGTTTTACAATGAAAATGTTGGGCTGTACCATCCTCCTCCTGGCTTCAGCGTTGCCGAGCTTTGCCGCACCGAATCAACCGGACCGCATTCCTGGTGCGATCACAAATCAGCCATCCGTAAAGCTGACGGGGAACGTGCATCCCAAGGCGACTGCCCAGAACGATCAGGGCGCTGTGGAACCCGGCATGAAACTGGACTACATGACCATGGTCTTCGAGCCCACCACCGCGCAGAAAGCCGACCTGAAACAGTTTCTGGCGGATTTGCAAACTCCTTCGTCACCGGATTATCGCCACTGGCTAAGTCCGGAAGAATTCGCCGACCGCTTCGGCGTATCGCAGCACGACATGCAGACCGTGGCAAATTGGCTCACTGGGCAGGGTTTCGCAGTTGTGCAACCAGCCCGCGGACGGGGCTGGATCGTTTTCAGCGGTACGGCACGGTTAGTCGAGCAGGTATTTCAAACACAGATTCATTACTACATGGTCGATGGACAAAAGCACTTTGCCAACGCGACGAGCCCGTCGATTCCCAAAGCTCTTGCTGGGATGGTGATTGGATTCCGCGGCATGAACAATTTCAGTCCAAAGCCCATGATTGTGAAATCCAAGCGTCAGTTGAGCAGCGTGAGGCGCGATTACAGTTCGGGAGGCTTCAATAATCTCGCGCCCGCCGACATCGCGACCATTTACGACCTAGGGGCGCTCTACGCCGGAGGCTTCAACGGTACCGGGCAAACCGTGGTGGTCGTCGGCCAGTCGGACATCAGCACCACTGACATCGCGAATTTTCGCTCAGGATTTGGCCTGCCAGCAATTCTGCTCACCAGCATGGTAGTTCCGGGAGACACGGACCCTGGCATCGTGGCAGGAGACGAGGACGAATCTCATCTCGACATCGAGTGGATCGGAGCGGTCGCGCAAAATGCTTCGATCAAGTTCATCATCGGCAACCCGACTACCGGCAATGGTGTGTTCGATTCCGCCCAGTATGCGATTGACCAGAACCTCGCTCCTGTCATCAGCATGAGCTACGGCGGATGCGAAACCCAAAACGTATCATTCATTCCAATCTTTGAACCGATTCTGCAACAGGCAAGCGCTGAGGGAATCACGTTTCTGGCCGCATCGGGCGACTCGGGCGCAGCCAGTTGCGACGGGACCAATCAGGCAACTGCCACCGGGGGTTTGTCGGTCAACTATCCGGCCAGCAGCCCCGAAGTGACCGGTGTTGGCGGAACCGAATTCAATGAGGGTGCGGGCGTTTACTGGGGCACGAACGGCACCCACTTAGGCTCGGCACTTTCCTACATTCCTGAAATCGGCTGGAACGACACAGATGTCACCGGGACCGGTGGCTTCAACGGAACAACGCTGGCGGGCAGCGGAGGCGGACCCAGCACTTGCGGGTTGGAAATCAACGGAGCTTGCACAGGAGGCTTTCCAAAACCTTCATGGCAGGTCGGGCCCGGCGTTCCCAGCGATGGAGTGCGCGATGTGCCCGATGTTTCGATGACAGCGTCCGCGAATCATGACGGCTATTTCCTATGTTCTGGGGGCAGCTGCGCGAGTGGCATCGCAGCGGACAATTTCATCGTTGGCGGAACTTCGGCTTCCACACCGGTGTTTGCCGGAATGGTCGTGCTAGCGAATGAGTTGGCCGTCAAGAGCGGAGCGCAATCGGCGGCAGGTTTGGGCAACATTAACAGCCTTCTCTACACCGCGGCTCAATCTAGCGCCCAGGTCTTGCACGATGTGACGACCGGAACAAATATCGTGCCGTGCACATCGGGTTCCATCGACTGCCCGACCGCAGCTCCGTTTCAGTACGGCTACTACGCCGGGGCAGGCTACGATCTGGTGACTGGGCTGGGATCGGTTGATGGGACCTACATGGCCGCAGCATCTGCCGGCATATCGGTGACAGAGACCACCAATCCGACGCCAAGCGTGTTGACGGGATCGAGTGTCACTTTAACCGCCGTCGTCGATCACAAAGGCTCGGTCGTCCCCACTGGAACTGTGATTTTTATGGATGGAGCCACGCAGCTCGGGAGTCCAGTCAGCCTGACTTCAGGAACGGCAACGTACCAGACGAGCGCGTTAGTCGGCGGAGTGCATAGTCTGACGTCGGTGTACTCTGGCGATTCAAACTTTCCTTCTCTGACATCTTCTGTGACATCGCTGTTAGTGACGCTCGATCAACCCAACACTACCTCGCTGATGTTGTCATCGGCCAGTGTGGATGCAGGAAGCGCGGTTACGTTCACCGGAACGGTCACTGGCAATGGAGTACCGCCGACCGGAACCGTTACATTTTTGAACGGCTCTTCGCTTTTGGATAGCGGATCGCTTTCCGGGGGCGTAGCCTCTTTCACCACGAGTTCCCTGACAGCAAACACATACACTGTAACGGCGAACTACAGCGGAGACGCGAACTACGCCATCTCCTCCTCCCCGCCGTCCGTGTTGAGCGTGGTCGATTTCTCGCTCACGCCGAGCGCGACGATTAAGATAGCGGCGGCCGGACAGCCTGGCTCGGCCACACTCACGGCGACACCGATGGGAGGGTTTAGCGGGACCATCGCCTACACCTGCACGGGACCGCCCACGGGAGCGGCTTGCACCATAACTCCAACTTCAACTGGTGCCACAGTGATGGTCACCACTACCGCCGCCAGCGCAGCACTTGCGCCTGCACGAGGCAACGGGCTGTATTACGCGATTGTTTTGCCGGGCATGCTCGGCATTGTGCTGCTAGGACAAGGTAAAAATAGGAGGGGTAGAGCCAGCCACCTGCTAACAGTCATGTGCATACTAGGGCTTTCGGTCACCTGGATGTCCGCATGTGGTGGCAGCAGCAATTCAAGCGGCACGTCAAATACCGCAACTCCAGCCGGAACGTACACTTTGAACGTCACGGGCACCTCCGGAACTTTGTCTCACAATTCGGTTGTGACGCTCGTTGTTCAATAATCAACCAGAGAGCATTTCATTGCCCCGCGGAAGCGGGGCATTTTTTCTGTGCCGTTTTTATGCCACACTCGGGAAATGAATCAACCAGAACCCTGGCTGCGAGGAACGTTGACGGAGATGCCTGCGGTCCAGCGAGCTGTGCTGCACGCGCTTGAATTTGCACACGAGGATTTATTGCGATGGTGCACTGATCTGTCCGATGACAAATTAATCTCACAGCCTGACGGATTGCCGTCAATCGCTTTCCATCTTCGCCACATCGGACGCAGTCTGGACCGATTGCTCTCTTATGCAGAAGGCCGTGAGTTGAGCGGGGAGCAATTGGCACTGTTGAGGTCAGAATCTGAGATCGGAGCCACGCGGAGCGAGTTATTTGTCGAACTAGCATCAGCGTTTGAAGAGAGCGCGAAGCGAATCCGCGGTTCGGTGCGCAGTGATCTCGAAGAAGCCAGAACTGTTGGTAAACAGAGACTGCCAACGACTTTCGGGGGATTGCTCGTCCACGTCGCCGACCACACCCAGCGTCATGTCGGCCAGGTTGTAACGACCGCAAAGTTGCTAACGAACCGGCGCTCGAACTATTCAGGCGATTCGTTTCTTAGCGGCTAGCGTAAAAAACCTCCCGTCCAGCTTTCCGCTATACTGAAACGTTTTCCTGACATCGAAGCTTCAATTTGATCTCGCAGAGGACTCTCATCATGGCTTCTCCAGCAGTGGATTTCGCCCGTTCCAATAAGCAGCGCTTTTTAAACGAATTGAAAGATCTGCTCCGCATACCGAGTGTGAGCACGGCACCCGAGCATAAAAAAGATGTGCAACGCGCTGCGGACTTCGTGGCGGCAGACCTGCGCCGGTTGGGCATGGAAAATGTCGAGATGATTTCGACCAAGGGCCATCCGTTGATTTATGCCGACTGGCTGCATGCTCCGGGCAGACCTACAGTTCTGTGCTACGCCCATTACGACGTGCAACCGGCCGAGCCTTTGAACGAATGGATTTCTCCACCGTTCGAGCCAACGGAGCGCAACAACAACATCTATGCGCGCGGAGCGGTCGACGACAAAGGCCAACTGTGGATGGAAGTGAAGGCCCTGGAGTCGCTGATGAAAGGGCACAGCGGCAAGCTGCCGCTGAACGTCAAGGTGCTCTTCGAAGGTGAAGAAGAAGTTGGCGGAGAGGCGATCTCGGAATATGTCCGCAAGCAGAAATCGAAGCTCAAAGCGGATTTCGCGCTGGTTTGCGACACCGAACTGTTCGCACCCGACCTTCCCACGTTGTGCGTAGGATTGCGCGGTCTGGTTTACACCGAACTCGAGGCCCAGGGAGCGAAGGTTGATTTGCATTCTGGGATGTACGGCGGTGCCGCGCCCAATCCGCTGTTTGCCCTCATCGAAGTTATTAGCAAAATGAAGGATGCGAAAGGCAAAGTGCTCATCCCCGGCTTCTACAGCAAAGTGAAGCCGCCGACAGCGGCTGAGTTGAAAGCATGGAAGAAACTGCCATTCAACGAAGAACATTACCGCAAGACAGAAGTCGGATCGAAGGTGCTGACAGGCGAACCGGGATTCTCCGTGCTCTACCGGACATGGGCCCGGCCGACTCTCGAAGTGCATGGCATGCCCGGCGGGTTTGTCGCTCCGGGAGCGAAAACGGTCATCCCGGCTCGCGCCTCCGCCAAAGTTTCCATGCGCCTTGTTCCCAATCAAGACCCCGACGACATATTTAAGCGCTACACAAATTTTGTTAAAAAGCACACACCCAAGGGGATTGAGATCAAGATTAAAGAATGGAGCAAAGGCCCGGCGTGCGTCATCGGTACCGACAATCGCTTCGTGAAGGCGTCAACCGAGGCCATGCGCGAAGTTTTCAACAAAGACACCGTGTTCATCCGCTCTGGCGGCTCGATTCCGATTGTCACCGATTTTCAGGATGTACTTAAAATTCCAAGTGTGATGATGGGCTTTGGTCTGCCGGACGACAATCTGCACGCGCCCAACGAAAAATTCCATATTCCAAATTTTCATCGTGGCATCGAGTCGTTGTGCTTGTTTTTTGAGAAACTCGGCGAGGTTTAACTTCTGGGCACAGTCGATCGTTGCATCCGGCTCGCAACGTATCCCGTAAAGAACGTGGCCATCGAGCCGACCGCGACATACCAGGTGAACGGTACTTTCGTGAGCTGCCACAGATATACGTTCAGCGTGAATCCGATGAGCATTCCTGCCATCGCTCCCGATTCGGTTGCCCGGCGAGTGAGAACCCCTAGAAGAAAAACCCCGAGCAGGGCGCCGTAGGCGACTGAGGCGATTGCAAGTCCAGTTTCAATCACCTTGCCACCGTGCCGGGCGAGAAGCGCCACCCCAAACAATATTGCCCCGCATACGACCGTAATTTTTCTTGAGAGCGACAAACGATGTTCTTCCGTTGATGTCGGGAACAAACGCGAATAAAAATCCACTACCACCGTTGAAGTAAGAGAGTTCAACGCTGCGCTCAGGTTGGACATAGCCGCCGCTAAAATAGCGGCAATCAACAGCCCGCGAACTCCTGCCGGCAGCGAATTTACGATGAATGTGGGAAAGATAACGTCGGCGCGTGCGAAGGCGGTTGCCGGCGGATAAAGCCTGTAGAAAACGAAAAGCATCGCGCCGATCGTCAGGAAAAGAGAAAACTGGCAGAACACCACAATTCCGCTGAAAAGAAGCGCAGCTTTCGATTGCAATTCGCTCTTGGCGGCAAGCAGTCGTTGCACGATCAACTGGTCGGTTCCGTGCGTCGCTGTAGTAAGGAACGCTCCCCCGATCAGGCCAGACCAGAAAGTGTAAGTCTTGGAGAAATCCCAGGAAAAATCGAACATCTGGAACTTCCCTGCCGCGCCCCCAACCGAAACGATCGTTGACCAACCTCCGGGAACGAGATGCAGGATGGTGAAGAAACCTACCACTGTTCCGGCCACGTAAATCCCTATCTGCACAACGTCTGTCCAGATGACGGCCGCGAGGCCACCTTCGAAGGTGTAGATCAACGTCAAGATCGTGACTACGCCGATGGCGGTTATATCGCGATGCAGATCGCTCATGCTCGAAAGCAGATTTCCCAATGCGATGCGGACGACGATGGCTACAGCGAACACCCGCACGCCTTCGGCTGCCGTCCGGGTCAGCAGAAAAAGTCCGGCAGTCAGGGAGCGGAGCCGTTGCCCAAAGCGGCGCTCGATGAGCTGGTAAGCGGTGAATAGTTCCCCGCGAAAATAGTGCGGGATCAGCAAATAGCAGATTGCGATTCGCCCGACGATATATCCGAGCGCGAGTTGAAGAAAGCCGAAATTCTTGTCGTACGCGAGCCCAGGAACGCTGATGATCGTGAGAGTGCTGGTTTCCGCAGCCACAATCGAGAGGGAGATCGCCCACCAAGGGATGTTGCGGTCAGCGAGAAAATAATCTTTCAGAGTGCGCTGGCGTTTTCGGAAACGCAGCCCAAACGCAGTAACGGCGGCAAGGTAAACCGCGATGATCAGAATGTCGAGAGGGCCCATGAGGCGCTCTACCTTCTATACACGGGCGGAAAGGACGCGGAGAATAGGCGACTAGGTTCGCAGCGCGATCATGATCAGTAGGCCCAACGCAGCAATGCCGCTCCCACGGTGAATCCCGCGCCGACGGTGGCGAGCATAACGAGATCGCCTTTTTTCAATTTTCCCTGCTCAATTGCGCTGTGCATCGCTAGCGGAAGCGTACCGGCGGTGGTGTTGCCATACTCGCCGATGTTGATGATGACGCTTTCAGGACGAATACCGAGGCGCTCGCCGGAAGCAACGATGATCCGCCGATTCGCCTGATGTGGAATGAAGGCGTCGATGTCGCTGCCTTTGAGTCCGTGTCTCTCCATCAAGCGCTCGCAGAGTTCGGCGAGTTTGCGCACGGCAAATTTGAAGACTGCGCCACCATCCTGATGCACGAAATGCATTTTCTGGTCGACTGTCTCGTGCGTAGGAGGATGCAGGCTGCCACCGCCGGGCATGTAAAGCGAACTCGCGCCCGAACCGTCCACTTCATGAATGAAGTCGATCATCCCCAACTCATCTTCGGAAGGTTCAAGAATCACTGCGCCAGCGCCGTCACCGAAAATGACACACGTAGCGCGATCGCTGTAGTCGATGATCGACGACATGATGTCTGCGCCGATGACCATCACTTTTTCATGTGCCCCCGATGCAACAAACTGTGCACCGGTTTGTAAAGAGTAGAGGAACGCAGAGCACGCAGCTGACAGGTCGAATCCCCAAACCCCTTCAGCACCGAGTTTGTTCTGAACTAGACAGGCGGTCGACGGAAACAGCATGTCCGGAGTTACGGTGCCAACAATGATCGCGTCCAGGTCGCTCGCCGCGATCCCGCGCGCCTGTAAAGCCTGTTTTGCGGCCTCAACAGCCAGATCGCTGGTTGCAATTCCCTTTTCAGCGATGTGGCGCTGGCTGATTCCGGTGCGTTCCATGATCCACTGGTCCGACGTGGCCACCATTTTTTCGAGATCGGCGTTGGTGAGCAACTTCGGCGGAACGTAGGTTCCCAAGGCGCTGATCTTGACGCGTTTTAGCTGAGTCAATGTCTGGACCCTCGTTAAGATGTAAACCGCCTATCTTGAATGATTCGGCAGCGAATGTCTAACCAAATTTTGCGATTGGCTGTATGCGGCAGCGACAGGACGGAAACTGAGGTTAAGCCAGGCACCGGCGACCCACTGCACACGCAAGAGCTCGTTACCGTTGCTTCCTTCCGGACCTGGCGGGGTTGGCGAGAAGACGTTGCGCGGGACCGATACCTGACCGCTGTAATTCTAGCATTGCGCCCGCGCAGCACCGAGGTACTCTTTACCGCTCGGCGCGAAATCGCGAACAATAGAATGAGTCTTGTCAACCGTGCCGAATTCTTCAACCATATCGTCGGCTGCATTCCTGGAGCGATACTTTAATTGGGCGCTCTTCGCTCTGCTGGCGATGGGGTTTTCGAGTTTACTCTTCACCGGCAGTCTGGATTTGCCGACAGCGATTCTGGTCGCGGTTGCTTTCGTCTTCCGAGGATGGCTTCTTTACCAAGATCAGAGCCTTCAAATCCCGGAGCGATGGACTGGAATTTTAACGCTCGGGTACGTGGCGTTTTATCTCGCCGACTACTTTCTGATCTCAGGCTCGTTTCTATCGTCCACGGTTCATCTCGTGTTATTTGTGATGATCGTCCGGATGTATTCTGCGCACCGCGATCGTGATTACTACTTTCTAGCAGCGCTCGCTTTCCTCGAAGTTTTGGCATCAGCGGTGCTGACCGTGGGCAGTCTGTTCCTGATCACCTTCATCGCGTTCAGCATTGCCGCCGTCGCCGTCGTGATCTTGATGGAGATGCGGTGGTCGAATGCGCGCAGTGCGGCTGACGAACGAGCCAGCCAAACTCCGGCTGAAACTCGATCATTAGCTCACTTGCTGGCGGGAATTGCTCCGGCATTCGTTTTTCTCACCTTGCTTGCCGCCAGCTTTATCTTCGTCATCCTGCCTCGCAATTCGTCCGGCTATTTGTCCGCGTACGCGGCCACCAGCGATTTCTCAACCGGTTTCAGCGACAGCGTGACCCTCGGCAGAATCGGCGAAATTCAGCGGTCGAGCGCTACGGTTATGCACGTGACCATGGATGGCGCATCCCCTGGCGTTTCCGACCTGCGATGGCGCGGAGTTGCGCTGAGCCGATTTGACGGCCACACTTGGTCGAGTCCACATGACCTGCACATCGTGCCTCGGGCGCGCGATGGAAACTTCTGGCTGAGCGCCACCGGGCCTGGCGGATTTTCTGGTTGGGACACCACTCACAAGCGGCGCTATCGCGTGATTATGGAACCCGTCGGCACGAACGTTTTCTTCCTGCTGGCGACCGCCGAATCGCTGGAAGGAGACTATCGGCTCGTCGCTGCCGATGACACCGGGGCAGTGTTTAATCTCGACGCCCAGCACGCTCTCCGAACTTATTGGGGAGTTTCGGATTTGTCGCAACCTTCCCACGTAAAGCTTCAGACGGCTTCTGATCCCTACCCTGCCGGAATTCTTGAAGAAAATCTACAGTTGCCCCCGCTCGACGGGCGTATAGCGCATCTCGCACAACAGGTTTCGCGGAGCGAGTCGACCAACTTCGATAAAGCCGCTGCGATTGAAACTTATCTTCGCACGCACTTCGGCTACAGCCTGCAACTCTCGAAAACGCCTCCTGCGGACCCTCTGTCGGAATTTCTGTTCGAGCGCAAGCAGGGTCATTGCGAATATTTCGCGTCGGCCATGGCCGTCATGCTGCGCACTCTAGGAATTCCTGCCCGTATCGTGAATGGCTTCCACGGAGGCGAGTACAACGATCTGACTGGACAGTACGTGGTCCGCGCCAGCGATGCTCACTCGTGGGTTGAAGTTTATTTTCCGGGAAATGGATGGGTCACTTTCGATCCAACGCCTTCGGTAGCAGCCGATCATGCTTGGGGACGAACCGGGCTTTACCTCGATGCGGTTTCCAGCTTCTGGAGGGATTGGGTCATCGACTACGATTTGACTCATCAGGGCACTCTAGTGCGAAGCACCGCCCAACAAACGACAAATCGATTCAACTCAGCACAGAAGTTGGCACGTTCGCTCTACGAGTCCAGTCTTCAACATGCGAGAGATTTCGCGGCGGGCTACAAGCGAAATCCGCTTCGCTCGATCAGGATGGCGGCCTTAGGATTTGCTGTTTGCCTCCTTGCGCTGAATGGAAAGCGGCTTGGAAACGCGATCAATGCCTGGCAGCGTTCGACTCGAATGCGGCAACCGGAGCAAGCAGCGACAGCCTGGTTCCGGCGTATGACCAAAGAACTCGGACGGCGGGGATGGATCAAAAACCCAGGCGACACACCGCAGGATTTGGCGGGGAAAATAGTCGACCCTGTTCTTCGAGGTAGCGTTGAAGAATTCAACCAATGCTACGAACTAGCGCGCTTCGCTGGATCGAGCGACGATGCCAACAGCCTCGGCCAGTTGTATGACCGAATCGCGAAGTTGTCGAAAAGAGAGATTCCGGCAAAGTGAGAACGGAAGTCTCTCTAACTGTATAAAAATTCCATAAACAGGCGACAGCCCGGTCGCTTCCCTCTCAAAGAAAACGCAATAACCAGCTGTCGTTCAATGGTTTACAAGCTACGTACTGAGTTAGCCAAGCATGGCACTCGCCGTGCTGAATTACAATGTGACTGCGTCAGGAGAGGCTTGGGAATTTCAGGCCGGGCCAACGAGACCGATCTCGGGCCGATGACCTCAAGGAGACCCTAAACATGACACGCACTTCGTTAGCTGTTCTGCTTGCCGCCAGCATGGCCGCCACCGTCGGATGCGCCAGCAAGAATTACGTACGCAACCAGACCACCCCGATCATCAACAAAACCAATGAACTCGATGATCTCACGGCCAAAAACAGCAAAGATATCAAAGACGTGGACGCCCGCACTCAGGCCGGACTTCAGGCTGTAAATGCCAAGACCGATACCGTTGAGCAGAAAGCGAAAGCAGCCGGCGATCAGGCCACTCAAGCGCAGACCTTGGCCGACAACGCCACCCGTCGCGTGGACACGCTGCAAGGCACTGTGGCAAACCTCGACAACTATCATGTCGTGTCAGAAGCCTCCGTGCTGTTCGGATTCAACAAAGACGTTCTGACGAAGCAAGCGAAAGCCGACCTTGATGAACTTGCCACCAAGGTCGCAAGCACGAAGGGCTATCTGGTCGCGCTCGAAGGCGGCACGGACTCAGTTGGCGACGCGCAATACAACTACGAACTCAGCCAACGCCGTGCACGCGCGGTCATTCAGTACCTCGCTTCGGAACATCAGATTCCTGCTTACAAGGTTTATTTGATCGGCTTGGGAAAAGATAAACCAGTGGACAGCAATAAGACTCGCGAGGGCCGCTCGAAGAACCGCCGCGTGGACGTTCGCCTCATGACGAATAGCGCGGATGCGACTCCGGCTCAACCGGCAGCAACGACGACGACATCGCCGTCGCTTTAAAGTTTTCTCCTCCTCCCCGGAGGACTTCGCCAAACAGGCTGCTTCTTAACAGAGGCGGCCTGTTTTTTGTTTCCACCCGAGCACAAATACCGCCGTACTCGGCTGCTGCGACGGGGTAAAATCAACAGATGCGAATTGTTTTGGCTGCCGTGATTCTGTCCAGCGCTTTAGCCGCCGCGCAGTCTCCGCAGCCGTTTCCCGACGAAGATAGCGGCCCCAATCAACTCCCGCCGCGATCGGATCAAGCGCCACGAGAAAGCTCAAGCCGCGATACGCGCATCGACGTCACCCCTCCGAAGAACGACAACAAGGCCCATCCAGATAGTTCGATCGACGACGAGCCGATTCAGCCAGGCGATACCAGTGAACTGCATCCGTTCAATCCATTGCGGGCACTACGCGACGACGATGTAGGAGAGTATTACTTCAAGCTGAAGAACTACCGGGCTGCGTTGGCGCGATATCAGGATGCGTTAGCGTGGAAAGAGCGCGACGCCATTGCAACGTTCGGCATCGCCAAAAGCTATGAAAAGCTTGAAGACCCCGAACAAGCCGCGAAATACTATCAGGAATATCTGAAGATCCTGCCGAACGGACCGCTATCAAAAGATGCGCACAAGGCGCTGCAAAAACTGAAAGATGACGGCAACGTAGCTTCGCAAACTTCGGCGAAACAGTAGCGAGTTTATTTTTCCACGCGGATGAATTCCCCGGTGGTGGCGTTTACGGCCACGCGAAGTTTGGCTTCATCTCGCGTCGCGCCATAAATGACGTGCCAGATCAATTGGTTCGCGTTGCGATCCCAATCGAGGACGTAAAACACTGGAGTGTCTTTGGCGCCTGCCAGCAATTTTTCGCCGCCATGTTTCGTCCCCACTTCAAGCGCCTTATCGGAATCTACCTTGAGGAACGCGATGTCGAAAACCTGCGTTGACGAGTTGCCGGGGTTGTAGGAGTCTTCCGTTCCGGGATTCACGCCGCGGACGATCTGAGAATCGTCGGAATCTACTCCAGACCAAACAAAAGGCTTCGCGCTACGTTGCGTGGGCGACGCGAACGAGCCTCGCCAGGAAACCGATTTGCCGTCCTGGCCGTTGAAATCCTTGGTGGGCGTCGATTCTAGTTGAAAGGCCTGCGCGTCGCGTGCCCATCCGTGTGCGGCAATGTACATTTGCTGAAACGCGTATCGTCCGGTCACAGGTTCTGGCGGCTTTGGCTGCGGCTTCTCCACCGGTTGTTTGGATGTGCAGGCGGTAACAGCCGCGAGCCCGATGCTCAAGACTAAAAGCCTGAATGCGTGCGTCTTCATGCCTGAATCCCTTCCCGATTGCGGTTTCACAATGCACGCGGCAAATATTTTGCCACTTGCTTTGGCCTTAGCGCAGGGTTCATTCTACCCAAGAAGCGAAACCTCGGAGAGATTTCTCATGGACCAGCACCTACAGCGGCTACAGTCGGCTCTTAGCGTCGCTCTCTCTGGACTCAGCGATGAGCAAGTTGGTCACCGGCCGGAGGGAAAGTGGAACATCGCGGAAATCGCCGAACATCTGTCGCTCTCCTACACCGGAACCACCAAGGGATTTGACCGATGCTTTGCCGCCGGCAGTCCGTTGGCCAGACAGTCTTCAACGCGAGACCGCCTTGCGACTTTCCTCGTGTGTGACCTGGGATATCTACCGGAAGGCCGCACCGCTCCGGTCAACACTCGCCCCAGCGGAATTTTTGCGGACATGAGCCCAGAAGCCATTCGAACTCGGCTGAAAGAAAGTCTGGATGCGCTAGATGCAGCGATCTCCCGATGCGAGGAAAGGTACGGCAAAGGCAAACGGCTGCTAGATCATCCCGTGATTGGGCCACTGACCGCAGCCCAGTGGCGCAAGTTTCACTGGATCCACGGACGTCATCACATTAAGCAGATTGAGCGAATGAAGGGGATGCAGTTCTAGCCGTTATCGCAATCGAGTTCCGGTCGTCGTAGACGCCTGCGATCGCACCTGAATGGTTGATAGCCACCGGACCCGTGTATTGGGAATTGAGGACATCACAGCGGAATTGAAGTGAAGCAGCGGGGGGGCAAACGCACGACACTCGCGCGTCGCCCCAGGACACATTCGGCCTCGCCCAGACAATGCTTCTGAGACGAATTCTATTCGTCAAGACGACAGGCCTGACTACTCCCTGTCGGATGAAGACACGCCGGCTTTGCGGGCTTCTTCCTGCATGTCCTCGAGCTTTTGCTTGGCGTCTTCGAGGGCCTTTTGCTTTTGGTCGATTTGCTGTTGGGTTTGGTTCTGCTGCTTGTCCCAGTCGCCGGAGTCGCGGAGCCGGTTGCCGGCGTCAGCGTAGAATGCGGCAGCCCGCAGGCGCGATTCGCGCTGGACCACGTCAAGTTCGCGGGTCAGTAGGTCAACCTGGTCTTTCTGGCCCGATATCTTTCCCTTCCAATCGCCATTCGCCTTGACCTGCGACTGAGACGACGATGGGGCAGTTGATTTCGCATCGGCCTGCTTGGTGTCAGGCTGCTTCGCGGCTTCGGCTGACGCAGCTGGTGTCGAATCAGCAGGATTGTCGCTAGAAGCGGATGGCTGTCCAACGACGCTCAAGCCATCATTCATGGGCAAATTGTCGTTGTCATATTTCTTGGCCACAGGAGGCGCGCCTTCTTTGCGAATCGAACGGGCGTAATCGCCCAGCGAATCGGATTGCGCCGAAGCTACGGTAGCGGCCCCAGACAGCAGAATTGCCGACAAACCAACAAATGCGATGCGTTTCATAGTTGCTCCTCGGTAATTTGTTTTCGTCATCCGCTTGCGCTCCGCGGGGTCCATCATGCTGTAAACCTTTAGGCGATTGTCGCCGCCCGGTCACGGGCGAGAAATCCGCCAATCTTATGGTCGAGATGCGAAGCTTCGGCGGCAATGTCGACGGCCAATTGTCGAGCCAGCTCAGGATCGCGGCTGACGGACAATTGACGTCCATAGCCAGAAATCGTGGCCAGGGATGCGCGCAGATCGAGCGCCATCTCGGCGGACATTTCCCCGTGAATTTCCTGTTGCTTTCGGATGGCTGCTATCTCGCTCTTGTCGTCGATGAGGCAGGCAGCGCCCAGAACTTCTCCGGAAGCAGCGCGCACCGGCGCCACGCGAATCCTCAATCTGCGGTTCTGCCCGGAGGGAGTGATGTGCTCGGCGTCCACATTGGCCGAGGCGATATTGTCACGCAGGCATTCTTTTACTGCTTCGGGTACGGCGTTGGTCCCGATCAGCAAAGCTGACGTGCGCGCGAAAAGTTCTTGAGCACTCATGCCCATGGGAGAGGCTAATCCCAATATCTCGCGAGCCGCAGAGTTTGCTTGTCGTACCAACCCGTTGCCGGAGAAAAAAACTACCCCGATCGACAAATTCGACAGCACAGCGGCACTGATGTTTTCGGATGTCTTGGCCCGTTTGCGTTCCGATTGCTGCAAAACCTGTATCTCGTGTTTCTGCTGCTTCAGTTGCTGAATTACCTCGTGATAGGCGTGCAGCGGAAACGTATCTTCGGAGCGCGTCTGCGGCGCCGAGGCGACTTCCTGCACGAGGCTGCGCCGCATGTGACGAACAGTGAACAATGTCATGATGCAAACGAAGGCTGTGCCGCCCATGAGCAGCATCATGCGCAGAACCAGAGGATTCGATAGTGGACTCACAGCAGCCTCCAATACCACTGAAGCAACTGATCTCCGAAAAAGAAGGCGGCGATGGCCATGCCGCCTAGAAAGACGCCGAACGGCATTTGATGGCGCTGCAAAGCGATTCTGGCCGATTCCCAGGCGCGTGCGCGGGCGACCCGAGCCGTCTCATGGTGTCGCGCGATCCGGCGTTGGGTGCGCTTGAACCACACTGCCAAGACGGTGGACACTCCGAACAGCGAGCCCGCCACCGACGCGGTGAAAATCGTCAAGATGGTCAGCTTCACGCCAAGAAATGCGCCAACCATCCCCATCAATTTGACATCGCCGAATCCCATGCCTTCCACGCCACGCGCGCGCAGGTATATCGCGCCGGCGCCGTAAATAAACGTAGCGCCTACGATCGCACCGAGCAAGGAATCAGAAAAAGAGAACAGGCGCCACGAGATCTCGCCACTGACCGGCAGATCCACACCATTCAGCATCTTCGACGCAACATCGCTCACCGGAACAAACAGACTCAACGCAAGCCCTAAACCCAAACCCGGGAGCGTGAGCTTGTCCGGCAGCAACTGAGTTTCGGCGTCGGTAAAAATCAATCCCAGCAGGAGAAATGAAAACGCACAGTATTTAAACCCGGCCAGGCTAAGTCCAAAGTGGGCGTAGCAGGCGACAAAAAGAATTCCGGTAAGCAATTCCACAATGAGATAGCGCGGCGAAATCGGCACTTTGCAATTTCGGCAGCGGCCGCGCAACATCAGCCAGCTCAGAATCGGAATGTTGTCGTAAAAAGCGATGGACTTGTGGCAATTGGGGCAAGCGGATCCCGGATTGACGACTGAAAGCCCGCGCGGCATGCGATAGACGCACACGTTCAGGAAGCTGCCGAACGCCAGCCCCAGCGCGAAGATCGCCAATGCGGAAGCCCAATCCACGGGAATCGGTTGTCCTGTCTAAGCTGGATTTTTGTTGATTATACGGCGATTAGAAAGGACGCACCTGAGTACGAAAGTCATGGTACGAGCGGACACTCGCAGCCAGAAATGGGAACAAATGCAGGACAGGGAAACGGGTTCCCTGCCCTGCGCAAGTCGGTTAGTTATTGTTTAACTGCGGACGCCCAGAGTTCGGCCCTTTGGATGTTGCGAACACGGTCACCGGTGCTTGCAGGCTGAAATTCAGGACCGTCTCGACTGGCAGTTTGATCTGTTGACCCTTGGTCGCGGCCTGGACCCCGCCACCCAATCCGGCACCTGCGGCGGCTCCTATAGCGGCGCCTTTGCCGCCCCCCGCCAGAGCACCGATTAAGGCTCCAATACCGGCCCCGCCACCGACTTTTTCAGCGGTGTTTTTGCCGCGGGAGCTGCCCTGCTTGGAATACTGGTCAGTCGAGATGCTGTAGTTTTTGCCTCCCGAGGTGATGCTGTCCAGTTGGAGGATCAATTCCGATTGGCCTTTGAACTTGCCCGCACTTTTAACATCCACGAGGTGCCCTTGCACTTCGCTACCCACGGGTATTGCGATTTCTCCATTCGCGGTCAGCGCCGAAGTGAGAGAAGCGCGGAAGGTCTGTCCGGCTTGGTTCGCCTCGCTGTCCAATGCGTCTTCGAGACGAACTGCGAGCGTGGTGCCGGTGGGGATGGTGACCTTTTGCGGCGGGGGCGGTGGTGGCGGCGTCACCGGTTCTGGAGCAGGCGTGGGCATCGATTCGGGTGCTGGCATAGGAGCCGGTGCGGGTTGGTTCTCGGCCATGCGGTCGTTATCATTCGCACGGTCCCGCTTGTGGGAGCGTTTACGTGCTTCGGGTTTCGGCTTTTCCTCTACCGGAGGAGCGGAAGTTGGCTCTGCAGCCTGTATCGGGGGCGGAGGCGCAACTTGGAGGTTGTTAATCACCTGCTTCACCCCAGCGACAGAAGAAGCGTATCGCGCCGCCGCGTCGCGTTGGGCATCGTTATCCACCCCCCCAGAGATGGTCACAGCGCCTTGTGTCGACTGCACCACCAACTGCTTGCCAGCCAGGCCGGAGTCCGCGCTTATTTTGTTCTGCACATCCGTCGCGATCTGATTGTCGTTAGGTGCCTTGTTGCAGGCGACAGAAATTGCCATCAACGTAAGAAGCAAAATCGCGCTGAGACGCGAAGACTTTATCCGCTTCATGGAACACTCCTGAGATTTTAGGTTGTGGTTAACAGTTTAGATGCAGCAAGGCAGGAAATCACCTGCTAAATTCGCCACAAACTACATGAATTTACACGCGGCTAGGGTTGGCGCAGAAATTTGTAATCCAAGATGGAAGCCGCAAGAGTTGCGGTTGCCGGTTGATCCGCAGCTTTCCCTTTTGCTTTGACCGGCGACTCTTGATTCTCGCGCGTCCTGATCATGCGGGCCTGGCATAGGACGCTGCTATTCTTCTGTCCGGATATTTCTTCTGGCATCTCGAAAACCATTTCGACCAGAGTGTTGTCGGGAAGTGGTTCCGGCCCGTGTATCAGAACGCCCGACTGGCTCAAGTTTTCAATGATGCCTTCGTACCAATTGCCCAGGTTTTTTACGCGATAGCGAACCGGAGCATCAAGCTTTAGCCTGCGCGCTCGAGGATGCCATGTAGTTTTCTTGGTGTGGACTCGGCTGCGGCGTGTAACGGTCGATGACTCCTCCTCTGCCAACTCCACCCGATCGGTGCGCTTCATGGTCTTCCAGTCGTATTTATATTTCACGGCACACGCCAGGCAGACTTGGTAGTAGTCACCGTCTGCAGCCCGCCGCGGCCAGGAAAACTCGTGCGAACAACGCCCGAGCATAAGAACGTCCATCAGCTTCTGAGGCATGGTCATTTTCCCGGGCCAATTCACCGGTGGAACTATGATCGTATGGAAGGCAGGAGTTTCAAAGTTACTTTCGTGTTATGGGTGCGTTCTTCGGTTCTTCGACGACAAGTGAATTGTTTACTTTTAGTTGGAGAAAATAGCTCGAGCGATCCCCCCGCACAATTGAGAGCAACGCGCGCAACTTTGGTTATGTCCGTCCGCTGGGGAGATGTTTCCCCAGTGTTAGAGTTTTGAGGTGACTGGTTTCGTTCTGGCTGGGGGCAGAAGCAGCCGTATGGGGCAAGACAAGGCCCTGTTAGAACTGCGCGGTAAGACCATGCTGGCGCGAGCGATTGAAACTGTGAGCGCGGCAGTTTCAAACGTGATCATCGTTGGAGATCCCGTGAAGTTCGCTCGGTTCGGTCCCGTGATTGAAGACGAATTTATTGGGCAGGGCCCTCTTGGCGGCATCCACGCCGCTCTCAACGCCAGCACCAGTGAATTGAATTTAATGCTCGCTGTGGACATGGCTTTCATGCGCTGGGAATTTCTACAATGCCTCGGCAGGCAGGCAGAGAATCATGCTGCTCAGGTCACCGTTCCCCGGTCGGAATATCGGCTACAGCCGCTTTGCGCCGTTTATCGAAAGGACTTCGCCGGAGTGGCCGAGCGGGCGCTCAAGGACGGTAAGAATAAAATTACGACCCTGTTCGATCCTCATTCGACTCTCATCATCGAAGAACGACAAATTACTGATGCGGGATTTACTTCGCAGATGTTCCATAATGTAAACACTCCCGAAGATTGGGAACTTGCCCAGAGCAACGTTATGATCGGAAACATCTGATGGCGGATATTCCTCTCACCCCGACTCCTGCGGACACCAAAGTCGGCCCGTATATCGAATTCAAGGATGTTTCGAAGTCGTTCGGGACGAAACATGTGCTGAAAGATGTCAGCTTCAAGGTGATGAGTGGCGAAACAGTATGCATCCTTGGACGCAGCGGCGTGGGCAAGTCGGTAACGCTCCAGAACATCATGGGATTCATGAAACCGGACAGCGGCCGCGTGATCGTAGCGCACCAGGACATTACCGATTTCGACGAAAAGCAGATGCAGGAAATCAGGAAGAAAGTCACGATGGTCTTCCAGAACGGCGCGTTATTCGATTCGCTTAGCATCCGTGAGAATGTCGCGTTCCCGCTGCGCGAACGCCGGGATTTGCAGGAAGAACAAATTTTCCAGATTGTCGATGGACTGTTGGACATGGTCGGAGTCAAGCCCATGGCTGAGTCGTTGCCGTCTGATCTCTCCACGGGCATGAAGCGTTCGGTGGCGATAGCGCGGGCGTTGGCCGCACAGCCGGAATGTGTGCTGTACGACGAGCCCACCACGATGGTCGACCCATTGATGGCGCAGCTTCTGGGCGACCTCATCAAGCGGTTGAAATTACAGTTGGGATTGACCAGCGTGGTCGTCACCCACGACATGCGCCTCGCGCAAAAAGTAGCGAACCGGATTGTTTTCCTTCACGAAGGCCGAGTGCTGTTTTATGGCACTTATCAGGAGATGACACGCAGCGCCGAACCTTTGGTGCAGGAATTTCTGGAATTGGATCAACTGCAGGTTGAAGCGTAAAGGGGACCGTTTCGCTTACGGGAATAAGCCTCCCAAAATTCATTCGAGCTGTATTTCTTCTTGTCCAAGGTCTAACATTGAATGTACAAGTCCCTTCGCTAAGGAGGCCTTCGATGGCCACTCTGCAATCAGCCCCAATTCACTCGCAGCATTCATCTGCCCTGTCACCCGAAGAGTTAAGAAAGATGGACGCGTACTGGCGCGCGGCCAATTATCTGTCGGTCGGGCAGATTTACCTGTACCGAAATCCCCTGCTGCGAAAGCCGCTGACGGCCGAAGATGTTAAACCGCGATTGCTGGGGCACTTCGGTACCACGCCGGGGCTTAACTTTATCTATGTGCATTTCAATCGCATCATCAGGAAATTCGACTTGAATTGCATTTACATTGCCGGGCCTGGCCATGGCGGACCGGGAATGGTCGCGAATACTTATCTTGAAGGCACGTATTCAGAGCTTTATCCGCGAATCAGCCAGGACGAAGCTGGAATGCAGCGGCTGTTCAAGCAATTCTCTTTCCCAGGGGGCATTCCCAGCCATGCCGCCCCGGAAACGCCGGGATCGATTCACGAGGGCGGAGAATTAGGTTATTCCATCGTGCATGCATTCGGGGCAGCCTTCGACAATCCCAATTTGCTGGTCTGTTGCGTGGTGGGCGACGGAGAGGCTGAGACCGGGCCGTTGGCAGGAAGCTGGCACTCCAATAAGTTCTTGAATCCGGAACGCGATGGCGCGGTGCTTCCTATTTTGCATTTGAACGGCTACAAGATCGCGAACCCGACGATTCTTGGTCGTATGACGGACGCGGAATTGACCCAGCTCTTCAACGGTTATGGCTGGAAGCCGTACTTTGTCGAAGGACACGAGCCTGAGGCGATGCATCAATTGATGGCTGGAACGCTTGATCGCATCGTCGAGGAGATTGGTTCTATTCAGGACGCCGCGCGCAGACAGGGCGCAAAAGAACGCCCGCTGTGGCCAATGATTATTTTGCGTTCGCCCAAGGGCTGGACAGGGCCGAAAGTAGTCGACGGCCTTCCGGTTGAAGGCACGTGGCGCGCTCATCAAGTGCCGGTCGCCGATGTGCGAACGAAGCCCGCACATTTGAAGATTCTCGAAGACTGGATGAAAAGTTACCGGCCTGAAGAGCTGTTCACCGAGGCGGGAGCGTTGATTCCGGACCTGGCGGAACTGCCACCTCGCGGAGATAGACGAATGGGCGCGAATCCGCACGCCAACGGCGGACTGCTGCTTAAAGATCTTGTGATGCCCGATTTCCGCGACTATACCGTGGCCGTGAACAAGCCAGGGACCGCGGATAGCGAAGCAACACACGTTCTCGGCGAATTTCTGCGGGACGTAATGGAACGGAATGCCAACGCGAAAAACTTTCGAGTTTTTGGCCCCGACGAAACCGCTTCAAACCGCCTCGACGCCATCTATGGCGCCACGGGCAAAGAATGGATGGAAGCGCAACTGCCCGTAGATAGAAATCTCTCCCGCGATGGCCGCGTGCTCGAAGTATTGAGCGAGCACATGTGCGAAGGCTGGCTCGAGGGGTATCTCCTGACCGGGCGGCACGGTTTCTTTTCATGCTACGAAGCATTTATCCACATCATCGACTCCATGTTCAACCAGCACGCGAAGTGGCTGAAGGTAACGAGGGAAATTCCCTGGCGGCGTCCGATTGCGTCGTTGAATTATTTGCTGACCTCGCACGTGTGGCGGCAGGACCACAACGGATTCACTCATCAAGACCCAGGATTCATCGACCACGTGATGAACAAGAAAGCGGACATCGTTCGCGTCTATCTGCCCCCTGATACGAACACGCTGCTGTCGGTAGCCGACCATTGCCTGCGTAGCCGCCATTACGTCAACGTCATTGTCGCGGGAAAACAGCCCGCTCTTCAATATCTCGACGCCGAGTCAGCGATTAAACATTGCACCATCGGCGCCGGAATCTGGAATTGGGCCAGCAACGACGACAACGCTGAACCGGATGTAGTGATGGCGTGTGCCGGGGATGTGCCTACTCTGGAAACGCTGGCCGCTGTCGATCTGTTGCGGCAGCATTTTGCAGATATCAAGATTCGCGTAGTCAACGTGGTCGATCTGACCGTCCTGCAGCCGCCAACTGAAAGTCCTCACGGTCTTTCCGACCGGGACTTCGATTCGATGTTCACGAAGAACAAGCCGATCATCTTTGCATTTCATGGATATCCCCTGCTGATCCACCGGCTGACCTACCGGCGCGGCAATCACGACAACCTGCACGTAAGGGGATACAAAGAAGAAGGCACGACCACAACTCCGTTCGACATGACTGTGCTCAACGATCTGGACCGCTTCCACCTAGCGGGGGACGCCGTCGACCGAGTGCCGCGCCTTCAGGCTATGGGCGGCCACTTCAAGCAAATGCTTCGAGACAAGCTGATCGAGCACAAGCAATATATTGGCGAATACGGTGAAGATATGCCGGAAATTAAGAATTGGAAATGGCCGTATTAGGGCATGAAGATTCTGGTTCTAAATTCCGGATCGAGCAGCCAGAAGAGCGCGTTGTTTGACGTCAGCGGAAATCCGCCCGCCGATCCTCCTGTCCCGTTGTGGCAAGCAAAGACGGAATGGAATGGTGACGGCGGAAAGCTCGAAGTCAAATCGGCGGACGGTCAATCGCTGAAGAGGAAGGTCACCGGAACCGAGCGCCAAGCCGGTCTAGAACAAATGTTGGCGACACTCTGGGACGGCCCGGCCAAAGTCGCGAACCAAAGCGAGATCGGCGCCGTGGGGCATCGGATCGTTCACGGGGGCCCAAAACTCTCCGCACCGACGCTGATTACCGACGCGGTCAAGCAAGCTATCCGCGAAGTAGAGCCCTTTGCGCCGCTGCATAACCGCGCCGAACTGGAAGGGATCGAGACGATTGGAAAACTGATGGGCAAGGTTCCGCAAATTGCGGTGTTCGACACAGGATTTCATAAGACACTGCCGGAAGCTGCCGCGACCTACCCTGGCCCCTATGAGTGGCGCGAGCAAGGAATTCGGAAATACGGATTCCACGGCATCAATCACGAATATTGCGCAGGGCGAGCCGCACAGGTTCTCCATCGTGACTTAAGCTCGCTGAAACTAGTGAGTTGCCACCTAGGAAACGGCTGTTCGCTGGCGGCGATTGACGGCGGCATTAGCATTGAAACGACCATGGGATTCACACCCCTCGACGGTTTGATGATGGGCACCCGTTCTGGATCGGTGGATCCCGGAATCCTCACGTACCTGCTACGGGAGTGCAAAACCACCGGAGGTCGCTTGGACGACGTCCTCAACAAACAATCAGGATTGCTGGGCGTTTCCGGAGTGTCGGGCGACATGCGGGAGATTCTCTCTGCTGTGCGCAGCGGCAATCAGCGGGCACAACTAGCGTTCGACATGTACGTGCACCGTTTACAGACCGGGATTGGGGCCATGACAGCTGCGCTTGGTGGAATCGACGCTCTGGTGTTTACGGCAGGCGTTGGAGAAAATTCCCCGGAGGTTCGCGCAGCGGCCTGTTTAGGCTTGGAATTTCTGGGGATTCAGTTGGACCAGGCGCGAAATTCCCAGTCGCCCGCGGACGAGATCATATCGCGAGAATCATCCTCAGTTCGAGTTCTGATTATCGCCGCGCAAGAAGACTGGGCCATCGCGAAAGATTGCTGGAAGCTTCTCAGTACAGCAAACCGATCAGAATCCCTGCCGCACAAGATCTTCTACCTTTAGCGCTCGCGATCCTGGGCCGCGCATCATCTTTTCGACATATTTCGCAATTACGTCAACTTCCAGATTCACCGAATCCCGAGGCTTGAGTGAGAGCAGGTTTGAATTTTCGGCAGTGTGCGGAATAATCGCAACGGACACTTGCGAGCCTTCGAGCTTCGCGACGGTGAGACTAATGCCCTCGATGCATAACGATCCCTTAGCGACCACGAAGCGTTCCAACGCAACTGGAATTGAAATCGTCAGGCGATAGTCAGCGGCCTCTTCGATCGGAGTCAGGGAAACGAGTGTTCCGGTTCCGTCAACATGTCCTTGCACGATGTGGCCGTCGAATCGTCCGTTCGCCCGCATGGGCAGCTCGAGATTGACGCGAGCCTTCTTAGCTATGCGCGAAAACGAAGTGATGTTCCAAGTCTCTTCCGCAAGGTCGGCGGTGAAAGACTGAGGCGTGATGTCGACTGCGGTCAGACATACTCCGCTGACGGCAATGCTGTCGCCTTCCTTCAGCGAGGCCGTTACTCGATCGCATGAGACGACCAGCCTGCGCTTACCCCCTGCTTCAAAAACGCTAACGACGGTGCCGACTTCTTCGATGATCCCGGTGAACATTGCAATGTCCTTTGGCCATCTCGATGCGAGCTGGCGATTCAATCGCGATACGGGTCGCGCAAATATCCTTCGACGGCGAAGTCCTCACCAAATTGGTGAAGCTTGGTGGATTTCACTCGCGCAGCTTCTGCGATCCCTGCGAACCCCGAGCCCGAGGAAAAAGGAACAGAATCGGTGCCACCGAGAATCTTGCTGCCATAGTAGAAGAACAATTTGTCGACCATCCCTGAACGCAGAGCGGAACCGTTCACTCCTGCCCCGCCTTCGATCAAAACACTGGTGATTGCCTTACTTCCAAGATTTTCAAGGATCGCAGACATTTCGGGACGACCATCAGCGCCCAGCTGGAAAATTGCTTCAACCCGAACGCCCCGTTCTTCCAACTTCTTCCTCTTATCCTCGTCGGCTTTTACGCACATCACAACAACGTCGTCTTCGGCAGTTTGAGCGATGCGGGAAGTAAGCGGTAAGCGTAAATGAGAATCCAGGATCACTCGAACCAGTTTTCGACGCCGTGGCAATCCGCTGCGATCCGTCAATAACGGATCGTCGGCGATCACGGTGCCGACCCCAACCATGATGGCATCGGACTGATGTCGGAGCTGTTGTACGTGAGCCCGCGCTTCCGCCCCCGTAATCCAGTCGGAATCTTTTTTGTCCGCTCTATGCGCTTGTTTTGCTTTTGGCGGCGCAGCGATCTTTCCATCCAGGGTCATGGCAGTTTTCAGACTCACGAGCGGCGTGTGATGTCGGATGAACTTCGCGAACGATTCGTTCAATCGGCGCGCTTCCGCTTCCATGATTCCAGTCGCAACAGTCACTCCCGCTTCTCTCAAACGGGCGAAGCCGTTCCCTGATACCGCAGGATTGGGGTCGGATATCGACGCCACGACTCGTCGGATCCCCGCGGCAATCAAAGCGTCGGCGCAGGGGCCGGTGCGTCCGCGATGCGAGCATGGTTCCAGGTTGAGATAAATAGTAGAACCGCGGGCCATGCCACCACTCTTTTCGAGGGCGAGTACTTCAGCATGCTTTACGCCTTCGTAGGTGTGGAAACCGGTGCCGACAACCTTGCCGTCTTGATCCACGATCACAGCGCCCACGCAGGGGTTGGGCGAAGTCAGGCCGATTCCCTGCCCCGCAAGGTCAAGCGCTGCTCGCACATGCTGTTCATCGGTTTCGCGATTTGCCATGCGGGTCAATCAAACAGGGAGTTGACGAAGTCATCGGCGGAAAAACGCAACAAGTCTCCGGCCTTTTCGCCTACGCCTACATAGCGAACCGGAAGGCCGAGCTCTCGCGAAATCGCCACCACGACTCCGCCTTTCGCTGTCCCATCGAGCTTCGATAGGACGATTCCCGTCACGCCCGCCGAATCCGTGAATTGCCGCGCTTGTTGAAGTCCGTTCTGCCCGGTTGTCGCATCGACGACCAACAATGTTTCATGCGGCGCGCCAGGGACGATTTTCTGCGCGGTTCGGCGAATCTTCTCAAGCTCGAGCATCAGTCCGGCTTTGTTATGCAAGCGGCCCGCAGTGTCTACAATGACGTAATCGCTGCGGCGGGCAATCCCCGCCTGTAGCGCGTCGTAGATCACAGCCGCCGGGTCGCCGCCTGCCCGGGTACGAATGACTTCACAGCCGGTCCGCTGGCCCCAAATCTCGAGTTGTTCGATCGCTGCGGCGCGAAACGTGTCGGCCGCGCACAGCAAAACATTCTTGCCTTCCGATCGCAGAAATTGCGCCAGCTTGCCGATTGAAGTTGTTTTCCCCGTTCCGTTCACTCCGACGACTAGAATCACTTCCGGCATTCCATCGGGAGCCTCGACCGGGGGCACGTTGGCGCGGTTGAGAATGTTTAGGATCTCCGCCTTCAGCAGCCGCTTCAGTTCCACGACATCGCCGATTTGCTTGCGGTCAGCTTTGTCCCGCAGTCTGGCGAGCACTTCGTGCGTGGTGGTTGTGCCCAGATCGGCCGTGATCAGGGACGCTTCGAGATCGTCGAGCGTGCCGCGATCGATCTCTTTATTGACCGAAACAACTTCTTCGATCCGGTCGGTAAGGTTTTCCCGCGTGCGGGTGACCGCAGCCTTCATCCGATCGAAAAAGCCGGATTTCTTCTCCTGCTTGAGTTCTTTGTCTTCGCTGAGGGGATCGCCGAAAAGGGTCTGAATCATGAGAAGTTAGACGACAAAAGCTGTCACTTCGATTATAGCGGCGGCGAACAGATAGGAAGGATTGATTGGTGCTTCAGACGCTGGCGGATTCTGCTGCAACGGCAGTAGCGATCTCAGGCTGGATCAATTCAACAGCTCCAGATTCAACAAATGTGGGCGGTACTATCGCCGGTTGGAATGGGCGAGGGATCTCAATCTCGCCTCGCTGGTAGATCGCGTCCATCGCAGCAACCGCCACTGGGTCAAGCCGTTTTCCCGACAATGACCGGATGATTTGCAAGGCGTCCGCCGCATCCCGCGCCTGTTGATAGGGGCGATTGGTGGTGAGCGCATCGAACGTGTCGGCGACAGCTATAATTCGCGGCAATAGGGGAATCTGGTCGCCCTTGAGGCCGCGCGGGTAGCCACGCCCGTCGAGCGATTCGTGGTGAAGCTCGATGCCCGGAATCATTTCACGCAACTGCGCCACCGGACGCAAAATGTTGGCACCACGGGTGGTATGCGTTTTCATGATCTCGAACTCTTCCGGCGTAAGCGCGCCGGGCTTTTTAAGGATGCGATCTTCGATACCGATTTTGCCGACGTCGTGCAATTGGGCGGAAATGCGCACGGTCTCGAGGAACTCGGGGTCGGAGCCCATTTCGCGCGCGATCATCAACGAATATTTCGTGACCCGGTCAGAGTGGCCGCGGGTGTACGGATCTTTTTCGTCGACCGCTCCGGCGAGCATTTGAATTGATCCCATGAATAGCTCAAGATTTTCGTTCGCGGCACTCTTGAGATCGAGCACGTAGTGCTCAAGTTCCTCGGACATGCTGTTGAATGTTTCCGCCAGTTCGCCGATTTCGGTGCGACTCTTAATTCGCACTCTTTGGGAAAAGTCGCCGCGGGCAATCGCACGGCTGAAATCCGTGAGCACTTCGAGCGGATGGGTAATCTTATGGGCCGCGTAGATGCTGATAAGGATGCTCAACAGGACTGAAATGAACGCCAGCCACCGCGCAGTCCGTTGCATTTCATACACACCCCGGTAGGCTTCTTCACGGGGTTTTTGTACGACCACCGCCCAATCGAGGTTGTTGACCGGACTGGCAGTTCCCAACATTTTTACGCCATTTTTGCCGCCGGTCGAGAACTCACGAGTGGCCGCAACCAACTGCGCCTTGCTTCCCTGGTCTACGAAATTCTTGACGATCTCCATGCTGGTCATGTCCTGACCGGTGGCGTAATCCGGCGTCGAGCCTGCAACCAGGCGGCCTTGACTGTCAACGACGTAGGGAGTCAATCCACCGCGATGGACTTCGTCGAGGCGGCGTATCAGGAACTGCAAGTCGACCACCGAGCCAATCATGCCCAGAAAACGTCCGCCATACATGACCGGCGAACTCACCAGCATGACCGTGCGGGCGGCTTTTCCGCTGCCGACTACGAGCACCTGGCCGTTGTATGCTCGGCCATCGCGGGCGGCGGCGAAGGCGCGTTCCAGTTCGCGTTGCAGGAATTCATCCGGAGCAATTCGACCCGCCGAAATGCCTCGGGCGGAGGAATTGAGCAGCGTTGCGTAAGCCAAGTCGCTTGAAGAGGAGACGAAATTCTCGAGCAATGCCCGCAGTTCGGGCGCTTCTACGTGGTCGGCAGTAATGTCTCCACCGCTAGTGACCTGCAGGGCGGAGGACAAGTTCGCCTGCATCATGCGCAGCGATTCCTGGTGCTGAGAAATGTCGTCGGCAAGAGAGCGGGTAACTGCGTTCTGCAGGAGCCGCTCGTTGGTAATCAACCGCTCGCGATTGATGGATTCCACCTGCGTGGAATAGAAATACATGGGCACGACGCTGATCAGCGCGAGTACGCCGAGGATCACATAAAGGATCGGCAACCGCGACGGTTTTGGCGATTTTAGAGACAAAGTCAGCGCCGAAGCTGCGCCCAAAGCACAGCGAAAACTCATTCGACTCAACAGATTCTACTGACAGAATGTGAGGGAACCTTGTTACCAAAGTCTAAGAAAACCGGCTTGCGAGGCCCTGCCGGTAACCTGGTAGAGGTGACCGCTGCGGGCACATCAGGCGGGGCGCAACTCGCTTTTCGCGCTGCGAGTCATCAATTCATGGATAGCCTGGGCGGGAGGCTTCCCGTGATGCAGGATGGCATTCATCTGCTCGGAGATTGGCATCTCCACGCCGTGCGACTGCCCGAGTTGAATTGCAGCCTGGGTCGTGAACACCCCTTCAGCCACCTTGCCATTCATCGCTGAGATTATCTCCGGGAGTTTGCGGCCTTGGCCGAGTTCATGGCCTACACTTCGATTGCGTGAGAGACCACCGGTACAGGTTAAAACCAAGTCCCCGAGACCCGCTAAGCCGGCCATGGTTTCCGGACGTCCTCCGCAGGCAACGGCCAGTCGGGTCATTTCCGACAAGCCCCGAGTGATCAAAGCGGCAATAGAATTTTGGCCCAGGTCGAGACCGTCGCAAATTCCGGCGGCAATGGCTATGACATTCTTGAGCGCTCCGCCTAGTTCCACACTGATCACATCATCATTGCGATAGAGCCTGAATCGCGGATCGCTGAATTCAAGCTGGACTCGCTCGGCCAGATCTCGATCGCCCGAGGCAATCGTGACCGCAGTGGGATCGCCGCGTGCAACTTCCGCCGCAAACGATGGGCCGCTCAACGCGCCAATGCGCGGACTGAACCCGCACGCCGCGCGGATCGTCTGATCGGCCACTTCGGTCATTCGCAACAGAGTGCCTTCTTCCAGACCTTTTGTTGCACTCACAAAGAGGGTTGTCTCTTGCAGGAATGGGCCCATCGCCCGGTAGATCTCACGGCAGTGCTGCGAGGGCATGACGCTGACCACAATTTCGCTGCCGGACAGGGCATCCTTTAAATTCTGTGCGGTTGTGACCGCGTCGGGCACGAGAAAGCCGGGGAAAAATAATTCATTCACGCGACGGGATTGCAACGATTCGCGAACTGCTGCTTCGTGCGCCCACAGCCGCACATGATGGTTCGAACTGCGGCCCAGGGCGATCGCCAGACTTGTTCCCCAGGCACCGGCGCCGATGATCGCGATTTCGCTCACGTTTGCGCCTTACCAAAACGTGTCTCGGTTCGTGCGAGCAGGCGCCCAATGTTGGCATGATGTTTGGCAATGATAAGAGTCGAAGTCAGCGTCATCAACGCAATCGCTGGTGAATTAGAACGGTAGCCGTCAAGCAGCCATGCCAGCAAGGGAAAGCATCCGACCGCAAGAATCGAACCTAACGAGATATATCGGAAAATCAGAACGGCGACCGCAAAAATTCCGACCATCACCAGCATCGCTTTCGGAGTGAGGATTAAGAATGCGCCTAAGCCAGTCGCAACACCTTTTCCGCCTTTAAAACCGAGCCACACGGGAAACACATGGCCTACAACGGCCGCGAAAGCCGCAACGAACAGGATGTCGATGTGCCCGGGAAATAAACTACGAGCGAGGAGCACGGCTGCGAAGCCCTTCAAGCCGTCCAGCAGCAACGTGAGAATCCCCAAGCCTGGCGATGATCGCGCAACATTGGTCGCTCCAATATTGCCGCTTCCAGTTTGGCGAATATCCTGATGACGAAAAATGCGTACGAGCAGGTATCCGACCGGAATCGACCCCAATAAGTACCCAACGGCGATGGTGAATACGTAATTGAACATCATGAAACCGATGGAATCATCAAATCAGTTCATAGCGCGCCAGTCTTTCGTAGCGAGAACCACCGGCGCCTAGGTGACTCTGATAAAGAAAAAACTCCCGGGCGGTCATGTTACCAAACTCCGGCGCAGGCAACGACGAGAGTTCCTGCTGCAAACGCTTGAAGCGCGAGTTGGGTGCATCGTCTTTCTGACGTTTGGGATTGCCTGATTTATTTCCGCCGCGCGCGAGCGTGAGGTGCGGATTGTAAATCTTTTCATCGTTGTCGATGCCAAATTCCGCCAGGCACCCGTCGATCGATTTCGCCAGTTGAGCAAGAGGCGGCCCTGCCTCAATTCCCGCCCAAAGTACGCGAGCTGCTTTGGAATTGGGAAAAAAGCCCAGCCCTCGGAAAGCAATTTGGAATGTCGAGCACTTCAGACACTTGAGCGCTTCAGCAATTCGCTGGGCGTTTTCTTCGGATTGTTGTCCGATGAATTTGAGGGTAACGTGCCACGATTGCTCCGATACCCATCGGACTTCAGGAGCGAGGTCGCGTACTCTGCCTACGAATTTCGAAATGCGATCGCGGATTTCGCTGTCGATATCGAGAGCAACAAACAGCCGCATCATAACGCAACCCTACATGATTTTGCGGCGGACCATATCGAGAGCCTGTTGTGTGGCGAACCAGCGCACCCGCTTGCGATCGCCGGTGAATTTTCGCTCGATCACTTCCGTTCCCTGTTCGCTGGCGAGCGCGTGGTACACAAGCCCAACCGGCTTTTCGGGCGATCCGCCGGCCGGACCGGCAACACCAGTGATGCCCACTCCAAAAGTTGTCCCGCAGCGATAACGTATGCCTTCCGCCAGGGCAGCCGCCACTTCCCGGCTCACCGCGCCGTGCTTTTCCAGCATGTGCGCGGGCACATCGGCAAAATCAGTTTTGAGGTCGTTCGAATAGACAACCGCGCCGCCAACGAAATATCGCGAGCTCCCGCCGATGGATGTCAGGCGCTCGGCAAGCATTCCGCCCGTACATGATTCCGCCACCGCGATCGTGGCGGCACGCATTTGCAGGTAGTAGCCAACGATCTGCTCCAGCGAGTCGCCATTGTCGGAAAAGACAAGATCGCCTAATTCAGCTTCGAGCAACTCTACTAACTCGTCCACGCGCTCCTGGGCGTCGAACAATGACGACTTTCTCGATTTCAAATGCAATTGGATCTCGCCCGAGCCGGCAAGAATCGTCGTCTGCACATCCGAAAATTTCTTATAGATCGGAGCGACTCGCGCATCGCAATGCGACTCCCCGATGCCAACGATCTTCAGCACCTTGGTCGCGATCGATTGAATCGGCACGCGCGATCGCATCCGCGAAGCGCATTGTTCTTCGTACATCGCTTTCAATTCGTTCGGCGGACCGGGAAGAAGAATGATGATCTTCTCCAGGCCTTCAGACTTGCCGCTGATCCAAAGCCCCGGCGCGGACCCGTTCGCATTCGGCAGGACGACCGCTCCCTTAATCACGTCCGCCTGTTGCAGATTGTTGGGCGTCATCGTGTATCCGCGCTCGGCGAAGCGCTGCTCTAAAGACGCGACGAGTTCGGGGTCGCGCTGTAAAGGTAAGCCAAGCGCATCGGCAACACACTCGCGAGTGAGATCGTCTTCGGTCGGACCGAGGCCGCCCATGAATATCACAATGTCGGCGCGCGCAATCGCCGCGATGGCAGCGGCGGTCAGGCGGCGGCGGCTATCCCCGACGACGGTCTTAAAGATGACTTCGACGCCCAGCAGATTAAGCTGCTCGGTCAGGTAGAGCGAGTTGGTGTCCTGCCGCAGCGGCGTGAGAAGCTCAGAACCGATCGCAATGATTTCTGCATCCACAGCAAGCAGTTTAAATGAACGGGGACAAGCGGGCGGCGTGGCCGGGTTTTAAGTCTTTCGTTTCCCTACCACGCCGCGCGAAGTAAGAGTGCGTCATCCCGAAGACCCGGCGTATTTCAGCCGGGCGAGAGCCTGCCCTGAGCGAAGCCGAAGGGGATCTCATTCCAGATTAATTTTCCGTCGACGAGCGGTCACATATTCGTTGTGTCCGGAAGATCGGCGACGCGGAACTCTGACATTAATCCGGCTCGTCCCAGTCTCGAGTTTGCGCGCGGTCCGAAGTGTCCCAGTGGCGAGTTTGTTCGCGGTCCTTTTCTTCGAGGACTTGGTCTGCGGCTGCGGGATCGAGACCGAGGCGTTCGAGCAATAGATGCAGAAGAGGTTGGTCTTCTTCCGCGGGGCGATGGCGGCGGATCGGGGCCCGGCGCGTCGCGGCTGGCGTGGTTTCGCCCGAGTCTTTCTGCGAACCTTGGGGTGTTCCTTCCGCGGCTTCTTCTAAGATTTCGGCGGCGCTTTCGGGGAATTCGCTGACATGCCATTGATGATCGCCGATGCAGGTGTTGGTTGCGGCTTCGGGATCGATGACGACATGCTGCGGATCTTCAGGCTGCAAAGTTGTGCGGCGAAGATTGCAGGACGCGGTTTGCAACGCGTAGAGAAGGAGTCCGGCGAGTTTGGGGTCGATACGTCCACACAGGAGATGTTGAGTGACCTGCATGATCGCCATCTGGATGGAGTCGGCGTCTTCGAGCAAGGGAAGCTCGAAGACCGGGCCATCTTTGGCGGGATTTTGAGCGGCCTGACAGTGCCGCTTCCAGGAATCGTGGAAGAAACATAGCGGGCGATTTTTCAGCGCGGGCGATCCGCACTGAATTCCGTTGGTTTTGAGATGACGGCAACTGCGGACGAAGTAACCTTTGGGAACTTCCATGGTTTTTGTCTCCTACCCCTCCCCCCCTCGATCTAATGGAATCTTGCATTTAGGCGATGGGGTGCGTTTAAATCTAAGGTTCTAAAGCTAGTTACGGATAAAATCTACAAAACAATGGGGAAGTTGGTGAGGGAGGCCTTGCGCGTTGAGTTGCAGTTTCCAGCTGGTTTCTCGCGCGTTACTTCTTTCAGGATGGGGTGTGGAAAAAGTGAGGGCAAGGGAAATCGTAGAAATTCTGGGGTGGAGTGCCAAAATGGGAATCGGGGGAGCGAGCGCAGCAATTTCGATTCGAGACTCACGGTGCGGATTGTGGTGGAATCCCACATTTGAAGTGCGCAAAGATCGGGTGGCGTCGCCTATCATTCGGTTGCAAGGAGATCCCTTCGGCTTCGCTCAGGGCAGGCTCTCGCCCGTTTGGAATGACTGAGTGGAAGGATCCAGGATGAACATTTAAACCTTGTCATTCCGACCAAGACGGAGCGAATGACAATTCTGCGATGAGTTCAACCTCCGAAGTAATCAGCCTTCCGCGAGCGGAAGCATGCCGGGGATGTCCCATGTTAGGTGGAAGACGGCGCTGGTGGTTGCGAGGACGACCGAGCGGCCGGGGGCGAAGGCGAGGCCTACCAATCCTGAGCCGGCGACTTCGAGCGAAGCGTTGCCGTCCGGAGTGATTTTGACGATGCCGCGCTGTCCGGCGAATGAAGCGGCGACGTAGAGATTACCTTCGGCGTCCGCAGCCAAGCCTTGCGGGCGGCCCAGTCCTCGATAGAACGTGCTGACCTTCCCTTGCGGATCGATTTTGTAAACCGAATCGAAGCTGGATGTCGTCGGTCCGGAGACGAACAGATCGCCGTGCGGACCGATCGTCAGGTGATAGGCGGCGACACTCGGTTCAAGGGTGGCGAAGACAAATATCTGGCGGTCAGGCGCGATCTTGAAGATTGTGCCGCTGCGGTCGCCAACGAAGAGATTGCCGGAGCGGTCGAAAGCGATGCCGGTAGCGACTCCCATGCTTTCGGCGTAAGTGGTTAGGCTACCGTTCTTGGCGACGCGGTAGACCGAACCTTCGAAGCGCGAGGAGACGTACATTTCGCCGCCGCGGTCGAAAGCGATGCCGGTGGCGTTCATCATGTCGGCAACGAAAGGTTTTACGTTGTAGTTAGTATCGATCTTGTAAACCGCGACAGGCGACTTCTGGCCGCGCGATCCGGAAAACGTGACGTAAATGTTGCCATCTGAATCCAACGCCGGACTGGTCACGGGATGCAGATTGTCGGCAATCGGAACGGCGACATTGACCTCATGCGGATTGCTGCGGCTGCCGTTCGATGAGACCACTATCGGGCCCGAGGCGGCGGATTGCGGAACTCTCGCGACTACGAATTCGTCGGAGCTGACGACTACCGAACCCTCTACGTCGTTGAACTCGACTCGAGGACGGCGGAAATCTTTTGGCCCGAGCGAATGGCCGGAGATGCGAACCTCGCCTCCGGGCAAAGCGGACGGAGGAGCCACGGTATCGATGTGCGGGCCGCCGTTGGAAGAAGTCTTTTTTGAGAGCGGAGCCATAGTTTGATTACGAGTAGTCAACGTGCAATGAGGCCGAAATGAAGCGCGAGCTGCATGATCGCTAACGCGTAAAGGCCAGCGCCGAGATCGTCAACCACGATTCCGGTGCCTTCCGGCAATTTTTCCAACAGCCGGATCGGCGGCGGTTTCAAGATATCGAACCCACGAAAAAGTATAAAGCCCAGCAGCAGAGATTTCCATGTAGTGGGAGCCGCAACCAGAGCGATGAGTTGCCCGGCGACTTCGTCAATCACCACATATTGCGGATCTTTAATGCCGGTAACGCGAACAATTGCGGTGGCGGCGGGAATTCCAATGGCGACAGCGATCGCGGCCAGCAGAAGAGCTGCAAGAGGTTGAGCGTGGACGGGAATCCAAAGGCTGGCAATCCACCAGAGAATGACAGTTGCAGCCGATCCCCAAGTGCCGGGACCGGGGCGCATCAACCCGGCGCCGAAAAAAGTTGCGACGCCTGTGGCCCAGCGTGGCGCAGGCGTCGCGGGCTCGGTCAAAGTTCGTCGTCCGTAGTCGGCGCGTCGTCGCCGATGTCCTGCACCGGAGAAGAAATCCGGTAAGCGCCGCTCGCCCATTTCCCAAGATCAATCAGGCGGCAGCGTTCGCTACAAAACGGAAATTCAGGGTCGCGGCTCGCCACTTCGGCCCGGCAGGTTGGACAGCGCAACGTGACTGTGCGTTTGGGAGCCATACAGTTAGATTATTCTCGCGATGAGATCGTAGTCGTGCGCTTCGGTGATCTCGGCGGAATAGAAATGCCCGACCTGCGGATTGATTCCGTCGGGTACATCATTGACGTAAACTTTGCCGTCAATTTCTGGCGCATGCATGGGAGTGCGGGCTTCGAGCAGCAAGTCGGTTTCTTCTGACATTCCTTCAAGGACGAGGTCGACAGTTCTACCCACCAGCGCTTTTTTGTTCTTCTTGCTGATCTTGCGCTGGATTTGCATGAGATGTTTGCGCCGCGCCTCAATTTCTCTCGCGGACAATTGTCCATCGGCTGCGAAGGCGGTTGCGCCTTCCTGATCGGAGTAGCCGAATACGCCCATCCAGTCAAATTGTGCCGCACGCACGAAGCCGCACAGTTCCTCAAATTCGCTTTCGGTTTCGCCCGGAAATCCGACAATGAAAGAAGTGCGCAGAGTGACGTCGGGAATCGTCCGCCGCATCTTTTCGACGGATTTTAAGAAGATGTCAGCGCTGCCGCCGCGCTTCATTCGCTTGAGAACTCCGGCGGAGGCGTGTTGAAGCGGCACGTCAATGTAGGAGCAAATCTTGTCGTGAGCCGCGATCGTGTCGAGCAGTTTGCCGGTGATCTTGTTGGGATAAGCATAAAGAAAACGCACCCATCGCAAGTCTTCGATGGCGGCCAGCTTTTCGAGCAGTGTCGCCAGACCGTCTTTCAAGCCGAAATCTTCGCCATAGCAGGTGGTGTCCTGCCCGATGAGCGTGATCTCCCGCACACCGGAGTGCGCGAGGCGTTCGGCTTCCGACACGACGGATTCGAATCTGCGCGACCTGAACTGTCCTCGAAGTTGCGGGATGATGCAGAAGCTGCAAGGGTGATCACAGCCTTCAGCGATCTTAATGTAGGCTGTGTGCCCGGCGGTCGCCAACACGCGCGGTGTGGCCTCGTCGTATAGATAGTTTGGCAGGTCGGCGATGGCGCCGTCCCAGGTATCGCGGGAGAAACGGCCTTGTGCAGCACGCGCATCTCCCTCGGGCCGGGAGGTCAGGATGTTGAAGGGAAAATTGGGCGGCATCGCGGGCGCGAGTCCAGCGGCGGAGAGAATCTTGCCTAATTCGCCGGTGCCAACGACTGCGTCCACTTCGGGAATGTCTTTTTGGATGTCGCCGCGGAAGCGCTCGACCAGGCATCCGGCGACGATTAATTTCGCGGCGCGGCCTTCGGTTTTGTGCCGGGCCATCTCGAGGATGGTGTCGACCGACTCCTGCTGGGCGCTGGCGATAAATGAGCAGGTGTTGACGACAATGACGTCTGCGTTTTCGACATCGCGGGTGAGATCGGCTCCGGCCTGGGCCAGCAGGCCCATCATCACCTCGCTGTCGACAAGGTTTTTCGGACAACCCAAGCTCACAAAGCCCACTTTCGTTGGCTTGACAGGCTTGGTTGGCGGTTGCACGTCCACGGATTCGGTAATCGTTTGAGACATGACGCTGTTGCAATTTTACCATCTCGACTCGCCGCAACGACGCGAACTCGGTGCCTGATTCCTGCGCGCGATTAAAGCATCTAAGCTAGTTACGCCCTCAATGGATCTCGCCGCGAAAATCCGCAGCCTGCCTACCTCTGCCGGCGTGTACCTCTACAAGAACGCGGAAGGCGAGGTGATCTATGTCGGCAAAGCCAACAGCCTTCGCAACCGGGTGAGTTCATACTTCCACGATAGCCGGGTACTTGACGCGAAAACCGGGACGCTGGTACGCGAGGCGGTCGATGTCGATTACATAGTGGTCGCCAATACCAAGGAGGCGCTGGCGCTCGAGAACCACCTAATCAAACAAAAGAAGCCTCGATTCAACATTCTTTTGCGCGATGACAAGACTTATCCCTACGTGAAGCTAACGCTCGGCGAACGGTTCCCGCGGGTCTACGTCACACGCCGTTTGCGCAAAGACGGCAGCCAATATTACGGGCCGTTTTTTCCTGGGAATCTTGCCTACCGCATCGTGGATTTAATCCATCGAAACTTTCTGGTGCCTTCGTGCAAGGTTGACCTGACCCGGTTCCATCCGCGGCCTTGTTTGCAGTTTTACATCAGGCGATGCCTGGGGCCTTGCGTCGAAGCGCTCACAACTCTCGAGGCTTATCACGAGGCGGTCAACGACGTGAAGATGTTTCTGGATGGCCGCCCGACTGACTTGGCGCGGTCGCTGCGCGAAAGAATGGACGGCGCGGCGCAGTCGCAAGAGTTCGAGCGGGCCGCGCGTTACCGCGATCTGATTTCGACCGTAGAGCAGTTGCAGGAAAAGCAGCGCATCGCCGCCGTCGAGGGAGACGATGCCGACGTTTTCGGATATCACTGCGAAAACAACATGCTGGCGGTAAACCTCTTTCACGTTCGAGCAGGCAAGGTGCTGGACCGCCGCGAATTTTTCTGGGAAGATTTGCCGGAGACGATCGATTCGAAAGCCGGAGCACCGGAGCAAGAAGGTTCGGCATGCGGTTTTAACGCGGGGGAATTCTTCTCCGCGTTTCTCAAGCAGTTATATATCGGTCAGCCATATGTTCCGCGTAATCTGTATGTTCCCACGGAATTCGAAGACCGGGAGACGCTGGAAGAATTGTTGAGCGAACAAGTGACTGGGGCGAACCCGCGCGCTGCACGTGTTCACATCACGGTTCCGCTTCGGGGCGATAAACGCTCGCTTATCGACCTTGCGGGGACGAACGCAAAACAATCCTACGATCAACGCTTTCGCGTGATGAAGCCGAGTGCGAAGGCCATTCAAGAGTCTTTGCAAGACGCGCTTGGCCTTCCGGAGCCGCCGCAGAGAATCGAATGTTTTGACATCTCGCACATTCAAGGCGCCGAGACGGTGGCTTCGATGGTCGTGTGGGAAGACGGCAAGATGAAGAAGTCCGATTATCGCAAGTTCATTATCAAAACCGTCGAAGGCGTGGACGACTTCGCGTCGATGCGAGAAGTGGTGAGCCGGCGGTACGGGCGCTTGCAGCAGGAAAAGAAAAAAATGCCAAGCCTCGTGTTAATTGACGGCGGGTTGGGCCAGCTGCATGCCGCCGCCGAAGCGCTGGAATCGGTCGAAGTGATCAACCAGCCGCTGGCTTCCATCGCCAAGCGCGAAGAGATTATTTATGTCTACGGGCAGGAAGCGGAGCCGGTGGTTCTCGATCATCACTCACCGGTGTTGCATCTGGTGCAATTGATTCGAGACGAAGCTCACCGTTTTGCAGTGACTTTTCATCGCAAGCGACGGCAGATGCGAGACCGATCTACAGAACTGCGCGAGATCCCCGGCGTGGGTGAGAGCACTACTCGCCGGCTGCTGCAACACTTTGGCAGCCTGCAAGCGGTGAAACAGGCTGACGCTGCGGCGCTGTCATCGGTGGTCACGCGGACGCAGGCAGAAGCAATCGAGAAGCATTTTCGCGGTTGATGCTAGGGTTTTTCCGGCGTGCTATTGCCCATGTCGAGCACGACTTTCCAACTTCCATCGGATTGCTTCTTCCAGATACTGGTGTATTTTCCGTGGGAAATTTGCGGCTTGCCGTCTTTGCCTTTGCCGCGGAACTCGTATGTGCCAAACGTGTAGCCCAGATCGCCGGAAGCGGACATGTCGGCCTTGACCGGCGTCCAAGTCAAGCTGTTTCCCTCGTCGAGAAAGCCGAGCGTTTTACGAATGGTTTCTTTGCCTTCGAGAATGGATGCGCCATTGGGTAATTCAACAGCGTCATCTGCGTAGTAGGAGATGTAGCCCGCTGAACCGCGTTCGGCGGTTGCCTTCATGAATTCCGTTTCCAGGGCAATGAGTTTCTTGGCGCCGCCGTTCGCGGCGGTTTGTGCGTGCAGAGCTGGAAAACACGAAACGGCAAGACAGATGAGCACGAGAAACTGCTTGTTCATTTGATCCTCCGGTTAGTTCGGCTTTCGCGCATTGCCGACTGAGATCCCTTCGACTTCGCTCAGGGCAGGCCTCTCTCCGCCTGAAGAACGGCTCCGCTCGGGATGACGCCAGGTCGACACAAACTTCACTGCCCCTTAGACGAGAGGTTCTGCGCTCGGTTACACTTACGGCCAAGAAATATGAAACCCATCTTAGTTAGCTTGATACTTCTTTCCACTCTGGGGTTTGGCCAATCTTCAGAACCGCAAACCCTGGCAACGCCGCAAGAGTCGCATCTTCACAATGTAAAACAACTCACGTTCGGCGGTCAGAATGCAGAGGCTTATTTTTCCGCCGACGGAACCAAGCTCATTTATCAAACATCTCACGGCGACGTGAAATGCGACCAGATTTTCGTGATGAACGCCGACGGTAGCGGTCAGCACATGGTTTCGACGGGCAAAGGCCGAACGACCTGCTCGTACTTCTACCCGAACGGGAAGAAGATATTGTTTTCTTCGACACATTTGGCGAACGCCGACTGTCCGCCACGCCCCGATTTTTCTAAAGGCTATGTGTGGGCGCTTTATCCGGGCTACGACATCTTTACGGCTAATCCTGACGGCTCTGGCTTGAAGCAGCTAACCAAGACGCCCGGGTACGACGCTGAAGCTACGATCTCAGCTGACGGCAAGAAAATTGTTTTCACCTCTGTCCGCAACGGAGACCTTGACATCTACTCGATGGATGCAAATGGAAGACACATAAAACAATTAACGCATGAGCTCGGTTACGATGGCGGCCCGTTCTTTTCGCCTGACCGGAAATTCGTCGTGTATCGCGCCTACCATCCGAAATCGGAGAAAGAAATTGCCGAGTACAAAGAATTGCTTGGTCAAAACCTGATTCGCCCCTCTTCACTGGAAATCTGGATCATGAAAGCCGACGGCAGCGACAAGAAACAGATTACGAATCTTGGCGCTGCCAGCTTTGGTCCCTCATATTTTCCCACGGGCGATCGCCTCATTTTCTCTTCGAACCAGGGATCGACCGGGGGAATGGGCAACTTTGAACTGTATGCCGTTAATGTCGATGGTTCAAACCTCGAGCGCATCACCTATAGCGACGGCTTCGACGGATTTCCCATGTTCAGTCCGGATGGCCGAAAACTGGTGTGGGCATCGAATCGAAACGCCAAGGCTCCGCACGAAACGAATATTTTTATTGCAGACTGGGTTCCTTGAGCACAGTTCCCCGCTCTGATTTGTAAGCGCAACGCTATAATCTCTTGAAATGGACGGCATCAAGAGAACTGGACGATTGCTGGTCATCGCCGGAATTTCGATTCTGGTGATTGCCGCGGTCGTTGGGTCGTTTCTTACCCGCGATACGGAATCGCCGGAATCGGTGACCGCGAAGGCCGCGAAAGGACAGCCCGCACCGCTGGTTGACGAAAGCCCACTGACCACTGCCCGGGCCATGGCGACGCTGGCAATCGGACCTGACCAACAGCAGGTAGCAGAACAAATTTCCGATTCCGCCGATAATGTGGTTGACCTGGACTTCCATGACGCATCGCGTTACGCTGCCGACCATCCTGCACAGGCAAAACCGGAAAACCGGGCACTGTACCAGCACGCCGCGGAAGCCGAAGAGCAGGTCAAGACCGATCAAGAATCCGTCGCCCGTCTAAAAAAACAACTCGCGGCGGCAGCTGTCACCCAGCAAGACGCGATCCAGGAAAAACTCGACGTCGCGCAAGCTCAGCTCGAGTTGGACCAGGATGAACTCGACGACGCAAAAGGCGACCTAATGCGGGCTGGGGCGGACCCCGGCGCGTTAATCCAGCACCAGTTCGAACAGCATCAGGCGACAGAGCACACATCCGACAACAAAACCGCCGGAAACTCCAGTTCCACGCCGGCCATCGATTACGAGGCGAAAAGTCTGTACAGTCAGTTCTCGAACTGGCGCAAACTTCGAAACAAAGTGACAGACCTCAATCGGGCGCGCGATGAAACCGCGGAAATTGCCTCGAAATTGAGGTTCCAGCACGATGCTCTCGAAAAGGAAATTAATGCGGCAAAGGGGTCTGCCTTGAATGTGCAGACTCTGCATGTTTTGGGGGATGACAACAAGATCCTCGCGGATTACGACCAGCGCATACAAGGGTTGCATGATATCGAGAACGGCTATGGCCGCTGGATCGGTCTAGTGCAGCGGCATCAGAGGGCAATGGTCCATTCCATGATTCAGTCGGGATTATGGATTGTCCTGATTATTCTGGTGGTCGCCCTTGTCGACCACTTTGTGCAGGAGTACCTCACCGGGCTCTCGCCGGAGCGGACTCGCCTGCACACGCTGAATGCGGTCATTCGGTTTTCCTTGCAGGCCCTTGCGGTCCTGCTGATTGCTTTTGTTGTCTTTGGCGCTCCCAAAGAGACACCCACCGTCCTGGGTCTGGCTGGCGCTGGCCTGACCGTGGCGATGAAAGATTTTATCGTTGGATTTTTTGGTTGGTTCGTCCTGATGGGAAGAAATGGCATCCGCGTTGGAGACTGGGTGGAAATTGACGGCGTTGCGGGCCAAGTCGTAGAGATCAATCTCTTGCGGACGGTCCTGCTTGAGACTGGCAACTGGACGGACAGCGGGCACCCGACAGGCCGGAAAGTATCTTTCGTGAACAGCTACGCGATCGAGGGGCATTTCTTCAATTTCTCGACAGCGGGACAGTGGCTTTGGGACGAGATACAGATCGTTGTACCAGCCACGCAAAATCTTTACCCGATGATCGAAGCCATCCAGAAAATGGTTAACGAAGAGACCGCGCAGAGCGCTCACGCCGCCGAGCAGGAATGGTCAAAGTCTACCAACCATTACCGGGTAAGCGCGGTTTCGGCGGCCCCGGCCGTGAATCTCCGCCCGACCGGCTCGGGTGTCGAGGTGCATGTCCGCTACATCACGAAAGCTAGCGAGCGGTATGCGACCCGCACCCATCTTTATCAGTCCCTTGTCACGCTGCTTCAAGCTGGAAGCAAGCCTGACGCAAGCGCGCAAGCTGTTGCGAAATAAAGCCGCCTTGTAGCGTTCGCGCATTTTGGGAATCGCGTGACCGCTGCTAAACTTCTTCCTATCCAAACCACCGAAGTTTATTGAAGCAAGGGACGCGATCAAATCCCGTCTAAATTTATTGAGGAGACTGTCTTCATGTTTCGCCTTATCGCTTGGACAATTCTGTTGCTCACTTTGTGCGTTGCCTCATTCGCAGATACCGTGACCCTTAAAAACGGCGATCGCCTGACCGGCAGCATCGTTAAGTCGGATGGAAAGGTTTTGACGCTGAAAACCGACGCGTTGGGTTCTGTGGACATTCAGTGGGATACGATCGATTCGCTTTCCACCGACAAACCTGTTTTTGTTCAGAACGGGGCCGACAAGAAGACCTACTCCGGGACGCTTTCGACCCAAGATGGATCAGTCATAGTGAAATCCGAGCCTCCCGTGACGATTGCGCGGGAAAATGTTGCGGTGATCCGGTCGGCAGACGAGCAGACTGCGTTCGAGAAACTCCAGCACCCGGGGTTAGCACAGGGCTGGTCAGGCGGAGCCAACGTGGGATTTGCGGTGACCGGGGGCAACAGCGAGACGGAAAATCTTGCCCTTGCGATCACTGCGGCCCGGACCGGTTTGCGCGACAAGTTGGCCCTGTACACTAATTCGATCTACGCAAAAAACAACGCCTCGGGAGCGGTACCGAGCACGACGGCAAACGTGATTCAGGGTGGCATCCGCTACGATCACGACCTGACGCCGCGGCTATTCGCTTTTGTGGGCGCGGACTTTATGGCCGATCAGTTGCAGTCGCTGAACTTGCGCTCAGTGTTTGGCGGTGGCCTTGGCTTCCACGTGATCAAAACGCCAGCGACTACCTTCGATCTTCTTGCGGGCATCAACTACACGCGGGAAAACTACGACAACATCGTGAACGGGATTTACAGCGGCACCTACACGAATAGCTTCGCTGCGGGGACTTTCGGCGAAGAACTCATGCACAAGTTTGGCAAGAGCACGGTGGTTAGCGAAAAAGGCTACGTCTTCCCCGACTTCAACATGGCGGGGCAGTATCGCGCGACCTTTGATTTCGGAACTGTGACCAAGCTGAACAAGTGGCTGGGTTGGCAGAATAGTTTTGGGGACATCTACGTGACCAATCCGCCGACCGGGAAGAAAGACAACGACATTCTGTTTTCGACTGGGCTCAATATTTCATTTACCCATTGAGTGGGATGGTGCCGGCGAAGGTTCAAGCCAATGGTTATCCAGGGCTGTTCGGCTCAGGGCCCTAGAACATCCGCCAAACGAAGTGGCCGAGGAAAAGCAGCAAGAGAATACCGCCGACGCCGCACACCCAAAACAAAAAGTTCATGGTCAGCTTCGGAGAATTTATTTCTTTCTTATCCATGAACCCAAGAATACCCTAAAGCACCCTGCGGTACGGGTTCGGGTGTTTGCGACTTAGTTGCTGTCGTCGCGGCGTTTAAGGGTCGGATGATCGTCGCCGTTGGTGGTGTTCCCATCTTTGCCGTTGCTGTCGGTCGACGAGACACGCCTCAAGCTAGGCTTGCCGGCGTCTTTCTGGTCGACCATCTTGCGGCGATTTTCCAGTCCCGCGAGGCGGGACTTCACGTCGTCAAATTCTGAAGTGGTGACCGTATATTCATCCCGCGCGGGCAGAATCGTAGCGATTTCTTTCTGCGAAACTTCGATCCTGTCGGGCGTCTGTGGGTGGGTAGAAAATGCCTTGGCCAGGGTTCCCGGCTTCTTCTTCTCTTGCGCTTGTATTTTTTCGAAAAACGCGACGAACGATTGGGGATCGTAGCCGGTTTTGTACATATACTGGAGGCCCAGATAATCAGCCTCGGCTTCGAATCCTCGTGAGAATGTGAGGAACGTCATCGGTAAACCGATGCTGGCCACCGACCGGACGGCGTAACCGATACCGCCTCCGACGAAAATCAGCGGAATCGTGCCGATGTTTGCCAGCTGGCCGCGAGTCATCTGGCGAGTGGCGTGGCGCGCCGCAACGTGGGCGATTTCGTGAGCCATCACTCCAGCCAACTCAGCTTCGTTATCGGCGGCAAGAATCAATCCAGAGTTTACGTAAAAGAAACCGCCGGGCAGGGCGAACGCATTGATTTCGTCGGCGTCAATTACCTTGATGGTGAACGGCACCTGCGCATCGGAATTCCGCACCAGGTTCTGGCCGATGCGGTTCACGTATTCGGTGACCACCGGGTCACTGACAAGCTTCGAACTCGATTCCACCATCTGGGCATATTGCTTGCCCATTCGGATTTCGCTTTCAAGCGAATACCAATTCCCGAATCCACGCTTCCCGATCTTGCGGTTGCCGATGGCATCAACGTCTGCTTCGCCGCCGTTGTGCTTTACCTTGTCGGGATCGGGCTCCGCCACGGGTACAGGGGCAGTGGACGAGGTATCGGAAGGATTCGCCTGTGGCGCCGTTCCCGAAACTCCCGGATCGGGTTTGGTTGGGTCTTGCTGACCAGTGGGCGTTCCAGTGGTACTGACTGACGGTTGCGCAGCCGGCGTTCCGTTTGGGTTCGTCGCCCCCGGGGGATTATTCGTTGGTTGGGTCTGGGCAGAAGCGATCGTCGCCGCGCTCAAAATAGCTGCGAATAAGATGGAAGAAATTGTCAAATTGAGCTTCATTGGCGACCTCTCTTGCTACCTGGGAACGATTATATGCCGGTTGCGCAGGCCAACTACTTAATGAGTTGGACGCGGCGAGAATGAGAATGGTTATCCGGCCGACGCTTTCACAGTTAACCTTCCTATGTCGATCAGGAAGGCGGATCGCGAAACTGCCTGACATCATAGTCACATTTTTATGACCATGTATAATGTGACATGACCATGAGAAGAGTTGCGGCGGGAGAATTTAAAACGCGGTGTCTGGCCCTGATGGAGAGTGTACGCACGACTAAGCAGCCGCTAGTGATCACCAAACGTGGCAAGCCGGTAGCGAAACTGGTGCCCGTGGAGGACCCGGACGACGACTTTATCGGCAGGCTCGAAGGCATCATTCATGTTGTTGGGGACATTGAATCGCCAGCCGTTCCACCGGAGGCGTGGGAAGCTTTGAAGTGATTCTTCTGGATACGCACGTACTGGTTTGGGCGCAGGCAGATTCGAAGCGTTTGTCGAAGCCAGCGAGTCAAGCAATACGGAGAGGGCGCAGCGGGCAGGGACTCGCCGTATCGGCGATTAGCTTGTGGGAACTTGCTTTGCTCATGCGACGCGGCAGAATTCGATCCAATGGAACAGTAGAAGCGTCGATACGGGATCTTACGAAAGGTGTCGTAGTATTACCGATTTCTCTCGATATAGCTGTTTTAGCTACGCAGTTCCCGGATGATTACCCGCATGATCCGGCTGATCGACTCATCGGCGCGACCGCTCGCGCAGAGCGGGTAATCCTAGTGACACGCGACGAAAACATTCGCCGGAGCCCTTTACTGCAGACGGTGTGGTAGCTGCTAGGCTGATCTGCTATCGGCAACGGCCCAGCCCTCCCAGTACGCTTCGTGGAGTTTACAGTGAGATTGATTGGGGAGCAGCCTCAGTTCTCCGCAATCAGTCGTAATACTCCAAGCCTAAATGCGTGATCAATTCTTCTCCGCGAAGGTGTCGAAGCGTGTTTTTCAACTTCATCAGCTGAATGAATAAATCATGCTCTGGGTACAGCCCCGGAACCGTCATCGGCGACTTGAAGTAGAAACTCAGCCATTCCTGAATCCCCAAGCCCTTCAGTTCTCCGCAACGCGCGGCAAGGTCCATGAAGAGAACCAGATCGAGCACAATCGGGGCAGCCAAAATGGAATCGCGGCATAGGAAATCCACTTTGATCTGCATGGGATAGCCGAGCCATCCGAAGATGTCGATGTTGTCCCAACCCTCTTTGTTATCACCACGGGGCGGATAATAGTTAATACGAACTTTATGGGTGAAGTTGCCGTAAAGGTCGGGATAAAGATCGGGCTGCAAGATGTGTTCAAGCACGGAGAGCTTAGACTCTTCCTTGGTTTTGAACGACCCTGGATCTTCGAGCACTTCGCCGTCGCGGTTGCCAAGAATATTGGTGGAAAACCATCCGTTGAGACCGATCATGCGGGCTTTGAAGCCGGGGGCGAGGATTGTTTTGATCAGGGTCTGTCCGGTCTTGAAGTCTTTGCCGCAAATTGGAGCATTATTCTCGCGAGAAAGATCGCGCATGACGGGCAGGTCAACGGTTAGGTTTGGCGCACCGTTCGCGAACGGAACTCCCTCCATCAGCGAAGCGTAGGCATAGATCATCGAAGGCGCGATGTTGGCGTCGTTTTTGGTCATGGCCTTCTCGAACGCCTTAACGGATTGATGAGCAGCGCTCGGCTCTATGTAGCTTTCTGTCGATCCGCACCACATGGTTACCAGGCGTGACGCGCCTGAAGTTTTGCGAAAATCTTTGATGTCGTCGCGCAGTTGCTCGGCGAGATCCATCTTGTTCTTGCCCTTTTTCACGTTAGGGCCGTCGATCAAGCGGACATAGTTCTTGTCAAACACCGCCTTGCGCGGCCGAATCTTGCTCAGAAATGGCTTCACCTTGGCGAGCATTTCTTTGTCGAGAACACCGGCTTTGGTGGCGGCGGCGTGCATGTCGTCCTCAAAAATGTCCCATCCGGTGAAGACCAGATCGTCGAGACCGGCCAACGGAACGAATTCCTTGATTTTTGGCGAGCGGGCGTCCGTGCGCTTGCCGAGACGGACGGTGCCCATCTGCGTGAGCGAACCGATCGGCTTGGCGTAACCCTTACGGATGGCCTCGACGCCAGCGACAAACGTCGTCGCCACCGCTCCCATGCCGGGGATCATTACACCCAACTTCCCTTTCGCCGGTTTGATCTCGCCGGATGGATACTCTTTTTCGCTGACTTCAACTGACGCGTGCTTGTGCCGCTTCGCCATAGTTAGGCCGCTTCCTCTAGTGGAGTTCTGGGTTGTTAGGCAAACAGTTATCGTCTCGTATCGCGCGGATTTTGGCAACCAAGCGAGAGCGAACGGCTCAGGTCGATCATTTAGTTAGCAGTCCGAGCAGTGGCCGCCGCGCATTATTCAATATCCATGAAGAAGAAACCCCCGGCATATTAGGCCGGGGGTTGGTGGAGCAAATACTCAGGCCTACGGAACAATCTGGTAAATAATGCCACCGTCGTCGGTTCCGCCGAGACTTGTGTTTCCGTATACGGCATGGGAAGAATCCAGGATGGGCGTGCCGAGCGGTTCCATCCCGTCGGACGGCAGACCGTTGAAGGTCCACAACACGTTTTCCGTCCACACGCCGCCAACCTGTGTTAACTCGTACACAGTGCCGCAACCAAACGAACCGCAAGTGGTGGTGTTACCGCCTCCAGCCGTAGCGCCGTAGACGTTCCCCGAGGAATCCACAGTGACGCCCGCGATTGGTTCATCTCCGTCGCTGCCGCCCGTAAATGAGTGAAGGATAGATGGAACGTAGACTGACCCGGACTTGGCGAGTTCGAATACCACACCGCATCCGGAGTTGCATCCCGCAAGCCCGCCCGCCGTGGCGGTTCCATAAATATTACCGTTGCTATCGAGGGTGACCCCAGCCTCAGGATATCCTCCGTCGGCTTTCTTCGTGAACGTGTGAAGCACGCTCTCGCGCCAGCCTCCCCCGCTGGTTGGTGACAAACGGTAGACGACGCCGCAATTGCAAGCCGTGCTGCCGCCGTACCTGCTTGTTCCGAACAGATTGCCGCTTCCATCTATGGCGAGGCCCTGCGGCAAGGCGCCGTCTTGGCCACCGGTGAAGAGATGAAGGATTTTTTCGGTCCAGGGCCCTGAGACCGTCGGAGTCAACTGGAACACAATACCGCAGCCGGCGTTGGCACACTCGGGATTCGTTGCGCTGTAATCTCCGCCATAACTGGTGACGCCATAGAGAATACCGGTGGCATCGAGGACCAAGCTGGTGGGACCGATCCCGTTAGCACTACGCCCGAAAAATGAATAAAGAACACTCTCCTTGAATACCCCGCCCGACTGCGGTATCAGCTTATAGACCACACCGGGCCCGGAATTAGTGCTACCGCCGTCAATGGTCGTTCCATAAATTGCACCTGACCGATCCAGCACGACGCCGGTTGTGGGCCGTCCGCCGTCCACGTTGCCGGAAAACCGGTGGAGGGTAGTCTGGGTGTATCCCCCAGTGAGGTTTGGGGTTAGTTGGAAGACCAAGCCGCACCCAGTGCCATTGCCGGGGCAGGAAGCCTTTAAATTTCCTCCGTTGTTCGCGATGCCATAGAGGTTTCCGCTGGAATCAAAAGTCAGTGTTCCCTCTGGATACGATCCATTGGGGTAAAGGCCGTTGCTGCCCAGAAAGTCGTCAAGAACGTTCTCCGTTTGAGCGGTCGCGCTGACGGCCAGTGTGAATGCGAAAGCAAGCATCGTCGCAGCGGCGATGAGGAAGCGACCCATCGTATTGCTCGAATTGTGGCATTCGTAAATCATTTTCCCTCCGCAGATTTTGGCCCGGGAACTCACAGAATCGTCTCGGGAACGCGATTGTGCCCGCACGGGAGAGCGCGAACGGTTAGTGGTTGCTGGGCACGAATCTAGCACGTCTTGAATGAGCGCAGACAGGAATTTGCATTGGAGTCGCTTTGACGTGAGAGAAAAAAGGCTCTAGCCGCAGACGGCAGTCACCGGAATCGCGCGCGGTTGATCTTAACTAAGGTGCGCGGCGTATTTCCTAGGCAAAAACCTTAGCTGGCGCGGCTGGAGGCGACGGCGAATGACTCTTCCCGCGCGGGCCGCTTTGCGGCAAAGTCGGCTGAGATTTGCTGGCGGAAGGCGATAGTGATGTCCTGAACACGCTGGTCGGTGATCTCCAGTTCGCGGCGCAGCTCGGCGCTAGCCATGAGTGCCTGATCGCGAGCTTCATTGGCCTGTTCGAACTTTGCGGTGAGCTCCGCGACTGATTGATTGAAGAGTTCCATTGCTGCGAGGTATTTTTCAAGGGGATTCATAACCCAAACCTAGCAGACGTTCTTTGGGCAGACAATGGGAGGATAGTGTTAATCCAATGGGTTAGTACCTCGTCTCCAAATCAAGGCGAGATACGAGTGTTTGCCAGCGCAGCAACGCACGATTCTGCTTGCATTTAGCACATGCTTCATTAAACTCGCTGTTTCACGCCCATGAACTTCTCAATACTGGATTGGACAGCCGTCGTTGGATATCTCGCCGTCACGCTCTTCCTTGGTTTGTATTTCCGGAGACGATCGGGTAAAAGCGTAGACGACTATTTCGTTTCCGGCCGCAATGTGTCGTGGTGGTTGGCGGGCACGTCGATGGTGGCAACCACATTTGCCGCCGACACGCCTTTAGTCGTAACCGGCCTCGTTTACACCCAAGGAGTGGCTGGTAATTGGCTTTGGTGGTCGTTCCTGCTGTCGGGCATGATGACAGTGTTTCTGTTTGCCCGGCTGTGGCGTCGATCGGGACTGCTTACCGATGTGCAATTTGCCGAGATGCGCTACTCCGGCAAACCGGCGGCCTTTCTCCGGGGATTCCGGGCAGTTTATCTGGGACTTTTGATGAATTGCCTGATCCTGGGCTGGGTCACAAAGGCGATGACCAGCATTGTCGCAGTGACGCTCGGGATGAGCGATCGCAACGCGCTGATGGTTTGCGTTTTCTTTTTGATTCCCTTCACTGGAATTTATGTCGCGCTCGGCGGCCTGTGGGGCGTCTTGTGGACCGACCTCTTCCAATTTGCTTTAAAAATGGCGATCGTCATTGCGGTGGCGTGGTATGCGGTTGCCGCCGCAGGGGGAATGACTTCCCTGCTCGACAAACTTGCGGCGATGCGATCTTTGGCAGGACCGAACGCGGGAAATCCGACATCGTTCTTCCCCGATTTTTCACGGCCCGTTGCTTCAGAAAATTTGTGGGCGCTGCCCGTGCTCGCTTTTCTCGTGAATATTGGTGTGCAGTGGTGGGCGTTCTGGTATCCGGGGGCGGAGCCGGGGGGCGGCGGCTACATCGCGCAAAGGATTTTCAGCGCGAAAGACGAACGCAACGGCTTGCTGTCGGTTTTATGGTTCAATATCGCGCACTACGCGCTGCGGCCCTGGCCTTGGATCTTGACCGCGCTGGCGGCAATTGTTCTCTATCCAAATTTGCAGCATCCGGAGCAGGGCTACATGCTGGTGGTAAGTCAGCATGTTCCGCCCGCTCTGCGCGGAATTGTGATCGCTGGATTCATGGCGGCGTTTATGTCCACGATTGCGACTCAGTTGAATTGGGGCGCGTCGTATCTGGTGTCGGATTTTTACCGGCGCTTTCTCAAGCCGAGTGAAACGGAAAGTCACTATGTCGTGGCTTCGCGTTTTGTCACAGTGATTCTGGTGATTTGTTCGGCGCTGGTGTCGGCGTTGCTAGGCTCGGTCGGCGAAGGTTGGAAGATCGTGCTGGAGACGGGCGCGGGCACAGGATTGGTTTACATCCTGCGCTGGTACTGGTGGCGCATCAATGCGTGGAGCGAGATTTCTGCGATGGCTACGGCGATGCTAGTCAGCGTCGGCCTGCGCTTTGGCCATTTCCATGCGGGGAGTTCGGCAGCAGATTCGGCTGCACGTGCGCTGCTCACGACTGGAATTACGACCGTGGTTTGGCTGACCGTGACTTACGCCACTTCGCCAGAACCGCAGTTGACGCTGCTCGCGTTTTACAGAAAAGTGCATCCTCATGCCCGAGGATGGGAGGCAATTGCTGCTTTGGCACCGGACATTGCTCGGACATACGATCTGGGGCGAAACCTGTGGTCATGGATACTCGGCTGCGCCATGGTTTACTGCGCGCTTTTCGGCCTGGGTCATATCTTGTTGGGGCCGGAACTCGAAGGCATGGTGTTGCTCGGGTTCTCCGGATTGTGTGCCGGATTGCTGTTCAGCAACTTGAATCGAAGGGGTTGGGAGGAAGAGTGATTCAATTCTTCTCTACAGCGACTGAGTAGTTGCTCCCTTCCCACTTGCCGGATTCTTTCCACAGAAACGTGAACTCGATTTTGCTTTCGGGGACGAGTTCGGACGTGGGGAGGTCTGACACGTACAGGTCGAGACCTTTATCTTGCGCCTCAGAGTCTTTGTAGCTTTGCCAGCCGTCGGAGGTCCAGCGCACGGTTCCGGGGTCGAATAAAACGATGCGGAGTTTCTTGCCGCGCGGCACAGAGCGAACTTTGTTGTTGAACCGCCAGCCGAAAAATTCGGATTGTTTTTTCTCGACTATGTAGCGCTGTACGGTTTGCGGAGGCTGGTCAAATACTTTGCCGTCGCGAAGCGATCGGCGGAGTTTCACGTATTCGGAATGGGCCCACACTAGCGGACAAGCCGATCCGCTTGGCTTGCCCCTGAACAGCTCGCGCTCTGGAATGTCGGCCTGGTCCCAAACCTGTTCGGGCAACAAGCGTCCGCCTTCGGTCGAAGCTTCCATGACCCGCAGCAGAGCTTCAGCGCGGGTAGGGTTACCTGCGGCGATCTCATAATGTGCGCGCTCTCCAGCTAGAAGCGGCCATGCGCGGCCCACTCCGGTTCCATCGAATGGCGAGCCATCGTCATGCTCACCGTAACCGTCTCCGTTGTAGCGATACCAGCAAGGCCCTTCGGGGAGCTCGACTTTCAGATACTTATCAATCACTTTGATCGTATTAAGGATGCGGGGATCGTCCGCTGCGCGCAGGCCGAAACGTACCAGCGCCAACGAGTCAGGGCTGAGAAGATGAATTGCAGCTTGTGATGTCTGCCCCGGCGGCCGATTTTTGATGGGCACGAAGCCTTCGATCGGCGATGCCGCACCGTCGCTATCCGGCGGAGATATGCGCACGTAGTAGCCGTCGACTCCGGCTTCGCGTGCCAGGTCGGTATGTTCCGCGTAAGTCCAGCGTTCGATGTTGTCGTTCCAGGTGTCGGCAGTTTCGCGAAGATAGTCAGCGATCGATTTTTCGCCAACGATGTCAGCCAGATCCGCAGCCGCGAGCAAACCCGCAATTTCAACTGCGAGCGTGAATGGTGAATATCCGGCATCTTCTTCCCATCGGTCTTGCATGGTGACGGGACCGTTGCGAACCAGAAATGAGGCGGCTCGCTTCACCATCGTCCACCAGCGCTTCAGGTCGGCGACATCCGCTGGCGATTCGCGGCGGAAGACGTCAAACAACAAGATGGGAAATGCGGCTTCGTCCATCTGAGTGCCGTTCCAGTAAGGCATGCCGTCGAGCCACATGTTTTGTGCCCAGTGGCCGTCGGCTTCCTGCGTGGACTCCAGATAGCGAAGAATCCGCAGAGCGTCGGCGCCGGCGCCAGCCGCGAGAAGTCCGAATGCGCTTTCGACCAAATCGCGCGGCCAGACAAGGTGGTATCCGCCCAAGTCTTCGTCGCCTTTGTTGAATCCCCAGGGTATCGAGAGGCTGGCGATAACTCCTCCGAGAAAATCCTTGGATTCGTGGGAGCGCAAGACGGCGACGCTGGCGCGATAAAGGTCGTTCTTGCGATGGGCTTCGTCGATATTCTCCAGTGTGGCGTGCCAGGTCTTCCATTGACGAACGTAGCTCTGGCGAAGTTCGTCGTAGGGCTCGAGCAATGACGAACGCGCCTGCTGTGCCGCCTCCGACCAGTTCGTGCCGAAGCCGAGAGCAAGAACGAATTCGCCGCCACATGCGTTCATGTCCACTTCTGCGGTCATTGCAATATTGCCGTTTTCCGCGCGTGTATATTCCCACGTCATCTGGAAGTGCTGCGACAAATCCTGCCATCCGTCGGAGGTGCCAACGAAGCCGACTGAACGTTTGCGCCAAGACGTTGACGATGCGCACGCCAGCGCATACGCGTCGTGCTCCGCGAAACCCATCGGGTCGCCTTTATATTCGCCAATCCATCCGGTGTTGCCAGCACCGCAATTCGCGAGATGCGGAGAAAGCAAAACATGCAGGCGGTAATCGTCGAGTCTGCCTTTCAGCGGAACGAAGCGGATTTTTTGCAGCACAACATTTCGATAAGGATCGCTGAAAACTTCTTTCTCGATGCGATAGCGGCCTTCCAGTTGGGTGTTGCGAAGTTGATAAAGTGGAACGCCGGGCTCGATGGCGGTGTTTTCGAATGTGCAATTGCGCTTTTCTTCGGAGAAGAAACTCTGTCCGTCGGTAACGATCAATCCCATGTCGCGCGTGCAGGCCATGTCTACGCGAGGGAAATAAACTTCGTTAAGAATTCCGTGGCTGAGCGTGAACCACACACGGCTGTGCTGGTTGAGAGCCGTGCCGACGCCGCTTTTTGCGCTGGAAGTCCAACGCGGCGATATGCCGGGCCAGCCGGGGGCGAAGCGTTCTGGATTGGTCATGGTCTTGATTAATGGCTTGCGCCGGGAATCTGACTGGCTGATTATCGCAGAGTGGGATCGAACTCGCGTCTACAGGCTCTATGGGTGAACGACCTGCAAACCAAGTAGCCTTTCAAACGGATCGAAATCGCGATCGTGATGGAGGAGTTGATGCCCTGTCTCGATGCAAAACGATGCGATTAAGCAGTCGATAGTCTTTCGCACGGTGAATCCCTGTCCGCGCAGACTTCGGTAGTTTCCCGCCGCCACAATTGCAAGATCCACCCCGCCTGTCGAGAATACGTGAAACTTGATAAGTTCGGTGCGAACGATCGCCGAGCTTCGCTCATCGACCAAACCCTGCAACACTTCACACAAAATGAGGTCTGTCAGGCCGAGGCGTTGCCGTGTAAGGAAGCGCTCAAGCCATAGGGTTTCAGGAGTTGTCGATCCGCGAAAGTAGTCAATCCAGACCGTTGTGTCAATGATGACCATCGGACTTCAGAAGCGAGTTCGACCTAGCCGGGTCAATTCCAGGTCACCTTCCCATTTCACCTTGCCACGAAGCCGGCGGATAGATATTTGGGCATGGGTCTCCGCCAGCAACCGCAACCCGGCTTCGACTGCAGCTTTCTTAGTGCGGTTTCCGCTACGCTTCATGGCCCGACGCATCAAGCCATCGTCTATGTCGATATTTGTTCGCATATCGATTACTGATAGGTATAAATATCACATTTATGTGTAGAGGCCAAGTCTGAACGACAGCGAACGCGCCCGAACCGCCTACGACTCGACCCCATACATTGAATGCCACGACGTAGCGGCCTTCAGGCGATTGTTGACATTGTTAATGTTCGCCACGCCCTCAGACTCCAGCCACTTCCGAAATGCCGCTGCGCCCTGCTTCGCGTAGATTGAAATTCCATCTTTCCAGGTGGCGCGACCACACAATACGCCATTGAATTTCACACCGCTTTCCGCAGCCAATTCGAGAGTTTCGGTGAATTCCGCATTGCTGACTCCGGCGGAAAGATAAATGAAGGGCTTGGTCGCCGCGGCCGCCGCTTTGTGAAATAAATCGACCGCTTCTTTCTTGCTGTAGGCTGCCTGTCCTTTATAGGATTTCGTCCCCTCGACGAACTTCATGTTCACCGGGACTTCCACTTTCAGAACGTCCACGCCGTAGCGATCTTTGGAGAACTCCTTCATGCTTTCAGTGACGATGTGCGGCTTTTTCCTGGCGTACTCGAGGCCTTTTTCGTCGGCCCCGTCTTCGTAGCCGACGAATTCCAGGAAGAACGGAATGTCATGAGCGCGGCACTCGTCGCCAATGCGTTCCACCCAAGCGTGCTTTTTGTCATTCGTATCTTTGGGATCATCCGGCGTGTAATAAAGCAGAATCTTGATACAGTCCGCGCCAGCGTCTTTCAATCTGCGGACAGACCAATGGTCGAGTAAATCGCCGAGGCGTCCGGGGCCGGTCTTGTCGTAGCCGGTTTTTTCGTATGCCAACAAGAGGCCGGCGTTTTTGGCGCGTCGCTTCGATGCGGGGAGTCCCCACTCAGGATCTAAGAGGATCGCGCTGGCATGCGGCGTTAATACTTCAGTGACCAGCGTCTTAAATTCTTCCATCATCTGATCGGAGACTTCGCTGCCCTTTTCCTTGGCAAGAGATTTCTGCAGCGAGCCGCGCTGGTCCATGGCGGCGGCAGCGATGACGCCACGATCGTTCGAAACATTCTTGAGTCCTGCTAATTTACCGGGGGTAATTTTCATTAGAGCTTCTCCACGATAGAAGTCTGAACCACGCTATTGAAAACTCACAATTGTAACCCAGGCTTGAGGGCGAAGGTTTAACGGTGGGAGCACTAAGGTTCAACACCGTTCATGGTGTTGTTCGATATCGAACCGACAAGCGCGCTTTCACTTTGTAGCATTTCGAACAGTTCTCATGTCCACACTAGGGCAACGCCGATCAAGTCTTCCGGGATGGCAGTATTACTTTCAGGCCGTCTTGAATGAAGAAGATCCAACGATGCTTTTCCAGCGCATAGAGGAAGCGGAACCCGAGTTGAGGATGCGACTAGATAGCGGCAGCCAGCCCCAAGAGTTGCAAGCATTGGAAGACGCTCTGATGGTTCTGCTTCACATCAAGAAAGAAAAGCTAAAGTTCAACGGCCCGGAATAGGGGGATTCTACTGCCGAAGCGTCAACCGGCTCAGCACCGCTTGCTGCTTGGCAATCAGCGATTGGACTCCCTGCCCAGCCAAAGCAATCATCTTCGCAAGCTGCGCTTCGTCAAAAACTTGGTGTTCGGCGGTGGCCTGGACTTCGACCAGTTTGCGGCCGGCGGTCATCACGAAATTCATGTCGACATCTGCGCGGGAATCTTCTTCGTAGCAAAGATCGAGCAATATCTCACCATCGACAATACCCACGCTGATGGCAGCGACGAAATCTCGCAGCGGAGCGGAAGTCAATGTTCCAGCTTCGACTAACTTTTCCAGCGCCAAGCCCAAGGCAACGAAGGCTCCGGTGATTGAAGCGGTCCGAGTGCCGCCGTCGGCTTGAATGACATCGCAGTCGATCCAGATCGTGCGTTCCCCGAGTCGCGACAAGTCAACAACGGCTCTCAACGCGCGACCAATCAGCCGCTGAATTTCGTGCGTCCGCCCGCTCTGCCTACCCTTGCCCACCTCCCGCGGAGTACGCGTCAGAGTGGCGCGTGGCAGCATCGAATATTCTGCGCTGATCCATCCTCTGCCGCTGTTGCGCATGAAACTGGGCACGCTCTCCTCAACCGACGCGTTGCAGATAACCCTGGTATTGCCAACTTCAATGAGTACGGAACCTTCAGGTGTGGTGATAAAGCCGGGTATCAGGTTGACGGGACGAAGTTGGTCGGGAGAACGATTGTCTGAGCGATAAAACATAGGGTGACCAGTGTAAACGACTCGCTCTTGAATTTATTCACCCGGAGATAAATCCGCGCCCAGGTGGGCGATGGCGTCCGCATCGAATTCGTTCGACAGGTCGGCGTGGCCGGCCAAGGTATCGCGAACCTGGCCGCCGACGAGGATCCTGACGCGATGGATGCCATCGATGTTGGCTTTCAACGTTTCCACCAGAGAGAGGATGGTCAGGGTTTCGACCATAATGCCGGAACGATGCCCATCGGCAAACGCTGCGTTCAGGTCAATCACGGCCAGTCCGGAGCCCGGCAACGACTGCTGGACGACAAACGCTGGCGGCGGTTGCTGACCATTTACACCCTTAACAGCGCTTGTTTCTACCAGATACACTCCTCGCAATTCTGCACCAGCGTTGAGCGGATGCGGCGAGTCTTTTTCTTCGTAAGTCGAGATCAAGGCCCGGAGCAGTTCTTCAGCACGCTGTTGACGGCTGGATGGCAGGGGAATGGAAAAACCCTGCGGTCGAACGACTCCTTGATCGTCATGGGCCACGAAAAGCGTAACTTGCTCCGTAGGGCCGCTTTCGGGGGGCGTGAGCGATTGTTCGGCATGAGGCGTTTCGTTCGAGGAGACTCTCCCCCGCATCTTTGCGGCATAAAACCCCATCGCCATCGCAGCCAGCAGCAAAGCGAGAGCGGTAAAAAGGAGGTGACGCGGAATCATCGTCCGACCTCCAAACGGTCGCGCACTGCTGCAATGCCCGACGCGATCGCTGAACAGACCGCCTGTTGATAGAGTGGCGAAGCCAACTGGTTGATGTCGCCTTGCGAAGGCGCGATTTCGACTGCAATCGCCGACGTGGTTATGTTGTTGAGGGGGCGCACGGGGGCCAGTATCGAGCGTGCGACAACTTGGTTTTTCTGCAGGATAGCGACGACCGCGTTCTGGGCCACCCGGCTCGTTATACGAAAGTTGGATTGCGCGGTATTCCAATCCAGCAACTGCCCACGGTTGACGCCCGCTGGCGGAAGCAAGGAGGTGTAAACGCGAACTCCCCTACCCTGCGAAGCCGCGTGAATGGCGATGTAGACCGCGGCGCGCGCGGCGTTAGAGGTACTCGCCCGCTGGTCGAGGCTGAGCGTCTCATCGCCATCTCTCAGCAACAGAACGCTGATACCGCGGCCATCCAATTCCTGCCGCAGCCTGCGAGCGAAAGCCAGGGTGATGTCTTTTTCGGCCAAGCCGTCGCCCAGTGCCGCACCATATTCGCTGCCCCCATGGCTAGCGTCGATTACGGCGAAGAAGCGGTGCGCGCTGTTGATCTGCTGCGAGGATAGGGCAGAAATTGGATGTTGCTGAACAGGCGTAGGCGGAAGAGGGGCGGTTGGATTCACAGTAATGATGCGCCCATCACCGCTGACGGTGGCGGCGAGAGGAACTGCTCCCGTGACCGTAATTTCCGCCGCTCCATTCTCTTCACGGTAACTTGCCGAGGGAATCGTGGCGTTGCCGAAGGTCAACAAGGGCGAACCCGGTGCAACCAAAGGATCGCGCACGAAAACCACGTGCAACTGTTTTGCGTCGCTGCTGATTGCGGGACTAACCGGAGAAGTGAAATTCATGACCAGCCGCGGCGGATTCGAAGCAATCACAATAGCCGTGAAATGCGTTGCCACGTTGCCGACGAATAAGCGGCGCGAGTCGGAATGGAAGGTTACAGGTCCGCCCAGAATACGCGGCAGAACATTCGACAGCGAGGAAAGAGGAACCAGCCCCCGGCCGCCATCAAGTTCGAAATTTGCATTTAGATCGAAATCGCCGGCGCGAGACCGCACTCGGGTTTTGTTGGCGTTGAAATCAAACTCCTGGTTGTTGAAGATCAGCGCCCACTTAGACTTGTCCGCTTTTGCGCTGACTGTTCCCAGCGGATCGAGCATTTCTAAAAGCCCAACGTAGTCCTGCCCGTTTTTCTCAGCCAAGGGCAATGAATAATTTGCCGCCACTGAGTAAACGGATAGGCTTTTTCCGGGGGGCAAACTTGCAGAAAGTAAGATTACGGCTAGAAATAAGGTCGTCGTGGCGCGAGAAACGACTCCGACGCTGCGTCGCCCGGCTTTACTCCAAGGCATAAATCGTCAAGCCACTCAAAAGCTTCGGATAAAAATCGGTGGACTTCTGGGGAAGAACTTCTCCAGCGAAGGCAAGATTGCGTAGTTGGGTCATGCGGACCGGATTCATCAAGAACACGATGTCGGCATCACCCTCGCGAACTAGCTCGAGGGCTTCGGCGGCGTCTCGTAGATAGCGAATGTTTTCCTGGTTTCGAATTGACTCTTCAGATAGTCCGAGCACGCTTTCGAGCAAGCACTTATGGAGGTGGACGACATCGAGCGCTTGTTGGCGAACGGATAGTCCGCGAAAGACTTCGACGCCAAGGCTTCTTGGAGTGTCGATCAGGAAAGCACGCTGATTGGTGACCGCGAGAAATGCGGTTCCAGAATGCCCGGCTTCGCGCAAGATAATGGTGGCGCGTTGCGCGTTGATGGCAGGATCAACTTCGTCGACACTGTAGTACACGCGGGCAGCACTCTTGAATGCGTCCGCCGAAAAGTCGCGAAGGCCGTGTACAACTCTGTGCGTCGGCAGCACGAGCAGCCCAGGACTGTCCATATTAACGAAGGTCATCATCAGCAAATCGTAGGGGGCCTGCTTCGTTGGATCGGAATTGCCCCCATTCGCCCGTCGCTCGTTACGGTAATTGAGCGCCGTCTCATAGCGGTGATGGCCGTCGGCGATGATGAGCTGCTTGCCTTGCATGGCTTTCTGCACTAAGGCGACAGTGTACGGATCGGAGATTCGCCACACCTGATGCGTCACGTCGTACTCATCGCGGACTTCCATATCCGGCGCGCTGGCTGGGTTCAACGCCGCTTCGATCTTCCCTTCCGGATCGCTGTAGAGCATGAACACCTGTCCGAAGTGCGCGCGCGTCGCCCGCAGCAGGTCCAACCTGTCCGCCTTGGGCTTGGCCAGGGTTTGCTCATGGCGGAAGACTACGCCAGCGGAGTAATCTTCGACCTTGCCGAGCGCAATGAATCCGCTGCGGGACTGCTCCTGTTTTCGACCCGGAGCTGTAAACGTCTGAACATATCGATATATCGAGGGTTGCGAATCCGGTTGCAAAATTCCGGCGGCACGCCAATGGTGGAAATCGGCGGCAGCACGGGTGTAGGCATTTTCTTCCCGATTGTCGGTTTCTTTGGTTTTCCCCAGGATAATTCTTACAAGGTTGTAGGGGCTCAGCTCGTAGTAGCGGCCCTGCATCGCCGGGGTGATCTTGTCATAGGGCTGGGTAACGACATTCCCTAACGCGACCCGCGCGGGGTCGAACGTCAGCGCCGGAAACGGAAAAATCTCTGCCATGAGAAGAAGCACGATTGTAGCAAGTCCGCAGCCCGGTACGCCGTGCTTTGCCTGTGTCTGACCGCGCTTTGCTGTTATCCTTTGAAGTCACTTTTCTCGGGGAGGTCGGATGTCAGCCAGCCTGGAAGGCCGCGTCGCCGTAGTTTTTGGGGTAGCCAACAAACGCTCGATTGCGTGGTCGATCGCGCAGGGATTGCATCAGGCCGGGGCAAAAGTCGTCATTACCTACCAAAATGAACGCCTGGAAGAGGAAGCCCGCGACCTGATCGCTTCGCTGCCCGGCGCTGAAGGACACATGTGCGATGTGTCGAGCGATGCAGACATTGAAAAGCTGTTCGCACTCCTCAAAGAGCGGCACGGCAAATTGCACGTCGTCATACACAGCGTCGCCTTCGCCCCGGCTGATGAGTTGAAAAACGATTTCATCCAGACTACGCGGGAAGGCTTTCGCATTGCTCACGACGTCAGCGTTTATTCACTGATCGCCGTTTCAAGAGCCGCAGCGCCGCTAATGGCCGACGGCGGAAGCATCATCACGATGAGTTATTACGGAGCAGAAAAGGTTGTTCCCCACTACAACGTGATGGCAGTGGCGAAAGCCGCGCTCGAATGCACCGTCCGCTACTTGGCTTCTGACTTAGGGAAATTAAAGATTCGGGTTAATGCGATCTCGGCAGGACCCATTAAGACTTTGGCGGCTCGTGGGATCTCCGGGCTTGGAGAGATGCTGAAGGCGCACGCCGAACGCGCACCTCTCGGTCGCAACGTGGATGTTGCCGAAGTAGGAGCCACGGGCGTGTTTCTCGCGTCGGACGCCAGTTCCGGCATCACCGGTGAAGTGATCTACGTGGACTGCGGATACAACATCATGGGGTTTTGAGCGGACGGCATTGGTTTAAAGTTGCGGGCTCGCGCCCACCGCTTTCTCTAAGTCTTCAGCCGCCCTGTTCACGCCATTTGCCACGTTCTCGATGACTCTTGCGACCTGCGGCACCTGCCCCTCAGCTTCTTTCCATTTCTTCTCGTCCATATATTCGCGGACGGCAGCAATCGGCTTGGCTCCGTAACCGGTGTAGGCTCCTGGCGCGTACACCTGGTTCTTGAACCACGGACGTTCAGGCAGCCCGGCATCGTTGAGGAATAATCGCGGGACGGCGATCAAATCGGCGTTGATTAAAGATGCCTGCTGGTCTGAAAAAGCGGGCGATCCTTTCGACTGCCAAGTTGTCAGGGCTTTTGAGTAGCGATCCGCGCTTTTCTTCAGTTCATCGATCGAGTTCTTGAGCGGAGCAAAGTTCAAGAAAGGAGGGACGCTTTCGACAGGAGGGGGCACCGAAGGCTTGTGCGGATCGGCGGTGGCGCTGAACACACCTTCCTGCAACTCAAGGTTGCGCTCGGTGAATTCGTCCTGCTTATCTTTAAGCAACTTTTCCAGTTCAGTTTCATATTTCGCGATGGCATTTGCCTGCGGAGCGTAATCGGCGGGAATGAGATCGGCGTCGGCGAGCCGCATGATGGCGGTTCCCGCTGTTTGCGCGAGTGCTCGTTCATAAACGAATTCGGTGTCCGCGAAGTGGGTGTACCAATAAAAGTCGTCGTAGATGGAATGGTACTGGTCGCCCTCTTCCTCCCCGCCGAACTCGACGCTGAGCGTAGAGATGCCAGCGTAGTCCTGAAACGCGGTGAAGTCCGACCCGTCTCCAAGCGCGCCTACCGCCAAGTTCTTGCGATGGCGCGTCTCGGTGCGTTCATCCTCGTCTTTGGCCTTGGCGATACTGGCCAGGTGCGACCGGTCGTAGACCGAGATGTGCTTTTCGGGGTCCTCGATGTCACGAGCGACGCCGCTGATGAAACTTTCCAGGTCTTGGGTTCCGCCGGGGAAAAAGTATCCGCGTTCGGTGCTATCGGAGTTGATGTAAGCGACGGCATGCTGCTTCAATTCGTCCAGGTGCGTTTCCACCCATTCAACCGAACCGAGAAGGCCCGGTTCTTCGCCGTCCCACGCGCAGTAGATGATGGTGCGTTTGGGTTTCCAACCTTGCCGGTGCAGCTCGCCCAGCATCCGAGCTTCTTCGAGCATTGCTGACTGGCCGGAGATAGGATCGTCGGCGCCGTTCACCCATGCGTCGAAATGATTGCCGCGTATCACCCACTGGCCGTCGTCGGAACCGTGCAGCGTGGCGATCACGTCGTAGATCGGTTTCATGTCCCAGTTGGATGCAACCTTCAGGTGAACTTTGGCCGGGCCGGGACCGACGTGATAGGTGATCGGCAGAGATCCACGCCAATCCGGCGGGGCGATTGCGCCTTTCAGCGCAGACAGAAGCGGAAGTGCGTCCGCGTACGAAATAGGCAGGACTGGAATTTTAGTGATGGTCTTGGCATCTTTGATTGCCAAACGTTTGGCGTCGGGGGTGGCGCCGGCGCCCGGAGTGAGAGGATCGCCAGGATAGTCGGTATCCATTACGCTGCCGCGCTGCACCCCATCGCGAGGACGCCAACCACCGGACGGGTAATCGTCGCCGTTGTAGTACCCGTCCCCCTTCGGATCGGAGTAAATGATGCAGCCGATGGCGCCATGTTCGCCAGCCACTTTCGGTTTAATCCCGCGCCAGCCGCCGCCGTAACGAGCGATGACAATCGCGCCCTTCACCGAAATTCCAAGCCGATCCAGTTGTTCGTAGTCTTCCCTGTTGCCGTGGTTTACGTAGACGAGCGGCGCGGTGACGTCGCCATCGATGGAATACGCGTTGTATGTGGGAAGCTGTTCGGCGGTCTGGTTGGAAGTTGGATCGATTGCCAGCGATGGCTCTTGCAACTTCGCCCGAAATTTCGTCGGCTCAACAAGTTCGACCAAGCGATCTTTGGGCGTAGGAAACAGGACGCTGAAAGTTTCGATTCGCGCGTCGAAGCCCCAATCCTTAAATTTCGCGAGAATCCACTCTGCGTTGTCTTTGTCGTAAGGCGAACCAACGTGGTGGGGACGGGCGCTGAGACGCCGCATATTCTCGCGAATGTTGGCGGGCATTGTCCCGTCGCGAAATTTCTTTTCCCAGTCGACTTCCTCGGAGACGCGTTGAGAGCTGTAGCCGAGCAGCTTGGTCGGCCGGACGAGAGGTTGGTGTTGCGTTTCGTCTGACTGGGTGTAAGACAGCGAGGCCAGCAGGAAAAGTGAACAACACACCAACACAAGTCTCATGGGTTTCGTCGGAACTTTCGAGAACATATAAGATCAGGAATCCTCAGCTAGGTTTAGGGAAAATACCCCATCCACATTACAGAAGAATGTTCTGGACGGCTAGCAGGTCAAGCGCCGACAGATGACGTCATCTTGAGCAGGCGTTGATTCTCGCCCGTACTCTCAATCGAAATCTCGGTGTCACGCTCTTCCGCAAAGCGCGCGAATTTTTCTCCCCACTCGATTAATAGAATGCTTTTGTCTGAAATCAGGTCGTCTAAACCTAGAGTTTCGAGCTGGCGAAGGGTGTCAACGCGGTAGAGATCGATGTGATAAAGCGTTGCGTCCGGCCCGCGATATTCATGAATCAAAGTGAAGGTGGGACTGGTAACGTCCTCTGGCGCAGCGGCGCGAAATGCCTGAGCTATGCCTTTGACCAGCGTGGTCTTTCCCGCTCCCAGATTTCCGCGCAATAGAACGAGTTTAGGTGGGGTGAGATGAGCAGCCAGTTCGCGGCCCAGCGCGATGGTCTCGTTCTCGGAGTGTGTAGTGAATTCCCGCGTCATCTGGCTCAGTTTGCAGAACCAGTATAACGACGCGGGATATTCGTTTCGAATGGATTGGCGTTACACGGTTTTGGGTGCCCACTGGCTTGATCGCATGCCCACAAAGCTGCGGTCGGTTGCGGAATCGACGGTCATTCGCAAAGAACGATGATCGTCGTCGCCGAGCGCGATAAAACGAAATGGTTGGAGGGTGCATTCGGTCCCGCGCATGGGATTGAGCATTTCTGCCATGCCGCGGACGGGACCGGCATCGGTCTGGAAAGCTACCTCTACAAAGTCGCCTTCGCTCAGCGATCTGGCGAGACGAAGCAGGCCGCCTGTGGTGGAAACGGTTTGCAATTTGCCTTTGGCGCGTTGCCCGTCTTCGAGCATCACTACGGCTCCAATGGAGCCACCCACATGAAGGCGAGGCGCACGTTTCTGCGTATTGGGTTGGGGAAAATGAGTCATGATGACTTCAATATGCCATAGCACTTTGGTGGGGTACACATTACGGAAGCGGCTGCCCGGATTCCGCGTGCCTGCAACGAGGGGAAGCTTCTAAGTGTGTGCAGCGCGGGCGAATACCGAGAGTTAACTATCCGGTTAATGACCTGACCAGATCACCCATGAATCTCAACCACTCCAGTTTCCGCAGCTATTCGCGTACGGCGAAAGGCTTCGGGAAGGGCGCCTAACAGGTCGGTAGCGACCAGGGAATGCTCGCCCATTCGTTCACATGCAATGTCGCCCGCCAGCCCGTGCAGATAGACTGCGGCGACCACAGCCGAAAAGACCTGCTTCGGATTTTGCGCTATCATTCCTGCGACCATTCCCGTCAGGATATCTCCCGTGCCGCCAGTCGCCATGCCGGGGTTACCGTTTGCGTTGACCCATAAATCTCCATCAGGATGCGAGATCAGAGTTCGATGGCCTTTCAGCACCACGATGAGCTGATGCTCTCTCGCGAAATTGCGAGCGAGTTCGATCCGATTCGCCTGCACTTCGGGGATGGTGCATGCCGCCAGACGCGCCATTTCTCCCGGATGAGGAGTGATTGCGAGAGTTTTGCCTGCTCCATTGAGTTCGTCGCTTTTTCCGTCGAAGGCATTAAGGCCATCTGCATCGAGAACCATGGACGTTGAAAACGAAGCAACGAGTCTGCGCACCAGTTTGGCGGTTTCTTGATGCCGCGAGATGCCTGGTCCGATCGCGACAACTGACTTGCCGCTGGCAAGCTTAATAATTTCGTCAAAAGCGCCGGAATCGATGGTTCCAGATTCGGTTTCGAGAAGCGGTTCCGACATCAGCTCGGGATGGAAGCCGGCAACCGTTGCTAAGGCAGATTTCGTGGTGGCCACGGTGGCCAGTCCGGCTCCGGTTCTGAGCGCTGCCATTGCAGACATGGCGACGGATCCAGCTTTGCCCAGTGATCCGCCGACGAGCAGCACATGGCCGAAACTACCTTTATTTGAGTCGGCGGGGCGCGGCCCGATCAGTGTCGCGACGTCGCGAGCCGTGGTCACGTTGAGATTCCCGGATGAAGTTACCGCCCCGTCGGGCGAACCGATCGGGCATACGCTGGTTGGACCATCCACGATATGCCCGAAAACATGTGCAGGCTTGGGAGCTGTAAACGTCACCACTGCTTTCGCGAGGACCATCGACTCCGGCTGCTCACCGTGAGCATCGGCGTTTGCGCCTGATGGAATGTCGATGGATACGATTGGCTTACCGCTGGAATTGAGCGCAGTTATGGCAGCAGCGTATAGCTCACTTACGGGCGGACGAAATCCCGTGCCCAGAATTGCATCGACTAAAACTTCACTTTTGAAGAAGTTGAGCGCAGATTGTTTCTGCAATTCCGCTAACGAGCGGACCAGTGTCGGAGTGATTCCGATCCGCGCGAACATGGCCGCCGCATCACCCCGCAATTCCGAGGGGTCGCAGAGCACGAGCGCTTCGATGCACTTACCGTTTTCGCGCAGCTTTCGCGCGACCACGAATCCGTCGCCACCGTTGTTACCTTTACCGCAGATTACGCCGACGCGCACGGCATGCGGATAGCGCAAGCGCACAAACTCTGCGACAGCCGTTCCGGCGTTTTCCATCAACGTGAGCGAGGGCACGCCAAAGCGTTCTGTTGTGACGCGGTCGATCTCGCGCATTTCGTCGGCGGTGACGATCTTCATCTTTTCCACTTTAAAGCATGCACACTCTTTGCGTGAATCCGCCTTGCGGTAATTCACAGCCAGCAGGTTCAAACGTCACATCTTTTAACTTCAGCCGGGTGATAGGGTGACGTGGAAGGGATGCTCACTTTTGGAATCCGACGGCCGACATTTATGAATAAAGCAATATGGCTCGGGCTGGCGATTTGCAGCTTGGCTCTTTCTGCTCACGCCGCCGTAACTGAAATTCGCAAGGACTTCCCTGCGCGGACTGTGCTTCTGAATAATGTTCCGATTTTGTCGGCTCCCACTTCAACCGGCGAATACCTGATCAGCGGGTATCTCGACCAACCGGCAGGCAGTAGTGTCACGGCTACGCTGTCGTGGCTCGATGAAAACGGCACGCGCCAATTCGCGGCCTTAGGAACTTCAACTTCAGTAAGTGCGAGCGTGCTGGTGCGCACTCAGGCAAACACGACGCCCACTGTGAGCACGGCAGGCAAAATCTCCGGAGCGTATGACTTATTTATTACGGGTCTTGGCTTTTGGCCGGCAGGAAATTCCGGACAGGGAGGAATCACGGATCCCGTTAGCTACAGCGATTGGCCGCTGACGCCGACCACGCTCATCAGTACCGCTTTCGATGCTAACTATTATGTGCTCGCTCTAGTTCCGGGTATTGGCTCCCAACAGTTGACGCTTGACTGGACGGACGCCCGGAGCCAGCGTTCACTTGTGATCAAGCAAAACGCGCTCACGACCACGGGCACTGGTTTCCAACTCATTCACGCGGTGGCCGGGTCTAGCGTGACGATCAGCAGCAATTGCATAGCAAATTGTCCGACCGCCACGATTGTCATGATCGATATGGGGACGCCAGCTTCAGGATCCGGTCCACTCAGCGATCACGAGCATTATCTTTTGGATTGGTCAGACGCGACGTATCCGAATAAGGAGATCGTTGTGTCTCAAGGTTCGAGCATTGGCGTCGCCTTGTTCCTTGCGAATATTACCGAGCCAGTCGCTCCCAATTGCACTGGTGAGACCCTGTACGCCATTACTGAAAGCTCAGGCGACGTCATGCAGGCCCATGGAAACTGCGACGGGAAGCCTTATTCCTTAATCTTTCCTACATTCATTGCCAGCGGGAGCACGGCAGCTATAGAAACCGAAAACTGGCAAGGAATCGGATGGGGCAGCTCGCCGACCTATAGCGCGGAGGGCATCGTGATCGAGTTTTAATAGTTCAATCCGCCACGAGCTTTACTTCCGCGCTTCCAGCGCTTGCACTTTACTGTTCTTCTGTCCGTAGGTGAAATACACGACCAACCCAATCACCAGCCAGATGATGAGCCGCGCCCAATTGATCCACCCCAGCTTGTACATCATGTAGCTGTTGAACAGGATGCCTAGCATTGGGACTAGCGGCACCCAAGGAGTACGGAACGGCCGCGGCTGATTGGGATCGCTTCTGCGTAACATAATCACCGCGATGCAAACGATCACGAATGCCAGAAGCGTACCGATATTCACCATCTTGCCGAGCTGATCGATCGGAGTCAGGCTGCCTAAAACCGCGGCCAGCGTTCCGACCAGGAATGTATTCTTCCACGGAGTCCGCCACTTGGGGTGAACATCAGCAAAAAATTTCTTTGGCAGCAATCCATCTTTCGCCATGGAATAGAGAACACGGGTCTGCCCTAAAAGCATGACCAGCATGACGCTGGTGAGACCGGCGAGCGCGCCTAATGTGATGATGTGCGAAGCGCCGGTGAGGCCGCGATCCAGAAAGGCGCGAGCTACCGGAGCTTCAATGTTGACGTTGCGCCACGGCACCATGCCGGTGAGGACGGCGGCAACGGCAATATAAAGGACGGTGCAGGCCGATAGCGAAGCAATGATGCCGATGGGTAAATCACGCTGCGGATTCTTGGCTTCCTGCGCGGTGGTGGAAACTGCGTCGAATCCGATGTAGGCAAAAAAGATGTAGGCGGCCCCGGCACCGATGCCCGCAAATCCCATGGGTGCAAAAGTTGACCAGTCGCTGCCCCAGTTGCTGGTGTCAACGTAGTGGGAGCCTAACGCAATTACAAAAAGGACTACCGAAACTTTGATGGCAACGATGGTCGCGTTGAAACGTGCGCTTTCTTTGATTCCGATGGCAAGAACATATGTAATGACGAGAGCGATGATGAATGCCGGCATGTTCCAGCCAAGTTCCATCCCGAAAATCGTCGGAGCATTGAGAATGGCGTGGGCACGTTGCAGCAACTCAGGAGATTGCGCCGCGATGATGTCAGCCACCCGGTTCAGAAAAGCTTGTGTGCCGGGTACTAGCGTGGAGTCCGACGCCAGCGCCATCTGGCGGGCCACGAAGCCTTCCGCCACCCGAAGGCCGGTCCAGTGATCGTAGGCCAGCCAGAGCGGCATCTTGACGTGGAAAATATCCAACAGTTCGATGAAGTGGTTCGACCATCCCGAAGAAACCGTACTCGCGCCCATGGCGTATTCGAGCGTAAGGTCCCAGCCAATGATCCAGGCGAACAGTTCACCCAAAGTCGCGTATGCGTAGGTGTAAGCGCTGCCGGCAAGCGGAATCATGGCGGCGAATTCGGCATAGCATAAGGCGGCGAACGCGCAGCCGAGTCCGGAGATGACAAATGAGAGCATTAAGCCAGGACCAGCGTAGTGCGCGCCTAACCCGGAAAAAACGAAGATGCCAGCGCCGATGACTGCGCCCACGCCGAGCGCCGTCAATTGGACTGGGCCGAGCGTCCGTTTCAGGCTATGTTCGCCGGTTTCCTGCGCCTCTGACATCAACATGCTCAGCGGCTTTCGTGCAAACAAATTTGCCATCTATGAATTCTCCTTGATGCGTTGCCTACGCCTGCAATATCCGGCGCTTTGACCACCCGTAATACACGGGGATGCCCAACAGCACGATGATCAACCCCGGCCACGTGAACTGCGGCTTGAACCGTAATAGTACGACATCGATGAACAACGCCATCACAATATAAATCGCCGGAAGCACCGGATATCCGATAGCACGGTACGGACGGGGGGCGTCTCGACGCGTGCGGCGCAACACGAACAGCGCAGCGATCGTGAGAATGTAAAACACGAGTACTGCGAACACGATGTAATCGAGCAATTGTCCATAACTGCCAGAAACGCAGAGAACGCACGTCCAAACCATTTGCACCATCAGGGATACAACGGGCGTCTTGTAAGTAGGATGCAGTGTGCCCGCGCCGCGGAAAAACAGCCCGTCTTTTGCCATGGCGTAGTAAACGCGCGCACCCGCCAGAATCAATCCGTTATTGCAGCCGAAACTGGAGAGCATGATGGCCGCAGCCATGAGGTATCCGCCGATGCCGCCCAGCATTTGGGTGAGCACGGCAGTGGCAACGCGATCTTCGGTTGCGTATTTGATTCCGCGGTCGACGATCTGCGCGGCATGCGGAATTCCATCTAAAGGAAGTACGTTGAGATAAATGATGTTACATGCGATGTAGAGAGCGATCACCACTCCCGTACCCAGAGCGAGAGACAGAGGCAAATTTCGGCTCGGGTTCTTTACTTCGCCAGCCGTGAAGGTGACGTTGTTCCAGGCGTCGGCGGAGAAGAGCGAGCCCACCTGGGCGACTGCAAGGATCGTCAGCGTGCCAACCATCACCATGGGACCGCCAACTCCGACCTGAACGGCATGTTGCGCGCCAAGACCAGCGTTGCGCCAGAAGTTTCCGTGAAAATTCGCGGCCAGCGCTGCAGCATTGCGGCCCAGAAACAAGCCGAGACAAACCAGGCCGAGCAACGCGGAGACTTTCGCTGCGGTAAAGACGTTCTGGATCATCGCTCCGGTCTTCACTCCGAAAACATTAATCACCGAGAGCGCGATCACCATCAGAATGGCGACAAGATTTTGGGTGCTCAGGCCGACATCCATATTGCCGAGAACCATTGGACCGAGATGGATAGGCGGAACTTTCACGAAGTGAACTATCCAATTGGACGAAGAGATGGACGGGACGAACACGCCGAGAAACTTGCCGAAAGCCACAGCTACGGCGGCGATGGTTCCAGTTTGGATTACGAGAAAAAGTGTCCAGCCGTAAAGAAATCCCCAGAGCGGGCCGAGAGCCTCGCGGAGGTAGACATACTGGCCTCCGGCTTGCGGCATCATGGCTGCGAGTTCGCCGTAGCAGAGCGCGCCCACGATGGTCATGAATCCGGTCACGAGCCAGGCGCCAATCAGCAACGCGGGCGAGTCGACTTCTCGCGCGATTTCCGCAGACACAATAAAGATACCGGAGCCGATCATCGAGCCCATCACCAGCATGGTGGCGCTGGTTAGGCCGAGACCTTTCACAAATTCCGTGTCTTGCGCGGTTTGCAATTCTGTACGAGTGCTCAAGCCGATCCTGGGCCGGTGTGGCCTTGTTGTGTGGCGCGGGCGCCTCGCCCGCGTTCCAGCGAAGTTACTTTATCTTAATACCCGCAAAAATTCTTCTGCTGATTTTCGGGGATCAGTTACCAAATCGGATATCACCGCGACCGAATCGGCCCCTGCGTCGATGACCGAACGGCAATTTTGCCTTGTGATTCCGCCAATAGCTACCAAGGGTTTCCTGGTCAATTCGCGCGCGCGGCGGACGCCTTCGAGGCCAACAACCGGGTCGGGATTTTTCTTGCTGCGGGTGGCAAAGATTGGTCCGATGGCAATGTAATCAGCCAAGGTTAGGTCGGCTTCACTAACCTGCTCTGGATTGTGGGTGGAAACGCCGAGCCAAAGCTCCCCGCCAATGATCCTTCTCGCGCCTTCAGGGGACACATCATCCTGGCCGACATGAACGCCATCGAAATTCGCAGCGAGGCAGAGATCAGCCCGGTCATTCATGATCAGTTTGACGGACGAACCTAAGCCTCGTCTCAATTCCTTCGCTTGATCCAGCATTTGCCGGGGATTGCCGGTCTTGTTGCGATATTGCAGTAGGGTTACGCCTCCAGAGATGAGTTCTTCGGCGAAAAAACACAAAGCCTGATCGTTGGGATATTTCGAGGCATCGAGAATGGCGTAAAGGCGTGGGAGGGTAAGCATGAGGCGCAGATTTGATTCTACGACGCTCCATCCAGTCTGCGGCGCCCTGTGCGAACAGCGGTCTGACCGGCTCTGAGTTTTGGCAACTTCGCCGGATCGCCGATCCAGTCAAGGTCTGCCTTTCTGAAAATTGCCCCTTCCTGTAGTCTTGGTGGGCCAAATAGTTGGCGGTTTCAACAAACATTACTAGGAGAATGAAAATGGGACTTTTGGACGAAGTTGAAAAATTGGGCGGAGCAGTTGCGGCAGTAGAAGGATTGAAGAAAATCGATGGCGGCGCAGGGATGTTGAGTGAAGCTGCGGCGGCTGTTGCCGGGTTCGAAGGCACGGGCGCTATTAAAGAAAAACTGGAAGAGATGAAAGAGCAGAAAGAAAACCAAGGGTAAACCTGGTTGGCGCGCTGGCCTGAGCCTCTAGCTCAAGGTTGGTGCGCCAGTTATGTGGCGTTCCATGTAATCCCGTCGTTACAAAATCCCCACCCTGTCGCACAAAACGCGACAAGGGTAGGGCACCCGTATTGGAGTGACCGCGAGAGACAGCGGATTCCTCGTCGCTGCGCTTCTCGGAATGACAATGTGGTTGGTTTAGGGCGTGAAGCTGAGCGTTGAGTTAATGCCCGGGCTTGGTAATCCCGCTCTTCGCTAGGAATCTCTCGATAAACGTGGTATCGAAATTCCCTGCCTGGAAGTCAGGGTCTTTGAAGATTTTTTGGTGTAGCGGAATTGTGGTGAATATGCCTTCCACTACGAACATATCTAGAGCTCGCGACATGCGGGCGATGGCTTCGGGGCGGTCTTTTCCGCGAACGATCAGCTTGGCAATCAGCGAATCGTAATAGGGCGGAATCGTGCCTTCCTGATAGGCTGCGGTGTCGACGCGCACGCCTGTGCCTCCCGGAGGATTGAATACTGTGATCTTCCCTGCCGATGGCGTAAATTTCTCGGGATGCTCGGCATTGATGCGGCATTCGATCGAGTGGCCGCTCGGGACGATCGGCCCGGTAATGATGCTGTCCAGGCGCTCGCCCGACGCGATGCGCAGCTGGGCTTTCACGAGATCAACGTCGGTGACCATCTCGGTGACGGGATGCTCCACCTGAATGCGCGTGTTCATTTCGATGAAGTAGAGCTTGCGGTCTTCATCCATGAGGAATTCGATCGTTCCGGCGTTCACGTAGCCGATTTCAGCCAGCGTCTTTTGCAAAACTCCGCCGATCTCGGCGCGTAGTTCAGGGCTTACTTGCAATGAAGGAGCTTCCTCGATCAGCTTCTGGTGGCGGCGCTGGATGCTGCATTCGCGCTCGCCCAGGCTCATGACGTTGCCGTATTGATCGGCGAGCACCTGAAACTCGATGTGCCGCGGGCGCTCGATAAACTTCTCCATGTAGAGATCGCCGTTGCCGAACGCAGAGGCAGCTTCGGACGAGGCCTGCTTGAACAGCCCCGGCAGCTCGGCTTCGCTGCGGACGATTCTCATGCCGCGTCCTCCGCCGCCTGCGGAAGCTTTAATGATTACGGGAAAGCCCACTTGCTTTGCCCAATCCAGGGCTTCGCCTTCGTTCGCTAAAACACCGTCGGATCCCGGCAGGATTGGTACGCCGTACTTTTTTACCGTGGCGCGGGCGCGTTCTTTCACGCCCATCATGCGCGTCACTTCTGGCGGAGGTCCGATGAACTTGATGTTGCAGGTCTCGGTCACTTCGGCAAAGTTTGCGTTTTCGGCGAGTAAGCCATAGCCGGGATGGATGGCTTCGACGTTGGCAATTTCAGCGGCGCTGATGACAGCGGGAATATTCAGATAGCTTTGGGCCAGCTGCGGCGGACCGATGCAGATCGCCTCATCGGCAAAACGAACATGAAGAGAATTGCGGTCGGCTTCGCTGTAGATGGCGACCGTACGGACGCCGAGTTCTTTGCACGCGCAGATGATTCGCAGGGCGATTTCCCCGCGGTTCGCAATCAGGATTTTCTTAAACATTCAGATTTGTCGAACGGAGGCTCAGATTCATGCCGTCGGACGGATCGCGAATAGCTCCTGTCCGTATTCGATGGGTTGGCCGTTGGTTACGAGCATTTCCACAATTTCGCCCGCCACATCGGCTTCGATCTCGTTCATCAGCTTCATCGCTTCGACGATGCAGAGAACCTGTCCGGCAGTAACTTTGTCGCCAACCTTCACAAAAGGAGGCGAGCCCGGCGACGGCGATTCATAGAACGTGCCCACGATCGGCGATTTCACGATATGTCCGCCGGGACGCTGGGGCTCTTTGGCGGGCGGCGCGGCAGCGGCCGGCGCGTGAGCGGCAGGCGGCGTGCCGTGCGAAACATAATGCGTGACGCCGGCTGGCTGATGCCCGGCTGCTTCCGAGCCCCGGCGGATCCGAACCTTGACGTCGCCGCGTTCGAGTTCGAATTCGGCAATGTCCTTCTCGATCAAAAATTCTATGAGTTCTTTCAGCTCTTTCTGATTCATCGTGGCGGCGAGACCGTTTTCCTTTGCTCGACTTCAGACTGTAATCAGTTGCTTGTCACCGGGGGAGAGCACCTGGCGTCCGCTCTCCGTCACCAAAACCATGTCTTCTATCCGAATGCCCCATTTGCCGGACAAGTAAATGCCCGGTTCGATTGTGATCACCATCCCCGGCTCCAGCAATTGGGTCTGATGGGCAGCGATACGAGGCCCCTCGTGGATTTCCAATCCTACTCCATGACCCGTGGAATGGGTGAAAAAATCCCCTAAATGGTGCTTCTCCAGCACCCTGCGAACTTTGAGGTCTACTTCGCCGGCGGATATTCCGGGTTTGACTGCCTCAATGCCAGCCTGTTGCGCTTCCAAAACAGCCTGATAAGCGGAACGCATCAGGTTGCTGGCAGGTCCTCGAACCAACGTCCGGGTGCGATCAGAGCAATAGCCGTTCAGGACGACTCCGAAATCACAGAGCACGAAACCAGAGCTGATTCGCTGGTTCGTCGCTCTACCATGAGGCAACGCCGAACGTTTCCCCGCCAGAACAATGGTCGGGAACGACATTGCCTCCGCCCCTGCGATTCTAGCAGCAAATTCCATCTCAGCCGCCACTTCTGATTCTTTTTTGCCACCAGCGGCTGCCTGGAGGGCAGCAGGAAGGAGGCTAGCTCCCACTTTTACCGCCTTGCGGATCAGGGCAATTTCCTCTTGATCTTTGACCAATCGCAGCCGCTCGACCAAGGGCGGACATTCGGCAACTCTGGCATTGCCAGGTAGAAGCTGTTCCATGCGACTACGCAGCGAGAGGGTGACATGGTCAGGCTCGAGACCCAATTTGAAGGATTTACGCGTCCGCAAACTATCCGCAAGCCAAGAACATGCTGCCTCAGCAGGGTTCAGGCGTTGGACTACGACTTGAGCGCGTTCGACCTCACGGCTGGCTTGTTCCGTGTACCGTCCATCAGTAAAGAAAACGGTTGCTTCTTCCGTGAGTACCAGGGCGCCTGCACTGCCGGTAAATCCGCAAAGGTAGCGGACATTGGGGAGGTGAGTCACGAGGAGCCCGTGCAGACGGTGGGTCGGCATGAGGCCGCGAAGCAGTTTCTGTCGGCGAAGGTAGTTCACAGCAACGAGTCTAGCAATCGGTCTGGCCGAATGTCATGTGCGCAAAAAAACTAAACCGCCGGTCCTGATGGTTTCTTCAGGGACCAGCGGCAGTCTTTACTTCTACGTCGATTACGGATGCTAGCGGACTATGTCTGGATCACTCGCGGAGTGATGAAGAAGATCAGTTCCTGGTTAGAGGTGCTGACCTGCGTGTGTTTGAAGAGGTTGCCGAGGTAAGGGATGTTGCCCAACAGCGGAACCTGCGAGACGTTGATGGAATTCTGAGTCTGGATCACGCCGCCGATCACGACCGTGCCGCCGTCAGTGACCAGAACCTGCGTGGTTGCCTGCTGGGTGATCAACTCAGGGTTGCCGTTGATGGTATGGCTGAAGTCAGGCGTGGTGTTTTCCACGTCGACATTCAGGAAGATCGTGCCTTCGGAAGTGATCTGCGGAATGACAGTCAACCGCAGGAAAGCGTCAACGTAGCTGACCGTCGGCGGTCCACCCAATTGAGCCAGGGTGACGATCGGCAAGCGCGTACCTTGCTTCACGATGGCCTGGATGTTGTTCTGGGTGACGACGCGCGGACGAGACAACACTTTCAGCAATCCGCGAGACTCGGCCATCGTGAGGATGGCGTCAATCTGTATGGCGTTGCTGGCGTTGAGTAAGGTGATACCGCTGGTCGGTGAAGTTGACGCAAGATTCGAGAACAGCGGAATCTGCGACAGAGTCGTCGGGCTCGGAGCGGTTGTGCCTACGACCGGATAAAGCGGTGCACCACCGAAAGTTCCGACCGGCGATGTGCCGACCGAGGATGCGCCGCCGATGGAAGTAGCGTGATTACCGAATCCGAATCCAAGCTGGGTTCCGATGTCGCGAGCGAAGCTGCGGGTGGCAGCCACGACGCGGGCTTCGATTTCGACTTCCTGTGTCTTGCGATCCAACTGGGTCAGCAGGCGATCAAGGCCAGGCATGACGGAAGGAATGTCGGAGATGATGACTGCGTTGGTGCGATCATCGGAAATCACATCGCCGCGCTGGGAGATGAATTTCTTAATGGTGGCGACCACGTCCTTCGAGTGTGCATAGCTCAGGAAGCGGGTCACCGTGACTTTGTCGACGGCCATCGCTTCGGCAAGCTGCTGATCGTGACGCGCGTCGGCTTCTTTCTTAAGCGTATCCACTGTGGCTACGCGCAAGACGTTGCCTTCGAGTTGGCGGGCGAGATCGTTGTTTTTCAAAACGATGTCGAGCGCCTGGTCCCACGGCACGTCGTCAAGCACGATGGTCAAAGTGCCCTTCACTTCAGGGTCGAGCACAACGTTCAGTCCGCTGATCTCGTGGATGAGGCGGAAGAAATCTTTCACGTCAACGTCTTTCAAGTTGACTGAAATCGGTTCACCGGTGTACTTGGGGCCGTTCATCGCCGCAGGATGCTGCATCTGCGCTTTCTGTTCGGCAGCCAGGTTTACGGCCGGCTGGATCGGAGCTGCGGTCTGCGACTGTGCCTGCATCGAGGCGCTGGAGGCAGGCAGAATGTTGGTGTCTGGCTTCTCGACGAAGCGGGCTGCGGCATCGATTGCGCGGTCGGGCTGCGCTACGGGTGCGGTCGCGGCGGCGTCATCTTTCGGCTTGAAAGTGGGCTCGACGAACACCATATTGTTGGCGGTCGCGGGAGCCGCGGTTTCCGTGCTCGCTGGCGTCAGCGAGGCCGTCTGCACGGCTTTCGCCGGGACAGTTACCGGGGCTGATGTTTTGGCCACGGCCGGGGCGGCTTCGCTATGCAGCTTCAGCACCATGCGATTGCCGTCGGCCGGCGTCAACTCGTAAGGCGAAGCCTTGACCAGGTCGACGACGATCCGCGTGCTCGGCGGGTTGTGCCCGTCGGTGCCAATGCGAATTCCTTTCACGTTGTCGCTGTCCACGCTGATAGGGCGCAGAGGGGATGCCAGCGCGGTGTTGGGAAGATCGACGATCACCCGTGCCGGTGCATCCAGCTTGCTGACCCGGGGATGAACTGAACCCCGTGCGGTGATCTCAACGTTGATCCCGTCTGCGGCGCGCTGCACGGTCACTTTTTGCAACGCGGCGGAGCCGGTTCCCGTGTTAGGCGTCTCGGCCGCTGCTACCAGAACAAACGTCAGCAGCGGTAAAACGACAGTTGACAGTTGCTTTCGCATTTCGCTTCTCCCTCGATGGACATGCATGGCACGTCGTGAAATTGCTAATCTCGTTCTTACTCGCCCCTGCACTAAACCGCCGGAGTCGTGAGCTTCTTGGTAACTTCCCGCGTCAAAGGCTTGCCCAGCTTGTCTTCAAAGGTTTCTTTGAAGACGACCGAGTCTCCCGTGATCTTGACTACGTATCCGTTGAACACCGGGTCGTTCTCGCGCAGGAAATATGCTTTGTCGAGCGCGTTGGTCACGACCGCGATCATGCCGTTGTCCGACTTCACGACACCGCGCACGTTGATTTGGTCGATGGCCAGGCAACGCTTGCCAGTGCTACAGCCTGAGCCTGCGTTGGCACGGCTGACGACTGGACTTACAAACGGATCGCGGTGCCCGGTGAAGTTGATCTCTTTTTTGCCGTTTTTCGCGTCGACCACTTTGTTGTCTTGAACGTCGACGGGACCGGCTGCGACTGACTTCACGTCAGAAGCACGAGCGTCCGCAGCCTTCGCTACAGCCGGGGCCGCTTTGGCCGAGGCAGCGGCTACGCTGGGTTTTGCCGGAACCGGTGCGGTCTTGGTTTTACCTGCTGCCGGCGCGATTGAAATTGTTTGGGTGTTGGCAACAGCCGGCGTTTTCGCGGTCACCGCCGGTTTTGCGCTACCCGGTTTTGTGGTCGCGGCTGCCTGGCTGGCCTTTGCATTGGAGTTTGACCCCAAGGCGGCTTTGGCCGCATCCACCTTCGGCTGCTGGGCTGCGTTGAGCTGGTTGCGCGTGTTGTCCAGGATGTTCGGGTTCTGCTGGCCGACCGCGCTTCCCGCAGCGATAATCAGGACCGCAATTCCATTTGTCAGTTTCATAAGTGTCTCCTACTGCTTCCTGCTGGCGCCCGCGGGCGGTTGCAGGTCGTGGCTGAAAAATGTGCTGGCGTTGCAGGTGGTCACGATGCTCTCGTTGGGCGCGTACTGATACGTATGCTTCGCATGCGCTTCGGTGCCTTTTTTCGTGTTGGCCACCAGCACGTTCGAAATGTTAACGATGCGCTCCAATTTCCCAACGTGGTCGAAGAAGTTCACCATCGAATAGTAGGGGCCATCGAGTTCCATCTCGAACGGCAGTTCCGTGTAAAACTCTTTAGTGGCAACCGGCTTCGCCGTGTAGCGGCGAATTTCGACTCCGGCTTTCACCGCTTCCGCGTCCAGCATCTTGATGAAGCCGTCAACTTCTTTTTCATCGGGCACGATGTGGCGCTCGATATCCAGTTGCTGTTTGAGACTGGCTACCTGCCGGTCCATTTCCGCTAATTTCGGACGGTAGGCTTCCAGTTCCGCATTCTCGCGCAGCTTGTTCGCCAGCTTCTGCTCGGAAGCCACGTTGGCTTCGCGCTGCGACTTGAATACCGTGAAATAGAGAGCACCCGTCAGCAATACCGCGCCGAAGATGATCGTCGCCCATTGCTTGATTGCCGCCGGCACTTCAGTCAGGTTCAACATAGTCTCCGCCTTTTTAGGACTTGCCCTTTTCGCAACTCAGAGTGAATTGAAATGCCTGCATTTCTTTGTAGGTCTCGTCCTGAAACGTTTCCTTGATTTCGATGTTGCGGAAGTAACCGGTCTTCTGCAGATTGGCAATCAGGTTGGCGACCGCATCGGTGCTCAACGCCATGCCTTCAATATCAACGCTGTTGCCCTGGTCCTTCATGGTGTTGAGCCAGACCGCTTCGGTTCCATTCACGGTGTCGCCCATCATGGCCATGAGACTGACCGGGCCAGCCTGGTTCGAGCGCAACTGGTCAATCACGTCGACGCGGCGCTTGTAAGCGTCGGCCTGGCGTTGACGCTCGAGGTATCTGGCTTTCACGTCGGCGAGTTCTCGGTTTGTCCGGTCGGCAACCTGAATCTTCTGGTCGATGCTTTTCTTCTGCGTGTCCAGTTGATGCCAGTAGCCGTAGTTCAGGAAGCCGACAATCGCGGCTACCACGAGAACTTTTACTGTGGGTGAGCTGACATCGCCCATCTCCATGCTCACGGCTGCTCCGCCGCCAGCGCGTTTGCCTTTAGCTTTCGGAATTCCAAGCAGGTTTATTCGGATCATAGGCTTTCAAAGCTCCTTAAGGCCAAACCCACCGCTACAGCCATCTGGCCGGCATTTTGCTCGATCAACTCCATCCCCTTGCCTGCAGGGGGTGTGATTCTTTGGAACGGGTTCAAAATTTCAACCGGCAGAGAAAATTCCTGCCGCAACGCTTCGATCAGACCCGGAACTTTTGAAGAGCCGCCGGCGACGTAAATTTTCTCAATGTGCTCTCCCGATGCGCTGGCCCGGAAGAAGTCGAACGTCTTCTGGATTTCGAGGACGATGATCTCTGTCACTTGCTGCAGGATCGGGGTCTTCGCATCTTCGCTCACCGTTCCCACCTTGTTGCCTAGTTTTAGTGATTCGGCATCGTCAAAGCTCAAATCCAATTCCTTCTGCAACGAGTCCGTGTATTGATGGCCGCCCACGCTGACGTCACGTGGGAACAGCGGCGTCGTGCCCTTCACGATGTTGATGTTCATCACGCTTGCGCCCAGATTCAGCAGCGCGACCACTTGTCCCGGCGCCGGCTCGTAGTTGTACTCGTAGCAGTTCTGCAAGGCCAGCGAATCGATGTCCACAATAGACGGAGTTTTGCCAGCCATCGAGAGTACGTTGGTGTAGTTCAGGATCTTGTCCTTCTTGACGGCGACAAGCAGAACGTCCATCTGCGGGCTGCCCGCTTCTTCGGAAAGGATCTGATAATCCAGATTCACGTCAGCCAGATCGAACGGAATGTGCTGGGCCGCTTCTTTCTGGATGGTCTCTGCCAGTTCCTGATCGCTCATGGTCGGCAGCGAAATCTTTTTCACAATGACCGAGTGTCCGCTGACTGCGGTGGCCACGCTCTTGGTCTTGATCTGAGTGTCCGCAAAGAGCTTCGAAATCGCGCTCGACACCGTACCGGAGTCGACGATCATCGAGTCAACGACGATGTCAGGAGCCAAGGCTTCCAGTCCGAGATGCGTGACTTCGATCCCGCTGCGGCTCTTCTTCAGCTCGACCGCCTTGATGCTCGATGACCCCACATCCAGCCCTACAATCGTTTTCGATCCCATTCCAAACATGTGGCCCGCCTCGTTCTTTGCCGGCCACGAAGGCCGGCTGATTTTGTGTAAAGCCAACAAAATTCCGCTGGCTGAATAGTCCGTTTATTGCCCGGCCGCTTTTGCGGACGCCTGCGCCTTCTTCACTCCAGATTCCAGTTCCGATTTCTCTTCCATCCATTGGTCCAGCTTTGACTTCTTGAAACGCCAGCGATTTCCCAACTTGAAGGCTGGTATCGTCTGCTCGCCCACGTACTTGTAGAGCGTGTCCGGACTTACGCCCAGATATTGCGACGCCTGGCGAATATTCATCACTTCTCGCGAGTCAGACATTGGCCCTTTCGCTTCCTGGAATCTTTCCGGGAAGTTGCAGTGAGCCGAGCATATATCAACGTCGAAACGCGGCCGCATGGGGGAGTAATGCCGTGTTTTGTTGGGTTTTTGGGGTTTTTCGCGGAAAGTAACCTGCGCGCAGGCGAGAGTAACGTCTATATATTGTGGGTAGCTAAGTCGAGGAGGCCATTAGCTGTATTCGCGCAAGTTCTCGGAATTTCATTACCGGGAACCGTAACCAAAGTACCAGACACGGTACGGAAGGTGCTGTACGCGGGGAACCGCGGGTGTGCTAGGCTGTCCAGCTTTCAATGAGGTCGCACGGAGTTCCGACTAACTCTTGAAATCGGCAACGCCATCCCACACCAGCTGGACCGCAATCGCCAGAATTAGAAATCCGAAGATGCGGTTAATGGCACCCATTGCGCCGGGTCCGAGTCGCCGCTCTAATGGACCACCCAACATTAGGAACAAATAACAAGAAAGCGCCACGCCGCCTATTCCCAACACCATGCCGAGGTAGGCTACGGGATGATCCGCATGAGCGGCTAAGCCCATCACCACGCCGATCGATCCCGGCCCGGACAAAAGGGGCATGGCGAGCGGAGCGAAGGATACGTCTTCTTTCGTGATGGCTTCATGGCTTTCGGCGGGAGTGATCCGGCTGGTTGACGTAACCATCCCCCACGCCGTGTTGGCTACGATCAGGCCGCCGGCGATCTTCAACACGGGTAGCGAGATTCCGAAGAAGCCCAGAACAAATCGTCCGAAAAATAAAAAAACGACGAGGATGCCAAAAACATACGCCGCAGTTTTCATCGCCGTGCGATTGCGCTCCGAAGATGGGTAGCGAGCGGTGAGCGAGTAGAAGACCGGGATGCCGCCGAACGGATCGACGATCGGAAACAGCGCGAGGAAAGTCGCAGCCGCCGCGGAAGGCACGGTTCGGAGAAGCTGATCGACGGCGTTGCTGGTAACGGCCATGGCAGACCACATTACTACAAAGTGAGTTTAGCCGGCAGCATTGCCTTCTACTTACCGATGTCGAGCGCTCTGGCGGCGCGATCAAGAGCGGCTGAAAGCAAATCTAACTGATGGTCGGCCTCGGCACGGTCATGCCGGTCAATCGATTCATTGACTCCAGGAATGACTACGGCGGCGTAGCCGGTGTACTCTCCCGGAGCATAAATTGAATGTCGATACCAGGGCCGGTGCGGCAAACCGCCCTCGATGAGGAGTTCCCTCTCGGCTTGAATCAGAGCCGCGTTCAGTTTTTCTATATCTTTTCCACCTTTGCGCTGCCGAGCCGTCATCTTTGCTCCGGCTTCCTCAAAGCGGCGCGCGGCTGAAGCGGCCTGCTGAAAGTGCGTGTCCGGTGCGCCGAACTCCGCCTCAGCTTTCTTGTTGGCGGCATCAAGGTAGACGAGGATTTCCTTTCCGTATTCTTCGTAATCGAATGGAAGGATGTCGACGTCGCTCATCCGAATAATTTCCAGCCCGAACATTCGCGCCATTTCTTGCTCGTAAACAAATGTAGGATCGCCGAATTTCTTGAACCAGTTGAAATTATCGAAGGCCGAGTGGTAGACACCGTACGGACCGGTCGAGCCTATGTCTGTCGAGGGCACACCAAGATGTTGCAGAAACGGAGTGTAGTCGGATCCGCTGCCCAAATCGCCTACCGGAACGTCGGCTTTGGTTTCGGCGGCTGGAGTTCGGTCCTGGCTGCCCGGATCGTCGGCCTGTCTCGAGCCCAACTGGTTTGATCTCCTCCACGCATCGTAAACAGTCCCTCCCTGGGGACTGGGTACGACTGTGGAAATATCGCGGATGAATTGCTTCAAAGTTGGCACCGATGATGCGCTGAATTTCTGCCCCGACACTGCGACATCCATATTGAAATATGCCACCGCGTTCCTGAGTTCGGATTCATGTTGCTCCACCCACTCGGTGGAACCGATCAAACCAAACTCCTCCGCATCCCAACTAGCGATGACAATCGAGCGCTTCGGTTTCCATCCTGTCTTTAATAGGTCGCCGATACCGTGCACTGCCTCCAACATTGCAGCCGTGCCGCTGTTTGGGTCTACCGCGCCATAAACCCACGCGTCGCGGTGATTTCCCGCTACGACGGATTCATTCGGCTGTTCGCTTCCGCGGATTTGACCGATCACGTCCCAGATCGTGCGGTACTGATAGTCCTGTTTGAGGTGCATCTTCACCCTGACCGGCCCCGGCCCGATGTGATAGGTAAACGGTAACGACCCTTGCCAATCGTGCGGCGGCGTCGGTCCCGCCATGTGAGACAGAATTGGCCACGCTTCAGCGTAGGAAATCGGAGTGATCGGTATTTTCGGCAAAGCTGCCGATTGTGACGGGGGAATGCGTTTCGAGTCTGGCAGCGAAGGTTCGGATGCAATACCCGGCGTCGTGGGGTCGCCAGCAAATTCAAATATGTAGCCGACAGAGCCACGCTGGACACCGGTATCCGGCCGCCACGGCCCTTGCGGATATTTATCCCCCTGCTGCCATCCATCGTCCGCCGGGTCGCTGTAAATGATGAGACCTGCTGCACCTCGTTGTTGCGCCAGCAGCGCTTTCACGCCACGAAAGTTGTGTCCGTAGCGAACGAGCACGATTTTGCCGCGGACGCTGATCTTCAACTCGTCCAATTTCTTAAAATCTTCGGGCCTGCCGTAGTTGGCATAGATAACGTCTGCCTCAGCGTCGCCCGATGCCGACATGGCATTAAAAGGGGTAACGACCCGCGGATCATCTTGGAACGGATCCCCCTCGACATGTTCTCGGCTGGGGCCGTGCATGTGGATGTCCGCGGGGGCAATTATGTCCAGGCTAATTTCTTGGGGGTAATTCATCCAAACGCGGTACTCGACGATTTGTGTAGCAAGCCCGGCATCGCGAAATTTTTCGGCGACATAATCGGCGGTAGCTTTGTCTTCAATCGTCCCCGCCATATGCGGCGCCTGCGTGAGCACATGTAGATGTTTTTCCGCAAGTTTCGGATCGGGCACCGAAAGAAAGCGAGATTCCCAGGCGATTTCTACCTGCGGATTTGCGAAGCCAAAGATGGATAATGGAGCCGTCGCCGTTTTGCCGGGGATCCGGGCCGGCGGCACAAGATTTGAAAACATCGGAATGACGAGCAGAAGAACAATCCGGCTACCGAAGCGCTTCACAAGAGGCTTTCATCTAGCTGAAGTGTGGCAGAACCAAAATTCTACCTCATAAGGGGCGGACCCGGTGGATCCGGAGATCATCGCTCTCTCAAGCGCCAGGCAAAAAGTTGGTTTAGCATCGAAGTAAGACCATGCTCGGCAAACAAATGGAATCAATCGCGCGCAATCCTCCAGCCGTCATCACCGGACTGCTGGTTATTGCGATCTGTATGTTCCTGGCGGTTACTCGATTAGTGAACCGATTCGGCGAGCAGGAAAAAGCTTTGGGGCGGCACACTTTCGAAAAGGGTTTAGCAGAGCAACGCGCCGGCAATCCCGAGCTGGCGATCGAAGACTTTCGCGCCGCTCTTCTTTACAACCGCGATGATTTTCAATATCAACTCAGCCTGGCGGCCGCTTTGCGCGACTCAGGGCGCACTGAGGAGTCTGAAGCTTATCTCATCGGCCTATGGGAAGCGAAACCGCAGGACGGTTTAGTGAACCGGGCATTGGGGCGGTTAGCAGCGCGTGAAGGATCGGTGGACAAAGCCATTCAGTACTACCACAACGCGATCTACGGGATATGGCCGACGGATGCCCAAACTAATCGAACAAATGCAGAGTTCGAGCTGATCGACTTCCTTTTGCGAGCAAACTCAATCCCGCACGCGCAAGCCGAACTTATTATGCTCGATGCAACTCACCCGCCCGCCATATCGACCGAGTTGCGGATCGCCAGCTTGTTCGAAAAGTCCCAGGACTACGAACATGCGGCCGAAGCTTACCGGGAGATATTGCGCAAGGAGCCAGAGAACGCTGTGGCACTTGCTGGGCTGGGCGCTGCGGCGTTTCATCTCGGGGACTACCGAACTGCGGAAACGCATTTGGAAAGGGCCGCAAAGGCGAATCCTGGCGACGCCGAGTCCGCGGACTTGCTTCACATGACCACGATGGTGCTTGAATTGGATCCGTTCGACCGAAAAATCTCGTTCGCGGAGCAGCAGCACCGCGTCGATATTTCGTGGCAGCAAGCCGAGTCGCGGTTGCAAGACTGCGCCAAGTCGCAAAATATTGACTTGAACCAGCCGTCAGCGACCGATGATTTTTCCAGGCTGCAAGCGAAGTGGCAATCGCTGAAGGCTAAAACTCGAGGCACGCCGGACAGAGAGTACGTGAGCGCGAAAATGGATTTGATCTCCGAGATCGAACAGCAAACTGCCCGTGTCTGCGGCACCCCATCGGGTATGGACCAAGCGCTGCTCATTTTGTCGCAGGAACGCTCCGGAGCGTCTCGATGAGCGTTGCGAGCACGCCCCCGGCAGATATGAAGTTGCAATCTTCCGTCGCGTCAAAGACGCATTGGTATTCCTGGTCGGCGGCCTTCCGCGAAGAACAATTTTTTCTGATCATCGCTGTGTTTATCGGAATATTTTCCGGCTTGTCGGTGGTCTGTTTTCGATTAGCGATCGACTGGACACGCATCGGTCTTCTCGGCCCCGCGCCACATGCGCACGACCTGCGACTTCTAATCGCTCCCACATTGATGGGGCTGCTCGTTGCGGTGCTGGTTGCGCATGTCTTTCCGCTGGTTCGCGGCAGCGGAGTCAACCAGACGAAAGCGGCGCTGTACATCTTTAATGGCTTCATTCCCTTTCGCACCGCCGTCGGAAAGTTCATTACTTCGGCGCTGGCAATTGGGTCAGGACATTCGCTGGGACCTGAAGATCCCTCGTTGCAGATCGGTGCCAGCATCGCATCGGCTCTGGGACGAAGGATGAAGTTTTCCCGCGAAAAACTGCGCTTGTTGGCACCGGTTGGCGCAGCAGCAGGGTTGGCTGCCGCTTTCAATGCACCTATCTCAGCTGTGCTTTTTGTCATAGAAGAAGTGATCGGCCGTTGGAGTGCCGGGATCCTCGGGTCGGTTGTTCTTTCCGCGATTTCGAGCGTAGTTGTAGTGCGTTGGTTTCTTGGATCGCAGCCGTTATTCCGAATTCCGTCGGTGACTTCCATCCGCCCGGCGGAGCTGATTGCGTACGCGCTTCTGGGCATCATTGGCGGAGGGGCTGCCGTGATCTTCGCAAAATCCATCGGCTACCTGCGTCCGCGATTGCGCACTCTGCCTCGGTGGACGCAGTATGCTCAACCGGCGGTTGCCGGCCTGATTATCGGGCTCATCGGATATTTGGGCGCTCCGCAGATTATGGGTGCGGGCTACCAGTATATGGACGAAGCCATGCACGGCCAATTCACGTGGCAAATGCTGGCTATACTGGCCGGACTAAAAATTCTTGCGACGACGATGTCGTTCGTGAGCGGAGCACCCGGCGGAATGTTTGCGCCGACTCTTTTCGTAGGAGCAATGTTAGGCGGAGCGGTAGGTGGGATCGAGCAACATTTCTATCCACACCTCACCGGATCAACTGGAACCTATGCCTTGGTTGGCATGGGAGTATTGTTCGCAGGTTTCCTGAGGGCGCCGCTGACGTCCGTATTTATGGTGCTGGAAGTTTGCGGAAACTATTCGATCATTCTGCCAGTGATCGTAGCCAACACGCTCGCTTATGTGGTGTCGAGGAGTCTTCAACCGACTCCTATTTTTGACATGCTGACCCGCCAGGATGGACTCGATCTACCTTCGATGGAAGAACAGCGGGAAGAAAAAGTATTGCGCGTCGAGGACGCCATGCAGGTTCTCGATCTGCCAATTTTGAACGCGGATGAGACTGTCGCGAGCGCGATGATTACCGCGCAAAGATCGTCCGCGGGAACATTCATGGTGCGCATGAGTCCTAGCGGATGGGGTAGCGCTTCACGAGATTTACTTGAGAGACTTTCGGGCGAAGGCAAAGGGGAAATGTCGCTGGCTTCCGCGCTTCCGACAGGACGGCTACCTTACTTGCATCCTGACTATCCTCTGGAAATGGCTTTGCGATACGTTTACCAATTTCCGCTGGTACCGGTCGTTAGTCGAGCCGACTTCCGCAAGCTTGAAGGCGTCATTTCGAGCGATGCCGTCTTAGCGCAGTATCACGTGGTAAGCAGAAACGGCGAAGGCTGAGGTTGGCGGCAAGTTGTTAAACTGGTGACATGACTGTTGTCCGCGATTCCACGGAGAGATTTTCTTCCCGCGTCGATAATTACCGTCGCTTCCGCCCGAGCTACCCTTCCGAGATAATCACGCTGCTGCGAGACGAATGTGGAATGACTTCAGCCACCGTAGTCGCTGACATCGCCTTCGGTACAGGGATATTTACCAAGCTGCTATTGGAGAAGGGGAATTCCGTTATCGGTATTGATCCAAACGGGCCGATGCGGCAAGCGGGTGAGGAATATCTCGCAGCCTTTACGAAGTTTCGCAGTATTCACGGAACTGCGGAGAGCACTCACCTCGACGATCAGAGCGTAGATATCATCACAGCAGCTCAAGCGGCGCATTGGTTCGATTGCGATAAAGCGCGGAAGGAATTTGTCCGCATTCTGAAGCCTGGCGGATGGGCAGCTCTCATCTGGAACAAGCGCAACCTCGATGGATCAGCCTTCGCGCGCGATTATGAGCAGGTGCTGTTAAATTATGGCGTCGATTACAAAGAGGTGCGGCACGACGAAAAAGAAATCGCCATCGCGGACAAATTTTTTGGTAAAGACGGCAGATACAAAGCAATCGAGTGGGGGCAAAGCTCCGATTATGAGAGCATGAAGGGCCGCATGCTGTCGTCGTCATACGTCCCTAAACCGGATCACGCTAGTTATGAACCGATGCTACGCGCCTTGAAGAGGGCCTTTGATAAGAATCAAGTCGAGGGCCGAGTGCCTTTCGATTACACGACCCAGATCTTCTACGGTAGGCTCGCATGAGCGACGCCGTAAAGCCCAAAACGTTCCACATGACGCCGGAGGAATTCCGCCGACACGGTTATGAGGTAGTCGATTGGATCGCGGACTATCAAGCGCGAATCGAGACTTATCCTGTTCTTTCTCCAGTGAAGCCTGGAGCGATCCGCGATTCCCTTCCGTCAAGCGCTCCGGCAAGAGGCGAGTCGTTCGCTGCCATTCTTGCCGATATCGAGAAATTGATCATCCCCGGTATCACACATTGGCAATCTCCCAACTTCTTTGCGTTCTTTCCTTCCAATTCTTCGGCGCCGGCGATCTTAGGCGATCTACTGTCGTCTGGATTGGGCGTCCAGGGCATGCTTTGGGCCACCAGTCCTGCTTGCACCGAACTGGAGGCTCACATCCTGGATTGGCTTGTGCCCGTGCTTGGACTTCCGGAGACTTTTTTGTCCACCAATTCGGGCGGTGGAGTGATTCAAGATACTGCCTCAAGCGCGTCTTTGTGCGCCATGTTGGCCGCGCGGGAACGGGCGACAGGTTTTGCGACGAACAGCGATGGTTGCGATGGGAAGCTCGTCGCCTACACTTCTGCCCACGCCCATTCTTCAATAGAAAAAGCGGCGATGATTTGCGGGATTGGGCGCAACGGCCTGCGCTTGCTCGATGTCGATCGAAATTTTGCGATGTCCGCAGCCGGGCTGGAGCGGCAGATCGAAAAAGATAAGCAGGCTGGGCTCAAGCCGTTTTTCGTCTGTTCGACCATTGGCACCACCTCATCGAACTCCATCGACCCAATCCGAGAAATCAGCAGCATTGCCAAAAAGCACTGTCTGTGGCATCACGTCGACGCCGCCATGTCAGGTACGGCGGCGCTTTGCCCGGAATTCAGGCACATTCACGATGGTGTGGCGGAAGCTGACAGCTACGCGTTCAATCCTCATAAATGGATGTTCACCACATTCGACTGCGATTGTTTCTGGGTGGCCGATCGTGAGGCATTGATTCAGGCGCTCAGCATTCTTCCCGAATATCTGCGAAATCAAGCGACGGAATCGGGATCAGTCATTGACTATCGCGATTGGCAGATTCCGCTGGGTCGGCGTTTTCGCGCACTGAAGCTGTGGTTTGTTCTGCGGCACTATGGAATCGAAGGCTTGCAACACCACGTCCGCCAGCATGTGGCTCTGGCGCGAGATTTTGCAGAGTGGGTGAAGGCCGATGACCGGTTTGAACTCACCGCTCCCTACCCGTTAAATCTGGTTTGCTTCCGACATAAAGGTGGCGACGCAGCCAACCAAACTATCATGGAAAATCTGAATCGAAGCGGAGATTTGTATCTTACCCACACTAAGCTCGACGGGAAAACGACTTTGCGCCTGTGCGTTGGGCAGTATCGCACCGAGCTTCAACACGTCGAACAAGCTTGGAAGCGGATCCAGCAAGAAGCGCTGGGTATCTGATTAACGTTTGGGTTGCATTCCCGCCGGTTTGGCCGGATCCGACTCGGAAGCAGGGCCGGGTTTGATTACCGAGCCATTCGCGGCAGCCGACGAATTGACCCCGAAATCCCACACAAAGAGGTTGATTCCTTCTCGCCCCATGCTTTCGACTACCGCATACTCGCCCGGATTGAGCGGCTTATCAGGAGTCACCTTGATCCATCCGCCGGTGATCTTTACTGAAGTGGTCGCAATGAGATTCGTTTGCTGGCTGCTTTTTCCCAGGGGATTGATTTTTATCTGACCGATGACCCGCATGCCCTTTTTGGATTCGGCGCGCACGATGCGAAACCGGTCCCACTCGTCCATCGGCTGCTGTGGTTTTTCCGGCTGCTGTGGCTGCGCCATGTTCGCGTTGGTGTTTTCTGCGGGATTTTGCGCCAGATTGACGTAAATCGAGGGCACCAACGTGTGCGCTTGCACCTGAGCGTGAGGGCCTTCCAATTGGATCGTCTGTTTCGCGCCGGCGATTGGGTTGATCGCAGCTCGCAGCATATTGGTTTTCGTGTTGCGATCGACTTCGCCGCCGTTTTGCTGGAGTTCTACCAGCTGCGGCTGATTGTCAAAAGTGTCCAGCAGCAGGATGGAGCCGTCTTCAGGCAAACGTAATCCGCTCGCGACCTCGGGCTGGCGGGATTCATCCGCTGCCCGTTCATCGGCGATTTCTTTGTCGAGTGCAACTGCCTCGGGCGCCGGAATTCCAGCTTTGCGTTCTTTTTCGAATTGGTTGGTCGCGTTCCAGTCCACCAAACTGTTGGGTAGTTCTTCCCAGTCGCTGCGTTCGGCGCTGTAAAACTTCACCCGATCGCCTTGGACTTCCCATTTGGTGGCGAGTTGGTAGGTGCCGTCTTTGAGGATGAGCCGCTTGGAAAGGTCTTGCCCGCCCGCCCGTGTAGACGGCGTAGCCAGCAACAGAAGAAAGATGGCAGCCTGTAAGAAGAGTAGGCAACGCCTTCGAAAAAAAGCACTCAAGGATGGCACGACTCGATCCTGCTCACCGTACAAGATGAATTTTAATCCCTAGTTTCAGAGATTTCCACGACCTGTCCGCTGTGTACACGGGAACTCCCATCGTGATAGCGAGCGCCAGACAGGCACGATCACCGAGAGACAGGCCAAGTGACTGGGTTTTTTGCACCAGGCTGCCGGCCAGTTTGGCTTGTTCCAGGGTAAATTCGTTTACGTTTCGAATCGGGCTGAGTGCCGCTTCCCACGCGTCGTCGGGATCAATGCCTCTACTGACTAACTTACTCTGCACCTCTGCCAGGTTGACGGTTCCTGCGGTGGCTGAAGAAAGAAGCTCCGGCGTTAATTTCTCCGCGCCCGGTTCACCGTTCAGGACCGCAAGGACGGCGGAGGCGTCCAGCACTACGCTACTCAAGCTTCGCGGCGTCGCGCCGCTCGGAAATCAATTCGTCAACCAATGAAGTTCCGGGCTTCACATGTTTCCGGACCAGTCGACTGGCTTTCTCGATACGCCGCGCTAGCGTCGAAATTCGTAGCTCGTTGTCCTCCACCTTCATGACGACTTCATCGCCGAGGTTGATGCCGAGGGTCTTGCGAAAATGTGCGGGAATGACGATTCTTCCATTCCCATTCACGCGCGCACGGGATTCCATCATAATGTCACTAATGTTACCAAATGACATGGCGATGATCAAGTGACACACGCGACCAAGATATACGGGAGACAAGCACTACTGCGCACGTTAAAGACGCCAGCAGGGGAGACCAGCAGCGGAGAATTCCCCGTTTGTCACAGATTCCCTTCCTCATTTTTTTCTGCCATAATTGTTTGTGCATCCCAGCCTGCACAAATTTCAAAAACAATTTGAGGTGACGCGCAGATGTCGGCAAAATACATCTTTGTGACGGGCGGAGTTGTGTCTTCTCTTGGCAAAGGTCTGGCCGCAGCCTCCATCGGCTGCTTGCTTGAGAGCCGCGGGCTCAAGGTCAATCTGATGAAGTTCGACCCCTACCTCAATGTTGACCCGGGAACAATGTCTCCGTTTCAGCATGGCGAAGTTTTCGTCACCGATGACGGAGCCGAAACCGACCTCGATCTCGGTCACTACGAACGATTCACACACGCAAAGCTGTCGCGCGACAATAACTGGACGACTGGCCGGATCTACGAACAAATCATCGCTAAAGAGCGGCGCGGCGATTACTTAGGCAAGACGGTTCAAGTGATTCCTCACGTCACGAACGAAATCAAGGCGGCAATGAAAAAAGTCGCACACGACGTCGATGTCGCGATCGTGGAAATTGGCGGCACTGTCGGCGATATCGAGTCACTGCCGTTCATGGAAGCGATTCGCCAGATGCGCCAGGAGCTTGGCCGCGAGCACACGATGTTCATGCACGTGACGCTCGTCCCGTTCATTGCTGCGGCGCAGGAATTAAAGACTAAACCTACGCAGCACTCGGTGAAGGAATTGCTCAGCATCGGAATTCAGCCTGATATTCTTCTTTGCCGCACCGACCGGTTTCTATCCAAGGACATCAAGTCGAAGATTGCCCTTTTCTGTAACGTCGAAGAGGAAGCTGTAATTACCGCAAAGGATGTCGCGTCGATCTACGAAGTTCCACTCAACTTCGCCAGTGAAGGGGTGGACACCCTGGCGCTCAAATATCTGCACATCGAAGCCAAAGATCGCGACATGTCGAAGTGGGAAGAACTCGTTCATCGTGTCTACAATCCAAAGGCGGAAGTCACGATCGGGATTGTCGGCAAGTATGTGGAATATGAAGACTCGTACAAATCTCTGAAAGAAGCGTTGGTGCACGGAGCCCTGGCTCACAACCTGAAATTGCAGGTGAACTGGATCGAAGCAGAAGGTTTGGAAGGCGACAGCACTAAGTGCGAAGAGCAGTTGCGCGATTACGACGGTCTGCTGGTGCCGGGGGGATTTGGCAAACGCGGCATCGAAGGGATGCTTAACGCGATTCGTTACGCGCGCGAGAAGATGGTGCCTTACTTTGGCATCTGCCTGGGAATGCAGACAGCGTGCATTGAATTCGCGCGCAACGTCTGCGGACTGGCGGAGGCGAACTCCAGCGAGTTCAATCCGGCAACGCCTCATCGGGTCATTTATAAACTTCGCGAACTTCGGGGCGTTGAAGAGCTGGGCGGGACCATGCGCTTAGGCGCGTGGACCTGCAAAATTGAACCTGACACGCTGGCCCAACGGATTTACGGCGAGACCGAAATCAGCGAGCGCCATCGCCACCGCTACGAATTCAATCGTGAGTACGAAGGCCCGTTGACCGCCGCAGGCATGCGAATTTCCGGTTCTACGCCTGATGGAACTTATGTCGAGATGATCGAACTCCCCGACCATCCGCACTTCATCGGCTGCCAATTTCATCCAGAATTCAAATCGAAACCGCTGGAACCGCACCCGCTGTTCAAGGCATTTGTGGGAGCGGCGTATCAGAGCGGACTGCGGAGAACCGCGCAAAAAGAGTCAGATGCCGTGGAAATGTTTCACCGGCCACAGAACGTCCGGTAAGTTCGGTTTGAGGAAGTGGGGACGGGGTTTTTGGCCCTGTCCCCATTTCATTTTATTGGTTGGTGATGGTCGCGGTGGTGCCGTCGAATTTCGTGATGTTGACCGTAAACTTCTCGTTATAGGTCTGCGCCTTGTCTTGCAGAATGCTTAAGGCAACAGCTTCACCAAGCGCCAGCGATTCATCGCTATCGCTCCGGTAATGGATTCCAGCATGAATTCCGTGGCCGAAGGTGATGTTGTGTCCCAACTTGTTCAGTTCGTTGTTGACCGTGAGCTGTGACCCCGTGTAGGGAGTCAGCGCTGTTCCGGCGTTGTTTGGCATCATCGGATTCGGAATCACGAAGTTTCCGTCGAAGAAAAATTTTAGGACGGTGATGCATGCTCCTCCGACAGTCCCATGTCCAGTGGGGTAAGAGGGATGCGTGGGCGACCCCTCAGGGAACGCTTGCGGCAGAAGGTAGCTGCCATGCGCCCTGAACATGTTCGCGAGCGCTTTTGAGTTCAGGAAGTCCGGCGACAGCGTCACGTCTGTGTCCGCTCCTTGGCCAGTCTTGATCAGGTGAGCGATGGCTCCCGGCACTTCGGGACGGGCCCGGCGATGCACGTACCACTTCTGAAACCAGACCGCCTTGAGCGCACGGCTTGCTACTTCGCCGATGGTTGCGGCGCAATCAGGCCCGCCAAAGGTACCAAAACCGGCTTGAGTCGCTGAAGCGGCATACGGATTGCCGGGATTAACCGGAGCCCCGAGCGTTTGTAGTCCCAACAACGCCACAAAATATGCCTGATAAAGAACGTCCACATGCGTCCACGCGGCGAAATCCCGGCCGTTCCTGGCGTAGCGGAAAACCGGATCGATCACGTTCACGTCGCCGGTACTGCCGCCATTTTGAATCAAAACATAAGAGTTGAAATCCGTCAGGTAGTCAATGCCGCGCACATAGGTTTGGAATCTCTGCGTGATCGGCTGGTTTCCGAGGTAAGTCGGAAGCACCATGAATTGCGAGGCATAAGGGCCAGTTGTTTCACCTGCAAAGTTGCCACGGAACAATTCGTTGGTGGTAACTTGGCCGCTGCCATTCCGCGGCCCGACATATCCAGAGAGCCCGTTGAGTTCGGCGGCAGCCTGATTTGCCGTCGCGTTCGACGAGTAGGTTGAGAACGGGACGTCCCGCAACAATGCCGCCCAATACATTTCGACCATCTCTGCGGCCTGCTGGCTGCCGGCCATCACGGGTGCAGCATCGACAGTAAAGTTGTGCCCGTCCGTTCCCTCCAAGTCATAGGCTAGACCCGACTGAGGATTGGTCAGGGTTCGCTTGCCTCCGAGTGGTATAGCTTCGAAATCGGCGGGGTTGCCGGTTGTTAGAGCGTTGATGAGGGCGTTATATCCATTCAAGTCGACCCGACCAAAGTTGTCGTGGTTTAAACACTTCGTAAAGGTGGCGCCTTTGTCCGCGTATAACGCTTCGTCTCCGTTCGTGGGATGCGGCACGAGCGGCAGATTGTGCTGGGTCGTGGCTTGATTGACTCGCAGATTGTAGGCGGCGTCGGCGCGAGCCTGGTCGCCCAACGGGCCGATGTCATCGGCAAAAGCGTAAGAACTCTTTCCTCCAACCAGCGGTTCCAGGGTTGTGATGCCTCCGGCAGCGATTGCCGCTGCTGCCACGCCACCAAGTTTGCCAAGGAAACTGCGTCGACCGGGTGATTTTATTGTTGGGAAAACAGCCGGGTCTTTTGTGATGTGATCGTGTGTTTCATCTGACTTCAAAACGGGGAGAGGCTTCATCATGGGAGTGCTCCAGTTTCACAAATTTAGGTCTCGCCTTTGGGAGGAAAGGAAATTGGCGGAAGGTTATTTTCCTGGCGCGAGAAAGTCAAGTAGAAAGATGACTCAAATGTGCCAGACTGATCGGCCATATGCGGCATCGCCGATCAAGTAGAATTGCCGGTTCCAGACTACGCGAGGTGAACATGCACAACTCGTTCTTGGCCGGAGACGTCCGCATCGGATCCGGCAGCCTTTTCCTGATAGCAGGTCCATGCGTTATCGAGAGTGAAGAACACGCGTTGCGGATGGCAGAAATCATCAAGGGCGTGACTCGATCGCTGAACGTTCCTTTAATATTTAAAGCCTCGTACGATAAAGCCAACCGCACTTCGATTCGGAGTTTCCGCGGACCCGGCCTGACCGAAGGGCTCCGTATTCTCAAGAAAGTAAAGGACGAAGTTCATCTTCCTGTCTTAACCGATGTGCACGACGTGCACGACGTCGCCAAAGTCGCGGAGGTGGCAGACGTGATCCAAATACCGGCGTTTCTTTGCCGCCAGACGGATTTGGTTGTCGCCGCAGCCATGAGTGAAAGGGCCGTCAACATCAAAAAGGGTCAGTTCGTTGCGCCTCAGGACATGAAAAGCGCCGTGGAGAAGTGCCGCACCGCAGGCAACGATAGAGTGTTCCTCACCGAACGCGGGTCCAGTTTTGGCTACAGCAATCTGGTGGTAGACATGCGATCGCTGCCGATTATGCAAAAGTTTGCACCTGTAGTGTTCGACGCGACGCACTCCGTGCAATTGCCGTCCGCGGGATCAGACGGCGACCATGCCGTTAGCGGCGGGCAACCGGAATTCAGTCCGGTGCTGGCGCGGGCAGCGGTGGCGGCTGGAGTAGATGGCATTTTCATGGAAGTTCACGACAACCCGTCTTTGGCAAAGTCCGACGGAGCGAATGCGCTTGAGTCGACTAGGCTGCGCGGTGTGCTGAAGCAGTTGCTCGCCGTGCATGCCGCCGCGAGGGCATCCACCGAGTAGGGTCTTAGGCAATCATGAATCGGCTTCAGCGCTGACGCATCAATAGCTCTCGTAACAATGAATGTATTAGCTACGATTTTCGGCCTCGGCACAATTTTCACTGTGCTGCTCGACGCCTTTGAAACGGTGGTTCTGCCCCGCAGAGTCAACCGCCGCTACCGCCTGACCTCGATGTTTTATCGGTACACCTGGGTTCCTTTCTCAAAACTTGTGGGGAAGATTCCACTGCCGTCACGGCGGGAAAATTTTCTAGGGTACTTCGGGCCTTTGTCTTTGATTTTTCTTTTGGGCGTTTGGGCCATGGGATTGATATTTGGATTCGCCGTGGTCCAGTTCGGGGTCGGCGAGCACATTCAACTGAACGGTCAGCCGGTTACATTTGGCGGACTGCTATATCACAGCGGCGAGACCTTTTTCACGCTGGGCTACGGCGATATCGTTCCGACTTCCGGAATCGCGCGAGCATTGGCCGTTCTTGAAGCGGGCATGGGCTTCGGGTTTCTTGGTTTGGTGCTCGGCTATTTGCCGACGATTTATTCTCGATTTTCCACCCGTGAAATTGAAATTTCGTTACTGGACGCGCGCGCGGGCTCACCGCCCACTGCGGCTGAACTTCTGGCGCGGTTCGGTAACTGTCCGCAGCAGGAAGTGCTGGATCAGATATTCCGCGACTGGGAGCGTTGGTCGGCAGAAGTTCTGGAGAGCCATTTGTCTTATCCGGTGCTTAATTTTTTTCGTTCGCAGCACAATAATCAATCGTGGCTCAGCGCGCTCACCGCGATTCTCGACGCCACGTCGCTGGTGATCGCCGGGGTGGACGACATCCGCAACGAGCAGGCGAAGATCACATTCGCCATCGCACGGCACGCGATGGTGGATCTTACCCAGACCGTAAGCGCAAGGTACAACCCAAACGGCCCGAATCGCCTTCCGCCAGAGGAACTTTTGCGGCTTCGACAAAAATTGACCGATCGCGGAGTGGCCGTTCGCGACACTGAAGCTTCGAACACGAAGCTGGCCTATTTGCGTTCGCGCTACGAGCCCTATGCCCAATCCTTGGCGCAGCGTCTGCTGATCAACTTGCCGCCGTGGATCCATCCCGAGAAAAAGAAAGACAATTGGGAAGCCGGCCCATGGGACCGTGCGATTCAGGCTAAAGGTCTAGGCGAGAGCGTGCAGGTCTTCGACGACCACTTCTGATCCAGAAGAAGCTCAACAGCGTGCTAACATCCTAGCGTTCCATGAAAACTACTGGCGAAAATGTTGTCCGCATTGAGGCTGCCGCTCTGCGGTCGCTGGCCGATCGCATTGCCGGGCCTATGGCCTCCGCATTTAGCCGGGCCGTGGAATTGCTGTTCGCTTGCACCGGGCGCGTCGTCGTTACTGGAATGGGCAAGAGCGGCATTATCGCCCGCAAGATTGCAGCGACGTTGAATTCGACTGGTTGCCCCGCGGTTTTTATGCATCCTGTCGAAGCTGTTCATGGAGATTTGGGGATGGTGGTTAAGGGCGACGTAGTGGTGGCGCTATCCGCGAGTGGCGAAACCGAGGAAATTTTGAAACTGTTGGCGACAATCAAGCGATTGCGAGTGCCGCTAATCGCAATGACTGGCGATGAACTTTTCGCGGTCCACCAAAACACTGTCACGCCGGTTTCTACACTCGCAGACGCTGCCGATGTTGCGCTGGACTGCTCAGTCGCACAGGAAGCATGTTCACTCGGATTGGCGCCCACCGCATCGACGACGGCAATGCTCGCGTTGGGTGATGCGTTGGCAGTCGTTCTGTCGGAAAAGCGCGGTTTCAAAGAAGAAGACTTTGCCGATCTGCATCCGGGGGGAAAACTCGGTAAGCGCCTCGCCCGCGTTGAGGCTCTAATGCACCGGGGGGAAGAATTGCCGACCGTCGGTCTCGCCGCCAAAATGCCGGATGTGATTTATGAAATGTCCCGCAAGAAGCTCGGCATCGCGGCCGTCATCGATGGCAAGAATCTGGCGGGTGTCATCAGCGACGGGGATCTTCGACGGTTGCTCGAAAGGCGCGGCAAGGAAGTGTTGGACATGACGGCTGGCGATTGCATGACGGTCACCCCACTCACCATCGCACCCCACGAATTTGCCGCGACCGCGCTCGCAGTCATGGAGGAGAAGAAAATAACTTCATTGATGGTAGTCAACGCGAGCGGCGGACTTGAAGGCATCGTTCACCTGCATGACTTATGGGGAACTGAATTGGTGTAAGGCCCATTGTTCAGCCGCAGGCTGAGAAGCAGTCAACTTTGAATCTGCCTTTTTCTACGTCGTTCTTCTTGAACTTCAAATCGGTAGCCTGAATTGAATCGGTGCCTAGCTTTTAAATGGGCACACGAGTTAGTGGGACGATGAACTGAATTCCTGGCACCTGTTTGTTCTGCAAACGATCGTCGTTAGTGATAAAGAGATCGACCCCTGCACTGGCGGCACACGATAGCTGCACGGCGTCCGGGGCTTTTATCGAGCGACTGCTTCTTATTGACGCGTAGTGCCTAGCCGCCTTGATATCGAACGGTACGACAACCGCTGCGGCGGAGATGGCTTTCTCGTAACTCCGACAGAGTTGCTCATTTCCAGCCTGCATGGGTTTGATCAGGATTTCACCCAGAGTAATCGTAGAAGTTAGGAGTTGGTCGCCGCGCTTCACCATCTTGGTCCGTAGTTCCTCGACACGATCAGAAAAGGCGCCGTAGTCCTCGAAAAGATAAATGAAAATGTTTGTGTCCCAGAAGATGCGACTCATTCCCAGCCCTCTCGAATTCGCCGCACATACTCATCCGTATGTTCGTCGGCCCACAGTTCTTTACCTGAACCCATCAGGGCCAATAAGGGGTCATTCTTGATTCGTTGGGCTACGTCGTCCTGATTCCAATCTCTATACCAATCAACCAGGGGCTGATATTTAGAAGGAATGTCATCTCGTTCGGGAGCCGTCTTGGCGCCTTCGCGAGCGGGATCGTAACTGTCGCCAGTGCGAAAGAGGCGTCGACGACCCGCCGCAGTTTCGAAAAGTATGCGATAGCGTCCAGAATTAGGCGGACGATTTGCCACGCAATGCTGTACCACATGCTGATAAACGCCCGGCCTAAGTGTCCCAGTGATCTTTTCCTGTTTGGCCCGATCTACAATTTCCTCAATCGTAAAATCTGGTCGGCCAACTTGGTCTTTATGGAGTAATGCGGTCACGACCCAAACCTCGTCTGCCACTTTGATTTCCACTGCCGATATCGTTTTCAACGTCCCTCCTTTTACGATGTTGACAAAGTGATTCAGATCGCACGGATTACGAGCTTAGTACGTGGGGTTGGACAAAAACGCATCGCCCCGGATCTCGCACGAAGCCCGGCGTGAGTCCCAGAGTTTTTGTTACCGGTTCGACTTCCTGTCTTCGAGATAATCCCAAATTCTTCTGAATGCAGTCATCGCAAAAAGAACTCGGTTTGTGGGTCAAAACGAAGTTGTGTACCTGTTCTGAAATCGTCATCGCACCAACCTCCACCCCAAAATATCATATATATTTGTTTGTATACAACAATAACTTTACTTCCAGTTTGCAATGAGTAATACTTCGCGTAGAATTAGAAAGTCCATTTGAAACAGGTACTTACCTATGCATCTCTGGTCTAAACTCTTCATTCCTACGCTGCGGGAGCCACCCGCCGACGCCGACGTAGCCAGCCATAAGTTCCTGGTGCGGGCAGGCTACATTCGCCAGCTCGCGGCGGGGCTTTATTCCTATCTGTTTCTTGGGCAACGATCGTTCAACAAAATTATGAACATCGTGCGCGAAGAAATGGACACAATTGGCCAGGAGTTCTACCTGCCCGCGATGCATCCGCGCGAACTCTGGGAAGCCAGCGGACGCTGGTCCGTGATGGGCGAAAATATGTTTCGCCTGAAGGACCGCAAAGGCGCTGACCTCGCGCTGGGCATGACCCATGAAGAAGTGATGACCGATATCGCAAGAAAAGAGTTGCGCAGCTATAAGCAGTTGCCGCAAATCTGGTATCAGATCCAGTCGAAGTTTCGCGATGAACCTCGCCCGAAATCCGGATTGCTGCGGGTGCGGCAGTTCATGATGAAGGATTCCTACTCTTTCGACATTGACGCCGCCGGGCTTGACCTTTCCTATCAGAAGCACCGCGAAGTCTACCAACGCATATTCGAACGTTGCGGGCTGAAGTTCATGATCATTCAAGCCGACTCTGGGGCCATGGGAGGAACAGGTTCGGAAGAGTTTATGGTTGCCACGCCGGCTGGAGAGGACAAGGTCGTCAGTTGTGAAAACTGCGACTACGCCGCGAACATTGAAAAGGCCACGTCGAAACTCGATTCGATAGAGGATTTGAGTTCCGAAGGCGATGGCAAGCCGCTCGAAGTGCATACGCCGGGACAGAAAACTATCGAGGATGTCGCGAGGTTTCTCGGAGTGTCCCCCAAAAACAAAATCAAGACTCTAGCCCTAATGGCGGACGAGACCGACACGAAGACTGGAAAAAAGAAGTCGCGTGCGGTCGTGCTGCTAATGCGTGGCGACCACCAGATGAATGAGGCCAAGCTTGCCGCCGTAGTCGGTGGGAAAGCGACCCGTCCAATGGAAGAAGGGGAAATTCTTCAGCTTTTTCGTTCGCCGGCGGGATTTCTTGGTCCCTTGGGCATTGAGTGGGCGAAAAATCTCAACGACGGCGACAAACCAATTCTGCTTGTAGATCAGGCCTTAGAAGGACGCAAGAATCTCATCTCTGGAGCAAATAGAGAAGACTTCCACGTTAAGAACATTACGCCCGGCGAGACTTTTCACCCCACAGCCTACGCAGACATGCGTACGGTGACCGCTGGGGAAAGTTGCCCGAAATGCGGTGGCGTTGTAAAAATTGAGACCGCTGTCGAGATCGGCCACATTTTCAAGCTCGGCCGCAAGTATACCGAATCGATGGGATCGCGCGTGCTCGACCAGAACGGCAAAGAAGTTACTCCGATCATGGGTTGTTACGGGATTGGCATGGAGCGCATTCTGACCGCCGCCATCGAGCAGTCCAATGACGAGAACGGTTTCTCCCTGCCCGCGTCGATTGCGCCATTTGAAATCGTTGTAAGCCCCACCAATATTAAGGACGAGGCTATCTTCGCCGCTGCGAAAGACATCGCCAAGCGACTAGAATCAGCCGGATTTGACGTATTACTGGATGATCGGGACGAACGCCCCGGGGTCAAGTTCAAAGATGCGGATTTGGTGGGTATTCCCTTCAGGGTAACGGTGGGCAAGAAGGTTACCGAAGGTACCGTTGAGATCGTGGAACGCTCGACTCGCCAAATGCAGGATGCTAGCATCGCGGGAGTAGAGGAGTATTTTCGACACGCTCTACGGCCTGCGCGTTGATGTTCTGTCGGCGCGAGGCAAAGGATTCGCGCTATGAAAATGCTATTCGGACTTCTTGTGATCGGCCTGGCAGGATACCTGGGCGTCGAACTGATTCCCGTGTACTACGAAAATTATCAGTTTAAAGACGCGGTCAGCACTGAAGCCACGCTCGAGACCTATACCACCAAACCGGAATCCGACATTCGAGATTTTGTTTTCAAGAAGGCGCAGGAGATGGACATCCCGGTGGCCCATGATGACATCAAGGTCCGGCGCGCAGGTAGTGTGAACACGGGCTCGCTGACCATAAGTGCGCCTTACAACGTACGTCTAGAATTGCCGGGCTATCCATTAAACCTTCACTTCGACGTTTCTTCCGATAACAAGAGCCCTTTCTAGCAATCGCCGCTCGTAGTCAAAGCCACCGAAGAGCATTGAGTGATTTAGAATGTTCCGGGGAGGCTTTGGCTCGTGCGCGCTGGATAACACATCGGTCATCCGGATCATCTCACCAGCATGCCAAACTGCCGGGTTGTGCCGTTGTGGAGCGTTGTCCTTAGCCTATCGTGGCCCTAAAAATCAAAATTCCGCGAGTTAGTAAATCGTCCCGCCTCTCCCACCCTGTATTCAAAGCAGCCCTCATTTTTGTCGTTGTGCTGGTGATGGCTGGTGTCGGCGCATTCGCATACTTCTACGTCAAGTACGACCGCATCATCGAAAAGCGGTTCAGGAACCCCATTTTCGCGAGTTCGGCGACCATCTACGCAATTCCCGAATCGATTCACGTCGGAGAAAAAATCGGATCGCGGGAAATTGCGGAGAAGCTGCGCCGTGCTGGCTATGTGGAAGATTCCTCGGCGCCCATGGGAAGCTTCCGCATTCTCGCGGGCGGAATTCAGATTTCTCCCGGGCCGTCATCGTTCCATTCGGCCGAGTCTGCAACGGTCCGCATTGTAAATGGAGCCATTGCTGACATTTCCGCCAAAACCGGAGACTTGGAAGCGTATGAGCTTGAGCCGATTCCAGTCGCTTCCCTTTTTGACGCGGAGCAGCGTTCCAAACGTCAAATCGTCAAGTACAACGAAATCCCGCTGAACATGGTCAACGCCGTGCTGGCGATTGAAGATCGACGATTCTTCACCCATGGCGGCGTGAACTTCATGCGCATGGCTGAAGCCACATGGATCGACGTGGTTCGGCAGCGGCATGAGCAAGGCGGGTCCACCCTGACGATGCAGCTCTCACGTGGATTTTTCTTGTCGCCGGAGAAAACTGTCAAGCGCAAGCTGACCGAAATGCTCATTGCGTTGGAACTTGAGCGCAAGTTCAACAAGCAGCAAATTTTCGAGTTTTACGCGAACTGGGTCGACCTTGGACAACGTGGCTCGTTCACGATTAGCGGCTTCGCAGAAGCGTCGAGGGCGTACTTCAACAAAGACTTGAAAGACATCACTCTGCCAGAAGCAGCTCTACTGGCCGGAATTATTCAGCGGCCTAGCTACTTGTCGCCCTATCGGCACCCTGAACGCGCCTTGGAGCGTCGCAATCTGGTGCTTGACAGCATGGTGGAAACGCACGCGATCAGTCCGTCCGATGCGCAGAAGGCGAAAGCAACGCCGCTGAAACTTGCGCCGCCGAACGTGGAGGCCAGCGACGCGCCCTACTACGTGGACTTGGTGCGCGAGTCGCTCAACAGCAAACTTGACGATCGTCAGATGAACGAGCAGTCGTACCGGATCTATACGTCGCTCGATCCGGACCTCCAAAAGGCGGCAGCGCAAGCAGTCGAGACTGGCATGAAGCTGGTGGACGAACAAGTCATCAAGCGTCGGACAAAGAAAGTCAAAATCGCGCCGGGAAAATACGAGACCAAGGTTGCTCCCGGACCGGACGCCCAAGTCGCGGTTGTCGTTCTCGATCCGCATACAGGGCAAGTACTGGCTTTGGTGGGCGGACGCAATTATGGACTCAGCCAGTTAGATCATGCCGTTTCCAAGCGCCCCACGGGATCGATATTTAAGCCATTCGTCTACGCAGCCGCCGTGAACACGGCGGTCGACGGAACGACGCCTGTTCTCACGCCCGTCTCCATGGTGCTCGATCAACCGGGAACCTTCGCTTACGGCGACCAGATCTACGAGCCTCGAAATTACAAAGAGGAATACCACGGAGAAGTTACGGCCCGTTATGCTTTGGCGCTCTCGATGAATAACGCGACCGTGCAACTGGCCCAGCAAGTGGGATATGACAAGGTCGCCGACCTGGCGAAAGCTGCCGGGATTGTTTCGGTGAAAGCCACGCCGGCAATGGCGTTGGGCGCGTACGACGCCAGTCCGCTTGACATGGCAGCTGCTTACACTGTTTTTGCAAATGGCGGCCAGCGCATTTCTCCGCTGTTGGTTAGCTCGGTTCGAAACTCAAAGGGTGACGTCGTACTTGACTTCAAGCCGGAAAAGAAACAAGTCCTCGACCCGCGTGTCGCCGCCGTCATGACGAACATGATGGAAGGCGTGTTGAACTTCGGCACCGCCTTCCCCGTCCGCGCTCGCGGATTCAATGCCCCTGCCGCCGGCAAAACAGGGAGCTCGCACGACGGATGGTTCGCGGGATACACCACAAACTTGCTGTGCATAGTCTGGGTCGGCTATGACGACTACAGCGATATCCACCTGAGCGGCGCGCAAACCGCGGCCCCGATCTGGGCCGAATTCATGAAAAAGGCGATCACGCTGCCGCGATACGCAGACGTGAAGCCATTTACCCAACCGCCCGGCGTAGTCGATGTACAGCTGGACAAGGGCACAAACCTGTTATCCACGCCGTCGTGCCCCGAGACTTACACAGCCGTGTTCGTGACCGGGACGGAACCCAACCAGTCGTGCGACCAGCCGGGAAGCGTCAAAGGCTTCTTCTCGCGTGTTTTAGGCTTGGGCGGCGACAAGCCGCTGCCTCCGTCAAACTCGGCCCAGTCTGGGGTGCCGCCGCCGAACGGGCAAAGCGCTTCCTCACCGAACGGACAAGATCCGAGCAAGAAAAAAGGATTCTTTGGCAAGCTTGCCGGTGTGTTTAAGGATGACAAGGCATCTAAACCACCACCGAAGCCGCCGGACAGTGGTACGACGGCTCCGCAGTAGAACTTAGCCGGTGCGTTCTTTCGATTTGCAGGAGGTGCGCAATGTTTCGACGATCTAGCGTGGGTGTATGCTTTGCGGCGTCATTCGTGATGCTGGCAGTGTCTTCATCTCTTCTATCTGCCCAGACTTCAGAGCAGGCTCACGTAAACCCTCCCTTCCTGCCGCAAGCCGAACCGCCGGCCGCTTCGCTGACGGTCGACGAACTGGAAGAGCGGGGAGACCAACTGCGTTCGGAGAAGGCCTACTTCGACGCAATCGACTACTACCGGGTAGCCATTTCGAAATCCAGTTCGAAGGCCAAGCTTTACAACAAGGCTGGAATTTGTGAGCTGCTGACCCAGCACTACACCGACGCGGGGAAAGATTTCGAGCGCGCCATCCACGCAGACAGGAAATACGCGGACGCGTACAACAACATGGGGGTCGTGGAGTACGAGAGTAAAAAATACAACCGGGCCCTTAGTCTCTACACGAAGGCCATCAAGCTAGCGCCTTACTCGGCGTCTTTTTATAGCAATCAAGGCGCAGCCTTATTTGCCCGTAAAGATTTTGACAAGGCCAACGAGTCATACATGAAAGCTATGCAACTAGATCCTGACATTTTTGAGCGCAATTCGCACAACGGCGTTTCCGCACAACTGCCTTCGGCTTTGGATCGGGCGCACTACGATTATGCGATAGCCCGCCTTTATGCGCGCCTGAATGAAGCGGACCGATCGTTGCAATATCTGCGCCGAGCGCTGGAAGAAGGCTATACGGGGATCGATGAAGTCTATAAGGACCACGAATTCGCCAGCCTGCGCAAGGATCCCCGGTTCGCCGAATTGATGAACAAGCGACCCGTGGCTATACAGCAGTAGCCGGACTTACAAAACTTTACCGTTGAAAGCGAAACTTCTCGTTCCGGCGCGGTTTAATACTCTTCAAATGCTCCCGAAAACACAGGGTTAGTAGGGAGAGTAAAAGTCCGCCGGCAACGCCATCACGCCCCAAGCAGGTTGCCGGTGGACATCATTTTTAGCGATGTTTTGCTGTGGATTTTTTTGTGACTCGATCGCTTGTGTATTCGGACACAACCCGTTTCCACGAGCCTTGAGCTTTTAGCACATACTCGATCGCATCTCGTGCCCCGCCATCCCCGCCCGCCTTAAGGGTTATGTAGTGCGCTTCCTTCTTAACCTCATCCCTCGCGTTGGCCACGGCAACGGCTAGTCCGCAGGCACGCATCACAGGCAGATCGATAACATCGTCACCTACAAACGCAACCTCTGGGCTTTTAAGTCCGGATTCTTTTAGGATTTGTTCCAGGCTGGTCAGCTTGTCTTGTATCCCCTGATGAACAAAATCCAGTTTCAGGTCGCGCGCCCGTTGCGCGACGGTTTCTGACCTTCGTTTGGTGATGAGGCCAGTCTTGATGCCACCCAGGCGTGCCAAAGAAATTCCAGCCCCGTCGTGCGCGTGGAAACCCTTCACTTCGATGGCTTGAGAACTGGGCCGATCGGCTTCATGAACCTCGCGTTTGCCAAGCGCATCGGCGCTTGCGGGAATGAAAAAAAGTTTGCCGTCGGTGAGGGTACCGTCTACGTCGAACAGGATCAATTTGATTTTCTTCGCTCTTTTCTTAGACATCCGCGGATTCTAGCATTGTCGCGAGTTCTGACCCTTGAATGCACAGAGTGTGGGCGAAGATTTTGCGAATATCTTGCCCAGCCGATAGAATGCCGCTATGCCTACCTCCGATCCGCTCGCTTGGGCGCACCCTCTCGTGGCCGAGTGGTTCACCGCGAAGTTTGGCACTCCGACCGAACCCCAAGAGCAGGGATGGCCACATATTCTTGCAGGCCGCGCGACCCTGATTTCTGCACCGACCGGTTCCGGAAAAACTCTAGCGGCTTTTCTCGCCTGCATTGATCGTCTGGTTCGTGATGCGCTTGCCGGAAGTCTCGCCCCGTGTACTCAAGTTTTGTACATCTCGCCGTTGAAGGCTCTAGGGAACGACATTCAGAAGAATCTTGAGGCTCCGCTGGGAGAAATATTGGAAATGGCTGGTCAACGCGGAATGCTCATGCCGCAGATTCGCACCGCAGTCCGCACCGGCGATACCTTAATGCCCGAACGCCGGGCCATGTTGAAAAATCCGCCGCACATTCTGGTCACAACCCCGGAATCGCTCTACATCCTGCTGACGGCAGAAAAGAGCCGCGCCATTCTTCGCCACATCGAAACCGTGATTGTTGATGAAATTCATGCGGTTGTGGATGACAAGCGCGGCGCACATCTCGCGTTGTCACTGGAACGGCTGGAAGCTCTGACCGTTCGCGCCCCGATTCGCATTGGGCTGTCGGCGACGCAAAAACCCATCGAAGAAGTCGCCCGATTTCTTGCTGGCAACGGTCGTCCAGAGCCGGTGATCGTGAATGTTGGCCATCGGCGAAAGCTCGATCTCGCGGTGGAAATTCCCTCCACTGAGTTGGGAGCGATTGCGACCAACGCGATGTGGGACGAAATTTATGTCCGCCTGGTGGAGCTTGTTGAACAACATCGCTCAACACTTGTTTTTGTGAACACCCGGCGCATGGCGGAACGGATGGCCCACCAACTCGGCGAGCGCCTGGGAGAAGACAACGTCGCCGCGCATCACGGCAGCCTTTCGCGCAAGCTTCGCTTGACCGCGGAAACTCGGTTGAAGGAGGGCAAGATCAAAGTCCTGGTCGCAACCGCCTCCCTTGAATTGGGCATTGATATCGGCACGGTTGATCTCGTGGCGCAAATCGGTTCGACACGTGCCATCGCCGCCGCGTTGCAGCGCGTTGGACGCTCCGGCCACTGGCGTGGGGCAATTCCCAAAGGCCGCTTCTTTGCCACTACCCGCGACGAGTTGCAGGAATGCGCAGCCTTGGTGCGTGCAATTCAACAGGGCGATTTGGATCGCCTGATCATTCCCGAAGCCCCTTTGGACATTCTGGCGCAGCAAATCGTCGCCATGTGTGCAGCGTGCCAGAATTCAAGGCTGCGGGTTCCGGAATCACCGCTTCTTTTCGACGAAAGCGGCGGTCCGCCGGGGGAGTGCTGGGACGAAGATGAGCTGTATGCCATCGTGACGCGCGCTTATCCGTTCCGAAATCTCCCGCGAGAAACGTTTGATTCCGTGCTAGAGATGCTGGCGGAAGGCATCGCGGCCCGGCGCGGACGTTACGGAGCTTATCTTCATCGCGATCGCGTGAACCATAAAGTTCGCGCGCGACGCGGCAGCCGGCTCGCGGCCATCACCAGCGGCGGCGCGATACCAGAAACGGCGTTGTTCACCGTGGTCGCGGAGCCGGATGGTGTGGTCGTCGGCACGCTGGATGAAGACTTCGCAGTGGAGAGCAGTGCCGGCGACATCATGCTGCTCGGCAACACTTCCTGGCGCATCCGGCGGGTTGAAGGCAGATCGGGTCGGGTGTTGGTAGAAGACGCTCACGGTGCGCCGCCCAGCGTTCCTTTCTGGCGCGGCGAAGCTCCGGCTCGCACCGAAGAATTGTCGCTTCAGGTTTCTACTCTGCGCCGCGAGATCAGTACAAGGCTGGTCAAAGTTTCGCCGATTGGCGTCTCCCAAATGCTGCCGGCGGTCGCTGAAACGGTCGAATGGTTGAAGCGAGAATGCGGACTCGACGACTCCGGCGCTGAGCAAACGATTGAATACATACTTCATGGCCGCGCGGTGCTTGGAGAAGTTCCAACTCAGGACACGATTATCGCCGAGCGTTTTTTTGACGAAGGCGGAGGTATGCAGCTGGTGATACATGCGCCCTTCGGCGGCCGGATCAATAAAGCCTGGGGACTGGCGCTGCGCAAGCGTTTCTGCCGCAGTTTCAACTTTGAACTGCAAGCGGCAGCCACAGAAAATGGCGTAAATATCGCGCTAGCGGAGCAACATAGCTTTCCTCTCGCCGATGTTTTCCATTTCCTCAACCCCGAGAGCGTGCAGTCGGTGCTGGAGCAGGCCGCGCTTGCATCTCCGATTTTCGCCACGAGATGGCGATGGGACGCCAACCGGTCGCTTGCGCTTTTGCGTTTTCAGGGAGGCAAGAAAGTTCCTCCCCAAATTCAACGGATGCGGTCGGACGATCTGCTGGCATCGGTTTTTCCCGATGTCGCGGCATGCCAGGAAAACATTGAAGGGGACATAAAAATTCCGGACCATCCTCTCGTGAATGAAGTCATGAAGGACGTTCTCACCGAGGCTATGGATATTGAAGGATTGAAAGCAGTTTTGCAGAAAATGGCGGACGGCCGCATTCGTTGCATCGCAGTTGATACTCCCGTGCCTTCACAGTTTTCCCACGAAATCCTAAATGCCAATCCGTATGCCTATCTCGACGACGCTCCGCTTGAGGAGCGGCGCGCTCGTGCTGTGGAAATGCGCCGGATTCTTCCGGAATCGGTATTAGAAGAAGTCGGCAGGCTCGATCCCGTGGCCATTCAGCAAGTGTGCGCGGAAGCGTGGCCCGATGTTCGGGATGCGGACGAGTTACACGACGTGCTTCATACGCTGATCGCTCTACCCCTCGATGAGATGGGGCGTCCCGTCATGTCGGTCAACCACGTCGTGGGTGCGCATCCAGAGAGTTTTGACGATTCGAATCTTGTGACCATCAGCTCCACTGTTTTATCGGACAACACAACGAGGCGATGGCTTCTAGATTTCGAACGGCTGGTACAGGCCGGACGGGCCACTACTGCAATGGTGGCGGAAAGGCGGTATTGGGTTGCGGCTGAGAGAGCTGAGGCATTTTCGCTGCTCTTCCCTATTGCGACCTTCACCCACACGATGCCCATCGTAGCCGGCGTGGCAGTGTCCTATAACGACGCCATGTTGCGCCTGGTGACCGGGTGGATGAGCCATGCCGGGCCGGTGACTTCCGCGCGTCTCGCGGCGTTGCTTGATTTGCCCGAAGCTGACATCGACAAGGCGCTGTTGCGGATGGAAGCAACCGGATCGATCTTGCGCGGCAAATTTACCCTTTCTTCTTCTTCGCCGCAAGAAGAGTGGTGTGAGCGAAGGCTGCTGGCGCGAATTCATCGTCTGACGGTAGCAACGCTGCGCAAGGGGATCAAACCCGTTCCTGCCTCCCAATTTATGCGCTGGCTTTTGCGTTGGCAGCATGTTGCGCCGGGATGTCAAGCAGCGGGCGAACGCTCATTGATGGAAATCTTAGGACAATTGCAGGGGTTCGAAATTCCCGCGAACGCATGGGAGCGGCAAGTTCTTAAATCCAGGATTTCGGATTACGACCCGAAGTGGCTCGATCAGCTCTGCATGACTGGGGCCGTCGGATGGGGACGTCTCTCGCCTCACCCTGCAACCCTCGATGACTCCGGCTCAGGAAAGCGGCGAGTTATACCAACGAGTGTCGCCCCGATTACATTTTTTGTGCGCGAAGAAGCGGACTGGATGATGTCGCAACGCCCTTCTGGCGATTCCGAAACGCGCGGCCTGGGCGAAGGGGCAAAACAGGTAGCGGACTTCCTGCGGACCCGCGGAGCGTCGTTTTTCGTTGACATCGTGCGCGCTACATCAAAACTGAAAGCCGAAATCGAAACTGCTCTTTGGGAGCTGGTTGCCGCCGGGCTGATCACGGCGGATGGCTTCGACAATCTCCGCTGTTTGATCGATCCGAAACGTCGCTCGAGTTCGGGAGAGAGGAGAAACACGCGACCACGCCACAGTTCGGGTCGCTGGGCACTGCTGCACACGGACCAGGCAGCCGAACATTGCCGTGCAGTCGAAGCGACTTGCTGGATGCTGCTGAAACGCTATGGCATCGTCTTCCGCGACCTTTTGGTGCGCGAAGCCAACCTGCCCAAGTGGCGCGAAATGCAGATTGCCTTCCGGCGTCTGGAAGATCGCGGGGAAATTCGCGGTGGCCGTTTCGTGGACGGATTTTCCGGAGAGCAATTCGCCTTGCCAGTAGCCATCGAATCCCTGCGCGCCTCGCGGTCGTTACCGCTGACCGGCGAAAACGTTTCACTGTCAGCGGCCGATCCCCTCAACTTGGTTGGGATCATTGTGCCAGGCGAAAGGGTGCCCGCGATTTCAGGGCGATATGTCAATTTCTGCGACGGCGCTGCGGTGGGCAACGAAGTAGCGAGTTGGGCGATTGCTACCGGAGCGCAGGCAGCGAATTAGGCCATTAAGGCAGCTTCATTTCGAGCAGTGTCGCAGGATCCAAATAAACGCCCTGCCAACGTACGGCGACATGCAGGTGCGGCCCAGTAGAGCGCCCGGTGCCTCCGCTCAGACCGATTTGATCGCCGCGGGAGATCTGTTGACCTTCTTTTACTTCAATTTTCGAGAGGTGCAGATACAGCGTCATCAACCCTTGACCGTGGTCGAGCATCACGCAGTTGCCTTCGAAATATAACGGCTGCGCCAGAATTACAGTTCCAGCATTGAGCGCCGCCACCGGAGTGCCCGTTGGTACCGCGTAATCCAACCCTTCATGCACACTCGTAGTTTTGCCATTTACTACTCGCGCTGTGCCGAACACACCGGAAACGGTCGCCTTTACCGGCGCTTCAAAGCTGCCATCCCACTGCCGATCCGAAATTTTCCTGGCGAAAACCTCGTGCTTGAGAGATTTATCCGCGACGATCTGTTGCACCTCAGCTTGATTCGGCTGGGTAAACTTGGTATCCACGGTAATCGAAACTTTTTTGTACTTTGCTTTCTGGATACGAACCTGTCGCTCGAATTCGAGCGTCGCCCCACTTGCGGTTTGTCCCGTCAGATGTAAGTTGTACTCTCCCGGATGCGTTTCGATCGACGTTCCCGCCAATGCGTACCACTCACGTGCGCTCTTGTCTTTTGAGAAACTCAAGTCGTGTTCGAGCCACGTGCCAGCCAACGCGGTCACTGAAAGCGGAGCTTTGACGCGGAAAAAAAGGGGAGATCCGTTAACTATTTTCGCAGGCTGCGACTGAACTTCCCACGCCGGCTTGGCGGGTGACGCAAACGCCGCGCAAGACAGCAGGGCAGTAATGATTGCAATGATGATGTGGTGTGATAACGCCGATTTCGCAGCAGAAAGGCTGGATGGATTATGCACGATAAAGCCAGACTATCACTCAGATTCACAGTGAGTGAGTAGCTGCCGTGGTCACGCAGCTAAGCGCTTTGACATGATCATGTCTACGGCTCCGCCGACAGTGTAAAAGCGGTCCATCGAATCGCTATCAATCTCAATTCCAAATTTATCTTCGACTTCAAGCACCAGATCCACGACACGCAGACTATTTATGCCAAGGTCGGTCACAAGCGACGTGGAGTCGCTAATCGAACTCGCGTCGACACCATTCGCAACGGGCGTCACCAAATCTAAAAACGACTTTCTTACTTCTTCGCGGGTCATTTCAATCCTCTCGATAAAACCTGATAATGCTGTCTGTCTGCGGGCTACGCCTTGCAAGGAGCGATCTTCACTCCGCCCCAAGCCAGCCCTGAGCCCACAACGGCAACGTTGATCGCAGAGTCTTTCACCTGATCCCAATTCTGCGAGAGGACCGTTGGCGCACCGGCGGCGCCGCAGTTCCCGAACTTGCTGACATTGGAAAAGTGGAGGCTTTCATCGACTTCGGCGCGCTTGCAGGCAGATTGCAGCATGCGCAGGTTCGCCTGATGTCCAATAAACAATTGTTTCGCGGTCTGCGATCCGGGCGCGGACTTCAGCGCCTGGAAAAGTTCCGCTGTCTTGCGAATGGCGAACATCTGGACGGCGTGGCCCTCCTGATCGAAATGCTTTCCTGCAGGAATTACGACTTTGTCGTAGCCGGATGGGTCAGACATGAAGGTTGTCATGGTGACTTCGTGGGAGGACGGATGTTTTGTGGAAAGCACAGCCGCACTCGCCCCATCGCCGAAAAGCACTGCACCTTTGCGGTCCCCATAGTTGATGGTGCGAGTAAAAGCTTCGACACTGACGACCAGAACGAACTCGGGCAAAGCCTCAGGGCGCATTTGGTTCAGAAAGTGGAGTTGGGTGGCAAAGCTGGCGCAGCCTGCCTGAACGTCTAGGGCGGCTACATTGATTTCGAGCGCCGCCGCCACCCGGCTTGCCTCCGCCGGAATCAGCATTTCTGGTGTGCACCCGCCAGCCACGACCATATTCACCTGTTCCCGCTTGATGCCAGCCCGCTTTAGAGCCATTTCAGCGGCGTTTTTGCCCATCTCCATAGTGGTGATGGTTGAGGCTTCGGCGGCGCCACGAGTGTCTTGATTACGAGTCGAGCGGATATAGTCGAGCGACATGGTGGTTCTGCGCTCAGTAATTCCTACCCGATCTTCAATCCACGCGAGATCGACCCCGATATCGAGCGAAGCAAGAAACTCATTGCTTATTATCGTTTCGGGATGAAAATGGCCTACGCCGTGCAAATAAAGCAAAAAATCCTCTCAGTCATTCACTGACATCTTGTTGATTCCAAAACTAGTTTGCTTGGGCTCCGCTTCGGAGAAAAGGAACTCGCTCACAAAACCACGCCCGCGCCAGGAATCCCTGGCCAGGAGGGTCGCCCAACAAAATTGTGCACCGCCTGCAACATCCGCCGCGACCCCCCAATCAGGGTGTCAATCCTGCCTTGCGGACCGTGGCCGTTCAGATGGGAGAATCTGTCCGACCTGAAGTCAGAATAGCAGCCCATCCCGCGCCGAGTCCAGCATTTTGGCGCCTTCGTGCTGCGCGTATCCCAAACTCTACAGAATGTTGCAATTATGGATGCTGTCCAAACTTGTAGGTAACGGAGAGGCTTGCGTACGATGGGATCTGTACTCCCACTCTCTGGGAGAGTTGATTGGAGCCGATCTGCTCAGTTGTCTGGCCTGTATATCCGGTCGCTATCAGAAAGTTCACGCCGGTTTCGATTCGACTTTGGCGAAAAGCACGAACCACAGATCCCCTGAACTCCTTCACCGCTGAACCGACACATGAAAAGCAGGAGTGCCACTGCGACTTCGAATTGCCGTCGCGTCACTCCGCGATTGCGAGGCACGCTATCGGGGCGTCCACTGGGGATGCGCCGAAAATAAACCGTTTCCGAAACCGATCTGATAGGCGACGAATAGTCCGAAAGCAAGGCTGATCAAGCCAGAGGCGAAACCGAGATGGTGGGAGAAATTTGCGTTGCGCCTTCCGAAAAGATTAAATGCCGATGCAAGACTCATTGTGATCAGCATCATTCCGCCGACCGTTCCAACGCCGAAAATCAATAAGTAGGCGATCGCCCACCGCGGATTGCGGATGGTCGAGAGAATGAGCAAGGCCACCGCCGCTGAACCAGCAAGACCGTGGACGATGCCAATAAAAAGTGGCCGCAGTTGCTGGTAAATGCCGATCTTGCCAAACAAGCGATCCAGATAGTTCAACGCCTCATCATCTGGATGGTTTGCCACTGGTACGGTTCCGTGTGAATGGGCGTGGCTATGAACAAAGTTTCCATGACTGTGCGGATGTACGTGGATGGTTCGATCGGTTTCGGTCACATCGTCGGCAATCGCACGATTTGACCGCGAAAACGCAACAACGTTTATGGCGCCAAGAACAATCAGCATGATCCCCACGGAAAATTCCATCGAGAGCCCGATGCGAGCGGGTATGACGACGCCGAAAAGAATGATCGCGCTACCTACCAAGAGAATGGTGAGCGTGTGGCCGATACCCCAAAACATTCCAGTCAATGCCGCCTTCGCCGCTCCGCGTTGACGGGTAACGATGGTGGTGACGGCGACGACATGGTCGGGATCGGTCGCATGGCGCATCCCCAGAAAAAATCCCACTACGAGGATTGATAAAAGTCCGACCATCGACGAATCCCTTAGATTATGCGACCACAGAAGCACGCGAGTCATTCATTTTCGCGATCAAGAACTCCAGGTAAGCGTCCATGCCTTCACCGGACTTGGTTGAGACTCGCATCACCCGCATGCCCGGACGGACCGCCTGAATATTCCCATAAGCCATATTCCAGTCAAATTCGACAGCGTCGGCAAGGTCAAGCTTGGTAACGATGCCCACATCAGCGCTATTGAAAATGGTCGGATATTTCAATGGCTTGTCTTCGCCTTCTGTGACTGAAATCAGCACCAGACGAAGATTTTCTCCCAAGTCATACGATGATGGACAAACTAAATTTCCAACATTTTCGATGAAGAGAAAATCCAATTCGCCCAGTTGCCATTCATCGAGCGCGTTTTGGACCATCGCCGCCTCGAGATGACAGACTGTTCCGGTGATGATCTGTTTGACGGGAGCCTGGCTGCGCGCTAGCCGCACGGCATCGTTTTCCGTGGCCAAGTCACCGACCAGGGCGGCGACGCGGTAACTTTTCCCCAATAGCGTCAAAGTTTTTTCGAGTAAAGCAGTCTTGCCCGAGCCCGGACTCGATACGAGGCTTACAACGAACACGCCCGCCTCGCGAAACCGATTGCGAAGGTCTCTTGCCACGAGATCATTCTGTTTTAAGACATTTTTTCGGACTTCGATCAAGCGCGGTTGGCTACCCATTCCTGTATCTCCAATGCTACAACTTCAAGTTCTTTTCCCTGCACGATCTCAGACGTTGGGGTGCCGCATTCGCCGCAGCAAAAAAGCTGAATAGAGTGCAGTGGACGCTGCTGCTGGCACGTAGGACAGTGAACCACCACTGGCACACTTTCTATTTCTAGCGTCGCGCCTTCCAGAGACGTTCCCTCGCATGCCATGTCGAAGGAAGCAAGCAGCGCTTCCCTTACTACGCCGGAAAGCGCGCCTAACTTCAAGCGAATCGATACCACTTGTTGGCCGCCGTGCTGCTCGGCCTCTTCCTGCGCCATCTCGACGATGCTCATCGCAATTGAAAGCTCGTGCATTGCTTAGTCTCAATTTGCCGAGGCGGTAAAGGCGGCCATTGCCGCCTGCCCCAGGCTGATTCCACCGTCGTTCGGAGGGACGGCGTGGTTCGTCCAGACAGCCACTCCTTCATCCTGAAACAAAGTTTTTAAATCGGCCAGCAACAGATTGTTCTGGAAAACGCCGCCTGACAACACAGCGATGCTCAGCGCTTGATCATTACAGATCTGAAGAATCGCATCATGCAATCCTGTGCTGAATCCAAGTTGAAACGACCGCGCGATTTCGGCTACCGGCCGACGTCGTAGCCGATCATCAATGATTGACCTAAGCATTCCTCTAAAATCCAGAATGCCGTCAACGAAAAGGAGAGGGTAGGGAGTGTCGGAATTGCCTCGCACAGCTTGCTGCTCCAGCCAAATTGCAGCCTGGCCTTCAAAGGTGACATCGCGGGTGAAGCCCAGCAACGCCGCCACTGTGTCAAACAACCTTCCAGCCGAAGTCGTTTTGAAGGTTCGCGCGCCGGATTCCATCAACCGTAAAGCCTGAAGATAACGCTTCGGAAAATTAAAAGGCGGAGCCGTTAGATCCGGCAAGTCTTCTATGTCTGCAAGGAAGCCAGCCGCAGCTTGCACCGGAGAATGCACAGCGGCATCGCCGCCCGGCAGCACGGCTTCGCGCAGATGTCCCACCCGCTCGAAACCTGTCGCAACACTCCCGACAAAAATCTCACCACCCCAAATGCTGCCGTCGTCGCCGTATCCGGTTCCATCCATGCTGACGCCGACGACACGCTGGTGCCACTCCCCACGCTCCGCCAGCACAGAAGCGATGTGGGCACGATGGTGCTGGACCGCGACCGTCGCGACGCCTTCACATTCAAGCGCGAACAAGGTTGAAGCGTATTGCGGATGAAGGTCGTGTGCAATCAGCAGTTGGGATCGATCAACCTCGTACATTGATGTGAGATCGTTGACGGTTTCCGTGAATGCGCGGAAAGACCTATAGTCGCTTAAGTCGCCAATATGCTGGCTGACGAATGCTTCGCCATCGACGACCAGTGTGATTGTATTTTTTAGGTCAGCGCCGAGAGCCAGAATAGGCCGATTTGAGGGAACCAGTGCGACCGCGCCCGGAGCGTAACCTCGACCTCTTCGCAGGATGACAGGCCCAAATGGCCCGTCGCGGACGACCGAATCATCTACTCGACGGGCAATCGGGCGTTCTCCGATCAGGAAATAATCTGCAATCCCAGCAAGGTGCTGCAAAGCCCCGTCGTCCTCGTAGGCGATCGGTTCACTTGAACGATTGGCGCTGGTCATTACCAAAACTGGAGGCGCGCCGTTGGCAAAAAGCAAATGATGAACCGGGGTGTGTGGCAGCATCACGCCCAGCTCTGCATTGTCTGGAGCAACGGCGGACAACATGACTTTCGCAGGCGCCAGGACGATCGGACGTGCAACCGAGGTGAGAAGAGCTTCGGCATCCGGAGAAAGATCGACTAAGTTCCGCGCTATAGCAATATGCTTTGCCAAAAGAGCGAAGGGCTTTTCCTTGCGATACTTCCGTTCCCGCAATTCTCTAACCGCCTGAGAATTGCGCGCATCGCATGCCAAATGGTATCCGCCCAATCCTTTTATCGCGACGATGCCGCCCTCGTGCAAGACTTGCGCGGCACGAGCAATGCTTTCCTTGCTGTCCAGGTCATTCTCGCTCGGGTGTAGCCGATACCTCGGGCCGCAGGCCGCACACGCAGTCGGCTGTGCGTGAAATCGGCGATCGCCAGGATCCACGTATTCGGCATTGCAAATGGAATCGAGAGGCCATCGTTCCATCGTGGTGTTCTGCCGGTCATATGGCAGCGCGCGAATGACGGTGTAGCGTGGCCCGCAGTTAGTGCAGTTGATATAGGGATATCCGAACCGGCGGTTCGCCGGATCCAACAATTCCTTCACGCAGTCGTCGCAGATTGAAAGATCGGGAGAGATACGGGCTATCGGCTGTTTGCTAGCAGTACTTTGTCGGATCGTGAATTTGTGAAGTCCCAGCGGTTCGGCCTCATCGATCTCGATAGCGGATATAGTTGCGGCTGCCGGCGGTCGTTTCTTCAAATCCCGGACAAACGCTTGCAGTCCAAATTCTGCTCCTTCTAAATAAATTTCGACGCCTTCGTTTCCGTTAAGCACCCAGCCCGTCAGCGTGTTCTCTTGCGCCAAGCGATAAACGTATGGACGAAATCCCACGCCCTGCACGACTCCCCGTACTCGAATCGAGCATGCGCTGGCAGCTTCGCTCACAGGCTGTTCACTCTGGTTCCACCATGCAACTGTGTCCTTGCCATCCAACCTGCACGACTTTGCCATCTTCGACCAGGATTGGGACGCTGCGATGTCCCGGAGCGAGATCGCTCATGCGCCGCCGAGCATCGGAGTCCGCTTCGACATCGTATTCGATAAATTCGCTGCGCTTCCATTCCAGCCATTCCCGCATTTCCTGCGTATGCGGACAGCGCGCAGCGCCGAACAGTTCAAGCTTCGCCACGGGCCAGAACCTCCAATAAATCCCTCATGATGTGGTAAACCGAAGCCTGCACTTCTTGTATCCGCGGGATGTAATCGCACTGCACGACGATGGGAAAGTCCGCAAGCTGACGCCGTTTGATCTCGCCGCCGTCATAGCCCATCAACGCAACTGTCAGCAATTTTCTCTTTCGCGCTTCCTCCAGGGCCATGATGATGTTTCGCGACCCACCGCTGGTGGAAATGCCAATCGCAATGTCTTCTGGCCGCGCTTGGGCGATCAACTGGCGGAGAAATATCACGTCCGTTCCCACGTCGTTCGCAATCGCGCTGATGTTCGCCGGCTCCAACGAAATCGATACGGCTGGCACAGAATGATATCCGGCGGGCGGAGCAATACAATCGATGGCCCAATCGTTCGCGTCCGTGGCCGAACCGCCGTTGCCAAACAAAATAAGCTTTCCACCTTTCTGCAAGCGCTCGTGTATGGCCTGAACCGCGCCGCTGATCGTTTCTGCCTGCCCGCGCCCGGCTTGCGTTCGCAGACGAGAGTCATCGCGGGCTTTCATCTGAATTGATTCGGCGACTTGTGTTACCAGTGCGCCGGTATCCTGCTTTTCCTGCCCTAGAAACGGATACAGAAATCCAGATGCTCCGACATCATGTCCCATTTCGCGATGTTCCAGAAACACATGCACGCTTTCCCACAGTGTGTGGTAAAGAATCTCGATCATCTCTTGATGGATGAATGGATCTTCAGTACCGGTTTGCACTGAATACGAACCAGTGTTTCCCGGAAGCGCGAATGTGAGGGCCTCTTTGCTGAGCGCGAAATCGAGCGCGGCGTAAACTTCGTCATCCCCTTCCAGCGGGCCGAAGCCCATCACGATATCTTCTGGCTTGAGAATAGATCGAAGCCACGGCTGGAACATCAGAGAGATATCAAGGGCAGGCAAGGCGCGCTTGCCGACAATCACGGGATGCACAAATTCGACCGATACATGCTGCGCATCGGTGGCGTAGGGTCCACGGCCAAACGCGAGCAGCCGGCCCCCATCTGCGAATCGTTCGGCCATGGCGTGGCAGGCTTCAGCCAATCTCAGGGATTCGCGCCCGAAGAAGTTTTCGACCCGATCGTTCCGCGCGAGAAGACGCTCTTCGACCTGCGCCGCCAAACTGCATACCGTAGTCATGGCAATTCCTAAAAATCAAATACGCTAGCAGATGCGGGGCAGCGGATCGCCGACCAGCATGTCCACAATCCGGCTGCCGCCATATCGGGTAGTCACTAGAACAACTCCGTTGGGCTGCTCTCGCACTTCCCCAATCATTCGCGCATTCTCCCCACCCGGAGCGCGGTTCAGCGCTTCCAGCGCAGCATCGGCTTGGTCTGCCGCAACTACTGCGAGAAACTGACCCTCATTCGCGATGTGCAGTGGATCTAAACCCAGCAGTTCACAGGCTCCGCGCACTGCATCATCAATCGGAAACGACTCTTCTTGCAGCACAATTCCCTGCCCGCAGTCCCGCACGAGTTCATTGAGAGAAGTGGCAACACCACCGCGGGTGGGATCGCGCATCCACCGGACCCCAGAACCAACCGCAGCAGCGAGCGCCTCAACCAGCGGTAGCACTGAGCGGGTGTCGGAGCGTAAATCGGCGTCGAGATCCAGATCGCCTCTGGCAAGAAGAATTGTGATCCCGTGATTTCCTATTGGCCCCGACAATAAAATCTTGTCGCCCGGGCGCACTGACTTCGCGTCGATGTTTAACCCCGGAAGAGGGCGTCCAATGCCGGTGGTGCTGATGTACATGCGGTCAGCTTTTCCGTGCTCAACTACTTTTGTGTCGCCCCCGGCGATTTTCACCCCGGCGGCGCGAGCAGCCTTCCCCATGGCACGAACTTCAGCCTCAAGAATTGGAGTCGCCAAGCCTGCTTCCAGAACAAATGTGACCACCATGGCCTCGGCCCTTGCGCCTGAAACTGCAAGATCATTCACCGTGCCGTTGACCGCCAGTTCGCCAATTGAACCGCCGGGAAAGGTAAGTGGATTGACGACGAAACTATCTGCGGTGATTGCGATTTTCGTGTCGCCAAAATTCAGATGTGTGGCATCGCCTAGCGGTTCTGAGGAAGAGGAAAGAAGCAGCGGAGCGAAGAGTCCTTCCACCAATCTGCGGCTTGCTTTGCCGCCGGCACCGTGGGCCATCTCGATTTGGGGCTCACGAAAACGAATCTTGGGCTCAGGATTTGCGACACGCGTCGCCTGATCGGCCACTTCTATGCCGCCGAGCCGATGCTCGTCACCATTGCGGTCTTCCGGTGTTCGTAATTGAAGTACGCTGCGCATGAACCCTCTGATGACACCATAAGCGCGCCGATGGGATGCTCAGGCGTGCATTCATTACCAAACAGCTTGCATTGGTGCGGCTTCAACACGCCCTTCAAGACCTCGCCGCATTGCGCCGCCTTGGGATCGGTGACCCGCACTCCCGGCACTTCGAACCGCGCCTCTGAATCCCACTCGGCGAAGCTTTCGCGAATCCGTAGCGCTGATTGGGAAATAAACCCAAGTCCGCGCCACTCGAAGTAGGGACGCAATTCAAATGTCTCCGCCATCGCTCGCAGAGCCGCATTGTTCCCTTCCCAGGGAACGACGCGTTTATATTGATTTTCGATTCTGGCGTCATTCGCTTTTAACTGTTGCAACACCATAACGATCGACTGCAAGATATCGAGCGGCTCAAAGCCCGAGACCGCCACCGGCTTGTGCTCGTTTTTCGCGATCCACTCGTAAGGCCGACATCCAATTACAGTGGACACGTGGCCGGGACCGATAAACGCATCCAGGCGCATGTCGGGCGAATCCAGGATCGCGCGGATCGCTGGGATGATAGTCACGTGGTTGCAAAACACAGAAAAGTTGTGGACGCCAAGCGCCTTCGCCCGCACCAGCGTTAGAGCTGTCGAAGGAGCAGTTGTTTCAAATCCAATGGCGAAAAACATCACGTGCTTTTCCGGATTCTTCTGGGCTAGCTTCAGCGCATCGGCGGGGGAATAAACGATGCGCACGTCCACGCCGCGGGCTTTGTGCTCGAGCGGACTTCCCTGCGTTCCCGGCACCCGCATCATGTCGCCAAATGCAGCGAAAGTGACATTCCGGTCCTGAGCGATGGACAAGCCGTCGTCGATCCTTCCCATGGGAAGAACGCAAACCGGGCAGCCTGGGCCATGAATCAGTTCAATGTTGGAAGGCAGAAGGTCTTTTAGTCCGAAGCGGTAAATTGCGTGGGTGTGTCCGCCACACACTTCCATGATGCGGTAATGCCGGTTGGGATCGGCGAGACGGCGAATCTCTTCCGCAGTCTTTGTGATTACCCCAGGTTCGCGAAATTCGTCGACAAATTTCATAGAAGAACCGCTTTTCGCTGGTCAGACGGCTTCGCTCTGGTCTTCCGATTCCAGGCCATAGCCTTCGATCTCCTGCATTGCGGACTCGGCCTCGCCCAACATTCGCAGAGTACGCATCTGATCGGTGGCGTCCTCTTCACTGATTTTGCTCATGGCGAAACCTACGTGAATGAGAACCCAATCACCCATCACCGGCGGGTCATCCACTAACAACCCCAGATCGACTTTGCGCCGCACCCCTACAACATCAATCATGGCGGAGGTGGGTTGATCGGGGAACAACTCAACGATTTGTCCGGGAATCGCTAAACACATAGCGGGCCGCTTCGCGGAAACGCAATTTCATGGATGCTATCGATCATCATTCGCGCTGCCTGGCAACGATCTGGAAAGAAAATTTCAACTCGTCTTTCACTTTCAAAGCGCCACCGGCAACCGACACCAGTTTGATTTCGTAGTCGCTTTGCAGAATGCTGAATGTGCCTGAGGCTTTGAGCGTACCGTTTTCTGAAGCGACATGCGCGGACACCGTAAGTCCTCGAGTCACTCCGTGCAAGGTCAAGTCGCCGTTGAATGCGGCCCAGTAGTGCCCTTCGCCGGTCTTGCTCGCTTGTATCCGCGAACAGCGGAACACGATTTCCGGGAAGTCACGGCTTTCCAGCACTCGCTCTTGCGTCGCCCGCTCGACTTCGGCGCGGTCTTTTGCGCTCATTTCGCTCACAACTTTGAGTGACGCAGAGCTGATGATTATTTCAATCGAGGCCTGTTCCCAATCGTCTGCAATGGTCCCTTCGCCGGAAAAGTCGGATATTTCAAAAATGGGGTTGTGACCGACGGCAGAAAGTATCCCGCCCGCAAAAGCCTGCACCGTGAACTTGCTGGCTGCATTGTCTATGGAATAATGCACGGTCGCATTCTGCGGAACGGAAGCGTCTAATTTGGCCATGTTATGCACGCTATCATTCCTGTTTCTTTGCCATGACATAGAACGAACACTTCAATTCGTTTTGTAGTTTGAGAGTTCCGCCAGCAATTGACGCGACCTTCATGTCGTAATCGGTCTGTAAAATCGTGAACTCGCCGTAGGCCCGGAAACTGTCAACCCCGAAAGCCACCTGAGCCGAGAACGAATGGCTGTTGGTAACACCGTGCAGTTTTAACTGCCCCGAGACATTAACCCGATACAGATCCTGGCGCTCCTTGTCAGCCCGACTTACTAAGCCTTCAAATTGAAAATCAGGGAAACCTGAAACCTCCAAAACTTCCTGAAACATGACCCGGTGAATTTCGCGGCGCTCGCTTTCCCGCAACTCATCGAGCACTTCTAACGACGAAGTTCGTCCTGTGACAGTCAGTGTCGCTCCCTGAAGCGACTCGGGCGTGAACTTCGTCTCGCCGGTCCAATCGCGTATGGCGATCTTCGGGCTGTGAGCCACGCCGGAGATCAACCCGCTGGCGAACGCTTGTACCGTGAACTGACTCAGCTTTCTGTCCATTACGTATCGAACGCCGGTCGTGCCGCGCTGCGCCACTGCCATAAGAACGCCTCCCGGCACTACATTGCGCGTAACTTGAGATATCTGTCAATGTCCGGCAGCGCGGCCTGGGCCAGGCTCCCAATCCCCATTTGGGACAGGTATTTGCGGACCAGCGGATTCGACAGGATTAACCCTGCCCCAAACAGCATCAAGGCCGCCCCACCCAGCATGTAGAGCGTTTCTTTATCATTTCCAGAGTGATTCGCAGTTTCCGCAAAGTCTAAAGCCACGGTATGCTCCCCTCGTCGAGTATTTGTTCAACTAATATCCACGCCGTCCGTCAGTTTTTTTATTAACGACTCCACTAAAGTCACCGCTTCGTTCACCGCGCACTCAATCGGCGCGCTCAATCCCATTTGTCCTTCTTCCGGCCCCAGTGTTTCGGGCTCACACCCAACGAGCAGAACCCTACCCTTTACCTTTCCCATGGAAGACGCGAGGCGCAACACATTCAGCGGATTCATGCTGTGCGCATCGACCGTCTGTTGCTGTTCTTCCGCGTCACCCAGGTCTGCAAGATCCGGTTCGATCACATACAGCGTGCCCGGCGCATCTCCGCGAGGACAGGCGTCGACCAGAATCGTCGCGTCATAGCCATCAAGCAGCGCATATGCCAGGTCGTAGCCGCGGATGCCGAAGTCCTTGACCTGCGCATTCGGCGGCAGCGCCACACCGGAAAGACGCTGCGCTACTTCGACCCCGAACGCGTCGTCACCGAGGAAGATGTTCCCGATGCCAGCGACCAGGATTTTCGGGATTTTGAGAGCGGGAGCTTCTGGCAAATTGTCGGACGAAATCGGCTCAACTTCTTCTGAGGTGAAGAAGAAGCGATGGCCGGGCTGGCGCAGAAATCCGATGTCGCGACCGGGATCGTCGTTCACTACCACCCCTAGATGAGTCTTGCCATCGTAGTCCTGCTCTATCGATTCGATGATTGCCACCTTGCCGGCGAGCGCAATGTCCATAATGTCTCCGCCGGCATGGGGACGCAGCACGACGTGACTTCCCACTCGCACGTCAACTCCGGCGATGCGCAGATCCTCAACCGGCTTTTTATCTTCGAGAAGTTGCCATTCCCATTCGTTCATGACGCATCCTCTTCGATAGGCCTCAACTCACGCAAGGTGCCGTGGAGCTTCATCAACTGCTCCATGGGCAGCGCCTCAGTCCGGTCAAGCATTTTGCCTGCGCGTTCGTCGCTGTCGCGCATTTCGCGCTTTTCTGCATCGGTCATCGTGAGAATGCGCAAGGCTAGGATCTCGTCAATCTCGGTGCCATCGAACAAGTCTCCCGGACTCTCAGGGGCAATCTCGGGATAGTCATAAAGGATGATCGGTGACGCGAGCACTGTGTCGCGATCTCCCTTTTTGCCCACCAGAACCGGCCACACGCCCGCATTCTCACAACTTGCGGCAAGTGCGCTCTGATCTTCAGGAGGCTCGAGCAGCGACACGAACTTCCCGCTCTCGGTACCCAGCAAAATATGTGAAGAAACCAGCGAATGAGAGAGCGCGGCATCGCGGCCAGACGAGTCGTCGGTATTCGTTAGCGTGGAGTTCTGCACCAGCACACGAATTTTGAACAGCCCGCCGCGTTCGCGGGTGGCTGTCACGTTGGCCACGCCGCTTATCGACTCTCTCCGCCGGGTGACCCGCCCAATCACATCCTCGCTGGCGCTGCGCAATTCTTCGTATTCCTCTTTTGCGGGAAAGTCGAACTTCCACTCAACCGGCGATTCAACAAGCGAGAACGGACGGCACAGCGGGACGATCACCTCGCACTCCACTGCTTCCTGCCATGGCGAGTGCACTTTGCCTCCCGCTTCCAGAGTGGAAACTGATTCGAATCGCGGCATTCCGTTCGAAGATGGCAACGAAGCCAATTTGGCTATCGAGCGGGTCACTAAATGAAGAAAGCGAATTCGAACTTCCACCGTCGAATCCTGGCCTGATTCGATCAAAGTCTCGCACTGCATGCTGCATGGTTCGCTGCCGCTTTGCGCTTCGCTGTGGCTCTGCGGGTAAAGGACGCCAAAATTAAATCGCTGCCGATTTTTAACCGAGGAAGGGCGGTAGGGATAAAGCATGTATCCCTCGTACAGAACCGCGCGCGCGATCGCATCGACATCGCGGAGGTTCATTGCTTCACGACCTCATGCGCAACTGGAAGTATTTTCTCCAGCGCCTGCTCCCATGTGGGAATCGCGTTGTCCACCTTGAACTGGTAGAGCCGCTCAAAGACATCCCGGCGCAGGCAAAGCCACGCGCTGTTCGGATAATAAATTTCCATCATGTCGTGCCAGGATTTCACCGGCAGGCGGAAGCGGGCCTCTTTGTCCCAGGGGATCGGTCCCACCTGAAGCTGGCCTTCGCCATTCGCGTAGAACGCCGTTCCACTGAAAAGAAAAGCGAGTGGAACATCGCCTCCGGCCACGCCGTGAAAGTATTTAGTTGCCGCCACATTAAAATCGAACGTGCAGGGCACAGGCACATCGACAACCGTGGTTCCCTCGAATGCTGGAGCAACCACGCTGGCGTGCGTCCACAGCATGGTCTTGAGCGTCTGGCCCCAGCGGTCCGGCTCGCCGAAAAGATCGCGAAGATTTTGCTGGTCAGCGGAAGTGTACTGCCGCCGCGCGACTTCGAGCTGAATCTGGCATCGCAACGCGACAGAATGAATCGTCTCGCCTGGGGTTGCATTATTGATCCGCAACTTGAATAGAAGCGTCGGCGCCACCGTGAAGCGTTGCGGCTCTGCGCTCTCGATCTGGAAACTGAGCTCAGGCATTCGCTTCTTCTCTTTTTACGACGGTAGCCCGGCGTTTCAGGCCGTCGAAAAATTGTCCAATCTCCTGCCACACTTCGGTCCCACCAGAAAGGCCGCGCCAGTGCGCGCGAATCAAGCCGACGAGCTTGAAGCATTCATCGATTGGCAGGATGTAATATTCCGGGTCGCCGAATCCACGCACATGACCTACCCGGTTTACGAGCAGCGCTTCGACATCCGCTTCCATATTTTTGAGAGCGGGATTCGTCTCCGCGATCTCATTCCAGGTTTCGAGCGACAGCAGCGATTCGGTTGCTCCCGCAGGGCTCGGGTAGAAGGCAACCATCCTATTGTCGGGAGTGCTGCGGTAGAAGAACGCCATGCTGATGGGGATCATCAGCCCTTCCCATTGCGCATCCGACAAACCAAAATCTTCCAGCACAGAAATGTCGCGGGGAACGCGTTTGTATTTCGTTCCCATCCCGCTGAACAGAATCGCGCAGGCGTTGCATGTGCACAAGAGTTTGCGGCTTGCAGGTTCGATCAAATGCGGATGTTCGGACGCAACTTCGGCGCTGCACAATTCGCAACGCTCACCGTCTTTTTTCTTCCGGACAAATTGACGAAGCGCGCCAAACGCAGTCGCAGCTCCGGGTTGGAGAGACTCCATCATGATCTAATTTCGCCGACTGCCTCGGGTTGAACGCTAACTGCCAATTGCCCCAGTGGCACAAACCCGGACGATCCCGCAGGTTGATCTAGTCCTTCGATCACAAGGCCGGCCATATCTGGTGCGGCCTCGTAAAGCGCATCTTCGACCATCGTTCTGAGCGCATTTCCAGTCGATCCGCAGGCGTGTCCGATGATTTGTGCATGAACCCGGACAATCCCAAGTTCGATCCCCAGCAACTCGGTCTCTCCTCCGGCTTTACGTACCCGTGGGCGCAAGCGATCAAATGCCTGAGCGATTCGGCTCTCCATGTCGAGAGGGTGGAGCCCATATAGAACTAGAAGACTGCTTACCAAAGGATCGCGTCCGAGGTCGTCGATAGTGCGCTGGCCCGAAGCGTCGTCATTCGCGACGATCTCCATAACGCGCTCTAAGCCTGTGGAGTGGAGATCAAGCAGGAGTTGAACCAGGGTTTTTGCACCCGTCCGGCTCTCGGGGTCAGCGATGTTATCCAAGCCGGATACGAGTTCGCCGATTCGTTGCACTTTCGACTGGAAGTCTTTGTCTTCAGGCATTTTTCCGTCCATCGCAAAAGTGACAAAGGAGTGAGAGCACCGAATCTATACCCTCACTCCAGTGATTGTCTACAGCCGCTACCGTTGGTTCCCGAACATGGGGGAATGGTGAGTTTTCAGCACCTTCCCATTGCCCAGGTACATATGCACGCCACACGGCAGACACGGATCGAAGCTCCGAACCGCCCGCATGATATCGATGCCTTTGAATTTGTCGGGGCCGTTTTCTTCAAAGATCGGCGTATTCTGTACCGCGTCTTCGTACGGGCCCGGCGTGCCGTAAATGTCACGCGGGTTGGCATTCCACGGTGTGGGAGGGTATGGATGATAGTTCGCAATTTTCCCTTTGCGAATTACCACGTGATGCGAGAGCACGCCGCGGACTGCTTCGTGAAAACCGCATCCGATCGCCTCTTCGGGAACCTTAAAATCACTCCACGTCTTGGTGTTGCCGGCGTGTAGTTCTTCCATCGCTTTTTCCGCGAAATGCAGCGCGCAGGCTGCTGCGTACGCCTGGAAGTAAGTGCGGGCGCGGTCGCGCTCGATTGCGTTGCTCCACTGCGGAACCTTCCACTCGAATTCCACCTCAGGCTTCGACATCGTTTTGGGGAGATAAATTTTCACGCTCTTTCCGGTTGACTTGATGTAGCCAATGTCGACCAGTCCGGCCAGCGCCGTGGTCCAAAGCCGCGCAATGGGGCCGCCGCCGGTGTCAATGGCGAGGTGGTCGCCCGTCCGCTTGTCAAACCAACGGGGAGACATTACCCAGGTATATTTGCCGCCGAAATCGCGCTTCTGCGGACGAGGAATCGTGGTCTGGTTCCATGGATGATTTTTGTCGACTGGATTTCCCAAGGGGTCGGTCTTCACGAAGGTCTCGGAGTTCTTCCAATCGTCATAGTACGAGCTGCCAAGAAGAATTCGGATGTTCAAGTTGATGTCGACCAAATCGGTCGTGACCAGTTTGCCGTCCACCACGATGCCCGGGGTCACGAACATCCTGCGGCCCCACTCGGTCATGTTCTTGTAGGTGTAGTCGCAATATTCAGGATCATTGAACGATCCCCAACATCCCAGCAACACGCGGCGACGCCCGACTTCTTCGTAGCCGGGCAACGCATCGTAAAAGAAATCAAAGAGATCGTCGTGCAGCGGCACAACTTTTTTCATGAATTCGACATACTTCATCAAGCGCACGATGTAATCGGTGAAAAGCTGAACCGTCGGAACCGTGCCTACCCCGCCCGGGTACAGCGTTGACGGATGAACGTGACGCCCTTCCATCAGGCAGAACATTTCTCGCGTCATGCGGCTCATCTGTAACGCTTCCAGATAAAACGAGCCGGTGAACGGATTCAGCGCTCGCATGATGTCTGCGATCGTCCGGAAACCGTGTTCATTCGAGTGGGGGGCAGCGGTCGATTCAGCCTTGGCCAACACTTTCGGGTTCGTTTCTTTGACCATCTGCTCGCAGAAATCCACACCGACCAAGTTGTCCTGGAAGATGTTGTGATCGAACATGTATTCGGCAGCTTCGCCGAGATTTACGATCCACTCAGCGATATGGGGAGGGCGGACGCCGAACGCCATGTTCTGGGCATAGGTTGCGCAGGTGGCATGGTTGTCGCCGCAGATACCGCAGATTCGGCTGGTGATGAAGTGTGCATCGCGAGGATCCTTGCCCTTCATGAAGATGCTGTAGCCGCGAAAAATCGAAGATGTGCTATGGCACTCCGCCACCGTGCGCGCTTCAAAATCGATTTTGGTGAAGATGCCCAAACTACCCACGATCCGGGTGATCGGGTCCCAATTCATTTCCACTAACTTCCTCGATTTAGTGGGAACGTCTTTGGTCGGTGCGGTAACTGTACTCATAGCTGGTCAGCTCCTTAAATATTTCGGTTCGGCCGGTTTAACGAACATGTTCTCAGTACGACCGAGGATGATACCCAGTCGTGAGTTCCGCACGAGGATGACGCCACTTCGGTTCCTTGTTCAGCGTAGTTTGGGAAATTGCCCGCAAAGATCGAATGGCTTTGCCGTAGATGCCGATGCTTCCGGTGGAAACGCGGGCTCCGGGCGGCTCGTCCATGAATGGCATGAACTTGTCAGGGAATCCAGGCATCGTGCATCCGATGCAGATTCCGCCGACATTGGGGCACCCGCCGATTCCCGCCATCCAACCGCGTTTGGGCACGTTGCAGTTTACGACTGGTCCCCAGCAACCCAACTTTACGATGCACTTGGGCGATCCATACACTTCGGCGAAGTCACCCTGCTCGTAGTAGCCGGCGCGATCGCAACCGTCGTGGACGGTCTTGCCAAACAGCCAGGTAGGACGAAGCTGGTCGTCGAGCGGAATCATCGGAGCCAAACCTGCAACTTGATAGAGAAGGTAAAGTACGGTCTCCATGAAGTTATCGGGTTGAACCGGGCAACCCGGAACGTTGACGATTGGCAGCCCGGCTTTCGATTTCCAATCCCATCCGAGATAATCGGCCAGCCCCATGCAGCCTGTGGGATTACCCTCCATGGCGTGAATGCCGCCGTACGTAGCGCAGGTTCCAATCGCCACCACTGCTAGCGCTTTTGGTGCCAGACGGTCGATCCACTCATTGGTAGTGATGGGCTGATTCGTCTTGGGGTCTGTGCCCAGTGCCGCCCAATATCCTTCTTTGTGGATTTTCTCGTTGGGTATGGAACCTTCAACCACAAGGACGAACGGTTCCAACTGCCCTTCCCAAGCACGATAGAAAAACTTCATGAAGTCGTCGCCGTTTTCGACAGCGAGAACTGGGTTGTGCAGGTGGACTTTAGGCAAGCCGGGAATCGCGCCTAGCAGAACATCTTCTATGCTTGGTTGAGTTGCTGCGGTGATTGAAACGGAGTCCCCATCACAACCGAGTCCGGCCGTGATCCAAAGAATATGAACTTCTTTGACTGCGGGAGCCTTTTGGGTGGATCTGCCGTACGGAACCGTAGCTGTTCCCATAGCTGGAAACTCCTTACCATGAAATTTTCACTCCGGCTCTCCGGCAAAGGCCTTCGTCAACAACGCCGATTTGAGAAATCTAGAAATTGAAGACGCGACCAGCATCTCCCCATTTCGTCCCGACTGCAAGGGCAACACCCCTGTTTATCTTCGCCAAGTAAGTACGCGATTGAACACAGGGATTCCCCTACGGTCATTTTGCATCGGTGAGTGAAGATTTTTGGTGGATCGATTTGTTTCTGGGCGATTATGAACTAACTGGCCTTCTCGGTGACATTCCACTGCACGGCATGTTGCACCAGTTCTCTTGCAGACCTCAGCGATAACTTTTCTTTGATATGCGCTTGATAGGACTCGACCGTTTTGACGCTCAGATGCAAAGTTTCTGCAATCTCCCGAGTGGCATGGCCGTCGCCAATCAATCGAAATACTTCCAACTCTCGGTCGGTCAGCCCTGAAATCGACGACTGCCGTGACGAACTGCTTCCGCGGACGTAATGCAGCAGCATGTGATTGGCGATGCGTTCGCTGACGTAAATTTCACCGCTCAGAATGCGGCGCAGCGCAACGAGGACTTTGTCCGTCGCTTCCTGTTTCATGATGTAGCCGTTCGCGCCCGCTCGCAACGCGCGCTCCGCGTAGATGGCTTCGTCATGCATTGACAGGATCAGGACCGGTAGATGCGGCTGCTGTGCCCGGATGTTCTTGAGGAGTTCCAGGCCGTCGGGGCCGTTAAGGGATATATCTACAACCATGATGTCGGGTTTGCACGTCTTGATGGCGTTCAGCGCCGCATACATTTCTTCGGCTTCACCGCAAACAGTTAGGTCCGACTCCTGGTTGATGAGCAGGGTAAGGCCTTGCCGCACGATCGGATGGTCGTCCACCAGAAGAACATTCTTCTTCCTGGCGACGAATTTCCCGGTCGTGTGGCGGTTAATCATGCGCCGCCCTCACCTGTCCGGCATCTTTCAAGGGAAAGAAACAAGTCACAGTAACACCATGTTCGTCGCCGTTGCCAATTTCGAGATGTCCGCCGACCATCCGTGCCCGGTAATTCATGATCTGAATTCCCATCCCGGTGTTCAACGGCTTCCCTGGCATGTTCAACCCGTCATTTTCGATTTTTAGAACTCCCTCACCACCAGACGCCGAGAGGCTCACGGTGATGTGCTTTGCGTGTCCATGATTGATTGCGTTGTTCACTGCCTCTTGGGCGATGCGATAAAGGTGGTTCGAAACAAACGAATCATAAATCAGCACAGGTTCTTCCACCTGCACACAGCAGGATACTTGAAAAAGCTCCTCAATTTCGTCAGACCATTTCTTAAGGGCCGACATGAGTCCACGTGCATCGGCCACGACCGGGATCAACCCATGCGCAAGTTGTCGCGTCTTGTGGATTGCCTCATTCACCAGCCCAACGATTCGCGAAGCTTCCGCGGCCTCGGGCAGCCCTTTTGCCTCCAGCCGTTGCTGTTGGACTTTGCTCATGAAAGCGATACCCGTCAAATGTTGTCCAAGCCCGTCATGCAGGTCCTGGCCAATACGACGCTGTTCTTCTGCGCTGATCTCCAGGATGGCTTGCTCCAAACGCTTCTTCTCTGTGATGTCAATCCCGGTCGCAATAATGTAGGCAGGCGTTCCGTCTTTGCCGGGTAGCGTCGTGCTCGACCAGGCAATCAGGCGGCGCGACCCATCTCGCGCCATCCACGACGTCTCGTAATCTTTAGCGTTCTGCTCGATCCTGAGCTGGTTCACCATAATCCGGAAACGTTCTGCCTCTTCTGGCACTCCACATAGATCCCAGAAGTATTTCTGGTTTACTTCGTCGAAGTTGTAACCGGAAACCAGCTCACACGCGCGGTTAAAGCGGACAATCCGGCCTTCCGGATCGAGCACAACTACGAGCGCTCCGACCGTGTGAAGAATGGTCGAGACAACGTTTCTCTCTTCTTGCAATGCTTCTTCGGTTCGCTTCAGTTCGGTGATGTCGAAGCCGACACCGTGAATGAACCACGGCCGGCCATCTTTGCGGCGGATCATTTTTGCTTCGCAATGGAACCAAACCACGCGCCCGTCTCGCGCCAACACGCGGTATGCCGACCGCAGCGGTGTTCCGGAGAGAAACATCTCGGCCGCCTCGGTGCTCCAGCGATTCTTGTCGTCGGGATGAATCTGCTGGTACCAGCGAATCGGATCCTGTAGCCATTCTTCCTGGGAGAACCCCAGGGCGGCCTCAATTTGCGGGCTGACGTAGGCTTCGCCGATGCCCCTGTCGAGATGCGCCATGAAGACAACGGCGGGGATTTGTTCCACGAGTGCCCGGTATATGGTGTCAGCTTCAGGAAGTGGGTCGACAACCTTATGCTCGTGGGATAACTCTGCCGCCGATAGGCCGGAAATCGGTTTGTTCAGGAACAGTGCGGCGAGGTCCAACAGCAACGCTTCTGCGCTGCCCAGAATAGCGTCGCGCTCAATCGGAACGCTGGATGCGGGTTGGAAGACGCCGGCGCCGGATGACATGTTCGTTCCCAAGCTATTCAGCTTTTTCTTCTACACCATCTTTTCGCCGCCATGCCGGCTCTTTATTCAACGATGCTTGCGTGAACCGGCGCAGGGCATGGATTGCGCGCCCATAGGTCATAACCGCATTGGTTGATAGCAGCGAGCCCGGCGGTTGGTTCATGAAGGGCATAAACTTGTCGGGGAATCCTGGCATGGTGCATCCGATGCAGATTCCACCTACGTTTGGGCAGCCGCCAATGCCGCCCATCCATCCGCGCTTGCCTACGTTACATTGCACCACGGGTCCCCAGCATCCAAGTTTTACGATGCAAAGCGGAGACCCGTATTCTTCGGCGAACTCGCCCTGCTCGTAGTATCCGCCGCGATCGCAACCTTCATGCACGGTCGCCCCGAAAAGCCATGTGGGGCGCAGCGCATCATCGAGGGGAATCATCGGAGCGCGGCCTGCGGCCATATAAAGTAAATAGAGAAGCGTCTCCATGAAATTGTCCGGCTGCACCGGGCAGCCGGGGACGCAAACGATAGGAATGTTCGCCGACGATTTCCAATTCCAGCCGAGGTAGTCTGGAAGCCCCATGCAGCCTGTGGGATTCCCTTCCATGGCGTGGATGCCGCCGTACGTCGCGCAGGTACCCGCAGCCAAAACAGCCCAGGCCTTGGGCGCGAGGCGGTCGATCCACTCGTTCGTGGTGATGGGCTGACCCGTAACGCTATCGGTACCGAACGATGCCCAATACCCTTCGCTCTTATTTCTTTCGTTGGGGATGGACCCCTCGACCACCAGGATAAAAGGCGCGAGCTTGCCTTCGGCTCCCTGGTGAAAGAAGCGCAGAAAGTCGTCGCCATTTTCTAGTGCGAGAAAAGGATTGTGAAACCTGACTCGTGGAATCCACGGCATCGATCCGAGCACGATATCTTCTATGCTGGGTTGAGTCGCCGCGGTCATGGCGATCGTGTCGCCGTCACAACCGAGGCCGGCTGTGATCCACAAAATATCGATTTCCGAGATCGCTTGCGGAAGTTCCACGCTGACTCCGGGAACGCGATTCACGATTCATGTTGGCGCGAGTTAAGATGCGCCAGGATTGTCGTCAGCGTATTCTACTCAAATTTCGAGCTTACGCGAGAAGGTGAATGCGGCCTGCGGAAAGCGTGGATTTTGGATCGAGCAAACAGGCTCTCGTAGGAACAAATCGGTGGTGAGTGTAATGGCGTGTTTCAATAACTGTCCATCGTTGGCCTGCACTCGGCACCGAGACGGAATAAGCTGCTGATGAAGCGTTGACGCCATTGGAATCGATCAATCCGCGGAATAGAGTTCTCCCCGGCAGAATCGGAGGGTAATACTGGTGACAGGGTGGGTGACAGGAATTGCTCTCTTGAGCTTTCTTTGGCTATCGCTCGCCGCCATATTCCAGTTAGTTGTCGAGTTGGATATCCTGGAGCCCACTCAACAGACCGTGAATGCCTGGAAGTTTGGAACGAACAACATCATAGAATGACCTGGTGCCTCAAACCATAGTTCCAGATACCTTACGGCGAATCCGCAGGGTGCAGGCGGTCACCGTTGCGTGGATGAGTGCCGAGGCTGCCGTATCTCTTTTCGCTGCGTGGCGGGCGCGAAGTCCGGCGCTGATCGCGTTTGGCGGGGACAGCGCTATCGAACTCGCGTCGGCGGTCGTCGTGCTTTGGAGATTCCGCTCCAATGCAGTATCGGAGCACCTTGAACGCCGAGTCGCCCGAATCGCCGGAGGACTGCTGTTCGCGCTCGCTGCGTGCGTCATAGCTACTTCTGTGATGGCATTGCGCGGATACAGTGAGGCAAAACCAAGCCTGCCGGGGATCGGCATACTGGCAGCAGCAGCGGTGATGATGCCCGTGCTCGCGAGAGAAAAACGACGATTGTCAGCCCAGACGGGCAGCGCGGCACTAAGGGCAGACGCGGCTGAGTCAGCCCTGTGCGGTTATTTTTCAGTGATCGCGCTGCTTGGATTGTTCACAAACGTGGTCTGGCACGTCAGGTGGGCTGATCCCGCTGCGGCATTGATCATCGTCCCCCTGATCCTTTGCGAAGGCTGGGAGGCAATTCAAGGCAGACCTTGCGCGTGCGATTGAACGCCCTAACCTAATCAGACAATCTGCTCACGTTGCCGCAGTGTGCTCGGACTAGTAGAATCCCCGGCTTGTGCCTGACTGAGAACTCACCGAAGCTGCCGAGGTCAGCGTGAACCCTCGACTCCTAAGGCTTCACTCCAGATGTTTCTGTTTTACGAACCGTCTAGCCTCGCCAAGATCGGGCCGAGCACATAGGCGACGAAGACACCCACCGCATAAATACCTGCCGAGATCCAAAGGATGATTTTGCTAAACCCGCTTGCATCCTCACATGCGGATGGACCGTCAGGGCTGCATTCGGCTGGCCTCAAGCGAGGCGCTATGTAATACATGTTCACGAAACTTAACGCGATCAGGATGCCGGACACTGAGAATGTCCACTGTTTGTGATGCGAGAGTGTTACCAGCCACGGCATGAACGACAGCGTAGACGCGACAGATGCTCCCAAACCGAAAAGCACGAGCAACGAAGGAAGCGCACAGCAAAGCAGAGTGCTGAGCGACGTGAATAGAGAGAAATAGCTGAGCAGAGCCGAGCGCTTGCCCGTAGTTGTTACGACAGGATTCATTTTGGTTTTTCTTCCGTGATGGACTGATAGCGGATGGAGTCTGGTACTTTGCCTTTCCCCGCTTCGGGAACTGTGCCTTCCACCAAAACAGTTTTACCGGCCATCGAGACTGCCTTCGGCACAGACGCAGACTGAGGCACTAATTGCAACAAGTCATTGGAGACCGAAACTTTTAGCATCGCGTTGTCTCCCGTGACAATGACGGTGCCAGCGACCGTCGCCGTCGAATCTTTCATGGTGAACCCGTTCTTGGTGATAGCTTCGTTCAGTTGCTTGAGCGTTGCCGTGTTGCCCGGTTTCATCTTTACAACTGCCAGCCCCTTTTCGAGGCTTACATCAACTGAATCCACACCTGACACTGATTTCAATGACACGCGCACGGCGTGTGCACAGACCTCTCAATCCATGCCAAAAATTTTGATATTGATGGACTGGACTTCCGCCGAGGCGGAAGACGCGAGTATCAAGAACGAAGCGAACAAAGCAAATAGTTTTCTCATTTGAATCTCCTTAGTGTGAGTGCCCGTGTTGAAAAAGCAGGTAGCTGAAATTCACCGCAAAGCGAACATTTTCTTTAGGGAGCGCAGCCCCGACATCCTGATAGATCGGGAATTGAGCGCCGAAGCTGACCGTGTAACTGTGAAAAATCCCGAGCGCTGTAGGCCCAAGGAAAACCTGGTGCGCTTGTGTGCTGGGGACGGCGATATTGGCTTGCAAGAATCTATCGGAACGTTCTCCGACTAGCTCACCGAAAAGTCTCCAATCCCATTTGTCAGGCGGTCTGCGCCATTTCGGAGGACGATAGCCGTACACCAGACTGTAGTCGAGCACATCGGGGCGCTTGTCCCCGTTGTGTTCGTAGAACTTTGTGTATGTGCTGCCGAGCCAAACGTAGTTGCTGCGAGACGCCATACCGCTGACCACGCCGAACATTGTGCCGGGTACGTTTGTCGTGTGAGCGATTCCCCTGAACGCCGACTGCGGACCGGGCACTGCTAGACCAGCGAAGGCGGTGCTTTCAAAGCGGGTGCCTACCTGCGTAGCTCTGTGTTGGAACCGCCACGCGACCGTGGTATCAAAATCGTCGCCCGGCTGGATTCGAGTGGGCGGAAGTGTGGTATCCCCAACGACTGCGGGGAGGGTTAGCGAGAGTGTGAGGTGCGGCGTGAAGCCATACGCGATCAACTCTCGAACTGATGCTTGTGAGCCGAAGGGTGTGTTGCGGCCGAATATCCCTTCATCGAAGCTCCACTCGCCTTGCGAGTTTGTGGGTGTTGCAAGCCCGAAGACTGGCCCGTGGGCCGCAGCAGCGGCAAACAAGGGCAGTCCTAAAACAACAAGCAGGACTACTGCACGTTTCATTTATTTTCCTCCGCGATGCGCCGACACACACGCGGGCATTGCCCGGTGCGCTGAAGCAGCAAAGCGGAGTTCAGATTCTTAGAATTGAATTTTGACCGGGTGGGGCGGGCGGCGGTAAACCAAGATCTATTTGCTGTGACTCAACCTCAGGTACGGAGGGCGCTGGGTCAATTGCAATTTCAGCAACGACTGCGAAATCGGGATGAACCTGCGAAATCTGCTGGATCGAAGCAATGGAAGCAGGAGCCCCGGAAACGGTGTTGCAGCAAGGATGCTGCCCCGTCCCCATATTGCAATCACCTGCCATCTTCTTGCAGCACGCCATCTCTGCATCCGTCATGTGGGTGCTTGGCAGGCACGCTAGTGCAGGAATCGCGAGCCAGAGGGCCAGCAAGCTCAAAACGATGATGGAGCGGCAACGCACCATTGGCTACATGCTATCTCTGTCACCGTTTACTCTGCAAGCCACATAAGAAGCCAACTAATGCAAACCGGCGGTTACACTCTGAACCCGATGAGGAGATTGCGCTTTTCGCCGACAATTGCATCGTTGGCTGACTTGCTGGTCGAAAATCGAACGATTCGAGTTCGTCTTGACTAGTAGCGAACACTCCGATGAACCAATGTGCCCCAAGGCCCACGGAAGCTGATGAAACTGGGAGACAGACGGGTGCTTCAACGACGACGGAGAAAACAAGTGGAAGCACGGATGCGCCCGGTCGACTTATTAAGAGATTTGGTGGACCTGGTCGGGATCGAACCGACGACCTCTTCCATGCCATGGAAGCGCGCTCCCAGCTGCGCCACAGGCCCACGATTGGACGGGATACTCGGCCTCGACAACGACCCAGCACCATTGATTCTCGCTTACATAAGATTCTTAGTCAAACATTCCAGAGCCTGCGAACTTGTCAAACCCAAAAAAGCAGGTATGCTTTCAGAAGAAATAATCCCGAAATGAAAGCCATTCACAACTTCAACTCACAACTAGCCGCATCCGTTGTTCTGCTGTGTGGTTCGCTATGCGCGCAGGCTCCGGCGCAACCGACAAATGCTGAACCGGTTTCGTACACATCGCTGAATCAGGTGAATCAGCTTCTGTCACAGCTGGAACAGGCGTCGACAGCGGCACAGGCGGATTTGGCCAAACTTCGCGTGGAGAAATGGAAGACGAATTCGGACTCCAAGCACCAGACTCAATCCAACGTCGAATCGCTGAACCGCAACCTTCATGACGCGATGCCCGAGATGATTGCCGGCTTGCGCGCAGCCCCGGAAAGCCTGGCAGCGACATTCAAGATTTATCGCAACCTGGACGCGGTTTACGACGTTTTCGGCTCAGTGGTTGAAGCGGCGGGAGCTTTCGGCCCCAATGACGATTTTCAAGCTCTGGGCAACGACCTGAACGCTTTAGAGCGGTCCCGGCACTCTTTCGCAGAGCGCATGGAAGGCCTGACCACCGCCAAAGAGAACGAAATCGTCGCGATGCGCGGCCAGCTCAAGAACCTGCAGGCTGCAATTCCAGCCCCAGCAGCCACTAAAACGGTGGTAGACGACACCCAGCCGGTCGCGAAACCCAAGAAAAAGAGGGTAAAAGCGCCAGCAACGCCAGCCGTCGCGCCGACCGCCCCGCCCGCCCACTAAGCGCGTGGCGGTATCCCCACCAGGCGGATTGGCTTCCCAGACTGGGATTCGTGCACTTGCTGGAACCCTAGACCCCCATTCGGGGTCTATTGTTATGTGAGTCCAGACAGTAGAAACTGCGGCTGCCGGCATCTGATTGTTGTCAGCGGACTTCGCGTGAGCGGCTATAATCGCGGAGCGTCACTGTGACTGTCATGGCTGGAACCACAAGCTTAAGCGAATTAGCTGCCGCGATTTCCATTCGCACACAGGAATCGGCTGTCGTTTCCGAACTGCGTGCGGGATCGGAAGAAGCTTATGCCTGGCTGATCCGCGAATATCACGCTCCGATTTACAGCCTGATCTACCGCATTGTTTCCGACCCGTCCGACGCCGCCGACACCACCCAAGACGTGTTCGTGAAGGTGTTTCGCGGGATGAAGCAATTCCACGGCGAATCCAGCCTGAAGACCTGGATTTATCGAATTGCCGTACACGAAGCATCGAACCGCAAGCGCTGGTGGTTCCGGCACAAGGCACGAGAGACTTCGTTGGAGCCGGCCACGGAAACCGGGTGCAGCGAGCATTCATGTGCGCTCGAAGAATTGCTGGCGGATACGTCTCCCTCACCCTTTGAGAACGCCGCGCACGAAGAGGTGCGCGCCCGCGTAGAGCAAGAGCTGAGAAACGTTCCCGAACCGTACCGGACGACACTCATCCTTCGCGACATTGAAGAAATGTCCTACGAACAAGTCGCGGAAATCACGCAGGTTTCTTTGGGGACAGTCAAGTCGCGTGTAACCCGGGGCCGCGATGCCCTGCGGCAGTTGCTCACGCCTTACGTACGAGAAGTCGGGATGGAACTTGGCCTCAATCCTCCCGGTGAGCGGAAACACAAGCGCCCTGCGGCATCCTCCTTCCCACAAAGCGCCTCGATCGGGGTGGCATCATGACCTGCGATCTGGCCCACTCACGGTTTTCGTCTTATCTTGACGGCGCCTTGACCGGCAAGCAGCGGCTTGAGTTGAGCAGCCATCTCGATAGTTGCGCGGTCTGTGCGATCCGATATACATCGTTGAGCAACGCTCAGCAATTGCTTCGCGGATTGGGGCGAAAGACTCCCCCCGCCGATCTCGAACTGAAGCTTCGGCTTGCCGCTTCGCGCGAAGCGGCTCGCGCACAAGGATTGCGCTGGCAAAGTCTGCGAATTCGCTGGCAGCATGCGTTAGACGTATTTATGGTTCCGGCAACTGCCGGGTTGGCGGCGACGGCTGTGCTTTTTGGTGTATTACTCGGCTTCTTGACGCCGCCACTTCAGGCGGGCAATCCGGACGTTCCGCTCGCGATCCAGACCGCTCCGCAATTTCAGCAATCGGCGTTTGGCACTGCGGCCGACAGCATCAAGGAAGATTCGCTGGTGATCGAGGCGTACGTTGATTCCAATGGGCGCGTGCAGGATTATCGGGTGCTGTCCAGCCCCGACCACAGCACGGACCTGCCGGTTCAAATAAAAAACATGTTAATCTTTACGACATTCCGCCCTGCAACTCTGATGGGCCGTCCTACCTCTGGTCGTGCCGTGATGTCGTTCTCAAAGATCAGCGTTAAGGGCTAGTTCATTCCGCGAGCGTTGACCCTCCGCCGAGAAGCTCATAAACTTATAACGGAAACACAGCTATATCGGAGGCATCCCTGAACTTGTGTCGAATCGCGCTCGTTTCAACGTTGGCCGTTTTCGCTGCCTGCTATAGCTCTGCCCAAAACGCGCCTGCGGTTGCACTCGATAGCAGCGAGGCGTTATTCGCTGTTCTGACTTCTGTTAATGCCTGTGGATACGATACCGACTTAAGTATTTCTGATCCTTTGCGTGCCCAGGTTCGCGCCGAGGTCGCCCAAACTGCCAAAGCGACACCCGCAGTTAGCGAAGACACCCAAAATCTTTGCCAGTTTTACGCCGACCATCAGACAGCCGACGGCGCGCGGAATCTAGCGCAGTACGTGTCGCTGGCTTTGTATCTTACGCCGCCGCCTGCGCTTGATCTAAAGGTGAAAGAAGCCGACATTCCGCCTGATGCATCCGGGGTTCTCGGTTTTCTGCCATTCCTTCAGAAGTTCTACGCCGACGCCAGACTTCACGAGGTCTGGACCAAGCATGCCGCCGCTTACTCCGATTTAACTCAGCGCTACCATCCAGCCGTGGCGAAGATGTTGTTCGATACTGAGGTTTATCTCAGGCTTCCGTCTGCGGGCTATCTCGGACATACCTTTACGATTTTTCTCGATCCCATGGGCGCACCCAGCCAAACCAACGCGCGTAATTATGGGTCTGATTATTTCGTCGTGATCGCTCCGGGAAAAGACACTCCATTAAAAATGGACCAGATCCGGCACACTTACCTGCATTATCTTTTGGATCCCTTGGCGGCGAAGTATCCCGCTGCCATTAAGAACCTCGATCCCCTGCTTGAGTCTGTAAAATCCGCCCCCATGGATCAAAGCTTTAAAACAAGCTCATCTCTACTTGCGACCGAGTGCCTGATCCGTGCGATCGATGCGCGGACTGGCCTTCCCACCGGAACCCCATCGACTCAGCGAGAACAAGCAGTCCAAGAATCCATGGAACAGGGTTTCGTACTCACGCGCTACTTCTACGACGAGATGGCGCGGTTTGAAAAGGACCAATCCGGATTTCGCAATTACTATCCGACGATGATTGCCGGCATCGACGTTCGACACGAACAAAAGAGCACCGCCCAGATCCAGTTTGCCAGTAAGGCTGATCCGGAACTACTTCATGTGTCGCGGCCCATGCAAGGGAAGCTACTGCAAACGGCGGAACAGCGCTTGTCGGCTGGTGACCCCGCCACGGCCCAAAAACTGGCACAGGAAGCGCTTGATGAGAAAAGCGAAGACTCCGGCCGGGCACTGTTTATCCTTGCCCAGGCCGCCACCATGAATCGCGACATGGAAGGCGCGCGGTCCTATTTCGAGCGTACTCTCACCGTTGCGCATGAACCGAAACTCCTGGGCTGGTCGCATATTTATCTGGGCAGAATTTTCGATCTACAGGCTGACCGCGACGCGGCTTTAGGGGAGTATCGCGCCGCGCTTGACGCGGGGGGCACACTGCCCGAAGTAAAGGCCGCCGCCGAACGAGGCATCTCGCAGCCCTATGAGCCGCCCGGTCGCACGCAGTGAGCAGCGCACGAGCCGGTGTTTTTCGTCACGCTTCCGCGTGTGGTCTGCATCCAAGCAATTTCTTAATCGGAGGAAAGAGAATGAAGCACATATTCGCGGTATGCGTGATTGTAGGACTGGCTGTAACCGGATTCGCTCAACAGTCGGCTCCGGCGCCATCATCGCCGACTCCGCAATCGTCTACGCCCGCGACGGCTGCTCCGTCCAGCACACCCGCTGCTGCTTCGGCAACTCCTCAACAAGGCAAGCGGCCACCGCAAGCCAAAACACAGCCGGAGTTCGATGCTTACCAAGCCGCGGTAGCGGCGACTGACCCCGCAGTCCTCGAAAAGAACGCGGACGATTTCGCGACAAAGTTTCCCGACAGCGAATTGCGCGTGCTGCTCTATCGCAACGCAATGCGCAGCTATCAGAACGCGAATAACAGCGACAAGATGCTCGATGTCGCCCGCAAAATCGTAAAACTTGACCCTGACGATCCTGAAGCATTGATTGGAATCGCAGAAGTGCTGGGGGAGCGGACGCGCGACACCGATTTGGATAAGGACCAGCGGTATGACGAGGCTACAAAAGCCGCCGAACGGTCAATTCAAACCGTCGATACCGACATCATCGTGCCGGCCGGAACGCCGCAGGATAAAGTCGATGCCTACAAGAATTCATTGCGATCGACAGCCTATTCCGTTATCGGCGCAATCCAACTAAATACCGGCAAGTATGCGGACGCGGAAGCCAGTTTCCACAAGTCAATTGATGCATTTCCATCCGCTCCAGATCCGGTGGTCGTGCTGCGTTTAGCAATTGCGCTCGACAAGCAGAACAAGTACCCCGAAGCGCTGAAGCAGGCCAATCAGGCGGTGACACTCACACAGGAAAACACTACCGCCGGAACCATGGCGCGCCGCGAGCGAGATCGTCTGGTGCAACTCACCGGCGGTTCGGCTCCCTCGGCAGCGCCAGCCTCTACCACGCCGCCGCCGAAGGCTCCGGGCAATTGAGAATGCCCCTTCGGCTTTTGCGAGGCTCCATCATTGCGTGACCATGCGGGATTGCAGCAGGAACTCGGCTACGTGTTCGTGCGTCCCACTCTGCTCGATCAAGCACTCACCCACACTTCGCGTGCGCGGGAAAGCGAAGTGGCTCGACAGGAGGCGTCGCCTTCGTCAGCAGAGCCCGATAACGAACAACTGGAATTTCTGGGCGACGCCGTGCTGGGACTGTTCGTCACCGAGGAATTGTGCCGCCGATTTCCCCATTTTCGCGAAGGCAAGCTTTCCAAACTGCGCGCCCATCTGGTCAGTGAAAAGCACCTCGTCCGCGTAGCCGGCAAATTTCATGTCGGAGATTATCTCCGTTTGGGGAGAGGTGAAGAAAAAAGTGGTGGACGAGCCAAGCCGGCATTGCTCGTGGATGCTCTAGAGGCGATCCTCGCGGCTATCTATCTTGACGGGGGCCATGATCATGTCCGGCGCATTGTCGTCGAGCACATCATCGGGCCGGAGATCGACGCCGCGTCCGCAGACGGCAGCTTGCCGCTGACCGACTATAAGTCCGCGTTGCAAGAAACTCTACAAGCATCCGCCGGCGCGCAGCCGCTGTATACCTTGGTACAAGAGCGCGGGCCGGAACACAGCAAGACGTTCACAGTTGAAGTGCGCTTACCTCTTGGTCCGTCGAGCCCCGACGAATTTGTGGTGCGAGCAGAGGGCTCAACCAAGAAAACAGCCGAGCAGGGCGCCGCACGTCTCGCGCTTGAGCATCTCGCTTCTCTGCCCGGATGAACGTGGACTTCGCCCACGTTGCCAAGGATTAACTGGCCACGCTGTAGCCGCCAATCAATCGGCCCGTTGAGGAGCCAGCATTTGCCGCCGCATCCAGCCGCCAGCTCGTTCCTCCGTGACCGGCGACGTAGAGCGCCAGTTCCAGTCGGCTCCACACTCCCAGCTTGTCGAACGTGTTGCGAAGATAATTTTTTACCACCTGCTCGGTAGTTCCAATGGCAGCCGCGATCTCGCGATTCGTTCGCCCTTCCCACACCAGCAACGCCACCTGCACTTCCTTCATGGTCAAACGATCACATGGCGGCATGATCCACCTGCTCTTTCTGGAACATGGCAGTCGCCAGTTTCACTCGTTTACGCCCGTCTCGAATGCCAGCGCGCAAAAAGAGCGTTCGCAAATGCTGCTTTACGGTTCGTGGACTGATGCGCAATTGCGCCGCGATTTCCTTGTTGCTGCAACCCTGCACGAGCAGGCTCAACACTTCCTGATCCCGGATCGTGATTTTGATGTCATGAATATTGATCATTAAACTCTCCCTTTCCTAAGACTCTGCGCCGTGTGATTTGCGAACCAACCTCACACGCAGGGGAGTATGCAAATGGATTTCCAAAGGCAAAGGAAATACGAAGGTGTGAATCTAAAGGCGCAGGAACGCAATGTCGGCTATCCAAATCTTTTTGCGGTCCCGATTCAAGACCGATTCCCGCTCCGGGCGGGAATCCTCTTCATGCCGGGATAGTTTGCGCAAGCCAGGACGTTACGATTTCTCGCATTTCCGAAAGTTTGCCTTCAAAAAAATGGTCCGCGCCGGCCACTATTTCCAGTTGCTTAGGATCGGACAGACTCTCGACCAGAGACTTCAGCTGCTCGGGCGAGCCAAACTGGTCATAGGAGCCGCTCACGAAGAGCTTCGGTTTGCGGCACCGTTTTAGATACGAGAAATCATAAGTCCGGCTTTGGATCGGCGCGACCGGCAAACCAAGGCCGACTAGCGCTTGCACGCGATCGTCTTCGCAGGCAGCTTGCAGCCCAATCGCCGAGCCGAACGAGAATCCCGCGAACACGAGCGGCAGATGAAACTCGCGGTCGAGCCAGTCGAGAGCTGTGCGGACATCGTCGACCTCGCCGCGGCCGTGGTCGTGTTCGCTTTGGCTCAATCCGGTTCCGCGGAAGTTGAAACGTAGAACCGGCCAGCCCTGGCTGCTCATCGCTTTCATCGTGTGAAAGACAACTTTGTTATGCATGGTGCCGCCAAAAAGCGGATGCGGGTGGCAGACCAATCCAGCATGGGTGGACGCCTCCGTACCCACGTTCAGCAGCGCTTCTAATCTTCCCGCCCGGCCTTCAAGGAAAAACGAGCGTAACGACGATGGAGTCACGGCTGGCTCACCGCAGCTTCCCCTTGAGCTACGACTGCGCCTGCCCGGCTGCCCTGATCGAACTCCCGCAGCGCCTGCAATATCTGTGCTCCATATTTTTCTGTCTTTCGCTCGCCGAATCCGGAGACGGCACGGATCCCTTCGAGCGCTGTTGGACGCTGGCGACAAATTTCATCGAGCGAACTATCGTGCATGACCACGAATGCCGCAACTTTGCTCTCGCGAGCGGCGACTCTCCGCCATTCGCGCAGATATTCGCGCAACTCCTCTTGAATCCCGCTCATGGCAGGCGAGGTTTCTCGCGGTCGTGGCGCAGCCCCCGTTCGTTGGCTTCTGCCGCGCTCAGTCTTAACCGCACCAGGGCTGCGCACAAAATCAGGCAGGCCTACGCATACGTCGCAGGCTTCACACGCAGTCCATTTTGGCGTCTCGCCAAAATGTAGGCAAATTTCCCGGTGTCGGCAGCTGTTCGAATCTACGAAGGCGCGGATCGCGTGGTAGCGCTGCCAACCGCGCTCTTTTTCGATCGGGTCGGTAACTTGTCCGATAAAGTGCGCCAGCAATCCGGCATCGCGTTTCTGCCACAGCAACAGACAATCGGCAGCGAGGCTGTCGCGCCCGGCCCGGCCCGCCTCCTGGTAATACTGCTCAATGGATTTCGGCAGCGACAGATGGATAACCGCGCGCACGGCGGCCTTATTGATACCCAACCCAAAAGCGATCGTTCCAACAAGTACGCGGACTTCATCCGACATCCAGCGCTCCTGGTTGCGACGCCGCTTCGTTGTCTCCATCTGCCCGTGATACGGGACTGCCGCAATTCCATGCTGATTCAGGAGATTCGACGTCTCTTCGACGGATGCGATGGTGGGAGCGTAGACGATTACGTTACTGCCCTGATGATGACGAAGCGCCGCGAGCAACAGCGGCGTTTGTTCGCCGGAAGCGCACGCTCTCACCATGTAGCGCAGGTTGGCTCGATGAAAACTCGCTATGTACTTGTGAGGATTGTGCAGCTTCAGCTGATGCAGTATGTCGTGCCGCACCCGCCGAGTCGCGCTGGCGGTAAAAGCCGCAATGGGAGCGGCCGGAAAATGCTCGCGCAAGCTGCTGAGTTGGCGATAGTCAGGCCGAAACTCGTGCCCCCATTCGGAAATACAGTGCGCCTCGTCGATGGCAAAAAATCCTAAAGGGAACCGCTTTAGCATGGCGATCGTATCCGGCCGCGCCAACCGCTCCGGCGACATGTAAAGAAGCCGGTATTTGCCTGCGCAGGCGTTTCGGTGAATTTGCGCCTGATCTTCTCCGCTCTGGGTGCTATTAAGGACGGCGGCGGGTATCCCCATCTGCTCTAGTTGGGCAGCTTGGTCTTGCATCAAGGCAATCAGAGGAGAAACGACAACCGAGGTCTTGCCGGATACGAGCGCCGGAAGCTGGTAGCAGAGTGACTTCCCCCCGCCTGTGGGCATCACTACGCAAGTATCGGCGCCGCCGGAGAGGCTGCGCACAATCGCTTCTTGCAGCGGGCGGAACGAATCGTATCCCCAGTACCGCCGCAGCATGGCGTGGAGATCTTCCGCACTTTGCATGTCAATATTATAAAGACTGGTGGCGCGGTTTCACGCTGTTCAAATCTCGCCAGAGTATATGATCTCGCTTCCCTGCCCTCTACAATTCCGGCGGCCGCCTGCTGTATCATTTGAGCAGTGACCACAACCCATGCATTTCAAACGGACGACGCCCTCCTAAGACCAGTCGCCGCCAAAATATTAGCCCGGCAACGCCTTACCACCGAAGACGCCCTGGCTCTTTATCGCTCCGGCGACATTCTCGCCGTGGGATGGCTGGCCAATCACGAACGTGAGCGCATGCATGGCGACACGACGTATTTCAACGTAAACCGCCACATTAATCCGACGAATGTATGTGTTGCGGCTTGCCGCCTCTGTGCTTTCGGGCGCAAGAAAGATACGCCCGGCGCATACACCATGGCCTTGGAAGAAGCGTTCGAGACTGCGGCGTCTGGATATAGCGAAGCCGTAACCGAATTTCACATCGTGGGCGGCCTCCATCCTGATTTGCCGTTTCAGTATTTTCTTGACCTGGTTTCCGGTTTGAAACAGCGATTTCCGCAGGTTCATCTAAAAGCATTCACGATGGTTGAAGTGGCGTACCTGGCAAAACGCGCAAAGTTATCAATCGCCGAGACCTTGCGGCAAATGAAAGAAGCGGGAGTCGACTCCCTGCCCGGCGGCGGGGCCGAAATTTTTGCCGATCGCGTACGCCACATCATCTGTGACCACAAAATCGATGGCAGTCAGTGGCTCGACACTGCGCGCTTGGCTCACCAGGCTGGACTGAGGTCAAACGCAACCATGCTTTATGGGCACGTCGAGAATGACGAAGACCGGGTTGACCACTTGATGAAATTGCGCGCGTTGCAAGATGAAACCGGAGGTTTCCAGACTTTTATTCCGCTGGCTTTTCATCCGGACAACACCGCGCTGCAACACCTGCCCAAGACCACGGGGATGCTCGACATAAAGCAGATCGCCGTGAGCCGCCTCGTGCTCGACAACTTTCTTCACATCAAGGCTTATTGGCAGATGATGACGGCGAAGATCGCGCAGATCGCCCTCCGCTTCGGCGCTGACGACATCGATGGAACTGTAGTCGAGGAAAAAATCTACCACGACGCGGGCGCAACTACTCCTCAAGGCATGCGCCGTCGAGACTTGGTTCGTCTGATCCGCGAAGCCGGACGCGAACCGGTGGAACGGGACACTTTGTACCGGCCAGTGGTACGAACAGAAACTTCCTTTACTGTAACGGTATAGTCAAAGCGCAATCATTTTTACTCACGCGCATCTCGTAGCTTTTCCTCTCCACTCGATGTATTCTTGCGGACGTTCTCACATTCGATTTCCCATCAGAGGCCGCAATGACCGTATCCCGGCGTGACTTTATTTCTACCGCAGTTGCAGGTTCACTCGCGGTAAGTCTAGGACAAAAAGCACAGGCGCAAAACAAACCCGCCGGTCAGAGTGGGGTCGGCTCAGGCGGGAAGTCTCCCATTATGATTTCGGCGTTCAACGGTTTTGCCTACATTGAAGATGCCTATCAATTTTTAAAAGGCGGCGGCGACACGTTGGATGCCGCGCTGCGCGTGGTACAAGGCCCGGAGAACGATCCCAACGACACCAGCGTCGGCTTGGGAGGTTTGCCTAACGAAGAAGGGGTGGTTGAACTCGATGCGTGCTGCATGCACGGCCCGACGCGTCGTGCGGGATCGGTTGGCGGGATCCGCAACATCAAGAATGCCTCGCTGGTATCGAAGGCTGTGATGGACCACACCGGCCACGTCATGCTGGTCGGCGAAGGAGCTGAGCGTTTTGCCGTCGCGCAGGGTTTTCCTCGCGAGAATCTATTGACCGACAGCACGCGGAAAAATTGGCTTCTTTACAAAGAGACCCATTCGGATTGGTGGGGTCCGGGTTTGAGCGATCCGCAATGGAAGAAGCGCTGGACACGCGGACGCCAATCTGCCGAAGATTTTAAGTTGCGCGTCCAGAGAATGGAAGAAGTGGCGGCGGAAATTGGCATTCCCCAGGAAGAACGGCTGGCGGCCATTCGCAAGGTGATTTATCCGCCGACCGGCACCATCCATTGCTCCGCTCTGAACGAGAAAGAAGAGATGTCGGGCTGCACCACCACCAGCGGCTTGGCATGGAAGCTGCCTGGACGTTGCGGCGACTCGCCCATAATCGGCGCGGGCTGCTTCACCGACCAGGAAGTCGGGTCCGCCGGCGCCACGGGTAGCGGCGAAGAAAATATCAAAGTTGCGGGCGCGCATACGATCATCGAAAATATGCGCCACGGACTGTCGCCGCTCGATGCCGGCATGGATGCACTCAAGCGTATCGTTCGCACCTACAACGGCGATAAGCAGCGGTTGAAGTTTGTTGACATGACTTTTTATATTCTGCGCAAAGACGGCGCCTATGCCGGGGTGTCGCTCTGGGAAGGATATGAAGAAGGAAAGCCGCACAAGATTGTCGTCCATGACGGTACACGCCGCGCGGAGAAGACCACGAACCTGTTTCCTGGAATTTCTCAGGAGTGGCCTCCGGAGTTCGCGGCGGGAGTGAACTTATAGCGATTGGGAATGAGGCGTAAGAAGCGTTGCCCTTTGCTTCGGCTCACTCCGCCGTAAAATCCGCAGCAAAGCAAGAATCATCGCCAAGGCCCACGCGAGGAAGACGAACCCGCCCCGCTCGTGCAACCATCCCATCAGGTACGACGGATCCACTCGCAAGGTTAAAAACGCAATCACGAAGATGCGAAGCCCGTTTTTGATTGGAGAAAGTGCTATCGCAGCCGCCACCAGCAGGGCTTTGCGCCATGGTGACTGCAAAAACAAATGGGCAAAAACCATCGTCGTCACCAGCAACAACAAACTGGAACGGATGCTGCTGCACTCGGGCGCGACGTTGAGTGTTAATCCGGGCAGCGCCAAAATTGTGCCATCAAGCTGTGCTGGGATTCTCGCAACTGCAAAAAGCGCCTTCGCGGCCAGCGCCGATTCCCGCTGTAACCAGGTCACGACGTTCAGGACCAAACTCTGCGGCCAGGGCACCAGAAAGTAGAGAAAAGCCAGAGGAAATCTGGCGATGCGGCTTGACCGAAGTCCGAAGCAGAACATGAAACTGGCGATCCACCAAGTAACCACCGCAAACATCGCCACGGAAGCGTAATAGCCAGCCGAGGGATGAGTGAACCTCAGCCACGCAAGCATTGCGACAGCTGGCGCCACTGCGATGTACGCGCTCTTGCCACGATACGGAGCCGCGGCGACCACAATCGGCTTCCAATGGAGCCAGAGCAGCGCCGCCGCTACCGGCAGAATCAGCAGGAGGTGGGTGTACTCTTCCCGGTCGAGAGCCAGGACAAAAGTTTCATGCAGAGCCTTCCATCCCAAAACTCCGGACAGCGTTAGCTGAGCGGCAAAGATCAACCAAGACGATGCGGTCTGCCTGGACATGAAGGGCGCAGGTTCAGTCTAGAGAAGAACAGGCGCAGGTAGCGAGTGTTTCACCGGCAATTCAGGTGTTTACTTTGGGGTTAACTTAGGGGTACCCCCTCCCCCCTCTTGGCGCTAAATCTAACAAAATAAACGATGAGCATGGCCACAGCCCGGCTAAATCCATGGTTTATAAACCATTTACACGCAAAATCCAGAAAAGATTGAACTTAACTTTCTTAGGCTATTAGGCCTTACCGGTTTCCAGATGGGGGAGGTTGTTTGCGACACCGGCTTACGTCGCAGCAGGAATATTCAAGCGACGTTTCATTCAGATTGCGATTGTCAGGGACGCGATGTCAAGGAAAAAATTGGCTGGGGTCGGTTCGCTTGTGGAGCAGAAACGGTGCTCGCTTTGAGGCGTTTAAAGCCGCTCCAGATGTGGTTTGACCCTGGGGCATTGGCTCGCCCAGTTTGGCGTTTTAAACGCGCACCGCCGCGATCAGGTCAACCACAGCGTAGAGGAATACGTACGTTATGAAGACGAAGTGTGCATCACGACGAATACGATTGAGGGCTATTTCGCAACCCTGAAACGTGGTATCAACGGTGTGTGTCACCATGTCGGCAAGCAGCACTTGCATCGCTACTTGAGCGAGTTCGATTTTCGGTACAACTCTCGCAAGGAAACGGACGGCGACCGACTTTGATGGCGCTCAAGAGCACGGGCGTAAAACCGCTGATGCTCCGAGACTCAAGAAGTAACTAACTGACATCCCCGAGACGGAGATAAAGTTTTCTTCATGCTGGAAGCCTACATGGATGAGAGTGGCATTCATGATGGCGCTCACGCCTGTGTTATTGCTGGATACTGGGGCCATGAGAGACGGTGGAGGTCCTTTGAAAAAAGGTGGCGCAAGGTTTTAGAGGATGCACGAGTATGCGAATTTCACAGCGTTGATTTTTGGAAACCGGACGGTACGCGTAAGGGAATCTTTAGGGATTGGCCAGACAACAAAGCCGACAAATTTATTAGCGACCTTCTATATTGCATTGGTGATTCAAATATTTACCCAGCAACCTCGACGCTGGTGGTGTCGGCATGGCAAAAACTGAATAAGAACGAGCGCATGTTCCTTACGGGCGGTAGGTTCGACGGAAATGAGAAAGTATGGATTACCCCAAGCGCCCCCAACCAGACTTACTATTTGCCGTTCCAATTTGTAGTGGTCGCGGCAGCGGCGGCTTGCAAAGAGCAGTTTACCGTCCATTACGTTTTCGACATTCACAAACAATTCAAGAATCATGCCAGCGATTTGTTCGCCATCTTAAAGGTTGATCCGAGTTTAAGTTGTCGTGACCGACTCGGCGCATTTGCAATGGAGGACAGCAAGAAAGCGCCGGGACTACAAGCTGCTGATCTCTTGGCCTACCAAGCTTATCAACATGCGAAACAGCGCCACTTCGATGGTGTACCAACGCGAACCAGATTACTTCCGCCGATCTTGCGAGCAGCTCTCAAGAATATGCGCGATGACAGAGATCATCTGTTTTTTGACAGCCTCGGCGTTTCTCAGGCTTTGCAATCAATGCCCGATTTTCTACGCAGCGGCGATCAGGAGTTCCCCATCAGACGGCGAACACTAATTCAAGGAGCGCCGGAATGAATGCATCAAAGGGAAACCCGACTAGCTCGAAACCGATACCCCACATACCGCTGCCATCAAAGAAGTAAGGGCTGACGTACTCAAGGTGAAGCCGCCAGAAAAACCCCTTAAGAGGACGAACAAATGAGTCGCTTAGGTAATAATATCCCTGACTCAGTAAAATCTGGCAGGCTAAGGTGGCCGAAGGCAGCATGAACCAGATCGGGCTGAGTCTCGGGTTATTCGTCGGAGGCGTGTTACTCCTTAGCTGGAGCTACTACGAGTTCACGCGCCCCATGGGAATAGATCTTTGGTCAGGAAAATCAGCTGGTGAATTGGCAGGGCTTGGGGCGTTTATGATCGCACTGTCCATCTGGGTGCCGTTCCGCAAAAAGAAATCAAACTAGAAATTGAAACTGAGACACTACCCATCCGCTCTACCATGGTGGGCGTGGCTCTTGATAGCTGTAGCCTGCTGGTTTGTTCAATTGATTTTTAGTTTTGGCACGGATGACGGATCGCTATCGTTGTGGGCTATCCGCGTCGCGCTCATTGCCGGGATGCTCTTATCAACGATCCTCGCAATAGTGCGATTTATTAAGTGGGCATGGCAAGGCTAGCCCCTGTCACGGCATCTTGTTATAACCCGACCAGCGAACATAGCGAGTAGACGTGCCGTTGACGGCGATCTTGGACGGACTCATGAGGGACTTCGGCCAGCTACCGGGAACGCCGAATGTTGGCTTGGGCGCACCAGCCACAGGCGAGGCACTGAGCGTGATCCCTGGAGAAAGAAAGGCGGACACGAGTGTCCGCCCTACACGAAAGCAATAAACCTAGGCGAAGCGAACCTTCACGTCCGGGCTCTTCTCTAATTGAATGCTGTCAATGAAGCGGACTTTGCCTGTGCGGTGAGTCATGATCACCGACTGCGTGCGAGTGCCTTCGCCGAAAAACCGGACGCCCTTCAGTAGCGCTCCGTCAGTCACTCCGGTAGCGGCAAAGATCAATTGTTTTCCTGGCGCGAGGTCTTCGGCCTCGTAGATTTTTGACTTGTCTTTAATTCCCATGCGCGCGATGCGCTCTTCCAAATCAGGGCGATCAATGATCAATCTGCCTAACATATACCCGTTCAAGCATCGGATAGCCGCTGCGGTGATCACGCCCTCCGGAGCGCCGCCAGAGCCCATGACGGCGTGGACTCCCGTCCCAATAACCGCCGCCGCGATCCCTGCGGACAAGTCTCCGTCCCCAATCAGACGAATGCGTGCCCCTGCGGCGCGAATGTCTGCAATCAGCTTTTCGTGACGGGGACGGTCGAGCACAATCACAACCAAATCTTCCACATCGCGGTCGAGACGGCGCGCGATGTTTTTCAGATTGTCGGCCACAGGCGCGTCGAGTTCCACCGCGTTCTTGCAACTCGGCCCGACGACAATTTTTTCCATATAGCAGTCGGGAGCGTTCAACAAACCGCTTTTCTCGGACGCAGCCAGCACGGTAATAGAACCGGGCGCTCCGGTGGCGCATAAGTTTGTTCCTTCCAGAGGATCGACGGCGATATCCACTTCCGGCACGTCCCGGCCATCGGGAAACTCCGCGCCAACGCGCTCGCCGATGTAAAGCATCGGCGCCTCGTCTCGCTCGCCTTCGCCGATGACGATCGAACCGCGCATGGGAATCGTGTCCATCGCCCGGCGCATGGCTTCCGTCGCCACCTGATCGGAGAGCTTGCGCTCGCCTTGTCCCATGGTGCGCGCCGAGGCGATCGCCGCATCTTCCACGACCTTAAGGAACTTTGCCGCCAAATCGCCTTCAAGATTTTCGCCAAAACTGCGCGCCTTACCTTCAACCCGAGTCTGAGTAGCCACTGAATCTCCTTATAAGTGCCGGCTTGAAAATATATCCCGAATGAATGGTAAAAGGAAATGTAGAAAGAAGATAGACAGGGGGAACGGCGCCTTCTCATTTACCACGCGGTTCCGGGGCTGGCCCGCCTGCGTGGCTGTGGTCAGCAATCGCGAACGCTGTTAAAATCTTCAGGAACGCCTTCACACGAATCGCACAAGGCTTGGGGCTATAGCTCAGCTGGGAGAGCGCGTCGTTCGCAACGACGAGGCCGTCGGTTCGATCCCGACTAGCTCCACCAAATAAATCCCAACGAAAATGCCAGCCTACGATGGTGTCCCGTATGCGCTGCGGACGCCTTCGTGGTAGTCGATCTTTGTATGTTTGCTGGCGGCGCGAAGGGGTCTTTTCCTTGAAGAAGCGATGACCCAATGAACCCGGCAAGTATCATCCCGCTTAGCAGAGCCCACACGATTACAACGGGTTTCCAAGGCACGAGAATATACACGAAGGGACCTCCCGGGACGAAGCGGGCTACTTTGACGCCATTATAGTGCGAAAACAGGGCGAAACTGACGATATTTGCGGCGACCTGAATCCCACTAAAGCTGTAACATCTAAGTTGTTATACTTTCCGCGTATGTTCGCCATGCATCTTCTGTAACAACGAATCTGGCAGCGAAGAGCATCTCTGGGCCGCGTGGATGCACCGCCTACTGAAGTTCGGTCCGATCCGGGTACAGGAAGGGACCGGTCCTGAGACGATTGATCCCGACCCTGAAAAAACAATCAATACTGTCTGCCACACCTGCAACAACACGTGGATGAGCCAACTTGAGGAGAAGAACATACCCTCGCTCCGTCCCATGTTGCAGAAGCAGCCCACGATGATTGATCCAGGACGACAGCGACTGCTCACGGAATGGGCAGTCAAGACGGCGATGGTGCAAGATTCGATTAAGCCGGGGATTGGCAATGAAAAGTTCTACGCGGACGCAGAGCGCCTTAACATGCGCCTCACTAGGAAGATCCCGGAGAGAACGCGCATTTGGATCGGCGCGCTAACTGAACCACACTTGGGATCTTTCGGCACGGATATGGCTATTTTCGGGGGCGACCACGAGACCAGAATCGGCACAGGCATAGCCACTACGATCATTGTGGGTCATTTCGCCATTCAGGTGGTGACGGAACGTGCTCTACAGGAATTCGCTGCGAAAACGATCCCCGATATCCAGCCGAGAGCAGGAGATTGGAACAATACGCTAATCGAGCTGTATCCCAAGAAGCACAAGAAGATTGACTGGCCGCCGAAAACATCATTCACAAATGGCGGTCCACAGGGGGTCGGATACCTGATGAACAGGTGGCGGATGGGACAGAAAGTCGAGAAAGTCGTGCCGGTCCCACCGAAACCGGCCGCTGATAGCGTTTAGTCCGTGAGATCCATTTCATGAACTGAAATGGGATATCCCATGAACTCACAAGAATCACAAAATCCCCTGATTTAACGCGATAAACTAGGGCCATTTCTCCATACAGTTGATATACTGTCTCTAGATATATCGCTCGCCTCCTGAAAAAAATTGATCATGCGCAAAACATTTTGCGCAAATGCAATTTTGAAGGGGGGAACAATGGACAAACTTACTGAATTTTCACAGGCGCTCGGCGGTATGCCGGTAGGCGCACTGATTGCGTTAGTCATTTTGGCTGGTTTTGCACTTGCGGCGTATGCAATTTACGCGGTAACGAAAATCACGAAAGGGCGCTGAAAATGGCCATGCGCGATTGGGTTAAGCTCCCCTCTACCTGGATCGAACGAGGTGGCCTGGGGAGTCTTTCGTGGAAGCACGGAGGAGCAGGATCGGATGGCATTGCCGCTCTCATGGCCTTAACGGTGATTGCTCATGCCGCTGATTCTGACACGGGAGTGGCTCGCATCACATACGACTCGATCTGCAATTTGACCGGGTTGAGCAGAGCGAAACTTGCCAATGGTCTGGAGGTTCTGAGGCACATCGAGGTTGTCGAGGCTGGACCGGATGACGCCCGTAGCACTTATAAGCTCGTCGGCTACGATTCCACCAAGGGATGGGCGAAGTTTCCGGCAAAACGCATGTATTTGCACGGCAGAATTATTGCGTTCGATGACTTGCGGCTCCGCAAAGTAGCTGAATTAGATGCTCTGAAGCTTTTTTTCCTTTTCGTCGCACGACGGGGGAACGATACGAACCTTGCAAATATCGGTTACGACAAAATCGAGGAATATACCGGCATTAAACGCGTTCGCATCAAGACCGCAATCAGCTTTCTCGCATCGCTATCGCTAGTCTATGTCGAGCACATTCAAAGCAGGATCAATCCCAATGGGGTTTCAAGCGCCTACCGGATTGTCGGAATAGATTCGTATAACCACATGGGAACTAGAGCCCGAAATTTCGAAGAGATTGATCTGACGGTGTGACTAACCGGTGGTGGATGCAAGGGCACGAAGCTTCGCGATGCTGATGGCGCGCTGCCCGTTTTTCTGCATCGCCCTGGCACCGTCCCACGCGGGTTGACCGGGGCCGTCATAAACAATCTCAGCCTCTTCCGGCGATACGACCCGGAGAACAACGAGGCGAACGCAACATGCGTACATTGCGATGCTTTTTCCAGCGGTTAGCTTTATCTGAACGTCCCCATTCGCATCGAACGCGTCGTGTCCTGGCTTGGACATCGGGTACAGAGTCAAACCCAAAGCTTCTGCAGCAATCACTTCTCCGATGGAGCCGACCAAGTGGCCGTCGGGTGTAAACTTTCTGCTTGGATATAGGGCCTCAAGCTCAGCCGTAGCCTTATAAATTCGGGCGACGGGCTCAGGCAAAGGAACGCGCTTTGTCATGCCCAAACAGTATCATCAGGTCTGGCAAATTTGGTCTGCCCACCGAATTGTCGGCAACTCGGAAGTTAGAACAACTGCGTTTCGACGGACCTGCAGTGCTTCAGGTGCGAAGTAAGTCACTGTACCCAAAACGTACCCAATAGTCAGGATTGGTGCCTGTTGAGGCCTTCTCGCCAGTATAAAAATCAATAACTTACGTTTTTTCAATACGCCTGATAGTTCGATCCCGACTAGCTCCACCAAACTTTCCGTACTTTGCCTGGACTCTGGTTCAGCAACCTGCGATTATCATTCCCTGACCAACCACCAGGGTATTTCGGGCAACTAACGCTGAACTCATGACAACCCAACCTACGTTGAAAGATACCCGCAGAATGCGCGACGACCTTCTGGATCGCATGGAGACCTTGAAAGCCAAGGTCCGGTCCGCGTCGCCGGACGACCAGACTCGTCTCAACAACGAAATTCAGCAGATCGAAGCGGAAGTTCGCCGATTGGATACCGTTCTTCAAGACCTGCTGACCGTGCGCAAAAACTGATTTGCGGCTTGAAACCTATCTGTTCTCTTTAATAAACGACGCCTTCTTGACGCCAGCATGCTGGTCACGAAAACGGCGTGCCACGTCCCCTAACGGCTCTTCGTAGCCGGCAGCCGGAAAGTCCGTGACTGGACGCTCGCCGTGAGCGTAGGTGAGGCTCGAGGTTTCCAGCAGGTCTTCTTCTCGTCCTAACGGCTTTTGTATTGCGCGCAAGGGGTGGTTCTCAAAGACCGGAGGTTGCGCCTGCGCGCTGATGCTTGCTGAACCGCTCACCGAAGCGGCAGCCTGGCCGAACGCGGCCGTACCCGCCAAGAGACAACCTGCGAACGTTACTAAGATCAGTTTGTTCATGATTTGCTAATCCCCCACCCCATGGTTAAGCAATGGCCCTGCCAACAAAATCGCGCCAAATCTCGCATTTAGCTGACGCCTGCGAACCGCACCCTGCAAGCGCTTGCACATAAATGGACCAAGCATAGCGCTCGTGTGCAGACAGGTTACCCGGTTACCGGAGTAATCCCCCAATGTGGCTATACCGTAGCCGCTTGGGGCCATTGTTGAAGTTGACCCTGTGCGGCAATCTAGTGGTGAGGGTTGGGCTGCAACTTTCACATCCCCTTACAGAGGTGTTATGCAAACTTTACTGAATCGCTTGTGGCACGAAGAAGAAGGGCAGGATGTGGCGGAATACGCCGTCATGCTCGCCGTCGTGCTGGTTATTGTTGTTGGAACGATCCGTCTGATCGGTTCGAACTCAAACGTGGTGTTTTCAGGCGTAGCCAGCAGCATCCAGTAGCAGCATCGGGAACCCAGGCCAACTCATGAAAAACCGCCGGCTCAGTCGAACCAAAGCAGTTCTTCCCGTGAAGGTCACGGGCAAAGACATCAAAGGGCACAATTACCAGGATTGGGCGCACACGCTCGACATCACGCCCGGCGGCGCGCGGCTGGGTACCATTCACCGCCAGTTTGACTTGGGCGATCTTATCGTCGTCCACTACCGGCAGCGCAAAGCCGAATTCCGCGTGGTCTGGACGAAACTGCTGACCGCACGCGGCGAATATCAAGTCGGCCTCGAAATGGCCTGTCCAGAAAAAGATCCCTGGGGAATAAACGCCGACGCTTTCTCGCTGACCGGGGCCAACGTCTAAGCTTCGCTCGACCGCCAATCTTAACTTCACCTAGTTCCCTTTTGCTGTATTAGACTGTTTCCTTCAAGAAACAATACGCAATCAATCACAATGATTCGTAACTTAGGGGGGCGGTCTATGCTGCGCAATACTCTTGCTGTGTTCTTCTTAATTCTTGCTACAGGAACGCTTGCTTTCGCGCAGGATACGAAGGCAGCGCCATCCGCTCAAATCGGATATCAATCCGCGCCCGACGCCGACGCGCACAAAACCCTGTTGCTCAAAGATTTCCATCCCGCGCCCATGCTGCACACGCCGATCCACAAAATAGATAAAGCTAAGTTTTACGTCATCGACGTGCACAACCACGTCAACGACGCCGCCCGCATTGACGAGCACATGGACCCCAAACGCGTCATCGAAGTCATGGACAACACCAACGTCCGCACCATCGTCATCCTCACCGGCATGTGGGGAGATAAGCTGCAACACGTTATCGACGAAATGGTGAAGCCTTATCCAGGCCGCTTCATGGTTTTTACGCAAATCGACTACAGCAAGATCGACGACCCCAACTTCAGCCAGGAAGCCGTCGCCAACCTCGATGACGCGGTGAAGCGCGGCGCCCGCGGCCTGAAGTGTCTAAAAGATCTTGGCCTCGGCGTTCGAGATAAGACCGGCAAGCTCATCACCGTGGATGACCCGCGCCTCGACCCCATCTGGGAGGAAGCCGGACGCCTCCACATTCCCGTTTCCATTCATACGAGCGATCCCGAGGCTTTCTTTCATCCCACCGACGGCGCGAACGAACGCTACGACGAACTCATCGAGCATCCCGACTGGAGTTTTTATTCTGCGCCGGGTGGCCCGCGGTTTCCTACGAAAGAAGAACTGCTAGCAGCGCGCGACCACATGTTCGCCAAGCATCCGCACACGCAGTTTGTTGCCCTGCACATGGCCAATTGGCCGGAGAACCTCGACTACGTTGCGCACTTGCTCGATACGCTGCCTAATGTAAACGTTGAATTCGGCGCGCGCGAAGCCGAACTCGGCCGCCAGCCCCGCCGCGCCCGCGAGTTCTTCCTGAAATATCAGGACCGCATCATGTTCGGCACCGACAACGAAGTCACCGAGGAGATGTATCGCAACCACTTCCGCTGGCTCGAAACCGCCGACGAATACTTCGACTACTGGGGATACCCAGGCCAGGGCCGCTGGGAAATCTACGGCATGGCCCTACCCGACCCCGTCCTCGAAAAGATTTACCACGGCAATGCAGAGAAAATGTTCGCCGGGTTTAAGAAGTGAGAATGCAAGACTTTGAGAGAATCTACTGGTGAGAGGGTGCCCCACCCTTGTCGCGTTTTCTGCGACAGGGTGGGTTGTTGACTGGTTGTTGAGCCAGGCATCGAAAGCCGTTGCGTCTTAAAGCTACTTGCCCTTCACCGTATGCAACTACCCCACCCTGTCGCACAAAACGCGACAAGGGTGGGGCACCCGTTCAACCTACCCACACTTAGTTTGATTGGGAGGCTTTTGAATCATCTGGGGAACGATGCCAAGCTGTTCTCTCTTCCTCCCCGTCCACTGCGACTCAATCTCCACAACGCCTTCCACTCCCGAAACATAGTGGCGAAAACTGCTCCACGGCCAGTCTGCGGGATGCTCTACCAATCCTCGCGTCACCGGATTGTTATGAATGTACGTCAGCTTCTCCAGATGCTTCTCTTCGCTCCAAACATTGAAATCGTAATAACGCGGCAGCCAGAACCGAGGGTGCCCCACCCTTGTCGCGTTTTGTTGGCGCTGGTAGCACCTGAAAGTCACGAAATGCAGGCATTGCGCTTCTTGGAAGCGCTTCAGCGACCATGGCATCCCGGTCTAAACATCGGAGTTCGAAGCGATCAAGGTCAAAACCCCCACCCTGTCGCACAAAACGCGACAAGGGTGGGGCACCCGATTTCCTCAGATTTGTTCGCTTCCCCGACTGCCACGACGGCCCTGCTGTCGTTTGAACCAGTTATCAGGTCAACCCAACACATCATAGGCATTCTGATTGCGGATGTTGCTGTGGTGTTTGAGCATGGGCAGCCCTTTCACGGCTTTCGTCCAGTCAATGACCTCGTCCGCCTGAATGCCGTCCGGGTCGGCGCGGATGGTGGCCTCTCATCCCAACCTAAGGGACTTTCACCAACTTTTAATCTGCGTGTAACCTCGCGGGCCCGGCAAAAGCCTCTCATTGGAGCTAACGAGCTTCACAAACCTCACGAGGAGAATTTTCATGAAGACCCCTAAAGTTATGCTTGCGGCCGCTTTCGCCGCGCTATGCTGCGTGTGCGCATCGGCGCAAGTTGTGGCGTCGGCCCCGTACACCGTTTCTGTTTTCACCACCAGCATCCCCGGAGTCGACTTCGCGCCTGATTCCATCGCAGTGCTCGGCGGACACGTATTCGTCGGCTATGGCGACGGAGTTGCGCCCGACGGTTCCGACGGCAAGAGCAGCACGATTGTCGAGTACACATCGAATGGCGACATGGTCACCACATTCACTGTGCTCGGACATAACGATGGGCTGCGGGTCAACCCGAACACCCAGCAACTGTGGGCCGTCCAGAATGAAGATGCCAAGCCGAATCTCGTGATTATCGACCCGGTGAAGGGCACCCAGTCGGCGCCGTACACTTTCAGCGCCACTCCGCATGGCGGCGGATACGACGACGTCTGTTTCCGGGGGACTGACGCGTTCTTCAGCGCCTCAAACCCGGCCAACAATCCGAATACCGCGCCGGCGATCGTGAAGGGCACGATCAGCGGCAACACCGTCGTAGTCAGCCCGGTGTTGTATGCAAACGCAACGGCGATCGACATTCCTACTAACACGCCGGTCACTCTCAATCTGCAAGACCCCGACTCCATGCACTTCAATCCGCTGGGAGATTTGGTTCTGGACAGCCAAGCCGATGCCGAACTCATCATCGTGCATCATGCGGGATACGGCGACCAGAGCGTGTACCACCTGGCATTGACCGATGGCGGAACTTCTCCGCAGATTGACGACACTGTGTTTGCGACAGGGAGCAACGGGTTCATCCTGGTTTCCGATCGCGACGGCGAAACGGTGTATTCGGTTTCGCGTCCGCTGTGGTCGCCAGCAGCAGCGTACAGCGCGACTCCGACGACGGTCGGGGCGCTCGACTTCGACACCGGAGTAATCACCGACGTCGTCACCGGAATGGTAAGCCCGCACGGAATGGCGTTCGTTCCGACTAAGTAGCCCTTGCTCGTGCCCCGTCTTCACCCTGCGTTCGCTGCAGAGTGAGGGCGGGGATTTCATCCATGTGCGAAATGTTCCAGCAGGAAAAACAAACCCACGCCGAGAAAAACTACAAACGCCATCTTCACTCCCGGTTCATGGTTGACTTCGGGAATCAGGTCAGAGGCGGCCACGTAGATCGTCACGCCAGCGGAGAGAGGCAGGCCAACGCTGACCTGGTGTCGCATCAAGGCCATGAACAGGACCCCCGCCAAGGTTGCGAGGCCGAGCAACACAGACGATCCCCACGCTGCGCGTCGGCTTTGTCCGCGAGCGAGCATGATCGACGCCACCGTGAAGCCTTCAGGAATTTTGTGCAGAAAGATCGCCACAAAAATCACCCAGCCTAACCAGTTGGAAACGATGAAGCCGGCAGCGATCGCAATTCCATCAAAAAATGTGTGGATTACGAGTCCGACCAGCACCGAATAACCGTGAGCCGTATGGCCGGGATGGGTTTCTTCTCCGAAATGAAAGTGCGGAGTCACCGCATGCTCGAAGAAGTGGATCATTAAATATCCGAGCAGAACCAAGGCAGGCGCGCTCGATCCTCGCAAAGCGATACTGGCGGGAAAGATTTCGATGATGGCGGTCGCCAGCATGAAGCCAGCACCCAGCGCGATGAAGTAGCGGAGATACTGGCGGTTCCAGTGCCGTTGAACAATGATGGCACCGCCAAACACGTTGGCGGAAGCCGCGGCCAGGCCGAGCGCGATGCTCAGTAGGATGGGGTGCATGGATGGTTATCCGCTGTGGCGGATATGCATCACGTCGCCATCCTGCGCAATGTATTCTTTGCCTTCGAGACGAAGAATACCTTTGGCCCGCGCGTTGGCTTCGGAACCGGCTTCGAGCAACTGGTCCCACCGGATGGTCTCAGCGCGAATGAAGTGCTTTTCAAGATCGGAGTGAATTGCACCGGCGGCCTGCGCAGCGCGGGTATTTACGGGGATCGTCCAGGCACGGCATTCGTCTTCGCCGATGGTGAAGAATGAGATGAGGCCCAGCAACTTGTAGGTCGTGCGGATCAGGCGTGACAAGCCGCTTTCAGTGAGTTCATAGCTCGAGAGAAACTCGGCGGCGTCGGCGTCCGGCATTTCCGCGAGTTCGGCTTCCACCTTGCCGCAAATCGCTGTGGCGCCGGCGTTCGGCCGCGCGGCTACTTCTTCGAGCTTGAACTTGCCCACTGCGGCTTCCAGATCTTTGCCCAAATGCGAACTCTCGCCGATGTTGAGCACATAGAGAATCGGCTTCTCGCTGAGGAACATGAATCCACGTAGCCGCTTCTTGTCTTCTGCGGTCATCTCCATCTCGCGCAGGGGCTTTTCAGTTTCCACGTGGGTTTTGGCACGCTTGAGCAGGTCGAACTCTTTTTCGAGTTCCGGCGAGCGCATCTTCTTTAAGTCTTTTTCTACGCGCTCCAGGCGCTTCTCGATTTGGCCGAGATCGCTGACCATGAGATCAAACTCGACGTTCTTGATGTCACGCAGGGGATCGATGGGTCCGACGTGAGGGATGGAATCGTCCTCAAAGGCGCGGACCACGTGGGCAAGCGCATCCACATTGCGCAGATGGCCGATGTAGCCGCTCTCCTTAAGCGCCTCCTGGCCGATCGCACCCAAGTCAACGTACTCGACGGCAGCATGGGTAAGCTTTTTTGGGTTGTATTGCGCGGCGAGGCGGTCAAGCCGATCGTCGGGAACTTTGGCCACGCCGATGTGAGCTTCGCGCGGGTTGGAATATGCCTGATCAGACAGGTTGGCCTTGGTTAACATGCGGAACAACGATGTCTTGCCCACCTGCGGCAGGCCGATAATACCGGTTTTCATAGAGTCATTTCAGAATAACCGATGCGGCGCGGAACGTCATGCTACCGAGGCTCCCGCGCAAAGCCGGTTTAGCGCGAGATCCTTCCCTCCGCCTGAAGAACGCCTCCGGTCAGGGATGACGCCATTCTCAGAGGAGAGTATCTATAAGCCGATCGCAGTGATGTAGACGAGCGCCAAGCCAATCAGCAGGACGCCACCTTCAACCCGCGTCGAGGTCTGGTGCAAGGTGTCGAAACTTTTGCGGGTGGGATCGTCGGACGGCACCGACTCGATCGCTTCCGGCAATGAGGCGCGGAGCGCATCCATTCGAGGAATGATGCCGAACTGCGAAACCAGGGTGAGGACGATCATGAGCAAGACAAGGATGTTTCGCGCTGCGAACGGCTGCAATATCCCGTGATTTAAGCGAGCATAAATCAGCGAGCTGATCAGAAACACTCCGCCGGAAACCAGGCCAATCCAGTGCAAAGACACGAGAGCGCGGCCCACCACGGCCCCGGCCATGTGACGTGTGGGTAAGACCGAGAAGACTGTGGGCGCGAGCACAAAGGCGAAAAAGAAAAGGCCGCCGATCCACACGATGAGCGCCAAAAGCATCAGGTAGCGAAGGAAGGCCATGCCGGAATTATAATTCCCGGCAGAGCTAAATCGGCACAGCTACGTTATCGACAATCTGCCGGATGGCCTGCTCGGACAGCTCTGATTTTTTCTGGGTGTAAGAACCATTGCCGTTCGTCACCACACGATGGGCGAACACGGGGACGGCCAGTGGCTTGAAGTCTTCTGGGACACAGAAATTGCGACCATTGAGGAACGCGCTAGCCTGCGCCGCTCGATAAAACATTTGCGAGCCGCGGGGTGAAACCCCTAGCGAAAACTGCGCAGAGCTACGTGTTTGCCCCACAATCGCCAACGCATACTTCACCAACGAATCGTCCACCCGCACCTGAGTGACCGCGTGTTGCATTTCGAGCACGTCGGAACCAGAAACGACAGGCTGTATGGAATCCAGCCTAGCTGCTCCCACTTGTGATCGTAAAATCTCGCGCTCGGCGTCCGGTTCCGGATATCCCATGTGGACTCGCATTAGAAATCGGTCCAGCTGCGATTCAGGTAACGGATAAGTGCCGTGATGTTCCACCGGGTTTTGGGTCGCGATCACCAGAAAAGGCTGCGGCAGCGGATGCGTGATGCCATCCACCGTCACTTGCCCTTCGTTCATCGCTTCGAGTAGCGCTGATTGCGTCTTCGGAGTCGTGCGGTTGATTTCATCGGCCAGCAGAATATTGGTGAAGATGGGTCCGTGCTTGAATTCGAATTTCTGGTCAGTCAGCGAAAACACAGAAACGCCGATGACGTCGGACGGCATCAGGTCGCTGGTGAACTGAATCCGCTGGAAGGAACAGTCGAGGCAGCGCGCGAGCGCATGGCCGAGTGTAGTTTTTCCGACGCCGGGTACGCCTTCAATCAAAAGATGGCCCCGGGCAAGTATTGAGATCAGAGCGAGGCGAACGACACCATCGTTGCCACGAATTACTTTTCGCAGAGCGGCTTCGAGCTGTTCGGCGCGGCGTGCTGCCGCAAATGCGACATCAGGCGACATTCCATGATCTTACTATTGGCAGACTTGAGATTATCGCGGGCGGCGTTACGATCGTCACAACTGTCAAGCGTAGATTTTCACGCCTTGCACAACCCTGCTGATCGCGCCGTTCAGGCTAGGGCGGTCCGGCTTGAGGTCGCAACGCAAGGAAAAGAAGAGGCCAAGCAGTTGGCCGAAGATGGCATCGCAAGCAGGACGATACAAATCGGGGACATCGCTATCTACAGTTAGTAAATGTTCGGCCTGCGCACCCGTGCCATTCGGGCCGATAGCGACCCGAGTGTTTACCAAACCTTTCGTTCCTATTTCGTCGAGGAGGTCGGTTTCATAATTGCGAACGCGCGCGTCACGTGACAGAAAGCAGGTGAACAATGTTTCGCGATTCAATGCGGACATCGGCCCGTGACGTAATCCCAGCGCCGACTCCGACAGAGTCGGAATCCTGCCGGCCGTGAGTTCAAGCAACTTCAATCCGCATTCGCTAGCCACCGCGCGAAGCGAGCCGGATCCAACAAAGCAAGCTGAGGTGAAAGGGCCGCGTGAAAGCCGAAACGCCAGGTCACTTGCATCACGGAGCATCGCGGTGCCAGCGCGAATCATGGAAGCGAGGGTTCCGCGATAGTCACCAAGATCCGCTGAGTGAGCTAAACACTGCCCTAGAATCACCATGTTCGAGAACGAACTGGTCATCGCTAAACCGCGATCGTTTACCCGATCCGCGAGGCAAATGCCCATCGCCCGCGAATCCTTGGAGGCGCCCGACACCATTTGACCGTCGGGATTGCAGGTCACAATCAGGTGATGGATATCTGGTCTCGCCTCCCGTGCTTTGTCAATGGCCGCGACGCTTTCGGGGCTGTCTCCGGAGCGGGAAAAAGAAATCCACAAGTAGCTCTTGTGAGGCAACACAATCTCATGGAAGTGTGTGACGAGGTCCGTGCTGGGCACGGCAGCAACTTCACAATCCCATTGTTGCCGCAGAAGGAGAACCAAAGAGCGGCCGATGTAGTCGGAGGTTCCCGCTCCGACCAGGAAAACAATTGGCCTTTCGTTCGGGGGCTTGAATATACCTGAGGATTGAAGGAGTTCTATAACTTCTTTTCTGCGCTGCTGGAAGAGCGAAAAAGTTGCGGCCCAGGTTTCAGGTTGCTGGGCAATTTCTTGCGGCGTATGCTCGATTCCTCGCTCGTGCTTTTCTTTCTGCGAGAGTTGCAAGAGATCCGACAGCGCCGACACTAGCGGTCTCCCTGCGGCTCGCGAGGCGCTTGCGAAGCGCTGGTATCAGGGGACGCCTCGATCCAGAACACGCCGCCTTTCGAAATTGTGGGCAATGCATAAACGGTTCGCGGTCCTGCCACTTTGCCGACAACCTCGACGGTGTCGCCTAAAAACGGCAGAAACCGCCCTTTGCCCGAGGATCCACCGGGAACGGTAATGGTCACACCGGATTGCGGCGTCTGTACAGGATTCGATCCACCGCGCAGGCCGGCGAAGTTGGCAAGAAACACGTGAGTCTCGCCGTTCACAGAAGCGACCGATGTCGCAATCTGATGAGACGCTTGAACAGTGATGGCGCTATCGCCAAGTGCCGCGAGAAATTCGGCAGGCGGCTGTTCGCTGGCCTTTAGAAAATCATGCTGTAGAGCCGCGCTGTAGGCCTTACCGGGACAATCCGCGAAATGGACGACATTGGGGGCCGATTCCAAATGGGTGGCGTCGTTGCCGGTGATAATCAGTTTTCCGCCAGAAGCGACATATCTCTTCAGCTGGGCAGACTCGTCGTCATTCATGATGCGAACATCGGGGAGGATCAAATCCGGCCCCTGAAAGTCAGCAATCGTGCGCGGAGTCACAACCTGAAACTCGAAATGCCTCTGCATCAGCAAAATAAGGATTCCGCGGTAAGACGCTATAAAGTCTTTGGCGAAATAATTCCTGGTTTGCGGTGAAAAATATATTCCGACCGGATGAATGGGCGTCCGAGGAGAATAGAGAGTGCGTTCGTTGGCGCGAATCCACGCGAATATTTGCTTGCGCGTAGCGTCGTCATTCGATCCTGCCATCGAATGTCCGGGAGCGTCCCAGAAGTTTGCCCCGGCCATCACTTCGGACATCGCGAGATTCATCATCGACTGCTTGAGATCGACTTGCTTATCGCCGTCCCATGAATAATTCAGGATCCAGGTCGGCTTTCCTTGGGCGAATGCCCGAAACGATTGCATCCCTGCTTGATATGCGAACCAGTCGAACGGAGTTCTGGACGAGGCCATGTGATCGCCTTCGCCGAACTCATATTCGTGGGTGATCGCATCTGCCACCTGGTAGAGACTGTAGACATCAGCGCCGACGCGTACTGCTTCTTCTTCAATCCCGGGATAAATTTCCGGAATTGTTTTGATGGCAGGATTCACAGCCTTTGCGGTTCTGTCGATTTCGGCTACGAAGTCAGTAATGGACGTGATCCGGAAATCGACCCACTTGCGGAAGTTTGGATCGGAGAAATCTCCAAGCTTTAAGTCTTTTTTGGCGTCGAGCCCGGTTTCCCGCTTGAACGCAGCGACGGTGTAATCGTCGAAGCTGGCCCAGGTGTTCTCCCAGCCATCGAAATGTGTCATCCAGTAAGGGATGTCCACATAAATTCCGTCAATGCCCGTCGCCGCGATCTGGCGTATGCGCTCCATATAGAGCCTGCGCCATTCCGCGGCGTACGGACTCACCCAAACGTCTTCGTCCCCCGGCTCAATCCAAAACGCGGAGCCGCCGCCGAACACCGCCGGCTCTCCTGTGATCTTTCGCTGTAGCCAATCGGGATGGTCTTTCGCCAAGGTGTGTTCGGCTTTATCGCCATGCGCAGTAATGCACTCGGTACCAGCCACATAAACAAAAGCATGGTTGCCGGCCTTGTGCGCTGCCTCTGCGAGGGCGCGAATGGCTTTGAGTTTCCCTTCAGGATTCAGAAAGCTCTCGTAACGGCCTTCGATGTCGTTGTCCACTTCAATTCCGGACACGCCGTCGGCAGTCGCGCTGGAGACGATCTCTTGCGCATTCCCCGACTGTAGGCCGTAGGCGCCGATGCGGACAGTGTGGGTCCAATCCGTCGCAGGTGATTGAGCAGCCGCGGGCAACATCGCAAGTGCTGAGACCGCGAGCGCCGGAATTAGTTTGTCGAATTTCAGAATTCAAACCTCGCGCCAAACTGCATGCGCCGCGGATTCGCGCCGGACGCGGTGGATGTTATGGTGCCAAAGCTGAGATCGCCCACGTTGTAAGCCGTATTGGGCGGAGCAAAACGCGGGTGGTTGAAGAAGTTGAACATCTCAGCTCGAACCTGCAACTTCATACCCTCACGCGGCGTGAATTCTTTGTAGAAGCTCGTGTCGAAGTTGTGAATGCCCTCGGTGCGCAGATTGGAAAAGTAACGGGGAGCGTCGCCGGGCATTTGATCGCCGGGATCGGCAAAGCAATTTGAGTTGAGATACGGCTGCTGCGTAACCGCCGCTTTGTCAGCGCTGATGCCGGTAAGTCCGCCGCAGAGAACGTTGGGGCGCTGGTTGCCATCTTGCAGGCGGCCGCCATTGGCGATGGAGATGGGCAGCGGTTGACCGCTCTGCTCGGAGACGATGGTGGAAGCAGCCCATCCGCCAATCAAAGCGTTGCTAACGCGGTTCATGTCGCGGCCAATCCAGCGGTCTCTGCCGACGGGGATGTCGAAGATGACGGCAACCGCAAGGCGATGAGTTGCGTCATTTGCACTGATACCGTGTTCCCTGTTCAATCGATCCAGTTGCTGAGGATTGCCGTTGTTCAGAGTGCCAACGAATGCATTGGCACCGATAGAAGAATCGTCAGTAGATTTCGAGAGCGTGTAGTTTCCTTCGAAGCTGACATAGTGCGTCGTACGTTTTTGGAAGCGGATTTGCATCGAGTGGTACCACGAGCTGGCTTCGAGCAGAGGCAGGCCCTCGAAGTTGCCGTCGAATTGCGGATACGGACGCAGCAGATTTACCTGAGGAATTGTCGGCTGGTTGTAACGCGAATCGGGCTCGTTGAAAACTCCAGCAGGGCCTGCAATCAGGCACCCGACACCGTTGAAAAGAGTGCAGAACGGATTGGCAACCGGATTCGCCAAATAGTTACTCACGCAACTATCGGCATCGCAATTGGGGTCAAGTGCGTGCTGCTGTGCGGACACTTGAGCCAGCAGTGAAGATGAAATGTAATTGCGGTTACGTGTGCTTGCGTATCCGCCCCACGGCAGATGAGTGCTGCGGTTCGCCGAGTAGTCGACGCCGATCACCAACTGGCTCGGCAACAAGCGCTGAATCCCAAGATTCCACTGGTAGATGTCGGCATTCCGAGCTTGCGTCGTTCCCAAGTCGTTTTGATTGATGTAGCCCCACTCAGCCAGTGGGCCATACGTCCGCCCTTGCGGCGGAGTCACGCCGCCGTGAAATGGGTCAGCGAGCGTTGCATCTCGTGTCGTGAAGTTGTCGTTTGTGAAGAACGCTGTGGCCGTCTTGCGAAACGCGGTTCCAGTGTATTGGAAGTTGGTGGCTACGCTCAGGCCGTAATAGACACCCGCGCCACCGCGAACTACGGTGTTGTTATCAAGTTGGTAGGCGAAACCAAGTCGCGGGCCGAAGTTGTTGCGGTCCACGGGGACGCTCCGATTGCTGCCATTCGGAAATAGCGTCGTGCCCTGTAATGGTGCGGTGATCGGAAGCCCAGGAACGGTGACGCCACTGTTGCCAGCGAAATTGCTGAACTGGAGCTGGTTGTGACGTTCATTGTAGGGCGTGCTCCACTCATAGCGCAGACCCAGATTCACCGTAAGTTTGGGAGTGACTTTCCAGTCATCCTGAAAGTAAAAGCCGGTTTCCTTCGACTTCGTGGCGACGGACGGATAAATGTTTAGGATGCTGCTGTTGTCAGGAAATCCAAACAACAGGCTGGCAAAGGGATTGCCCTGAGTGCCGTTTTCAGCATTTGTGTTGGGAGTGTCGGAGGTGACGTCGTCAGTAAAGTTGAACAGTCCCGTGGGATTCGGCGGCTGGAAAAAATTGTTATAGAACAGGCGCTGTTCGCCACCAAACTTGAAAAGGTGATTGCCTGAGACGATCTCGACCTTGGAGGAGTAGCTGAAAAGGGTGTGGGCGAACTTTGTGTCGATGCAGCATTGATCGTACAGACTAGTCCAGGGTGAATTGCCAGAAATCTGGATCGTGGGAACGCGGTCGAACCCATTGGCCGCAAGATATGAGGGAAATCCAACGCTCGTGAGGCTGGGCAGATTGTTGGTGCTAATTTGCTTGGCGCGGTCAACGCTGGCGCGACTGCTCCAGATGATCTTGGGCGTCAGGGTCCAGGAATATTCGAGCGATACGTTTTCAATGTTGATCGGAGCGCTGCCGATGCCGTCTCCGCTGGGGCCAAACTCGCTGTCCCCGAAAAGCGAGGGCGTACTGGAGTCTGCGTGGGCATGGCTAAACCGGCCCGCAATGCGCTGACTGTCATTGATCAGATGGTCCACTTTGATGTCGAACTGGTAGCCGGGCGCATGGGATATCGAGTTCAGTCTGAAATTGTTGAACTCCCCGGGCAGGTTTGGCTTTGGATAAAGATTGATGACGGCTTGGCCAACTTTGTCGATCTCGTTGGCCGGGATGATGTTGCCGGGCACGGCGGGGCGCGTGCAGGTCGAGGAGCCAGACGGGACGGTGCATTGCAGGGGATCGAAGATTGGATTCGATGCTTGCGAGAAATCGCCGGTGCGCTCGGCCAGTGTAGGAACTGAGGCCAAATAATTGATGGGCTCGTTGTCGCGCACTTTTTCGAAGTCCACGAAGAAGAACGTGCGGTCTTTGCGAATCGGGCCGCCCACCGAAAATCCATATTGGTCCCGGACGTGGTCTGGTTTTAGCCCGGGCGCGGGATTGAAGAAGTCGCGGGCATCGGTGCCGGAGCGTTGCAGAAACCACCAGCCGCTGCCGTGAAATTTGTTGGTGCCACTTTTCAGCACCATGTTGACGACTGTGCCGCCGTTGTTGCCAAACTCCGAAGAGAAGCTGTTGCTCTCGACCTTGAATTCCTGAATGATTTCTACGGACGGTTCGTAATAGACATTTGTGGTCGCGCCTTCCCCCTGCTCGGGAGCGCTGATCAAAGCTCCGTCAATCCGGACCTCGGCCGTAGCGTTGCGCTGCCCGTTGGACACGAAGTTGGTGCCGGAAGGGTACGAGTCCGCTGTACCGCTTCCCGCAGTTTCGGTCACACCCCCTGCCAGAAAAGCCAGTCCGAAAAAACTGCGGTTATAGAGCGGGATGTCTTTCACATACTCATTGGTGATATCCGTTCCCAATGCTGCGCTTTCTGTATCGAGCAGCGGGGCCGTGTCTTTGATTTCCATCTCAATCGCTGCGCTGGCGGGACGGACGGTGAAGTTGAGCGTGGCATCTTGGTCGACCGCAAGCACAACTCCCTTCTGCTCGATTACCTGAAAACCGGCAGACTCAACTTTGACCACATACTCCGAGGGTCGCAGTCCGCGCAGGCTGTAGATGCCGGAGGAATCAGTGGTTGCCGATCGCGCCTGATTGGTTCCGACATCGGTGATGGTAACTTTTGCTTTCGCTACAACAGCGCCGCTGCCATCCTGTACGAGTCCACGCAATTGAGCCGCGTAACTGGTTTGGGCAGACGCAGGGCGCTGGACCGAGAATGCAACAAGAATTGCGGCGAGCAAATAAAAAACGGTTCTCTTCATGTATTGGCCTTGTCGCGCTAGCGAGTGGGAACTTTCGTATTCTTTTGCTTGCAATCTTTTAGTTCCGTTTCAAAGGGAAGTCAAGCAAAATCGACTGCGGCAATTTGATTTACAAATTTGCGCTTTCCAAGATACAAAGAATGCAGCACATGGAGCCTTCTTGCTCAACGAAGAACGAAGAAGAGCGATAGTCGAGCAGGTCAATCGGGACGGGCGCGTCCTGGTTGCAGAACTTTCTGCCCGATTTCGAACGTCGCCGGTCACCATTCGCAAAGATCTGGAAATTCTCCATTCGGTTGGCCGGTTGCATCGGACCCACGGCGGCGCTCTACCCGCACAAGATGGCGCGCTCGACGACCCAACGCTGCGCGAGAAAGAAAAACTTCACCGCAAAGAAAAGCTTCGCATCGCCACCGTGGCCGCGCAGCGCGTCAAAGAAGGACAGGTGGTGATCCTTGATTCCGGAACCACGACGACCGCGATCGCCCAGGCTCTGCGCCATTTCAATCATTTGACCATTGTTACCAACGCCTTGAACATCGCCGCTGAGCTCGCGGGAACCGCTGTAGAAGTCATCCTTACCGGAGGTACTCTTCGTCGGAACTCGTTTTCTCTAGTGGGGCCGATCGCGGAAGAGACCCTGCGGCGTTTGAACGCTGACGTCCTATTTTTGGGAGTGGACGGCTTCGACGTGCATTACGGGCTCAGCACTCCGAATTTACCCGAAGCCAAAGTGAATCGCGCCATGATGGATATCGCGAGGCTCAGCATCGTGGTATGCGATTCCAGCAAATTTGGACGGCGTAGCCTGTCGCTGATTGCTCCGACCACCGCGGTGCATGAAGTGATCACGGACCGTGGCGTTGCGAAATCCGACATTGCCGCACTTAAAAAAGCCGGCGTTGCAGTGACATTGGCCTAAGGGCCCGACTTTCCGCCTCTCGACAATACCCTTAAAACGATATAAAACGAAAGCAATGGAAACCGGGGAAGCTGGTAAGAAATTCGATGTCACAATTGCTGGAGAATTGAATCTCGACTTGATTCTTTACGGTTTGCCGGAGACTCTTCCGCCAGAACGCGAACTGCTGGCCAACGGAATGACTTTGACATTAGGAAGTTCGTCGGCAATTGTCGCGCACAATCTTGCAGCTCTAGGAAGCAGGGTCGGGTTTGTTTCGTGTGTCGGCGGCGACCAGATGGGACAGACTGCTCTGGGTCGGCTGAAACAGATCGGCGTTGATGTGTCGCAAGTCATTGAGTCACAAACCGAGCAGACCGGATTATCTGTGATTCTTCAGCGCGAAGGCTGGCGGACTATTTTGACCTATCCAGGCACGATCTTCTCTCTAACATTGCACCACCTAAATCAGGATTATCTGGCTTCATCGCGTCACTTCCATCTGTCGTCGTTTTATTTGCAGAGAGAATCTTCGTCCCGATGTGCCGGATCTGTTCGCCAAAATGAAGACTGCGGGGCTGACTGTGTCGCTCGATTGCAACGATGATCCCGAGGATCAATTTAAGCAAGGAATCGAAAAAGCATTGAAGCATGTCGATATTTTCTTCCCCAATGAGCGGGAAGCGATGCGCATTACCGACACCACGGATTTAGACGCTGCGTTGAATCGGTTGGCTGACATGGTCCCGACCGTCGTCGTCAAAGCGGGATCGAAGGGCGCAATTGCGCGTCGCGGAACCGAAGTGTTTCGATCCCCCGCGCTGAGGGTTGACGCGGTGGACGCGGTCGGCGCAGGGGACAGTTTCAATGCTGGTTTTCTGCATGCGTTTGTGCGAGGAGCGAAAATGGAGGAATGCCTGCGGGCTGGAAATGTAGCGGGTGCGCTTTCGGTTACCCGTGAGGGCGGAACTGAGGCATTTCGGGACGTAGAACATCGCGAGATGTTCCTGCGCGAACACGGAGGGCAGCGTTGAGGTTACTTCATTCTTTAAGGTGGCTTGTCTTTGCGATTCTGTTGTGTGCGCCGCTGTTTGGGCAAGTTCCATCGCAGCCCAAGTCGCCAGCCACGCCTTCCCACAGTTTGGCTGCGCCCGTAGCGACCATCGAAAGTTCCGACTTGCGAATTGAGTTCGATGGGAAATTGCATACCCAGGTGATCGCTCGCTTTGGTGGGAGAGATGTCCCGCTAGGACCATTTTCGGCCTCGGAAACCATCACTGCTGAGAAGAACCAAATTTGGAAAGACTTTGCTTTCGTCTCTCAATCGCGCGATCGTGTTGCGGACGGTTTCGGTAAAGGCGAGCGCTTACTGGTAAGCGGAACGTCTGGATCGCTCGCCAAGTCTGTCTCAGTCGTTATCTATGACGACTTCCCTGCCATCGCGCTGTTTGACGTGACTTACACCAATCGCGGATCCACGCCGATCGAAATCAGAAACTGGACTAACAATTCCTACAGCATCAACGCACAACCGAAAGCCGGCGAGCCTGCTTTCTGGTCCTACCAGAGCGGTTCCTACGAGAAGCGGCCGAACTGGGTTTTACCGCTGCATCCCGGTTTTACACAAGACAATTACCTCGGCATGAACGCAAGCGACTATGGCGGCGGAACGCCCATCGTGGACGTGTGGCGTCGAGATGTTGGTATTGGAGTTGGGCATGTCGAACCGGGACCTCGGCTGGTCTCGCTTCCAGTCGCCATGCCGGATGCGCGCCACGCGCACATGGCCGTCGTTTACAAGCACGCCAAGACGCTTGCACCCAGCTGAGAGTTTTCATACGTTCCGGACGTTCGTGACGGTTCATCAAGGCGACTATTTTCAAACCCTGACAACTTACCGCAACCTGATGGCGAAGCAAGGATTCAAGATGGCTTCGGCGCCCGAAAGCGCTTTCGGCGCAATCTGGTGCGCATGGGGATATGGCAGAACCGTTCAACTCAAACAGGTTTACGACACGCTGCCAACCGCAAAACAAATGGGCTTTACCTGGGTAACGCTTGACGATGGGTGGCAAAACGACTACGGCGACTGGCAACTCGATCCAAAGAAGTTTCCGAATGGCGATGCCGACATGAAAGCTCTGGTCGATCGCATCCATCAGGAAGGATTCAAAGCGCAGCTTTGGTGGTCGCCGTTAAATGCTGAGGCCAAGTCGAAACTGCTTCGCGACCAGCCCGATCTCGCTCTCGAAAACCGTGACGGATCAAGGCGCAAGATTTCCTGGTGGAATTCGGATTACCTCTGCCCCGCTTTTCAACCGGTAGTTGAGAATCAGGAAGCGCTGGTCCGCAAGATACTTGTCGATTGGGGATTTGACGGCCTCAAACTGGACGGCCAGCACATGAACGCAGTGCCGGCCTGTTACAACCCCGCCCATCACCACAAGCGTCCGGAAGAATCGGTTGAAGCCATGCCCGATTTTTTTCGCGCTCTCTACGACACAGCGCAAAAAGTGAAGCCCGGAGCGTTGGTTGAATTCTGCCCTTGCGGTACGTCGTATTCATTCTTCACCATGCCGCACTTCAACATGTCGGTTGCGTCCGATCCGGAAAGTTCTTTCCAGGTGCGCTCGAAAGGCAAGACGCTGAAAGGTTTGATGGGCGACGACATTCCCTACTTTGGCGATCATGTCGAACTCAGCGATCACGGAGACGATTTTGCTTCCACAATGGGAGTGGGGGGCGTAGTCGGCACCCAGTTTGTGCTTCCGTCGCTTGTCACAAAACATGGGAAGTTCGACCTGACGCCTGAGCGAGAGAAAGCATTCACTAAGTGGGTGTCTCTTTACAAACAGAAAATGATCTCGCGCGGCGAATACCTCGGATCGCTTTACGACATCGGATTCGATAAGCCTGAGGCGCACGCGATCCGCAAAGACAAGAACATGTACTACGCTTTTTATGCGCCGCAATGGAATGGGTCGGTAGAGTTGCGTGGTTTGGGACAAGGAACGTTTCACGTCGTGGATTACGAGAAGGGGAAGGACTTGGGTACGGTTCAAGGCCCGACGGCGAAACTGAATATTCGATTCGCGCGGCATTTGTTGTTGGAAGCGAAACCGGCGCAATGAAAGAACCCGCCCGGGCTGGGCCCAGGCGGAAAGCTGCAACAATTACTTTGCGTTGATGACCCCGAATGCGCCATCCACATTATTGAACGGGCCGGCCGTGAAGAAGAGTTGATTTTTCTGGCCGTTGTTGGCGCTACCGCCACCGAACTCTATTCCCCAAAGCTGGTTGATCGCGATTGCTTTGCCGGCTGAATTCTTGATTGTTCCCAGAAACTTCCCTGAACTGAGGTCGAAACCGTTGATCGTGCCAGTGTTGGTGTTGTTTGAGACCAACAGAGCGTTGCTCAGCGTTCCGAAATTGCTGGGCGCTACAGCGAATCCCCAAGGCTGATTGAGCGGAGCGCCGTGAGCCAGGTGCTTCACCAAAGTGCCGGATTCAGTGTAGATATCAATCACGCCGCCAGCCGAGCCGTTCGACGGAGCAAACGCAATGTACAGTTGCCCGTTGATGTCCTGGATGCCGAAAGGCGCGTACCCTGCCGGCAACGCAGTGTCGGTGAAAGACTTTACCAGCTTGAATGTACCGTCATAGACGTCAACTTTATTGTTGGCGACATCGGTTGCGTAGATCATGTTGCCGGAAGTCTTGCTGGTGATGGCGAGCCCGGTGTAGACTGCGCCCGGATTGGTTGCGCCGATAATCGCCTGATTCGGATTGGATTGCGGGGCCCATCCGCTGATGGTGCCGTCAATCGTGGCAAACATAAAAATCGAGGCCCAGCCTTCAACCAGAAATTCCTGCGAGCCGTTGTAGACGATTCCAGTTGGCGATCCCGGGCCGGTTCCGCTGACTGGGGGAACAACTACTTGAAGAGATTGCGGGACTCCCATTCCGTTGTAGAGCGTGGACCAGCCAGTACCTTCGTCGCTGATCCAGAAGGCGCCGCCCGGAGCGTACGCCAATCCCCACGCGTTGACGATGAGAGGGTCAACGTTTTTTGTTTTACCAGTGACATTTGAAGTCAGATAGCTGATTTGATATTGCGCGAAGGCCGCTGCTGAAAATGCCAGCACGACCGCCAGGGAAGCTGAGAGAGCAAGCTTGCGAGAAAACATTCGGAAAGATCTCCTTCGTGGTGAGTTGCCGTTTAAAAGTCCGCCTCAGATTGCGAATCGCGATTGGGGCTGGGCACGGAGTCGATGGTAAGCAGGGCAGTAAAAGCGATTGTCAGAAGATTGTCATCAGATTGTCCAATTTCAATCAGGACGAGTTCAGTGGAAATCATGAGAGGGCACGGCAGCCGCGCTCACTGCCAGGGGTTGAATAGTTTTCGCCATGAGATGGACGATGCCATCCTGGTTTTGAACAATTCCTGAAATCTGTACGAATTTTTCATAAAGAACAGCCATGCGGTTATTGTCGTAGAAGTCGCGCTGGATAATCACGTTGGCATTTCCAGTTTCATCTTCCAGCGTCATGAAAATAATTCCCTGGGCTGTGCCGGGGCGTTGGCGAGTTATGACGGAGCCTGCGGTCATGACCGGACGCCCGTTAGGCAATGCCTTCATTTCCGCGGCGGAAAGAATTCCCTTCCCGCGCAGCTCCCTTCTGTAATACGCCATGGGATGCGGACCGACTGTAAGCCCGGTACCGTGATAGTCGGCGACAAGCCGCTCTTCTACATTCATGGGCAATAGTGGAGACGGCAAATCAGGCACTTCGAGTTTGGCCAACAACGGGCCAGGAGCGCGGATCGCGCTAGCGGCCTGCCAAAGCGCATCACGGCGATGCAGCTTGCTATGGATATTATTCAGAGCCCCGATGCGCGCGAGCGTAGCAAGCTGAGCTTTATTGAGTTCAGGCACCCGGCGCGATAAATCTTCGATGGAAACAAAAGCGCTGGCGCTTCGCGCGCACAACAGGGATTCGGCGGATGTTTGCGACAGGCCGCGGACATAGCGCAATCCCATGCGAAGAACGAGGCGGCCTGCATCATTTTCAAGCGTACAGTTCCATTCGGAACAAGTTACGTCAATTGGCCGAACCCTCAAACCATGACGCTGGGCGTCTTTCACGATTGTCGAAGGATGATAGAACCCCATGGGCCAGTTGTTGAGTAGCGCCGTTGTGAATGCGGGAAGATAGCGCTGCTTTAAATATGCCGATGCATAAGCGATCAGAGCAAAGCTGGCGGCGTGCGATTCGGGAAACCCATAAAGCGCAAACGAGGTAATAAATTGCACAATGGAGTCCTGGGTTTTTAAATCAAAGCCATTAACTGCCATGCCGGAGCGCAGTTTGGCTTCAATCTGTTTCATGCGATGCTGCGATCGACGGCTGCCCAGTGCGCGGCGAAGTTCTTCCGCTTCTCCTCCAGTAAAATTGGCGCACAACATCGCCATGCGCAGAAGTTGTTCCTGAAATAGCGGGACACCTAAAGTTCGTTGTAATACCGGAACAAGGCTGGGATGCGGATAAGTGACCGCTTCTTTTCCCTGTCTACGTTTGAGGTAGGGATTTGTCATTTGCCCAACGATGGGCCCGGGGCGGATAAGCGCAACCTGCGTGACCAGGTCGTAAAATTTTTGCGGATTATTCCGGGGCAGAGAAGCCATCTGGGCACGGCTCTCGATTTGAAACATGCCGACGGTATCCGCCTTACGGATAGTTTCGTAAACATCCGGGCAATCTTGGGGTAGGTGCGCCAAATCCACTTCTTCATGGCAATGATCGCGGATCAACTCGATGCTGTCTTTCAACACTGCCATCATGCCCAGACCAAGCAGATCAACCTTCACCAGTCCTAATGCTGCGCAATCGTCTTTGTCCCATTGCACAACAACGCGGCCCGGCATCGTGGCCGGTTCCAGCGGGACCACCGAATCGAGTTGGCCCTGGCAAATTACCATTCCGCCGGAATGTTGACTTAAATGGCGGGGCAAGTCCTGCACGCCGCGGCAAAGATTGAAATACACAGAAATGCGCGGATGACGCAGATCCAGCCCCGCCTGATGGAATTGCCGATCAAGAGTGTCCGCTGGATCACGCCATTCCCAGGAGCCGGTGACTTTGGAAAGCCGCGAAAGAGTCTCTTCGTCGAACCCCAGCACTTTGCCCATTTCCCGCGCGGCAGATCGGCTGCGGTAAGTGCATACATTGGCGGTCATGGCCGCTCCACGCCCACCATACTTTTCATACACGTATTGAATTACACGTTCGCGTTCATCGCCGCTGGGCAGGTCTAAATCAATGTCCGGCCATTCTCCGCGTTCTTCAGAAAGAAAGCGTTCGAACAACAATTCCATGCCGATGGGATCAACCGCGGTGATTCCCAGCGAATAACAAACCGCGCTATTGGCCGCCGAACCACGGCCCTGCACCAGAATTCCATTCCGTTCGCAGAAACGAACCAAATCCCAGACGATAAGGAAGTAACCCGACAGCCCTAGCTTTTCAATCAACTTCAATTCGCGCTGGATCTGGTCTTTTACTCGGGACGTGGGCGACCGGTAACGGTGGCTCGCACCTTCCCAAGTGCGCTGATTGAGAAATGAATCCATGGTTTCGCCGTCCGGTACGTCGTAGCGGGGAAATTCGTAACCAAGATTCTCCAACGAGAACTCAATGCGGGATGAAAGCTCAACGGTATTAGCGATGGCTTCGGGAAGGTCGGCAAACAGTTTTGCCATGGTTGCCGGATCGCGTACATGCCGCTGCGAATTGATGGCTAATAGCTTTCCGGCAGAGTCGAGTGTTCGCTTATGTTTAATGCAGGTCAGCGCATCGGCGATTTGCCGTTCCTGCTGCGTGGCATAGCAAACTCCATTGGTTGCCAGCAATGGAAGATGGAAGTCGCCGGCCAGCGCAATGGCTGACTGGTTGCGGGATTCCTGATTTCGATTCTGATGCCGTTGCAGTTCGACATAAACGTTCGTCTTTCCAAATATGTCGATCAGGCGCTGCAAACACTTGCGGGCGGCATCCATTCCTCCGGCATTCAACGCGCAAGCTAACGGCCCCTGCTCGTCGCCGGTTAGACAAATCAGACCACCGGCATACTTTTGCAAATCTTCAATGTTTGTTGGAGGCGTGAAGTTTTTTTTGCCGCGTAACTTTGTGCTCGTAATCAAGCGGCAAAGATTTTGGTAGCCCTGGCGTGACATCGCCAGCAAAGGATAGTCGCCATTCCCGCGAACTGTGATCTCGGCCCCGATGTGGGCTTTGGTACCGTTTTCTTTGCCGGCAAGGTGAAAGCGCGGAGCGCCATAAATCCCGTTTTTATCCAGTAATGCCATGGCCGGCATCTGATAATTCGCGCAGGTCAGCATTAGCATTTCTGGAAGCGATGCTCCTTCCAGGAAAGAAAATGCGGAGCGGGCATGAAGTTCGATATACCGCATGAGGTTTGCCGCGCTTAATCGAACACTCCCTCAACAAACCATTTCTGTATAAGATCGTCGCGATAGATGCGATAGAAACCGCTCCCATCGGGAGTGTTGAGGACAACATCCCACTCTTCGCGGGACCATGTGGATTTCTCATCCCACCATTGGCCGGAACCGCGCCACGGACCGGAAGCGGTGACTACGCGGCATCGCCGTTTGCCCAACGCGACGGAACGCGGCTGGTCGCTAAATTCAACAGTCGTTTCAAGCGCGGGACGAAATATACGAAACGCGATAATTGTGTTTGCTCGATCAACAACCGATTTCGAGGATTCAATCGGGAAAGGCAAAACCGTAAAACTGTCGGGCTTGTAGGAATCCAGAGTTTGCGGTGATCCCACGCACGCGGTGTCGGTTTCATCCACAGCGCCGACTACGCCGCGGATTCGCGACAAAGTAATTTCCATTTGTTCGGGTTGCGGAGACGCGGGCGCAAACAGACCGCCCTGCGCGGACCGTGGTTTTACCGGATGCGCTTCCACAGTAAGCTTCCGGATTGGCGCAGAAAATGAAACTGCGTCAAGGTCGAGGCAAACTAACCGTAATAACACTTTCGCATCAATGCTCGGAAAGGGCAGTTTCCAGATGCGTTCGTAGTTTTCTTTTGTAGCGCCGGTTTGCCTTTGCCGCGCTTCGAGCTCGAGTTGCAAATGCAATTCATTGGTGGCCAGCGAATGCGATTCCAGGCGCGAACATATTTGCAGAAGCAGGCGATTCAAGATAAACGTCAATGACTCCAGCGTCTCCACCGGATTTTCAAACTCGACGCTCTCAATAAAGTTGGATGATGGCCCGACTGGAACAAGCGTTCGCATAGTTCCCGCTCGCGCCAAACTTTGCAACCGCAAACCTTCCTGACCTAAACGCTCTGATAGTGCAATCGACGGCAATGCGGCGAGCGAACCGAGATTGTGTATTCCCCAGCCCTGAAGCGTATTTCGAATTTCTTCTTCTGCGTCTAAAACATTTACCGGCAAAGTTGCCAGCCGTTGTGCTTCCTGTCCAAAGGGAATGAATGTAATGCCGGAAAAACCTCGGGCGGCGAACATTGCGGTATCAGGGTTTAATGCCAGCGCAACATTGACATCAAAACCGAAATCTTGGGCCCGCTGGGTTATTTTTTGGGCGATACACGACCAGGAACCAAAAAGCTTTTCCGTTCCATGCAAGTCCAGAAGCACTATCCCTGGCGAGAAGGATTCCACGCGGGGCGAGAACGCAGACGCGCAATCGAGCAATGCCGCTTGAGCAGCCTGCTCATTTTTTGGCGAGCGATTCAGCAACGCCACTCCGCCGCAAGTTTCCACTTGCACTTTGGTCATGCCAATCGCAATTCCATATTGTCTTGCCATTGAATTTATGGCGGTCACGCGCAATAGCGCGGGCGGGCCTTCGAGAATTGCGATAGGAGAAATTTTGAGTTGTTGCCGCCGATCTTCAAACTCAAAGAAAATACCGGCCTGCACTAAAAAATCGGGAATGAAGATGCATCCGAACATGGCGCTAGGCCCATTGAGCTTTCAGCGGGAACGACGGCCGCACAGAATGCACAGGCTTACGGCCGGGAACCCGGACGACTTCCGCTTCAACATTCATTTGCGTGAGCAGGCTGCACAAAGAAGCGGCCGGACGAGTACGGAAATTCAGCGTTAATGCCGCGCAACCTGCCGCATGCGCTTGTTGTTCGATAAATATCAACGCGCAAGAATGTTTTTCGACATTGCGGCTCAAACGAAACCAATATGTAAGCGGAATTTTTCGGGTCACTTTTTCTGGAATTCCACTCAGGTCCACCGCGATCACTCCAAAACCGCCGCTTTGCACCAGAATGTCCGAAGCTTTGAATGCCTGTTCCAGTGGCGGCAACTTTTGCCGGGTTTTACCGCAACGCACCCAGAGAAATTTCGCGAAGTCGATTCCCGCAGCTTTGGCCGATAGCGGATCGAATGAATCCGACGCATCCACCAAAGCGCAAAACACTTCCCTGCGAGTTGCCTGCGCAAAAAGAGACAAAAGGACCGAGGTCTTCCCCGAAGACGATATTTGGGGACCGCACAGTTCGGTCAATGCGTTGAGTGGGATTCCGCCGGTAATTTGGTCAATTTGAGCCAGCCCGGTGGAAATAAATTTATATTGTGGCGACTTGTAAGCGGCGAAGGCGGAGGGAATACGAGCTTCAATCTGGTCGCGTAAAAGGGCTGAGGGGCGCATTTATTTACAGGTTTCGCTTTTTGTTCGCCTATGTATTTTGGGACAGGTGGGGTGGCCTGTCAAGGCAAAACGGGAGGACAAATTAAAAAAAGCGGAAAATGAGTGTAGATATCAATTTATTAATTGTGAGGACAAACGTCACGAAGCTAAAGTACTTCGCCGGCCGCGCCCATTAACTTCTTACTGATAAACCGCTTTTTCGAGAACACGTCATTCACGGCCGGCACCAGCTCTGAAGGGAGTTCACTCTTCATCAGGAATCCGCGCGCTCCAGCGCTGAAGGCCTCGCGTACGAAGCCGGCATCGTCGTGGGTGGTGACCATCAATATTTCTGCTTGCGGAGCGGCTTTTTTAACGAGGGGGGCTGCCTGGATTCCGTTCAATTCTGGCATGCTGATGTCCATCAGCACGACATCGGGTTGGCATTGTTTGGCAGTTTTAATGGCTTCGAGTCCGTTGCCGGCCATGCCAACGATGTCAAACTCTGGTTTGGCCGAGAGCAATTCGACAATCCGGCGTCGGATCAGTTCGTGATCGTCGACGACTAAGATCTTTATGGGCATACGACCACCCCTGTCAAAGTCGGGGGGCGGGCCTCAGGCGATTGCTGAAGGACGCCCACACACTTTCCCAAACCGTCTAGAATCATGCGGCCATGCAGCATAATGCAACCTCCACACTAGATTTTTATGAGCCTAGGCAAGAGGCTGACGCGTTCTTGGAGACGACAAGAGCGGCAGTAAGATGGAAGGCAATTTCAGCTTAAGCCTTTTAGGAATGAACGCAATACATTAGACAATGTATCGTAGCGCACATTGTGGTGAATAACACCGTACTCACTATGTTTAATTTAGAACCGCCGGTGAGAATGGATTTGAGAATGGATTAAGGAGAGACTTTGAGGGATCGTGAGGGTGGGCTTTGTATAAATCCAATCGGCACACGAGCCGATTTTAAACATCTTGTCCTTCCCATATTTGGGTTTGTTTTCGCAGCACTTGATAGCAATCGCACGCTGCGTCTTCGAGGTTTTCACGGTCGACGACCGTAACGCTACCTCTTGTGTAGGTAATCAGTCCGGCTTTTTGAAGAGTGCCTGCGGCCACCGTCACACTCGACCGGCGAGTCCCCAGCATCTGCGCCAAAAACTCCTGGGTGAGGGGCAACGCGGCAGAGCCTACGCGATCCTGGCTCATCAGCAACCACCGAGCCAGCCGTTCCACAACTTCATGCAGACGGTTGCAGGTGGCGATCTGCGTGACCTGGACCATGAGCATTTGTCCAAATCTCTGCAATTGTCGCTCGAGCTGAATACATGGCTTAATGAGAGTGCGCAAGGCTTCGGCATCAATTCTAAAAGCAGTCGCTTCAGTCTGAACCACGGTGCGGGTGTGGCTGGTCCGAAATCCAGCGATTAAAGGTGTGGCGCTGAAGCCTTCTTTGCCGATGAGACTGACTTCCACACTCTTGCCGTCTGGCATGACGCTGAGAACGGAAAACATTCCGGTGTTACAAAAATAACCGGACTTCATGGTATCGCCAGCGTCGTGAACGACCTGATGGGATTTCAGTCGAACGAGTTCCAGCTTAGGGCTGACCATCTCAAATTCGCTATGGGGAATCGCTAATAGAATTTTGTTCTGGATGCGATTGCCGTCTCCGTCTTCTTTCAGGTGAGCGGTATGAGAGGAGTTTTGGTTTTTGCCGTCGGGAGAGTTCTGAGCCAAGGTAACTTTCTGCACAAAACTGTGCGGGAGCGAATGCATTTCGTGCGTATGTCTGGGAAAAACCCCTTATATCTTGCTGCAATAATGAGGAGTTGGTCGGTACGCAAGCTGACTCGGAAATGTACGCTGGAGAGCTACGAATCCTGGCGCTGCCAGATGGCAGTCTGCCGTTGGAGCACGGCATAGCAGCTGCAAACAAATTTTTCCAATCCGGTTCGGTTCAAAATCGTTACGTGCCCTCGCTTGTAAGAAATGTATCCCGATTCCTGAAGCATGCCAGCAGCGACGGTCACGCTTGAGCGTCGCGTTCCCAGCATTTGGGCCAGGAAATCCTGCGTCAATGGCAGAACTGGCAAGGCAATGCGGTCCTGCGACATCAGCAACCAACGGGCCAGGCGCTGATCCACGTGGTGGATTCGATTGCAGGTTGCGATTTGAATCGCCTGTACGCCAAGTATTTGGGAATAGCGCTGCAGTTCTTTTGCGAGCGCCGGCATTTGCCGAATCGCTTTTCGCAATACGTCAGCTTCAACGCGGTATCCGGATGAATCACCTTGAACAACAGTCCGGGTGAAATTGGTGGTGAATCCGGCGATCAATGGGGAGCCAGAGAAGCCCTCGATGCCGATCAATCCTACTTCCACGCTTCGGCCGTCGGGCATCACAGTCAGCACGGAAAACATTCCGGAGTTGCAGAAGTAGGCCGATCGTATGGAAGCACCCGCCTCATGCAGCAGTTGTTGAAGTGGAAGCCGCAAGAATTCAAGTTGCGGACAGAGGGTTTCCCACTCGTTGTTAGGAAGACGTAGCAATATCTTGTTGTGAACTGGGTTTCCGTCGCTGTCGTGACGCAACGTGGACGGGGGCGAAGATTCGACAAAAGCGCTTATCTTGGCCATTAAGGCTCCTCGCGGCGGCGTATCGCCTTCTTTTTCGCAAGGAACCGTCGCCGTTAGGCGCGGCGGAAAGGAGCTAGAAGAGACAAGCCCACTATACGCCTAACTGCCTGAAATGTAACGGCAATCGCCGCCGGGAGAGGTGCCTTCAGTTCGCACTTTTTATTGACTCACCTGGAGCGTCCTGTGAAGTGCGCGATCCACGCTCGGCTCGTTCATTAGCGAGTTTCGATTCGTCACTTTGCTGATCACCAGCTGCACGTCACTGATGTAACGCTCGAGAAATGCCGCTTCGCAGTAAGCCAGGTAATAGTCCCACATGCGGATGAAGCGATCGTCGAAACCGAGACGGCGGACGGCGTCGAGGTTTTTCATGAATCGGCTTCGCCATTCCCTGAGAGTGAGAGCGTAGTGGATGCCAATGTCTTCCGAGTGGAACATTTGCATTTGAGTCGATCGGGTCGACGAGCGTTGGATTTCCGTGACCGATGCCAGCTCCGCTCCCGGGAAGATGTATTTCTTGATCCAGTCGCTTTGCTTGCGATAGCGTTCGAATCTCGACTCCTGGATCGTAATCGTCTGCAACAGCATGCTTCCGTCTGCTTTGAGTAAGCGGTCGCACGCGCCGAAGAAATCGTCGTAGTGCTCGTAACCCACGGCTTCAAACATTTCAATGCTAACGATTTTGTCGTATTGTCCGCGGAGGTTGCGATAATCCTCAAACAAAAGCTCGGTTTTATCGTTGCCGAGACCAGACTGCGAAAATAATTGTTTCGCATACTCGTGCTGCTGCCGGCTGATTGTCGTCGTCGTGATTCGGCAACCGTAATTCTGTGCGGCGTAGGCGGCAAAGCCACCCCATCCGGTGCCGATCTCGAGGACCCGATCGGCCGGCGTCAACTTTAGCTTTTGACAAATGATTTCGAACTTCCGCAGTTGTGCGGCTTCCAGAGATTCCTCGGATGTGTCGTAGTAGGCGCACGAGTATGCCAGGCTGCGGTCAAGAAAAAGACGGTAGAAATCGTTGCCCAGGTCGTAGTGATAGGCAATGTTTTTCTTGCTTCCTGCCTGCGTATTACGGTTTCGCCGGTGAGCGAGAAGATCAGAAATCCTGCCGAACATGCTTAGGAGACGGTTGCCAGACTCAAGCCGTTCAAGATTCCGGATCCCGAACCTGACCAGCGACACTAGATCGGGCGTGGACCAGTCGCCGTCGACATAGGATTCGCCGACTCCCACATCTCCACCAAGGATCGCGCGCCGAAAAAAGCGTTCGTCATGAATGGCAAGCACCGCCTGTAACGCGTCCCCACGCCGGTCTTCGCCGGACTGGCCAAAGCGGTGGGTTTCATCAGGACAAACCAACTCGATTGTGCCGCCACAGGAATGTTCCAGCGACTTTAGAAAGAGCTTCTTCGCAAGGTTTGCTTTTCGCGTGCTCACCATGACGCACCCCAATGCTGGGTCGGAGCTTTATCGAATCGTCCTGGGCCCGGATGGTGCACGACGGGCACGCCTTTGATTGCAAGTTTCAAGGCTTCCCAATGAATTCCCGATATCACCTTCAGCGTCATCCAGGGATATTGGATCAGGGTGCGCTGCAACTGTTCACGCGACCAATCCCTTCGATCCATTTTCAGGGTTGAATCGAAGATTGCCTGTCCGTTTTCATGGCTCACACACTGGTTGATGAGGCGCTCCGCGGGATTTGTGAATGTCCACTCGTACTCTTGGCTCATGTTCATGAATGGGGACACATGAAAAGTCTTCGGGAAGCGGAACTTCATGCTGTTTCCCTCGGACTGCGAGAGGCTGGAGTCGAGCCAATAGTTTTCGGTCTCCCCAAATGTGTTGCTGACTTCCGCGAGGATCAGCTTCAATGTTTCCGCCCGGTCGTAACAGTAAAAGAACGACACAGGGTTGAAGTTGTATCCGAGATAGCGAAGATGCGTTAACAGGAAGATGCGGCCGCCTGGAATTTCCACGTTTTTTTGTTTTGCGGCCTGCAAGATGCGCTGGCGTAAAGTTCATGGCAGGATCGCCGAAGTGATCGCGCTCATGGTACGAAGCCCAAGACCATCGGTTGTATCCGGTGAATGGAGAAACTTGCATCAACTTAGGGATCTCGTCGATGTCCAGAAAAACCATGAATAAAGGATAGGTAAATTCGTGCCGAACCGGACTGGATCGCCGATGGCGCAGCGTGCCCACATAAATCGAGGACTCCATTTACTGGATCGCCTCCGCCCAACGGACGCCCAGCGACTCGGCTACGCGGATGGCTGAATTCAGCCCATCTTCATGGAACCCGTAAAACCAATACGCTCCGCAGAAATGGGTGCGATTGTGCCCGCTGATTTCCGACCAACGACTCTGCGCTCTCACCGCATCGACCGTGTATAGCGGATGCGAATATTCCATCTCGCGCAGGATGCGACGCTCATTCACCGCATTAGAGTTGTTCAGGGTTACGCAGTAGTCCTCGGGAGTGGCCAAATTTTGCAGCCGATTCATATGGTAGGTAAGAGTTGCGGAGCTGCGCGAAGTTCCGAGATGATAATTCCATGAAGCCCGCGCACTCTGCCGGCGCGGCAACAACTTTGAATCCGTATGCAACACCGTTTGGTTGCGGCTGGTACGAAATTGGTTGAGAATTCTTCGCTCAAGAGCTGACGCGTCTTTCAGCATTGCGACTGCTTGCGGCGCATGGCTGGCGAATACCACTTCATCGAAGTCCGCACCAGGGCGATCCTCGAACGTAATCCGCACCGCGTTGGGAGTTCGAGTTATAGCGGTGATTTTGGCGCCGAGTTCAATATGGTCTCTGTAGGGAGCCGTAAGCGGCGCGATATAGACACTGCTTCCGCCTTTCAATACGTACCACTGCGCCTGGGTTGTGAGTCCTAACAATCCGTGATTCTCGAGGAAACGGAAGAGCGTGAAAGCGGGAAATTCTTCAATCTCATCGAGCGACGTTGACCATACAGAAGCCGCCATTGGGTTTAAGTAATAACGGGCGAAGTCGCCGTCGAATTCATGGTCCCTGACAAAGGAACCGAGGGTGATGTCGACGCTCTCCGGATGGCTGAGCAGCGTCCGCGCTTCGCGATTGAAGCGCAGTATCTCAGCAAACAAACGGTACTGGCCTAAGCGAAGCAAATTGCTGCCAAAGAATCCCCTTAAGCCGCGAGTGCTGTACTCAAAGCCTGTGTCGCGGCACGATACGCCAAATGACATGTCGCTGGGCTGGCGTTCGATCCCGAGTTTCTGAAACAACCGAACTAAATTCGGATAAGTGCGGTCATTGTGGACGATAAACCCCGTGTCGATCGGCTGGACGCCGCGGCTGGTTTGAATTTGGTGAGTGTGAGTATGACCGCCGAGCCGCGACTCCTTCTCGAAGAGCGTTACTTCATGCTTGTTGCTGAGCAGGAACGCAGCCGCCATTCCCGATATCCCCGCGCCGATGACTGCGATCTTGCTCATGCGGCAATCTGCTCTGGTGAGTGTAAGTCCAGCAAGTCAGCCGCTCGCACATTCCGCAGATCGCTGGCGATTCCCAGCCATGTCATCAACTTGAGCAGGTAGTACGTCATGTCAATTTCCCACCATCGCAAGCCTTGTCGACACGCATACATAAACTGATGGTGATTGTTGTGCCAGCCTTCGCCCATGGTGAAGATGGCGAGGACGAAATTATTGCGGCTAGCGTCCGCAGTGGGATAGCGTCGTGATCCCCAAATGTGCGCGACGGAATTGATGGCGAAGGTTCCGTGAAACAGCAGTATGGTCGAAACCAGAAATCCCCACACGAACGCGGCCAACCCACCGAAGAGCAAAATCGCGCCACCGAGCGCCACCGGCGGCACGCAATAGTGTTTGTCGAGCCAGCGCAGCTCAGGGTATTTCCCGAAATCCTGAATCAGCCGCGGGTCGTATTCATCGTGCTCGTTCGACAGAACCCATCCGACGTGTGCCCACCAGAACCCTCTCAGGCCGGGCGAATGAATGTCCCCTTCATGATCGGCTTTTCTGTGATGAACGCGATGGTGCGCCGCCCACCATAAGACGCCCTTCTGCCCAGAGGTTTCGGCCACGAATGCCATTAGGAATTGCGCGATCCGCCCTAATTTGTAGGAGCGATGGCTGAAATATCGGTGGTATCCAGCCGTGATGGCGAACATGCGGACCGCATACATCCCGGCCATCAGGCCCAACAGAGACCAACGGAATCGCACAAACAGCACGGCGAGTGTCGCCACGTGCAAAAGGAGGAATGGGATCACAGTTCCCAGACGGTAAGTACGGATACTCGCGACTGCACTCACAAACTTCTCCTGCCTCTCGCCCCACAGATGGAAAATTGGCTTGCCTTAATGGGAAGTACGAATGAGGAGGCAACGCCAGATTGACCTAGAAAAATGCTACAGCCCCCAGCATCCGACTGTCAAGCATTTGTCTAGGACAACCAATTGACAAGGACAAGTGGTCGCTTGTATGTTTGTCTGTAATGGCTGAGGCCTATCCCATCAGTGCGGTCTCCCGATTAACCGGCCTCCCGCTCGATACGCTGCGCGCCTGGGAGCGCCGCTATCAGGCGGTAACGCCATCCCGTTCCGCCCGTGGACGGGTCTACAACGAAAAACAGATTCAAAGATTGCTGCTATTGCGTCGAGCCGTGGAAAGCGGTCACTCCATCGGCCAGATTGCGAAAGTTGAAGATGATGGCTTGCGGGCAATGCTTGATCGGGCTACTTCTCTGGTCGAAACGCCGTCTGCGCAATCGGCAGAAACCACTGCACTAATTACTCCAGTTTTGCATGCGATCGAACGATTCGATTATGCGCGCGCAGAGCGCGAACTGAACTGGGCCGCGGCTGCGGCTGGGACACCGAAAGAACTCGTACATCAGGTCGCATTGCCGCTGATGCGAACTGCTGGAGAGCGGTGGCACCAGGGAAAGTTCAGCATCGCCCAAGAGCACATGCTGACTTCACTTCTAACTGGGTTGCTTTCCTCATTCACTCGGGCAAATGCAGTGTCCGACCCTCCAGCACGGGTTTTGTTTGCAACTCCGAAGGATGAAAGGCACGGATTTCCTAATTTGGCTGCGGCTCTATTGACAGCCGCAGGCGGCCTCGGCGTCATTCACCTGGGAACGGACTTGCCGAAGGAGGAAATTGTTCTTGCAGCGCGCAAAAGCGGAGCTAATGCGATTTTGCTCAGTATCAGCAAATCCCCGAACCCGGAATTCCGTCAAAGCATGCAATACATCGCACGCAAAGTGCCCCAAGCGACATCTTTGTGGCTGGGCTCGTCACCAGAGATTGTCGTAGAGAAAATCGAGGGCGCACGATGGTTGACCTTCACCGACTTCCCTTCACTCGAAGGTGCGCTTCGCGGTTTGGGGGCCAGGTTGTGAGCGTCGCAGCCTTCAATCCACAGCGGATTTGTTCTCGTACTTCTATTCGGAGCGGTTTGACCAAATGAGATTTCTATTGAAACTGCTGTTCGCCGCGATATTTATTTGGATGGTCGCCATGACAACGTACGTATCCATTCACAAACCCATCTGGATGGCCGGAACTGAATTCAGCTGGGCCGGAAGTCCGTGGGCCGTGGCTACGTTGTTCGACGCCTATTTTGGCTTTGTGACATTTTTTGTATGGGTTTGTTTCAAAGAGCGTACAGTCGCCAGCAAAGTTTTATGGTTTGTCTTGATCATGGGCCTGGGAAATATTGCTATGTCAGCCTATGTTCTGGTTCAGCTATTTAAGCTGCGGGATCATGAGCCTCTTTCCAACATCCTGACGAGATTTGCGGCGTGAAGCAGGGCTTGCTTTACAAGCGTCTGGTTCGGCCAATCATAGGATTGCTGACTCAGGGTGTAACTCCAGAGAAGATTGCCCTCAGTCTTGCGATGGGAATTGTGCTGGGAATTTTTCCAGTGATAGGATCTACGACCTTGCTATGTGCCGGAGCGGCGATCGTGTTTCGACTAAACCTCGCGGCGATTCAGTTGGTGAATTATCTGGTTTATCCGCTGCAACTCATCCTGATCGTGCCGTTTATTCGTGCTGGCGAGTTCCTGCTACACGCTAGTCCGTTACAGCTGTCGCTCGCTCAGATGATGGCGATGGCGCGGCAGAATTTGCCCCATGCAATTTCTGTATTGTGGCTGGCGGCACTGCACGCAGTTGAGGCATGGGTGATCTTCGCGCCAGTCGCACTTCTTGTTTTGTATTTCCCGCTGGTTCGCCTTGTGCGTTCGCTGCGGGTCATGGCTCGCGCGCGCTTGAACGCCGTTAGGAGCGCTTAGACCAATCATGTTGCCAACCGCTCTCCATCTCGCTTTGGTCGGCTCGCTTATTGCCGGATCGCTGATGTTCTTGCTCTGGCTGCTCCATTTACGACTCAACAACGCAAGCGTTGTAGATCCTGGATGGGCCTACGGCTTGGCCTTGATCGCAGTCGCCTATGCAGCACTCGGCCCCGGATATCCCGCCCGCAAATGGCTCGGCACCGGCATGGCCGCAGTGTGGGGAGTTCGGCTGGGAACCCACTTACTGATGCGCATTTGGGGTCAGCCGGAAGAAGGCCGTTACCAGCAATTGCGAAAAGAATGGGGCGGAAATGTTGCTCTGAAATTCCTGGCATTCTTCGAATTCCAAGCTCTGCTGGATGTGTTCCTGTCTCTGCCGTTTCTTCTGGCAGTTCTAAATCCTGACCCGATGTTGCACCCCTTGGAATATGTAGCGGCCGCACTGTGGGCGATTTCGATAATCGGGGAGGCTGTTGCGGATGCTCAACTAGCAGCTTTCAAGCGCGATCCAGCGAGCCACGGCCAGGTTTGTCAACGCGGACTTTGGAACTACTCGCGCCACCCTAACTATTTCTTTGAATGGTTCGTGTGGATTGCGTGGGCGATCTTCGGCTTGGCGTCACCGTATGGATGGACAGCGATTTCCTGCCCGATACTCATGTTCTATTTCCTCTTCCGCGTCACGGGCATCCCGGCCACTGAAGCTCAATCTTTGCGCAGCAAAGGCGACGCTTACCGGCGCTATCAGCTTACGACAAGCGCATTCATCCCTTGGTTCAAGAAAGCTTAGATGGAAAAAGCGCAAGAAATCGTTCAGCCAATGCGACCCGGAAAGATCGCTGCACCTTGGACATTGGCTTTACTCGAGCGAGACACTTTACCTGATTGGGTGATTCGCGTCGCAATTAGACGCATGTTGCGGCAGCGGTTGAAGGATGAAGACAAGAACGATCCGGAATTGCAGCAAGCTCATCTGATGGCGTTGATCGAGCGCATGAAAGCGAGTCCGATCGCACTCGAAACAACCGCAGCGAATGTTCAACATTATGAAGTTCCATCTCGCTTTTATCAATTTGCTCTCGGCAAGCATTTGAAATACAGCTGCGGACTATGGAATCAGAACACTCATAATCTCGACCAGGCTGAAGAGGCGATGCTTGCGCTGACAACGGACCGCGCGAGAATCGCGGAGGGCCAACGCATTCTCGAACTTGGCTGCGGTTGGGGATCCTTGTCGCTCTATCTGGCGGAGAAATTCCCCGGTTCCGAAATTACCAGCGTTTCAAATTCTCGATCGCAAAAGGAATTCATCGACGCTCAGGCTACTGCATGCGGACTGCGCAACCTTCACGTCATCACCGCGGACATGAATGTTTTTGAAGCCTCGGGCAAGTTTGATCGCGTAGTGTCGGTAGAGATGTTTGAACACATGCGCAATTATGAATCCCTGCTAAGCCGTGTCGCGTCGTGGATGAACGACTCCGCATTTTTGTTCGTTCATATTTTCAGCCATCGGCGGTTTGCCTATCCGTTTGAAATTCGAGATTCCAGCGACTGGATGGCGCAACACTTTTTTACTGGCGGCATCATGCCCAGCGACGATCTCCTTCTCTACTTTCAGCGCGATCTCTGTATCCGCGACCATTGGCAGGTGAACGGCGTCCACTACCAGAAGACCGCGGAAGCCTGGCTCGGCAATATGAGCAGGCATCGCGACGATGTCCTGAAACTTTTTGCGGAGACCTACGGCAAAGAGTTGACTGCGAAGCCGCGCGCCGAGGAAGCTTTGCGCTGGTACGTGCGGTGGCGTGTGTTTTTTATGGCCTGCGCGGAACTGTGGGGTTTCCGTAGCGGCCAGGAGTGGATCGTCTCCCACTATCTGTTGGCGAAATAAGATAGCGGCAACAGACTTAGCTGCGCCGAGGCGCAGGGTCGGCGGCGGTACATGGTTCCTGTGGAAACGAAGGAATGGTGCCAGGGAGGGAGTTGAACCCCCGACGCCAGCCTTTTCAGACCTAAAACAATGAAGTCTCACAACAACTTAAACGTCGCGGGAGACTGCCAAAACACCTGTAAAGACGGCAAGAAGAGCAATCGTGGGTGGACGATCCTTGGGTGGAAGGACTTGCTAGAATTTGGAATAGAAGCAATAAGAAGCGACGAGCCTGATTCAAAAGAGTTCCGATTGAACAGCTTCCGCACCGGTCTCCGCTACCCCACAGTCTTCACTTTCATTCTTGGCGTCGTTCAATTTCGTGCTCACCGGATAGAGTCGCATCATTCCCGCGTCGTATGGCGCTAGCATCTCAGATAGCACAGTCGGATTCGAGAACTTTGGGTCTAACCAGAGATCGTAGTTTTCCGGGTTAAGCACAACCGGCATACGGTCATGGATATCGGCAACGATTGAATTGGGCTTGGTAGTCAGAATCGTACAGCTCTCGACAATCTTGCCCATGCCGTCTCGCCATTTGTCCCACAGCCCCGCGAAGGCGAACAACTCTCGCTGTCCGACCTCGAAGCAGAATGGTTGCCTAACCTTTCCGTTCTTCCGCCACTCGTAGAAACCGTCTGCCGGAATTAGACAGCGCTGGGATTTGAAAGCTTCGCGGAACGCGGGCGTCGCGGAGAGAGTTTCCGCTCTGGCGTTCAATGTACGGTTGCCAATGTTCGCATCTTTCGCCCAGAACGGAATCAGTCCCCATCGCATCGCAGACATTCTGCGTTGAGGTTTATCGGGCTCCTGGCGGATCGCCAGAACCGGCTGCGTAGGAGCGATATTAAAACGAGGAACAATCTCGTCGTCGGAATCGAAGATTGCATGAAACTCCTCTTCCAGCAATCGACGCGAGCGAGATTGGCGATAACGTCCGCACATTGAATGATTATTTCAAACTCAGGTGAATAAAGTCTCTAGGCTTAGTGAATGATCTCGCTTCTCTCCATGTAGAAGTTTAGAGGAAGAGTCGCAGCCAACAGCTTCACCAATTCGCACACCTTTTGCTCGTCGTCCTCCACCACAATCTTGAGCGCGATTTGTCGCCAAGTCGCAATGGATTGCCCACCGCTGGACGTGGATCTCCGTCGTTCAATCCTCATAATGTCTTGTCAGACCACGGAACAACGGTTTAGGTTGCCAAACACGAAACCGCAGGTCGCACATAAATTGTGCAAGAATTGGCTCGTGCCAACAGCAGAGAGTTGAAAGAGCGGCGTAATCGCGATTTTTGACTCGGATTTCGATAACTTCTTGAAATGATGGTGGCCAGGGAGGGAGTTGAACCCCCGACGCCAGCCTTTTCAGGGCTGCGCTCTACCACCTGAGCTACCTGGCCACAGGGGAACTCACGGGAAGCCGTCGGCACCTAGCTTCGTGAGCTAAGACTCTGACAGGAATGACTCTCGTTAGACTGCGTGAGGAACCGTGTTGATTATAACAATCAACGGTGAATCGCTCAACGCGAGGGCTGCAAACGCGATTCAAAAATCTCAAATGCTCTTCGGTTCGCGTTTCAGTTCAAGCCGTTCGCGGTCCCGTGACCTTGCAGCCATGACGCAACTTGCGATGCCTGGCGATCTTTGATGTCGATGCAATAGTCGATCCGTTCCAACGATTGCTTCAGAGTGCGTTCGGCTGCGGGAACGGCGTGTTCGGCAAAAAAGCTCTTGACTTCATCCCGCTGGCGCGGATCGCAGAAAGAACCCGTGGCGCCCACGACGGTTCCTGCACTGAACCCAATCATCATTTTGTCTATTTCCGTCCAATGGGCGCGCACGAAGTCCCATGCCTGGGTTCTCGCGGCGGGATTGCGCAAGGTCGCCGCGATGATGAATGGCGCGTCCTGCGTACGTACGGCGGGCGTCAAGCTAGACGCCAAAGTACGCTCAGTCAGCTTCGGATCGGTGAAATCGGTCAACGCACCGCCGAGACGGTAGTATTCTTCAGGCGATTTAGCCTTCGGCATGGCAGCCACCATCTGATCGTAGAGTTGAGCATCGCCAGTGACGGCAGCCAGTTCGAATACTGTGTCAGCCATGCTGGGATCGATGGTTCCTGGCTTTTGCAATTCGTCGTGGGCGAGTTTCGCGGCTTCCCGTAACACGGCGGGGTCACGGCCGATGTAGCCATCGGCTGCAAATGCGGCGGCGCGAAGGGCCTTGCGGTCTTCACTGTCTCCGCTCGCTGGTTGCCAGCCCAATTCTTTGGTCAAAGGTCCGAATACCTGGCGGGCCCATGAGCGAAAGGATTCACGATCCGCATCGGGCACCAGGTTATCGCCGATGAACCGAATGACTGCAGTTCCCTGAGTCATGACCACGCTGTTGTGTTCTGACTTGAGATCGTCGGAAAGGACCATGAAGTCGGCGATGGGCGCCAGATTGACCCGGACGGAGGCCCACTCATCGCTGATCAACTGAATGCGTTCGGCAGGCGACAGTTGCGATTGCATCGCCCCGGCCATGGCGCGCACCGCTTCACCTTCATAGCTTGAGTGGTAGTAACCGGTCGCGCCTGCGTTTGCCATTACCCACGAAGTACATCCGGGGAAAGAAAATTGCTGTTCGCGTCCGGTGAGAAGCTCACATTTTTGCTCGCTCTTTCCATCTTTTGCGGGCACTTTCAAACAAACCGGCACCTTCCACAACTCCTTGCTGTCATCCTTGAGCAACGAGCGGTCGGAAAAATAACGCGTCTGCTTCAACGTGACCGTAGTTGTCGCTCCGCTACATTGCGCCTTAGCAGAGATAATCGGAAGGCCAGCCTGCTCCACGAAGGTGGGCATGATCGTGTCTACCGGCTTGTTTGACGCGGCAGTGAGCGCCGTCCAGAAGTCGCTGGCAGTGGAGTTTCCGTACTCGTGTTGCTTGATGTAATTGACCACGCCTTGGCGGAATGTCTCCGGGCCAAGGTAAGCTTCGAGCATGTTCAAAACAGCTGCGGCTTTGCCATAAGCGATTCCGTCAAATAATTCCTGAATCTCGTTGGGTGTTTCAGCGGCCTGATGGATGGGCCTGGTGCTCATCAGCGAATCGACATTCATGGTGTTGTCTGCACCGAGAACGTCATCCAGATTCACATTCCACTCCGGCTTCCAGGCTTCAACCGGCTTGCTTTCCATCCAGGTTGCGAACCCTTCATTCAGCCAGATGTCATCCCACCATTGCATCGTTACCAGATCACCGAACCATTGATGCGCGATTTCATGGGCTACTGTAATTGCGACGTTCTTGCGCTGGTCGGTGGATGAGCGTTCGGGATCGATCAGCATCGATGCCTCGCGGAAGGTAATGGCTCCCGCATTCTCCATTGCTCCTGCCGCGAAGTCGGGAAGTCCGATCAGATCAAGTTTGGTGAAAGCGTATTTCACGCCAAAATAATGATCGTAGAAGCGGATGCAATGTTCGGCAGTTTCAAGGGCAAAAGCGCCTTGCTGTTTGCGTCCGGGAAAGGTGTAGACGCGGATAGGAATTCCGTCGGCAGACCCTTCGATATATTCGAAATCGCCGACGGCAACCGCGTAGAGGTACGAAGACATTTTGGCAGTCTTCGCGAACTTCACTGTGTGCTGATCCGGACCGGGGCCGGGTGTGTCGGAAACAATCTCGCGATTGGATATCGCTATCTCGCCTTTCGGCGCGATCACCGTTATCTCGGCCGTTGCTTTGTAGGCAGGCTCATCAAACGATGGAAACGCCCTGCGGGCGTCGGTGGATTCGAACTGCGTGACGGCGTACTTCTTGCCGTTCTCCTGCTTGCCCAGATAAAAACCGCGCAGGTCCCCATTCAGAATTCCGGTGTAAACGATGTGAATCGTTGCCGCGCCGGGCGGGATCACTTCCGGCACTTTCAGCGTGGCAAATTCCTTGTTTTTGTCAGTCGTTACGGTTGCGTTTTGCGTCTTGCCGCCCGTGGTGATCGTCGTAGCGCCAAAGTCAATTTCCGCGGAGTTCAGCACGATTTCGTCAGTCGCTTTGAGGACGCGCACTGAAATCGTCTCGTCGCCTGCAAAATTGTCTTTCGCGAAGTTAGGCGCGAAGCTTAGTTTGTAATTCTCCGGCACGGCGAGTTCAGGCAGTCGCTGCGCAGATAGGGCACCTGATGCAGAAACGATTGCTGCAAACATAAGCAAATATTTATTCATAAAACCTTCCTGGACATGTAGTTCAGCTTAGCGATACGCGTTCGAGGTGTTAGAAGTTTCACAAAGATCATGACATTACGCCACTCATCACCGTCAGCTCACAGTGGTTCGAGCCAAACCAATAGGGGATTTCGCGGTAATCGGACACTCCAAACACAGCGAGGTCCGCGTCCTTACCTGACTCTACCGAGCCTTTGCGATCCTGCACTCTCAGCGCCCAAGCCCCATTTATCGTTGACGCCACAATTGCTTCCTCACAACTCATGTTCATGTGCGTACATGCGAGCGACATGACAAACGGCATACTTGGCGTCGGAGACGACCCGGGATTGTAGTCAGTCGCCAGCGCCACCGGCACTCCCGCATCAATCAGCTTTCTCGCTTCAGGATATGTTTCCAATCCCAAAAAGTAGTTTGCCCCGGGAACCAGCGTTGCGACCGTGTCGCGCTTCGCCATCAGCGCGATGTCCGCAGTCTTCACGTGATCCATGTGATCGAAAGATGCTGGGTCAAATCGAAGCAGATCTTTCAACTGTGTTTCTCCAAGTTGGCAAACATGCGCGCGTACTCCCAAACCGAAAGCTTTTGCAGCGGTAAAGATTTTTCGCGTATCCGCTTCAGAAAACGCGCCACGATCCGTGAAAACGTCTACAAAATCCGCGAGCTTCCGCCGGGCCACGGCGGGGATCATTCCTTTACAGACGAGTTCAACGTATTTTTGGTAGCGTCCTTTATATTCGGCTGGCACAACGTGCGCGCCTAGTAAGGTCGAGATCACCGTCCCCGGCCAACACCGCGCCGCCTCGCGGATCGCTTCGAGCGATTTCAGTTCGGACTCTAAAGTCAGGCCGTAGCCTGACTTAGCCTCGACGGTGGTCGTTCCCATGCGGGCCATTTCCTGCAACGCCAATAGGACTCGACCTGCCAACTCAGACTTCCCTGCTTTGCGAACCGAATCCACGCTGGAGCGAATTCCGCCCCCAGCGGCAGCAATTTCTTCGTAGGTTGCGCCGCAGATACGCTTCTCGAAATCCACCAACCGCGGATTGATAAACGCCGGATGGGTGTGCGAATCCACAAAACCCGGCAGAACCACTTTGCCGCCGCAATCAATCTCGATTAGAAATTTCTTGTACTTTCGCGCAACTGTGCTTCGTGACGCGCCCTTAGTTTTGCCAACATAAGCGATTCTTCCGGCCACGCAAAGCACGACGGCGTCTTGGATGAGTCCGATTTCGCTGAGCGCTCTTCCCCGTCGCGGACCTCGCTTTGCCTTAGGATGCGCGCACGTCACCAACTGTCGAATGTTAGTGAAAAGAATGGGCGGCGGTTCAGGATTTTTATCCGCAACTGATTTGGAGCGTGTCACATCCGCTAGTCTAGCAGCGCGTTGTCATGGTGGGCTCGAGACGAAGATTACTACCGCCTTCCCCGACCCGCGTTGACGCTCACTCATCACGCTCCTATACTTCTCCCATGGCTCTTTCCGCTGTGATCGTTGACGATGAGCAACTGGCACGGGATGAGCTTGCTTTCTTGCTAAAGGGCGCCGGAGATGTTGACGTTGTGGCACAAGGCAAGAATGGTTTAGAAGCTGTCAGTCTGATCCGCGAGCACAATCCTGACCTGGTTTTTCTTGATGTGCAGATGCCTGGGCTCGACGGATTTGGCGTCATCAAGAAGTTGCTCGACCGCAAACTTCCGCTGCCCAAAATTATTTTTGCCACGGCGTTTGATCAATATGCGGTGAAAGCGTTCGAAGTGAACGCGGTCGATTATTTGTTGAAGCCGTTCGACAAAAAGCGCGTCGCTCAATCGTTACAGAAAGCGCGGGCTAAGACCGATTCCGACGCAACTTCCTCCGACAAGCTGGAAACTCTGGTGAAGATGCTGGAGGCGAAAAAGCCACACTCATCTAAGTTGCTTTTGAAGACCGCAGGCAGATTGTTCCTGGTCAACCAGAAAGACATCTGTTTCGCGTCTATCGAAGATGGTGTGATTACAGTGGTGACAACAGGCCTGTCTGGAATCGAGGGGCAATCAAACTGCCGCACACTCGAAGAGCTTTTCGACAGCCTCGAGACCGACTTGTTTTGGCGGGCCCACCGGTCGTATTTAGTCAACATTAATCGGATAAAAGAAGTGGTGCCGTGGTTTAAAAGCTCGTATCAATTGCGTATGGACGACAAGAAACAGACCGAAATTCCCGTCAGCCGAGCCCAAACCAAACGCCTGCGTGAATTGTTCGGATTGTAGCTATCGGCGAAGCTATCTTTTATCATTCGAGTGCATCTAAACGCGTACCGATCTGAGCAGTAGGCCGTTTGTTCGGCTAATTCACCATGGCATTCTGTTTCTCACCTCGATCAGTTGCGGGCCGGGTTATGGCGATGGCTTGCGTTCTGCTTGTTGTTTTGGTGGGATTCGTTCAGGCAGTCCACGTTCACGCCGAGAGTTCCAGTCTGCCCGGCCATGAATGTTCGCTTTGCTCGGTCGCTCACGCCGGCGTCATCCGTGTCTCGGTGTTCGACGTAGTTCAAACAGCGACACAAGAGCGTTTCAGCCCGACCATTGATCTTGTTTCCTGCCTTTTCCGCCCACTATCCTCTTTGACTATTCGCCCGCCCCCCTCGGCCTAAACGATCTTCGAACAGGCCGATTAGAACGATAGGGGAGTGGAACAATGCCATCTTTGCTGATAGGAAAATCCTGTTTTTCGTGGGCATTTCTTGCCATTTTTTTGTGCTCGTTGCAGTTCGGATTTGCGGAAACTCCGCAATCCGTGGGCACGGCCGGCAGCCTCATCATCACCGTGACCGATCAGACTGGTGCCGTGATTCCGGGCGCAACCGTCACTATCGGAAGTCTGACGAGCGGTTATAAGAGTTCATCAGTCGCTGACAGCAATGGCGTTGCCCGATTTTTGAATCTGCCGCTGAATGCATATCACCTCAGCATTGAAGCGACGGGTTTTCAGGGAACGCATCAAGACGCGGAAATTCGATCTTCGGTGCCGTCCACTCTTACAGCGGTATTAGCTGTGGGAAGCGCCGGAGATACAGTGACCGTAGAAGCGCACGACCTCGTGGAAGTAGCGCCCACAGCACATACCGACATCGACACCACGTTGATGGATAAACTTCCGCTCGAGAGCGTGAATTCCGGACTGGCGTCGTTGGTGTCTCAAGCCACGCCGGGCGTGGTTCAGGATTCCAACGGGATGGCTCACCCCCAAGGCGAGCACGGCGATACCACCTACAGCATCGATGGTCAGCCCGTTTCCGACCAGCAGAGCCGTTCGTTTTCTAACTCAATCTCGCAAAACGCTGTTCAGTCGCTGGAGGTTCTGACGGGCGTGCCTTCGGCGGAGTACGGCGACAAAGCCAGCATGGTCGTTCGCACGGTCACGAAATCCGGACTCGGCATCACACGGCCCACGGGCGACATCAGCGCGAGTTATGGTTCTTTCGGCACGTCCGCTCTAGATGCAGATCTGTCGGTAGGCAACCAGAAGTGGGGAAACTTTTTTTCCATTGATCTGGCAAACAGTGGACGATTCCTCGATTCGCCGGAATTTTTTCCCATACACGACCACGGAAACTCCGAGAGCATTTTTGAGCGCATCGACTATCAGATCAACAACAACGACACGCTCCACCTGAATTTATTGGCCGGACGGTCGTGGTTTCAAATACCAAACGATTTTGACCAGTTTTTTGCCGGTCAGGACCAACGCCAGCAGAATCGAAATTTTGACGTAGCTCCGTTCTACCAGCACCTTTTCAGCCCAACCACCCTGATGACGGTCAACGCCTATGTGCGGCAGGATCGGGTAGGCTATTTTCCCAGCGGCGATTTGTTTTTCGACCAACCCGCCACAATTGCTGAAACTCGGCGTCTAACCAACGCAGGAATTAAGACAGATTTGTCGTATGTGAAAGGCATTCAGAACATCAAGACCGGGATTGATTTCAATCACACATTCTTATCCGAGCATTTCAACCTCGGTGTCACGAACCCTACCTACAATGCGGTTTGTCTAACGCCGGCCGGAACCCCTGACGGTACTGCAACGCCGACCGATCCGACTCAGTGCGCTACCCTGGGCGCTGGATACTCACCGAATCCCGCGTTCTTGGCTGGCCTGCTTCCCTACGACCTCACCCGCGCAGGACGTCTCTTCAATTTTCAAGGACGCACCGATATCAAACAGTTGGCGATGTACGTGGAAGACACGATTACGATCAAAAACCTTACTCTCAACCTCGGCCTTCGGGGAGATATTTATCGCGGAATCAGCTCTGACGCGCAGGCCCAACCGCGAGCAGGAGCGTCGTATCGCTTTAAGAAAACCAACACTGTCATTCGCGCTTCGTATGGACGCTTCATGCTTACGCCTTACAACGAAAACCTAGTGCTTTCCAGCCAGACCGGCCAAGGCGGACTGGCTTCTAACGTGTTTGGCGCGCTGACTGCGCAACCGTTGCGGCCCGCACACCGTAACTACTACACAATCGGCCTGGCACAGGCATTCGGTAGATACGTTTCGGTCGATGCCGACTATTTCTGGAAATACACCGACCCGGATTTCGATTTTGACGTCTTGTTCAACACCTCATTGACATTTCCAATTCAATGGCAAAAATCGAAAATTGACGGGGCGTCCATCAAGATCAACGTTCCCGACTTCCATGGCGTGACGGCATACGCCGTGATGGGGCATACACGCGCCCGTTTCTTTGGACCAGAAATCGGCGGCATTATTTTCAACGCTCCTACCAGCACCGGCGCATTTCGAATTGACCATGACCAGGCTTTCGAGCAGATAACGCACGTGCAATATCAGCCCAACAAAAAGTACCCTTGGTTTGGATTCAGTTGGAACTATCAGAGTGGTGAAGTGGCGGGAGCCGTGCCCTTCGCCGCAAATTCCTCAACGCCTGTGAGTCTGGCTGGATTGACGGCCGATCAACAACTCCAGGCAGGAATTCATTGCGGCAATTCGTACCCAGCTTTGGATGCGCCCCTGTTGAGTTGTTCTCCTTCTCAACTCGCAGCGACCAGGGTCGTGATTCCAGCTCCAGGCACCAAGGATCCGGATCGCAATCCGGCGCGCATCGCGCCACGCACCACGTTCGACGCGTCGGCTGGGCTTGACAATGTCTTCCGCCGCGACCGCTTGAAGACGGACTTGCGAATCACAGCGGTGAATGTCACAAACAAAGACGCACTCTACAACTTCTTATCTACTTTTAGTGGGACGCATTTTCTGACTCCCAGAGCGCTCACGGCCCAATTGGAACTTCACTTTTGAAGAAACGGCGGGTGGGGGAGGAATGGCCGCCCGCCGTTTCCGCGGCCGTCCGCTTAGGCCGCGATTTGCTCTAAGGCGCCCCGATTCTGTATCACTAAAGTCGCACCTTCAAGCCGAATCAGATCCTTCTTCTTGAGATCTCCAAGTAACCGGGTCACGGTCTCGCGCGACGCGCCGATCATTTGCGCCATCTCTTCGTGCGTGGCGTTCGACCGGATTCGTACCTCTTTTGGGCTGCTCGGTTCCCTTCCCGGCGTCCACGATAATAGAAGCCGAGCGAGCTTGCCGGCGGAGGAACGCGCCAAAACCAGATCCTGCATATCGCGATAAGCTGTTTGAAATTCACGGCTCAACATTTGGGTCGCGCGCATACCCAACTCTCCGGACTTCTCCATCAAGCGCAACAGCGCATCGCGCTCAACAAAATTCACCTGGCATGGTACTGCCGTTTCTGCGGACAGTTCAAAAGGTTCGCCAGCGATGACAGCGCTCAATCCCAACACCGAGCCAGGTTCCGCCAGTTTCAGCATCAGGATCTTTCCATCCCGCGAGCTTGTAGAGAGCTTCACCCTCCCGGAACAAAGTATATAGACGCCTCTCGGTGCCTGCCCCTCGACAAAAAGCAGAGCGCCGCTGGGATAAGTCGAAAGGTGGCTAACATTGTTTAGTGCCCGAAGTGTCTCTTCGCTCAAGCCGCAAAACCAGGAATTCTTGCGCAGCTTGCAGCTCAGACAGCTGTCACTCATTTCTAGTCCATAAGGAGAGTTCATATTTCCTGCCTTGCCTGAAAACACATGCAGCTTGCCCCCATTGGAATCTTGGCGCTTCTTGTCTTGTCGTGAAGGCATACCGCTGTGAGGCGTTTTGGCGAACAGATCCGCCGCGAGCGATTTTGTGTTCGGATTTGAATGATGCAAGTTTTGCACCAACTCCCATCCAGCACCGGAATCCCCCAGAGCTCGCCATTGCCAACTTCGAGCTACAAGGTAGAGAGGATCAACGTCCCGCGACAGACCGGCGTCGCTACCGATTTCATCGAGCGAGTTCCCGCGGCCCGCAAACACACCGATCCGCGATGCGGTCTCTGAATAAGCCTGCATCCACGCCTCAATTCTTCAATCGGAGCAGCACGGGGAACGTAAGAACTCTTGCTGGCAATCGAGTGACCAAAGATAGGTGCACTCTGCGCGTTGCAGTGGTGGGACTTGGGAAAGAGAACCGCTGGAGCAATTGCGAAGAACGGACGGTAACCCGGCAGAGTGCCGCTCCGTCGTCATCTCGTCAGTTTTCGTAATCCGCGCGGTGAATTCCCATTTTTACCAAACGAGACTGAAGCGTCGTCCTCTTTAACCCCAGTCGTGCAGCCGCGCCATGCATCCCGGCAATGACCCCGCCGCTTTCTCGCAGCGCCCGCAGAATGTGCTCCCTCTCCATGCAATCAAGGGTGCCTTCGATTGTGGAATTGTCGTCTAAGTTGACCGCTTTGAGCTGGCCAATCGGCGCGTTCAGAAATTCGCCGTCAGAAAGAATGACCGAACGCTCGATGAAGTTTTCCAGCTCTCTCACGTTGCCAGGCCAGCTCCATTTCCCCAGAGCTTCCAGGACTTGCGACGGAATTGTGGTGACACATTTGCGCATCAAACGGGAATATTTCTCTACAAAATAGCGAGTGAGAAGCTCGATGTCTGCTCCGCGCTCCCGCAGAGAGGGCGTCGTTATGGGGAAGACGTTAAGTCTGTAATAGAGATCGCTGCGAAATTCATGCTCGGCCACGGCGCGAGCCAAGTCCCGGTTTGTCGCAGCTACGAGCCGAATATTCACGCGAATGGTCCTGGTACCACCCAATCGCTCAAACTCTTGGTCCTGAAGAACTCTAAGAAGCTTGGGCTGAAGCTCCAGCGGGATGTCGCCTACCTCATCCAAGAACAACGTGCCTTTATCGGCGAGTTCGAGACGCCCGACCTTCTGGCTGACTGCTCCGGTGAATGCTCCCTTTTCGTGGCCGAACAATTCGCTTTCTAAGAGGCCGGTCGGGATCGCGGCGCAGTTCAGTTTTATGAAAGGCGCGGCCGAACGGGAACTCAGGCGATGCAAAGCGCGTGCAATCAATTCTTTACCTGTGCCAGTTTCACCCAGGATCAGGACGGTTGTATAAACCGGGGCGACGATCTTGACCTGATCCAACGCTCGCTTCAATACTGGACTCTCCCCGATGATGTCTTGAAAGCCGGGACACGCAGCGAGTCCCGGCACAGGATGCGCTGACTCCCGCTTCGTCTCAGTTTGGGTGGACACGGTCAGGGTGTTTGACGCGGAATCCAGCCTTAGCGCGAGAAGGTTGGCGATGTGCTCGATAATGGCGATGTCTCGGGGCGAGAACGCCTGCTCATGTTTACTTCCCAGGTTTAGAACTCCGATAGTGCGTTGCCTGGCGATGAGCGGCACAGAGCAAACAGAGATCAACCCATTGCTCGCCAGGAAAGGGCCGCCCATACCTGAAGCCTTCAGGTCCTCTCGGCCCAACACCCTGGACTTGCCTGAATGGAACGCAAAGCGCGACAGCGATTTTTCAACGGGCAGCGCCTCGGCTTTATCCAACAACATCTGCGCAATCGGCGAGCCCACCGAATAAAACTGGAAGGAATGCGAGCTCGGTTCGTGTAAAGCCAGTTGAACGAACTCCGGTTGCATCGTTTTCCGAATCGCTTCCGACAGATTGGCAAGGAATTGTTCGGTTACTGTGCCAGCACTCAATGCACGGCTGGTGTCGAGGATTAAGTTGATTCGCTCCTGCTCTTTTCGGAGGATGTCGGCGGCGAGAAGATTCTCTGTGAAGGCGGCCACTATTCTCGCAAACTTTTTCAAGAGATCTACTTCTCTGACGGTGTACCTGTCCGCACTTTTGCTGGCCACTCCCCAAGCTCCCAACCGACGTTTTTGGCCCGTCAGCGGAAGAATGCAGTAAGAATTGATTCCAAGGCGAGCCACTTCCTCTTGCCAGAACGGAAACTTCGAGACCTCTTCCGCCCGGGGAGCTACGAATTCCTGCTGGTTTTCCATGCACCAGCCCGCCAAAGTTCCGCTCATTGGAATCTCGCGCGCAGGTGGAAAGGGTTCGCCTACCTCCCACAAGTGAAATCGCATCGCATCCCTTTCCGAGTCGTGCAACCCGAACATAAAGGCTTCGAACGGCACGATCGGGCGCAAGCGCGTGCTCACAGCTACAGCCAAGTCGGGAAGATTGCGTTGGGCATTTGCGGACTCCCACATTTTCATGAGCTCTTCGTTCAGATTCACATCATTCTGATTGTCACCCCTTGATTCCATCAATTGCCTCTTTTCCGTCCAATCCGCAGGTTGACAGGACCGCGGCATTCGGCCTGAATACCGCGCGTGACGGAAAGAGGAACTGTTTTAGAAAAGGTGGGCGAGATCAGGCCGCACCATTTCAAGTTGCGTACATTTCTGGCTCGGAAACTTGATCGAAAAAGAAGTGATGATCTAAGGTTAGATTTGAGTCGATCGCGAAGATGTCGAGTTGTAACGTTGAAGCGCAGGCCAGAACACTGCTGCACAGATCCTGCTGTTCTACCCCCGCCGGCACACCCTAACGCGCCAGCTTACTGATTACGGGTCATGATACCGGGATTCTGCGTGAAAGCAAGTACTTTTTAGAGAACATTTGAAGATCGTTCCCAAAGTGGGCCGCTACTGTCCCGCCATTAGTCCGCTAAGATGGTTCCCAGCATGGCTCGCGGATGGGAAAGCAAGTCGATTGAAGATCAACAGTCTGAAGCTGCGGCCGACCGAAGCCAATCGCGGATACGGCTGACTCCACTCGAAATCCAAATCGAGACCAAGCGCAAGAATCTGGAACTCTCACGGTTGAGTGTCGAGCAAGAGTTAGCCAAAGCTCGCCACCCACGCCATCGCGAAATGTTACAGAATGCTTTACGTGATCTGGAAAATCGACTGAAAAAACTGAACGAGTCCAACCGTGAATCCACGCGCGCCCCTGAGCGTGAGTAGAACGCACATCGAATGCAGACTTTCTCCTCACGTATAATCAGTAGCAAATGAAAGCCTACGTATACGTGTCGTTGAAAAAGACCGTTCTGGATCCCCAGGGCAAGACCATCCACGGGGCCTTACAGAAAATGGGCTACAAAGGGTTGGACGGGGTACGCCAAGGCAAATACTTCGAGTTGGACCTGGCGAGTGGCCTTAATCGCAGCGATGCCGAAGCCGAGGTTGGCCGAATTGCCCGTGAAGTGTTGACGAATCCGGTAATCGAAGAATTCCGATACTCCCTCGAAGACTGACCGCTGGACAGGAGCAAATCTTCATATGTGCGGCATTGTGGGCTACGTAGGTAAAAAATCCGTCGTGCCGGTCATCATAGAAGGCCTGCGAAAGCTCGAATATCGCGGTTACGACTCCGCCGGGATCGCGGTTTGTGGCAATGGCGAGGGCCTTCAGGTGCGCCGCGCCGAGGGCAAGCTCAGGAATCTCGACGAAGTCATTCGGCAGCATCCCCTGGATGGAACTTACGGCATCGGACACACCCGCTGGGCCACCCACGGCCGCCCCAGCGAGGAGAACGCGCACCCATTACGCGACTGCAGCGGGCGGATTGTCGTCGTCCACAACGGTATTGTCGAAAACTACATCGCCCTGAAAAAGCAGTTGATCGAAGAAGGGCATAAGTTCCTCACCGAGACCGATACAGAAGTCATAGCTCACCTGGTCGAAAAGTTTTATTTCAAGAATCCGGATGGCGGCCGCCCGCCGCTCGAAGAAGCGGTTCGCAAGACGGTAAAAATGCTGACCGGAGTTTTTGCGCTCAGCGTTATTGCCGTCGATGAACCGAACAAGATCGTGGCCGCGCGCAACGGCCCTCCTGCCGTGATCGGTTTGGGAAATGACGAATATTTTGTTGCTTCGGACGTCCCCGCCATTCTCTACCACACTCGCGACCTTTTTTTCCTGGGAGATGGCGACCTGGCTGTCATCACGCCGGCTGGTGTGAAGCTCACGGATTTTGACGGCCACCCCGTGCATCGCGAGGTGCAGCATGTGACTTGGGATCCCATCATGGCGGAAAAGGGCGGCTTTAAGCACTTCATGCTCAAGGAGATTTACGAGCAGCCCCGCGCGGTCCGCGACACCACCCTGGGCCGCATTTCGCAGGAAACCGGTCAGGTATTCCTCGAGCAAATGCACATCACGGAAGCCGAATTCAAAGCGGCCAGAAAGATCAACATCGAAGCGTGCGGCACCAGTTGGCATGCGGGCCAGGCGGGGAAATTCATGATTGAAAGTCTGGCCCGCGTTCCCGTCGAGGTCGACTATGCCAGCGAGTGGCGATATCGCGATCCTATTGTGAGCGCAGACGAGATTACGCTAGTCATTTCTCAGTCGGGTGAAACCGCGGACACGATCGCCGCACAGCGCGAAGCTAAGGCTAAAGGCTCAAAGACTCTCGCAATCTGCAATGTTGTCGGCTCGATGATTACCCGTGAAGCCGCAGGCACCATCTATACCCACGCTGGTCCGGAGATCGGCGTTGCGTCGACCAAAGCCTTCACCGCTCAGCTGACCGCTCTTTATCTCTTCTCTCTGTATCTGGCCCAAATTCGCGGGGTAATGGATGGCCCAACAGCTATAGAAGCGGTTCACGAACTGACTCGCCTGCCCGGGAAACTCGAACAGCTTCTCACTCGCGACGAACAATGCGAAGACCTGGCAAAGCTTTACGGACGGGCTCAGGACTTTCTCTTCCTTGGCCGGGGAATTCACTACCCGATCGCTTTGGAAGGCGCTCTCAAGCTGAAAGAAATTTCTTACATCCACGCCGAAGGCTATCCTGCGGGCGAAATGAAGCACGGGCCGAACGCACTGATAGACGAAAATCTTCCCGTTGTGATCATCGCCACTCGCGATCCCAAGAGCGAACTGTCCATGATCCGCTACGAAAAGACGATGTCGAACCTCAAAGAAGTGAAAGCGCGATCTGGAAAGGTCATCGCGCTGGCAACCGAAGGCGATGAGGAAATGAAAGACGCGGCAGATCACGTGCTCTATGTTCCAGCCGCCCCGGAAGAGCTGTCGCCCATCCTGGAAATTGTGCCGCTACAATTACTCGCTTACCACATCGCAGTTCGCCGGGGTTGCGATGTTGACCAGCCTCGCAATCTAGCCAAGTCGGTAACGGTCGAGTAGTTTTCATGGGAGGGCGACTGCTGCTCTCTCGCTTTCCATCCCCTTGCGACGATCGCGCCAGCGCAGCACCGGACGCTCAACGAAATAATATGAAAGGGCTGCCGCGGCAAGTGCGAACAGCACGAAGTATCCGTGCTGCAACCCGGGATCGGCGCAAAAAGGTTGCTGCCAGAGGTAAAGGCTGTAGCTGACTTTCCCCAGCCAAACCACTGGTCCCCAGTTGAGAAGCCGGTAGGGATGCGCAATCACGTGCAAAAGAATGCCGCTCAGTGAAGCGTAAAAAACGGGTTGTAAGCAAAATGTCATGAACAGTGTCTTGCTTGCAGTGTTTGCCGCGAACAAAGGAATTACGACTATCGCAATCACCATGACCAGCGCCGGCAGCGCTGAAATCCTTGGAAGTCGGGGCAGCAAAATCGCCACAAGGCAGCCGAATGCAAGATTACTCGCTGCCCAAGGGTACGCTCCGACATTGCCTCCGGGCATTTTCAGGAAATAAAGGGCCGCCTGCACGACGGGCGTGAGCAGGATTACCGCAAGCAATAAGCCAATCCGGTGGACGTACCATTTCTTGAGGACGCTCGGCCAGATCAAGTAAAACTGCTCCTCGACGCCCAACGACCAGAGATGCCCGAAAATCCACGGGCGAGCAGCGTCGAAATTGGCAAGGTAAAAAAATGCCGCCGCCAGATGGAAGGTTCCGATTTCCCGCCAGTAAAAAATTGCCGCGACCATTACGAAGACGAGGGCCGCGGGAAATATCCGGCTAGCCCTGCGCATATAAAAATTGCTGAGGCTGATCGTTTTGCTGGACTGCTGTTCTTCAACTAAGAGCCGGGTGATCAAGAACCCGGAAATCACAAAGAAAACCTGCACGCCGACGATGTTGTAAGTACCCCAAAGGATATGTGGAGCGTGTCCGCTCTTGCCCATGTGGCCGAAGACCACGAGAAGGATGGAGATGGCCCGCAGTCCATCAAGCGAGGGAATACGCTTCACCGAAACATGCTATCAGTGAGCGGGCGAATGGGGCGAAGTGAACTCCACTTCAATCATATTTTTCGTAGCGAATCGCTTTGCGGTCCCAACCGAAGCTTTTCAACAGCTCGCGATTGGCTTTGACCATTTTGTCGAGTCCGCAGACAAATGCATGCATATCGTCGCGTCCCTCGGCGATGGTTGGAACGTGGTCCTGCACATATCCCCGCAAACCATGCCAGCTTGCATCTGCACGACTTAGCGTAGGCAGGTAATGAAAAGATGAATGCGCGGATGCCAACGACAAGAATTCGTCGTGATAGTAAATATCCTTTTCCGTCCGGTTGCCGAACAGCAGGGTCAGTGTTTTCCCTTGATGTCGCCTCTCATCTGCGAAAAGCCATTGCAACATAGATCGGAATGGCGCAATGCCAGTGCCGGTTGCGATGAACAATGTGTCTCTAGCCGGAGGGCGCAAGATGAAATCGCCGAAGGGCCCCTGCCACTGAATCTCTCCACCCTCGGCTAGATCGCAGAGATAGTTCGACATGAACCCACCTTCCACCCGGTTCAAACACAACGCGAACCGATTGCTTTCACCCGGTGCGGACGCAATCGAATATGCGCGTGTAATTTCTTGGTCGTCTTTCTCGTGTTTCAGCGAAAGCCACTGCCCGGCCACGAATCCGAAACGAGCCATTCCCTTTGCCTCAAACTCAAGATGCCGCGTGTAATCGGACAACGCAATCGACCGGACCAGTCGGGCGGTGTGGGTTTGAAAAACCATCTAGACCGATTTTAATTGAAAGCCTGTGGCACTAACTTGGCATTACAGCCGTAATCTTGCCGTGAACGCTTTCTGCCTGCAAACTAAGTTTGCTTTCGAACTTCTGCATGACAATCCTGGCGAAATCCCTGCGTCTGCTCGGTGGCTGCTTAATGCTTCTGCTCGGTGCCCTGTATCTTGCGTTCTCCATGAAGGCATGGACGCCGTTTTGGCAGGCGCGCGAGCGAGCAACAGTTTCTGTACATGCAGCTTCGCCCAATGCGCTTGCGCTCGGCCCTGAACTCAGCAAAGCCGCCACCATAAAAACTTACGGGCCACTTGCAACCGCGGCACAAGCAGCTGCGGATCGCGAAGCTAAAACGAATGCTGAACTAGCCCTTGCCCTTGGTTCGGACAACGAACCTGGCGCCGCACCCCCCGTTTCCAGCGGCCCTATCTCAACAGCGGATCGAGTGGCCGGCATTCCTGCGGATGCGCCCGTGCACCTTATTCACCGGACTTTTTCGCTGAACGACCGTCGGGGCTTTGCTTTCACCGTTCCAGCTCATACGCTTCATCCGAAGCTCAGCGGCTCTTTCCACACGACAAACGGCTCGCCAACCGATCTGCTCTTGATGAACGACTCACAGTACGCCGATTTCATTCGCGGAAGAAATATCGATGCCGTCCGGTCGCAAGGCGGCAGCGCGTCATCGTCAATCGGATGGGAGCTGCCAGCGACGATTCTCGATCCGCAAAAATATCACCTGGTATTTTTCAACGCAGCCGGGGATTCCAGTCCCTTCGAGATCAGCGCCGACCTCGTCGTCACGTTCAATTAGCTCGGCACGGCCTCATCGACGAGCCTATTTTACGATCTTCAGCGTCAACACTAGAACGTCTCAATCTTAACGCCCAGTCCGGAAGCGGCTCGCAATCCCGTGTCTCGCGTGGCGAGTGTGGCTCCGAGTTTCTTTGCCAGCACAAGGTAGGCGGCGTCATAAGCCGACCAATTATTGCGGAGCTTCCATACTTCCGGAAGAAACATGTCATGCGGATAGCGGGCGACGCGAAGGTTTTGCAGGTCCTCGATTGCCTGGGTCGCCCGCTGTTCGGAAACTGAAGCCTGCCGCACGAGCCGACGCAGCACTTGCGCAACTTCCAAATCCAGAAGGTGCGGAGCGTGAAGAGATTCGCCGCGAGAATAAATCCAGTCCTCTATTCGCCGTCCGTCGTCCGTTTGCAGAAGCCAGTCGACGGCGGCGGATGCGTCCAGAACGATCACAGACGGCCGTCTCGCTCCGACCGAGCCTCCCGCACCAGGCGAGCGGCATCGAGCGACGCCGTCACCGGCTTTCGTGTCTGCAAGCGGATGCGAAACTCAGCCAGCGTGGGACGCTCCGCCGCTTCTTTGATTTCCATAAGCAAATAATCCGAAAGTGACATTCCCGCCATAGCAGCTCGCGATTTGAGACTGCGATGCAACGAATCGGGGACATTGCGCAGCTGAATCATTTTAGACATGTGTTCAGCATATTTTCATGTGCAACACATGTCAAGACGATCACCCAGGCGCGCGCGATGGAATGGCAAGGTACCGGGGAAGGAAAAGATTCTGTATGGGTATGCCGGGCCGCCACCCTACTCCGGCGCTTCTTCTGACATATCTTCCGGCCAGCGACGGGAACCGTGCAGCACGCGCAAAATTCTTACCGCTTTGCCGAATTGTCCAGCCGACGCATCGCGACCCCGCCATGATCACCGCTTCAGGCCGGTAGTCGAGCCGACATCTTCAGCTCGCCCCCCCTGCGATCAAATCTCGCAACTTCTCCTAACCTAACGTCATCTAAACATTGACAACGATACGCTCAGGTCTTAGGATAGTCCTCAGCGCAATCTAAGTGCAATGATTTAAAAGCACTTATGCAGACTTTTTGAGATCAACAGCTACATTAAGGAGCCGCATATGGCGAAAATTATAGGAATTGACCTTGGAACCACCAACTCCTGCGTTGCGGTTATGGAGGGTGGCGAGCCTAAGGTCATCGCAAATGAAGAGGGTGGACGCACAACGCCGTCTATTGTCGGCTTTACCAAGAGCGGCGAGCGGTTGGTGGGGCAGGTGGCGAAGCGTCAGGCGATCACCAATCCCGAGAACACCGTTTATTCCATCAAGCGGTTTATGGGACGCCGATTCAACGAAGTCACTGAAGAAATCAAGATGGTGCCGTACAAGGTCGTCCAGTCGGGCGACAATGTTGCGGTTTTAGCGCAGGGCAAGGAGTACACCCCGCCGCAGGTTTCCGCGATGATCCTTCAGAAATTGAAGAAAGCGGCGGAAGACTATCTTGGCGAGAAAGTTACAGAAGCGGTCATCACCGTGCCTGCGTACTTTAACGACGCGCAACGCCAGGCCACGAAAGATGCCGGCCAGATTGCCGGACTCGACGTGAAGCGCATCATCAACGAACCCACGGCAGCAGCACTGGCCTACGGTCTCGACAAAAAGAAGGACGAAACCATCGCCGTTTACGATTTCGGCGGCGGTACGTTCGATATTTCGGTACTCGAAGTCGGCGAAGGCGTGATTGAAGTCAAAGCCACCAACGGCGATACGCATCTGGGCGGCGACAACCTCGACCAGCGCATTGTCGATTGGCTCATTGACGAATTCAAGAAACACGAAGGCCTCGACCTGCGCGGCAAGGGCAACGAGATGGCGCTACAGCGTCTGCGCGATGCAGCCGAGCGCGCGAAGATTGAGCTTTCGACCACGATGGAGACCGAGATCAATCTGCCGTTCATTACGGCGGACGCGGGCGGTCCGAAGCACCTGGTGGTGAAGCTGACCCGTGCCAAGCTGGAATCGATGGTGGAAGAAATCATCCAGCGTTCGGTTGGGCCATGCAAACAGTGCATGAAGGATGCCGGTGTGGATGCCAGCAAGATTGATGAAGTCGTGCTGGTCGGCGGACAGACTCGTATGCCGCGCATTCAAGCGCTGGTAAAAGAGCTGTTCGGCAGAGAAGGTCACAAGGGTGTCAATCCGGATGAAGTCGTCGCAGTAGGCGCGGCGATTCAGGGTGGAGTGCTCGGCGGCGACGTGAAAGACCTGTTGTTGCTGGACGTTACTCCGCTGTCGCTTTCGATTGAGACTCTGGGCGGTGTAGCGACTCCGATGATTCCGCGGAACACGACCATTCCGACGCGCAAGACGGAGACCTTTTCCACTGCAGCGGACAGTCAGACTACCGTTGAAGTGCACGTCCTGCAAGGCGAACGCCCGATGGCTGCGCAGAACCGGACGCTCGGCAAGTTTCACTTGACCGGGATTCCATCGGCGCCGCGTGGCGTTCCGCAGATTGAAGTTACGTTTGACATCGATGCCAACGGCATTTTGAACGTGACCGCGAAAGACACGGCCACGGGCAAGGACCAGAAGATCACGATCACGTCTTCGTCCGGCTTGTCCAAAGAGGAAGTCGAGCGAATGGCCAAAGAAGCCGACTCGCATTCCGCGGAAGACAAAGCCAAGCGCGATGAGATTGAATCGAAAAACCAGCTCGACTCAATGGTTTACAACACTGAGAAGATGTTGCGCGAGCAAGGCGACAAGATCTCCGGCTCGGAACGCGGCGACGTCGAAAATGCGATCGCTGATGCGAAAAAGGCACTCGAATCAGCCGACAAATCCGCCATGGACAAGGCCCGCGAGACCTTGACCCAGGCATCCCACAAGCTTGCCGAGCAAATGTATAAGTCGGCGCAAACCCCGCCCCCGGGAGCAGCGCCGGGAGCTGAGACGCAGCCAGGCAACGACGGGGCGGCGAACGAACAGAAGAAAGACGAAGGCGTAATCGACGCCGAATACGTCGACGTCGAAAATAAGTGATCGCAAGCGAAGCGAGGGATCACTCATCACCTAGCTGGCATTTGGGGAGCGCGAAAGCGCTCCCCAACTTGTCAGCCTTGGAAGGAGACTGAACATGCAATTCGAGGTGAATGGACATCCTTATTACTTGCATTTTGTAGACGACGAAGAACGCTGGTACGTATTCGAGCCGAGCATAACCGGACTTCAACGAATCCCGATCTACGTGGACGCTACAAAATGGGACCGCATCGGTATGCCCAGCAACCAAAGCAAAATTCCAAACTAAACGACCGGTGTCATCCTGAGCGAAGGGTGTGATTCGCGAAAGCGAATCACAGGCGTAGTCGAAGGAACCCTACTCGTGTGAGCTAAGATGAGAGTGGCAGAATATTTTTCCTAATGGAGCGCTCAGAATCAAGAGCTTCTCGCCTCGCCAGAGGCGGCGTAGTTAGGGATTCTTCGACTGCATTGTCATGCGCTTTGCGCATGACAATTCGCTCAGAATGACAGAATTTAGCTATAAATGGCGACCACTACACAAAAAGATTATTACGGAACGCTCGGCGTAAAGAAGTCCGCGTCGGTGGACGAGATTCGCAAGGCGTTCCGCAAGCTGGCGCGAAAGTATCATCCGGACGTCAATCCGGGCGACAAAGCCGCTGAAGAAAAGTTCAAGACGCTGTCGGAAGCCAACGACGTTTTGAGCGATCCGAAGAAGCGCAAGATTTACGATCAACTCGGTTTCTATTCCGACAACATCGATCCCGCAACCGCCGAAGCCTACGCCAACGCCGGGGGAGGATCGGGAGGCTTTCCCGGCGCAGGCCCGTCCAGCGCACCTCGCGGCCCCGGTCCGCAAGGGACGAATTTCGATTTTGGCGGCTTCGATTTTTCCGATCTGTTCGACGGCTCCCGTGCTCAGCGGCCTTCCGGCGGCGGTGGTGGTTTCAAAGACATTTTCTCCGGCATGTTTGGAGGTCGCGGCGCGGTTCCAGCCGAGGGACCTGAACCAGGGACCGACCTCGAATATCAGGTAGATGTCCCCTTCTGGACGGCCATTCGCGGCGGCGTGATGCGGCTGAACATCACGCGACGCGAATCTTGCCCGACCTGCAAAGGGCAAGGATTCGTGGAAGCGCCCGGAAAGTGTCCGGAATGTAATGGCACCGGGCAAGTGACTCAGACCGGCGGACGCATGAAGTTCAACACAACCTGTCCGCGTTGCCACGGAACCGGCCGCAACTTATCGGTTTGCTCGATCTGCCACGGAGAAGGCACTGTCAGCCGCACCGAGCCACTGGAAGTGCGAATCAAGGCGGGAACGCGAGATGGCCAGCGCATTCGGCTGGCGGGCAAGGGCAATGCTGGCGCGCGCGGGGGATCGCATGGCGACTTGTACGTGATCATCCGCACTGGGGATCATCCAATTTTTGATCGCGACGGCGACGACATCCGACTGACGGTTCCGGTGTCCGCAACCGAAGCCGCTCTTGGAGCTAAAGTTGAGGTTCCCACCATTGACGGTCGCGCTCAGTTGAAAATCCCGCCCGGCACCCAATCCGGGCAAAAGCTGCGCCTACGCGAAAAGGGTGTGCCTTCAGCTACGAAGGATGGCGTTCGCGGCGACGAGATAGTCGAAATCAAGATTGTCGTCCCCATGCCGCGCGACGAAAAAACCAAAGAACTTCTGCGCGAACTAGCGAAGTTGAATCCTGAAGATCCGCGCGAAGAACTTTGGAAGGTTGTTTAGCGCTCGGCTTCTCCTGCAACATTCGGGAACCAACCATGCCCAGCCTGCGTACCACACCCGTTACACATCGTCGCGCTTCTGCGATATGATGCAGTGTTTATCAGTTTGCCTTTAAAGGTGCGATTCATGACCCTTCGTCCAGCTTTAGTGATCCTCTTATTGTCGACAGCGTTTTTGGCTGTCGGCAGCGCGCAAACTGCGGGAAACCCAGCATCCATACCCGCGTCCGTATCGGCCATCAACTCGGCGACGCCGATGTCGCAGCGCGTGGTGCACTATGAGATCGACGCCAAGTACGATCCGAAAACCCATCAGCTTGATGGTTCAGAGACGCTCACATACCACAACCTGACCGGCCAGCCGCTCGACACCTTTCCTTTTCACCTTTATCTCAACGCATTTCAGCCCAAGGCGACTTGGATTCGCGAGACTAAGCGCGACGGAACTCGCGATACTACGTTCGACAAATGGAAGGACGAATACAACGGCGCCGACGACATCAAGAGCTTCGAGGTAGTCGGACAAGGCGATCTCACGTCGCAGTTGCAGTTCATCCAACCGGACGACAACAACAAAGACGACAAATCTGTCGTCCAGATTCATTTGCCGAAAGCGATTCCGCCTGACGGATATGTGCAATTCAAAATTAAATTTCATGACCTGTTTCCAGAGACACTCGAGAGAACAGGATGGAAGCGCGACTTCCTCTTAGCGGGACAATGGTTCCCTAAAGTGGGCGTGTGGATCCACGGCGGCTGGAATTGCCACCAGTTCCACGGCTCGACCGAATTTTTTGCGGACTTCGGTGTTTACGACGTAAACATAACCGTTCCCCAGAACGAAATCGTTGGCGCAAGCGGCGTGCGAGTAAACGAGACCAAGAATTCGGACGGAACGGCGACGTACGCTTACCATGGCGAAGATATCCATGACTTTGCATGGACCGCGAGTCCGCGCTACAAGCTACTCGAAGACACTTTTCAGGGAAGCATGGGGCCAGTCGCTCTGCACATCATGATGCAGCCCGGGCATTGGAGCCAGGCCCAGCGGCATGCCGACATATTGAAAGAAACCTTGCAGCGGTTTGATCAATGGTACGGGCCTTATCCATACAAGACACTGACATTGGTCGACCCCGAGCCAGGTTCAGCCGCCGAAGGCATGGAATACCCAACTTTCATTACTGGCGGCAGCAACTGGTGGATGCCGGACGGAATTCGCCTCCCTGAACTGGTCGTCGAGCATGAGTTTGGTCACCAGTACTGGTACGGCATGGTGGCTACCAACGAATTCGAAGATGCGTGGATGGATGAAGGCATCAACAGCTATACCGAAGTCAAAGTACTCGACGATATATTCGGTCCGATGAAATCGATCATGAGCTTCGGGCGCATGACTGCGGGCGAGCGAGAACTTCAACGCGTCAGTTATGCGGGCGTAACGGACCTCGATCCCATGACGCGCAAGGGTTGGGAATTCGCTAACTACGGATCGTACGGTGGTGTGACCTACGGCAAAACTGCCAGCGTTTTGGTGACCCTTGAAAGCATCATCGGTGAAGACACGCTGCGCAAAGCAGTGCACACATACTTCATGAAATACCGCTTTACCCATCCTGTCCCGGAAGATTTTCTAAAGACCATCGAGGAAGTTTCAGGCAAAGATTTGCGCTGGTATTTCAACCAAGCAGTTTACGGGACCAACGTCATGGACTTCGCAGTGATGAAACTGGAATCAACCCCGGTCGACTGGTGGAAACCCGATTTTAAAGAAGGCAAGAAGCCGGGACAGACCGAATATACCTCGGAAGTGATCGTTCACCGCAAAGGCGATTTCGTGATGCCCGTGGACGTTGCCATAAAGTTCGACAATGGCGATGTGGTGCGCGAACAATGGGACGGGAAAGACCGCTGGGTCCGCTACACCTATGTTAAGAAGGCCAAGCTCGTTTCTGCTGAGGTCGACCCAGAACACAAGTTGTGGCTGGACAAAAATTTCTTTAACAACAGCAAGACGATGGAGCCGGACACGGCGGCCACCTCGAAGCTGACGAACTACTGGACGTTTATCACGCAGTTCTTTGCGCAAACTCTTGCCGGATGGCTGATCTAGGAGACTTATGATGGACAACAGAAATCTGCTGGTCGCTGGGCAGAGCGTTATGCGCCGCACCAAGCGGTACTTAATTTGGTTTTTCTTGTTGAATCTGGCGCTGGCTTCGATGGGTGCCGCGGTGTTTCGCATCAACGCAGGAAGTGTTCTCGACACCAGCCTCGCTTCTGACCGCTTGCTGCATGGCTTCGACGTGACTGTGCTTGGAGACACGTTGGCTCGACCTGAGGTTGGCACCACGCGGGCGATGAGCGCTCCGGCGATGGATTTCGCCATCGTGTTCTTCATGATTACGCTGTTCTGCTTGCCTGGAGTATTCCTTGGCTATGCTTCGGACCACCGGCTGCCGCGTACGGAGTTCTTTCGCACTTGCGGTCACAATTTGTGGCGGTATATCAGAATTTTTATTTTTTACCTCTTGATCGCTGGAATTCCCATTGGAATTCTGTTTGGGATTCAAACCGCCGTCGTCAAAGCCGCTGACAAGAGCACCAACGAGCTGCTCCCTTTCACGTTGCAAATGATTTTGCTGGCGGTAATTTTTCTGATCATGATGTTTTTTAGGGCGTGGTTCGACCAGGCGGAGATCGAAATTGTACTTAAAGATCAGAACTCGGTAGCAAAGACCATTGGTCCGGCTCGCCGGAGAACGACACTAGGATTGTGGGGCACCTACCTAATCATCAGCTTAGTGGCAGGACTGCTATTTGGGCTGGGGCTGGTACTGTGGCACTCTATCGTGCCTCCTACAAGCGTTCTCGGCGCCTTCATTGTTGGTCAGATCACCTTGCTGATCTGGCTAGCCGCCCGGTTCCTGCAACGCGCATGCGCTGTCGTGTTCTACGAGCGTCAGCGGGAAGCGGTTATCGTCGAGCCGAGGCCGATTACGTATCCATCTATGAGCGCTGCCCCGGTGGTCGGATCACCGAGTTAGGGCGATACTGCGACGACGGCTGAAAGACTGTCAGTTTTCGTCAGCAGGCACGTCGAAATTTACGAGGTCGCTCTGGAAGCCGCGTGTCTTCCATGCGCCGTAGCCGATGCCGGCGGCCATCCAAACAGAGCCGGCGACCATCGCCAGCCACGAGAGATGTATCCAGATAAAAAGACAGATGATAAAGCCGAGGACTGGCGGCACCAACTGGCCTAGCGTCCGGTCCGCGCCGCGAATGTAGTAGTGAGTCAGCGCGGCAAGATTAACTCCCATAAACGCGATGAGGGCCCCGAAGTTCAACAGTTCCGCGCCGTTGTCATAGCTGATCAGGAAAGCTCCGATCATGGCGATCACGCCTACAAACATCACATTGTTCGCAGGAATTCGGGTTTTCGGATGGATCGCACCAAAGAACTTCTTGGGGATTGCGTCGCTTCGCCCCATCCCATAAAGCAGCCGGGCCGCGCCGAGTTGCGATCCCAATCCAGAACCTACAGTCGCGATCAACAGAGTTATGCTGATCACTTTTGTCAGCGTTGCGCCTCCGGCTATCGCGGCCACATGGCTGAATGCGTTCGTGACTTCGTCGGGTCCAAACAGATATTGGGAACTGAGCAACTGCGCTCCATAAACTTCAGCGGCTGCCAACACTCCAGTAACGACGCAGACTAAGACCGTCGCCAGGAAAATATTCCTGCGAGGATTGTCGACCTCTTCTGACAACGTCGAAATCCCGTCAAAACCGATGTAGGTGAGGACCGCAACCGAGGTGCCGTGAAACACGCCGTTGATGGAAAAAGTTTGTGGATTGTAGAACGGTCGCAGAAAATACGCTTCAGGATATTGCGGCAGATGGAAAATGTAACGGACCGTGTACCAGAAAAAGGCAAGAATCACCGCTCCCATGACAGCGCAAAGAATCTGGTTGATGCGAGCCGAAGTCTGCACGCCGCGCAGATTGAGCACGGTGAATAGACCAGCAAAGAATAACGGCCATAGCAATCCGGGGTAAGGAATTTGAAATCGTGTTCCTGCAAGCAGGTCGGCCATCGCCTTGGCGGACCAAATCGTGCAAATCAATGGGTTGAGGATGTAGTCCATCGTCATGGACCACCCTGTGACGTACCCAAGGGAGGGATGCAACTCGCGCCCGACGTACGTATAGGCAGAGCCGGCGCTGGGGTAGACTCGCGCCATGCGCCCATAGCTCATGGCTGTGAATACCATGGCTACCATGGCGATGAGAATGGAGGTGACCACGTGCCCTTGACCAGCGTTGCTGAACACGCCGTATGCGGGCATGGGAGCGGTCGGTTGAATGACGATGATGCCGTAGAGAATCAAGTCCCAGAGAGTGAGGGACCGCTTTAGCCGAAGGTTGGTAGACGCGGAAGTTGTGATTTCCATCCGCGTGCTATTGGATTACGCGACGCCACAACTGTCAAGACTAAAACGATTCAATTGCGGCATTTGTATCGAAATCCTCGTTCACGGCTATTGATTGTAAAATTTTCCGCCCAAAGCTTGGTCGCAGCCGCCCCCACGGGCATTTTCCCACTGCATTTGCAGCAGCCAGTTATATGTGCCAAGAGTTTCGTTATACGCGCCATGGCCGGCTAGCGTCTTGTAGGGCCCGTATTTCCAGGCACACTTGTCGCCAACTTCGTTGCCTTGCGAGTCGTACCAGGCATTGAGATCGGGATCGGTGACCGTTTCAATTGCTTCGTGAGCCATGATCGACGCCATGCCGTCCGCTCCTGAATCGCCGTTCGGACTTAATATTTGAGCTTCGCATGCCAACGGGCAGTGGTCCGGATTGCCTACAAACGCGAATTTGATGTCTGTGCCCTGGATGTTAGCGTGGCTGTGCCAACCGCAATACTTCGTACAGAAACCCGAAGTCTCCATTACGTCGGATGAGGTCAGTACGAAGTAAATCCCGTTTGGGTCAGGCGAGAGTCCAGCGCTTAGTTCGCTGCTGACGATAGTTGCCACATCGGCATCGGAAATATTCTTCCCGCGACTGTAGTTATTGGTCATGGAGCCGGTGGTTGAAACATTCCCGCTCACATTCCCTAAAGCGTCGCGGTAAGTTGTGGCGATATCGAAATAGGTCGAGCCGCCGATGCCCCGAGAAGGTCCCAAGAGAGTGTTGATCAGGCCAACCGAAACCTGCCGATCCGACGGTTTAGGACCGTTAGTCCAGTTCCCGTACCAGATGAAATACGCATGCACCGGACCACGCATCACTGGGCCGCCATGATAAGAGATGCCGTTTCCTTGGGTGACTATCTTCGGCGAGATTCGTCCGGCATTCGTTGGAACCTCGATCGACCACCCTTTGCCAGTCGGTTCAAGATGGCTGGAAGTCTGGGCGACTTGGCTTGCGGCGATTTGAGCGACCGCTAGAAACATCAGAATCAGGTTCAGGTTTTTCCGCATAAGAGCTGGCATCATCGAGTGATGTCGCAGTTATACGTCGAATGAAATTCGCAAACAAATTACGCAGGTGTTTGTTGACGGTTACTGCCCTTGCATGATCAACAAATTTCTAAACGGTTTAAGTGTGTTTTGTCCCGTGGTGGGCAGCGCGAAACAAGAGTTCCGATTTGAATTTCGTTAAGTTCGGTTCTACTTCAAGGGATAACGGAATTCGTACCCTTGAGCTTCGTTGCCAGACATGTAACGCGTATTGAATTCCAAGAGGTAATTTAAGTGGAAATCGTCAGACGGGAAGGATTGGCCTCGATAGGGATAGCTCGTCATGCTTGCGAACGGAAGCGGGTTAACGGTGTTGCCTTCGGCGGCGTAGAAATCCATATCTTTTTCGTAGCCTTCAGCCACGAAAAAATAATCGCGGCTCCAATCTTGGGGCAGCAACGGAAGGCTGGAAGGATCGAACTCAAGTTTTACCTCATCGCCTGATCCGAAGACCACTTGGCGGTCGTCTAAATCGTTGAGCAGAGGCAGCACGTCGCCATAACGCGTGTAGTTGCCCGCCGGGCGCGTGTAAGGGCCGGTGGCGCTGGCCTGGGCGTAGATATATTCGACATTGCCGGGTGGCTGATTTTCGATTTTCAGCGGAAATCCATGGAAATCGAGGTCGGCGGCTGCAAGTGGGACCGAAGTGGCACGATTGGGTTGCGCCTGGGCGGTGCGGTCGATCAGTATGCTGTCCCAATAAATCTGTAGATTCGTGGTGATACGAATTTGACGGGTTCCACGCGGCAACTTACCGCTCAAGTCGGCCGTCATGGTGCGCGCACCACCGGCCGGAAAACCAAGATCGTCCATTACGCGGACCCATTTCCCATCGGCGTCGAGCGCTTCGACGAATGGCGAGATCGCTTCGAGGCCCGCCTGACTGGCGGCATACATGCTCGTCGCTGAAAAATATTCAATCTCTCCATGCATCAGTAGCCAGAGTGGGCCGCCGTCATAGCCTTGGCCAAGGTCGAGGTCCAGGCTGTGCGGTTCGGCGTAGCCCATGAAAGGCAGCAGCTTGAAGTCGCCGAAATAACGATGAGCCAGCAAGTCAGCCAAAACGTTGTGTCCGTGATTGTCTTTCGCAGCCACGGGCGGTTGCGCCCCTTGGCTGACGACAACTTTGAATGGCGGATACGGCGGATTGGACGCGAAATATTCGTTCGGAAATACATCGAGCGACGCCGGATGATCGATTGCCAGCAAGCGCACGCGGTCAAGGTAGACCGATTCCTCTAAAGGCTCCATAAAGCGAAAACTGAGCTTCCCGTCTTTCTCACGCAGACTGCGATTGAGCTTGATGTACTCCACCGGCCTCGACACATTACGTTGACCGGGCGCGACCCAATGCCCAACGACACCAGCGCCTAACATGTCACCGACGAGTTCGTAATCCGTTCCGTTCCAGGCAAACAACGTTGGGCAGGAGCTTCCCCGCCGGTCGATTTCAAGAATCGATTTTGCGGAATCGGCAGCAACCTCGAGCTCGTCTTGTAAGACGCCGGTCGGCCAAAGAAGGCGTACGACATCGGCCTGGTTGGTTTCCCCCAGGCCGATTACGATGTCGGACGAATTTTGCCCTAAATAGCCGGAGGAACCAACAATTTCAAATTTCTGTCGGTTAGCGCCGGCAAACACTTCAACCTTCGTGCCAATGGCGCTCTTGTTATCGTTTAGACCCTTCAAAGACAGGCGCAGCCAATGGTTCTTAGTCGCTCCTTCGTTTTTCAACAGAATTGCAGATGCGCCTTGTTGGGTAATGAGCAGATCGGTGGCACCATCGCCGTCGAAATCTGCAGTGAGGATAGCACTCGGATTCGTCAGCGCAATTTTGTCGAGTCCTACGTCTGCGGTGACGTCCTTCCAGCCATCTGGGCCAAGGTTGCGGAACAATCTCGCCGCTCCCTTACCGTCTTTGGTCAACCCAAGCGCGGCGATGTCTTGCCAGCCGTCGTTGTCAAAGTCCAATGCCGCCACGGCATTGACCTTCTCCAGATCGGTGTGCGGCAGTTCAATGCGCTCAAGCGTCTTTCCATTCACGTTGCGCCACAGCTGCAGACCCCGATCCGTGGCTAACGCAAAATCCATCCAACCATCGTGGTCGAAATCCAGTGTAGCGACAGCGCTCGCGTTGGAGGGGGCGTCGCCAGACCACGGATACAACTCCGTAAATTTGCCTTCCCGCGGATTGCCGTAAACAGGCAAGCCCTTCGCTGAAGACTCTTTCGTTTCGTTTCGTCCAACAACAAATAAGTCGACTGCGCGATCGTTGTTAAAGTCTGTCGCAATCGCGCCGGTTGAATGTTCTGGGCCTTCCAGACCCACAGTTTCAGACACGTCCGTAAAAGTGCCGTTGCCATTATTGCGAAACATGACGTTTCGTCGTGGGCCACCGTCAGTTCCACCCGAGCTGTGCCCCACGTAGAGATCGATATCGCCATCGTGGTCGTAGTCAACAAACGCCAGCGCGAGATTTGCAGGACTATCATGCAGCCCGGCAGCGGCGGTCACGTCGCGAAAAGTTCCGTTCTTCTCATTGTGGAGAAGCATGACGCGATCGCTCAGGCTGACGACCAAGTCAGACGCGCCGTCGTTGTCGTAATCGCCCGCCAAGCAGGTAATCGCGTGAAGAGTCGGGTCGAGACCAGCTTTCCTGGTAACATCTTCAAATTTTCCGTTACCCAGATTGTGGAACAGAGAGAGGCCGCCTGTTGGGCCATTATTGGCGAGAAACAAATCTGGCCGTCCGTCACCGTCGAAATCTAAAAAACACGCTCCCGTGCCGATTCCAGTAGCGCTCGGTCCGGGATGTTGTCCGGTTAGCCCGGCGTGCGCAGTGACATCGACAAAACGAACGGGAATCTGCTGCGGTACTTTTACGGGTTGCCCAGGCGATTGTTCGACCAGTGAATATCTTCCCTGCTCGCCGTAGGCCAGGCTGACAGGCGTTCCCAGCTTGTTTTGCGTTACGTACTGGAAACGTTGGAGTCCTTCTTTCGCTTTTGCCGGATCGCCCGATTGCTGGTATGAGCGGGCCAACCCAAATTGCGCCGATGCATGAAACGGATTCAGCTTCAGCGCATGCTCAAAAGCATCTCGAGCTTCGGCAAAGCGCTTTTGTTGCGCGTACGCCGACCCGAGAAAATACCAGGTGTCGGCGTCGGTTGAATCGATATCAATCACATGGCGGAACGCGTCGATTCCCCGCTCAGGGGCGCTGCTATTTTTGTACAACAATCCCAGGTTGTACCACGCGTGGGCGTCCTGCGGATCGCGCTTGACGGCGGCCTCCAGAATCTCGCCGGCCGGATCAACCTTAGCCATGTTCAGCAACGCGATGCCTTGATTCAGCTTCGCAACCTGCAGACCAGGGTCAAGTTTGGCCGCCCGCTGAAACGTTTCCAGGGCTTTCTCGAAGGATTGCTGGTTCATGTAGCCAGCGCCAATATTGTTGAGCCGGGCCGCTTCGACGGAATCTGGTTTGCTTGATTGAGAGATAGCTGTGCCAACCAGCATCACCACCGCTGCGAGAACACTCGCTAATCGCGGGAAAATCGTCACCTTCAATCGATGTGTATACCAACGGGATTTGACTCCATAGATCATCTACTTCCAAGTCGGGCCGTACGCGCGTGAAACCATGATGCCCTTGCCTTCCTGAATTGTGACGGTCTGCCCAGCGTTGATGTTTGAAAGTTTGTCGATTTGTCCACTCGGCCAATGCACTTCTACGCTGTCGGCTTTTGCGGCTGCCGCCAGGCCAAATGTCAATGTGAGCTCACTTTGTGAAAGGTAACTCGATCCACTATGGACGGTCTTCGTCTGATCGTCTTTGCCCGAAACCACGCGCACTCTGGCGCCTATGCCATCACGGTTTGATTTCGTTCCCACAAGTTTTATACGGAGACTTCGATTGGGGCCGCTCGAGTTGTGAAACAGATATGCTCGCCCGGCATTTGTAGTCTCCAGGATGTCGGGATAGCCATCGTTGTCGATATCCGCGTAGGCCGCGCCACGAGCCACTTTCGGGGACGCAAATTGCCCGCCCATCTCCGCCGTAACTTCTTTGAATTTGCCTCCAGCCAGATTGCGAAACAGATGCGGTGGCTCGGCAAAGCTGACGCGCTTCTGCACACGTTCGACTTGATCTTCGATGTGCCCGTCGGCAACAAAAATGTCCTGCCAACCGTCATTGTCGTAATCAAAAAAGAAACAGCCAAACCCCAGTGTGACTAGCGTGGCGCGTCCAACTTCGGAACTCGGAGCGTTATCGACGAAAAGACCGTTGCCTTCGTTGTGATAAAGCGAAAGCATCTGGTTGGCAAAGTTCGTGATCACCAGACTTGGACGGCCTGACCGGTCGTAGTCTGCGGCGTCCACGCCCATTCCGGCGCGCGCTACGCCGTCTTCGCTAAACGCTATGCCTGCGGAGACGCCCTTTTCTTCGAATGTGCCGTCGTGCTTATTCAGATAAAGCTTGTTCGGCTGCGTGTCGTTAGCGAGCAATATGTCCGGCCAGCCATCCCCGTCGGCATCGAACGTGGCCACACCGAGGCTTTTTGAGGTTGGATCGAACAGATTCGCCTTTCTCGTAACATCTTCAAACTTTCCATTCCCGAGATTGTGCCAAAGACGGGCGGATGTTCCTTTATACGATTCGGGAGTGCAGTACGATTTATGGCTTCCATCAAGCGTGCAATACAGGTCGCCCTGCTGGGACCAATTGACGTAGTTCGCCACGACAAGGTCAAGTTTCCCGTCATGATCGTAATCCAGCCAGGCTGCGCTGGTCGAAAACTCCTGTGGCCCCGCTAAACCGGCCGCCTTTGTCTGATCGGAAAATGTGCCATTGCCATTATTCCGAAACAGCCGACTCTGTCCGAGCGCGCTGACGAAGATATCGTCGAAGCCATCGTTATCGTAGTCGCCCACGGCTACGCCCATGCCATACATTGAGATTGCCAAACCCGCTTTGCGAGTTACGTCCGTGAAGGTTCCGTCGTGGTTGTTGTGATAAAGCTTCAGCGAAGATTGAGTTCCCGTGCGTCCGGGCCAGTTTTGCCCGTTCACTAACAGAATGTCGGGCCAGCCGTCATTGTCATAATCGATGAACGCACAACCCGGCCCCATGGTTTCAGGAAGATACTTTTTGCCGAACGCTCCGTTGTTATGAACAAAATGAATTCCGGCTGGGGCCGCAATGTCTGTAAAGCGAATTTGGCCAAATGCAGCGGACGCAAGCAAAGCGAACGCGAAGAGTAATTTTCGGACCATCAGCGCGTCCCTCCGGCCTCGACGGCCCTCACTGCGTGGGCACTACTCGCGGCAAAACTTGCGTGCTCGGGCTGCCCGGCTGCCAGACCATTTAGAGGGACTGACAGGTGTTCATGGATGGCCTGACGTTCATTGTTGTCTTCGGGGTGTGTCTGACGGTAGGGTCCGGTGATCGTCTGCGCCGACTCGTCCGCCTTGAAGCGTAAGTATCGCTGCTCATGCTCGCTGGCCATTTTCAGATCGCCCATTCCCCTGTAGCACAACATTAAATTGTAGTGTGCTTGAAGGTCTTCAGGATCGATCGCCAGCACAGAATGCAACACGCCGACTGCGTCAGCATACTTGCGTTGCAGGAACAATATCCGGCCCAGATCGTTGAGCGCCACCCGGTCGCGCGGATATTGGTCCAAAACCTGGTGAAGATGGCTGGCTGCGCCATCATAATCACCTTCGCTGCGCAGCACGCGAGCATAGAAATAATGCGATCTCGCCAGCTTGGGGTCCAGACTCAAGGCTGTTTCCAATACTGATCGAGCCCTCCGCATATCGCCTTCCTGCACTGCGCAACGTCCGATGTTGACCCAACCATCCGGATTCTTGGGAGCAATTTGCGTCACGCGTCCAAATGCAGCGGCGGCCCCGCGCAAATCACCTTGCAGAAACAAGCCAATGCCGTAGTCATTCCACCGCTGCCAGTCGTCAGTCTGCAAAACCTGCTGCGGCTTCGATGGCGGCGAGTTGCGACGCGCTACATCTAACGTCACTTCGTCCTCGGCGACGGCAACTACAGGCAGATCCGGAATCTGCGCGTGTTTGGCGGACACCCCATCCAGCGGCGCATCAAAAGTAAATTTTCGGTCGTCAAACTCGGGGCTCACAGAACTACCAGAACCATCCGGTTTTCCGGCGAAAGAAAACTGCGTGTTCCACCACGAAAATTTCCGGTAGCACAGGCGGGCGTGCAAAGTGATTTTGTTGCCAGCGTCTTCCGGAATATGTATTCGATAGTGAACGGTGTCGGCCGCGCCCGGTGGGATCAAATGCACATAGACAACGGCTCGCGTGGCCCACGCGTTGCGTTTATTGATTGGATTGCCATGTCCGTCAATTTGCAAGGACCGATAGAAATGCGCGCCTTTCTCGACCGGCCCTTTGCCATCATCTTCAATCATCCCGCTCCAAAAAATCGGGCGCTGCCGATCGTCCGTGGCTTTCAGTTCGAGCCACGTGTCATACGCGTCAACCGTGCCTCCAGGAAAGAAGTGCCCGACTGTCTTGGTGCGAACCACAACGTCAACCCGCACCGTGTCGCCTTGCCTTACCGAAGCTTGAACGCGGTTGAGGGGAGCGGTAATCGGGGCCTGCTCAGTTTCCGCAGCCGGAACGATCCTGGTCTCCGCTTCTTCTCCAACGGCAAAAGTTGTAGACAAATCGGCTTGCCCTGACACGCCGGACTTTGCTTCCGCCACTTCAGGAGAAAGAGCGAAAATATCCACGGTCAAATTCTGCTTCTTGAGAAAATCTTCGGTGATCTTAAGTTGTTCAGCGTCTTCATTCGCAGTTGGCACTGCGGTATTTGCTCCTGGAAAACGATGGGAATGAACAAATCCATTTGTGTTTCCGGAATCAGCCGACTGCGTCATCGGCATGTGACAGTCAGCGCATTGCGACGACTTTGCGGGATAATAAAACGACCGCGCTCCCTGACCTGAAACACCACTCGCTTGCCAATTGTCGTACTCATTGAAGCCACGCGTCCACCGATAATGATTCACGGGAGCGTCGAGATGAACCTTATGGCACGTGGAACAGAATTCCGCGGTTTGCGTCCGCATGAACGGCTTTAAGAAAACTCTGCGGTGCGGTTCTGGATTCAGGTTCACGAGGAAATCGTGAAGCGTGCGGACGATCGGATTCTTGCTGGCAGCAAGCTCATGCAGTTTGGGATATTCCAGATAAAAATCAGCCTGCCCCATCGTGCTTTTTACTTTTGAGATCGAATGGCACATCATGCAGCCAAGTCCGGCCTGGGCTGCCGGCGTATGCACGATTTGTTTGATCGGCGTGTTCATCTTGCCGCTGTAGAGCAACGCAGGGTCGTGGCAACCTGCGCACCATTTCGAAGGACCGGTGCCGACCGTGTCCTGCATGTACTCGACGCTCTTGCGGTACCACTGATTATTGAATGACGAAAAATGGTGGGCGGAACTCGACCACTGGCGGTAAATGTCTTTGTGACAGCGCTCGCACGAATCGGACTGCATAAAATATTCGCTGGGGATTTTTTGGCCACCGAGCACTTGCGCTGAACTGGGAAAGAACGGGCCGTTGGCACCGTCCCCTTCTTTGTTCATCGAGTCTGGCGGCATGGCTGGATTTTCGATCTGCGACCGCGACTGCCACCGTGAAACCCGAAGGTATTGCCCTCCTAATGCAATACACAAAACCAACGCGAGACTGGCGATCAGCGCGACGAGTCGTGGCAATCGCTGTTTGTTAGAGGCGGCGATCCGGTCCGCGAGGAGAATGGCGGCACCAACGAGGGACACCCAGATGTGCGCGTACAGCCAGTTCCACTCAGCTCGCGAGGTGCCAGTCTTCACAAGAATGACGCCAAGCGCAGCGCCCACACAGACAAGAAACCATCCTGCACGAGCCATTAGGCTTGATTTGCGCAGCAAGCGGACAATGCGGATCAGCAAAAGAATCGTGGCAATGATTCCTGCAACAACATGCAGCAGAACAACCCCGGCGTAGAAAACGTTGGCTTGGGGGACTGCGTAAAGGTATGCCGCGGACACGGCAAGAAACGACAGCAGTCCGAAGAGAATTCGGTTGATCGACCAACCAGAGTCGACGATTGTTTTGCTCATGGATTATGCGCGGCCCAACGTTTTGGAAGAATCAGTATAAAGCGGCCAGCGTGGTGATTGAAGCGAAAGCTTTAACCATCTTTGTCATCAAACTCAAAGCGTTGCGGACGCAGCCCGGTGCCGATTTCACTCTCGAGTTTCGCAGCCACGGACAGCGCCAACTCCTCTTCCCACGGCTTTCCGACGACTTGAACACCGATGGGCATTCCTTCGTTCGATTTTCCCGCTGGTATAACTACGGTCGGATTGCCCAACAGGTTGAACCACTCGCAGTAGCTCCACGCGTCGAGATAGTCGACTCTTTTTTCGTCGATCATCCAAGATCGCTCTCCGTGTTTAAAAGCAGGAATCGAAGCCACGGGGCAAAGCAAGATGGGAAACTTTTGCATCTGTGAGAAAACTTGAATGCGCAGCAGATCACGCTGCATCCAGGCGTTGAGCAGTGTGTCCGCGGAATGGCGCGGCGCGGCATCGACCCATCCCGAAAATTCCCGCAGAATCGGACTCAGTTCCGCTTCTTTACCTCGCACCAATGGGCCGAGCAACATTCCGCCAGCGACCCCAAACAATTGCCACCAGATGTCTCGCATCGCTTCGAGCCCCTCCGGACGGAACGGTTCGACCCGAAACCCGGCCCGGCGCAGGGCTTCAGCGGCATTGCGAATGCTCGTCCGTGTTTCTTCCGTCACTGGAGTTCGCCCGTCGTCTTCAAAATATCCAATTGCCGTGTTCTTGAGTTGCTTTTCGGTTGGCCAGCGTAGTGCGACCGGGGCGGCAGCAGGATCTCCATCGTCAGGCCCTTGCATGACTTCAAACAGCAGGCGAAGGTCTCCGATCGTACGCGCCATAGGTCCCACAACACCCAACATAGAGAATGGGCCGGCCGATTGCGGGAAATGTCCGGTCGAAGGGATCCGCCCCGGTGTGGGCTTCAAACCGCAAATTCCGCAGAAATGCGAAGGAACGCGAATCGACCCTCCGCCGTCGCTTCCCACCCCGCCCGCCGAAAGCCCCGCAGCAATTGCAGCCGCCTCGCCGCCGCTTGAGCCGCCAGCGGTACACGTCAAATCAAACGGGTTATTGGTTCTCCCGTATAAAAGGTTATCGGTTTCCCATGCCATCAGTAGTTCCGGCGTATTTGTGACTCCAATGACGATAGCGCCCGCTTTTCGCAATCGCTGGACCAGCGGCGCATCCTTTCGCCCCACAACGCCGCGGCGCAAGGCGCTGCCAGATTCCCACGGCATCCCTTTCACTTCAATTGCGCTCTTGATACTGATTGGCACGCCGTGCAGGGGACCGAGTTCTTGACCATCCTCGCATCGTTTCTCAGCGTCTCGCGCCGCTTCGAGAGCATCGTCAGCCGCGATTTTAACGAACGCGTTGAGCTGGGGGTTGAGGCTTTTTATCCGCTTTAAGTGCGCTTCCACTAAGTCAACCGGCGATAATTCGCGGCGCCGAATCCGCGCTGCCATCTCCGTTGCAGTGAGTTGGGTAAGTTCCGTCATTATGGTTTTAGAACACGGGAGTTTAGCATGCCGCTCGCAATCCAATTGTGATTCGCTGAGTTAAAATCGCTCCTATTGAAGTTTCGATCAAACCAAATTGAAACATGCATTCTGGAGAAATTACATGGACCATACCCCAAAATTCCTAAAGCTTGTGCAAGACGCGAAAAGCAAGATAAAGGAAACTTCTGTGGATGAAATTAAGCAAAAGCTTGATCGAGGGGACAAGTTTGCCTTGATCGATGTTAGGGAAGAAAGCGAATTTGCGGCCGACCACCTTCCCTCCGCTATGCATTTGGGTAAAGGAATCATCGAACGAGATATTGAAACCCGCATTCCTGATCCCAACGATGCCATTGTGCTGTACTGCGGGGGTGGGTTTCGCTCCGCTTTGGCCGCCGACAATCTGCGGAGGATGGGCTATACGAATGTGCTCTCAATGGATGGCGGAATTCGAGTGTGGCGCGAGAAGAATTTCCCTCTGGTCAAAGACTAGTCCGCTAGAAATCGTGTGGCCGCAAATCACAAAGTACCTTCGTAACTTGATGGAAGTGACCGCATCCGTGAACATGGTTCCGTCGGGTGCGATTACTGACCGTAAAAAGTCCTGCCCGCGCACTTCGAAAATCGAGTTTGTGACAGCTAGGTACATGGAAAAAGAAAAACTTACGTCCGGAACCACAGCCGCAACGGCTGCAGCGCGGGCTCCAAATCGGTCGGTTGAATACGTTCTTGAACAGGCAGCCAGTCCTGATAAATTCTGCGTCGCGCTGGCAAAACTGTTCGGCGTAAGGCCGACAGAAGTCGCCCTGCTTCGGCTGGAAAAGTCTCTGCTTCGATTCTTGTACCCTGACGAATTGAAGACTGCGGGCGCAATTCCTGTTTCCAGTTCGTCCGCCATTGCAGCACACACTGCGACCACGCGGAAAATCGAAATCTTCAATAGTTTCGCCAAGGTCAAACACGCAAGCATTTTCGAGACCGTCAAGCTCGCCGACAAAAACAACCAGGAACATCAGTCGATCGAAGTTCAGACTGAACAGCCCAGCATCCAGAAATTGATGTCCGCTCCTATCATGAACCCTCAGCAACGTGCCATTGGCGTGCTGCAAGTCTGCCGAAAAGGGTTCAGCGCAACCTCCGCGGGTCCGGATTTCATCGACGCCGATCTAAAGCAGCTCAGATTGGCTTCAGAGATTGCGGCTAAAAAAGATTTCATGAATTCTGGGACTAAGCTTTAGCGCTTTCTGCCTAGGGACTCACCTATTTCTACATAGCAACAATTTTTTTCTTTTCCGGCATCAGAATCCGCCACTTACCTTTGCCAACTTTCCCGGGCTCCTTACCTAGGAACTTGGCCGCGAGCCGCCCATCCCATGGGAACTGGGCGTGAGGTAAGGGTTCAGACCTTACCCACCCCGAATTCAACCCCCGCAAGGATTTTTCTGCTGAGTGGCAAAATCGAGATCAATTCTGTGCTAATCTCCCTAACCATGCCGGAAACGAAGCCAGAGCGTCGCAATAACAATCGAGTGCCGACGCAGGCTCCGGTAACGGTTCATTCCAAGGACGGGCGGATCCAGACCACAGGAATTGCTCGTGACCTTAGCGACAGCGGCATTTTCTTCTACACTTCGGAAGAAATTCTGCCGGGAAACGAACTCGAAATGGTGCTGCTTCTGCCGGCAGAATTGACCCAGGGAGAGAAGCGCTGGGTTTGCTGTCAGGCATCAGTGGTGCGGGTGGAAAAAGGAACGGAACCCGGCAAGTTTGGGCTGGCGGCAAGCATTACGAACATGCAGGCCTTGCCCGAAATAGCAGGGTAGGACAAATTTACCGGGACGATGAAGCAATTTCCGATGGAAAGCGCGACGGGTGTGCACTTTGGAGCCTAACCGACGGCTAGAATCGTAGATACTGGGACGGAATTGAAGTGAACAGTGTGGCAGGCCGATTGCAGCATGAGGATGAGTTTCTCGCCTGGGATTAGGAACTGCACAACATGATAGACAAACTTTGGAGCGGCGTTCTGCGGGTGCAGACCCCCCTGGGTCCGCGTTACTTCCGGCCTTCACTCCTTCAACGCGTCTATTTATTGTGGATCTTCCGTAATTTCCCCACCCTCCCGGTCAAAGTTTTGCGGCCTGCACAGCTTCGTTTCGTCGAGCGTCTTCTCAATCAGCACGGATTTGTTTCGCAAATCTCCGGCTTTGACGACATGCCAGTTTTGGGGACGCTGGAGCAGCGCCCGCCAGCAGAAATCAAACCAACCAAGGGTTCCGCCGCAGATCGCCGCTCCCCATTTGCCACCGATGAAAGTGGTTCCTGAACGACTGCGATCCGCGGTCGGATTTACCAAAACCGAGCGTAAGCAGTTACTGCTGAGGTGGCGGAGCCTGGTTCGTCGGCGGGGCGCCATTTGCATCCGGAGGAGGAGCACCTTCCTGACCGCCCGGTCCCCTTTGCATGTGTCCACACGGATTGCCGCCCATCCGCCCGTGACGCCGTTGATCCATGCATGATTGAAGAGCATCGGCCTGCTGCTCGGTAACCAGCCCACGAATCTGTGTGCGCTCCTGTTCGTGAAGCTGCTTCACCTGATCTTGTTTTTGGGCGCCCGACAACGATGAATCGTTACAGACTGACATCACTTGCGAGCGCGTGTTTTGCATGATCTGCCGTCCCTGTTGAGCGACCGACGGCGAGACGCCCGCCTGCATCCAGCAGCCGCCTCGTCGACCGTAATTTGCTCGAGGAGCGGGAGCCGAATCGCCAGTGGATGGCGGAGGAGGAGCCGAGGAATTGTCCTGCGCGATTGCGCCCATGGCAGCAATTGCGAGCGACATTCCAAGCAGAACTCTACAGCTAGTCTTCGCTTGATTGGATAGTGTCATAAGGTTAACCTCTTCGTGAAAAAACCCTTGTAAATTGGCAAAGTTGTGCGCAAAACCAGAGATCGAGAGAACTTTACACGATTGCCGATCGGCTTGGATTCGTTCGCGCTGCAACTTGCTGACTTCCTTCATCGCAAGATACACTAGCTGCAGACCACGTCTGCCAAGAAATTCTAGAAGGTCTGCAGCAGTTCCAGAACAATTTCCGTGAGTTTGTCGGGCGCGTAGCTCAATTGGCAGAGCAACTGACTCTTAATCAGTAGGTTGTAGGTTCGATTCCTACCGCGCTCACCATCTTTTCCGCGCTCATCGATCGTTTTGGATTTGGCTGTTTTTGTACGCCGAAGCGGCGCTCCCAAACAAAATGAGTTCAGAATGATCCCATTCAGCGGGTCGTAGCGTTGGACATTCGCGTCCGCTTGTCACGGCGCGCTCGCGCCGCTGACAGCGCCCGACGGGCTGTAGCCAGGTGCTCCTTGATAATGGCTGCGAAGTATATCGCGGACGGGCGCGTAGTACGCGGCCACAATCAGTACGACCGCGATCGTGACCCAAGGCGTGAAGTTGCGGACTGACGCGACCTTCTCATCGTGGTAAGCCTCGCTCACGGGAATAACAAAAGGCGGCGCATTCTTAACTGGCGCTGTGAGCAGGCTGCGGACGAGCACGATGAAGTAGAGAAGGATCGCAAAACCCATTATGACCCCGCCGATTGCGCCGATATGGGTGGTTATCCACCAATCGGGCCGGTAACTGGGCGAAGCCGGGTTCAAATACGTCAGGCCAAGATTGGTCCGCCGGGGTTCGCCCCGCAACCCACCCATGAAAAGCCCAGTCGAAAATGTGAAGGTTCCCACAGTCCATAGATATGGAACGGCGAGCGCGGTGGAAACATCGGCTACCGGCTTTTTCAATAGGCCAGTAATCAGGAACAAACTCATCCCCAGAATGCCGAGAAAAACCGGACCACCCACCGTCAGATGGAAGTGCGCCGGAAGCCATGCGGTGTTGTGGATTGTGCTGTTCATGTTGTAAGAAGCGTTGATGATCCCGGTAACGCCGCCAAAAAGGAAGATCACCAGACCGCAGAACAGATAAGGGAACAACCAGTTTTCACGATCAAAATATGGCAGTTCTTTCCACCAACCGAAGAGTCCTGAGCCTCCGCGTTCGCGCGCTCCGTGTTCCAGTGAAGCGGCAAGTGTGAAAGCCGTCAGCATGCTCGGAATCGCGACCAAGAGCGTAAGAACTGTTTGCACCCCTTTCCAGGTCGAAGAAATCCCGGGATCCGCGAATTGGTGATGCAGCCCAATCGGGCATGAAAGCACAATAAAGGCCATGAACGTCATTCGTCCCGCGAAGTCGCTGAACAGTTTTCCGCCAGCCAGGCGTGGCATCACCGTGTAATAAAGAACATAAATTGGCAGGAGCCAGAAGTAGACGAGTGGATGTCCAAAGAACCAGAACAACGTTCGACTGAGGACCACGTTCACCCCCGGAGTCCAGCCCAGCGACCACGGCAACAACATCACCAAGACTTCGTAGGCAACCGGAAGGGTTGCCATTTGCCAAATAATGAAGGTTGCAAACATGCCGACAACCGCTAGCGGCGTCTTTTTGCCAACATTATTTTTGCGCCATTGGAGATAGACAGGAATCCAGGTGAACAAGGCAATCCACGAGCCCACGATGAACAACGCAAGACCCAGATAGAAAATGGGATGAGCTTTGAGCGGAGGGTAAAACGTATAGAGAACCGTCGCTTTGCCGGTAAAGATCATCGCCGCTGCCATCACCGCCCCCAAAACCATTAAAGCCAGCGAGGATCCAGCTCCAAATATGGATAGCGGAGAATCCAGTTCCTGGCTGACCAGCGCGTGGCCAAGAGCGACGGCGAACATCGTGGTCAACACGATGGCATTGATAACGCCATGTCCGGTGAGGCCCTGGTAGTAATCGATGCCCGCGAACGAGGTCGCTCGAATCGTCCCGGCACGGTAGAGCACTTGCAGCACGCCGTGGTACGCGCCAAAAACGAGCATTGCCAGCGGCAGCAAAAGCTCGATCAGAATAATCGTTCGTAACGACTTCTGCATTTCGTAATTCATCGCGCTTCCTCGCTTGATGCGTGCGTCGAATCGACATCGGGCAAGCCTTCGGCGGAAATATCGATTGCATGATCGCTCACTTCTATGGTCGCGCTCATGTTCTGGTGGGCAGTACCGCAGTATTCATGGCAGACGATCTGATACACCCCCGGCTTCGAGAAGTGAACACGGCCGGTGGTGAGAACGAACGGCAGCGCCATCAAATTAACACCGGTTCCGACGATCTGGAATCCGTGAGTGACATCTTTGCTGGTTACCGCAACATTAACGGTGGAACCAACCGGGACGATGACTTTCGAGGGCTCAAAGCGCCACATGCGGGCAAGGAAGCGCACTTCGTAATTCTTACCGTCATGTTTCAGGATTGCGCCATTTTTGAACACGGCCATGTTCGGCATGCTTGATGGCATGCTGCCGCCCATTCCGAATACGGAGTAGGCGATTAGCCCGACGATGGCGAGGGTGAAGAGAGTCGCCGCCCATAGGACGCGCTTTTCGATTGGACTTACCCGATCGTGGTGAGGAAGTGCAGGAGATGCCATGGATTTTTCCTTGACCGCCTACGGAGTCATTTGCCGATAAATCATGAGCCAATACATTGCCAACCAAATCAACCCAAAGGAAAGGAGCATCAATGCAAAAAACGCAACAGCTCCCTTGGGAACAAATTGCTCATCCCGTTCAATCTTCGCCATGCAGTGTCGCCCTCTATTTGGATTGCGGCCCCATTCTAGAGCAGGACCTTGGAAACTGGATGTGACCGGAATCACAATCCTGGAAGACCTGCATTCTCGCTTCGAATCTCGACCCAATCTACCCAGGGGGAAGCCTGACTACCCTTCCATCCGTTTTGGCATCCAATGCGGCTGCCCGACCCATTGACTAACCAAGAAAACGGAGAACCACATCGAATGTCCGACAAACGAATTTGGATTGCCATCCTGAGCGTTGCCGCTATGACCACCGCAGCCTGCAACAACGGGAGCAACACCGACGTCAGCTACAAAGCTGCGATCAATGACCACTACAAAGCGCTGCCTTCATGCCTGTGGTCTGAGGCAAAGAAATTTCCAGTCCAGGCGGCAACTTCAGACGACGCGAAGACTCAGGGTTACGACGCGCTCACCCAGGAGGGCCTGCTGACGCGCACAACGGCTGAGAAGAAAGTGTTGATTATCGCGTCCAAACAAGTGAATAACTACGACCTGTCTGACAAAGGCCGCACTTCCTGGACGCCGGACACTTCCCAGCCGGGTTACGGCAATTTCTGCTACGGAAATCGCCAGGTCACGTCGATCGATAACTCGACCGTCGGTACAAACGGCGCTGGCGCTAAAACGGTCACCGTCACCTACCATTATCAGATCGCGAATGTCGCTTCGTGGGCCAATTCTCAGGAGATGAAGACGGCGTATCCCGACATGGCAGCCGCGCTGAATTCAACTCCTTCTGACACTGCTACTCTGGTGATGACCGGCGATCGATGGGAGTTCTCAAAGTAGCGTATGTGGCATCGCGCTGAGTCGGCGGAGATGCGGAGCAGGAATTACTCCTGCTCCGCGCTCCCGCAGTCAGCTATTTGTGACAAGCCGAGCCTAGACCGCTCTTGCAGTGCGCATGAAAAACATGGCGCGCCACCAGATATCCGAACGCGCTACCGACAACCGCGTCAGAGGGAAAATGCTGCGCGCTGGTGAAGCGGGTCACCGACACCGCCGTCGCCGTTCCGTAAGCCAGCCACTCGACCCACGGCTTCGGATACTCGTGCGCGATCGTCGTTGCAGCCGCCCAAGTAAAAACAGCGTGGCCTGAGGGGAATGAGTTATCCAAGCCGCTAGTCTGAAAAAAATGTCCTTTACCAGAATCTTGCAAAGGCCGATTGCGCTCGGTGATGAGCTGTGCGACAGCGTAGAGAATTCCACTGTCCACTATGGACTCGCCGGCAAGCACGCCGGTTTCCCGGGCGTGGGGGTTATCTCGCGCCAAACCGTCGACAAGCAGAGCAGACGCAGATCCCACTGTCACGACCAATCCGGCATTTGAGATGTCGGAACTGACGTTGGACGGATTTCTCGACAGCTGCCCGGAAGCGTGTTTATCTGTAGCGATCAAGACGGCGGTCACCGCTGACAAACCGAGAGTCCATTTCAAGTTGGCAACCTTGAAAGGAGACGAATAAATGTCTACCTGATCATGAACGCCGCGTCGGACCCAGTACCCTGCTCCGCCTGAAGCTTGGCCAGAGGAGGGCTTGGCCTCGTGAGAACCAGAGTCATCAGTCACGTACAAGCTGCTTGAAGGCGCATCGGGAAGTGCAGACAAAGAAGTCTGCGCGAATCCTACACCAGTCAACAAGGCCGAAATGGAAATAACGTGAGCGAGGCTAAATTTTAGCGACAAATTGAACTCGCTTTAGGAAATTGAAATGGGAGTATTTTGGGAGACAAGGTGATTCGATAGAATCCTAGACTGAAAGGTTGCTTAGACGTTTTCTCTGACTCAACTGGCGCTAAACGCTTATGCTGGTTCGAATCTCAGCTGCGGCGCGTTCTCCACTAGCAATCGCGCCGTGGACCGTGCCATTATGACCGCCAGTATCGGTGGCCTCGCCTGCGAAAAAGAGGGTGTTTCCCACCGGAGATGCCAGCGCTGCATGCGCTCCGTCGGCCCCGACCTTGCCGTAGCTATAAGCTCCTCGAGAGAAAGGATCGGCCTGCCAGTCGTGCATGTACAACTCTTCAAACTGGTCGTTTAGTGCCGCCTCGCTCACACTGAGCGCCTGGCCCAAGCCGGCCAGAGCCTGCCTGGTGACGGCGTCTTTAGATTGCCCCCGAAGGCGCTCAGCGGAGCGGAACGGTGCCCAAGCCGTGAGAATTGGCGCTTCAACCGGCGAGGTCGTCCACCAGGTCGGGAACAGATCGTCCTCGGAAAACAGAAAGCTCAAGTTCTTCAAGTTTTCTCCGCTATCGTTAGAAATCTCCGTCCAGAAGCGCTCGCGAAATCGGAGAACCAACCGCAGGACCTTCCCCATCTCCAGCTTCGCGATAGCATCCAGCTTCTTGCGCGGTAGCATTGGCGAGAACTCGATTGCCCCCAGCTCTCCATTAGCCGTCTTGAGAACGCCGACAGGCACGGTGACCAGAACCTTGGATGCAGTCATTGTTGACGAACCACCGCCGCTCCGAATCCCCAACTCCACGTGATTTGGCGTCCATTGAAGGTGTTCGACAGTGGTTTCAGTACGAATCTGAACGCCTGCTTTTTCAAGTCGCGCTCGAAATAAGTCGACGAACTCAACGTAACCATTCCCCAGCCGGAACGCGCGGTCACCCTCAATCTGCGCCTCGGCGTCCCGGTCCTTCACCAGCCAATGAACTCCAACCAAATTTGGATCGGCGGCATGGAAGCCAGTGATGTAGCGCAGCGCCTTCTGTTTCGCTTCTGCTAATTCCGCCTCAGGGTGGCATCGCTCGAGAAAATCCAGAAACGATTCGTCAGGCCCCGACGAATCCATTTTGTTCATGATGGCTTCGACTTGTGGGAAGAAACTGCACCGCTCCAGCATCCCTGCCCGCACGCACCAATTGCCGCCATCGACTTCAACCGTCTTCAGACCAGCATCGTTCACGCGCTCCCATATTTCCGGGGGGCACCCATGGATGAACTCCGCACCCAACTCAATCGGCGCCACCAAGGCGGGATCAGGCTGCGTGTACACCCGGCCGCCAATGCGATCGCGCGCCTCGACAATTTCCACCGAAATGCCTGCTTCCACCAGTTTGACGGCTGCGGAAAGCCCCGCCATTCCAGCGCCCACCACAATTACAGAAGGATTTGCGGCCATACTGCATTATGCCGCACAGGAAAGAAGAATCAACGCAGACGGATCAGTACCGGTCGGCGAGCAGCGGCTCGCGCCATCTACTTCGCTAACCCACTTCCACAGCGTTGATTTTTATTGCTACGCGCAAAGCGAGATCGTCTTTTCTGAACGCGAATCTGTCCCGGTCTCCGGACGGCAGCATTGCGACTACGTCGTCGAAGTTGGGGATCGGCGCGGACCCCGTCGCGGCAAAGCCCAGGGCGTCGGACATCAAGCAACTGAACCGAATAATGCGCAACGCGTCCATGCGCGCGCATTGATCTGGGACATGATGGCCAGACACCAAATCAGCGAATTCCTTGGGTAGCCGCCAGGCTTCAACCAGCATTCGGCCCGCCTGGCAGTGGTCGAGCGAAAAGAGTTTTCGTTCCTGCTCAAGGAGCTCGGCAGGCGTGCCTTGGCCGTTTTTTAAGAACTCGGAGTACTCTTCAGGTGCAGGAACCATCAGGGCCAAACGGCCGATGTCGTGCATAATTCCGGCCGTGTAAGCCAACCCTGTATCTTGCATGGCGGCGATGCTGACTTGTTCGGCGATCAAAGCGCAAGCCAAACTGTGACGCCAGCACGAACGCAGTGCTGGAATGGTCTGCCAATTGCGCGTGTAGGCCCGCATGCCGGCGGTGACCGCCAGAGCTCTCAAGCGCTCCAACCCTAGCAGGCTTGTGGCCTGCAAAACGCTGCGGACGGTTTCACGAAATCCGCACAAAGGCGAGTTCGCAATCGTAAGTACTTCAGCCGAAAAGGCGGGATCGCTCCCGATCATTTCACACAGGGTTCCCATGTGAATTTCGGGCATAGCTATCGATTGCAGTATTTTTAATGCGACGGCAGGAAACGGGGGAAGATTGGAAAGCGCGATTTTTCCCGTTCCAGCGCTAGCTGGCGAAGCTCCCAACTCATCACCTCGAACAAAGTCCACACCCGTGGGGTATTCCTCTAATCATCGGCAGGTGAAGTTTCGAGTTGAATTCGTCTGCTTTTCGGTAAACTTAGAAGGGTTAGTCCCATTCGGGGAAACGGAGCCACTATTTCCGAAAGCGAACGCCGCAACCACGCCCGTGCCAAACTCAGAGTGCCGGTGGAGATTTTTACCGAAGGCAATCCAGTGAGCGCGCGAGGCAACACTTCCGATCTCAGCATCGGTGGTTTCTACATCGAAACGATGTTTACTATGACGGCGGGAGCGTTCATCGAGGTCTCGTTGTTTCTCAACGACGAAGTAATCATCGCGTCGGCGATTGTCGCGACTTGCGATCCGCTTGTCGGCAACGGGATTAGCTTCACAAAAATGTTGCCCGACGATCAGCAGACGCTGAGTGAATACATAGCCGCGCACGAGAGTTTGACCACAGATGGGGTACCGGAAACCGCGGAACTGGACCACAAGACCGACGAACTTTTGGAACCATGACTTAGCTGGATGTCACGGTAATCATCAGACTGAGTTGGTGCGCGGCCGTGTTGCCGCCATTCGTTCCAGCCGTTCCTGTCCCGTCGACGGTAAAGGTTTGTGTGCCAGCCGGGGTTGGCGTTGTAGAAGTGGAACCGTTGCCTCCGCAACCGGAAAGGAACACAAGAAGCGCGAGGGCAGTAAACGCTCCGATTGCTTTCAGTCGAGATCGCCGCACGCCGCGTGATCCGAAGATTCCCAGCACGATCGCAAACATCCCGAGAATGTTATCGCCCTTTCGGAGCTTGCCCGGATGACGATCCCTCGTAGGGGATGACAGCAATGCGGAAGTTTTTGTACCGGTTGTGGCTACAGTCAGAACAGAGGTGATCGCGTTGTTGGTGTTGTTCGGAGTCACCGACTCTGGGGCGAAGCTGCACGTAACGCCAACAGCCAGTCCGGCGCACGAAAATGTAACCGTGCCGTTGTAACCGTTCGTAGGAGTGACGGTAAGGGTGAAGTTCACCGAAGACCCCGCCACTACGCTCTGTGTCGTTAAATTTGACGTGAAATCGTAGTCGGATGAGGCCGCAGGAACAATGACCTCGTTCAGCGCCGGCGAAGTGGACGGCGAGTAATTGCTGTCGCCGCTGTAAGCTGCGGTAATGCTATGGGTCGCGGCTGACAAGCTGGATGTGGTAAACATGGCGGACCCATTGGCGTTCAATTGGACGGGAGAATAGAGTGCTGTTCCCGAATCTGAAAAGACTACTGAACCCGTGGGCGTCGGCGAACCTGCGACCGTGGCCGTAAAAGTAACCGACTGCTGCGCGATTCCAGGGTTGATGGACGACGTAAGCGTGACCGATGAAGCGCTCTGGAAAGCCTGACTGGGACGGGCGCATATTGCCAGCACAGCTAGGACGCCAATCCTCCAGCAGTGCCGGACGATCGCTATGTATCCGGCTCCGCTCCTATGCATGGACGGTTTGATACTCCTCATAGACTCCCTGGAAGTCCGTGATTTTATTGTCGGATTCAAAATGCCAGATGCGTGTCGCGACCTCGTCGATCAGGTCGTGATCGTGTGTCACCAGTAAAACAGTTCCGGGAAAACGCTGCAATGCAATATTGAGAGCATTGATGGATTCCAGGTCAAGATGGTTCGTAGGCTCGTCGAATACCAGAACATTCGGTTTTTGCAGCATGAGCTTGCAGAAGACCAACCGCGCAGCTTCGCCGCCCGAAAGTACATTAGTAGATTTTGTGGCTTCGTCGCGCTGAAACAACATCATCCCCAATAGACCGCGAATTTCCTCATTCGACGCCGATGGATCCCACTGGTGTAACCATTCCAGCGCGGTCGTGCCTTTTTCGATCAGGCTGCGATGATCTTGAGGGAAATATCCGACTAACGCCTCATGACCCCAAACAACCTTGCCGTCGTCAATAAATTTCCCATCGTAGCCGCTGGTCTGGCGAAGTTCAGCTACGGGTGTGGTCGGCGAGTTAGCCAGGAGCGCGTTCAGCAGAGTGGTTTTTCCTGCACCGTTACGGCCAATGAGCGCGATCCTCTCCCCGCGCGTGATGCTGGCTGTAAAATTCCGCACAACCTCTTTGTCGCCGTAAGACTTCTCAACGCCGTGCAATTCGAGGATGTGCTTGCCCGACGGGCGCTTCATATCAAACTTGATGAATGGGCGTTGGATGTTTGACCGGGCGAGCTCAGTGACCTGTAAACGCTCGACTTCCTTGCGCCGGGACTGCACCTGGCTGGACCGGGTGCCAGCCGAAAATCGCGCGATGAATTCGGTCAACTGCGAAATCTTTTTCTCGCGCTGCGCGTTTTGGGATTCGATCTGCGAACGAATCTGCGTCTTCGCCACCACCATATCGTCGTAAGTCCCGGTGTAAGTGATGATGGTTTCGTAGTCAATGTCCGCAATATGCGTGCACACGCTATTCAAAAAATGACGGTCGTGCGAGATCGCCACCAGCACGCCATCGTAATTATTCATGAATCCCTGTAGCCAATGGATCGAATCCAAATCGAGGTAGTTGGTCGGTTCGTCCAAGAGCAGGGCTTGCGGGTGGCCGAACAGCGCTTGCGCCAGCAGGACTCGAACTTTTTGTCCGCCTTGCAACTCGCTCATTTTGCGTTGATGGACTTCGTCAGGAATGTCGAGGCCTTGCAGCAAGATCGCGGCGTCCGTTTCCGCCGTGTATCCATCTTCCTCGCCGACTATGCCTTCAAGTTCGCCCAGCTTCATCCCGTCTTCGTCGGTCATTTCAGGCTTTTCGTAAATCGCGTCGCGCTCCTGCAGCGCAGCCCATAAGCGCTTATTGCCCATCATTACCGTATCGATAACTTTGAATTCGTCAAAGGCAAATTGATCTTGGCTCAAGACGCCAAGTTTGCGGGGACGAACGACTGTCCCCTTCTGCGGATCCAGTTCTCCGCTCAGCAACTTCATGAACGTGGATTTGCCCGCCCCGTTAGGGCCGGTGAGGCCGTAGCGTCGACCTGGCGTGAAAGAGGTCGAAACCTCTTCAAATAAAACTTTTGCGCCGTAGCGCATGGAAATATTGCTGACTGAAAGCATGATTTTTGCTGTAAAACTGCGAGGAAATTCCGCGAAAAACGGTGCGCAGCCGGAATATTAAGGATATCACGGTCGTAAGGCCGAACGACCTCTTTAGGGACGCGACCCTACATTGCGCACGAGCGTTTGATTTAATCTAAAGGTAGTTACTCGTCGTCCGGCCGCGCTGGCGGTTCATCCTCGGGATGACCAAATTCTCCGTGGGTATGCACTGGCCGCTCCGGGTGGTCAGCCGCTTGCTCGACGCCCATTAGAGTCTCCGCTTCGAGGGTCTGCTCCGATTCCGCAAGCTCGACAACGCTTTCGTCGGCGCCGTCTTCAACCGACGACAGCCCCTGCATGTCTCCGGACTGACCCGCGCTTTCAGGTCCCACTTGACCGGGGTCGTTTCCCAGGTCATCGAGTTGCGCTTCGTCTCCGAATTGATTACGGCGATTCGCTTTCATGTTTCTTCTCCTGAAATTTGGATGCAAAATGCCGGTTCCGCGCTTTCCATCTGTTAACCCAATTTTGCTTCCAATTCCGCCCAACGTGAATACATGTCGTCGAGCGACTCTTGCGCCTGATCCAGCTCGGCTTGAGCAGCGATAAGTTTGGCAGAATCGCTTGCAATAGACGTGTCTTCAAGGAAGTGCCGCTTTTTATCGCGCAGCCCTTCAGCTTCGGCGATACGCGCCTCAATCGTGGCGTATTCTCTCGCTTCAAGATAAGACAACTTCTTCTTCGACGCGGCAGCCGGAACACTCGCCGCATTTCCGTTGGGTGAAATTGCCTTGACTGGCAGCTTTCTAGTGTCCTGCCAATCTTCCCATTGCGAATAGTCGGCAAAAGTTTCCGCAGAGCCTTCCCCGTCAAGCCCAAGGACGATCGTCGAAACGCGATCCAGTAGATAACGGTCGTGCGTGACCAATACCAGAGCTCCACTGTATTCGAGCAAGCTTTCCTCGAGAATTTCCAGGGTCGGAATGTCGAGATCGTTCGTCGGCTCGTCCAGCAGCAAAACATCGGCGGGCTGGAGCATCAGTTGGGCAATCAGTACGCGCGCCCTCTCGCCACCAGAAAGCCGGCTAACCGGCTGGTTGAGCTGCTCGCTGGTGAACAAGAAGCGGTCCGCCCAGGACGCCACATGAACGACTCGATCCTGATAGATCACGGCGTCGCTGTCCGGAGCAAGCGCTCGCCTCAGCGTCTGGTCGCCATCCAGTTCGCGGTTCTGGTCGAAGTAGACTACGCGCAGGTTCGGAGCCTGGTTGATGACCCCGGTATCAGGGCTGTATTCCCCACGCAACAGTCGCAATAGACTGGTCTTGCCACTTCCGTTTGGGCCCACCAGACCCACGCGAATGCCCGCGGTGACCGCAAAGCTGAGATTCTTGAAGAGTCGCCGCCCTCCAAGCTCAAAGCCAACGTGCTCGATTTCTATCAGACGCTTGGTTTGCCGATCCGTGGCAGAGAAGTCGATTTTTGCGCTGGCCGCTCGGCTCCGAGTCTTTACATCGGCCAGTTCTCCGATCAATTGATTGGCGTTATCGATCCGCGCCTTTGCCTTCGTCGCTCTCGCCTTGGGACCGCGTCGTAACCATGCAATTTCCGTGCGGACACGATTCTCAAGCGCGTCTTGATGTTTGGCTTGGGCAGCGAGATATTCGCTCTTGCGCTCAAGGAATTTGCTGTAATTCCCTCTCACCCGCAGTAGCCCGTCAGGATAAGCTTTGTTCAGCTCCGCCATCTCGGTGGCAATGCTCTCCAGAAAATACCGGTCATGGCTGACCACCACGCAAGCGAAGGACGCACCACGTAAAACTTCTTCCAGCCACTCGATTCCCGCGAGATCGAGATGGTTGGTCGGCTCATCGAGCAACAGCACATCCGGGCTCTGCACCAGCGCTTCCACGAGTGCCAGCCGTTTGCGCCAGCCTCCGGAAAGCGCTGACGCTTCGACCTCCATATCCTCAAAACCAGCACGGCCCAGTATTTCCGCCGAACGCAATCCGCGTTCCTGTTCCGGTATGGAAATGCTGTCGAGCGCCGCGTGGATCACCGATTTCACAGTGGCTCCACTGGCAAACTGCGAATCCTGAATCACGTACAACAATCGCGCACGCTTGCGGATCGCCACGTCGCCGCTATCGGCGTTCACCTCTCCAGCCAAAATTTTCAGCAGGGTAGATTTGCCGGCACCGTTCGGGCCGATCAGTCCAATGCGCTCACCCTCGGAGACTGTGAAAGCTATGTCTTCAAAGAGAGGGTAGGCGCCGAAGGCCTTTGACAGGCCTTGTGCATTTAAGATGGGCGGCAAGGTAGGACAAACTCCTAGGCAGACGTGAGTTCAGATTATCAGGACAGCCGATTTTGAGGATGGACGCTACTTGTTTCCGGCAACGTCAATGCGAGTTTCAGCGCGTTTCAAAGCGTTCTCTTCCGCCGGATAATCGACGTCAGGATTATTGCTGGCCAGCGCTTGCTCGGCTTTGCGTTTAGCTTCCTGGGCGCGTGTTACGTCAATCTCAGAAGCTTTTTCCGCAGTCTCCGCGAGAATCGTGACTTTATCGGGCAGCACCTCGACAAATCCCCAAGCCACAGCCAGACGATGCAGTTCGCTTCCCTTACGGTAAGTGATTTCACCGACAGCCAACTCAGAAATGAGCGGGGCATGACCCGGTAGCACACCGAGGTATCCGCTCTTGCCGGGGATCTGCATTTCTTCCGCAGTGTCGCGGACGACGACCTTCTCCGGGGTCACGATCTCAAGTTGGAACGTATCAGCCATGGTTGTCGTTTGTCGGTAGTCGATGGTCGTTAGTCGTTTGCTAAAGCCGGTCGTGGCATCTGCGCCAGCGTCCAACGACTACCGACCAACGACAGTTCCTACGCTGCCGCCTTCATCTTCTTCGCAGCTTCGAGCACTTCGTCAATCGTGCCCTTCATGTAAAAAGCCTGCTCCGGAATATCGTCGTACTTGCCTTCGTTGATTTCCTTGAAGCCTTTGACCGTGTCTTCAATCTTGACGAAGCGTCCGGGCGCACCCGTGAATTGTTCGGCAACGTGGAACGGTTGCGACAGAAAGCGCTGAATTTTTCTCGCTCGCGCCACCGTGACTTTTTGGTCTTCGCTAAGCTCGTCGATGCCCAGGATGGCAATGATATCCTGCAAATCCTTGTAGCTTTGCAGTGTTCGCTTCACCGCCTGCGCGACGTCGTAATGTTCCTGACCGACGATGCGCGGGTCGAGGATGCGGGAGGTCGACGCCAGCGGATCGACGGCAGGATAGATGCCAATTTCAGTCAATGCGCGCGACAGAACCGTAGTCGCGTCCAAGTGCGCAAAGGTCGTTGCCGGAGCGGGATCGGTAAGATCGTCAGCCGGAACATACACCGCCTGCACCGACGTGACAGAACCCTTCTTGGTTGACGTGATGCGCTCTTGCAGTTCGCCCATTTCCGTTGCCAGGTTCGGTTGATAACCGACGGCGCTAGGCATGCGGCCCAGCAGCGCCGAAACTTCTGAACCTGCCTGAGTGAAGCGGAAAATGTTATCGATGAATAAGAGCGTGTCTGCGCCTTCGGCATCGCGGAAATATTCCGCGACCGTAAGCCCGGTCAGAGCTACGCGCAAGCGGGCTCCGGGCGGCTCCGTCATCTGTCCGTAGATCAGCGCAGCTTTGGAATGTTCGGGATCGCCAGGTTTGATTACGCCGGATTCCGTCATTTCCAGCCACAAATCGTTGCCTTCGCGCGTGCGCTCGCCAACGCCCGCAAAAACTGAATATCCGCCGTGCTGTTTGGCGACGTTATTGATGAGTTCCATGATGACGACGGTTTTGCCCACACCCGCGCCGCCGAACAATCCGATCTTTCCGCCCTTCAAAAACGGCTGGATAAGATCAATAACCTTCACGCCGGTAACGAACATTTCCGCGGTCGTCGCCTGCTCATCAAACAGAGGCGCCTGGCGGTGAATCGGCATGCGTTGGGTGAACTGCACCGGCCCTAACTGGTCGACCGGTTCGCCGATCACGTTCATCACGCGGCCCAGCGTGCCCTTGCCGACAGGCACTGAAATCATGCCGCCCTGGTCGATCACCTTCATGCCGCGCACCATACCGTCGGTTGCTTCCATGGCCACGCAGCGCACCCGGCCTTCGCCCAAGTGCTGCTGAATTTCGAGGATGACGCTGATCGGATTCGGCACCGTGAACCCGTCGCTGACCACGCGCAAGGCCTGATAAATCGGAGGCATCGCGGATTCCGCGAACTGCACGTCCACCGCCGGACCGGAAATTTGGATTACGTGACCTACATTCTCTGCCATATAAGTGAGTTCCCTACCCTGCCGCGGCAGCGCCGCTGACGATTTCAATGATTTCTTTGGTGATCTTCGCCTGACGTGCCCGGTTCATGGCTAGTGTCAGCGAACTGATAATGTCGGAAGCATTGCTGGTCGCCGCTTCCATGGCTGTCATACGAGCAGCGTGTTCCGCCGCGACCGATTCCATCATGCCGCGGTATATCTGGATGCCGACATACTTTGGCAAGAGCGCCGCGAACAGCTCAGAGGGCGGTTGCTCGTAGATGTAATCCACTTGCGAAGTCCCGAAATGCGAAGCGTCTTCGTCCACAGATGACGTATCCTGCGGCCGCAGTCCGGCGCCCGTGCCCCTGGCGGCTTCCATCGCTTGCTTCTTTTCTTCCTGCGTCATGTCATCCGATTGGGCGATTTCCTGCTCGCCGATATGCTCGATGGGCAAAATTCGTTCTACAACCAGGCGCTGCGCGATGACCGATTTGAACTCGTTGTAAACAATGTAAACCGCATCGATCTCTCCGCGATCGTAGCGTTCGATCGCGCGCTCGGCCAGTTTCGACGCGAGATGGTAGTCAATCTTGTTCAGCACTCCAACTTGCTCGCCAATGATCGTCGTGCGTGCCGCTTCATTCGATTCGCCGGTTCGTGGCTCGGCCGACGGAAAGCGCCGGCGAAGGAAGTCTCTGCCTTTGCGCCCCACGGCTTCGATTTCGATGTTCTGGGTTCCTTTGCTGGCCAGAAAGCGCGATGCAGCTTTCAATATGTTTGTGTTGAAAGCCCCAGCCAGGCCTTTATCGCCGCTGATCACGATCAGCAGCACATTCTTTTCCGGACGCCTCACCAGCAACCCATTCACCGCTTCGCCGGTCACAGGATCGTAAATTTCAGCCCTTGAAACCAGCGACTTCAGCACAGCCGTCAGCATTTGCGCGTAAGGCCTTGCCGCAAGCGCGCGTTCCTGTGCGCGACGCAATCGCGCAGCCGACACCATCTTCATGGCCTTGGTGATCTGGCGTGTGTTGATGATGCTGCGAATGCGCCGCCGAATATCGAGAATGCTCGCCATAAATCTTCGTTACTTCGCCACTGCCTCCTGATGTTGCGCAACGAACATTTCTTTCGCTTCTTTAATCACTTTGGTCATTTGTGCCTTTAGGCCGTCGTCGAGCACTTTCTTTTCCATGATGGTGTTCAGAAGTTGAGGATGACTTGTGTCGACGTACTTATAGAGCGCGGTCTCGAAGTCGGAGACTTGCTCGACGGGAAGGTCGTCAAAAACTCCGTTGGTTCCGGCGAAAATTACCAGAATTTGCTTCGAGAATGGCAGTGGCGAGAATTGCTTTTGTTTCAAGACCTCGACCAGCCGTTTGCCGCGATTGAGCTGTGCTTGTGTCGCCTTGTCAAGATCGCTGCCAAACTGAGCGAACGCCGCTAATTCGCGGTATTGCGCGAGCTCGAGCTTCAGCGTTCCCGCAACCTGACGCATGGCTTTGATCTGTGCGCTGCCGCCGACGCGGCTGACCGACAAACCGACGTTCACAGCGGGCCTTATGCCCTGGTTGAAGAGGTCGGTTTCAAGAAAGATTTGACCGTCTGTAATCGAAATGACGTTGGTCGGAATGTACGCGGATACGTCTCCAGCCTGGGTTTCGATAATGGGCAACGCGGTCAGCGATCCGCCGCCATTTTTGTCGCTCACTTTGGCCGCGCGTTCGAGCAGCCGCGAGTGAAGATAGAACACATCGCCGGGATACGCTTCGCGTCCGGGTGGACGGCGTAAGAGTAAGGAAATTTCGCGATACGACGCCGCATGTTTCGAAAGATCGTCGTAAATCACCAGGGCATGCCGCTTGGTGTCGCGGAAGTACTCTCCCATCGCGCACGCAGCGTAGGGCGAAATATACTGCATCGGCGCCGGTTCGGATGCGGATGCAGCCACAACGATGGTGTAGTCCATCGCGCCCGCGTCTTCCAGAATCTTCACCACCTGCGCAATCGACGATCGCTTCTGTCCGATTGCGTTGTAAATGCAGATTAGGTCATTGCCCTTGCTGTTGATGATCGTATCGAGCGCTACAGCGGTCTTGCCGGTCTGACGGTCGCCGATGATCAGCTCGCGCTGTCCTCGTCCGACCGGAATCATGCTGTCGATGGCCTTGAGTCCCGTCGCCATCGGCTCACGCACTGGTTGGCGGTCAATCACCCCGGGAGCTAGCCGCTCGAGTGCGATGAACTGATCGGTAGCGATCGGCCCTTTGCCATCAATCGGCTGACCGAGAGAGTTCACGACGCGCCCGATCATAGCTTCACCCACAGGGACGCTCATGATCTTGCCGGTACGCTTAACCTCGTCGCCTTCTTTAATCTCGGTATATTCTCCGAGAATCACGACGCCAACCTGGTCTTCCTCGAGATTCATCGCGATGCCGGCGATGTCGTGAGGAAAGGCGAGCAGCTCTCCGGCCATGACTTTGTCGAGGCCATGGACGCGGGCGATACCATCACCCAAACTGATGACGGTCCCGACCTCGTCAACCGCGACTTTGGAGTCGTAGTTTTCAATCTGCTGGCGAATTAACTGCGTGATCTCGTCTGCTTTGATCTGTGCCATAATTTCGTTTTTCGCTCGTTTCCAGTTATCCGCCGATGGCGGCGCGAATTCTATCCAGTCGGCTTCTTACCGACCCGTCATAAATCGTGCTACCTACCCGCACCAGAGCCCCGCCGATCAGGGATTCGTCTCTCACAAATCTGGCCCGCACTTTCTTCCCCGTCAGCCTGGCCGCTTGCGCTTCCAGATTGCCGCGCTCCGCGGAGTCGAGTTCGTGCGCGCTGACAATCTCCGCATCTACGAATCCCATCCGCGCGCCCAACTCCTTTTCAAACTGATCGACAATCTGCGCAAAGAAAGCGATTCGTCCGTGGTCGATCAGCACAGCGACAAAATTTCGCGTTGCGGCGGAAAGCCCTTCCTTCTTCGCAATGGCATCCAGGACTGCCCGCTTTTGATCTGCGGGAATCGAAGGCGTTTCCCACGCTGACCGCAGCTCTTTGCTATCGCTAAAAAGCTCGGCAAGAGACCGGACTTCAGCCAGAGTCTTCTCTACATCGAGTTTCATGCCGATGACCGCATCCGCGAAAGCCCGGGCGTAGGTGTTAGCGACGGAGGCCATGGCTAGTTCCTATCCCTTCCACCGCTACTGCTTGGTGCGTTCCCGGAAAGCTGCCGGGCAAAGCCCTCGATCAGATTGTGGTCGGTCGCGTCGTCCACCTTAATTTGCTTGCGAGCCAGCGTGACCGCGAGGTCCGCGGCAAAATTTTTGAGATCTCTCCGCGCTGTCTTGATCGCTGCATCGATTTCATGCTCGGCCGATTCCACAATTCGCCGCGCATCTTCCTCAGCCGCAGCTTTTATTCGTTGTTCTTCCGCTACAGCTTCTTTCTCTCCGGCAGCGCTCATGGCAGCGATCTCGGCATCTAATTTCGAAAGGCGAGTCTCCACATCTTTTAATCGGCGGTTGGCGTCCGCGCTGGCTTGCCGGGCCTCTTCAATCGACTTCTGGATCGTCACCGAGCGGTTCTTGAACATGGCCGGGAGATTTTTCTTTGACAGCCAAAAGATCATCCCCGCAACGATCGCGAAGTTGAGCACAATGCAAACCCAATAGGCATGTTCCAGATCGAGGCCGGTGATACGGGAGACTAACTGGACCGATCCCGATCGCTTGAATTGGGCGGTGTCGTCTTCACCTGAAGCTTCCCGAGACTGGTGCGCGAGTTGCCCGGAATTCTGGTCTTGAGCGGCATCGCCACCGGATCCAGCATTTGGATCAGCTTGCGCGAACACGTGAATAGAAGCCGCCAGGCCAACGAAAGCGATCAAAACAAGAAGGAGCCTTTTCATCGGCCACCCGCCGCCACTGGCTCGAGAACCACGCGAATGATCTCCGATGCGAGTCGCTGACTTTCAGCTTGTAGTGTGCCCTGCGCTGCTTCTTTGTCCCGCTCGATGTCTGCTCGCGCCTGCTTAACTTTAGCCTGGGCTTTGGCTCGCGCTTCGCTCGCGGCTTGCGCCCGTACTTGCAGGGCCTGCTGCCGTCGCATCTCCTGCCGCTGGAACATCGCCGTTCGCGCTTCTCGCAGACGCTGTTCGTACTCCGCGGTCTTTGCTTCCGAAGCGCTCACATCCGCTTTGGCTTTCTCGACTGCACCTTGAGTCTTTTCTCTTCGCTCGGCCAGCACTCGCACCAGCGGTTTGTGCACGATCACGAAATATGCGAGGTAAAGCAACACAAGGAAAATAATTGTAGGGATGGATCCAAGCAGTAATTCGCCTAGTTGTCTGAGAGTCTCATCCATAAAATTTGTGTGAGGCGTTCCGGGTACTGCGAGGGCGCTTTAGGGAACTTAGTATTATGACATTCCGATTAACGGGCAGTCAACGAAGAATGAGGCCATTTCGTCGTGCGGAAATTGTCCAAATCCTTTGTAGGCCGTTTTCGCATGCATGACTGCCGAAACGGTGCTTGACATCTCCATCACAGGGACTAGCATGGATGTATCACCTCCGATCCACACCGGATCGAATGGGCCGTGAGTCAAGGAATGTCACCGCTTCTTGGCTGCCGGCCCATTTAAGCTTTCGAAGCGCCGCTCTTCCAGGCAGACATCAGATATGAATGGGCGGAGCTTTCTCAAGCCACTTGCCTAATTTCCTGATCACCGACGCCGGAGCTTCCGCTTCAAGCACCACGACGCCATCCAAGTATTGGCGAGTGTACACTCTCGATTTTGCTTCCAATAGAGCCAAAGCCTTCCCTTCGCTTTGCGGAATCCGCAAGGTCACCCGTTCGACGACATCTTCGACCAGCATCTCGTCGATTCGTTCGAGCAATGTGCTCATTCCGATGCCTTTAACCGCGGAAACATGAACTGTTTCCGCGTCATCCTTTAGCGATTCGCGCTGGGTAGCCGGCAGCAAATCGATCTTATTCATCACACGCAGCCGTGGCTTCTTGTCGGCATCAAGCTCCTTCAAGACTTTTTCCACCTGGGCGTCTTGTTCACCGGACAACGGGCTGCTGGCGTCCGACACCTGCAAAATAAGCACAGCCTTTTGGACTTCTTCCAGCGTGGCTCGAAATGCTGTGATCAGCGCGTGCGGCAAATTGCGGATAAATCCTACTGTGTCGGAAACGAGGGCCGTGCGGCGAGAGGGCAACTCAACTCCACGTATCGTGGGATCGAGCGTGGCGAACATTCGCGGCGATTCCAGCACGCTGGCGTGGGTGAGGGCGTTAAACAGTGTGGATTTTCCCGCATTGGTGTAGCCCACTAATGCAACCATCGCGATCGGTACCGACTCCCGCCGCTGTCGCTGTTGGGCGCGAACTTTCCGTACGCTTTCAATCTGCTGTTTAACATGCCGAATTCGCCGGTAAATCTTGCGGCGGTCTGTCTCGAGTTGGGTTTCGCCGGGGCCGCGGGTTCCGATGCCGCCGCCCAGTTGTGACATCTCGATGCCACGTCCACCGAGACGCGGCAGCATGTAATCGAGTTGGGCCAGTTCAACCTGCAACTGCCCCTCTCGAGTGCGCGCGTATTTGGCGAAAATGTCGAGGATCAGCTGCGTGCGATCAATCACCCGAGTATCGACAATACGCTCGATGTTGCGTTGCTGAGAGGCGGTCAGATCATGATCGAAAAGGATCAGGTCGGCTGACACCGAAGCAGCGGCACCGGATATCTCCTCAAGCTTTCCGCTGCCAATGAGCGTCGCCGGATCGGGCCGGTCCCGGTGCTGGAGGAATTCACCCACAATCTCAGCTCCGGCGCTTGTCGCCAAAATGCGCAACTCATCCAATGATTCTTCAGCGCTGAACTCGAGAATTGGCGGGGCTTTTGACGCTGCCGCAGTCCCGGAGGCTCCGTCGCGCGCGGCCTGAGCTTGGCTGCTGAGCTTAGTCTTGCCAGCTCGATCACTTTTTTGTCGGGATCGGTAGTCTACCCCGACCAGAAAGGCGCGTTCCTTCGGCCGACCAGCTGACGTCACTTTCGGATGAGATGATTCGCCCGATCCCGAGCCAACCATGCTCCGGGCTTTTGCCGCAGGCGGTTTACGTTTTGGTCTTTTACCGGGCAATCGGGCCTTGCGCTAGCTTTCTGTCGCCGGAACCGCGGCTGTGCCGGGAGGTACCAACGCAGGAGAATGCGCGGCTGGAACCGCGGAAGCAGGTGCGGCTGCTGGAGCAGCGGTCCCCTGCGTCAATTTGTCTCCGTGATGACCGTGTTCAGCGTGACCCAACACACCCCGGCCCATCGCCACCGTCGATATAGCATGCTTGAAAATTAATTGTTCCTGGCTACCGGTCTCAAGCACCACAGAATACTTATCGAATGACCGGATGCGCCCGGTCAACTTCACTCCGCTTAAGAGGAAGATTGTGATGTTTACCCGCTCTTTGCGGGCCGTATTTAAAAATGTGTCCTGAATATTTTGCGCTGGTTTATTTTCCATCACTCACTCCTCGAATGTTGCCCGACCGCACACCGCATCCGCAGCGCCAGGGATTTTGATCGACTAGCTCGTACGATACGGCGTTGCCCCTCACTTTTCAACCGGGACGATACACTACGGCTGAGGATTTCTTCTATGACCGCTCAATTGACGATCGCCGCTCTTTGCTCCCCGCTGATCAGCCTGCCAGACGACCTGCGCACCAACGTGTTTATGCTCTTGCGCTGGGTGCACATCGTCGCCGCGATTCTATGGGTCGGCCTCTTGTATTTTTTCAATCTTGTGAATGTTCCCTTCTTACGGGAGCTCGACACTCCCACTAGAAGCAAGATTCTTCCGTCCCTCATGTTGCGCGCGCTTTGGTGGTTTCGGATTTCTTCGGTCGTAACGGTGCTCGCCGGACTTGCTTTCTGGGGTGAAATTGTTGCCTCAGACGCGCACAATGCGGGAGCGTCGAGCGGAACCGCCATGGGTACATTCTTCGCAATTTGGACGGTTGCCTGGGCGCTCATGTACGCCCTCTTGATTCCGGGTAAAGGCCTACTCGATAAAGGCGCGGTTCTCGGGATTCTTTATAGCGCCATTCTTGCCGCGGGCGCGTGGCTCTATCTAACGCTCAATCACCACGGGTGGGAGAGCAATCGACTGCTGGCCATCGGAATTGGCGGCGGCTTCGGCTGGGTCATGATGTTCAACGTCTGGGGAGTCATCTGGCGAATCCAGAAGAGACTTATTCTTTGGACAAAAGAAAGCGCAGAGAACGGCACGCCGATCCCTGAAAAAGCCAAGAGCATGGCGAGGACGGCATTCCTAGCCTCTCGAGCGAACGCGTTCATGTCATTGGCGGTAATTTTCCTAATGGGCGCAGCCAGCCACTACCCAATGTTCGGCGGCTAGGACCGTTTCTAGCTCTCACATGCGTGCGCGCAAAAAAGGCCTCCTGCTCGCGCAGGAGGCCTTTTTGAATTGAATAGAACTAGAACGAAAGCTTGGCCGCCAACTGGATCCCGCGCGGTCCGCCGCTTCCCAGAAACGGGTTGCCGATGCCCACGTCGCCAGTCGCTGTGAGCGCCAGATTGCCTTGCCCGCGTCCATTCGGCGCAATCCCGTTCGTCGCAGGATCGGCGATGAAGTTTGGCAATTCCGGATTGGCAAAATTGGGATGGTTGAACAGGTTAAAGAACTCCGCGCGGAGCTGCAAATTCACACGCTCTGTGATCGCAGTGTCCTTGAAAACAGAGAAGTTCATTTCCTTGAAGCTCGGCCCTCGGAGCGAGTTTCGGCCGAGATTACCAAAATGCCTGGTTCCAGCTAAGCACTGACTGTCTCCAGTCGAACTTGTTGCAGTGGAGTTGCCGAACGTGCACGGTACCTGGAACGATGCTAGGTTGATGAAATTGAACGGCGCCTTGCCGTACTGGATTGGCCCCACGACATCTGGCCGGTCGAACCCTTCTCCCGACCCGGAGTAGTCCCCCTCAAAGTTGTAGTTGAACGAAAACGGCTGCCCGTCCTGAACGTTGGCCGTGCCGTCGAAGCCCCAACCGTTCTTCAGGCGAGACAACGACCCGCTGCTCTTGGGGAATTCGTATTGAAAGTTGGTACTGAAGCGTCGCCGGATATCGAAGTTGGAATTGCCACGTTCCGCCGCGGGCACGAGGCTATTATTCGGCTGTGCCGCATTCGGAATGAAGTCTTCGAGATCGCTGGCATTGTCGATCGAGTGTGACCAGACAAAGTTAGTCTGAGTCGACAGACCGTGCCAGGAAGAGATTCTGAGACTGGTCTGAAGCGAATTGTAGTTCGAGCTTGCCGAAGACTCTTCCTGGTTGACATAGAAGAAATTTGGATAGGCGGTGCGCGGCACGTTGCCGCCGCTGTCAAAGCCTCCGATCGGGCAATTGGGGGTGGTCGGGCACGAGGTATCGAAGGCGGTGATAGCCGCTTGGCCCGGTTGATTGATGTCGCGGAACCGGAACAGCTTCGTTCCTATGGCTCCCACGTAACCGACTTGCAACACGGCCTTGTTACTCAATGCCTGCTGAAGGTTCAGGTTGAAGTTTTGGGTGTACGGAGTGCGGATGTTCGGGTTGACCCCAAAAAAACTGCCTAAGGGCGAGGGTGCGCCATACACCGGGGTTGTAGCGCTAAGTGTCCCGCCATTGATGCCAGCGAATGAGATCGGCCGCGCTCCCACGCCTGTATAGGCCGGCCCAGGGCAGAAAGTGCAGTTGTAGGGAATATGGCCCAGGAAAATATCCTGCGAGAACGCGTCGTAAAATACGCCCCATCCGGCGCGAACAACGGTCTTACCCTTCCCGGTGACGTCGAATGCAAGAGCAACTCGCGGAGCGAAATTATTGTAATCGGGATGGTACAAGTTCGAGGGTCCGCCCGAGGCCCCGACCTGGTTCAGGGTTCCCCCGCCTGCGGCGGATAGCTGATAGAAAAGATTATCGCGTTCGGTGGCCACACCGAAATAATCCCAGCGCAAGCCCAGATTGACGGACAGGCGGGAGGTCGCGCGAATATTGTCTTGGACGTATAGACCATGACTGTTCTCGAATTCGTGGCGCAGGGTGTCGCCCTGCGCCTGGCTTCCACCGGATGGCATGCCTTCGAGAAAAGTTGTCAGATCGGGAAAGTTGAGCTTGCCGCGGAAGTTTGAGTCCTGGATCAACTTGATGGTTGTGCGCCGAAACTCGTAACCGAACTTGATATCGTGGCGTCCAATCTTCCACGAATAGTTGTCGAGAAAATGCCAATTAGCGTCCACCCGTTCACGCGGGACGCTGGCGGTGGCGCCCAATTTTGCGAACCCTCCCACCGAAATCAAAGGCAGCCCGTTATTGAATGAACTTACGCCGGTGTTTAAGCCGATCGACGCCGGATTGAAACTGCTGTCCTGAGGAAAAAATCCTTCCGCGAAACGATTCCATCCGAGACGAGCTTCGTTGACTTGTGACGAATTGATGACCTTCACATACGAGAGCGCCACCAGTTGCACCCGTGTGGGGGTCGTGGTGTTGAAGCCCGGAAGCAGGCCTCCGGCAAGCTGCGCGAAGGGAAAGCTCTGATTGCTGTCGCCGAAATAATAGCGGCCGGTCAGCAAATTTCTCGCATTAAAGTTGTGGTCGATCTTGGCGATCATGCTATCCACACGGTTGTTGAACCCGATCGAAGTCGCGACGTTGGGGCCCGAGCAACCGGTGACGCTCGATAGACCGGCGGTTGTCGTCGCGGGCCAAGGGTTCCTGGCGAGCAGGGCGCTTGAAATAGGGTTCACGGCCCCCCCGCCACTTACGATCGCGGCCTCGGTCGCGGTTATCAGGGCCTGGTCGGGTACGCAACTGGCTCCGGCTTGCGCACCAGTTTCACGCTGGCCTTCGTAATCTGCGAAAAAGAAGGTTTTGTCCTTTACAATCGGGCCGCCTAACGACCCGCCAAATTGATTGTTATTGAAAGGGTTCTTCGGCTGACCGGCAGGATCGAAGTAGTTTCGGGCCCCGAACTTCCCGCTGCGATAGTATTCGAGGGCCGTTCCGTGCAGAGCGTTGCTTCCGCTCTTCGTCACGATGTTCACGATTGCGCCACTGTTGCGCCCGTACTCCGCTTCGCCGTTAGAAAGCACTCGCAATTCGCCAACTGCGTCAATAGGCAAGATCGTCGCCGGATCGCCGAACACTCCGGCCTCGTTGATCGCAGGATCGTTGCGATATCCGTCGTTCATGTCGGTGCCATCCAGCAGGAAATTGTTGGCGCGGCCCCGCGATCCATTCAGCGAAAATGTTCCGAATGAACCGGGCGAATCTGAGATCTGGTCCGGCGATCCCGAAACGCCAGGATTGAGATAGATCAGCTTGGTGTAGTCGCGACCATTGACCGGAATATTTTTAATCGTCTCTTCCGACAGGGTTCCGCCAAGCTCATTGCTGGTCGTTTCCACCTGGGAAAGGCTCTCCCCAGAGACCTCGACTTGTTCGCTCACCTGACCCGGCTTCAGCGAAACATCGACTCGCCGTTCGCTGGCCACGTCCACAGCTACAGTCTTCGTGACGGATGTCTGGAAACCTTTTTGCGTTACTGACACGTCATAGGTTCCGATGGGCAGCTCAGGCACAGCATAGGTGCCGTCCGCGCTGGTGACAGTGGTTCGGTCCTGGCCGGTATTCACGTTGTGAACCGTGACATTCGCTCCGGAAACCACTGCGCCCGAAGCGTCAGTGACAGAGCCGAGGACGGTGCCGCGGAAAGTTTGGGCCATCAACGATGACGGCATGAGCGAAGCGCACAACAAAACCGCAGAAGCGAGGATTGTCCTCACTCTCATATAGAAGTCTCCCATTTCCACCGATGTGGATGAACTCGACACGCTACTCTAGAATTTTTCGCCGACGGGCCGGCAAACACTTTTCTCGTGCCAAAAGTTTATCCGTAACTCTGTGAAAGGGAAACACAAAAACTGCGGGGAGCCTAAAAAGGCACGTTACTGTAGAAATTTTGTGATTTTGCTTAGAAAACGAAAGCTAGCCCAGCCCGCACGCTGCGAGCTGACTGAACCAGATACACAGTCCGACCGTCTTGGCCGATGACAGGGACATAACCTTGCGCCAGAAGATTGCGCAAATCGATCATCGCTTCCAGATGATTCGGCAGAAATCCGTTTCCGGGGATGGGTTGCCGAATGAACAGATTCAGGTAGGGATCGGCTTGTCCAGCAGATGAATTGAAAAGATCTACAGGCGTCAGGACTGAACCACCCGTCCATCTGTAAGACGCGATCCAATACGTTTTCGTTCCCGGCAGCGTCCCTTTCAGTTTTCCACTGATCGCGTGGTGCTGACGAACGCGGGCGGCACTTCGAATGTCATCCAGGCCCAGTCCCGCCGAGTCCAACTCTAGCGCTCCGCCGTAGGCATAATCCAAGATCGCGGTGAGATTTGAAGTCAAATCGCGCTGCATGGAAACTCGGACGCCCTGCGTGTTCAACCTTCCTCCACGATACGTGAATGTTCCTGAATAAACGTCGGGAAGCGCCTGACCTGAAACTGAAGAGTAAGCTCCGATTCCGGTCAATGCGGGATCGGAAATTCGGTCGGTGTAGGCGGCCATTTGCAGTGAGGATCGCCCCATACGGTGCGTGGCTGAAACCTCTTGGTGATGCGCGCGTTCGAGCGTTGCACGCAAACCTGTGATGCTCATCCGCGGCCCCGACTCGCTCAGATCAGCCGTCTGCGGATCGAAACCTTTTTCGGGCAACGCGTTCGGCTCCGACGTGGCGTATGCGTACTGGAGGACAGTGTCAGACGATAGATGGACAGTCGCACTGCCGAACGGCCGGAACGTGCTTACCCGGCCCATGAACTGGATTGTCTGCAACTCGCTGCCGAACTTCAACTCCAGTACGTCGCCCAATTGAATCTCGTCGGACGTCGTCATCGCTACGGATTGAAAATCCGAATTGTGTAGGTTCAAATCGGGCGATGCCAGGCTTCGCACTGTGAGCGACATCGACGGACCCGCCATCCCGTCGCGTCCTTTAGAAAATGCCGCGCGCAAAACCGTCGCAGGCGTCGACGAGCCATAGCCGACATTTCCGGACAAGGCCATGGTTCCAGCCATTACCGGCTTTTCCAACGAAAAGTCGGTGCTCATGTCTGAACTGGCACCGAATCCTTCGGACGACGAACCTGCCACAAACGATAAGGTTCCTTTCACGTCCCGGAATGAATTCTGCGCGTGCTCTTCGTTGCTCGGGCTTGAAACACCGTTCTGAAACCGCAAAATCGGACGATTTGCCGCTGATCGCAATACCCACTGCCAATCATCGCCGGGGGTGTCGGCCTTGCGAGGACTTAACTGAACTGCCTGGAAAAGAGAATTCAAGGTGAGATCTACGACCGCCGCAACTCCATTCGCGACCGAAATGTTTTCGCGCGAGGCGGGCAGGAACGACGGAGAGGACGCCTTTACGCTGTAAGTTCCTGCGGCCAAGTTGCGGATAGAGTAGAAACCGTCTTCGTTCGTGAAAGCGTGCAAAGTCGCGGCAGCGGCTCCAGCCACTTCAACTACCACTCCCATTTGCGGAGTGCCGGCTGCCGAGCGCACAAACCCGCTGATCGCAGCATTGTGGTCCGCTGCCAACAGCGGCAGCGCAAGAATCTGCGCGATCAAAAATGTGAACCCGAGTTTGCGGATCATAGAACCACCGCCCCACTGGGACTTGCCACTCTATTCCACCGCGAAGGTCGCAGTCGGATCAAGCGTCTGCTTGGAGATATTGTCGTTCACTTTAATTTGGATGCGGTATATTCCCGGATCCAAACTGGCGGCCGAAAGAGATTTTTGCAGGGTCACCTGGTCGCCAACATTCCCCATTTTGTCCGTCGATTCAATCGTATGAATCACCGGCTTGTTAGTTGCTACATTGACAACATCATACTCCACTGTGGCCGAGGATTTGTGGGTTTTGTCATCCACGCCCAGGTTGTAGACCTGCATCCAGAAGCTCATTTTTTGATTGCGCCTGAAGCTGGCCGGCTTGCCCTCTGCCGAAGGGATTCGTGGCCGGACCTTAGTTGCGCCGATCACAAACATTCCAGTGCCCACATTCTTGGCCGCTACCGGTTCTAAAGTGTCAGCAACGATAAGGGATGACGACGCTAGTTTGTCATCGGAATATTCAGGAACCACGACGCCTTTGCTCCAGGTTCCTTTGCGGTCGCCGTTGACGTCTTTTACTACGATGTCGAGACGGTAACGCCCCGGGCGCAGAGGCAATGCCTTCCAATAAATCTGGGAGTTTTCCACCGTTTTCGGCAAAAGTTCAGCGGGAATGTCCGCTTGCACCGTATCTTCAAAAGTCTGCGCTACTTTCCCCGTGAGCGTGGTCACGCGCCCGAAAATATTCACTGTTCCGCGCTGGACGCCATCTTTGTTGACGAATGTAATATCGCGGTTCTTCAACTGCACGGTCACCGGGACCAAAACCGTGTCGCCGGTCACGCGCACGAAATCGGTCTGCACGTCGAACGGCATCAGGTTGTAAGTGATTTTCGTGCGGACGACTTCTTCAAGATCCTTGAATTTCACCGCAGGCGGCTTGTTCAGCTTGGCAAACTGCTCGAGCCGGTCGAATTCCTTTGTGGCATTCCCCGCCGTTCCGGGGCCCGCACCGATGCTCTCGAGCCCTCCGTTTCGGCGGCTGGAGCGATTCGTCAGTCCCATTTGTTCGTAGAGAGTTTGACCGCCATTCGGGGTTTCGGCGAGCGCGTCCTTCTCGCCGCGATCCATGGTCATGTGGTACTCGCCGCACATGCATGTATCTACAAACTCGATGATTACTTCCTGGCCTACACCTTCCAGATAGCGATAGCGCCAAGTCTCAAAAGGATAAGTCGACGTCTCGCCGCCGCCTTCATCCATCGGTCGTTCATATGTGCCGCCGGAAGGGTGAGCTTCAATCTCATCAGCCGGCCCGTACATGATGTACATGCGTCCGCGGTCGGTTTTCCATCCCGGTATACCCGCCGCAAAGTGTTCGTTGGCATAAGCGATCCGGCGGTAGTGATCTTCTTTGAACTCGTTTTCTTCGGTATCTGGCGTAGGGTCGCGGCGCTGCCAGAAAGCCTCAATAAATTGGTCGCGCTCTTCGTCGTTGGATAACTGCTTAAAAGCCGATCGTTCTTCGTCGCTGATGATGTAAACCACGTCTTCGTTCAGCCACTTCTTATAGGTGCGGCTCAACTCCTGCTTCAACGACTTGGCATTTTCTTTTTTCTGCTTCTCACCAAGCGGGCGCTTTAGGGGATCGGTACCGGAGGACGCTGGCGAAGAAGCGGGGCTGTCGCTAGGCTTGCCATCCTGCTGCGCACATAACGGAAGCGTGAACGCAGCTCCCATGAGCAGTGCGCGTGCGATGTATGTTCCGAATTTGGAACGGGATTCAAACATAGACACCAACTCCTCAGTCAGGGCGAACCACACGACAATTCTATGGATTTGGATGCGCTCAGGCAACCCAAACGCCGCCCGCCATGACTATTTGTAGTCAGCCGCCATAATCTGAGCTTCGGATATACTTTGCAAAGCTGGGTATTGGGCCAGATTAGCTATTGGGGAACAATCCTTTTGAGCGAGACGTACAGTGTTTAAGCGGGCTGTAATCTTGATACTAACGACCGGCCCGCAGGCACGTCTAAACATGAACCCAAACGGGCTGCCCGAAGGCAAGCTTGCAGGAACGGAGCGCTAGTGTCCGAGAGGGACCAGGAGACCAAAGTGGCGACAGCAGAAGTAATTAACATCGATCAACCTCACGTTTCGGCTCCCCCGGAGTCGGTCATGATCGCCACCATCGACCTATGGAAGACCTACGACATGGGCTCTGAGCAGCAAGTCCATGCGTTGCGCGGGGTGAACCTGCAAATCCGCCGAAACGAGTACGTCGCCATCATGGGACCCTCCGGATCGGGTAAATCGACCCTGATGAACCTGATTGGCTGCCTCGATTCGCCGAGCAAGGGGCAATATTGGCTCAATAATCAGCAAGTCAGCGAGTTGGATGACGACGAACTCGCGCGCATCCGCAACAAAGAAATCGGATTCGTATTTCAGACTTTCAACCTGCTCGCCCGGGCAACAGCGCTCCACAACGTCGAGTTGCCGCTGATCTATGCAGGCGTCTCGGCGGATGAACGCGCAGAGCGCGCGAAAGAGGCTCTAACTTCTGTTGGAATGGGCCAGCGCATGAACCACAAGCCCAACGAACTTTCCGGCGGTCAGCGTCAAAGGGTCGCCATCGCGCGCGCTTTGGTCAACCGACCTTCCATCATCCTTGCTGACGAACCGACCGGAAATCTCGATTCTCAAACCGGCCTAGAGATCATGGCTTTGTTCGATCGACTACAGGCTCAGGGCAATACTATTATCGTCGTGACCCACGAACACGACATCGCGGAATATGCGCACCGCGTCATCTACATCAAAGACGGCGTGGTCGAGCGGGACGAACTCAATCAAAAAAATTAGCTGCGGACCGCCGCAATAAAAAAAAGAGCCGAGTCATACGACTCGGCTCTTTCTGCTGTGAGTGCGAACCTACCTTACTTGCTGATGGTATCGCCAAACATGTCTTCGGTCTTCGTGCCCGTTCGTGAATCCGTCCAGGAGAATGCAAACCCATTGGCGAAGGAGTAGATGCCTTGATAGTCTCCGTATTGGTTACCATCGGCTCCAGCAACAGTCTCATTGGACTGGGCCGTCGTGATGCGAATGTTCTTCTTGTAGGTAACTCCGCCGTCTAGCGAATAAGAAAGATAGCGGTCAGTCTTCTTGTTGGTGGAATCGCGGCGCGTGTCGTAAAACGAAACGCCCACAATGCCGTTGGGCATTACCGCAATCTGGTGGTGGAAGTGGTAAGCGTTGGTCGTGTCGTCGTTCACTTTGGTTTCCGCTGACCAGGTATTGCCGCCATCATCCGAATAGCGGACATAGATGTTGGTGTTTGTCTTCACCGTGTCGTTGTCCGTGTAGCTGATGTAAACTCGGCCCGCATGCGGGCTGCCCTCGGGTGCCACCGCCGTCATCGGGAACGGCAGAATTCCGCGAATATTTTGTGGCGGAATAAACACAAAGAAACCGGTCGTGTTCATCCGGTAGTTCGTAACTACCACCGCCTTACCCCATGTCGCGCCTCCATCGGACGACTTCGCGGAGTAAAGCTTCCGCCCGCCGTAATCTTCCCACGCCGCATACACTGATCCGTCAGGGCCCGCGGATACGTTCACGCCAATCGTAGGATTGCCAGTATACAATTTCGCGCTGCGCTTCCAGTTGGTAAACCCATCGCGCGAATACAGGACGTACGGCGTGTTATTGGCTCCGTTGTCGTCGTATCCGATGTAGACGCTGCCCACAAACGGGCTCGATGCGTTTCGGTCAACTGCTACCATGTCGCGGTCTGGGGCGGAGCCGGCGATTGAGAAAATGGTTTCTGTCCATGACGTTGCGCCGACTTTGCGATAAGCAATACGCTGGTCGGAACACTCGTACGACACAAACGCGTCCCCGTTGCTGTTGAATCCGAGCCAAGTGTCGTAGCAGAACCCGCTCGGCAGGAAATTGTTCTTGGCGAACGTCTTGCCCCCATCGGTCGATTCGTACATCGCCGCCGTAGTGGTCAGGTCATTCACGCTTTGAAGAATATGCAAAGGGTTGGTTGGATCAACCGCAACGCTGGTCTCGCTCTGCGGTCCGGTCTCATTGGTGACATTCACGTTGCTGCCAATCACGATGGACTGGAGCAATGTGCCGTCTTCGGGTTCGAGAATCTGTTGCGAAGTGCGAACCGGTGCGGTGCTAAAGGCTCGGGGCGCGGTTTGCGCGCCAGCGAAAGTGCAGGTGCCGAGGCAAAACATTCCGGCGGCGGCCAAAGTTAGTGGTGCAATACGTAGTCTCATGGATACTCTTTTCCTTCTTGGTTGACTGGGATTTTGGCTACAATTCCCCCAAGGGACTGTCGGGTGGGAGAGAACCGGAATTGCCCCTAGAGCTTAGGCAGGACTATAGGCGAGGGCGAAACCCCAGTCAAGATGCAAAGTTCTGCAACTTGCACATATCAGAGCCGGCTGGTAACCGTCATTTACGGAGTGATTGCTGCCGTCTTCGTTGCTGCAGTCGTCGCAGGCGTGACCGGCTTCGCCATGAAGAACTCGTGATCGTAGAGGCTGCGGTACATCCTTCCCGCTAACTCTGCGGCCTTCGGTCCGAACGTGGGACGCCCACCCTCAAGGAACACAACCACAACGATTCGTCCGATATCGGTATTCGCGTAGGAGGCGAACCATCCGAAACGCGTTCCAGCTTTCGAACAGGTTCCGGTCTTGCCGAGAATGTCTTCTTCGTTGAAATTCAGTTTGACGCTACGGGCTGTGCCGTATTGCACCGCTCCCGCCATCCCATCGGAAAGTTCGGGGATCAGTCCGGCGATCGGCAGACGGCGCTTGATTACCGGCTGAAAGTTGGCAATTTCTTCAGGCTTGGTAGGGTGTTGCAGGAAGTAAAGCGTCCCGCCGTTGGCGATCGCTGAGACCATTGCGCCCAGCTGTAGCGGCGTCATCGACACGCCTTCGCCGAAGGAGCACATCTTGCCTACTCCGCCCAGACTGTCAGGAATCACTTCACTCGGATACTGTCCCAACTGCTCGCCGGGGATTTTGTATCCCGCCATCTCGCCCAAACCGAACTGGTGCGCGTAATGCTGAACTTTTTCGAATCCCAAATCGCGGCCCAACGCCTCGAAATATGCGTTGTTCGAATGGGCCAGTGCAGTGGTGAGGTTCATGCGATAGCGACCACCCAAACTAATCGGAGTGTCTTTGGTGATGATGCCTTCACTCAAAGCCGCCAGCGCGACCGAAAGCTTAATGGTCGAGCAAGGTTGCGCTCCGCTCGAGAGCGCGAGTTTCTGGTTCACCATCGCCAGAATGCGGCCGCTCGTCGGCTCGATCGCGACCACCGTGCCGTTCATTCCGCCCAGTGCATCGATCGCGGCTTGGCGCACTACCGGATCTTCACCCGTCGTCACATCTCCGTCAGTGATGTCGTCAGCAAAAGAACTTGCCGTGAAACGTTCGTAGTAATGATGTCGGCGCGAATGCAAACTGGTGCGCAAAACCCTGCGCCGCGCCACTGTAGGGCGGCTCTTCGCCAGCCGCCGCATGTGATGTCGTGCGTGCGCGCTCTCCACAACTTTTTTTGATTTCGGGGTCGATCGGGGCCGGGTGTTGATCGTCGCAGCGAAAGCGCTCGCGGCAAACAGCGACAAAACGAAGAAAGTGGCAAAAAAACGCTGAATCCGCGACATTGCTGAGCTTCTGATCAAGTTCGTTTCCCCGGAATACTGCCTATTTATGAGCAAAGGATGGGCCACCAAGTCGCCAAATTGGCCGCCCCGCCTGCAGTCCCTCGATACTATGAGACTTAGCTTATGTAGGCAATAAAAAAGTACATTTCCCGCCAACTTCGCTTAATTGATATAACCCGATACCGGTCTATAAGTTGCAGGAACATTTTGGCAGGTCACGTCCCTTCGGTAACGCTCGACGGGTTACTGGAACGATACCTCCGTGAAGGGTAAACATTTTCCCTTTCTAATTCGGCCTTGGGCTCGCTTGGATTAGAGCCCTCGGTTTCGCCGTTCGCGAAGACAAAATTAGTTATTCTCTGCGGCGTTTTTTGACAGTCCTGGTTGACTATTGGGCGGAGATTGCGGTCGCGGTGAGGGCGTGATAGACCAAGTCTCATAAACTTAGTTTGCTTCGCAATGAAAACATTAAACATTCACGAGGCTAAGACCCATCTATCGCAGCTGATCGACGAAGCCTCACGCGGCGAAACGTTCGTGATTGCCAAAGCCGGCAAGCCGCTGGTAAAGGTCGTGACGCTTAGCCCTCCCATCGGCGCGCAAGTGCGCCGACTCGGTTTTATGGCCGGGCAAATCTTGGTGCCCGACGACTTTGATCGGATGGGCAGCGAGGAGATCGAGCGAATCTTCGGCGGAATTGCATGAAGCTTTTGCTCGACACATACCCTGGCCCGATTCGAGCTGTATAAATTGTCATGGGATTGAGCCTGCCTTTGGACGCTTCAATCACCCAAGCCCCTCGTGGCCATTGAGGCCGTAACGGTGTGAAAAACTTTGCACACCTGAAGCAACCGCCATTCTTGAAACGAACATTGGGCTCGATTCGGTTTTCCCTGCACATAGACTTATGTTGGAGCGGGCCGAGGTGAAGATGGGCAGGGCAATCTCTACGGCACCATCGAATTCGGCGGAGACTACGGCAACGGTGTGGTGTTCGAGTTCACGCCGTAGCCGCAATCTCCGCCGAAATCCCAATCGTGCCGTTACATGGTTTCGGTTCGTTTGCGCATGAATGCGGGCACATCCAGGTCGTCCTGACGATCAAGGGTGCCCAGCATGTTCTCCCGGATCACCGCTTCGTGAACGGCAGCTTCCCGCGCGGCATCAAGCGCCACTACATCCGCGTGAGAAGAACTGCCCGAACCGGCACCCTCGTTCATCACCATTGACGGTGGCGGAGGCGCGTCCGCGCCCGGATCGCGGCGCTTGAAGAATTCGTCATCCTCTTGCCGTTCCCTGTGCGTGGTGAAGCTACCGGACTCGGTGGACACAACAAAACCTTTCCGACTGTGTTGAATCCGCCGTGACCGGTCGGATTCCTGGAAGCCGGTTGCAATGACGGTGATCTTGACTGCGTCCTTCATCTTCTCGTCGAGCACCGCGCCAAAGATGATGTTGGCGTCGTCATCGGCCGCATCCTGGATGATGCCGCAGGCTTCCTGAACTTCGGCCAGTTTTAGCGATGTCGACCCAGTGATGTTAATAAGAATGCCGCGCGCACCGTCAATTGCCCCAGCTTCAAGAAGAGGCGACGCGATTGCTTTCTGCGCCGCTTCTGTGGCCCGGCGCGCGCCGCTCGAGGTGGCCGCTCCCATCACCGCGTATCCCATACCCGCCATGATCGCTTTCACGTCGGCGAAATCGCGGTTGATGATTCCGGGGATCGTGATGATGTCCGAAATTCCCTGGACGCCTTGCCGCAGAATGTCGTCCGCTACGCGGAACGATTCGAAGAAGCCCGCGTCCTGCGCGACTGCCAGCAGCTTTTCATTGGGGATTACGATGGTGGTGTCGACTGCGTCCATCAACTCAGAAATACCGCGCTCGGCTTGCTGCATGCGGCGTTTGCCTTCGAACGCGAAGGGCTTAGTGACCACCGCAACCGTAAGAGCACCCATTTCGCTGGCCAACGAAGCAATGATCGGCGCGGCGCCGGTGCCTGTGCCCCCACCCAATCCAGTGGTGACAAACACCATATCCGCGCCTTCGAGGGCTTCGATAATCTTGTCGGAATCTTCAAGCGCAGCCTTGCGCCCGATTTCAGGGTTGGCCCCAGCGCCGAGACCATTCGTCAGCTTGACGCCGAGTTGGATTTTCACCGGTGCGTTGCACATGCGTAAAGCCTGTAGATCGGTGTTGGCTACGATGAACTCGATGCCCTCCATACCGGCATCGATCATGCGGTTGACGGCGTTCCCGCCGCCGCCCCCAACGCCAATCACTTTAATCTTGGCGTCGTTGCGGGCGTCTTCGTTAAAACTGATTCGGATGTCGGTTTCCTTTTTCATTGTCCCCACCTCAGTGAATTTTTTGCTGCATCCATCGGCCCTGCATTGCGAATTTTCAACCGCACTCTAATTCCGCCAAGCCGAGTGCTCACGCGCCCTTCTTGGCAAACATCGATTTCAAACGCGAACTCCAACGCAAATCTTGCAAGCCCCGCGCTACCCTTGATCGCTGCCCGTAGAACACCATGCCGAGGACGGTGGCGAACTCCGGTTCGGCGAGCGTGCTGGGCATGCGAGCCAGCGGCATGGGCCCGGCCAATCGCACCGGACGCCGGAGCACCGATTCCGCCACGTCCCACACCCCCGGCAAACGCGATCCCCCGCCGGTCAGAACAATTCCGCCGGCGCAGATGTCCGCCATTCCCGCCTGGCGCAGGTTGTCTCGCAACATTTCGAATAGTTCACGGGCGCGCGGCTCAAGAATTTCGGCAATGGTTCTTTGCGAAATCAAGCGTGAAGGCCGGTCGCCGACTGACGGGACTTCGATCTCATTTCCTTCTGGAACCAGCGTCACAACGGTGTTTCCGAAAGACTTTTTGATCTTCTCCGCTTCGTTTGCCGGAGTGCTTAATCCGAACGACAGATCGCTGGTGAAGTGATCTCCGCCCACCGGAATTCCCGCTGAGTGGATCACCGCTCCATCGTGGAAGATGACCAGGCTTGTCGACCCCGCGCCCAGGTCTGCCAGACAGATGCCTAGCTCGCGTTCATCGCTGCTGAGCACCGCGTCCGCGCAAGCCAGAGGTTCAAACACAGTGTCGTCGACGTGGACACCGGCCCGGTTAACCGCGGTGACCACGTTTTGCGCGGCACTCGCCGACGCCGTGACCATATGCACCCGCACTTCCAAGCGGGTCGCCATCATCCCCAACGGGTCCTGCACGCCGCCTTGTCCGTCAAGGATGAACTCCTGCGGCAAGAGATGAAGAATGTCGCGATCGGGAGGAAGTGGTATAGATCGAGCTTTCTCCACCGCCTGGCGAATTTCTTCGCGCCCGATCTCGCGGCATCGGTTGCCAAAATTGATGCCGCCGTGACTGTTCACGCCGCGAACATGCCCGCCAGCCGCGCCTAGAATCGCATGCTCAATAGGAACACCAGCTGTGTCCTCCGCGCGCTCGACGGCCTTTTGAATGGAAGTAACGGCTTTATCCAAGTCGACGATAACGCCCTTGCGCGACCCTCGCGATTCCGCCACGCCGTGACCGCGATAGCGCAAACCGCCTTCCGTCATCTCCGCGGTCAGCACACATGTCTTCGCGCTGCCTACGTCAATCGCCGTTAATAAATGCTCGAACTGGCTCGCCATATCTAGGGATGGTCCTGTGCATTGGCGGAAGCCTGCTTTCCGCTCGGTTTATTTTTTGCTGCAGCCTTCTTTGCGACTTTTTTTCCAGCAGTCGGTTTAGCCTTCGAAGTTGCGACGCGATGTAACTTTGGCTTCTGTTTGGCGGCGGCATGATGCGGAGGAACGGCCACGCTTTTCGGCTTGGCTGCGTGATCGACGGCAGCGGTTTTCGTGGGAACAGTTTCTGGCTGGTCCAGTGTTTGTCGCATCACCAGGGCCGCTTGCTTCACCCCGGCCGACATCGCTGCGCGCATGGCAGAAGGCGACATCGGAGCTGGTCTTGCCGCTCCTTCCATATCCGGATTCACGATGATCTGCCGGTCGTATCGCAAATCCACCGATTCGACCTTGCCGAACTGCTGCCGCCACTCGCGGATATGCGAAACGTATCGCTGATATCGCTCGAGGTAATTTGAAGATCCCAAATGCACCAGAACTTCGCCTTGGGGATCGTTGGCCAGAACCTTCACGTCGTCGGGATCCGAAAGGTCCGCCTCGCTCAAATCCTGCGAGCGCCGTGCGCCGTCGGAATCAAGCTCACTAATAAGATCGTTGTAAATCTTCATGCGCGCCGACCGCGTCGAAAGGGGTTCACCGGAATTTGAACCCACGATCACAGGAAACGAATATTTAGTTTTCCCCGGCTGCGGTAAGTCCATTAATGCCCCGGAAGCGTCGGTCAGCAGAAATTTCGATCCTACCCGGACGAATGCCACCGGATTGCGCTCGTGAATTTCGATTCGCAAATGGTTGGGCGCGAATCGCATGACGCTGGCGGATTCAACCCAGGGAATTTGCTCTAGCTGTTGCTTGCGTTGATCCAGAGGGACGAAAAAGATGTTTCGGCCGATGTCGCCGCCCATGACCTCGATGACCTGCGCTCGCGTGACATTCTTATTGCCGGAAACATCGATGTCATCGCTTGATTCAACGCGGAAGCGCCACGAGTGCTCGCCGTAGTGATAGACGGCCGCCACCGCTGAAGTGCACAGGGCTACAAGCGTCAGCACGGCTGCACCCCAAAGAAGTTTGGCTGCGGTTTTTTTTGGGAGGGTTCCGCGACGGACCGGGACACGTTTCTGTCCGCGCAGGAAGGGCGATTCCTGCTCCGCATCCAGATCGAGTAGGCGCGAATCTTCTATTTCGTCGCGCGAGGGCTCGCTTGGCGGCGGGTACAACTCTTCCTGCGAGATGGTGGAACCTGCCTTCCGTGCCATCAAATCAGGTCAGTTGTCGTCAGGGAATCGAGAGCAAAATCAATATAACTTCTTTTCGCTGCATCACGACAGAAAAATTTTGTTTTGTTTTGCACAGGAGTGCCGCTGCACAAGGTCGACCAGCGGACTTGAGTCCAAGACGTTCAGGACTAGGTCGCCGTGCGGAATTAATTCCTCAACGTCTTCCCGGTTTTTAGCGTGTATTGAATCCGCTCTTGCGTCTTCTTCTCGCCGCAAAGCGACTTGAAACCTTCCCGCTCTAAATCCAAAACATATTGCTCGCTGACCGGCGTCCCCGGCGTGATCTTGCCCCCACACAGAACTTCCGCGATTTTCGTCGCCAGTTTTACCTCGTACTCAGTGATGTAGTCACCCTGCCGCATGATGTGGATGCCCATTCGCAGGGTGGCGAGCATGCTTTCGCCGGGGGCTGGAATGTCCGTCCGCATTTGCGGAGGCTCGTATCCAGCGTTTACCAATTCAAGCGCTCGCGCCTTTGCGTCCGACAACAAGCGGTCACGATTGATTGTGATACGGTCCGACTCCGTTAAAAATCCCAGGTTGCGCGCCTCTAAAGCGGAAGTTGCCACTTTTCCGGTGGCAATCGTTTCAAACGCTTTTTTCATCGACTCCATTAATTCAACCGATTCTCCGCGACCGCCCGGGCGGATCGCCGACGCTTCATCCACCGCTCGCAGCAACATTTCTTTGCAGCCGCCACCGCCGGGAAGAAGTCCTACGCCGACTTCCACCAAACCCGTGTAAAGTTCAGCATGCGCCTGACGAGCTGCCGCATGGAGCGAAATTTCCGTGCCTCCGCCGAGACACAGCCCGAACGCCGACACCACAACCGGCTTGGGAGAAAACTTGATGGCCTGAGTCATGTTTTGAAACTGCTTGATCATCAGGTCAACGTCATCCCACTCGCCGTCCTGAACCGCCATCAGCAAAAGCATGAGGTTTGCGCCTACGGAGAAGTTCGTGGCATCGTTTGTAATTACGAATCCGTCGAAGGCGTCACCAGCCCCACCGGGCTTCAGGGTTTGGCTGATCAGGCCGATGATGTCGCCACCCAGCGAATTCATTTTGCTGTGAAACTCAATGCATCCCACGCCGTCGCCGAGGTCAACCAACGACGCGCCGGAATTCTTCTTCACAACACCACTCGATTTCTTGGCCACCCAAACGGACCAAACCCCGGACGGCACATCAACCGGGAGTAGATCTGCGCTCGCTACGTCGAAATACGCCCGACCAGAATTCGAAATAGGTGCGTCTTCGTACCAAGTCTTCCTCCCCGCATCGAGCAGCTTCTTCACGTTGTCCGCAACTGGCTTGTTCTCGGCCTCCATTCGCGCGACCGTGACTTTCACTCCTGCCGCGTCCCATAGCTCAAACGGACCCATCTCCCAATTGAAGCCCAGGCGCATGGCCCGGTCGATCTCGACAACAGAATCGGAAATTTCTGGAATTCGATTTGCGCAATAGGTCCACAGGTCCGATAAGACTTGCCATAAAAACGCTCCCGCTTTGTCGCCCTTCGGCGATTGACCGCCATCAAGTCCAAGCAGCATTCGAACTCTAGCCCCGGTGTCATCCAAATTCTTGGCCATGTCGAGAGACGGGAATTTAGGCTTTTGCCGCGGACGATACTCCAGCGTTTTCCAGTCGATCGCCATCCGCTCGTCTTCTTTGCCATCGGAGCTTTTGACTTTTTTGTAGAAGCCACCGCGGGTTTTATCGCCAAGCCACTTGCGCTCGATCATTTGCTTATAAAAATCCGGCAGACCGAGAATTGAACCATCCGAAGACTTGGGCATGTTACCCACTACGTGACCGAGAATATCGAGGCCAACTAAATCGATGGTGCGGAAGGTCGCCGACTTCGGCCAACCCAAAATCTGTCCCGTGAGGGCGTCAACGTCTTCAATCGAGAAATCCATGTCTTTCATCAAACGCATCACGTTCAGCACGGAGAATGTCCCGATCCGATTTCCGATAAAGTTCGGCGTGTCTTTAGCCCAAACGACGCCCTTGCCCAGTTGCACATCACAGAAATGCGCAACGGCTTCCATCGCGGCGCGGTCAGCTTCGGGCGTAGGAATTATTTCCAGCAACCGCATATAGCGCGGCGGATTGAAGAAATGAGTTCCGAACCAATTGCGGCGAAAATCTGTGCTAAAACCCTGCGCGATACTCGCAACCGGCAATCCACTTGTGTTAGTGGTAATAATTGTGCCTGGCTTGCGCACCGCTTCCACTCGCTTGAGCAGAGCACGCTTGATGTCTAGATTTTCGACGACCGCTTCGATGATCCAGTCGGCATCGGACAGCTTTTTCAGATCGTCGTCGAAATTGCCGATCGTCACCAGCCTCGCACGCGAAGCATCCATAAACGCGGCTGGCTTCGATTTCTTCGCGGCATCAAGACCCGCAGCCGCGATCTTGTTGCGTGAAGCCGCATCTGAGTCCGCCGGAACAATGTCCAATAAATAGCTCGGAACGCCAGCATTCGCAAAATGCGCGGCAATGCGAGCACCCATGGTGCCCGCGCCAAGAATTGCGACTTTATGGATGCGCTTCATGTATTCCCTCTTTTTGTCCACCAGCGCGGCGGTAAGCAAGTTGCCGCCTCGTGCTACGCGATCAACTTTGCCAGACCGAATGCGGCTGCTGCGGCCAGACCGCCGATGATCATCGTCTGGGCGCCGCTTTTCAACGGACTCGCGCCCGTGAATTGTCCCTTCATGTAGCCAAAGATTCCCAACGCCGCCAGGGTGACTGCGGCTGACACAACCAACGCTTTGCCGGCGTTCGCCATCGCGATGTAGGGTGTCAGCGGTACGAAACCGCCCACAATATAGGCTGTCGCAATCGTTGCGGCGCTGTTGCGCGCTCTTTCAGGTTCCGGCTGCTCAAGGCCCAGTTCGTAGCGCATCATAAAATCCACCCACGCGTCAGGACGTTCGCTCAACGCCTCCACAATCGGCTTGCTGTGATCTCTCGTGATGCCGTAGGCCTCGAACGCTTTGCTCACCTCATTTTTTTCTTCTTCCGGAATCTCCTTGATCTCCCGATATTCCCGCTCGCGTTCCTGCTCATAGTGCTCCGCATCGCCGCGCGCAGCCAGATACCCGCCGAGGCCCATGGCAATCGATCCTGCCGCAATTTCAGCCAGTCCTCCCACCACGATCAGCCGCGTGCTCTGCACCGCGCCGGAGAGCCCTGCCGCCAAAGCAAAGGGCACCGTCAAGCCATCGGACATGCCGATGACGATGTCGCGAACAAAATTACCTGAAGTGAAATGTTGTTCTTTGTGGGCGATTCGCGACATTTACGCCCCGCCTTCCAGCGCTTGACTTGGACTTCCGTCGGAAAACTCCGCCGCCAAATAGCTCTCCGCTTTGCGCAACATTTCTTTCTCGCCCTTGTAAGCCAAGCGGCTCGCCGCCTCAGAAAGGGGAATCCACAGCGCTCTCTTCACTTCAATCCGCATTTCTTCCTCAATCAGGTCGATTTGGCCTGAGACGCACCGCAGCAGGTAGAAACTCACGATTTTGAAGACCCTCTCCTGATCGCCCCAAGTGCGGATGTAGAAGTACTTAATGTCGCCGAGCTTTGTAATGATTGTCGCCGTGAGCCCCGTCTCTTCGGCCACCTCCCGGATAGCGGCCTGCTCAGGTTTCTCAGGTTCATCAACCAGTCCTTTGGGCAAAGCAAGTAACACTTTTTGCGATTTTCTTTTCCTTGGCGTGACGGCCGGAACCGGAGGCGACTCCCGTTGAGGCTCAATTACGGCCACTTCCCAGCCATTGGCCCCTGGCCGGACAACCACGCCCCCCGCTGAAACCTCTCGCGCCATTCGCTCAAGTTATCAGGAACACGGGACTTAGTCACTCTATCAGGGCTGGGTAATGGGTCCGGGGTAATCTGGCAATCCACGACATTAAATGGAACAATGAGTTCACGCGATTGGCCCTACAGTTGCGGCTTTGGTGGCAGTTCGCGCTTATTAGCCGGGCTTCGGGTTTAGAACTGTTATGGAGTCATTTGGCAAAATCATTCGCTCCGTGCAAGCCTTTAGCCGGGAATTAACGGGGCAAGGGCAGGCGGAAACCGAATCACGTCCCTCCATCGGACTGGCGCTCGGAGGCGGATTCGCTCGCGGCATTGCCCACGTTGGCGTACTGAAAGTTCTTGAAGAAGAGAACATCCCCATCGAGTGCATAGCCGGAACCAGCGTCGGCGCACTCATCGGTGCCGCTTACTGTAGCGGCGTCACCACGAAAGAACTGGAAGTGATGGCCACGCAGGTACGATTCAAGCATTTTGCCAAGTGGACTCTCTCCCGCTATGGATTCGCGAGCAACGCGCGAATGATCGGATTTCTCAATCGAATTCTGAAGGTCAAGACATTTGAAGAACTGCACATTCCACTCGCGGTGACCGCAACCGATTTTTCGACCGGAGACGGCGTTGTCTTTCAAGCCGGACCGTTGGTCGATCCCGTACGCGCTAGTTGCGCTTATCCTGGCATGTTTCTGCCGGTAGAAATCGGCGGCAAGCTGCACGTGGATGGAATGCTGGCTCACGCAGTCCCCACCCGGCCCTTGCGTCAGATGGGTGCAGAGCGCGTTCTAGCAGTTCAATTGCGCGGTACATGGACCCACGGAGACGCCGGACCGCGGCACTTATTCGACGTCATTGGACAGTGCTTTGCGATTGCTCAGGAAATGAACAGCGGCGTATGGAAGCAGGCTGCGGATCTTGTGATTGAGCCGAACGTGACGGGATTTAAGTACGACGACTTCGAACGCAGCGCTGAAATGATCCATGCCGGGGAAGTCGCCACCCGCGCCGCGATCCCCGAACTGCGCAAGTGGCTGGAGAGCACTACTTCGAGAGTCACACTGCCACTACGTCAACGCGCCACCCTTCCCGCGGACTGAAGCAATTAAGCTTCCACCACTTCCGGCAGGTAAGGCAACGGCACTCCCTGGACAATTGCCGCTGGATTGCCTTCCACCAGCGCATTCGCGATCTCCACGCCGCAGATCTCGGCGACTTCTTCCCTCGCCGCCGATAACAGCGGGGGACGGTGATGGGTGTCGTGTGCGTCCGTAGCCACCACGTGCACCGCATTGTGCTTCAGCAACCACTGCGCTGAACGCCAGGCTCTTTCGCCCCAGAATCCAGTCAAAGAAGAAGCAGTGACTTGCACTGCACAACCCAAATCAATCCAGCGAAGAACTCGTTGCGGGTTTTTCTGCAGGATCGGATTTCTCTCAGGATGAGTGAGTACCGGGATAATTCCGTGTGCGGAGAGATTCGTGAAGCACTCGTCAATCTGTACCGGAATTCCAAAATCGCTCAACTCGACCAGCAGATATTTGCGGCCCTCGATTGTGTAATATTCCGGACGCACCATAAGGTCCTGAAAGTTATCGTACGAAAGATGAAAGTCGCAGCCTAGCGACAGACGAGGCCGGCCGCCTATGTCTCTTTGCAAGCTCCGCAGCAAATCTTGCAGATATTCGCGGTCGTAGCGGAAATGTTCGTTGGCATGGGGGGTTGCCACAATCTGATCGATGCCATCCTCAGCCGCCATGCGGCACATGGCAATCGACATTTCCCGCGATTTCGAACCGTCGTCAACCTCAGGAAGGATGTGGCTATGAATATCGATCATGCAATAAATTCGAGCGAGGACTGCAAGAATTTAAGCAGAGTAAGACGTAAAACGCCAACCGGAATGAATTCTGCCATTCCCGGATTCTCAATTCTGTCGCGCTTCTTCGACGGATGCGGTGGTTGAACGCACAAGCTCACGCATGTTAGGGTAACTAGTTTCCACCACTGCTCCAATCGAGGCTGAATTGTCCGTCGCCGAAGCATCCACCGATCTCCGAAAAACGGCCCTGAATTCCGTCCATCGTCAACTGGGCGCGAAAATGGTTCCCTTCGGCGGGTGGGAGATGCCGGTCGAATACCCTGCATCGATGGGCTGCGGAATTGTCGCCGAGCACATGGCAGTGCGCACCAACGCCGGCATATTCGATGTAAGCCACATGGGGGACATCCGCCTGGCCGGACCCGGCGCGCTCGCCGCGGTTCAGCAGATATCGATGAACGATGCCTCAAAGCTGACGGTCGGCCAGGCTCAGTATTCAGCGTTGCTTTACCCGAACGGCACGTTCGTTGACGACGTTATCGTTCACCGCCTCGGCGAAAATGAATATCTTCTGGTTATCAACGCGGGAACCCGCGAAAAAGACTTCAATTGGGTGTATGAGAACACACGCGGCTTCGATTGCGTCGTGGAAAATCTGTCCGACGATTTCACCCAGATCGCAATTCAGGGTCCGAAAGGCGTCGATGTGCTTCAGAAGCTCACCGACGCCGATCTTTCAGCGGTTAAGTTTTATTGGGTGACGCGCGGCACGGTGTGCGGACTGAAGAATATTCTGATCGCCCGCACCGGCTACACCGCAGAAGACGGTTTCGAAATCTACATTCCCAGTGACGAATCGACAAGCGCACGCGTCTGGAACGAGGTCCTCTCTGCCGGAAAATCCTTCGGCGCCGTGCCCTGCGGATTGGGAGCGCGAAACACCCTTCGACTGGAAGGAAAACTGCCGCTTTACGGTCACGAAATTTCGGATTCGATCAATGTCTGGGAAGCTGGACTCGACCGCTTCTGCAAGATGGACAAACCCGAGTTCATCGGCCGGGCCGCACTAGAAAAAGCCAAAACCGCGGCGCTCAGTCGCTCCTTGATCGGCCTTGAGATGACGGGCCGCGGAATCGCGCGAGATGATTATCCAATTATCGATGACTCAGGCAAAAAGATTGGATACGTCACCAGCGGATCGCCCGCTCCGTTCTTGAAGAAAAATATTGCGTTGGCCTATGTGCCGCCAGAGTTCGCGACTATCGGATCAGCTGTGAATGTCGAGATTCGAGGCCAAGGCGTGCAAGCGCAGGTCGTACCTACGCCGTTCTATAAGCGTCCGAAGAAAAGTTGAATTTAACGAACAGGAGCATTGCCGCAATGTCCTATCCGACCGACTTCAAGTACACCAAAGAGCATGAGTGGATCAAACCTGAAGGCAGTAGCGCGACCATTGGAATCACGACCTATGCTCAGGAATCTCTCGGCGACATCGTTTTCGTTGACGCGCCGAAAGTTGGTACGGAGATAAAGGCGGGTACCACGTTTGGCTCAGTGGAATCTGTAAAAGCGGTGTCCGACCTGTTCGCTCCCGCATCTGGCACCGTCACCGAAGTGAACGCCGAACTCGCCACCGCCCCCGAAAAAATAAACAAAGACGCTCATGGTTCGTGGCTGGTCAAGATCAAACTCAAAGATCCGAACGAGTTGAATTCGCTCCTTTCGTCCGCTGATTACGAAAAGTATGTGGCGGAAGAAGGCTCACACTAAAACTTCCACCCAGGGCGAGTTTCGAAAAAGAACGACTTTCCAGGGACGACAGCACCATTCTTAATTGTGCGTTCGGCTCAAATGCCTTTATAGCCCACAATCGAATAAACTAACTCTGTCATCTAACTAACCTCTATGCAACGCTACTTACCCAAGTCTCCCTCCGACCGCGAATCGATGCTGCGGGTGATCGGCTCGCGCTCGATTGACGATCTCTTCGCGCCGATCCCCGGCGAGTACCGTTTGAATCGAGACCTCAATGTGCCTCGCCAGATGGCCGAATCCGAAATTATGGATTGGTTCCGCGATCGCTCCCGCGAAAATGGTGATGGCTACGCCTCGTTTCTCGGAGCTGGCGCTTATTCGCACTATCGGCCCGTGATTATCGATTCGCTCATTTCGCGCGGCGAGTTCCTGACTGCCTACACCCCCTACCAGGCGGAGGTTTCGCAGGGCACCCTGCAATCGATTTTCGAATTTCAAACGATGATTTGCGAACTGACCGGCATGGAAGTTGCCAACGCTTCCATGTATGACGGTTCGACTGCGACGACAGAAGCTGCATTGATGGCTTCGCGCGTCACCGGACGAAATGGAGTAGTGGTTGCACGGTCGGTACATCCGGAATATCGCGAGGTGCTCGCGACCTACGCCACGCACCAGGAAATGCCCATCACCGAGGTCGGGTATGCCGAGACTGGGCGCCTCGATCTGAAAGCGCTTGAAAGCTCGGTAACGGCCCGAACCGCCTGCGTCTTAATTCAGTCGCCGAATTTCTTCGGGACAATTGAAGATGTGAGCGCGATCGCCGAGATCGCTCACAAACATGGCGCGATGCTGGTGGTATCCATCGCAGAAGCAGTATCGCTCGGAATCGTCGAACCGCCGCGACAAGCGGACATCATCGCACTCGAAGCTCAGTCTTTCGGCGTTCCGCTAGGCTTTGGCGGGCCTTATTGCGGTGTCATCGCAACTCGTGAACAATTCGTCCGGCAAATGCCCGGTCGCCTGGTTGGCCAGACCGTGGACAGCAAAGGTCGGCGAGGGTTCGTGCTAACCCTCGCTACTCGCGAGCAACACATCCGCCGCGAGAAGGCCACTTCGAACATCTGCACCAATCAGGCGCTGATCGCGCTGATGGTAAATATTTTCATGAATGTGTACGGCAAAGTTGGCCTGCGCGAATTGGCAAAACAGAATCTCGCCAAAGCTCATTATGCTGCCGAACAGTTTGGCAAACACGCGAAAGTTTTGTTCGCTGCGGCTCCGAGATTCAACGAATTCGTGATCGAGACCAACGAAGCTCCGAAGTCCATCAACGGCCGCATTCTCGAACACAGAATTGTCGGGGGGCTGCCACTTAAGAAGTTTTATCCTGAGCTTGGCAATGCGTCTCTCTGGTGTTGCACCGAGCTTACTTCCCGCTCAACGATTGATGTTGCTGCCGGTGTACTCGGTGAAAGGGAAGGCTCCGGAGATCGCTCAACCGCTCGCGAAGAAGAAGCCGTGCCGGAGGTGGTGCGATGAATCAGTTCCCCGACCTGAAAGCCACCCGCCACACCAGCCAGGATGAAGGCCTGATCTTCGAGAAATCCTCACCGGGCAAAGCCGCATGGAAGCTGCCTCCGCTCGATGTGCCTGAAGTGGACTCAAAGGCGCTTCTCGGTTCAGCCGAGCGGGCCGACTTAGGCAACATGCCTGAAGTTAGCGAAATCGAGATCATTCGCCACTTCACCCGGCTTTCCACGTGGAACTATGCCATCGATCTTGGCATGTATCCACTTGGCTCCTGCACGATGAAATACAACCCGCGGGTCAATGAAGTTGTGGTGCGCATGGACGGCCTGGCCAATGGGCATCCGTATCAGCCGGAAAATATTTCTCAAGGCGCGCTGCGCATCATGAAGACGCTCAGCGAATGCCTGATTGAAATCACCGGTATGGACGCCATTACCTTGCAGCCCGCAGCCGGCGCTCAAGGCGAACTCACCGGATTGTTGATGGTGCGGGCGTTTCACGAATCGAAAGGCGCTGCCCGCAAGAAAGTCTTGATTCCCGACTCTGCGCACGGCACCAATCCCGCGACCGCTGCGACCGTTGGTTACGCCGTTGAGAACTTGAAATCCAATTCGAACGGCATGGTCGACATTGCCGCGCTCGAATCGCAGATGAATAACGAAGTCGCTGCGTTGATGCTCACGAATCCGAACACCCTGGGCGTTTTCGAGCAGGAGATTCATAAGATCGCCGATTTGATGCATGCCAAAGGCGGCTTGCTCTACATGGACGGCGCTAACATGAACGCGCTGGTCGGCAAGGCGCGTCCCGGCGATTTTGGCGTTGACGTCATGCACCTCAACCTGCACAAGACATTTTCAACGCCGCACGGCGGCGGGGGACCAGGTTCCGGCCCGGTGGCGATCAAGAAAATTCTTGAGCCATTTCTTCCCACCCCAGTTATGGTTTCCAAGTCTGACGGAACCTTGGGCTTCGACTACAACCGACCTGAAAGTGTGGGCCGCGTTCGCGCGTTCTACGGAAACTTCGGCATGTTCGTTCGCGCATTGGCTTATATTCTCGCGAATGGACCAGATGGTTTGCGGCAAACCACCGAAGATGCTGTGCTCAACGCGAACTACATCAGGAAAGGCCTTGAAGGCGTGTTCGATCTGCCATATTCGACGCCCAGCATGCATGAAGTCGTTTTCAGCGACAAGAATCAGGCAAAAAAAGGCGTGAAGACGATGGATCTGGCCAAGCGCCTCATCGACTACGGATTCCACCCATACACAACGGCCTTTCCGCTCATCGTGCCCGGAGCGTTGATGATCGAACCGACCGAAAGCGAGGGCCGTGACGAGTTGGATTTATTTATTGAAGCGATGAAGCGGATAGCAGCCGAGGTCGAACAAGATCCAAAGATCGTTCTTGGCGCGCCTTACACCACGCGGGTCTCGCGTCTCGACGAGACGGCGGCCGCACGGAAGCCAATTCTGCGCTGGAAGCCTGACACCAAATAAGCGATCTCAGTCGCCGCACAACTCATCAAAGTTACCGTTGTGTCCTGCAGTCCAGCCCGTGCGGTTCTGACTCGTTCGTACTTGTACCCACCACTCGTTCCTCCCGCTTTCAATGACTTTGGAATCACAGGCGTTGCGAGCCCCACAACCGCCGCCATCAAGTTCAACGGTTCTCCACACATCATATTTTCGATGCCACGCCCCGTTGGCCCAAATGCTAGCCATCTCGCCAAAATGATCATAGCGAAGAATGGTGTCACCGGATTTTAGGGAAAGATCAGGGATTGTCCCGGATAACCAAGATCCTGGCGGGCTTACGGGTGACGCTAACGCCCTTAAGTACCGTGACGAGTTCTCCCCGCTTTAACGAACCGTTGCGGATATGGTCGGCCTTCCACGACGAATATAAAGCCGCTTGATGAGCAATCCTCCATTGGGAAACAACACGTCCGTCGCCCGGACAAAATGCCTTCTCCACGGGGAGCGGAGGTTCAGAATTGACTGGTGCTCTTGGATTACCGGTTGGGATCTGGAGTGCCATCGACGACGTCACGAGCAGGAGAGTTGTAAGAAGTAGCCGGCCAGTCATGCACAAAGGATAACGCCCGAGTTTAGAGCCGGCCAATGGCACGGTATCCCCTTCCGGTGGGCCTTGGTCGCCGTGGCGAAGTGCTTGCAGCGCTGCGTTTCTCCATGGGGCGGAGTTCCGACCGCAGGTGCGCGGCGGTGAGGACCAACTCTCATCGCCGCCTGCTAATTCTCAGTAAGCTACTTTTTCTCTGTAAACTCCACCGACGCTCTCGTACTCTCCCAATCGGCATTCAGCACGCAGCTTCCGCCTTTTGCGTCATAGGAAATCGTGAAATTCTCCATGGCCGAAGGTAGTGGGGAGGCCTTCATATCAATGCGAGCCAGATCGCTTCCGTCGGGATACGGAATGCCCCACTCACCAGTCTTTTTGCTGATCACCAGCGTCCACTTATCCTGTGCAGGAACAGCAAAAAGCGTATAGCTCCCGGCGGGAATGTCTTTTCCGCCAGCGGTCAAGTTTACGTCGGTCACCAACGTCGTGGCATCGTTCGCTCCAAGGCGCCAAACTTCGCCATAGGGAACCAACCCTCCGTAAATCTTCCGGCCCTTGGCACGTGGGCTCGAATAGTCCGTCTTAATGCTCTTACCATCGGTAAATTTGCACGATGCGGAAGCCGCCGGACTCGGTTTGGTTTTCTGACAAGCAGCGAGGGACACAAACGTCAAAATCAGAGCGAATACCGTCAAACGTTTTTGCATGGTTTCTCCTAAGAATTTCTAGTTTCCATTGCGACCCCATAGACTATCCCGCTGATGCGCGGTTAGCAAATTCATCTTTCTGCAATTGCTGCGGCTACAATCGTGAGGTGTCAGTCTTCGACGAAAAGCGCGCTGAACTTGAGCACCATGAAACGATGATGGGAGTGCCTCGCGGACGCCTCGCCGTCGCTCTCGACACGATCACAGACGCAATGGCACTGGTTGGGCAGCATGGAGTCTATTGCCAGAGCCAACGTTGGCCCGGCAAGCCCGTCCTAGATATTCAAATTGTCATGAAGAGCCTCACCGAGGCGAAAGAACTTATTCAAAGCACGATGGAAGAGTTGAAAAAGCCCGGCTCCCCACGTTAGATTTCCGTTTAGACTTGCGGCATGGTCCGCTTCGGAATCGTCGGATTCGGTCTGCACGCGGTAAAGCGGCTAATGCCGGGTTTCACGCTGGCGCAAAATTGCAGGGTCTCTGCGCTGTCCCGCCGGACCCTTGTCAAAGCGCAAGCGTCAGCAAAAGAATTCGACATTCCCTTGGCTTTCGACTCCGCCGAAGACTTGTGCCGATCCGATGAAGTCGACGCCGTTTTTGTCGCCACGCCAAACGCGATGCATCTTCAAGATGTGCTGACGGCGGTTCGTTGTGGCAAGCCTGTTTTGTGCGAAAAACCGATGGGCGTTAATGCGGATCAGTGCAAAGAGATGGTCGAAGCGGCCCGCTCGGCCGGCGTCCTGCTCGGCGTTGCCCAAGTGTTTCGTTTCGAAGAAAGCACAGCGCGAATGCGTGAGCGGTTGGCTGCCGGACAAATTGGCAAGCCTGTTTTCGCACGTGCTGAATTTTCGTTTGCCGGCGGCAAGAATCACGCGCGGAAATGGCTTTACGATTTAGCAGTCGCCGGCGGAGGTCCGATTGCGGACGTCGGCGTCCATTGCATCGACGGCTTGCGCTTCATCCTTCAGGACGAAGTCGTGCGCGTCACTGCGCTGGCAACGCGTGACGAGACCTCCGGAGACCTCGAAGCGGCCGCGGCGCTGATTCTCGAGTTTTCCCGCGGCACTCTTGCCAACGTGACAGTTTCGTTCCGCGCCGAATATCGAACGCCTCTCGAGATCGTGGGTGAAAACGGTTCGCTGCGAGCGGACAACGGACTCAACGTCGAACATCCCGTCGCCGTAGAGCTTCGAGACGTCTGGGACACGGTTGATCGCGATACCGTTTCGAATTCTCGAGCTTACGCGCGGCAAGTGGATGCATTCGCGGATGCTGTGGAAGGCCGAGCTGAGTTTCCTGTCTCCGGCGAGGAAGGCTGGCAGAATCAGAAGATCATCGATGCCGCCTACCGCAGCATCAAGAGCGGCAAAACCGAAATGGTTTCAGGTCCAGGAATTTAGGGTAGCGCCGCTGGCGCATTTGGAGCAGTGACCGGTAACGCCAGGCTCCCCGGCATTGTGGGTTGGGATGTCGGAGTTAGTGGTGACGCAGCCACTGACTTCACTTGTACGCCTTTAGCTGAAACGATCGCCCAATGCCAGTCAGTTCCGGGTGCGATCGCCGCCGCCATCAGCTCTTGCAAGACGGTAGTCTTCAGCGGTGCAGCAGGGCCTTTCAAGTGGTAAAGCGTCGTGAAGTCCGAACGTCTCGCGCCAGTTTCTCCAGACACAGTCTCGCTATGTTCTACAGGCACATCCGCCGCTGCCGCGGGAATCAGTTTCGCCTGGCCGAAAAATGGCTTTTCCGAAGCTTCGACGCTCTCGTGGCGAACGATGGTTAATCCAATCACTACTTCCGTAAGATTCCAGTTCGTTCCGTTGTAGAGCGAGAGCTGTAAGGTGTCGCTGTTAATGGTGGCCGGGCCATCCAGTTTCGCTAGTTCGGACTGCGGCACTTCTTTGGCCACCAAAGGGTCAGAGATCAACGCGGTCGCATTAGCGTTGAACGAAAGGCTGCAAGTTCCATCGGGCGACGCGATTTGGAATTTCTTTCCGCCCGGAACAATCGAGAATACCGGCGCAGAGTCCGCCTTCAACTTTTGCGCATCGGTTACCGCTTGAGCGAGGTTCTCATTGTCGATGACAGGAATGCTGGCGACCGGGGAGCTCGCGGCTGCATGCTGCGTTCGCGCTGTCCTCGCAACGTCGCCAAGCGGAACTTCATCCTCCGACTGCGCGACGCTGACCACCGAGAATAGCAGTACAAATACCGACAGCACGCCCACAAATCTCGTCGATGCCGTGCAAGAACGCATAGAGAGCGGAAGAATTCCGTTAAGCAAAATTGTAATGAGAAATTGCGACGGAGAGCAGTTACGGCGGGAAACGATGGTCGTACAACTTCGGAGAGATTCCGTAGAGCGGGTGCGAATGGGCGGGCGGGACGAAGGACACGCAACGGGCTTCCGCCCGCCCATTCAGCAACTACCGTTTACAGCAAGCCAGAGGAACGTAACCGCGTTACCGGATCGAACGCCGGTACGGATTCACGCTTGAAGATCCAACGAGCCACCGCAATTCCCAACGCCGCGTAACACAGATGAACCAGCTTCATAGCCCACCTCGTTCGAATGTTCTACTCGCGACCTGGGAAGACTTCCTTGTTGTCAAGCTACCAATCGTCAGGAAGTCGTACAAGGCTCTGACGTGCCAGAAGCGTGGCACGAAAGTGGGGGATGGTAACGTGCGGAAAGTTATCGCAGGCTTGGGAAAACTTAATCCTAATGCCGTTTCTTTTTTGCCGATTCTTTGCCGTTTAGCTGATCGCGAGCTTCCTGAAGTTGCTTTTTTTGGTCGGGACTATCTTTTGGATAGTGTAAATCGAGACTTTCCAGGGTTTCAACGATTGCAGCAGCGACCGCCACCCGCGAGAACCACTTATTGTCCGCAGGAATCACGTACCACGGGGCGTGTTTGCACGCGGTGTTGACGATCATGTCTTCGTAGGCGGACATGTAGTCGTCCCAATGCTCCCTCTCCCGCACATCGGCAACCGAAAACTTCCAGTTTTTTTCGGGATGATCCAGCCGCGCAAGAAAACGCCGCTTCTGCTCTTTTTTCGACAGGTTCAGGAAAAACTTGCGGACGACAAATCCATTCCGCCACAAATGACGTTCGAAATTATGAATGTCTTCGAACCGATTTTTCCAGACGTCCTTATCTACGAGACTTGATGGGATCTTCTGCGACGCAAGAATTTCCGGGTGCACGCGAGTGACCAACACTTCTTCATAATAAGAGCGGTTGAAAATACCTATCTTTCCACGCTCTGGTAGACGCATGGCGCAGCGCCACAGGTAATCGTGGTCGGTTTCCTCAGACGAAGGCGTTTTGAATGAATAAACCTGGCAGCCCTGAGGATTCACGCCTGACATCACATGCTTAATGGCGCCATCTTTCCCGGCCGCATCCATCGCTTGAAAAATCAGCAGCAGCCCCCATCGGTTCTGCGCGTAAAGTTTGTCCTGCAACTCTGCCATGTCTGCAATGCCCTGCTGCAAGAGCTTTTCCGCATCGCGCTTAGAATGCTCGGAGCCGGTGTCGGCCGGGTCAAAATCTTTAAGGCGGAACTTATTGCCGTCTTCAATCCGATAGCGTTTGACTAAGTCACCGGCCCAGGACATGGATTTCCCCCGACGAAAAAGCAGTCTACAACACTTTTCCCTGCCCTCGCTTTTGGGGCAAAGGTTTGATAATATTTGGGGTGTGAACCCGGAAGGTCCCGAACCAGCGACGGTTTCCGCGAAAGGCAAGATCAGCCTGGCCATTGCGGTTGTGCTGGTGGCGCTAGTTTCCGTGTTCTTTCCCGCATATCGGCTCTTCTTTGGGATCAGCGTCGGTATCGGCATCATCGTCGCTGCAATTCTGCAAATTCGCAACAAGTACTTCCCGGTTAAAGTGCAGGAATCGCACGATCACAAGCGACCGTTAGGTTTGTAATAGCCGGGTTGCATCTTCCCGCCGCACGCTGCAAACTAACTTATGCGTGTCCTGACGCGATTCATGTTATCGGCGACCGATCTGCGTCACTTCCCTGCGCCGGGTCTTCCAGAGGTCGCTTTTCTTGGGCGGTCGAACGTGGGCAAGTCGAGCGTCATAAACTCTTTGGTCGGCGCTAAGGTCGCAAAAACAAGCAACACACCGGGCCGAACGCAGGCCATCAATTTTTTTGAGATAAGGTGGGCAGGTAAACCCGAGCCAGAGGTGATCTTTGCCGATTTGCCGGGATACGGTTACGCAAAAATTTCCCGCGAAGTTTCCAGCCAGTGGGCCGCATTCATTGACCCGTACTTGCACCAGCGATCCACGCTCATCCTATGTCTGGCGCTGGTCGACATCAGCATTCCCCCTCAGTCCAGCGATCAGCAACTGCTTGAATTTCTGACGACGCAAGAGCGGCCATTCGTAATTGTCGCAACGAAGAGCGACCGCATCTCCGGCAATCAATTGCGTGCGTCCGTGAAGTCTTACACGGAGAAATTTCCCCACTCGCGCCTGGTCACATATTCCGCTCGAACTGGCGCCGGACGAGATGAACTCTGGCGTGAGATTCGCGACTCGTTGTCGCTCCCAAATTCGGACGCTCTCGAAGACTGACCGGCCATCATTACCATGGTTATCTAGGTCAGGGTTACGCTCGCGGATAGAGTGGAGCCATGACACTTTCCTCCATGATTGTCTCTCGCGATTGGGCCGAAGTGAGCGTGCTCGAATGCATCCTCGGCGGTATGCAAATAAGTGTGGATGTCGAACCACGCCCGGAACGCGCCCGCGCCAAGCTGGCATCGAGCAAGTGTGACGCTCTCATCATTGATTGCGATCTCGGCGGAACCGACCAGGTGATGGAAGGCTTGACCGCGCGTCCGAATCAGACGTCGATGCCCGTCGCCTTCATGAGCCGGCCACATGGATTTCCCAAGCTTGAGAAAGCTGGCGCATCATTTCTTCTGCAAAAGCCAATCTCAGTTGAGCACGCCGTTCATACTCTCTCCGCGGCGCGAAACAACATTGTCGGCGGACGGCTTCGCTATCATCGCGCATCTCTCGAATTGCCAATCGCAATTTCATATGCGCCGGGTAAGAAACAGGACGCGAGCTTACTCAATTTGAGCCAGGGTGGTCTCGGCTTTCGCGCCAAAAAGCCTTTGCCGATCGCTTCCAGGCTGGAGATTAGCTTGGCGCTTCCAGGCAGCCAGCCATTCAAGGTTCCCGGCAAGGTGGTTTGGACGGACGTCGAGGGGAATGCAGGCGTGAAGTTTCTCCCGCTGGGCGTGCCAGCCAAAAAAGAATTACAGCTGTGGCTGGAACGGCAATATTTCGCACACTAGTAACGGAAATCTAACTGGATCACGATGCCGGTCGATGTTGTGCATGGGCTGGCTCCGCTAGCGGGACATCTCGAGTTTCTGTCCGCGACTTTCGCTCTAGCTCGATGAGCCGGTTGAGATCGTAACTGTAAGGACCATGGGCACGAAACTCTCTCTCGTCAAAGAGCCGCTTGATGCCACAACCAACGCACACTTGGTAGGAATGCTGCTGCGTGCGGATGGGCCAACTCATCTTGCGATGCCAACAGCCTCGAAAAACCACTACCGTCGCTGCCGCCACGCCGGTGGCCATCAAGCCCAAGGGCCACAGCCATTTCGCCTTCTTATCCAGCAACCTCTCCACCAACTTCACACTTCCTTATGCTTTCGACTTAGCCCCATCAGAGTAAGCGGAGGCGAAACGAATTGCAATGTACAAAAGGCTCCCTGCCGTCTTACTGCCAAGCGCCTAACCCTCCGGGTTAAGCCTCATAAGAATCATTGCGATTCTACGGAAACCACTGTAAGTTACAGGCAGTTGGCGAGTTGCTCGCGCCCACTCGTCTCATGAACGCTCGTCCGCAAAACACGCTTGCGGCTGATCTGCCTGTCCGCCCGTTCCCGGGAGGAGACGGTTCTTCAGCGCCCGAACTCTCTCGTCGAGATCCTTTACAGAGCCTTCTTGCTTTCGCCGCCCTCACGCAACAAATTCGGGAACGAAATGTGCGCTTCGGCAACCCGAACTCACCTCTGTCGTATGAGTTCGCCGACGCGGAGCAACGGCTGGCGTTTGACCAGGTGTTGCAGCTTGCAGCGGAGCGAGCGATGGTCATCACGCGCGCCGATGGCGTTGCTATTGCGATCGCTGATGGTCAGTCGGTGGTATGTCGCGCTTCGGTGGGAAAAACCGCTCCCGACATCGGCGCGCGATTAAATCCGAGTTCCGGTTTTTCGGGCGCGTGCCTGACCAGCGGAACGGCTGTGCGCTGCGACGACTCGAACCACGACCCCCGGGTCAACCCCTACATCTGTCGTCAGCTCGGCAGTCGATCGATGGTTGCGGTCCCTTTATTGGTTAAACGAACAACGATCGGACTGATCGAGACTTTCTCGTCGGTGCCGCATCACTTCACCGACTCGGACGTTCGCCGACTTGCGTTGCTGGCGGAATTGATTCTTGCCGCCATGCAGCCTAGGGAAGAGGTTCGTCTCGAGGAAAGTTCGCCTCAACTCGCGTCGCGCACTCTAGCAGTGAATCCAGCGCTGTCTACCCCGGTCGAGTCCGGCCAGGTTGCCCAGTCTGCGGCGCGCTCCACGGAGATCGAAGCTGGCGAACTTCCAGTCGAACCCGTATATCCGAGATTCTTCCCTGAACCGCTAGAAAGCGATATCGCTGCCGAACCGGCGAGCGAGATTCAGTTCATTAATCCGCCCTCGCAGGGCCGGTGGGTTGTTCTCGCCGCACTAGCCTTGATTGTCGCGGTCGCCGGCTGCGGATGGTGGTTTACCCATCGAAGGACCGGCTCGTCGTCAGCGGCCAGCACGCAGTTGCCGGCGATCTCTTCTCCCGCAAGCTCGACAAATGCATCAACTCCGCCTGCCGAAACCAATGTGCCCGCCGTTGCATCAGTGCACCACGCATCCGGAATTACCGACATCACAGGAATTCGCCACTGGTCGTCGCAGGGTTCAAGCACGATTGCGATCGACCTTGGGGATCAGGTGCAGTATGAGGCGCACCATCTCAACGATCCCGAGCGCATTTACCTGGATCTACACGACACGAAGTTAGATCCAAAACTGAGCCATCCTATTGAAGTCGGGGATGCCTTGCTGACCCGGGTGCGTGCGGCCCAAGGCTCGGACGACATAACCCGGATCGTTTTGGAAACAAGGTCGGCAGTAACTTTTGCGGTGAGCATTGAGCAGAACCCTTATCGGCTCGTGGTGGAAATACACGGCGCTGAATCAAGACCGCAGCCACGCGCCAAAGTCGACTTGTTCGGCCCATCGAAAAGCCCTTTCAACGGAACGGCGCAAACCAGCGATCAATCCAGCGATGTCAAACCGTCAAAGTCACCGAAGCTTCGCATTGTGCTCGATGCCGGCCACGGCGGATGGGATTTGGGCACAGTCGGCCGCCAGGGACTGCTTGAAAAAGATTTGACCCTCGACCTGGTAAGCCGATTGGGACAACTCGTAGCCAAGCGGCTCGGAGCAGAAGTGGTATACACCCGCGCCGACGACACCTACATCGCGCTGGAAAAGCGAACCGAAGTCGCAAATGTAGATCATGCGGACCTGTTTGTCTCCGTACATGCAAATTACAGCGATTTCACTTCTGCGCGGGGCGTTGAGACTTACTACACCAACACTTATTCGTCCGCCCACGCCCATACACCCGATGGCGATCTGCAAAACGTCAACTGGACCAACGTGAATATCCGCGAGAAAGTCGACGATTCGCGCCGTCTTGCCGGAGATGTGCAGCAATCGCTTTACCGCGCGCTCGCAGCCAAAAGCGAATTACCAAACCGTGGCGTGAAGGAAGCGTCCTACATCGTGCTTACTGGCACCACCATGCCGGCCATCTTGACCGAAGTGTCTTTCGTCAGCAGCCCAACCGATGAAACCAATCTGAAAAGCTCAACCTATCGACAGGAAATCGCGGAAGCGATCTACCAAGGCGTCGCCCGTTACACCGAGGCAACCAGGCACGTCACGCTGGCGCACTCCAACTCCAGCACGAAGCCAATCGCAGCAAAGTCCACTACGCCCTAATTGTTCAGCTACTGTTGCACCGGAACTCCCCCGTATTTCTGCAACCACTTCAATTCTTCACGCACCTTGATCCTGCCGTGCCATGGATTTTTGTCGAGCGAGTGCCCTTCGCCCGGAAAAATGAGCAGCTCACTCGGAATGCCTAAAGCGTGCAATGCGTGATCAAGCAGGTAGTCTTCCGCGACAGCCACGCGAATATCTTCCGCCCCTCCTACGATGTGGGTTGGTGTGCGTACCTTCTGCATTTGAAAAATCGCCGCCTCATCCTGATAGCGCTTTGCTTGCTCCCAGGGAAGGCCGCCCAGAAAATACGCATCGTCGAAGGTCGTGTCGTCGTTGCCCCAGTCCGCAACATGCTCGACCGACCCCGCCCCAGTGACCGCAGCCTTCCACTGTGTGCTCTGGGTGATCAGCCAATTTGTCATGTACCCGCCGTAACTGTAACCACCCACCGCCAGGTGAGCGGGATCTGCAATCCCTTGCTGAACGAGCGCTTTCACTCCTTCAAGAATGTCTTTGCCGGGACGCGACACAATTTCTGGCACGATCTCCGCCAGAAATTTATCGCCATATCCGCTCGATCCCCGATAGTTCGGTTCAAAGACCAACCAGCCCTGACCCGCCGCCAATCGGTCCCACTGATACCAGTCGGCCTCGAAATGATTGCCATCCGCATCAGCCGGGCCACCGTGTATGTAGACGAACACAGGAAGATTTTTTGCCTCGAACTTTCCCGGTGGATACATCAACATCCCTTCGATCGGTACCCCATCGTCGGAAGTCCATTTGTAGGGCTTCGCTTTGGGTAAATCCCTTTGCGTAAACAGTGCATTGAACGAAGTAACGGGAGCTGCAACGTTCATCTGCTCGAAACTCGAGGCCAGATAAATTTCAGCGGGCTTTTCGATACTGGAATAAACAAGTCCGATGCGTCCCGATTTTGCGGCAGTTGCAATCCAATCGTAGGCGCCCGGCCATCCCGCCAGTTTGAGGAAGGGAGAAGACGCGCTTGCCTGCGAGTACATCTGCACCTCGGTTCCAACCCGTCCGGTGGCCAAAACTCCGCCGGACGGCGTCAGGGCATAGTGAATAATGGCACCGCCGAAATCCGCCCCCCATCGCTCGATTGAACCGGAACTTGCGTCGACCCAATAGAGACGTGTTTGCGCGTCCCTGTATTTGCCTTCGACGGAACCAACATCAACCTGAAAGAAAATGTGCTGGCTGTCGTTCGCCCAATGGATTCCCTGTTCGACCGCCTGATTGCGGGTGATCTGCCGGGGAGCCTGATCGGCAACGGTTGCGTCAACGACGTAAATCTCAAACTCCTCGACTTTCTCCTGGCGTTCGGAATTCGACTCGCTCACAAACGCGATACGTCGCCCATCCGGAGAAGTCTCCATCTCTTTCACGCGCCACGCAAAGTGGGAAATCTTGTGCGCGCCGGCCGGTGAGCCTGATTCGCTCTCAACTGGTGGTTTCTCGCTTGGAATTTGGGAACTGACTAAACCGGCCAGGTCAATTCTGAAGATGGCGTCGCCGCGCTCGTCGCCGCGGAAGCGTTGCACGTCCTTCCATTCTTTCTTATGCGCTTCGTTTTGAGCTTTGCTCCACGGATCGCGGGTCGCGAAAAATAAACTCTGCGAATCACTTGACCAGGCAAACGCATGCACGTCTTCCTCGCTCCGAGTGACTGCAAAAGCTTCTCCTCCGGTGGAAGAAATCAGATAGAGCTGGCTGGCGTCTTCGTTTTTCGATTGATTTTCCGCTTCGCCTTTTCCTCTCGCATCTCCACGTTCGGAGAGGAATGCAATCCATTTTCCGTCCGGGGACCATTGAGGCGCAGTATCCTTCCCGGACCGAGTAAGCTGGCTGAGCCCACCGCCGTCGCGATATAGCCAAAGCTCCTGACGGTATCTCTCTTCATCCCAATCCGCGCGGTCCACCACCGCGACCAACGAACGTCCGTCGGGAGAAAGGGCGATGGCGTCGTAACTCACGTAGTTGAAAAATTCGTCGAGCGTGAGCTTCGGCTTATTTTGCGCATGTAACGAAATGCACAGAAGAATAAAAAACGGCGTAAGGGTGATGTGCAACCGGGCGATCTTCATGGTCGAGACAAGACATATACCTTGTCATGCCGCTTTTGCAAATGCGCCTGCGTTTTGGGGGAATTCATTCTAAAGAATGCTTTTAGCGGGAAGCGTCCGCGCGATTGTTAACGATCTGGTGTTCCTTCACCCACTCGTTGGCACGTTGTTGCGCCGATAATATCTGGGCACGAGTCATGCGCGAGGCCAGAAACGACACTCTCACTTTGCTCGCGTCGTCGCCTCCCGCTTGCGCGAGCATCGCCCAGAAATAGGCCTTTTGCATATCTTGAGGAACTCCGCGCCCTGCCCAGTAGTAGGCGCCCAACGTCGCTTGCGCCATCACCTGGCCTTGCTCTGCCGCCATTGAAAACCAGCGAACCGCCTCGCCGTAGTTCTGCGATACACCCTCGCCGGTTGCGTAGTGAACCCCCAGCGCGAATTGCGCCGCCGCGTCACCTTTTTCCGCGAGGGTCCGGACCCCATCAATACCATCTGGCAGGCCCGAAGTGGTCGATGCTCCCGGCACCGACATGCTGGCATTCTTCAGTCGATGACTTGCCGAAGGCAGCGATCCGTTATGTGGCCAGGTCTTGACCAGCCAAATCACAACGATAATCAGGGTGAGCGCGACCGCAAACAGTAAAACTCGTCGTGACCACGAGAGATCTGGGGTTCCATCTTCAGCGTCGAATAGCGCCGGGACATCAGGATCGGTTTCCCGAGGACGCAACTTCGGTGCCCGATCAACAACAGCGCGGGCCGCCGGTGCGGTCGTTGCTCTTACCATGACCTTCGCGGCACGATGAATCGCGAACGAGACCGTTTCCGCAAGCCGCATCAGGGCAGAGTTGTCGAGCACCGTGAATGCATTCGGATCGGGCGAAAAGACTTCAAGAATTCCCGCGACAAATTGTCCGGACCGAACAGGCACCGCAACCATCGACCTGATCCCGAGCGCTCGGCAGCTGTCCTGGTCGACACGCGAATCAATCTCAGTGTCTTCGCATCGCATCAATTTACCGGTGCGCACACACTCTCCGGAAAAGCCTGCGCCCGCTTGCAGCCGCGCGCCTAGGCTGGGCGCATCCGAGCCAGCCCTGGACCGGCACACCATCACGTTATCCTGGGATGGCGCGTTTTGCCGATGATTCACTTCTAAAATGGCAATCGCCGCTCCGCTTGCCCGAGTGAACGCCAGCGCTCTTTCAACAATCAGCCGAAGCGAACGGTCAAGATCCCCGTCAAGCGCTTCCACTTCCCTTTTGACCGCCTCCAGCGCCGCCAGCATTCCCGTGTAATCGGTCGAGCCCGAAAAGGGTACGGTTCCCACAGCGCGAGCCGGCTTTTCCGCAGGTTCACTGATTGGTTCGGATTTAAGTCCCGCCGCGTGGTGCGCGAGCGCAGTCAACATATTCACAAATAGCCATTCCTGAACTGCCTGAACGGCTGCCGGAGGCAGCGCATCGGTAAAGCGAATGCCGCAGCGACCCGAACGGTCCGACCAGATCACCGTTCCAGTTGCGCGGACTCGACTTCGGGTCTCGGAAAAATCCAACAGGAAGCTGACTTCGCGATTCGTCTCCAGAGCTGTTGGACTCTGCACGGACATGCCGTCCTCACTCAAATCGAGAATGGCACAGAGATCGAGCATCGAGCCCTTGTTTACGGTCTCCAGACTGGCGTAGGCCGGAGTATGAATTCTGTGCCGAATGCGACGCCGACTCTCGCGGACCGCAGTGCGCGGACCGCCCCCCGTAGTCGGTGGCTTCGTCGCGGAGCTTTGCATGGGTATGCGCACGATTCTACTCCTTGAGCCGTAGTTAGAAGGTAGTACACCGACTCAGGAGTTCAACGGTTACCGATTTGGTTCAGCTTGTCTTAATCTAGGCTTTCAGAAACTAGTGTTGTCTTAAATAGGGTTCGAAATGCTCTGCTACGGGGAAGAGAACTAATGCATCGATTCTCAGCTCTTCGGAATTTTTACCTGGCCATGCTGGTCGCTGTTTTTCCGTTAGCATCCTTCAGCCAGGTCGCCGGCTCCGCGGTGGACGGCTCAGCGCAAACGACTGCTCCGGCGCCGAGCGCCGCGCCCCTGACGCTCACTTTGCAGGATGCCCTTGACCGTGCTCGGAAGAACGATCCGACATACCGCTCTGCGGTCACCGACTTCGGCATCGCGCGCGAAGACCGGGTTCAAAGCCGCGCCAACCTCCTTCCGAATGTGAACTACACCGCTGCGTTCGACTATAACCAGGGGAACGGCAGCGGCGGGTCGCGCTTTATCGCCAATAACGGCGTCCATGAATATGTCAGCCAGGGCAACGTAAACGAAACACTGTCGCTAGCGAACGTTGCAGACTATCGCCGCAATCGCGCGTTGGAGGCTGTCGCCAAGGCTCGCGCAGAGGTCGCGGCACGGGGTCTGGTCGTGTCTGTGGTCCAGGCATACTACGGCTTTGTTTCTGCCCAGCGTAAGTACGCCACGACAGAGCGCGCGTTCACCGAGGCCGAACGCTTCTTCGGCATCAGCCAGAAACTCGAACACGGCGGCGAAGTAGCCCACTCCGACGTCGTGAAAGCGCAATTGCAATTTCAGCAGCAACAGCGCGATTTGCGTGAAGCCCAGCTTGACATGAATAAATCCCGGCTCGACCTCGCGGTTCTCGTCTTCCCCGATTTCAACGAAAACTTCGCGGTGGTTGACGATCTACAGACAGCCGAGCCGCTGCCTGTTTTTGCTGAAGTCCAGCGCGCGGCTGGGGTAAAAAATCCCGACCTTAGGGCCGCATTGGCCTCGCTACAGGCGGCAAGGCAGGAAGTTTTCAGTTCGTGGAATGGCTTCCTGCCGTCGGTGAGTCTCGACTACTTTTACGGAATCGACGCGAACCATTTCGCCACCGAAAGTGGAAGTGCCCAGAATCTTGGATACTCTGCGGCGGCGACGCTGCAACTCCCAGTTTGGAATTGGGGATCCAGTCGCAGTAAGGTGAAGCAGGCTGACCTTCGGCGTGATCTCGCGCGTGTGGAACTCAGTCGCACACAGCGGGAGCTTCTTGCCAGGTTGCGTACGTTGTATGACGAAGCGCAGGCTGCCCAATCTGAAATGGATTCGTTGAGCCTCTCCGCGCAGCTAGCCAGCGAAAGCCTGCGATTGACCACGCTACGTTATCAAGCCGGAGAAGCTCTCGTTCTCGAAGTGGTCGATGCCCAGAACACAATGATCCTATCCAACAACGCCTTCAATGACGGCCAAGTCAGATACCGAGTGGCACTGGCGAATTTGCAGACTCTAACGGGGAACCTCTAAACGCATGCTTCAACAAAAGCAATTCAAACGCCCGGTGCTAGGCAGCGTTCAGCGAACTGGCGTGTTCGCCACAGCGGTCCTTGCCACTCTCTTAGCAGCAAGCGTTGGATGCTCCAAGGAACCTGCCGAGAAAGAGCAGCCGGTCGCAGTCCAAATCGTTCCCGTCGAGAAAAAGACCATTGAGCACACCATTGTCTCCGATGCAGTGCTATTTCCTCTGGCGCAGTCCGCCATCACTTCTAAAATTAGCGCGCCGGTGAAGACTTTCTACGTGAAGCGAGGCAGTCGCGTGCATAAGGGAGAATTGCTGGCCACGCTCGAGAACATGGATTTATCCGCTGCGGCTCAAGACGCAAAGGGTTCATTTGATCAAGCTGAGTCGGTGTACAAAACAACCACAGCCGGCAGCCTTCCCGAAGAACTTCGCAAAGCAGAACTCGACGACACAGCTGCGCGCGAGCTTAGAGACGCACAGGAAAAAGTGTACAAAAGCCGCCAGGACCTTTTCCAGCAGGGCGCGCTTCCCCGCAAAGAGCTTGATCAGAGTCTGGTGGATTACACCCAGGCTCGAAATCAAGCAGATATTGCCGATCAGCATCTCGCAGCGTTGCAGAAATTCGGCAACGCGGAAGGAATGAAGGGCGCGGCAGGACAATTGGAATCGGCGAAAGGAAAGTATCTTGGCGCCGAGGCGCAATTAGGCTACTCGGAGGTCCGCAGCCCTATCGACGGAGTCGTCACCGACAGACCTCTGTACCCCGGCGAAATGGCGGCCGCGGGAACCCCGCTACTCACCGTGATGAACACGTCGAGCGTGATTGCGCGCGCCCACATCCCACAGCGCGAAGCGCAGCTTCTCAAGACCGGCAACTCCGCGACCATCAGAGTTCCTGGAGAGGACAAGACGGTGGAAGGAAAAGTGACGCTCGTTAGCCCCGCCCTCGACCCTAACAGCACGACAGTAGAAATCTGGGTCGAAGCGAAAAATTCCGGCGCATTGTTGAAGCCCGGGGCCAGCGTTCAGCTTTCAATAGTGGCAAAGACTATCGCCGATGCAATGGTCGTCCCCGCAGTCGCTCTGCAAACAGCAGCAGACGGTACTACGAGCGTCATGATCGCGGGAACTGACGGTCGCGCTCACCAGAAAACGGTGACGGCCGGAATCCAGCAAGATGACGACATCCAGATTGTCGATGGTTTGAAGGAGGGCGACAAAGTAGTCGCTTCGGGCGCGTACGGTCTGCCTGACAACGCAAAAATTGTTCAGGCTGAAGCGGCCGACGCTAAGGACGATTCCGCTGACAAAGACAAGGCAGGGGCGAAAGATTCTGGAGCGAAAGACGCTGGGGCGAAAGATTAAAGATGAAAAATAGCCCCCTGAAGAGTGCGCCCACGCTGCCACCAGAAAATTCATACTGGTTCTCCCGGCAGTCTAAGCCGGTGATCTTCTTGATCGCCACGCTGGCGGTTCTCGGCGCTTACCTTGCCTACACAATTCCAGTCTCTGTATTTCCAGAAACTAATTTTCCCCGCTTGCTCATCGCTGTCGACAACGGCGTCATGCCCATCGATCAGATGATGGTCACTATCACCCGGCCCATCGAAGAGGCTGTGAACAGCGTCCCCGGACTGCAAAGCGTGCGTTCGATCACCAGCCGGGGATCCGCCGAGGTAGACCTTTTCTTTAACTGGAACGTCGACATGTTCCAGACCCTCCAATACGTAAACGCCGCCTTGTCTCGCGTGCAGCCGGAACTGCCGCCTACTGCCACTGTGGAAGCCCATCGCATGACATTCGCGAGCTTTCCGATCATCGGTTACAGCATCACGTCCGCCAAAGTTCCACAAACCAAACTCTGGGAGATGGCGACCTACGAGATCAAGCCACGATTGAACCGGGTTGACGGCGTGTCCACGGTGATCGTGCAAGGCGGACAGGAGCCGGAGTTCCAAATCGTCCCCAATGCGGCAAAACTCTTGACGGCTGGAGTGACCGTCAATGACTTGTTGGACTCGATGCGCAAGACCAATCTCATCGACTCTCCCGGATTGTTCGAGCGCAACCACCAACTGGTCCTCGGACTGATCAGTGGTCAAGTTCGCAATCCAGAGCAGATTGCAGCGACGGTTGTAAAAACAACTTCGACCGGCATTCCGGTGCGGGTCGGCGACGTGGCGAGCGTTGTTTCCGGCGTAAAGCCCGTCTACACGATCGTAACTGCCAACGGCCAGCCTGCCGTCCTGCTAAACGTAAACCGGCAGCCCGACAGCAACACGGTCCAGGTGGCGGACGGAATCCATCAGCAAATCGATGAAATTCGCAAGACTCTTCCTCCGGGCGTTGATATTCAGCCCTTCTACGATCAATCCATCATCGTTGGCGAATCGATCAAAAGCGTTCGCGACGCGATCCTGATCGGCCTGGTGCTGGCCTCAATCATTCTGGTGGTGTTTCTTCGCGATTGGGGAACATCTATCGTCGCCGGACTCGTCATTCCCGTCACTATCGCCATCACATTCATCGTTCTCAAAATGCTGGGCCAGAGTTTTAATCTCATGACCCTGGGCGGATTGGCCGCGGCGGTAGGCATGGTGATCGACGACGCCATCGTAGTGGTGGAAAACATCGTTCTCCACCGCGATGCCGGTCAAAATCGTCTCGAAGCCATCCAGTCCGCCTTGCATGAGATCACCGTGCCGTTGATCGGCTCAACTCTTACACCCATTGTGGTGTTTGTCCCGCTTATTGCAATTACCGGTATCACCGGAACATTTTTTCGCGCCCTCGCCCTCACCGTCGGCGTTTCGCTATTCACGTCGTTGGCCTTGGCGCTCACCTGGACTCCAAATCTCAGCCAATACCTGATTAAGAAACATGGCCACTCCGGTGCTCAGCCCGTGGGTGCAGGCGAATCTGAAGCAGACCTTCACGACCGCATGCTGGCCGCGGAAGAAGCCTCTTTAGGAAAGACATTCAAAAAGATCATCGCATTCCATCAGCGCTGGCTCCAATGGGCGATTGCGCGGCCCAAGACGCTGGGAATTCTCGGCATCGTCCTCATCGCGGTTTCTTATTTCTGCTATCAATTTTCCGGATCTGACTTGTTGCCGGAAATGGATGAAGGCGGATTCACCATCGACTACATCATGCCCGCGGGAAGTTCGCTGGCCGAGACCAATCGCGTGATCTCCCATGTAGAACAAATGCTCCATGAAGTCGCGGAGGTCGAGAGCACTTCCCGGCGCACCGGACTTCAATTAGGCCTCGCGGCCGTAACGGAAGCCAACACTGGCGACATTTTGGTGAAGCTGAAAGCCAAACGCAGCCGCGCGGTCGACGACATCATGGCCGACCTGCGAACTGATATCAAGGCCCAGGAACCAGCCCTCGACTTTGAGTTCATTCAAGTCCTGCAAGACATGATTGGCGATCTCAGCAGCGCTCCGGAGCCAATCCAGATCAAACTATTCTCGCAAAACGCCGCCCTCCTTGAGCAGTGGGCCCCGAAAGTGGGCGACGCTATTCATAAAGTTCCCGGGGTTGTCGACATTCTTAACGGAATCGAAAACACGGTGAGCGGTCCGGCTGTGGTCTTCCAGATCAATCCCAGCGTGGCCGCGCGAGCGGGTTTCACTCCGGAAGAAGTGGCAGTGGATGTCTCTGCTATTGTTGAAGGCGAGCCAGCGGCAACACCAGTCATAACGAATGATCGCGCCTACACCGTGCGCGTTCGTTTCCCGGACGCCAGCCGCGCCTCGCTGGATGCCATCCGTGACACCCTTCTGGTTAGCAGCACCGGCAAGACCGCGACATTGGGCGCTCTCGCCACGCTCACCGACGTTCCGGGACAGACGGAAATTCGCCGTGAGAATTTACAACGCGACGTGGCAATCACTGCTCGACTGGAAGGCACAAATCTTGGCAGCGGAGTCGCCGCCGTGCAGAAAGCCGTGGCCGATTTACATCTACCTGCCAGCATTCGAGTCGAATACGGCGGAACCTACGCTGAGCAACAAAAATCCTTCAAAGATTTGGTGTTCGTTCTCATCCTTGCCATCCTCCTGGTATTTATCGTCCTTCTCTTCGAGTTCCGGACGTTTGCCGCTCCTCTAGCGATCCTGGCCTCCGCGATCCTATCCACTTCCGGAGTGTTCATCGCACTCGTCATCACCCGCACCACTTTCAACGTGTCGTCGTTCATGGGGATGATCATGGTGATTGGAATCGTGGCCAAGAATGGCATCCTCCTTCTTGACGCAGACCAGAGAGGCATTGCGCTTGGACTTTCTGCGGAGGACGCCATGCTTCAGGCAAGCCGTCGGCGCCTCCGTCCCATTGTGATGACGGCCCTCGCCACGATCGCCGGCATGTTGCCTCTGGCTTTTGCCTGGGGTGCAGGCTCACAAATGCTGCAACCCCTTGCCATCGCGGTCATCGGGGGAATTCTGATTTCTATGGTGTTGTCGCTGATCATCACCCCCGCGGTCCACTTCTTCCTGAGCCACCCAGCCGCGGAGAATAAGCAAGAACCTGCAATGGCAACTTACTAGCCACCCCACCTCTGGAATTGGGTACTTAAGTCACAAATTGCCAACCTGCCGATTACCCATCCGCAGTCGCAAATTTGACGTTTGCACTACAATTAACGTGTGCCTTTTCGCGAAGTTGATGGAGCTGCTGCCCCTTGAAACCGCCCATCGAAAAAAATCCACAGGCTAAGTTCGCGTTGGACGAGCACTCCTTCCAGCAGTTGTTGGAATCTGCCTACGTAATCCAGCAGCATGGCCACCGCAACAGTGCAAAGGCTACTGTTTCGCTCGATCCCCTCGCCGAAGTCACCGAAACACAGCGACTCATTGAGGTTCGTAGACTCGATCTGCGAGACGCGGCTCAGCTAATCGCCGATCGCTCACTCTTTATTGCGAAAGCTTCTGGCGTCGCCATCGGGATGTCCCATGATGGCCAGCTCACGTATTTGGCGGCAAGCGGGAATGCCGTCTCAATCGCCGGAACCAGTGCGCCAATTTCAGAAACTGTATCGTCCGTCTCGCTGTCGGAAAACGAGGCGACCGCGGTGGAGTGCCCTGATACTACTGCTCTGCCTAAATCCTCCGCTGATGTTTGCCGGTCACAGAACGTGCTTTCTTTGATCGTCGCTCCCTCGCGCTACGAGGGAGGAATTTCTTGCAGTCTCGAGTTCCGCTATGACAGCGTGGCAGCCTATAGCGCGGACGACGTGCGCACCGCCGGCCTGATGGCTAACCTCATTCTCGAAGCAATCGCCCGCGACGCTGGGCTTAAGTGGACCGAAACAGTCGCTTCGGAACGCAACAACATGTTGCAGGCCCTGGACGCACTTCAGCCCCATTTAGAAAGATCGCTCGCACCGTCTGTGGACCAGACACCGGATCCATCGATCCCGCCAATTCCAGAGTTCACAGCAGAATTTTTCTCGCAGGATCCAGCCGAGACCGTCTTTTCACACGAGCGCTTCACGGAAAAATCTGCTACCGAATCAAGCGCGATCGAAACCGATTCGGAAGTCTGGCCGGTTTCGCTGATCCCGCGAAGCAGCGAGCCGTCAACGGCCCTTTCCGCAGCTGAAGATATCGCGTCGCACCCTGTAAAAGACCCAGCCGAAATCACGGAAGTCGACACGCCCTGGCAGTCGGCGAGTTCCGCCCAACTATGGTTGGAATCGGCTCGGGGTTCGGCATCGGTAGGATCGCGGATTTCAACACGGTGGCAGAAACATCGAGCCACGATTTATTTGGCCGTGTCAGCTCTGCTCTTGATTATCGTGCTTTCCGGGTGGGGCAATCGCTCGATACCAAATTCTGTTCGGGCGAATGCGCCCGCCCGGGAGTCGTCGCCTCCACAAGTGCAGCTTAGTTTTTTTCAACGGACTTTGGTGTCGCTCGGTCTCGCCGACCCGCCTCCGGCTCCGACAAATCTAGGCAATCCGACAATCCAGGTGTGGATCGATTTGCACACGGCACTTTACTACTGCCCGGGCGATCCCTTGTACGGCAAGACTGCGGGCGGACGAACTTCGCTTCAGCGAGATGCCCAGCTTGATCAATTTGAACCAGCCTATCGGAAGGTCTGCGAGTGACTTGGCCCAACGAAAAAGCCTCCGCAGGTTGCGGAGGCTTTTTCTTTTGGTCTTCAGCTTCGAACGAGCTTGTGCACGGATAACCACGCGCACCTTCGGTTCAACTTATGCGTGCACGGCTGACTCAAACCGTCGGGCTTCATACCAGAGCGCGAGTTCGACGCGGTTCCAGAGCCCTAGCTTGTCGTAAATAACCCGCAAATAGTTCTTCACAACGTGCTCGGTGGTGCCGATGCTGCGCGCGACTTCGCTGTTCTTGAGCCCCTGAGCGACTAGCTCGATGACCCGTTGTTCGCGCTCGTTTGTGCTTCTCTTACCGTATCTTTCCGATCCAACCATAGCTGCCTCCGGTATAAAAAAGTCGCCAGCTTGACCCGCTTGATGCCGTCCCGAATTCCAAAACGTACAAAGAGACGGTTGAAGTGGGCCTTAACCGTGCGCCGCGCCATCTTCAGTTCTTTGCTGATTTCTGCGTTGTCACAGCCTTGGAGTAGAAGATCCGCAATCTGCTGCTCCCGGGGAGCCAAACGAACTGATTGATCCTTCACTGCTCTCCCCTTCTTCCGGATAACTCGCCAAAGACTTACCCTTCCCATTCACAACGAAGGCGGAGAGTGTCCTGGGATGTTGCTCGGGAGCTCAGAGCCTTTGCGATGGGTTTCCACGTTCTAATGCATTTACCGTGCCACGACTACAGGGTTTCCACAATTCGTAAAGAAACGTGGGCTCATGAACTTGGTTTTCAACAGCAAATCCCACCGCTCTCCGATCAATGCAGCATTCGTGGTGCAAATTCGCAAGCGAAGAATCAAAAAAAGTCGCACCGCTCAAACTAAGCTATGCCAATCACTTGCGCCACGCCAGCTCCACGAATTCTCGAAGGTTTGCCGTGCCGAACCTTCGGCGGTGCGCGGCACAGGATTATTTGTTGGATTTTTCATCTCCCATGTGAATAGTTTTTCAGCTTTTGTGTTCAGCTTTGGTCAACTGGAAGGTTTTACATTCCGAGGGCGTACTTTCTTCAATTATGACTGGCACGGCGAGACGACGAATATTCGAGTAAACTTCTTTTTTAGAATTCGCTTTGCCTCGATCCGTGTGCGAACTTTTTTGATCACATGAAGCTTTCGGTCATCATGCCGGTGTATAACGAGCGCGCGACGATTCGCGCGGTGGTCGAGCGGGTTCTCGCTGTGCCCATTGATGTCGAACTATTGTGCGTGGACGACGGATCCAAAGATGGTTCGCAGGATTTACTAGCGCAACTTCAGTCTGAAAATCCTCGCGTGCGAGTATTCTTGCAACTTCGAAACCAAGGCAAGGGTGCCGCTTTACGCCGAGGAATTCGCGAAGCTACCGGTGATTTTGTGTTGGTTCAGGATGCCGACCTCGAATACGATCCGGTCGACTACCCAGCGCTGCTCGACCCCTTGCTTCAAGGCAAAGCGGACGTTGTATATGGATCGCGTTTTCTAGGGAGCGGCCCTCATCGTGTTCTGTATTTCTGGCACTCGGTCGCCAACAAGGTTTTGACTCTGCTCTCGAACTGCCTCACCGATATAAATCTAAGCGACATGGAAACCTGCTATAAAGTTTTCCGTCGCGAGATCATTCAGGCAATTCCCCTTGAAGAAGACCGTTTTGGATTCGACCCTGAGATCACCGTCAAAGTTGCCAAGCGTCATCTTCGCATTTATGAGGTTGGCATCAGTTACTGGGGGCGCACTTACGAAGAGGGGAAAAAAATCGGCTGGAGGGATGGCTTCCGCGTACTGTGGTGCTTGCTTAAATACTCAGCTAAGGAGCCCGTCCATCGCTACGCGCCTATCGTAGGCTCTCAAGATTCGACAAGCGCCGCGTCAAACCATCCATCGGCGGCTGGGAGTTAGCCGACATCATTGCAGATTCGCTTTCAGCAAAGCTTGTCACTTGCCACGCAGGAAATTCTCGGCCCCATTTGTGCCGACGAGGTTCACGTATATTTTTCACCGCTTGTGCCAGAGTCCGAAGATGTCGCTGTCTTTCAGAAACTACTTTCAGACGATGAACTAGCCCGCGCTCAACGCTTTCATTTTGACCGGAACCGCAACGAATACATTTTGGCGCGCGGTGCTCTGCGATCTCTGGTGGGCCGTTACCTGGACCTTCCACCACGAGACGTTCGGTTCGCTTACGAGGAACATGGGAAGCCGATACTTGTAGCTGACCGCCCTACTCTGCCGGTCTGCTTTAACGTGTCGCACACTGCCGGATTAGTTGCGATCGCTTTCACGCTGGATCGGAGAGTTGGCGTCGATGTCGAAGCGATCCGCACCAATCTTGAAGTCGCCGCATTAGCGGAGCGTTTTTTTTCTGTGGCCGAGAGGTCCACCCTTCGTGGATATTCTGCGACCGAACTTTATGAAGGATTTTTCCGCTGCTGGACCCGCAAAGAAGCGTACATCAAAGCTCGCGGCGAGGGATTGTCTCATCCTCTCGCCCAATTCGACGTGTCGATTGATCGAGAGATAGAACAATCACTGATCGCAACACGCCCCGATGTCGTCGAAGCTAGCCGTTGGCTGGTGAAGCCGTTCGCCGTTCCCGCAGGTTTTGCGGCGGCGGTGGCGATCGAATTGACTCGATCTGACGCCGTTTAAATTTGCGTATGTGCCGCAAATCTTTGCACACGCCGCTAACGCCCCCGGTGCATCTAGACCAAAACACATTTATTCTAAGCGACTTAGTAGGGATTAAAGTACGAAGCGATCGGCAAGTCAATTGCTTCGCTACTCTGTTCTCCTCCGAGACCTCAATCTAATTTTGAAAGCCATCTCTAAACGTAGTATTCTGAATGAAATAGTGATGACGTGGGGAGAGACTGCCCTGCCAGCCGCTGCGCCACCAACCGGCAAAATTACCATTAAATGTTGTTGCAGAAATCTTTAGTTGTTGGAAATCATTCAACGAACCTGGGAGGTTCACGCACTTGAGCGCTTCGACAAGCCATCTCATTGCCCCGCACGGCGGGGAACTTGTAAACCTGATCGCCACCTCTGACCGCGCTGCGGAAATCAAGGCACAATCGCGCGAATGGCCTTCCTGGGACCTCACTCCGCGGCAAGTCTGCGACCTCGAACTGCTGATGAGCGGCGGATTTTCTCCGCTGACCGGCTTCTTGAACCGCGCCGACTACGAAGGCGTATGTCAGAACATGCGTCTCACATCGGGAGTTCTTTGGCCTATTCCAATCACTCTGGATGTGAAGGAAGAGTTCGCCAAGACTTTAAAGCCCGGAAGCAGCAAGATCGCCTTGCGGGATGGCGAGGGCGTCATGCTCGGAGTTTTGCACGTCGAGGACGTCTGGCAACCTGACTTGAAGGCCGAAGCACAGTCAGTGTTCAAGAGCACGAGTTCCGCTCATCCGGGCGCTGATTACGCGATGAATCGCGGAAACTCCTGGTATGTAGGCGGACGCATTGAAGGCGTCGAAGCGCCGCACCATTACGATTTCCGAAATCTCCGTCAAACCCCGGCAGAGGTTCGCGCTGAGTTCGCTCGACTGGGATGGAAGCGGGTAGTAGCTTTTCAGACGCGCAATCCCATGCACCGCGCCCACGTCGAACTAACCTTCCGCGCCGCGAAGAACGCAGAGGCCAGTCTGCTTATCCACCCGTCAGTCGGTCTGACCAAGCCCGGCGATGTCGATTACTTCACGCGAGTGCGTTGCTACCAGTTGCTGCTATCAAAATATCCGCAGAACACTTCGAAGCTTTCCCTGTTGCCGCTTGCCATGAGAATGGGCGGCCCGCGCGAAGCGATTTGGCATGCTCTGATTCGCAAGAACCACGGCGTGACCCACTTTATCGTCGGACGTGACCACGCTGGCCCAGGTAAGGATACCGACGGCAAGCCTTTCTATGGTCCCTACGATGCGCAGGAGCTTTACAAGAAGCACGAAGCCGATATCGGCGTCACCATGGTTCCCTTCCAGATGATGGTTTACTTGGAAGACCAGGATAAATATTTCCCTCAGGATGAGGTTCCGAAGGGCGCTCGAGTGCTCGACATTTCCGGTACCGAGTTGCGTCAGCGGTTGAATGAAGGCCGCGACATCCCCGCATGGTTCACTTATCCAGAAGTCGTAAAAGAGCTTCGCCGCAGTTTCCCGCCTCGCCACAAACAGGGCGTCACCATCTTTTTCACCGGACTATCCGGTTCCGGCAAATCCACGATTGCCAATGTGTTGCTGACCAAGTTCCTGGAAATGGGCGGCCGTCCAGTGACTATTCTTGACGGCGACCTGGTCAGGAAGAATCTTTCATCCGAACTCGGCTTCTCCAAGGAACACCGCGACATCAACATTCGCCGCATCGGATACGTTGCTTCAGAGATTACTAAGAACGGCGGAATTGCAATCTGCGCACCGATCGCTCCCTACGAAGCGACCCGAAAAGCTGTCCGCGAAATGATTGAACCGCACGGCGGTTTCATCCTTGTCCACATCGCGACCTCGGTCGATGTGTGCGAGCAGCGGGATCGCAAAGGTCTCTATGCAAAAGCTCGCGCCGGAATTCTGAAAGAGTTCACTGGCATTTCCGACCCTTACGAAGAACCAAAGAACTCGGAAGTGGTGATCAACACCGGAGAACTTTCTCCCGAAGAAGCCGCGCAAGCCATCATATTGCATCTGGAACGCGAGGGTTTCATCGGCGTCAACGGAGACGAAGCCTAAACTTCAAGCGCGACCGGCTCAATCCGGGTTGCGAGGTTTTCTTCTGCCATGCTACTCGCCGCAAAGATTCTGATCGGCTTCATCGTTGGCACCCTGATCGGCATGACTGGGGTGGGGGGCGGCGTCCTGCTGCTGCCCTTGCTTATTTTTGGACTCAAGGTCCCGGCCATGCTGGCGGTAGGCACCGATGCCCTCTTCAACTTCGGCACCAAAATCCCTGCCGGATTTATGCATGTGCGCTCTGGCACCGTAAAGCGCAGGGTGCTTTTGGCTCTGGCCACGGGCAGCATTCCCGGTTCGATTGCTGGAGTCACCTTCCTCGGTCACCTGCGAACGGTCTACGGCTCCGGGGTCAATTACATAGTCGCCACCGTAATCGGTGCCCTGCTCGTTGTCGTTCCGTCGGTGATGTTCTTTCAGCGCAGAATTGAGGCGCACGTTACCCACCGCCCACCAACATTGAAGTCCGCTGTGGGCATGGTTCTAGTCGGCCTTTCCGCCGGCTTCCTGGTGGGCATGACTTCGGTGGGATCGGGCAGCATCATCATGATGTTGATGCTTTTGTTCTACAGCTTTCCTCCGAAGATGATGGTGGGAACTGATGTCGTTCACGCGGTCGTGCTCACGGGAATGACGAGCATGATGCATTTCCGCCTGCACAACATTGATTTCGCCCTCGTTGGCTTTTTGCTCATTGGCTCCATTCCGGGCGGACTGCTCGGCTCTTATCTCGCTACACGCGTCTCAGTGAAATGGTTGCGCAGAATCCTGTGTACCGTACTGCTCCTCACCGGCATCCGGATGTTGTGGCCGTTTCTCGCTCACTTTTTATGACGTCCTCCAATCAAGAACTCTTGCAAAGAATTCACTCCGCCCTCGAAGCAGCGCGGACAGTGCTCAACCGCTTTACTCCCGGTGCCATCGAAACCGAATACAAAGTCGGTCACGACCCTGTGACCGAAGCTGACCGTTCCGTGGACGCGGTACTCCGCAAGGAACTTCTCCGCGAAGGCGAAGGTTGGCTTTCAGAAGAGAGTGTCGACGACCTCACTCGACTTGAAAAGACGCGCGTTTGGGTCGTCGATCCTTTGGATGGCACTCGCGAGTTTGTCCAGGGTATTCCTGAATTTTGTGTTTCGATCGCGATGGTGGAGAACGGGAAGCCGATCGCCGGCGGCATCTGTAACCCCGCAACCAACGAGTTGATCATGGGTTCGCTTGAAACCGGCGTCACCTACAACGGTGTGCGGGCCACGCCCAGCGATCGCACAACGCTCGATGGCGCCGTGATCCTTGCCAGCCGCAGCGAACTAAAACGCGGCGAGTGGTTGCCGTTCCAGAACTCGGCGTCGATCGTCAAGCCGATGGGATCCGTTGCCTACAAACTCGGCCTTGTTGCTTCCGGCCGGGCTGACGTTACTTTTACTCTGACCCCCAAGAACGAATGGGACGTCGCAGCCGGGGCCTTACTCGTGCAAGCCGCAGGCGGTTTCGTTCGAACGCTCGACAACCAGCCCTTGACCTGCAACCATCGCGATCCCCTGCTGACTGGATTGATCGCATGCGGGTCGAAGATGAGTGCTCAACTTATCCAGATGTTGGGCGAGCACCTGCCTGCCGGGGATGCTCGTTCCTGACCTTTCTTGTTGCGCTGAACGCTTAACTCACAGTCGCGACCGGCACCGAAAAGTGTTCATGCACGATTTCCAGATTTCCCGATTGCTGGCGGAACACTTGGGTCATTCGTCCGTTCTCAAGCGCTTCTGTTTTGCTGCGATCGCTGAGTCCGCGCTGGATCTTCGACGCCTTGAATTTGCAGACGTAGCAAGCGATCGCGGCGCTTGGTCCGAGTAGAGTCACCTGAATTGGCCCGAGTTCAACGCTAACATCTGTCTCGTCGCTCAGGTACTCGCGGCCCCTTCGAGTGGCAACCAGTTGCCCGGACTCGAGCCTGGGCGTTGATGTCCCAAAGACCATCGAGTCAAAAGAAAATAGTTTCGTCCACTCATCGACAGCTCGGGTGTGGGTAGCAATGTCCCAATATCGCTTCACAGCTGCCGTGACCTGCTCGCTTGAGAGAGTGTCGCTCATCCCAAAACCTTACAAGAGAAAAATACGATGAACCTGGCGACCGGGGGAAAGAATCGGCGGGATCTTCGTGAACGCTTCAGACGAATCGCAGGCCTCACTATCAGCTTGTGCTCTCAGTTGCGTAGCAGCGCCAGTACAGAAAGACGACCAGATCCTTGCAGCTGTGATTGCTTCCGTGTGGCTCGAATGATCTCGGCCGGAACGGGTACATGATGGGCCAGCAGGTCTTTGAAAAACTTATCGTCGATCTCGACCCCTTAGACGATTTTGTCGGTCAGAGGGAGCATCGCCGAGCCGTTTGTTTCTGCCCTCAACGTCGATGCTTGTGGGCAGGTGGTACTCGCCAATGATTGGCATGACTCGCCCGCTGTAGCTGTCCGCTGTCTTACGTTCGACACCGGGTTGTAGAGGCCATCGCTTGTCTGCGCACTCTCTGGCCCGAGGTCAATGCCGAAGCACTGTCCACGGGATTATCGGTGGGAAAGCCAAGAGCAGGTCGTTATTTACTGGTGGAAGCGACAAACACCCGCAGATTGTAGGGGCTTCCGGGGGCGTACGGCCTGCATCATAGGTCGTAATAATCGACAGATCTCCTCGAATAACTCAAGAGCGTGCAGGCGTAAATGTTCGTTAGCAAGCCACAAGATTCACCACCGCACGCGGCAGAGTCTGGCATCCGACGAACTCCGCGGCGCGTCCGAACGCGACAAGCACCCATGCGAAGCGGATTAGAGCAGAGATTAAGGCCCGCTAATCGACGCTGCTTTGCTAGCAAAATGCCAAATATGCCAAATTGGCTGTTGCCTGATGCGAAAGCAGAGTTATAATCGCTGGCACATTGGCGGGAGGATCCCCCCTTGAGAGTCCGCCAAGGAGTAGCTCTGTGAATCATCGTACGCTTCGAACTCTACTACCTCTATTGCTGGCTTCGATCTTCTCGGTAGCAGGACAGAGCCCTATTTCTGTCGGCGGCGGCTCTTCTCCGCTGGCGGGAGGTTTCGGCCCTCCCGGCGGCAACGTGCCTTTCGATAACTCCCGGCTAAACATGACAATGTTGTCGAAGGACGCAGAAAAGGATATGAGTCCTCTCGAAAACCCGGCGATCTCGGTTTCCAAGCTCGACATGAAGGCTCCCGGAAAAGCACGCCACGAATACGAAAAGGGCGTATTGGCGTTGAGCCGAAAAACGTATCCCGAGGCTGCTGACCACCTCAAGACTGCAATTTCGATCTACCCCGATTTCGTAGCCGCACACAATGCGCTCGGATCGACATTTCTTGGGCTTAACAAAAATCAAGAAGCGCGGGACGAATTCGCCAAAGCGGTCGCGCTTGACGATCACCTGCCTATTTCTCACTTGAATCTGGGATGCGCCGAAATGGCGCTCAAAAACTTCGGCGCAGCTGAGAGCGAGACGCAAAAGGCCGCCAACATCGCCCCACTCGACGTCCAAGTTCAATCGGCTCTCGCCTATGCCCAGCTGATGAACCATAACTACCCTGCCGCCGTGGCAACTGCCCAGCAAGTTCACAACAAGAAACACAAAGACGCGTCAATCGTTCACTACTACGCGGCCGCCGCTCATGACAGCATGAATCATTCCAAGGATGCGCAACAGGAATTGGAGACGCTCCTCCGGGAAGATCCCAAGTCACCAGCCGCCGACCAGGCTCGACAACTCCTCGCCCAGATGAAAGCGGGACCGATTAAGACGGTTGCAGCCGTCGAGTCGGCTTCATTCACTGAAGTTGAAACTGCCCCGACCGCGCTTGCACCCGGCCAACTGCCTCCTCAAATGCAAAAGCTCATTCAGGAGGCGAAAGAAAAGCAACAAATCGCCGAAGCCGAGGCGATGTGCCCCGGATGCGATACCGCCGAATCGCCGGACACTGTTGCGGCAGCCAATTCCCCGTCGGCCGCTCGCCCTAATGCGTTGAGCCGCAGCGCCACCGGATGGACGCTACGCAGCACCGTGGATGAAGTGGCAGTTTTATTCGCTGCCACCAACCACGGCGGCACTGTCGCCGACCTAACTCGGGCGGATGTAAAGGTTCGCGATGGACATCAACCTCCGGCATCGATCACCGGATTTTTGAGCGAATCCGAGCTGCCTTTGCGTCTCGGAATTGTGATTGACACTAGCGAATCCATCACCAGCCGCTTCTCGTTCGAGCAAAAAGCGGCGATCAACTTCCTCGACAAAGTGGTCACCGACAAGAAAGACCTGGCATTCGTTGTCGGCTTCGCCAACTCGATTTTGATGGTTCAGGATTTCACTGCCGATCAGACTCAACTGGCACATGGCATTGGTCAACTAGCTCCCGCGGGGGGAACTGCGCTCTGGGACGCCGTTACCTTTGGGGCGCAGAAGTTGATTGACCGAGTCGAGGAAAAACCTGTCGCACGCATACTAGTGGTCATCAGTGACGGCGAGGATAATTCCAGTAGCACAAGTCTAAAAGAAGCGATCGAAGCCGCCGAACGCGGCGAGGTGATCGTCTATACGGTCAGCACTCGCGACAACCGAGATCTGGCGACCCGCTTTACGATCACTCCGTACTCCGAAAATCTTGTCGTGGGCGACCACGCGCTCAAAGCACTGGCCGAAGGAACCGGCGGCGCTGCGTTCCTGCCCGGATCCCTGGGCAGCCTCAATCACAGCCTCACCGACCTTCAGCAAGTGATTCGCAGCCGATATTTGATTTCCTACAAACCCGCGCTTTTCAATCCTGATGGCCAGTTTCATCCGGTCGACATCACTGCAACCAAGGGCGGCCACAAATTGCGTGTCTACGCGCGCAAGGGTTATTATGCAAAATTAGATTCCCCCACCGGCGGAGGGACGTATTAGATCCTGCATCGAAGTTTAGTAGGGAGGGTTTATGCGCTCGATATTGATCGCCTCATTCTTGCTTGCCTCTACCTCACTTTTTGCTGGAGACAATCCGCGCGGCACCGTCCCCAAAGTATCGGCTAGCGCCTACCCGGCCCACAACCAAGTGAAAGAAATCTCTCTGGGTGCAACGCTCCTTCAGACTGATCAAGTCCGCAAGATATTCGTCTCTAACCTCAATCGCTGTTGCGTTGTGGTTGAGGTTGCGGTCTACCCATCGGCGGTCGGCGGCACCGATGTTGCTTTGAACGATTTCGTCCTGCGTGATCGGGCCACCGATACTGCGGTCAGGCCTATGACTCCCGACGTTGTTGTTGCCATGCTGCACAAAAATGCGGGTTCCGCCCGCACAGTTAAAGTGAGCCCATCGTTTGGCGTTGGCTACCAGAGCGGAATCTACGACCCGGTCACTGGCCCCGAGCCTCCGGGAACCGTTTACCAAGGCGGAGTGAACGTTGCAACACCCAGCTCCGGCCCTAGACCTGGATCGACGGAGAAAGACCGGAAGGTGATGGAGCACGAACTCTCGGAGCGCGGCTTGCCGGAAGGTAATGCCGGAACGCCTGTGTCTGGATATCTCTATTTCCCGGTTTCGGGAAAAGCGAAGTGCTCAAGTTGCCAGCTTGAATATGCGGCAAGCGGCAACAAGACCGTTCTTTCGCTTCAGTAAGGCAGCCGGCGACTACGCGCCAGCAGTCAGCTTATGGCTCTTTTCGGCGATACCGTATTGCCGGATTTTGTAGAGCAGAGCCTTGTAGCTGATTTTCAGCAGCACGGCGGCTTGCTTGCGGTTCCAATTAGTCTGATCTAGGGCTTGCTTGATGGCCTCGGCTTCCGCTTCATCTTTCGCCCCGCGCGCAACAGACTTCAAGCCGCCCGCAGCCTCTGAAGAAGAGGCGAAATGCGCGCCGCTACCGTCACTCTTAGGGTGTAGTTCGTTGATGGCTAATTTGTCATCTCCAAGAACTAGATAGCGCTTAACGAAATTGTTCAACTCCCTCAGATTTCCTGGCCAGGAATAGTCCATGCAAGCCTGCATCAACTCCGGCGAATAAGGAAGTGGCGGACGCGCGTAATGTTCCGACATGCGCGCCATGAAATGCTTTAGCAGAATCGGAATTTCTTCCTTGCGCTCACGTAACGGCGGCACTTGCAAAGTAAACGCGTTGAGCCGGTAATAGAGGTCTTCGCGAAGGCGCTTGTTGGCCAGCGCTTCCGGGATGTTAATGTTCGTCGCCGCAAGGATTCGGACATCCACCTTGATCACGTTACGGCTGCCCAGCCTGGAGAACTGCTGATCTTGCAGCACATGCAGCAGTTTGGCTTGCAGGCTCGGAGGCATTTCCCCGATCTCATCCAGCAGTATCGTTCCTTTGTTGCAGATCTCAAACTTACCGGGTTTCGGATGGTTAGCCCCAGTGAAAGCGCCGGCTTCGTAACCGAAAAGCTCGCTCTCCAACAAGTCCGCCGGTACGGCTGCGCAGTTTACTTTCAAGAACGTGCGGTGAGCCCGCGGCGACAGCTTGTGGATCAGCCGTGCCATCACTTCTTTACCCGTGCCGCTCTCACCGAGCATGAGCACCGGAATATCGACATTCGCGACCAGTGCCGCCTGAGATCGCAGCTTGCGCATTGCCGGACTGACTGCCACAAAGAAGGTGTCGTCCGCTATCTCTTCGACTTCGCCCGGATAATTCTGTTGGTTGGTGCCCAGACACTGGTCAATCACGGCGTCCAGTTCGGCCTTCTGGAAAGGCTTGGTGATGTAATCGTGCGCGCCCAGACGAATGGCTTGCACCACCTTGCGGGTATCGTTCACGCAAGACAGCATGACCACTTTCATGTTCGAGTGAATTTTGCGCAACTGCTCGAGCGTCTGCAGTCCGTCAATCCCCGGCATCAGCAAGTCCAGCAATACCAACTCGGGATGGAATCCCTTTTGCACACGCTCCAGGGCTTCTTCGCCGGTACTTGCCGTTTCGACTTTAAAGTGGTCGACTTCAAGCAGAGTACGGATGTAACGCAACATCCCCGGTTCGTCATCGACCAGCAGAATCTTTGCAGTCTCCTTCATTTTCTCTTTCCTGTTTCAGTCGAATTGGCTGATGGTTTCAGGGGGAGAATGAAGGAAAACTTCGAGCCTGCGCCCGGTTCGCTTTCCACCCAGATTTTGCCGCCCATGCTGGTAACCAGTCTTCGCGCGATGGACAGTCCGAGACCCATGCCGTCGGAAGCCAGCTCGCTTTGCGGAGAACGAAAAAAATCGTCGAACACCTCAAGATGATATTCGGGAGAAATACCGGGCCCAGTGTCGGAAACGCTCACTTTCACGGAATTCGGGCGCTGGTCCGATCGTTGCCGGCGTTCCGCAGGCAGCCCGCTCTTGCTCGCAGCACGACGTTCCCACATGTAAGGCTCGGCGTGCAGCCATACCGTTCCGCCCGCCGGCGTAAACTTCGAAGCGTTTTCGAGGAGATTCGAGATGATGCGCTCTACTTTCGGCTGGTCGAACTCGAATGGCGTTAATTTTTCGTTGACCAGGAAATAAAGCGCAAGACTATTTTCCTGAAAGCGCGGCGACCAAAGCCGGCATACCTCCGAAAGGCACCCGTTCAGGTCGGCTGTCTCGTAGCGCAGCTTGACTTCTCCGGTTTCGAGGGCGCTGAAGCTCAGAAAATCCTGGATGAAGCGCTGCAACCGCTGGCCGCTCGAACGCATGTCACGCAGAACCTCCCGCTGGCGGTCGTTCAAGCCGCCAAGCTTTTCACTCTGCAAGACTTCTACATACCCGTTCAGGATCGCCAGCGGAGTTTTCAGGTCATGCGCGGCTGAAGCTAACGCGCTCGTTGTTCTCTGGTAACGCTCGCGTAACTGCGCGTACTCCTGCACGAGATCCGCGCTCGGCTCCCGGCCCCGTTCCGCTCCCGCAGTCGCTTGAAGGTTCGCGCTCTCTTCGGATTTAGCCAAGCCAGCCTTTTCGGTCATGTCGCAGGAGTTGCAAGATCGACGAAAGGGGAAAAAACGAGCACTCAGCCGATGCCTGCGGGGAGTGAGTGCGATAAACAAAATCCTATGGTATGGGGAAACGCCTGTCAACGAAATTCAGGGCCGCCATGCATCCAGCACTGAACTCGCATCAGGATAAGAATCATCGACTTAGCGTACATACTTCCTGACGTTTCCAACATAATTTTCTCCGTCATTCTTCGGGTTTTGACCCGTCTTTAGCAAGAAACGCGTGGTTTTGCGGCATCTGGGGTACGACAGAACTACAATCGCTAGTTGCTGACGGGTCGTTTGGAAGGCCGAGTGCGGAACGTACAGGGTAAGTCTGGAAATCGAGGATCCCCCCTTTGCCCCAACGTCAACTAGACGGTGAACGTCGTCAGTGGAGTCGGCTTCCGCTCGCGATTCCGGTGTTCGTCCGCAGCAGCGATGAAAACGGCAAGGAATTGGTGGAGTTCGCCAACGCCCTGAACGTATCGGCAGGAGGTGCTTTAATCGCGCTCCGCCGCTCTCTGCCGCTGTCCTCGCGGCTTTCCATCGAGATTCCCAGCGCGCCACTGGGCGCGTCCACAAACGGCAGCAAAGCCTCCGGGCGCCTGTCCGCACGAGCTTTGCGAGTCAATTACGCGGACGGCTACCACTTGGTGGGCCTGAAATTTGCCCGCCCCTTGGCGGACGGATCGAAATCCGCGGTTGCCGCTCGAAGGAAAACAACTTCTACCAAGTGAAAAGTTTTTCCTACTCTTTTCGATTCTTGTAGGCCGAAGGACCTCATTTCCCTGCCCTCGTGCAACTTCCTGCGCACTTCGCGCAACGAATTGCATTAACATCACTTAGTGTCGAAATGCAGCTGCAAAACTCCCTTTGCAGCGTTTGGCCGTTCGGATGCACTTATCAACGCGCCCCCAGTCAGGATGACTACTTTAATGGCAAATCCGGTGAGTACGCTGGTTCAGTCGATCGGCGAGATGCCCCCCGAATCGATCGTATTCGGCAAGTCAGAGCAGATGAGAGCGCTGCGCGAGCGACTTGACAAGGTCGCGGCCGCTAATGTTCCTGTCCTGATTGAAGGCGAGAGCGGTACTGGTAAAGACATCATCGCCCGCATGATCCACGCCCGTTCGCCATGGCGCAGCGGCCCGTATGTAAAAGTGAACTGCCCGGCGATTCCGGGGACCCTGCTGGAAAGCGAACTCTTCGGCTACGAGAAAGGCGCATTCACCGGGGCATTTGGGACAAAACCCGGCCGCGTCGAAATGGCTCACCGCGGCACCCTGTTTCTCGACGAAATTTCAGAACTCGACCTCGCGCTGCAATCGAAGCTGCTGCAACTGCTGCAAGACGGGCAGTTTTGCCGCATCGGCGCCCAGGAAGACAAGAAAGTGGAAGTGCGCATCGTATGCGCCACCAACCGCAAGCTCGAAGTGGAAATTGAAACCGGAACTTTCCGTCAGGACCTCTTCTACCGCATCAACGTCGTCAATCTGCAAATGCCGCCACTGCGCGAACGGCGCGGCGACATCGAAGAATTGAGCCGCTATTTTCTCGACTTCTACAACCGCAAATACAATTGCAAAACTCGACCCGTTTCTGCGGACCTCATGACGTCAATGCGGAAATATCATTGGCCGGGCAATATCCGCGAACTGGAAAATCTGATTAAGCGATACGTGATCCTGGGCAACGAAGATGTGCTTACCAGCGATCTGGTCGCGCGCGAGCCCGAATCCTATATGCCCGAGATCAATATTGACGGACCGATCTCGCTCAAAAAACTGACTCGCGAAGCCACACGCGACTTGGAACGAAAGATTATCCTCAAAGTTTTGCAAGCCCACCACTGGAACCGTAAGCAGACCGCCCGCGCCCTCAACATCAGCTACCGGGCGTTGCTCTACAAAATCAGGGACGCCGGCTTGCCCGCCAATCGCTCGCTACGTCGTCCGCCAGTGCCAGTCGAAGGCAGCGCCGCCGCGGACTGACCGACCGAATTTCCGACCACTCGTAGTCCATTCAAGCCGTCGAGCCTTGACTTTTCCTACCGTACCACGGCATCGTCAGCCGGGCCCATCGGATACATCCGCGCTGCCGACTACTGCACCACGTAGGTGATGGTCTGCGAGTGGGTCACGGTTCCCGAGGTGGCATTGATCACCAGCGTGTAGGTTCCGGCTGGGGTTCCGGTGGTCGTGGTCGTGGTCTTCGACGAACTGCATCCCGCCGAAAATACTACCAGGGCGAGAAATCCTGCAACCATCAGTCCGCTTAGCAAACGGCTTTTCCTGCTTGCCACCCCGCCAATGCCGACGCCCAGAAATGCGAGGCCAAAAATCGGTAGCAGTGTCGCGTAACGCGGGCCGCCGCGCAACTGCGTTGTGGTCGTGACGCGCGCCGTGCTGTTGATTACCAGCGTACTTCCCTGCGCTCCGCTGCTCAGGTTTGGTATTGGATTATTCGTAAACGAGCAGGTCGCGCCGGTCGGCAATCCGGAGCCGCAGGCCAGTGAAACGCTGTTGGGAATGGTCGATCCCACAACGCTCGGCCCCACAGTCAGCGTGTAGGTCGCCGGAACTCCGGCTGGAACGGTCTGAGTGTTCGGCGAAACTCCCAGCAGGAAATCATTCACCACGACGCTGGCTGGCGTCACAGGACTCGCGGTGTAGCTTGATCCCGCAATCGAAATGGTCCCGGTATTGCCCAATGGCTGGGCGACCGTAGGAGTGAGCACCACGGTGACAGTGGCCGTGGCTCCTCCGTTTAACGTTCCCAGAGTGCAGCCGACGCTGCCGCTGCTGGCCGCCCCGCAGCTTCCTGGACTGGCGGATGCCGACACAAACGTCGCGCCCGATGCTGGAAGCACAGAATTAAAATTCAAGCCGGTGACTGCATCACCGTTGTTCGTAACGGTGTAAGTAAACGTGACATTATTGCCGACGCCCACAGGCGATGGCGCCGCAGACTCGGTGACGCTCAGGTTTGCCAAAGATCCGAGTTTGGTGGCAAATACATCGCTCGGTCCATTCAGCGCTGTCTGATAAGGATTGTCATACGGGAAATTAATCGACGTAGTCTCGCCCGTCACGTAAGTATTGTTGAGCGTATCCACGGCGATTCCGCTGCCAATGTCGGTGCCGCTGCCGCCCAGGTAAGTGGAGAAATGGCTCAGCGAAGTTGTGGAATTGGAGGTGGTGTCGATGCGGGCCACAAACGCGTCTATGCCGCCACCCGGGAGCAGGTTCGCCGGCGCATTGAGCGTGTGAAAGTCCGTTGAATTCGTCCAGCCGGTTATTCTTGCACCCGCGATCGAATCAACGGCGATATCCAGCCCGATGTCAGTCCCGGTTCCGCCCAGGTAAGAGAAGTAGCTCAGAGGCAGCGTAGTGGTCGAACACGAAGTCGCAGTGCACAGAACTCCGAAGCGGGCTACGAAAGCGTCGGCGGCGGTTGGTGAAGCCGGGCAGGTGCCTCCGACGGGGTTCGGCGGACAATCCAGCGCGGACTGAAAAGGAGTAGTGGACGTGGCCAGGGCAATGTCGGAAGACGTTGTCGAGCCCACGATGTAGGCGTTAAACGCCGAATCCACGCCAACTCCGTAGGCAATGTCGTCGCCGCTGCCCCCGAAATAAGTCAGGTAAGAGAGCGACGGCGGCGTTTGGCTGTTCTGCGGAAAAAGGAATTTCGCCACATAGGCGTCGAGGCCGGACTTATAGGCCTGGTAGGCGCTCAACACCGGCATGTCAGCGTAATTTGTACCGCCGCTGACATAGACGCTAAAGCTGCTGTCGACTGCAATGCCGCCGCCGATTGTCACAGGGGTCGCGCCATTGGCTGTGCTGCCGCCGATGTAAGTCGAATACAGCAGGCTGGTGGTCCCGGTCAGCGCCGGATTGATTTTGCTGAAAAAGAACTGCGTCGGGCCCTTGGCCGTGGTCTGGAAATCACCAACCAACGTGGGAAAGTTTGAAGAGGTAGTTGTGCCGGTGAGGTAAATCTGTCCGCTTGTATCCAGCGCTAATCCGGAAGCCATGTCAGCGCCGCTTCCGTAGAGATATGTGGAGTATTTCAAGATCGATCCACTGGAGTCGAGCTTGGTTGCGAAAACGTGATTGCCAGCAGGAGGCGGGCCGGGCTGATATCCCAGCGACGCTGGGAAATTGCTTGAACTCGTAGTTCCAGCAACTGCAATGTTGAATCCGGAGTCGACTGCGATTCCCGCTGTGTAGTCGATCCCGTTTCCGCCGAGATAGGTGGAGAAGATCAACTGCGCGCTTGAAGATGCCGCCGACGGGTTCAGCTTCGCGATGAATACATTTGCCGTTCCAAGAAGCGTCGGATGTGTTCCGTTGGGATTTGGAAAGTCAGTTGACATCGTCGAGCCAGCCAAATAGATGTTCTGCGCCGTGTCAACAGCAACCGCCGGGCATCGCGGCACACCGGCATCTACTCCGCCCGCGGTTGTCCCTGACACAGGACTTCCGATGATGGTTGAGCAGCTTTCTACTCCGCTGCCCCCCAAGTACGTCGAATAGCTTTCGACGGGATCGATGACCAGCGTTTTCGTACGGTCGTAATCTCCAACTTCGAATCCGATTGCGCTCGCGCCCTTGCGAACGAATCGTCCCGACACAGGATGCCGCTCGGCTCCAACGCGTTGATACACCTGCGGTGATTGCAAAAGCACTTCGCCGCCGGACGTCTTCAGCGCTAGATCGCCATGTCGCTCGAAGCTGATTTTCTGCGCGCCAGTAAGATTCAGCGAGATGGCACGGGCGTCCGCGCCCGGCGCGACTTCAAAATCGTATTCCAGCTGGCCTTGGCTCCCGTAATAAACCAGATCAATTCCGGGATAGACCTGCCGGTAGCGAACGCTCGCGAATTGCGGAACATTCCTGTGCCACTTGCTGGGATCATTACCGATCAAGTAATTGCTCGCGCCCGGAAGCTTGCCTGACCCATCGAGCTCAGCCTGCGCGTTCGCGCCGTTGAGCCCCATACGCAACACCGAAACTTTTCGGCCGGTGGATTCGAGCTCCAGAACGGCTTCTTGCTGAGTCAGAAATAACTCGTAACGGCTTCCGCGGGACAAGAATTTCACTTGCGGGTCCACTTGGCCGGCATTCGCCTCGAAACGCATCGGCATTTCAGCAAACGCGCGAGCGGCGCTCAAAGAAGTCTGACCGTGATCCGGGACTGTGGCCGCGCTCACCCGATGTGCTTGACGCGCGTCATGCCTGGCAGCGGCGATCATAGCCACGGCAAACACTGCCAGAAATGCGGCGGTACGCCAGCGAATTATCGTGCCTTCGCCGTGCTCCGAACGACTACGGTTTAAGGTCAAGCGCTCCTCCAAATTTGGTGCTCACTAGATCAAAGTTCAGCAGAACTCGTCGCAACTTTTCGTGGAACAGGCGAAAGGGACTTCCGACCGGCGTCAACCTGCCGCAAACGCAACTTGAGTGCGCGAAAGCGTTGGGAATTTGCTGAAAAAGTTGATTAAATACTTAAACATCCGGTGGATAGCAGTGTCAAGCCAACACACCGCTGATATTCAGATGCAGTCGACCAGTACGGAAGATGTAGGCGCGCGGTGCAGGGCAAATTATTCCCGAACCATTTTCTCAGCTTCGCGGCGAACTCGCCGATAGCGTCGCGCTAGAGTCCCCAGATAGCCGAGATGGATGATCCAAACCGCCGCATACGCTGCGTACAGAAAACTCATCGCACGCCTCGGGGTTCCAGCAGTGCTTCGAGGGCCAGGGTCTCCTCGACATCGCGCTGCATGCGTTCGAGGCGATATCGAACCCAGCACACCAGGCCGCCGTAACAGGTAAACGCAAAGCAGTTCAAGGCAAATACTTTCAGCATGCGCGGATCGATCGAACCACCGCCGCCAATGACTGGCTGCGGATGTTGCGTCCGGAAAAACCAGATGGAGAAGTAGACAAGCGGCATGTCCAGCGCTCCAAATACCGCCAGCGCGGCAGCCAACTTCGGGGTTTCGCCACTGGTCGAAAAGCGGCGAAGCATGAGGTAACTCACGTAAATCAGCCAGAGAACCAGCGTGGAGGTCAACCGGATATCCCAAGTCCACCAGATGCCCCAGACGGGCCGAGCCCACAGCGGCCCGGTGATCAACACGATCGTGCAAAACACGACGCCAACCTCGGCTGTCACCAGCGCCAGGATGTCGGTGCCCTGTTCGGAAAAATATTTCCTAATAAGGAAGTAGGCAGCGACGATCATTACTCCTGTCGTAGCGACTGCGGAGGGCTCGATTCCTGCCGGCGGACGAAAGATGAACGGAGCGATGCAAGTTATCGCGCCTACGCCCGCGACCGTCCATTTAGCGAACTTGTCGGCGGAGTCGTTCGCCCGCACCAGATATTGCACCGAGGCGATGAAGTTGATGAAGAAAAGGAGAAACGCCGTCCACGCCGAAGGAGCGTGATAGTAGAAAATCCGCTGCACCGGACCCATGGTCTGCTCGGTCGGCGCCCACACCAGCGCGGCATAGAGCGACACGCTGAGTAGCAAGGCCGTTAACAGTGCGAGGATGGGAAAGGCCCGTTTCATTCCGCGTGTAAGACCGTTTCAAAGAGAAGGAGGCTGCTTGTAGTAAACACCAGATCGAAGGTGACAAGCAACACGATCCAGAATTGCGCCGGGTCGTCTCCGGTCAGGATGGCGCGTGTGCCATTGACCATCGCCAGCACTGCCGGAATCGAAATTGGAAAAAGGAGGAGCGGCAGCATGATTTCCCGGCTGCGTGTGCGCAACGACATAGCTGCGAAGAATGTGCCATTCACGACCAGCGCCCAGGTTCCAAGCAGCGTCAGAAAGATCAGCTGCGGAACAGACCCAACTACCCGCAGATTATAGAAAATCACGAACAGCGGCGCCATCAGCGCTTCAAGAATGCTGACGAATATGAAGTTCCCCAAGGCTTTCGCGAGGAACAAGGACGAAGCGGGTGCCGGCGAAACCCGATATGCGTCCAGCACCTGATTACGAATTTCGCGCGCCCATGTCTGATTCAGAGCGACTACCGCCGCAAAGAGAAACGCTACCCAGATCAACCCGGGAGCGATGTGCCGCGATTCTTCCGCTGTAGGGTCAAACGAAAAGCTGAATATCACCACCACGAGCAAGGCAAAAAACAGCATTGCATTGATCGCATCTTTGGAGCGCCACTCCAGCCGCAAGTCTTTTGCCAGTGTAGCTTTGACAATTCCTGATGGCTCCGCAGTGGTCAAGAGGCTGTCTCCGCTGCTAACAGCCGAGTCCGCTCGATGATTTTGCCGTCTTCCATGCGGACGAATTCGTTCGCGACTGCCTCAATGATCGCGGCCTGGTGCGTGACCACGAAGATCGTCATCCCTCCGTCGCGCATCCCCTTGAGCAGATTGGTCATCTCGAGGGCAGAGCGCGCGTCGACATTGGAAAATGGCTCATCCAGCAAAAGAATACTAGGGTCATTCAACAGGGCTCTCGCCAAAGACATGCGCTGACGCATGCCTTGCGAATATTGGCCGACAGGACGCTCAAGATTGGGATCCAGATTTACCGAACGTGTGACTGCGGCGCAGCGGGCATCGTCTACAAGACCATACAGGCGAGCGAAATAGCGCAGATTTTCCATGCCGCTCATTTCGTCGTAAAGGAGCGACGGATGTGCCATGTAGCCGATCTGGCTGCGCACTTTGCTCGGATCTTCGCCAAAAACTAAAACTGACCCGCGCGTGGGGCGCGCAAGTCCGGCGACCGCTCGAAGCAAGGTGGATTTACCCGCACCGTTGTCTCCCAGAATTGCGTAGAGACATCCGCCATTAAACTCGCCAGTGACGCCTCGCAGGGCTGCGAAGCGGCCAAACTGCTTCACCAAACCGTCTACCCGCACGACTGGGCCGGTGTAAGACGATCGGTCAGACAAAGCTGTCATAGCGTTGCGGAAAATCTATGCACTTTGCCGGGAATTTGCAAATCGGAGTTCAGCGCGAAGATTGAGGCTAAGTCATTCCCTTGGGCTGGGCTGGCGCAGTAGGCGACGCGGGGGCATATTTGGATGCGCATTTGGCTTGGAGTTGTTTTGCGTGAAAAACCCCGTCCTGCCCGAAGCTGCCGTCGGCCAGCGCCTGAGAGTTGTCTTTCAACGTGTCAGGAGGAGCTTCCGTTCCTCGATAAATCACCGGCAAGAGCTGGTCTTGTTCGACCAACACAAACTCGACACTGAGTCCGGCACGTTTAATCGACCCCGGCTGAACGTTTCCCGCGACTCGGAGTCGCTTGGAGTAGGCTGAGTCGCCCATCCCATGTAATTCCTTGATGGTGACGTAATAGCTCTTGCTCTGCTGGACACCTGTATAAGCAAGGTAAGCCAGAGACAGCAAAATCGCCATTGTCGCTGCGCCGAATTTCAGATATTTGGTGGCTTCGTGGGACATGGCTTCTTATGCCAAACTCTACTCGTGACGCAACAACCGGTCAAGTCGCCCAGGCCTTATCCGATAGAATGAAGCAGCTTCCAGACTCGGAGAAATTTAATATTTATGATTCATCCCTGGCACGACGTTACACCCGGTCACCGATTGCCGCAGGAATTTCAAACCGTGATCGAAATCCCTTTCGGTTCCAGCGTGAAGTACGAACTGGATAAAACCAGCGGCCTCATCAAGCTTGACCGCATCCTTTACTCTGCCGTTTACTATCCGGCGAATTATGGATTCATCCCGCAAACCCTTGCCGAGGATGACGATCCGCTTGACGTGCTTGTTCTGTGTCAGGAGACAGTTGTGCCATTGACCATCATCAATGCCCGCGCGATTGGATTGATGACCATGATTGATGCAGGCAAACAGGACCATAAAATCATCGCGATCGCGACTGAAGACCCCGAGTTCAACAGCTACCACGAGGCCGAGGAAATGCCCGCCCATCGCCTCCTTATGCTGCGGCGATTTTTTCAGGATTACAAACAGCTCGAAGGCAAGGCCGTCGAAGTTGACGAGATTCGCCCAGTGAGCGAGGCGTTTCCGGTGATATCGGCCGCGCTGCATCGCTACAGCGAACAACGTCGCCGCGGATTTCACGAGCTGGTCGCTCACTAGCCGTAAATCCCCCCGCGACAGCGGGATCAGCTTCATGACCAAAAGAAAAGGCCCGGCATTTCGCCGGGCCTTTCTGCGATCAAGTCTTACTACCAGACACGGCAAGCATTGGCGCTAACCATCGCCTGGCCGGATTTGCATGACCACGCGTGCTCGAACTCGGGCATATTCTGCACCACGCCATCTACACGGAACCTTCCCGGTGAGTGAGGATCAGTCATAACCGCCATCCTCGCCGCTTCCGGACGCCGTTTCTCGCACCACACCCGGCCGAAGCCCAGAAAGAAGCGTTGATCCGGCGAGTAGCCGTCGATTTTCTTTGCGGCATCTTCCGGCGTCATGGTCTCTTTCAAGGCCGCCAACGCAACTCGGGCACCGCCGTTGTCGGCGGTGTTTTCACCCAGCGTAAGTTTGCCATTGAGTTTGAGATCGTCGATTGCGACAAAGTTTCCGTACTCCTTCGCGGTGCAGCTGGCGCGTTCGTCGAACTTCTTTCCGTCTTCCGCAGTCCACCAGTCGCGCAGGTTGCCCTGCGGATCGAACTGGCGTCCCTGATCGTCGAAGCCATGCGTTAATTCATGCCCAATGACAAGTCCGATACCGCCGTAGTTCACGGCGTCGTCCATGTTTTTGTCAAAAAACGGAGGCTGGAGGATTCCCGCCGGGAACACAATTTCGTTCAACGAGGGGTTGTAGTAAGCATTCACTGTGGGCGGGGTCATACCCCACTCCATGCGGTCAACCGGGTGGCCGATCTTCGCGACTTGGCGTTTTGATTCGAACTCATTGGCCCGTTGCAGGTTTCCTAACAAATCTCCACGCACGATTTCCACTGAACTGTAGTCGCGGAATTTGTCTGGATACCCGATCTTATTAGTAATGGCAGCAAGCTTTTTCTGCGCTTCCGCCTTGGTTGCGTCTGACATCCAGTCCAGGCCCTGAATGTCCTGACCCAGGGATTTTTCCAGCGCAGTCACCATCTTAAGCATGCGCGCTTTGCCGTCCGCCCCAAAAGTAAGTTCCACGTAACGCTGGCCCAACGCTTCTCCAAGCGCGTTATCGGTCGCAGCTACACAACGCTTCCAGCGTGCCTGAATTTCTTTCTGTCCGGTGAGCGTCTTGCGATATTGGAAGTTTGCCTCAACGAAAGGTTGCGACAGCCACGGGGCCGCCACGGTCATCACATGCAGGCTGGCGTATGTTTTCAGCGAATCCAGCGACTCCGACGCAACCACCGCGTTTACATCTTTAAAGAACTCAGGATTAACCACGTTCATGTCATTGAAGCTGGGCGCACCAATGGCGGTGAAGTACCGGTCTAGGGAAAAATTGGACGCCATCGTGACGGTCGAGGCTTTATCCATTTTGTGATCAAGATTTTTTGGCTCGCGGCGCATGGTGCGGTCCATCGAAGCTTTGGCCAGAGCGGTTTCGATACGCAGAACTGTCTTCGCGGATTCGGCAGCCTGCTGCTCGGATTGCCCGTTGAGCTTGAATAGCTCCGTGACGTAAGCCACAAGCCCCTTGCGCAGTTCGAGGTTATGCGGATCGTCTTTCAAGTAGTAATCGCGGTCTGGCAACGTCAGGCCGCTTTGATCGATGTATGCGATGTCCATGCTTGCGTTGTGCAGGTCAGCATCGGAACCGAAATCGAACAGCGTATTCGCCCCCATCAGGTGATCGTGGGCAATCACTTCAATCAGCGCCGTTTTGTCGGCGGCTGCGGAAATACGATCCAGCTCAGGCTTGAGCGGTGCCGACCCTTTGGCGTCGACCGCTTTTTCATCCATGCAGGAGCCGTAGAAGTCGCCGATCTTCTGGTCGATCGCATCGCGGCCGGGCTTGTCGGCCGAAGCTTTTTCCAAAATTCCCCTGAGGATGACGCGGTTGCGCTCGGCCAGTTCGCTAAACGAACCCCATCGCGATTGGTCCGCGGGAATCTCGGTCGTCTTCAGCCAGCTTCCGCACGAATACTGATAGAAGTCATTGCATGGATCGAGACTCTTGTCGACTGTGGTGAGGATGGAATCAGAAGATGTAGCGGCGGTTTGAGCTAAACACGCCATGGTCAGCGATAAAAAACACAGCAGAAGAACATACCTACGCATTGATTTTCCCTCGATTTTGGCGAACCCGCGATTTTATGCCCGACACGGTTCGACGAGCAAGCCGCAAATAGGGTAGAAGCAATCAGTCCATGCAATTTTGAGCCGGAAACCGGAGATGTACCTCTGTGTTTCTCAGATCTCGGTCGGTTCCCCGCTGCAAATCGGCAGCAAAACCCTCAATTTTCCATCATACGCGGGGAAGGCCAAAGGCTTAGAGTCTTTCTTACCTATCCCCTGATATTGCAAGAAGTTGAAGCGCAGGATAGACTTCGGCAAGACTAAAGTTCGATTTATCCCCCGCTGCGGCGTCAATCCTCGTAACCAGGTGATTTTATGAATTCCGCGTTCCGTCGTTCCGTCAATTCAGGTGCCCGTCGGGCGCCGGCTTTCTGCGCTCTTCTGGCTGCGGCTGTGCTTGTGCCGCTCGCCGCTTCCGCGCAAAACACAATTGCCACTGTCGCAGGCGGCGGCAGCGTCAACGGCCCCGCGATGGGACCCAACGCCGATATACCCGGGCCGAACTCCGTCGCCCGCGACGCGGCAGGAAATACATATATTGCCGACCCTGCTGCGAATGAGGTCTTCAAAGTTGACACCAGCGGCAACCTTTCGGTATTCGCCGGCTTGGGATATCCCACCGAACAGCCGCTGACTCTGGATGGGAAGCTGGCCACGATGGGCAGCCTCAACGCTCCCTCCGGCGTGGCCGTGGATGGCGCAGGCAATGTTTACATCGCGGATACCACCGACTACCTGGTCCGTAAGGTCAACACCACCACGATGGTCATCACCACCCTGGCAGGCAATACGCACCAATGCTCGAATCCGCAGACTGGCTGCGGAGACCGCCAGCCGGCCATCTCCGCTTATTTAAGCCCCGTGTACGCAATCGCCACTGACGCTGCGGGCAACGTATACATCGCCGACTCTGGCAACCAGAAGATTCGAGTGGTCAACACGCAATCCACCACCATCGTGATCGCCGGCGTATCGATCAAAGCAGGAACGATTAACACCGTGGCAGGTAATGGCATCGTTTGCGCAAGTCCCACCGCACCCTGCGGCGACGGTGGCAGCGCGTTGTCTGCGAATCTGCATACGCCGCAAGGCATCGCTGTCGATGCCAAAGGCAACATCTATATCGCCGATACTCTGGATCATCGGGTGCGGGTTGTTTCGACGACGGGCACCATTTCCGCTTACGCGGGAACGGGCATACCGTGCAACTTGGGGAAAGGGTGCGGTGATGGCGGGCCGGCGAATGTAGCTACGCTGGGCAGCCCCTGGCAGCTTTCCGTTGACGCCTCCGGCGACGTGTTCATTGCAGATCCGCCAGAGAATCGTATCCGCGAAGTAAGCTCAACCGGAACAATCTCGAGCGTAGCCGGGACGGGCGTGCGTGGCTTTGCCGGGGATAATGGCCCTGCGACGGCTGCCCAGATCAATGCTTCGCACGGTGTATTCATCGACGCAGCGGGAAACCTGATAATTAGCGACACCGGCAACCAGCGCATTCGGGTTGTGAACTCGACGCAAACTATCGCCGAATTCGCAGGCGGTGGCTCGGGTGGCGACGGAGGATCGGCGACTTCTAGCGATGCAATCCTCGCGGCCGACCGCGGCGTCGCACTGGACTCTTCCGGGAATTTCTACATTGCGGATACCGCAAACAACCGCATTCGCGAAGTTTCGGGAGGCGTCATCAACACCATCGTCGGAACAGGAGCTGCCGGCTACTCGGGCGACAAGGGCCCGGCGCTTAGCGCCACTCTTAATAATCCAGACGGCCTCGCGGTGGACGCCGCGGGCAATGTCTATATCGCGGACACCAACAATCTCGTGATCCGCCTCTATTCGCCCGCGACCGGAAACATCACCACCATCGCGGGAACCGGGAAGTCCTGCACGCCCACGAGCGCATGCGGCGACGGCGGCCCGGCTACCAGCGCAACCTTCAGCTTCCCCACGACGGTATCGGTTGACAGCGCGGGAAACTATTACATCGCTGACGAATTTGCCAACCGGATTCGCAAAGTTGACACGACCGGGACAATCACGACGGTGGCCGGAACTGGCATGCCTTGCACTTCGCCACTGGCCGGCCAATGCGGAGATGGCGGTTCGGCTACATCCGCTCTGCTCGCCTCTCCCTTCAGCGCAGTCGTCGACGCCGCCGGCAATATCTACATTGCGGACAGCGGTGATAATCGGGTTCGCAAGGTCGACACCACGGGCGTTATCAGCGCTTATGCCTTCACCGGAAAAAATGCCTTCGGCCCGGATAAGGTCCCGGCATTGCAATCGAGCTACAACGCACCTCAAAATCTTGCGCTTGATCCTTCCGGCAACCTGTACGTTAGCGGCAGTACGTTCTTCTACGTCATCCAGCGCATCGACGCCAACTCGGCCGGAAATACAGTATCGAGTGTCGCCGGTCGCCCCGGCGATCCGAAGTATTACGGATTCTTGGGGGACGGCACCTTGGCCATCGGAGCCGAAATGAATAATTTCGGCGTCGCCGTGGACGGAGCAGGTCACGTTTACGTAGCGGACGGCGGTAACAACCGGGTGCGCGAGATTTCAATCAGCGCTACTCCCGGCATCTCGCCCGTGACTCTAACGTTCCCGGCTCAGAACGTGGGAACTACGAGCGCGCCGATGAGCTTTAAGATTAATAACGGCGGTAGTGACGATCTGATTCTTAGTTCGGTCACCATTACCGGCGATTTCCAATTCGTCAACAAAAACCCCTGCATCGCGAACCAGATCGCGCCAGGGCTTTCCTGCACATTCATGGTCACCTTTACTCCCACTGCGGATGGAACCCGCAAGGGGTTGGTGACCATCAACGACAACGGTTACCAGGATCCGATCCAGAAGGTTTATTTGACTGGAACTGGGCAAAATTAACTGGTGGGTGCAAAACGAAAAGGCCTCCGAACCTGGAGGCCTTTTTTAATTGAGTCTGCCGACCTGTGTCTCAACTGCGTCACGTAATTTTCCGGCCTGGACTATTGACCTAAGAGCTTGTAGATCGCCAGTCATGACCCGGTCTGTGTCGGCAAACTGCACTTGCGAACGGATGCAGTCGAGCGCGGCTTTGACTCCGGGCCCGGGTAGCAGCGGCTTCAGGAATTCGAGGGCTTGCGCGGAATTTAGCAGCTCAATAACCACTACATTCGTCGCATTTTCCAGAATTTCCGCTGCCTGACGGGCGGCAATCGTCCCCATCGAAACATGGTCTTCCTGGTTTGCACTGGTCGGAATGCTGTCAGCACTCGCCGGATGCGCCAGCACTTTATTTTCGCTGACTAAACTTGCTGCCGTGTATTGAGTAATCATCAATCCTGAATGAAGCCCGCCAGACTGGGCCAGGAACGCGGGCAGTCCCGACAGCGAAGCATCTTGCAAGAACGCGACCCTACGTTCGCTGATGTTCGCCAATTCCGCAATCGCGATTTTTGCGTAATCCATTGCCAGAGCTACTGGCTGGCCATGAAAGTTCCCGGCCGAAATCACTTCGCGGTCGTCAGCAAAAATCAGCGGATTGTCGGTGACGCTGTTGATCTCCCTTTCGAGCACGTCAGCAACATGTTGCAGCGCATCCCGGCTCGCGCCGTGCACCTGGGGCATGCATCGCAAGGAATAGGGGTCTTGCACTTTCTCGCAGTTTTCGTGTGATTTGTGAATTGGGCTATTCGCCCCGATTCGCCGTAAATTATCTGAAACCTTGATCGCGCCGGGATGCGGTCGAACGCGGCTCACTTTGGCATCGGAGGCACGCAGTGTTCCTCGAAGAGCCTCAAGCGTCATCGCCCCAGCAATATCGGCATGGGTAGCGAGTATCGAGGCGTCATGCATCACGAGGCATCCAATTGCCGTCATCGCCTGGGTTCCATTGATGAGTGCTAATCCTTCTTTGGCTTCCAGTACTACCGGTGAAAGCCCGGCACGCGAAAGCGCCTCTTTCGCGGGCAGCACCTCGTCGCGATACTCGGCCATCCCTTCGCCTATCAACAACAAGCTCATGTGAGCGAGCGGAGCCAAATCCCCGCTAGCCCCAACAGAGCCTTGCGAAGGAACCCGCGGATGAACTTGCTGGTTCAAGCAGGCGACAATCAGTTCGATTACCTCGGCTCGAACTCCGCTAAAACCAAGCGCCAAACTTTGCGCCCGCAACAGCAACATGGCGCGCACTACCTCGGTCGACAAAAGCTCGCCAACTCCGAAGGCATGGGAAAGAATTAGGTTCCTCTGTAGCGCTCTCAGGTCCTGCTGCGCGATTTTGATATTGGCGAGCTTGCCAAAGCCTGTTGTCAATCCATAGACCGACTGATTGGTGGAGATGAGTTCTTCAACAAAAGCACGGCTCCGGATGATCGCTGGTCGAGCAGCTTCGACTAACGCAACCTTAGTCCGCTTTCGAGCGACTGACACCACATCGGCAAGGCTTAACGTCCCGCCGATTTCGATTGTTTGTTCCATAACTTAGTTTTCGTTTTCGTTGCTTTTTCGCATGATACACGCGCGTGCCGAAATGCCTGTCGGATGCGCTCTTCAACGCTTTGCTGAGACCCGCTTTCGCGTTCGCACAGGCGCACTTGGCATCGACGGCGTCAGGTCTCTACGTTGGACCGGAGACGAGAGCACGATTGAAGTCGCGGTCGACCCAAACGGAGTCAGCTTGTCGATCAACGATTCGAGGTGTTCGACGGAGCGAACCTGTACTTTCATGATGAACGAATCCGCGCCGGTACTGCGGTGACATTCCACTACTTCTGGCAACTCAGCCACAACTTTTGTAATACGCGTGAACACGTCCCCCACGATGCTGATTCGTATAAAAGCCGTGATCGGCAGTCCGATTCGCGACGCATTCAACTCCACGCGATAGCCGCTTATAATTCCCGCGTCTTCCATTTTGCGAATGCGCTCGGCCACAGCGGGAAGAGTCAGCGACACCCTTCGCCCCAGTTCCGCGTACGACAGCCGGGCGTTTTTCTGCAACTCGCATAACAAACGCCAACCAGTCGCGTCCAGTAAAGATGAATCTAAAGTCATTTACGACTTATTACTAACATCCTAAAGCATAATCCGCAATGGACCTTATCTATGGTATTTACTGCTTCTCGCGAAAAGTCCAAAATTGATTGGTTCGGCTTTTCTTGATTGCGAGGTGATCGCCATGGCGTTTGACGGTGTGCAGTGGGCCTGGATTAACGGGCGTATGGTGCCCTGGAACGAAAGCAAAATTCATCTCGCTTCCCACGGTCTGCACTACGGCACCGGAGTATTCGAAGGAATTCGAAGCTACTCGACGTCACAAGGACCAGCCATTTTTCGCCTCGACGCCCACCTTGATCGGTTTGATCGCTCCGCCGAAGTATATGGATTGAAGCCCGGCTTCTCACGGCAGGAAATCGTTGCAGCTGTTTGCGAAGTGGTGCGCAAAAACAATTTTCAGGAGTGCTACATCCGTCCGATTGCCTACTTCGGCTCCGAAACCCTCGGATTGCGCGGACAGAACCCAACCGAAGTCGCTGTTCTGGCTTGGTCGGGAATCAAACACGTGAGTGGAGCAACCCTAACCAAAGGCGCCCGGTTGACCGTTTCGCCTTATGTGAAATTCAATTCGCGAATGATGCCAACCACCGCGAAAGCGACAGGTCAATACCTGAATTCGTTCCTCGCGACCCGCGAAGCCATGTCGCGCGGATTCGATGAGGCTCTGCTGCTCAACACGGAAGGCACCGTCGCGGAGGCTGCCGTCGCGAATGTGTTTATCGTGAATGGCAGGACCATTCGCACCAACGACGAAAAGTCTTCGATTCTGCTTGGCATCACTCGCGACTCAGCCATCCAACTGGCGCAGGCTTTTGGATACGACGTGCAAATAGGCGCAATCCAACTGGACGAATTGCGTAGCGCAGACGAAGTGTTCGTCACTGGAACCGCAGCGGAGATCGTGCCCGTGGGCGAATTGGACGGTGTTGCCATCGGCTCTGGCCGCCCGGGGCCTGTCGTCGAAAAACTTCGCAAAGCATTTGACCTGGCCAAGACCGGGCAGGATTCAGCGTGGGAAAAATGGCTACATCGCGTGCCTGAGACAGTCCACGCGTAGAATCACAGATGAGAGTAAGGGTTTATGGATAACGATCTCAAACTGAAACGCATTCACCACGTCGAATTCTGGGTAGGCAACGCCCGCCAGGCGGCTTACTACTACCGCAAAGGTTTTGGTTTTTCGCAAAGCGCTTACTCCGGGCTCGAGACCGGGCAACGCGACCAGACTTCTTACGTCCTTAACCAGGGCAAAGCCACGATCCTGCTCACCACGCCGATGAGCGCAACACATCCGGCCGCGGAACACATCAAGCAACACGGCGACGGCGTACACGATATTGCGTTCGAAGTCGACGATGCCGACAAGGCGTTTGCGGAAGCTGTCCGTCGCGGTGCCCAGCCTGCGATCGAACCCTGTGACTCCAAGGACCAATTTGGCGCCATCCGTCGCGCCGCCGTCCATACATACGGCGAGACCATCCATTCGCTGATTTCATACAAAGACTACAAAGGCCCGTTTCTGCCAGGATTTGTAAACTCAAAAATCCCCGGCGACGACTGCGGAATTCTCCGGATCGATCACATTGTCGGCAACGTCGAGATGGGAAAAATGCAGCATTGGGCCGACTACTACACCAATGTTTTCGGATTTCACCGCTACATCACCTTTGACGACAAAGATATTTCGACCGAATATAGTGCGCTGATGAGCATCGTCATGTCCGACGACTCGCACTCTGTGAAATTCCCCATCAACGAGCCTGCCGCAGCGCGGAAGAAAAGTCAGATCGAAGAGTATATCGAGGCTTACAAAGGTGCCGGCGTTCAGCACATCGCCTTGCAGACGAAAGATGTACTGCATACCGTGGGCAAGCTTCAGCACAACGGACTCGATTTTCTTCGCGTACCCGACGCATATTACAAAGAACTCCCAGATCGCGTCGGATCCATCGACGAAAACATGGACGCCATAAAGAAGCTGGGCATCCTGGTAGACCGCGATCAAGAGGGTTATTTGCTGCAGATTTTTTCCAAACCCGTCGAGGACCGGCCAACGGTGTTTTTCGAAATCATCCAACGCAAAGGCAGCCGGGGTTTTGGTAAGGGAAACTTCAAAGCTCTGTTTACCGCGATCGAGCACGAGCAGGAATTACGAGGCAATCTCTAACCCATCATGACCGTTGCTAATGCTCTGAGATATCAGTCCGGGTTCGGAAATGAATTCGCTACAGAGGCGATAGCGGGTGCCTTGCCCAATGGCCAGAACTCGCCGCAAAAGGCGCCATTCGGCCTCTACACCGAACAATTGAGCGGCACTCCGTTTACCGCTCCGCGTGCCACCAATCGACGTTCGTGGCTATATCGGATGCGGCCCCCGGTTTCCCATAAACCGTTCCGGCAACTCAGCAACAAGAATCTGCGAAGCTCTCCATTCGACGAGATGCCAACGCCACCCAACCAGCTTCGCTGGAAACCGCTTCCAATTCCCCCCGAACCAACTGATTTTGTCGACGGCCTGACGACCATGGCCGGTAACGGCGACGCGCTGATTCATACCGGCGTGGCCATTCATATCTACGCTGCCAACAAATCCATGACGGAGCGCTTCTTCTTCAATGCTGACGGCGAAATGCTCATCGTGCCGCAGCTCGGCCGGCTGCTACTTCGCACCGAGCTTGGCCAAATCGAAGCTGCTCCCGGAGAACTCGCAGTCATCCAGCGTGGAATAAAGTTTCGCGTCGAGCTTCTGGATTCCCATGCCAGGGGCTATGTTTGCGAAAATTACGGTTCCCTTCTGCGTTTGCCGGACCTCGGCCCGATCGGCGCGAATGGCTTGGCCAACCCTCGCGATTTCCAAACTCCGGTTGCTGCTTTCGAAGAACGCGACGGCAACTTCGAATTGATTTCGAAATTCCAAGGGAACTTGTGGTCGGCTGAGATCGATCATTCCCCGCTGTGTGTGGTCGCATGGCACGGCAATTACGCGCCCTATAAATACGATCTGGCTAATTTCATGTGCATCAACACGGTGAGCTTCGACCATCCCGATCCATCGATTTATACGGTGCTCACTTCGCCTTCTGAAATTCCCGGAACCGCGAATTTTGATTTCGTGGTGTTCCCTCCGCGCTGGATAGTCGCCGAACACACGTTCCGCCCACCCTGGTTTCATCGCAATTTCATGAATGAATTCATGGGCTTGATTCGCGGGCAGTATGATGCGAAAGCCGAGGGCTTCGTACCGGGCGGATCAAGCTTGCACAACTGTATGGCTGGCCACGGCCCGGACAGCGAAACCTTTGAACGCGCATCCGCCGCCGATTTGAAGCCTCATTACCTCGCAGACACGCTTGCCTTCATGTTCGAAACTCGCTTCGTTTGCCGCCCGACAAAATTTGCGCTCGAGTCTTCAGAGCTGGATGAGCAATATTTCGAATGCTGGCAAAACCTGCCGAAGCGATTCGGGAAACCAGGCAAATAGGCCTCATGCATCTCGTACAAACGTCGCCCGACATCGCCTTGCATAACGTGCGAAGCGGCGCTCTGGGCGCATTGCTGGAAGGCCTGATCGACTACGCGGGCTTATTCCCGCCCGCTGGACTCGGTATGGACTCAGCAACTAGGAATTATGCTTCCTATCGAACAAGCGGCACGCAATGGATGCTGGGGCGTTTCATTGTCCCTGCGTCTCGACTCGCTGAGTTCGATCAGGCTCTTCTTCTTTTAGAAGATGATCGAACTGAATGGCAGCTATCGGCATTAATCGGCGGGGATGCGGCTTCCGATGTCACACGAATTCTCGACTTCAATTCGCGCCACGCGTCTGACTCCAAATCGCAGGCAATCGTTTCGGCGATTGAGGTGAAAGCCGGTACGCCAGACGGTGTCCGCCGGCTCGACCAGGCGATTCCGTCCAACGTTCCAACGTATTTCGAGATTCCAATCTCGGACCCGGCGCGCGATTGCATTGCCGCCATATCCGATTGCGGACGTAACGCCAAAATCCGATTGGGCGGAGACGTTCCCGAACTCATTCCGCCAGTCGAGCAAGTTGCCGAGTTCTTACACCTGTGCGCCAAAGCAAAAGTTCCTTTCAAAGCGACAGCTGGTCTACATCATCCGATTCGCTCTGTGCACAAGCTCACCTACGCAGATGACAGCCCGATCGGCACCATGCATGGGTTCTTCAATGTGTTTCTGGCTGCCAGTTTCTTACGTGAGGGCATGGATGTGTCCGAGGCCGCCGAACTGCTGCTCGAAACATCCGACGCGGCTTTTGAATTTCATGGCGATGATGTCTGTTGGCGCTCGAATCGCTTGACCCGCGCTCAAATCGCCGGATCGCGCTCCAAGTTTGCTATGTCCTTCGGGTCATGCTCATTCACTGAGCCAGTTGACGACCTGCATCGGCTCTTCCCGGCATGAGCCAGCCCACAGATCACACTCACGATCCCAACGCTCGAAGTTGGGTGGAATCCGCGAACATCCCGTCGACTGATTTCCCTATACAAAATCTTCCGTTCGGAATCTTCCGCGAGAAAGGCAGCGCTGAAGCCGCGCGCGTTGGCGTTGCAGTTGGCGACAACGTCCTTGATCTGGCTGGGTGTTGTGCATCTGGAATTCTTGAGACCATCGCGTCGACCGCATGCTCATCGCATTCGCTCAATGCCTTGATGGCGCTCGGACAGGAGGTCAGACGTGAACTGCGAAACGGTATCTATGAGTTGTTGTTGGAAAGGCCAAGCGCCGCGCCCGAAAAGATTTCGGCGCATTTGAAGTTGGTGTCGGACGTCGACCTGTTGCTCCCCGCCCAAATCGCAAACTACACAGATTTCTACGCTTCCATCTTTCATGCGACGAATGTCGGAAGCATGTTTCGCCCGGAAAATCCCCTGCTTCCCAATTACAAATATGTGCCCATCGGCTATCACGGGCGGGCTTCGTCGATTGTTGTCAGCGGAACCGAGGTAAGGCGACCAAATGGCCAAACCAGTGAGGCTAATGCCCCGCCGCAGTTCGGCGCAAGCAAGCGTCTGGATTATGAACTTGAGCTCGGCATCTTCGTCGGCAAAGGCAACGCGCTTGGCCAGCCCATTCCAATCGCCGATGCACCCCGGCACATTTTTGGGATTTGCCTGGTGAACGATTGGTCGGCTCGCGATATTCAAGCGTGGGAATATCAGCCCCTTGGGCCATTCCTTGCCAAGAACTTCTCCACTACGATTTCTCCGTGGGTCGTCACTCTCGACGCTTTGGCACCATTCTTCATTCCAACTTTTTCGCGTCCCGAGGGTGACCCAGCTCCCCTGCCCTATCTGCTCGATCCGGCAGATCAACAAAGTGGTGGAATCAACATTACGTTGGAAGTATGGTTGCAGTCGGCGCGGATGAAAGCCGAAAACATGAAGCCGTTCCGCTTGAGTCAGGGAAACTTCTCCGACTTGTATTGGACAGTGGCCCAGATGCTCACCCACCACGCCAGCGGCGGCTGCAACCTGTTACCGGGCGATTTGCTGGCGAGCGGGACAGTGTCTGGTCAAGAAAAATCGTCACGCGGCTGCCTGCTCGAATTGGCCTGGCGCGGACAAGAGCCAGTGGAACTCCCTACCGGAGAGCGAAGGGGATTTATTGCAGACGGAGACGAGATCATTTTGCGTGGATTCTGCGAACGCCCCGGATATCGTCGCATCGGTCTGGGCGAGTGCCGTGGCACGGTGCTTCCTGCTCTGCCGCTGACTTAAAATTCGCTACCACCAGAGGAGCCCTATGCGTTATTGCCGTTTCGAACTGAAAGACACTTCCTGCTATGGGTTAATCGAATCGGTAGCTGGACGCGACGAGATCACTCGCTGTCTCTTGCGTGCGCCCGAAGAAGCTGGTTCTATCGACGACGTCCCAAGCAAGTCGATGACGCGAATTCCTCTTTCCGAAGCAGCTTTGTTGGTTCCGGTCCAACCAACAAAAATCGTTTGCGTAGGGAGGAACTACCGCGCCCATGCGGCGGAACTCGGGCATGAAGTGCCGGAAGAGCCGCTGATTTTTCTTAAGCCGCCTTCGTCTCTGCTGGCAACTGGGGAGACCATCCGCCGCCCATCCGCGTCCCAGCGCGTCGACTACGAAGGCGAACTCGCCGTAATCATCGGCAGGCGGTGCTACAAGCCTTCGCCGGACGAAGACATCCGCAAATACATTCTCGGATATACAGCCTGCAACGACGTCACCGCGCGAGATCTGCAAAAGAAAGATCCGCAGTGGACTCGCGGTAAAGGCTTCGATACTTTTTGTCCTGTGGGCCCAATTGTCACCGACGAGATCGATCCTTGGGCTGGGATTGCGGTCGAGACTCGAGTAAACAAACAGATCCGCCAAAAAGGCAATACCCGCGATCTGATTTTCCCACTGGATGTCGTGATTCGTTACATCGCCGCCGTCATGACCTTGTTTCCTGGCGATCTCATCGCCACTGGAACTCCGGAAGGGGTGGGGCCGCTCGTTGCCGGAGATGAGGTCGAAGTCGAAGTTGAAGGTATCGGGATTTTGAGAAACCCGGTAGCCGAGGAGTAGCCGACCCTATAGGTGCTCCGCCGTGCTTAAGCTATCGTTCAGGTAGCATCGCATACAACTAAACATCGAAGGGAGATTATCATGCGAATTTTGATCATCACGTTTTGGGCAATGCTCTGCGTCTCGACGGTTGCAGTCGCGCAAAAATACGAAGTCACCGGGCAGATTCCAATCCCCGGCGAGGGTGGTTGGGACTATCTCTATGCCGACTCCGGCAGCCGGATGCTCTACGTCTCTCACAGCACGCAAGTGGAGGTGATCGATCTCGATTCAGGCAAACCTGTCGCTGCCATCACTGGGATGAAGCGGATTCACGGCATCGCGGTAGCCCACGATCTCGGGCGCGGATTTATTAGCGATGGCGGGGACGATTCGGTTGTGATTTTCGACTTGGTTTCCCGGGCGGTGCTGCAAAAAGTTCCGACTGGCAAGAATCCCGACGGCATTGTTTACGATCCGGCGAGCAAGCGCGTATTCGCATTCAATGGACGCAGCAATGACGTGACCGCGATCGACGGCGCGACCGGCAAGGTCGCAGGAACGGTGGCTCTCGGTGGCAAACCTGAATTTCCCGTCACCGATGCAGCCGGCAACATTTTTGACAACATCGAGGACAAAAGCGAGATCGTCAAACTCGATCCGCAATCGCTGAAGGTGACGGCTCGTTGGCCAGTCGCGCCGTGCAAAGAACCCTCTGGGCTGGCTTACGACAAAGCGACCCACCGGCTGTTCGCCGTCTGCGATAACCAGAAGATGGCAGTCGTCGACGCCGGGTCCGGCAAAGTTGTGGCCACGGTGGCTGTTGGCGACGGGCCCGACGCAACAGTGTTTGACGCTTCTAGGAAGCTCGTGTTTTCGTCGAATGGCGAGGACGGGAACCTAACCGTCGTGAAACAGGACGGCGCCGATAAATATTCGGTGGCCGACACGGTAACCACGGAGAAAAGCGGGCGCACTCTGGCCCTCGACGAAAAAACCGGCAAGATATACATTGCTGCGGCCAAATTCGGCGCGGCTCCGGCAGCTACGTCCGACAATCCACATCCGCGGCCGAAAGTGGTTTCCGGTACCTTCCACTTAATTGTGGTTTCGCCGAAATAGGATCGCGCATTACACAGCCACAGGTTGCCGCACTTCCGCCAACGCCTCGGCGAACGCGGCAACCGCCTGATCGACCTGTTTTTCCGTGATGATGAGCGGCGGCTGAAAACGCACGACGTTCGCGTTCACGCCGCCGACTCCCACTAAGACTCCGCGGCGGAACAACGCGTCACGCACCGCTTCCGTCTCTGCGGCAGCAGGAGCCAGCTTTTCGTCTTTCACAAGTTCGACGCCAATCATTAGCCCAAGGCCGCGCACTTCGCCGATCAAGCTGTGCTTCCTCTGTAATTCGCGCAACTTATTCATCGCATACATCCCCATGCGAGAGGCTGTGGCCGGGAGACTTTCCGATTCCATGAAGCGGATGTTGGCCAGGGCTGCCGCGCACGATACTGGGTTGCCGCCGAAAGTTGAAAGGTGGTCTCCCGGCTTGTAGGCAGCGGCAATCTCAGGCCGCGTCGTATACGCGCTAAGCGGGAACCCGTCGGCAATGCCTTTGGCGGTTACAAGAAAGTCGGGAACAACTCCAAAATGTTCGATGGCAAACATCTTTCCTGTGCGTCCAAATCCCGTTTGCACTTCGTCGCAGATAAAAAGAATGCCGTGTCGGTCGAGCACTTTTTTGATTTCTTTAAAGTAATTCGGCGGCGGCACAATGATGCCGCCTTCGCCCCAAACGGGTTCTGAGATAAATGCCGCGACATCTCCTGCGGTCGAGAAACGGATGACATCTTCCAGCGCCTGCGCGCACTGGCGTCCGCATTCTTCAGGGTCGGAAGGCCAATTGGAGCGATAGGTGTAAGGCACGGGCGCAAACGCGATTCCCGGAGCGTAAGGGCCGCCGCGCTTTTTGCGTCCTTGATTCCCGGTAATGCTGAGCGTTCCCCAACTACGTCCGTGAAAGCTGGCATGCAAAGCGATAAATTCGTGCTTGCCGGAGTACAACCGCGCCAGCTTCATCGCACCTTCGATAGCCTCGGCTCCGCCGTTACCGAAAAATGTCTTAGTCAAGCCCTTGGGTGCAATCTCCGCGATCTTCTCGGCCAGATCGCCCACAGGCTTTGCGTGGTAGAGGTAAGACTGGCAGTGGATCAGCTTATCCATCTGATCTTTTGCGGCCTCGATTACCTGCGGATTGCAGTGACCCGCGTTCACGACTGAAATCCCCGCGAAGCAGTCGAGGTACTCGCGGCCGTTCACGTCGGTGATCGTGCATCCGCTGGCGTGGTCGACTACTAACGGAGAAACGGACTTCAGGAAGCCCGTCATCACATAATCTTTGTACTGCTGAACTGTGTCTGACATGCTGACCTCGATCGGCGGCTTAGAACTTACGCGAGTGCTCTTTCGCCCAGCGCTCAATTACAACTTTCTTTTCGGTGTAGAACTCGACCGCGTCGCGACCCTGCGCATGCATGATGCCGAAAAAACTGTCTTTCCAGCCGCTGAACGGAAAGTACGCCATGGGAGCGGCGACGCCGATGTTGATGCCGACGTTACCGGCGGGGGCTTCGTAGCGAAATCGCCGCGCCGCCGCGCCGCTGGATGTGAACAGCGACGCCTGATTGCCGAACGCGCTGCGCTCCAGAAATGCCATCGCTTCATCCATGTCATTCGCGTGAACTAGGCTTAGGACGGGTCCGAAAATTTCCGTTTCGGTGAGTTCGCTGCTGGCGGGCACCGCGTCAAGGATTGTCGGCTTCACAAAATTGCCACGCTGCGCTTGATTCGGGCTCCTGCCGTCAACTAACACTCTAGCTCCGTCATGTTTGCCTTTGTCGATGAGCCCTTCAATCCTCGTCCGGCTTTGAGGAGTGATCACCGGCCCCATCTGTACGCCTTCGTCAATCCCGTTGCCGACTTTGAGTGAACTGGCTGCATCCGCAATCGAGTCGCGAAACGTCTGCTGGGCTTCACCCACCGTGACCGCAACTGATACCGCAAGGCAACGCTGACCGGCGCAACCAAACGCGCTATCTGTGATGATTTGTGTAGTGCTCGCCATGTCAGCATCGGGAAGAACGATCACGTGATTCTTAGCCCCGCCCTGGCACTGCGCGCGCTTGCCGTTCTTCCCCGCTCTCTCGTAGACATAACGCGCGATAGGGGTCGAACCCACGAAGCTGATCGCCCTGACCTTAGGGTGATCAAGCAACGCGTCGACCGCGCTCTTGCCACCATTCACTAGATTCGCGACGCCTGCTGGCAAACCGGTCTGCTCCAGCAGTTCGAATGCCCGGCGCATCGTGAGAGGAACGCGCTCCGATGGCTTCATGATCACTGTGTTGCCCGTAGCGATGGCATACGGCAGAAACCAGAATGGAATCATGCCGGGAAAATTGAAGGGAGTGATGGCCGCCACCACTCCCAGCGGTTGGCGGATCATGGTTTCGTCGATTCCGCGAGCGACATCTTCCAGGTTGTAGCCTTGCATCATCATCGGGATGCCGCAGGCGACTTCCACGTTCTCAATCGCACGCCGCAGCTCGGCCTTAGCCTCAGTAAGGGTCTTGCCATTTTCGGTGGTGATGACACGGCTCAGTTCGTCGATATGATCTTCAAGCAACGCCTTCAGCTTGAAGAGGGGCTGAATGCGGTCTTCCGGCGGAGTGCGCCGCCATGCGGGATACGCCGCTGCAGCCGCCTCAATGGCATCAGCAACTTCCCGGGAAGTAGAAAGTGGCGTGTGAGCTATCACTTCGCCAGTCGCGGGATTCACCACATCCATCCAATCATTCGTGGACGATTCGACCCACGCGCCGTTGACGTAGTTGGCGACTTTCGCATCTGTAGGCGCAGTCACGGTCATAGGTTGGCCTCGCACATCGGGACGCGTAACGCGGGCTGCAAGTGAGGCACGGAAATCATGGTTGCTTCAAACCAGTTGAGCACTGGCCTCCTGACGGGCATTTATTTCTGCGAAGCCGGCTTCCAGCACATCGAGCCCTTCGTCCATTTGCGCTTCGGTCACGACCAGCGGCACCAGGATGCGGATCACGTTTCCGTAGGAGCCCGCGGTGATTGTGATAAGCCCGTGTTCATAGCAGTACTGAGTGATCTGCTTTGTCTCCGGCATCGCGGGTTCGCGTGTTCCTGCCTTCACGAGCTCAATCGCTTGCATCCCCCCTAAACCGCGAACATCGCCAATCATGGGCCACTGCCGCTGCCATTCCTTGGCGCGTTTTTGAAAGCGCGCTCCCAGTTCATTGGCTCGCGTAAGAAGATCTTCTTTCTCGAAGAGATCAAAAACTGCCAGGGCAGCCGCGCACGACAGCGGATTTCCCGCAAACGTTCCACCGAGACCGCCGGGTCCAGGCGCGTCCATAATTTCTGCTCGTCCAGTCACAGCCGCTAGGGGCAGACCGCCGCCCAGAGATTTTGCCGTCACCAGCAAGTCCGGTTCAATCCCGAAGTATTCGCTGGCAAACAACTTTCCCGTGCGGCCGAAACCACTCTGGACTTCGTCAGCGATGAAAAGAACTCCGTGCTTATGGCAAAGCTCGATGAGCAATTTGAAATAATCTTGCGGAGGAACCACGAATCCCCCCTCGCCCAGCACTGGCTCTGCAATCACCGCAGCTACATCCTCAGACGCGACCACCCGCTTGAAAGTGTCTTCAAGATGGCGCGCGCAAAATAAATCGCAGGAAGGATACTTGAGTGAATACGAACAGCGGTAGCAATAAGCGTACGGAATTCGGTACACATCTCCCGGTAGCGGAGTGAATCCCGCTTTGTACGGATGCGTTTTGCTGGTCAACGATAGCGCCATCATGGTGCGGCCGTGGAACGCATCTTCAAATGCGATAATTCCCGGCCTCTTGGTGTGCGCTCTCGCGATTTTCACCGCATTTTCCACGGCTTCCGCGCCGCTGTTTACGAACATCGTTTTTTTAGGAAATGCCCCGGGAGCAGCGCGATTCATACGCTCAGCAAGCTCGACGTACCCTTCGTACGCGGTCACTTGCACGCAAGTGTGCATAAACTTGTCGAGCTGATCGCGGACGGCCGCAACTACCGGCTCGCGCCTGTGTCCGACATTGATGCAACCAATACCGCCGGCGAAGTCGATGTAACGGTTACCATCTACATCTTCGAGCCACGCGTCCTGCGCTTTCGCCACATACACCGGCGTCGCATGGGACAAACCTCGGGGCACAGCGGCCTGTCGACGCTCAGCCAGCGCTTTCGATCTGGGCCCGGGAATCTCGGTTTTTAGGTGAATCGTATTCATGCGGTTCAGCTTCTGCTGCGGCCAGTGGTTTTGGCAGACCACAATTGACGAACGACCAACGACCGTTTCTCAATACCAACCAATCGGCGCCTCGTTCAGGTTGATGTGGACCTGCTTCGTCTCAAGATATTCTTCGATCCCCCAAGGCCCTAACTCGCGACCAAATCCGGACTGTTTGTACCCGCCCCATGGCGCTTCCACATAAGTCGGCTGCATGTGATTGACCCACACGATTCCAACCCGCAAAGCTTTAACGGTCCGAAAAGCCTTAAAAATGTCACGCGTCCACACCGCCGCAGCCAGCCCGTATAGCGAATCATTTGCGATTCTGATTGCGTCTTTTTCGTCTTCAAATGGAATGACGGATGCCACCGGCCCAAAAATTTCTTCGCGCGCGATGCGGGCGTTGTTGTCAACGTCATAAAAAATGGTCGGCTCGACGTAATACCCTTTATCAAAATCTTTCGGGCGTCCTCCGCCAAAGGCCAGCTTGGCTTCTTTCTTGCCGATTTCCTGATATTCGCGCACGCGATCGTACTGGTCTTTGCTGACCAACGGCCCCATCTTCGTTTCGCGGTCGAGCGGCGCGCCAAGCTTCACTTTTTTCGCTTTCTCGGCCATCGCATCCACAAATTTTTTATAGATCGATTTCTGCACCAGAATCCGGCTGCCCGACGAACACACTTCCCCTTGGTTGACGAATACTCCGAACAACGCACCGTCAATCGCCGATTCGAAATCCGCATCCGCAAAAAAGATGTTTGGAGATTTACCGCCGAGTTCCAATGTCACTCGTTTCACCGTGTCCGCAGCTTGCTTCACGATGACCTTGCCCACCGAGGCGCTTCCAGTGAATGCGATTTTGTTCACATCGGGATGCTTGACCAGCGGAGCCCCGCAGGTTTCGCCGAAGCCCGTAATTACGTTGACCACTCCCGGCGGCAAGCCGACTTCCCCGAACCATTTCGCCACTTCTAACGCCGTCAGCGGAGTCTGCTCCGCGGGCTTCAATACCATGGTGCATCCGGCTGCGATTGCCGGCGCGAGCTTCCATGCCGCCATCGCCAACGGATAATTCCACGGAATGATTTGCCCAGCCACTCCCATGGGTTCCTTCATGGTGAGGCTCACGGCATTATCGGGGACAGGATTCACGAAGCCTAGAATCTTCGTGGCCAGGCCGCCGTAATATTCAAAACATGTCGCCACATCGGCGATATCGTATTCCGCTTCAACGATGGGCTTACCAGTGTTTCGACATTCCAATTCCGCCAGCATGGCTGCGTTCTGGCGAATTTTCTCCGCCAGCCGGAACAAAACCCTCCCACGTTCCTGCGCGGTCGTCGTGGCCCACGGCCCGTCTTCGAAAGCGGCCTTTGCGGCAACTACTGCGCGGTCAACGTCCTCAGGCCCCGCCTCTTGCGCGTGCGCGATGATTTCTTCAGTCGACGGGTCATACACAGGAAAAGTCTTCCCTGAAGCGCTGTCGCTCGATTCACCGTTGATAAAAAGCTGGTAGTTCTTCACATCGGTTTTAATACCGGACGGCATACAAATCTCCCAATAACGAGCAAACCGCTCAGACGATGACGTCTCGCGCCATTACGGTCGAAGGCGATTTGCGCCGACCGTAAACAAAAAAGAAAAAGGCAGCCAGTCCAATAAAGCCGGCGGTGCCGCCGAACATCCATATCTCGTACTTCGCCAGCGATGTGATCTGCTGGGCGGGAAAAAACACCAAAGCAATTCCAAGGATCGTCGTGACCAAACCGCTGAGTCCCGCAGCGACTAGAGTCGGACGGCTGTAGCGCGCTCTCGGCGAACCGTCAAACGCAATTTTCAGCAGCGCGCCAAAAATATATACGAATGGAATCAGCTGCAAAACCACCGCCAGAGACAGCAATTTCTGGAAAGTTTCCTGCACCCCAGCGCCAACAAAATTCATAATGACCAACGCCGCAGAGACCGCCAACTGCACTAACAACGCCGCGTACGGCGTGGCGTAGCGAGGATGGATGTTTCCCAGCCACGACGGCATGTAGGAATCCAAACCGGCGACAAAGGGAATTCTCGCGGAACCGCCCATCCAAGCCGACCCGATTCCCGCAATCGACAGGCTCAGCATCAACGCGAACGGCGCGGCAATCCATGGAATGCCGACTCGACCAGCCATCTGCTCAACAGCCTGCACGATTCCCTGCAATACATTTATGTTCTTGCCAACTGCGATTAGAAGAGTCAGGGTTGCGCCCACATAGAGGAGGCCAGATAAGATTCCGCCCCACGCGACCGCACCCGGCAGAGTCTTTCGTGGATCTTTAATTTCGTCGCCCATCACCGATGCCAACTCCAGGCCGACCAATCCAAAACAAATCACGCCGAAGGCATTCAACAAAAATCTGGGATTCGCTGGAACCCGAAAATCCGCTCCGGTAACTGCCGTGCCAAATCGCAGCCAGATCACCAGACCGAGACCGATCAGAACCGCCGACGCCACGCCCGTGCCTACCGCTCCTACGTTATTGAGCCACTTCCCCACACTCGAACCAATGATGTTCAAGAATGTAAGCAAGGTCAGAAGAGCAAGTGACGTAATCAAAGCGAATGTCTTGTTTTCTCCCATCCCCTCATGCCCCGGCCCCAGCGCGAAAACCGAAACGCCAACGAAGTACAACATCACGGTCGGCAGATAGAGCATGTTCGTCGTCCAATAGCACCAGCCGGAGAGAAACCCGTGAAAATCTCCGAAGACCTCCTTCGCCCACAAGTAGACTCCGCCTTCTCCGGGATATCTGTCAGCCAGTTCGATCACTGCGATACCCTGCGGCCAGAAGAAAAGGACCAACGAGATGATCCACAGCCAAACTGTGACGCCGCCATTGGCCGCGATGGACGGCACTACATTCAGGTTGAACACTGCGACCACAAACAGCAGCACGAGATCGCGGCGTCCCAAGACCCGCTTGAGATGAACTTCTTCCACGGGTTCGAGGGTTGCGTTCAAAATTGAACCAGATACCACATTGCGACTCAGTGCCCCGCCATCGCCGGCTCTTTACCTGCGCGCTCTTGCTGCACTTTGGCAAGTGTCGGCGCAATATCCTCGAACGCCGATAAGTGCTGATCGATGTCCGCTTCGGTATGCTGCACGGAAATCGTCCACTGCTCGTCCCACCAGTAAGGCTGAGCCATGACGCCACGGTTGACCATGGCGAACCAGTAATAGCGCCACAGATCGATGTCGATCGTCGTCCAGTCGCGATAATTCTTGATTTCTTTTGGATATAGCATCAAAGCGCCGTTAGCTCCCGCGCTGGCGACGTAAGCTTGCAATCCTACTTTCGCCACCGTCTTGCGGTACCCATCGGTGAGCTTCTTGCTTAGTTTGTCCACATGCTTGTAATTCTCCCGCGTCAGCACATGACGGAATGTCGCGAGGCCTGCTGCCATCGAAACCGGATTCGTGTTGTACGTTCCACCATGGAAAACTTTATGTTGCGAAATCAGATCCATCACAGATTTGTGCGTACCGAATGCCGCCAGCGGTAGTCCGCCGCCGATGGATTTCGCCAGGCAAATCATGTCCGGCTTGACGCCAAAAAATTCCGAAGCTCCGGCCCAGCCCAGCTTCGCGCCAGTCTTCACCTCGTCAAAAATCAGCAAAGCGCCGTTTTTGTCGGCGATGTCACGCAAGCCTTCCAGAAATCCGGGTTGCGGCATGCACAATCCCACGTTCATCAAAATCGGCTCGATAATAATCGCGGCAATCTTTCCCGGAAACTGCTTAAACCGGAGTTCGACTGTGTTCAAGTCGTTGAAAGTGGCAATCGTGACGTTGTCCAAGCTAGCTTTCGGCACCCCCAAACCACCGGGTACCGATGTCGGCGCGTTCACATCGCCAAAATCCGGGGCGTGCGGCTTTACGCTCACCAAAGCTGCGTCATGCAATCCGTGATAGGCGCCTTCAAATTTCACGATCATGTCGCGGCCCGTGGCCGCGCGCGCCAACCGGATGGCATGCATCGTCACTTCCGTTCCGCTGTTGCCGAACCGGCACATTTCCACGGGAAATCGCGTGCAAATTTCTTCAGCGAGTTCCCATTCCATGTCGTGTGGCATTCCGAACATCGTGCCGGTGGAAAGCCGCTTCTCGACCGCCTTCATCACATCAGGATGGCAATGCCCCGCCATCAGCGCTCCAAACGTCAGGTTGTGATCGAGATATTCGTTGCCATCGAGATCGCGAAACTTACTGCCCATCGCATCTTTCACGAAAATCGGATAAGGATCATACGCGCGATAATTGCTGGCCACGCCAAGCGGAATTCGCTTCAGGTTTTTCTTGTGCGCTTCAGCGGACTTCGGCGTCCGCCGCTCGAAAGTGGCAATTTCTTTCTCTAGTTCGGGGTACATCGGATTCTCCAGAAATGCTCAGGCCGGTAGACGGCCATTAGATTGTGCCCGCTTGACTCTCACGGGACTTCGAACCATACCGCTAGAAGTAGAACTTCAAAGCAAATTGTATCAAGCGCGGATCATGCGCTTGTTGTATCTGGCCGAAAGTCGAATCCGTGAAATTGCCATCCGGATTAAAGAATTCGGTCTTGTTTGCAACATTAAAAATGTCTGTGCGAAATTGGAAATACTTGGCTTCGTTGAGCGCGATCCTCTTCGAGAATGTTAGATCGGTATTGTTTAGCCCCGGCCCGCAGCAGATCGACCGCGGCGTGGTGGCAAAGGTCCCCAGCGGCAGCGGATCTGAAAACTGTGCCGGATTTAAATAGAAGTTTCCGGACTTCTTTGGATTTTGGATTTGCAGCGGTCCGCTCAATTGAGGCGCGCCTGCGCCGAAGAAGAAGAGGCTGTTGACAAGCTCATTGTCGTTTTGGGTTTGCAGGCGGATCGGAAATCCGCTCTGGAATTGCGTGATGCCGGAAATCGACCAGTCATCAAGCACTCTGCCTTTGAATCCGCTATAGCGCCGAACCGGCAGCTCCCAATAGAAATTCACCACAAATCGCTGCTTAGAATTGAATAGAGACAGCGCGCGGCTGGCGCGCGCATTGAACGGATTCAGCGACTCTTCGAAGCTCGATGCCTGATCCAAAGATTTGCTGAACGTGTAAGCCGCCTGCAATTGCAACCCATGCGAGAAACGCTTTTCCAGCATGGTCTGGAATGAGTTGTAAGCCGAGTTTGCAATGGTGTTTTCCGCAAAAATGCTGGTGAAAGTCGGGGTGCCACTGGCGACATCGCAATTTACGCCTGTCAGAGGAACGCAGTTCGGAGAGGAATACGGTCGCAGTCCAACAAGGCTAATCCCGTTTGGAGCCACTGAGCCAATCACCGTATTCGCGGGTATCACCATCGGACCGCCGCCGGGACCGCTGTAAGGCAAATGTAGTCCGCCCGGCGGAGCAACTGCGGAAGGTGAAATCACAAATGACGCATCTTCGCCGAATTGTCCGCAGGTGGTTTGGTTGGCGGCCAACGATGATGATCCGCCGCCCGTCCCTACCCACGAAGGATTTTCGTTTGAGAGCGTGATCAAGTCCAAACAAGTCTGCGGATTCGACGGGTTGATGTCTTGCGAAGCCAGTAGCCGGTGCCCCTGCGAACCGACATATCCAACATTCCAAACCAAGTCGCGAGACAATTCACGCGATATGCTGAAGTTGTACTGCACCGTGTACTGGGACCGCAGGTGAGGCTGGAATTCTCCGTAAAGCAAGATCGGCCGGAGATTCGCCCACCCCGGATCCTGCCCCTTGACTGGATCCAACACTCCATTAAATCCGTTAGGGCCAATCGCCCCGTTCTGTCCAACAAAGGGAGTGTTAAAGAATGTGCTGCTAAAACTCGGACTGCTTCCGAACGGTGGTTCCGCGCCGAATTGTTCCAGCACCAATTGCTCGATGGGGTTGTAGAAGAGTCCCCATCCCGTGCGGATACTGGTCTTGCCGTTGCTACCAAAGAGTTTCCCTAAAAATCCGTCGGTGAAGTTCGGGCTGTAGGCGAGGCCGACCCGCGGAGCGAAAGCCTTGTAATAGGTAGATGTCAGCCCGGCGGGAACGCCCTTATCGCCGGGAACTACCAATCCAGTGGGGCAATCCGCCAGAGGCGTGTTCGTGCATGGAAACACAGTGCTGTTCTGCCCCGGCCGGAAAGTCTGCACGTGGTGCGCGATGTCGGTCAGTGGCGTATCAAGCTCCCAGCGCAAGCCGTAGTTGAACGTGACGTTGGGGCGCAGTTTCCAGCTGTCCTGCGCGAAGAGATAGACCCCGGTATTGCGAACATCTTCCCGCTGTGCCGAGCCTTGCGAATATGAATCGGCAAGTCCCAGCAGGAAGTTCGGATAATTGTCCGCCGACGACACCGCGTTCAAGTTCGCGCCACCGAATGTGAAATACCCGTTCACGTTGTAGTACAAGGTCTGGTCGAAGCGCGATCGCCGGACATCTGCACCAAATTTCAACGTGTGCGAACCCTTTACCCATGTGAGGTTGTCGGCCCACTGGAAGCTATTGCCCACCTGCGGCAAGTCGCCGTTGTAATTGTTGCCGATCTCCGCGCCGCCCGAAATGCTAATCAATGGCAGGCCCGTGTGGATCGCCGGAAGCCCCGGAGTGATCCCCGCTTTCCCCGGTCCGATGCCGCTTGTCGCGATCAACTGATTGATCGCGGTTGAGTCCGAGGTTCCTGTAAAACAGAAAGCCGATGCCGAGCCCGTGCAATAGCTCTGCACCGCGCCGGTATTCTGCGGGTGCTGAAACGTGAGTTGCCCTTCGCGCAAGTAGGTAAAGCGCCCTTCGTTCACCAGCGAATTGCTGAGACTCCACGTATGGCTCAGGTTCCACTGCTGCAATCGCTGGTTCACGATTCCGCCAAAGCCGGGAATGTTCGCGCCCGAAGCCTGAAAATTATCGAATGGCTGGAAATTGCGCTCGTCGAGAAAGTAGTAGTAAGCGGTGAAGTTCTGCCGGTCGTTAATTTTGTGATCGAACCTGACCGTGAATTGGTCCTGGTCGTCTTTACTTTCGGGCACGCCCTGATAAGTCCCATCGGGCCGATTGCCCTGAGGAACGTAAAGCGCGAGGAGGTTCGCCGCAACGGGATCCTGGCAGCTCGTCGGAATTACGTTACCGGGAAAAATGCTGGACCATAGCCCACCGACTGTGGGAACAGCTCCTCCGCCGGATTTGATTGCCGTCATGCATCCGGGGCGGCCGTTTAGGGTGTCCGCGACAAACTTATCGTTAATACTTCCACCGAAAGCGCTACCCGCCGAAAAATCGCCGGTCCGCTCTGCTATTGTCGGTACGACGACTGTCTGGCCTGAAATTCCTTGCCGTACGCGTCGGCCTTCATAGGACGTGAAGAAGAACGTGCGATCTTTTTTTACCGGTCCGCCAAACGTTCCACCAAATTGGTTTTGATTTGATTGCGGTTTGATGGAGTTGAAGTATCCCTGCGCGTTCAACACTTTATTGCGGAAATATTCGTAGATATCTCCATGGAACGCATTCCCGCCCGACTTTGTCACGACATTCACTACTGCGCCAGAATTGCGTCCGTATTCGGCGTCGAACGTGTTGGTGATTACGCGGAATTCTTCGATGCTGTCTGGCGTCGGCTGCACCGCGGCGGCATTCACGAACGTGTCGTTCGCATCGCCACCATTCACGCTAAAGTTGTTCGACCGTCCGCGCCCGCCATTCACAGAAACGGATCCCGCTTTATCGCTCCCGTAAAAGGTGCTGCCGCTGCTGCCCAGTTGTGACTGCACTCCCGGTTGCAGCTGCAGAAATTGATAGGTATCGCGAGCATTCAACGGAAGCTCGTTGACGGAGCGGTTATCGACCACCGCGCCCAGTTGCGTGCTGGTCGTGTCTACCAGAGGGGCTTCGCTTGTGACCTCAACCGTTTCCTGCTGAGCGCCGATCTGGAGCGTCGAGTTCAGGGTGATGACAGCATTGATGTCGACTGTAACGTTCTTTTGTACGTTCTTCTTGAAGCCTGCGTTTTCAAAATCCACTTCATAAGTGCCGGGCTGCACTTCGACAAAAATATAATCGCCGCTTGTGTTGGTCTTGGTGTCCCGCAGAATCCCTGTAGCCTGGTTGGTGAGTGAAACCGTAACGTTGGCCAGGATAGCCCCCGATGGATCGGCCACCCTTCCAATAATTCTTCCGCCCGTGCTCTGCGCCAGCACCGCGCTGCAGGCCGCGACACAAATCAACGTCAGCAGCCATCGGGCTGCGCAACAATTCTTTCTTGCCATGTGTCCTCCAGAGACGGATGGAAGCGGAACGTCAACGCGATTTTGCCGTCGTGGGACCGGTCAAAACCTTCGGGTGCAAAAAACAAACCTTGCTATAATCGCGCAAGGTTAGAAGAAGCGCAACTTACTGTCAAGCGGAAAAGTTTGCTTTCCGTTTTGGATCGCTTACGCGCGGTTCACCCGGTACCAACCATGAAACGCTCGCCGCCCCGAGGTCACCTGAAAATCGGAGAAGTATCGGCTCAGGCCGGCGTCTCGGCTTCTGTGATTCGCTCATGGGAGAATCTCGGCCTCATTCGCCCGCACCGTTCTACCGGCCGCTACCGTCTGTACTCGTCCAGCGACGTGAAGTTGCTAAAACGCGCGTCTTACCTGCGCAAAGCGCGCGGACTGAACGCACCCGCCATCGTGCAAATGCTTAAACACGAGGGACACGTCGACTCGAAGGCTTCCGGCGCAACCGGTCTTGGCTCGCTTCTAAGAAAATTGCGATTGAAGCGCGGCGCATCCCTCGCGACTGTCGCCAAAGCCGCAGGCATTTCCGTAGGATTTCTAAGCTCGGTGGAACGCTCGCAGATGAGTCCGTCGGTCGGCACGCTGCGACAACTGGCGCGATTCTACAAAACCAGCATCCTGGAATTTTTCGACCCAGCGAGTTCGAACGGGCACCTGGTCTCTGCTGCGCGACGCAAAGTTCTCGAAGCCGGCCCGGGTGTTCGTATGGAACTGCTCGCATGGGGAAAAACGGTGATGGAGCCGCACCTGTTCCGTATCGCACCGCAAGCCGGTAGCGGTAATTCGTACGCACACGAAGGCGAAGAATTTCTTCACGTCCTGCGCGGCGAGTTGCGAATTTCTCTGGATAAGGAAGAATTCACGCTTAAGACTGGCGACAGCTTCTACTTCGAAAGCTCCACCGAGCATCATTGGAAGAACCCAGGACGCTCCGAAACCGTCGTTCTGTGGATCAACACCCCACCAACGTTCTAATCTTCTCTTTACTCTGTCATCCCGACCGAAGCAAGCGAAAGCGAGCGCAGTGGAGGGACCTTGCGTTCCGCCGCTAGCCCCGATTTTTCACATGCACCAAGTGCGCATCGCCCGCTGGAGCATCGCCGTGTTCGTACGGCCGAGCCGTCGCCATGTAAAGCAGCCCGCCTGCCAAGACGATCACTGACGTAAGGACCATCCCGTAATTTACGTACCACGGGTCAGACGGACTGCGCGGCCACACCATGTTCACGATCGCTGCGATACCGTAGACAAACGCTGCGATGTTCACCGGCCATGCCCACGCGCCCAGGCGGAATTGCCCGCTAGGGTGCCATCCTCTGAAGCGCGCATACAGCGCTCCCAGAACGATCATCTGAAACGCGACATAAATTCCAGCGGATCCAAACACGACGATCGTCCGCACGGCGTCCACCAGCCAAAGCCCGGCGATGGCAACGAAAGCTGGAATGATGCCGGCCACCAGCAGCGCGGCAATCGGCATATGCGTATGTGGCGACAAGCGGCTCAGATGGTCGCTGCCAAAAATCATCTTGTCGCGCGCATACGCAAACAGCAGACGGCTCGTAGCCGCTTGCATGCTCAACAGGCACGAGAAGAAAGAAACCAGCACCACCGCAATCACCACCCGCAATCCCACTGCCCCTAAAGCGCTGCCAATCGCGGTAACCACAGGATCGGGGTCTTTGCCGGAAATTGCTGCGCCCATATCTGGCACTGCAAGGATCAGCGCGAGGCAAAGTAAAATGGCGGCGGCGCCTCCAATGTAGATGGCCATGCGCATCGCTTTCGGAATCGCGCTTCCCGGATTCGGTGTTTCTTCCGCCACATCTCCGCACGCTTCGAATCCGTAGTAGAGAAATATCGCTGCCACGCTCGAAGCGAGAAAGGCGGGTAGGTAGTGGCCGTTGCTCCCGAGCCCGAAACCCCGGAACAACACACTCGGGCTCTGATGCCGCGCGAAAAGTAAAAGATAAGAACCGACCGCGACCGCGCCCAAGAGTTCGCAGGCAAAACCGAACATGGCAATTCTGCCGAGTAACTTAGTCCCACTGAGGTTGAGCAAAGTTGTTAGGCCAATCATGGCTACGGCCGTCCAGATTTCGCCAGCATGCGACATACGCAGCCCGAGCACTTCCGACAAGTAAGGTGCACCGCCGACCGCAACCGCGCTGATTGTTGTGCAAAGCGCGAGCAGATAGAACCATCCTGCCATCCATGCCCAGCGTTTGCCAACCAGGCGGCGTGCCCAAGGATAGATGCCCCCGGAAATCGGGAACTGCGAGACAACTTCGCCGAAGACGAGGCACACCAGCAATTGCCCGAAACCGACGCCAATATAGCTCCAAAACATCGGCGGGCCGCCGGCTGTGATCGCCAGCGCGAAAACTGTATAAACGCCAACCACCGGCGAGAGATTTGTGAACCCGAGCGAAAAGTTCTGCCACAGGCTCATCGTCCGGTCGAATTTCGAGTTGTAGCCGAGCGCTTGCAGTTGCGCGGAGTCCGCGTCTGTCGGCTTAGGAAGATTCGTCAATCCATTCACCCAAAGTCGGGCGAATTATAGCAAGGTTGCCAGGTTCGCATTTGGCTTGGTGACATCCGAGATTGCAATCCGCTAAGGAGAACCGCAATCGCCGCTGCGGCATAGTAAAGTAGATATAACGCCGTTTCGCCCCCGTCCCTGAAAGGACCTCACATTTTGAATTTAGGCATTCGCAACATCGCTATCATCGCCCACGTTGACCACGGCAAGACCACTCTAGTGGACGCCATGTTGCGGCAGAGCGGCACGTTCCGCTCGAATGAAGCTCTGGTCGAGCGAGTCATGGACTCGAACGATCTCGAACGCGAGCGTGGCATCACGATTCTGGCCAAGAATACTGCGGTAATTCACGATGGCATCAAGATCAACATTGTCGACACTCCCGGCCACAGCGACTTCGGCGGAGAAGTCGAGCGCGCGCTAAAAATGGTCGACGGAGTGATGCTGTTGGTGGACGCCAGCGAAGGTCCCCTGCCTCAGACGCGCTACGTGTTGGGCAAAGCGCTAGAAGCTCACCTGCGTCCGATACTGGTCATCAACAAAATCGATCGCCCGGACGCACGCCCGCAGGAAGTTCTAAACGAGGTCTACGACCTGTTCATCGACCTCGATGCAAAAGAGGAGCAGCTCGACTTCCCTGTTCTCTACACAAACGCCAAAGCCGGGACGGCGTCCACGGACATGAAAGTCCCCGGGGAAAACCTCGAGCCTCTCTTTCAGGCGATCCTCAACACAATTCCGGAAGCGACAGGCGATGCCAATGGGCCGCTCCAGGTGTTGGTCGCCAATCTCGATTACAGCGACTACCTCGGCCGCCTCGCCATTGCACGCGTATTCAATGGAACACTCCGCACTGGCGAAGAAGTGGGAATAGCAAAACTCGACGGCACATTACACAAAATAAAGATCACCAAACTCTTCTCTTTTGCCGGACTCAAGCGTACCGACATCACAGAGACTACGCTTGGGGACATCATTGCGGTCGCCGGAGTCGAAGGCATCACCATCGGCGAGACCATTACGAATGCTGAAAACCCCGCGCCGCTTCCGCCGATTACGATTGACGAGCCCACGATCGCGATGCTGTTCACGGTGAACACCTCACCGTTCGCAGGGCGCGAAGGCCAATACGTGACTTCGCGAAATCTGCGGGATCGCCTGCAAAAAGAATTGCTGACGAATGTTTCCCTGCGTGTGGAAGACACCGACAACACGGATTCTTTTGTAGTAATGGGTCGCGGCGAATTACAGCTTTCCATTCTGATCGAAATGATGCGGCGCGAGGGCTTCGAACTTATGGTGGGAAAGCCTGAGATCGTCACCAAACGCGTCGACGGCCGGCTCATGGAACCCGTGGAGAAATTGACTGTTGACATTCCAGAAGGCTTCGTCGGCGTGGTCATGGAGCAGCTAGGCACGCGCAAGGCGGAAGTCGTGAACATGCACAATCACGGCTACGGCCGCGTGCGCATTATTTTTCGCGTAGGAAGCCGCGGCCTGATCGGTCTTCGTGGACAGCTGTTGACCGACACTCGCGGCACAATCGTGATGAATTCTCTCTTTGACGGCTACACCGAATGGCAGGGAGAAATTCCTCATCGCCTCACCGGGGCCCTCGTTTCCGATCGTCCCGGAGTTACGACGCCATACTCGCTTTACAACCTACAAGAGCGCGGCGAGTTGTTTGTGGGCGCAACGATTGACGTCTACGAGGGCATGATTGTCGGCGAGAACGCCAAAGATAACGACCTTGACGTAAATGTCGTTCGCGAGAAGAAGTTAACCAACATGCGCTCTTCAACCTCTGACATGGCCATCCGGCTGGTTCCGCACCGCCAGCTCAATCTCGAGCAGGCCATCGAATTCATTGCGGACGACGAGTTTGTCGAGGTCACTCCGAAGACCCTCCGCTTGCGCAAAAAGGTGCTACAAGCGGGAATGCGCAAGAAGAAATCGTACGCTGCCGCGGAACAAGACTGACCGTGCGCGAAGGGGATTAGTCCGCGGCTAGTTCCTTTCATTTTCTTGTCCGTCAAATTCGGTGCGTCTTCTTATAGACCTGCTATACTTCCACCGCATTTGACTGTTAGTAACTCCGGCTGTTCAGAGAGGCCAACTAAACCTCTGCTTCTTCGCCGCGGTCGCCCACACGTTCAAATAGCTCAATTTGAGGCTATTCGCTTGAAGAATATTTTTGTTGGGAACTTGGATTTCCACACCGGGGAAGACGAATTACGACAGTTATTTTCCACCTACGGGCAAGTAGATCGAGTCAGCATCATGACGGACCGCGATACTGGCCGGTCGCGCGGATTCGGTTTCGTTGAAATGGCAAATTCCGAAGAAGGTGAAAAAGCAATTGCCGCAATCAATGGCAGCCAGGTTGGCGGACGCACACTCAACGTGAACGAGGCCCGACCTAAGACAGACCGGCCGGGCGGCGGTGGTGGCGGCGGCGGACGGGGCTTCGGTGGAGGCGGTGGTGGTGGTCGCGGCGGTCGAGAAGGCGGCGGAGGACGAGATCGTGGCGATCGCGGTGGGCGTGGCGGCGGTGGTGGCGGACGCTGGTAGATCGCCGCAGCTTCGTTGATGACCGTTCAGCTACGCATGTACACTGAAGGCTCTCGTGTGCGCCCGTAGCTCAGCTGGATAGAGCGCTTCCCTCCGAAGGAAGAGGTCGGGAGTTCGAATCTCTCCGGGCGCACCACTCTTTATTCATCTTGCATTGGTTCGTCGACGCACCCAGTCGCCCGTACGATGACGACCGTTCACCCCATTGTCCTTAAAGTCTTCCCTGTACTGCCGGTCGGAAAGTATTCCAATCGCGTAAATTTCGGGGCATTCTCTATTTTCTCCAATCCGTTCCGCGCACCTCGCCGTACCTTGCGCAGTGGAAGTAAATCCCAGGTCCACGCACGGAGGACATTTGTGAAGAGTGCGATTCTCAGCCTAACCCTCATACTCGCCGGTTCGTTTGCGTCAGCACAAAATCTGACCGGGAACCAGACCCTTGGTTTCGGCGCCGGCAAAGTTCTTACATTTACCTACACCCAGAATTTTGATTGCATCGACCAACCGATGAACGATTTGAACTACAACGGCATCCCGGCTGCGCTGGATCCGAACGAGCTGCAGACTCCCATCTGCACTGTCGGCATCAACCCCAGCATCAACCCTCCCGGGCAGATCGGAAACCCGGAAAATACCACCGAACCTCTCTTCGTCCTAGTTCCCATGTTTTCGGTGGACAACGACCAGAATCCCAATGACGCGATTGCCTGCTCGCCAACAATCGTCACTGGCACCGCTTGCGGTGCGCCGCTCGGCAACACGCTGCTGAGTCTTTTCGGCTTCATTCCGGAGGGCTTCAAACAAAAACCCCTCGTTTATACCCAATGCCCCGATCCAACCGACGTCGCCGGAACCTGCACCATGCACGCTTCGCGCCTCGACCTCGGGCCGGCTCTGGCGGCGCTTGGCTTGATTCCTCCGCCAACCGCCAATGTTTTCCTGCCGACCCCGAACCATAGCCACGTCGTCATCGGCCAAGACATCAACGTCAAACCGATCTGGTGGCAGGTGATTCCGGTTCTGGTGTTCGACCAGTCGGATTGGCCAACTAAAGATGGAAGCAGCGGTCTGACCTCTTGGGCAGCCGTAGAAGCTGCAGTGAAAGCGGGACAAGCGGCTCAAGTACCATCGAACTTCTTCCTGTTCTTCGCTTCGCAAACCAACTCCCACTAAATCGATCAACCGGCATAAGCAGGCCCCTTGCAAGAAGGGCCTGTTTTTTGCCGGATTTTAATCCGTTCAGTTAGGCAACTGTTTCCTTACAACATCAGCTAGGCAGTCCTTGCCTCGTCACCGGTTCGTGAGCCTGCCGGAACTCGATAAAGGATAGTGTTTTCAGCGGTCGACGCGTTTGGCGTGCGCATTGCAAGGTTTCACTTGCGATCACCCTGCGGATCATCCCCGCAACCGATCGTCATGGAGGAATCATGAATATCTCGCCAATTTCTCTTCTCACTCCGAGCCTCGCCAACCCAGCTCAAGGCGCAAAGCACCCACACGCTCATTTCGAGCCTCTCAACCAGTCAACCAATCAGAGTTCAGATCAGTCGTCGCAAACCAGTCCGACAAACTCGCTGCTCTCGCTGCTTTCCAGTTCTTCGAGTTCCCAAGGGGTATCCGCGTTAAAGAGTTTGCTGTCGAACCAACTGGGCGCGCTCGGCACAAGTTTGCGATCTGGCAATTTGTCCGCTGCGCGCCAGGCTTACAGTGCCTTCCGGCAAGATTTGGCCGCGCCGTTACCAAATAGCGCTTCTTAAGTGCTTATTAATGCTGGCGGTATACGCAGGAATTAAGTAGTTACAGAATGTGCCGATTTGTAATTTGAGAGCAACTGAGTTCGCGGAGAGTTTTCCGCCGATCAAATCGATCCTAGGAGATTAAATATGTCACTTGCCGGAGTTTCTAGCTACGTCAATCCCACACCGGTCAATTCGCCCACGTTCTATTCTCAGCGTAAATCCGACGCCGGCCAGTTACAGCAAGCGTTGCAGAATGGGGACTTGGCCGGAGCGCAATCCGCTTACAACGCGTTAGCCTCGCTTCAGAGCAGCACCGGAAGCGGGCCGTTCCCCAACAATAAAGTCCTTTCCGGCGATTTCAATGCGCTAGGGGACGCGCTTCAGGCCGGCAATCTGAGCGCCGCCCAACAGATCGGCACGAAACTGCGTCAAGACATCCGCACCGCCATTCAAAACCAGGCCGGCGGCATCGCCCTTCGCCCAGGAGCGCAATCGAGCGTCCAACCGGAGATCATCATCAATTTGTCGACTGGAGCTTCGAGTTCCACTTCGAACTCGTCCACAACAGTTGGCGGTACCTCTGGGGCACCCACGGCAACTCTCGGCTCAACGTCGCCGATCACCTCTTCTGTTGGAACTCCGACCAGCACGTCGCCAGCTTCGAGTACATCCGGCGTGACCGCGTCTACGACAACCAGCAACGGTGTTCCCGAGTTGATTCTCAACCTTGGAGGAGGGGCGGGCTCGCCATCCGAAATCGACATCAACTTCGGCAGTGCCGCGGCAAACTCGCAGATTCAAATCAATCTGGGCACTGGCAGCAACGGCCAGGCTGAAACCATTGGCATCAATCTCGTTGCATGATCCCGTTTTCGGGAGTCAATCACCAACGCAGCGGCCTCTCTGAGGCCGCTTTCTTTCTATGTGCGAAAAACTTTCTCGCTACCAGCCCGGCGGGACGGCCATGGCTCACGGATAGCCTTGACGGAATCATCCTCCACCGCGCGATGGCACGAAACCTTTTCCCGCTCACGACATCTATGAGCGCAACGGCGAATTCTGCCAGAACTTGATAAACTGCAACCTCAGGCGCAGGCATGGAGTGATGAGTTTATGGTCGCTAGCGAACAAACGCTCACCGGAAAACAGATCGATCTTCTTAGCATTAACACTATTCGCACCTTGGCGATTGACGCCGTTCAAAAAGCCAACTCAGGACATCCCGGCGCGCCCATGGGTCTCGCACCAGTTGCGTATTCCCTCTGGCAGGAATTTCTTCGGTACGATCCGGCGAACCCGGCGTGGCCGAATCGCGACCGATTTGTACTCTCGAACGGCCATGCGTCCATGCTGCTGTACGCGGTCCTTCACCTCACCGGGGTTCGCAAGCTCGACGAGAATCGCATGCCCACCGACGCTCCCGCCGTTTCCCTCGACGACATCGAGAATTTTCGGCAATTGGGCCACAACACGCCGGGCCATCCCGAATATGGATTAACCACCGGAATCGAGACTACAACTGGCCCCCTTGGACAGGGAGTGGCTGACAGCGTCGGCATGGCGATTGCCGCCAAATGGCTCGCTGCTCATTACAACCGCCCGGACTTCGAGCTTTTCAACTACAACATCTACGCTTTCTGCGGCGACGGCGACATGATGGAAGGGATCGGCAGCGAAGCGGCTTCGCTCGCAGGTCACCTCAAGCTTTCAAATCTCTGCTGGATCTACGACGACAACCACGTGACCCTCGACGGCCCCGCCGACTGGTCGTTCAGCGAGAATGTGCCTCAACGTTTCGAGGCGTACGGGTGGCGAGTGTTGCACGTGACCGATGCCAACGACTTGGACATGCTCGCCAAGGCTTACAAGGGTTTTGTCGAATCGAACGATAGACCCACACTGATCGTCGTCAACAGCCACATCGGATACGGGTCGCCGCACAAACAGGATACAAGTGCCGCGCACGGCGAACCTTTGGGAGACGATGAAGTCAAACTCGTCAAGAAGTTTTACGGCTGGCCTGAGGATGCGAAATTTCTCATCCCCGATGGCGTGCTCGCAAATTTTCAACAAGGCATCGGTAAACGGGGACAAAAGCTCTCTTCCGATTGGCAGAAGCTGTTTCAGTCCTACCAACAAAAATTCCCCGAACAGGCAAAGCAATTGTCGCTCATGCACAAGCGCGAATTGCCGGATGGCTGGGACAAGAATCTGCCATCGTTCCCCGCCGACGCGAAAGGCATCGCAACTCGCGAGAGTTCCGGCAAAGTCCTCAACGTCCTGGCTGAGAATGTTCCCTGGCTGGTCGGAGGTTCCGCCGACCTGGCAGGCTCCGACAAGACGCGCTTGAAATTTGAGGGCGCGGGAGACTTTCAGGCCAACCACTACGACGGTCGCAACCTGCACTTCGGGGTTCGCGAACACGCCATGGGGGCCGCGCTCAACGGAATTTGCCTGGCCGGCATCCGCTCCTTTGGCGGCACCTTCTTCAATTTCAGCGACTACATGAAGCCCGCTATCAGGCTGGCAGCTCTGATGGAACTCCCGGTTATCTTCATCTACACGCACGATTCGATTGGGCTCGGCGAGGACGGCCCCACCCACCAGCCGATCGAGCAGCTTGCAGGTTTGCGGGCGATGCCCGCGCTGAGTGTAATTCGCCCCGGCGATGCCAACGAAGTCACTGAAGCGTGGAAAGTCATCATGCAGCGCAAGCATGGCCCGGTTGCGCTCGTGCTATCCCGTCAGGCGATGCCCACCATTGACCGCACCAAGTTTGGTGCAGCGAGTGGTGTTTCAAAAGGCGCCTACATTCTGGCTGACGCTAAAGATGGCAAACCGGAAGTCATTCTCATGGGCACTGGCAGCGAAGTATCGTTATGCGTTGCCGCCTTCGAGCAACTCTCCGCGGCAGGCGTCGGAGCGAGAGTGGTCAGCATGCCTTCTTGGGACATCTTTGAAGAGCAAAGCGACGAATACAAAGCCCAGGTTTTCCCTGCATCGGTGAAAGCTCGCGTGTCGGTCGAACAAGCAGCAACGCTCGGATGGGACCGATACGTCGGTCCTCATGGGAAGATGATCGGCATGCACCGTTTCGGCGCTTCCGCTCCGATCAAAGATTTGCAAAAGAAATTTGGATTCACCGTTGAAGAAGTGGTCAAGGCAGCCCGGGAATCGATTGCGCAATCGAAGTAGATAGACCGGACATCCAACAGCTAGATCGTACAACACGGGCCGGACGCCCAAGACTTCAGGAGAGTCACATGAATCCCCCAAGCACGCTTGAAACCGCGAAAGCCGTTAATCCACTACAAGATCTGTTGAACTACGGCCAATCAGTATGGCTCGACTACATCCGTCGCGATCTCATCGATACCGGCGAACTCAAGCGCATGATCGCAGAAGACGGCTTGCGCGGCATGACCTCCAATCCGTCCATCTTTGAGAAGGCGATCGCGGACAGCGATTATTACAGCGACCTGCTGAAGTCCCTAAAATCGCGTGGCGACCTGGATTCCACCGGGCGTTATGAGATTCTCGCGATTCGAGACATCCAGGATGCCGCCGACGCGTTGCGCTCAGTCTACGACGCCTCAAAACGCCGCGACGGATACGTCAGCCTCGAGGTTTCTCCTTATCTTGCGCACGACACTCAGCGAACGCTTGAAGAGGCGCACAAACTGTGGAAGCAAGTCGCCCGTGAAAATCTGATGGTCAAAGTCCCCGGAACTCCCGAAGGCATCCCGGCGTTCCAGCAACTGATATCAGAAGGCATCAACATCAACGTGACCCTACTGTTCTCGCAGGGGGTGTACGCCAAGGTTGCCGAGGCCTACATCGCTGGAGTAGAAAAGTTCGCTGCCAGTGGCGGCGACATGAGCCGCGTGGCTAGCGTAGCCAGCTTTTTCATCAGCCGTATCGATTCCGCCACCGACAATGCCATAAACGAAAAGATTAAGACAGCATCGAGCGACGCTGACAAAACACAACTTAAATCTCTTCTTGGTAAAATCGCCATCGCCAACGGCAAGCTCGCCTACAAGAAATATCAGGAGCTTTTTTCTTCGGACCGCTGGAAAAAATTCGCGGCCAAGGGCGCACAGACGCAGCGTGTGCTTTGGGCCAGCACCAGCACCAAGAATCCAGACTACAGCGACGTGATGTATGTCGAAGAACTGATCGGTCCCGATACTGTCGATACAATCCCTCCGGCGACTTTCGAGGCCTTCCGCGATCATGGTCATCCGCGAAACAGCTTGACCGAGAATGTTGCTGCCGCGCAGAAAACAATGGACGACCTGGCCAAGGCCGGTATTTCAATCAAAGAAGTCACCGACAAGCTCACCACCGACGGAGTCAGACTTTTCGCCGAAGCTTTTGACAAACTGCTCGCTGCGGTGGAAAAGAGCACACGTTGAATTTGTCATATAAATTGCCAGCAAACTTATCCACAGCCGTTTCCGCAGGTCTTGAAGATTGGCGGAAGAACGGCAAGATCGATCGGCTCTGGAAGAAAGATGCATCGCTTTGGACAAACACCGACGAAGCATCGTGGCTCGGCTGGCTCGATATCACCAAAGAACAGATTGCCCATCTCGATGATTTCCGCCGCCTCGCAGAAGAGATTCAGCAAGCTGGATTCACCGACATCCTTCTGCTGGGAATGGGCGGCTCGAGTCTGTGTCCAGAGGTCCTCGAAAAGACGTTCGGGCATCGCGGGGGCTATCCGCGCCTTCATGTTCTCGACTCGACCGATCCTGCGCAAGTCAAAGCGGTTGATTCGAAGATCGATCCAGCGAAGACAATTTTTGTAGTTTCCAGCAAGTCTGGTTCGACGCTTGAGCCCAACATCTTCAAGCAATACTTTTTCGAGCGCGCCACAAAAACCATTGGGGCCGAAAAGGCCGGAAGCCACTTCATCGCTGTGACCGATCCTGGTTCGAAGATGGAGCAGGTGGCTACCGCCGATCATTTTCGTCACATCTTCCATGGTGTGCCTAGTATTGGCGGACGGTATTCCGCGCTCTCAAATTTCGGCATCGTCCCAGCCGCGCTGATTGGCGTCGACCTGAAAAAATTTCTTGATCGTGTCGCTGCCATGGTCGACGATTGCAAGAATCCTCAGCCTGATAAAAATCCAGGAGTCGCACTGGGAGTGGTACTTGGCGCCGCAGCCAAACTGGGAAGGGATAAAATCACAATCGTCACCTCGCCCGGGATTTCCGATCTCGGTGCGTGGCTCGAACAGCTCATCGCCGAGTCAACCGGCAAGCAGGGACACGGCATTATTCCCGTAGATCGTGAAGCACTTGGTCCGGCCAGTGTCTACGGCGAAGACCGCATCTTCGCCTATCTCCGCCTGGAAAAGGCTCCCGACCCGAAGCAGGATGCGGAAGTAGCGGCGCTCGAAAACGCCGGTCAACCGGTTATCAGAATTTCGGTTGCAGACATCTACGACATTGGACAGGAATTTTTCCGCTGGGAAATTGCCACGGCGGTCGCCGGTTCGATCATCGGGATCAACGCATTCAATCAACCAGACGTCGAAGCCAGCAAGATCGTCACCAAGGAATTAACGTCGGCGTACGAGAAATCCGGATCGCTGCCATCTGAAACGCCGATTTTCAGCGATTCGACCGTCAAGCTTTTCACCGATCCGAAAAATGCGGAGGCGCTGAAAAAAGCTGGTGGTGATCAATCGCTTGCCGGCTATCTTCGCTCGCACCTGGATCGCATCCGTGCGGGGGACTACTTCGCTCTTCTGGCCTACATTCAGATGAATGACGAGCACGAAGCGCTGTTGCAGGAAATTCGGCATTCACTGCGCGACAAAAAGCGCGTCGCAACGTGCCTCGGTTTTGGTCCGCGTTTCCTGCATTCGACCGGACAAGCTTACAAGGGCGGCCCGAACTCTGGAGTCTTTCTGCAAATCACCTGCGACGATGCCGCCGATTTGCAGGTTCCCGGACAAAAATATACTTTCGGCGTTGTTAAAGCCGCCCAAGCGCGAGGCGACTTTCAGGTTCTTGCGGATCGCGGACGCCGCGCTTTACGCGTCCACCTCGGCAGCGATCTAAAAGCGGGACTCGGGACTTTACAGTCGGCATTTCGCCGGGCGCTCGCATAAACGCAATCAATTCTCTTCAAGATTTCAAGGAGCTGTAATCATGCAGATGGGAATGGTAGGACTGGGCAAGATGGGCGCCAACATGGTGCGACGCCTTATGCGTGGCGGGCACCAGGTTGTAGTCACGGATTTGAGTCCGGACAATGTAAAAAAGCTAGCCTCAGAAGGCGCAACCGGCTCATCTTCAATTGATGATTTTGTTTCGAAGCTCGGCAAACCTCGCGTCGCGTGGCTCATGGTGCCGGCGGGCGATGCAACTGAACAAACCGTGCAGACGCTCGCAAGTAAGTTTGAGCGTGGCGACATCCTGATCGACGGCGGCAATTCCTACTTCAAAGATGACGTCCGCCGCGCTGAAGAACTCAAGAGCAAAGGAATTCACTACATCGACGTCGGCACCAGCGGCGGCGTGTGGGGTATCGACCGCGGTTATTGCATGATGATCGGCGGCCCGACGCCCGCCGTGCAACAGCTTGATGCCATCTTCAAAACCCTGGCTCCGGGCCGCGGCGAAATTCCCCGCACGCCGGGACGCGAGAAAATGTCAGGTACTTCTGAAGACGGCTACATCCATTGCGGCCCATCGGGATCCGGACACTTCGTGAAAATGGTCCACAACGGAATCGAATACGGCATCATGCAAGCCTACGCGGAAGGCTTCGATATTTTCCGCAACGCCACGAGTAAAGAAGTTCCCGAAAACCACCGTTTCGATTTGAACCTGGCCGACATCGCCGAAGTTTGGCGTCGCGGCAGCGTGATCAGCTCGTGGCTTCTTGATCTGACCGCCATGGCTCTCGCGGAAAACCCGACCCTTGAGGAGTACACCGGATTCGTACAAGATTCTGGCGAAGGCCGCTGGACGATCGAAGCCGCCATCACCGAAGCCGTCCCAGTCGATGTGCTCTCGGCAGCTCTCTTCACTCGTTTCCGTTCCCGCCAGGAGCATACTTTCGCCGAAAAAATGCTCTCTGCCATGCGCCAGAAATTCGGCGGCCACATCGAGCTGAGCGCAACGAAAAAAACTGCATGACACCGCTCGCAGGAAGGGCCTCATTATGAATCAGACTGAAACCGCACCTAACGCGACTGCGGCGCAACCCTCGCGCTCCGGGCGCGTGGCCGACCCTTGTGCCATGGTCATTTTTGGCGCAGCCGGCGACCTCACTCGCCGCAAGCTAATCCCGGCCCTGTACAACCTGGCAAAAACCCAGGTACTTTCACGCGAATTCGCGGTTATCGGCGTGGCACGCGCTCCCATGTCCGACGACGAATTCCGCAAGAAGCTAACCGACGACATGAAGAAATTCTCTACCGAACCGGTGGAAGAGGATTTATGGGAGTGGTTCGTTCGGCGTCTCTACTATGTCGCGGGCGATTTTGACGACAAAAATATTTATCCGAAGTTGAAAGAGCTGCTTGAGAAAGTAGACAAAGAGCACAACACCCACGGCAATCACTTTTATTACCTGGCCACCGCAGCCAACTATTTTGGGACGATCGTCGAACAACTATCTGCCGCCGGCCTGATGGAGGAAAATCAGCACTGGCGCCGCGTGATTGTGGAAAAACCTTTTGGACACGATCTCGAATCCGCCAAAGCACTGAACCAACAGTTGCTGAAAGTTGTCAGCGAGCAGCAGATCTACCGCATCGATCATTATCTCGGCAAAGAAACCGTTCAGAACATCATGGCGTTTCGTTTCGCCAACGGCATTTTCGAACCTATCTGGAACCGCCGTTACATCGATCACATTCAAATCTCGGTCGCAGAAACGGTGGGAGTCGAGCAGCGCGGCAGTTACTACGATCAGGCAGGCGCGTTGCGTGACATGGTGCCTAATCACATCATGCAACTCATCAGCCTCTCCGCGATGGAGCCGCCAGTCTCGTTCGGTCCTGACGCGGTCCGCGATGAGCAGGCAAAAATTCTCAACGCAATCCAACCGCTCAGCGCTGAGGATGTCCTAAGCAAAACTGTGCGCGGCCAATATGGCGAGGGCGATGTAGACGGCCACCACATCCCCGCTTACCGGGCTGAGCAGGATGTCCCGCCGAACTCCAAGACTGAAACCTATGTCGCGATGAAGCTACAGATCGACAACTGGCGCTGGGCTGATGTCCCTTTCTATCTCCGCACAGGCAAAGCCATGGGCGGCCATCACACGCATATCGTGATTCAATTCCGCCGCGCTCCGTTCGTACTCTTCCGCGACACGCCAGTCGAAACCCTAATGCCCAACCAGTTGATTCTCCACATTCAACCGGAGGAAGGAATCTCGCTACGCTTTGCCGCCAAAGTGCCCGGGCCCAACATGCGCCTCGGCGCCGTCGACATGAACTTCGAGTATCAGGACTACTTCGGCTCGCAGCCCAGCACCGGATACGAGCGCTTGTTGTACGATTGTATGATCGGCGACGCTACCCTGTTTCAGCGGGCTGACATGGTCGAAGCCGGATGGTGCGTGGTCAGTCCGGTGCTCGATGTCTGGAAAGCGCTTCCGCCACGATCGTTCCCCAACTATGCTGCCGGTTCCTGGGGACCGAAAGATGCGGACGAACTGCTTGAGCGCGACGGCCGTCACTGGAGGAATTTCGAAAAATGATTTTGGCGGGCGACATCGGAGGCACGAATGCCAGGCTGGCCTTCTATGACGTTCGCGACGGCCACCTCGAACTGAAATCTCTTCAAATTTATCCCAGCCGCGAATACACCGGCCTGGAAAGCATTGTTTCGGAATTCCTTTCTTCGTCCGAAGTGCGTCCCGACCGCGCTTGCTTCGGCGTCGCCGGCCCGGTTCGCAACGGGCGTATCCAGGCTTCCAACATCCCCTGGATCATTGAAGCGTCCCGTCTCGCCAGCGAATGTAACCTCGGCAGCGTCTCTCTCATCAACGATCTCGAGGCCAACGCCTGGGGCATCTCTGTGCTTGCGCCCGAAGACCTGGTTTTGCTGAACCCCCCAAGAACCAATGCGGTGGGCAACCAGGGAGTCGTTTCAGCGGGCACCGGCTTAGGCGAAGCCGGCCTGTACTGGGACGGGAAACAACATCACATTTTTGCTTGCGAAGGAGGCCACACCGATCTCGCTCCCCGCAATGAACTCGAGCTTGATCTCTTCCGCTATTTGTATGCTCGCTACGGACATGTGAGCTACGAACGTGTCGTCTCTGGACCCGGCATCGTCAACGTCTACCACTTCCTTCGCGACACTGGACGAGGCGAAGAACCAAAGTGGCTAGCGGAGGAACTACTTCATTCCGAGCCGGCGCCGGTGATCTCTCGGCTTGCCCTCGAAGGTAAGTCTGCGCTGTGCGAGCAGGCAGTTGACCTTTTCGTCTCGATCTACGGCGCGGAAGCCGGAAACTTCGCCCTCAAATTGCTTACCACCGGCGGGATATTTCTTGGCGGCGGAATCGCGCCCAAGCTCATTTCCAAAATGGCCGGTCCGCTATTCATGGAAGCTTTTCTCGGGAAAGGCCGCATGAAGCCGCTGCTCGACTCCATGCCAGTCAGCGTCATAACTAACGACAAGGTCGCGCTGATGGGCGCAGCACGATACGCCCAAGAACATCCGTAGTCGATCTAGGGAGCTCGACCGTATCCCTTCAATCCCGGCAGAAGCCTTCGCCTTTGTTGATCACGAGACAATGCTTCTTGTCGAGCAGCCACTTCATGCCGGTATCCGCTCCGCTTCCGGCGTGAACCAATTCATCTCGCCCGTTGCGTTGGAAAGCGATCCCGTTCGCCACAGCTTTGCCTGAATAAGAATTCGGGCCGTCCAGAGAATTGATGATGACCGTGAAATCGAAGCCGCCCTCCTGAATGACCAGGAACGTCCCCTCAGGCCCTATCCATTTGCCCACCCATTGCCGCGCTGGACTTGGAGTTTCAGCTTCGGACTTCGTAGCCACCTTGTCCGCGCGCTGACATTCTGTCGTCATGCAGATTGCAATGACTACGACAGCGATCGCGTGGAGTCGCATACGTTCAATCTCCTTCACGAAAAACGAGTTTGCTTGCGCCCAGGACAACACATGCGGGGCAAAGATCAGGGTCTCACAGCTCAGGGGTTATAGACACAGGATCGGAGGGTACCAACTTGGGAGGGGAGAAATATCGAGTCCAGAAAGAGGTGAGGAGCGCCACGGGAACGAAGGCGCCAAGGGAATATGCTATCAAAGCATTTCCCCGTGCGCCGCACACGTAGCACACGAGAACGGCGACAGACAGTGACCCGTAAGATCGAAAAATGTTGCCGCCGCGCGCAACTTGCAGGAGTTTCCCGCAAACCGGACACGGAAATGGGTCTGTTAAATCAACAGAACTAGGTTTAAAAGTGGCCCTGCACAACGGGCATCTGGCGAGTGTGCGGCTGCGAGCGTCCGATGCGTGTCTTACATCCGGAATCATTGTACGCAAAACCCATGAAGAAACTCCCCTACCATCGGCATGCTGATTACCCACGTCGAGAATTACGGTCTAGGGAAACCCGTATGCTTCTGCGGGCTAGAACAAAGCTTGGGTGGGTGGTACGTGCATAGTAATCAACAACTCGGCTGTACACCGTTTCATCGATGATCGAAAAGGCATCGCAGTTAGTGATTTTCAAACCACTCTATACCCGCTGATCTCCTCACGCCTTGAACTTCACGCTGGCATGTGTCCCATCACAAAAGGGCTTGTTCTGCGATTCGCCGCAACGGCAGAGAGTAACTCGGTTGCGCACTTCATATTCCGATCCATCGGCTGACACAACCGGAATTCCTCCTCGCAACCAGATCGGTCCACTACACTCTTGCTGCGGATCTTCGATCAGCCCAATCGAGATGGGCAGTTCGGGTTCCAACGCGTTGCCGGTTTTCTTGTCCCACGCCACCAGCCGGCCGGATGGGCAATCTCCCACTTGCCGCACGAAATTCTCACGAGTCTTAGCGTCGTCGGTGTGCTCTACCTGACTCCATACTTGCCCATTCGGATCGCAGAAGCGGGCGAAAGCGCAAAGCGCCTCTGCATCGGTTAACTGCATCTCTGGGCCGTCCATCATTTCAGCCTGCATCTTGTATGGCGTGCGGGCCGCCGTTTCCGTCCCGTCAAATTTGACTTTGGCGTGGGTTCCGTCGCAAAACGGCTTGCTGCCAGAGCGCCCGCAGCGGCACAGCGCATACTTTTCTTGCTGGTCCAATGTCTCGCCCTGTTCCCACTTTTCCGATTCGCCTTGCGCGTTCACCGAGATCATCTGCTTCGACATCGGGACGCTCCCTGACACGATATACGGCCCATCCTTGGTGATCACGACGTTAGCCGCAGACTTATTTCCGGACATGTTTTCTCCTTGAGCACGTTCCTGGTATTGAGCAGTCTACATGTTTTGTTCCAACGCTCAGGATAAAATCAGCCATGCCCTCGCCCAACATCCGCATCCTGCCTGACCCCAATGCATTGTTTAATGCCGCCGCCGCGGATTTCGTTTCTATCGCAAATGCCGCTATCGCCGATCACAAGCGTTTTACCGTAGCGCTCTCGGGCGGATCGACGCCGCGAGGTTTATTTTCATTGCTCGCCTCCGGCGCCATCGCTGGCGTTCCGTGGAAAGACATTTTCTTTTTTTGGGGCGACGAACGCCACGTTCCACCAGACAGTTCTGAAAGCAATTATCGAATGGCCAACGACGCCATGCTCTCGAAGGTGCCGGTGCCTACGGGAAACATCTTTCGTGTGCCCGCTGAGGGCACCGATGCGAAATCAGTGGCAACTTCGTACGAGCGCTCGATCTCAGCGTTTTTTGATTCGAAGGTAAGCGAAATGCCGCGTTTCGACCTGGTCATGCTCGGCATGGGTCCTGACGGCCACACCGCTTCGCTTTTTCCCGGAACCGATGCGTTAAAAGAAACAGAGCGGATATTTGTGGCCAACTGGGTAGCAAAGATGAACGACTTTCGCTTCACCCTGACCTACCCGGCAATCAACAACGCTGCGCAAATCATGTTCCTGGTGGCCGGCGCCGACAAGGCTGAAATGGTAGACCGAATTTTAGGGAAACAAGACGAAGGCCTGCCCGCGGCCAAAATCCGCCCGTCGAATGGAAAACTTCTGTGGTTTCTGGATCAAGCGGCGGCCAAGAACTTGTCAACTGAAGAACGACTTTGAATTTTGTTTGCGCGCTGGTTCGGTCAGAAAACCGGTACCAGGTTATGTTTTTTCTGGTACATCTTCCGGTCCACAGCGCGGAAAGTATCGGCGATGTCGCTACCCGTTGCATAGGACGCGACTCCATAAACAAACGACAACCGGTAGTCTTTCTTGTTATTGTCGTTCCACTGCAGCACCATGCGCTTGAGCCGCTGGACCGGGAAATCAGATTCCATCTCGGTCGTCTCCGGCATGAGCACCAGGAACTCGTCCGCGCCGGTTCGCAGAATGACGTCCGCGCCACGAAAGACCGACTTCAGCATCCGGGCAAATTCTACCAACACAAAACTTCCTTCCGTTGCTCCAAAACGCTCATTGATGACTCTGAAATCGTCGAGGTCCATCGTCATGAGCGTCAGGCCATTTCCCATACGATTGGCCCGCGCAACTTCTCGCGGAACCACTTCCCCCAGAGCGCGCCGGTTCAGGAGTTGCGTTAACGGGTCAACAAGCGACAAATTTTCCAGCCGCTCATTCAAAACCAATTCATTGATTAAGGCATGCCGCGTACTGTTCAGCGCGCGCCGCTGCATTACGAGGTAAAGATTGAAAAGCAGGATGAGCGAAATCAGGCCGAAGAATAATTGCGGGAGGTAGGCTTGCTCGATGTGGATCACCCGCTGCGACCAAACCAAATTGGGAAGTACCAGGGAAAGCAGTCCCGTCGTGAGTACAACGATCATCAACAGGCCAATCGACCAGAGTTGCCAATCCCGCCCAGAAAGCTGGTGGATCTGATTTTGAATTTCGTCTGCGCGGGCCAGCATCGTTGGCTGCGCGACCTGTTCTTCGTCCGCATGCGACACGGAAACCTCCAACACGGATACTCTGAAAAAGAAGAGTTCCGCGCTTAGTGTCTCCGATCTATTTAGGGAAAATTGGGCAAAAGGGAGGAAGGCGATTACGTCAGTAATGCGCAGTGGGAATCTTTACTTAAGTCGAATTGCGGCCAGGGGTCAAGCGCAGTTCTTGCGCCAGTCGCCGATTTCCTTAAGTCCTTCAGCTCGAGTCTGTTCGAAAAGGCGCACCCAGTGCCGGGTATGCTCAAATTCGTGAATGTCGGCCCAAACCTCGGCCCGCCAGGCTTCGTCGTGGGCGGAAGATTCGCCGCAAGTGGCGCATCGTGTATGCAGTTTTCTTGAGTTTTGTGAACCGGACTGCGCTCCAGCTAATTCTATGAAAATACAGCGGGCTTCCTGAATTTGGTCGTTGTCTCCGATGATGTGCTCGTATCGCAGCACATAGCAAAACCCCAGCTTCCGAGCCTCTAACTCTGCGTCTCCCCGGGTCTGAAAAGGGCCGTATTCGGCGCGAAGCTGCTCAGTGGAATCACACGCCATCCAGAAAGTCTCTTTGTACGCCATTTACGCCTCTGCCAACCTGCTCGGGATGATCCGGGGGTATCTCATTACTCCATCTGCAATTTCCGTGCCGATCAGACCTGATCGGTTGCGGCTCAAATGCCTCCCCTGCTTACAGTTGGCCGTACCTCGGAAGTCCAAATCCCGCCGAACTGCAACCTTTTGCATCTCAGGCATAGTTTCCGCCTAGTTACCTTAGGTGACCACCCTAATTGGAAACCGCCAAGCGTTGCTTTATCATCCATTGGTCCCGTCACCCGGACGATAGGTCTGCGCAACCGCGACTATGGGTAAGCGTCATCAACCGCGTACGGAACTCAAGGTGCCGGTCCGGATCTTCGGCACCGATAGCTTCGGTCGCATTTTTTCCGAGAATGTAGAGACCGTGGATGTCAGCCGTGACGGCGTTCAGTTGTCCGGCGTAAAGGCGCAGATAGCCTTGGACGAAATCGTCGGCATAACCTACTCGCAGAAAAAAATTCACTTCCGCGTCAAGTGGATCGGCATCGCCGGCACACCAAAGGCCGGGCGAATTGGGCTCGTCAATCTCACCCCCGAAAAACCCCTTTGGGACACTACCCTGCCCGAAAACAGGGTGGACGACTATCGATGGGTATCGGGCGAACGGCGCCAGCACCCAAGAATCAAAATGCTGCTCGCCGTCGAATTGCAAGTCGAACACGGCAACAACTTGTGGGCTAACGCCGCCGACTTGAGCGAGGGCGGATGCTTTGTGGAAATGGCAATTCCGTTGGCAGCCGGATCCAAATTGAAGATCGGGTTGTGGATCAACGGCTCGAAAAATTGGTTCCGTGGCGAGGTGGCCAGCAGCACACCCGGATTCGGAATCGGCATCAGATTTACCAGACTCTCCGACGCTGACCTCGCAATGCTTAAGTCTTTCTTACAGGCTAAAGCCTCGTCCTAGCTGCGTCCCTGCCTAACCCCGGCAGCATCTAGTACCATAGAATCAGCCATCATGACTGCAACTCAAAGATTTAGCGCGAGCTGGGCGGGTGCTCTCCAGTCGCTGCTGACCACCGTGGTTATCGCCGTCTTTGTGGTCACTTTCGTTGTGCAGGCGTTTCAAATCCCTTCGGAGTCGATGGAAAAAACATTACTCGTTGGGGACTATCTTCTGGTCGACAAACTTCGCTACGGCGGAGGGTCATTTTCCGATTTTTTCCTGCCCTACCGCCCGGTCAAGCGCGGTGACATCATCGTTTTCCACTATCCTGTAAATCCTTCTTTGCACTTCGTGAAGCGCGTGATTGGCGTCCCCGGTGATCGCCTCCGGCTGATTAATCGGCGCGTATATGTAAACGGCAACCCGCTCTCGGAAAATTACACCCAGTACACGTCGAGCCAACATGACCCCTTTCGCGATGACTTTCCTCGTGTGAATGTTCCTGTGCCGGGTCTTGAAGGCAGATGGTGGCTCCAAATGCGCACGCTGGTCGATGACGGACAATTGATTGTGCCAGAAGGCTACTACTTCGTCCTCGGCGACAACCGCGACGAAAGCCTGGACAGTCGCTATTGGGGATTCGTTCCTAGAGAAAACATTGTCGGTCGCCCGCTAGTCATATATTGGTCGGTCGGTCTGGGTAAAGAGGATCAAAACGCCGGTTCTGAAACAGGCGGCAACATTTCCCATATGGCCTACGCTGTAACCCACGTTTTTGAGAGCACTCGCTGGGGAAGGACCCTGCGGCTCGTAAACTAGACGTTCGGCGCTTTCCCTGCGCCGATGGAGGAAAATTCTGTTGCTCAAAAAGCCGGTTCAAGCAGAAGAAAAACGCCGGGAAACCACGGTGGAATTTCTCGCCTCTCTCGCCAGCGTGCTGGTGACGGGGTTGTTCATCATCACCTTCATTTTTCAGGCCTTCGAAATTCCTTCCAGCTCAATGGAAAACACACTGCTCATTGGCGACCATGTTTTCGTCAACCGCGTGCTGTTTGCCCCCGCGACCCGTTGGTTAGGGAAGCTGCTACCGTATCGCGAAATCCAGCGTGGTGACATCTTCGTTTTCCTTCATCCGGCTGAATCGGGCCTTTATGTCGTCAAGCGTGTGATCGGTATTCCCGGCGACCGCATCCACTTGCGCGATGGAGCGGTGTACCGCAATGGGGTGAAACTGGACGAGCCTTATGTGATCCACAGCTCGGCCGACGCATACAACCCATACCGGGACAATTTTCCAGCAGTATCGCCTTCCGATTTCTACAACGTCACGCCCGCCTGGCAAGATAGTCTTTCTTCATATATTCAAGGTGAAGACCTTGTCGTTCCGCCGGGCAATTACTTTGGCATGGGCGACAATCGGGACGTCAGCCTGGATAGCCGCTATTGGGGATTTGTTCCGCGCGAGAACGTGATCGGACGCCCCATGTTCATCTATTGGTCGTTCGAAACTCCGGCTGGGCAGTACCTGCAAACCAGCATCGGCGATCGAGTTGGATTTCTGGTAAAGATCGTCTTTCATTTCTTTGACGAGACCCGATGGAGTCGCACTTTAAGGGTGATTCGTTGAGATTGTCGAGTTTAAAATTCTGGCGCTCGCGGCGCGGCCTTTTTTCAGCTGCGGCTCTGATTCTTGTGGGGCTGTTTTTCGTCCGGCCCGGCGTGCAGAAAATGAGGAATCGCATCGCATCGGAAATTAGCGTCGCCCTCGGACGGCAAGTCGAAATCTCTTCTGTCAGCTTTCATCTTCTGCCGCGACCCGGTTTCGATCTTGAAAACTTCGTCGTCCACGACAATCCGGTATTTGGCGCAGAACCGATGCTCCGCGCTTCGGAAGTCACGGCATCGCTCCGGTTGATTCCACTGTTGTTCGGGCGACTGGAAATTTCACGGTTAGTTCTCACCTCACCGAGCCTCAACCTGGTTCGCAACCCACAAGGCCGCTGGAACATTGAAGATTTGATTGAACGTAACGCGCTTATTCCAGCAGCGCCAACCAGCAAACGTAAGACCGAAAGACGGCCGGGCTTCCCGTATATCGAAGTCGGTCAGGGTCGAATCAATTTCAAAACCGGGCTGGAAAAAACTCCGTATTCCCTCACTGAGGCGGATTTTGCCGTCTTTCAGGATTCCGAGAATTCCTGGGGCATGCGCTTAAAGGCCATTCCTCTGCGGACCGACCGCAACGTCACCGATACCGGCGTCATCACGATGGACGGCAGCTGGAAGCGCGCCTCTTCACTCCACCTGACTCCGCTTGCATTCAAGCTCCAGTGGGATCGCGCTCAGCTTGGTCAATTCACGAAATTATTTCGCGGCAACGATTCAGGCTGGAGGGGGACCGTCCGTTTGAATACGACTCTCACCGGAACTCCAAATGATCTCGAGATCGCATCGAGTCTTGCCGTTCAGGACTTTCGTCGTTTCGACGTTCTCACTGACAGTGGCTCTCGTCTGGGAGCGGTTTGCACTGGCAACTACAGTTCGGCGGATCATTCCGTTTCCGTTCTGAATTGCCAGTCCACGGTTGGCGACGGATTAATCGCTCTCACCGGCAAAGTTTCGGATGTGCTGGCGACACGCATATACGACTTCGATGTAACCGCCCACGATGTTCCCATGCAGGCTTTGGCGAACCTCGCCATTCACACTCGCAAGAGTATTCCTCAGGATCTTCGCGCAGACGGCACACTCGATGCGCACTTCACTCTACAACCAGCAGCGTGGCACGGTGGAGGGACAACGAATCAGTTTCGGCTAACCTCGTTATCAACAGGCGCCGATTACGATCTGGGCCGCGTGCCCTTCACCTTCGACCCGCCCTCACTCGCGGCACCCAAGAAGAGCACCCGTACCCCTGCCCCTAGCAATCTCGTTTCGGAAAATCGCCTTAAGATCGGTCCTTTCGATGTCGCGCTGGGAAACCCCACCTCGCTGAGCGTCGAAGGCTGGGTGTCTTCGACTGGGTTTGGATTCCAGGTTCGAGGCGACGCACAACCACAGCAGTTGGCTGAGGCTGCCCAAACTGTAGGCTTCCCGCCACCCCAACCTCCCAGCCCGGAAGCAAGAGACAAAAACCTCCAAATTGCCGGCAACTGGACGGATCCAGAAACCCTGGCAGGTTTAAAAAACTAGCCAGTTTCCAACAGCTGACGGCCCGGATGTGCCGATCCGGTATGCTATTGTTCGATTTCTTACTACAGACTGCGAGCCATTCATGCCCCGCTTCGAATACAGAAACCTGGCCCCGACCCCACCCGCTGAAAAGTCGTTCCTCAACTGGATAGATACTCTCGATCAAAGCTTCGCCGATCCCGACCCTGCCCATCGCAGCGACCTGGTTCGCGATGCGCTCCACGAACTGTATTTAGGCCGTCCGTTTTCGCTTCCGAAAACCGCGTCCGAGGAAATCCTCGTCCATTCTTTCGACCCGCGCAATGCGACGCTTGAGCCTGAGTATTACGGCGATGTCGATCCCGCAAAATATGCTGCGCGCAAACCGCTCATTTGGTTTTGGATGATGTTTGACCGTTCCCCCGCCGGGCTCAATCACTGGCTCGGTTTCCGTTTTCGTGCCATGATCGCGAAGCACGTATTTCGGCATATCGGTAAAAACGTCAAAATCTTCCACGGCGTCGAAGTATCTTACGGATACAACCTGACCGTCGAAGACAACTGCACCATCCATAAGTATGTTCTGCTCGACGATCGCGGCGAGATCATCATTCACGAAGGATCGTCGGTGTCGGATTACGCGAACGTCTACTCCCACGCGCATGATTTGAATGACGGCATGATCGTCAGCAATGAGAAAACCGAAATCGGTCCGCGCGCCCGCATTACCTACCACGCGACAGTCATGAGCGGCGTGCGCGTCGGCGAACACGGGATCGTGGGATCCATCGGAGTCGCTTCGAAAGATGTGCCGCCTTTTACCATCGTGGGCGGCGTTCCTGCCAAACCCTTGAAAGTGAAATCCATCGCGCCGGAAGAAGTGCGAACCGCGTTCGAAAAACACTGAGGAGATCGGGAAGCCCGTGTGGCGCGGGCGCCCTCGCCCGCGAAATCTACAAAAGGTAGCGCACCCCGCAGCCGCTCTTGACCACGAGCGATCGCCCAAGGCGTCCGGCACGACATGGTAGTATCGGAATCAACCTCGCATGACCCTCCAACATGTGGACATCCTGTTTCAGATCATCGCTTTTATCTTTGCGATCAGCGTCCACGAATCGGCCCACGCCTGGATGGCGGACCGCCGCGGAGACCCCACGGCGCGCATGCTCGGCCGGGTAACGCTCAATCCCATCAAGCACATCGACCCGGTTGGCACGGTGTTGCTGCCTCTGATCGCTGCATTTGCGCACTTTCCGGTGATTGGATGGGCCAAACCAACGCCGGTGGATCCCCGCAATTTTAAGCATCCAGTACTGGACGACGTTCTTACATCGGTGGTCGGTCCGATCAGCAATTTTGTCGTTGCCATTGCTGCCGTCGTCCTGCTCGAAGTCGTAAAGCACACTTCCGCGGCAGGGCAACAGATTGTCTACGGAATTCCCCAAGGATTCGTCTCGTTTCAGTCCGATTCATTCCTGGTTCCGGCTTGTCTGCTTCTTTATCAGTTCATGGTCATCAACGTCGTATTGGGTGTGTTCAATCTCATTCCAATTCCACCGCTCGACGGCAGCCATGTTCTTCGACACTTCTTGCCCGCGAATCTGCTCCAGTTTTACGACCGAGCGGGGATGTTCATGCTGATGGCTTTAGTATTTCTCGGTGGGGGCCTGCTCGGCCGCCTCATCTACCCGGTAATCGGGATTTTCGACGCGGTTTTATTGAGCATCTGATGCCATCGAACTCTCCCACCCGCCGCCCTCGCGTCCTCAGTGGCATGCGTTCCACGGGAAAGCTGCATCTCGGCAACTATGTTGGAGCTCTCGCTAACTGGGTCGCGATGCAGGACAAATACGAATGTTTTTTCTTCGTTGCCGACTGGCACGCGCTGACCACCGACTACGCAGACACTTCGCGAATCAAACAAAACTCGCTCGATGTCGCCATTGACTGGCTTGCCGCAGGCCTTGATCCCGAACGCTGCACCATGTTCATCCAGTCTCACGTGCCACAGCACGCCGAACTGCATTTGCTTTTTTCGATGATCACTCCTTTGGGATGGCTGGAGCGTGTTCCGACCTACAAAGAGCAGCGGGAGAATATCGCGGAAAAAGACCTTAGCACCTACGGATTTCTCGGTTACCCGCTGCTGCAGGCCGCCGACATTCTTATTTACAAAGGCAACTTCGTTCCGGTCGGCGAAGATCAGGTCGCGCACATTGAACTGACGCGTGAAGTCGCGCGGCGGTTCAATTCCTTTTATAAATCCGCTGGGCGTGCAGTTTTACCCGAGCCTCAGCCTCTGCTGACGCCGACTCCCAAACTCCCCGGAACCGACGGCCGAAAGATGTCCAAGTCCTACGGCAACACGATCCTGCTGTCGGATCCGGAACCGATCGTCCGTCAGAAGTTGAAGACGATGGTCACCGATCCGGCTCGCATTCGTCGCACAGACCCGGGGAATCCCGATTTGTGCCCGGTCGGCGACCTGCACAAAATCTTCAGTGACGAGCCGACGAAGGCCAAAGTCAATGAAGGCTGCCGTTCCGCAGGAATCGGTTGCATTGAATGTAAGGGGTGGGCGGCTGACGGCCTTCTGCGAGTTCTGAACCCCATGCAGGAAAAGCGCAAGAAATATGAAGCAAATCCAAAGCTCGCGTGGGATATCCTAGAAGCCGGTTCAGCCAAGGCTCGCAGCGTGGCCGATGAGACGATGAGAGCAGTCCGCGACGCCATGCATATGTCGCTGGACGCGCCCGGCACTTAGCTTCGAACCAACAAATTTTATGATCGACTCGGCAAAATCAAGCTTCGAAGAAAAGCCGCAAGCGCCGGCCCTTGCTGCCGTTCCATCGAACGCGCCTAAGCCCAACGCTACTAGAAAAGAAGAAAACGACTTTCCGTTTTCCGTCAGCGTCGGCGAAATCTACGAAGGTCCGCTCGACCTGCTCCTCGACCTTATCCGCAAGCAGGACATCGATATTTACGACATCCCTATCGCGAAAATTACCGCGCAGTATTTGAGCTATGTCGAAAAGCTTCGCGAGCTGGACGTGAACGTCGCGGCGGAATTCATCTACATGGCGGCAGTGCTGATTCATATCAAGTCCAAGCTGCTTCTTCCGCGAGACCCATCAGCTAATTCGGAAGCGCAGGAAGACCCTCGGGCCGAACTCGTCAATCGCCTGGTCGAGCACGAAAAGTTCAAGTCAGCCGCGCAAATGCTGATGCAGAAACAGCAAATCGAAGATGCGGTGCTTTCGAATCCCGCGCTGAAAGAATTCATCAACGCGGAGGGCACCGAAGCCGAACTCGCCGCCGACATCATCGATCTGGTCAAGACCTTCCAGCAGATTCTGCATCGCGCCCGCAGCCGCCCTATGATTCAGGTGGACGAAGAAACCGTCACAGTCGGGCAGATGATCGAATACCTGAAGCGCCGACTTTCGCTCGAAGACCGCCCAGTGCGCCTCAAGCACATGTTACGGAACGTAGAATCCAGACAGGCTTTGGTCTGTATGTTTCTTGCTCTGCTGGAACTGGTTCGGCTTCAGGCCATCCAGTTGCGCCAGGAATGTACTTTTGGTGAAATCCTGCTGCGCAAACACGAAGGATTCGACGCAGTAATGGCAGAACAAAGCGCCGTGCAAGACGATTGGAGATAAAAGTTGACGGATGGGGCCGGGAACGACTGTCCTCTAATCACTGTTCACTGACCACTGACTCATATGAGCCTTAAAGCAAAACTTGAAGCCATCGTTTACGCGGCGGAAACTCCCATCACGCTGGACCAGCTCTCTCTGCTCGTGAACACTGCCCCGGAAAACCAGCCAAGTGAAGCCGACGCGAAATCGGCGGTTCGAGCTGCGCTGGCCGAACTCACCGCAGACTATGCCAGCGGGGATCGAGGCATCGAGATTCGCGAAGTCGCGGGTGGCTATCGCATGTCCACGAAACCGGAGCATCACGATCTTGTCCGCACTTTTGCCAAGAGCCTCAAACCGCCCATTCGGCTGTCGATGCCCGCTCTGGAGACCCTTGCCGTCATTGCGTACAAGCAGCCCGTCACTGTTCCGGAAATCAGCGAAATCCGCGGCGTCGATTCAGGCGGCGTGATCGGCACGTTGCTCGACCGCAAGCTCATCACCACCGCCGGCCGCAAGCAGGTTATCGGACGCCCAATTCTCTACAAGACCACAAAGGAATTTCTGCTGCGTTTCGGGCTCAAAGATGTGAACGAATTGCCCAGTATGGAAGAATTCGAAAAATTGGTTTCAGAATCGTTCCAGAACGATCTCCTGCCGCTTGATCACGGCGTGCCCGATGCCACCGGCGTTCCGGATGCCGCAGCGCCAGAGCAGCCTGCGAATGAGGAACAAGCGGCTCAAGAGACTCCGCTTGATGATTCGCCGCAGCGAGACATTCACCTCGTCACTCACGATGCAGGCCGCGACGACAGCTCTGAAGTGGAGAACTGACCGTTGCCCACCGAAAGGCTCCAGAAAATCATCGCGAACGCTGGGATCGCCTCCCGCCGAAAGTCGGAAACACTTATCACCGGCGGCCTGGTCTCGCTCAACGGCAAGATCGTCACCGAACTGGGTACGAAAGCTGACCCCGACAAAGACCACATTCGCGTGAACGGAAAGCTACTTCACGGCCCGGAACGCCACGTATATCTGTTGATGAACAAGCCGAAAGGTTACGTGACCACGCTTCGCGATCCAGAACAGCGACCCACCGTCATGGACCTGTTGCGCGGCGTCAAAGCCCGCGTATACCCAGTCGGGCGCCTCGATTACGCGAGTGAAGGATTGCTGCTGTTGACCAATGACGGCGAATTCGCAAATTTTCTGATGAAGGCAGCTTCGCACGTTCCGAAAACCTACATGGTGAAAACGTCCGGAACTCCAGCGCCAGACCACCTGGAGCGCCTGCGTGAAGGCCTCTCTATTTCCACGCCGAGTGGGCGGCGAGTCCGGACTGCCCCGGCGCAAATAAAAATTATCCGCGAGGCAAATAATCCCTGGTATGAAGTGACGTTGATCGAGGGAAAGAATCGCCAGATACGGCGAATGTTCGAGGAAATCGGCCATCATGTGGAAAAAATCAAGCGCGTTCGTTACGGGCCGCTGGAGCTGGATGTCCACCCCGGCAAATTCCGCGCCCTCACCCCTAAAGAAGTAGCCAGCCTGAAGTCCGTCGCGAAGTAAGCGCTACTTCTGGCATTTCGGGCAGTAGTGACTGCTTCGCCCGCCGATAACGATGCGCTTGATTGGCGTGCCGCAAACCAAACAAGGCTCGCCTTCACGCCCATAAACTCTGTGCTGAAGCTGAAAAAATCCCTCTTCGCCGTCTGAATTCACGTAGTCCGATATCGATGATCCGCCCAGTGCGATCGCTTCGCGCAGCACTTCCTGAATCGCGGGATGCAACCGCTCCAGATCGCTTCGGGTCAATGACGACGCTCTCCGTCGGGGCCGAATTCCGGATCGAAAAAGCGACTCATCGGCATAGATATTTCCTACTCCCCGCAGCAACTTTTGGTTCAACAATGCGCTTTTGATCGGAGTCTTTCTACCTCGAAACAGCGGCACAAATTCAGGAAGTTCAATCTGTAGCGGCTCGGTGCCTCCCGCGTCGAATTCGTAATCGACGCTCAGCCGGCCAAAGCGCCGCGGATCGACAAACCGCAATTCCCTGCCGCTCCGCAATGACGCAACAGCGTGCGTATGCTTGATTGCTTCGTCATCGGCAGCGCAAACCAGCATTCTTCCGCTCATTCCCAAATGAACAATCCACTGCGCCTTTTCTTGCGTTTTTGCGGGGCGGGCAACCTTGACCGCCGGCCTTCTTTTTAAAGATGCGCTATCACTTGTCACGAGATCGAACACGATATGCTTGCCAACCCGGCGCACGCCCTCAATCCGGCTGCCTTCGAGCACTTTGGCGATTTCCTTCGCGGTGGATTTCAGCGGCTCCGGCTTCGATCCCAGCCAAACTGATTCAATTACCTCTCCAGTCACGCGTTTTGCCAGCCCGCGTGCGATCGTTTCCACCTCAGGCAGTTCGGGCATATGGCATAGTGTACAAGCGGTCGCAGAGAAAAGGATTTAGGGGAACCGCATCCAAGGCCATTTCGTAAAACGTTGAGACTAGCGGGTTAGGATGTCAATCATGAACCAACAGCTTTTGCGAGACCGGCAATCGCGCGTGGAAATTTTGCCACTCCTCGGCATAGCGCTTGCAATCGCTTTGCTGCACCTGCTCACCAACAGCCGTTACGGATTTCACCGCGACGAACTCCAAGTGATGAGCGACTCGCTCCACATGGATTGGGGTTTCGTCCCCTACCCGCCTGTCGACCCCTTCTTAGCGCATATCGGCATGAAGCTCTTTGGCCTCTCTCTCGTCGGCCTGAGATTGTTTTCGGTGATCGCGCAGTGTTTGGTCATCGTGGTCTCGGGCTTCATGGCGTACGAACTCGGCGGCGGCCGGTTGGCCCAAATCACGACCGCCATCGCTGTCGCACTGTCCCCGCTCGCGCTCTTCGAAGGGACGGAATTTCAGTACACGACTTACGACCACCTCTGGTGGGTGCTGATCGCCTACTTTTCTATCCGATTGCTCAAAAGCGACGATCCACGATGGTGCACAGCGATCGGCGCGGCCATCGGGCTTGGCCTTCAAACCAAATACACAATCAGCTTTCTCATATGCGGAGTTGTTGCCGGCATCGTGCTAACTTCTGCACGGCGCTTTCTTCTGAGCATTTGGTTCTGGGCTGGAATTGCACTGGCGTTGCTCATCTTTTTGCCGAATCTCTTATGGCAGGTGCATCACGGATTCATTTCCTATCATTTCCTCCAGCACATTCATGCGCGAGACGTAGGCCAAGGGCGGGCCAACGGCTTTATCTCCGATCAATTCCTGATTTGCACGAATTTGATCGCCGCGCCGCTTTGGATTGCGGGGCTGATCTTCTATTTGCGGGACCGCCGTAACCGCATGCTCGCATGGATGTATCTGGTCCCCTTGGTGCTCTTCATCGTAGGCAAGGGTCGAGGATATTATCTGGGCGGAGCCTATCCCATGCTCATCGCCATGGGCGCAGTCGCGGGCGAGCACTGGTTGGGGTCGCTGCAACCCCTACGCCGTAAGATCGCCGAGAGCGCTTTTCTGACGCTCCTTATAGCAAACGGCATCTTCATTTCGACGTTCATCATTCCTTTGACTGCCGGTGGCCCCTTGCAACGATTTGCCCTCGAGAAGAACGGCGACCTGCGAGAGGAAACTGGCTGGGACGACCTGGTGAAGGAAATTGCGTCCGTCCGCGACGGGCTAACCCCGGAAGAGCAAAAGGATTTCGGTGTCGTTGTCGGCAATTATGGCGAACAGGGCGCAGTTGAAATCCTCGGTCCTGCTTATCGGCTGCCTGCACCCATTAGCGGCACCAACTCTGCCTGGATCCGCGGCTATCCTACACCCCCACCTTCAATCCTGATCGTCGTCGGATCATCGAAAGACTACGCCGAAAGAACATTCACCAATTGCCGTCTTGCCGGACACAACGACAATCGCATGGGAATCCATAACGAAGAAAGTTCAGACCATCCAGATATTTTTGTTTGCGGCAGCCCCGCAAAACCCTGGCCTCAATTCTGGGTCGATTATCAGGATTTCGGCTAGGCCAGTTTATTTCCTCAAGTGCGTCATCCCGAGCGGAGCCGGTTTGCAGGCGAGGGCGGGCCTCCCCTGAGCGAAGTCGACGGATTTCGCCTCCCAAATAGATCCTCGCGCCAGCGTGGCCCGCCGCATTGCCGACAAACGCCCGTGCGCGGTATGATTGTGAGTACACTACTCCATTTAACTTCCTGCAATCTCTAGTCTAATTTTGGCAGCAACGAGTGTGTACGACCCGCAACGCGGCCGTGCAAGGAATTGCCGCGCAACACCGCTTTCAGGAGTGTGCTTTGACAAAAGCCAGAGGCGCAGTCATCGTCGGCGCGCAGTGGGGCGACGAAGGAAAAGGCAAGATCGTTGACGTTCTCTCGGAGAATTTCTCCATGGTGGCCCGCTACGCCGGCGGCCACAATGCCGGACATACGGTAATCATCAACGGCAAGAAGTTTATCTTGCAACTGGTGCCTTGCGGCGTTTTGCGCTCGGGATGCCGAAGCGTTATCGGCAACGGCGTCGTGCTCGACCCGATGGCATTCCTCAAAGAGGTCGGCGCGCTACGCGAGGCCGGCGTTCAGGTGGATGGCAACCTTTTCGTCAGCAACCGCGCTCATGTGATCCTGCCCTATCACCGGATGATCGAACTTGCGGCCGAAAACGCTCCCGGCCGCGTAAAGATCGGCACCACCTCTCGCGGAATCGGTCCAGCCTATGAAGATAAGATGGGCCGTCGCGGATTGCGCGTCGCGGATTTGCTTGATCTGAAGCTGCTCAAGACGCACATCGAGAATGCCTGCCGCGAAAAGAACATGATCGCGCATGCATTGTTCAATTCCGATCCGCTCGATCCGGATAAGATGTATGCCGAGTACGCTGAGGCATCCGCAAAAATCGCGCCATTCGTTTGCGACACTGCCGCTCTGCTCAATGGCGCCTTGCGCAACGGCGAGTCTGTGATGTTTGAGGGCGCGCAAGGCACGATGCTTGACATCGACCACGGGACATACCCCTTTGTGACTTCGTCCAGTGCTACCTCAGGTGGGGCTGTGATTGGCACCGGAGTTGCCCCAACTGCGATTAGCGCTGTCATTGGCGTGACCAAGGCTTACTGCACCCGCGTTGGCGAAGGGCCATTCCCTTCCGAGTTGCTTGATGCAACCGGCGACCACCTGCGCGCCCGCGGCAATGAGTACGGCGCGGTCACAGGGCGTCCCCGACGCTGCGGCTGGCTCGATCTACCGCTGTTGCGATATTCGAACATGATCAACGGAACATCATGGCTCGTGGTAACCAAGCTCGACGTGCTCGATGAGTCGCCAGAAATTCCCGTCTGTGTCGGCTACAAAATCAACGGTAAAGCCACCGACGAGATTCCAGCGCACGCCAGCGGGTACGACACGATTGAGTGCGTTTACCGCTCCTTGCCGGGCTGGAACACGCCTACCAGCGGCATCCAGCACTTCGACAAGCTGCCTAAAGCAACTCGCGATTATCTCGCTTTTGTCGAAAAAGAAAGCGGCTCGCGGATTGGCGTCATCTCCAATGGCCCAGATCGCAATCAAACCATGTTTGTCGACGATTTTTCTCAAGCGCTAAAGTCGCTGACTCAGCGCGACAAATAAAAAGTGTGGCGCGGGGCGCCTCGCCCGCGGGAAGCCGAATGGTTTCACAGCTAAGGAGCAACTCCAGAATGGTCGTTCTAGCGGTTGTGTGGATGGCGAAGGTTGGACGCGAAAGCGAGGCGGCAGCGCTTTTCTCTAAGCTCAATGAAGAGTCCAGCAAAGAACCCGGTTGCCTGATGTATCTTCTTCACCGGCACAAGACCGATCCACGCCGCTTCTTCATCTATGAGCAATACAAGGATGAGGCCGCGCTGGAAGCCCATCGCGCCTCGCCTCACTTCATGCAATATGCGAAGAAGGAATTGCCGAGGGTCGCGGAACGTATCGAAGGCAATCTCTACGAACTCTTGCCTAAATGATTGGCACAGCTACCTGTCCGCCATTAACACGCCACCCGACGCATAACTCTCTTTAGACACTTCGTTGAAGGCAACAACCACGGCGTCCCGTTTGGCCCCAGCTTCTTCCACCATGGCGTCGGTAATGCGCTGCGCCAGCTTGCGCTTCTGGTCGGCGGTTCGTCCCGTCAGCATTGTCACTTGCACTAATGGCATAATGATGCCCCCAAAAGGCTAGACCGCCAATTCATATCCGGCGAAGAAGTAGCTGAGTTCGAAGCGTGCCGTGTCTTCCGCGTCCGAACCATGAATCGCGTTGTGTTCGATGTTGGACGCCCATTTTTTGCGGATTGTTCCTTCTTCCGCCTGAGCCGGATTTGTAGCGCCCATCAGCTTTCGCAAATCAGCAATCGCATTTTCCTTCTCGAGGGCCAGCACCACCATCGGTCCGCTCGACATGAATTCTGTCAGCGAAGTAAAAAACGGCCGGCTCGCATGAACTGCATAAAACTGCTCCGCTTGATGTTGAGAAATTTCGAGCATCTTCATCGCCAGGATGCGAAAACCATTTTTCTCAAATTGCTCGATGATGTCGCCGATGGCGTTCTTTTTCACCGCATCCGGCTTAACGATCGTAAAAGTGCGCTGCAATGTTTTCATGGGATATATTCAGTCCTTAAAATGATTTATAAAGCTAAGCCTTTGCGGCCGTTCCTAGCGCCGCCGCCAGCGTCTCGCCAATCGTGGCCGGCGATTTTGCTACGCGAATTCCCGCCGCCTCCATGGTTTTGATCTTTTCTTCCGCCGTTCCTTTACCGCCGGAGATAATCGCACCGGCATGGCCCATGCGGCGTCCCGGAGGCGCTGTTTGCCCGGCAATAAATCCTACCACCGGTTTCTTCATGGATTTCTTAACATAAGCCGCGGCCGCTTCTTCAGCGTTGCCGCCGATTTCGCCGATCATGATGACCGCTTCGGTCTCCGGATCTTTGTTGAACAATTCCAATGCATCCAGGAAGCTCGTACCGATGATGGGATCGCCGCCGATTCCGATCGCCGTGGATTGCCCGATCCCGCGCGTCGTAAGTTGGTGCACTGCCTCGTAAGTCAGCGTGCCAGAGCGCGAAACTATTCCGACCGACCCTTGCTTGTGAATACGCGCGGGCATGATGCCGATTTTGCATTTTCCCGGAGAAATAATTCCCGGGCAATTCGGTCCGATCAGGCGCGACCGGCGGGTTTGCAGGAATTCCCACGCCTTCACCATGTCGAGCGTCGGAATGCCTTCGGTGATGCACACGATCAGTTCGATTTCCGCATCGGCCGCTTCCATGATGGCGTCGGCCGCAAACGGTGGAGGCACAAAAATCACGGACGCGTCCGCACCAGTCTTGTCGACGGCCTCCAGCACCGAGTTGAATACCGGGAAGCCTTCGTGCGTCGTTCCACCCTTGCCCGGAGTCACGCCGCCCACGATTTTCGTTCCGTACTCCGCGCAGGCTTTGGCATGAAAAGTACCTTCGCGTCCGGTCAAGCCCTGCACTATCACCTTCGTCGACTGATCTACCAGAATGCTCATAAGTTTTCTCTTCGGCTGCCGGTCGCGCTACTTTGCCGCCGCGACGACCTTTTCCGCCGCGTCTTTCATGGTCTCGGCAACGATAAAATTCAATCCGGACTTCTGTAGAATTTCTCTTCCCTGCTCGACGTTCGTCCCTTCAAGGCGCAAAACGATCGGCAGTTGAATCTTGGTCTTGTTGGCCGCCTCGACGACGCCGTTGGCCAGCGTATCCACCCTGAGGATGCCGCCAAAAATATTGATGAGGACTGCCTTGACGCTCTTGTCGCTGAGCAGAATCTCGAACGCGTGCGTCACCTGCTCGGCGTTTGCGCCGCCACCCACATCCAGAAAGTTCGCGGGCATGCCGCCGGCGTATTTGATGATGTCCATCGTCGCCATGGCAAGACCCGCGCCATTCACCATGCATCCGACGCTGCCGTCGAGCTTGATGTAGTTAAGCCCGTACTTCGACGCCTCAACTTCAAGTGGATCTTCTTCGCTTACGTCCCGCAACGACTTCAGATCTGCATGCCGGAACATGGCGTTGTCATCGAAGTTGATTTTTGCATCGAGCGCAAAGAGCCGTCCGTCGCTACAGGTGATAAACGGATTGATTTCCATTAGCGACGAATCGGTATCTTCGAATGCCTTATAGAGGCCGGTCATCAACTGCACGGCGGAGTTGATCTGGGCGGGCTTCAGTCCCAACTTAAAAGCGAGTTTCCGGGCCTGAAATGGCTGCAACCCCATTCCCGGCTGAATGTATTCCTTCAAAATCGCGTCGGGATTTTCCTCCGCCACCTGCTCAATTTCCATGCCGCCGGCGGACGAAGCCATGAATACCGTTCTCGCCTCCACGCGGTCAATCACAATGCCGAGATACAACTCTTTCTCGATTGGCAAGGTCTCTTCAACCAGCAAACGCTGCACAATCCGGCCTTCGGGTCCCGTCTGATGGGTCACGAGATTCATACCGAGCATTTTGCCAGCGATTTCGCCGGCTTCATCGACTGACTTTCCGATTTTTACTCCGCCACCTTTGCCGCGCCCTCCGGCATGGATCTGCGCTTTCACCACCACTCCGGTGGCGCCCATGTTGAACAAATTCTGCGCCGCTGCCACCGCTTCTTCCCGGGTTTCGGCCATTTCACCGCGTGGCACAGGCACACCATACTTCTTCAGAATGCCTTTCGCTTGGTACTCATGAATTTTCATAATGATGTTCTCGATCAGGTGGTGCGTTTCAATTGTTCGGATGGCGCTTGCTGGCAGGCTGAATGCAGCAGACAGCGAACTGTTGATTTTATCGGAGCGTGGCCCATTGGGCAATCACGTCAAAGAAAAAATGCAGATTGTAACAATGGCGTGCGTTGATTGCTCGCGCGGATTCCCAGTTTGACCTGACTCTTCCCAAAATGCTATAAATGCTGGTTTTGGCGTGGAGAATTTTTCAGTTCTCGCTTCTGTAAGCGAGCCTTCCATGCCAGACCCGACGCGGCCAAGCTCATTCCTGGTCAAGTACGTGTAGTGGAAGCGTGTTCGGAAGCCCGGCAGTTTTCGTGCGTCGCATTTGCGGCTCTCGTTACTGCGCCGAAAGGCAGCACCTAAACACGTAGTCATTCCAAATCATGTCGATCCCCGGAGGATTCCCTAATATGCGCACGACGCTAGCTGGTTTTGCGTCTCGAACGGCCAGATGCAGCGGTTATCTGGTCGGCCTGCTTGCAGTTCTTTCCATGCACGCGACAGCGTTGGCTCAGCCCCCCGACACTGGCGGTGAGGCCAACCTCCGGCTTCCCGACTTGTCATCCGTAAGTTTTCTCGGCATTGACGGCCACAAGCTATTGATGATCGGACTAATCTTCTGCGTCGCTGGCCTCGGATTCGGCATGGCGATCTATATGCGGTTGAAGAATCTGCCGGTTCATCGCGCCATGCGCGAAATCTCGGAATTAATCTACGAAACCTGCAAGACGTACCTCACCACTCAAGGCAAGTTCCTGCTGCTGTTGTGGGTGTTTATCGCGGCCGTCATCGTGCTTTATTTCGGTGTCTTGTCGCCGGTGCCCGGCAAACCTGTAATGACCACCTTGCCCATCATTCTCGCTTTCAGCTTGGTCGGTATCGCAGGCAGCTTTGGGGTCGCGTGGTTCGGCATCCGCGTCAACACGTTCGCGAACTCTCGCACCGCCTTTGCGGGACTCGCCGGCAAGCCCTACCCCATCTACAGCATTCCGCTTCAGGCTGGCATGAGCATTGGCATGATGCTCATCAGCGTCGAACTGCTGATCATGCTCTTCATCCTTCTTTTCATCCCCAGCGATTATGCGGGCCCATGCTTTATCGGATTCGCGATCGGTGAATCTCTCGGCGCCGCCGCATTGCGGATCGCCGGCGGCATCTTCACAAAAATCGCCGACATCGGCGCCGACTTGATGAAGATCGTCTTCAAAATTAAAGAAGATGACGCGCGCAACCCTGGCGTGATCGCCGATTGCACCGGCGACAACGCAGGCGATTCAGTTGGGCCTTCCGCCGACGGATTCGAAACCTATGGCGTCACTGGCGTTGCCCTGATTACGTTCATCTTGCTGGGCGTGAAAAGCCCAACCGTTCAGGTCCAGCTTCTCGTCTGGATCTTTGTCATGCGCATCATGATGCTGGTATCCAGTGCGGCGGCATATTTCATCAACAGCGCCGTAGCCCGTGCCCGCTTTGGCAACGCCGACAAGATGGATTTCGAAACTCCGCTCACGTCCCTAGTTTGGCTCACTTCGATCGTCTCCATCGCACTTACTTATGTCATCTCTTACGTCATGGTTCCTGACATCGGAGGCGACAGCACCCAATGGTGGAAACTTGCAACGATCATCTCCTGCGGAACGCTGGCGGGGGCAGTAATTCCTGAACTCGTCAAAGTGTTTACATCAACGTCGTCTCGCCACGTGAGAGAAATTGTGTCCGCCGCAGAACAAGGCGGGGCTTCGCTGGGAATTCTCGCTGGCTTCGTTGCCGGAAACTTCAGCGGATATTACCTCGGCTTCTCCATGGTCGCCCTCATGTCGGTTGGTTACTACATGTCGACTCTCGGCCTGGGAGTCGCCGCAACCATGATCGCCGCTCCGGTATTCGCATTCGGCTTGGTAGCCTTCGGATTCCTCGGTATGGGTCCAGTGACCATCGCCGTTGATTCCTACGGACCGGTCACAGACAACGCTCAGTCAGTCTACGAACTTTCTTTGATTGAGCATGTGCCCAACATCGCCGCCGAACTCAAGAGAGACTTCAATATCACTCCGAACTTCGAGCGTGCCAAAGACCTGTTGGAAGAAAACGACGGCGCGGGAAATACGTTCAAGGCCACGGCCAAGCCAGTACTGATCGGCACCGCGGTTGTCGGCGCTACGACGATGATTTTTTCCATCATCATGGCGCTCACCAACGGACTCACCCAAAACGTAGATAAACTCTCGCTGCTGCATGCGCCGTTTTTGTTGGGCCTGATCAGCGGCGGCGCTGTGATTTACTGGTTCACCGGAGCTTCCACGCAAGCTGTCAGCACCGGCGCCTACCGCGCGGTCGAGTTCATCAAGGCCAACATCAAACTGGAAGGCGTAGAAAAGGCCTCGGTCGCAGACAGCAAGAAAGTTGTCGAAATCTGCACCAAGTACGCGCAGAAGGGCATGTTGAACATCTTCATCGCGGTTTTCTTTGTGACCCTGTCGTTCGCCTTTGTCGAGCCGTTCTTCTTCGTTGGATATCTGATCTCAATCGCGATCTTCGGCTTGTACCAGGCGATCTTCATGGCAAACGCCGGCGGCGCATGGGATAACGCCAAGAAGATCGTCGAAGTGGAACTCAAGCAAAAAGGCACTCCGCTGCACGACGCCACCGTAGTTGGCGATACTGTCGGCGATCCCTTCAAAGACACGTCGTCCGTGGCCCTCAACCCAGTCATCAAGTTCACAACTTTATTTGGCTTGCTGGCCGTGGAACTCGCCGTTAAGCTGACAGAAAGCAATGGCTCGCTCACCCAAATTCTGGCAGTGGTCTTCTTTGTGATCTCGTTCTTCTTCGTCTACCGCTCGTTCTATGGGATGAGAATAGGATCCGACCTCAAAGCCAGCCATTAACCCCAAATCGCGATACAACGGCGCCATCGTTTCAGAAGATGGCGCTATTTTTTTGCCTCAGGTTCTTGCAACTTAGAGGTACCTTCTTTGCCTAACGCTTGCATTTGCGCCTTCGCTCGCTGAATGTGTTGCAGCAAGGTTTGCATTTGCTTGGGGCCTAGAAGCAAAAACCCCAGAGCCATCATGAAAAGAATCTCTGTGCCAAATCCCACATCATTCCTCAACTCTGGCAGCGTTGGCAGTTTCGTCGATGATGGCTCGCTCGTTCCTAACTCCTACTTCTTCCTTTCCTCTCATTGCTGCCTTGAACCCCTGAATGCCTTCTCCGATTCCCTTCCCCAGCTCGGGTAGTTTCTTCGGCCCGAAGACTAACAAAGCGAGCCCGAAAATCACGAGCAAGTGCATCGGTTGCAACAGTCCTTCAAACATGTTTCGCTCCCTTATTGCCTATAGTTCGCAATCAACGAGAATTGGCGCCGCCCCGCTGACCTGGGACGGCGCCCGGGGGATTCGTCGTTAGAATCCTCGCTGTGCCGCATCTGCAGCCACCGCGAGTTCGGTAATTAACTCGAAGAACTGGCCAGATTGTCCCGTAAATAAGAGGTTTTCAGTTAGTGCAGTTACCGCTGCCACCGCCCCGGAATTCGCCGTCGAAGATGGTCGAATCACCGAACATTGAGGCAGGTTCTTGCTGATAAAGAAGCAGGGCTCGGGCAAGATGAGATTCGTCTGCGACAATTCCGAGTTCCGCGCATTCAGGTCGGGAAAAGTTAACCCCGTCTCTGGATCGGTAACACCGGCCAGCGGCTGAGCAACGGCATTGCCCGCTTTGTCATGCCACAGGCCGAAATGGTCTACCTCGACGCCGCCGATACTGACCACAATCCGCAGTACTTCAGCATCATGAGCTTGCAGCGCCAAGGTGCTGTAGAGGCTGGCTCCGCCTTGTTCAATCATCGCGAAGTGGAATCCTGCGGTGTTGGCGATGGCTTGCATTCTCGACTCTTGCGGAGTCTGCGGGGGCACCGGCTGCGGCTGATTGGGTGGCGTATCTGCATCGTTTAAGGGAATCGCAGGCTCGTTCACGATACTGAAAGGGCCCCTAAACTTTGCTCCCAAGTCAGGATTTTGCGCGCTGCGATAACGCGTATACCAACTCAGGTCGACATCCAGGTTCATCAGATTGGTCAACCGGCCTTTTTGTTTCGCCCCGGTCGCCTGGCTGCTGGGCAGCGTGCGAAATACATCGAGGTTGATGGGCTGCTGCCCTTTGGATACCAGATACGCATTTAGAAACGAAGCATGACTCTGTTCGTCATCGGCGTTGTCGGAGATGTACTGTGGCATGTCTCCGTCGAGATTGCTCAGGGCCGCGATGTAGGCAGGGTTGCCGCCGTTTACCCCGCCCAGTTCCGCATATTGGTCCCACAGATCGGTTTCAATAAGCTCAGCGGCGGCGAGAAATCGCAAGATGGCCGCGTCGCCCTTCGTCAACGTTGAGTTGTTTCTTTTTGTTACAGCCTCAGCCTTCGGGCCCAATAAAGCTCCAGCCGACACCGTTACACCCGCTATTCCCATGCCTCTCAAGAACGAGCGCCTTCCGACGACGCCCTTCCAGTGAGTTTGTACCGCTTCGCGATCAGTTGACTCAGGGCCTTCTATGTCCCGCGTAGGAGCAATGGTTTCTTCTTTCATTTTCAACTCCACAGATTTCAGTTTGATGTTGCAAGACGATCCGGATCAGATCGCGATGCACAGCCTGAGTCTAGGAAGGATTTCGCGCGTGGATGTCAGCGCCAAGTCGAAGAATTGTCAAAAATCGTGCTGTACCGCAACCATCAAAGCGAAGAACTTGGAGGCCTCAGTCGGCGCAGATACTGCACTATCTGCCACCGTTGTCCCTCAGGAAGTTTGCTGAAAGACGGCATGCCCCTTCCAGTATTACCGTTCGTTATCTTCCAAAACAAAACGCCATCACTTTGAATTTGGACTAAAGGCAACTGCAAGTCCGCCGCATGCTTTTTTGCGACGCCAGTCCCGTCTTTGCCGTGGCATTCCGCGCAATGCCGAAGAAACAATTTCTTGCCACCGGCGGTGGTCGTTGCATCGACTAGCGGATTTGCTCTGGCCGCCGCGGACTCAGGAGCACGCCAGGTCGGGTCCGGCCAGTACAGCGGATTCTGCCCGATTGTTACCCCACCGATCATCAGCAGCGCCGCGATCAATCGCAGAGACTGACGCGTCATCGCTGCCGCCCAAAAAGATGCGCAAGTTTGTCTCCGATGCCTTGTATCTCGTAGTTGTAGCCGATCCGAAACAAGACTGGGCTACTCTCATGAGTCAGCCCGAAACCCGGCGAGAATCGGACCGTGGAGTTGTCGCTCACCAACCATGCGAATACAGGCGCGACATATTGCGCGGTGTTGCTAGTCCCAAACGCGTGCGTGCTGCCAAGGCCACCATAAATTTCAATTCCAGCTGCAACATTTTCCCGGCAGAACCTGCAATTCGTGGCTGACGCTAGCGTTGCCAAAGGACGATTGAAGCCCACCGAATAGCCAAAGCTGATGCCTTCGCTTTGCGTGAAATTTTTCGCGGCGATAAAATTCCCCGCTACATTCCAGCTATGGAAATCGCTGGAGAGAATCAGTTTGGTCTCAAGCTCTCGATCTATGAGCTTTCGTAGCACGGCGTTCGGCGAGCTGACGTCAGGAGCACCACCTTCGAGTTCTTTCTGGATGCGGCTGGCCTCGTCGATATTCTCGTACTCAAGATAGAGCACTGGATTGATCACGTGCTCGCGTTTAAGCGGCCGCACGCGGTTTTCAAGTCTCCAGCCGGTAAAGATCGTGCTATCTCCCAAGGTTGATTGGCCTTCCAGATAAACCTCCGTCGTCCAATTGGCTGTCGCCCCATACTCAAATTCCACCCAGGGCGCAACATAGAACTTTTGATCGGAACGCGGCGCGTCCGTTGTGCTTGAGAGTTCGATTTCGAGATTTCCGGGCTCTTCCAGGTGGTGGTCGTAAGTGACAAAATATGGGCTTTCCTGCGCATGCGCACCTCGGGAAAGCGCGCATGCAAGAAAGCCTATGGCCAGAAATGTTTTCATTCCTATTCCTATAATTGTTACTGAGTTGCAATAAGAATTCGAATAAAAATGCTAGCGGCAAAAGGTGTAAGCGGTCAAACAACTGGCCGATTTTGTGTTTCAGGATTGTTGCAACCAGATGCAACCAGGCGCTTACGAAGGAGTGGAGGTCCGGCAGTTGGCGCAGTAGCCACCAACTTCAAGCCGCGTCACGACAATGTGAAACTGGCAGTCCCGCTGAATCTGACCTTTCAATCGGTCAAAAAGATCGCTTTCAAATTCTGTAATCTTTCCGCAGCGAAGGCAAGCCATGTGGATGTGATCCCGCTGCGGACGGCGTTCGTAGAAATGCTTCTCTCCCTGCATGTGCATCAAGTCGAGTTCGTCCACAAGGCCGTGCCGTTTCAACAGAGACAGCGTGCGATAAACCGTGACCCGGTCGATTTGCGGATCTGCCCGGCGGGCGTGGCGGAGAATCTGGCTGGCATCCAGGTGCTGCTTCGCCGTCTCCACAACATGCAGGATCACTCGGCGCTGCCTCGTCATGCGCAGGCCTCGTGACATCAGCTCTGCCTGTAAGCGCCCTGGAGTTTCAGTTTGCGGAAGTGGCATCCCCTAATTGTAACCTGGTTGCAACTAGCGGAGATTGTTCCCCCAGAAACAACACCCTCTAATAACTTCCCCGCATATTTTCTCGCACGGTGCGGGCAAGTTTTTCGATTTCATCGGCCTTGCGAATCACATCCACTGAAAGCATGTTTTCGTCCGACTTGTCGACTGACTGCTTGAGTTCCGTGGCAAGAACGAGGAGTTGGTCGGTATCCTTTTTGATCAAGGCGTGTCGGCCGTGGTTAGCCTTTTTCGCCATGTCGGATTGGGTGCGGGCGATATCGGGGTCGTCAGAAATCGGAGACTGCGGCTGAGGAAACGGCGAGACCGGTTGTGGTCGGGCAGGATTTTGGTCTTGACGTTGCGCGGATGACGCCAGCGGCAACATCCATGCGGCCAGAAGCGCTATCGATGCTACCCGAAAACCGTTAAACATATTAACCTCAAGCAATTTGGATGCAGGTTCTTTCCGATCTACAACTGCGACAGCCAATGAAAAGGCGAGAGCCGAAGCCCTCGCCTTGACTGATTCGAACCACCATCGCTCAAACGCTACAGCGAACTCATGTTCGACAGAAACTCGCTGTTCGCTTTCGTCTTGCCCAACTTGTCGATCAACAACTCCATCGCCTCGACCGGCGAGAGAGGGTTCAAGACTTTGCGCAGAATCCAGATGCGGGTCAAGTCTTCCTTCGGAATCAGCAACTCTTCTTTACGCGTACCAGAGCGCTGGATATCGATCGCAGGGAAAGTCCGCTTGTCGACCAGTTTGCGGTCGAGGATGATTTCCATGTTGCCCGTGCCCTTGAATTCCTCGAAAATCACGTCGTCCATTCTCGAACCAGTGTCGATGAGGGCAGTAGCAATAATGGTCAAAGATCCGCCTTCTTCGATGTTGCGAGCAGATCCAAAAAAACGCTTCGGACGTTGCAACGCGTTCGAGTCGACGCCGCCCGACAGGACTTTGCCGCTCGGGGGCACAATGGTGTTGTAAGCCCGGGCCAGACGCGTGATCGAGTCCAACAGGATGACGACGTCGCGTTTGTGTTCGACCAGGCGTTTGGCCTTTTCGATCACCATTTCCGCAACCTGCACATGCCGCGCAGCAGGTTCGTCAAAGGTTGACGAAATGACCTCGCCCTTCACCGACCGCTGCATGTCAGTGACTTCTTCAGGACGCTCATCGATGAGCAGAACAATGAGCACAACCTCAGGATGATTGGTCGTGATCGAATTCGCCACGTTCTGCAGCAACATCGTCTTGCCGGCGCGAGGCGGTGAAACAATCAGACCGCGCTGGCCTTTTCCGATCGGAGTCAGAAGGTCCATCACACGAGCGCTGACATTTTCTCGCGTGGTCTCAAGTTTCAAACGCTCCTGCGGATATAGCGGCGTCAAATTATCGAACAGGATTTTGTTGCGAGCTTCGTCAGGCGATTCGAAATTGACCGCTTCAATCTTGACCAGCGCGAAATACTTTTCGCCTTCATGCGGCGGCCGCACCTGGCCGCTGATCGTGTCGCCGGTTTTGAGATCGAACTTGCGAATTTGCGACGGCGAAACATAGATATCGTCAGGACCGGGCAGATAGTTGTAATCCGGCGAACGCAGGAATCCATATCCATCCGGCAGGATTTCCAGCACGCCTTCGGCAAAAATGTGGCCCTCTTTTTCGCTTTGTGCCTGAAGAATCTTGAAAATGAGGTCTTGTTTACGCAATCCACTAGCGCCAGGCAGATCCAACGATCGGGCGATCTTGGTCAGCTCTGTAATGTTTTTTTCTTTTAGTTCAGCTATGGTCATTCACTCACCTGCGAGGAGATTTTCAAAGGAGGGTCTTTAACAGAAGTACTCTTGGCGGGGCGGGGCGGGCAGGGCTGCTTACGCAGCCCGCCGTTGTGCCTCGGCAACATTCTCCGGCTCCGACAGAATTGTCTGCCGCTCCGAAGTTGCAATCCGGTCAAGCACTTCGTTCATGGTTTCCTGGATTCGGGTATTGGGCTTATGGAATTTGCGAGTCGCCTTCGAAGCCAACTGGCAAAGCATGTAGCGGTTTCTCAGTGTATGTAGTGCATCAAAAACTCGATCTGATCGCATTTCATTTCTCCCATTCCGCGCAACACGCCCTGCGGTGTCCTTGTCGCGAAAGCGCCAAAACACGACATCTAACACAAATTACAAGGGTTGTACGGGACTCTAGTACCTTTTTTAGATGCTCCGCTGGACCTGAAAGTTTCTCAGGAGTGCCGGATTTGACCAGTTATCGGCGGAGATTCCTCAGACGGCTGACAGATAATAAGCCTTCGGAACAACGTAATCTACGCGGAATGAACCTCAAGGTCAAGAAAATTCGCAGACCGGTTCCAAGTTAGCACCTCGTTCGCAATCCGATCCCTCGCCGCTGATAGATCGCTTCGCACTACTTAACTTCGCAAACTACTGCAATACTTAAACTTATTCAAGAGATCCAGGTCCGCGGCCTCAAGCCCAGAACGTCCGGTCCAGGGTTCGATACTGAATCGCTTCCGCGATGTGTTTCGGTTCAATAACCTCCACCGCGTCCAGATCCGCAATCGTCCGCGCCACTTTCAGAATCCGGTCATGCGCCCGAGCCGTCAAACCCTGCTGCAACATGGCCCGTTCCAATAGCCGCTCGCAATCCGCAGACAGTTCACAGAACGATCGGATGTGCTTCGGTTCCATCTGCGCGTTGCAGTAAAGTCCTTGTTTTGATGGCGTTGCCGCGAATCTCCGCAATTGCTCGTCCCTGGCCCGAATCACCCGATCGCGAATCGTGGCGGAACTTTCCGGTTCGACGCCCGATCTCATCTCCTTATAGTTTACGGCTGGAACGTCAATGTGGATGTCGATCCGGTCGAGCAGCGGTCCAGAAATCTTCGACATGTAGCGCTGAATGATGGGTGGAGTGCAGTGGCATTCCCGCGAGCGATCGTTGAAATAGCCGCAGGGACACGGATTCATCGCCGCCGCCAACATGAATCGAGAAGGAAACGTCAAAGACATCGCTGCTCGGGCAATGCACACCGTGCCATCTTCGAGCGGTTGCCGCATCACTTCCAGGACATTGCGCGGGAACTCAGGCAATTCATCGAGGAAAAGCACACCATTATGAGCCAAAGACACCTCGCCCGGCCGGGGAACAGCGCCACCTCCGATCAAACCTGCGTCAGAAATTGTGTGATGCGGCGAGCGAAATGGCCTTATTCCTACCAGTCCTGCACCGGCGTCTAAAACCCCGGCAACGCTATGAATCTTGGTGGTTTCCAGCGCTTCCTCGAACGTAAACGGCGGCAGAATCGTGGGCATTCGCTTCGCCAGCATCGTCTTACCAGATCCGGGCGGTCCGATCATCAGAATGTTATGCCCCCCAGCGCATGCGACTTCGAGCGCTCGCTTGGCTGTCTGCTGTCCGCGCACATCCTTGAAATCCACGGAAAACTTCTGTGCCTCGGTCAACAGGTGCTCGCTGTCGACCTTGACCGGCAGAATTCCGTTGCCCGTGTTTATAAAATGGATAACATCCAGCAAAGATTTGACCGGATATACCGAAACTCCACCCACCATTGCAGCTTCTCTCGCATTCAGTTCGGGCACCACCAGTTGGGAAATTTTCTTGCCGCGAGCTTCAATCGCGATCGGCAGCGCACCTCGGACGCTCCGAATTCCTCCATCCAGAGACAGTTCGCCCACGAAGAGACAATCGGGTAACTCCTTCTTATTCAATCCTCCGTAAGCTCCGAGAATGCCTAAAGCCATGGGAAGGTCGAAGCCGGATCCCTCTTTCTTAATATCGGCCGGAGCCAGGTTGATGGTGATATGCGTCGGAGGTATGTCGTACCCACAGTTCTTCAGGGCGGCTTTGACCCGGTCCCTGCTCTCTCTGACTGCGGCGTCCGGCAGGCCGACGGTGTGAAAGTGTTCTTCGCTGGTCTTGATGCCGGATACGTCAACCTCCACCTCGATGATGTTGGCGTCAATACCGTAGACCGCCGCACTCAGTGTCTTGAACAGCAAATAATGGCCTCAATTCCACTTTTTGGGGTGCCTTAGCATAGTGGGTTGTGAGAGAATCGGCTGTGACGGGCGACCTGCGCGAACGTGACGTGTACACAGTCCGTTATAAGTTTGCTAATGGGTTTTATCTGGTTTGGGCAACCGGATATAGTAGATAATCATCGGAGTCACCTTAGCTACGAAAACGCTGTTGTCGAAGGATCCCCCTGTTGCTTCGAACCCGCGGACTATATGAAATTCGGACGCTGGATCGAGTGGTTAAAGATGAAGCCGTACCTTTGCCCTCGTTCTTCGTAGTTGGTCCCCCTCGCACTGGCACCAGCTGGTTGCATCAAGTGTTGAGCAGCCGCACGACCCTTCCCAGCCCAATTAAAGAAACTCGCTTTTTCGACAACCACTTTCACCGCGGACTGAGCTGGTATAAGTCGCATTTCCGCGCGCCGGACCGATTCCGTCGCGTGGGGGAGATCGCCCCGACCTATTTCGCTTCAAATCATGCTCGCGAGCGAATCGCGCTCACCGTCCCCAGGGCAAAGATTGTGTGCATTTTCCGCAATCCGGTGGAACGAATTCTATCGCTCTATCGACTTAAACGGGCATACGGACGCATACCCTGGGGGCTTGACGAAGCCATGGTTCGCGATCCCGAACTGGTTGAGTCCAGCAAATACGCCACGAAACTTCGGCTGTGGCAGAAATCCCTAGGCGAACATCGCGTCCTGGCTACGGTCTACGACGACCTTCAGCGCGAACCGCAAAACTTTGTGGACACTTTGGCCGATTTCATTTCGGTTCCTCGATTCACCTTGTCGGAATCGGAAATGCAATCGGTATTCGGCTCGGAGTTTTTCACCGAACCGCGTAACTACTACAGCACCCGCGGTGCAACGCTCATGGCAGATTGGCTGAAAGCACGCCGCCTCGGCGCGATCCCTACAGCCGTCAAAAAGTCACCCTTATTGAGAATGTTCGTCGGTGGCGGAGCAAAGTTTACCCACACTTCGCCGGATGTGTCCGAGCGCCTCTGCAAGATGTTCACGCCTGAAGTAGAAGAATTGGAAGAACTGATGAAGCGTCGGCTCACGGAATGGAAATTGCCGCTGCTTCCTACAGGCAGTTAGACCCCCGGACGGTATTCCCTCGCCATTTTTCTCGAGCGATCTGAGAACGCTGAAACCTGCTATCCTTCGTTGCGCCGTCCCCGGCCAGCAGGAAGGAAATCATGGACAACCTGTCGCAGACCAACCGCACCCTGCCGGCTCTTTTTCTCGCAGCCGGAATCATCGTCGCCGCATGGGTACTTGGCGCCCAAATCAAAGCGACGCGCTTAGGCGATCGCTACATAACCGTCAAAGGCCTGGTCGAGCGCAACGTCAAATCCGATTTAGCGATATGGCCGATTTCTTCTAAAGAAGCGGGCGACGATCTCGCATCCGTCTACGCCAAAACCGATGCAGATAAGCAAGCCATCCTTCAATTTCTCGATCAGCAGGGGATTCAATCCGGCGAGATAGAACTCGGCGTCTTGCGGGTTGTGGACACGCAAGCCAACGAATTCGGCGGCGAGCGAGCGCCCAAACGCTACATCGTCGAGCAACAGATCACGGTGCGGTCAGGGCGGGTAGACCAGATCGCCGCAGCAGCGCAGAAGACCATTCTGCTGCTCCATAAGGGCATCGTCCTCAACAGCAATCCCGGCATGCCCAACCAGGGCCTCACGTACAAGTTCAACGGCCTGAATTCCATTAAACCCGACATGATCACAGAAGCGACACGAAATGCTCGCTCCGCCGCGGACAGGTTCGCTTCAGATTCTGGAAGCAAAGTCGGTTCTATTCGCCAGGCCAACCAGGGAGTCTTTTCGATTCTTGCGGCGGACCAGGCAAGCGGCACCGGTGAAGCCAACGATGCCGCTAATTCCGCCGACAATAGTTTGATGAAGACTGTCAGGGTGGTGACGTCGGTGCAGTACTATCTCGAAAATTGACGCGACCGGCAAGTTTCTAGCGTTCCACCGCCATCGCCACCGCGTTGCCGCCGCCCAGACATAGCGCCGCAACCCCGCGGTGCAAGTCTCGACGGATCATCTCGTAGATTAATCCCACCAGAACGCGAGCCCCGCTTGCACCGATCGGATGTCCGATCGCCACGGCCCCGCCGTTCACGTTGACTTTGTTCGGATCGAGTTTGAGTTCCCGCATCACACCAAGCGCTTGCACAGAAAAAGCTTCGTTCAACTCGTATAACTCGACATCTTCATTTTTCCAGCCGGTTTTTTGCCAGATCTTTCTCACCGCTTCAACCGGCGCCATCATTACCCACGCTGCATCGATGCCACTGGTTGCTTGCGCCACGATCCGTACCATGGGAGTCGCGCCCAGGTCTTTTGCCCGTTTGGCGCTGGTGACCACCACTGCCGCCGCTCCGTCATTCACGCCGGGAGCGTTTCCAGCGGTAACCGTTCCATCCTTCTTGAACGCCGGTTTGAGCGACCGCAAAACTTCGATCGTCGTGTCGGCACGAGGCGATTCATCTTTATCAAAAATACCCGGCGCTTCACCTTTCTTTTTCGCCGGGAGTTCCACGGGAACGATTTGCGACTTGAAGTGTCCGTCTTTGATAGCGGCGAGAGCTTTGCGGTGCGAGCTGAGCGCGAATTCGTCCTGTTCTTCACGGGTGATGCCGTATTTCTCAGCTACGTTCTCGCCGGTAATTCCCATGTGGTAATTGTTGTAGATGTCCCAGAGTCCGTCGTGCACCATGGCATCGACAAGCTGCTGATTACCCAATCGAAAACCCTTGCGCGCATTCGGCAGAAGATACGGCGCGTTTGTCATCGACTCCATGCCACCTGCAACTACGATCGAACTGTTCTCGGTCTGAATTGCCTGCGCGGCAAGCGCGACTGCTTTCAATCCTGAGCCGCAAACTTTGTTTATAGTCATGGCACCTACTTCTGCCGGCAATCCGCCGAAGATTGCCGCTTGCCTCGCAGGATTTTGCCCCAGGCCCGCCGACACGACGTTGCCCATGATGCATTCATCCACCAGCTTCGGATCGATCTTCGCGCGTTGCACCGCTTCCTTCACAACGATCGCGCCGAGCTTTGTTGCACTCAAGTCCGCGAGACTGCCTTGAAATTTTCCCACCGCCGTGCGGCACCCCGAAATGATCACTACATCGTCAAAAGCGGCCATTTATATAGCTCCTATCGTGATTGTGCTAGTCAGATTATAGATGCCTGCGCGCGATGAAAGATGGAAATTAGCTACCCGCACACAATCAGGATCGAGAGTCTGAGCCGGACCTCGAACGTTGAACGATTGCTCTTTGGCGTTGCGTTAGCTAAACGTGTTTTGCTTCTGTCGCACGAAAACGCGCGCGTGACTCTCGAATGCGAAGAGAAAAAAATCTCGGGCACACTACGACGGTGACTTTGGTACATGGGTCATCAGCACGACTTATGCATTTTTTTCTTGACTTCACTTTTCGTTGACTCTATACATTCAATCAGTTGCAACATTTCACCGTTGCATATCATCCATGAAAAATGGAAAGGGAGAATAGAACAATGGCAACCAAGAAAAAGGCAAAGAAAGCTGCAAAGAAGAAACACTAAGAGTGTTTCAGCAAGAAACCACAGGGGACGCCAAGCGCGTCCCCTTAGTTTTTGCGCGGAACGTTAGTTCGCCAACCGGGTGGATTCGATCTTGTAGAACTTTCTCTCCTTCGCCGGACACAAGTTCTGGTAGGCGCAGAAACTGCAATGAAAGCCGGGTGTCGCCCTGAAGCTTCCTTGCGCGATCTTCGCCACAGTCTCTGCAATCGACTTCTTCACTTCATCCAGTTGGGATTCGCTGCGAGAAGTTGCCACCATTTGATTGCCATCAAGGTTATGGAGCACGAGGCGATCCGCTCGATACCCCCACTTCTCTCTCGCTGCTAGTGCGTAAATCGAAAGCTGCAAACTTTCATCCGCGTCTTCCTGGGTCTGCGGACGCCCGGTCTTGTAATCCGTGATCGCCACGCTCCCGTCAGGCTCGCGATCAATCCGGTCGATCCGGCCGGTTACTAACGTGCCCGCTAGCGGGATCTCGAAGCCTTCCTCGGTATGCAGCACTTGCGGCTGTAAGCCGCTAGCGAGGCCGCGGAAAAATTCTTCAAGTTGTGCCACGCCCTGTTTCTCATATAACTGGTGTTGATAGGGATCCTGCAATCGTGCGTTGGTAAGGTCGTCACGGAAGGCCTGGATCACCGCATCGACAGCCATGGGCCTCTCCAGCCTGACGGAGTCGAAATAGTCGCGCAGCACCCGGTGAACACTAGCCCCGAACTGCATGGCTCCTGGCACCTCTTGCGGAAGTTTCCACTCCCGCTCCAACTTGAATTGCAGGGGACAGCGTTTATACGATTGCAGAGAACTGGCGCTTACCCTCGCGCTGAGGTCCGAACCTGGCGGCAAGGATACCCACTCCGCCGTCCTAGACGCGCAGGCTTCGAGCGCCGATTCAGCAAACATTGTCGTCTGGAATCCGCTGGCAGGGCGTGGCCGCAGGTATTGCGACAATCCTGCGACACCGAGGAGTTCTCGAAGATAACCCGGCGGAGTCTTGTCTTTGCCTCTCCCGGTCGTTCCGTACAAAGTCAGGGTGTCCCGCGCCCGGGTCATGGCGACATAGAAAATACGACGGTCTTCCTGTTCTGACAGCGCCTTGTCGTCGAAATCGTCGAGCGAAGCGTCGTTCCGCAAATCGCGCGGAAACTCGAACAGGGGTTCACGGTAACTTACCGGGAACGACCCTTTGCATACCCGGATGACAAACACGTGTTTGAATTCAAGCCCTTTTGCGCCATGCACGGTCATGAGCCTGACAGCATCGCTTTCCTCTGCAACCGACAGGCAAACCATTCCGCCGGCTTCGCGGTAATAGTCAAGGTATTCGACAAACTCTCCGGCAGATCCAGTCAGCGTCAGCGGCTTGGCTTCCCACTGCTTCGCGAACACCAGCAAAGCGCACACGGGGGCGGAGGACAAGTCCAGGTTAAACTTTGCCGCGGCGATTTCGAGCGCTCGATGGATTTTGACTTCCGGATGCGCGATGGCGCTCCTCGCGGCCTCCACTACCTGAAGAACGCGCTCCCCGCCAGCTACACCGGACAAAGCCTGCCGCATGCTCCGCTTGTCGGGATTCTCCGGGTCGGGATCTCTGGGGAGCGACCGTATCTTCGCTTGCAGTTCCTGCGGCCGGATGTCGAATTGCGGCAACGCCGCAACGCGCAGGAGGCTGATGCTGTCACCGTTCGAGACGACTGCCCGCAGACACGCGACCAAATCTCGAACCTGCGGAGTGTCCATCACGTCCATATTTTCCACCGAGAATGGAATGCCCTGCTGCGCCAGTTCCGCGGCAAGTTCGAGGCCATGCAAACGTGTCCGGTAGAGAACCGCGAAATCCCGCCACCGGCATCCTGACTGCGCACGCTTGTTTTTTAACTCTCCAACAATGTCCGCACACTCCGCCTGATTATTCGCCGTGACGACGTCGACTGGCTCGCGGCGCGACGGGGCCGCATCCTCATCTCTCGCGGAAACCAGCGCCTTTCGCTGTTGTATCCACGTCGCGTCCTCAGAAAGAGGAATCTGCTGCGGATTGCAACGAATGGCTGAGTAGGCGGATTGCAGGATTGGCGTAGTTGACCTGCGGTTCTTCTCCAGTCGGACCATTCTTGAGTCCGGAAAGGCCTTGGTGAACAGGGTGAACGCCGCACTCGTGGCCCCGCGAAAGCGATAAATGGCCTGGTCCGGATCACCCACGGCAAACACATTGCCTCGCGGCCCGGCTAACAACTGGATGATTTTGATTTGCGCCACGTTGGCGTCCTGGAATTCATCTACGAGGACGTAGCGCGCACGCAAGCGCTCGTTCTCAAGAACCGCTCGGTCCGAGGACAGCAGCGCATAGGCTCCGCTGATCATATCGCCGAACGTGCCCAGGTTTCTTTCCTGGAGCATTTCATCGACTTTCTCGAAGACGAACGCGATTTCCCGGCAGCGGCTGAAAGTCTCGTCTTGAGAGAGTTCGTCCCGCTCGGCGCTCTTGCTCACGCGCGGCCAGGGCAGTTCGCCGCGTTCCAGCTTGCCGACATATTCGCGATATTGAATCGGCCCTACCAGTTCGTCCTGACACCGTTGCAGAAATTGCAGCAGGTCCTGGAGGAACTCGCTGACCTTTGCGGCGCGAACAAAGTGACGCAGTTCAAGTTCCGGAAGACGCCGGCGCAGCATGATCCACAGATCTTTTTCATCCACGACGTTGAATGCCTTGCCATGGCGGCGCAAGAGGCACAAGCAATAATCGTGGAAAGTTGTCGCTTCGAGCGCCGAAACATCGACATTCGGCAGCTCGGTGCGCACCCTGTCTCGCATCTCCTGGGCTGAATTGTTTGTGTACGTGAGAGCGAGGATGTCAGTCGGCGTCGCGTGGCCGTGGCGGATCAAGTTCGCAATCCGCTTGGTGAGAACGGTGGTCTTGCCGGTGCCAGCCCCGGCCACAACCAGCATCGGACCGGCGACGTGCTCGACGGCCTCGCGCTGCCGGACGTCTATTTCAATTTTCTTTGGCATTCGAATCGAGGATAGCAGAGGGAAATTGTCGGCTAGCGGTGGAAAACTGCGATCGCAGTCGCGGCGATTGCCGCAGTTTCGGCGCGCAAAATCGTATTACCCAACCCCGTGGCGATCCATCCCGACGAGTTGAACATGTCTAGTTCTTCTTCTGCCCATCCACCTTCCGGGCCTACGGCCAGGGTTAACTCGTCACTCGCGCTGAATTCGGTCAAGACGCCAGTCATCGGTGGTTGATTTTTTTCTTCGGACAGCACAACTCGCGCACCGTTCGTCTGGCTTATCAGTTCGCTACATTTGATCGGCGTAGCTATTCGGGGCGGAGCGGTCCGACGGGATTGCTCAGCCGCTTGTTGGGCGATGCGCTCCCATCTTTTTCCGCGTTTGTTCGCGGCCTGGACCAAATGTTTATCGCTACGCCGCGCGATGACCGGCACAATCTGTGAAACGCCGAGTTCCGTGCACTTTTCGATTGCCCATTCCATGCGGTCAAACTTGAAAACAGCCAGCGCGAGGACTAATGGACGCAACGCCTCTTCCTCGATAGCCTCGCCTAGATCGAATTCAACGCTATCGGGGCGTATAGCAGAGACCTTGCCCGAGCGAACGCCATCCGGGGTAACGATGTCGAACTGCTGACCGATTTGAGCGCGAAGAACGGTAGCCAGATGTTGTGCGTGATCGCCGCGCAAGAACGCGCGATCGCCGGACACGTCATCGGCAATCCAACGGCGGCGAGTCATGTGATGAGGGGTTAATCGAAAATGTCGCGGACTTTTCCCATCAAAGTCCGGCGATGAGGTTTATTTTCCACGCGGCCCAGGCCATCGAGTTCCTGAAGTATTTCGCGTTGGCGGCGTCCTAACTTGGACGGCGTCTGCACCCGGAGTTCGACCATCAAATCGCCCTTGCCGCGGCTGTTCAGGATCGGCACGCCTTTGCCTCGCACTCGGATCGTCGTACCGGACTGTACGCCTTCGGAAATCTTCAGCGTGTGATCGCCCTCGAGTGTTGCCACCTTGATTTCAGCGCCCAACGCGGCTTGCGCAAACGAGATCGGAACTACGCAATGCAGGTCGTTCCCTTCCCGCTCGAAGAAGGCATGTTCTTTCACATGCAGCACGACGTAGAGATCGCCTGGCCCGCCGCCCTGAATGCCGCCTTCGCCCATCCCTACGAAGCGAATACGGGTGCCGTCTTCCACGCCGGCGGGAACTTTCACTTCGATGCTGCGTTGCTTCAGCACTCGCGCTTCGCCACGGCACTTGGGGCAAGGGTCGGTGATGATGCTGCCGGCGCCCTGGCACTTGGGGCAGGTCCGGGCCATGCTGAAAAATCCCTGCTGATAGCGCACCTGACCATGTCCCGCACACGTTGGGCATGTGACTGGAGATTTTCCGGGGGCCGCGCCATTGCCGTGGCACTCCTCGCAGGTTTCGTGCCGCCGGACGTTGATGGAACTCTCGGTGCCGAATGCCGCTTCTTCAAACTCCAGCGTCATATCTTCGCGCAAGTCCGCCCCGCGCTGGCCTCGGCCCCGGCGGCCACCGCCACCGCCGAACATGTCTCCGAACCCGCGGCCCAGAAACTCGCTCAAAATGTCGTTGAGATCGACGCCTCCCGCATCGAATCCACCCGAGCCACCAACGGCGGCATGGCCGAAGCGGTCGTAGGCCGCGCGCTTTTCCCCGTCAGACAATACCGCGTACGCTTCGCTACATTCCTTAAACTGCTCCTCCGCGTCGGGATTGTTCGGGTTTCGGTCCGGATGATATTGCAGCGCCAGCTTCCGGTAGGCGCTCTTAATCTCCTGGTCGGACGAGCTGCGCGTCACGCTCAACACTTCGTAGTAATCGCGTTTTACTTTGGTCGGAATAGCTATCTCCAGATTGTGAAGACTTCGTTATCGTTTAGCGCTTTGAATTGTGCGCTACTTTTACCATCGCCGGACGCAGGAGCCTCTCCCGCAATTTATATCCCCGCTGCAATTCTTCCAGCACTTCCTGGTCTCTGGCGTCGTGCGTTTCCACCATCTCGATCGCTTCATGCACTCGCGGATCGAACTGCTCGCCCTTCGCGGGAACCGGTTGAACGCCCAGCTTCAGCAACGCATCTTGAAGTTGCTTGTAGATGAGATCGACGCCGTTGCGGAATTCCGACTTCTCATTGGAGCTCCGCAAAGCCAGCTCAAAGCTATCGATGATGGGTAGCAGCGTGCGAATCGAATCAGCCAACGCGAAATCGCGGAATTCCTGCTGCTCACGCACTGCCCTCTTACGGGCATTGTCGAACTCGGCCTGCGAACGCGCCAGCCGGTCCACGAGAGAATCGCGTTCGGCTTTCATTTTTTGAAAGTCTGAATCCCTCGTTTCCACAGGCTCGCCAGCCGCATCGGCTGCCAGCTCATGGGATGGATCCAACTCTTCTTGTTGTTCCACTTCCGATTTTCCGTTCATTCTTGCCATAGATTTGTTTACTCGGGCTCGTTCAAGACTTTATCGAACAGCCGCGCGATATACGACACAGCGGTGATGGCATGTTGATAATCCATGCGAGTCGGTCCCAGCACTGCCAGTGACCCACGCACTTCCCCGCCCACGCGGGCGGGCGTGCCGATCAAGACCAAATTGCGCAGAGAAGGCTCCGTCTGGTCGAGTCCGATCACTACCCTTACAGCTTCCTGACGGGTATCTAAATACGCTCCCAACAAGTCGACGACTTTCTGCTTCTCTTCCAGGGTCTTCAGCAACTCTTGCAACCGGCTGCGGTCTTGCTCCCCGGCCACCAGATTGGCCGCGCCTTCCACAAACACCTGCCGCGGAAGCCCATCTTCGGCGAGAGCGCCTTTCTGGTAAAGCTCGGCCACCGACTTCATTAACTGGTTGAACTCGCTGCGCTCCTGCTCAACCCTGCGCGCCAGCTCGAGTCGCATGGACTCCATGGTCCAACCGCGGAAATTGTCGTTTATGTAATGGGCCGCCTGGTCCAGTTCCACTTGCGGAAGGTCCATTCGCAACAAACGGTCCCGCACGACACCTGACTTTGTCACAACGACGGCGAGCACTTTCTGGTCGCCCAACCGCGAAAAATAGACGTGATCCAGCGCGTTCTTGACGCCGCTAATTGCTACCGCTACGCCCACATTTTTCGATATCAACGAAAGCACATGCGATGTGCGCTCCATGAAGTCTTCGACGTCCGAAACTCCACCCAGCGAATCCTGAATGATGTTTTCGGTCTCGTCAGAAATCCGGGCGTTGCCCGTGAGCTGCTCAACGTAATACCGGTAAGCTTCCGTGCTCGGAACCCGGCCAGCAGAAGTGTGCGGCTGCTCCAGCAGCCCAGCGTCGGCAAGGTCTGCCATCACGTTGCGAATCGTAGCCGGACTCAATCCTTCCCGGTTCGACCGCGCCAGAGTGCGCGAACCAACTGGCTCGCCGGTGGCAATAAACGTTTCCACGATCGCCGTTAGAATCTCGCGTTCACGACCGCCGATGGGTGTTCCTGGCTGCATAGGCTAATTATCCCATTGAAAACTCTGGCCCAACAGCCCGGCCGTACTCTAACGTTATTGGATGCAACGCGGCCCGGCCAGATTCACCGCTACGCTACTGGACTTCGATAACCGACTCGGCTGGTTGTGCTTGAATCTCTTGCACGCGCTCCACCACTCGATGCGCAAACTCGAACAGGTTTTTGGCGTGGGGGGAATTCTCTCCCTCTAAAACAGTCGGCTTGCCGCCATCGCCGGATTTACGAATCTCTGGGTCTAACTGGATGCTGCCGAGAAATTCAACGTTGAATTGCGCCGCGGTTTTTTCCGCTCCGCCCCGGGAAAAAATATCGATCTCGTGCTGGCAGTGCGGGCACACAAAGTAGCTCATGTTCTCGACCATTCCCACCAGATCAACCTTCATCTGCCGGAACATTTCGATGGCCTTGCGCGCGTCCTGCAACGACACATCGGACGGAGTGGAAACCACAATCGCCCCCGTCAGCGGGACGGTCTGGATCAACGACAGCGCTACATCGCCGGTTCCCGGCGGTAAATCCACCACCATATAATCCAATTTTCCCCAAACCACTGAGCCCAAAAACTGCTTGATGATCGAATGCAGCATCGGCCCGCGCCAGATCAAAGGCTTGTCACCGGGATTTAGAAAGCCGACGGAAATGACTTTTACTCCGTGGGCCTCCAACGGCTCAATGCGGTTGTCCCCTAACACCTTCGGCTGTTCGTTGATTCCCAGCATCAGCGGCACGTTGGGCCCGTAGACGTCCGCGTCCAACAAACCGACTTTGTGGCCCATTCTCGCCATGGCGAGCGCCAGATTCACCGCGAGGGTGGTTTTACCGACACCGCCCTTGCCTGAACCGACTGCGATGATGGCATCGACTCCTGCAAGTGGCTGTGGGGCCGGGGGTTGCTGTCCGGGACGTGGGGGCGTATGTGCATTCAAGGGATCACTCTCCAGAAGGGGCTACTCACACGATTATACAAGCGCAAACAGCGCGCTCGGCAGCGGTTGTCATACGGTACTAGCGATTCTTCTTGCGTTCAAGCTCCGCCCGGCGAATCTCCCTGCGCCGCCCGGCATCTTCGAAGCGCCGCTTCTCTTCGTCTGTAACAGCGATCACCGGCGCGGCGGGCATGTGGTTGCCGGCCCGGTCCACCGCAACAAATGTCAGGTAAGCCGAACTCACGTGCTTGCGTTCATCGCTAAGATAGTTCTCGACCCAGGCCTTTACACCAATCTCCATGGATGTGCGGAAGACGCGATTCACCGACGATCGCATGATCACCAAGTCCCCAACCCGAACCGGAACCCAAAAATCCATGTGATCGATCGAAGCCGTCACTACGTAGTGCCTTGCGTGCCGGTGCGCAGCTAATGCTCCCGCCAGATCGATCCAATGCATCAGTCGTCCACCCAGCAACGAACCCAATGGGTTAGCGTCGTTAGGCAACACGATTTCCGTCATCTCCGATTGCGATTCGCTCACTGGCCTGGGACTTGGGGCAATAGTCTCACTCATGATGAATGATCTCCGTGAATTGCTGGCCCATTCTAACGGATGAGCCTCCGCTCGTCGCTCAATGAGGGCTCTGTAGTAAGCTCGGTTCACACATGGATCGCATTGCGATGCTCTCGGAAATTCTGGCGCAGAACCCCAACGACGCCTTCGCCCGCTACGGATTGGCGATGGAATATGCCAACTCAGGACAGATCGAGCCCTCACTCGCCGAATTTACAAGCTTACTGGCCGCCCACCCCGACTACACAGCCGGCTACTTCATGTTTGCCCAGACTTTGGTCAAAGCCGGGCGCGTCGATGAAGCCAAGCGGATGCTGGCAGACGGAATCGGCTCCGCCCGGCGCACAGGAAACAATCACGCTCAATCCGAGATGACGGCCATGCTTGAGGAATTGAGCTAATCACGGGGCCGTAGAGCGACACCAGCTATCCCGCAGCCTAAAGTACAATCAGGCATCGTGTCAGCCTACTCCCACGAGTCCGCGCGATGAGCCCCCTGCTGCCATTGTTCCCGCTGGACCTAGTCCTCCTGCCCGGAGCGCCGTTGCCTTTGCACATATTTGAGCCCCGCTATCGGGAAATGATCGCTGAGTGTGTGGCGGAGAAGACGCCATTCGGCGTGGTACGGGTCGAGCAGGAAGAAAAACAGATCGCGGATATCGGATGCACCGCGGAAATCATCTCCGTAGCGAAGCAATATGACGACGGCCGCATGGACATTCTCACCCGCGGCGCGCAGCGTTTCGAAGTGGTGAGGATTGCCCGGCTTCGTGCGTTCCTGCAGGCCGAAGTTACATATTTGCACGATGTGGAAGATGCTCCAGAGCCGGATGCCATCACCAAAGTGGTGGCGTTACAAGCTGAGATTCTTAGCTTGGCGGACGCCCAGGTTGACAGCTCAGGGACGATAGAGGATGGAATGCTGTCTTTTCACCTGGCATCGTCGCTGCCGGTGGATCTGGATTTCAAGCAGCATCTTCTCAGCATGAACTCCGAAGCGGAAAGGATTCAGTCGCTCATCTCATTTTTCGAGACCATCCTGCCTAATCTGCGCCGGGCCATTCGCGTGCGCAAGAAAGCCAGCAGCAACGGGCATGCGTTATAGCGATTACGAATTTTCGCGCGCACTCGCGAGCGGACTCGACACCGCTGCGTCCCTGCCTTCCACGTATGCGTTTGCAATGTACTGCTGAACCATTCGTTGAGTGTTGAAAAACGATCCGTTCAACGCGATTGCCGACCGCATGATCTCTACAAAACGGTCAGGAGTCTTGTAGTACATCGGGACAATCTCGCGTTCCAACTTGTCGTAGAGCGTCGCCACCTCGGTCAACGGATCTTCGGCGACTTCGCTGTTCCCGATCGCCCATCCGGTAACGCCCTCGATGAGCCCTTCCGCCCACCAGCCATCCACGACGCTAAAGCTGGGTACACCGTTGATGGCGGCTTTCATTCCGCTTGTTCCTGACGCTTCCTGCGGCCGCAATGGCGTGTTGAGCCAAATGTCTACACCGCTCGTGATCAAGCGGCCCCAGTGCATGTCGTAATTTTCAACGTACACCGTCCGAATCTGATCGGCGACTGCGCCCGCACCATTGAACACCTGCCGGATCAATCGCTTTCCACCTTCGTCATGAGGATGCGCCTTGCCGCCGTAAACGATTTGTACCGGGCCCGCATTCAGTGCGATACTCCGCAGCCGCTCGACGTCGTGGAATAAAAGATCGGCGCGCTTGTAGGTGCTGGCCCGGCGCGCGAAGCCGATCGTGAAGATCGTCGGATCCAGCTGCACTCCGGTCCGCTCTCGGATGCGATCAAACAGTTGAACTTTGGCCCGTGTGTGCGCCTGGCGAATGTCTTCCAGCGGCACGCTGATGGCATAACGCAAGTAATGATTGTCAGTTCTCCAGCCGGGAAGATATCGGTCAAACAGCTCGCTAAACGGCGGCGAAGTCCACGTGAGAGCATGTACGCCGTTTGTGATCGCGTTGATCGCGTATTCCGGGAACATCCCGCGCGAAACTTCGCCGTGCCGCATGGCCACGCCATTCACGTATCCAGAAAAGCGCAAGGCCAGATACGTCATGTTCAGGAAGTCACCTTGCCAGGCCTCGGCTTCATCGAGCAAGCCGACAGCATAGTTGCTCAAGACTTGCTTCACGAGTTGCCGCGAAAATTGATCGTGGCCCGCCGGTACCGGCGTATGGGTGGTGAATACACAAAGATTTCGAATGCCGTCGATGTCGAGTTGCTTAACGCGCCCGGCAAAACTCTGGTCCAGCCTCCGCTCCAGCAATCCCAACGAGAGCAAAGCAGAATGGCCTTCGTTCATGTGGTAGCCGTCGAGGTCGTTATATCCCAGCTTGTGCAGCAACCTCAGACCGCCGAGCCCAAGGACCACTTCCTGGCACAGGCGATATCGCGGATCGCCTCCGTAAAGGTGATCGGTCAGCGTGCGATCCCACTCGGAATTCTCAGGGAGATTTGTATCCAGCAAATAAACCGGAACAATTTCGCCCGAAACCCCAATTACCGGATACTTCCATCCGCGCACAAAAACCGTTCGCCCTTCGATCTCCACCTTCACGCGTTCCTTGGTTTCTTTCAGCGTCGCTTCGGGACTCCACGGCTGCGGTTGCTCAGACTGGCTTCCTTTTCCGTCCAACGATTGCCTGAAATATCCTTGGCGATAGGCCAGAGTGACCGCAACCAGCGGTGCTCCCAGGTCGGCAGCCGAACGCAAAGTATCTCCAGCCAAAATCCCCAAACCGCCGCTGTAAGTTGGGACATCCGGCTCCAATGCAATTTCCATCGAAAAATAGGCGATGCGGGGCAGATTCGAACGTGTTTTCATGGGGTCAATAGAAAAGCGATAGGAATTTAGGGATCGTGAAATCAGTATATCGGCTATTTTCTCGATTTCGCGGTGACTAAAGATTAGGCAAAAGAAAACTTCCGGATCGAGGTTGATCCGGAAGTGCTTGCGTCGTGGATGATTACTTGGTTATGCCTTGATGAACTTCAGCGCAACTGAGTTCATGCAGTAACGCAGATGTGTCGGCGGAGGGCCGTCATCGAAAACGTGGCCCAGATGGGCGTCGCACTCGGAGCAGACGACTTCGGTTCGTTCGATGCCGAGGCTGCCGTCGTTCTTTGTATGTACGTTCTCCGGAGCAATCGGTGCCCAAAAGCTTGGCCAGCCAGTCCCTGAATCGAATTTGGTGGTCGAACTGTAGAGTGCGTTGTTGCAGCAGATGCAGCGGTAGAGGCCCTTATCGTGCGATTCTGCGTATTCGCCGGTGAAGGCACGCTCGGTTCCCGCATTGCGCGTCACTTCAAAGGAGTCTGCGGACAATTGCTTGCGCCACTCTTCGTTGGTCTTCACTACTTTATCGATCACCCGCGTCGCACCCTGTTTCCCGCGGTCGTCAAATTCGACGATCTTGACCTTACCGCCCATTGGCGGAGTGGCTGCTAGCGCTGTTTTTGGGCCTGAGCCTTTCAGCCAAGAAAAGAGACTGACTCCGCCTAGCGTGATTGCCGACCCCATCAAAAATTGTCGTCTGCTGTTCACGGTTCGCTCCTTATCATCGATTCTGGTAAACGTCCGGCATCTGCTGCTTCAGGTGTTCAACCTTGGGCGCATCGTTGATCGCAATGTATGGATTATTCGGATGCAAAGTCGCGTAGTTCTGGTGGTAACCTTCGGCCGCGTAGAACGCTTTCAGCGGGACGACCTGCGTCACAATCTTGCCCGAAAAAATGTGCTCCTGGTCGAGTTGCGCGATGTATGCTTCGGCTACCTTTTTTTGCTCGTCATTTGTATAGAAAATCACAGAGCGATATTGCGAGCCTTCGTCCGGTCCCTGACGGTTCAGCGTTGTAGGATCATGGGCGACCGAGAAGAAAACCTGCAGCAGCTTTCCGTAGGTGACCTTGGACGGATCAAACTTCACCTGCACCGATTCCGCGTGTCCGGTTTCACCGGTGCTTACAATTTCGTATTGTGCCGTGGATGATGCGCCTCCGGAGTAGCCCGATGTCGCGCTCTCAACGCCCTTCACATGCTGAAAAACTGCCTGAACGCCCCAAAAGCATCCGCCGGCAAACACGACCGTCTGGTCGCCGCTCAACTTGGCGTCCATCGTTGGGGCAGGAATTGTCCCGGTGCTGCCGCTGGCGGCTCGCGCTCCAGTGCGCGACAGCATCAGACCTAAGAAGAGGACTGCGCCTACAGGAATGAAATATCGTGTGACACGGCTCATGACTTTTCTCCTAAAGAAAACCCTACTTCTCGTTCCTTCAACTTAGAGTCCCGAATGCCGGCAAAGTTACATACAATTTACGAGTGAAACCGCTCAATTGGATTCCCCAGCGCCAAGCATGAAAACCCCCACCAAACCCATTGAAACCGCAGATGACGGCAAGTTTACGCATCGGGTTCGGCCGGTGAATCGAGGTTCAGTCAGGCCGCGCGGCAAATATGTGCTTTATTGGATGATTTCCGCCCGGCGGATGACTTTCAACTTTGCTTTGGACCGGGCCGTCGATTACGCGAGGGAATTCAGTTGTCCATTGGTGATTTTTGAACCGTTACGGGTAGCTTATCCGTGGGCTTCGGACCGGCTGCACAAATTCGTCATAGACGGGATGGCCGACAAAGTCGAAATTCTGAAAGACATCCCAGTCACTTATTTTCCTTACGTCGAACCTGAAAAAGACGCCGACAAAGGCCTGCTCGCTGCCCTAGCGGCAGACGCTTGCGTTGTGATCACCGATGACTTCCCCTGCTTCTTCCTTCCTCGAATGGTGGAGTCCGCGGCAGGATGCCTCGACGTGAGTCTAGAGGCAGTCGACAGCAACGGGATTTTGCCTATGCGCGCCGCCGATCATGCGTTCACCGCAGCTTTCCACTATCGGCGTCACATGCAGAAATCACTTTCCCATTATGTTGATAAGACACCGCTGGCAGATTCACTTGCCAAGCTGGATCTGCCGAATCCTCGAAATCTGCTAAGCGCCATCCAGAAACGCTGGCCCCCTGCCGCGCCGGATATGCTCAGTGAAACTTCTCTTTCGACGCTGCCGATTGATCACTCAGTTGGCGTAGCCCCGATCCGCGGCGGTGAGCACGCAGCCCGCGCGGCCCTATCCAAATTTCTCAAGAATGGCCTCGACCGATACAAAGACGGTCGCAATGAACCGGAAGCGGATGTGACCAGCCGACTCTCGCCCTATCTGCATTTTGGCCAGATCGGCGCTCACGAAATCTTCCACGCCGTCATGCGCCAGCAAAAATGGTCCGAAGCGAAACTGGCCACCAAACCCTCGGGCGCACGCGAAGGATGGTGGGGAGTGAGCCCTGGCGCCGAAGTTTTCCTCGACCAACTGGTGACGTGGCGTGAACTCGCATTTAATACCTGCGCCTTTCGTCCCGGCGACTACGACAAGTTCTCTTCACTCCCTGATTGGGCGCAGGAGACTCTTGGCAAGCACGAAGCAGACCAGCGGCCCCACAAATATTCCCGCTCGCAGCTCGAAGCTGGGCAAACTCACGATCCGCTCTGGAACGCTGCCATGGGCCAGCTTCGCGAAGAAGGCTGGTTCCACAATTACATGCGAATGCTATGGGGCAAGAAAATTCTGGAGTGGTCGCGCACCCCGCGCGAAGCGCTCGGCCACATGATCGCAATCATGGACCGTTGGTCACTCGACGGACGCGATCCGAACGCCTACGCCGGATATTTTTGGACGCTTGGCCGCTACGACCGTCCCTGGCCGGAACGCGCAGTATACGGAACTGTCCGCTCAATGACTTCACAAAGCGCGGCACGCAAGTTTCCCACCGAACAATACATCGCTCGTTTCGCTCCCGAGGCCGAAGGTTCCCAGCAACTTCGTCTCCTCTGACCCTCCGCTCAATCACTTTCTTGATTCCCCACTTTCGGGCCATGTACGCGAATTTGAATTATTGGGATGATGAATATGGCTCATGAAGGAAAGATTTGTGAAACAGAACACGAACGCAGCACGGGAGGAAGGTCAGGCAGTGGCTGAATACGCCGCCATGTTGGGATTGCTGTTGCTATTGTTTTTCATCGTCAGCGCGATCGGCCTCAATTCCAATTACATCTTCAACTTTGTCGCCTCCACATTAAATTAAGGGATCCTCACCTCCGATCATCAGCAACAATCTCGTATATCTTCTTAATCTATGGCAGACGTTCAGCAGCACTTCGACTTGAAGGCTTCCGCCCGGCAAACCATGTTGGAGCACGGTTTCCAGCCAGACTTCCCCCCTACAGCCCAGTCGCAACTCAACAAGCTCATTGCCGATCCGCCGGCGGTCAATTCTGGTGAGGCTGTCCCCGATCTAAGAAACTTGCTGTGGTCTTCGATTGACAACGACACCTCGCGCGACCTCGATCAGATCGAATATGCCGAGAGCATGCCCGGAGGCGTCACAAAAATATTGATCGGTATTGCCGACGTGGATTCATTCGTTCCCAAGGGCAGCCCCATCGACACTTATGCCGCCGCGGAAACCACGACCGTGTACACCGGGGTGCAGAATTTCTGGATGTTGCCCGAACAACTCTCGACGGGACTTACATCGCTACTCGAGAATCAGGATCGCCTTGGCGTGGTCACCGAGTTTCAAGTGGATACGGGCGGACAAATCTCATCTCCCGATATCTACCGCGCGGTTGTCCGCAACAAAGCCCAACTAACCTACAACGCGGTGGGGGCGTGGCTCGATGGCAAAGCGCCAGCCCCGCCAAAAGTTGCCAGTTCGCCTGAACTCCAAGCCCAGCTCAAGTTACAGAGCGATGTGGCCCAAACCTTGCGTTCTGAACGGCACCGTCACGGTGCCTTGAACCTCGAGTCCAACGAAAATAATCCGATTGTGCAGGGCGATCAAATCGTGGACATCGTCCGGCAGGAAAAGAACCACGCCACCGATCTGATCGAAGATTTCATGATCGCGGCCAACGGAGTGGTCGCACGCATGTTGCTGGCGAAGAAGGTCTCGTCGATCCGCCGGGTGGTAAAGACGCCGGAGAGGTGGGACCGCATCGTCGCCCTGGCAGGTCAAACGGGCGACAAATTGCCGGCTGCGCCAGATTCAAAAGCACTCAACGATTTTCTTATTAGACGCCAGGCGGCCGATCCTGCGCGCTTCGCGGATCTCTCGCTGGCGGTCATCAAACTAATGGGCCCCGGAGAATACATTCTTGAGCGGCCCGGCGACCCCGAGTTTGGACATTTTGGTCTGGCGGTGCAGGATTATACGCACTCGACCGCGCCCAACCGCCGCTTTGCCGACCTCGTCACGCAGCGCATTCTCAAAGCGACTCAGACCGGACAACCTGCGCCCTATTCCGACGCCGAACTGGCCACCGTTGCGCAAAACTGCACAGCCAAAGGCAACGCGGAGCGGAAAGTCGAGCGCGAAATGTCAAAGCGCATCGCCGCCGTCGCCATGAGCGGAAAGATCGGTCAGGTATTTGACGCCATGGTCACGGGGGTCACCCCAGCGGGAACGTTTGTCCGGTCAGCTCATCCACGGGTCGATGGCATGCTGGTGCAAGGCAAGCAAGGCCTGGATGTAGGAGACAACGTGAAGGTCAAATTGGTGAAGGCCGACGTGCAACGTGGCTATATCGATTTCGCGCGGGTTTAGCTGAATTACACCCTGGCCATGTGAAGCGCGAACCACTTCCGTTTATCCATCCACGTTTGGTCTAATGCGAAGCCGCTCTGTTCCAACAAATCGCGAACCATCGGAACTGTGTATTTGTAACTGTTCTCGGTGTGGATGGTTTCGCCGGCAGCAAAATGTACGTCCAGGCCCAGCAGCTGGATCCGCACAGTTTGCGGACGCGTGCTTCGTAAGTGCATCTCGATTCTCGAATCTCGAGGATTCCAAATTGCGGCGTGAGCAAATGAGTCGGGATCGAAATTTCCGCCGAGTTCGCGATTGATGCGCCAAAGAATATTGCGGTTGAATGCGGCGGTCACGCCCTGCTTGTCGTCGTATGCAGGCACCAATACGGATTTGGCTTTCGCCAGGTCGGTTCCCAACAGCAGGCTGTCGCCGCGCGTCATTTGCGCACGCACCTCTGTCAACATCGTGCGCGCCGACTCAGGGTCGAAATTTCCAATGCTCGATCCCAAATACAAAACGAGTCTGGGAGCAGGCATCTCGCGCAGAAATTCGAAACCCTCACTGAAATCCGCCACCACAGGCTGCACCAGAGCCTGTGGCACCTCGGTTCGTATACGCTTGCGCGCTTCTGACAGCGCCGTGCGCGAAATGTCTACTGGGAAATAATTCACCCGCAGTTGGCTCGCAGCCATCGCCTGCAAGAGTGTCGTCGTCTTTGCCGCGGTGCCAGCGCCCAGTTCGATCACCGAAACTCCCGACCCAGCAGCCGCAGCGATGTCCCGCGAATGTTTTTTAAGAATCTCGAGCTCGGTGCGCGTCGGATAATATTCCGGTAGCGCCGTTATCTCTTCAAACAATTCCGATCCACGCGCATCGTAAAACAACTTAGACGGCAGGGTTTTAGGAAAGCCAGTGAGCCCTTCCTCCACCTCCGCAGCATAGATTGGCAGTCCAATGACTTCGCGGACGATCAATGGGCCAACCTCAGTCCAGCAAACTGCCAGCGCGCGGACGCGGGAAAGAAATTGCGGTAGCTGGTACGGATGTGACTTTCTGGAGTTGCGCAGGAACCTCCGCGCAATATCATTTGATTACACATGAACTTGCCGTTGTATTCGCCGATGAGGCCCGGTTCCGGGGAAAATCCGGGATAGGGGACGTAGGGGCTTGCAGTCCACTCCCACACATCTCCGATCATTTGCTGGAGCCCAGTTCCAATCGCGGGACGCGGATGAAACACAAAATCCTCAAGCAACGTGCCGCGAGTCTGATGCTGTGATGCGGCAATCTCCCATTCCTGCTCTGTCGGCAACCGTTTGCCGCTCCACCTGGCAAAAGCGTCAGCTTCAAAGTAGCTGATGTGACAAACCGGTTCGTCGGACTCCACCGGGCGGTATCCGTCTTCTGCAAACTCTTCCCATCCCGAAGCGCTGTCGCCTTCCGCCTTCCGCCAATAAATCGGTGCCCGCCACTGCTGATTGCATACGGTGTCCCAACCCTCAGAAAGCCATAATTCGGGGCGTTCGTAGCCGCGATCTCTAATAAACGCGGCGAACTCTTCGTTAGTGACACACCGCGAAGCCAGGGAGAACGGTTGAACCAGGACGTCGTGCCGCGGGCGTTCGTTGTCAAAAGAAAATGCGTCTCCCTCGAACCCGATCTTGCTCACGCCGCCTGGGAAGGAAATCCACTCAACTGGAATTGCCGACTTTCCTTTGTTTATTGCGGACTCAGTCTCCGAGTGCATCGGCCCAGACCACAGCCCATGTTTGATGTCGGTCAGAATCAGTTCATCGTGCTGTTGCTCGTGATTGATACCCAATTCGAGAAGCGCAAGAGCTTCGGGCTGTAAATTTTCCACTGCCTTCATCATCGTCTCGTCGACGTAACTTCGATAAGAGAGCACGTCTTCAAGTGTAGGTCGCGACATCAGCCCGCGAGCGCCACGATAGGGGTGCGCCCCTAATTGCTTGTAATAGGAGTTAAAAACGAATTTGTAACGAGAATTGAGAGGCTCATACTCGCGAACGAACGGCGAGAGAATGAAAGTTTCGAAAAACCAGGTGGTGTGGGCGAGGTGCCATTTTGTCGGACTGGCGTCTGCCATCGACTGCAACATCTGGTCTTCGGCGGACAGCCGGTCCACGATTTTGAGGGTCAGTTGGCGAGCCTGACTGTAACGTTCCCGCAATTGGATTGCTGTGGAACCGATGCCGGAGTTGATTGCGGTTGTCATGCTCGCCTCCGAACCTTAGATGAACCAAACCCGCGAAGGGTAACAGATAATGTGGCCAAACTCTAACTTTTAAAAGCCGTACCGTAAGAGACACACCTGCCGTTCAGTGGCCCAAGCGTTTCATTACTTTACGAGCGTTCCCGCGCTTTGGGATCGACGAATCCGACCTCATTGCGTCACCATTCTGCTGATTTGGCGACTGTTATGATTGGTAGTACATATCATGACGGCTTCTTCCATCGACTTTCAGACCAAAGTCGATCCGCTACTTTTGGAGGTGGCGGACGTAGTCAACACGACTCTCGACCTCGACACCACTCTCAGCCGGGTGGCCGAGTTGGTGCGGAAGGTCATCGATTACGAGATCCTCGCCATCTTGCTGCTGAATGAAAAAACTCAAGACCTCCGTATTCGTTTTTCAGTGGGGTATCCGCTGGAATACGCTGAGAAGACACGCATTAAGGTAGGAGAAGGCGTGACCGGGGTGGCCGCCCAGCGCCGGGAAGCCATCCTGGTGGGCGATGTTCTGCAACAGCCCGAATATATTTCTGCGGTTCCCCAGGCCCGGTCAGAATTGGCGGTTCCGCTGATTGTGAAGAACAGGGTGATCGGCATCCTTAACCTCGAATCACCTCGACCGAACGCCTTCACCGAAGAGCACAAGCGTCTTCTCACCCTGATTGGCTCACGCATGGCGGTAGGCATCGAGAACGCCCGCTTATATACGCGCAGCACCCGTCAGGCAAAGACGCTGGTACTTCTCAACGAAATCGCCTGCGAACTCACGTCGATCCTGCATGTTGACGAATTGCTGAAGCGCATCGCCGAGCTTTTACGACGGTTAATCGACTATCAGATGTTCAGCATCCTTTTATTAGATTCGTCCGGAGAGAAACTCCAGCACCGCTTTGCCTCGCGCTTCGAAGAAAATATTCAAATAAAGAACGACCGCCGGCTTGGAGTCGGCGTAATCGGAACGGCGGCTCAGAGCAAGGAAGCGGTTCTGGTTCCGGACGTGACTGTGGACCCTCGCTACATAATGGTCAATCCTGAAACCCGGTCAGAACTGGCCGTGCCCTTGATCTATAACGACAAGGTTATCGGTGTCATCGACCTGGAGAATACGCGACGAAATTTCTTCACGGACGACCACAAGCGCACCATGACGACCCTGGCCGCGCAGATTGCTATCGCGATTGAAAACGCCAGGCTGTACGAACAAATTGCGCTCCAGGAAAAACGCTTGGAGCGCGACCTTGCACTGGCTCGCGAATTGCAGATTCGGCTGCTGCCCCCAACCCTGCCTAAGCTCGGGCATCTGGAGATTGCAGCAAAATTCATTCCCGCCCGCGCCATCGGCGGCGATCTTTACGACTTTGTTAGCTACTCTCAGTCTCGCACCGCCATCACCGTTGGAGATGTCAGCGGCAAGGGGGCTCCGGCAGCCATTTACGCAGCTTTAGTCAGCGGCATTCTCCGCTCTCACGCCCCAATTGAGCCCGGCCCTGCCGAGATGCTCTCTGCAGTAAATTATTCGCTGAGTGAGCGAAGGATCGACGGTCAGTTCGTTTCATTAATTTACGCGTTGTGGGACGATTTGGATCGCACGTTGCAAGTGTCGAATTCAGGTTTGCCTCGACCGATTTTCTTTCGGAACGGCAAGACGCAGATCGTGGAAGCTACCGGTTTGCCACTTGGTCTTTTCGACGACGCCGAATACGACGAATACACGTTCTACTGCAAACCGGGCGATGTCTTCGTCTTTTTCAGCGACGGAATTCTGGATGCGGCCAATCGCGCCGGAGAGCTGTTCGGGCGGTCCCGGGTGGATCAAATTGTCGAGAAATGCCAGGGTCAATCCGCAGAGTGCGTGGTGAAGATGGTCTTCGCCGCCGTCGCCGAGCATGCCGCGGGCGTAGAAGCCTTCGACGACCAGACCGTAGTTGCCTTGAAGGTCTTAGAAAATCAACCCCGCCCGCAATCTGACAAACCCAAAGCCGACAAAGAAAAATCCGTTCCTGGGAAGAAGAAATGACCGTCCGTCGGAAAACGGTCGCTTCCAGCCCCAGGTCAGCATTTGCATATCTACCGCAGCCCTCCGGTGGTGCGCGCCTTCACTGCGATCAGGTTTCACTCGACACGCTGGCCCGGCGATTCGGCACGCCGCTTTATGCGTACTCTTCCGCTGAAATCGTCCGCCGTTTCCGCGCATTCAATTCCGCGTTCGAGGCGATGCCTCACTCTATCTGCTATTCGGTAAAGGCAAATTCGAATATCGCGATCCTCCGTTTATTGGCGCGGGAAGGTTCGGGTTTTGACGTAGTTTCCGGCGGTGAACTCGAGCGCGTCGAATTGGCCAACCCGCGATCCGCGAAGAAGGTTGTTTTCTCGGGAGTCGGCAAAACTGAAACAGAGCTTCGTGCTGCGCTGAAGGCTGGAATTTTACTGTTCAACGTTGAGAGCGAATCGGAACTTCGCGCCTTGGAACAATGCGCAAGAAACCTCAGAAAGATCGCACCGATCGCGGTAAGGGTTAATCCTGACGTTTCCGCCGACACCCACCCCCATATTTCGACGGGCCTGAGCCAGCACAAATTTGGGGTGTCGATGGCGCGCGCGATGAGGCTGTACGCAACCGCAGCGGCTTCCGAATGGTTGCATCCGGCTGGAGTCAGTGTCCACATTGGCTCGCAAATCACAGATGTCAAACCCTTCGCTGCGACTATGGAGCGGGTGGCCGACTTCGTCCTTGACCTTCGGTCTCAAGGCCTAAAGATCGTCTATGTGGACGCAGGTGGTGGGCTGGGCATTCCTTACGCAAAAAACCCTGGCGATGAATCGATCTCTGGCCTCACTGGCTATGCGCGGGCCATTATGCGTCCACTGCGCGGACTTAATGTCCATTTGCTCCTGGAACCCGGCCGTGCGCTGGTCGGCCCGGCAGGTGTTTTAGTCACCCGCGTGACCTATCGAAAACAGAACGTAGACAAGACTTTTCTTGTGGTGGATGCGGGCATGAACGACTTTGTGCGTCCAACTCTTTATAACGCCCACCATGAGATCATCCCGGTTGTGGCCCAACAAGCGAACGCGATGGAGACCGCCGACATCGTCGGCCCAGTCTGCGAAACCGGAGATTTCTTTGCCCGCGACCGCGAACTTCCCCTCATCCAGGAGGGGGCCCTTTTGGCGGTCCTCGACGCAGGGGCCTACGGCATGTCGCTAAGTTCGAACTACAACTCCCGCGCGCGCGCGGCTGAGGTCCTTGTTAGCGGGAAAGGTGTAAAGCTCGTGCGCCGGCGCGAAACATTCAAAGATTTGGTTCGGCAGGAAGTTTAGATCTACGTTGCTCGTTCGGGGCCTAAAGTCCCAGCCCACCGTCGACCGCCAGCACCTGCCCGGTTACAAAATGGGGTGCTGTGGCGAAGAACAAGACCGCCGCTACAATGTCCTCTGCCGTACCATTGCGCTGCATCGGCGTTTGTCTGGCCATCTTTTTCATGAATGTGGCCGCCGATTTTTCTTCAAGGTCTATCATTCCCGGAGCCACGCAGTTGACTGCTATCTGTGGCGCAAGGGCCTTTGCCATCACCCGCGTCAACATGTGTACAGCGGCCTTCGAAGAGCAGTAGTGGGCGTGATCGGCCCACGGCCGCAGGCCCCCTAACGACCCTAGATTGATGATCTTGCCACGCCGCGCCCGCAAAAGGTCCAGCGCCGTGTGTGACACTAGAAACGGCCCGCGAGTATTCGACGCAAACATCGCGTCCCACTGCCGGACAGTCAGATCGGGGAACGCCACCGTCTCATAGTTGGCCGCGTTATTAATCAGAATGTCGATGCCGCCCAGTTCCTTCTCCACCCCTCGAATCGCAGCTTTCACGCTCTTTTCCTGGGTCACGTCGCACTTGAATGCCACCGCCCGTCCGCCGAAGCTCGCGATATCGATGACTGTACCCTGGGCTTCACGTGTGGATTTGCGGAAGGTGATGGCCACATCCGCTCCCGCCTCGGCCAAGGCAAGGGCCATTGCCCGTCCCAGACGCCTGGCTCCCCCCGTAATCATCACCGACTTGCCTTTCAGGGGGGCTCGTGTGCCGAGGCTCATGGCTGGATTGTACGCTGCTCGAAACCCTTAACTAACTTGCCATTTCCTACAGTAAAAAATGGATTGGAATTACTTTTTTTCCGTTTTACACTTCAGCAATGTCGACGGTACGAGAAGTGATCGTTTACTCCCGCAAAGGATGCCACCTTTGTGAGGTTATGAAGGAAAGTGTTGTTAAAATCCATCGCCGAGGCGGCTTCACCTGGCGCGAAATTGATGTGGACGCCGACGCCGATCTCCGCCGCGAATTCAGCGACGAAGTGCCTGTGCTCTTTATTGATGGACGCAAGGCATTTAAATATCACATGGCAGAACAGGATTTTGTTCGCAGACTCGCCAGCTAAGGTTTTCTCTCCTTTCCAAAGATTCAAGTTCTCAGGTTTTCCACAGCAACCCTCAGGAAAAGATTCGCTAAAATTACACCAAATCATTTAGCGGATTTTCGCAACTATTCCTTCACACTGTGTTTTATACGTCCGGGCGTGACTTCTTATGCAAAGATTTAGCCGCTGTGCAATCTCTTCCCTCTTAGTGTGTCTGCTTGCCTTCACAATCGCCTGCGGCGGCGGCAGTTCGACCTCTCCATCAGGCGCAACTATCGTATCGCTGTCCCTCAGCCCATCTTCTGTACCTTTGAGCACAGGCAGTACGCAACAACTTAACGGAACCGCAACCTACAGCGATGGAACTTCCGCGAATGTGAATTCCGCACTGTCCTGGACTTCTTCCAATTCCGCGGCCGCGACCGTGAACGCGACCGGCCTGGTTACAGCCGTGGGAATTGGCAGCGCTCAGGTGACCGGCAGCATGTCGGGCAAGAGTGCAGTCTCTACCATTACCGTCAGTGCCGCTGCGCCGACGATTGTCTCGATCGCGGTGACGCCAGCCAGCGCAACTATCAGCATCGCCGGAACCCAGCAGCTCACCGCGACAGCCACCTATAGCGATTCTTCTACGGCGAACATCACTGGAACTGCCACGTGGAGCACTTCTGCCTCTGCCGTCGCGACCGTAAGCTTCACCGGTTTGGTAACGGGAGTCGCCGCAGGCACGGCCAATATTTCAGCAAGTCTTAACGGGCTGACCGGTTCTTCCGCGATCACTGTGTCGCCAACCGCGCCGACATTGGTCTCGTTAGCAATCGCCCCAACGTCTGCAACCATCGCAGTGTCAGGCACTATTCAGTTGACGGCCACGGCAACTTATTCCGACGGGTCGACGGCAAACGTCAGCTCGTCCGCCGCCTGGTCCAGCAATAATTCGAGCGTCGCCTCGGTCAGCACAACCGGATTGGTCACTGGGGTCGCGCAGGGAACCGCTACGATTTCCGCAGTCTTCATGGGAATGACCGCAACCTCGACGATCACCGTGCCCGCAGCCGGAACTCTCGTTTCCATTGCGGTGACGCCATCAAGCGCTTCGCTGATCATCGGTGCCACCCAACAGCTGACCGCGACCGCGACCTACGGGGACGGCAGCATGGCAAACGTCACTTCCCTTTCAACCTGGACAACCTCAAACGCAGCCTCGGCTACGGTGAGTTCGTCCGGTCTCGTTACGGGAGTTCTATCCGGAAGCGCCACGATCACCGCCAGCTACAGCGGTCTTACATCAACTTCCTCGATAACCGTAAACACAAACATCGCCACTTGGCATGCGGACAACTACCGTAGCGGACTCAACAGCGGAGAGGGTGTGCTCACGCCGCAGAATGTGAATACCCAAAAATTCGGCAAGCTTTTTTCATATCTCGTCGACGGATACATCTACGGCCAGCCGCTGCTGGTCTCGAACCTCATGGTCAACGGCGCCATTCACAACGTAGTGTATGTTGCCACTGAAAATGACAGCGTCTACGCGTTCGACGCCGACAACTACGGATCGGGAGCGCCTTTGTGGCAGGTTGGTCTACTGCAACCCGGCGAGACCCCACTCACTGGCGGCAGCATCCAGCCGTTACAAGGAGTCACTTCGACTCCGGCTATCGACCTGTCATCTAACACGATTTACGTCGTCTCAGCCGAGGTCTTCGGTGGCTTGGGCACTTTCCGCCTCCACGCGCTCGACCTTTCTACAGGCGTAGAAAAATTCGGTGGCCCGGAACTGATCCAGGCTTCGGTTCCGGGAACGAACTCCGATTCTATCGACGGCATCGTCTATCTCACCTCGGCTTGTCTCCAACGGGCGGCCTTATTGGTGGCAAACGGTTCAGTCTTTATCGGTTTCGGTAGTTGCCACAGTGGTTGGTTGTTGTCTTACAACGCGAAGACGCTGGCGCAAACCGGCGTTTTCAACATGAGTCCGAACCTCAACGGCGAAGGAACATACAAAGGGGCGGGTGGTGTCTGGATGGCGGGCGGCGGCCCTGCTGCCGACTCAGCTGGCAACATTCTCGTTTCCACCGGCAATGGTCCCTACGACGGCCTAACGGCATTCGGCGAATCGGTCATGAAATTTTCCCCGACGCTCAAACTACTGGACCACTTTACGCCCTACGATTTTGCTTATATGAACTGCGAAGACAGCGACCTTGCCAGCGGGGGACTGTTACTGATTCCGGGCGCAAACGCCGCGGTGGCGAGCGGCAAAAAGGGAATGATGTACCTGCTCAACACCAACAAGCTTGGCGGAGAACAGCACAACGACGCTGGCGCCACGCAGACCCTGTATTTTGAGCCCGATCTTTCGCCGCCATATCCGCACTCTTGTACAGACGCCAACGGCACTTACACCACCAAAATCAACTCGTATGAATCGTTCGGCACAGCCGCCTATTTCAACGGGTTCATCTACCTCGGCATCACGCCCACGTCTTTGACCGCGCCCGCTCCTGTGAGGGGCTTTGCCTACAACGGTCTGCTTACAGCTGGGTCATACACCAGCCAGAACGTCCAGCAAGGCGATAATGGGACCACTCCATTTGTTTCGTCGGCCGGAACGTCTTCCGGAATCGTGTGGATGATTGACCACGGGCAGCCGATCCAGAGCAATTTCTCGAACAACCCCACTGCTGCGACCTTGCGTGCCTACGATGCGACCAACCTCAGCACAGAGCTATACGACAGTTCACAAAACTCGGCGGACATCCCGGGATTGGGAATTAAGTTTTCCTCTCCCATGGTGGCTAACGGAAAAGTGTTCATTGGGACTGCGAAAGACCCGCTGACAACGCCGAATCCGCGCGGCGAATTAGATATTTATGGGTTGCGGCCGTAAGCAAACTGCAACTTAATCGGTGACCGGTTCGCGCCGGGTCGAGCATTTCACTAAAATTGCCTGCGACATGCTTCGCGCCAAGCTGTATGCCAATCCTGGAGGCTGCTTCCTGCATGAGCTGGTGCTCGCGAGCTGCCAGAAAAACAGCTCGCGTACCGCAATCGTCGACACGTCCTGCAACCGCCGCATCTCGTACGCCGACTACGGAGAATTCGTTGCGTCCATCGCACGTGGACTCATCGCAGCTGGGATTCGCCCCGCCGAAGTCGTAGCCATTTTCCTTCCGAACTCCTGGGAGTTCTGCGTGGCGTATCACGCCATCACTTTGGCTGGCGCGATTCCGACTTTGCTCAATCCCGCATACCGCGAACGCGAAGTGCTATATCAACTGGCGAATTCGGGCGCGGCGATGTTGATCAGCGACGGGCCAAACCTGGACGGAATTTCTCTCAGCAGTCTCCCGGAACTGCGTCGCGTCTACACGACTCGAACCCACACGGCGGGATCGCACCCGTTCGCTTCATTGCTGCAACGCTCGACGCAATCGTTTTCACAGCCTGAGAAGAGTTCATCGGACACTCTCGCCGCGCTCCCTTACTCGAGCGGCACTACCGGATTGCCGAAAGGCGTCATGCTTTCGCATTTCAATCTGGTCTCAAACATCTATCAAATTCTTGGTCCACACGGCGCGCCATTTCGCACGGACGAGAAAATTTTGTGCTTCCTGCCGCTTTATCACATTTACGGTCTCAACGTAATTCTGAATCCGGCGCTTCTGCTGGGTGCGACGCTTGTCCTGATGCCGCGCTTTCAATCGACGCAGTTGATCGATCTCATCAGTCGCGAAGAAATCACAATGATGCCTCTTGTGCCCCCGGCCATCAACGCCATATGCCAATTGGCGGAGGAAGGCAAATTCCCGGCAGATCATAAAGTCAGGTGGGTCAAGTCCGGAGCGGCCCCTCTCGCTGCCGATCTTCCCCGCCGGTTCACATCCCTCACGGGCATTCCCGTCGCCCAGGGATACGGGATGACTGAAGCGTCTCCAGTCACCCATCTGGGATACCTCGAGCCAGAACTCTATCTTCCCGATTCCATCGGCCAGCCTGTCGCGCTTACGGAATGTCGTGTCGTCGCGGATGACGGCAAAGAAGCCGAGACCGGCCAACTCGGAGAACTAGTCATGCGCGGCCCGCAATTCATGGGTGGCTACTGGAAGGAACCTGACGCTACCGCTGCCGCACTGCCCGATGGATGGTATTGGTCCGGCGACATCGTTACCCGCGACGCCAACAACTTCTTTCGCGTGGTGGATCGACGCAAAGAGATGATCAAGTACAAAGGGTTCCCCATTGCTCCGGCCGAGGTCGAAGCGCTGTTGATGGAGCACCCGGCGGTGAGAGACTGCGGCGTGATCGGGCGCGCCGACGGCGCTGCGGGAGAAGTTCCCGTTGCGTTCATCGTCCTGCGCGCCGGACATTCTGAAAGCGCAAAGCTGGAACGGGAGCTGTGTGCCTACGTGGCGGAGAGGCTCACCAGCTACAAACAGCCGCGCGAAATCCGCTTCGTGGCATCCTTGCCGCGGACGCCGTCAGGAAAAATCCTGCGCCGCGAGCTGAGAGCTCTCTAGCCGGAACTCAGTAGCGATTTTTTAACTATTTCGTCGCAGGCACAGCTAGCGTGGGAGTGGCGGTCGTTGGCGCGGGCAACGGTACGGGTACCGGCGCGGTCGGCGGTGTTTGTCCGGTAAGCACGGCGATCACTGACGGCGGCAGTTTGTCGGCGTTCGCCAGCATCAGCGAGATTTGCCACATCTGCGTTTCTGACAAGCTGTCTTTAAAGCCGGGCATTCCCGTCAGCCGGATTCCATTCGCCGTTTTCCAGTAAGTTTCGCCCGCCGGATCGTCAGTCACGCCCTTGCCTTCAAGCAATTTCGGCGGATGAGGGAATTCTCCCCGCGCGATTGCGCTGGGCTGTTTTCCCGGCGCTCCGTGACATACCGCGCAGTTGTCGTAATACGCGCGCGCGCCTTCGATGTAGTTCGCCTCGCTCGCTTGTATGGGTGCGCTCTTCGGCATCTCTCGATCTAATGTTGCATCCAGGGCCATATGAGCGAATGTCTTTTCAAACGGCATCATCGGCGCGGATGTCGCCACCGGCGCATAACCGCGTGAAAAATAAATATAGGTGCCCAAAACCAACGCTAAAATCGTGAACAGCACTCCGCCGAAAAAACCTCGCATTCGCTTCCCTCTCCGTTGTTCAGTGGTGATGCATCAGGATATACCCGAACCGCGGCTGCTCGCGCATCGAATTTGCGCTGCGGCAGCGATAAAAATGCCCACCGGCCGAAACCAGTGGGCGAATCTGCGAACTCAAAGTTAGTACAGGACGCCGGTCACGAAATCCTGGCTCGTGCCCGCCGCGAGTTTACGCCGTTTGTGCTGGGACGCAATGTGCAAGTTTTTGCATCCTCGGCCACCAGCGCACGTTTGGAGCGAGGCACATTCGACGACCTTGAACTTTTTCATTCCCCACGCCGTATAGGTAATCGTGCAGCAAATCAGAGCACTCGCTTCGGAAGGAGGCAAACAATGTTTGAAGATATGACAGGATTCGCGGCAGTCGTGATGTTCTTTTCTGTCCCACTCTCGGCTATGGGCCTTTACACTTTCTACCGCGCACGCAAATTGCGTTTCGAGGAGCGCATGGCAGCCTTGGCCCGAGGGGTGAACGTTCCGATGGAGCCGGACCTCTCGGAGATTGCCCGATCGCGACGCTCTGGAATCTTGCTCGTTTCCGGCGCGATCGGTTACATGGCCACTTTCGCCTTGATCGCGCGAGTTCAACCCGACGCATGGGTCGCGGCCAGCTTTGGCATCATTCCGCTGACGCTGGGCGCGGGATTTTTCGTCGATTCCGCCATGGTTAAGCGCGACCTTCAGACCTAGCAAGCGGCTAATTGCGTGGTTTCAAGAGGTTGTCCATTCGATCAAACCGGAGTGGTGAGATCGAATGGACAGCCAGTACTAATTAGTCGCAGCAAGCTTGGAGCGCGGGGGGCCGCCAGCGCTCTTTACTAACGGACCAGAACTATTCACCAGCCACTATTCACTAACACTGGTCACTGTCCGCTCAAGAACCTAAACTGCGCCGCCGTCAATGGCACCACGCTCAGCCTTCCCTGCCGCACCAGAGGCGAATCCGCAAAAAGCTTGTGCGCTTTGATCTCCGCCAACGTCACCGGGGTCACCGCAGAACCAGCTTTGATTTTCACAAGCGGTACCTTGGGATCGCTCGCATCCACCGACACAACCGTCGCCGTCCCGGCCACACTCTTCTCTTCACCTGTGTGATAAATCAGCAACCCGTCGCCAGACTTCATCTCCCGCAGGTGCTTCACTGCCGTTGGATTGGTGACGCCATCCCAAGTCGTGGTTTGATCGCGCTTCAGATCGCTGAATGAATAAACCGTGGGTTCAGTTTTCAGTAAGTAATCCATGGTGCCTCAAGGTTTCGGGGTCGGGTTTGCGGGCTCCGGATTGTTCGGCGTCTTATGGTCTTCGTAAATCGAATACTGCCCTTCGGGGCGCTTCAGCTTGATCGTGATCTGCATCTCTGTTTGCTCGACATCGTAGTCTTCGCCGTAGGTCTGAAATCCGGTTGCCAAGACTTGCACGCGCAATTTTCCGTAGGGAATGCCGTCAAAGTTCGTCGTGCCTTCGGCGCTCGTCTTCAGCTCCAATCCGCCGCCCTTTTCCTGCTTACCGCCGCTCTCGACCGGATGAAGGACGATGGCAGCATTGCGTACCGGCTTACCGTTGTAATCGCGAAGCACAACGAAGCTCAGATTGCACGAGGGCGCAGCGGGCTTTTTTTCTCTCGCAAACGCGGCGACGGTCAGACAGGCCAACAATGTGACCAAAATTACCGGGGTCTTCATGACACCGCCATTGTAGCGCGGTCGCCGGAATCCACGTATACTCGCGCGCATGGAAAAGGCAATCGGAAAGCGAAGTCTGCTCGTCGCGTTCACGCTCTGTTTGGCCATGCTCATTATTTCATCGCTAGCCGCCGCACAGGGTTCTGCGGGTAAAAGTTCACGCGCGGCGAGAATACTTGATTCGCTGCCTCATGCCAAGACCGTAGACCAGGTTGCCATTTCGCCCGGCGGCGAAAGCGTCGCCTATATCATCGACGGGGCGCTCATGATCGCGTCGGTTTCCGGTGGCCAAACTAAAAACATCGGCTTAAAGAGCAAGCTTCCTGCACGCGAACTATCCTGGTCCACCGACGGAAAACAGATCGCCTTTATCGCCGACTTGCCCGGCAGTGTTCCCGCCGCCCAGATTTGGACCGTCGCCGTCGACGGCACTCATCTCGCCAAGCGTGCCGACTTTAAAGGCTACGTGCAAACTCCCCGCTTCTCGCCGGACGGTTCGAAACTCGCCGTCTTATTCATTGAGAACATGCCTCGCGCTGCTGGCCCGTTGCAACCCATGACACCGCTCTCAGGCGAAATCACTAAAGCTACTTTCGAAGAGCGCCTGACCGTGGTCGACCTCGCTGCGGATCGGTGGAAGCAAATTAGCCCTCCGGACATATACGTTTACGAATATGACTGGATGCCCGACGGCAACGGATGGGCGGCAATCGCGGCACACGGCAATGGTGACGCAAACTGGTGGATTGCGCGTTTGTACTCGGTCTCCGCGAATAGTGGCGAGATGCGTGAACTCTACATGCCAAAGCTGCAAATCGCCGGGGTTCGAGTCTCGCCGGATGGCAAGTCCGTTGCTTTCATTGAAGGCCTTATGAGCGATGCCGGCCTGACAGGCGGCGACATTTATTTCGTGCCAGCGACAGGCGGCGAAGCGCGAAATCTTACCCCAAACATCAAGTCATCTCCGTCGGCTGTCGCTTGGTCCGGTTCCAACAAAATCACGTTCACCCAGGACATCGACGGGAATTCAAGTTTCGGTTCAGTGGCTATCGATGGCTCCTCGCCGGAAACGCTCTGGACCGGCGAAGAGATGACCGCAACCGCCACAGACGCCTGGGTTCCCGGCGCGTCATTCGCCACCGATCCCATGACCACAGCCATCGTCCGTCAGTCTGCCGCCACGCCGCCTGAAATTTGGGCGGGTTCGATCGGCAAGTGGAAACAAATTACGCACATCAACACGAGCTTGAAACCGGCCTGGGGCGAAATCAAGAATGTCCACTGGATGAATGGCGACTCTCGCGTTCAAGGCTGGCTGATGTTTCCTAAGAACTACGACGCCGGCAAGAAGTATCCGCTGGTCGTAAATGTCCATGGCGGGCCGTCCTGGGCGTGCACTTCCGTCTGGGGCCAGGACATGATGGATCCTCTGACATCGCAATCCGCGATGGGATGGTTTGCCCTATGTCCCAACCCACGCGGCAGCTACGGACAAGGCGAGAAATTCACGCAAGGCAATGTTAAAGATTTCGGCGGCGGCGATTTCGCCGACATCATGGCCGGAGTCGACTCGCTCATCAAGCAGTATCCCGTCGATGAAAAGCGTCTCGGTATCCGCGGCCACAGCTATGGCGGATACATGACCATGTGGGCCGAAACCCAGACTAATCGGTTCGCAGCCGCTGTTCCCGGCGCAGGCCTTTCTGACTGGCTGAGCTATTACGGAGTAAATGACATCGACGAATGGATGCCGCCATTCTTCGGCGCGTCCATCTACGATGACCCTGCGGTCTACGCGAAAAGCGATCCCATTCGCTTCGTCAAAAATGTGAAAACGCCAACCTTAATTCTTGTGGGCGACAGCGATGGCGAATGTCCCACTGACCAATCCATCGAATGGTGGCACGCGTTAGACGCAATGAACGTTCCCGTGAAATTTGTCGTCTATCCACACGAAGGGCACCTATTCGTGAAACCCGAAGACGCACGCGACTATGTTCTGCGCGGTTTGGAATGGTTTGACGAGTGGTTTAGAAAGGCCGAAAAATAAAGTCTATGCCGGATCGCCAACAGATTTAATCAAGCCGACGCCGCCGGCAACTCGGATTCATTGTCCGGGACGAGCGGAAGGACAAAAGCGACTCGCGTTCCCGCGCTGTCGGATTCCACGTCCATCCATCCGCCCACCTGTTGTGCGCGTTCCCGCATCCCTTGCATGCCCACGCCGGAACCTTGATATTGAATGCCACTCAACCGTTCCGGAGAAATGCCGCGTCCTTCGTCCGTAATCTTGACCCACACCTGCGCGTCACTTGCGCCCAGGTTGATGGTCGCGGATTTGCTCCCCGAATGGCGATGCACGTTGGTGAGGCACTCCTGGATCACGCGGAAAAGAATCAGCTCGTGATTCCTGGCAACGCGCGGAAAGTTCTCGGCACCCTCCAGGGTAATTTTCAACCCTGCCCGCTCTTCGATACCTTGCAGATAAATCTTCAATGCGGCCACCAGCCCAGCTTCGTCTAACAACGGCGGATGCAGCAGGTACGAGACCGTCCGGATCTCACGATTGAGGTCTCGCACCATTTCGCGTGCTTCGCTCGCGGATTTGCGCATCGCTTCCGTGCTCATGTTGTCGCCCATGACGATGGTATCCAGGATCATCGCCAGCGCAGCCAGTAACTGCCCGGCGCTGTCGTGAAGATCTCGAGCCAGCCTGCGTCGCTCCTGGTCCTGGGTTTCCATCAAACGCCGGGTCAGCGCCTGTAGCAGTGCGGCCTGCGCGGTAACTTCCTGGTTCCGGCGATCGAGTTCTCGCGTTCGGTCCCGCACTGTCGACTCCAAGGTTTCCGAAAGGCTCTGATACCGGGCGTTGGTGGCCTCTAAGAGCGTGAACGCGTGAGTCAGGTCGGCTGTCGTCATGTGGCGTTCCAGTTCCCGGATCACCTGGTTTCTAAGAATTTGCAACGCGCTCAATTGTTCGTCCGTCAGTTGCCGTGGGACCCGGTCAATTACGCATAGAGTGCCCAACGCAAAACCGTCGCGGGTCACCAGCGGCGCTCCCGCATAGAACCGGATATTGGGCTCGCCTGTGACCAACGGATTATTAGAAAAACGTTCGTCCTTCGAGGCATCGGCCACAACAGTGATTTGGTTAGCATCACGAATCGAGTGAGCGCAAAATGCGATCTCGCGAGGCGTCTCCGGCGCTTCCAACCCAACCCTCGACTTGAACCACTGGCGGTTTTCGTCCACCAGGCTCACCAGCGAAATCGGAGTACCACAGATGAAAGCAGCAAGCTTGGTCAGGTCGTCGAATGATTTTTCAGACGGCGTGTCCAAGACCGCGAGATTTCGAAGTGCCTCGAGCCGCAAATTTTCTTCATTTGATAACGTCAAACTAATTCCTTGCCTGATAAGTCGTCATTGGTTATGAACAGCTTGTACCGGTCGAGTACGTGCCTTGTTGTCCTCGATATTGTAGCTGAGGTCGGTTTGACGCCAGCCAGCCGCGATTCACGAGCCCGCTTCCAGGCGGTAGTTCGATGCCTTGGGAAGTTTCAGATTGGAAATACTTCCAAAGTGGGGCGACGGTCGTTTTCTGGATTCAAACTTCGTTACCGGATATCAACTCCCGACTGGTCTGGCCGAAAGGAAACTTAGCCAGATCATTGCACCTACTCATATTTCTGTTTGGACGTGGTTTAAATGCCGGGTTCACTGCTGACGCTTCAGCACAATTACAACTTTAGCTTTGTGGCGTTGTCGATCGTTATCGCCATCTGCGCATCCTACGCTGCGCTCGATCTTGCCGGACGCACCGCCGCGTCGAGAGGCTGGACCCACCTTACCTGGTTAATCGGCGGCTCGCTCTCGATGGGGCTGGGCATCTGGTCCATGCATTACGTCGGGATGCTCGCGCTCGAGCTGCCCGTCCCGGTGCTATACGACCTGCCAACCGTCTTGCTCTCGCTGTTGTCGGCAGTTCTGTCGTCCGGCCTGGCGCTTCAAGTTGTGAGTGGAAAACGCCTGGATGTGCTTCCTCTTTGCCTTGCAAGCTTTCTCATGGGGGCAGGAATCTCGGCCATGCACTACATCGGAATGGCTGCTATGCGCATGCCCGCCGCTTGTAGTTATTCCGCTTTAATCGTGGCAATCTCAGTAGCCATCGCGATTGCGGTTTCGTTTGTCGCGATGAAGTTAGCTTTCCACTATCGTGGGGTCGCCGGATTCGACCGCGGCAAGATCGCAAGCGCTGGCATCATGGGAGTCGCCATCTCTGGAATGCACTACTCGGGCATGGCGGCCGTATCTTTCACTTCCGCCGAGCAACACGGCTCCAGTAGTAATGCCATCCAGGTCTCTTCGTTGGGAGCCGTCGCTATCGGCGTGGTTGTATTGGTCGTGCTCAGTGTGGTCGCGATCGCCGCTCTGCTTGATCGCAGAATTTCGGAGCAGGCAATTCAACTTTCCGCCAGCGAAGCGCGCTACCGCTTGCTTTTCGAGCGGTCGCCAGCGGCCATCGGACGCAGTTCGCTCGACGGTCAGGTTCTCGAATGTAATCAGGCGTGCGCACACATCATGGGGTACGATTCGCCCGCGGAGTTGCAAGCCGCTGGCAAAGTCGTGTTTCTAGAACCCAGCCGGGATGCATTCATCCATCACTTGAAAGCCCGAGGTCAGGTCACCAACTTCGAAGTCTGCATTCGCGGCAAGGATCACCGGAAAGTCTGGATCTTAGAAAATGCCAGCCTGGTCGAGGACCCGTCCACCCAAACTCAGGTCGTGGAAGCGACCTTTCTGGACATTTCCGACCGAAAGGTAATCGAAGCCGAACTGCAACACGCTAAAGATGTAGCAGAAGGAGCCAGTTCCGCAAAGAGCGATTTCCTCGCCACCATGAGCCATGAAATTCGCACACCTATGAATGGCGTCTTGGGCATGGCCGACCTTTTATCGGAAACGGACCTTAATCCCGAGCAGCGTGAATATACCGCAACCCTCCGGAATTCGGCAGAAGCGTTGCTCACCATCATCAATGACATTCTCGACTTCTCCAAAATTGAAGCCGGGAAAATGACGATTGAGCCGATTGAATTCAACCTCGCAGGCGCGATCGATGAAATAGCCTCGCTCCTGAGAACGCGGGTCGCGGAAAAAGGGCTTGACCTAATCGTTCGATATTCCCCGTCACTGCCACGCTATTTTGTGGCCGACCCCGGTCGAATTCGCCAGATCGTTCTCAATCTCTTGGGTAACGCCATCAAGTTTACCGCCCGGGGCCATGTCTACTTGTCGGTAGAAGAGGCAGGACAATCCGACGGCGCGTCGCATCGGCTGCTATTTTCGGTGGCCGACACGGGAATCGGTATACCCGAAGACAAACTCGAATCAGTGTTCGAGAAATTCACGCAGGCCGAAGCATCAACCACGCGCCGCTTCGGAGGGACCGGGCTCGGGTTGTCGATCTGCGCCAAGCTTGTCGCTCTGATGAACGGAAAAATGGGAGTCAAGAGCCAAGTCGGCGATGGTTCGACATTTTGGTTTGAGTTGTCGCTGACTGCTGTCGCAGACCCTCAACCAAAACCCCTCAATGTTGACCTGTCCGCGGTACGCGTCCTGTGTGTTGACGACAACCGCACAAACCGCTTTGTTCTCATGGAGCAACTGCGTCATTGGGCATTGCGTAGCCGCGATTGCAGCTCAGGCGCTGAAGCTCTGCAACAATTGCGTACCGCCATCGCCGAAGGAGACCCGTTCCACTTTGCGATCGTTGACCATGAGATGGCAGAGATGGACGGAGAAACATTGGGCCGGACGATACTTGAAGACCCAGGATTAAAAGCAACCCGACTAATTATGCTTTCATCTCGCGGATTGCCAGCGGACGGACAAAAAATGCTCAAAGCAGGCTTTAAGGCCTATCTAACGAAGCCTGCTCGGCCTGCCGCCATTCTCGATGCAATCAAAGCTGCATGGATTCCGAAGGCGGCCGACACTGCTCCCCACCTGGCGCCCTCGTCTTTCTTTCTGGTCGAAGCAGGTCCCGCGCCTGTCATCCTCGTGGTCGAAGACAATGGCGTTAACCAACGCGTCGCCACTCGTAACCTCGAACGCCTTGGCTGCAAAGTGGACATCGCCGACGACGGAGCTCGCGCCATCGAAATGGTCCATGCAAAAAAATACGATCTCATCTTCATGGACTGCCAGATGCCCGTCATGGACGGCTTCAGCGCTACCTCTGAAATTCGCAGCCATGAGCGAGACGACACCCACGTGATCATCGTCGCCATGACTGCCAATGCAATGCAGGGAGATCGCGAGCGCTGCATCGCTGCCGGCATGGACGATTACATTTCCAAGCCCATCAACCGCACCGAGCTCAACCGCGTCCTCAAAGCGCACCTTCCCGCATGGATTTCCCCCGAAGAAAAATCCACCGCGAAAGCCGCCGGAAATCAGGACTAGGGCCTAGCCGTTTCCGTCACGGCAAATTTGCTCAACAGAAACGGACGCGAAGTCAGTGGCTTCCTCACGGTTCCAGCGATCGGGTAAGAACTGCGCAATAAATTTAAATGAAAATAAGTCACTTGTAATGTTAACGATAGGTTAATCGTTCACCTACTTGACACAATCCCGCTCACATTTGATAAACTGTTAGCACTCGACAACATACATTGCTAACAAGCATTCGCCGAGTCCTTTTTGAAGTCCTCAAAATCGAGTCCAACGGAACACACTTGAAAGGAGTTACACATGGCTACTAAATTTACCCCGCTTCACGACCGTATTCTGGTTCGTCGCGTGGAAGAAGCCGGCACCACCCGCGGCGGCATTATCATCCCCGACAGCGCAAAAGACAAACCGCAGGAAGGCGAAGTCATCTCCGCCGGTAAAGGCAAGTCCAACGAAGAAGGCAAGGTCCATCCTCTCGAAGTAAAAGAAGGCGACCGCATTCTGTTCGGTAAATACTCCGGGACGGAAATCAAGCTGGACGGCGAAGACTTCATCATCATGCGTGAAGAAGAAGTTCTCGGCATCATCAGCGGAGCCACCTCCGGCGCAGCAGCCGGCAAGAAGGAATTTTCCGGATCCAAGCGCTAAAGCTTGAGTCTCGTTCGCGAGGCTTCTGATCTTCAAGCAGTTTAAGAATTTTCATATCTCTAAGGAGAACAATCATTATGGCAAAACAAATTGTGCACGGAGAAGAGTCGCGGCAGGCCATCCTGCGCGGCGTCAACCTTCTGGCCGACGCTGTAAAGGTCACCCTCGGCCCCAAAGGCCGCAACGTTGTCATCGAGAAGAAATTCGGTTCCCCGACCATCACTAAGGACGGCGTGACCGTGGCAAAAGAAATCGAGCTGAAAGATGCGCTCGAGAACATGGGCGCGCAAATGGTGCGTGAAGTCGCTTCCAAGACTTCTGACGTAGCCGGCGACGGCACCACCACCGCAACCGTTCTTGCCCAGGCAATCTATCGCGAAGGCGTGAAGACCGTAGCTGCCGGGGCCAATCCGATGGCGATGAAGCGTGGCATTGAAAAAGCCATTGCCGTCATTTGCGGCGAGATCGACAAGAAAACCGGCGAGCGCGGACGCGGCGAACTCGATAAGCTTTCCAAGCCCGTGCAAGGCGACCACATCGCGCAGGTCGGGACCATTTCGGCCAACAACGACGAGACCATCGGCAAGATTATTGCCGAAGCCATGAAGAAGGTCGGTAAGGACGGCGTCATCACCGTTGAAGAGTCGAAGACGCTCGAGACCCAGTTGGAAGTCGTGGAAGGAATGCAGTTCGACCGCGGCTACCTCTCACCTTATTTCGTCACCGATCCAGAGCGCATGGAAGTGGCCTTGGAAAACGCCTACATCCTGATCCACGAAAAGAAAATCAGCTCCATGAAGGATCTGATTCCATTGCTCGAAAGCATCGCCAAGAGCGGCAAGCCGCTTTTGATCATTGCTGAGGACGTGGACGGCGAAGCGCTCGCGACCCTGGTCGTCAACAAGCTGCGTGGCACGCTGCAAGTCGCGGCCGTTAAGGCCCCGGGCTTCGGCGATCGCCGCAAAGCCATGCTCGACGACATCGCCAAACTGACTGGCGGAACTTCGATCACCGAAGACCTCGGCTTCAAGCTCGAGAAGGTCGAAATCAGCCATCTCGGACAAGCCAAGAAAATCACCATCGACAAGGACAACACCACGATCATCGAGGGCAAAGGCAAGCCCAACGAGATCAAAGGCCGTGTCGAAGAGATTCGTGGCCAGATCGACAAGACCACCAGCGACTACGATCGCGAGAAGTTGCAGGAGCGGTTGGCGAAGCTGGTCGGAGGCGTGGCCGTCATTAAAGTCGGCGCCGCCACAGAAACTGAAATGAAAGAGAAGAAAGCCCGCGTGGAAGATGCCATGCATGCAACCCGCGCGGCTGTGGAAGAAGGCATTGTCCCGGGAGGCGGCGTGGCCCTTGCACGCAGCGCGGCAGCCCTCGACAAACTGAAGCTGGAAGGCGACGAGCAGATCGGTGTCAACATCGTGAAGCGCGCCATCCAGGAGCCGTTGCGCATGATCGCCGAGAATGCCGGCGAAGAAGGCGCAATCGTTCTGGGCAAAGTGCTGGATGCGAAAGACATCAACTTTGGCTACAACGCGTTCAGCGGCGAGTACGAAGACCTGGTCAAGGCGGGCGTGCTCGACCCGACCAAAGTCGTTCGCACTGCCCTTCAGAACGCCGGATCCATCGCTTCCCTGATGCTCACCACTGAAGCTCTGGTGGCGGAAATCCCTGAAGAGAAAAAGGGAGCCCCGATGGGCGGCGGACACGGCGGCGGCATGGAAGGCATGTACTAAAAACTGCCGTTAGTAATTAGTCGTTAGCTTGGAAGCCCCGCCGAAAGGCGGGGCTTTTTTATGCCCCGCCAGCCGGCGGTAAGTTGATGTGATGCAGAGGCTCAAAGGCCGGCCGCGGCTATCAGACCCGCATTAAACGCCATCCTGCGCTCCTACCTGGACGCCCATTCGGAATAGTGCGAGCCGCCGCAGGTTTGCGTATCAGAGCAAGGAAACGTCCCGTCTGACCAGCATTTTTAGGTACGATGCGGTTCCTACACTTGTTCCGCGGAAGATTGCACCTCGAATTCGATGCCGCCGATCCACTTGGCCATCAAGTTGTAAAGAAGCGCCATGATGGCGCCGATAACAAACGCCATCACGCCGTAAACGATTGGCGCAATAACGGCCAGCGCCACTCCGCCGATAGCTCCAAACGGACTGGGATGTTGGCCAGCCATCGATCCGATCATGCCCATAATTAGGAACACAGGCGCAAATAAGACACCAAGGGCTACGTGCATCGCACCCGCCATCTTTGCCACCGACATCACGCCAACGGACTTTAGGGTTTTCATGGATTCGCTTTCTTCGTTCTTTAGCTTAGAACGGCAAAATTGTTAAGCGAGAGGAATTGTACCGCCAGGGTCAAGTGGTTCCCGCTAGTTCATGAAGATTGCGACGGAACGAGCGCGCGGCTCATTTTTGCAGGTGTGCTCTATTTTTGTGAATGTTTGTTTCTGTTTCGGCCAGAAGAATAGTTGCTACACTCTTCGCATGTACTACCCACGCATGTTGCGCAATGTAATATCGGCTCTGTTCGTTCTCGCCGGCTTGCTACTGCCGGTTTGTTCCGCGCAGCGAGGAGCGAGCGCGCCGAATGCGGAAAGCGCAAAGGCAAACATGAAACAGGAAACGTCTACGCCGAACGAGCGTGGGCGAATCCTGGGCATTGGCGGAATATTCTTCAAGTCCGCGAACCAGAAAGATGCTCGCGAGTGGTACGGCAAACATCTCGGACTCGACGACAAAGGCGGCGGCGTCATGTTGCCGTGGCGCGAAAAGGCCAACCCCCAGAACGAGCACGTGACCGTCTGGACCGTGTTCCCCGGAGACACTACCTATTTACCGCCCAGCCAGACCTTCATGGTGGACTACATCGTCGACGATATGGATGCGCTGCTGGCACGGTTGCAGAAAGAAGGCGTCAAGATCGATCCCAAGCGCCAGGATGCAGACTATGGCAAGTTCGCCTGGATTTACGATCTCGACGGCAACAAGATCGAACTGTGGCAACCGTTAACTCCGAAGAAAAAATAGGAAACAAGCTCGGATCGCATCGTCTCCGAGGCGCCTAGCGTCATCCAGAGCGCAGCCGCTCTACCGGCGGAGCGATGGATCTCCACTACCCCGCGCGAAGCCTGACCGACCTCCGGCCCCGATGTTAAAATCTAAAAGTGACGCTCCCCATCCGCCTGCTTGCCATTGATATTGATGGCACCCTGATCAACTCCCAGTTTCAGATTTCGCCCGCGGATCTGGCCGCCGTGCGCCGGGCTTACGAAGAGGGCGTCGAGATCGTAGTGGCCACGGGCCGCCGCCATCGCTTTGCCATGCCGATCGCGCAACAGCTGGGTTTCGACCACTGGCTGATCAGTTCGAATGGGGCCATCACTCGATCGCTTGCCGGAGAGACCTTCCACCGCGATTTTCTGCCCATCGAAACTGCGCGGGCTATTTGCCGCGCCATGCAAGAGTTTCGCGGCAACATCGTTCTCACTTTCGATACGGACGAAAAAGGCGCGCTCGCGCTCGAACGTCTAGACGAGCTCAATTCGGTCATCCAACGTTGGCTGGAAAAAAATCTGCAATACATCGACTTCGTCGTTCCCATCGAAAACTGCCTCACGCGTGAGCCCGTGCAAGCCATGTTTTGCGGTTCGATCCCGCGGATGCACATGGCCCTGGACGCGCTCGCAACGGCCGGCCTTGAAAAGCAGATCAACATCCTGCGCACCGAATATATCGAGCGCGATCTTTCCATCGTCGATGTGCTCAACCAGGGCTGTTCGAAGGGACACGCCCTCGCGCGTTGGGCTGACTACCGCGGCATCCCCCGCGATCAGGTCATGGCCATTGGTGACAATTTCAACGACATTGAAATGCTCGAATATGCCGGACAGCCGTTTATCATGGCTAATGCGTCGGAGGAATTGCGTCGTCGAGGATGGCCAGTCACGGCATCTAATGACGAGAACGGCGTTGCATCCGCCATCGAGCATGTGATGGGCTGGGTACCGGCAGAACAAATCCAGGCATGAATCGCATTGTGAAATTCGGGCTCGCCCTGATCGCGCTATCGGCCGCGTGTTTCGCTGCCGATGTCGCCGTCCTGCACAATGGATATTCCATTCGCCACGAACGCCGCGAAGTGATCGGCCCCGTGACACGCTTGTACACCGGCACAACCAGCGATCAGTTCGTGGACATTCCCACCGAACAAATTGACCACTTCGAGGCCGACACTGCTCCGGCAGTCATCGAGACACCGAAGAGTCCGGTTGTAACTCTCGGGATCGATGATCTCGTCAATAACGCGAGCGAGCGCTCGCAGCTCGATCCCGATTTGATTGCCAGCGTCATTCATGCGGAAAGCGGATTCAATCCGAACGCCCGGTCGCCGAAAGGCGCGCAAGGGCTGATGCAGCTTATGCCGCAGACTGCGACTCATCTCGGCGTGACCAACGCGTTCGACCCCGGATCGAACATCGACGGCGGCACGCGCTATCTGCGCGAACTGCTGGAGCAATACAACTTCGATATCGTGAAGGCTCTCGCCGCTTACAACGCGGGTCCCCGCCGCGTCGATCAATATCACGGCGTGCCGCCCTACCGCGAAACTCAGGCGTACGTCGCGCGAATCGTTCGCGACTTTAATCGCAAGAAACTTGCTGAACGCAAAGCGGCGAAAATTGCAGCCAAGAAATCTTCTTCGAAATCTGCCGTGACGGCGCAAGTGAAATCGCCCGCTGGCGCATCTACAACTCCGCGTTAGTTTCGCACCAACGGATTCACTTCTCCCAGCATCAAAAAATGAAAATCCTCAAGAGGAGAAGTATTGTCATGAAACATTTCTTTACATTCGCCGGCATCTTTCTGTCTTGCGCAATCGTTACAAGTTCGGCCAGCGCACAAATTCCAACCAGCGGAAATATCTTTCTCGGTTATTCCTACATGAGCGCAGACCTGGGTTCCGATCGCGCCAACTTGAACGGATGGAACGCCTCGCTCGAAGGCAAAGTCTTCCCATTTCTTGGGATCGTCGCCGACTTTGACGGCCACTACGGATCGCCAAATGCGTTGACATCAGGCCTTTGTGGTTCGTCGTTCATCGGCGTCTGCCAGGGTTCCAGCAGCTTCAACCAGCACGACGCTCTATTCGGCCCGCGCGCCTCGATCACTGTCGGAAAGCTTCGGCCGTTCGCAAATTTTTTGGTCGGCATCGGGCACGTTAACGAAAGCGGCGGCGGTTTGTCGAATTCAGACACGTCGTTCGCGTACGCGGTTGGCGGCGGCGTGGACTATCACCTGATTCCCACGTTGAGCGGACGGGTCGCAGTTGATATGGTGCAGACTCGCTTTTTCGGCAACACGCAAAACAACGTGCGTATCTCAACCGGAATTGCTTTCCACTTTTAGTTCAGCTCGCGCAAACAAATACCCCGGATTTTCCGGCTAGTATCGAGCCGATCATCCGGGGCATTTTGCGACATGAAGCAGGAGCGTTACGGCAACACAGTCGCCGCAAGCACCCGAATGTCCGTATTGTTCGGCAACGTAAGACTTTGCACCGTCTTCGTCGGATTCAAGGCGAACAAATATCCGTAAAGATTGAACGTGCGATTGTCTTTCGTTCCGTCCTCAAAATTGCGATAGGCCATAGCGACAGCTTCGTACTCATGCGGGAACTTCGCCGGAGTAAACCAATCGCTAAAGCTCTGGACGAACTGGGTGCTGGTCCCGTCGGTATATTTCACGGTCAACGTTTGCGCGGTCTGGTTACCCTCGATTCCGGTCGCGAAGAGAACCAGCTTCGAAAATTTACCGGCCGGCAACGTGACAGTCTGGCCGGTGCTGGCAAATGCGTCGGGGACATTTTCCGTTCCGAACTTAAACAGCACCCCGTTGATCACACGCGACGGCGTCAACAGGTTCGCGGAGTAGGAATAGCCCAGTCCGTCGAGGCCGCCAGTGGTGTACATCGTACCGTCCTGATATATCCCGTTGAGCAGAAACTCGCTCGACAAATCCACTTGTTTGCCGGCGCCAGTGGTGCCAATCGCCGCACTCACGGCCAACGTGATCGGCAGGGTTTGCACGATGCTGCCCGAAGTTCCTGTGACCGTGACAGGAATAAATCCAGTGCCCGCGGCCGCGCTGGCCTTGAATCGAATTTGCTGCTGATTTCCGGCTCCTTGAACTGCCGCCGTGATCCCCTTCGGCAACGCGGATAAGCTCAACGTCACCTGACCGGTGAAGCCATTCAAGTCCGTGATTGTGATCGGTTCATTCGCCGTTGAATTCTGATTCAGGAACACAGTGCCCGGCCCAGACAGCGTGAAGCCGCTGCCGCCGACCGCCGTGTTAATCGCATTCGCGTATTGCGCCGCGAGGCCTGTGCCGACGAAATCATCGTAAAGCCACATAAATCCGCCGTTGATGCCGCACTGGGTGTGCCATCCGCTCATGATGCTCTGTACCTGCGCGGGCGTGTCGTCCTGGTCCCACAGCCCCGGCCATACTGGGACAGTGCCAAAATTCCAACCGACGCAAGGATTGTTCCCGCTGCCCCCGGCATAAGCCTGAAGGTGAACGCCGTCAACCGTTCCCGGCAGTTGTGTATTGATCTGCGTCACCAGGTTCGTCCAGTAGCTGCTGGCGTCGAACGGGTCCGGCACGACATGGTATCCGAGTTTGCCGAGCATCACCGCAAAAGCGATGGTCGTCGGAGAATTGAAGCTGTTCTCGTCGTCGAAGTCGAGAGCGTCAAGGGCGGGAATTGCAGCCTTGAGCGCCGCGAAATCTTTGTACAGAATGCTTGTGGGCCCGGTGCCTTGCGCCTTGATCAGCGCGGTGATGTCCTGCCAATCCCCAACATTGGAGGAGCCGATGCTGAACGTAACTCGCTTCACCGTCCCCTGCTTCAGCAGTGCCATGTTCCCGGGGAAATCAGCGTGCGTCTGATTGCCCACATAAACGCCCGCAGAAGTCAGCGGGAATTCGCCGTTCAAATTCAGATCGCCAACGGAATTGACTTCAACGCTCCACACGATGGCCTCGGTAAATCCTGAGTGCTCGATTTCGGCAATGTTGTTCGCGGCGTTCTTGTAGAAAGGGCCGCCGCCGAAAATCCCGGTCTGGCCAGTCTGCGCAAAGGAGGCAGGGCTGCAAAGTGCGCATATCAGAAGCGACCAAATGACAATCGATGCGAAGCGTGCGTAACGGAAGGTAACAGAAGGCGAGTCGGTTCGGGCGAGAAGGGTCATGTTATCTCCTGGGATGAGTGATGACGACCGTGAAAGCTGGCTACCGGTAAGGCATTCACGCTGGCAGCCCACTTTTGATGGCACTGCCAAATTGACTTGAATTATACAATGGCTTACCTAGGGCCGCTGCGCAACTCACCGACACTGGCCGGGTTTCCAATTGCGGCGCGTGAAATGACAGGAAATCAACGCAGAATCAATCGACGCCGTTCATTGGACATACCCTGTGCTCCTCGCACAATTCGGCACCAACAACGCCAATGCCAACTACGCAACTGCAGTGGGCTTGGGAGAGAATCCGCAGATATTGGATAATTCCTTCTACATTTTCTACACGAAATATCCAACGAACGGAGAAGGCTGGAATGGCGCCACCGTCAATCGCTTCAACTTGACGTGCCAGTAACGTCGGCAACTTAAAGATGTTTCCAATCGCGTTGTGACCGGCAAAAGGGCTGCCTCGCAAGGCAATTCCGCCATCGGACGCTACGGGTACAATAATCTCAGTCCATGAAGCGCATTGCCATCCTCGGTTCGACCGGATCGATTGGGCGCAGCACGCTTAGCGTCGTCGAATCGTTCCCCGATCGCTTTCAGGTAGTCACTATGGCGGCAGGCCGCAACCTTGACGCCGCATTCGAACAGGCGAGGCGCTGGCGTCCGCAAGTTGTTTCGATGGCTGAGGAATCTGACGCGGATGCGTTACAGAGGCGGCTGAAGTCTTCGGGCATCGCTGGCGTTGAAGTCGTACACGGCCCTGCCGGTTCGGTTTGCGTGGCAACCCACTCAGAAGTCGATTTCGTGGTCAGCGCAATTGTCGGCGTGGCCGGTTTGCAAGCGACTTACGCTGCCGTCTGCGCTGGAAAAGCCATCGGTCTTGCCAACAAAGAATGCATGGTGGTGGCGGGCGAGTTGATCACCGCCGAAGCCCGTCGCCAACAGAAGCCGATTCTGCCGATCGACAGCGAGCATAATGCCATCCATCAGTGCTTGCGAGGCGGCCGGCCCACAGAGGTGGAATGCATCTGGCTGACGGCATCCGGCGGGCCGTTCCTGCACACGCCCCGCGAAGACTTTCCCGCCATCACAGTTCAGCAGGCACTGAACCATCCCACGTGGAAAATGGGTCGGCGAATCACGATTGATTCCGCCACGCTGATGAATAAGGGTTTCGAAGTCATCGAAGCCTGCCGCCTGTTCGACTTACCGCCAGAACGCGTGAAAGTGATGGTGCATCCGCAGTCCACGATTCATTCGATGGTCGAGTTTGTGGATGGCAGCCTACTTGCTCAAATCTCGGTGACGGATATGCGGCTCCCCATCCTCTACGCACTGACATATCCTGACCGCGTTTCGTCCGATTTGCGCTTCCCGGTCAGTGACTTACGGCATCTCGACTTCTACCCGCCCGATGTGGAAAAATTCCCTTGTTTGAGGCTCGCGTATGAAGCAGCCGAGGCCGGCGGTGCGCAAACCATTGCACTCAATGCTGCGGATGAGGTCGCTGTGGAGGCCTTTCTGGACGGGGCAATCGGCTTTACGGAAATTCCCGTACTTATTGAAGAAGTCTTGCACTCAACCAGCCGTGAGCACATCCAATCAATAGAACAAGCGCTTGCCGAGGACGCGAAGGCCCGATCCGCGGCGCGCGACGCAATTAAAAGCCTGGCGGTACGCTAACTGGCGAAGTCGAAGGGAAAGTAAGCATTTATGGGAGATTTTCTTACTGCAGTTCTGGCCGTTGCGGTAGTTCTCGGTTTCATGATCCTGATCCACGAATTTGGCCACTACGCCGCTGCCAAGTGGCTGGGCGTGCGGGTGGAAGTTTTCTCGATCGGGTTCGGCAAGCGCTTGCTGGGATTTCGACGCGGCGACACTGACTATCGCATCAGCGCGATCCCGCTCGGCGGTTACGTAAAGATGACCGGCGAGAATCCGATGGACGAGCGCACCGGCGACCCTGCGGAATTCCTGTCGCATCCTCGCTGGCATCGATTCATTATTGCGATCGCCGGCCCGGCAATGAACATCGCGCTTGCAATCGGGCTTCTCACCCTGGTTTACACCGTGCATTACGAATACGCGGTTTACCTCGATCAGCCTGCGGTAGTGGATGGCGTGCGGTCCGCCTCTCCGGCAGCCTTGGCGGGCATTTTACCGGGTGACCGGATCGTAAAAATCGACGGTATCGAAAATCCTACGTGGGAACAAGTTCAGCCGCGCGTCTGGCTGAGTCCGAACCAGCCGTTGTCGGTCACGATTGATCGCGGCGGTCAGCAGATGCAGAAGACTGTAGTTCCAACCGCTGTGACTTCTTCTGAAGTGGGCTCAGCAGGATGGTATCCGCGAGATTCTATAGTCGTCGGCACGCTCGACGCGAACATGCCTGCGGCCCGAGCGGGAATCAAAGAAGGCGACAAAATCGTTGCCATGAATGGCCAGCCCCTGCTTTCAATCGAGAACATGATCGAGAGGTTGCAGGAGGTGAAAGATCAACCGGTCGATCTCACTGTCGTTCGTGACGGCTCGAGCATCAACTTTCACGTGCAGGCCACACTTTCGCCCACTGAAAATCCCAAGGAGCGACGTTATCGTCTTGGTTTCGCTGACAGAGGCGAGACCAAAGTGACCAGGCTCCCCGTGGGCCAAGCCCTGCAGCTTTCGCTCAACGAAAATCGCCGCGGCTCACTAATGATTCTGGAATTGGCCAAGAAGATCTTCCAGCGCAAGATTTCGATGAAAATGGTCTCCGGACCGATTGGCATCGCGCAGGACGCAGGCTATGCAGCGCAGCAAAAGGGATGGACTCCGCTGATGGAACTGACTTCAGCGATCAGCCTGAACCTCGGCATTTTCAATTTGCTGCCGATTCCCATCCTCGACGGCGGAGTAATCATGCTGCTATTCGTCGAAGGCCTGATGCGCCGCGACATCAACATCCGAATCAAAGAACGCATTTACCAGACGGCGTTCGTCTTTCTAGTGCTGTTCGCCGTGATGGTGATCTTTAACGATCTAGTGAAGACGATTCCGGGATTGGCGCAGAGACTGCCGTAAGCTGTACCCATTATTGACCCATTATTGTAGAGGCACACAGTCCCGGAAGGCTCTTTTCGTGAGTTCTCTTGGCCGTAATCCCGCCTGCTACCGGCACCCACAGGTCGACCCACGACCTGTAAACCTAATCAACACCAGTGTAATACTCAGTGGTATAGTATTACATTGATTGAAAGTGGGTACCTGATGCCATCCAAAAATCAGCTAGCGCAGGTTGTCAGCACTAAAGGGCAGGTTGTTATCCCTGTCGAACTGCGGGAAGAACTTGGCATCGAACCGGGAACTCAGATTTGCTTCGAGAAGTGTAAGGACGGTTTGTTGCTACGTCCGGTAACGAAGGCATTTATTCGCAGCCTGCGCGGATACTTCGGCGAAGGCCCGTCGCTGGGCGACGTCCGCGACGAAGAGCATCGCAAGGAACGTTTGTGAAAAAGGCTGTCATTGACGCCAGCGCGCTGCTGCGACTGGTGGACAACGAAGCTGGCGCAGACCGTATGGAGAGCTACTTTGACCAAGCACGGTCTGGCACGATCCGCCTCAGCATGCCCGCCGTGAATTGGGGTGAGGTTGTGTACGTAATTCTGAAAGTCCGCGGTACAGAAGGGGCAGAGGCGCTGCTGCCCCGATTGAAGAGCCTCCCGTTTCGCATTGTGGAAATCACCGTGGAGGCGGCAGAGCAAGCGGCGCAATTCAAGCACGCTCATGGGGTGCATTATGCCGATGCTTTTGCTGGATCTTTGGCTGCTAGCGAAGGCGCCACTCTGGTCACGGCAGACTACGACTTTCATTCCATCCCGTCCGCCAAACTGAACGTTGATATCCTTCCGCGAAAGGAGAGATGTTAGATTGCTGCTAAAATAGAGCTTCCCATGGCAACGATCCAGCGCAGAAAATCGGTCACTTGCTCGATCAACGGCGTCCGCGTCGGTTCGGGTGCACCGGTGGTGGTGCAGTCCATGACCAACACCGACACTGCGGATATTGCCGGAACTGTAAAGCAAGTGCTTGCGCTCGCCCGAGCCGGTTCCGAGTTAGTGCGAGTTACCGTGAACAACGAGGCCGCGGCGGCCGCGGTCGCCCCCATCGTTGAGCAACTTGCCTCGCAGAATATTCACGTTCCAATCATCGGCGACTTCCATTACAACGGACATCTTCTGCTCAGGAAATTCCCGGACTGCGCCCGCGCGTTGGCGAAGTACCGCATCAATCCCGGCAACGTCAGTGTGGGACGAAAAAACGACGACAATTTCCGCATCATGATCGAAGTCGCGGTCGAGAACCAGAAGCCTGTCCGCATCGGCGTGAACTGGGGATCTCTCGATCAAGCCTTGCTCACCCGCATGATGGATGAAAACTCGCGCTTGGCCGAACCGAAAGACGCCCGCGATGTGACGATGGAAGCCATGGTCGTGAGCGCGCTTCGCTCCGCTGAATTGGCGGAAAAATACGGACTTCGGCACGACCAGATCATTCTCAGCGCGAAAGTCAGCGGAGTGCAGGACCTGATCGACGTTTACCGCGCGCTTGCTTCGCGTTGCGACTACCCGCTCCATCTTGGACTCACCGAAGCCGGCATGGGCGCGAAGGGTGTTGTTGCTTCCAGCGCGGCTCTTGGCGTACTGCTTCAAGAAGGCATTGGAGATACTATCCGCGTTTCGCTTACCCCTGCCCCCGGCGGCGACCGTTCGGAGGAAGTTCGGGTCGGGCAGCAGATTTTGCAGTCACTGCAAATTCGCAGCTTTACGCCGCAAGTCACCGCTTGCCCCGGTTGCGGACGCACCACCAGCACTTTCTTTCAGGAAATGGCCGAACAGATTCAAACCTATCTTCGTGAACAGATGCCAACCTGGAAAGAGCGCTACATGGGCGTCGAGGAAATGAAAGTCGCCGTCATGGGATGTGTGGTGAACGGCCCCGGCGAGTCGAAACACGCTAGCCTCGGCATCTCATTGCCGGGTACCTTCGAAGAGCCGAAAGCCCCGGTCTTCGTTGACGGACGCCTGTTTACGACGTTGAAGGGCGACCGCATCGTAGCCGAGTTCATCGGCATTCTCGACGAATACGTCGAATCCCATTACGCCGCCAAGGAAGCTGTTCCGGTTTAACCTCGCGCTAATTCATAAATAGCGCCACCCAGTAGGTTCCGCCCGGGTAAGTCGCCGTCTGGGAGTAGCACGTTCCGACCGTTGCCGTCTTGACCGCAGAATTCCCCACAGCCGTTCCTACCCCGGATGGAAGTTCAGCAGGGTCGCTCGTGGTGTAGCGAATCAAATATCCTGAGTGAGGCGTCGGGAGTTTGACCGAATCCGCCGTGGCCATCGCGCACGCCGCGAGGTGCGCGTCGGAACCGTCCGCAGAAGCAAACGGCGGCAATCCCGAAGTTTGTCGGAAACGGTTCACAGCTGCCAGAACCAAGTGTGCACTTTCCGACGCGGCGCGAGTTTCCGAGCCTTTGGCGAAGTCCTGTGTAACGTAGAGCATGCTTCCCGAACGCACCACGCCGATTCCGGCGAGATTGAAATCCGCATCGAGCAGGTTTGCGCGGTGATGCGGCGACCCCATGAAGCCACGATGTGAATCATCCGCACTGGGAGCAAAGCCTACGTTCTCACCCTCCGCGCTCAACTCGAGCGTGCTCACGCGCGCCAGACGCTGCGGCAGGGCTGGCTCGCCGGGAAGGTCGTGCGACAAGTGTCCCTGTGACGCCATCAACTCCGAGTGTTGACGCGCAGCTGCTCGAAGCGTGGGATCGAACTTTAACTGCGGCAACCCGGCCTGGGCGCGAGCCTGGTTCGCAAGATCAAGCATGCGTTGCTCTGCGGCGTCATCCGGTGACTGCGCGCATGCCGAAGCGCAGGCTAGAAGAAGCGCCGCAAAACCCGGTAAACTCCGTACAAACCGGGCGTCAAACCTACACTTCCATCTGCCATTTGAGGCTCGCATCGTGACTCGCAGTGGTAATCCTCGCCGCTGCAAGTTTGCGTAGAATAGGCTCTAGGCGCGGGAGATACACGATCACGATGGGCACATTCTGGGTATTACTTTTAGCGGCTTCGAACCTGGTCCTAGTGGCCATGGTCGTGCAGTTACTGCGCCGGACGGGCAGTTCCGGGGGGCAAGCCGATGGGCTCGGCCGCCTCGCCGCACAAAACGAATCCCTGAATCACACGCTCACGGCGAAATTCGCATCGGCGACAGGCGACATGGCAGCGAGGCTCGAACAGACTAAGGGAGACCTGCGCCAGCAAGTCGCAGACCGCTTGGTGGAAGGCTTCTCTGGCATTCGCAGTGCAGTCGACCTGCAAATGCAAACCGGACGTAAAGAGCAGTCCGAGGGTCTCGCGCAAGCGCGAGCGGAGCTCACCGGTTCTCTCGCCTTGACGACCGCGCAGTTGAAGTCCGAATTCGACGGCATGAACGCGAAGACGGCCCAGAGTTTGGAGAGCATCCGCGACCGGGTGGACGCGCGCTTGATGGCAATCACCGATCAAGTCCAAGTGAAGCTCGATCAAAATATCAAAGAAGGGTTCGCGCAGTTCGAAAAAGTCCAGCAGCATCTGAAAGCCGCGGAAGAACAGTTGCGGGAGGTCGGCGCGCTGGGTCACTCCATCAACGACCTCAACAATTTGCTCAAGCTTCCGCACCTGCGAGGAAAGTTCGGCGAGGCCAGTCTGGAGCGCCTGCTAGCGGACTTCTTACCCGCGCACATGTTCGAAATCCAGGCGCAGTTGCCGGAAGGCGGCGGACGTGCCGACGCACTGATTCAGTTTCCCGATCGCAGGCTCCCGATCGACGCGAAATTTCCGCGCGAACAAGTACTAGCCTTATTCGAGAGCAACGTCGAGTCAGAGATTGAAGACGCGCGCCGGGAATTCGTTCGCGTGATGAAGGCCGAAGCCAGACGGATCAAGGCTTACATTCAGCCCGAGAACGGGACTACGGAAATCGCATTGATGTATTTGCCGAGCGAAACGCTTTACATGGAAACGGTGCGCAATCGTGACCTGGCAGATTGGCTAAATCAACTGCACGTGTTCCCAGTGTCTCCGAATACTCTGCTGATGACTCTGCAAACCATCTCCCTCGTCCACAAGTGGTATGAAGTTGCGAGCCGGTTCGAAAAGAGCCGACAGGAATTAGGCAAAGCGCAGAAATCTTTCGACTATTTCCAGAACCAGTTCGACAACGTAGGCAAGAGCTTGAACAAAGCTCAGGAGGCTTTTGATACCGCGCAGAAACACCTCAAAACTTACCGAGGCAAAGTTACGGCCTTGAGCGGGCAAGAGCAGTTAGAACTCGACACAGCAAAAGCCGAGCAGGAGGACCTTCCTCTGCTCGGCAAAGCCAGCGCTTAGACTTGGCGCAATTACGGTTTGGTCATCGTGAAGTTACCCGAACCGGTGCATCCAGTGCCGCCGGTGAGGGTCCACGTTCCGGTGATCGTGTTGTTAGTCACCGCCCCCTGCAATACCAGTTGATTGCCGACGGGCGTTCCTGAGGTCAGCGTCATGCCATAACTGCCGGTGACGTTTCCGTTGAAATTACCCGACAATGAAAACGAACCTGTCGCCGTCGTGCCCGACACGAAGCACGGGGACGATGAACTAAAGTTCAAGTTGGTAACGGTCACTGAAGACCCGCTCGCAACCTGACTTAAAGACGTCGTGAACGAGAATGCCGGGCTGCCGTCGGGATTAGTTAGAGTCGCAGTCCAGTTGCCGTTCACGTTGCCAGAATTGCTCGAAGAATTGCTGCCGCCGCAAGCGCCAAGCACTAACGTCATTCCTACTGCTATTACGAATGCCAACCATGTTTGTTTCATATCAGGGCTCCCTCCACATAAGTGGGCCTACTTGAGAACACCAAATGACCAAAAAAGTTGCCAAGAAATGTTCAATTTGCGGTTTAACCGATAGCTACTTTTTTCTAGACGAGGCCATGGGAACCGGACGCCGCAGCGGGACGATTGCCCCTCGCGCAGGGTCGGCTGCGGCGCTCGCTCGGGAAAGCACTTCTTCCTGGATGTATTTCACGAAGTCCTGAATCTGGCGTTGCATCTCTTCCATTCGCTCGCGCATTTGCAGAATGATGGCCATCCCGCTAATGTTCACGCCTAAATCTCGCGCCAACGACAAAATAAATTCGAGACGCAACAAATCCTCGTCGGTATAAAGGCGAGTGTTCCCTTCGGTGCGCGAGGGCTTGAGCAGTCCCTCGCGCTCGTACAGACGAAGGGTCTGCGGATGGATTCCATACATCTCCGCTACTGCGGAAATCATGTAGGCGCCCTTGGATTTTCGCTTAGTCATTACATTCACATGACGGGTGATAATTTGACTTGCAATCACTGCATGTCGAATACCCATCTTAATGCACTTTTGATTGCTGCCGGTTGTGTTCGATGAGTCATCATTTCATCCAACCACTCCTGCCGAATTGCATCAGATGAGACGGAGGAAATCATGGAAAATAATAATAAAACTTTAGAAGTGGTTGAGAAGTTGATAGAGACTTGTAAAGATGGCGAAAATGGCTACCGGGATGCCGCCGAGCACGTCAAACGCGCTGACCTGAAGACGTTCTTCTTGAACCAAAGTCTCGAACGCTCGAAGTTTGCCGGCGAACTGCAAGCTGAATTGCCTCACCTCGGCGAGCATGGAAAGAAAGATTCAGGTTCAACTTCAGCTGCGATTCATCGTGCTTGGATCGACACCAAAGTAGCTTTGGGAGGCGGAGACAAGACCATTCTTGAGTCCGTGGAGCAAGGCGAGGACAATGCTAAGAAGAACTACAAAGAAGCTCTGACGACTCATCTTCCCAGGAACGTTGCGGAAATCGTGCAGCGCCAGGCTGCAAGCGTGCAGACGGCTCACGACAAAGTCCGGACCATGCGCGACGCCGAAGCGGCGTAACCAGGTCTACACAAAAAAAGCGAAGGCCGGGACTGAATCCCGGCCTTTTCTCGTTGTACAAATGACTAGACCGCTGGCGACGCCTCTTCTTGAGGAAGAGTCCAACCCTCCGGCTTTACGGCATGGTTGATGAAGTACGCAACCACTCCGGCCCCGATCAGGATCATGCCGAAAGCAAGCGCACTCATCCCCCATACTTGCTCAGTTTCGCTGCGAAAAATCGAAAAGCCTAGCAGCAAGATCGGAGCCACACCGACCGCGACGGCGCCAAACAGCCCGCCCGGAACGCGGAATGGCCGCGGAAGGTCAGGCTCTCGGAATCGAAGCACGGCTAGCGCGACGAATTCCAGTCCGAGACTGAATCCATAGAGCAGGATGTCAATCGTGACTAGGCGTTCGAAGCCCAACCCCAGGCACATCGCCCATCCGATCGCCAACGCGACAATGGCAACCCACGGCGCTTTGGTCTTCGGTTGCAACTTGGCGAACACCCGAGGCAACATTCCGTCTTGCGCCATGGCCAGCGGAAGCCGCGAATAGCTCATCACCAGTGCGTTGAACATCCCAAACGCGCTGATCATGCCACCAGCAACCAGCGCGATTCGCAACCCGGGGCCGCCGAGAAGCCCTGCGATCTCGGCCCAGGAACCGGTTTCCCAGGCGCTCGGGGCGAGACCGGTCATCCACAAAGCGGCGACCGGCAAAATATAGCTGGCGGCTACAATCGCGACCGCGACCAGCATCGCACGCGGATAGGTCCTCTGCGGGCGCTCGACTTCCGTGGCAATCGTCGAGGCATTGTCCCATCCCATGTAATTCCACATCGCGATGAGAAGGCCACCGATCATGTCGACTTTAGATGTGGTAGGTGTGGTCACCGCATGCAGCAGCGCGCCGTACTTAAGCGGAGCGAGAAAAAGCATGAGGGCAAACGGCGATGACAGCGCAAAGAACAGCCACAACGAAGTGGTCGAGACCACCTTCACTCCGGCGATGTTCAACAGCGCGCAAGCCGTGACCACCGCAAGCCCTACGATGACGCCGCGATGCCCGACGCTGAACCAGGGAAACAGGCGCGTCAGATATACGACAAAGAGAGTGGGGTAAATGGCCATGTCAAACACCGATGCGATGAGCGATAGCCAGGCCTCTTGAAATCCCCAAAAATTGCCCATCGAGCGGCGGACCCACGCATAGTAGCCGCCCTCTTTCGGCAGAGCACTCGAAAGTTCTCCGATCATGAAAGCGGTGGGAAGGCTCCAAAGAATTGGCGTCAGCAGCAAAATTAGAATTGCGCGCCCGTAGCCCGCGCCGTGCACGATGTCTTCTGTGCCGTAGGTTCCACCGGAGACCATAAAAAAGGTCGCCGCGACTAAAGGCCACAGTGTGAGTCGAACCGATTTTTTCCGGTTGGGGATTTTTGCGAGCGGCGGATTGCGCTCAGGCAGGGTGCGTGACAGGCTTGCGGTGGCCAATTTCTATGTGTTCCTCCTCAAGCGACTCACTCTCGCCACCTCGTCTCCCTTGAATATCAACGTCTCGAGGTTCCCGGCTAAATGCGATTTCCGGACATTTCGGCTGAGTTAGTTCGCACCATTGAGATTACGGGAAAATGCCGGAGATGCAAGAACATTTTTAAGGTAGCCGCTCTCCGGTTCGGTTACGGAAGGAATACACCGATCACTTGATGATCGACGATAAATCTGCCCGCCGGAACTATTGCGCTTTTACGACCTCAAACGGCTTTTGCAGATATTTGCGTGCCTCGTCGAGCGCGCCTTGGGTGTTGTCGTTGGTTTGGATGGCTTGGCGATACTCGTTGGTAGCGCGTTCCCGTTGCCCGGTCACGTCGAATATCTTTCCCAGTTGGATGTGGCTCCAAACTTCCGTCCAACGCGGCTCGCCATCGCCGTTCAGAGCTTCGCGATATGCATTGGCTGAAGCCTGAAAGTTTTTCTGGGTGAAGAAGACTTCGGCAACGCGATAGTGGGCAAGGGAGCTGTTCTTGTTAACGTCGAGGGCCTTATTAAACTCCACCAAAGCGCCAGCGAAATCCGCCTGTTGAACCAGGGCCTGCCCACGTTGAATGGAAGCACGCATCTTGATCTCAGTGGAGTTGCGCAAAACACGGTTATCGGGATCGATCAGGATGCGACGGGGCTTGCCGAACGTCTCGATTGTGAATGCGGAATCGGTACCGACGACGTCGATGCGCCGGTCTTCGGTTTTTCCGTCCGTGTCGACACGCAAATCCACCGGCATGCGGAACAGGTCGAGGTCCTGATCGATTTGCCCGACGATGCGGAAACCTTTGTTATTGCCAAGTCGATAAACTGTGTATTTCGTCTTGAATTCCGGCGCTCCCGTGGAGTCGATCCATTGCGAAAAGAACCAGGTGAGTTTGTCGCCGTAACTCTGTTCGGCGAGCTCGCGAAAGTCATCCACTGACGCCGATTTACCAGCATACTTAGTGGCAAACGTCCGCACTGCGGCATCAAATTTCTGGTCGCCCATGACCCAGCGCAGCATGTGCAGGATCATCGCCCCCTTATCGGTGACCAGCGACTGGAATTCCGGAGAGAACACGTCAAGCTTGCCCGCAGTCGCCAGCGGCACGGTGTCGTATGACAAAGCTCCGACCGACATGTCTTTGATTACTTCCTGCAATGCAGTCGCTCCGGCAGCCTGTTCGACGTAACGCGCTTCCGAATAGCGGGCGAAGCCGTCAGAGATCCACCAGTCGTCGTGGGAATCGGGGCTTAGCGATACACCCCACCACTGATGCGCGATCGTGTTCGCAAGCAGGCGGTAATTTACCTTCTCAGTAATGCCACGGCTGGAGATTGCTGCCAGTTCGGGAGCCCACGCCGACGGGACGGTTCCATCGGGCAACTCCACGACGCGGAGCGTTGTTGACGGAGCGGTGCCGTACAAAGTGACAAAGTAGGTGAATTCTTTGATCGCGGTTTCACTGTAGAGCGCGCTCAAGTTTTGATGAGAAGGCTTGAAGAAAACATGTAAATCGACGCCCGCCTCGTCGCTCTTCGATTCCTGAAAAATTCCAGCGATGATGGTTCCGGGAAAGCTGGGCTTCGTCCATGCAAAGTGGAAAGTCTTGGTTGCTGCCGATGCTCCGGAATTTTTCCCGGTTGCCGTTCCCGCCGTGATCGTCTGCGCTCCGCTGCCGATCACAACCATGTGCGCCGGCACAGTAATGTTCATGGTCGCGGTGAACCGGTTGATGCCGTAATCGTTCACAGGAAACCATCGCCCCGCGTAAAGGAGGTAACTGGTGTCATCGTCGATTTTTGCGAGGCTCAAACCTTGCACCGGACTGTCGTCAGCGGAATTCAGCTCTCCTTCGTATTCGAAGGTCAGAGACGTCGATTGGTCCTTCGCCAGTTCATTGCCGAGCGAGACGCGAATCGCCGAATCCTGGGAGATGCGTTCCGCAGGAAGCACTTTGCCGGCGTCGTCAGTGACTTTGGTGACACGCAAGTCGTTGTGGAGTTCAAAACTTGCGGCGTTGATGTTTCCGAGCGCGGTAAATCTCACTTTGGCGCGCGCCGTAATTCGGTGGGTGTGAGGAACCAGTTCGGCGTCAATCTGGTAGTCGTCGACGCGCAACCGCATCTTCTCCGCCGACCAAGCCGGAAGGCTGAGAGCGGTGATCAGAAGCCAAAAAATTGCGGGGAATAACCTGATGCGCGGACGACTCAATTGCATCAAACGCGATCTCCTAAATCTGGCTTTGGTATGATGACGATTGTCCCGCAAAAGATGCTGGCAGGACAAGGCTCAGACCGCTTTCCCCTCCAATAGTCCCCCAATTACCAATGCCGCACGTTCCGGTGCCGGAAAACCACCCGATTCGAGGCCCGAGAGTTTCTGCTTGACTTCGTGCAGGGCCGCAATCATCTCCGCGCGCGCTGGCCCCTCTGAAATGACGCGCTTCACCTCACCGGCGACAGCCGAAGCCGTGAAGGCATCCTGCACCAATTCTGGGACCACCTCTTGCCCGGCAATCAAATTTACCATCGCGAAATGAGGGACTTTTACCTGCGATTTTCCCAGAGCGTAAGTCAAGGGACTCACGCGGTAGACCATGACAAACGGCGTGCCCATGATGGCAGCCTCGACCGTAGCGGTTCCGCTTGCGATGATCCCGGCGCGCGCATGTGCCAATGCAGGCAAAGCTTCGGGAACAAAATGAATTTGCGGACCATCTTCGATCAGTGATTCCAGAAATTCGCGGTCAATTGTAGATGCAACCGGCATCAGAAATTCGTAGCCGCTGCCCAGTAAGCTCGCCGCGCGAATCATTTCCGGCAAGTTCATGCGCACTTCTTTTTTGCGGCTGCCGGGCATGAGGACAATCCAGAACTTGGCCGCGTCCAAACCATACTGCGCGGCATACTGTTCTCTCGTGATGGCAGGCCGCGGCAAGCCGGCCAGAGGATGGCCGACAAAGGTGGCGTTCACTCCGCGGTCGCGGTAAAACTTTTCTTCGAACGGAAAGATAACCAGGGCCTTGTCCACGTATTTGCTCAGCAGCCGAACGCGGCCCTGTCTCCACGCCCAAAATTGCGGACAAACATAATAGACGACCGGAATTCCGCGCTTGCGCATCTGCCGCGCCACGCGCCAATTGAAAGCGGGCGAATCGATCACTACTGCCAGTGCTGGCTTCTGGCGGTCCACTTCCGCAATGAGCTTATGGAAAAGTCCCCAGATGCGGGGCAGATGCTGCAGGATTTCTGTGATGCCGACGACCGCCAGGTCTTTGCTGTCAACGATGGTTTCGCATCCGGCGGCCCGCATGCGTTCTCCACCCACGCCGAAAAACTCGAACGAAGGATTTGATTTGCGGAGGGCTTCGATCAGTTGCGCGCCATACATTTCACCCGAGGCCTCGCCGGCGGAGATCAATATGCGCATTGGAAGAGCGGGCCTAGGATTGCATCTCCGCGATGACGGAGTCGGCGAACGCCGAGGTACCTGATTGGCCGCCAACGTCGCGCGTGAGTTTTTCTGGGTGGCTGAAAACGCGGTCAAGCGCCGCGCTCAATTTGTCGGCGGCGTCGTTCTCGCCCAGGTGGCGAAGCATCAGCAGTGAAGATCGCAACACAGCGGTCGGATTCGCCAGGTCTTTCCCCGCAATGTCCGGAGCCGAGCCATGCACGGCCTCAAAGATCGCGCAATGGTCGCCAAGATTTGCGCTGGGAACGAGGCCTAATCCGCCCACGAATGCCGCACATAGATCGGAAATGATATCGCCGTAGAGGTTCTCCATCACCAACATGTCGTACTGATATGGATTCATCACCAACTGCATGCAGGTGTTATCGACAATGTGTTCGCCGTAGGTGATTTCCGGATAGTCTTTTGCGATGTTGCGGCAACAGCGCAAAAACAGGCCGTCCGACAACTTCATGATATTGGCTTTATGGATCGCGTGGATCTTTTTGCGCTGGTTTTCCCGAGCGTACTTAAAAGCGAACTTTGCGATTCTCGTGGAAGCTTTTTCGGTGATGATCTTGAGGCTTTCGACCACTCCGGGCACGACTTCATGCTCGAGACCTGAATAGAGACTCTCGGTGTTCTCGCGCACGATGATCAAATCCACATCGGGATATCGAGTCGGAATATGCGGAAGGTTCTTGATCGGCCTGAAATTCGCATAAAGCTCAAACTTCTGCCGCAGAGCGACATTGATGCTGGCGAATCCGCCCCCCACCGGCGTGGTGACCGGGCCCTTAAGGCCTACACGCGTGCGCTCGATGGACTCGACGAGTTCCTTAGGGATGTATTCCTTATATTTCTCGAACGCCTCCGCTCCCGCCGCGAAGCTTTCCCATTCGAACTTCACTCCGGTGGCCTCGAGCATCCGCACCACGGCCTTCACTACTTCATGACCAATACCGTCGCCGGGAATCAACGTGATTTTATGTGCCATAAATTTGTATTAGAAAACGATAGCCGCGATTAATTTGTTCGCTGCGGGCTCTTCACTTTTTCCGGAGCGTCTTTGGTCTTAAGCAAATCCTTCAACTCGGTCATGAATTCCTGGACGTCCTTGAAGTCGAGATAGACGGATGCGAAGCGGACGTAAGCGACTTTGTCGTGCCTTCGCAGGCGGTTCATGATCAACTCTCCCACTTCGCTGGTCTTGCGCTCGCGCTCTGCCGATTCGATCACGAAGCCTTCGGCCTCGTTCACAATTTGCTCAAGCTTGCTGATTGGCACGGGCCGCTTTTCGCAGGCCCGCAGCAGGCCATTCAAAATTTTCTGGCGGTCAAAACGCTCGCGTCGCCCGTCTTTCTTCACCACCATGTAGGGGATTTCGTCGATCCGCTCGTAAGTGGTGAAGCGCTTTTCGCACTTCAGACACTCGCGGCGGCGGCGGATGGAATCCGCTTCTTTGCTCTCGCGCGAGTCGACAACTTTATCGTTTTCGAAACCACAAAACGGGCACTTCATAGGTTGAGAGGAACATTCGATTGTATCAGCGGGAAGGTTAGAGCTGATCGGGAGCGTCCGGGACGTCGTCGTCTTCCGCATGTTGGGTTTCGGCGGAAAGTTCGCGGAACGAGAGGCTCTCACGCTGGGCCAGCGCCAGACCAAGGGGAATGATTGCGGCGAAAGTCACCAGCCACAGCAGGACTCCGCAACTGGCCGCCAGTTCAGGGGGGGCGTTAAACACTCTTTGCAACGTGAAGATAGTGGCTAGCTGCGACCCACCGCCTACGCCCGGAAGCGCGATCAGCGAACCGACCATGCTCGATAGCATCAGCAGCGGAACCTGCGTAATCGGCATTTGCAGCGGCCCAGAACCGTAAGAATGCAGGACTTCGTAATAAGAAAAAGAAATCATGATCCACATGACCAAGGAAACCGCCCCGGCCTGAGCGAATGACGAAAAATCCTGCACCGTGTTCAGGCCCGACCTGAATTCCTGGACGCGAAAGGCGACAAGAGCACCCGTCTTCGCGAATCTTGGCAACACATTTCTCGAAGCAGCGAGCGCAAGCCGATCGCCCTTCCATATGCCGAGCAAGACCAACAGTCCGCCAGACAAGAGCAAAGCAAATGTCCCCAAGCCGCCAAGCCGATAGTGACTCAACAGACCGCGAGTGACTGGCGAGAAAAGAACGGCCGCCGCCAGCAACAGCGCGAACGATCCTAGATCGAAAATCCGCTCGACTGCCCAAACCGCCATTTGCGATGGAAATGGCAGGCGCTCTTTACGTGCGATGAGGTAAGGCCGAATCATTTCACCCGCGCGTCCGAGCAACGCCAACGCGGTAAAACCAATAACGGTCGGAGAGAATAAATTCCCCGTCGAAGTCTGGCGCACCGGCCGCAAAAATACGCTCCAGCGCAGGGCGCGCATTACGTATGCGAGATAAATCCAACCGATCGCGAAAGCAATGGAGAGTTTGTCGACCTGTCCGGTTTGGGAGATGAATGTCGCCCAGTCAAACCGCCTGAGCGTTCGGAACTGAAGGTAAAAAAGCAGCGCCACCACGCAGAGGATCAACCCGTAAACCACAATTTTTTTTCGGCTCATGCGCAGCGATTCTCAGGAACTTCAGCCTATCACGCTGAGTTCCGGCCTTAACGCATGACTCGCCAGGCTGCGAAAAACCAAAGTACTGGCGCTGCGAATAAAAGCGCGTCAATCCGGTCGAGCATGCCTCCATGGCCAGGTAGCAAAGTTCCAGAATCTTTGATACCGGCGCCTCGCTTGATGAGCGATTCGACCAAATCTCCTAGCTGTGCGGCAACGTTCACCGCAGCCGAAAGCAATAGCACTGGAACCATGTCTGGTTTTTCCAGGGCAAACAAACCGCCTTTGCGCTCGATGAGGTTGTGGGTCAAGAGCCACGTGCAAATCGGCGTCGCGTAGTTGTAAAGCATCGCCCCGATTCCGAGGCTGGCCCCCAGAGAAGCGATTGCGCCTTCCCATGTCTTTTTCGGACTGACCCGAGGCGACATCAGGTGCTTGCCGATCGAGCGCCCAACGAAATAAGCGAATATGTCTCCGGCCCAAACGATCAGAAGAAGATATAGCAGCAAGAACGCGCCCGACCACTGCTCGCGCAATTGCACGAGCATCGCCATGGGCAGAGCGACGTATACGAAGGCAAATGAAGATGCGGCGGCAGCCAGGAAGCTTGTGCGCAAATCGGAGCGGCGCATGGCAATCGTGAGAAATGCAAACGGCGCAAAAGCAGCCGCGAACAATGCGGAATAGCTGAACGTCGCGGTAGAGAGCAATTCAGCGCCTGCTCCGGGATTGATAGCGATCAACAGAAAGAAGAGCGCGAAGAAAATGTAGGTCGGCGCGCGCATGGGCTGGATGCCATACGCCTCCACCAACTTCAGCAGTTCGTGCACGGCCAATAACGCAACCACCGCAGCCACTACGGCTAGAGCCGGGACTGGCGCGCGCAGAACCAATAACAATACCAGCGGAATTAACACGACCGCAGTGGCTATGCGCTTCAGTAGTTGCAACGAGTCAACCCTTGCCCTTAGCGGCGGGCGCTATGTGGGCTTCGTTAAGCCCGCCATAGCGGCGGTCACGCTTTTGATAGTCTGCGATGGCGGCAAGCAGATGAGTACCGCGAAATTCCGGCCATAAAGTCGGCATGACGTGAATCTCCGCGTAGGCAAGTTGCCACAGCAGAAAATTGCTCAGCCGCATCTCGCCACTGGTACGAATCACCAGATCAGGATCGGGAAGATGGCTTGTATAAAGATGTCGCGATACAGACTCTTCATCGATTTTCAAATGATCGAGTCCACCATTGCGCGCAGCGGCGTCAACAATTCTGCGCACCGCGTCCACGATCTCCGCGCGCGCACTGTAGTTCAGTGCCAGCGTCATCACCGTGCCCGTGTTCTTCTCGGTGGCCGCGCGGGCCCATTCCATTTTTTGCTGGACTGAATCAGGCAACTCATGCAGCCTGCCAATGTATTCCAGGCGCACGTTATTCTTGTTCAGCGACGGCACTTCTGCCTTGAGATAGCGGCACAGCAAGCCCATCAGAAAATCCACTTCGGATTTCGGTCGCTTCTTCCAATTTTCTTCGGAAAATGCATACAGCGTCAGAGCGGGAATGCCGATGCTCGACGCGGTCTCTACTGTCGACCGCACGGACGTGACTCCGGCGCGATGCCCGGCCACGCGCGGCAAATGCCGTTTGCGCGCCCAGCGTCCGTTGCCGTCCATAATAATGGCGATGTGTTGTGGGAGCCGTTTCGGATCAAGTTGAGCGAAAAGTTCCGCTTCCTTGCGATCCAGTCCGGCGGGAGTTGATGCTCGCAAGCTAACCTCTTCCGATTGTTGAAACTAACACAGCGGGAAGGTGCGTGCAATGCGCTGCAGCAACGGGGTAGTAATTCCACTATTTGTCATTCCGAACGAAGGCGAAGCGTGAGCGATGGCGAGTGGAGGAGCCTTGCGCTTACCTGTGAGATCAACGCTATAACTTCCCTGATGAGCCAGTCGTGGCTTCGCGAAAACGCGGGGTCCTTCGACTTCGTGCTCAGGATGACAAGTGGTTAAAATAACCCTCTCTCGTCTTCCGGCCGCACACTCAACTCAAGCTTTTCGGTATATCGCAGAATTGTCAGCTTGCTGCTCACGCCGACCTGCACGTCGGTGAGCAAACGGTACAGGTCGTCCACGCCGGCGACGGGTTTGCCGTCGAGCGCGATAATCACGTCGCCTTCGCGCACGCCTGCGCGCCGCGCCGGACCTTCGTTTACAGCCGCTACAACAACTCCGGTTTCGCGCGGCAAATCATAAAATCGCACCAGCCGCCGATGCAATGGAGTCGTTTGCGCTTCCACACCTATGTAACTCCGGCGGATGCGGCCATCTCGCAACAGCCTTCCCGCCACGAATTTTGCTGTGTTGATTCCGATCGCAAAACACAATCCCTGCGCGCCCATAATCGTGGCTGTGTTGACACCGATCACGTGGCCTTCGGAATTCACCAGCGGGCCGCCTGAGTTTCCCGGATTCAACGACGCATCGGTTTGAACCACATCGTCAATCATTCGTCCGGAATAAGAGCGCAACGATCGTCCCAGCGCGCTCACCACTCCGGCTGTGACGGTGTACTGGAATCCGTACGGATTTCCGATCGCAATCGCCAACTGCCCGACCCGGAGCTTCTGCGAATCGCCCAACGGAGCGGCGACCAGGTTTGTAGCTTCGTGATCGGGAACGTTAATTCTTACGACGGCCAAATCAGTCGACGGATCGTCGCCGACAATCTGCGCCGGAAAGCGCCGTCCGTCGGGCAAGGAGACGCCGATGCGTTTCGCGTCGTGGACCACATGGCTGTTGGTGAGAATCAACCCGTCGGGCGTGAACACGAATCCCGAGCCGCCGCCTTGGCGCTCGCGATCGGAACCGCGGCCCCTGCCGGCCTGGGTGACTTCGATCTTCGCAACAGACGGGCTGATGCGCTCCGATGCACGGACAACCGCTTGTGAGTACGCATCGAGCAGCGCACCGTCGCGCAGCCCAATGTCTCCTCCGGTTTGAACTGAAGATTGAGAATAGTCAGAGAGCGGAGTGACGCTGCTGTTTTCGCGCATGAATTCTAGATGAGCGAAAACCAAGCCGAGATTCAGCGGCTATACGACGGACGCCGCCAAGGTCGGCTTGTCAGGTGTCGCCATGCGCAGCGTCAGCCAATCGGTCCGCACACGATCCCACTCTTGCACCAGCAATCCGTGCGATTCGAAGAACGCGCGGATTCTCAGCCGGTCCCATCCGACAACCTCTTCGAGTATCGGGACGAGCACCGCCAAAGCGTTAGTGCTGAGCACGGTTCGGGTAGCGATCTGTGAAATCAACTTCGCTTCCGAAACTGCGATCGTCAAACCTTCGCGTGAATTGACGTGCAGCATCACATGCACGTCGGAACTGCCATCGCCGACGTAAACAATCTGGTCTGGCCCGGTTTGCTGCTTGGCTTGCAGGAGATCGAGCTGCGCAACTTTTCCGTATCCCGCGCCAGCCCGGATGATTGATTCGATCTCACCGTTCGGCCGATAGCGGAATTCAGTGCCGAAAATGTTTTCGCGAGGAACAATCCCTTCGAGCGCCGAATAAATCACCTCGACCGGCGCCGCCGACAAAATGTAGAAGTCGAAGCGATAGCCTTCGACGCCGCTCTTCAAAATCTTGTAAAGCAGGTCGATGTTTTCTTTCAGTCGAATCTGCTTTCCCACTTCGTGCAAGTGCTCTTTGCGGACGCGGGACTGAAACTGCGGATCGTGCAGCAGCAGGTACGCCAGCTCCGCCCCCTGCTGGACGAGGTTCAGCTTGGCCATGCCTTTGGCTTTTCGCTCAAATTCCTCGGTGGGAATTCCCACGAGTTCGCTCAACACATATCCCGTATCGTTGAACGTGAGGGTTTGGTCGAAGTCACTGGCAAAAATGTAGTGCTTATTAGGGCCTTGATTCATAGGCTTATTAGATTCAGCCCGGGCCCAAAAGACAAATTAAAAACTCTGATGATCCCTATTAGAATAGTTACTATTGCCGGCGAATTAACGCGATGTTTACGTTCAATTCATCGCCCGCCAATAATCAATATTCCGACAACGCCTTCATCGCATTGAACAGATCGCTGGCCTGCGGAAGGATCGCATCTTCGAGAAGCGGCTGATAGGCCACAAACACGTCTTTCGCGGCCACGCGTTTTACCGGCGCGTCGAGATGATCGAAGAGTTGGTCGGCAATGCGCGCTGCGATTTCAGCGCCGTATCCCCAACTGAGCGTGTCTTCATGGGCGACGATCACGCGGTTGGTTTTCTTGACGGAATCGGCGATGGCGTCCCAATCGAATGGATTGAGGCAGCGCAGGTCGATCACTTCAACGCTTACATCATGTTCGCGCTCAATTTTCTGCGCCGCCTGAAGCGCGCGCGGTACCACTGCTCCGTAAGTGACAACGGTCATGTCCGTGCCCGGTTGCGCGATTCTAGCTTTGCCGAACGGGATCATATATTCCGGCCCAGGATTCGGTGCGCGCCCATATGTTTCGCGGTAAAGACGCTTGTGTTCCAGAAAGAGAACGGGATCGTCGCAGCGAATTGATGTTCGCAACAGCCCCGCCGCATCCAGCGCATTCGAGGGAAATACTACCCGCAAGCCGGGGATGTGAGTGAATGTGCTTTCGCCGCACTGGGAGTGGTAGATCGCTCCACCGGTTAGGTATCCCCCAATCGCCACGCGAACTACACACGGCGACGAAAAACCGTTGTTTGATCTCCAACGAATCAAAGGAAGCTCATCCCGCAATTGCATCATGGCAGGCCAGATGTAATCGAAGAATTGGATCTCGACCACCGGCTTCAGTCCGCGCGTAGCCATGCCGATAGCGCGGCCAACAATGTTCGCTTCCGCCAAGGGCGAGTTGAACACGCGGTCGGAACCGAATTCAGTCTGCAAGCCCGCGGTCAACTTGAAGACGCCACCCTTCCCTTTCACCGATTTCTGCGTCAGGTATTCTTCGCGGCTGCAATCGGCCACATCTTCACCGAACATCACAATGCGCTGGTCGCGGCGCATTTCGTCACGCAGGGTTGAGTTGATCAGGTCAGCCATCGTCTTCGGCGCCGGATGTTTTCCATCGGGGCCTTCAACGCTGGCTGCGGGTTCGGTATCGAAAACCGCAGATTTCGGGTCCAGATCGGGGGAATAGATGAATTGCTCAATCGTGTCGGTGCCGGGAAATGCCGCAGCCAGCGCGCGATCCGTTGACTCTTGGAGATCGTCGTCTACTTGTTTCTCGAGCTTATTGATTCCCTGCTCGTCCAGAATGCCTTCGCGAATCAGCAACATCTGCAAGCGCATATTCGGATCGCGTGCCGCATCTCGTTGCCGCTCCAGATCGGGACGGTACAAGCGTTCGTCGTCCGATAAAGAATGCGAGTACGGACGGATCACATGCGCATGAATAAATGCAGGGCCCTTCCCTTCGCGGCAATGCGCAGCCGAGCGCACGAAGGCTGCGTAGCTTGCAGGCAAGTCGGTACCGTCCACTTCCTCGAAGTGGAAATTTGGAAAACCTGCGACGATCCGCGAAATGCTGCCGCCCGCGGTTTGCACTTCCACCGGAACGGAGATCGCATATTCGTTATCTTGCACCACCACAATCACCGGCAGCTTGCGGTTAGCGGCAGTGTTCATCGCTTCCCAGAACTCGCCTTCGCTGGTGGTACCGTCGCCCAGCGAGACATAGCTGATCTCGTCGCCTTCAAACTTCACGTCTTTGAATTGGCGGTAATCACCATCGGCCTTCTTTGCGGCTTCAGGATGCTGGCTGAAATATCGTCCCGCCTCTGCGCAGCCGACCGCCTGCAAAAGCTGCGTTCCGGTTGGCGAAGACTGCGTGACGACATTCTGACGAGGAAAGCCCCAGTGCGAAGGCATCTGCCGTCCGCCGGATTGCGGGTCGTCGGCAGCGCCAACCGCCGTAAGCAGCATTTCGTAGGCGGTCGCTCCCAAACTCAGGCACAGAGCGCGATCGCGATAGTACGGGTAGTACCAGTCAGTGGCGCGTAGCGCCAGTCCCGCCGCCACTCCAATGGCTTCGTGCCCAGCGCCCGAAATCTGGAAAAAAATCTTCTGCTGCCGCTTAAGCAGGATTTCGCGGTCGTCGAGCTTCCGCGAAAGGTACATCAAACGGTAGGCCTCGATCATCTGCGCCCGTGAAAGGCCTTCGTAAGTCTTGCTGGACGCCGAATTCGCCTTGCTCATAACCGCGACTTTGGACGGGGTTTTTGTGCTCGTTGCCATCGATTTACCTGCCAGACGGGAGTTGGACCGCTGCTATGATTGTAAATGGCGGCCTTGGTTTCGAGTAGGGATAACGCACGCGACCAGAGGGTCATTTAGGCTGGCGCGAACCTGCCCTTGTCCGGAGATTCCTCGCCCCGCTGGAGAAAACGCTGGGACTTCAGGATGACCGCGGCGAGGCCTCAACTCGCTCCATGCCTAATCCTGCAGGTACCAAGGGACATTGATTACCGTAATCCTCTGTCCGCCTTCGAAATACAGCAGAGCTTTTAGCACCGACGTCCGGTGGTTGTGCAAGAGCATGTAATACCACCGCTTCTGGATCAATTCCGGCAGTATTACCGCGACATGAGTCTCCGTATTTTCTTTCTCGACTGTCAGGGCGTATTCAACAATCGGCTTCACGATAAAGCGAAACGGGGACTTCAGCAGCACCAGTTGCGGAACGGGAAGATTTGCTGCTTTCGCGGGATTTTCCACCAGCCGCTCCCAGTTCATGCACAAGCTTTCAGTTTCTTCTCCGCACTCGACGTGCAGCACCCTGATTTGGCTCGACAGCCCCCAGGCGAAGCGCAGCGCCTTTTCTGAAACCGAACTCCAACGGTCAACCGGCAGTAGAACGATCGGCTGGCATAGTTCCGCTGTGTTTACTGGGACATCAGCTTTAGTCTCCCGTTCAACCCGGCGATAGTGGCGACTGATGGCTTTCATCATCAGAATCATTGCGGGTATAAGCATGACGGTAATCCAGGCGCCGTCGGTAAACTTGGCGATCAGCACCACGATCACCGTGACGCCCGTAGCTACTGCTCCCAATCCATTCAGGAACATGTTTTTTCGGGAACCCGCGCCGCCCGCCCGCTTCCAGTGGACGACCATGCCCGCCTGCGAAAGCGTGAATGCCAGAAACGCACCCACCGCGTAAAGAGGAATAAGCCGGTCGGTGACACCGCGAAAAATAGCGAGCAGGATTGCCGTCAGGATCGCCAGCGCGTAAACGCCTTCGGTGAATACCAGCCGACGGCCACGCAAAGCCAGAGCGTGCGGGAGAAATCCGTTTTCAGCAATAGCGCGTGACAGCCGCGGAAAATCGGCAAAAGCGGTGTTTGCCGACAACGACAGGACAAGAAGAATGGAAACGATACTGGTCCAATAAAACCATCCAGTGCCGGCAATCGCAGCCAGCAACTGCGAGAGAACGCTCTGGTATCCGGCTGCGCCCGGCTCGGTCGCCGCCACGTGATAGGCGGGCGCAAGGTAAGCGATGCCCAACAGCATCACCGTCAGGATCGCAATAATGATGGTCAGCGTCAGCTTGGCGTATTTTGCCGTAGGGTCTTTGAACGCCATCACGCCATTACTAACCGCTTCCACGCCGGTCATGGCCGTGCATCCGCTGGCGAACGCGCGAATCAGCAGCCAGGCTCCAACTCCGACCGTGGCGGAAGTCAAATGCGGCGGGGCGACAACCGGCACCGGATGCCCGCCAGCCGCGACCGCCTTCGCAACGCCCAGAGCAACCATCGCGAGCAGGCAGACTATAAATGAATAAGTCGGCACCATGAAAATGCCGCCCGTTTCCCGCACCCCGCGCAGGTTCACAATCGACAGCACCAACAAGATTCCAAGGCACATTAGCAGCGTGTGCGGTTGAAGCGAAGGCACCGCCGAAACCAGCGCTCCCACGCCTGCGGAAATCCCCACCGCCGCCGTGAGTATGTAGTCCACCATCAGCGAGGCCGCCGCGAGCAGGCCCGCATTCACTCCTAAATTCTCGGTGGCGACTGTGTAAGACCCTCCGCCTTGCGGATAGGCCTCGATCGTCTGCCGGTACGAGAAAAACACGATGCCGAGCAGAACCACAATGCTGACGGTGATTGGCAGAATGTAGGCAACGCCCGCCATGCCCAATGGAATCAGCAGCGTAAGCGCAGCTTCAGGCCCGTAAGCCGCGGAACTGAGCGCGTCCAAGCCAAAGATTGGGATACCCTTGGCCGCCCCAATTCTTTGCGACTTTTCGTCTTCCGTGGCTAACGGCGGGCCGAGGAAGAGATCGACTAGCTTCATCGCGTCATTCTATTGCAGGCAACCTCGAAATCATCATCGGCGCTTAAGGCCAATCCTGAGCAGCGTGCCAGATATGCAGAATTTCAACCACATTGTCTGTCACCCGATAAACGACGACATGCGGTAGGCGGTTGTGCAGAAGCTCGCGAGTACCCTGAACGCGACCGTTGCGGCTCGTGTTCGATCAGATAATCGTAGATGTTTTGTAACGTCTTCCAGATTTCCCCCACGCTGGGAACGTCTTAAACAGCGCATCGCCTTCCACTGCGTCGACCCCTTTCGCCCGTATACTTCGGCATCTCCCTTGAGGAGCCCGTCGAACCGGTTGTCAAGGGCGCAAACCAAGACCTTTGCTCCACTCACCTCGACTCTATTCTTGCGAAACAATTCCAAAATGCCCATTCTTCGCCGCCCTGCACGCTCCGAACCGACATGTCAGATAACTGTCGAACAGGCATTTTCGTCTTTGACTGTCCACAAGTGAAAAGGCGATTTTGCAACAACTATCCGCAGTATCGCGATCCAAGAGGTGTAAAATCCGCCACATGAAGGCATTCCACAGCGGACGGGAAGCGGCCTAGCGTAGGCAATTGGGGTCAGTCCC